>NZ_WQFE01000001.1 GCF_013033965.1 Ruegeria atlantica
GATCACGTCTGTAACTAACTTTTATCTCTTGCATCCCGGGCGGCAACCACAGAAGCGGATACCGGCTAAGTTGTGGCCATTCACGGCTATGACGGGTAGTCAACGCTTGGCGGCCCACAAAATATGGAATAACCTCGCGGTATGTTAAAAAAATTCCTTCAGGCGTTTCGTCCGCCACAGCACGACCATTTGCCCGATCCCGATGCCGAACTGGCTTTGGGCGCTTTGATGGTGCGCGTGGCGCAGGCGGATCGTGACTACAAACTGGAAGAAATCAGCCTGATTGATCGCATTCTTGCACGGCTTTATCAGCACAACGCGATCGAGGCCGCCAAAGTCCGTGCCACATGCGAGAAACTGCACGCAGCCGCGCCAGACACCGATACATTCGGCAAGTTGATCCGCGAGACGACTGATCTGCAGGAGCGTCTGGCCGCGCTGGACGCTTTGTGGGAGGTTGTTCTGGCCGACGGGAATTCAGATGAAGGCGAAATGAAGATCGTCGAAGAGGCCCGCATCGCGATGGGCCTGAGCTTTAAAGACAGCCAAGAAGCGCATGAACGAGTACAATCGCGCTTGGAACAGAAGTAGTCCGCTTTTATATCGGTTTCATGTTCAGCGATTTTCTCTCCCGACTCACGCAGCCTCAGCCTGACCCGCTTGCAGATAGTGACGCCCGATTGGCCCTGACGGCTCTTCTGGTGCGCATCGCCAGATCCGACAACGACTACGCCGACAGTGAAATGGCACGAATCGACCGGATATCGGCAGAACGCTATGGCTTGTCACCTTTTGAGGCCGCAGCCCTGCGCGCCCGCGCCGAGGATCTTGAAGCCGAAGCCCCCGATACCGTCCGCTTTACCCGCGCGATCAAAGAGGCCGTCGCCTACGAAGACCGTTTGGCCGTGGTTCAGGCGATGTGGTCGGTGGCGCTGGCCGATGGGCATCGGACCGGCGAAGAAGATTCGCTGCTGCGACTGGTGGTCAGCCTGTTGGGTGTCAGCGATGTCGACTCTGCCCTGGCCCGGCAAAAGGCAGCCAAATCGTGATTGCCACGCTGGGCATGTATGACATGCCCGCACTGCAACCGGTCAATGACCGGTTTTGGTCGTTGATTCGGGCGGGTATAGGTTTTGGCCCTACACATCTGACACGAGGCGCCGACGTTTGGGACGTCTGGAACAGCCCCGACCTTGTTTTTTCCCAAACATGCGGCATGCCGTTCCGGACCCGGTTGCATGAGAATGTTCAGCTCGTTGGCACTCCGGACTACGGTTTGGCCGGATGCCCGCCGGGCTACTACCGATCTGTCATCGTGGCCCGAAAAGACGATGCCCGCAATCTGGATCAGCTAGCCAAAGGCACCTTTGCCTATAACGAGGCGCTTTCGCAGTCTGGTTGGGCGGCGCCCATGGTCCATCTGTCACGGCACAGCCGCCTTCCAAGTTCCGTACTGGAAACGGGCGGTCACGCGCTATCGGCAAGCGCTGTTTCGGAAGGCCGTGCGGACTATGCTGCGCTGGATGCGCTAACATGGGAATTGCTGAAGGAACATTCGAATTTGGGCGCTGAGCTTCGCGAGGTCACAGCAACAGAACCTTCGCCGGCCCTGCCCTACATCACGGCCAACGGCCAGGATGCGCCCCGGATTGCCAAGGCAGTTCGCGCGGCCATCAATGATTTGTCGCCCGCTGACCGAAAGACGCTGCACTTGCATGGTCTGATCGACATCCCGGCCGAACAATATCTTGCTGTTCCCGACCCGTCCGCCGAGGCTGCCAAATTGCTCGATCTGTGACCACTTTGGTCAGAGCATCTGGTCAATTTGACAGTTTAAGGCCCGTTCCGTGTCATTTGCGCATTGCATTGCTCTGAAATTTCAGCCCTAGTACCGCACCAACACCAATAACAACTGGACCACCCGTGACAGATTCCACTCCGGTCATCGAGATCAAGAACCTACACAAGAGCTTTGGCAATCTTGAGGTATTGAAAGGGGTGGATATCACCGCCAGGCGCGGTGATGTCGTCTCATTGATCGGCTCGTCAGGTTCCGGCAAATCGACGCTGTTGCGTTGCTGTAACCTGTTGGAAGACAGCCAAGAAGGTGAGATCCTGTTCAAAGGCGAACCGGTCCGCTGGGCTGGCAATGCGCATAGCCGCCGTCCGGCCGATCCGAAACAGGTCCTGCGTATTCGCACGAACCTGTCGATGGTGTTTCAGCAGTTCAACTTATGGGCCCATATGACCATCCTGCAAAACGTGATGGAGGCCCCTGTTACGGTCATGGGCCGCGACAAGGCCGAGGTTGAGGACAGTGCCCGAAAGTATCTGGAAAAGGTCGGCATCGGCGACAAGTGCGACGCATACCCGGCGCAATTGTCAGGTGGACAGCAGCAGCGCGCCGCTATTGCACGTGGCCTGTGCATGGAGCCCCAGGCCCTGTTGTTCGATGAACCCACATCGGCCCTGGATCCCGAACTGGAGCAGGAAGTCATCAAGGTGATCAAGGATCTGGCCTCTGAGGGCCGCACCATGATTATCGTAACACATGACATGAAAATGGCCGCTGATATCTCAAGCCATGTTGTGTTCCTGCATCAAGGCCTCATCGAAGAAGAAGGCCTGCCGGAAGACATCTTTACGACCCCTGAATCCGCGCGACTTCAGGGTTTTCTATCCGCCACCATGGCGGCATAAATTCAGGACAGAACCAAATAGGGGAGTAACAATGAAAAACCTGATTCTGACCACAGCAGCACTGGCGCTGAGCGCTGGTATGGCCATGGCCGATACGGTCCGCATGGGCACCGAGGGCGCCTACCCTCCGTGGAACTTCATCAATGACGCCGGCGAAATTGACGGTTTCGAGCGTGAGCTGGGCGATGAGCTGTGCAAACGCGCAAATCTGGAATGCGAATGGGTCAAGAACGACTGGGATTCGATCATTCCGAACCTCGTGTCGGGCAACTATGACGTCATCATCGCGGGCATGTCGATCACCGACGAGCGTGACGAGGTAATTGACTTCACCCAGAACTACACGCCGCCGGATCCGTCGGCTTATGTAGCGACCTCTGACGACGTTGACGTCGCGAATGGCGTGATTGCGGCGCAGACCGGTACCATTCAGGCCGGTTACATTGCCGAGTCCGGTGCAACTCTGGTCGAGTTCGCCAGCCCCGAGGAAACCATCGCAGCCGTGCGTAATGGCGAAGCTGACGCCGTATTGGCCGACAAGTCGTTCCTGGCACCTATCGCTGATGAAGACGCAGACCTGCGCTTTGTTGCCGAAGATGTCCCGCTGGGCGGTGGTGTCGGCCTCGGCGTGCGTGAGTCGGACGGTGATCTGAAAGAAAAGCTCAACACTGCCATTCAGTCCATGAAGGACGACGGCAGCCTGAACGAGCTGATCACCAAGTGGGAAGTGTCCTCGACCTTCTGATTTGAACCAGGTCGTGCGCCCCGACTGCCGGGGCGCGCAGCCCCTGAGCCTTAGCACCTCAAGAGGCCCGCCATTTTCTCGTTTTGCTCTGATCCCGATACGCTGGGCACGTTCCGCTGGTTTTCCTGCTATCTGACCAACGGCGTACACTGGTCGTTCTACCTGTCGTTCCTGAAGGTCCTGCTGTTGCTGGCCGTCACGGCGCCTGTGGCGTTGGGGTTCGGGTTCGTCGGAGCGATGGCAGCCCGTTCGCATATCCCGCCCGTCAGCTGGCTGGGCAAAGGTTATATCGCAATCGTTCGCGGCGTGCCGGATATCGCCTTCTTCATGTTCTTCGTGATCGCCCTTGATCAGGCCTTTGAATGGACGCGCCACAAGATCCTGTGCCCAGACTGGACGGATCCGATCCGCCAGGGCAACGACTTCATCGTCTGTCAGGCTGCAAAACTTCCGCTCAGCACGGCTCCGGAGTTTGTGCATGAAACCTACGGTTTCTTCCTTGCGGTCATTACCTTCTCGATCGTTTTCGGAGCTTTTGCGGCCAATGTGCTGTTCGGCGGCATGCGGGCGGTGCCCCATGCGCAGCTGGAAACAGCCGCCGCATATGGTCTGACCCCCAGCCAGACATTCTGGCGCATTCTGGTGCCGCAAATGTGGGTTTATGCCCTTCCCGGTCTGTCGAACCTGTGGATGGTGCTGATCAAAGCCACGCCACTGCTGTTTCTGCTGGGCATCGAGGACATCGTCTATTGGGCCCGCGAATTGGGCGGAACAAAGACCTCGAAATTCACTCAATATCCACATGGCGATTGGCGCATGTGGTATTTCCTGGCTTTGCTGATCTTCTACCTCGGCATGACCCGTGTCTCGGAAATCGGGCTTGAAAAACTGATGCGCCGCCTGTCCCACGGTCAGGCCACATCTGGCGGAGAGCTTCTGCGCAAGGAGACCACCGCATGAGTTGTATCCAAACCATTCAGGACTACAGCCTGCGATCCCTCGGCCTTGGTGAGCGGCTTCTGCCGCGCAACGACTTTACCCTGTGCGAACAGTTCACCCTGATCGGCTCGGGCATGATCTGGAATATCTACTTCGGTATCATGGCACTGGTCACCGGGTTCTTTCTGGCGACAGCGGTCGCTCTGGGCAAAGCGTCCAGCAACACATGGCTGCGCAAACCATCCGAGTGGTTCATCTTTATCTTCCGCGGTTCACCACTGTTCATCCAGTTCTTCTTTGCCTATTTCTTCTTCCTGTCGCTGAAGAAGTCCTATCCCATGTTCGACGCCCTGACATCAGCATGGCTGGGGGCGCTGATCGTTCTGTTCCTGAACACCGCCGCCTATACCGGTGAGATCTTCTATGGCGCGCTGCGCTCGATCCCAAAGGGCGATATCGAGGCCGCCGATGCCTATGGCATGTCGGGCTGGTCGCGGTTCCGCCGGATCATCTGGCCAACCATGTTGCGTCTGGCATGGCCTGCCTACACGAACGAAGCAATCTTTCTGTTTCACGCGACCACGCTCGTCTTCTTTTCGGCCTTTCCCGCCTGGCAACAACGCGGCGACGCGCTGTACTACGCCAGCTATTTTGCCGACAAGACGTTCAACCCGTTCATCCCCTACCCGATCCTGGCCTTCTACTTCATCCTGCTGACGCTGGTGGTGGTCGGAGTATTCGGGCTGATCAATAAACGGCTGAACCGCCACCTTCCGGCAGCCAGAAAGGCCAAGATAAAGCTCCGTCTGAACCTGGCACGTTAAGTCAGGCCAACACACCATACGAAACCCGGACTTGCTTTAAGTCCGGTTTTTTTTGACTCAAATGACCCGTGGCGCGGTGTCGAAAACAATCTGCACTTGGAGAGAAGTGGTACCGCCTCCCTGGCTTGAACAGGGGACCTCTGGATCCACAATCCAGCGCTCTAACCAACTGAGCTAAGGCGGCACTTGTGTGGGGCGATGTACCGAACACGCACCCGGAATGCAAGAGGATTAAAGACGAATTTCCCAGCTTTGTTCGACAAGATCGCGGCCAAAGGAATGAACTTTTTTGCTGCTGGTCAATTGCCATCCGGACGCCCTGTAAAGCCTGCAGGCCGCCCGATGGCTTTCATGGGTCCATAGGGCCATTTCGCGGTATCCAGCGCTACGTGCGAACTCCATGCTTGTGTCCAGCATGCGCCTCCCCAAGCCCTGCCCGCGGGCCTCTGGCATCAGCAGAAACAACCTCAGTTTTGCGGTGTGACCGTCCAGTGCGACGCAAAAGATACTGCCGAGCCGCGCGCCATTCCATTCCGCGATCCAGCCCCGCTCGCGCGCTGGATCGTGGTACAAGACGAAATCCGCCAGAATCCGTTCAACGAGAGGCGCGAAAGTGTCGTCAAACCCCTCGTCCCGTTGATAAAGACGGCCATGTTGTTCGACCAACCAGGGCGCATCATCTGGGCGGAAAGCTCTGATAAGAATATCATCCATACCTCACCTGACCTCAAAGGCGGCTTGATTCTCAACCCTTTGCGCGCTAGCACGAACGCTCAGTCCCGGAGGCGCAAATGGGCATCAACACCGAACGTGACATTCAGGCAAACCTTCAGATCGGCCCGACCGACCACGGCATGGTGCGCCTGTTCATCGAGGCCGACGGCATCGAGATCCCGATGGACTTCGAGCCTGAAGAAGCGGAAGAAATTGCCGAGGAAATCCTCGCCGCCGTGCAAGCTGCCCGGATTGTAAAAGACTGAACGTTCAAATTCTTGGATCACGCAATGCCTGCAATCTGCGGGCCGTGTCTGTTGCGAACTTCTGTATCATCTTCTTACGCCGCGCCGATGCCAGCTTATCTTCCGGGGCCATCCGGATGATTTCGGCGTCATAGGCATCCGCGATGATCAGGCCAGTTTCCTCGGGCAGCAGATCGGTCGGGAAATCAGTATCCACGGCCCAGAAAAAGCGATCACACCAGTCCAGATATCCCTGCCATTTGGAATCCGTCATATAATCGGCCCGGCTGGATTTGCACTCGATCACCCACAGTTCCCCCTTGGGGCCAAGTCCCATGACATCAACACGAAGGCCGCGCGTGGGGACAAATTCCTCAACAGATACAAAGCCATGCGTCAATAAGTGGCGCGAAACTCCGCGAGCAAGTTTTTGTCCAGGCTGTAAATCCAGTGTCATAAGTGAAATGTGAACAATTCGTGAACAAAAATCAAGCGTCGCAATGAGGCTTGACATGATACCATATGGTACTTCATATATTACGATACCAAATGGTATCACGATTGGTGAGACAAATGCAGACTCAAACCCAAAACGCATTTCGTGCCCTTGCTGACCCGACACGCAGGGAGATTGTGCAGATACTCGCGTCTCAAGACATGACAATCGGTCAGCTTACGGACCGGTTCGATATGACCCGGGCCGCCGTCAAGAAGCACCTGACGGTACTGTCCGATGGCGGCCTAATCACAGTCGAACCGCGCGGGCGGGAACGCATAAACCGGCTGGAGCCGAAGGGAATGGCCCCCATCCTCGACTGGTTCAGCTATTTTGATCAGTTCTGGGATAACCGCTTGAATAATCTAAAAAAAGCTATTGAAAGGAAAGAAAAATGACGGAAACAGTTCTGCAAAAGACGATTTTCCTGCGGGCCGAACCGGAAACTGTCTGGGCGTATCTGACCGAACCCGAGCGATTGGCAGAGTGGTTCCACAAACCCGAACGCCCGCTGGCCGCCGGTCAAAAGCTCGAGATGTTTGGAACCACCAGTGGCGACCTACTAATCTGGGGAGAGGTTCGCGCTGCACGTCCGCCGGAGTATCTGGAATACACATTTACTATCAAACCCCTCGGAGATGCCGTCAGTGTAGTCAAATGGACGCTTGATGCTGTCCCCGGGGGCACCCGGTTGGGCCTGGTGCATGAAGGCCTTCCGCAAAGCGCAGAAGCCTTTGGTCTGATCCTGTCGCTTGATAGCGGCTGGGATGAACATTTCGCCAAAATGCGCACAGCCTTGCACGAACCTGTTGAGGCCTGACCCCTTGCGCAAACCCGCCGCACACCCTACTTAGGCCCGTGGCGGGTTCTGCCCTACTTGTGATTGGTAGCATTCTGGTGGCCTTAAGCAATTCCGAGGGGGCTGGCTCTGTTCAGGTCCTGGCCTGATTACCTGGCGCCCACCTGTACATACAGGTCCTCGGGAATCACACCGCACGGTTGACTGGCGGTCCCGCCACATAGACTTACCTTATACCCGGTTGGTGAGTTTCTGTGAATTTTCAGGCAGGTTAGATTAGTTTTTGTCCGCAGCCACGCGGACTGGCTCAAATTCGGCAGCAATGGGCGTACCGCCCCGCGGGCCTTTTGGCTTTTCCGCCATGCTCATAATCGCATAGGCAAATTGAACACCAGCGAAAACGATACCGTTCATGAACCAGATCATTGCCAAAGCGACCAGCCCAATCTCGGAACCGAATATCAGGCCACGCAGGTTGGCAACATTCAGCGCCAGCAGCACCCCGACAAACACCGCCGAGATGACAAATCCCCATGCAACTTGCGTGATGTAGAGGCGGATCAGTTTGGGCATCACAAAGCTCCTTGTCTGATACCGTAATGATAGCGCATGCTCAGGATGAGTAAACTGCGACCCCAAGGGGTGCGACACTGTATTCGGAGTTTCAATGAATGCCCTCAGCCTGTTCACGCTTGATCTTCTCGAAGAGCTGTCATTGCGCCATGATGATCAGGAACGGTGGGAGTTCACGTTAGACCGTCTGACTGAGATCGGGTTCAACGCCCTGAACATGCTGTGCTTTACGCCCGAGACTGGCGCTATTCATTGGGTGCGCAGCTCGATGTCCAAAGGTTGGCTGAACCGCTATGACAGCCAGGGCTATGCCGAAGCGGACCCCATGCTGGCACAGGTTCAAAATGGCAAGGAAAGCCTTTACGTGCAGGCCGCAAGCCTCAGGTCGGCGGATGGCCATTCCACCAAAGCGCTGGGCCTGAACCACGATCTGGAAAAGGCCGGATATATTCACCTTTACTCTCTGGTGGTGCCCTGCCCCGACAACGAGGCCAAGCTGGTGGTTCTGTCATCGGATCAACCGGACGCCCAGGTTCAGATGACAGAGCGGCAACGCGAAATGCGTGTGCTGGCCACGGTGCTGGCCACCAACCTGGGATCAGATATCCCCAGCAATCACGGCCGCGTCTACGACATCGCCAGCATTGCTCCGACCGCCCCGGACCTGACGCCGCGAGAGCTGCAAGTCTTGAACCTCTTGGCTCTCGGGCACCGAAACGACAGAATAGCCGAATTGTTGGACCTGTCGGAAGTAACCGTGCACACGCACCTGAAAAATGCGCGGGACAAATTGCGGGCTCCGACCCGCGAGTCGGCCTTGGTCCGGGCGATGCAGTTGGGGCTGATAAACCCGCCGGGCTATCGGAATCGATAGCTGGCGGGCGGTTAACCTTCAGATAAAGTGTTGGTGTCTTGGGATAAAACTGTGAGTGGTGGAGGCCGAAGACTTGTTTTGAACAAGTGTATTTTTAGCGTTCAGGCGCAGCCCAATTTGTGGCTGCGCCTTATTCGTTCTGTCTGATGGTATGGCTCAGAACGCCTCGGGCTGCGCTTCGCGGGCCATGTGATCCAAAACCGCATTGACGAATTTCGGCTCTTTTCCTTCCGGGAAGAACGCGCGCGCCACATCTACGAATTCGGTGATGACCACTTTGGGCGGTGTGTTGCTTTGGGTCAGTTCGGCCCCGGCTGCGCGGAACACTGCGCGAAGCGTCGGGTCAATCCGCGCAATCGGCCATTTGGCCACCAGCGCACGGTCGGTCATCTGGTCAATCGGAGCCTGATAGTTCACCGCATCCTCGACCAGCTTTCGAAA
The DNA here is from genome assembly GCF_013033965.1 of Ruegeria atlantica. Classification (GTDB taxonomy): domain Bacteria; phylum Pseudomonadota; class Alphaproteobacteria; order Rhodobacterales; family Rhodobacteraceae; genus Ruegeria; species Ruegeria atlantica_D. The sequence continues at coordinate 9,351 of NZ_WQFE01000001.1, forward strand.
GACCGAGATATCGCCGTCCAGCATTTCCTCGCCCTCATAGACAGCGCCAAACCGGTGATCCAGAAACTCGTTCACAACCTGTTCGGTCGTTTGGCCTGACTGTTCCATCTGGAACAACGCCTGCACGGCATAAAGCCGGGCGGCAGATTTCATCAGGCGTTTCTGGTTGGCCGGTTTCGGCGCGTCTGTCTGGGTCATACTGTCGTGGGTCCGTTGCTGTCGCCCGCCACAAGGATGGACTCGGACGGCGGCTTGAAACCGACGCCCTTTTGGGAAGAGCCCCACTTACGGCTGAGTGCAAGCAGATGCAAGGCCGCAGCAGCTGCGCCACCACCTTTATTCATCTTTTCCGGATTTGCGCGCACCTCGGCCTGATCATCATTTTCGACCGTCAGGATACCGTTGCCGATAAGAAGACCCTGCAGGCCCATCAACTGGATTGCCCGGCTGGAATCGTTGCACACGGTTTCATAATGCGTGGTCTCGCCGCGAATGACACAACCCAGTGCAACATAGCCATCATAGTTGCACTGACGATCTGCCATTGCGATTGCGGTGGGAATCTCCAGCGCTCCGGGCACCTCGACCACATCGCACGTGCCGCCTGCCGCTTCGATCTCGGCCTTTGCGCCCGCAACCAGATTATCTGCAATGGCACGATAGAACGGCGCGACCACAATCAGCAGTTTTACCGGTTTGTCGAAGGTCGGTGTCGGCAAGACGCCGTGTTTGTCTTGTTCAGCCACGATCAATCATCCTTGAGAATAGAACGGGTGCCAACGATGGAGATGCCAAACGCGTCGAGCCCCAGATACTTCGTTTCCGGTGTATCGGTCAGCAACACCAATTCTTGAATGCCCATCTTGGACAGGATCTGCGCCCCCAGACCGGTTTGCTTAATGGTGCGCGGACCTTCGTCATCGGTTGCATAAAGCGAATTGCGCGGTTCGCGGAACAGGCAAACCACGCCGCGCCCTTCGGTTGCAATCTTTTCCATCGCCCGGGGCAATTCCTGTGGCGATTTTGGCCCCAGCCCCAGAACATCGGGCGCTTCATGCAGCGCATGGGTTCGGGTCAAAACCGGCTCGGGTGTGGTGATGTCGCCTTTGACCATGACCACATGCTCGATGCCATGGGTTTGATCCGTGAACAGACGCATTTCCCATTCGCCGCCGTATTCCGATGTCACCGTCTTGCGTGAAGTTTCAACGACCAGATTGTCGTTTCGCGACCGATACGTGATCAGATCACTGATCGTGCCGATCTTCATGTCATGTTCCTTGGCAAACGCAACCAGATCAGGCAGGCGGGCCATGGTGCCGTCGGGCTTCATGATCTCGCAGATCACACCTGATGGATTCAACCCAGCCAGCCGAGAGATGTCGACAGCCGCCTCGGTATGGCCGGCGCGCACCAGCACCCCGCCCCGCTTGGCGCGCAGTGGAAAGACATGGCCCGGTGTCGCAATATGGGCCATCGTGTTCTGTTCGTTGATCGCAGTCGCCACGGTCAGCGCGCGGTCACCGGCTGAAATCCCGGTGGACACACCCTCACGCGCTTCGATGGACACGGTAAATGCGGTTTCGTGACGGGACGAGTTGTTCACAGCCATCATCGGCAAGCCCAGGGCGTCGACGCGTTCCGCGGTCATCGGCAGGCAGATCAACCCTCGCCCGTGGGTGGCCATAAAGTTGATCGCCTCGGCATCCGCGAATTCAGCTGCGATAACCAGATCACCCTCGTTCTCGCGGTCTTCATGATCGACCAGGATATACATCCGGCCTTTGCGCGCCTCTTCGATGATATCTTCGATCGGGCTGATCGCGTCGCGCAACTTGGCCTCGACAGGACCGGGGGTTTCAAAGCTCATGGGGCAGCCTTTCACAAGAGCATGTCTGGACGGCTGGATAGACCACCAAGCGCTCAAAGACCAGAGCGCTTGCGGCTTTACACCGCCAGAACGCGGCGTCGAGACTGGCGGTTCAGGACATCTCGGCCAAACGGGCCACGTAACGCGCCAAGGTGTCAATCTCGAGGTTCACCCGATCGCCGACCGAGACATCGCCCCAGGTTGTCACTTCTTTGGTGTGCGGAATGAAATTGATCCCGAAATCGCAGTCATTCACGTCATTGACCGTCAGCGATGTGCCATTCAAAGCGACCGAACCCTTTGGGGCGATAAAGCGAGCCAGTTCCTTTGGCGCTCGCAATGTCACACGGGTGCTGTCGCCTTCGTCCTGCAGGGCAACAACCTCGGCCACGCCGTCAACATGACCCGATACGATGTGCCCGCCCAGTTCGTCACCCACTTTGAGGGCGCGTTCCAGGTTCACGCGCTTGCCAACTTGCCAACTGTCCAGATTGGTTTTCGACACCGTCTCGGCGCTGATCTGCACATCATACCAATCGTCCCCAAGGGCGATCACGGTCAGGCAGACACCGTCACTGGCGATCGATGCGCCGATGTCAATACTCGTGGTATCGTAGCCCGTTTTGATCCGGGCGCGTAGATCCCCCTGCTGGTCAAGCTCGGTAACTTTTCCGATATCGGTGACGATCCCTGTGAACATTGCCTTTACCCTTAGCTTACAACCTGTGCGTATCTGTCACCGCCGAGGTAAGCCCAAGAAAGGCTGCGGGCAAGCCCCGCCTTGCCCAGATTGATGTAAACAGGCATTATTTTGGCACCAAACGAAAAGAGCAGCAAGGATGCACCCACTCACCACGCGCTCGCATCGCCGCGTATTCCTGTTTTTGCAGGGACCACATGGCCCGTTTTTCAGCGCACTCGCACGCGCCCTGCGCGTTGCCGGAGCCGATGTTCTGCGCGTGGGGTTCAATGCCGGCGATCAGGCATTCTGGTTTGACCGCAGCACCTACATCCCGTTTTTGGACAATTCCGAGCAATGGCCCGAAACCCTTCGGGAACTGATCCGGTCAAAGTCGGTCACAGATATCGTTCTATACGGCGACACCCGTCCGGTTCATGCCAATGCTGTGGATGTTGCGCGCGAGATGGATGTGACTGTCCATGTTTTCGAAGAGGGGTATCTGCGCCCATGGTGGGTCACTTACGAACGGAGCGGATCAAATGGACACTCACGGTTGATGTCTTTGGACGTCGCGCAGATGCAAGATGCGCTTGACCAGTCCGAGGCACCAGTTCCACCGCCACCGTCCCATTGGGGCGATATGCGGCAGCACATATTCTATGGCGCGCTTTATCACTGGTTTGTTCTGTTCCTGAACCAGAGGTACTCCAACTTCAAAACACACCGGGAATTGTCGGTGTCAAAAGAGTTCCGCCTGTACTTCAAACGACTTGCGCTGATGCCATTCCACAGGATCAGGCGGCGTTGGGCCACCACCCGCGTTCAGAAAAGCGGCGCCCCCTATCATCTGGCTCTCTTGCAACTGGGCCATGACAGTTCGGTGCAGGCGCATTCCGACTATGACTGCATGTCGGACTTTCTGGAGCATGTTATATCTGGTTTCGCCGAAGGGGCTCCGGCCCATCACCTTCTGGTGCTGAAGGAACATCCGCTGGAAAACCACCGTGAGCCGCTGCGCCACCGGGCGCGCGAAATAGCTCGTGCTCATAACGTAGCGGATCGCGTACACTATGTTCCCGGTGGCAAGCTTGCCCGACTGTTGGATGACGCAAACACTGCCGTTACGATCAATTCAACGGCGGGCCAACAAGTTCTGTGGCGCGGGATCCCGCTGCGCAGTTTCGGAAAGTCCGTGTACGACAAACCCGAATTTGTGTCACAGCAACCCTTGGCCGAGTTCTTTGCCAACCCTGACGCCCCGGACCACGATGCATATCGGATTTATCGGCAATTTCTTCTGAAAACCAGTCAGTTACCGGGTGGTTTTTATTCGCGGCGTGGACGGCGACAATTGCTGCGCCGCGCCGCCGATATGATGTTGCAGGCGCATGATCCCTACCAGTCCGTGTTATCCGACAACGAGGCGTCGACGCCACAGTTAAAACTCGTCGACTAAAGCACATGGCTTGGTGCTGGATGTTGAACCCCGAACAAGCTAAGTTTACGCAAACAAAAGACGACTGAGGATAATCGGCAGTGCAGTGCTTTCCAATTCGCTGGGTGCGAACAGCCGCCCTTCTGGCTGCTTGTGGTGTTCTGGCCGCGTGCCAGCTTCCCAAATCAGGCCCGAACAAATCCGAGATTTTGGCCGGTTCGGTAGAAAACGGCGGCAACGCTTTCGTCGTTGAGGTGGATGACCGGGTTGCACGGGCAACATCCGCAGTTCCTCAGTTCGGATTTTCGTCTTCCTTCACAAGCGCCCAAAACCTGACAGCGGATATCGTGCGCCCGGGTGACGTGCTGGGATTAACGATCTGGGAAAATGTCGATGACGGTTTGCTGTCGGGCGAGGTCGGGTCATCAACCTCATTAAATGAAGTACAGGTTGATGCCGAAGGCTTCATTTTTGTGCCCTATGCAGGGCGTGTGCGCGCGTCGGGAAACACACCTGAACAACTCCGTCGGGTGATCACCGAAAAGCTGCAAGATCAAACGCCCGACCCTCAGGTTGAGGTTCGTCGGGCTGCAGGGAATGGAGCAACTGTTGTGCTGACAGGAAGTATCGCGGCACCGGGGGTCTATCCCATCGAGCTTCCGACGCGCACTTTATCCGGCATGCTGTCGCAGGCCGGTGGCGTAGTTCAAGGCGCTGACATTGCACTTGTGACACTGATCCGGGGCGACCAAAAGGGGACTGTTTGGTACGATGACGTGTTCAGCAATCCCAAGCTGGATGTAGCCCTGCGCGGCGACGACCGCATTCTGGTCGAGGCGGACAACCGGTCATACATTGCGCTTGGTGCAACCGGTGGCCAGTCCCGCGTTGCGTTTGACACACAGGATCTTTCAGCGCTTGAAGCTTTGGCGCAAGTCGGCGGCCTTCTGTCACTGTCCTCGGACCCAACAGGGATATTCATTCTGCGCCGGGAACGTCAGGACGTTGCACGCTCGGTGATGGGGCGCCCAGACCTGCAAGGCGATCAACGTATGATCTACCTGTTGAACCTGACAGCCCCCAACGGGCTGTTCATTGCACGGGACTTCGTCATCCGCGATGACGATACTATCTATGTGACCGAGGCCCCTTATGCGCAGTGGACAAAGTCAATCTCTCTGATCTCCGGTGGCCTGACACCGCTGGCCAATGTCGCAACACTAACAGGCAATTGATGTCGCTGGAAACAACAGCCGGGTCTGGTCGCACCCGGCTGCTTGTCTACAATGGTGGTTTCCTAGCATCCCGCCAAATTCGTCGCCTATTGTCCTTATCCGGCTACGACATCCGGATTGGCCTGCCCAAAGAAGGCGACGTCGTTGCGGTCTGGGGCAATAGCCCGACGGCCCATCGTGGCCTTGCAGTCGCGGCTCGCAAGAACGCCCCCATTTTGCGCGTAGAAGACGCCTTTCTTCGGTCTTTGCATCCCGGCCGCAGTGGAGAGCCGCCTCTTGGCCTGTTGCTTGATCGGTCGGGTTTGCATTTCGACGCAGCCGGGCCGTCCGATCTGGAAACGCTGTTGGCCACCCATCCGCTGGACGACACCGCCCTGCTGAACCGGGCGCGTGGTGGGATCGAACGGATGCGAGAGCTGCACCTTAGCAAATACTCGGCCTTTGATCTGACTGTTCCGCCCCCCGAACCAGGCTATGTGCTGGTTGTTGATCAGGTCCGCGACGACGCCGCAGTGACCGCCAGCGCTGGGGATAACGCCCGGTTTCGCGAGATGCTGGTCATGGCGCAGGAAGAGAACCCCGGTGCCAAAGTCCTGATCAAAACACATCCCGACACTATCGCGGGGCATCGTTCAGGCTACTTCACCGAGGCTGACCAATCCGATCGCGTATCGATCATCAGCACGCCCGTCAGCCCATGGGCTTTGCTGGAAGGTGCCGTCGGCGTTTACACATTGTCCTCCCAGATGGGGTTCGAGGCGATTTTGGCCGGGCACAAACCGCGTGTGTTTGGCCAGCCTTTCTATGCGGGTTGGGGGCTAACGCAGGATGAAGCGCATCTGCCGCGCCGCCAACGCAACCTGACGCGCGCACAATTGTTCGCTACGGCGATGATCCTCTACCCGACCTGGTACGATCCATATCGGGACCAGCTGTGCGAGTTGGAAACCGCCCTGGATACGCTTGAGGCTAAGACCCGCGCCTGGCGGCAGGATCACAAGGGATGGACCGCCTCGGGTATGCGTCTGTGGAAACGCAAGCACCTGCAACAGATGTTTGGCCGCCAGAAAAAAGTCCGGTTTATGACTGATGAACCGGCCCAGTTGGACCGCCCACATATGGTCTGGGCAAGCAAAGCCAAGGGAACAGAGAACGCCGTCCGGGTCGAGGACGGATTTCTCCGGTCTCGTGGGTTGGGCGCAAATCTGGTGCCGCCTGTTTCACTCGCGACGGATAATCAGGGCATTTACTATGACCCGACCCATCCCAGCCAATTGGAAGAACTAATAGCGGCACGGGAAACTCTCCGGCCAGACCAGGAGTTGCGCGCCGAAAAGTTGGTCGCGCAAATCGTGTCTGCCCAGATCACCAAATACAACGTCGGTGGCGGCATACCTGAATTACCGGCAGGGCACCGCATCCTCGTGCCTGGACAAGTCGAAGACGATGCCTCGATCCTATTGGGGACCAGCACCGTTCGCACCAATGATGATTTGTTGCGCGCCGCGCGCGAGGCGAACCCGAATGCAATTTTGATCTACAAGCCACATCCCGATGTCGAAGCGCGATTGCGGGATGGAGGTGCGCATGCAGAAAATCTGGCGGACGTCATCGCGACGAATTGCGACCCGGCGGCCCTGATGCCACAGGTCCAAGAGGTTTGGACCATGACCTCTTTGCTAGGGTTCGAGGCATTAATGCGCGGCATCCGCGTGACGACGCTGGGCGCGCCGTTCTATGCCGGTTGGGGACTGACCACTGATCTGGGAACTGTTCCGGCACGCAGGGGCGCACGGCCCACGCTTTTAGGTTTGGTCCACGCGGCCTTGATTGACTACCCTCGGTATTTGGACCCAGTGACCGGTGAGCCCTGCCCCGTTGAAGTGGCGGTTGAACGGTTGTCGGAAGGCAGTGCGCCAGCGGGCGGTCCGTTTGTTCGGGTGCTGTCGAAGCTACAGGGCGCGTTCGCTACCCACGCGCATATCTGGCGACGTTAGCGCAGGGCGCGCGACCAACGGTGCATGACGTCCGGCCCGATGACCTGAGTCTCGATCAGCTCAAATCGCGGCGCGTTGTCCAGCTTTTCCAGACCCAGCGTGCCGACGGCTGACAACCCTTCGGCGCCGATCGTCAGGCCCGCAGTAAACCCAACCAATTCGTCTACAAGATCTGCAGCAAGCAAAGATGCCGCCAAGGCCGCCCCGCCCTCACAAAAAACACGGGTCAGACCTGCGTTGCCCAGTTGATGCAACAGGTCCGCGGCGTCGATTTGGTGATCGTCCAGTGCACAAGGCAGCAGTTGCGCCCCAAGCCCTTCCCACGCGCGGGCACGTTCTGCATCCGGGGATGGCCCATGGCACAGCCATACGGGTATCTCTGCAGCCGTGCGCGCCAGTTGCCCCATCAAGGGAATGTCCAAATGGCGCGAGACCACAATTCGAACCGGCTGTGTCTCGACCCCGAGGTCCCGCACAGTCAGAGACGGATCATCGGCGCGCGCAGTGCCCGCGCCTACCATAACCGCGTCATGGCGCGCGCGCATGGCATGCACGGCTCGCCGTGCTTTGGGGCCGGTTATCCACTGGCTGTGACCCGTGGCGGTAGCAATCCGCCCGTCAAAACTGCTGGCGAGTTTGAGCGTTACAAATGGCCGGCCTTGCTCATTCTTCAAGAAGAACCCTGCGTGATCGCGGGCAGCCTGATCAGCAAGCACGCCGGTGGTCACTTCGATCCCTGCTTCGCGAAGTTTGGCAAAGCCCTGCCCGGCCACGCGCGGATCGCTGTCCTCGATCGCCGACACGACCCTCGATACTCCCGCGGCAATCAAAGCCTCGGCACAAGGGGGTGTTTTCCCGTGATGAGAACACGGCTCCAAGGAAACGTAGGCTGTTGCACCACGGGCTGCCTCACCTGCCTGCGCCAGTGCGACGGGTTCAGCGTGCGGACGGCCACCCGGCTGGGTCCAGCCGCGTCCCACGATACGCCCGTCGCGCACAATTACACAGCCGACGGCCGGGTTGGGCCAACAGGTTCCTTGACCGCGTCGACCCAAAGACAGGGCCAATGCCATATATCGCTTATCTGTTTCGCTCAATCGTCTGTCGAAGGCTGCGGCGGGCGCAGTTCGTGGACGAACTCCTCGAAGTCATCGGCCGCCTGGAAATTCTTGTATACGCTCGCAAAGCGAACATAGGCGACGGTGTCGATCCGCGCCAGAGCTTCCATGACGATCTCGCCGATTTTGCTGGATGGGATGTCCGTCTCGCCCATACTTTCCAGACGACGCACAATGCCCGAGATCATCTGATCGATCCGGTCCGGTTCAATCGGGCGTTTTTGCATCGAGATGCGGATCGAACGCTCCAACTTGTCCCGATCAAAGTCTTCGCGTTTGCCATTGGTTTTGATCACCACCAGGTCACGCAGCTGAACACGTTCGTATGTTGTAAAACGTCCACCGCAAGCGGGGCAGAACCGGCGTCTGCGGATCGCAACATGATCCTCTGCCGGGCGTGAATCTTTGACCTGAGTATCGATATTTCCGCAAAACGGGCAGCGCATCCGCCGTCTCCTCGTCCCTGGTTCCGCCTCTTTTTGTAAGCACTATGGCTTACTTATCCACAACTATAGGGCAGCCGCTAGGGTTTGGGTAGTCGGAATTTTTCACCGCAACATAAAGGGGTCAGGCGAAGTGCACCGCGACCTTTCGCACATGCGCTGCGGTGCGGTGTTCAAACAGGTAGATACCCTGCCATGTCCCCAACACAGGTTGCCCTGAGGACACGGGAACAGACAGCGAAACAGGCAAAAGAGCCGCCTTGATATGGGCAGGCATGTCGTCAGGGCCCTCGTAGGTATGGCGCAGATAGGCCATAGCAGGGTTGTCTGACGGCGGCACCAGACGCTCAAAAAAGGCGTGCAGGTCTGTTTGCACTTCTGGATCAGCGTTTTCCTGAATGGTTAGTGAACACGACGTATGCCGTACAAACAAGGTCAGTAAACCATCGCCTGAGACCGAGCTGAGCCAGTTGCGCACGTCCCGGGTAAACTCGTACAACCCTGGTCCGTTCGTCGAAATAATAAACTCGGTCTGCATATGGCGAAACGTCCTGGATCAGCGGAAGATCGGAACGGCATTGCAGAGGCCGTTGGCACCCTGAACCGACATGCTTTCGCCGGCCTGAAAGCCGATCGAGATCGAACTGGCTTGCTGGGGAACGTTAGTCGGTTGCTGCAACGAGAATTGAACGGCGGTGCGGCGGCCTGTTGCCTCGCTGGGGCCATAGCCGCGCACGACGTATATACGCTGCTGCCAACCCGCGCCCAATGTCCGGCGCGCAAAATCCGCTGCCGCGCACCAATACCCGTCCACGTCCCGACGGGCACGCGGGATCACTTCGAACATGTTGTTGTTGACAGCCACCGTCTGATACCCGTTTGGCGCGGCAGAAGCCGACACCGGCACGTTCAACAAGATTGCGGCTGAAATCGCCAAAGTCATGAACTTTTTCATAATCATACTCTCATTCGTTTCGAGGTGATTTCTCAAATAGTATACATTCTTACCAGGCAAAGCTGGTTCACAATCAATTCAGTCCGCGCGGGTTAGCTCGTGATCGAACTTGAGCCAACCCTCATATCGGATCAGATCTCCGACAAACGGCATCCGGGCCGAAACATCAAACCGAAACCGCCCTTCTTCATCCTGCCATTCCACAGTTTTCGAGTGCGGCAGAAAAATCCTCGGACACGGAAAACGCATAAAGCTGAGGCGTAGAATCCGGATCTCTAGCCGCTCGTTCGCAAAAACCGGCCTAAGCCAGATTGAAACCTGTCCGAATTTCTCAAGGACGCATCCCGTGCCCCGGTCCAGAGACAATTGCGATCGTGTGACGTGACTATCGAAATCTCGCGTCCAAGTCCAAGCAGAACCTTCCTGTTCGACCCTTAGCCTAACCGGGGTATCACCACCCGCCAGCGGCATCCCAGCAAAGCGCAAAGCGATTTTGGCCAACCACCCCCTGCCCGGCGTGACCGAGCAACGCCCGGAATAAAAACCCTTCGTGCCATGCAGTGCTTGTAATGCCTCGGGCAGCTTCGTTCCCTCAGGCAAGGCTTGAACAAAAGGATCAAATTGCACTCAGAAACCCTCGAGCAGGAAGCGATCCTGCAGGGCTTTATCCGGGATCATGCAGGTCGGCGAACGCCCGAAGATGGCATACCGGTTTTTTGCAATCACGCGATACAAAGGGTCTTTGATGATCCTAGGAAGAATCCTGCAGACCGAAAGGATCCGCCAGCCCCCCGGCAGCTTGCGCATAGCAGCCGCGAACGCATCCAACCGTTGATGAACCACCCCGTCGGTCACAACAAGATTGGTTTCAAAATCCCGCGTCGGCAACCCGAGGTGGGAGTAAAGCCGTTGCCCCAACGGCGACTGCGCAGTGACGAATTTGAACCGCTGCGCCTTGTCCCGCGCGACCATGAACCGAAAAAACCCTGAACACAGAACACATTCACCGTCAAAGACGATGAAATCCTGACCCACCAACGCGTTCATCTGTTCGGTCATTTCGCTTACGCCCGTTAAACCGTTAGGACGCACAATCGCACCCCCGCGCTTTGCGAGCAATGCGACACTGGGCCAGCCTCGCGAATTGATATGTGTCGGGGAGCCTCGGGCCATCTGCGCGACAAGTTTCCTGGGCTCTGACCTCATCCCCAAAAAGTCTGACCCGACAGCACACGAAAAATATGTATGATGGTGACCGTAGTCTTGCGAAATTCAGCCATTATTATTTGAATAGATGACAAGTATGCTGTGGTCCGCAGGAAAATGGCCGTAATTTGAGAACGCCTTGCTAACTCGGGATTGAACATGGACGTCGATATTGCCCGCATTCAAGTGTTGTCCAACACGCTGGATCACCGGGCAAAAGACCCTTCGATTGGTGACCGTGTGCTGGAAAAATCCGGTCTCAGCCGCAGCGACATTGCGCCGCCTGCGACATCATACAGTGCTCATAAAGAAGCTTTGTTTGTCCGGTACGCCTGCGACGCGCTGAATGACATTACCTTTTCGGCCAGCGCCGGGCTCGGCTTTAGCTCCTCTTCCAGCCTGACGGCGTATATCAGTAAATACTCGCGTGACCTGAAGCAGGTTATTGAAAACTCTTCGCGTTTTCACGGTATGATCGACCCGGCGCTGTTTTTTAGCCTGCGCGTCGCCGGCAACTTTGCCACGATCGAGGCCGATTGGAAGGACGCCAGCTTTGCCCGATATCACCGCCGCACCGAGTTTCTGATTTTCGCGGCCCTCGCCCGCATAAGGTCGCTGACGCAAACCAATTTTTTCCCAATTGAAATCCGCTTTCAACACGAGGTGGGCGAAGCCCGCAAAGACTTCCAGAAACTGGCGGGCTTTCCTGTGTCCTTCGGTGCAGAACGGTTGGAGATTGTGCTGACTCTATCCTCCTTGGACCTGCCGGTGCCGACCTATGACCCCTCTCTTCGCGAGCATCTTTTGTCATATGGTGATCGGGTTCTGGCCGAAAGCAGCCAGCCGACACAAAGGCTCAGGGCGCAGGTCGAAGGGCTGATCACCCGGTCCATGCCTGGCGCGATCATACAGGCCGACGACGCGGCCTCGAACCTTGGGATGAGCCCGCGTACATTTGCCAGACGGTTGAACGAGGAAGGAACGACCTATCGTGAGATCGTCGAAGATCTGAGATGCGACCTGGCACAAACCTTTATCACCAACGGGATGCCCTTGTCAGAAATCGCTTATTCGTTGGGCTATGCGGATCAACCCGCGTTTTCCACGGCCTTCAAACGCTGGACCGGTCAGGCGCCCAGCACCTTCCGATCCCGATTGGATCTGTGACACAGAAAGGGTGGCCGGGGGTCATCAGCGGCACAGCCTCGCCCCGGCCTGTCCCATGAGTGGACGATGCAGAAATAGGGGGCATGGGATCGCTTGACTTGTGAATTCTCGCCAAATTGAGGTTTGTACCGGCCAGCGTGATCACCGCGTGAACAGATAAGAAAAAGGCGCCTCGTGTGAGACGCCTTATTTGATTACTGATCCAGGAACGACCGCAGCTTGCGCGATCGGCTGGGATGTTTCAGTTTCCGCAACGCTTTCGCCTCGATCTGACGAATTCGTTCGCGGGTCACACTGAATTGCTGGCCGACCTCTTCCAGAGTGTGGTCGGTGTTCATACCGATGCCAAAGCGCATCCGCAGAACCCGTTCCTCACGCGGCGTAAGCGAAGCCAGAACCCGTGTAGTCGTCTCCTTGAGGTTTTCCTGAATGGCGCTGTCCAGCGGCAGAACGGCATTCTTGTCCTCGATGAAATCGCCCAACTGGCTGTCTTCCTCGTCGCCAATTGGCGTTTCGAGTGAGATCGGTTCCTTGGCGATCTTCATCACCTTGCGAACCTTTTCCAGCGGCATCTGCAGCTTTTCGGCCAATTCTTCCGGCGTCGGCTCGCGGCCGATCTCGTGCAGCATCTGACGACCGGTCCGAACCAGCTTGTTGATCGTTTCGATCATGTGAACCGGAATACGGATCGTGCGGGCCTGATCCGCGATGCTCCGCGTGATCGCCTGCCGGATCCACCAGGTTGCATAGGTCGAGAATTTATAGCCGCGGCGGTATTCGAACTTGTCCACCGCCTTCATCAGGCCGATGTTACCTTCCTGAATAAGATCAAGGAATTGCAGGCCACGGTTCGTGTACTTTTTGGCAATCGAGATCACCAGGCGCAGGTTGGCTTCAACCATTTCTTTCTTGGCCTGACGCGCCTCTTTTTCACCTTTTTGAACCTGCTGAACGATGCGACGGAATTCAGGGATATCCAGTCCGACATACTGACCGACCTGCGCCATATCGTTGCGCAGCTCTTCGACCTTGGCGGTCGAGCGTTCGATGAACATCTGCCAGCCCCGACCCGGCTTTTCTGCCATCTCGGCCAGCCAGTTCGGGTCCAGTTCGCGCCCGCGATATGCATCAATGAATTCACGGCGGTTGATACGGGCCTGATCCGCCAATTTCACCATCGAGCTATCCAGCGACATGATACGGCGGTTGATGCCGTAAAGCTGGTCGATAAGCGCTTCGATACGGTTGTTATGCAGGTGCAGACCATTCACCAGTTCGACGATCTCAGACCGCAGTTGTTGATAGGTCGCCTCTTCTTTTTCAGAGAACGTGTCATCTTCGTTCAGGGTCGCCGATATCCGGCTGTCCTGCATTTCCGACAGCATCGAGAAGTCGGTCGAAATCCGTTCCAGTGTGGTCAGGACCTGATCTTTCAGTGCGGCTTCCATCGCAGCCAGCGACATGTTGGCCTGATCGTCGTCGTCGTCATCGTCGTCGTTGTTGAGCGGGTTACCATCGGCATCCAACTCGGGTCCGGTGTCTTTGGCCGGCTTGGCGGCCTGAACGGTCGAGGTATCAACCACCGGCTCTTCAACGTCACCGTCTTCGTCCATCTGGTTGCCGAACGTGGCCTCAAGATCAATGACATCGCGCAACAGAATGTCTTCCGACAGCAATTCGTCGTGCCAGATTGTGATCGCCTGGAAGGTCAAGGGGCTTTCGCACAGACCTGCAATCATGGTGTTACGGCCTGCTTCGATCCGCTTGGCGATGGCAATTTCGCCTTCGCGGCTCAGCAGTTCGACGCTGCCCATTTCGCGCAGATACATGCGCACCGGGTCATCAGTGCGGTCCAGCTTTTCGGTAGATGCACCAGACAGCGCAACCTCGCGGTTGCTGTCGGTGGTGGTCAGTTCGGTCGAGCCTTTGTTCTCTTCCTCTTCGGCCTCTTCATCTTCGATGATGTTGATGCCCATTTCGGACAGCATCGACATAACGTCTTCGATCTGTTCCGAGCTGACCTGATCAGGCGGCAGAACCTGATTGAGCTGGTCGTAGGTGATGTAACCTTTCTCGCGAGCCTCGGCGATCATCTTCTTGACCTGGGCCTGGCTCATGTCCAGCGAGATTTCCTGTTCCTGCTCGTCGGATTTGCGGTCTTCGTTCGTATCCTTGGCGGCCATTCAATGCTCCTGCAGGGATGGGTGATTCGTTTGTACCGAATCATTAGCGCGTTGAAGTGATTCGGCCACCCGTTTACCCGTTTTTCTTTTCCAGTGCCTTACGAAAACACCACTTATCGGCGTTTCCGTTCAAAATTGATGCCAGACATGATCGCCTGAAACGCGTCTTTCTCGTCGCGGTTGATTCGCGCGCCGTTATCGGCGATGTCGAATACCGCCCTGTCTTCGTTCTGGCTACGGCTTGTGCGGTTACGCTCTTCGGCGGCCTGAGCCAGCCGATATGTCAGCGCTTCGTCAGCCAGTTCGGACAATTCTTCGGCAGCTTCGGCAATCTCGGCATCCAACCCCCGGAGCGCTTTGATCTTTGCGAGTTCCTCGGCCAGTGTCATCTCGGCCTTTTCGACATCGCCCGGTTTGAACACACAGGGGATAACTGCGACATGGCGAAGGGCCAGCAGGTTTTCAAGGATTTCGCCGCCTAAAGTTTCGATAATGTGGTCTTTAAGGTGATCCGGGTCGTCGATCGCATGCCGCAGAATAGCTGCCCGAAGCGCAGCGTGGTCGGGATCATGGCACTCCATCTCTTCAAGCTGATGCTCGAACTGGATCACGACGTTTGGGTTCAGAATGGCAATGGCCAGAATGGCGGCCTCGCGCATCCGGATGTCCGCGTTTTCCGAAGACGCCAGAAAAGATGAACGCGCACCAGCCGTTGCGGGCTGTTTCTGAGGTTGCCATTTACCGCGCGGTTGCCACTGGCGGTTTTGCGGCTGGCGTTGCGGGCGGAACAGTTGCCAACGCAGATCCTTGATCTCTTGCCCGTAATGCGACCGGATGGAGGGGTCGCGGATCAGTTTGATCTTGTCCCGCAGCGATTTATCGAGTGCGGCCTTGCGTTCCGGACTATCGAAAACCTTGCCCTCAGTCTCACGCTGCCACAGCAATTTGACCATGGGGATCGCGCCTTCCAACACCGCCTGAACGGCCCCCGGTCCTTCGGCACGCAGTAGGTCGTCGGGATCCTTACCCTCGGGCATCAGGGCAAAGCGCAACGATTTTCCGGCCTCAAGCAGCGGCAAGGCCAGATCAACCGCCCGCATCGCGGCACGCAAACCCGCGGTGTCGCCATCCAATGCGATGATCGGCTCATCAGAGACGCGCCACAACAGTTGCAACTGATGCTCAGTAATCGCCGTCCCCAACGGAGCGACCGACGCCCCGAACCCGGCTTCGGCCAGGGCGATCACGTCCATATACCCTTCGGCCACAATCAGAGGCTGGCCCTTGCCCGCCGCCTGACGTGCAGGGCCGTGGTTATAAAGACTGCGGCCCTTGTCGAACAATTCGGTTTCGGGCGAATTCAGGTATTTCGCATTGTCGTTGGGGTCCATCGCCCGCCCGCCGAACGCGATGCAGCGCCCGCGCGGGTCTCGGATCGGGTACATGATCCGATTGCGGAACGTATCATAAGGCTTTTTGCCCTTGTTGGACGGCTTGGCCAGCCCTGCCCCAAGGATCAGATCCTCAGCCACATTCTTGCCGCGTAGGTGGTCCCAAAGCGCCTGCCAGCCATCGGGCGCAAAGCCAATTTCCCATCGGTCCAGCGCCTGGGCATCCAATCCTCGGCGTGTGAGGTAGTCCCGGGCGGCGCCCCCGGCCCCTGTCTTCAGTTGCAAACGGAAGAACTGCACAGCCTGCTCCATGACGTCAGCCAGCAGCGACCGGCGATCCTGCTTTTCCTGCGCCTTGGGGTCGCGCGCGGGTACGGGCATCCCGGCCTCTCGTGCCAGAATTTCCACCGCCTCGATGAACGAGACATTCTCGGTCTCTTTTACAAAGCTGATCGCGTCGCCTTTGGCGTGGCAACCAAAGCAGTAATAAAACCCCTTCTGGTCATCCACGTGGAACGACGCTGTCTTTTCGTGATGAAACGGGCAAGGCGCCCACATGTCCCCTTTGCCCTGATTGGACTTGCGCTGATCCCAAATGACTTTGCGCCCGACGACCTGAGACAGACTCAGGCGGGTGCGCAGTTCATCCAGAAATCCGGGGGGCAACGACATGGGTCAAACCTGACAGAAACAGGAACGCGCGCCAAGGGTGTGACGCGCGTTTGTCCACAGGGAAATGAAAGTGCTGTGGATTATTGCTGCAAACACAGCTCAAGCCACGCGGCGCCCAGATCCTTTTTGCGCACGTCGCGCATCTTTTGTTCGTAGACCCAAGGTGCGATCAACGGGATGGCGGCATTGTAGTTCTCGGGCCAGGTTGGTGCGGCATCAGCAACCGCCTGGGGCACGTCGCGCTCTTTCACACGGTCCAGCCGAGCCTTCTGGATCGCCGCAACAACATCAGCCTGGTATTGGCAGCTTTGCTCTTTGGTCTCTTCCGCAGCCAACGGGGTGGCCAGCAAAGCGGCGGCCAAGGTGATACGCAACATAGGGAACTCCGGTAATCGATTCTGTCGCTGCAGCTTACCTGTCGCAGACGTCGCCTGCCATTACCGTTTTCAGCGTATCTGACGGGATTAAGGCGTCCCATCTTCGCAGTCGGGGCAACTTGACAAAGCCAAATTGCCCCGGTTTTCAGACCATCACAGCCCTTTGGCGCGATAGCTTTTGGACACACGATCAATGGCCACAATATAGGCCGCCGTCCGCAGATCCTCGACATCGTCGCGGCTGTGCCAGACTTCACGCATCGACTGATAGGCAATCCGCATGGTGTCATCGAGGCCCGAGCGAACCAGCTCCAGCTCATCAGCACCGCGCAGATACTTGGCCTTAAAGTCAGGCGACATCGACCAGGCATCGCCCAGATATCGATCCAGCCGCTCCAACTCGCTGACGATCAGCTCGTGCCGCGCCTCTTCCTGACGGCGTTGCATGCGACCGAACCGAATATGGCTCAAGTTCTTGACCCATTCGAAATAGGAAACGGTCACACCGCCCGCATTTGCATACATGTCTGGAATAATAACGGTGCCCTTCTTGCGCAGGATCTCATCCGCCCCCGCAGTCACAGGGCCGTTCGCGGCCTCGATGATCAAGGGCGCCTTGATCCGGTCTGCGTTGGACAGGTTGATAACCCCTTCCAATGCAGCGGGAACCAAGATGTCACAGTCTTCCTCAAGAACCGCTCCGCCTTCGGCCGAGTGGGTCGCATCCGGATAGCCGCTGACACCGCCATGCTTGACGATCCACTGACGAACGGATTCCACATCGATACCGTCAGGATTATACAGCGCCCCATCCCATTCGATGATGCCGACAATTTTTGACCCGTCCTCCTCGCTCAGGAACTTAGCGGCGTGATAACCCACGTTGCCCAGCCCCTGAACGATGACACGTTTGCCATCCAGTTTGCCCGACAGCCCTGCCTTTTGCATATCTTCCGGATGGCGGAAGAATTCACGCAAGGCGTATTGGATGCCCCGCCCAGTGGCCTCGACCCGACCGGCGATCCCGCCCGCATTCAGCGGCTTACCAGTCACACAGGCGCGCGAATTGATGTCCGTGGTGTTCATCCGGGCGTATTGATCCGCCATCCAGGCCATCTCGCGCTCGCCGGTTCCCATGTCAGGGGCAGGCACGTTTTGCGACGGGTTAATCAGATCGCGCTTGGCCAATTCATAGGCGAAGCGACGGGTGATCTGCTCCAACTCATGCTCTTCATATTTGCGGGGGTCGATACACAACCCCCCTTTGGATCCACCAAAGGGTGTTTCAACCAGAGCACATTTATAGGTCATCAGCGCGGCAAGCGCTTCGACCTCATCCTGGTTCACGGCCGTGGCATAACGAATACCGCCTTTCACAGGTTCCATATGCTCGGAATGAACGGAACGGTAACCGGTGAAAGTATGAATATCACCGCGCAGTCGGACACCGAACCGAACCGTGTATGTGGCGTTGCACACACGGATCTTTTCCTCCAGCCCCGGTGGCAGGTCCATAAGGGACGCCGCCCTGTTAAACATCAAATCTACACTTTCGCGAAAGCTGGGTTCATTAGTGGCCGTCATTTGATCCTCCGTGCCGACGAACGACGAGCGTTCTGACGTTTTGTCGCACCCATTGCCTAAACGATCAATATTTAAGCAAAGATAAAACTCGAAATCATCGTGAAGACGGTCGAAAAGGGCTGAGTCGCCCCCAGGGCTCAATACCCCAAAATTGTCGCCTGACCGAAAACAGACATCGAAAAGCCAATCGATTATATCCGGTTCGCACGCAAAGTTGCCATAACTCTGGCACTTCCGCCCAATTCACGCCACGATTCGTCGTTAGTTTTCAAACGTTAACTTTTCCTTAGCAGCGTCGGATGTCTGCTCAGCGAGGTCGGCTAGATGAAAATGCGCGTATTTAAGTGCAACACCAAGAATTGTGAGAACGCAGTCGCGGCTGCTCGTCGCTTTTCACGCGACGAGGATGGTGGCGCGTTCATAATCTTTGTTGTTGTAGGATTTTTGCTCATATTTGCGACAGCGGGTATTGGCGTCGACATTATGAACTTTGAGCGCGACAGAGCGAGCCTCCAAGGCACGCTGGACCGGGCAGTCCTTGCAGCGGCGAACGTCAAACAAAAACTGCCCCCAAAAGATGTAGTCATATCTTACATTGAGAAATCCGACGTCCGCGGCGAGCTTACGAAAGAACCCGTCGTTGTGGATGATGCGGCCGCTGGGTCCAGAAAAGTTACAGCAAATGCTGAGGTCGACGTCCCTACACACTTCATGTGGTTTTTTGGGTATCCCACACTGACGGCTTCGGTAACAAGTGTCGCGGAAGAGGCCATTGGATCTGTTGAAATCTCTCTGGTTTTGGATATCTCCGGATCTATGGCGTGGGACTCGGCCACAAAGGTGGAAGATGACGAGGGAAATCTTGTCACTTTATCCAAGCTTGAAGCGCTTCAAGACGCCGCCAAGAATTTTGTGACCACGATGTATGCCAAAGAAAACCCGGACAAGATCTCAATCTCAATCATACCATATGCAACACAGGTCAATGCAGGGGGAACCCTTCTAAGCAAAATGCCGGGTGTTACAAATGAACATAACTACTCGCATTGCGTCGACTTCACGAAAAGCGAATACAGCGAGTATTGGATCGACCCGGCGAAAAAACTGAACCGCGCGGGTTACTTCGACCCTAGGAATACCAATGACGATTACGAAAGGGAATCCAGCAATCCATATGTCTGCCCAACCCGCGCCGGCAGCGCCATCACTCCGTTAACAAACGACATCGACCATCTGAACAAGCAGATTGAAGCGCTGAGTGCCAGTGGAAGAACGTCAATTGAAGTCGGCATCAAATGGGGTGCTGGGCTGCTGGATCCGCAATTCCAACCTGTGATTGCCAAGCTGGCAGCAGATAATGTCGTTCCCTCGAAACTCAACGATCGTCCAAAGGCATACGAATCCAACGTCAAGAAGGTTTTGATTGTCATGACCGACGGTGAAAACACTGAGAATTGGGAGATAAACGATGCCTATAGAAGCGGGCTTTCGGATGTTTGGTACAACCCCAACGGTCAACATGCAAAACGATTTTGCTGGCGCGACTGGTGGGGGAATCGAGTTTGCGAAGACGTGACGCGTACCGGAGAATACAGTGTTCGTATCACGGAAGAACCGCCGGAGTATTTTTACACCCGTCAGGGAACAAGAGGCCACTCAGAACCTTTTGAGGGGGAAGGCAACTCTAGGCGTCTTTCCTATGCGGAATTGTGGAATCAAGTAAACCTCGACTGGAACGCCAGATGGAACTACGGCCAGTGGTATGGAAGGGATGCCGCCCATCGGGACTGGCACGAGGGAGCTTACACATACCACAGTAGGACCGAAAAAAATACCCGGACGGAAAATATCTGCACTGCCCTTAAGAACAAGAATGTTGAAATCTATGCCATCGCCTTTGAAGCACCGGAAGTTGGTGTCAATACAATGAGAAATTGCGCCAGCGGCACCGGTCGCTTTTTCAAAGTCAAAGATGGTGGCAATCTTGATGGTGGCTCTGATGACAACAGCAACATGACACTTTCACAAGTCTTTGAAGCCATTGCAACAAATATCAAACAGTTGAGACTGACCCAATGATCCGCAAAGCTCTGGCATATGCGGCGCGTTTCAAGCGACCCGAGGAAGGCGGCGTGACCGTTGAGTTCGCCTTATGGTTCCCCTTATACATGTTTTTCATTCTGGGTGTCATCGAGTATTCGCTGGTCTCGATTCAGAAAGCGATGCTGGATCGGTCAATGGATCTGGTTGTGCGCGACATTCGGCTTGGGATCAATTTGCCTGATTTTGGGCATGATAGCATCAAGAATGCCATCTGCGACAATATGGTTGTGATGCAGAAGTGTTCTGAAAACCTGCAATTGGAAATGATTGTCCAGGATCCGTATGCAGGCGTGAACCTCCCTCTTGTTCCAGACTGCACAGACAGAGCGGAAGAGGCCAAGCCGGTCCGCGAGTTCTCGAATGGCGGATCTAACGCGCTGATGATCTTGCGCGCCTGCGCAAAATTCGATCCGCTTATCCCAACGACCGCAATGGGTCGGGCTGTGTCAGGCGACGATGGTCTGGTCACACTTACGGCGACGACAACCTTTGTTCAGGAGCCTTGACATGACGCGCCTCACTTTACGCATCCGTCACCTACTTGGCACTTTTGCGGGTAAGGAGAACGGCAACCTATCCTTGGAATCTGCGCTGATTTTTCCGATGCTCGTTTGGAGTGTCACGCTTACATATACGTATTTTGATGCTTTTCGCGAAAATACGGCGAACCTGAAAGCTGCATACACGATAAGTGATCTGATTTCGCGTGAGGGTGAGGGTGACGATCCCTTGACCGATACCTATGCGCAATCCATGTATTTGATGTACAATCGTATGGTAACCGCCAATTCGCCTCTGAAAATGCGATTGTCGGTGATTCAATACTTTGCTGCAGATGACAATGCCGGTACGGAAGAGCGCTATCTTGTTGAGTGGTCTACAGCATGCGGGTACGAGAGCAATTGGACAAATGACAATCTCGAACCATTGATTGAAAAGCTTCCGCCTTTGGCAGATACGGACTCATTGATCATCGTTGAAACGTCAAAACCTTATGTTCCGATTTTGGACACCAATTGGCTGGACAGAGATCACACATTTGAAAATTTTGTTTTCACGCGGCCGCGTTTTGTTCCGATAGTCAAGGGGCCAGCTTCTACGCATTTTTGTCAGCAGGATGCAGCAGTGGGTGTAGCACCTGGAGCATAGATTTGGTTTCGGCGGCCGTCGTCAGGCCGCCTATGCCAACCCGGCGACCCAATCGCCACCACAATCCCGGTGCCCAGCTCTTCTCTGCGCTTTCTTTGGTCTTCAACAGAAATCCATTTGACGGCTTGAACGCAAACACCCCTTGATCAACGGATTCTATATCCTCGACACGCGCAATCACTAGCCCTGACCCGGTTCGGATTTCGGTCCCAGTCAGCTCAATCCAATCGCTGGTTGCAAGCCACATGCGATAGGCCAGCCAGAACGCCGCCACTCCGACAACCAGTAAAAAAACCAGCCAGATCGGTTCCGGTGGTGTGGTCAAAGCGACATAGATAACCAGCACACCCACGGTCGACAGCATCCCCACTCCGACCCAACGTCTGGATGATGACGGTCTGACCGTGGCCAGAATTTCCTGTTGCATTGACGTCCCCTGCTCTGCTCGGTTTGGGTTTAGCCGCTTTGTGAACTGAAAAACAGAGGGCAACAGGCTGCGAATTTGCGCACAGCGTCCGTGTTTGCACGCAAATTGACGCATATCGCCAACAACATACATGATCCTCTCAACTTCAGGAGGCCATCATGTCCCTTAGACCAACACTGGAAACCCGCAAGGCCGTGCCAACGATGGAAGGCGCAGGCGTCAAATTGCACCGGGCGTTCGGATTTCAGGACCCGTCCGAGCTTGACCCATTTCTGTTGTTTGACGATTTCCGGAACGAGCGCCCCGAAGACTATCAGGCAGGCTTCCCCTGGCACCCGCATCGCGGCATTGAGACAATCACGTATGTTCTGTCCGGCACGGTCGAGCATTCGGATTCGCTGGGGAACACCGGCACATTGGGCGCAGGAGATGTACAGTGGATGACCGCCGGGTCCGGGATACTGCATCAGGAAATGCCCAAGGGAAATGGTGCGGGCCAAATGCACGGGTTCCAGCTGTGGGGCAACTTGCCCTCGGATCAAAAAATGACCGCGCCGCGCTATCAGGATGTTCAAAGCAAGGAGATCCCCGAGGTCACAGATGACGACGGCACCACCGTACGCGTCATTGTTGGCGAGTTCTGGGGCAAAACCGGCCCGGTAGACGGCATTGCCGCCGATCCACAATATTTGGACGTGCACATCCCGGCCGGAGTGAAAAAGACCTTTCGCATCGACACCTACCGCCGGGCGTTTGCCTATGTGTTCCAGGGCCAGGCAGCCTTTGCCGACGCGTCACAGCCCACTGGCGTACTTCTGGAGAAGGAGGTCGCTGGAGAAGAGGTCAACATCCGCGATCTGTCCGGTGACCGCACTTTGGTGCGGTTCGGAACCGGCGATGAAGTCACGGTTCAGGCAGGTCCAGAAGGTGTTCGGTTTCTGTTGATCTCAGGCGCGCCGATTGATGAGCCTGTTGCTTGGCACGGACCGATTGTCATGAACACGCGGGCCGAACTGGAACAAGCGTTCAAAGAATTGCGCAACGGCACATTCATTCGCACGGCGCACTGATTAGGCGAAGCTGGTCAGGCCGTTACGGCGCGCCTGACCATATCCCAATATACCTGCTCGACCTCGTCCAGCGACAGGCGTCCGCCTGCCCGATACCAGGTCATCACACCATTCAGCATGGCAATCACGGCCAGCGTTGCAATCTTGGTGTCGGCGACTGCGAACAGTCCAGCCTTCTGCCCGTCACGTAAGATCGCCTCAAGCGAGTCCTCATAGGCTCGGCGCAGGCCCTCGATTTCCGAGAAGTTTTCAGGCGTGAGGTTGCGCAACTCCATATAGGCGATAAAAACTTCATCCGGCCGCTCCATATGAAACCGGATGTGGAAGCCAACAAAACGGCGTAGCGCGGTCTCGGCATCCGCCAGAGAGTCCAACTCGGCGTAAGCTGCCAACAGATCCTGCATATGGTCATGCATCAGGCGAAACAGCAGGCTTTGCTTATCAGGCGTGTAATTGTACAGCGCACCCGCCTGCACACCCACATCCTTTGCAATCTGGCGCATGGACACGGCGGCATAGCCATGCCGGGCAAACAGCCCCAGCGCTGCTTTTCGTATACGCGGGCCGGTGATATCGGAATGTGAACCTTGAGTACGTGCCATGGTCGCATCGTATATGAACAACCGTTCATATAGAACCCCGCTTGAACGGTCGACGCAAAAGGTGCATCACGGTCTCAGTTGTCATTGAAAGGGTTCGGTATGAAGCCCCTGCCACTACTGGTTCTGCTTCTGACCTGCGCTGCCTGCGCAGACTTTCCGGAATTGGAAGGACGCGAACAGCCGAATGTGCGTTCGGCTGCGTACCCAAAACTGATCCCGGTTCAGGACATTCTTGGCCCGCCCATTGATCCCGTGAACGAAGCGGCCGAGATAGAAGAGGATCTGACCACGCGCAGCGAAGCGCTGGCCAAAAAGGCTGAGGCGCTGCAAAACGCTCAAACAAACTGAGCATTCGCATTTCAAACACCTGTTACCGCTGTCTCGGATTGCGCCCAGACGCTGAACCCGTTAAGGCACCTTTGAACGGGTAAACGGCCCGAAACCAAGGGCATTCGAGCGGAAAGGAACCCACGGGATGACACAGGCGCTGCGGCTGGGAATTGCGGGCTTGGGAACGGTTGGTGTGGGTGTCGTGCGGATTGTGCGCCGCCATGCAGACCTACTGCAGGCACGGACAGGCCGCGCCATCGAAATCACCGCTGTTTCTGCGCGCGACGCGAACAAGGACCGTGGCGTCAACCTGTCGGAATACGCGTGGGAGACAGATCCAGTCGCACTGGCGCAGCGTGACGATGTCGATGTCTTTGTCGAACTGATGGGCGGCGAAAACGGCCCGGCCAAAGCATCGGTCGAGGCCGCGCTGACCGCAGGCAAGGATGTGGTGACTGCGAACAAAGCGCTGTTGGCCATCCACGGCCAGGATCTTGCTGAAAAAGCCGAGGCCGCAGGCCGCGTGATCCGTTTCGAGGCGGCCGTTGCAGGCGGTATCCCCGTGATCAAATCTCTGACTGAAGGTCTGGCCGGGAACGAAATCACCCGTGTCATGGGCGTGATGAATGGCACCTGCAACTATATCCTGACGCGGATGCAATCGCAGGAGTTGGGCTATAACGCGCTGTTCGAAGAATGCGCGGAACTGGGCTATCTTGAGGCTGATCCGAACCTGGACGTCGGCGGCATTGACGCGGCACATAAATTAGCGCTTTTGTCCTCGATCGCATTTGGCACCAAGCCGAATTTCGACGGCATTCAGATCGAAGGCATCCAGCATATCAGCCTGGACGACATCCATCAGGCCGACGATATGGGCTATCGCATCAAGCTGTTGGGCGTCGCTCAGCGCTCGGCGCGCGGTCTGGAACAGAGGATGCAGCCGTGCCTTGTACCGAGCGGCTCGCCCTTGGGGCAGCTTGAAGGCGGCACCAATATGGTGGTGGTCGAAGGTGACGCGGTAGAGCAAGTCGTTCTGCGCGGCCCCGGCGCGGGCGAAGGCCCAACGGCCAGCGCGGTGATGGGCGACGTCTGCGATCTGGCGCGGGGGTTGCAGATCCCAACCTTTGGCCGCCCCGCCACGACACTGGAAGAGGCAAAACCTGCCATAACCGGCCTACCCGCCCCCTATTACCTGCGCCTTGCGCTGTTCGACAAGCCGGGTGCGCTGGCGAAAGTGGCCGCCATTTTGGGTGATGCGGGTGTGTCGATTGACCGGATGCGCCAGTACGGGCACACCGAAGCCACCGCGCCGGTTCTGATTGTTACGCACAAGACCACACGCGCCACGCTGGATGTCGCCTTGGAAGGCCTCCGCGCGACCGATGTCGTGTCGGGTGAGCCAGTTGCACTGCGGATTGAAGAGGTTTGACCCTTGCGGCCTGCACAAAACGCAGGCTATGCCCGATGAAACGCCTTTATTGACCTGAGGATACAAAAAATGAGCGCTGCCAAAATCGATTTCAACGACCGCCTGTTGTCTCTGGGCCTTGCGCGGGTCGCAGAGCAGGCCGCCCTGGCCTCGGCCTCGCTGGTCGGACGCGGTGACGAAAAGGCCGCGGATCAGGCGGCAGTCAACGCGATGCGCGAACAGCTGAACCTGCTGGACATCGCCGGTGTTGTCGTCATCGGCGAAGGCGAGCGCGACGAAGCACCTATGCTTTACATTGGCGAAGAAGTGGGCACCGGAAACGGCCCCGGCGTAGACATCGCGCTGGACCCGCTGGAGGGCACCACGTTGACCGCCAAGGACATGCCGAACGCACTGACCGTGATCGCCATGGGGCCGCGCGGGTCAATGCTGCACGCGCCGGACGTCTACATGGACAAGCTGGCGGTTGGGCCGGGCTTTCCGGAAGGCGTGGTGAATCTGGACATGAGCCCGCGTGAACGCGTTGAGGCGCTGGCCAAGGCCAAAGATTGCAAACCTGCCGACATTACCGTTTGCATTCTGGAACGTCCCCGCCATGAGGCAATGATCGCCGAAGTGCGTGAAACCGGTGCTTCGATCCGCCTGATCACCGATGGTGATGTGGCCGGTGTCATGCACTGTGCCGAAAGTGAAGAGACCGGCATCGACATGTATATGGGTCAGGGTGGCGCGCCCGAGGGCGTTCTGGCCGCCGCCGCTCTGAAATGTATGGGTGGTCAGATCTTTGGCCGCCTGCTGTTCCGCAATGATGATGAACGTGGCCGCGCCGCCAAGGCGGGCATTACCGATCTGGACCGCGTTTATGCCCGCGATGAAATGGTAACTGCGGACGTGATCTTTGCCGCAACCGGCGTGACCGGCGGCTCTTTGTTGCCGCGCATCAAGCGTGAGCCGGGCTGGGTTGAAACCACCACCCTGCTGATGCGGTCAAAGACCGGCTCGGTGCGGCGCATGTCCTACCGCACGCCGATGTGGTCGCACGACAACGCGTAACCGCTTGCGCCTTTGCCTTTGACAGAGGTATCGATAAATACAATGAGGCCGGGTCCGAGAGGGTCCGGCCTTGGCATATGAGGGGCAGGCATGAGCTTTTTAGGGGTTGAGCAGTCACTGACCGGACGACGTTGGATCGGGCCGGAGGCCGAGGTCGAACGCGCAACGGAAATGCTGGTGCAGCAGGCTGGCCTGCCGCGCGCGGTGTGTCAGGTACTCGCGCGTCGCGGCGTTCCGCCAATGGAAGCGCAGAGTTTTCTGGACCCAAAGCTGAAAGAGCTGCTGCCTGATCCCCGGTCCATGAAAGATATGGAGACGGCTGCCACCCGCTTTCTGGACGCCGTCCGGACCAAGCAACGGATTGCAGTTTTTGCTGATTATGACGTCGATGGCGGCAGCTCGGCGGCCCTGCTGCTGGTGTGGCTGCGCCAGTTGGGGTTGCAGGCGACGCTTTATGTGCCTGACCGGATTGATGAAGGCTATGGGCCGAACGTTCCTGCGATGCAGCAACTGGCCGCGTCGCATGACCTGATCATCTGCGTGGATTGCGGAACGCTTAGCCATGAACCAATTGCGGCTGCAAAAGGTGCAGATGTCATTGTGCTGGATCACCACCTTGGTGGTGAAACGCTGCCCGACTGTGTCGCGGTGGTGAACCCGAACCGACAGGATGAAAGCGGCGACCTGGGTTATTTCTGCGCCGCTGCCGTGGTGTTTTTGATGTTGGTCGAAGCCGGTCGGCAACTGCGAGAAGCTGGTGTCAAAGGCCCGAACCTGATCGGATTTCTTGACCTTGTGGCATTGGCAACCGTTGCGGACGTCGCTCCGCTGATCGACGCGAACCGGGCACTGGTCCGGCAGGGCCTGAAGGTCATGGCGCAACGGCAACGACCGGGATTGGTCGCGCTATCAGATGTGGCGCGCATGGATTCCGCACCCACCAGCTATCACCTGGGATTTCTGCTGGGGCCGCGCGTGAATGCGGGCGGGCGGATTGGTCAGGCCGATCTGGGCGCACGATTGCTGAGCACGGACTCGATGACCGAGGCCGAAGCTCTGTCTCAGAGGCTGGACGAGTTGAACACCGAACGGCGGGATATCGAAAACGCAGTCCGTGCAGCGGCGATGGAACAGGCCGAGGAGCGTGGGCTGGATGCGCCGTTGGTCTGGGCCGCAGGCGACGGTTGGCATCCCGGCGTTGTTGGCATCGTGGCGTCCCGCCTCAAGGAAAACGCCAACAGGCCCGCGATTGTCATCGGCTTTGAAGGGGACGAGGGCAAAGGTTCGGGGCGGTCGGTCTCGGGTGTTGATCTGGGTGCATCGATCCAGCGGTTGGCGGCTGAGGGCCTGTTGGTCAAAGGTGGCGGGCACAAGATGGCGGCCGGTTTGACAGTTATGCGGGATCAGTTGGAACCCGCCATGGAACGCCTCAGCGAACTGCTGGCCAAACAGGGTGCGGGCAAGGGCGGACCGGCAGATTTGAAGCTGGACGGTGCCCTTATGCCTGGCGCAGCCTCGGTCGACCTGATCGAACAGATTGAAAAGGCTGGCCCATTCGGGGCCAGCGCCGCTGCCCCGCGTTACGCTCTGCCGGACCTGCAGGTGCGCTTTGCCAAACGCGTGGGAGAATCGCATCTGAAGTTGTCTCTGGCAGATGGGATGGGCGGCGGTCTGGACGCTATCGCCTTTGGTGCCTTTGACGGCCCGATGGGTGAGCGGCTGTCCAATCACGGTGGTGCCCGGTTCCATTTCGCCGGGCGGCTTGAGGTCAACACCTGGGGCGGTCGGCAAAGCGTTCAGCTGAGACTGGAGGACGCGGCAGAGGCAAACTGAGCCTGTTTTCACCCTTGCCAAAAAAGTTTCGCATCCCTGCATTTTTCGGCTTGCGGGGGTCAGAGGTAAACCGTAAAAGGCCCTCCACAAGCCAGCGTGGCCCGTTCGTCTATCGGTTAGGACGCCAGGTTTTCAACCTGGAAAGAGGGGTTCGATTCCCCTACGGGCTACCACTTGTGCTTGTGCCATTAGCAGATGGCCCGTTCGTCTATCGGTTAGGACGCCAGGTTTTCAACCTGGAAAGAGGGGTTCGATTCCCCTACGGGCTACCACTTCCCTGATCTACACTCCGAACTTTTCGCGACACAGCTCCTGAATCTGTGCCCAGATGGATTTGAATTCCGGCGTGTTTTCTGCGGCATAGTGGAAGTTCTTCATGAGCCCGGTAAGCTGCGTGAATACCTGACGCACCTCGCCCTTGTCCGCAAAGCTCGCGGTTGATTGTGTGACATCATAGACCAGTTTGAATGTCATCTTCTGACGCTCAAGCGGCACAGTTGCGTCTACTTTGTCAAAGGCATCCTGCTGCAGATAAACCATATCTACGAACAGCGCTTTTTGCTGGGTCACGAAGTCTTCGATGGTGACGCCTTCTTCGCCGGTGACCTGCATCATCTGGTCTACCTGCTCGCCTTTTTCAATCAACGCCAGCAGATCGCGCACTTTACCTGTCCAACCGGGTTCGGCGTTTTTGTCGTACCAATCCGAAAGCTGATCCGTGTATCGCGACCAGCTGAGCATCGGATCAACGGCTGGATAGAACCGCTTGTAGGCACGCTCGGAAGACAACCCGAGGAAACACTTCACCGTGGACAGCGTTGACTGTGTTACCGGCTCGTCAAAATTGCCACCCGCGGGTGAAACTGTGCCGATCAATGTCAGGCTGCCTAGATCGCCATCATTGGTTTTCAGCGCCCCTGCCCGCTCGTAGAGGCCTTTGATCGAGCTTTCCAGATAGGCCGGAAAGCCCTCTTCGCCCGGAATTTCCTCAAGCTTGCCAGAGGTCTCGCGCATGGCCTGCGCCCAGCGGCTTGTACTGTCCGCGATCAGCAGGACGTCATAGCCCATCTGCCGGTAATACTCGCCCAGAGTGATGCCCGTGAAAATTGACGCCTCACGAGCCGCAACGGGCATCGAAGAGGTGTTACAGATGATAATCGTCCGGTCCATCAGGCTGCCGCCCGAGGTCGGATCGGTCATCTTGGGAAACTCGTGGATCGTTTCCACCACCTCGCCCGCGCGTTCGCCGCAGGCCACGACGATTACGATATCCACTTTGGAATTTCGCGCGATCAGATTTTGAAGCACCGTCTTACCCGCCCCAAACGGACCGGGAATACAGGCGGTACCACCGCGCGCGATGGGAAAGAAAGTGTCGATCAGTCGCTGCGAGGTCAGAACCGGTTCGGTCGGATACAGCCGTTCCGACAAGGTCCGTTTCAGGATATTTTCAGGCAAGGGCCGACGAACGGGCCATTTCTGGCACAGGGTCAGGGTGTGCTCACCGCCTTGCTCATCCTCAAGACGCGCAACAATCTCATGGATTGAGGCTGCGCCTTTTTGGACCCACACGACCTTATAGTCTCCGACCCAATTAAACGGCAGCATGATCTTATGGGTAAACCGGCCCTCCGGCACCGTGCCGATGCTGTCACCTGCGGTGACCGTATCCCCGACCTTAACCGAGGGCGTGAAGGACCACTTCGCCTGATCGTCCAACGGAGCAACATCTGCGCCACGCGGCAGGAACGTCCCGAACTCGGCGGCGACTTTTGGCAGGGGCGATTGCAGGCCATCAAACACCTGCCCCAGAAGACCAGGCCCAAGCTCGACCGAAAGCAATTGTCCCGATTGTTCCACCGGGTCACCAACGGCCACGCCATCGGTGCTTTCGTAGACCTGAACATCCGCCGTTTCCCCACGCACGCGTAGCACTTCGGCCTTCAGTCGCTCTTGCCGCCCACCGGGTCCTGAGCGCGAGGGCAGGATGAACACGACCTCGTTCTTGACCAGTTGCCCTGGAACCCCGGCGGCATCCTGGTTGGCCTGAATCTGCACCAGCCCTTCCTGGACCGAGACGACACGGGCGGTTGCGATTTGAACCGGGGGTGTTTGGGCAGTCATGCGCTTACTCTCTCAAAATCGAATTCTGCGACATTGGCCATGGCCTGCTGGGCCAGCTTCTCAAATCTTGTGGCTGCGTCCTGAGCGTTGCTTTGCGCCCATCGATCAAAAATGTTCCAGATCAGGACGTATATCGCCACGGCCTCAAAATCGAACAGGTGGCGGGCGGCGTACCGTTTCAGTTGCTTATGGCTGACCGACAGCAACAACCGCTCCAGACCCAAGGGGTCCTCGGCTTCTAACAGTTGACGCGCGTCCTTGATCCACGGCATCGGCACCGAAAGGCGGAAATCCGGGTCCCCCCAGTTGGCTGGAATGTGGCCGCTCCAACGTCCAATGCCATAAGTTCCCGAGGGCGGATTGCCTCCACGCGCGCGCAGGCGCAGTGCGGCAACAACAGTGCGCAGGTCCATCCGCTCAAGGAACAGGCTGCGCAAGGTTGGTTGCGGAATTTTGGCCAACGCCTGATTGCATCGCTGGACCGCCTGCGCATCCGTGATGTCCATGTCATATGCGCTCCAGTTCAACGCCTGCTCCAACACTTTCAGAACACGCGCATCCTCAGGGGTAAGCGCGGTCAAGCGGCGATCCAGCCGCAGCCGCGACAACGGGGGCTGCTTGGCCACGAACAGCCGCTCAGAGCCCGGCAGGCTGCTGATCAATGCGATATAGGCGTCGGGGTCCGACATCTCAGCGGATCACACCTTCCAGCACGGCACGGAACCGCGGCTGAAGATGCTCCATCAGCAATGAGGCGACCGCCTTGTCCGTCAGATCCAGAACTATGCCCTGATCTTCCGCGTGAACCCGGATACCGTTTTGGGTGTCATCTGAAGCCTGTAATTCGACCTGATCGCGCAACATGTCAGCTGTAAGCCCAAGAACATACTTGGTCAGTTTGCCGGACTGAATGTCATCCGCGTTCTGCTTGATGTCTTCCTGCGTTGCGACTTTGGCAGGCAGAATGATCTGGACCTTGCCATCCAGATTGACGCCATCAGCCTCTCGACCGACGACCTCCAAAATCATCTGTTTCAGCAATTTCGGGTCAGCCATTTCCTTGGTCACCAGACGTTCAACATCTTCGCGAAACCGGTCGGTCAATCCACCTTTCATGGTCAGAACTGCATCACGCATCGCGGTATTCAGCGCCTCTTCCCCCGCCGTACGGTATTTGTCGGAATCCGCTCGCGCCTTTTTTTGATACTCGTCCGCTTCACGTTTGGCGTCAGCCAGAATCTTGGCGGCTTCGGCCTTGGCCTCTGCCCGCAGCTTCTCGGCATCAGCTTTACCAGCGGCCACGCCATCGTTGCGCAATTTGTC
The DNA here is from genome assembly GCF_013033965.1 of Ruegeria atlantica. Taxonomy (GTDB): domain Bacteria; phylum Pseudomonadota; class Alphaproteobacteria; order Rhodobacterales; family Rhodobacteraceae; genus Ruegeria; species Ruegeria atlantica_D. The sequence goes on from NZ_WQFE01000001.1 coordinate 41,112, forward strand.
AATCAGTGCGTCAACACCGTGAGTGATCATACCATCCTGTGCCATCAGCTAATCCCCGCACTGATCACCAATGCAAAGACGAAAGCAAACACCCCGAACCCTTCGATGATCGCCGCCGGAGCCAGCGCCAGGCCAAAGATTTCGGGCTTTTCCTTGGTTGCGTTGATCGCCGCCGCACAGGCCCGGCCCTGCCAGATCCCGCAGTACATCAACGCGATGCCGGACAGGATGCCGATCCCGAACAAGCCGCCTGCGTTTTCAGGCGTCACATCCCGGTTCAGGGTGAACATGATAACGATGCCGTAAATCACCATCGTTGAGGGAAAGGCTGAGACGCCCACAAAGCGACCGTATCCACCGTCGGTTTCCGTCATCGCACCAATACTGGCCATGCCAGCGATGGAACACCCGATGGCGCTGGAGGCCGCGCCCAACGCCATTGGCGCATAGATACCCAGCCAACCCAATGTCAAAACAAGCTCATTCATTCCTGAACCTCCTTGCGGGCGAACGGGCGAAAGACGATGCCTTCGTCCGGCAAACCCCATTTAAAGAATTCGATGTAATTGAGACGTAATCCGTGGACGACGCCGCTCATCATGGCGAGCGCGAAGTTGAGAATGTGGCCGATGATCAGGATCAGCAGGGCAAACAGTACGCCCAGCCCCTTGAGGGACTGCATCACCGAAACCGCCAGATCGTTGAACGTGATCGCCAGCGAGGCCGAGGCCAGCCCAAGCGCAAACAGGCGCATGTAGCTAAGTACGTCTCCGAAGGCGCCCATCGCTCCGGCAAGGCTTTGCAGCCCTTCGATCAGGCGCCACAACCAGTCGGTTGGCTTTTTGATGACCCGCTCGCTGGAGAACCAGACGATAGCTAGTACACCGATCCCCATTAACGTCGCACCTGGTACCGGAGAATTGCCCTTCATATAGCTGAGCCACAAAACAAACCCGCCGACCAGAGCAGCAATCCAGCCCAAGTTTGCGATGGCTTTTCGGTGCCCCCATGCCGCGCGGGCTGCAAGTGCATTGGCCAGCACAAGGTGCAAAACACCGACGACAATCGAAACCATCATCATCGCGCTGAAATTGTTCAGGTTGAGCAGGTTGAGCTTGGCCCAGAAAGATCCCGTGGGGGGCGATACGCCGAAGAAACTGCCGACTAGAACACCATAAAGGATCGTTGCACCCGAGATGATCACGCCGAACCGCCGCCACGACCTCTCCCTGGGCGTCGAATCAAGGCGTTTCCAGAATAGCAAAAGTCCAGCCAGGATAGTCGCCCCATAACCCGCATCTGCCACGATCATCGCAAAGAAGATCGCAAATGAAGCCGCGACGATCACACTTGGATCCCAATCCTTGTAACCCGGCACTTGATAAAACAGCGCCAAGTCTACGGCTGCACTGCGCTTTTCCGGTTGCTCCAACAAGGTAGGCGGGCTGTCTTCGGGGCCGGGTTTTTCGATTAGCACAGCGGCATCCTTGGCGTTTGCCATGTCCAGAACCGCGTCTATACGATCCTCGGGCACCCAGCCCTGAAGGGCAAACATCGCCTCTTCGTCGCGCACCTTTTGCGTGGCATGGGCCAGCTCAGCCGCGCTTTCGGCAACCGACAGGTTGCGCCGCATCAGCGTCAAATACCGGGTCTGTGCGACTCGCTCAGCCTCCAGCGCCTCGATCGCGATCTCGGCTTCTTCCAGCTGCGCCTCAAGCTCGTGAATGGGCAGCGATCCTGTGTGCGTGCGCGGGACCGGGAGGATATCGTCATCCGGCTCATCCGGGGCGATTAGTACGGCATAGATGAACCTATGGTCCTGCTCGAGTATGGCCCAGGGCAACTCCAAGGCTTCCAACGCGTCGCGATGCTTGAGCGGCAATTGATAGAACCACAATCGGTTCCCTGCCAAAACATCGTCGGGCGGGAAGTCCAGATCACCCCAGGGGCGCACCTGCCTGATCCGGTTGGCAAGAAAGTCCCTCTGGTCCGTCATATCGCGGGTCCGCTGCATCAGGTCCAACACATCCTTGACGAACTGGTCCATGTCGAAACCGGGATCACGCTGTATCTGTCGGCGCGGTTCGGACACGTCATTCAGAAACCGCAACGCCTTATAAGCATCCCGTGCACTACGTTCACTGATCTTTTCCGGCTCTGCGGGTGGCGGGGCCAGCGGCAGGACGTGCATGCATCCCAGATCCTGCAGCGCCTCAAGCGTCGCGGTCTTTTGGCTTACCCGTCCGACCAATGACAGCTTCTTGAGCCGCGCAACACTCACGACACAGCCTCCTGCGCATGTTTTCGTTTCGAGATTTTCGAACGGACCACAGCTTGCATCTGCTCATCACTCAGGTAGATGCGGATCTTCTTGATATTGGCCTTGGCGCGCGGGATCAGAACCTTTTCGAACAGGTTGACACGCTGCGTGATTGTAGCAACGGCCTTGTCGAAAATCCTGACCCGCTCTTCGGCTACTTTGACCCGTAGACGCGCCTCGATCATATCGTGCAGCAAACGAGCCGCCGCATCGACCCAGTGAGGTTTGGCCAAATAGGAATACGGGCGCACCGCAACCTCAATCCGGTCCAGCGCAGGCATCTTGACCCCCACGACGTTGACCTCTTTGACCTTGTAGTCCTTCAGCTCGACCAACCCCTCCAGATCGACGCCCTGTTGCGCCAGCATCGGCAGCTTTTCTCCAACCTTTTTCGCCAGTTCCTGCACCTCATCCTGAAGGCGCTGTACATGTTCGCGCGCCTTGGCGCGCTCGGCCATCAATTGCTGACGTTTGAGGTCCAGCGACGGCAGAAACCGCTCAAAGCTTTTTAGCTGTACCTGCTCACGCGCGAGCGACGATTTATTCAGCTGCAACCGCGCCATCGGCATCCTTTGGGAAATACTTGTCAATCAAGGCTTGTTTCATCAGCAATTGTTCAGGCGCGAAACATTCGGCCAGCGTTTTCCAGCCTAGATCCAGCGCATCCTCAAGCAGGATCGAGACGTTGATGTCCATGAACCGGGCTCTGAAGAGATCGCCGAATTTCAGCAACTGATGGTCGTAATCCGACAGATCAAACGCCATCGCCTGCTTTTGCGCAGCATCCCGGCTTTCGGAATAAAACCGGATCATCGTGTTCATGATCTGACTGTGATCCTCGCGCGTGGTTTTGCCGATCACGTTCTGCTTCAGGCGCGACAGGCTGCCAAACGGGTCAATCACACCCGAGTGCAAATAGATCTGCCCCTCGGTGATATAGCCCGTGTTATCCGGCACCGGGTGGGTCACGTCATTGCCGGGCATCGTGGTCACGGTCAGCACTGTGACCGATCCACCCTTGGCATAGTCGCAGGCTTTTTCGTATCGGCGCGCCAGTTGCGAATACAGGTCACCCATATAGCCACGCTGCGACGGTACGCGTTCCTGACTGATCCCCACCTCTTTCATTGCGTCGGCATAGGCGGTCATGTCGGTCAGCAAGACTAGCACGCGCTTGCCCTCTTCCACCGCAAACCTCTCGGCCACAGCCAGCGCCATATCGGGAACAAGCAGCCGTTCGACCAACGGATCCATCGCCTGATTGACGAACATCACAGTGCGCGAGAACACACCTGCATCCTCGAAGGATGTGCGGAAGGTAAAGTAGTCGTCGAAGATCAGCCCCAGCCCGCCAAAGACCACGATATCGGCATCTGCCTGAATGCCGATCCGACTGAGGAACGCGTTGAACGGCTCACCGGAAACCGAAAAAATCGGGATTTTCTGGCTTTCGACCAGAGTGTTGAACACGTCGATCATCGGCACGTCTGTTCGGATCATCTTGTTGGGCACGGCGCGTTCTGCCGGGTTCACAGTTGGCCCGCCGATATCCACGCGCGGCTCGGATGACAGGTCGGGTCCACCGTCGATTGACACGCCCGCACCATCAAAAACGCGACCCAGAATGTTCTGTGAATACGGGGTCTGCATCGGGTGACCCAAAAACGTCGCCGTAGCCTCGGTCGAGATCCCCTTGGTGCCGGAAAACACCTGCAGAGTGACAACATCCCAGTCAATCAAGATCGCCTGAGCCAATGTCTTGTGGCCGTCCACGGATTCGATCACCGCCAGATCATTGAAACGGACTGCCGCATCTTTCGATCCGTTCAGAGGCACCCTTACCTTGATCGTGTCTCCGACAATCTCAAGAACGCGCGTGTACTTCAAAAGACTTCCGGACATGGCTCATCCTCGGTCGTGAAAGGCGTTTTTTCAAATCAACGCCCAATTTTTCTTGGCGTTTTATGCAATTATTAGCCCAGCTTACAACGAATTCATGAATTGGCAAATGAGCATGTAGCAGCTGCGACAAGAGCGTCGAAACCGCCCTAAAGGCCAAAAAACGTGGCGTTCACGCAAGGCTCGGACGGCTTACCACCCTCTACGCCCGAACAGGGATTGCAACCTGCTTTGCCCGGCAAAAGGATCGACCTCTGTTGGCGCCGTCAGGCCCGAGACGACGCCGCGCACCAATACCCAGCAGATTGCGGCGAAAATCACTCCACCCAGCGCTTGCCCCAACAATACACCCGGAGCGCCTGCGAAATAGGCTCCGGCCACCGCAAAGGGCCATGTGCCTAACGTATGACGACCCCAGTTCACCCAAGTCGAATAGATGGGATAACCAAGGTTGTTGAAGCTGGCATTTGCGACGAAAATCACCCCATTGAAGAAGGATGCAAGTGCCAGCGGTCCGCAGAACAGATAGATCAGCGCCCGCGTCTCGCCTTGTGCTTGAAACAAGTCGGCGATTGGCGCGCGCAGCAAAAACAACACCGTTGCCATCAGGACGACATAGATTGCGGTGAATTTCACGCCGGCCAGAAACGCACCTTTCACCCGGTCATACTGCCCCGCCCCAAAATTCTGCCCGACGATCGGACCTATCGCCCCGGACAATGCAAACACAACAGAAAAGGCGACGGGCATCAGCCGCCCTATCACCGCCATGCCAGCCACTGCGTCTGTGCCAAATTGCGCGACCTCACGGATGACGATGGCGTTGCCGACTGGTGTGGCGACATTGGTCAGAACCGCAGGAATGGCGATCGCCCGCACGGGATGAAGGTCTTCCATCACTTGACCCAACGACGGTCGCGCGAAACCCCGGTGCACGCGCACTGCAGGACGGACCGCTGCAATCAGCATACAGATACGCGCAATGACCGAAGCAATGGCCGCACCGTCCAAGCCAAGCCCAACAGCAAAGATCAGGATCGGATCCAACACAGCGTTCGCAAGCCCGCCATAAATCGTAGCCTGCATCGAACGGCGCGCATCACCGTGTGCGCGCAGCACGGCCATACCGGTCATTGCCACCGCCATCACCCACATGGTTGGCAGAATGATACTGACATATCGCGCGGCCAGTTGCAGAACCTCACCCTGCGCGCCCAGCAAAGATAGAAGGAACTTGAGATTAATCATGACGATAGCAGACACAACCAATCCCATCAGGATTCCAAGAAGTGCAACGCTCGTTCCGAATTGCCGGGCTTTGTTAGGCTGCCCCGCCCCCAATTCCCTGGCGACAAGAGCCCCGGCCGCGATCGACAGCCCGACATTGATCGAGTTGGTGAAAAACAAAAGCGTGCCCGCATAGCCGACCGCAGCAGCCAGCGCGTCGTTGCCCAGCATCGAGATGAACACCATGTCCACGAAATCCACGGCAAAGATCGCCATCAGACCAATACTGGTGGTCAGCGACATACGTGTCACGTGCCGCATCAGACTGCCGGTTAAAAAGACAGCCATGCCCGTCGGTTTCTGCGTCATTGGCCTGTCCGTCTCCTTGTCCTTTGATGCAATCTGCCCGTGATGGGCGCCGATCAGCAACATCAAACTGTTACTGGACGTCCTCAACTGTTTTGTTTTTCGTGAAAAGGGTCACCGAGCCCTATCAAAAATCATGGCCGCATCGACCTGTTGATTTGCGCCCTGCCATTTTCATGCCATACTGAGATGGATTGTTGTTCGACGCTGATTTTCAGCCCTTTGTTTGAAGAGTAAAATAGGTCAACCTGTTGCTATGCGGCGCGTATCCTTAGATGAAGCCAGTTCTCGTGAATGGGACGTCATTATTGCAGGAACCAGTTTTTCCGCGATGTTCTTTGGCCATGGTCTTCCGCCCGATCTGAACGTTCTCTTTGTCGAAAAAGGCGTCGAGTACCCGCATTCGGATCAACTGGAGAACGGATGGGCCGTGCGCGAGACGTTCAATCAGCGCAACAGCTCGGGCCTGACAAAGAACTGGGTTGCGTTCACCCTTTTCGGCGGGAACTCGAACTATTGGTGGGGCAATGTTCCGCGATTTCATCCGGATGATTTTGCACTGAACAGCAAGTTTGGCGTTGGGATGGACTGGCCCATTACCTACCGGGATCTTGAACCGTTTTGGGAACGGGTCGAGGATATCATCGAAGTGGCCGGTGGTGGATCGGAACACATTTTGCCGCGTCGCAATCCGTTCCCCCATCCCCCGCATACGCCGTCACGTGCCGACGCAGCGCTGCGTGAGTCTTCGCCGCTTTGGGTTCCCGTATCCAGCGCTGCGTCCAACGGCGGTTCGCGCCCGACATGCTGCGTGAACGGTGTATGCCGGATCTGCCCGATCGACGCGAAGTTCACTGTTCTGAATGGCCTGGACAAACTCACTCACCCCGGCGCGCATTACCTGTTCGGCACCGAAGTACGCGCCGTTGATATCGAGGGCGGACGTGCGAGCGGGGTCCGCGTCAAAACCGCTGATGGTGATGACGCACGCCTGAGTGCCAGTATCGTCGCTCTGGGCACCAACGGTATTTTCAATGCGGCCATCCTACAACGTTCAGACGTTCGGAATGACGCTCTGGGCAAGTATCTGCACGAACAGGCCGTCATTGATGTCCACGTCGACACCGCCAACATCAAGGCGTTTTTTGGCGGAACATCGGAAACCGGGCATGGCTATCACTTCTACCATGACATTGACCGCAGAGTGGCAGCGGCTGGTTTGATTGAGACTGTGAACGCGCCGGTCTCTGTCCGACGGGAACATGGCAAATGGGCAAACCGCATCCACATGCGCATTGCTGTTGAGGACCTGCCGCTTGCCGAAAATCGGGTCTTTCTGGAAGACGACGAACCGGTCATCGAATGGACTGGGTATTCCGACTATGCCAAACGCGGTATCAAGCGGGCGAAAGCTGGTCTGCCCGACATCATCCCCGACACAATCGAACATCTGTGGGTTTCGGACATTTTGCCGTCGGACGCTCATATTCAGGGCACGCACCGGATGGGTCTGTACGCCGAGGACTCGGTCGTCGACGACAGGCTGCGCCTGCATTCCGCACCCAATGTCTTTGTACTTGGTTCGGGTGCATTCCCGACCTGCTCGCCTGCCAACCCGTCCCTGACAATCTCGGCGCTGGCGTTACGTGCGTCGGAGGTGGTCTCATGAAGCTTTCCCGCCGCAAAGTTATCGCACTGGGTACCGGCGTTGTCGGCGTCGGCCTGGCGTTTCGGTCGATCAAGGGGCACGGCATCGCCGGACATGCGCTGGATGTGATCCGCGACGTTTATGGCCCCGAAATCGCGGCTGATCCGTCAGCGCATGAATTCGCGCAAGCCTATGAGGACTTCGTCCTCGAAAAGGGCACGCAGGGCCAGGTGCTTGATATGGTCTACTGGACCGGCCTTCAGGATGTTCCCTATGTCAGCCAAAAGCTCAGCCGGATTAACGACAGCGTCGTCGACAAGTTCGCGACCTCAACAAATGTAATCCTTGCCACCGAACTGGGCAAACCTCTGGAATTTGTTGCTTTGTTCGATCCGTTTCAAAACACTTGCCAGAACCAGTTGGGCGCGCAGGGATACACCGTGGCGTGATCATGCCACAGCGGATTGGTTACCCAGCATTTCTAACCCACATCGGACACCTACCCGCATCAGGTTCGACTGAAAGATAGAAAAGCACTGCCTGAATCTGCGCATTAAGTTATAAAAAATGAATATACTGAATTTTCGATATTCAATTGGCTCGAAGACCTGGAGAGGTTTCAATGCTTCGACTTACAACATATTTAGTATCTTTGCTCACACTACCGGCATTCGCCTGGGCCGACGCTATCCCCAGCAAATAGTCTGCCGAAGGCACCTTCGTTGGCCGCCCCTACTCTCCCTATACCAACCGATCCATTCCCGAACTACCGCCACGCACTTGCACACAGGTTTGTCGCTGGATGCGGGCGCGTTCGGCAACACTGTGCTGCGCGACGACGCATGGCGGTTTGCAAAGGGGAAACAGGTTTTTTCTTCGCCCAGCCAGCCCGTCAGACTGGCGCGCCCGCTGGACTGGATGGTGTTGACGGGTCACACGGACCTCATGGGATTTGCGCCGGACCTGCAAGCAAGAAAACCAGGCGTATTCGCCGACCCGAAAGGTCTGGAATGTACGAAGGATACAAAGCCGGGGGCGAGGACGCGGCCAAGGCGCCGTACACGTGGCTTGAGGAATACGAAGCAAAAACCGGGGGCCGCTCGGTTGCGTTTGCCTATAACGGCAATCTGTCCAACGGCTGGATGTTCCCCACCGATGACACCTACCACGGGAGCAAGGTCGACGAAGAATACGTTCAGAAGCGCGCCAAATGAGAACCCCATTACGAAGTCACCCAGATCAAAGGTGATGGCGAAGCGCACCCCTACCTCGGCCCGGATGACGCTTTCGCGGACTATGAAAACTGGATTGTCGGCAATCTTGATGTTACGGAGCTCAAAACTGACGACATGCGCGCCCGTAAGGGGTACAGCGCGCCATCGTTCCTGATTGACGCCTCCGTCCGAGAGGAAGTTCTGATGGGCGAAGCCCGCAAACTGGGTCTGGACCAGGGTGATCAGGTCATCCGAGCGCATCTGACACAAAAGATGGATTTTCTGACCGACGCTATCGCGGCCTCGGTCGAACCCGAGGCGCTGCAAGCCTTTCTGGGCGAGACCGCAGCCCCGGAAGCTGTCGAAAATGCAATCGAGGCCGCAAACGCACGGCAAGATTGGGGCAACATCGGCGTCACGACTCTACTTCCACAGTCGATGCCAATGACGGCGCTGCGCGTGGTGGATGCAAATTTTGGCGCAGGTTTTTCGGCGATACTGGGTAGTTTGGAGCCAGGCAGCCGGTCCGGCCCAGTACATTCCGCTTATGGTGTCCACATCGTTCGCGTGACCGACAGGCAAGATGTCCTAGTGCCCAAGCTGGAAGACATCCGGGATACCGTTTGCTGCCTTGGCGGCGCGAAGCGGGCTCGGAACTCGCACAAGCACAATATGAAAACCTTGCCTCGCAGTATCGGGTCGAAACACCTGCCATGGCACAGTCGGTCGAATGAAACGACTCTTGTGTCTCTTGTTCTCGGGCTGGCTGATGCTGACCGCTCAAGCGGGACACACACATGCGCTGGACCCGGGCTATTTGGGCAGGAGGCAATTGGCGTCCAACACTTGGCAAATCCTGTGGCGCAAGCCTGATGTGAATGGCCGCCCGATGGAAATCGATGCGTATTACCTGCCCAGTGTGTCCAATCCCGAGGACCCGAACCCCAGTCCGACGGAACAGCTTGGATTGCGACATGGGTTCGTGAATGCGAAGACGATATCGCTGGGAAAACCATCGCCATCGAAGGGCTCGAGCAACAGCGCAACGACGCTATACTGCGCGTCCAGCCTATCTCTGCGGCGCCATCGACCTATCGGTTCATACCCGACACGCCTACACTGGCCCTTCCTGAACGGCCAACGACTTGGTCGATTCTGACCAGCTATTTCCGCCTTGGATTCGAGCATATTCTGGAAGGTTGGGATCACCTTCTGTTTGTCATTGCTCTATTTGTCTTGGTGTGGGACCCATGGCGGTTGGTGGGGGCGGCGACGGCCTTTGCCGTTGCGCATTCGATCACGCTGGCCCTTGCAACGCCGGGTGTTCTGGATGTGCCCGCCCTCCGGTCGAAGCCGTGATTGACTTGTCGATCGTGTTCCTGGCGCTGGAAATACTCAAATAAAAGACGGTGAGCTACGCCTGTCCGAACAATACCCCTGGGTCGTCTGCTTTTGCTTCGGGCTGTTGCACGGGCTGGGATTTGCTGGCGCGCTGGCTGATATCCGAGTTCCTACTGACGATATCATCGCTGCCCTGTTGGCCTTCGACATCGGTGTCGAGGCTGGTCAGCTTTTGTTCATTGTCGCCCTGTCAGCACTGATCCTTGTCTGGCGTCATGTGCTGCCCACTTTGTTCCAAAGGGCCGGAACAATCGCCACTCCTGTCACCAAATGTGCCATCGGCTGCGCGTCAACGTATTAGCTGGCTGAGCGCGCCAGCGGGTCCTGAGTGGCCGGAGCACTATTTCGCGGCCTCCTCCTGCTGCAAACGTTCCTGAATCCGGCCCGTTTCGACCTGCGCCCAGCCTTCGTTGGTCAATTCCTGGTGGTTGCGCGCCTCGATCAAAATCTGCTGCGCGCCCTCTGGATCCCCGGCCTTCAAAGTCAGCTCGGCAATCAATGTCAAAAAGAACGGTTTGTAATTCCCCGCACCGCTTTCCCACCAGGTCTCGGCCGCCTGACGTACCGCGCTGATGTTGATGAAGGTCGGCGCGTCATACGCTATCGCCCAGTTGCGCCAAAGATTTGCGGTGATCGTCATGAAGGTAAACGAGTGTTTCTCGGACACGTCTTCAAGCTGTTGCACGGCCTTCAGAACATGATCCGGTTCCCGGCGTAAAATGTACAGCATACAAAGGTAAGTCAGCGCCTGGGCGATACTGTGTGCGTGCTTAAGATTCTTGGCGGCAGCGACAGCCTTTCGCTGGATACCAATAGCTTGCTCGGGGTCGCCTTTCAGGAATAGGGCCATACTAAGAAAACACGATGTTATGGCTGCGTGATCGGATCCGTAAACATAGGCAAGCCGTCCATGCAGGTCAGGTTGATAAAGGTCCAGCGCCTGCTGCAGATGTTCATGCGCTGCATCCAGATCACCGATATGCAACATGACTGCTCCCATCGCGCGATGAGCAATCATCACATGATGCACCTCCTCCGACTGCCCCGCCAGATCAAGGATTTGCTGAGCAACATCTTTCGCTAAATCATACTCGGCCCGCACCAGATGGAACGAGTACAGGCCGTTCAGTACAGGAAACAGGTTCTCGGTCTCGTCCAGACGGTTGCACAATTTCCGAATTCGGGCATAGACAGCGCCCGTTTCGTCTGCGGCAATGCCCGCGGTTGAGCGGGTAACGCCCGCGCGCAGCACCTGAATCTGGACTTCCTTTTGGTCACGTTCGACGGTGCTGTCCAATTCGCGCAACTGCTGTATCGCATGGCCAAGCTGGGTCACGGCTTCGACATTCGCAGATCGTTCGGCTGCGCGTTGGCCCGCAAGGTGCCACTGTTCGATGGCTTCACGGGGCATTGCCGCCATGGTGTAATGGTGCGCCAAAACTTCGGGGCCAGCGTCAGCCTGACTGCGCGTTCCGTGGTGCAAGGCTGCGGCCACGCGCGCGTGCAAACTGCGGCGCTCGCTTTTCAGCAGGCTGTTATAAGCCGTGTCACGAATAAGAGCGTGACGGTAAACAAATGTCTCTTTCGCCTGGTCTTGCGTTACAGAAACAATGCCCGCGTCGACTAAGAGATCCAGACCTGCCCGCAGCGCCTTATCTCCATATCCTGACACGTCGGCGATCAACCGATAGCTAAAATGCGGGCCGATCACGGAGCCGATCTGAGCGACCTCCTTCGCCGAGCTCAAACGGTCCAATCGCGCCATCAGCGCATCCTGCAACGTATTTGGGACCGACGGCGCAGGACCGGGCGCGCCGTCCAACCCAGGCACGTCCGCGCGACCGGCCAGTTTACCGGATTCCAGCAGATCTTTTGTCACCTCTTCAACATAGAGCGGTACACCGTTCGTCCGGGCCGCGATCACTCCGAAAACCTCGGGCGAGACCGGCTTACCCCTCGCCACCTCATGAACGATTTCACGGACCTGCGCGAAATCCAACTGCATGAGAGGGATATGAGTGACATTCGGCTTGGCAGACCAGTCCGGATCAAAAGCGATCCTGTACGTCATGACGACCAGAACCCGTGCGTCCAAAACCTGATCTACAATCCGATCAAGCAAAGCTTTGGTTGTCGGATCAATCCAATGCGCATCTTCAAATAGGAACAAGACCGGTTTTTGCCCGGCAGCGGCAATCAGGTGATCGGCCAACATATCCAGGGTCTGGTCCATGATTTGCTGAGGTGTCAGATCAAGCGAACCAAGCTGGTCTTCGAATGGAACAGACAAAAGACCTGCTGCCAACTTCAAGACGTGGTCGGACGGGTCTCCCAGGTGCCCGGCGATTTTCTTGAGCCGCGCGCCATCCGTATCATCAGCACGCAGGTCCGCAGCGTTTTCAAGCTGACGGATCACCGGGTAAAGCGCACTTGTTTCGTGATACGGAGAACACTGAAACCGCATTTGCAGTACCTCTGTGTCGGCCACGCCCAACCGCAGTTCTTCGATCAATCTGGATTTGCCGATACCCGCTTCGCCTGACACCAATGCGACCTGTCCCTGCCCGGCGCAAGCCAGTGCCCATTTGCTGCGCAGGACGTCGTATTCTGCATCACGACCGATCAATGGGCTTAGTGCGGCGCTTTCAGCTGTCATAAACCGGCTGATCGTTTTGCGCGTTCTTGTGACCTGCCAGGCCTCGACCTCTTTCGCGAAGCCCTTGAGCTTGAATGCACCGCGCAGAACATACTCGAACGCATCACCCGCCAGTTGGTGTGTGGTCGGTGCGACGATCAGAGTACCGGGATCAGCCATAGCCTGAAGGCGGGCCGCTAGGTTTGGCGTTTCGCCCATTGCTGTGCCGTCCTCGAACATGTTCTCACCGCGCAAATCACCGACGACGACTAACCCGGTCGCGATGCCAATCCGCACCTCAAGCTGGGCGTGGGTTCGGATTTCGGGCATCTCCTGAATTATCCGGAGACCGGCACGTATCGCGCGTTCGGGGTCATCCTCATGCGCATGAGGAAACCCGAAAAAGACCATGATGCCGTCGCCGTAGTAACTGGCTATATGACCATCGAATGCGGCCACAGCCGCTGCGCAGGTTTCCTTGAAGAGACGCAAAACCTCGGCAAGATCCTCCGGGTCCAAGCGCTGTGCGATCTCGGTCGATCCGACGAGATCGATGAACATAACAGTCAACTGCCGCCGCTCGGCAACGATTGTCGGGCTGAGCATCGCATGAACAGACGGTACGTTGGACCCGGACTGCTCACGCATCGCTTTCGCAAACCGCCGCCGCGGCCCAAGCGGCAGGCCAATTGAAATGAGATCGTCTTCCGTCAGCTCAGACAGATCACCCACCACTATTTCATGGCGGGCAAAGGCCTTGGCGTATTTTGACAGGCCGTGTTCTTCCAGCCATACCTCGATTTCAGACATTCAATCGTTTCGTTTTCCTCAAACAGATACAGGGACTTTCAAGCGAACCGTCCCTGATACGCCCGGCAAATCGGAATAGACAGCTTAGTTGCCAGCAGTTCCGACGGGGCTTACCCTCATCAAGGACGAGGCCAAAGCTTTGGTCAAGTTAAAGAATACGGGCTGATCAACAGGTGCGTTTGGCTGAAACCTACGCAACGGAATGGTGGCAACCTTGGGCGTTACGCCTTTTACTCGGTCGAAATCCGGGGAGAAACGGGAGGGGACCGGTACGTCCGGTTCAAAAATCGAGTGATCGTCACAGCACTGAAATACGTCTCAGGCACGCTTGTTCTGGGTGTCATCGCAATTGTGGGCTATCTGCTGGTTGCCCCACCCGACTTGTTGAAGGTGGGAACGAACTATTCGGCAAAGATTGTCTGTTCCAATGTCTTCATTGCCGGGCGCGATCCGGATGAAGTTCTGACCGTCGATGTTCAGGCCCCGGGGCACCCGCTGCTCAAGCAAGTATCGATCGATGTGGACGAGGACGCCCAAACCGTGACGGCGCGGATGTTCCGGTTCTTTGCCCCTGCAACATCGCAATATCGCGAAGGGCTTGGCTGCTCCAACGTGCATGACGCGACACTCAGCGATGTAACACTGACCGCGATTGAGCCGTTGCCCAACGGGATCTGGCCCATCGGCAACGAAGTCCAGCTGTCGCAGAACCCGGAAATCGCGCGCATCCTGGCGGATGAGACCCTGCTGGGGCAAGGATACCGTGCTGTGGTCGTCGTGCGGGGCGGGCGTATCGTTGGTGAAACCTACGCGGACGGATTTGACGAAAGCACGCCTTTACTTGGGTGGTCGATGACCAAAACAGTCACCGCAAGCCTGATCGGAACTTTGATCGAAGAAGGTCAAATGTCGCTGGAGGATACACTGAGTGACAGCTATCCGGACTGGGCACAAGACGGGCGCAAGGACATTACCCTCAAGGATATGCTGGCTATGTCCAGCGGCCTGCAATGGAATGAGGAATATGGCGACGTCTCTGACGTGACCAAAATGCTGTACCTCAATGATGATATGGCAGGTTTTGTCTCGGGCCGTCCGGCAGAAAGTGAGATTGGGGTGGATTTCAACTACTCTTCAGGGACAACGACCGCCCTGTCGCGCGCTTGGCAGGACAAGCTGACCGATGGCAGCCTGACTTATCCACAAAAAGCTCTGTTTGCACCGCTGGGGATGACATCCGTCGTGCTCGAAACCGATGCGACAGATACGTTTGTCGGCTCCAGCTATATGTATGCCACGGCACGTGATTGGGCGCGTTTTGGACAACTGCTGTTACAGAAAGGCGAATGGAACGAACAACAAATCCTGCCCAAGGGCTTTACGGATTGGATGTTTGAACCGGTTGCCGCATCGGACGGGATGTACGCCAAAGGCCATCTGTGGCTGGATTCGCCGGGTGAGCTGCCACCCTATGAAGATGCCGTGTGGCTTCAGGGACATGACGGGCAGTTTATCGGCGTTTTCCCATCTGAGGACATGGTCGTGGTACGGCTGGGCTTGACGCCATCGCGGCATGGATATTCCTCGTTGCCGCTGGCAAAAGAGCTCATCGCCGCCTTTCAAAACTGACGTGAAGGACCCCTGTGTGCGGCTCATTTGTTGTAGTGCGATGCATGACTTCAAATCGAGCCGATTGGCCAGGGTGCTTCTCGCAACGTCCCAAAGATTAGTCGGATGAGCCCAAAATACCTGCAAGCCCCGCCCGACAGAACTGCAACAGGTTTTGGATCGCGTCTTCCGGATCTTGATCACCGTCAGGTCCGGAAAGTGCCGCGATCCGCCATTCTGACGTACACAGAGCCAGCATCGAAGACACCGAGAAGACCAGCGCCCCGGCAACCTTTGCTGGGTCGGCCTTAGGGTATCTTGTGCACAGCTTTTGAACCACCAGCGAGGCGACGGGATCAAAATGGATTTTGGCCAGCGCATGCCAACGCGCATCCGCGGAAACGATCGCTACAATGCGCGCATAGGCCAGCCATTGTGGGTCATTGCTGAATGCGCGGCTCAGTAACGGCCTCATGAAGGCCGACATCAGGTCCCCGGCATCCCAGCTGCTCTGTTCCTCCAATCGGCTGATGGCTTCGCGGCGTTCTTGCGACAACTCGCTGGCGCGGCGCGCAACGATACGTTCGAATAGCTCGTCCTTTGGACCACCGTGAAAGTTCACACTGGCCTTCTGAACCTGCGCCCGCGCGGCAATATCGCGAATCGACGCGCCTTCGAATCCCTGCTCGGCAAAGACCAGTTCCGCAGCGTCAAGAATACGTTCTCGTGCCGCAATGGATCGCTGCGAGGGCGCCCTTTTTCTTTCTTTTACAGCGTGTTGTGCCATTTCAAAAACTAATTTGCCTTATTTCGAACGATCGTTCAAGATAAATAGTGTCGCAGGAGGAGAGACGGATGGAACAGGTGCAAGTCGGAGCGGGTCAACCGGTCACGGTGAAGGCCCGCCCGGAAGAGTGTTTTGCTCTGATCGGAGCCGGGCCCATGGGTCTTGCAATGGCCAAGACACTTGTCGAGCAGGGAGTGCCATTTCAGGGGTTTGAACTGGCAGATGACGTGGGTGGTCTGTGGAACATCGATGCTCCTCGGTCTACGATGTACGAGACTGCCCACCTCATATCGTCGAAGAAAATGACCGAATTCACCGACTTTCCCATGCGCGATGATACGGCAGAATACCCTTCGCATCGTGAACTCAAGACCTACTTCCACGATTTCGCCAACGCGTTTGACCTGTACCAGCACTATCACTTTGGTGCCGAGGTCCTAAGCACCACACCCTTGGACGCAGGCGGATGGGAGGTGAAATGGCGCGACAAGGCAGGTGCCGAGCACCGCCAGACTTTTGTGGGGGTTCTGATCGCAAACGGCACTTTGTCCGAGCCGAACATGCCCGAATTTGAAGGAGAGTTTACGGGCGAACTGATCCATGCCTCGGACTACCGCTATCCGACGCAATTCACAGGCAAGCGGGTTCTGGTCATCGGGGCAGGAAACTCGGGCTGCGACATCGCTGTTGACGCCATTCACCACGGGCAGTCCTGCGATATCTCGATGCGTCGGGGGTATTACTTTGTTCCCAAATACGTGTTCGGCGTTCCCGCCGATACGATGGGTGGGAAAATCAAACTGCCTATGTGGCTGAAGCGCAAGGTCGACGGCACAATCCTGAAATGGTTCGTGGGTGATCCGCAGAAGTATGGCTTTCCCAAGCCAGATTATGCCCTTTATGAGTCCCACCCCGTCGTAAATTCGCTGATCCTGTTCCACGCTGGACATGGCGATCTGACAGTGCGCCCGGATATTGAACGCTTCGACGGCAAGACCCTGTATTTCCGAGACGGCAGCAGCGCCGACTACGACATGGTTCTGGCCGCAACCGGGTACAAATTGCACTACCCATTCATCGACAAGGCGCATCTGAACTGGCAGGGGGACGCCCCGCATCTGTATCTGAACTGTATGCACCCGACCCGCGATGACCTGTTCGTTCTGGGCATGATCGAGGCATCTGGCCTGGGCTGGCAAGGGCGGCATGAGCAGGCCGAGATGGTAGCGCGCTATATTGCCGGGCTGAGGTCCGGTAACTCTGCCGCAAAGGCGATCCACGCGACCAAATCCAAGAAATTCGAGCGTGCGACCGGCGGCATGAACTATATCGACCTGCCTCGGATGGCATACTACGTGGACAAGGCGACCTATCGCGGTGAGGTGACCAGGCAGATCGCGGCATTGAAGGCGGCCCAGCCATGACCGGGATCGACGACGTTGCGTTGAACTTCGACGCCGGGAACTTGAGGCTGTTGAATGCGATCCTCGCGGTCGTCATGTTCTCGATTGCTCTGGATCTTCGGATGGAAGATTTCCGCCGCATCCTGCGCGGTCCAAAACCGCTGCTTGTTGGGTTGGCTTCTCAGTTTTTGGTTCTACCGGCACTTACTTTCCTGATGCTGTTGGTGGTCAATCCACTCCCCTCGGTCGCGATGGGACTGATCCTTGTTGCGGCCTGCCCGGGTGGGAACATCTCAAACTTCATGACGCACCGTGCTGGCGGGAACGTCGCGCTTTCGGTATCTATGACCGCCTTTGCGACCGTGGGCGCGATCCTGATAACACCGGCGAATGTAGCACTGTGGGGGAACCTTTACGCCCCGACTCGGGAAATCTTGCAGAGAACTGAGATCGACCCGGTCGCAGTGGCCATTACAGTCGGCTTCATGCTGGTCCTGCCCCTTATCCTTGGCATGTTGGTCAACGCGCGTTTCACAGCCGTCGCCGACAAAATCCGGCGTCCGATGCAGTGGCTCTCGATGGCGATCTTCATCGCGTTCATCATCGTGGCGCTTGCCGCGAATTGGGCGAATTTCCAGCGTTTTGCCACAGCAATCATCGGAATCGTCATCCTCCATAACGCACTGGCGTTCATGGGAGGGTATTTGACCGCGACCGCCGCCAATCTGTCGGAACGCGACCGCCGGTCTGTCACAATCGAAACAGGAATACAGAATTCGGGCCTTGGCCTTATCCTGATTTTCGCCTTTTTCGGCGGGCTCGGCGGCATGGCCGTGGCCGCAGCACTTTGGGGTATTTGGCACGCAATCTCGGGGCTGGCTCTGGCCGCGTTCTTTGCAAGACGAGAGGTGCCCGAATGCGCCACATCCTGATCACCGGAGCCGCCGGCGCAGTGGGCACTGCCTTGCTAAAGCGATTGGGCAACCGCGCCGATGTCACGATCACGGCGACCGATATTCGTCCGCCCGCCGACCTGCCAGTCAATGCGCGGTTCGTTCGGATGGATGTCACCGGCAACGCGCCTCTCAACGTTGTTCTGGCTGAGGGACCAGACACAATCGTGCATCTTGCATCCATCGTGACCCCCGGTCCGGGTTCGACCAGAGAGCATGAGTATCAGGTCGACGTCGAAGGCACTCGGAATGTACTGAATGCGGCGATTGCCGCCGGAGTTAAGCGTCTGGTGGTGACATCATCGGGTGCTGCATACGGATATCATGCCGATAACCCGGTTCCCTTGCGTGAAACGGATGCGATACGAGGCAACCAGGAATTCCCGTATTCCTGGCACAAGCGTTTGGTCGAAGAGATGCTGACTGATGCCAGAGGCACCGCGCCTGATCTGGAGCAAGTTGTTTTGCGTGTGGGCACTGTTCTGGGCCGGAAGGTTGAAAACCAGATAACGGCTCTGTTTCGCAAACCCCGCCTGCTGGGTCTGAATGGGCACGACAGCCCCTTTGTGTTTATCTGGGACGAGGATCTGGCCGATATTCTGGTGCGTGCGGCCACAGACGGACCTGCCGGAGTATTCAACGTAGCGGGCGATGGAGCGATGACCGTGTCGCAGATCGCATCACAAATGGGCAAATCGGTGCGTTGGCTGCCCCCGTTAGTGGTCAAAGCTGTTCTATCCGTTGCCCGTCCGCTGCGCCTGTCGCGCTATGGGCCGGAACAAGTGCGGTTTCTTTTGTATCGCCCCGTTTTGAACAATGCCGCGCTAAAAAGTGTATTTGGCTATCACCCAAAACTTTCAAGCGCAGAAGCATTCCAACACTGGTGGGAGGCCGCCCAATGAAACCAACCGCAGTTATTACCGGTGGTGCAGGAGGATTGGGCCGCGCCTTGTCCACCGCGTTGAGGGAAGACGGCTGGCATACGGCTTTGATCGACCTGCCCGGCCCCGAGCTTGACGCGCTTGCTAGTCTGGACGACGTCAGCACCTATGCGTGCGATCTGACAGACGCCAACCAGTGCAAAGACATTTGTAGCCGGATCATTGCAGCAAGAGAGTCCGTTGATCTGGTCATCTACAATGCAGGTGTTTCGCAAATCTCAGCGTTTTCTGACAGCGATATGGGCTCGCACCGTAACCTGTTCGAAATCAACTATTTCGCAGCCGTTCGCTGCGCGCAGCATTTCCTGGATGCTATCAGGACAGCCAAGGGCACGCATCTTGCGATCTCTTCCGTCGCAGGCTTTGCGCCGCTCATTCACCGCACCGCCTATGCAGCCAGCAAACACGCGATGGAGGGGTTCTTCAAATCCCTCCGCGCCGAAGAAGCGGCGCACGAGGTCCGCGTCGCCATCGCTGCACCATCCTTTGTGGCGACCAATATCGGGCGACCAGAGGCTGCAGGCGCTGGGTTTGTTCGCCCCGGTTCAGCCTCGGATGGCATCGACTACATGGAGCCGGATGCGGCTGCACGGGTGATCTTGAATGGTCTCAAGCGGAACAAGGACTACATCCCGGTTGGTCGGATCGCTCGGATTGCCAATT
The DNA here is from genome assembly GCF_013033965.1 of Ruegeria atlantica. GTDB lineage: Bacteria > Pseudomonadota > Alphaproteobacteria > Rhodobacterales > Rhodobacteraceae > Ruegeria > Ruegeria atlantica_D. The sequence goes on from NZ_WQFE01000001.1 coordinate 60,987, forward strand.
TGCTGAACCGTGTGGCGCCAAGGTTCTACTTTCGGCAAATGATACGAACCGTTGGCAAGCAGACAACGCCCTGACCCATTATCTGACCGAGGCTCCAAGCACCATCTTTAGCCTCTGCGCATCAATCGGCTTATGCAGCAGTGGATAACCCGCCGTTTTGCAATGGGCTACCAATTCGGCCGAACGGTCAGCGGAAATGATGCAACCCGGCAGTTGTCCGAATTCGTGCGCCAATTCGGCAATGGCATCGGTCCCGGTTTTGCCGCTCTTCAATTGGTAGTCGGCGATAATGACATCGGGTAAAATCCCGATCTCGTGCAGCAGGCTTGCAGCTTCGGCTTTACTGGCCGCTTCCAGCACCTGAACGCCCCAATTTTCCATCGCCATACTCAGCGCGCCACGCAGGGCGTCATCGTCTTCTATTAGCAACGCGACAGTTCTATGCAACACGTCCGAAGGAGGCTGTATGGCGGCCTTCCCGTTATTCTGTTCATCACGTGCCTCATCCGCTGATGGAACATCGATCGAGAAAACGGTTCCTCGCCCCGGTTCGGATTGCAGGCGTATCGGGTGTTTCAGCAACCCACAGGCGCGTTCCACAATGGCAAGACCCAAGCCCATGCCGTCCGCCGCACTAGCATCTGAATGAACCCGTTTAAACTCTTGAAAAACAATGTCTCTTTGATCGGGCGCAATACCGATGCCTGTATCCCAAACCTGAATCGAAAAGGTTTTGCGCCTCCGCCTGACACCGACCAGGATCCGACCCGCTTCTGTGTACCGGATCGCATTTGACAACAGGTTCTGCAGAATGCGCCGCAGGTAGCTGGCGTCGCTTCTGACCACCGCGCCAGTGCCAACAAAATGCAATCCGAGACCCTTGGCCTGTGCCATCGGCCCAAAAGCGTCTTCCATCTGGGAAAAGAGATCTCCGACCGGGACCGAAGATAAATGAACGGATGCCCGCCCAGAATCCAGTTTTGAAATGTCCAGCAGCGCCTCAAGAATGTGTTCTACACTGTTAAGCGCGCTTTCTGCCTTGGCCGCAACGTCCCGCGCGTCGGCCTCAGCCAATCCTCCGCCCAGCGTCGAGACGTAGAGTTTTGCAGCGGACAGAGGCTGTAACAGATCGTGGCTGGCGGCTGCGACAAAGCGTGATTTTGATGCGTTCGCGCGCTCTGCCTCGTTCAGGGCGTCCGCCAGCTCCATCGTCCGCGATGCAACGCGCTGCTCCAGCAATTCCTTGGCTTCGACCAGTGCTTGCGCGGATTTTCGTTCAGCAGTCACATCGGTGAAAGATATCACAAAACCCCGGTCTGGCATTTCCTGCGCAAAGACCGACAGTATCTTGGCACGGCCGCTATGCATCTGGAATTGCAGCGGCGGACGCTCGGTCGAACGATTAACCCAGGCCAGCAGATTGGCATCGCTCACGCCACCCTCAAAGCTGATGGTCGCGCTTAATCGGTGGAACAACGTCTGGAACTGCGCGCCCATCTGAAATTGCGCGTTGGGAATGGCCAACAGCTCGCTGGCGCGGTTGTTCCAGCCGACAAGTCGCAGCTTGCTGTCAAAGATACAGACCCCCTGATCTATATGCTCCAGTGTCGCGCGGATCAGCCGTGCTTTATCATCGAGGATGCGGTCCCTTTCCTGCCGCTCGATCCGCATGATGTCCGTCACATCCGTCTGCAGAATAACGGTGCCGCCATCCGGCGTTCGGTGCTCGGACACCTGCATCCAGCGGCTGCCGCTAAGGCGGATGTTAAAGACCACGTGATCCTCAGAATGGCGCGCGATGCGCCGTTTCACCCAATCCTCTGGTGAAACAACCTCTGGCAGAGACAGGAACTTTGACTGGCTGACCAAGCCAACATAGTCAGTAAAGCGCAATCCGGGGGTCAGCTTGGCCTGAATATCGGGCATATGCAGGCCAAAGCGGCTATTGCACAGCACCATTTCCTCATCCCGGTTGAACAGTGCAAACCCCTCTTGCACCGCCTCGATCGCATTGGCGAGGTCTGCGCGGGCGGCTTCGGTTTCCTGATTGGCTTGCGCCAGACGGGCGTTCGAGTCATTGAGCAATTCTAACGCACGCTCAAGATCATCCGTCCGCGCCCGCACTTCCTGTTCAAGCATGGCGGCCCGCTGAAACTGAGCATAGGCCGCTCCCGAGGCGTTGGTTGATTCCTCAACCCGCCGCATCAGCGCCGCAACGATTTTCAGCAGCTTTTCATTCTGCCGATCAATCGGATCATTTGGGTCGGTCAGAGATTCAATCATCGCCTACCCGTCTTCCGGAGGATAAATCGCGACGCCGGTCAGCGTCTGGTTTACATGGATCGAGTTATACTGCTCACCATAGGTCGAAAACCCAACAACATGGTTTTCGGACAGTAAGCGGGAAATCTCGCCAGTCATCTGCTTTTCCTGCGCTTCAAGACGGCGCAGGATGCAATCACAGCCAAGGATCGTGTCCGGGCGGGCGGTCTGTGTCAGCACGGCGATTTCTTCCTCAAGATGCGAAACCATGTCCCGAGGTTCTGCCAGCGTAAGAACCAGCCCCTCATCTATCGCCGAAAAGAACACAAGGTCACCGTTGCCCGCGACACGCTGAATGGCCCGCACATGATGCTGGCCACCGATCTGAACAACCACCGGGTGGGCCGCAAAGGTAAAGGTCGTCAGCTGTTCCGGGTCTTTGCCAAGCAGACGGGCATATTCGCGTGCGGCCGGCTCAGCGTTGATTTCCTGAACCACGCGGTTTGTAGGGTCGGCCTTGGTCACAACCATGCGCCGCGCTGTCGGCACCAGGTGATCCGTTTTGAATACTTTGACCGGGCAGCGTGTACGAACCTGCGTCAGGACAGCCGCGTTCTGCATGGCCTGACCGTCCTTCATCACATAGGTTGCACCGAAACGGGTTCCGTCCCCCGCCGACCCACCGAACAAGGGCACCGGCCCCAGTCCAACGGCGAGTTCCGATGTCAACGCATCCTCTTTCGTCGACAGCCCGTCGATCATCAAAAAGGAAAACTCGTGTTTCCAATCCGGTTCGGACACCGCCATATCGTTACGATTGCAGATCATCTGGTCAATGATGTCCTGCGCAGAAAACTCCTCAAGGTTCGGCACCAGCAGGGTCCGAACTTCGAAATGCGATGATGGGAATCCAACAGCAACGATCTGATCTTCGCTATAACCGCAATCTGCAAGTTCACCCGCAGTGGTACAGCCGATCACAGGAGTGGGCGCAAAGGCTTGGTCCGCGTCGGAAACAACCGCTGCCGCATCTGCACCTGGGCTTACAAAAAGAACAACCAATGAGAGGGGTGCACCGCCCAGAGATTCGGCGAGTTTTCTGACCGCCTGATCCGTGTCACGATGTACAAAACCCGTTTTGACGATACCTGGCGTTCGGGCAGCAGCTGTCGCCCACCCAACGGCTTGGTTCATCGTGCTCTCCTCCCTCAAGCGCGACGTTTCGCTAAGATATGGCGCTTGGGCTTATTCTTGCAAGACGCTGGCAAGAGAAGCTTTCTTGGCCAGCAGTACAGCCTGCGTGCGGCTTTGGACGCCAAGCTTGCGCATGATTGCAGTCACATGCGCTTTGACTGTGGTCTCGGCGATGGACAGATCAAACGCAATTTGCTTGTTCAGCTTGCCCTCACAGATAAGCTGCAGAATACGCGATTGCTGATTGGTCAACGTGGCAAGACGATTGGCAGCGTCGCTGTTTTCGGCACCCGCCTCGTCTTCGATCAGCACATAGCCGTCCGGCACGAAGACGCCACCTGAGTGGACGGTCTCAAATGCCGTGCGAAACACATCGCGCTGGCTGTGCTTGGGCACATAGCCTGAGGCACCCGCGCGGATCACCTGACTGATCACACGATTCTCAGAGATCGACGACACCACGATGACCGGTGCATCTGTGGCGGCTTTGACACGCATCAGCCCCTCAAGCCCATCCACATCCGGCAGGTTAAGATCCAGCACGATCGCATCAAGCCGTAAACCACCGGCAATCAGAGCAATCGCATTTTCCAATCTGTCCGCGGTCTTGATTTCACCAATACGAGCGATACTTTGCAACGTCATCGACAAAGCATCGCAGAACAATGGATGGTCATCGACGATCAGAACCTTGTCGAAATCAATCTGTCCGGCAGATTTTGCAAACATAAACTATGGCCTTCGCAATCAGGGTGCCTCAACCCTAGCAACCGATCGGCGCCGCGCCTACTGGCGAAACGTCGTATTCCCCGACCCCGAGTTTGACTATTTGTCGGTGCTATTTGGCAAAACCGATTGACGCAGTACCGCCGTCACTTTTGCGCCGATCTGGGGGGCTTCGCTTTCTCTGGGGCCTGCAACGTTCAAAACAGCGTTGGGTCGCGCCATGATCCAAGGCTTCACCTCACGAACACAGATTTCGGCTTGCTGACGCAGATCCACAACCAAGCATGGCTTTCCGGTCTTGTGTGCGAAATCGATGGTCAGTTGCGTTCCGGGGCTGCTTGATCCATCGAGGAACACCAGCAACGCATCGCAAGACAAAACATTCAACCTTGTGCGTTCCGCTACATCTTCGGACTGCGTTTCAGTCAAACCGGTGAAGCGATCTGGAATGCGACCCGCCTCGTTCAAGCGACCTTTCGGAACCCAGCCGCCATAGGGGATGTCGTTTTCCAGTGCGAATTGCCACGCCGCCAGATCAACGCCTGTTTGTCCGCCGGTTATGATTTTCACAAGGCGTTCCCCACCCTTACACAGCGTCTTGTTAACTCAGCAGGCCGATTTCATGCCCGTCGATTATAATCGCCAGATCCCAGTACTTTCTGATTTCTTCCTCGGCGGCCTGTGCTGCTGCCTGCTCTTCTGGAATGCGTTCGACCCGAAAACCAAAACGTTCAAGCCCGCAATAGTCAACGCGGCTAAGAATGACCGGAAAGACCTCCCGCTCCAACGCGGCGGCGGCCAGAAGCCTTGCAACACGATACGGCGTTTCCGGCGGCTCGTGCACACGTACACCGATATGCACTGGTCCACCCGGTTCACGGTCCCACAGCATAAGCGATGGTGCGAGGCGCATGTTCGGGAACACAACCTTGCCTATTGGCTTGGTGTCCCGGCCCTCGTTGATCAGGTCGTCCAGCGGCTCGGGCCGATTTGGCGACGCTCTGCTAAGGATTTCGAACCATGGATCACTGGTCATATCTGGCCCCCAATTCGGTCAGCAATTCGGCGGCTTTGACAGCCCCCGTCTTAGGCAACTCAAAACTGTTCAAGGCGGATTTGTGGTATTCGGCACCGTCATGATCCAGCCAGTCTGTGACCGTACGTTCAAGCGTCATGAATTCCCGTTCGGTAATGATGGCGCACAGGTCACGGTCGGCCATAGCTGTGGCGCGTCGTTCCTGATCGTCCAGATAGGGTGCTGACTGCGGGATAAATATCGCCGGAATGCGATGATACAGCATCTCAAGGACCGAGTTGTATCCCGCAGCAGAAATGACAACGTCCGCGGCAAGGCTAAGCTTAGTCGCCTCTAAAGTCTGCACCACAAGGGTGTTTTTCCATCCAAATGCGGCGGGCTGGACCGTACTTCCGGGCCACGTAACAATCAGGTGCAGACAATCCTGACGCGCCTCAAGCATACCCGAGATTGCCTGCAATTGCGCAGACCGGTCCGAGGCGACACCACCCCCCAACATGCTGACGGCCAGGTGCTTGAAATCACGCCCGAAACGTTCCGCCAGCCGAGCCCGGAGCTGCTCATTTTCTGCCGCAGACTGTTCCACCTGACGCACAATTGGCCCCACATAGTGAACGTGATCGCCATAGCTGTATGCGTCGTTTAGTTCGTCAAACGCCTCAGAGGGCACGATGACGCGGTCAAACACACCTTCGCGGCGCAGCATGGTCTGGCGCGACCGGCCTTCAGGCCACAATCCACGTCGGATCCAAGCGGCCGAAAGCTTGCGCTCACGGATCACCCGATAGACGGAGTCGAACACATAGCCTCCGTCAAACACCAATGTATCATTTTCCTGAAGCGCCGCACTGAGGCGCCGATATGTAAGAACGTCATTGCCTTCAGAGTTGGTCTTCGTATCGATACGCTGAACCAACGGAATACAGTCGATACCTTCACGGCGGACAAGGGGTACGCAGCTTGGAAAAGCCGCGAACATTTTGGTCGTGCTGTCCGGCATTTCTCGGGCGATGTTTGTGCATCGCTGCGCGTGCCCCAGCCCCACCCCGTTCGTCGGGAAGAACAGAGTTTTAGGTTTGTCCTGTTCTGCCAGACGCTGTCTCGGCTTCAGGCCCGCAGCCGCTTCGAGACGAGAAATGTCGACCGTGTGCAACCACTGAGATTTTGAGGCTTGTTCGACAATTTGCGGCACGTTGTCGATCACATTGCCGATCAGATACCCATCCAGTGCAAATGGCGTTTTGGGCCCCAGCAATGCAGGTGCGCCAGAGGACATCAGGACCTCATCTTCCGTGCAATCAATGGCAACGCCGCCGGCAGCAATCAACTCGATTGCAAAAGCGGCCATGCGAACGCCGGCAATTCCCTGCCCGAACATCACCAGAATATCCGCCGAATTCGCCAGGGTAAGCGGTGACAGGCCGGTATAAAGGTAGGTCGGCAAATCGTGAAAAGGCGACGCCTTGATCGCCTCATTCTGCGCGCCGCTTACTATGAGCTTCAGATTATAGCCACTCTGGATGCTCATGCGGGAAAAGCATGACAGCGTCTCGGGGTTGTCCAGTTCCATCGAGCCCAGAACAGCTGTCACGTTCGGCACCGCCCTGTTGGGCCGCCGTGATACAGACCGAATATCCGCGACCAATGGGCTTGAGGTCGATGGCAGCACAGGGCGCGGCTGAAAATCCGTCAGGTCAATCACCTGGGCTTCGCGCCCAAGCGCGTACGCCAACCGGGCCTTGGCCGCGATGTAACTCTGCTGGGTCATAAAACGACCGGTTGCAATCACTGGGACACTCGGGGCGAGTTGTTTGTTCCTAAGCGACGCAAGAAGAAAATCGTCGATCTCTTCGGCACCCAGAACGAAAACGGTTAGCGCCTTGTGCTCATCCGGGTCGACAAGGAACTTGGCCGCCTCATAAATCCTGCCACGCCCTGCATCCTCTGGCAGATAGTCCGCATCAATGCATACATTATAGCCAAGTGCAGCAAGCTGTTCGGCAAAGATCAACTGCGTGTCAAACGACCGCAATGAGCGTGTGCCAACTTCCACATAGATCATGTATTCACCCCGCTGTCGGCGGATAGTATGCCCGACAGCATCGCCTTGAAATTCCCAGCAGAGTAGTTTTGAAGAGCCGCCTGCGACTTGGCCACCTGCTCATGGTACTTCTGCGGATAAGCGATCAGATCGGCAATGATCGTATCCACTTGTGATGGCTGGCAAGTCAGTACGGCATTTCCAAACGTGGCACCAGTTTCGGGGTTGGTCAGAACCACCTTACCCGCTGCCACCGCTTCGGCCACAACGCGACCAAAGCTTTCCTGCCAGGTCGGCGCCGTAAAATATACAAAAAAGTCAATCATTCCAAAGAACTCTTGCACAGTTATGGCATCAAAGGGAAGCAAGGTCCAATGCGCGCGAAGTACGCGGGCATTCAACAAAGCATCCGCTCCAAGAATTACATTGGACTGAGAATGGCTTGGAAAACAGCTATCCAAATCTGCAATGGCAGGGAATTTCTCGAACCCGGGTCGTGAATGTCGCCCGCGGCGATCCTGAGGGTCTTCACTCGGCGCGCTCATCTCGGTTTCGCAAATATTGAACCAATCGGAACCCAAAACGTCCCATTGCCGTGCCATACGGGACGTTGCCAACCAGTCGACCACACCTTTGCGGTTATACGGAGATATCGGCGCGAGTGATTTCCTCAGCGAAATTGTCGAGGCTTCGATCTGGCGCAGGCAGCTTGAAACATCAAACCCCTCTTCCCCACCCGGGCGCAGAAAATTCTCATGCGTAATCACATACAGTTCTCTGGCAATGATCTTTGTGCCAAGCGTGTCCTGAAATTTCAGAAAAGACGGATTGTGCAAGAAAACGAAATCGGCGGTGATCCGGGGTGCGTCCCAAATGATTGGAATGTTCAATTCGTCCAGCATCCGTCGCAGGACAGGTGCGACGTGTTGGTTGTTCCCAAATGTTTTGGATGTGATTGCATGCACGACCACCTGGCCGAATTCTGCGGCCAGCGGCAACTCGGCGGCTACAGCCGCAGACGTCCCGCCAGAAAACCGCGGCTCAATGACATAGGCAATCTTAGGTATGTTCGATCGCCCGAAAGCAGGCATTTCCGACATCCGGCTCAGTGTTGCAACGAGGCAGCGACTGCGTCTGCGTCGTCGCCCGAGCGGCTCTCACCGCTGGCCGGTGCGCTGGAGGCATAGCTGAAATCCAGATCGCCAACCGACGCGACCTCGTGAAAGCTCCGCAGCTCCAGCGATAGTTCATCTTCGCCGGTCAAAAGCTCGGGGTTTTTATCGAGGTAGGAATATAGCGCCTGTATGTCATTGGTGGACAGCATTTGGTCAATGGCCAGCAGATGCTCAAGCGTAATCTCAGCACGTGCATTTTGGGTCGTCGATAACAATAGCAGAGCAGTTACGATGCCGATAAGTCGTCTATCCGTCATTGTGGATACCTCGTCGGAAATAATTAACAGTACACAAAATTGAATCAGTCCTTCTTAGTATAGCTCAAAATACCGTCATTGGGTGGTCGCTTTTTTTAGTTTGCTCAGAACCTGACTTCTGAGTCGATTTACGCGGCTGGGAGCCTGGGCTCTGACCGTACTGCGCGGGGCGGTCCGCTTGACCCGGGCAACGCCGGAGCCTTCCCCTGATAGCCATAACTCTATGATACCGCTTGGAGTTTTGACATTGGCACCGGTGAAATCACGCAACAATGCCCCGGCGTCTTTGGCAAGGGCGGCGGCCCTTTCCTCGTCCTGCTTGTGATAGAAGCGAACGTTTGACTGGGTGATCCCGAAACCCACGCGCGCCTGCCCGCTCAGCTCATGCCCCGTTGACGTCAGGTTCGTCACAACAGAATCAACAACGCCCTGCGGCACGTTGGATGGCGCATAAAGCCGGAAGGCCACAACCGTATTTGCCGGAGCAGGCGCTGGTTCCGATGGGGTGATCGCATCACCCGGCAATGCTGTTCGTTCAATCGGTTTTGATGGCGCGGACGCCTCTTGCAGCAAGGGTGCCAAGGACACTACGGCATCCAACGGAATTGGTACTCGAGGCGCGTTCGGCGTCTCCAGCGAGCCAGGCGCTGCCGAAAGCCTTGGTGCATCCAACGCAGACAATGTCTCGGAAGGGGCCGGCGTGGCCAGTGGTGCCGGCGCATCAGATAGCTCAGGCGCAACACGTAGTGCCGCCAGTTCTACCGGCTCAGGCAGAGGCTCGGATGGCACTGTTGTCACGACCTCGGCAGCACGCCCTGAGTCCTCTGGCTGCGTGGCCGGGTCTAATGCGACCGTGCTCAACTCGCTTGCGTCTGGTTCAGGTAACACGCGCAATTCCGGCGGCTGTTCGATTTCAAATGAGGCCACGACGTCCGGCAGGAAAAGCATCGGATCATTTGCCAGATTGATCACGAGGTCCAATTCCGGCTGATAAGAACCTACTTGTTCTGGCCCTGTCTCGACGATATCCAAGGGCACTTGCGACGCTGCATAGCTCAAGGCGTCAGGTTGGACCGGAACCACCGGAGAAGGAATTGCCGTCAAAGTAGCTGTTGCTGTTCTGGTTGCACCTTCCGAGAATTCTTCAAGCGCTGCCTCTGTCACAGTTGTTTCAACAAAAGCGACGGACGTGCTGAAAATCTCGGGAGAGGTTTGAAGCCCGACGAAACCCAGATTCACCTCTGGCCGGGGTCGATAGCTGAGCAGGGTTATCGGAAGTGGCGGCTGAATAAGGGTTGGCACAAAGGACAAAACACTGGGAGCCGAGCTTGAAAGCTCTGGCTCAGCACCGGCAGGTTCCGACTGGGGAAGCGACAGTGACGCCAAGTCTTCCGAACCGTCAGTGTCGCCACCCGGCGAAGGCGTATCCGATGACGTATCGAACACAGTCGCGGACCTTACCGTCAGATCCTCTGTTCCGCTTGCAATGCCTGCAGTCGGCGCAAGGTTCTCGGTCATCTCAACGTCTTGTTGTGCAACCGCACTCGGTGCCACGGCTTCTTGACTTGTCTGATCCGCATTTTCGGTCGGACCAGACCCGTTCAATCCGGACAAGATCAAAAAAATCGAGGACGATGCAGCCACACCGATGCCGCACCCTGCGGCGACCAGACCCAACCGCGTCTTGCGACGAGATCGTTTCTGATCCTCAATCCTTTCAATTAGATTCTTGCGTAGACGGTCCGCGACCTCATCTTCGGACAGCTTCAGGCTGGGCTCTGAGTTAGGCAGATCCTCAGAAACACTGTCGGGATTGATCCCCGGCACGGGCGCGTCATTGGGCGGCGCAGCGCTGGTATCACCATGTTTTTCGTGTGCAACGTTATCGGTCGCACCGCTGTCATTGTTGACGGTTTTTCCGCCTGCACCGCTTGCAGTTGTTCCTTGAGCCGACTCACCGGATTGGCGAGTATTGGGTGCTTGAGCCGGTTTACCAGCAGATCCCGGCTGCCCGGCGGCCACATTCTGCGCGCTTGCTGGTTGCGAACCTGCGGTTGAGTTCTGAGTTTTGTTGCTGTCCGGGGAAGACGGTTGCGCTGCACCGCCGTTCGCCTTGCCAGCCGCGGGGTTGCTTTCCTGCTGAATCCGAGCTTTTTCAAGCACCTCCTGCCATTCAGGAGATTGCACAAAGTCATAAATACCCGACACTTTGTTAGCGTCATTCTTGGCAACTTGTGGGCGAGCTTTTGGATCGCTGGCCTTTGTCATCAATACCCCCGAACTGGCCGCCGGAACATGCTCTTCGCTGTCACAACTCGGGCAAACCAAATACACTCGTGAACATCAAAAATTCAAAAATAAATGCACAAACCAGTATAAAAAATTGACCGCTGGAAGACAAGTAATCCAGTGTTCGGTGTAAAACTTTTACGTATTTCGAAGGGGAGGAATGCGTATTTGCAGCCCCCTACTTACGCTCGGATCGATGATCAACGCCGCCGATCAAAAGATCGGGCAAGCTGTGGCCCTGTATCAGGAAACCTGCGGAAACCGAGTTGAATTGGGCGCGGTTGAAATAGCACCATACGCTTAAAAATGATCGCTGACGGCTGGCCGACATTACGATTTGGATTAGGCTGATGAATGCCGAATAGGCCCCGCTGCGCTACGGAGACAGCGCAACACCTTCCACTGTAACCCGATGCATGAGACGCCGAAAACCGTGGTAGTCGTTGATCGCCTTGTGCCACGTGGCTCGGTTATCCCAAATGGCGACGTCCCCTGCCCGCCAACGTAAACGGCACTGGAATTCTGGTTGCTTGCAGTGATCGTAAATCATCCCCAGCACCGCAGCGGATTCTTCACTGCTGAGGCCCTTGATTTCCGTGGTGAATACGGGATTGACGAACAACCCACGCCGACCGCTGAGCGGATGCGTTATGACCACGGGATGCACGGCGTCTTGCGTGGCTGCATGGGCATTGCCCAACCGGCCGCTTTTGGCCGCTTCTGTGTCCAGCGTATCGGTGCCAAATACATGGCGCGAGGAATGCACGGCCCACAATCCGTCAAGAAAACCGCGCATCTTGGACGACAGGGCCTCATAGGCCGAAGCCATCGACACAAACAGTGTATCGCCCCCGTATGGCGGAATGTCCAATGAATGGAGGATCGAGCCCATGGCCGGTTCCTGATCGTAGGAGTGGTCCGTGTGCCAGCCTTCGCCAACAGCTTCCTTCTGGTCCTTTTCCTTCAGAACTGTCGCGATTTCGGGATGTCCTTCCACGGGCTTGAAAAATCGGTTTACGTTGATCGAGCCAAACCGGCGTGCAAACGCCAAATGCTCTTCCGGGCTGATGCTTTGATTTCTTAGGACAATAACAGAATATTCTGCAAAGGCGGATCGGATCTCTTCGAATTGATCCTCGCACCGAATATCAGCCCCAAGGATCTCTGCCCCCAATCCTCCGGTAAGTGGTTTTATGTCCATGCGTCGTCCCCCTTTGTCACCAATCCTATTTGATGGCCCCGTCCTTTCAAAACAACCAGGTTGCCCCCCAATGGCTATGGTAGATTACCTGAGAAACCACCCGCCGGGCATGATCTAGGCATGGTAAAGCCCGGGCACCAATCCCTCTGCCAGGCTTTTCAGGGTTTTCGGCGCAGTTCCTGCAGGCTGCGGGGGGCCGTAATACACATCATAAGTTCCACCCAGTTTGGCAATCAGTTCCGAAACGTATCGCAGCGAGGACACCCTGCGCCCGACCTCGTCGTTACCACCGCTTAACAACGCCGCCAAACGCCGTGTCCGATAGTAATGCCGGGAGTTGCGCATATCGGCAGAGGCAGGAACAACAGGCGCGCCCATGTCGGCAGAGGCGCGCGTCACCCCTGTGCGCCAAGGCGGTTCGATCAAACGCCCGTTTTTCATAATGGGCACCCGCCCCGATCCAAAAACAACAAGCGCACCACCGGCTTGCAGATGCTTCAGCATGCCCGCTCGGGTTTGCCGCGCGGTCAGGACCTTGTCCTTTCGGTCCAAATCCACCGGAACGATCAGGTCGCGTCCAAGAAACCGTTCAGTTTCGCGCCCGGCGACAACCCTCAAATCGGGCCGGTGGTCGAGCAAAGCGCCAGCATGGGCCAGAAAATCAAATGTGCCGATGGGATGTGTGGAACCGATGACGACAGGACCGTTGGCGGGAACATTCTCAAGCCCATGAGCGTTGATCGTGGTCCCACCGTTCATCGCCAGGACGGCTCGGATCAGTTCGTGTCCGGTTCGCCCATCAAGCTTTCGCAGAATTTGTTCGGTCTCTCGCAGGGCAAAGAATGCCTGACCAGTAAAGGCGCGGCTGACAACATCGACGCCTTGCATCGTGCGCCGCAGGCCTGCGAGCTTCATATCTGACCCAACTGGTATTCGCAGGCGCGCGCGCAGCAAGTCGTCCAGTGGATTGTCTGTGTTTTTGACCAAAGCGTGCCTAAACCGTTTCGGGATGTTGGCTGAGACGCTAGCACGCATTTTGCATGGCTGCACCCGGTCGCAGACCCCAATTTCTGACGGCACACCAAACCAACCTCACTCTTGTATCATCAAATGAAGCCGTTGATCGGCGCGGACAAAAAAGGCACCAATGATTTTAGCAATCTGCGCTCTGAACCGGCATGAACAACCAAAGGTCCGACGGCATTGAAAACCTTTTAGTAAAACACATCTCGCGACTGCTGGATGACAGTGTCCTCTCGTGCCATAGATTGCACGGGGGCGGCCTGTCCGAGGTGGTGCGTCTTCTGCTTGGTTCGGGCAAAAACATCGTGGCTAAGTCCGGCCCGTACCCGGAACGCGAAGGGCAAATGCTGAGGGTGCTGGCGGAGGCGGGTGCAAATGTCCCACGGCCAATTGCCAGCAACTCTGACGTTCTTGTGCTTGAGGATCTCGGCCCCGAAGTCCCATCATCCGACGGTATGTGGCAAGATCTGGGGGCGCAACTTCGTGTCCTCCATGCTGAAACCGGCGACCTATACGGCTGGGAAAGCGACTATGCCTTCGGGAACATGCGGATCGACAACGGGTGGAAAAACCGCTGGTCCGAGTTTTGGTTCGAACAACGCCTGGCGGCCGACATCCATGTGCTGCCGCCGGACATCGCACGGCGGTTGGAAAAGCTGCAGCGCCGTATCACCGCACTCTTGCCGGACCGGCCCAGACCCTCGCTACTTCATGGCGACCTATGGTCCGGAAATGTGTACTTCGCGGCGGACGGCAAGGCCTACCTTATTGATCCGGCAAGCTACTACGGACATGCCGAAGTCGATCTGGCAATGCTGACGTTGTTTGGTGCTCCGCCCGGTGCGTTTTGGGACGTCTACGGCCATCTGGGTGAAGGCTGGCAACATCGACGCCATGCCTACCAGCTTTGGCCGGCACTTGTTCATTTCCGCCTGTTCGGAGAGGGATATCGCGCCATGGTCGAGACCCTTTTGGCTGCACTGGACGAGTAACGCCCACGCGCAGCCTTTGGAAGGTGGCGACAATCTGAATCCGCGGACTGCCTTAAATCGCCAAATACTCTTCGCGAAGACTGGTGTTTTCAAGCACCTCGTTCGCCGTCCCATCAAATACGATCGTGCCGGTGTCCAATATGATCGCGCGATCGGCCAACTCCAAAGCGCGGACAGCGTTCTGCTCGACGATGATCGTGGTCATGCCCTGTTGCTTGACGTGCACAAGTGTTTTTTCAATCTCGTCGACAATAACCGGGGCCAGACCTTCGTAAGGCTCGTCCAAAAGCAGGACCTTGATATCTCTGGCAAGGGCTCGGGCGATTGACAGCATCTGTTGTTCGCCACCCGACAATGTAATCCCCTCTTGCTTCCTGCGTTCGCCTAGGCGCGGGAACAACTCATACAGCCGTTCCAGGGACCATCCGACAGGCGGGGCAATCTGGGCAAGCTGGAGGTTTTCCTCAACGGTCAAGCCAGGGATTATTCGTCTGTCTTCCGGTACCAGGCCAAGTCCGACAGCTGCCGCTTCGTAGCTTGTCATATTGTGCAGCGGTTTGTGATCCAGCCAGATTTCACCATGCCTTACTTCGGGGTCACCAACCCGGGCAATCGACCGGAGTGTCGAGGTTTTGCCAGCGCCGTTTCGTCCAAGCAGGGCAAGAATCTCGCCTTCGTGCACGTTAAAGCTGACACCCTGTACGATATAGCTTTCGCCGTAATACGAGTGCATGTCCCATACAGAAAGGAACGCAGGCGCGGTACTGGCCCTATTGGCGTTTTTCGAAAAGTCAGGTTTTTCGTTCATAGCTTTTCCTTACGCAGCAGTCTCGCCCAAATAGGCCTCGCGGACCTTGGGATTACCGCGGATGTTTTCCGGAGTGTCTTCGACCAATGGTGTCCCCTGCGCCAATACGGTGATCCGTTCGGCCAGGCTGAAAACGACGTGCATATCATGCTCGATAATGGCGATGGTAATGTCGCGTTCATCTTTGATCTGTTTGAGCAAGTCGATCGTGTTGTTGGTATCAGCCCGCGCCATGCCTGCCGTCGGTTCATCCAGCAGCAGCAAGCGTGGGTTCTGGCTGAGACACATGCCGATCTCAAGTCGCCGTTTGTCGCCGCGCGACAGAGAGGCCGCGTTCATCTCGCGCTTGTCGGCCATGTTCATTTCTTCCAACATGGCTTCGGCTTGTTCTACCACCTCACGTTCGTTGGCGATGGTCTCATAGGCGTGCATCCGAAACGCGCCATCCCGCATCGCGAAGATCGGGATCAGCATGTTCTCCATCACCGTCAGCTCACCAAAAATCTCGGGCGTCTGGAACACGCGGCTGATGCCCATCTGGTTGATCTGGAACGGCTCCAGCCCAAGAACTGAGTTGTTGTTGAACAGCACCGACCCCGTATCCGGCATCAGCTTGCCAACCAGACAGTTCAATAGTGTCGACTTTCCGGCGCCGTTGGGACCAATGATGGCGTGAACCGAGTTCTCCTCGACGTTGAGGTTCACATCCGTCAGCGCCTTGAGGCCACCGAAGCGTTTGCTGACGTCTTTGACTCTTAGAATTGCCATTGCTCACCCCTCATTCAGCCGGTTCTGTTTTGCCCGACGGCGCGTCATCGGTATCTTTTTTCTTTCGTTTGAAGCGCTTGAGCAAACGTTGTCCACCTTCGACAAGACCGCCCGGCAGATAGATGACGACCAGCATGAACAATATGCCCAGCGTCAGGTGCCAGCCCTTGCCGATGAACGGGTGGATCAGGAACACCACGGCGTCCTCCAGCCCGTCGGGCAGGAATGCGAACCAGCTATGCAGAACGTTGTCGTTGATCTTCGAGAAGATGTTCTCGAAATACTTGATGAAACCTGCGCCCAGAACCGGTCCGATCAGCGTGCCCGTACCACCAAGGATGGTCATCAAGACGACTTCACCCGAAGCGGTCCATTGCATCCGTTCGGCACCTGCCAGCGGGTCCATCGCGGCCATCAGACCTCCGGCCAGACCGGCATACATGCCCGAGATCACGAAGGCGGCCAAAGTATAAGGCTTGGAGTTCAGGCCGGTATAGTTCATCCGTTGCTGGTTCGACTTCACCGCGCGCAGCATCATGCCAAAGGGCGAGCGGAAGATGCGGATCGCTAGATAGAACACCACCATCATGATCACCGCGCACAAGTAATAGCCTGCGTTAAAGTCGAAACTCCATGCGCCCACATCCATCGTATAGGTCGCCCGCATCGGCAGACCAAACAGATGCGGCAGGTCTGGTGAGTTCGCCCCCTGCAGGATTTGCGGATCGTCCGCATAGACCTGCAGACCGGTTTCGCCATTCGTCAGATTAAACTTGGGGTTCGAGAGCACCGAATAGGCCAACGCAAAGCTCATCTGCGCGAAGGCCAGCGTCAGGATCGAGAAATAGATACCCGAGCGTCGCAGGCTGACAAATCCGATTAGTAGCGAAAACAATCCAGCGACGACGACACTCAACGCGATGGCTGGAATGACATTGTAGCTAAGAAGTTTGAACATCCAAACGGCTGAGTATGACCCCACCCCCAGAAAGGCCGCGTGACCGAAGGACAAGTACCCGGTCAGGCCGAACAGAATGTTGAACCCGATGGCGAAGATGCCAAAAATCACGAACCGCTGCATCAGGTCCGGATAACCCGCGTTGAACTGCGCCATGGCGCTGCCTTCCGGGAACGGGTTTAGGATGAAGGGGGCCAGCAAGGTCAAAAGCGCGACGATGATCAGCAGGCTGGTATCTTTTTTGTTCAGTCCCAACATGGGTTATTCCTCCATCACGCCTTTGCGCCCCATCAGCCCGCGCGGACGCGTCAGCAGCACGATGATGGCGACTAGGTAGATGATGATTTGGTTGATGCCCGGGATCGTGGTCGTGGCCCAGGTGGTCGACGCAAAGCTTTCGAGTATCCCCAGAAGGAACCCGGCTAGAACAGCCCCTGGCAACGACCCCATGCCGCCCACAACAACCACGACGAAGCTCAGGACCAGAAAGTCCATGCCCATGTGATAATTGGGCGGGTTCAACGGCCCGTACATCACCCCGGCGAGACCCGCGACAGCGGCAGCTATGCCAAACATTATGGTAAATCGGCGGTCGATGTTAATGCCCAGAAGGCCCACGGTTTCCCGGTCCGCCATCCCCGCGCGAACAACCATCCCGAAGGTGGTGAACTGCAGGAACGAGAACACTGCCCCGATTATGCCAACGGCAAATCCGAAATAGACCAGCCGCCAGATCGGATAGATGATAGCATTCGGGTCAAACCCAACCATGATGCCCAGATCGACAGACCCGCTCAGCGCATCGGGCGGCGGGGTCTGGATCGGGTTGGCTCCGAAGAAGTACTTGACGATTTCCTGCAGAACGATCGCAAGTCCAAAGGTTACAAGGATCTGATCAGCATGTGGACGCTTGTAGAAATGCTTGATCAGCCCGCGCTCCATCACATACCCGACCAGCAGCATGACCGGGATCGCGAACAGGATGGCCAGAGGGACGGACCAGTCGATGATCGTTGCACCGACTTCGGGGCCGAACCAGTATTCGACATACGGGGTTTCGACCTTCAGCGGATTACCCAGGAAGTCTTTTTGGGTTTCGTCCAGAGTTTCGAAACTCAGGTTCAGCAGTTTTTGCAAAGTGACGGCGCAGAACGCACCGATCATGAACAAGGCCCCATGGGCAAAGTTCACGACGCCGAGCGTCCCGAAGATCAGCGTCAGACCCAGCGCGATCAGCGCATAAGCCGAGCCCTTGTCCAGACCGTTAAGTATTTGCAGTAGGATGGCGTCCATTGGGCCCACCTCAGGGTTGGTCAGTGTGGATTGAGTGGTCGCGACCGGGTCGACAGGCCCGGCCACAAGAAGTCTGACTGCCGGAAACGGCAGTCAGACATGCGCCAAATTGCTTACGCGCCCGGGTTGCACTTACCCAGCTCGCCACCGGCGAACATCGGGTGCTCCGGATCGTACTCGACTTGCGCACGCGGCGTGATCTCGACGATTTCAAGCGTGTCATAGGCGTTGGTCGGGTTCTCGTTGCCCCGCACAACCAGCACGTCCTTGAAGCACTGGTGGTCGGCACCGCGATACCATGTCGGACCGTTGCCCAAGCCGTCGAACTCAAAGTCTTCCAGGGCTTCGACAACGCCGCATGGATTGAACGTACCAGCCCGTTCGACCGCGTCCGCATAAAGCAGAACCTGCGCATAGCAAGTCTGGGCCGAGTTGGACGGCGGCTTGCCGTACTTCTCACCAAAGGATTTAACGAAGGCCTTTGTGCCCTCATCCTGCAACTGCCAGTTCCAGTTCATCGAACCCAGCACACCTTTGATGTTCTCGCCTGCACCGGCGGCCATCAGCTCGGAATAGAGCGGTACGACGATCTTGAAGTCCTTGCCGTTGGCAACCTTATCGAGCAGACCGAACTGGATCGCGTTGGTCAGCGAGTTCACCATGTTACCGCCATAGTGGTTCAGAACCAGAACGTCCGCGCCCGAGTTCAGAACCGGAGCGATGTAGGACGAGAAGTCCGTCGACGCGAGCGGTGTCTTGACCGTGTTGACCGTTTCCCATCCCAAGGCTTCGGTCGAGGCAACGATCGACTCTTCCTGAGTCCAGCCCCAGTTGTAGTCGGCTGTCAGGTGATATGCGCGACGTTCCTTGCCCATCTCAGCCGCCAGCACCGGCGCGAGTGCTGCACCAGACATGTAGGCGTTGAAGAAATGGCGGAACCCGTTGGCTTTCTTATCCTTGCCTGTGGTGTCGTTGGCATGGGTCAGGCCGGCCATAAAGATAACGCCTGCCTCTTGGCAAAGGCCTTGAACCGCAACGGCCACGCCCGAGGACGACCCGCCGTTGATCATGATCGCGCCGTCTTTTTCGATCATCGACTTGGCCGACGCGCGCGCCGCGTCCGATTTGGTCTGGGTATCGCCGGTGACGAACTCGACTTTCTTGCCGAGGATACCGTTCCCTTTCAGCGCTTTCGACGAAAATGTGTTCAGGCAACCTCCGTCGCCTTCGCCGTTCAGATGTTCGACCGCCAGTTGCTGCGCCAGCAATTCGTCATTGCCTTCTTCCGCATAAGGTCCGGTTTGCGGAACATTGAAGCCCAGAGTCACGGATGACCCAGTCGGTTCATTTGTAAAGGCAGCGGCCGACGAAGCCGTAAAGATCGTAGGCAGGGCCAGACCGGAACCTGCTACGGCACCAGACTTCAGCACGCCGCGGCGCGTGACATTTTTGTTAGTCATGTATTCCTCCCATTTCCATTTTTCGTCCTTTGGCTCCTCTTCCAGCAGACGAAAACGCACTTTTGTGCATTCCAATAATGGAAATCGGACTGAAAATTTCTCAATAAATTACCGGTATTGAAACAAAATTTTGTAAATTCATTCACGAAAAACTGGAATTTTTGTAAATAATCAGGGAATCCCCCACGCGCCATGAATGGTTTCAGGCAGTTAAGTGTGAACTTCCATGGCAGCGACCCTTGGACTCAGACCCACCTGCCTCACGTTTCTATTGACACGCAACTGCAGACACATCTCACACCGAGACCTCCGACCTCACGCACCAGTTCCGGCAAACTCGGCCATACAAAAAAGCATGAAGGACATACGAACGAAATCGCAGCGTCAGCCCGATTTTCTTTGGTTTTCTTTGATTTGCCGAAAGTCAGATGATTGCAGTCTAAAGCAGCCTCGCCAAAATCATGCACCCGAGATCAAACCACCAGCGATTTCATCGACAGGAATCCGAATGCAGCCAGCGCTTCAAGCCACTAGAATTACCAGATAATTCTAAATCGGGAAATCAAACGAGACGGTCCTGAGTGGCGGGGAGACAGGGATTCGAACCCTGGGAACGCTCTCACGTTCAACGGTTTTCAAGACCGCCGCATTCGACCACTCTGCCACCTCCCCGCTTGAGGCCGGGTCTAAGGCCATCGCGCAGCGGTGGCAAGTCCAAATAGGGAAATCTTGCCGAAGCACTTGCTGCGGTCTTTCCATGACACTTTGCCCGCGTTATGATCTGCAGGAAAGACCGGAGCAGGCTGGCAATACAGAACCAGCAGTCGGCGGCGGGTCTCGGGAAACGAGGCCCAATCAGGCAAGGGATGACAAAATGAAGCGAGCGACTGAGACACGCGCACATCCGCGAGCGTTAGCGGCTTTGGCCGTTATGTCCGTGGTTTTAGCTGGTTGCGACGAGGCGCTTTCCCCAGACAATGTCTCGGCAGAAGCCGAAAGTTCTGAAACAGAAAATGAAGGCCGGACCGACCTGTTCCCCATACCCGCCGGCAGCCCGAAAGATGACGTCGAAGCCCCCGAGGTTTTTCAGCTGTCTGAGCCCGGGCTATGGGACGGCCGCCCGTCTTTGGGCGGCATATGGGTTGCCCACCCTGATGTGACACAGCCCGAACGTGTGCGCGTCAAAAACCCCAAGAACAACAAAACGATCACTGCAGCGCTATTCCGTCGCGAAAGAAATCTGCCGGGCCCTGAGTTGCAGCTATCCTCTGACGCCGCCGAAAAGCTGGGTATCCTGGCGGGCGCTCCAACGAAAGTTGACGTTGTCGCTCTTCGTCGCAAGGCGCCTGAGCCTGAGCCTGAGCCTGAGCCAGCTGCCGAGGAACCGGAAACCGAAAAGGCCCCTGCCGCGGAATCGCAGACTGCGGCTGCGAATGAACCCAAGGCTGACGTCACCGAAAATGAGGCCGCCGCAACCGAAAAGCCTGCCAAGCTCAAATGGTGGCAGCGCAAAAAGCCCGCTGCTACGGCCGGTGCCGCGACAGCGGCTGCTGTAGCTGCCGAAGCCGCAACCGACACGGCCACCGAGACAGCCGCAGAAACGGCGGCTGAGACGGTTGAAGCGGCTTCCGAAGCAGCGCCATCAGCTTCTCTGGTAGACCCGGAAGTCACTCCACCGGCTGAACAACCTGCCAAGCGGAAATGGTGGCAAAAGAAAAAACCTGATGAAATCACCGAAACGCCGCTTGACCCGATTGCGGGCGCGGCGGCGGCGATTGACGCGGCCGAACCCACACCGGCTGGCGCTGCAGCAGCCACAACCACCAGCGCTTCGGCAGCCACGACGGCTTCGGTATCGTCCTTGTCGAAACCGTTTGTCCAGGTGGGCACATTTGGGGTTGAAGCCAACGCCGACAGTGCTGCCAACAAGATCCGCCGCAATGGGTTGCCCGCCGAGGTGCGAGAACTGACCTCGGACGGCAAACCTGTCTGGAGGGTTCTGGTAGGTCCCGCCACGACCCGCTCGGAACGCAACGCTATGCAGCGTGATATCAAAGATTTGGGCTTTACCGACGCGTTCACCGTCAAAAACTGAAACAAAGGAGGCTCCCATGCTGTCCTCGCTGCGATCATCTGTTTTGACCCTCGGGTTGGCGCTGTTTGCCTTTCCCGCCCACGCCTTCGATACGACAGCCCGCGCGGCCTATGTGATTGACCAGACGACCGGAACGGTTCTGCTGTCCAAGGAAGCGGACCAGCCGCTGCCGCCTGCGTCGATGTCCAAACTGATGACGCTCTATGTCGCGTTTGAAGCGTTGCGTGATGGACGCCTGACCCTGGGTGAAACCCTGCCCGTTTCGGAACACGCCATGAGCTATGGCGGCTCGACCATGTTCCTGAACACACAGGACCGCGTCACAGTCGAGGACCTGTTGCGAGGCATTATCGTTCTGTCCGGCAACGACGCCTGCGTCGTGATTGCCGAGGCGCTCAGCCCCGATGGGACCGAGGCAGGGTTTGCCCGTTACATGACACAACGCGCCAAGCAAATGGGCATGGACAATTCGAACTTCGCCAATTCGAACGGCTGGCCGGCAGCCGGCCACATGATGTCGGTTCACGACCTCGCTGTTCTGGCCAATCGGCTGATCAGCGATTTCCCGGAATATTACCCTCTGTTCGCCGAAGAAGAGTTTGAATTCGATGGCCGTGCGCCGTCGAACAAACGCAACCGCAACCCGTTGCTGAAACTGGGCATCGGGGCAGACGGCTTGAAAACCGGACACACGCAAGAGGCAGGCTATGGCCTTGTCGGTTCGGCCAAACAAGGTGACCGCCGTGTGGTCTTTGTCCTGACCGGGCTCGACAGTACCGCTCGCCGCGCAGAGGAGGCTGAGGCCGTGGTTAACTGGTCGTTTCGCAATTTTGTCGAGAGGACAATTGCCGACGCAGAAACGCCGATAGCCGAAGCTCAGATTTGGATGGGGGCCGAAAAGACCGTTGGGCTCGTACCCGAAGAGGATCTGACCCTGTTGTTCCCAGTTCTCAACGACAAGAACGTCGAAGCCGAGGTCGTCTATGAAGGTCCGATCAACGCGCCTGTCGAAAAGGGGCAAAAATTGGCGGAACTGGTGATCACACCCGAAGGGTTGCCAGAAATCCGCCGTCCTCTGTTTGCCGCCAAGGACGTGCCTGTGGGTGGTTTCGTCGTGCGCATGAAAACCGTAGGTGGAATCGTTCTGGAAGACGTGATCGGCAATCCGCTGGAGGCGATGTGACGAAGGCCGGGTTGTTCCTGACCTTCGAAGGCATTGACGGGTCTGGAAAGTCATCACAAGCGCGCATGCTTGCCGAACACTTGCGTGACCTCGGTCACGATGTGGTCTTGACCCGTGAACCAGGAGGCTCCGATGGTGCCGAAGAAATCCGACGCCTTGTTCTGGAAGGCGATCCAGATCGCTGGTCGGCGGAAACCGAAATCCTGCTGTTCACCGCCGCACGCCGGGACCATCTTGAACGCACGATCAACCCAGCGCTGGCCGAAGGCAAAGTCGTGATTTGCGACAGGTTTGCCGACAGCACCCGCATGTATCAGGGCCTGTCGCGCGGCGATCTGCGGGGCCTGGTGGACCAGTTGCACAATCTGATGATCGGGCGCGAACCCGATCTGACCGTTTTAATCGACA
This sequence comes from Ruegeria atlantica, assembly GCF_013033965.1. Classification (GTDB taxonomy): domain Bacteria; phylum Pseudomonadota; class Alphaproteobacteria; order Rhodobacterales; family Rhodobacteraceae; genus Ruegeria; species Ruegeria atlantica_D. The sequence continues at coordinate 84,156 of NZ_WQFE01000001.1, forward strand.
TGGACCCCGAAACCGGCCTGTCCCGTGCGAAGGGGCGTCAGGGAACGGAGGAACGGTTCGAGGATTTCGGTCTGGATCTGCAACAACAGATGCGCGCGGGCTTTCTGGCCCTTGCGGACGAGTTTTCCGACCGTTTCCGCGTTATCGACGGCAACCGGGACATGGACAGTGTTGCACAGGATGTGACAGATATCGTTCTGCAAGCATTGCGATAGACGATAGATGAGCGACGACACTCCGACCCCGGATCAGGCACCTGGTGCCCCGCACCCGCGTGAGACACTGCGCCTGTTTGGACAAGACGCAGCGGAACAGACCTTTCTGACGGCCTATACCTCTGAGCGTCTGCACCATGGGTGGCTGTTGACGGGGCCGCGCGGCGTGGGCAAAGCAACGCTGGCGTGGCGGATTGCCCGGTTCCTGCTGGCAACGCCTCCGGTCGAGGATGACGGGTTGTTTGGTGCGCCACCTCCGCCCGAAAGTCTGGATATCGATCCGGAACATCCCGTCGCCAACCGCATTCTGGCCGGAGCGGAACCCGGATTGGCTGCAATCACCCGGTCTCTGAACGATCAGGGACGGCTGCGCAATGAGATCGTGGTTGATGACATCCGCAAGCTCGGCAAGTTCTTTGGGCTTTCCTCAACTGACGGTGGCCGTCGCGTTGTGATCGTGGATGCCGCAGATGAGATGAACGTCAGCGCAGCCAACGCGCTGTTGAAAATGCTCGAGGAGCCCCCGGCCCGCACCACCTTGCTGCTGATCTCGCACCAGCCGTCGCGCCTGCTTCCGACGATCCGGTCCCGGTGCCGGACGCTGCGCCTGTCACCGCTGGGACCCAAAGACATGGAAGCCGCGCTGATGCAGACCGGCGCAGAAATACCTGCGAGTACAGACCATCTGGCTGCACTGGCGGCAGGCTCCGTCGGTGATGCGGTTCGCCTGATCAATCTGGGCGGGCTGGAGATTTACGCCGAACTGATCGCCATTCTGGGCACCCTGCCCCGCATGGACCGCCAACGCGCGCTGGCTTTGGCCGAGGCTGCAGCCCAACGTGGCGCGGCAGAGCGGTTTGAACTGTTACTCACCTTGATCGACGTCGCTTTGTCCCGTCTCGCGATGACCGGCGCAACCGGTGCGCCCCTGTTGCCCGAGGCCGCGCTGAACGAGGCAGAAACACTTGCCCGCCTGTCGCCCTCACCTCACCAGGCGCGCAAATGGGCAGAAGTTGCCGCAATGATCACCGCGCGCGCGCGCCATGGGCAGGCGGTGAACCTTGACCCTGCCGCTCTGGTCCTAGATACGGTGTTCAAGATACAGGAAACCGCCGGTCAGAGCAGATGAGCGATACCCCCCAAATCACCGACAGCCATTGCCATCTGGACTTCCCCGATTTCGAGGGTCAGCTGGATCAGATCGTGACCAATGCCGCCGAAGCTGGCGTGACGCGCATGGTGACCATCTGCACCCGCTTGCGGAACGAACCAACCGTCCGCGCCATCGCCGAGGCCCACGCGCCTGTCTTCTACGCCGCAGGCACACACCCCATGAGCGCTGCTGATGAGCCGATGGCGTCCGTCGACGAACTTGTCGCTTTGTCCCGGCATCCAAAATTTGTCGGCATCGGCGAAACCGGATTGGACTATCACTATACTGCGGACAGCGCTGCGGTGCAGAAGCAATCGTTGCGGGTTCATATCGAGGCCGCCCAACGCACCGGTCTGCCCCTGATCATCCACGCCCGTGCCGCCGATGACGACATAGCCCGCATTCTGGCCGAGGAGCACCGCAACGCGCCCTATTCTTGCGTCATGCACTGCTTCTCATCCTCAGCTGAACTGGCCAAGGCCGCCCTGGAGTTGGGGTTCTATTTGTCGATGTCCGGCATAGCGGCCTTCCCCAAAAGTCAGGAGTTGCGCGACATCTTCGCCAGTGCTCCGGTCGAGCGCGTCCTTGTTGAAACCGACGCGCCATATCTGGCCCCGCCCCCTTATCGTGGAAAGCGGAATGAGCCCGCCTATACTGCCCACACGGCCCGAAAAGGGGCCGAGTTATTTGGGATGGACTACGCCGAATTCGCAGCCCAAACACAGGCCAATTTTAATCGGTTGTTCACCAAGGCTGCGACATACAAGGCGGCTGCATGATCGAATTGCGAAGCACCATCCTGGGCTGCGGATCTTCCGGCGGAGTTCCCCGGCTGGGCGGTCATTGGGGGGATTGCGACCCGAGTAACCCCAAAAACACCCGCCGGCGCTGTTCGATGCTGGTGGAACGCGACGGCCCAGATGGAACAACCTCCGTGCTGATCGACACCACCCCGGACATGCGCAGCCAGTTGCTGGACAGCGGGACGGGGCGTCTGGATGGGGTGATCTACACCCATTCCCACGCAGACCATGTTCACGGCATCGACGACCTGCGTATGATCGTTTTCAACATGCGCGAACGCGTGCCCGTCTGGGCCGATGGAGACACGCAGAACGCCCTGCTGGGGCGGTTCGGCTACGCCTTTATTCAACCCGAAGGGTCGCCCTATCCGCCGATCCTTGATCTGAAAACCATTGACGGCCCGTTTGAGGTGGACGGACCCGGCGGTCCGATCCCGTTTCATCCTTTCAAGGTCAATCACGGCTCGATCGACTCGCTGGGCTTCCGGATGGGCAAGCTGGCTTACTTACCGGATGTGGCGGAGATCTACGACGACGCATGGTCGATGATGCAAGGGTTGGATTGCCTGGTGATCGACGCGCTACGCCGAAAGCCTCACCCGACGCATGCGCATTTGGAAAAAACGCTGCGCTGGATCGAACAGCTGAGCCCCAAGCGTGCGGTCCTGACCAACATGCATATCGATCTGGACTATGCCACGGTCGATGCGGAAACCGCCGACTACATCACTCCTGCCTATGACGGAATGGTAATCCATCAGGCGCTTTAAAACCTCACGCAACCGACCCGGGACGCCCCAGTCTTGTGTCGACCCAGCTTGCAAAGCGGTGCCATGCTCCAAAGCCTGATTGACGTAATTCTACCGGTTTTCCTTGTGATCGGAGCAGGTTATGCCTCGACCCGGCTGGGGTATTTCAAGGAAATCCACATCGACGGGTTGATGAAATTCACCCAGGGCTTTGCCATCCCATGTCTGCTGTTCCTTGCAATTTCGCATCTGGATCTGAGCGCCAGTTTCGATCCGCGGCTTTTAGCCAGTTTCTATACCGCTGCGGGTCTGTGTTTTGCCGCGGGCTTGTTTGGTGCAAGGTTTATCTTTGGCCGGGATTGGGAAGATTGTGTTGCCATCGGGTTCTGCTGTCTGTTTTCGAATTCAGTTCTTTTGGGTCTGCCAATTACCGAACGCGCTTACGGCCCGGAAAACCTGACCGGAAACTATGCGATCATCGCCTTCCATTCGCCCTTTTGCTACGGCGTTGGCATCACAGTGATGGAGGTCATACGAAACCGCGGCCATGGCGGCCCTCAGATGGTCAAATCCATCCTGTCCGCCATGTTCCGCAATGCGCTAATCCTTGGCATTGCACTGGGTTTCGCGGTGAATCTGTCGGGTATAGGCATGCCTGCGGTCGTTGACGAAGCCCTTGGCCTTGTGACCCGCGCCGCGCTGCCCGGAGCGCTGTTCGCATTGGGCGGAGTGCTCGTGAAATACAAGCCCGAAGGTGATTTGCGGACTATCGCCTTTGTCTGCACAGTCTCGCTGATGCTGCATCCCGGCCTTGTCTGGCTATTCGGATCAACAGTCGGCCTGCCACAGGATCTATTCCGGTCGGGCGTTTTGAACGCCGCGATGGCACCTGGTTTCAATGCCTATATTTTCGCCAATATGTATGGGCGTGCGAAACGGGTTGCGGCCTCTTCCGTTCTGGTCGGAACCGGCGTTTCGATCCTGACGGTCTGGCTTTGGCTGACGTTATTGGGATAGCGTGGCGTCCCACGAATTGACTTTGCAGCAGCCGGACACACCTATCGGAAGAACCACAGGACACATAGTATGCCGCACGCCCTTATCGTCGCCCACGGTCAACCCTCAGCCCCGGATCCTGCCGAGGCAGCTTTAGCTGCATATGCTGCCGAGGTTGATGAGTATTGCGATGGGGTCACAGTTCGGTCCGCGACGCTTGCGGCGCCAGGAGTGCTTGAGGCACGTTTGGACGAGCTTCCCGAAGATACCGTGATCTATCCCCTTTTCATGGCCAAGGGGTGGTTCGTGACAAGTGCTCTGCCAAAAAGACTTGGTGGAAAGAACACCCGAATTCTGGACCCGCTGGGTGTAGATTCTATGCTCCCTACTTTGGCCGCAGTCGCATTGCAGAATACGCTTTCGTACAACGGCTGGAACGCGGCTGATTCAGATTTTGTCCTCGCCGCTCACGGGTCCGGCCGCAGTCGTAACCCGTCAGCGGTCGCCACAGCTTTTTCAATGGAATTGGCCGAGAAAATAACGTTCCGATCGATCCGCGTCGGGTTTGTGGAAGAGGCCCCGTCCATTGCCGAGGCCGCGACCGGGGCCAGCGATCAAGCTTTGTGCCTGCCCTTCTTTGCCTGCAACGGCGGGCATGTTCTGGAGGACGTGCCGCAGGAATTGGCGCGTGCGCAGTTCAAAGGGCACGTAATGCCGGTTGTTGGCGATCTACCCCCGATCAAACGTCATATCGCCAATGTTCTGCGGCAGGCCTTTTTACAGGCCTAACCTGTGCACCGAACCAAAGCTCATTGCGAACTGGCAGGTCTCAGCCCAGAAGCAATGAGTGACGAGTACAGACAATGCTGCGACCTTCCTTGCTTCTTCGCTTCGTACAGGGCCTGATCGGCTGCGTTCAACACCTCTGCTGCATTGGGTGTGCTGAATTGCGTGGACAAGGCAGTTCCGATGCTTGTCGAAATCTTGCACGGCGTTCCCTGGAAGATCATCGGTTGGCATAGACGGCAGATCAGGCGTCCCGCTATGTCTGACAGGACACTTTCATCGACCAGACCTTTGTAGATGATCACAAACTCATCGCCGCCAATCCGGGCGACCGTGTCCTCATTGCGCGTCTCTTCCTCCATGATGCGCGCGGCCTGCTGCAATACAAAGTCCCCGGCCGCATGGCCAAGACGATCGTTGATACTTTTGAAGAAATCCAGGTCCAAATGCATGAGTGCAAAGGCTGAGTTGGCCGAGATCAGGTGGCCAAGAACCACATCCATCGCCCTGCGATTTTTCAACCCTGTCAATATGTCTGTTACCGCCTGTTCTTCGGCAGCCAACATTGCCCCCTGAAGTCGCAGGTTCAGTGAACGCGACGCCTCCATCGCCGCTGATTTCGCCTCAACCAGATAGAGCAGTTCAATCGCCAGATCCGTGCCGGAAAAATCCGCGCTGGTCAGGGCGTAGTCACGAACTGCATCCAGTATCGAAATCCCGAAGGACAGGTTGATGATGGCCCCGTTCCCCTTTGGCAAGGGCGCGATTAGCCCGGTCAGCGCGGTCCGGGGTTCATCGTGAAATTTCAGATGCACTTTGCCGCCGGTCAGAGACAGCAGCTTCGCAATCGTTGTAACTGTTCGTGGCCGAACCAGTTCAAAGACGTCCAAAAAGTCTCGACCCCGCATCGGGTGATCCGGGCGAAGCTTTTGCAACGTCGGCCCGGCATTCACGATCCTGCCCTGATCATCCACCATCACGAACATGGGGCATAGCGTGTCCAAAAGGGTCGAGAGTTCAGAGGTTTGCATCATGATTTGCGTGCCCCCAGATCGAAATGACGCCCTTCGGCGAACGCGCTTTCGATCAGAATGATCGTGATGACCTCAGCGTCGCCGCACTGCCCTTCATGAGACAGAATGGCCAATGCTCCATAATCGTCTGCAATTGCCCGCAATACGCCGACCATCACGCTGGAATAGCCCAGCAGACCAGGGTAGCAGTACAAGTGATATTCTGCCGGTGACACTTCACGCAATTCCAGCATTGGCAGGCGCAGATCGGATACTGCAAGGCGGGCACGATCCGATAAGTCATCCAGCGAGTGCAGGAATTCGACATATGTCACACCGCCGAACCGAAGCAATCGGCGCAAATCTTCCATATTGGGGTGCGACACCAGATAGGTTCCAAGATCCTCCAGTATCTCAGCCCGCGGGCGATTCAGGTCGGCACAAAGCGCGTCCAGGACCTGCCCGGTCATGGCGTCATCATAAAGCAGCATTGCCTCAAACTCAGTTAATCCCAGACCCGCAGCCTCGGTCACCCGAAGCCAGCAAGGTTGTCCGTAAGTCGCGCAAACAAATGACTGTATTGCCCGATTGATCAGACCATGCATGAGATGCCCCAAATTGGTTACGCCCCAATCTGGTCAGATAATCCTTAACAAATAGCCAAAAAAGAGATGCGCTGGGGATAATCCGAAAAGAGTCTCAATGTGGAAGTTGTTGTTGTTGAACTAGAAATCCGTCGGGGCCCCACCTTCGACTTTACGGCGGGCAACAAAATCTGCCAGCTCTTCTCGGATCCCGTCATCCATCGCCGGTGGTTCAAAGCTTGTTACGATTTCCTTGAACATGTGATGGGCGCGCTCGGCGGTCCAGATACCGCCCGCCACGTCCCAACCTTCGTAGTTCTTCCAATCACTCAGGAACGGTTGATAGAACGCAGTGGTATAGCGATCCTGGGTGTGCTGAATGCCGAAGAAATGGCCGTCGTTGCCTACCGCTTTGATGGCATCCAGCGCGATTTCGTCAGGGCCTGTCGCTGTGATCTCGGGCTGCATATATCGCTGGATTTGCTGGAGAATCTCACAGTCCATGATGAATTTTTCGGGGCTGGCAATCAGCCCGCCCTCAAGCCACCCTGCCGCATGGTACACCATATTGGTGCCCGACTGCACCGCCGCCCAAAGCGAGTTCGATGTCTCCCACACCGATTGCCCGTCCGGCACATTCGCGGCACACACACCCGATGAACGCATCGGCAGACCATAGAAACGCGCCATCTGCCCGGTCATCTGGGTCGAGCGCATATACTCGGGCGTTCCAAAAGCGGGCGCACCTGATTTCATGTCAACGTTGGACGTGAACGTACCGATAACGCAGGGAATTCCGGGCCGGACATATTGAAACAATGCAATTGCACACAGCGCCTCGGCCAAGGATTGCGCGACCGCGCCTGCCATCGTAACCGGCGCCATTGCACCGGCCAGTGTGAACGGCGTCACGACAATCGCCTGACCGCGCCGCGCAAGGCGCAGGCACCCGTCAATCATCGGGTGGTCGTGCTTCAACGGCGAGGTCGAATTGATGTTGGTATACATCCGCGGGGTCGCTTCGAATTCTTCATGGCTGTGCCCACCGGCGATCCGAACCATCTCCATCACGTCCTCGACCCGCTCTTTACCCAGCGAATAGGCGTGCATCGCCTTGTCGGTCAGCGTCAGCTTGTCATACAGCACGTCCAAATGCCTGACGCTGGCGTGGATATCGACCGGCTCGACCGGATAGCCCCCTGCGAAGTGGATACAGTTGAAGTACTGCGTGAGTTTCAGCAGGTTCCGGCACATCTCTCGATTGCCGGCCACCTTGGTCCCGATCTCAAGATCCCAGTAGTTCGGCGGAGAAGACACGTTCCCGAACAGCAGGGTTTTGCCGCCTACCTCAATCGTCCTGCTGGGGTTCCTTGGCGTGATCGTGAACTTTGACGGAGCTTTCGCCACCATTTCCATCACAAAGTCGCGGCCCATCCGGACGTTGTCGCCGTCAATTGTACAGCCCGCCTCTTTCAGGATGCCAAGGGCCTCTTCGTTGTAGAACTCGATACCGATCTCTTCGAGGATGCGCATGGCCCCTTCGTGGATCGCTTCAATTCCAGATTGATCCAGAGGCCCAATGGGTTTGTCGATATTGATCGGCGGATTCCACGGCATTTGGTCGATCACCGCACTGCCCCTGCGTGCCGCGGCACCAGCCCGTCCTCCACTGCGGCGTTTGCGTGTCTGTGTGTCAGCCATAGGAAACCTCCGGAACTTGCTTATCTCAAGCAAGCCCGGAAGTCGGCACACTGGCCGCTCTGTCTGCGACAAGGTTTGTCGGTTTTATATCTTGGACAGTCGAATTCAGCCGCAGGCGGATCAGTTTGCCGCCAACCAAGCGGGAATGTGACCGATGTCCGGCAACACAACATCTGCCATCGGCGCAAGCGCTTCGGCCGGGGCCAACCCGGTCAGCACGCCGATTGTGGTCATCCCGGCGGCGCGCCCGGCCTGCAGGTCATGCAGGCTGTCACCCACCATCGCCACACGCGACGGATCCACGCCCACATGGGTCGCAAAAGCAATCAACTGTCCGGGTCCAGGTTTGAACCCATGGCCGCTGTCGTAACCGGCAACAAAATCAAAATGATCGCGAATCCCGACCGAGGCGAGATGTTGCAACGCTGGCATTTCCCCATCGTTCGTGGCCACGCCCAATTTAAGACCCGCCTGCCGCAAAGCATCAAGGAAGGGAACCAAAGGAACAGCCGGAGCCTGTGTCGCCGTCGCCGATTCCGCATTCAGAATGTCAACCAGCTCATCGTTGGGCATATCCGGGAAAAAGGGCGAAAGCGCTTCGGCAATCTCTTCGACGGTTCCGGCAATCACAATGCTGTCGTCAGCATATTCTTCCGAGATCGGATCGAATCCGATGGCGCGGCCCAGTTCGGCGGCGAGCATTGCGTCCCCGTCTGACAGTTTCTCCAACACACTACGTCCAAAACCACCCCATGTGTTCGCAAAGTCAAACAGTGTTCCGTCCTTGTCGAACAAGATCGCGTCGATGGGCATTACATGCTCCTGTCAGTGTATATTTTCACGTCCAGTGAACCTCGCCACCGGACAAAACGGCCCGCGCCTGACCCGGCAGGTCATAGGCCATGGAATTGGCGTCACAAAAGGCGATCACCCACGAATCGTCAAGCATCAAGAATTCAAGAACCGAGCTCAGGAATTCTGGGTCTGAAGCGCGCACCCGCAGCTCTTCGGCAGAAGCTCCTGTCGAGCCCAGAAAAATCGGCAGCAACTCGTCATTCCCGACAAGCCACCCAAGAACGTTCAGGGCAAGCGTTTCGGCGGATTGGGCGGTAATCGGCATAAAGAGGCCCCGGAAACAGACTTGGAAAGGGTTTGTTAACCAGACTCATAAACACTTTGGCAACGCATGCAATCAACGGTGACAGATATGTCCGTGCAAGGAACCATCCTTGTCCTCGACGGGACTTCGACCAATCGCATTATGCTGAAGGTTCAACTGACCGCGGCGTGGTATCACGTTGTTCAGGCTGAAAAGTTGCACGGTCTGGCCGGGTTGCTTCGCCGTACGCGTCCCGATCTGGTGCTGGTCGCGCAATCCCTGCCGGATGGCTCGGCCGCTGACGTCAAAAGAATGATGGCGGCCGACCCTGAATTGGCCGATGTACCCGTCGTCGCCATCGCGCCGCGAAGCGACAAGGCCGCAAGGTTGCAGGCATTGTCCGATGGGTTGGACGATGTTTTGACAGCCCCGTTCAAGGATACCTTGTTACTGGCGCGAATTCGCAGTCTGCTGCGCGCGCGTGCAGATACACAAGAGCTTCAGTTGGGCAACGGGTCACACCCGATCGGGTTTGCAGAGTCCGCCGCTGTATCAATTGCGCCCCCCAAATCAGCCCACGTGGCCATACTGACACATGGCTCTGGGACCGGGGTATTGTGGCAATCCGCACTGTCGGGGCGATCGCGTCACAACCTAAGCGCCCATCGTGCCTCAAACATGCGTGCCTTGTTATCCGGGCCTGTACCTGACGCAATCCTGATCGAATTGGGGACGGGCACCGCGGGATTGAATACGCTGGCAGATTTGAAGTCACGGGGTGCAACCCGGCACACGGTACTAATCGCTGTTCTGGAGGATGAGGACACGGCAATGGCGTGCGAAGCCCTGGATCGTGGAGCTGACGCGGTTTGCATGGGCGGGTTCTGCGCCGACGAGGTTCAACTGCACCTGGAAAACCAGATTGCCCGAAAGGTGCGAAGGGACCAAATGCGCGCGTCTCTAAAACGCGGGCTCGCCGAATCCTGGGTGGATCCACTAACCGGCTTGCACAACCGTCGCTATGCAATGCAAGCCATGGATCAAATGGCGCGACAGCCATCGCGATCCGGCTACGGATTTGTTGTCATGCTGGCAGACTTGGATCACTTCAAAACTATCAATGACCGTTTTGGACATGTCAGCGGCGACCGAGTTCTGGCCGAGGCCGCAAGGCGTATGAAACATACGGTTGGCGCTGCGGGGTTTGTCGCGCGCATCGGAGGGGAAGAGTTTATGATTGGCTTACCCGACAGCTCTCCCGCAGCGGCAATGGAATTGGCTAAAACCCTGCGTGATTGTATCTGCGAGGCCCCCTTTTCTTTGCCCGACACCTCAGCCCCGGTGCCGGTCACCATCAGCATAGGCCTGGCAGCACCGGATGCGCCCCTGCCCCGCAGCGAACCAGTGGAGCGGTTGCTGAAATCCGCCGATACAGCGCTTTATGCAGCCAAAAAGGCGGGTCGCAATCAAGTGAGGATCAGGCAGACTGCTGCCTGACCCACTCAGTCCTTTTTCTTGTGACCACGCGGGCCACGTTTTACGACCTCTTCCAGGCGGTCGGCGTAGACCAGACGCTCTTCATCGCTCATGGCCTCGACACGAGCGAGCCACTCTTGCTGCAGTGCATTCTGCAGGTCCGCCATGGATTTCGCTTGCTGATCCAACAGGGCTTGCACCACCGCAGCGTCAAACGGGTCTGCACGCAAGGCGGTGCTGAGCTGCGCAAAATCCTGAGATCGATTGCTTGCACCCTTTTTGTGACGATCGAACAGCTCACCGCGCATCGCTTTGCGTTCTTCCTTTGGCAAAGCACGATAAAGCGCTGAACCGAATCCTGGCGGTGACTTCGCGTGATCACCTCCTTTGACCCGGAGCGCAGTTCCCAGGGCGACACCAACGATCAGCAGATTCAAGGCCAGCGAGATGACCAGCAGCACCGACATCCAGCGGTTTTTGGGTTTGGGGCTATCGCTCATTCGGCGTCCTCCAGAAAACTCGTATCCAGACTTAGGTCAGCGACTACGAAACTAACATCCTGTGCGTAAAGGTAACTGGCGGGATCGGGCAGAAAATCTGGGGCAGAAAAACCGATCCAGACACCTGCCATGCTGGCCGCAACCAAACCGCCCATTCCTTGCCAGCCGCCAAGACCAGCAAGCAGACGCGCCCAAAGAGGGTTTGTCTTTGGCTCATCAGGTTTCAGGCGGTTCAATCGCACGGATTCCGCATCGGTAAGAATGCGCACAGCCAGATCGTCCGGCAACTCGTGGCGGTCCTGCCGGGCTTGGGCGAACAACAGATCCAGATTGTCTTCGTCTTCAGTCATCGTCGTACCCCAGTTCATCACGTCGTCCGGCCAGAATCGCCGTCAACGACCGTTTTCCTCGTGCCGTCAGGCTTTCCACCGCTTCCACCGAAATACCCATGATCCCTGCGATTTCGGGGTTGGGCAATTCCTCTATATGTCGCAAAACAACGGCTTGCCGCTGCCGTTCGGGCAACTGCGACAGCGCCGTTTGCAACGCATCCTTGCGGGCCGCGTTCTGCAGGCGATCCGCTGCGCTGGCCTCTCCGTCTTCTGGTTCTGGCACATCCGCCAGACGATCTGGCGTCTTTTTGCGGCGCAGATCGACGCACAGGTTTAACGTCACACGATAAAGCCACGTTGAAACTTTGGCCTGGCCCGGGACCCAGTCGGGGGCCATCTGCCAAAGGCGCATCATTGCCTCTTGCGTGACGTCTTCGGCCTCCGCCCGGTTGCCCAAAAAACGCAGCGCTACCGACAGGCTGCGCGGCGCAAGCCGATCCGTCAGAACACGCGCCGCAGCAGCATCGCCATCGGCAAACAGCCTGAGCAACGCATCGTCGCCTAGTTCGTCCGCGGCGCAAGGCACGCCGCGAACGTCTTGTGGAGCAGAGGTCAGGTCCTCCATCCCGCATTAGCTATCGTCAGAGTCCGCGTTCCCACGTTTCTTGTGGCGCTTCCCCATTCTGTCTTTTGCATCGGCAAATTCCTCTTCCGAGATGGCGCCGTCGTCGTTCGCGTCGATACGGTCAAACATCTTGTCAGCCCGACGCGGCTTGGGCAACTCGTCCTCGCTCAGAAACCCATCCTTGTTGGCATCGTTGCGTTCAAACATCTTCGTAACACGGTCATTGACCTTCTGTTGACCTGCAGCCTGCATCTCTTCGACGCTCAACTGGCCGTCGCCATCCGTGTCGGCCTTGGTGAAACGCTGATTCCGATGTGCCTGCATTTCTTCCTTGGTCACCTGCCCGTCACCGTTCGCATCGAGCTGTTCAAAGGTCACAGGCTCGCGATCTTTACCGCCTGCGGCCAAAACAGATGTGCCGGTGATTGCCAGAGCTGACACAACGATTGCAGGAATGAATTTGGCGCTTTTCATAACGTTTTTCCCTTGTTTTCGCGGCGCGATTGCCGCTGCTTACATAGGTTCAAACGCGCCCGGCCGAGCTTTCCGTCGCGGGAATCGAAACTTTTTTGAAAACACCCCGGCGATGCAAAGCGACGCACCCCCTTTCCCGAAGGGTCAAACAAGCGTTATATCCTCATCATTGGAACGCGCGAGTATCAACATGACAGATCAGACGATCGACACCACCGCCCTAGAAGACCGCCCGACAAAGCCTGCACTGGTCAAAGGGTTCCGCTGCCGCTGCCCCAATTGCGGCGAAGGAAAGCTGTTGCACAGCTACCTCAAGGTAAACGACGAATGTTCGAAATGCGGAGAAGAGCTGTTTCACCATCGCGCCGATGACGGCCCGGCCTACCTGACTATTCTGCTGGTGGGACACCTCTTGGCACCGGCGCTGCACGTATCTTACGTCCACTGGCGACCGGAGCCCCTGACGATGTTCCTGATTTTCGCCTTTGGCTGCACAGCTCTGTCGCTGTTCCTGCTGCCGCGATTGAAAGGTGCGGTTGTCGCCTATCAATGGGCCCGGCGGATGCACGGCTTTGGCCAATCCAAGTGATCGCAGACCGCGTGTTGGGCAACGGATGACGGTGGACAAAACAGCCATACGAGACGCTGCGACGGTCATTGTTTTGCGGGACCGTCTGACAAATCCTTCTATTCTGATGGGACAACGCGGCGCCAAGGCCGCGTTCATGCCCAACAAGTTTGTCTTCCCCGGCGGCGCGGTCGACACGTCCGATGCGGATGTGGCACTTGCCACAGACCTACCGGCTGTGTGCCATGACCGTCTTGCAGAAAAATCGCATAACGGGTTGCAGACTGCTTTGGCGGCGGCTGCAATCCGAGAACTTTGGGAAGAAACCGGACTGGTACTGGGCCAGCCCGATAAATGGGCAGGCCCGTTGACCGAAGATTGGGCGACATTTGCGCAGATGGGATATCGCCCATCTGCACAGGCGCTTCAGTTTGTCTTTCGGGCCGTAACGCCGCCGGGACGTCCGCGCCGGTTCGATGCGCGCTTTTTTCTGGTAGATGCCGAGGCGATCCAGGGCGATCTGGACGATTTCAGCCGTGCCTCGGACGAGCTGTCGCATCTGCAATGGGTTCCACTGGACCGGGCGCGCGAATTCGACCTGCCGTTCATTACCGAGGTTGTGCTGGCCGAAATCGCCGCGCGGGTCACAGATCCAACGCCGCCCAAATCCGTTCCGTTCTTTCTGAACACTGAAGAGGAAAACCTGTTTCTCAGACTTCGTGGCTATCCAATGCCCGAAGCAGACTGAGGGCCATTGGCCCCCAGCTAAGTTTACTTCATCCGGCTGATCACTGTCGTCACTTCGGGCTTTTTGCCGATCTCGGTCTTGGCCGTTTGGCGAACGATCCGGCGTATGGCTTCTTCCAGCTTGTCATCATCGCGCAGGGTTTTGGCCTCGGCACGCATCAGGAACTGAGTCAGGTCCTCTTCCAAAACCTCAACCAGCGCAGCGCGGGACGATCCAAGTTCGGGCAGGCCCATCGTGTCACACCATGGCTCACCAAGCGGCTCGTCTTCTTCGTCCAGAATGACAGTGACAGTGACATGCCCGTTCAGCGCCATACGGATGCGATCACGCACGACACCGTCCAAGGCGCCAATCTTGACCGTGCCATCCAGATAGGTCCGTCCGGTTTCGACATAGTCGACAACCTGCGGCGCGTTACCGGTCAGATCCACCATCGTACCGTTCACCGCCAGAATACCGGTACGCCCACCGGCCTCGGCCAGTTTGGCATGCTCACGCAGATGGCGATGTTCACCGTGCATCGGAATGACCATTTGCGGATCGATCAACGCATGCACTTTCTCAAGGTCCGGGCGGTTAGCGTGGCCGGACACGTGGTAAAGGCCTGCACTGTCATCCACCACATCCACGCCCTTCTCGCTGAGCTGGTTCATGATGAAAATCACGCCACGTTCATTGCCGGGAATCGTTTTGGACGAGAACAGGAACAGATCGCCCTCTTTCAATTCCAACCCGCGGTACTTGCCCCGCGCCAATTGCGCGCTGGCTGCGCGGCGTTCACCTTGGCTGCCGGTTACGATCAGCATCAGATTCTGGCGCGGCATATCCACAGCCTCTTCGGCGCTTACGACGCGCGGAAAGCTAGTCAGAATACCCGTTTCGGTCGCGGCCTCAATCATCCGGCGCATCGCGCGCCCCAGAAGAACGACTGAGCGTCCTGCACGTTCACCCGCCTCAGCCAGTGTTTTCACCCGTGCCACGTTTGAGGCAAAGGTGGTAGCGACGACCATACCGCTGGCTTCCTCGACCAGCCTGGTAATCTCGGGGCCCACTTCGGATTCCGAACGGCCCGCATGGGGGGAAAACACGTTTGTGCTGTCACACACCAGAGCTTTGACCCCTGATTTGGCTACCTCGGACCAGAGCTCAGGATCAAAAGCTTCGCCCACAACCGGGTTTTCATCCAGCTTGAAGTCACCGGAATGAACGATCCGCCCCTCGGGGGTGTCGATCACCAAAGCCGCACTTTCGGGGATTGAGTGCGAAACCGGCAAGAAACCCACTTTGAACGGACCGACAGAAATCTGTTCGGGCCAGGCAGATGCAGTGTGCACGGCATCTTCGGGGTGGCCGTGCTCCTCCATTTTTCGTCGCGCGATGTTGGCGGTGAAAGCCCGCGCGTAGACAGGTGCACCAAGCGCCTCGTAACAATGCGCCACGGCACCCACGTGGTCCTCGTGTGCGTGGGTCACGAACACGGCTTCCAACCGGTCCGCGCGTTCCCGCAGCCAGGAAATATCTGCGTAAATCAGGTCAACACCCGGGGTTGTATCCATGTCCGGAAACGTCACGCCCAGATCCACAAGGATCAGCCGTTCCTGTCCGGGTTTGCCGTAGCCGTAGACATAGGCATTCATGCCAATTTCGCCGGCACCACCCAGCGGCAGGTAGATCAGTCTTTCGCTGCTCATGTCGAGCCATTGTCCTTGTTGTAGCGATGAATCACGGTCAGACCGTGCATCGTCAGATCATCTTCGATTGCGTCAAACCCCACGTCCGCCTGATCGAACAGCGGCGCAAGCCCACCGGTCCCAACGACTTTCATCGGCATTCCGTATTCCGTTTTGATCCGGGAAATAAGCCCCTCGATCAAGCCGGAATAGCCCCAATACACGCCGGATTGGATACAGCCAACCGTATTTGTGCCAATCACTTTTTCGGGGCGGGTGATATCGATATGTGGCAGGGCAGCCGCGCCCTGATGCAACGCCTCAAGGCTGAGGTTCACACCCGGCGCAATGATGCCGCCGATATAGGCGCCATCCGCCGCGACCACGTCAAAGTTCGTCGCCGTGCCAAAGTCGACCACAACGACATTGCCGCCATGCCGGTCAAAGGCCGCTGCGGCGTTAGCCAGTCGATCTGGTCCTGGCACGGTGCCTTCGTCAACGCGGGGGGCCATCGGCAACAGGCATTCAGGCTTACCCACGACCAGCGGCCGACACCCAAAGAACCGATCTGCAAAGACCCGCAAATTGAAAACGACGCGCGGCACGGTCGATGCGATGATCACATCGGTGATCTCAGCCTCGATCCCATAGTGTTTCACCAACGTCGAATACCAAGTGAAATAAGCATCCGCAGTGCGTGCATGGTGGGTCGACGTGCGCAGGGTGCACAGAAACTCTTCGCCATCCCAGATTGAGAAGACAGTGTTCGTGTTACCGCAGTCGATAGCCAGAAGCATCTGAGCCTCCTTCAGAAAAACACATCCGCCGCAGGAATGCTGACACGGCCTTTGGCGGTGTTTAGGACAAGGTTGCCCCCGGCGTCCACCGTTTCGAAGGTTCCAACCGTTTCCGACGCTGCGGTACGGGCTGTAATGACTTCGCCCAGCCGGGCAGCCCGGGCAAGCCAGGCGGTGCGGATCGGTTCGAATCCGTAAGTAACGAATTGCGCCTCATATCCGGCATAGGCGGCCGCAAGTTCGGTCAGGAAATCCTCGGGTGTCACATTGGCACCTGTCTCGGACATCAGCGAGACCGGGCGGACAGCTCCGGGTTCGACCAGATCTGCGCCGGGTGCCTCGGTCAGATTCACGCCGATACCAATGGACAGATGCGAGACGCCACGCCCCTGCCCTGTGCTTTCCAACAGGATACCGGCCAGTTTGCCACCGTTCAGCAAAACATCGTTTGGCCATTTGAGGGATAAGCCCGCCGCCCGCCCAGTCACTGCAACGCAGGCATCAAACAGTGCCAGCGCCGCAACAAAGCTGCGCAACGCGGCCTGTTCCGGGTTGCCCTCTGGCCGCATCAACAAGGTCGCGGCCAGATTTCCGCTTGGGTTGGCCCATGCTCGCCCCCGCCGTCCACGGGCCGCTGTCTGATGATGCGCCATGATCCACACCGGGCCAGTTGTGGTCGGGGCCATCCGGGCGGCCTCGTTCAGGGTGCTGTCGACCTCCTGCAACACGTGCAGGCCGTATCCTTGTGGCCAATTTGTCATGTCAAAAAAGGCCCGGTCTGGTGACCGAGCCTCGGGTTCGAGCTGTTACGCGGATCAGTTGACAAGTGTCGCTGCCGCAGCTGCAGCTGCGCCTTCAATTCCGAATTGATAGAACACGCCCACCAACATCAATGCGGCCGAGCCCATCAGGGCGACCCAAAGAACCGGCGAAGAATGCGTTTCGATCGGGTCGTCGTTCTCGGCCCCGAAATACATGTAGAACACGATCCGCAGATAGTAGAAAGCACCGATCACCGAAGCGATGGCCGACACGATCACCAGACCGGTCAGCCCCGCAGAAACACCCGCCTGCCAGACGCCGAACTTGGCAAAAAAGCCCAGCATCGGCGGCACACCCGCCAGGCTGAACATCAGAATTAGAACCGCAAGCGCCTTACCCGGCTCACGCTTGGAATACAGGCGCAGGGCGTCAATGTCCGTGACCGGCTTACCATCCCTCTCCATCATCAGGATGAAGGCGAAAGTGCCGACATTCATGGTCACATAGATGGCCAGATACATCAGCATTGCTTTGATGCCCATCTCGGTCCCCGCTGCCAGCCCGATCAGCGCATAGCCCATATGGGCGATCGACGAAAACGCCATCAGCCGCTTGATATCGCGCTGACCAATCGCGGCAATCGCGCCCAGTAGCATCGACAGCACGGAAAGCAGGACGATCACCTGCTGCCAATCCTCGACGACGCCGCCAAACGCGTCGTGCATCACGCGTGCAAACAAGGCCATTGCCGCTACTTTCGGCGCCGTGGCGAAAAATGCAGTGATGGGCGTCGGCGAACCCTCGTAAACGTCGGGCGTCCACATGTGGAAGGGGACAGCCGAAACCTTGAAGGCCAGACCTGAGATCAGGAAGATCAGACCAAACAGCAGACCAATCGAGACGTCACCGTGATGCACGGTCTGAATGATGCCTGAGAACAGGGTGGTGCCTGTAAACCCGTAGACCAGCGATGCACCGTACAGCAACAGGCCCGAGCTAAGTGCGCCCAGAACAAAGTACTTCAAACCAGCCTCGGTCGACTTGGCGCTATCGCGGCGCAGCGCGGCCACGACATACAGCGACAGTGACTGCAGCTCCAGCCCCATATACAGCGACATCAGATCACCGGCGCTGACCATCATCATCATGCCAACAGCAGCCAGAGCGACCAGCAAGGGGAATTCAAAGCGCAGCAAGTCGCGACGCGCCATATACTCCTGGCTCATAACCAGAATTGCGGCCGCCGAAAGCAGGATTGCCACCTTCGAGAACCTTGCGAACCCGTCATCCACAAACATTCCGTTGAACGCGACATTGGTGCCGTCACCGTTGGTCGCAATCCAAATCGCCAGCAGCGCCATCAACCCTGCCGTCGCCCACACCAGCACAGGAGCAAGCCCGTCTTTCGTTGTGTAAACAGCCCCCAACAGCGCCGCCATCGCATATACGGCCAGAACAATCTCTGGCAGGATTATCGTCAGATCAGCCTGGATCATGTCTCCAAAGCCTCCTTAATGCGAAGCGGCCGACTGGTTCGCGGCCTCAGCTGCGGCCAGAGCCATGTCATAGTTTGAAATCAGCGCGGCGGTCGAGTTGCCAATCACATCGGTCACCAGTGATGGGTAAACGCCCAGCAGGATCGTCATCACGATCAGCGGCGCGAAGATCAGCCTCTCGCGCGAACTCATGTCCGTCATCGCCTTGAGGCTTTCCTTGATCAGATCGCCAAAGACGACCCGGCGGTACAGCCACAGCGCATAGGCTGCCGAGAAGATCACCCCAGAGGCCGCCACTGCCGTTACCCAGGTATTCACCTGGAACGTGCCCATCAGCGTCAGGAATTCTCCGATGAAACCGCTTGTGCCCGGCAAGCCCACATTGGCCATCGTGAACAGCATGAAGACAAGCGCGTAGGCCGGCATCCGGATCACCAGACCGCCATAAGCCTCGATGTCACGAGTGTGCATCCGGTCATAAATCACGCCGACACACAGGAACAGCGCAGCCGAAATGAACCCGTGGCTGAGCATCTGGAAGATAGCTCCGTCAACGCCCTGCTGGTTCGCAGCAAAAATACCCATGGTCACAAAGCCCATATGCGCAACCGAGGAGTAAGCGATCAGCTTTTTCATATCCTCCTGCACCAGCGCCACCAGCGAGGTGTAGACAACCGCGATGGCCGACATCCACAACACAACATCGGTCATCACAGCCGAGCCCACAGGAAACATCGGCAGGCTGAACCGCAAAAAGCCATACCCCCCCATCTTCAACAGGATCGCCGCCAGCACGACCGAACCAGCGGTCGGAGCCTGAACGTGCGCATCCGGCAACCAGGTATGGACTGGCCACATCGGCATCTTCACCGCGAAAGACGCAAAGAACGCCAGGAACATCAGCGTTTGCGTACCGCCAACGATATAGACGCCCAGCACGCTAAACCCTTCGGATGAGAAGTGATGGAGCATCAGCGCCTCAATATCGGTAGTGCCCGCATCAGCGTACATGGCGACCATTGCCACCAGCATCAGCACCGAGCCGAGGAAGGTGTAGAGGAAGAACTTGAAGCTGGCATAGATGCGATCCTTGCCGCCCCAGATGCCAATGATCAGGAACATCGGGATCAGACCTGCTTCGAAGAACAGGTAGAACAGCACCAGATCCAGCGCCATGAACACGCCCAGCATCAGCGTTTCCAGCATCAGGAAGGCAATCATGTATTCCTTGACCCGATCGGTGACGTGCCAACTGGCCAGAATGGTCAGCGGCATGATGAAGGTGGTCAGTAGAACGAAAAGGACACTGATGCCGTCCACGCCCATCTTGTATTTCAGACCCATCAGCCATTCACCTTCTTCCACCATCTGAAAGCCGGTGTTCGACGGATCAAAGCCTGTATAGATACCGATCGAGACCAGGAACGTCACCGTAGTTGCCACCAGCGCAACCCATTTCGCATTGCGCTGTGCAGCCACGTCTTCGCCATGCAGGAACAGGGCGAGAATGCCTGCTGCCACAGCGGGGATGAAGGTGACGATGGAGAGGATATTATCCATTAGTGTGCGCCTCCGCCGATCGACATCCAGGTGACAAGGGCGGCGATACCCAGAACCATCCAGAAGGCGTAAGTAAAGATGTAGCCCGTCTGCGCCTTGCCTGCGAGGCGGGTAAAGAAAGGTACAACGCCCATGGCGACCCCGTTCAGGAAGCCGTCAATTGTATTGCCGTCCCCGCGTTTCCACAGGAACCGGCCAAGCGCTATGGTGGGTTTGACAAACACTGCGTCGTAGATCTCGTCAAAGTACCACTTGTTCAGCAGAAACAGGTACAGCGGACGCTGGTTTTGCGCCAGACGCGCCGGCAGCGAGGTGTTCGCGATGTAGAACCAGTAAGCAACGATGAACCCAAGCAGCATCGCAACGAAGGGTGAAACCTTGACCCATTTCGGAGCCGCGTGCGCATCATCTAGCACATGGTTCTCCGGCGCCATATATAGCGCGCCCTCACCCGGTTCACCGGCAAAGGCATAGTGGTGGTCGCCACCATGGGCTTCTTTCTCACCATGTGCGCCGTCATCCGCATGATCGTCGTCCGCGTGGTCACTATTGTGGCTATCTTCGCCATGCGATGTATCCGCCGCTGTATGATCTCCTGCCTCGGCATGCTCTGACGCTTCCGCAACCGGAATGCCATAGAATTTGCCTACCTTGTCAGCATGACCAAAGAAGTTGCTGTACCAGATCATTCCGGCGAACACCGCACCCAATGACAAAACGCCCAGAGGAACCAACATGGTCATCGGGCTTTCATGCGCATGTTCATGGGTATGCTTGTCGCCACGCTCTTCGCCATAAAAAGTCAAAAAGATCAGGCGCCAGCTGTAGAACGAGGTGAACATCGCCGCGATTACCAACATCCAGAATGCGTATCCGGTGCCTCCGGCATAGGCGCTTTCGATGATGGCATCTTTGGACAGGAACCCTGCGAAACCGATTTGAGTCAACGGAATACCCACGCCGGTAATCGCCAGCGTACCGATCATCATTGCCCAGAAGGTATAGGGGATCTTCTTCCGCAACCCGCCGTATTCCGTCATCTCCTGCTCATGGTGCATTGCATGGATCACTGATCCCGCGCCGAGGAACAACAGAGCCTTGAAGAACGCATGTGTCAGCAGATGGAACATCGCCGCCGAGTACATGCCGACGCCAGCAGCCACGAACATGTAACCCAGCTGAGAGCAGGTCGAATAGGCAATGACACGCTTGATGTCGGTCTGCACCAGCCCCACGGTTGCCGCAAAAAACGCGGTCGAGGCACCGAGGAACGTGATGAACCCGGTTGCACCCGGCGCGAACTCCATCAGCGGCGACATGCGGCAGATCAGGAACACACCCGCGGTCACCATGGTCGCGGCGTGGATCAGCGCCGACACAGGCGTCGGGCCTTCCATCGCGTCCGGCAACCACGTGTGCAGGATCAACTGCGCCGATTTACCCATCGCGCCGATGAACAGCAGGACACAGATCACCTCGATGGCCGTCCACTCACCCCACAGGAAGTGCAGCTTTTCTTCGGCAAGTGCAGGGGCCGACGCGAAAATGTCCGAAAAGTTGATGCTGTCCGTCAGGAAGAATAGCGCAAATATCCCCAGTGCAAAGCCAAAGTCACCAACCCGGTTTACAACAAAGGCCTTGATCGCAGCCGCGTTAGCCGACGGCTTACGGTAATAAAACCCGATCAACAGGTAGGACGCGACGCCGACGCCTTCCCAGCCAAAGAACATCTGCACCAGATTATCCGCTGTCACCAGCATCAACATGGCGAATGTGAAGAAGGACAGATAGGCAAAGAAGCGCGGTTTATAGCTTTCGCCCTCACGCCATTGCGGGTCGTGATCCATGTAGCCAAAGGAATAGAGGTGAACCAGCGCAGACACGGTCGTCACCACAATCAGCATAATCGCGGTCAGGCGATCCAGACGCACCGCCCAGCTTGTCGACAAAGATCCGCTCTCGATCCATCGCATGATCTCGATCTGTTGCGTCACCCCATCGAAGGTGAAGAACACGATCCACGACAGCAGACAGGCCAGAAACAGCAGGCCCGTCGCGGTCCACATGGCGGCCTTCTCGCCGATAAATCGCCAGCCAAACCCGCAGAGCAGCGCGCCCACCAGCGGGGCAAAGAGGATGGTGGTTTCCATATTCTCTTACCCCTTCATCATATTGACGTCTTCAACCGCGATGGTGCCACGGTTGCGGAAGAAGCAGACCAGAATGGCCAGACCAATCGCCGCCTCGGCCGCCGCAACGGTCAGAACGAACAGTGTAAACACCTGCCCGACCAGATCGCCGAGGAAACTGGAAAACGCCACGAGGTTGATATTCACCGCCAGCAGCATCAGTTCGATGCTCATCAGCAGGATGATGACGTTCTTGCGGTTCAGGAAGAGACCGAAGATGCCGATGACGAACAGCGTCGCCGCGACCGTAAGATAGTGTTCAAGTCCGATCATAGCTTCGCTCCTGGCGAGTCGGGGTAGTAGAGTTTGCAGCCGCACAGTTGGTCGAAACGGTCTTTACGTTTCTCGGTTTTGAAACGTTCGTTAACGTCAAAATAAACGGCAAGGTCGCGGCGAGAGGCACGTTCAGCTAAGTCGGCCAGTCGCCCTTCTGCGGTCGGCACCAGCCCAGTTGGCAAGGGCCAAATCTCATCAACATCAATCGACGGGCCACATGATGTCAAACCCACAACTGGTCCGCTAATATTGATCCCGGTTCTATTATTGCAGTCGATTACATTCACACTTCTGTCGATCTTCTGGCCGACGAAGCCGTTCCCCAAGTCCAAGGACGCACCGCCTTGGATCCAATCTTGATCACCACCGTTTTTGAAACTGCAATCTGTTTCTTGAACGACGCGCTCATTTTGCCACGGCTTCAAAAATACAATCGAACATGCTGACGCTTCTGCACCAACGGCGCTGATCAGAACAGCGACAGAAAAGGACTTGAGACATAAGCTCATCACAATCCCTGCCCCGGTTTCACGTCCTTCAACTCCATCGCCTTGGCCGGGTCGCGCATCATCTGGCCGACGATGTCCTGACGCTTGATGTCCTTACGGTGGCGCAGTGTCAGCACGATGGCTCCGATCATAGCCACCAGCAGGATCAGGCCCGCCAGTTGGAACAGAAGGAAGTACTGATCGTAAAGGATGACGCCCAACGCCTCGGTATTGTGGCGGTCTGCCGGAACCGGCTGCGCCAGATTGGCCGCCGCGCCCTGCGCGCTGTCCCATGCGCCAAAGGCCATGACGAACTGCATCAGAATGACCAGACCGATCAGCAGGGCCAGTGGCATATAGCGCGCCATCTCGGCCTTGAGCTCGGCAAAGTCCACATCCAGCATCATCACCACAAAGAGGAACAACACCGCGACCGCGCCGACGTAGACGATGATCAGCAGCATCGCCACGAACTCGGCCCCGAGCAGCACGAACAGCCCCGCCGAGGACAAGAAGGACAGGATCAGCCACAGCACCGAATGCACCGGCTGGCGGCTGATCACCGTGAACAGCCCACCGGTAATGGCGCTGATGGCAAACAGATAGAAGGCAAAGACGGTCATTGATCCTCATCCTCGTTATCGCCCATGACCTCTTGCGCCAGATCCAGCGCACGGGTCATGGCCGGGATGCCGGCAAAGACCGACATCTGACCGATCGTTTCCACGATCTCTTGTTTCTTTGCGCCCGCTTCCAGCGCGTGGCGCACAGTCTGACGCACTGCCGCATCTGCATGCGCGCCCTGACAGGTCAGCCCAGCCAGTGTAAGCAGCAGGCGGGTCTTGGCATCCAGCCCGTCGGTGTTGACGGTGTTGCCGAACATCATCTCCATGACCTCTTTGGGCATGGTCGGCCACAGCGCTTCGAACCCCTTGGGCGAGAAATTCTCCATCGCCGGGTTCATCGCCTTGGCCATGTCCTGCGCCTGCTTCATCATCAGGTCGAACGGATTTTGCGGCGTGTCAGTCATCGGTACGGCGCGTCCATTTCCAGATTGCGGGCAATCTCGGCTTCCCAGCGTTCGCCGTTATCGAGCAGTTTTTCTTTGTCGTAGAACAGCTCTTCCCGGGTTTCCGTAGCGAATTCAAAGTTCGGACCTTCGACGATGGCGTCAACCGGGCAGGCCTCTTGGCAGAAGCCGCAATAGATGCATTTCGTCATGTCGATGTCATAGCGCGTGGTGCGGCGGCTGCCGTCTTCGCGCGGTTCAGCGTCGATGGTGATGGCCTGTGCCGGGCAGATTGCCTCGCAGAGTTTACAGGCGATGCAGCGTTCTTCGCCGTTCGGGTAACGGCGCAGGGCGTGTTCGCCTCGGAAACGTGGGGACAGAGGGCCCTTTTCGTGCGGATAGTTCACGGTGGCCTTGGGGGAGAAGAAATACTTTAGCCCCAGCTTCATGCCGACCCAGAAATCCTGCAGCAAGAAGTATTTGGCGGCGCGGGTGTAGTCGATTTGGGTCATATCAGCCTCCTACGCTCCAACGCGCGAATGCGCCCCAGAACCAGTCGAATTTCGCCGCAAAAGCCACGAACACCACCCATGCTAGCGAGAACGGCAGGAACACTTTCCAACCCAGCCGCATCAGTTGGTCATAGCGGTAGCGCGGAGTGATCGCCTTCACCATCGCGAAGAGAAAGAAGAAGAACGCCATTTTGGCCACCATCCACAGCACGCCATCGGGCAAGCCTGGGATCGGGGACAGCCAACCGCCGAAGAACAGCAACGTGGTCAGGGCACACATCAGGAAGATCGCGATGTATTCGCCCGCCATAAATAGCAGGAAGGGCGTGGCCGAGTATTCGACCTGATAGCCTGCGACCAGTTCGGATTCCGCTTCCGGAAGGTCAAATGGTGGGCGGTTGGTTTCAGCCAGCGCCGAGATGAAGAACAGGAAGACCATTGGGAAATGCGGCAGCCAGTACCAGCTGAAGAAGCCAAAGCGGCCATCCTGAGCCTCAACTATATGGCCGAAATTCATCGACCCAGTTGAGATGATCACGCCAATGATGATCAGGCCGATCGACACTTCGTAAGAGATCATCTGCGCGGCGGAGCGCAGCGAGCCGAGGAACGGGTACTTTGAGTTCGACGCCCAACCACCCATGATCACGCCATAAACCTCCAGCGAGGACACGGCAAAGACGTAAAGAATGGCGACGTTGATATCCGACAGCACCCAGCCATCGTTGAACGGGATCACGGCCCAGGCGATCATCGCCAATACAAAGGACGTCAGCGGTGCAAGGATGAATACCGTGCGGTCGGCCCCGGCCGGTATGACCACTTCTTTCACCACGTATTTCAGCGCATCCGCGACCGATTGCAGAAGGCCATAGACGCCCACCACGTTGGGGCCGCGGCGCATCTGGACCGCCGCCCAGATTTTGCGGTCGCCGTAGACAAGGAACAACAGCGAAATCATCACAAAAGCAACGACGGCAATCACTTGCGCCAGAATAGTGATGGCTATTCCGCCTGGGGTGTTAAAGAAATCAGCCATTGGTCCTCACACCGTGGGTATTCCGTTTTCCGCGCGTAATGTTCAGGCCAAGCGCCTGCGCATATTGCGGTTTGGTCGGCGCATAGGTGTAAATAGCATCTACAGCCTTCGCGCTACCTTTTTCATTGCGTTTCCTCCGCAATTCCGTGATCCCCGCACCGCAGGTGGCGGTGTTGGTATCTGAAAGCGATATGAAACGTGTCTGGTTCACTCCGCAGCGATCTTCCCGGCGTTCCGTGCCTGCGCCTGAGCAGAAAGCTCGGCCATCAGCTGCGACGCCCGCGCGATCGGGTTGGTTAGATAGAAATCCTTCACCGCGTTGCGGAACGTGGCCTGCCCCAGAGGACCAGCTGCCAGCGGCTGGACCTCATTCTCGATCACGTGGTCGATCTGCGCCAGATGCGGCACGGCTTCGATCAACGCAGTGCGCAGTTGTGCCAGTGAGTCGAAGGGCAGCGTAGCATCCAGTTCCGCGGAAAATGCCCGCAGGATAGCCCAGTTTTCTTTGGCCTCGCCCGGGGCGAACCCGGCACGCATAGCAAGTTGAGGGCGACCTTCGGTGTTCACAAACAGGCCGTTTTCTTCCGTATAGGCGGCACCCGGCAGGATCACATCGGCGCGATGCGCGCCGCGGTCACCGTGGCTGCCCTGATAGATCACAAAGGCGCCATCACCGATTTCGACTTCATCCCCACCCAGATTGTAAACAACGTCCGCAGCACTAACGGCCTCCATACCACCTTCGTTGGTTGCATCCACATCCATGGCACCCACACGAGATGCGGCTGTGTGAAGGATCAACAACCCGCTGCCGGTGTTTTCTGCAATCGTTTGCGCGGCGGCCAGCACTGCCGCGCCGTCCGCCTCAACCAGCGCGCCCTGTCCGATGATAACCAACGAAGCCTTGCCCCTGATCTCATCATCACCACCCATGTCGACAACCTTCTGCAATGCTGCCCGGTCATCGCCCATGTGGTGATATTCATATGTCAGATCGACCGCTGGCCCGACAAGAGCGACCTCGGCCCCGTGCGCCCAAGCCTTGCGAATTCGAGCGTTCAGCACAGGCGCTTCGTCACGCGGATTGGTTCCGATCAACAGAATACGCTCGGCTGAATCGATGTCTTCAATCGAAGCGGTCCCGGCATAGGCCCCACGGTTGCCCGCAGGCAGTTTGGCCCCGTCTGTCCGGCATTCCACAACACCGCCCTGACCTTCAATCATCTGTTTCAACGCAAAGGCGGCCTCGACCGGAGCCAGATCACCGACGATGCCCGCAGGTTTCACGGCCCCTTTCAGCGCCTCAGCGGCTTTGGTCAGCGCCTCGGACCAGCTCGCGGCCCGCAGCTTGCCATTTTCGCGTACATAGGGCTTATCCAAACGCTGACGGCGCAGCCCGTCCCAGACAAAGCGGGTTTTGTCGCTGATCCATTCCTCGTTCACGCCATCATGGTTGCGCGGCAGAAAACGCATGACTTCGCGCCCCTTGGTATCAACGCGGATGTTCGAGCCCAGTGCATCCATCACGTCGATACTTTCGGTCTTGGTCAATTCCCAAGGACGAGCGGTAAAAGCGTAAGGTTTCGAGGTCAGCGCCCCGACCGGGCACAGGTCGATGATGTTGCCCTGCAGGTTCGAATCCAATGTCTGGTTCAAATACGACGTAATCTCAGCATCTTCCCCGCGCCCCGTCTGGCCCATCTGCGTGATCCCGGCGACCTCGGTCGTGAAGCGCACGCAGCGAGTACAACTGATGCAGCGGGTCATGGCTGTTCCAACCAGCGGCCCCAGATCCAGATCATCCACCGCGCGCTTGGCTTCTTTGAAACGCGAACCCGACACACCGTAAGCCATCGCCTGATCCTGCAGGTCGCACTCTCCACCCTGATCACAGATCGGACAATCCAGCGGGTGATTGATCAGCAGGAACTCCATCACCCCCTCGCGGGCCTTCTTGACCATGGGCGAGTTCGTTTTGACCTCGGGCGCCTGACCTTCCGGTCCAGGACGCAGATCGCGCACCTGCATCGCACATGACGCCGCAGGCTTCGGCGGGCCACCTACAACTTCGACCAGACACATCCGGCAGTTCCCGGCAATCGACAGGCGCTCATGATAGCAAAAGCGCGGCACTTCGACCCCAGCCTGTTCACAGGCCTGGATCAGCGTCATCGCACCATCGACTTCGATTTCCTGCCCGTCGATATTGATCTTGCGGAGGTCAGACATGGTCTAGTTCGCCCTCAAATACACGCCGATGGCGCTGTTTCTTTTGATCTCTGCCTGCCCAAGAGAGCAGAAGGAACCGGGATTGCCATAAGACACACCATTCGCGGCCAGATACGCCTCGCCTTTGGCGCGCATCCGGTCTTTTTCTGCGTCCGACTCCACGTAAGCGCGGATTTCGCTGTCCGAATATCCCAGTTTATTCGCTTTGGACTTGAGCCCCCACATCACTCCAATCGCCTTCAGTCTGCGCCCGCTGATCGATGGGCAGAATTCCGAAATCTCGTTTGCGATAGCGATGTAATAGAGTTCGTCGTCAATCTCTTTGACTTCGCGCAAGGGCGGTTTGGCCTCGGCCGCAACCGGAATAGCCAGAACAGACAACACAAAAAGCAGTTTCGCACCAGACATGACAAATCCTTTCGTCTTGGACAGGCCAAAACGATCCCGAGCCGGAGTGCTATTCAATAACACGCCCTGCGACATGGGCTGATATGCGAAAAACCGCGTCATGGTCGCTGGCAGGTTCCTGCAAAGGTCAATTTGTCGTCGGCGATGCGCAAGTTCTGCGGCTCGGTTTCAGGCCCGACTTTCCAAATGATTTTGGAACTCCCAAAGGAGTCGATACAGAACTTGGTCCCTTCATACCGCCCTGCTTCGCGTGCGCCGTCCAAGGACGCGGATACGCCGTTCACCACAACCGTAAAGTCCGCGGGTGCGTTCCGCTTATCTACCGCTTTGGCCTTGGCCCGGAAGGACTTGCCATCAAAGAGAACTCGATCACTGGACGACGTACCACAGGCCGAAACAAGCAGTGCCGCCCCCAAAACGCCAGCCAATGCCGCGCGTCCCATCCTGAATTCAGATCCAGTCACTGGATAAGTACCTTTCTCATTCATTAGAAGGCCGCCGCCAACGCCATGACGCCCATAACAACCATGCAGGCCCACCCAACGACGTAAAACACGGATCGAACACCGCTATGCGGCTGTCCGAGACCACGCATGTGAATAATCAGCATGACGATGCGCGCAATCAGAGCCACCGATGCCAATAGGTTTACCCAGAACGGGCTTGCCCCAAGCAGCATGGCCGCGACTGTGACCGCGACATAGGCCGGAAGTGTTTCGGTTCCGTTCAGATACGCCCGATTCAGCCGATAGGCCTTGTCGGAATAATCCTGTTCAGGCGTTGCCCCGGGTGCCAGACCTTTTCCTTGCTTGGCCAAGGCAGAAAACGGCGAAAGTGCCAGTATGATCAGCGTGAAAACAACCAGGGACGCGATTGCATGTGAATACTCAGCAAAAGTTTCCATTTGTCTTACTCCTTGATCTCAACGATGCTTGGGTTTGATCTGATTTCGCGCAACCTGATCACTCCGCCGCCATCGCGCCCATGCGACCCGATTTCTGGGCCTTGATACGGTCTTCGATCTCTTCGCGGAAATTGCGGATCAGGCCCTGGATCGGCCAAGCCGCCGCATCGCCCAAAGCGCAGATCGTGTGGCCTTCGACCTGTTTGGTCACGTCGAACAGCATGTCAATCTCGTCCAGCTCGGCCTCACCGCGCACCAGACGATCCATCACGCGCATCATCCAGCCGGTGCCTTCACGGCAGGGCGTACATTGACCGCAGCTTTCATGTTTGTAGAACTTCGACAGACGCCAGATCGCTTTGATAATATCGGTGGATTTGTCCATTACGATCACCGCTGCCGTCCCCAGGCCCGAACCCAGATCATTGCGCAGGTGGTCGAAATCCATGATCGCATCGCGCATGTCTTCTCCGCGGACACATGGAACGGATGAACCGCCGGGGATCACGGCCAGCAGGTTGTCCCAGCCGCCACGAATACCTCCACAGTGGGTCTCGATCAGCTGCTCAAACGGGATCGACATCGCCTCTTCGACAACACACGGGTTGTTTACATGGCCCGAGATCGCAAACAGCTTGGTGCCTGCGTTGTTCTGACGACCAAAACCCGCGAACCAGTCTGCACCACGACGCAGGATCGTCGGTACAACCGCAATCGATTCAACGTTGTTGACAGTGGTTGGGCAGCCATAAAGCCCTGCCCCCGCCGGAAACGGAGGCTTCATTCGAGGCATACCCTTCTTGCCTTCAAGGCTTTCGATCAGGGCGGTTTCTTCGCCGCAAATGTACGCGCCCGCCCCGTGATGCAGGAACAGATCGAAATCCCAGCCTGAACCAGCGGCGTTTTTGCCCAAGAGGCCTGCGTCGTAAGCCTCATCAATTGCGGCCTGTAGCGCTTCACGCTCGCGGATATACTCGCCACGCAGGTAGATGTAGCAGGTATGGGCATTCATCGCGAAGGACGCAATCAGGCAGCCTTCGATCAGCGTGTGCGGATCATGGCGCATGATCTCGCGGTCCTTGCAGGTACCAGGTTCCGATTCATCCGCGTTCACAACCAGATAGGCCGGACGCCCATCACTTTCCTTGGGCATGAACGACCATTTCAGACCGGTCGGAAAGCCCGCTCCGCCGCGCCCGCGCAGGCCTGAGTCCTTCATCGTCTGGATGATCCAATCCCGGCCCTTCTCGATCAGGCCAGCTGTGCCGTCCCAATGCCCGCGGGACTGCGCGCCTTTCAACGTGCGCTCATGCATCCCGTAGATGTTGGTAAAGATCCTGTCCTGATCCTTCAGCATCGTGTCTTACCTTCAGCTGTCCTGACGCATGCGCCAGAGTTGAAAAATGTTCACGCCCGCATAGATGAACGCCGCTAAAGCAGCGAAATCAAACAGCAGCGCATAGCGCCCCGGCAATCCAACCGCAGGGCCGATAAACAGGGTCATGGCAAGCCAGACCAGCATGGTCACAGCAATGACCAATCCGATATGTCGACCCTTGCGGGCTATGGCCTGTTCTTTGTCCTTGTCCATCTCACCTTGATACCCCGTATGGGCACCATCCATCTTAGTCTTCGTACGTGCCTTCTTCTTTGGCGCGTTTTGCAAACTCGGTTTCTTCGCCCTTGGCCAGTTGCGCCGCTTGGGCGATCCAGCCATCCCGCTCGATCCGGCCCTTGAATTTCAGCCGCGCGTCTACCCACGCCACTTGTTCCGTCGTCCACGCAGCAATCTGGTCGAAGTGGAAGAACCCAAGCTCATTCAGCGTCTGCTCAAGCTTGGGACCAACCCCTTTGAGCATCTTGAGGTCATCCGCTTTCCCATCCCGCGCGGCGGTCAGGGTTTCGGGTTGATCCTCTGGAACGTCGGCCTTTTTAGCCTCTTCTGCCTGCTTCGCCGCAGGCTTGGCCGGTGCCTGAGCTTTGGGCGGCTTGGGCGCGGCCTTGGTCCCAGCAGCCTTGCCGTCTTTGCCCAGCCATGGCGTCAGGATCGGAACCTCTGTCCCATCGATGCGCTTGACCGTATCGCCCAGATCTGCGGCCAGTTCGACGCTGGCATTGTACTGCGGTTTCCCGGCTTCGTACTCGCTCATGCTGGTCAGGCCGCTCAGCGGTTCGGCAGCATATCTGCCATTCTGCGGACCGGGTGTCGGCACTTTGCCGTTGGCCAGATCGTCGATGATCTTACCGAAGCTTTCAGCTGTCAGGTCTTCGTAATAGTCCTTACCGATCTGTGCCATCGGAGCATTGGTGCACGACCCCAAGCACTCCACCTCTTCCCAACTCAGTTTGCCGTCAACAGATAGTTCATGCGGTTTGGTAGCAATCTTGTCTTTACAGACCGCAATCAGATCCTCAGCCCCGCAGATCATGCAGGATGTCGTACCGCAGACCTGAATATGCGCCACCGACCCAACCGGTTGCAGTTGGAACATGAAGTAGAACGAGGCGACCTCTAGCACGCGGATATAGGCCATGCCCAGCATGTCGGCGACGGATTCAATTGCCGGGCGGCTCAGCCAGCCTTCTTGTTCCTGCGCGCGCCACAACAGCGGGATAACCGCGCTGGCCTGACGGCCTTCGGGATATTTGGTGATCTGCGCTTTGGCCCACTGCTGGTTGGCAGCGGTGAAGGCAAAGCTTTCAGGTTGTTCGGGGTGCAGACGGCGCAGCATTAGCAGGCATCTCCGATCACGATTATATAAGGGTCTTCCTGATGGACGCGGCCTTGGTCGACAAGGCGGGCTATCAGACCCGGCGTTTCGGCCCGAGTAAAACCAGCGGGGCGCAGTTTGATCTCGGCCTCGTCTTCGACCATGCGGCACCCGTTCAGGCGCACAAAGTCATAGAGCGCATCGGCGCGCCCTGCCGTATCCTCAGGTGCAAGCCCATGCGCACCGCAGATAGCCGGAGCGATCTCGAATGTTGCACCGTCCAGGCCAGCCACCCCCTGCTCGGCCCATGAGTTTATCACAGCGCTGACATCTTCGGGTCGTAAGCCATGGGCAGAAAAGGCTTCTTCTGCTTGCGAGATATTCAGACGACAACCGTTTTCGCGCATGACCTCAAGCACTTTTGCCGTCGGATGCGTCGATGCTGCCTGCAGCGGTGTAGCGGCTGCGAGGACCAGGATCAGGACAAGGCGTCTCACCGGTCAATCTCCCCAAACACGACGTCCATCGTCCCAATGATCGCGGCGACGTCGGCCAGTTGATGACCCCCGGCGACGTGATCCATCGCTTGCAGGTGCAGGAAGCCTGGCGCGCGTAGTTTGGCGCGGTAGGGTTTGTTGGAGCCATCAGCAACCAGATAGACGCCGAACTCGCCCTTCGGGGCTTCGACAGCGGCATAAACCTCGCCGGCGGGCACGTGGAAGCCTTCGGTGTACAGCTTGAAGTGATGGATCAGGCTTTCCATCGAGGTTTTCATTTCCGTCCGCTTGGGCGGGGTGATCTTGCCACGGGCCAGAACATCACCGGGGCATTCGCGAATTTTGGCGATGGCCTGACGAATGATCAGCAGCGACTGGCGCATCTCTTCCATCCGGACGAGATAGCGGTCATAGCAGTCGCCATTCTTGCCGACGGGGATCTGGAACTCGAACTCGTCATAGCATTCATAGGGCTGCGCGCGGCGCAGGTCCCATGCCAGACCCGACCCGCGCACCATAACGCCCGAGAAGCCGTATTTCTGGATGTCATCCTCGGTCACGACGCCAATATCAGCGTTACGTTGTTTGAAGATGCGGTTTTCGGTCAATAGGCCGTCGATGTCGTCCAGAACGGCGGGGAATTCGTGGCTCCATGCCTCGATATCGTCCAGCAGTTCCGGCGGCAGATCCTGATGCACACCACCGGGGCGGAAATAGGCGGCGTGCAGGCGGGCGCCGCAGGCACGCTCATAGAACACCATCAGCTTTTCACGCTCTTCGAAGCCCCAGAGAGGTGGTGTCAAAGCGCCCACATCCATTGCCTGCGTGGTTACGTTCAGCAGGTGGTTCAGGATGCGCCCGATCTCGGAATACAGCACCCGGATCAGAGATCCACGGCGCGGCACTTCCACACCGGTCAGTTTTTCGATGGCCAGACACCAGGCATGTTCCTGGTTCATTGGCGCCACGTAATCCAGACGGTCGAAATACGGCAGGTTTTGTAGATACGTCCGGCTTTCCATCAGCTTTTCGGTGCCACGGTGCAGCAGTCCGATATGCGGGTCGCAGCGCTCGACGATCTCACCATCCAGCTCAAGTACAAGACGCAAAACTCCGTGTGCCGCAGGGTGTTGCGGGCCGAAATTAATGTTGAAGTTACGGATCTTCTGTTCTCCGCTCAGCGCGTCGGTGCTGCCGTCATCGTATCTTGAGCCGTCCATCAACGCCCCCGTTTGTTCTTTTTAGTATCGGCCCGAACCCGGACCTTTTCCGCCTCGGCAGCCTTGGCTGCAGCGCCTGCCAGCAGGACCCCCAGCGCGCCCAAAGCGATCAGTTCCCCCAGCAGCATCAGCATCTCAACGGCGCTCCAACTCTTGCAGTTTCAGGCCGACCCACCACAGCAACGCGATCGTGCCGAATGGAACCAAGCAGAGAAGGCACCAGAATTTGTTTATCCCGAAAAACGGCAAAATCTTCACCATCGGAATGATGGTCAGCGCGGAAAGGATCAGCCACCAGATGCCACCCATCACTCAGCCTCCTGCTTCTCATCCCCGGGCAGGATGTAGTTCGCACCTTCCCACGGGGACATGAAATCAAACTGACGGTATTCCTGAACAAGGCTGACGGGTTCGTAGACCACGCGCTTTTGCGCCTCGTCATATCGTACTTCGGTATAGCCGGTAGTCGGGAAGTCCTTGCGCAGCGGATAGCCCCGGAACCCGTAGTCAGTCAGGATGCGCCGCAAATCCGGGTGGCCCGAGAACAGGATGCCGAACATGTCGAACACCTCGCGCTCGAACCAGTTGGCCGAAGGGTGCACGTCGGTGATTGACGGCACCATGTCTTCCTCACGGATCGAGACCCGCAAGCGGATACGCTGGTTTTGATACATCGACAGGAAGTGATAGACCACATCGAACCGCTTGGCCCGTTCGGGGTAGTCGACGCCGGTGATGTCCACCAAAGTGGAGAATTGGCAACTCCGGTCGGACTTTAGGAATTCGATAAATTCCACAAGGTTCGACGGCGCCACATCGACATTCAGCTCACCGTGCGTCACATCCCAGGACAGAACACAGTCAGTTCGCTTCAATTCAAGCTGGGTGCCGAGTTCTTTGAGTGCTTTGCTCATCAACTCTCTCCTCAGCGTACGATGGTGCCGGTGCGGCGGATTTTGCGCTGCAGCTGCATCAACCCGTACAGCAGCGCCTCGGCCGTCGGCGGACAACCGGGAACGTAAATGTCCACCGGAACGATGCGGTCACAGCCGCGCACTACCGAATAGGAGTAATGGTAGTACCCACCGCCATTCGCGCAGGAGCCCATCGAGATCACATAGCGCGGCTCGGGCATCTGGTCGTAGACCTTGCGCAGCGCGGGGGCCATCTTGTTAGTCAGTGTCCCGGCCACAATCATCACGTCCGATTGACGTGGAGAAGCGCGAGGCGCGATGCCAAACCGTTCCGCGTCGTAACGCGGCATCGAGGTGTGCATCATTTCAACCGCGCAGCAGGCCAGACCGAATGTCATCCAGTGCAAGCTGCCGGTACGGGCCCAATTGATGATGTCCTCAGTCGAGGTCAACAGAAACCCTTTGTCCTGCAACTCGGCATTCAGGGCCTGGGTGGCGACTTCTTTGTCGACGCCAGCGGTGTTTGCACCCGTCGTCACTCCCATTCCAGGGCCCCCTTCTTCCATTCATAGGCAAAGCCGATGGTCAGAACACCCAAGAATACCATCATGGACCAGAAGCCCACGTCGCTGATGTCCTTGAAGCCTACGGCCCACGGAAACAGAAACGCGATTTCCAGATCGAAGATGATGAACAAAATCGCGACCAGGTAGAACCGGACGTCGAATTTCATCCGCGCATCGTCGAACGCGTTGAATCCGCATTCATATGCGCTGACTTTCTCGGGGTCGGGATTGCGGACCGCCAGAACGACTGCCGCCAGAATCAGAACGATTCCAAGGCCCACAGCTACGGCCAGAAACACCAGAATCGGGAGATACTCCCGCAATAGGTCTTCCACGTACAGCTCCTTTCCTGCGCATACCCAGAAAGGGAGCGCCGTCAATTGGCGTGTTGACTGGACATTCTCTATCCCTGCGGGGTCAGAGGGTCAACCGAACACAAACGCACAGGGGGTTAATATTCGACTTATCGAAGCTCTGTCAGTGAAGGTCACCCACGCAATCGCAACCGCATCACAAGTTGCATCTAAACCTAACTAATCCATGCAGGTTTTCTTTTTTCAAAGAATGCACCGATTCCTTCCTTGGCTTCTTCGGTTTCCCACCGGTCGACCAGCTCGCGGATCGTATGGTCGATCACGGCATCGTCAATCCGCGGCCCCAATTGGCGCACCAGTTGCTTGGCAGAAGTGACCGCACCGGGCGCGCAGGCAAGGTAGGGCTGGATTTCGGCCTCAACCGCATCATCAAGATCGGCTGCAGGTACGATTCTGGCGAGCAGACCCAGCTCCACCGCTTCCGCAGCGTCGAAAACCCGAGCCGACATGAACACCCTGCGCGCGCGCGCCTCCCCCATGCGGGCGATGACATAGGGGCCAATCGTGGCAGGTATCAAACCCAACTTGGTTTCCGTCAGTCCCATTTTAACCGTGTCTGCGCCAATCGCCACATCACAGACCGACGCCAATCCTACACCGCCCCCAAAGGCATTGCCGCGGATCGCGCCAATCAGCGGTTTGGGCAATGTGTTCAACGCCTGCAACATTTCGGCCAGCTTGCGCGCTTCGACAAACCGGGTCTCGGGTTCTGCAGCCATCTGAGCCTGCATCCAACCCAGATCCCCACCGGCACAAAAGCTTTTGCCTGCACCGGTCAATACAACAACACGCACTGCCCGGTCTGTTGCCAGCCGGTGCGCGGCTTGCGTAAGATCGGTGATCATTTGCGCAGACATGGCGTTGTGCTTTTCCGCACGATCCAAGGTCAGGGTCGCGACGCCACGCGCATCCGTGGTAACGGAAATCGTTTCAAACATGTCTGCTCCTTACTCTGAACGCATGGCGCGTGCCATCTGAGCGGCCTCTTCGACGACCGCCAGGTCGAGGCCGGTCTGATATCCAAGCCGTTCCAGGTGGGCCACCACGGCTTCAGTCGCGACATTTCCAGCTGCGCCCGGTGCGTAGGGGCACCCACCCAATCCGCCAACGGCGCTATCAAAGACCCGAACGCCCAGCGCCAGCGCAGCGTCGATATTGTCGATGGCCCGCCCGTTGGTGTCATGGAAATGCCCCGCCAGCCGTGTTGTTGGAACGCGCTCGCGCACGGCCAGCAGCATATGGGCGATGGTGTCGGGCGTCCCCTGCCCGATCGTGTCCCCCAAGGACACCTCGTAACATCCCAGCGAGAACAACCGATCCGCGACTTCGGCCACCTTCTCGGGCGGCGTTGGTCCGTCAAAAGGGCAATCTGTCACGCAAGACACGTACCCGCGCACCGGCAGGTCTATGTGGCGCGCAGCTTCCAAAATCGGGGCAAAGCGGTCGATGGACTCTTCGATAGTCGCGTTGATATTGGCCTTCGAGAACCCTTCCGAGGCCGAGGCGAACACCGCGATCTCATCCGCTTTTGCGGCCATAGCATCTTCGTACCCCCGCATGTTTGGCGTCAGAGCACCATATCGGACACTGTCGGCGCGCTTGATCCCGCCCAACACATCCGCGCTGCCTGCCATTTGCGGCACCCATTTAGAAGATACAAAACTGGCCACTTCGATGCGATTGAAACCGGCCCGACTGAGGCAATCGACCAATGCCACCTTTTCTGCCACGGGGATTTCACGTTTTTCGTTCTGCAGACCGTCGCGCGGACCTACTTCGAAGATTTCGACCCGTTCATCCATGGCTATGCCCTTCTCTGACTGACGCATTCTATCCGACTGTGCCACGTTGCGTAGGAACGGGACAGATCATTTCTCCTTCAGCCGGACCAGCGCGGCCCCTGCCTCGACCTGAGCCCCCGCATCGGCCAACACTTCGGCAACGATCCCGTCCCGCGCGGCCAGCAGAGAATGCTCCATTTTCATAGCTTCAAGGATCGCCAACCGGTCACCTTCCTGCACCGTCTGACCTACCTGCGCAAAAACAGCTTTGACCAGACCCGGCATCGGAGCTTCAATCACGTTGGTGTCTCCAGCAGCACTGGCGTCCCGATCCAGTGGATCAACGATTTCGAAAGCTATCCCATAGTTTTCAAAGACCGTGATCTGCGAGCCAACGATGGACACGCGCGACATTTGGACACCGCCGATCAACCACCCACCCGGACCGTGTTCGACCAAGACAGTTTCCTCGCCCATTTGCCACGTCTGACGCATTGGCCCTTCGACCTGAACATCCAGATCGATGATCTCCTCG
Source organism: Ruegeria atlantica (assembly GCF_013033965.1). Classification (GTDB taxonomy): domain Bacteria; phylum Pseudomonadota; class Alphaproteobacteria; order Rhodobacterales; family Rhodobacteraceae; genus Ruegeria; species Ruegeria atlantica_D. The sequence goes on from NZ_WQFE01000001.1 coordinate 121,915, forward strand.
GCCCGAAGCTGAACCGCCCGATGCAGCGGTGCCCACAGCGAAAATCCGGTTTCCTGATCAGTGTCGACCAGCCCAAGCGCGGTCATCGCCGCGGCAACAGTCGCAGACGCCGGGATTGGAGCAGCCTGAACCAGGTTATCGATGTCTCGCCCGATAAGCCCAGTGTCCACGTCGCCAGCCGCGAAACCTGCATGCCGGGTCAGCGCGCCCAGGAAGCTCAGGTTGGTCACGGTCCCCGCAACCTCGGTACTGCGCAAGGCACGATGTAGCTGCTCCAACGCAACCGCGCGTGTCGGACCATGCACGATTACTTTGGCGATCATCGGATCGTACCATGGGCTGATCGTGTCACCCGCGCGAACGCCGCTATCGGCGCGACATTCCGTCGGGAATTGCAGGTGCGTAAGCGTTCCTGTCGCAGGCAAAAACCCTTTCGGGACGTCTTCCGCATAAAGCCGCGCCTCGAATGCGTGACCGGTGATCGACAGGTCGCTCTGTCGTTTGGGCAGGCTCTCGCCCGCCGCCACGCGCAATTGCCACTCGACAAGATCGACACCTGTGATCGCCTCAGTCACCGGGTGCTCGACCTGCAGGCGCGTGTTCATTTCCATGAACCAGAACCTATCGGGGCGCAGCCCGTCCGAGGCATCGACGATGAACTCAACCGTTCCGGCCCCTTTGTAGCCAATAGCCTCGGCCGCACGCACACCCGCCTGCCCCATCGCTTCGCGCATGTCCGCAGTCATACCAGGGGCCGGGGCCTCTTCGATCACTTTCTGATGGCGGCGTTGCAGCGAGCAATCTCGTTCGAACAGATGTACGGCGTGCGTACCATCGCCAAAGACCTGAACCTCGATATGGCGCGGCTTGGCGACGAATTTTTCGACCAGCACAGCGTCATTGCCAAAGGCGGTTTTGGCCTCGCCACGGGCACTGTCCAATGCGGCGTTGAAGTCCTCAGGACGCTCGACCAGCCGCATGCCTTTACCGCCACCTCCAGCCACTGCTTTTATCAGAACCGGGTAGCCAATTGTGTCCGCTGCGCCTGCCAGATGCTCGGGGTCCTGATTGTCGCCGTGGTATCCCGGCACCACAGGCACGCCTGCCTGTTCCATCAGCACCTTCGCCGCATCCTTCAAACCCATCTTTCGGATCGCATCCGCCGATGGGCCAATAAAGGTCAGACCGGCGGCCTCAACGGCATCCACGAATTCCGGGTTTTCGGACAGAAACCCATAGCCCGGATGGATCGCCTGCGCGCCGGTGTCCAGCGCAGCCTGGATGATCACGTCGCCCTTCAGATAACTCTCCGCAGGAGCCGCACCACCGATGTGAACCGCCTCATCCGCCATCTGAACATGTTTGGCTGAGGCATCTGCATCTGAATACACCGCCACGCAGGACACACCCATCTTTTGAGCCGTTTCCATGACCCGGCAGGCGATCTCGCCCCGGTTGGCAATCAGGATTTTGTTGAACATCATTGCTGCCTTTCTTCAAAATGCCCAAAAGCATTCAATTTTAGGAACACACTTTCCCTAAGAGGTCGGCAGGGATCAGCGGATTGCGCGGTGTCGCAAATTTCCCCATAGTTTTCACTGATTTTCAGGAATGTGCTGGCGCTACAACCAATCGCAAAATGCGCACTTTCTTCACCGTTGATCCGCAAGCTATAGTCGGAATACGCTCCCGCTCCACATATCCCTCGCGCAGAAGGCAATTTCAATCGGATACGAACAACTTCAACCGTTAGGGAAGGTCCAAGATGGCAGGAAAACACTGGAACTTCGTCGTCAGCGTTTTCCCAACCATCCGCCATGGGAACATAAAACCCCTCCCGTGTATCGGGCACCGGTTGGTTGGCATCAAAATAAACCGGATATGCGACCAGGTGCCGAGCTTCTTCGTCACAATTCCATCCCAACGCAGGCCACCATAAGTCAGCCCACACGGTTTGTGCAGAGACTTGCAGTCCGCAAACAACAAGCAGCAACTTGAAGCACTGCCTGATTGCGTAAGGTGCCTTGTTCATTTTAATTCTCTCACATCCGGAACACGCCGAAACGTGTCTCCTCAATCGGGGCATTCAGCGCAGCGCTTAGCGACAGGGCAAGGACATCGCGGCTTTTGCGCGGGTCAATGATGCCATCATCCCACAGGCGGGCCGAGGCGTAGAGCGGGTGGGACTGTTTCTCGAACATTTCCAGTGTGGGGCGTTTGAATTCAGCCTCGTCCTCGGCAGACCATGTACCGCCCTGCCGCTCGATCCCGTCGCGTTTGACGGTGGCCAGAACGCCTGCGGCCTGTTCGCCGCCCATCACCGAAATGCGCGAGTTTGGCCAGGTCCATAGGAAACGCGGCTGATAGGCCCGTCCGGCCATGCCGTAGTTTCCAGCACCAAAGGATCCTCCGACAAGCATGGTGATCTTGGGCACTGAGGTTGTGGCCACAGCTGTCACCATCTTGGCCCCGTGCCGTGCAATGCCTTCGTTTTCGTATTTCCGGCCAACCATGAAGCCGGTGATATTCTGCAGGAATACCAATGGAATTTTGCGCTGCGAACACAGCTCAACGAAATGCGCGCCCTTCTGCGCGGCTTCGGAAAACAGCACACCATTATTGGCGATGATCCCCACGGGGCATCCTTTGACATGGGCAAAACCGGTCACCAGCGTCTCACCAAAGCGCGGCTTGAATTCGTCAAAACGCGAGCCATCGACCAAACGCGCGATCACCTCGCGGATATCATAGGGCGTGCGCAGGTCGGCGGGAACGACGCCAAGAATTTCTTCGGGGTCATAGGCCGGGTCTTCGGGACTGGCCCAATCCACATTTTGAGGTTTGCGCAGGTTCAGCGATCCGACCGCCCGTCGTGCCAGAGCTAGAGCATGGGTGTCATCCTCGGCCAGATAGTCTGCCACGCCCGACAGGCGGGTATGGACGTCACCGCCACCCAGGTCTTCGGAACTGACAACCTCTCCGGTCGCAGCCTTGACCAAAGGTGGACCGGCCAAAAAGATCGTGCCCTGCTCTTTCACGATGATCGTCACATCCGACATCGCAGGCACATAAGCCCCACCTGCGGTACAGGACCCCATCACAACGGCGATCTGAGGGATGCCTTTCGCACTCATTCGCGCCTGGTTGTAGAAGATGCGACCAAAGTGATCACGGTCGGGGAAAACCTCATCCTGATTGGGCAGGTTCGCCCCCCCACTATCGACAAGATAGATACAAGGCAGGTGGTTTTCCTCGGCGATCTCCTGCGCGCGCAGGTGTTTCTTGACCGACATCGGGTAATAGGTACCGCCCTTCACGGTGGCGTCGTTGCACACCACCATGACCTCTTGTCCCTGAACCCGGCCAATCCCCGCGATCACCCCGGCACAGGGCGCGGCATCGCCATACATTCCATGCGCTGCCGTCGCACCGATTTCGAGAAACGGAGACCCTGGGTCCAACAGGTTCGCCACGCGGCGGCGAGGCAACATCTTGCCACGAGACTCGTGCCGCGTGCGGGATTTTTCGCCCCCGCCCATCCGCGCGGCGTCGGCGGCCGCGGAGATATGCGCCAGCGCATCCAGATGCGCAGCACGGTTTTGCCGGAAGCCTTCGGACGAGGGCAAAGCAGAGGAACGGAGCTTCATCTTGTGTACTCTCTTAGAAAATCTCGAACGGGGTTTTCGCTGACTGCAAAGCGCTGCATCAGACGCGCGTAACCTTGCGCCACGTTGCCGGAACAAACTGGGTCCAGCTTTTTGATCTCTGGTTCTTCCAGAAAATCCTCCAGCTCCGACATCGGAACCATGAAATAGTAGTCAAATGGCAGCATCTCGGCCGCCATCTCCATCGCCTCGACAGCCTTTTCGTTATCGCCGCGGCACAAATAGGCCAGGGACAGGTTGTGATAGGCGTCTCCCATCGCCTCATAATCGCCTTCAGCCTCGTACTGGCTCACGGCAAGTTTGAAACGCCCAACGACTTCGCGATTGTAAAAGTTCTCATCCGCCTGCGCTTCCGGCAGGAACATAGAGACATATGCCAGGTTCTCATCATGCCATCCGTCAGTCTGCATCTCGGTGCTGAATACACTTCTCAGCATCCGGATTTCGGGTTCGTATTTCAGGGTGCTTTCAGAGTCAGAAATTGCATCTAAGTAATTGTCGTAAAAAGCAATTTTTCGCTTGTCTTCGTCATCAAGGACTGCCACTCGACCGGCTATTTTGCGCAATTCAGAGATGGCCTCGTCCGGATACTCGTAGAATACGAGCAGATCCGCCAACTGCAGTTGTTCGATGACTGCAATTTTGTCTTCTACAGCTTTTTCGATGGTGTCCCGCATCCACGTCTCGAAGTAAGCCTTGCCTGCCCAGGCGGCCCCGATGACCGCAATTGCCGTCGCGCTAAATTCAATACCGGTTCTGAAATTGGATTTGTCAGCCATAATGTCCCTCCTCTGACGCGAGACGCCGCAAATCCTTCCGAATAACTTTGCCCGTCACGGTCATCGGCAACTCTTGCACAAAAGCCACTTCACGAGGGTACGAATAATGCGCGAGGCGGGTTTTTACCCAATCCTGCAATTCCACTTCCGTTGCCTTGATCCCCGGCTTCAGAACCACATAAGCCTTTACGATCTCGGTCCGCAGCGGGTCTGGTTTACCGACCACGCCCACCGTCGCCACCGCGGGATGGGTCAGCAGGCAATCCTCAATCTCGGCGGGACCAATGCGATAGCCGGACGAGGTGATTACGTCATCGTCGCGCCCAACAAAGCGCAGGTAGTCGCCCTCCCACACACCCCGGTCGCCGGTAATCAGCCAGTCGCCGCGAAACTTTTCAGCCGTTGCCTTGGGCCGGTTCCAATATTCCAACAGCATCGAGGCCGAGCCGCGCCGGATCGCCACATCGCCCTCTTCAGCGGTTGGTTGGCCATCCTCGTCAATCACCGCAACCTCGTGCCCAGGAACCGGTTTTCCGATACAGCCGGGCCGGGCCGGGAATTCGTCTGAACAGGACGAGACCACCATGTTGCATTCGGTCTGGCCGTAAAATTCGTTGATCGTCAGACCAAACGCCTTCTGTCCCCAGGCCAGCATCTCGGCCCCCAATGGCTCACCACCGGAGGCAACGGACCGCAATCCGGTAACAGCCTGATCCACAGCTTTCAGCATGCGCAAAGCGGTCGGAGGGAAAAACACATTCCGTACCCCGCCGCGCGCAATCACGTCGGCACAGGTCTCGGGCGTGAACTTGTCCAGTCGCGCAGCGACGACAGGGACGCCCAGCGCGAGGCCCGGCATCAGCACATCGAACAACCCGCCAATCCAAGCCCAATCGGCCGGGGTCCAGAGGCAATCTCCATAGCGCAGATTGTTATGGCTGATCGAAACGCCCGGCAGGTGGCCGGTCAGCACTCGGTGAGCATGCAACGCGCCTTTCGGGCTGCCGGTGGTTCCGGACGTATAGATCAACACCGCCGGATCCTCTGGCCCGGTGTCGGCAAAAGGCACAACGCCTCCATCTTCACCAATCTGATCCGCCATGAGCGGCTCTGCCAATTCCCCTAACAGCGTCGCGCCTTCCGGGTCGGTCAGAACAAACTGTGCCCCGGCGTCGCCCACCCGAGACCGTAAGGCATCCTGTTTGAACAGTTTGAACAACGGCACCGAGATCGCACCGATCTTCCAGACCGCCAGATGCGCCGCCGCACACCACGGCGACTGACTGAGCAGCACGCCCACGCGGTCCCCTTGCTGCACCTTTTTCGACAACGCGCGCGCGATACCATCCGTCATCTCGGCGAGCTGTCCATAGGTGACACGCTGCACTCCCTCCCCGGTCAAGTCGACTACGGCGACTTGATCTGGCGGGTGCGAAAGGCACTGACGCGCCATGTTAAGGCGCGATGGGATATCCCAGCCCCCCGCTGAACGCAAACCCGGTATGCGATTAGCTTCTGGCACGCCGTAATCCCCTTATTTTCAAGGATCTTACCTGCGAAACCTCCGGTGACGTCTTTACGTAGATTTGATGCAGATCAGAGTTCGCTGGCATCGAGGCTGTCAAATCCGTTTCATCAACTGAACCAAGGGCAAGACAATGACCAACAAACTCGCCGCTTTGACACTTTCCACCGCGCTGGTGGCGCTTGCCGCCCCTGCCTTTGCCCAATCGCAGGGTGATTGGACCGTCGGTATCGGTGTCGGTTACCTGAACCCCAAATCCGACAATGGCACGCTGGCCGGACAAAAGGCCGAGATCGACTCCGATACCCGCCCGATCTTCACCGCCGAATACTTCATCCGTGACAACCTGGGGATCGAACTGCTGGCTGCGACGCCGTTCAAGCACACCGTCACCTTGGGCGGAAGCACCGAGGCCGGAACCGTCAAGCACCTGCCGCCCACCTTGTCGCTGAACTATCACTTCCCGACAAACAGTGCGTGGAAGCCCTATGTCGGCGCTGGTCTGAACTATACGTTCTTCTTCGACGAACAATCCGCTCTGGGAGACCTGAAGATTGATGACTCCTTTGGTGTCTCCCTGCAGGCCGGTCTGGACTACATGGTCTCCGACAACGGCGCCATCCGGCTGAACGTGCGCTGGTTCGATATCGACTCGGACGTCAAGCTGAACGGCACGAAGATCGGCAAAGCCGAAATCGACCCCTATCTTGTCGGCGTTTCCTACGTCCATAAGTTCTGATCCCTCAAAGAAAACGCCTCGCAGAAACTTCGTCTGCGGGGCGTTTTTGTCTCAGAGCATTTCGTTCATCAGTTCCCGGCCAATCAACATCCGGCGGATTTCGCTGGTGCCCGCGCCAATCTCCATCAACTTGGCATCGCGGAAGATACGGCTGACTGCCGAGTCCGACAGGAACCCTGCGCCACCCATCGCCTGAACGGCCTGATGCGCCTGCGACATGCCCTGTTCCGAGGCATAGAGGCAGCACGCTGCGGCATCCTGACGGGTCACATCGCCTCGGTCGCAGGCTTTGGCGACCTCATAAACGTATGCGCGCGCGGAATTCATCGCCGTGTACATATCCGCGATCTTGCCTTGCATCAGTTGGAAGCTGCCTATCGGTTTGCCAAACTGTTTGCGCTCGGCCAGGTAGGGCATGATTTCGTCCAGACAGGCGGCCATGATCCCCGTACCAATCCCGGCCAATACCACGCGCTCGTAGTCAAGTCCGGACATCAGCACAGCAACGCCCTTGCCCTCTTCACCCAGTACGTTTTCGAAGGGCACCTCGACATCTTCAAAGATCAACTCAGCCGTGTTCGACCCGCGCATCCCAAGCTTGTCGAAATGGGGCGAGGTCGAGAAACCCTTCATCTCCTTCTCGATCAGAAAGGCTGTGATCCCTTTTGAGCCGGCGTCCGGGTCCGTCTTGGCATAAACGACCAGAGTATCGGCGTCCGGCCCATTGGTGATCCAGTACTTGCTACCGTTCAGGCGGTAGTGGTCATTTCGCTTTTCCGCGCGCAGTTTCATCGACACAACGTCGGATCCAGCCGACGCCTCGGACATGGCCAGAGCGCCAACGTGTTCGCCCGAGATAAGGCGCGGCAGATACTTCGCCTTCTGCTCATCATTACCGTTCAACTTGATCTGATTGACGCACAGGTTCGAGTGCGCACCATATGACAGCGAAACGGATGCCGACGCCCGCGCGACCTCTTCCACAGCCACGGTATGGGCCAGATAGGACATCCCCGCCCCGCCGTATTCCTCGGACACAGTGATACCAAGCAAACCCAGATCGCCCATTTCTTTCCAAAGCTCGCTTGGAAATGCGTTCGAGGCATCGATGTCAGCCGCCATGGGCTTGACCCGTTCCTGCGCCCAACGGTGCACCATTTCACGCAGCGCGTTCACGTCTTCACCCAGATCAAATTGCATGGCCGCCGTGAACATAAGCGATCTCCTCTTTCGCATTAATGAACAGTTGTTCAATAAATAACAGCGAATCTGAATCGGGTCAACGACGGCGTCCAAAAAAGAAACCGCCGCTCCGATCGGGGCGGCGGTTTTCAGGAAACAAGCGTGCGCGTCCCGCGCACTCGATTAGATTACGACTGAAAGACAGAGCTGACTTCTGACCGGATGATGCGCGCGATCAGGCTGCAATCCTCCAGCGAAAAGGTCAGCGGAACGCGCATGTCAACGATCCCGGCAAGAATTCGATCACTTTTTGGCATTGGTGCGCTGTCGGCATATCGCCAGCTGTCATAGCGCGACGTGAAGCCGCTCGGTTCAGCCCCGCCGAACCACTTGAGTTCGACACCCCGGGCCGCGCACCGTTGGATTACTTCGTTTACCCGCTCTGCCGACCAGTCCAGTAGCAGGAACTGGATAGACGAGCCAACATACGTCTCGGCCTCTGGCCGTTCGACGATGGTCAGGCCAGGCGTGTCGAGCAGGCCTTTTTCGAGTTCGAAATAGCGTTCATTCCAACGTTCAACCTGCCGGTCCAGATCGCGCAATTGGGGTCGCAAGATTGCGGCTCGCAGGTTGTCCATCCGTCCCGATACGTTGGGCGTATGGTACTTGATCCGCTCGAACACGTCCGGGGTCGGTGCAGCAAGGTGGCGTTCATACAGCATATATGATCCCGACAGCATTGTGGCCTTTGCCGCCAGTTCCTCGTCATCGGTGACCAGCAACCCGCCCTCGCCCGAGTTGACATGTTTGTAGGTCTGGCAGGAATAGCAGCCAATTGCTCCTTGCCGGCCCGAAACCTGCCCGCGCCACGCGGCCCCCATCGTATGGGCGCAATCCTCGATCACCGTGACACCTGCTGCATCGCACATCTGCATAAGCCGATCCATGTCGCACAGATGGCCGCGCATATGGCTGAGCATCAGAACGCGCGCCTGATTCAGCTTGGTTTCGAGATCGTCCAGATCAATCGTAAGGTCTTCCGTCACGCCCACAAAAACCGGACGCGCGCTGACCGAGGCGATAGATCCGGGTACAGGTGCCAGCGTGAACGCGTTCGTCAGCACCGGGTCCCCCGGCTTAACCCCAACGGCCCGAAGTGCTGTAGCCAACGCATAGCCGCCCGACGACACGGCCAGACAGTACTTGGCACCCGTCTGAGCGGCAAATTCCTGTTCCAGCTGGGCGGTTTCACCCAATTCGCCCGGCACGACGTTGTAACGGTGCAGACGCCCGTGGCGCAATACGGCCAAGGCGGCCTCGACCGCCTCTTCGGGGATAGGTTCCTGCTGGGTAAAGCTGCCAGTGAATGTCTCGGTCATAGGGGGTTTCTGATCCTGCATTTGGCCCGGGTCAAGGGGTTACGCTGCCACGCCGATCAACTGAGGCACAAGGCCCGTCAGATCGTCGAAGTGATGCAACAGAGCTTCTGGCTCAAGCGCGGCCATATCTGCACCGGACGGGCCGAACGTGACCAGAACCGAAGGCACGCCTGCCGCCTTTGCCGTATTCCGGTCGGTATCCGAGTCGCCGATCAGAACACACAGATCTGGGTGCCCACCTGCCCGGCGCGCCGCCTCGCGCAAGGGTTCCGGATCAGGCTTGCGCACCGGCAGCGTATCTGCTCCGACAAGCGCGGCGAACTGATCCCGCACACCTAACTGGATCAGCAGTTGGTCCGCCAAGGCCTCTGGCTTGTTGGTACAGATACCGACTCCATAACCAGCCGCCTTAAGCCCTTCGACCGCGTCCAATGCACCTGGATAAAACCGCGTGTGCGTGTCGATATCATCGGAATACGCCTCAAGCAGCATTGGGTAATAGGCCTGAACGGTTGCATCGTCATAGGCCCCCACCCGCTTGAGCCCATGGGTCAGCATCATCCGGCCACCGCGCAGGGCAACGCCTGCGTCGTCACCGTGAACCAACACGTCTCCGTGCCCCATATGCCGAAAACAGTGGTTGGCTGCAGACAGCAAATCGCCCGATGTATCGGCCAAAGTCCCGTCCAGATCGAAGATAACCGTGCGCATAATGCCTCCTAATTCGGCGGGTCTTCGCCATAAGTGTTGCAAACGGCAATCTTGTGTGATGGCGGAACCGCTTGCGCCTTTTAACTCAGCGGATAAAACGGGCCGCAACAAAACACAAAGAGAAATCGTTTTTATGACCACTGCCCTTGTTATCCTTGCCGCCGGAAAAGGCACCAGGATGAATTCGGATACCCCAAAAGTACTACACCCGATTGCCCAAACTCCTATGCTGGTCCACACGATGCGCGCCGGCGCGGTTCTGTCCCCTGCGCGGACAGTGATTGTCACCGGTCACGGATCCGAGGCCGTAGCCAAGGTTGCACAGGTCGAAGACGAAAACGCGCAGATCGCCGTCCAGGACGAACAGCTGGGCACTGCGCATGCCGTGGCACAGGCCCGCGACGCACTGAACGGATTTGAAGGCGACGTCGTTGTTTTGTACGGCGACACACCGTTCCTGCAACCCGAGACTCTGGAGAAGATGATCGAGGTGCGGGCAAAGAATGACTTGGTCATATTGGGCTTTGAGGCTGCTGACCCAGCGCGTTATGGCCGTCTGGTCATGAATGGCGAAAATCTGGAACGGATCGTCGAGTACAAGGATGCATCGGACGAAGAGCGCGCCATAACACTTTGCAATTCTGGTCTTTTGGCATGTGACGCGCAGACTCTGTTTGCTCTGATCGACGCCGTCGGAAATGACAACGCCTCAGGAGAGTATTACCTTCCTGACGTCGTGGAAATCGCCCGCAATCGCGGCCTGAGCGTCACAGCCGTTGCCTGCGACGAAGCCCAGACGCTGGGCGTGAACTCTCGCGCAGATCTGGCGGCGGCGGATACGATTTTTCAGTCTCGCGCTCGCGCCGAATTGTTGAATTCGGGCGTCACGCTGATGGCTCCGGAAACTGTCTATCTGGCTGCGGACACTGTCATCGGTCGCGATACGGTGATCGAGCCCAATGTCGTCTTCGGCCCCGGTGTTACCATTGAAAGCGGCGCGACGATCCGGGCGTTTTCGCATCTGGAAGGTTGTCATGTCAGCCGAGGTGCCGTCGTTGGCCCCTATGCGCGCCTGCGCCCTGGTACGGAACTGGCCGAAAACACCCGGATTGGGAATTTCGTCGAAACCAAAAACGCCCAGATCGCCGAAGGCGCCAAGGTCAACCATCTGAGCTATATCGGCGACGCTTCTGTTGGTGCCGCGACCAATATTGGCGCGGGGACGATCACCTGCAACTACGACGGTGTCATGAAGCACCAGACAACCATCGGAGAGAATGTTTTTGTCGGTTCCAATACCATGCTTGTGGCACCCGTTTCCCTTGGCGACGGCGCTATGACAGCGACGGGTACGGTCGTCACGCGTGACGTGGAACCTGATGCTTTGGCCGTGGCGCGTTCCAAGCAGGAAAACAAACCCGGTTACGCACGCAAACTATTTGAAATGTTGATGGCGAAGAAGGCTCGCCGCAACAAAGGAGCCTGATTTATGTGTGGTATTATAGGTGTATTGGGCGAGCACGAAGCTGCACCCACATTGGTCGAGGCGCTGAAACGGCTGGAATATCGCGGTTATGACAGTGCCGGCATTGCAACCGTCAATGATGGCACTCTTGGGCGTCGTCGAGCCGTAGGCAAGCTGGTCAACTTAAGCGATTTGCTGGTGCACGATCCCCTGCCCGGCAAATCCGGCATTGGTCACACTCGTTGGGCCACGCATGGTGTACCGTCGATAACCAACGCGCATCCGCACCAGGCTGGTCCGGTGGCCGTTGTGCATAACGGTATCGTCGAAAACTATCGTGAGCTGCGTGCAGAGCTGGCGGAAAATGGTATCGGGTTCGCGACCGAGACCGACACCGAAACCGTCGCCCTGATGACAGAGTATTACCTTAGGACCGGCCTGTCGCCGGTTGAAGCCGCCTTCAAAACCATCGACCGCCTTGTGGGTGCGTTTGCGCTGGCTTTTCTGTTCGACGGCCAGAATGACCTGATTGTCGCTGCGCGCAAAGGCTCGCCTCTGGCGATCGGTCATGGCGATGGTGAGATGTACGTGGGGTCCGACGCCATCGCACTGGCCCCGTTGACCGATCGCATCACCTATCTTGAGGAAGGCGACCGTGCGGTTTTGACCCGGACTTCTCTGGAAATTCGCAACGAAGCCGGGGAACTGGCCAACCGCGAAACCCGCCAGATCAATCTGGACCACACGCAAACCGAAAAGAACGGCCACAAACACTTTATGGCCAAGGAAATCGCCGAGCAACCGGTGGTGATTGCCGATGCGATCCGGTCTTACCTGCCAAGCGGCAGCAACCAGGTTGTTCTGCCGGATGCTGACTTGGACTTCACCAAGCTGGACCGCCTGACCATGGTCGCCTGTGGCACGGCGTTCTACGCATGCCTGACCGCGAAGTACTGGTTCGAACAATTGGCGAAAATGCCGGTCGAGGTCGATATCGCCAGCGAGTTCCGCTATCGCGAACCTCCGATCAGTGATCGCACAGCCGCACTGTTCGTCAGTCAGTCAGGTGAAACCGCTGACACTCTGGCGGCACTACGGTATTGCGAAGGCAAGGCGGACAAGATCGTATCGGTCGTCAATGTCCCCGAAAGCTCGATCGCCCGCGAAAGTGACGTTGCTCTGCCCATCCATGCAGGCGTTGAGATTGGCGTCGCTTCGACCAAGGCATTCACATGCCAGCTGAGCGTTCTGCTGATGCTCGCGCTCAAGGCCGCTGCGGATCGCGGCACGCTGACCGATGAAGAGCTGGCCGACCACTACGCCGCGCTGCGCGGACTGCCAACCGTTCTGAACGCGGCGCTTGATCAGAACCCGGCCATCAAGACATCCGCCCAGCGCTTGTCCGAGGCTCGCGATGTATTGTTCCTGGGTCGTGGGCTGATGTACCCGTTGGCAATGGAAGGGGCGCTTAAGCTTAAGGAAATCAGCTATATCCACGCCGAAGGTTATGCATCGGGCGAGCTTAAGCACGGACCAATCGCCTTGATCGACAAGAACATGCCTGTGGTGGTCATGGCCCCGCGTGACACGGTTTTCGACAAGACTGTATCGAACATGCAAGAGGTGATGGCACGTAAGGGAAAGGTCATTCTGGTCTCGGACGACGACGGTATTGCCGAGGCCGAAGATGGCGTCTGGAGTACTATTCGGATGCCTCATGTCCACCCCAGCCTGGCCCCGATTCTGTACTCGGTCCCCGCGCAACTGCTGGCCTATCACACGGCTGTGGCCAAGGGCACGGACGTGGACCAGCCGCGCAACCTGGCAAAATCGGTTACGGTGGAGTGAAACATGGCCAAGCAATTTTCGGAACTGGACGACGCGCAGCGTAAATTCATCGAAGAACAGCATATGTTCTTCGTTGGCACTGCGGCACCTGATGGGCGGGTCAATATCTCGCCCAAGGGCATGGATTCTCTGCGTGTTCTTGGCCCGAACCGGATTGCCTGGATGAACCTAACCGGCAGTGGCAACGAAACTGCAGGCCATCTTCTTGAAGCCAACCGAATGACGCTGATGTGGTGTTCGTTCACGACACGGCCATTGATCTTGCGAACCTATGGGACCGCGCGCACGCTGCATGTGGGCGATGCGGGCTGGAACGAACTGGCCGGCCTGTTCCCTGATCACCGCAGTGCGCGTCAGATCTATGATCTGGATATCGATGTGGTTCAAACATCGTGCGGCTATGCCGTGCCGTTCATGGAATACCAGTCCGAGCGTGACACGATGCAGAAATGGGTCGATGGCAAGTCTGACGAACAGATCCAGTCTTATTGGGTGGAAAAGAACCATCAAACCATCGACGGCAAACCCACACGCGCTCGGAACTGACCTTATGATGCTTGAAGCGTATCTGGACCAGATCAAAGCTCACGCTGACCCCGTTCGCGCCGAACAAATGGCCGCCTATCATAAGGTGGACCGTCCGCATCTGGGCGTGGCAAATCCGATCCTGAATGACTTGACCAAAGCGTGGCGACGGGAATTGGAGGTGGAAGAGCGTGTGAAACTGGCGGATGCCCTGTGGCAAACCAACATCCACGAAGGACGCCTTGCCGCTGCAAAACTGCTGACGCAGGCCCGTATCCGCCCCGATGATGCCGTCTGGGGCCTGCTGCAAAGCTGGTTGCCGGATTTTGATGCCTGGGCCGTGGCAGACCACGCCTGCATGGCCATGCAAAAGCGTCTGTCAGCCGACCCATCACGGTTGGACCAAGTGGAAAGCTGGACGACCTCGGACCACATGTGGACGCGCCGCGCGGCACTGGTGGCCACCCTGCCCTGGACCAAACAAAACCACCCAAAGCCCGACGATCTGCAACGCCGCGACCGCGTTCTGGGATGGGCTGCAGGCTATGTTCCTGATCGCGACTGGTTCATTCAAAAATCCATCGCGTGGTGGCTTCGGGAATTGTCCAAGCACGACCCGGACCGCGTAGTCGCCTTTTTGAAGACCCATGGTGACGCGATGAAGCCATTTGCGCGAAAAGAGGCTGGCAAGTATCTGAAAGGTCAGTTGGAATAAATTTCCAGCTCAACCAATTCATCAAAGGGCAGCAGCAATGCCCGCATTGCATCCAGCGACAGGCGGCTGCCTCCCCCGGCCGGCCCCGGAGCTGGCACCAAGGTGATATAGGCCTGCGCACCCGTTCGCGGCACAACAACGCGGCCAGTGATTTCTGTTTCCACCAGTGACGTTTCAAGCCATCGACCGGGCGTTGTGGGATCCCCTAGTCCTGCAATCGTGGTCTTTGGCCCAGCCCACCCGGTAGCAGCGACCGCTACGGGTTGCGGTTCGACAACCTCTTCCACAACGGCTGGTTTCGCTTCTTCGGGGGGCTTGTCGCCACCAAAGACGCGTTCGGTGGTCGATCTTACGGTGTCGCATCCCGCCACCAGTACACACAAAGTCAAAAGCGCATATCTCATGCCTCAAACCTATCGCCCTACGCACATCTGTTCCAGCGCAAAGCTCAGTTCGCCCTTGTCGGGAGGCGGTTGCAGCTTTACCTATGTCGCATGACAGCTCCGCTTATCGACCCATTCGCACGTGCCATCACCTATCTCCGCGTTTCCGTTACGGACCGCTGCGATTTCCGCTGTGTCTATTGTATGTCCGAGGACATGACCTTTCTGCCCAAGAAAGACCTTCTGACATTGGAAGAGCTTGACCGCATGTGCTCAACCTTTGTGAACATGGGCGTGGAAAAGCTGCGCATCACCGGTGGTGAGCCTTTGGTACGTCGCAATATTATGACATTCTTCAATTCGATGACCCGCCATCTGGAAAGCGGAGCGCTCAAAGAGCTGACGCTGACCACCAATGGTTCGCAATTGCACCGGTTTGCCGATGACCTGTTCGCCGCCGGTGTGCGTCGTGTGAACGTCTCGCTGGATACGCTGGACGAGGACAAATTTGCCAAGGTCACCCGTTGGGGTCGGCTGAAACAGGTGTTGAACGGCATCGATGCCGCGCAGAAGGCGGGCCTGCGGATCAAGATCAACGCAGTTGCTCTGAAAGGATTCAACGAACCCGAACTGCCCAAGATCACCGAGTGGTGCGCCGAGCGGGATATGGACCTGACCTGGATCGAGGTCATGCCGATGGGCGATATCGGCAACGAAGACCGTCTTGATCAGTACTGGTCTCTCAAGGATGTGCGCAAAGAATACGAGAAACACTATTCCGTAACCGATCTGGCCGAACGGACCGGCGGGCCTGCGCGATATGTAAGGCTTGAAGAAACGGGTCAAAAAATCGGCTTCATTACTCCGCTGTCGCATAACTTCTGTGAAAGCTGCAACCGCGTGCGCCTGACTTGCACCGGTGAGCTTTATATGTGTCTCGGTCAGGAAGATATGGCCGACCTGCGCGCGCCGCTGCGCGATCATCCCGACAGCGACAAACAGCTGGAAGCGGCGATCAGATCAGCAATCAACCTCAAACCCAAAGGCCATGATTTCGACTATTCGCGTCAAGCTGTCGACGGCCAGATGAGCCGCCATATGAGCCACACAGGCGGCTAAAATGCCAAACACTCCGGATCGGCCAACGCTGCTGTACCACTTGTATTGCAGTCTGACTTCCGCTGCGGCGCCGCTGGCATGGCGCACGGTTCGCAAAAAACTGAACGCAGCGGGTGTCCCCCAAGAACGGCAGCAGGAGCGTCTTGGCCACGCCAGTCAGCCCCGTCCCGATGGCCAACTGATCTGGTTCCACGCGGCCAGCGTCGGTGAAACCCTGTCGGTCATCAGTCTGATCAAACGTCTGGGAGAGCGACTGCCCGACGCTCAGTTCCTGATAACGTCAGGCACGCCCACTTCTGCCGCGTTGATCGAAAAACGGATGCCGCCCCGCGCGCGCCATCAGTACCCGCCACTGGACACAGCCGCCCCTGTGAAACGGTTTTTGGAACACTGGCGCCCCAATGCCGGTGTTTTCGTCGAAAGTGAAATCTGGCCGCGTCTTATCGTCGAAGCCTCTCGCCGGGATATTCCACTGGCGCTGCTCAATGCACGTCTGTCGGACCGGTCTGTCGAGAGATGGAAAAAGCGCCCCCAAACCGCGGGTTTCATCCTGGATCATTTCTCGCTGTTCTTAACTCAGAACGACAAGACGGCGACAAACCTGAACGACATGGGCGCGCCATCCGACAGGATACAGCTCGGCACCAACCTGAAGGCCATGTCAGAACCGTTGCCCGTAGATCAGGGTACGCTGTACGACATCCGGTCGCAGATCGCGGACCGCCCCGTTTGGATCGCCAGCTCGACCCATGCAGGTGAGGAAGAAACGGTTCTGGCGGCCCACGCCGAGCTGTTGAAACGCTGGCCCGACCTGCTGCTCCTGCTGATCCCCCGACACCCTGAACGACGGTCAGAGGTCGCAACCCTGCTGGAAAACGCCGGGCAATCTGCGGCCTTCCGATCCAAAGGCGAAAAGATCGCGCCGCAGACCCAAGTCTACGTCGCGGACACGCTGGGCGAGACCGGCACATGGTACGCCTTGTGTCCCATCGTGTTTCTGGGCGGTTCCCTCAGGGAAATCGGCGGTCACAACCCGTTTGAGCCAGCGCAAGCCGGCGCCGCAGTGATCACCGGCCCCGGGTACTACAACTTTGCAGAAACCTTCGCGCCCCTGATCGAAAGTGGCGGCGCGACCGAGGTCAACTCTGCCTCACAACTCGCCGATATTGTTGCGCTTTGGCTTTCCGACGCCGCTGCACTGGACAAGGCCCGGGCTGGCGTAAAGTCCTGCGTGAACACCCAGAAGTCCGCGCTGGACGATGTGATCGACACATTGTGCAATACGCTCGACCTCACTTGACGCAGAGCGGATCCAACTTCATCTGGCCCCAAATATCCCGGGATGCGCGAGGGGCTGGCCCCTCGCTTCCCGGCATCACCATCAGGCAGCTGGCATCCGCTGCTCCACAATCTCTGCCCACCAGCTGCAACCGGCTGGAATAGCTTCATCATTGAAATTGTATTCGGGGTGATGCACGGCTGCCGTGTCTCCGTTGCCAACCAGAATATACGCCCCAGGCCGCTCTTCCAGCATAAAGGCAAAATCCTCACCGCCCATGATCAACGGCGCCTCATCGCAGTCACCCGAGACTGAGCGCGCGACATCTGCGGCAAAGTTAGTCTGTTCCTCGCTGTTCACCATCACCGGGTAGCCTCGGTAATAGGTCACATCCGCTTCGCCTCCGAACGTCGCAGCGACGCCACCACAGATTTCGTTGATGCGCTTTTCAGCCAGATCGCGCATGTCCTTGCTCATCGTACGCACGGTCCCTTTGATCTTCACCGTTTGAGGGATCACGTTGAACGCATTTGACGACGTCTCGAAAGACGTGACCGAAACCACAATACGATCAATCGGGTCGGCATTCCGTGACGCGATGGTCTGCAGCGCCAAAACGGCCTGCGCCGCCATTACGGTAGTGTCGACCGTTTCATGAGGTTTGGCGGCGTGCCCGCCTCTGCCTTCGAAGGTGATATCGAACTGGTCCGTTGCCGCGAAAAAAGCGCCGGGTCGAATGGCGAAGCTGCCAACGGGGCGGCCGGGCCAATTGTGCATGCCATAGACCTCTTGAATGCCCCAGCGGTCCATCATGCCGTCTTCGCACATTTCGCGCCCTCCGCCGCCACCTTCTTCGGCGGGTTGGAAGATCACGACCACAGTGCCATCGAAGTTTCGCGTCTCGGACAGGTATTTCGCGGCCCCCAGCAACATCGCCGTATGCCCGTCATGGCCACATGCGTGCATGGCGCCGTCAGTTTTTGAGGCATAGTCCAGCCCCGTCGCCTCATGGATCGGCAGTGCGTCCATATCGGCACGCAACCCGATCACTTTGCCGCCTGTATCCGCCTTGCCCTTGATCACGCCTACAACACCGGTGCGGCCAATGCCTGTCACAACCTCATCACAGCCGAATTCCCGCAGCCTGTCAGCGACCAACGCACTGGTGCGATGTGTGTCGAACAGGATTTCGGGGTTTTCATGAATATCGCGTCGCCATTCGGTGATTTCACCCTGCAACTCGGCGAACCGGTTTTTGATCGGCATGTTGGTCTCCTATCCGTTGGTTTTCCGGCCTGCTGCTCCGCTGTGACGCCGCTTTTGGTTCAGCCTGTATCGGCAGGTCGCAGCGCGCCCGCCAACAAGACAATGAATACGGCCAGCGGCAGCAGCGCCGTGAATGCTATGCGCAATGTAAGCATCTCTGCGAGAAACCCAATAAGCGGCGGACCAATCAACAACCCTCCATATCCAAGCGTGGCAACGCTGGCAATCGCCTGCCCCGGAGGCACGTTGGGATCGCTGGCCGCCCGGCTGAAGGCCAGTGGCATAATCACTGCGTATCCGATCCCCATCATCGCAAATCCGGCCAATACCTGTCCTGCCTCAGCAGCAGAAACCACGCAAAACACGCCCAACGCAGCGCAGGCCCCACCAAATCGCGCTGTTGCCACCGATCCGAAGCGCGCAATGACGAACCCTCCTGCCAACCGGAACGCAACCATGGCCACCGAGAACACCGCATAGCCCAAGGCAGCAACGCTTTCAGCCGCATCGGTCACGTCTCTCAGGAAGATCGCACTCCAATCTGCCACCGCGCCCTCCCCCAAGGCACCGCACAGGGCGGTGAAGCCCACAAGGATCAATGCGCCAGAGGGCAGGGCAAAGATCTTGCCTCTGGACACGGTCGAACGACGCGATGTCCACTTCACCCAAGACAATACCAATGCCAGGCCAACAACGATCCCGCCAGCCAACAGAAAATGCTGGATGACCGTCAGCCCCATCTGCACCGCTGCAAAACCGCTGAGTGCTCCGAGCCCTGCCCCAAGGCTCCACATCGCGTGGAAGGATGACATCACGGGCTTCTTGTAGGCCTGCTCAACCTCAGCGGCCCAGGCATTCATCGCCACATCCATCGAACCGTGGAAAGCTCCGAACACGAATAAAAAGGCTGCAAGCGACCAGAAGCTGCCCGCGAGGGCCAGAAGGATCAGAGAAAACGTATATAGAACGGCAACGACTCGCGTCAGGGCCACCGCGCCGAACCTGTCGGTCAACCGGCCCGTGATCGGAAAGGAACACACCGCGCCTGCGGCCATGAACAACAAGCCATATCCCAAAGCCTCATGCGTCAGGTCCAACTTGTCCCGGACCGCCGGAATTCGCGACGCCCAGATGCCGAACAAGGCGCCATTCAATATGAACATGGCGGCCACGGCCCGCCACGCTGCCACGATCCCGATCACAGAGGATTCCTTAACTCAGGTGCCAAACGCGTTTGTTGTACAGCGCACGGTCCTTCAGGCAAATACGCATTTACGCCAGCCGTTTCCGAATCCTTCGTACTGCAATCCAAACAGTCAAAACAACCGGGATCGTCACTGCCGCTGTCAGCATCCCCTTGCTGACCCCCGCACCTGTCAGTGGATAGAGCAAATAGCTGACCAGCGACACCGCGTAGTAGCTAATCGCGACGACGGAAAGACCCTCGACCGTGTGCTGCAGACGCAAAGCAAGATCGGCGCGACGGTCCATGCTTTCCAGCAAAGCCTGGTTTTGCGCGCTTCGCTCAACGTCCACGCGTGTTCGCAGCAATTCTCCGGCGCGGATGGCCCGGTCAGAAAGCGCTTGCAGGCGACGCTCGGTGGATTTCACGGTGCGGATCGCCGGGTCGTATCGGCGCATCATAAAGTCAGCAAAGTTCTGGCCGCCCTCAAAGCGTTCCTCACGTAAGACTTCGATCCGCTGGTTTACGATGGCCTCGTAGGCACCAGTTGCCCCGAAGCGGAACGAACACTGCGCGGCAAGTGTTTCCAACTCGATCGAGGTCGCCAGCAAATCCTGCAGCAACGCGTCCGGCTGAGCAGAGTTGTCCGTCATCTGCCCCATCAGCCGCGTCAGCTTTTCGTCCAGCTTTCCGATGCGGGGCATCAGCTGTTTGACGCGCGCAAACCCCAGCATGGACATCGCTTTATAGGTTTCGATCTCACACAACCGTTGGACAATCCGACCTGTCCTGCGCCGTCCCGTGTCCTTTGCCACAAACAACGCAAACCGCATGTGCCCGGCCGGATCGATACGAAAATCGCTGGCACAAATGGCTGCATCGTCCAACACTCGAGCAACAGCCAGGCTTTCCGGTTCGAACCAATCCAGCAGCTTGGACTTGGTCGCCTCATCGCTTTCTCGTTCAACCACCCGCACCATGGCTGACGTGACCCTTTGGCCAGGACTTGCCATCAACCAGTCAGGTGGAAAAACCTCGAAGTCCGCCGGATTGAACGCGCGGTCGCTGACGTTCTGGGCGATGGCCGTGTAGGTCACGAACTCGGTGTGTTGCTCCCACTTCAACCAATGGCGGCCGATTTGCCCGGCATAGTGAGTAGCATCCGGCTGCGGATGCTGGGCACCATGACGGTCGAGAAGCTCGATCAAGTGTTCCAGATCTTCGCGGCGATCCCGCGCGACAGCAGCAACCGGTTTCTTGATCGCCAAAAAGACCACCGTACAGGGCATCGCTGCCACCGGAAACGGACGGGCGTGCAGTTCATTGGCCAACGCATAGCGCAGCGGATGGTCATCAATCGGCGTCATTTAGGGCTCCGTTTCATCCGAGGCACTATACGACACCTTAGAAATACATCAATTCTCTTTTTATTTCATATACTTACAAGGATACGACGGTATACAAACACGCTATCTCATTGAATTAGTTGCCACAGCTTGATCAGGCTGCCTTCCGAGTCATAGATACGTACGGGTTTTCCGACCTCAGCGTTCCACTCTGCCTTGGTTGGAACCCCTATACCGGCGGCCTCAAGCCACGCCATCATGCAATTCGGCTCAGTTTATCACACGCCGCCCGCTTCATCTGGCCAAAAATATCTTAGGGGGTAAGGGGGCAAAGCCCCCAGCTCGTCTCAAAAAAGAAAAGGGCGCCCGCAGGCGCCCTTTGCAATTGGATCACACCCGTTGATCAGTCGATCATTGGCAGGAGTTTATCGAGGGACTGTTTTGCGTCTCCGTAGAACATGCGGGTGTTTTCTTTGAAGAACAGCGGGTTTTCGATGCCCGAGTAGCCGGTGCCCTGGCCGCGTTTGGACACGAAGACCTGCTTGGCCTTCCAGCATTCCAGAACCGGCATGCCGGCGATGGGGCTGTTGGGATCTTCCTGTGCCGCAGGGTTCACGATGTCGTTCGAGCCGATGACGATGGCAACATCCGTTTCGGGGAAATCGTCGTTGATCTCGTCCATTTCCAGAACGATGTCATATGGCACCTTCGCTTCAGCCAGCAGGACGTTCATGTGACCCGGCAGACGACCCGCAACGGGGTGGATCGCAAAACGCACATTCTTGCCCTTGGCGCGCAGCTTACGGACCAGTTCCGACACAGACTGCTGTGCCTGCGCCACCGCCATACCGTAGCCGGGGATGATGATGACACTGTCGGCATCGTTCAGGGCTGTGGCCACGCCGTCGGCCTCGATGGCGATCTGCTCGCCTTCAACGGCCATCTGCTCGCCCTGCGGGCCACCAAAGCCGCCCAGGATTACGCTGACAAAGTGACGGTTCATCGCCTTACACATGATGTAGGACAGGATCGCACCCGAGGAACCAACCAGTGCACCAACCACGATCAGCAGGTCGTTGCCCAGCGAGAAGCCGATCGCCGCAGCCGCCCAACCCGAGTAGCTGTTCAGCATCGACACAACCACCGGCATGTCGGCACCACCGATGCCCATGATCAGGTGATAGCCGATGAACAGCGCCGCCAGCGTCATCAGGAACAACGGGAAGAAGCCGCCGGACGAGGTGTACCAGACCAGGCAGATCAGCGAGAGACCTGCAGCCGCCGCATTTAGCGCATGACCACCCGGCAGCTTGGTCGCCGCCGATGTGACCTTGCCGGCCAGCTTGCCATAGGCCACAACCGACCCGGTAAAGGTGATCGCACCGATGAAGATGCCCAGGAACAGTTCGACATGCAGGATTGCCAGCTCGGCTGAGGTTTTCTTGGCGATCAGCTTGGCAAAAGCGCCCAGATCAGAAAGGTCTGCCTCTTTCGCGCTGTCGGCAATCGCCATGACCTGCGCCACGTTGCCGATCTCAAAATGCGCGTTGAAGCCGACGAACACAGCCGCCAGACCGACCAGTGAGTGCATCGCGGCCACCAGCTGCGGCATCTCGGTCATCTGGACGCGCTGCGCCACATATTGACCGATCAGGCCACCGCCCGCGATCAGCAGCAGCGACAGCAGCCACAGACCCGAACCGGGACCAACCAGCGTGGCAAAGACCGCCAGCGCCATACCGACGATGCCGTACCAGACCGCGCGCTTGGCGCTTTCCTGGTTCGACAGACCGCCGAGCGAAAGGATGAACAGAACAGCCGCAACAACGTAGGCGGCAGTAGTGAAGCCAAATTCCATGTGCCCGGCCTCCTTAAGATTTCTGGAACATGGCGAGCATGCGCCGGGTTACGAGGAAGCCGCCGAAGATGTTGATCCCGGCCATGAAGACGGACAGCGCCGCCAGCAGAATGACCAGGAACGACCCCGATCCGATCTGCATGAGCGCCCCAACGATAATGATCGACGAGATCGCGTTGGTGATCGCCATCAGCGGTGTATGCAGGCTGTGCGCGACGCCCCAGATCACCTGGAAGCCCACGAAGATGGCCAGCACAAAGACAATGAAGTGCTGCATGAAGCTGGCCGGAGCGATCAGCCCCACCAGCAGCATCAGCGCGCCGCCGACACCCAGCAGGGTGAACTGCTGCTTGGTCTGCGCTTTGAAGGCCGCGATCTCCTGCGCCTTTTTCTCTTCCGGAGTCAGTTCTTTGACCTCGGGCTTTTTCTGCGCCGCAATCGCCTGCACCTTGGGCGGTGGTGGCGGGAAGGTGATGTCGCCTTCAAATGTCACGGTCGCGCCGCGGATCACGTCATCTTCCATGTCGTGATTGATCTGACCATCCTTTTCAGGCGTCAGGTCGCTCATCATATGACGGATGTTGGTCGCGTACAGAGACGAGGACTGCGCCGCCATCCGGCTGGGGAAGTCGGTATAGCCGATGATGGTCACACCATTGTCGGTCACAATCTTTTCGTCGGCCACGGTCAGCTTGCAGTTGCCGCCCTTTTCCGCCGCAAGGTCCACGATAACCGAGCCCGGCTTCATCGCCTCGACCATATCCTTGGTCCAAAGCTCGGGCGCTTCGCGGTTCGGGATCAGCGCCGTGGTGATGACGATGTCCATTTCCGGGGCAAGTTCACGGAACTTGGCCAGCTGCGCATTGCGGAACTCTTCCGACTGGACGCTGGCATACCCACCGGTGGCCGCGCCATCCTGCTGGTCTTCTTCAAAGTCCAGATAGACGAACTCGGCCCCCATCGATTCGACCTGCTCAGCCACTTCGGGGCGAACGTCGAAGGCGTAAGTGATCGCACCCAGCGACGTCGAAGTGCCGATCGCCGCCAGACCGGCCACGCCAGCGCCCACGATCAGCACCTTTGCAGGCGGCACTTTACCAGCCGCTGTCACCTGACCGGTGAAGAAGCGGCCAAAGTTGTTACCCGCCTCGATCACCGCGCGGTAGCCCGCGATATTAGCCATCGACGACAGCGCGTCCATCTTTTGCGCACGCGAAATACGCGGCACCATTTCCATGGCGATGACGTTTGCGCCCTTGGACTTGGCTGCCTCCATTCCCTCTTCGTTGCCCGCAGGGTTGAAGAAGGAAATCAACGTCTTACCCTTGGTCAGACGCTTCAGCTCAGCCTCGTTCGGCTGACGCACCTTGGCCACGATATCCGCCGACTTCCACAGCGCGGCCGCAGTCTTGACGACCTCTACCCCCGCTGCCTCATACGACGCATCCGAAAACCCAGCCGCCGCACCAGCGCCTTTCTCAATCAGACACTCATAGCCCAACTTCTGCAACTGCAACGCAGAGTCTGGCGTCATCGCAACACGGTTTTCACCGTCATAAATCTCTCTCGGTGTGCCTATCTTCACTGGCAGTCCCCCTAATTTTCACTCTGACCGAGCGGGTGGTCGGTATTGTTTGTTAAGCAAAGGTGTATCCTGCGCAACATTATTTCGCAAGCGCAGCATAATTACGTTGTGTCATTGCCACACCATTTCAGATCCATCGGCGAGTTTGGCGTTCATATCGGGCAAAGTCAGCGCGAAAGGTTCTGCGCAAACGATCCTCTTCAGGCACGATGAAACGGCGTTCCAGAAGCCATACGAAAACCGGAATCAGAACCAGAGATGCAACCGCATCAAACCGCAGTATAAGACCCGCCAAAATCAGCACATCGCCAACATAGATTGGGTTTCGGCTGCGTTTGAATATCCCGGATTGCACAAGTGACGTGGGCGTTTCGTGCGGGATGATCGTCGTTCGGTGGCGGCGGAACTCTGCTATGGCCAACACGATCAGGATCGCACCGCCACCGATCAGGACGCCACTTAGGAGATCCGTAAAGCCGCTGTCCAGCGACAGGCCCATTGGCAAATGCCGCGCCTGCAGCCATGCCAGAGCGGCGAAGCCCACCAACCAGACCGGAGGGATGTCGATTTTGCGCATGTCAGCTGTCTTTCGTTCCGGCAGTCGCAGCGAGTGTCGCTTTTGCCCGATGACCTACCGTTTTTTAGTCGCAATAGCAAAATAGCAGTTGGTCGCAGGCAAGTTGGCTCGCGTCAGTTCTTCGATGATGGACAGCCGCTTTTCGATCAGATAGCCATTTTGCACCAACAACCGTCCAACATGGATACAGAACTACGATGACCGACTTTGCCGCGACCAAAGCCATGTTCAACCTTCCCCAGGGTGTCGTTTATCTGGACGGCAACTCGCTTGGACCACTGCCCCGTGCCGCCGGAGACCGTGTAAATGACATGATGGTTCAGGAGTGGGGGCAAATGCTGATCACCGGCTGGAACAGGGCCGGGTGGATGGCTTTACCGACCGGGTTGGGCGATCGCATCGGACGACTGATTGGTGCCGAACCCGGCAGCGTTGTTACCGGAGATACCCTGTCGATCAAAGTGTATCAGGCGGTCGCCTCGGCGCTGGAGCTGTGCCCGGATCGCAAGGTCGTTCTTTCAGACAGCGGCAATTTCCCGTCCGACCTCTATATGGTGGACGGTCTGCTGCGCTCACTAGGACCGGACTATGAGCTGCGCGTCGTTGCACCCGAAGACGTGGCCGCCAATGTGACCGAAGATGTGGCCGTTCTGATGCTGACCGAGGTGGACTACCGCTCGGGTCGGATGCATGACATGAAGGCACTGACAGAACTGGCCCATGCAAACGGGACGGTGACGGTTTGGGATCTGGCCCATTCGGCCGGTGCGATTCCTGTTGATCTGGCGGGATGCAACGCCGATTTTGCGGTTGGCTGCACCTACAAGTACCTGAACGGCGGTCCTGGTGCGCCCGCATTCATCTATGTGGCCCCGCGCTTGATGGAGCGGGTGCGCCCGGCATTGTCCGGATGGTTGGGCCACGAATCGCCCTTTGCTTTTGATTTGGACTACCGCCCAGGCGACGGGATCGAGAGGATGCGGGTTGGTACGCCCCCAATCCTTCAAATGAGCGCACTGTCTGCGGCAATGGATATTTGGGACATGGCCGACATGCAGGACGTGCGGGCCAAATCCATTGAACTGACAGAGTTGTTCATTAACCGTGTCGAGGCCGCCTGCCCCGATCTACAACTGGCAAGCCCGCGTGATCCTGCCCAGCGCGGCAGCCAGGTGTCCTTCCGATTTGCCGACGGTTATGCCGCTATGCAGGCTCTGATTGCGCACGGCGTGATCGGAGACTTCCGAGCGCCTGACATCATGCGGTTTGGTTTCACCCCGTTGTACATTGATGAGCAGGACGTTGAAAACGCAGTCGGAATCCTAGCAAATATCATGCAGAATCGGCTGTGGGACACGCCCAAATACAAGGTGCGCCAGCGGGTTACCTGACTTCCAGCCCTGCCCCAATCAAAGCGGCAAACTGGGCAACTCGTGTTTCGTAATCTTCTGCGCCCAGGGCGCTTATCTTCAGCCCTTTCAGAGTGGCCGTAATCGTTTTGGCGGTTTCGTCTGCGTCCGACAGCAACCTGACGCGTCCGGCTTTGTCTTCGCGTGAAAGCCACTCAGCATACAAACGCGCCAGCTCAGCCTCGCCCCGCGATATGATTTCTGACGACATGGACTTGGTCGTATCCAGCATCTCAAGTCCATGAGGGGATGCAAGGATGGTGGCCATTCCCTCGGTTTGGGCTTGAACCGCGCTCTTAAAAACACCCGAAACAGATCCTGACGCCGTCAGTGCCGCGGCAACCGCGGCAGTCTTCGACGCATAATATTGCTCGGTCAGCTTAGTGACGATTGCCTCTTTATTCTTGAAATGCAGATACACCGCTGGACGGGACATTCCCGCACCCCGCGCTATGTCATCCATAGAGGTCTTGCGGAATCCATAAGTCGCAAAAGCCCGAAACGCCGAGTCCAGGATCGCCTGTTGCCGTGTATCGTCTGCTAAGTCTGCCATCCAGAAACACGTGACACTTTCTGTTCATTTTGTCAATTGACACAATGACACTTTGAGATAATTATGTCATAAACCAGCCACAGCTACGAGAGGTGCGCCATGGCGACCGCCCTTAAGATCAACGGAAAGCAACATCAGGTTGACCTGCCCGATGACGTCCCCCTGCTTTGGGTTTTGCGGGATGAGGTCGGCCTGACCGGCACCAAATTCGGCTGCGGTGTGGCTGCTTGTGGGGCGTGCACCGTGCACATTGATGGTGAAGCGGTACGCTCGTGCCAGGTGGCCTTGTCAGATGTCTGGGGCGATGTGACTACGATTGAAGGAATCGGCACGCCAGATTCGATGGCCGCAATTCAGCAGGCTTGGGTCGATCATCAGGTGGCGCAATGCGGTTACTGCCAGTCGGGCCAGATCATGCAGGCCGCCGCTCTGTTGGCAGAAAACCCTGCACCTTCGGACACGGATATCGACGATGCGATGCAGGGCAATCTGTGCCGCTGTGGCACCTACCCCCGCATCCGCGCAGCGATTCACGACGCGGCATCCAAACTGAAGGAGGCATAAACCATGGCATCCGTTGGAAAAATCCTCCGCCGCACTTTCCTGATCGGCTCGGCAGCAATTGTCGGGGGCGTGGCATTTGGCGCGTATTACGTCAGCCGTCCGGCTGCCAATCCGCTAAAACCAGCGGAGGGTGAAACCGCGCTCAGCCCCTTTGTTCTGATCGACCAAAACGGCGTCACCCTGTTCGCCCCCCGCGCCGAAATGGGACAGGGCGTAATGACCACATGGGCCGCCTTGATCGCCGAGGAATTGGATGTGGAGCTGGACCAAATCCGCGTTCTGCACGGTCCTGCTGCGGCCGCCTACTACAACTCGGCTCTGATCGGAGAAGGGCTGCCGAACAAGGGTTATGACATCTCGAACTTCCAGCAAAATCTGGGAGAGGCTCTGGGCGTTCTTGGCCGAACGTTAAGCTTGCAGGTCACCGGTGGTTCGACCTCGATGAAGGATGGTTTCGAGCGCATGCGCGAGGCGGGGGCGACCGCACGCGAAACGCTTAAACAGGCAGCAGCGGACCGTCTGGGCGTGGATCGTTCGCAACTGAAGACCGAAAACGGTGCTGTAATCGCGCCGGATGGGATGCGCATTCCTTATCCCGAGCTTGCCGAGGCCGCCGGTCAGACTGAACCGCCGGAAGTCGAATTGCGTGATCCATCCAACTGGCGCTTGCTGGGGCAAAACCTGCCTCGTGTGGATGTCGTCGGTAAATCCACCGGCACCGCCGAGTTCGGGATCGACGTGCGCCCCGAGGGTCTGAAATTTGCCTCTGTCCGCATCAACCCCAAGCTGGGCGGCGAGATGAAGGGTTTTGATGCCAGCGCGGCCGAGCAGATGCCCGGCGTGGAAAAGGTGGTCGATCTGGGCAATGGCGTGGCCGCGATTGCCAGCAACACGTGGCTGGCCATTCAGGCCGTCGAGGCGATTGACGTTGATTGGGGCGATGCCCCCTATCCGCCAGACACCGATGCCATTTTCACCGAAATCGCCAAGGCATTCGACGCGTCCCCAAACTCGACCATGCGCGATGACGGTGACGCTGACGCTCTGCCCGCCGGTGCCACCGAGATTACTGCCGAATACACAGTTCCCTATCTGGCCCATTCCACGATGGAGCCGATGAACGCCACTGCGCTGTTCACTGGTTCGGCGCTGGAACTGTGGTGCGGAAATCAGGCCCCGACGCTTGTTCAGATACGAGCGGCCAACACAGCCAATCTGGATAAAGAAGCCGTTCAGATTCACACCACTTACCTGGGTGGAGGATTTGGCCGCCGGGGCGAGCTGGACTTTGGCGAGATCGCCACCAAGGTCGCAATGGCCATGCCCGGCGTCCCCGTCCAGACCACCTGGAGCCGTGAAGAGGACATGCGCCATGACTATTACCGCCCTGGCGCGATGGCTCGGATGCGCGGCGCCGTGAAAGACGGTCAGGCCGTACTGATCGACGGCAAGGTCGCGGCTCAGTCGTGCACACAGCAGGCGGTTCAGCGCTATACCGGCATACCGGGCGGCGGCCCCGACAAGGTTCTGGTCGAAGGGTTCTTTAACCAGCCCTACGCAGTGCCCAACTACCGCATGAGCGGACATATCGCCAATCTGGACATTCCGGTCGGGTTCTGGCGTTCGGTCGGGAACAGCCACAACGGCTTCTTCCACGAGACATTCATGGATGAGATGGCCCATGCCGCAGGTCGTGATCCATTGGAGTTCCGGCTGGAGCTGGCCGAAGCAGAGCACGCACCGTCGGCAGGCTGCCTGCAAGCCGTAAAAGAGATGTCTGGCTGGACCGGCAATACACCGAACGGGGTCGGACGTGGCGTGGCGATGACTTATAGCTTTGGCACACCGGTCGCTCAGGTGATTGAGGTGGTCGACGAGGATGGCACCATCCGTATCGCCAGGGCCTGGATCGCCTGTGACGTCGGCCTGGCCCTGGACCCCGGCACGGTCGAGGCGCAGATGTTCGGCGGCATGATCTATGGTCTGTCGGCTGCAGTTATGGGGGAGATCACCTTCTCGGACGGAGAGGTCGAGCAGTACAATTTCCCCGACTATGACGCGTTGCGTATACACAACGCGCCCGTGACCGAGGTGAAGATTCTGGAAACCAACCACCACATGGGCGGTGTTGGCGAACCGGGAACACCCCCGTCTATGCCAGCCTTGGGCAATGCCCTGTTCGACCTGACAGGTGAGCGTGCGCGTGCCCTGCCCTTGATCAATCAGTTCAATCTGCTGGTTTGATCGCGCTGCGCCGGTCCGGAGCCTTCCTCCCGGATCGGCGCAAGACTTACGCGGATTGTTGGACCAACGCCGCGTCCGAACCGGTTGCCCATGCATGTACGGCGGCACCGAACGCCTTGAACAAGGGGCGTGACACGGGATCGTTTTCCGCGTCCCATTCCGGGTGCCATTGCACAGACAACGTGAATCCGGGTGCGTCCTGAATATAGATCGCTTCGGGCGTACCATCGGGCGCTTGACCATCAATCACGACACGATGCCCGACGGTTTTGATCCCCTGCCCGTGCAACGTGTTGGTCATAACTTCGGTCGCCCCCATCAGACGATGGAACACACCGCCCTCGTTCAGCGCAACGACATGGCGCAGGGCGAATTTCTCCTCCAGAGTTCCGTCGGGCGGCATACGGTGGTTCATACGACCCGGCAGGTCTCGGATCTCGGGGTACAAGGTTCCACCCATCGCCACGTTGACTTCTTGGAACCCCCGGCAAATGCCAAAGAACGGTTGACCGCGTTCCACGCAAGCCCGCACCAGCGGCAGGGTTATCGCGTCACGTGCCCGGTCGAACTCACCATGTGCCTCGGTCGCCGACTCACCGTATTCCTCGGGGTGGACGTTTGGGCGCCCGCCGGTCAGCAGGAAACCGTCACAGACCTCCAGCAGCTCATCGACTGACACATAGCGCGGATCGGCAGGAATCAGCAGCGGCAGACAGTCCGAAACATTGGCAACCGCGTCCGAGTTCATCGTCCCACCGGCATGGGTCGGATATTGATCATTCATCAAATAAGAATTGCCGATGATACCAACGACGGGTCGAGACATGCTGCGTTCCTGCGTTCTTTCGTTTGCTCTCCGAAAAACTATCGACAGCAAGAACAGCGCGCAATAGCACAGGCCCTGCATGTCAGCGCAAGCGCTTGTTCAACCACGCACATGCTGAAACAATAACGGTCTTTGCCTGTCGCTTTGCCAGCTTTATGGCTCATCGCCAGTTCTACCTTGCGCCGGAGCGCCAGGCAGGCGCTCCGTCATTCAACAGGTTCAGATCTCGCCAATCAGACCAGCGGATTCGATCCCGGCCAAGGCCGCAGCGGCATCATTGTCGGATGTATCACCGGTCACACCGACTGCACCAGTCACTTCACCCTTCTTGTCACGCAGCAGAACGCCGCCCGGAACCGGCACGACTTGCCCGCCATAGACGCCATTCACAGCCGCCATGAAGTAGGCCTGCGCCTCGGCCCTCTGCATCTGCGCTGTACCCGCCATGCCCAGCATCACCGAGCCATATGCCTTACCATGAGCAATCGCGAACCGACCGGGGGCCGCGCCGTCTTCACGTTCGAACGCGATAACATGGCCACCTGCGTCCAGAACGACGACAGAGAGGGGTTTCAGCTCCATTTCGTGCCCCTTCTCAAGGGTTTTTCGGATGATGGTGCGGGCTTTGCGGAGGGAAACTCCCATATCGTGTCCTATCGTTCCTGATGGTTCAAAGACTGGCTTTCAGTTCGAGGCGGCGAGCATGCAGAACCGGCTCGGTATAGCCCGAGGGTTGCACACGCCCCTTGAAGACCAGATCACAAGCTGCTTGGAAAGCAATTCCGTCGAATCCGGGTGCCATCGGGCGATAGTTTGCGTCATTTTCGTTCTGGCGGTCCACCACAGCGGCCATCTTTTGCATCGCAGCCATGACCTGTCCTTCCGAGACGATGTCGTGGTGCAACCAGTTGGCCAGCGCCTGAGACGATATCCGGCAGGTCGCGCGATCTTCCATCAGACCGATATCGTTGATGTCCGGCACTTTCGAGCAGCCAACACCCTGATCAACCCAGCGCACCACATACCCTAGAATGCCCTGCGCATTGTTTTCGATCTCACGGGTGATCTCTGCGTCGCTGAGGTTGCGCCTGCCCAGCAACGGAATGGTCAGCAAATCGTCCAGCGTCCCTCGTGCACCGCCAGCGGTCAGCTCATCCTGCCGCGCCAGTACATCGACCTTATGATAGTGCGTCGCGTGCAGAGTCGCAGCAGTGGGCGACGGCACCCAGGCGCATGTCGCACCTGATTTCGGGTGGCCGATTTTCTGTTCCAGCATATCGCCCATTCGGTCGGGCATCGCCCACATGCCTTTGCCAATCTGCGCCTTGCCCTTCAGGCCGCAGGCCAGACCGATATCGACATTCCGATCCTCGTAGGATGCGATCCAAGGCGTATTCTTGATGTCGCCTTTGGGCAGCATCGGGCCGGCCTCCATCGAGGTGTGGATTTCATCACCGGTCCGATCAAGGAAGCCGGTATTGATGAAGGCCACACGCGATTTTGCAGCACGGATACATTCCTTAAGGTTGGCCGACGTGCGGCGCTCCTCATCCATGATACCCAGCTTCACGGTGTTGCGCGGCAGGCCAAGGATGTCTTCCACCATGTCGAAAATCTCGACCGAGAATGCGACTTCCGCAGGTCCGTGCATCTTGGGTTTCACCACATAGACCGAGCTTTGGACCGAATTCCCACCTTCACGTTTGAGGTCGTGCATGGCGATCAGCGTGGTGCAGAGCGCATCCATCAACCCTTCGCCAATCTCATTGCCCTGTTCATCCAAAACGGCAGGGTTTGTCATCAAATGCCCGACGTTGCGGATCAGCATCAGTGAACGCCCCTTCAGGCTGCCTGTTCCATCGGATGCTGTTGTAAAGCTCAGATCCTTGGCCAGTTTGCGGGTAAAAGTCCTGTTACCCTTTTTCACTTCTTCGGTCAGGTCACCCTTCATCAGTCCAAGCCAGTTGCCGTATGCCACCACCTTGTCAGTGGCATCGACGCAAGCGACCGAATCCTCGCAATCCATGATGGTCGACAAGGCCGATTCCAGACGCATATCGGCAATATGCGCTGGGTCAGTGGCCCCGATAGCGCTGTGTGCATCGATCCTGATCTGAATGTGCAGCCCCTTGTTACAGAGCAGTACAGTGTCCGGTTTGCCCGGATCTCCGTCGTATCCAACAAACTGCTTGGGATTGGCCAGAGTTGGCATCAGCGCGCCATCCTGTACGCTCAGACCTGCGACATCAGCCCATGACCCAAAGGCCAGCGGAATGGCGTCATCCAGAAATGCCTTGGCCCAGGCAATCACCCGTGCACCACGTGCAGTGTCATAACCACCACCAGCAGGTAAGTCGCCCATCGCATCCGTGCCATAAAGCGCGTCATACAGGCTGCCCCAACGTGCATTGGCAGCATTCAGCGCGAAACGGGCATTGGTGATCGGAACAACAAGCTGCGGTCCGGGGATCGAGGCGATCTCGGGGTCGACGTTGGCGGTTTCGATCTGGAAATCCGCGCCTTCTTCGACCAGATAACCGATCTCGCGCAGGAACGCCTGATAGGCCTCAGCGTCATGCTCCTGCCCCAGGCGTTCAAGATGCCAGGCATCAACCTTGCCCTGAATCTCCTGCCGCTTGGCCAGAAACGCGCGGTTCTTGGGACCCAACTCGGCCACCATGCGCGCAAGACCGTCCCAGAAGGTGTCTGCTGTCACACCTGTACCCGGAAGGGCCTGACCCTCAACAAACTCGGCCAGAACCGTGTCTACCTGCAGTCCGCTGCGTGACTGTCTGCTGCTCATGTTGTCTCTCCCGGGAATGTGCACGACTGTATGCCGCCAGCATTTAGGGCGAAAGTTTCCGATAGGCAACTTGCGTCGCAGCGTCTCGACCAAAAGATTTACCAAAAAGCAAAATCGAGCCTCTCCGCTGCGGGGATCACACTGCTTGCAGCCAACCGCCACAGCCCATACGTTCGCGCAGACACGAAATGATGCGAGGCCCCTGATGCGCGACGCTGCCCCTACGACAATCTATCTGAAAGACTACACACCCTTTGGGTATCTGGTGGACAGCGTACACCTGACGTTCGATCTTGCCGCCCACGCAACCCGCGTGACCTCACGCATCGCATTTCGCCCGAACCCGGATGCCAGCGACAAGACATTCTTCCTGCATGGTGAAGACCTGACGCTGATCCGCGCATCGGTCGACGGCAAGGACATCACGCCCGAGGTCACCGACCAGGGCCTGACAGCTGCCGTGCCCGACGCGCCATTTGTCTGGGAGGCTGAGGTCGAGATTGATCCGGGCAACAATACCGCCCTCGAAGGGCTTTATATGTCGAACGGCATGTACTGCACCCAGTGCGAGGCTGAAGGGTTCCGCAAGATCACCTTCTACCCCGACCGCCCCGATGTAATGTCCACCTTTACCGTGCGCATCAACGGCGACCTTCCTGTACTGCTGTCCAACGGCAACCCTTCGGGCAAAGGTGAAGGCTGGGCAGAATGGACCGATCCCTGGCCCAAACCCGCTTACCTGTTCGCGCTGGTCGCGGGCGAGTTGATCGCCCATCCCGGCCAGTTCACCACAATGTCGGGTCGCGACTTGGAGCTGAACCTATGGGTCCGCCCCGGTGACGAGGGCAAATGCGAATTCGGTATGGAAGCGCTGAAGAAATCCATGAAGTGGGACGAAGACGTCTATGGCCGCGAATACGATCTGGATGTGTTCAACATCGTTGCCGTCGACGACTTCAACATGGGCGCGATGGAGAACAAGGGCCTGAACATCTTCAACTCGTCGGCCGTTCTGGCCAGCCCCGAAACCTCGACCGATGCCAATTTCGAGCGGATTGAGGCGATTATCGCTCATGAGTATTTTCACAACTGGACCGGCAACCGTATCACCTGCCGCGACTGGTTCCAGCTGTGCTTAAAGGAAGGCCTGACCGTTTTCCGCGACGCGCAGTTCACCTCGGACATGCGCTCGGCCCCCGTTAAACGCATCCACGATGCCATCGACCTGCGTGCCCGACAGTTCCCCGAGGATAATGGGCCGCTGTCCCACCCGGTTCGGCCGGAGAGCTTTCAGGAGATCAACAATTTCTACACCGCGACCGTTTACGAGAAAGGTGCCGAGGTTATCGGCATGCTGAAACGTCTGGTTGGTGACGAAGATTATGCCAAGGCGCTTGATCTGTATTTCGACCGCCATGACGGGCAGGCCTGCACCATCGAGGACTGGATCAAAGTGTTCGAGGACACCACCGGTCGCGACCTGGGTCAGTTCAAACGCTGGTATAGCCAGTCTGGTACGCCGCGTGTGACAGTGACCGAAGATTGGAATGACGGCACCTACACGCTGACCCTTGTCCAACGCACCGAAGAAACGCCGGGCCAATCCGAAAAACTGCCGCAAGTGATCCCGGTGGCCGTCGGACTGCTTGGTCCTAACGGAGACGAAGTGCGCGCGACTGAAGTTCTGGAATTGACCGAGGCTGAACAGAGTTTCACCTTTACAGGGCTGACAGCCAAACCTGTCGCCTCGATCCTGCGAGATTTCTCAGCCCCGGTCATCCTTGAGCATGATCACACCGATGCCGACCGCGCATTCCTGCTGGCGCACGACACCGATCCGTTCAACCGTTGGCAGGCGGGCCGTTCACTGGCCGAGGACACGCTGCTGCGCATGATCCTTGAGGACGCGGCCCCAAGCGCGGACTATCTGGACGGCGTTCTGGCCGTCCTGCGCGACGGCGATCTGGACTCGGCTTATCGCGCCCTGATGCTGGGTCTGCCAACGCAGTCCGAACTGGCCGCCGCGTTGTTCGACCGTGGCGAAACACCAGACCCAATGGCGATCTGGACAGCCGTCGAAACACTGCGGCAGGCAACAGCGCAACACGTTCAGGATCTTCTACCGCGCCTGCACAGCGAAACACTGATCGAAGCGCCATATAGTCCCGACGCCGAGCAAGCTGGCAAACGTGCGCTTGGCAGCGCTGCGCTTGCCCTGACATCCCGATTGGACGGTGGCGCAATGGCGGCCGAGCGATACTCTGCGGCCGGCAATATGACACAGCAGCTAAGCGCGCTGTCCTGCCTGCTGCGCGCAGGCAAAGGCGAGGCAGAGCTGGCAGCATTCTATGATCAGTGGCAGCACGACCGACTGGTGATGGACAAGTGGTTTGGCCTTCAGGTCGGGATGGCGTCACCGGCGGCCACGGCGGACATCGCCCGCGCCCTGACCGAGCATTCGGATTTCAACTGGAAGAACCCCAACAGGTTCCGTTCGGTGATGGGCGCGCTGGCGATGAACCATGCCGGTTTCCATCGAGCCGATGGTGCCGGATACGCGTTGCTTGCCGACTGGCTAATCAAACTGGACCCGGTCAATCCGCAGACCACCGCGCGGATGTGTTCCGCCTTTCAGACCTGGAAACGGTATGATGCAGATCGTCAGGATCTGATCCGCGCGCAGTTGACCCGTATCGCAGCTACGCCCGATTTGTCGCGGGACACAACTGAGATGGTCTCTCGTATCCTGGACGCATGACAGAGTTCGCCTTTTCGCGCCACAACAGGGCACCGCGCACAGTCGGTGTCCTGATATGCGTTTATGCGGCGCTTGCCGCCCTTGTGATCCTGTTTGACGCGGCATGGTGGTTGGTAGCGCTTTTGACGGTGCCGACTCTGCCGGCCCTGTGGGACATCATTCAGAACACCAGCGCAGGGATGAGTCTGGATCAGAACAAACTGCTTTGGTTTACCGGAACTCGCGAAGCCGCAGTTGATCGTTCGGACATCGATTTTATTCGTTTTGACACGCGCTGGGACTTTTCCGTGCGGGTTTCACTGGTTTTGACATCCGGCAAGAGGATTCGGTTGCCCGATGAGTCGTCTCCGCATCACAGGGAACTTGAACAGGTCCTGCAACAGGCTGGTTTTCGGGTTGAGCGTCATCACTTCGTTTCATTTTGAAACAATTGGCGGTTTTGAGTAAAATTAGACACAAAGATTAACCAATTAGATTCAAAGAACTTGTATTCATCATCAATTGCGGCAAAGCTTTCAGGCCAAAGTACCTGGTTTATTTGTTTCGAGTGCTACCATGTTCTGGTTTTTTAGGGACTGTTTGTCCCGTTTTCGATCCTCTACTGTTAAGCCCGTTGCATTCGGTGCGCATGTTGCGAATCC
Organism: Ruegeria atlantica; assembly: GCF_013033965.1. Classification (GTDB taxonomy): domain Bacteria; phylum Pseudomonadota; class Alphaproteobacteria; order Rhodobacterales; family Rhodobacteraceae; genus Ruegeria; species Ruegeria atlantica_D. The sequence continues at coordinate 158,842 of NZ_WQFE01000001.1, forward strand.
GGATGTTTCCACTGTTGTGCCCGACCACGGTCAACTGAATATCCCATTGGCAGATGTTCAGGCCCAGGATGAGATTGGGCGAAGCTCGATTGAACAGGGGCGTTTTCTGGCCAGACAGGATCGCTGGGCAGAATTATCCGACCTGATGCACAAAGCAGACGACGCGCGGAAGGCTGCGCCGGACGGAATGCCCATCGCCGAATTGCTGGCATTTGGCGCGCGGGCCGATGTAGTTCTGGCAGCAGAGCACGCCCTGTCCGACGCCAAAGCGCTGTCAGAATTTGATGTCCTGAGCGGTATTTCCGAGCTGGAAGACGAGATGCGCGCGCATTCCGGCGATCCAATGATCGCCCTGGTCGTGGCGTTGGCGCATATTGATTTGGCCTGGGCATGGCGCGGCACAACGAACGAGGCAACCTTGCCCTCACTTCACCAGTCCCGTTGCGCCGCCCATTTCGACCGGGCTGCGGCAATCCTTCCCAAATGCCAAGAAGCCGCAACGGACAGCCCCATTGTTGCTTCGGCTGGCTGCGCGATTTTAGCGGGCCAACGCAAGGCCAACACGCGGGTGGCAGATGAATACGAGCGGTTGATCAAACTCGACCCGATGAACCATCGGCACATGCGCGCGATGGGCACTCACCTGCTACCGCGTTGGTTTGGCAGCTATGGCGAGCTTGAAGTACAGGCGCTGCGCATGGCGGCTCAGACTCGGGATATCTGGGGAGCCGGAGGCTATACTTGGGTTCAGTTCGATGCGATTGCCCTGGACGAAGAAGCCTGCACGCGACTGGATGTCGATTACTTTCTGGAAGGCATGCATGACATTCTGCGCCGACGCCCTGACCAGCAGACCGTGAACATGCTGTCGGCTTACTGCGCCATCACGATCCAGAACGGCGATGGACAGTGCGACAAGGCTGATCTGGTACGCAGCCAGATACATGAGGCCGCAAACTGGCTGATCCGGGATCACCTGACCGAACTGCACCCGATGATCTGGGCGCATGCTGCAAATGGGTTCAACAACAGCGTTCGGATCAACTCACCCGAACGGTTCGCGGCCCGCGGGCAGCGGGATGCCCTGCGCGCGATTGGCGATCTGTTCCGCGATGAGTTGCGCAGCGGATTGGATGTGACGTTTACTCCGACGGGTTTACGCCTGTCCGGGCACTGATTCCCCCTTGCCCCTCGCCCCTGCCGGGCCTAATACGCAGGCTTAGACTTCTGCGGAAATGAGGCGCGCCATGCTCGACCTGACATACGAACTGCCCAAACCCAAAACCATTGCCGGGGCCAAGCACGATTGGGAACTGGTCATCGGGATGGAGGTGCACGCTCAGGTCTCATCCAATGCCAAGCTGTTCTCGGGCGCATCGACCCAATTCGGGGCCGAGCCGAACTCGAACGTGGCCTTTGTGGACGCGGCAATGCCGGGGATGCTGCCGGTGATCAACGAATATTGCGTGGAACAGGCGGTGCGCACCGGTCTGGGTCTGAAGGCGGATATCAACCTGAAATCGGCGTTTGACCGCAAGAACTATTTCTACCCCGACCTGCCGCAAGGTTATCAGATTTCCCAGCTTTATCAGCCTATTGTGGGCGAAGGCGAAGTGCTGGTTGAAATGGGCGACGGCACCGCGCGCATGGTTCGCATCGAACGCATCCACATGGAGCAGGACGCGGGCAAATCGATCCACGACATGGACCCGCATATGTCCTTTGTCGACCTGAACCGGACCGGCGTCTGCCTGATGGAGATCGTCAGCCGCCCCGACATCCGTGGCCCCGAAGAGGCCGCCGCCTATATCGCCAAGCTGCGCCAGATCATGCGTTATCTGGGCACCTGCGACGGCAACATGCAGAACGGCAACCTGCGGGCGGACGTGAACGTCTCGATCTGTTTGCCGGGTGCTTATGAGAAGTATCAAGAAACGCAGGACTTCTCGCATCTGGGCACGCGTTGCGAGATCAAGAACATGAACTCGATGCGCTTTATCCAGCAGGCGATTGAGGTCGAGGCCCGCCGTCAGATCGCCATCGTCGAAGGTGGTGGTACGGTGGATCAGGAAACCCGCCTGTACGACCCGGACAAGGGCGAGACACGCTCGATGCGGTCCAAGGAAGAAGCGCATGACTACCGCTATTTCCCCGACCCCGACTTGCTGCCGCTGGAGATTGAGCAGGCTTGGGTGGACGATATAGCTGCCAACCTGCCCGAGCTGCCGGATAACAAAAAAGCGCGCTTTATCAGCGAGTTCTGCTTGACCGACTACGACGCATCTGTCCTGACCGCTGAGGTCGAGTCAGCTGCCTATTTCGAAGACGTAGCCAAAGGTCGCAACGGTAAACTGGCCGCGAACTGGGTGATCAACGAGCTATTCGGCCGATTGAAGAAAGAAGACCACGAGATCACCGACTCGCCTGTTTCTCCCGCGCAGCTGGGTGGCATCATCGACCTGATTTCTTCGGATGCCATCTCGGGCAAGATCGCCAAGGACCTGTTTGAGATCGTCTACACCGAAGGCGGCGACCCTGCGCAGATCGTCGAAGACCGCGGCATGAAGCAGGTGACCGACACCGGCGCAATTGAATCCGCTTTAGACGAGATCATCGCCGCCAACCCGGCGCAGGTCGAAAAGGCCAAGGTGAACCCGAAACTGGCTGGTTGGTTTGTTGGTCAGGTTATGAAAGCCACCGGCGGTAAGGCCAATCCAAAGGCCGTGAACGAATTGGTCAGCAAAAAGCTGGGATCGTAAGCTTTTCTGCTTGAACGACTTTAGGCGCAGGGCCTGCTTATTCTGCTCGGCCCTGTCGCACCTTCGCGCAACAGACGGCACAGAATTTGCCGACAGGGCGAAGATGACTTTTCGAAACCCGGCAACATGTTAGATTGCATGGGATCGACAACCAGGAAAATCTGATGCAGCGCTACGAATACAAAGTTGTCCCGGCCCCACAAAAAGGCACCAAGGCCAAGGGTGTCAAAACTGCAGAAGGGCGATTTGCAGCGTCGGTCGAACAGGTTCTGAACCAGATGGGCCAGGATGGCTGGGAATATCAGCGTGCGGAACTGTTGCCCAGCGAAGAGCGCTCGGGCCTGACCTCGTCCACTGTGAACTGGCGCAATGTTCTGGTGTTTCGGCGTGAGATAGCAGTTGAGTTTTCATCGGCGCGCGAGTCGGTTGAGGACAGCGATGATGTGCCTAAGGCTCAGCCTGTGCCCGGACCCGAAGAAGTGCAGGCCCCCGCTCCGATTTCGGAAGAGGTCAAAGACCCTCCACTGACCCTGAAGCCCTCGGACCTGTCCGAAAAGGACAAGGAGCAGACCTGAGCGGCCTGCCCAGCGGCGCTGGTTCCTCCGACTACGTTACTCTGCAGCGTTTGCCGCTTGGCTCAGATCTTGTGCCAGCATCAACGCATTGCCGTCCGGGTCGTAGAAGGTCGCGGTGCTGACCATGCCCTCGATCGTTTCCGTCGGGCCATCAAACCTGACGTCCGCAGATTCAAGCGCCTGACGCGCCATTGCAATATCCGACACTCCGAACACCGGCACGGTGTTGCCGGGCGCAGGCTCGGCCTGTTCGCCCAAACCCAGCGTCACGCCCTCGGTTTTTGTCTTCAGTTCACTCCAACCGGCCTCATCAATGTGATGGATCAGTTCAAACCCCAGCTTGGCTTGATACCAGTCGGCACTGACATGCCTGTCACGCACGGACATGGCCAGCGTTATCGTGTTTTCCAGTGAAACGAGTGGCATCGAACTATCCTTTTTGCAAAAATTAAAGTAACTATACTTTATGGACATAACGATTCTTGTCAAGCTTACGTCTCGCGCCTGGTCTCTGAACATTCTGGCGCTAATGCATGCGGGCACTCCGGGGCGACAAGCGCCCTTGCTGGCTGCGACCAGCGCCAGCAGAACTGCTTTTGTCCAAAGCCTTGACCACCTGATTCAGCTAGGTTTTCTGGAACGGAATCCCGGGCATGGTCATCCGCTGCGCCCTGAATTCAGACTGACGCCAGACGGTGAATCTGTGGCCGAAACCGCCAGCCGGATCGTAAATGCAGTGCCGGACGACAATGATTTCGCACTGCTCAGACGCAGCTGGACGGCCCCTATCCTGGCGCTGACCGATAGGCCGCAACGTTTTTCGACACTCAAATCCGGTCTGATCACGATTTCCGACCGCGCTTTGTCGACGTCGCTTCATCGCCTTGAAGAACAGGAATGGATTCGACGAGACATTGATGCGTCTCATCGGCTCCCGTTCCCAACCTACCGCGCGGTGAATCAGGGGATCGCGGTTAACAGGGCCATTTCCCTGTTCGCCTGACCTACCCTGTTCGCCTGACCTACAGAGACAGATTCTGTTCAGACATCAATATCCAGCGCCAGCGCATGAATGCGGGGCACAATATCGCCCAGCGCTTTATGCACGGCACGGTGGCGGGCGACGCGCGATTGCCCCTCGAAAGCACGGGCTCGGATGCGGACGTTGAAATGGCTTTCGCCGCCCTCCTGAAACCCGGCATGACCGCGGTGGCTTTCGCTGTCGTCCACCACCTCCAGCTCACGCGGGTCAAAGGCAGCCTGCAGGCAGGTTTGGATCTCGTCGGTCACAGTCATTTTTTTGCTCAAGGGCGAAAAATTTACCGCCCCCCTCTTCTACTTTCGGCTGCTTAGACTAAACTGCTGCCTCCGAGTCGAAAAGATGTGTTCGTAAGGATCAGAGCATGACGAAATCAGACCCCTTCGGATTCGATATGTCCGTTTCCAGCGCCAAGAAAAAGAACCCGCGCGGGCGTCGTGGGATGTCTGGCGCGTCTGAAACCTCGACGCGTATCTGCGATCACGAAGGTTGCAATGAACCGGGCAAGTTCCGCGCGCCCAAAGCCCCGGATGTGCTGGACGACTTTTTCTGGTTCTGCCAGCAGCACGTACGCGAATACAACAACAAGTGGAACTTTTTCGACGGCACTACCGAGGCCGAGCTTAATGCGCAGCGGTCCAAGGACAAAGTGTGGGAGCGCGAGACCAAGCCGATGGGTGATCCCGAAGCGCGCGCCTGGGCGCGTCTGGGCATCGAAGACCCCCACCAGGTGCTGGGCGCAAACAGCACGCAGAACAAAGGCCGCACCTCGGGCGGCGGCGGTCGTCGCCTGCCCCCCACCGAACGTCGCGCAATCGAGATTTTGGAAGCCAACGACAGCTGGACAAAGGCCGAGATACGCAAGGCCTACAAGAAACTGATCAAGGTACTGCACCCGGATATGAATGGCGGCGACCGTTCTCAGGAAGAACAGCTGCAAGAGGTCGTCTGGGCTTGGGACCAAATCAAGGACAGCCGGAACTTCAAGTAGTTTTGTCAATTTCCGCATGGACCGGAACGGCTATTTAGCTGAGCGCAGCGCGGGTCCCGGTATCACCGGAGCCTGCAACTTGCGCTGTACGGGAGCAAGAACCCCAAGCTGCCGCTGCGACAAGAACTGGATGCTGCGACTGCATTTGGCGGCCCCGAGCCCATAGTGTTCTTCACAGGTCCTAACCCACGGTGCAAAGCTGTTCCAAGAAAATTACTCTGTAACACCGCTTTCTTGACTTAGGGCTAAGCCTTCGACACGACTAACGGGAACACATTAGGATCACACAATACAGAGACCAACTACATTGAAAAAAAGTAACTTCCTGTACTACGCAGCGGGCGGATGGTTGTTTCTGGCTGTCATGGCCGGAGTTTACTTTCTGTTTCAGGCAACGTTGCCTTCTGCAGACGTGGCACGCGTTTCACGCCCTACTGTGTACACTTTGGACGTGGAGAACTTTGAACCCGGCCAGTCTGCAACGTTCAGGCTTGACCAAGTTCCAGTGGTCATTTGGCGACGAGATTTTAAGCAAAAAGTTCAGGCACTTGAGCTCCTTGGTGTCGAAATCAACGGAAATGCAAACTTTCTCGAGGAGGTCCGGGTAAACGAAGAAATAGAAATCGAACCTGACCGCGTTTTGAGGTTTGAGTGGTTTGTTGTGAGCCCAATCAACACTGGCGGACACGGGTGCATCGCACTACCAGATGCAGGAGACTTGGGTGGTTTCTACGACCCATGCCAAGATGTTCATTTTGATCTTTGGGGGAGGGTCAGAAAAGGACCAACTAATATGGACCTTCAGGTTTTGCCATGGAGCATTTCTGACGATAGTAGTGCAATAATTGTCGATGTCAGCAATGCGCCACGGCTTGAATAGTAGCGCCGCAATCCGACTCTAGTGCAAAGGCAGCTTTGTCCGCAGAGCCGCCATCCGCTCCTTATTTTGACTTCGAATGTCCGCTACGAGCCCAGAGTGACCGATGCTGCACCACGCTTGAAGGTCAATTTTTCGATATTCGCACAACACGATGTTCAGCGCTCAAACTTCAATTGTGCTCGAAGGTTGAGCAATGGCATCCAAAGCAGTGCCAAATGCCAAAATGTGCCAAGTACTAAATGAAGTCTTGTCGCTGAAACTGGAGAAATTTCAATCTATTTTCTGCGAAAGAGCGGTTCTGATTTGGTGAACGTTCATAAGAGACAAAATACCGAACAAGACCACTCCAATCGCAGCGCCCGTCAGTATCGAAGTTTGAACCATAGCGAGTTCTTCAAATGCGGATGTTTGCCAGTAGAGCAAAGCCATTGCCATCGCTGGGAGAAAAACTGCGCTGTTGAAGCACTCAAGCAATCCAAAACTGATGCTAAAAACCTTGCGACCTCGAATTCGTGCGTCAAACGTGGTCTCGATACTGATCGGTAGCCAAGAAAATTCTTCGAAGTTTTGACGACCTCGGGAAACAAGTCGGGTCAGATGCCCGGTGTGGGCATTGAAATAGTAAGAAAGAGCGACCAAGATAAGAGGTGATGCCAAGACGGCAAGGGAGCCTGGAACCTCTGTTCCCAATATGGATATCGTTTGATTCGTTGGACTTGCGTCAGACTTAATAATCTCATCTCCCAACAACGAAGACAGATCTACTAGCGGTACGTCAAACAGGTTTGCGTCAGCAGAACGTAGCCCAGGCGCAAATATCACTTGATCGTTTTCGACGGTTAGGAACTCTTCATCAATCTGGGTTGATCCAAGCCAGTAGATGAAGGAAGAGTCTTCAATCTCGACGATATTAGCGACTGCGTCAAAGTTCAGTTGGGGACCGTCTTGCCGATCAATGTGTCGATGGTAGTTGAGGTAGGCCGGAATGGAAATTGGGCCAGAGTCAACGAAACCGTCATCGTTCGGTTTCAAGCTATCTTTGTCTAATACGAAGTTGTCGATTTCCCAAGCCGGAGACCAATTTACCTCCAGGAAGTCCTTGATTTGACCATAAAGGTTATCAACGTCGAGAAAAACCAGTTGTATATTCTTTTCTAAAGGTAAGTTATTGATTTTGTTTAGCTCAGAGATTGAGCGTTCCGGCAGCCCTGAAGGGATGAACTTACTGATGAAAACTCTGCCCTCATGCAAACTTGATTGCAGCTGATCAGCAATCTCTTGAACATTGCCGGGGTAGAGATCATCAGCTTCCAATTTTCGATAAATGTCACCTTCAGGCGAGAAGTGCGCGGCTGTTTGCTCGCTTATCCTGGCTTCTGCAAATTCGTCGTATGCAGTGAGATTGACTAAGGAAAGGCCGTCAATAATCTGTTTTTGCTGAGTTTTATCTTCGGGTGGTATGATAGACAACGCAAAAACAATTGTCACAAGTGAGACCGCCATGATCAAGCGATGCAAAGCACGTGTGGATTTAAGGGCGTCTTCGATCATACCAGTCTTTTTTAGGGCCACATCCTATTTCTGCCATCGATGTGTTTACGCTGTTTCGTAATTCTAAGGTCTATCCGGCCTGCCCCGCAATGGTGACTAGAACGTTTTCTTGTGCTTCAGAGCTGACTTTGGCGCAGTCGCAGCGAAAGCCCGCTTCGTCCGCAGAGCCGCCATCCGCTCCTTATTGTTGACTTCGAATGTCTACTATGAGCCCAAAGTCTCGGAGGCGGCGATTGCCATAAATGACTGATTTCACATTGTGTAGCTCAATACACGCTTTGAAATATCTTCGACGTATTGACGCTGCCCTTTGTGAGATCCTGCGACCACAATTCATAACGAATACCGTGCTTTGCAAGTTCAAGAAAAACCCGATGGGGGTTGATGCCTGCGGTTGAGCGATCAAAGGTCAGGACTCGGTCATCGGTCAAATAAAGTTCGAAGCGTTCCCTGGTCTCAGTGTATTCGCCATCACTGTCTTTGCCTGTACTAAGTGTCTCCAGCCGTTGCGCCTTTGCGATATCTTTTAGTTCGATATCCATCGGTAAATTATCACAAGGTATGGCGGTATCCCATTTCAGTCTGCCAGCATCTATTGTGACTTTCCAGCCTCCCGGTGCGTTGAAAATACGCAACGTTCGTCGGCCCTCGCTCAATGCAAAAGCACCGCCTACCAAAGCGCAAAGAGCAAAAAACACTTTGAAGAATCCCCCGATATGATCGGCCGGATGAATTGCGATGACATAAAGTACAGGCCAAATCAGCCCGACGCAGACCCACAAAATGTGTATGCTGGCGACGCGCAGCTTTGTTGATTGGATGACATTCGGTTCTATCACAATCGCTCGGTAGCACGGAACTGTATCGGAAATATGACAACACCTGCGTGGGAGTATTGGTCGCTCGTTTTCACTGAGATAAGTACAGATCATCTGGCGCTTTATCTGCTACGGCAGCTTTGTCCGTAAATCGATGATCCGCTGAGAACCCGTAGCGGAGGGAGTTGAGACTTGTATGAATGCCTGCTTTTCGTCTGAAGCGCAGCAGTCACAGTTTGACCACATTGGACCGGTAACCACCCGTTGTATGAGGAAAATTGTATTAATTCTTGTTGTTGCCTCAGCCGCGTTTGCGGCATGGCAGTACAAACTGATGAGAACTGCTAACCAACAGCTTATTGTAGCTGAGCAGCGGGTTGCAGATGCAATTTCTGCCGGAACCAATAGCCTAAACTTCAGCGACCTTGTCGATCTTCGGAAACTGCCAGCCAACATCGGCGATGTTCCAAACTTAAAATACCTGAATGCACGGGGAACCAGCCTAAGCGATCTGACCGGGCTGGAAGGTAACGTGACGCTTGAACATCTTGACGTGAACATGACACGGGTTTCCGATCTTAAACCGCTTCAGGGCTTGCCAAATCTGAAGTTGGTTTACCTTCACGATACCTGGGTGTCCGATGTGTCGCCCATCGCAGCAATACCGTCACTTGAGCGCCTTGATATTGGCACGACACAAATTGACACGCTGCAGCCTGTTGCACAGATCGAAAGCTTGGTCTGGTTGAATCTTCACAACAGCCACGCGCTTGATGGGTCTCGTGAGTACTTTGCCATCCTGGAGGAGCGTCCATTTCTTGAGTTGTCAGGTGGGAGCGCCTACCGCCAAGATTATCGACCGGGTTGGCAGTACAACGCAACGCAGCGCATTTCGCGTCTGAGAGAAGAACTTGGACTCTGATGGCTGTCCGTTCAAGGGCAACGGAATCTTCTCGAAAAGCGAAAGCGGTCCTTCATAAATCTGCAGACAATGTCCGCTCAGTCCGCAGAGCCGCCATCCGCTCCTTATTGTTGACTTCGAATGTCCGCTACGAGCCCAAACCCGACGCCGTTTGAAGAAGCGGCGAATGTCACGATCCTGCCTATTCGCTGAGCTTTGGTTGGATGTCGGCGAGCATTTGTTTCAAGCATGCGTTCGCGCGGTGTAGGGTTTGACCTCAAATACTGTGTCCAAAAGGACGGCCTTTTGTGCTAAAGTGTTGACTAAAGTCTCGTCCTTTTCCGGGATCTGTGGAGCAAGAGTGAATGGTATGACACTCCTAGAGGCGCTTCTTTCGAAGGGTGACACGCCCGCCGTAAGCTTCGACGCGACGCTCTCTTTGGAGGCGTTTCTTTCACTTCAAGACGCACTGACAAAATCTGACTGGAACACTGTAGGAAATTCCGCCATTCAGATGATCGAAAGTGCTTTCGGATCGCTTGATGGCGCATTGGCCAGATCCGACAAGCATGAGTTGCTCGGACCCGTGTTTGCCAGTGGCTTTGTAGCAACATTTGTCTCGCACTTTGTTCAGCACGCCGATTTCGAGGTTGCCCTATCTGAATTTGAACAGAGTGCTGACCTGAACACACCTTTTGATCAAGAGGCTAGAGCTGATGTAGCCGAAAGGCTGCGCGCTGTAGCAAGAGGAGATATCGATCCCTTCGACCGGGTGCGTGAGGAGATATCGGAATTCACTGGCTCACCGATTTCGCACGGTGCACTGAGCATCCTTGCCCGCGGTCTACTTGGTTTGGCGCACCATGCTTTCAATCGAAGTCTTTCAAACCCTGTGCCGCCGTTCGTGCCCATTGTCGCGCAAGTCGATGCATGCGAGGCGCTGATAGACCAGAAATCGGCCGCGCTTACGGAGCACATTTCGAATCTTCAGGCAGCTTGTTCCGCTAAACAGCCAGAGTCTGTCGCTTTTGCGGCGTTGATGCTGCGGCAGTTTTGTCATCGCGAGATTCCGCAGCTTGCTAGGGTCTTGGCAGCTTGTTGGCGGCTCGCGGATGCTTTGGCTTTTTCAGGCTCAGGCTCGGCCGCTGAGGGTTGCGGAGATCTGGGCGCGCGCGGTCATTTGGTTTTACGTGAGATGATCGCGTTTACTATATCGGGTTATCGACTGGCCGGTGTTGCAGGTGGTTTGCCAGACACGGAGCAGATTCAGTCACTTTATGAATCCGCTGGTTCCCTTCCGCTGGACGGCACAATGCCAAATGGAGTGAACCGTGCAATACATAACTTGGCAGCCGGAGATGACGACACATTCGTTGAAATTCTAGGCAGGATTATGGATTTATCCTCCAGAATCGACGATGAAGACAGGTTGATTGGCCGCATTGATTTGACGGATCTTTCAAGCGGTGCTGAAGTCACGGCGTTTGGCTTCTTTTTGAACCCTGTAAGTGTTGGAATGACGAAGAACGCCTTTGTCCGTTTGTCGGGCACCTTTCATACAAAGTTAGACCTCAATGATGGCTTGCCTGGCATCATTGTCGATCGTCTTCCATTGGCAGAATTAGCGAACGGCCAGTGGCGGGCGGGACTGGTTCGCGGAGCAATGCCATTTTTTCCAGTATATCGAAACAGCCACAACACAAGATGGACTTTTGGACCGCATTTGCAAACCCAAGGGAGTTTTGACCCAGCAACCGCTGGTGCATCAGAGCTCAATTTCCTCAGGTTTGGAATACCAGAAGAGGATGAGAGCCGAGATGACGGTTGATAGAATCGAGGCTTGCAGGAGCGTGCAAGAAGCGTGGACGCAGGCCAAACTTGACGAATTATTGATCAAGGCCGAAGCGGAAAGCCTGCGTGATGATTATATGGAGCTCTACGACCTGCTGAACGAGGCGCAGGAGGTGCTTCAGGAGGGCGGTGAGGAGCTCATCGATCTCTTCAATGATTTAATAGAAGACCCCATAAATGAGGTACTCCTCACCCCGATCTATTGGGCGCGTTTTATAGATGCGATCGGTACCAGCGGTGTTGCGCCGCTCTTTATTATGGCGCCGAAGTTAGAGCAGCGATACCGGAGATGGCAGAAGAAGGAAGAACAAATTCCAGATGCCGAGGAGGCTACCGCGGATGCGCTAAATGCCTGGAATCATTGTTTCCGCGGTGCACATTTGGCAAAAAGCCGCCGAGAGAACTCGCTTCCGGCGCCTCAGTAAATCGGCCCTAATCGCCAGGGAGATAAGGTCTTCCTCCTTCGTCCATTCAAAGGTGGAAAATTCCAGTTCGCAATGTCCCTGATCCCTGAGAGAAGGTCACGTGCTGCGCTGAGGCACATGCGGTCTAGCTAGCCGTCCGGATCAAACGACACCGCTTCTTATTGAGTTGATGTGCCCTTGGTTTTTGAGCCAGGCGATAACAACCGTTTTGGCACAGCCGATACATCCAAAGCCGTCATTGGAACTTTCGTAGCCGAAGTCAGCTTCGTCCGCACAACAGACCTTGGCTCCCTATTGTGGACCTTCGCTTATTGCTCTTGACCGAAAGACCGGCAGATTGACCTCGATGTCAGAAAGCAGCTCGCGCGCCTCGTTCTCGGAAAGCAATGTGCCGTACGAATTGTAGGCTTCCTCGGCATCCTCGTTGGCATCGTCATCTCCTTCAAAGACGCTTACCCAAAGAGCAATCGAGATTAACTTGTTGGCAGTCGCTACGATATTGAGCTGATTACTACTGCCAGCTAAGTCAAACGTCAGACCGAGCTCCTCGCCTGCGTACTCTTCTTCGACGACCTCTATCGATGCCGGAATCCCCAAGTGTTTGCGCAAATTGGATTCGAGTTCGTTGATCGGTCTGCCCTTTTGGCCAAAGAAAACGGTCAAAACATTCTCCTTATTGTTGACTATCCATACCCCTACCGAACTCAGGGGGGAGCAGACTATTTAAGCTATCGTCGCCACCGTCCTCCAGTTTCTCCATGAGTATTCTATTCTGGAGTTGGTATTCCCGTTCCGCCTCTTCACGCGTGCTTACTCGTGCCACGAGATCCTTGCCGACAAATACTTCCCAGAGGCCATATTCGTTTCTCTGGATCATGCCCTGCTCCTTATTGTGAAGGTTCAAGTTCAGGTTCGATCAATTCGCCTATTTAGACCAGGGAGTACATTGAATCAGGTTGCTTACTCTGGTGCACTGCCTAACCTCTCCGGTCTTAGAATTGACAACCCATATCGAATCTTCACTCGCTTCCACACCCTGATATGGACTGGCATGGAGCAGCGTTGGCGCGAAGAAAAGGAGCGTAGCGAGAACTGCTTTTTCATTTTGACCTCTTTATTGTGAACAGTCCATGTGTTGCGGCCGCTCTCTACTTCTCACCATTTGTCCTGAAGTAGTAGAGGTAAGCCAAAGCTATGAATACCAATGAAAAAGCTAAATCGACACCGAGATAAGAAGCACCAGTTACCCACCTGAATACAACCATGGCCGCAACCATCACGCACAAAACCGCGAACTGGATAGATCGCCTATTCATGACTGCTCCTTATTGTTGACTTCGAATGACCGCTCCGAGCCCAAAGTTTTCGGGATAATTCACGCATGATTCTCTATAGTGACTTTTTCATGAACCAACGACGATGCCCTACGGGTTCATTACCGGGTGCGTTGCTAAGTAGTCCAAAATCTGAATACCCTAGACGAAGATAGAACTCTCTCGCCTCTTGGTTAGACGTATCTAGCCATGCGCCATGACATCTCAAAGTTTTGGCACGTTCTTCGGCATCAAGCATCAGCATCTTACCGACGCCGGTTCCTCTTAGGTCCTCGTGGACCCACAGAAGTTTAACCAAAAACCATCCGTAAGAAGTAGAACCTGATACCCCCGCCATGAGCTTTCCGGCTGAGTCTCTTTTTGAGAACACAATACTGGAGTTCGTTGATTGGGTATTCAACCCGGCGAGCGAAGCTAGCAGGTTTGTTTCGATTTCCTTTGATACGTCAGAGTGCGTTGATAACGGTTCCATCAAAGTCATTGAGCTAGTCATCGGACGCTCCATGCTACGAGTTCACGAAAGCAACATTCTTAAAAAAACCAGTTTCGGCAAGGTCCGCTTTGTCCGCAGAGCAGCCATTGAATACCATTGACTAGGCGACTGCGGCAAACACCTCTTGGGTGGCCGCAATACTGATCCCATTCAAAGCGATAAGGCCAGTTTCAAAGAAACATCCGCCTATGCTTCTGCAAGCACGGCTTTCCCTTGCCCTTACCCGCAATATGTTGCACCACACACAGGTTCAAACCCGGCAAAGCGGGGCAAAGGATAAGGACAAGGCGAATGGCTGACGGATCAATCGACGTAAACGCAAAACCCACCGAAGAAATTTCGGTCCGTGACGTGTTCGGTATTGATACTGACATGGCGATCAAAGGCTTTGCGGATCGCAGCGACCGTGTGCCCGCGATTGACCCGACCTACAAGTTCGACCCCGAAACCACGCTAGCGATTCTGGCAGGTTTTTCGCACAACCGTCGCGTGATGATTCAGGGTTATCACGGTACGGGTAAGTCGACCCATATTGAACAGGTCGCAGCCCGCCTGAACTGGCCCGCCGTGCGTGTGAACCTCGACAGCCACATCAGCCGGATCGACCTGATCGGTAAGGACGCCATCAAACTGCGCGACGGCAAGCAGGTCACCGAGTTCCACGAAGGCATCCTGCCGTGGGCCTTGCGCAACCCCGTTGCCATCGTGTTCGACGAATATGACGCGGGCCGTGCAGACGTTATGTTCGTGATCCAGCGTGTGCTGGAGCATGACGGCAAGCTGACCCTGCTGGACCAGAATGAGATCATCACACCGAACCCGAACTTCCGCCTGTTCGCTACCGCGAACACTGTGGGTCTGGGCGACACAACCGGCCTGTACCACGGCACGCAGCAGATCAACCAGGCGCAGATGGACCGCTGGTCGCTGGTCTCGACGCTGAACTATCTCAGCCACGATGCCGAAACGATGATCGTTCTGTCCAAGGCGCCGCACTACAACACCGAGAAAGGCCGCAAGACCGTCAGCCAGATGGTCACCGTTGCCGACCTGACCCGGACCGCCTTCATGAACGGCGACCTGTCCACCGTGATGAGCCCGCGGACCGTAATCAACTGGGCCCAGAACGCCGAGATCTTCCGCGATGTAGGCTATGCCTTCCGCCTGTCCTTCCTGAACAAGTGTGATGAGCTGGAGCGCCAGACGGTTGCCGAGTTCTACCAGCGTTGCTTTGACGAGGAACTGCCGGAAAGCGCGGCGAGCGTGAGCTTGGGGTGATTACACTCTTTGTCATAGCGTTGATCTGGATCGTTTTTGATTCAGTTTGGCTGTTTGACAAAGTAGGTTGGAAAAAGTCGGCGCCTTCAGACATGACGGCGTCGCAATATGTTCACCTGATACGGCTGCGTTGGGAGTGCGCAATACTTTTCCTAGCAGCAATGATCTGGAGTACGTTCATTGTCTAAACCAAACGACAACCCCGCCGATCCGTTCAAGAAGGCTCTGGCCGAGGCCACCAAGGTGATGGCCGATGACCCTGAGCTGTCGGTAAGCTATACCGTCGACCCTTCGGGCCTGTCGGGCGAGTCGATGCGTTTGCCGCAGGTTTCTCGACGCATGACCCGCGAAGAGGTGCTGCTGGCGCGCGGAACGGCGGATGCCTTGGCACTGCAGCGCAAGTACCATGACGATGCAACGCACAACCGATATGCGCCTCCGGGCGATATGGCGCGCGACTTGTATGAAGCGAT
This sequence comes from Ruegeria atlantica, assembly GCF_013033965.1. Taxonomy (GTDB): domain Bacteria; phylum Pseudomonadota; class Alphaproteobacteria; order Rhodobacterales; family Rhodobacteraceae; genus Ruegeria; species Ruegeria atlantica_D. Next base: position 174,210 of record NZ_WQFE01000001.1, read on the forward strand.
GGAGGTCGCCCGGTGTGAGGCAATGGGCGCGCGGGACATGCCCGGCACCGCCAGCAACATCGATGTAAAGATCGGGCACGAGGCACTGCGCCGCGGGTACGACCAGTGCAAGCAACCCGCAGATGCCCCCTTGTCGGTGGCCGCGGGTTATCTGATCCGCCACTTGGCAACCGGACGCGACCTGCCGCCTGCGGCCGAGAACATCATGAACCTCTGGCGTGGGTTCATCGAAGAGCAGGCTGGTGGCACGCTGGAAAACTTGCAGGACATCCTTTCGGATCAGGCCGAATTCGCCAAGTTTGCCCGTCAGATGATCAAGGATCTGGGGTACGGTGATCAGCTGGGCGAAGACCCGGATGAGCTGGACGAAGATCAGGAAGATCAGGCTGAAGACGACGCCGAAGAACAGCCCGATCCCGACAGCACCGGTCAGGATGATCAGGACGAACAGGACGCCGACGCGACCCCTGAGCAAACTCAGGAAGAACAGCAGGATCAGTCCCAGGCCCAGGTCTCGATGGACGAGATGGCCGAGGATGAGATGGGCGATGAGGCTGAGATGCCCGAGGGCGAGGCACCGTTGGAGCCACCTGCCCCACCGCCAGCGTCCGAGGCCGACCCGGATTATAAGGTTTACCTTGGAACCTTTGACGAAGAGATCGCAGCCGAAGACCTGGCTGAGCCTGCCGAATTGGAACGGTTGCGCGCCTATCTGGACCAGCAGCTTGAGCCGCTGAAAGGCGCCGTCAGCCGTCTGGCAAACAAACTACAGCGCCGTTTGCAGGCGCAGCAGAACCGATCCTGGGAGTTCGATCGCGAGGAAGGCATACTGGACGCTGGTCGACTGGCGCGCGTGGTGGCGAACCCAACCACTCCGCTGAGTTTCAAGGTCGAGAAAGACACCGAATTCCGCGATACAGTGGTGACGCTGTTGCTGGACAACTCGGGATCGATGCGCGGGCGTCCGATTTCCATTGCAGCAATCTGCGCGGATGTGTTGGCGCGGACGCTGGAGCGCTGCAACGTAAAGGTCGAGATTCTGGGCTTTACCACGCGCGCATGGAAAGGCGGTCAGGCGCGTGAGGCGTGGCTGAACGATGGCCGCCCGCAGCAACCGGGGCGTCTGAACGATCTACGCCACATCATCTATAAAGGCGCGGATGCCCCATGGCGTCGTGCGCGGCCCAACTTGGGTCTGATGATGAAAGAGGGCCTGCTGAAGGAAAACATCGACGGCGAGGCGCTGGAATGGGCACATCGCCGGATGATAGCACGGCGCGAGCAGCGCAAAATCCTGATGGTGATCTCGGACGGCGCGCCAGTTGATGATTCAACACTCAGCGTTAACCCCGCGAATTATCTGGAGAAACACCTGCGCGACGTGATTGCGATGGTCGAAAAACGTAAGATGGTCGAGCTTTTGGCCATTGGTATTGGCCACGATGTGACCCGGTATTATGACCGCGCGGTCACGATTACGGATGTTGAGCAGCTGGCAGGTGCGATGACCGAACAACTGGCGGCTCTGTTCGACAGTGACCCGCGTGCACGGGCGCGTGTGATGGGGATGAAAAGGGCCAGCTGACACTGGCCTTGTCTCCGGCAGGAGTATTTTTCAAAAGATGAAAGGGGGCAGCCCCCCGTTTGCGAGAGGTGTCACATGTTTCAGTCCTTTGCAGTCGCCGCGCGTCCGGAACAAGGACCGCCCAGACTGGCCGCTTTGCGATCCCAGATGGCACAGGACGGGCTGGACGGGTTCCTTGTCCCGCGCGCAGATGCGCATCAGGGTGAGTATGTGGCACCACGGGATGAACGTCTGGCCTGGTTGACGGGTTTCACCGGATCGGCCGGTTTCTGTGCAGCGCTGACTAATATTGCGGGTGTTTTCATCGATGGTCGATATCGCACGCAGGTCAAGGCGCAGGTTGCGACGGAGTTTACCCCCGTTCCCTGGCCCGAAACCAGCCTGGGCGCGTGGCTCAAAGAACAACTGCCGAATGGAGGAAAGGTCGGCTTTGACCCCTGGCTGCATGCAGCGGGGCAAGTTGCGAATCTGAAGAAAGAGCTAAATGCAAGCGGCATTGAGCTTGTTCAATGTGACAATCTGGTGGATCGGGTGTGGCCGGATCAGCCGGACGCCCCGGTGAACCCGGTCAAATCCCATCCGATTGAGTTTGCCGGGGAAACGGCCGCAAGCAAAATCGCGCGGCTGGCGAACGATTTAGAACAGAACGGGTGTAGTGCGGCCGTGATCACCTTGCCGGATTCGATCATGTGGTTGCTGAATATTCGCGGATCGGACATCGGTTATAACCCGGTTGCCCATGGGTTCGCCATTCTGCATGCGGACCGTCAAGTAGATCTGTTCATGGCGGCGCAAAAGTTGGTGGGGCTGGAAGATCATCTTGGCGATCAGGTGCGTGTCCATGACCCTCAGTCGTTTCTGGGGGCTGTCGCAAGAATAGACGGCATGGTCCAAGTCGACTTGGGAACCTTACCGCAGGCAGTTGCTGACGTTCTTGGCGACAAGATGCTGGATATGGGCGATCCCTGCGCCCTGCCAAAGGCCCGCAAGAACCCGGCCGAAATCGCGGGCAGCGCCGAAGCACATTTGCGCGATGCCGTCGCGGTTGTTGAGACCTTGTGCTGGTTGGACTCCCAAGTCCCAGGCACGGTGAACGAAATTCAGGTTGTCACGCGGCTTGAGGAAAACCGTCGCCGGGACAACGCGCTACAGGATATATCGTTCGACACGATAGCCGGCACCGGGTCTAACGGTGCAATCATGCATTACCGGGTAACGGAAGAAACCGACAGCCGACTGGAGAATGGGCATCTTCTGGTTCTCGACAGCGGTGGGCAGTATCTGGATGGCACGACCGACATCACCCGCACCATAGCAATCGGAAACGTGGGCGATGAGGAAAAAGCCTGCTTTACCCGCGTCCTGAAGGGGATGATCGATATGTCCATGCTGCGCTGGCCCGCAGGGCTGGCCGGACGGGATATAGAATGCATTGCTCGAGCCCCGTTGTGGGCTGCAGGTCAGGACTTCAATCACGGGGTCGGCCATGGCGTCGGCGCGTATTTAAGCGTTCATGAAGGACCGCAGCGTCTATCGAAGGTCAGCCACGTACCGCTTGAACCAGGCATGATCCTGTCTAACGAGCCGGGATACTATCGCGAAGGTGCGTTCGGCATTCGCATCGAAAACCTAGTCGTTGTGCAAGATGCCCCGTCCCTGCCCACGGCAGACGCCGAGCGTGCGATGCTGAACTGGCGGACGCTCACATACGTTCCAATTGACCGGCGGCTGATAGTAGTCGATATGCTAACGGCAGAAGAACGCGCGTGGCTGAACGCATATCACCGCGACGTTGCGGAAAAAGTCCGTCCAAGACTGGGCGGCGACGCTCAATTGTGGTTGGATGCCGCAACTGCGCCGATCTGACACCGAACTGTCACATACACCGGGCAGAGGAGTGATCCGTACCAAAGACGAGGGAAGAAGCAGAGATGACAGAGATAACGATCCGCAAAGCACCAGGCAAATGGAGTGTTCGTTCCGGCGGCGCCGTTCTGGGCGAAAGCGTGAATGCGCTGGAGCTGCTGGAAGGTGATCTGGAACCGGTAATCTATTTCCCTCGCGCCGATATCGGGATGGCGTTTCTGGACCGTACTGACAAGGTTACACATTGCCCACACAAGGGAGATGCGACGCATTTTTCAATCGTCAACAAATCCTCGGTGACCGAAAACGCAGCGTGGAGCTATGAAGACCCGGTTGCCGCGATGGCCGAGATCAAGGGCCATGTCGCGTTCTATCGCGTCGATTCCGTTAAGGTCGAACAGATCTGATCGCCTCAGATGGCTTCTCTGACGCGCTCGGTCGAGGCCATATCGTGACGCACGCGCCCATAGGCCTGTGCCATGGATGTCAGGGTATGCGGCGCGCAGCCAATTTCCGTTAGGCAAGACGCATCAATCACGCGTACCCGTTGCTGAAACGCTGTATCAACCAACTGATCCACAGGCTCGCCCCCCGGCCCAAAGGTCAGGTTGTGATAGTGAAATCCCTGCCCCGGCGCAGTCGTGCCCAGATTGTGGCGCACGCGATGCGAAGCCAGCCATTGCAGCAGGTGCTGTAGCCCGTCATCTTGTTCCGGATTCGGTACATGTGTCACCTCGATTTGACCCTGCTGAGGTTGGAGACGGAACTGCACATATGTCTTGGGCGTCCAAATCCGAACGGGTTGCACGAAATCAATAAACCGCCCCATGCGCCAACCGCGCATGCGCGGACCCAGACCCAAGGTTGTCGTCACAAGGCTGACCGGCGCTTGCGACACGGCATAAACAGACGCGAAAAGATCGCACCGCCCGTCTCTTTTCCGCTTGAGTGTCAGCGCGTTGAAGTTTCCACGGTTGGTGTAGTGCCGCGGCGAACCTAACGCCCGTCCCAGCCGCAGACAGTTGATTGTGTAGGGCGCATGATCCAAAAAGCCGATCTCGGTGATCTGCGACAAGCTGCGCGCAAGCAGAGTGGCCGTGCCCAGCACGCCCGCCGCAACGAACACCTGACGGGCCTGAACGCGTGTTCCATCCGCCATTTGCAAGCTTATACAATTCTGATCGTTTTCAATTCGTTGCACGCGTCCCGCACAAACTTCGACATTTGGCATTTCACGCAAGCGGTTTTCAACGGCCCGTGCCATGGCCCCCAAGCCAATATCCGGAGCGTCCTTTGTTCCCGTCAGAAGGCGCGGTGCGCTCTTTTCCAGGCCATCCCCCAGATGTTCGCGCCTGACGCCGCCAATGACCTGAAGTTCACTTTGTACAGTGTCACAGGCGGTGATGTAGTCCGCCCAAGTCTCAAGATAACGCCCACGACCCCAAGGATCTTCGCTATCGTAGACCTGCAGTTGTTTACCCCAATAGTTGGCAAGCCCGCCTACTTCGGCGGCGACAAACAACGGGGGCGCATCCCCGGATACATCGGTGCGTTCGGTCATAAAGGCCGGCTGCTGCCGCTCGTACGCAACCGAAACTATCTTGGCCGGGCCGCCCTCGCATGGCTCGGAAGCCGCTCCTGTAATCACCACCACCGAGCCTGAAACCGCCCGCATGGCGGTTAAAGCGGCATAGCCAGCGGGGCCTGCGCCTATCAACGCAACATCAAAAACTCGCATAATAAGAACCTTTGCCCGGCCCCCACCGCAGTATCTGCCAGACGGTCGCAAAAAAATCGCGGAAACAAACCTGTGGGAGTGGTTGAGAATAACTTGTACTAAAATTGGCTTCCCGGGAAACCTTTGTGCTAGATGCTTCAAAAACCGCGAGGCACGTGCCCGCTGGTGTGATGAAACACGGGCCGCCGATCCAGATGTTATCTTGGGATACCTTCAAACCAGATCTCCAGGTCGGATATCTGTCAAAGAGCTTTCGCAGTTTGGTTGTGGACTCGAATGATGCGTGAAATCAGCATGAATCCAGGAGTGCAAATCAAGATGCAGAAATAGCATTTTCAAAGTACTCCCGTTCGCGCGAGTTTCAGTTCAAAAATAATTCAATGCAGTTACGTCGTTCAAGATTCTGAAATTTCTCGGTTCCCGACCCGTGCTTTGGGACTAAATTTTCCTTTGGTCACGAAGGGATATCGCTGCAATCATTGCCAATATTAACGAAATTTTAGCCTTTTGATCAAGAAATCCGGAAAAAGGGTGAGTTTTTCAGCCGATTTTTGGATGCGGCTGACCAGCAAAAACTCGCCAAAACAAGCAGGCCGAAGGGCTTCGCCAGCGAAACAATGATGGGTTCAGTCCCTATTTGGTCAGGTTCACGGCCCACTCACGGGGCTGTTGCATGCATGTGAGGCACGAAAAGTGCACAATGCATCAGAACATCGTCCAGAGGTATGCCATGTCGTTTACCCGCCGCAGTTTCGCAGGAACATTAGGGGCCGGGCTTCTGTTGCCTAGCACGCTATCCGCTCAGCAAGATCCCGTGCTCGATGCCGTGCGTTCCACTTTGTACGGAAGCAACGCAGAGTTCGAGAAAGGCATGGCTTTTCTTGCACAACGCGGCAATAGGGATGTAGTGCCCGCCCTGCTGACCGGAATGCGATACGCCAGACGGCGCAGCGGCGACATCGCGCAGGTTATGCAAACACTGACCGGTCAGAATTTCGGCCAGGACTGGTTTGAATGGATGCTGTGGCAGGAAAAGAACCCACAGATCGTGCCGCACCCCTCGCTGATACCGTTCAAGCGCGAGGTCCTGTTGGGGATCGACGCGAATTTCGACGTCTTTCTGCAGCCAAAATATCTGCAGCGAAACAAGATGAAGATCCGCTTTGAAGAAATCGCGTGGGGCGGTGTGCACAAAGACGGCATCCCTTCGCTGGATAACCCTGCGTTAATCCCGGCTGCGCGCGCAGATTACCTTAAGGACGATGATCTGGTTTTTGGCGTCTCGATCAATGGGGACGAACGGGCTTACCCGCTGCGGATCATGGGCTGGCACGAGATGTTCAACGAAGTGATTGGCGGGGTTCCGGTGGCCTTGGCGTATTGTACGCTGTGCGGATCTGGAATTTTGTTTGAAACGCAGGTTTCAGGTCGGCGGAAACCCCTGATCTTTGGCTCATCCGGGTTTTTGTACCGCTCCAACAAACTGATGTTCGATCGTCAAACGCATTCTTTGTGGAACCAATACACGGGCAAGCCGGTCGTCGGCCCCCTTGTCGACAGCGGTATCGAACTAAAGCAGCGCCCAGTGGTCATCACCACATGGCAAAGCTGGAAAACATCGCACCCACAAACCAAAGTTCTGTCGCGCAATACCGGATACCGCAGGAACTATGGCTCAGGTGTGGTCTATCGAGAGTATTTCGCGTCGCCTGAACTGATGTTCCCCGCGCTGGTTGACCAGTCGCAGCATCGACAAAAGGACTATGTGTTCACCATCCGCCAATTTGGCGCCGCACGGGCCTGGCCGCTGGATGCATTCAACGGGACGCGGGTGATCAATGACGCGATTGCCAACCGATCATTGGTCTTGGTCGGCAATGCCGACAAACGCGCCGTGCGCGCGTATGAGCGCGGATCTCATAAGTTTACCGCGTCAGGCGGCGATCTGGTGGACGAATCGGGTCAGAAATGGACCATGACCGAAGAGGCGCTGATCGGACCCGGAGGAGTAGAAATGCCCCGAGTCGCAGGTCATATTTCCTACTGGTTTGCGTGGGACAACTATCTGGGTGATACCGCGACCGTGTACCGGCGTTAAGAGTGCTCTTCGGCTGCAGTGGCCGCCAAGGCACGATTATACGCCTTCAATGCATCGATATGATAAAGTGCCCCTACCGGGTTTTCGCTACCGTCCTCGTCGACGATCACAACCGGAATACAGGGGATGTCGTCCCTGTCGAAATACGGCATCGCTGCTTCAAGCGTGGCGCTGGCCTGAACGCACAGCCCTTGCTCGATCAGTTCAAGCGCCTGCTCTTTCGTGATCGAACGCGAGTCGCCCAAGGGGCGCATGACCGCCCCGGTGCGCAACATGGCCAACAGATAGGCTTGCGGCCCCGCCGCCAGATGTACGTTGCGGCGTTCTAACTGGGTCAGGAAGAAAGACCGATCCACAAGGCGCGATGCCAAAGCTGTAGACATCGAAACCGAAACCATCACGGCAAGCCCGATCTGCCAATCCCCGGTCAGTTCAAAAACGATCATCGTGGTTGAAATCGGTGCGCCCAAAACCGCAGCAGCAACGGCCCCCATTCCCGCAAAGGCGTAAAGCGTATGGGTGCCAGACACATCCGGCAGCAGCCCTGTTGCAATCAGCCCGAAGGCCAACCCGGTTAACGCCCCGATCATCAGCGATGGGGAAAACACACCGCCGCCCATACGCCCACCCATGGTGATCGCCACGGCAACCGTTTTAATTACGGCAAACAGAATGGCAAATGTCAGGGTCAGATCGCCAGCTAGCGCGCGGATCGTCGTCTCATATCCGACGCCGATGATATGTGGGAACCAAATCGCCAGCAGCCCCAGCATCGCGCCTGAAACCGCAGGGCGCAACCAGCCAGGCAAAGCAAGCCGGTTCTGAATGTGATTGCCGATATCCTCGGCAAAAAAGATCGATCGCATGAGCAGCAGCGAAACCAGACCGCAGATCAGGCCGAGAATCAGAAAGGCGGGCAGTTCTACGTAGAATTGCAGGGAACCGGGCGTATCCAGAACAAACTCGGTCACGTCGCCATATTCCAGGCGGTTAATCACCGTTCCTGCAACCGAGGCAATCACGATAGGGGCAAAGGCATGCACCGCAAAGTGGCGTAACACGACCTCAAGCGCGAACAAGGCACCCGCGATCGGTGAGTTGAAGCTGGCCGAGACGGCTGCGGCAACAGCACATCCCAACAGGTCGCGCCCAGTGATGCCATCGGCATGAATCCGGTCACTGACCCAGGTCGAGATCACGCCGGCCATGTGAACGACCGGCCCCTCTCGGCCCGTGGAGCCACCTGTACTGAGCGTAATAAGCGAGGCAAAGAAAGAGGCAATACCCGCCTTGGCTTCGACCCGACCATCGGTGACCGCAGCCCCTTCAATGACGTCTGCGACGGATCGCACGCGCCCATCGTCGGTGAACTTGTTCAGGATTACCCCCACGATCAAACCACCGACTATCGGTGTGATCAGGATGACAATCCAAGGCAGTTTTTCCGCATGGCTGTGCAACAGCAAAATGTCTTCGGTGTCATAAACATACGCCTGAAGCGACCGGATCGCCTTGCGGAACCCTAGCGCCATGAAACCCGCCGCAATCCCGATGGCCAGCGCGATGAACCAGAACTGAATTTGGCTGGGCCCGCGCCGCAGCATAACCCGCCAAGCGTCCTTGATCGCGGCCAGAGCCTGATTGAGCTGGTTGCGCAGAACGGTGCGGGTTGATTGGGTCATTGGCCCTCGGGGATCACGTCTTTCCCCTTAGTAAGCCACGGAGCGACCTTATAAAAGTGGGATCGCGACGGATTGAACACAGGAAAGCGGCAGAAAAGCCTCAGGCGTCCAAAAGGGCACGGGCGGCGGCACGGGCCTCGTCCGTAATTGTGTCACCTGCGACCATACGGGCGATTTCGTCCACACGGTCAGGTTCAGCCAACGGAACTACGGTAGACAGCGTCTGCCCATCGGTAACCTGTTTCTGCACACGCCAATGGTGTGCCGCGCGGGCCGCCACCTGCGGCGAGTGCGTCACCACCAAGACCTGCCCACCATGTGCCAGAGATGCAAGGCGCCGCCCTACCGCGTCAGCGGTCGCGCCACCAACGCCTCTGTCGATCTCGTCAAAAATCATCGTGCGCGCACTGTCGTCACCCGCTAGACAGACCTTGAGCGCCAGCAGGAACCGGCTGAGTTCACCGCCCGAGGCGATCTTGTTCAGAGGCCCGGACGGCGCACCGGGGTTGGTGGCCACGGTGAAGGCAACCGCGTCGGTGCCCTCGGGGCCGGGATCGGCCGGGGTGATTTCGGTCTGGAACACGGCGCGTTCCATCTTCAACGGGGCGAGTTCCGTCATCACGGCGGCGTCCAGCTGCCCGGCCGCCTTCTGTCGCGCAGCGCTTAGTTGTGCTGCCGCATCGTCATACGCGGCCTGTGCGGCGTCCACCGCCGCCCGCTGATTGGCCAGATCCACGTCACCAGCATCAAGCCGGTTCAAACGATCGCGCAAGGTGTCGGCGAAGGTGCCCAGATCGTCGGGCGCGACGTCGTGTTTACGGGCCAGTGCGCGGATTGCAAACAGGCGTTCTTCGGCTTGCTCCAATTCCGCCGGATTGAAGTCCAGTTTTTGCAGACATGCGTCGACGCCGTCCTGTGCCTCACCCAATTCTATTAATGCGCGTCCCAGTGCCGCGATTGGTTCCTCCAATTGACCGCCCGCATTGTCCGATACGCCTTCAAGCCAGCGCACCGCGTCGGCCATCGCCCCCTCGGCCCCGTCCCCGCCCAGCAGAGAAAAAGCGCGGGCAACGTCATCGCGGATGCGCTCGGCCCCTTGCATCATGCGACGGCGGGCGTCGAGCTCGGCGTCCTCGCCCGGTTGCGGGTCAAGTTGGTCAAGCTCGGAAACCGAGTGCCGCAGAAATTCCTCTTCCGCGCGCATGGCTGCGAGAGACGCTTCTGTCTGAGCCAACGCCTTGCGCGCGCGGGACATCTCGGACCAGGCGGAACGTACCGCCGCCAGGCGGATTCCCACTCCGGCGTAGTCGTCCAGCATCGCCCGGTGACCACGCGGGTTTAACAGGCCGCGGTCATCGTGCTGACCGTGCAGTTCGATCAGCGTTTCAGAAAGTGCACGCAGAACCTCACCCGAGCAGCGACGATCATTGACCCATGCAGTTTTGCGCCCCTCAGCCGTATTCACACGGCGCAGGATCAGCTCTTGACCGCCGGGCAGCCCCGCTTCGGCCAGAATGTCATGCGCCGGGTGACCTTCGGTCAGTTCGAATTCGGCCACGACTTCACCCTGAGCGGCCCCTTGCCGGACCAGTTCAGCCCGACCACGCCAGCCCAGAACAAAACCCAGCGAATCCAGAAGGATCGATTTGCCCGCACCAGTTTCACCAGTCAAAGCGTTCAGGCCCGGCTGAAACGTCAGTTCCAGCCGGTCGATGATCAGCATGTCGCGGATATCGAGGGCGCGCAGCATCGGGTCTTAGCGTCCCACCCCTTTGGCCATGGCGATTACAACCACTCACCTTTGATCGTCTGGCGGTAGATCGTACTCAGCCAGTTGTTGCCTCGGCTCTTGAGACCCAGACCACGTGAGGTCAACAGCGCATAGCCTGCATCATACCATTCGGACGATTGATAGTTGTACCCAAGAATGGCACCGGCTGTCTGCGCCTCATCCACCAGACCCAGCGCCAGATAGGCCTCGATCAAGCGATAAAGCGCTTCGGCGGTGTGGGATGTGGTCTGGAAATCCTCAACCACGACACGGAACCTGTTGATGGCAGCGGAATAGTGATCCTGGCGCAGATAATAGCGCCCAATCTCCATCTCTTTGCCAGCCAGATGGTCAAAGGCCAGATCGAATTTCAAAACCGCCGAGGTTGCGTATTCGCTATCCGGATAGACTTCGATCACAGTTCGCAGGGATTGCAGCGCCTGAAATGTCAGGCCCTGATCGCGACCGACCTCGTCAATCTGGTCATAATAGCTGAGCGCCAGAAGATATTGGGCATAAGCCGCATCTTCGTCGGTCGGGTAGAAATCAATGTACCGCTGCGCAGCACCTCGGCTCTCTTCGTAGTTTTTATCCGTGTGGTACGAGAACGCCTGCATGATCAGCGCGCGCTTGGCCCAATCGGAATACGGATACAGACGTTCAACTTCTGAAAAATACCACGCCGCATCGTCCGAACGATTCTGCGACAGCTCATATTCGCCACGCGTGAAAATCTGTTCAGGAGTGAACCCTTCCAGGTTCTGATTGCGATCAGCGCCTTTCCCAGCGCACGCCGTCAAAACTGCTGTCAGAAGAATCGCGCTTGCGAACCTGACTGCCGCTTTGGTGCCAACCATTCCGCCTATCCTTGTCGTATTACTTGACGGGGTTAAGCCCCGATTTAGGCCAAGGTCTAGCACATATAATTCCGGTGCAAAACGTCTTATGCGCACGTTCGCGGAATTGTCGTCAGAGTTGGTCCAATCAAGCGACTTCCGGGATTTCGTCCCAAACCAGGCCCTGCCCCGGAAGGCGGGCAGCCTGCGCAGGTGTGCACAGGATCGGACGAACCGCACCCGGCGTTTCGAACAGCTTGCGCAGCAAAGTGTTCGTCATTGCATGGCCGGATTTGTCACCAGTGAAGTGACCAAAGATCGGGCCGCCTGCCAGATACAGGTCGCCAAGGGCGTCCAGCATTTTGTGGCGCACCGCCTCGTCCGCGTGGCGGAAACCACCCGGAGTAAGGACTTCGTTACCCTGAACAACAACGGCGTTTTCCAGCGTGCCGCCCAAAGCCAGCCCGTTCTCGCGCATCGCTTCGACATCGGTGCGGCGACAGAAGGTCCGGCAATCGCAAAGTTCACGTGCAAACGAGCCGTTGCGCATGTCCAGTGTCTTGGTCTGGCTGCCAATGGCACCGTCTTCAAAATCGATGTGGAAGTCGATAATCAAACCGTCCGCAGGCGCGATTGATGCGCTGGCACCTTCGCGCACAGCGGTCACCGGCTTAAGAACCTCATACGCCAGAACCGGGCTGGTCTGACGGCGCACGCCCTTCGCCATGATACCGCGAACGAAATCAATCGATGATCCGTCCATGATCGGAACCTCTGGGCCATCAATCTCGATCAGCGCGTTATGTATGCCGCACCCGGCCAGCGCGGCCATGATGTGTTCAACTGTGGACACGGACACACCCGCGTCGTTGATCAGGCGGGTGCACAGCGGGGTACGCTCGACCACGTCATAGATCGCAGGGATGAGGGCATTGCCCAGCTCAATATCCGTCCGTTTAAACCAGATGCCATGACCGGCAGCCGCTGGCTTCAGGACCATCGTCGCAGGCTTACCGCTATGCAGTCCGACGCCTTTAAACGTGACCGGAGATTTGAGCGTATGTTGCAAGGTGAACCTCGAAGAGTGGTGTCCGGCCTCGTTCTGGCCGTGTTGGACACTCAGTTAAGGAAGGCAGCGTCAAGGCTCAACTCACTCTTTGTAACCGAATGAAACATGTATGTAACAGATCGGCAAATCCCTGCTTACACCCCCTTAAAACCCCATAAAATAAAGGAAAAGGGCCGCCATTTGGCGACCCTTTGTAATCATTTTGTTACCGCGATCAGTTGGCTTGGCGCCGTAAAAAGGCGGGAATTTCGATCCGATCCTGCTCCGGATCGGCCTCATCCCTTGCAGGTGCCGTAGCGTCAGATTGGCGCATAACAGGCTGCTGACGGGGCGGTTGCGCCGGCGTATCTGCCGCATGACCGGTCATCCGATCGATCAGACGGTTAAAGCCAAACCGGGGCCGATCATGGGCTTCGTCCTGAGGTGCAGGGGCTGGCTGAGGCGCTGCGGGACGAACCATCGACGGGCTCCGCTCGGACGGCGGAACGTTCTGCACGGCGGCCTGCAAGCGCTGCAGCGCCTCGGGCGACGGTGTTCCCGCTGCCGGTTGAGGCTGCGGCGCGACATAGCTTTCGGGCGCAGGCTCAACCGGTTCGGGGGTCGGCTCGAATTCGGCAACGCGCGGCTGATAGGCCGGCGGCGGCAGGCCATCATCATCCTGTTCGGCGCGCGTCTGAAACTGCGGTTGCGCAGGTTCTGTTGGCGCTTCAAACAGCGAGGGCTCGCGGTTCATCTCTTGCTGCGGCGCTTGCTCAGCAACTTCTGCAGCAACCGGCGCCTCTTCCTGCACCGGCTCTTCAGCCGAAACAGTGCGGGTTAGCGGTGCAGACATCGAGCGGCGCGCGACCGGTACATCCTCAGTCTTTTCGCTGGCGTCGATTCCGGTTGCGACGACCGAAACGCGCATGCCACCTTCCATCGCCGTATCCAGGGTCGAACCCACGATGATGTTGGCCTCGGGGTCCACTTCCTCGCGAATACGGTTCGCGGCCTCGTCCAGCTCGAACAGTGTCAGATCGTGCGAACCAGTGATGTTGATCAGAACGCCCTTGGCACCCTTCAGGCTGATTTCGTCCAGCAGCGGGTTGGCGATCGCCTTCTCGGCAGCCTGAACAGCGCGATCTTCGCCGGTGGCCTCACCGGTTCCCATCATCGCCTTGCCCATCTCGTCCATTACGGCGCGAACGTCAGCAAAGTCGAGGTTGATAAGACCCGGACGCACCATCAGGTCAGTCACGCCCTTGACACCTTGATACAGAACATCGTCTGCCATCGAGAACGCCTCGGTAAAGGTGGTCTTTTCGTTGGCCAGTCGGAACAGGTTCTGGTTCGGGATGATGATCAGAGTGTCGACGACCTTTTGCAGCATCTCAACGCCATCTTCGGCCTGACGCATCCGCTTGGCGCCTTCGAACTGGAAGGGCTTGGTCACGACACCGACTGTCAGTACGCCCAGTTCCCGCGCGGCCTGCGCGATGATCGGAGCGGCGCCTGTACCAGTACCACCGCCCATACCGGCAGTGATGAAGCACATATGCGCGCCTGCAAGGTGATCGACGATCTGTTCGATGCTTTCTTCGGCAGCCGCCGCACCCACGGTCGGACGGGCCCCTGCCCCCAGACCTTCGGTGACTTTCACACCCAGTTGCACCCGCGCCGAGGACTGGCTTTGTTGCAGCGCCTGCGCGTCGGTGTTGGCGACCACAAAATCGACGCCATCCAGCTGTTTCTCAATCATGTTGTTGACAGCGTTTCCGCCTGCACCACCAACGCCAAATACTGTGATCCGAGGCTTCAGTTCGTCGTGCCCGGGCATCGAAAGATTCAATGTCATGCTCTGTCCGCCTGTTTTTTGTTCCCGCCAAAGCGGTGTTTTTCTTACCTATCCACTAACAATCCTACCGATCGAAACGGCAAACGTCACGCCAAAAATCGCGTAATTCCACAAAATATGGAGGAAATAAGGCGATGACCGGCAGTATTTCGCATAAACCGCCAGATGTTGCGCAAAGAACTCAATGTAGCACAAAACAGGCGATTTGCGCGCGGCGCTCAACCAACGCATCACCAGAGGGGACTCATAAACTGTCAAACTGCGGAAAACTGCTCAGGTCCTGCCGCGGGCCTCTGTCGGGCCTTGTGGATATCTTGAGGGATAAATGAGTCTGCCGCAACCCGTTTCTTTAGCTAATCGGGGTACTTGGACAATTCAGACCTTCGGTCGTGATCCGGCGAACCTCTTGAATCTCCGAATTCACAAGTGTCGCTAGCCGTACCATTAACCTGCCTTCATGCTCGAATGGCCACCAACAAACTGCCGGACCTTCGATTTCATCATCGTAAAGGAAACAAATCTGACCGTTTGGTGTTGTGATTTGCCCGTAAACGCACCCTCTGCCCTCACGTCGCCAAACCGACAGCGTTGGGCTGAGGAATTCTTCGGTCCCGACAATCTCACCGCTATGGAAGTCATGAAAATCGACAGTTTTCCCCAGGACCGCTGCCAAAAACGCCTCGGGTGAAATGCGGGTCTGCGCTAATGCTTCCATCGGTGCGACTGCGCCAAGGCACGCAATCAGCGTCGCGGCGATAAGTCTACCAATTGTCACGGAACCAACGCACGGCTCGTTTGAATGGACGCGCCGAATAGGTATCGACCGGAATTTCAAAGTCCCACCATTCGTCCTGCGGGTGCGCTGCAAACAGACTGAGACCCACGGCGGACGAGAAGCCCGGCCCGGTTGCCGATTGCGGCAGGCCATGCACACGCAGCGGTCGGCCGAGGCGGACACGCTGTCCAAGGATGCGGGTCGCCAGACCGTCCAGCCCCATGATCTGGCTGCCGCCACCGGTCAGCACGATCTGCTGGCTGGGCAAATGCTCGAACCCGGCCGCATCCAGACGAACACGCACTTCTTCAAGGATTTCTTCAACACGGGGACGCATGATCCCGATCAGTTCAGCTCGGCTGACCGTGCGGCGATCATGTTCCCAATCGCCGGTATCCCCGCCGATGTCGATCAGGTCCCTATCATCCGCGCCGGTTGCGTGAACGCCACCGTTAAAGGTTTTGATCCGCTCGGCCACCGAGGCGGGAATGCCCAACCCCATCGAAATGTCCGAGGTCACATGATCACCACCCATGCGCACGCAGTCGGCGTAAATCATGTGCTTTTTCATAAAAATCGACACGCTTGTCGTACCGCCACCCATGTCGATACAGGCCGCGCCCAGTTCCTGCTCATCTTCGACCAAGGCGGAAACACCAGACACATAGGCCGAGTTTGCAATTCCGGCCAATTCCAGATCACAGCGTTTGATACAGCGTACGATGTTCTGGATCGCAGTCGCGTCGACGGTCAGCATGTGCATGTCGACGGCAAGGCTCTGCCCCATTTGGCCGCGCGGGTCGATCAGTCCCGAGCGGTTGTCCAAAGCGAAGTTGACCGGTTGGGCATGCAATACCTCACGCCCTGCCCCGTAGTCCGGCACATCACAGGCGTTCAGGACACGCCCAACTTCGGCCTCTGTCACGACCTGACCCTCAAGATCGACCTGTGCATCCAACCCGTAAGAGCGTGGATTCGCACCCGAGAAACTAGCGATCACGTGATCGACCCGGATATCAGCCATCTTTTGCGCCGCTTGCAAAGCGGTCCGGATAGCCCGTTCCGTTTCCTGCATGGCGGTGACTTCGCCGAACTGTACACCCCGCGACCGAGTGGTCGCAGCACCGATCACACGAAAGCCGGTCTGCCCGGCCATCGACCCGATGGTGTTGTCCTCGCTCAGGCGGCCCGTTCCGTCAAAGCGCAGCACAAGACAGGCAATCTTGGAACTACCAACATCGAGAATGGCGACGACACCGCGTTGCATGGCTTGTCTGCGCATCTGCCGCATGGCGCGCTGGGACTGATAAAGATCGGTCATCATGGTCGTTACTGCTCGCTACCCACTGTCACTTTTGTATTCCACCAGTCTTCGCTGGCGGCTTTGGTCATTCTTATTGTCGGACGCTGTCCGAGGCGCATGTCGACGACTGCCACGTCGCGTTCCAGAAGATCCTGCACCTCATTCACCGCCAAAACGCGCTCCAACGCGCGCACCGGGCGTTCAGTCGGCAACATGATGCGCTGACCGCGATCCATAACCAGATCCCAGCGACGTTCCCCGATGCGGACCAGCCCGCGCACTCGACCGCCCAAGCTGCGGGCGGTTGTCAGCAATTCTAGCGCCTCGCCCACGTGACCGTCGGCACCTTTGCCGGCGATCAGCGGTAAATTCGGGTGATCCTTACGAGCGGCGATACGTTCCACATGGGCACCGGTTTCGTCCAACAGCTCGATCCCGTTCCGCGTACGCCAGACGATTACAGGCTGACGCTCGACCACATCCACCTGCAGAATGCCGCCCGGGCGCACCCGTACCGTGGCGGATTTGACCGGATTCAGCCCGGTAATCGTGTCGCGGATTTGCTCAACATCCAGATCCCATGAACTGACAGGGAAATCCAGCGGCACAACCTCGCGGATATCTTCGGACAGGTTGGTCCCTGCACCGTCAATGGCCATCAGATTGACCATGAATTCGGGCCGTTGCTGGATCGAAGTCTTGATGTCGATGACATAGGTCACCACCGCATCGCGACGCTCTTGCGAACCAAAATAGATGCCAACCGCAGCGCAGACAGCAAATACCGGGAGGCCAATTTTCAGGCCACGTCGGATACCCGGCGTCAGCATCCAGCGCTGCAGGCGGTAGCTGAGGCGCGACGGGGCCGGGTCGAAACGGCCACCTTTGCGGCCGAATATCCCTTTGAGCCGCAACTTGGGCTCAGCTCCGGTTCGTGCGCCGGATTCGAAATCGGCATCGGGGCCGGCCAGTTGCCTGGGCCGGTGCACCACGGGCGCGCGGGTGGCTCTTAGCGGTCGCATGATGCGTCCTCCACCATCCAGGCGCAGAGCTGTCCAAATGTCAGGCCCAGATGCGCGGCCTGTTCCGGAACCAGCGACGTCGGCGTCATGCCAGGTTGCGTGTTGGTTTCCAGCAGGAACAGCCCATCGGCCCCCATGCTGTCATCCCAACGGAAATCCGTGCGGCTGACACCCTTGCACCCCAGCGCGTTGTGGGCGCGCAACGCGTAATCCATGCACAGGTCAAAAATCTCAGCCGGAACATCAGCAGGCAAAACGTGCCACGATCCGCCGGGCTTATACTTGGCGTCATAATCGTACCAGCCGCCATCGGTCATGATCTCGGTAACGGTTACGGCCTTGTCGTTCATCACCGTTACGGTCAGCTCGCGCCCGGCAATGTACTTCTCGACCATCACCTGATCCGGCATCTCATCCGACAGCTGCGGAGGCCCATTGGACCCCTCGTGCACGATGTAGATCCCGACGCTTGAGCCTTCGTTGTTGGGTTTGGCCACGTAAGGAGGCTCCATCACATGAGCCTTAATCACCTCAACCTTGGGAACGATCATGCTGGCAACAACGGGCAGGCCCTCGACCTCAAACACCTCTTTGCTGCGCTGCTTGTCCATCGCCAGTGCCGAGGCCAGAACGCCTGAATGCGTATACGGGATGCGCATCCATTCCAGCAGGCCCTGCACACAGCCATCCTCGCCCCAGCGGCCATGCAGGGCGTTGAACACTACGTCTGGCTTGATGTCCAAAAGGCGCGCATAGAGGTCAGGACCAGCGTCCAGCTCAACCACTTCAAAGCCTTCTCCCCGTAGGGCGGCTGCGCATTCGCGCCCGCTGCTGAGAGACACCTCGCGTTCCTTCGAGGGGCCACCCATCAATACCGCCACTTTGGGGTTTGTCCTGCTCGACATACCCAACGTGCGCCTCAATGTCCCTGGACCTTATGTGGTGGTCCAAACTGCGTTTATGCCTTTGATCCGTCGCCTTAATTAGCCTGTTATCGGTCTGACGGTTCGGGCTTTATTCTGTGAGCGGATCACCGACCCGCATGATTTCCCACTCTAGCGTGATGCCGCTTGTTTCGTAAACCTTTTTTCGCACCTCTTCCCCCAGACCTTCGAGGTCCGCGGCAGAGGCATCACCGGTATTGATCAGAAAGTTCGAGTGCTTTGGACTCATCTGCGCGCCGCCCCTTGTCGCGCCACGCATTCCTGCATCGTCAATAACCTTCCACGCCTTTAGGTCGTGCACATCATCTTCACGGCCCGTCGAGGAAAATCCCGCCGGGTTGCGGAAGGTTGACCCGGCGCTGCGGTCTTTGGTTGGTTGCGTTTCGTCACGTTTTTTCAGCTGGGCCGCCATGCGGGCGTGCAGTTCGTCCGGATCACCCGACGGTCCTTCGAATGTAGCTGAAACCAGAACAGCACTTTCGGGCAAATCAGACTGGCGATAGCGGAAATTCAGGTCCTCGGTTGTCAGGTCCACAACCTCTCCCTGCCGTGTGACAATAGTCGCCTTGCGCAGCACGTCCGCCGTGTAGCTGCCGTAACACCCTGCATTCATCCGAACCGCACCACCGACAGAACCCGGAATAGTGCGCAAAAAAGTCAGATCCACCCCCCCATCCGCCGCCTTGCGTGCCACATGTGCGTCCAATGCGGAAGCTCCGGCAGTGACGGTATTTCCCTCAACCGAGATACTGTTGAACCCGCGCCCAAGCCGGATCACCACGGCGCGCAAACCACCATCGCGAACGATCAGGTTCGAACCGACACCCATGGGAAACACCGGCACCTCTGTCGGCAAATCGCGCAGAAAGGTTTGCAGGTCTTCAATGTCGGCGGGCTGGAACAGATAATCCGCCGGACCGCCAACGCGCAGCCATGTCAGGTCGTTCAGATTACGGTTTTCGGTGAGTTTACCGCGAGGAGAGGGAAGCGCTGTCATGTCGGCTAGATCGCGGATTTGGACGCATAACGCAAGCCGCATCCTTTAAGAGGCGGACCCGATCATCTTACGCACCCAACGCCCAAGGTAAATCACCGGCCAGCGCAGTACCGACATGCCTGCCGCCAGAACGATCAAGCCAATCCAGGGGCCGTTCTGCAAGGTTACGTAACCCAGGATCGGAATTCCGACAGCAATCAGCATATAAGCACGGGTCCAGTGGTTGTCTTTACTGGGGATCATCGCCAGCACATTCGCGGAAACTCCCCAAAGGGCGGCAAGGGCGATCGACCAGTTCATTCCTCGACCTCCTGCCCGGTCCAGCGACGCCAATAAAAGCGAATGGGGTTGCGGAACATGGATGCAAAGGCGGCAAAGGCCAGCACCGAGAAGAACCAGCCAAAATCATGGCCCAGCCAGACGATCAACGCGGGGGCGGAAACGAACAGGACAACGCCCGGCGGAAACTGCAGGCGCATCGGCAGCATGGCCACGACCGTTGAGGCCAGAACCCACAAGCCGGCGAATAGCACTGAATAGACCAACTACCCCTCCGAGGACGATCATTGCTGCAATTGCAACATCACACTTTAAAGTTGCACTGCAAGAGAGTCCATTCCATCAAACGGCTTGTTTGTGCTGCAACCTATCGGGCAGCCCGTTGGCCCAGGCGCTGATCGTACCGGCCCCGAGGCAGACGACCATGTCACCGGGGCGGGCCTGTTCACGAACAAGACGCTCCAGATCATTTTCATTCAGCAATGCGCGCGCGTGGCGGTGGCCGTGGCGGATCAGGCCCTGCACCAGATCATCTCGGCTGGCCCCTTCGATCGGGTCCTCTCCGGCGGCAAAAACATCGGCGATGGCGACAACGTCCGCATCATTGAAACAAGTGCAGAAATCGTCAAACAGGTTGGACAGACGCGAGTAGCGGTGCGGTTGGTGCACGGCGATGACACGCCCCTCGGTTGCCTGACGCGCGGCTTTGAGAACGGCTGCAATCTCAACTGGGTGGTGACCGTAATCGTCGATGATGGTGACACCATCGACTTCTCCGACCTTAGTGAAGCGGCGGTTGACGCCACCGAAGTTAGCCAGCGCGTCACGGATTTCCGAAGCCTTCATACCCAGATGGCGAGCAACAGCCACAGCGGAAAGCGCGTTCGACACGTTATGATCTCCGGGCATTGGCAACGTGCAGCCCTCGATCACCTTGTCTTCGTATTGCAGGTGGATGTCGAAATGCGCCACGCCGCCTTTGTAGGCCAGGTTTTCCGCCCGCACATCGGCCTGAGCGTTAAACCCATAAGTGCGCACACGGCGGTCTGTGATGCGCCCCACCAGTGTTTGAACCTCGGCATGGTCAGTGCAGCAGACAGCCAGCCCATAGAAAGGCAGGTTTGAGACGAATTCGTAGAAGCCGTCGCGCAGTTGATCGAAATCACCCCAATGCTCCATATGCTCGGGGTCGATATTGGTGACGATGGCGATCGTTGCGGGTAAGCGGTTGAATGAGCCGTCGGATTCGTCGGCCTCGACCACCATCCACTCTCCCTGCCCCATCCGTGCGTTCGAGCCGTAGGCGTGAATGATACCGCCATTGATGACGGTCGGGTCGAAATCACCCGCCACCATCAGCTCGGCCATCATGGTGGTCGTGGTGGTCTTGCCGTGCGTACCTGCTATAGCGATATTCGACTTCAGGCGCATCAACTCGGCCAGCATGTCGGCGCGGCGCACCACGGGCAGACCACGTGCGCGGGCACCGTCCAATTCCGGGTTGCCCGGTTTGATCGCCGTCGACACTACCACAACAGCCGCGTTTTCCAGGTTTTCGGCGCGTTGTCCGACAAAAATCTCAGCCCCCAAGTCGGCTAAGCGGTCGGTGATCTTGGACGCCTTGAGGTCCGACCCCTGCACCCGGTAGCCGAGGTTCAGCAACACCTCAGCAATCCCCGACATCCCGATCCCGCCAATCCCCACGAAATGGATCGACCCAACGTCTTGCGGCAGTTTGGTTGCAGGATTCATGTCGTCTCCTTCTGCGCCAGTTGTTCGACAAGGGCTGTCAGACGCTCAGTGGCGTCG
Organism: Ruegeria atlantica; assembly: GCF_013033965.1. Taxonomy (GTDB): domain Bacteria; phylum Pseudomonadota; class Alphaproteobacteria; order Rhodobacterales; family Rhodobacteraceae; genus Ruegeria; species Ruegeria atlantica_D. The sequence goes on from NZ_WQFE01000001.1 coordinate 195,818, forward strand.
GGGGCACCGGTCGAGAGGGCGGCATGGGCCATCTTTTGTGCGGCTTCGGGGTTAGTCAGAACTGCGGTGATTTGCTCTGTCAGCGCGGGAACGTCAAGCGCGTTTTCCGGGATCATGATCGCGCCGCCCGCCTGAACCAATCCGCGCGCATTGGCGGTCTGATGGTCGCCTGCGGCGGCTGCAAATGGGATTAGAATCGACGGTCGGCCGATGACCGAAATATCGGCAACGCTGGACGCGCCAGACCGGCTGATGACGAGTTGTGCATCAGACATGCGACGCGGGACATCGTCGAAGAAGGGCTTGACCTCGGCCCGCATGCCATGATCGGCGTAAAACGCGGTTACCCGTTCCCCATCTTCGTCGCGGGCCTGATGAGCAACGCGGATATGGCTGCGCAGGTTTTCGGGTAAGGCAGCAATCGCGCCGGGAACAACGTCGCTGAGAATGCGTGCACCCTGACTGCCACCCATGACCAGAATAGACATCGGATAGTCGCCGGGCGGGATGTAACCTGCTGCCTCGCGTTCAAGTACGGCAGCGCGGACTGGATTACCCGTGTGGATGCCCTTGGCACCATCCGGCAGATCTGTCGGCCAGACACCACAGGCAACGTTGGCGACACGCGTGGCAAACAATTGGTTCACGCGCCCCAGAACGCCGTTTTGTTCGTGGATCATGCGCGGAACTTTCAACATCGTCGCGGCACCTAGCGCCGGAATCGACGGGTATCCGCCGAATCCAACAACGACGTCCGGTTTGTCGCGCATCATTTGAAGCGCCATGCTGGCGACACCACCCGCAATCTTGGGCCCTGCCAGCGCCTTTGCGGCCAGCCCGCCGCGTGCGAATGTGGCCGAGGCAACCTCGACAATCTCGACCGTATGCGGAAAGCCACCGGTGTAACGCGCGCCACGCTCATCCGTGGACAGGCGCACGCGCCAGCCTTTGTTCAGCATCGCCTCGGCCAGCGCCTGCGCCGGGAACATATGGCCCCCGGTGCCGCCAGCCGCAATCAAAAGGTAAGGTGTCCCCATTATCCTCGTCCGCGCAGAATATCGCCAAGTTCGCCCTGTGGGCGGCTCCGGGTAAAGGCCAGCAACATGCCGACGGCGATCCCACCCGCAATCAGAGATGAGCCGCCGTAACTGACGAACGGCAGCGTCATGCCCTTGGCAGGCAGCAGGCGCACAGCCACACCCATGTTAATCATGGCCTGAACGCCAAACATGCAGGCCAGGCCGGTCCCCGCCAAACGGATGAACATATCACGTTCCCGCATCAGCCGCAGCAGTGACCGCACCACGATCAGGGAATACAGCGCGATGATGATCAGCACCAGGATCAGACCGTACTCCTCGGCCGCGACAGCGATGATGAAATCCGTGTGGGCATCGGGCAACGACCACTTCACCTGCCCCTCACCGACGCCAACACCAAACAATCCACCCTCACGAATTGCGTTGGTGGCATAGCCAAGCTGAGTGGTCGGGTCGACCTCTTGGTTCAGAAAGCCATCAATACGGCGGGCAAAGTGTTCCGAATTCGAATAGGCAAACATGCCACCTAAAACCACGACCCCGGCCATGCCCACCAGCAGCAACATCGGTGCACCGGCCACAAAGTACATCACGCCCCAGCCAAACAGGATCAGGCAGGCCTGACCAAAGTCAGGTTGAAAAACCAGCATCGCAACAATCGCCATGCATAGCGCAAAAGACCACAACCGGCCCGGAGGGCCGTTGATCTGTTGGGACGCCGCCAGCAACCATGCAGCTACAACAACAAATCCGGGCTTCAGGAATTCCGACGGTTGCAAGGACGCAAATCCCAGCGAGTACCAGCGCACAGCCCCTTTGCCGAAGTCGGTTCCGAAGACCGGCAGGAAGGCCAGCGCCACGAATGAAGCGAGAAACCCAAGGACAGCCAACCGGCGCACCAGTGTCGGCGACATCATCGACGTCAGCAGCATCGCAATCAGCGCCAATCCGCCGAAAAGCGCCTGCCGCTCGACATAGTGGAAGGGGTCAAACCCGTTACGCCCGGCCAGTGGTGGCGACGAAGCCAGCCCCAGCAACAACCCGATGACAAACAGGATCAGAACGCAGGACATCGTCCAGCGATCAATCGTCCGCCACCATTTCGGAAGAATCGGTTCTCCGCGCTGGTCCTGGACCGCGCCATACACCATCTCAGTCATGAGATACCGCCACTCTCTGCCTCGTTAACGTCCCGTTTTCGGGATCTGTTCGGGAGTCTACAGGGATTTTTGCATTTGGGCTAGCGGAATGAATAAGGATGGCGAAATCCGCTTGGCTTTGCGGTAGAGCAGCGGAACACCAACCAGGCGTCACCCCGCAAACAACTCGCCATGACGTTTCATGATCTTAGACCAGACTTCAGCAATCGCCGGGACATTCAGGCCGAAGTCATACTTCAGGCAGTCGGCCAACTCCTTTGGTGTCGAAAGGGTTTCCTCACGTGTTCCCACGGTATCAAACGTCGTCAACACCCGACCACGCAGAACAACGTGCCTGTTGGTATAGCGTTTTTGCGCGGTCAAAGTGCGTAGAAATGGTGAGTTGGGATCGGTCTGCAATTTCGTGCTGGCTGGCTGAAACACCCTTGGCTCGACACAATCCAGAGCAAACCAATACCCGGCCTCCCTCCCGCCCGCACTTTCTGAATATTGAATATAGCCTTCATTTTGGGCGGCGAGAGTAATGTCGTAAGGCTGCTGCGAAACCTTGATGGGTTTGAGCGGCACGGGAGCAGACATTGCGCCGCCAAATCCAACATCAACAAGCAACTGCTCATCGCATTCGACTTTCAGCAGCATGTGATCCGGTGCCTGATCCGGAGAAGGTTTTTCCAGGCCTACATATCCCGCCAGATATGCCACCTCAAATCCGATTTCCTGCAGTACCCAGCTGAAAAGAGTGTTTAGCTCAAAGCACCACCCGCCGCGTTGTTGCAGAACAACTTTTTCAAACACGTCGCTCGGATCAAATGACACCGGAACACCCAACTGCTGATCGATGTTTTCGAAGGCAACCATCCTTAATTGCGCAGCGAAGAGATTTTCGAGCGTTGCCCGATTTGGCTTCAGGTCGCCCGAATACACGATGCGGTTTAAGTAGTTTTCCAAATCCATTTCTGCACCCTTAGAAACATGACGCAGTTTGTGCGTCACAAATCCGTTTGTAGTTCCTCAAGTTAGGTTGAGCTCAAGGCAAAAAATTGGATCAGTCTTCTGAACCTTTGCCCCCTTGCCTTCTTTTACGATCCACGCCATCCACCCGCGCATGACTTACGATACGATCATCCTTGGCGCTGGCGCAGCCGGCATGATGTGCGCTGCTCATTGTGGCGGGCGCGCATTGGTGATCGATCACGCTAAGGCACCGGGTGAGAAAATCCGCATCTCGGGCGGTGGGCGTTGTAACTTCACCAACATGTACGCAGGCCCGGGCAACTTCCTGTCGAGAAACCCACATTTCTGCAAATCCGCACTGGCGCGGTACACGCAATGGGACTTTATCGATCTGGTGAGCCGCCATGGCATCGCGTGGCATGAAAAGACTCTGGGACAATTGTTCTGTGACGGGTCATCAAAACAGATCATCCAGATGTTGCTGGATGAGATGGAACGTGCCGGGGCTGAGCTATGGGTTCGGACCGAAGTAAAAAACTTGCGTAAGACCGAAGGCGGATTTGATCTGGACGTCGAGCGTGAAGGGCAGCGGCATAGCCTGAGCTGCACCAACCTCGTGCTGGCCACGGGCGGAAAGTCGATCCCCAAGATGGGTGCGACCGGGCTTGCCTATGACATCGCGCGCCAATTCGGATTGCGGATGACCGAGACCCAGGCGGCACTGGTGCCGTTCACGTTTTCGGACGGAAAATTCAAGGAACTGTCTGGCGTATCCCTGCCTGCGCGGCTGTCGAATGACCGAACCAGCTTTGACGAGGCGCTGCTGTTCACCCATCGCGGCCTCAGCGGGCCGTCTGTTCTGCAACTGTCCTCGTATTGGCTTGAGGGCGAGGCGATCCGGGTCAACCTGATCCCGGACCTGCCGCTGTTTGATTTGCTGCGCGATCAGCGGCAAAGCGGAGGGCGCAAGGCGCTGACCACAGAACTGGCGCGCCACTTACCTGCGCGATTGGTCGATTACCTGAGTCTGCATATCCCGATGCAGGGCAATCTGGCTGATCAGTCGGATACCGCATTGGCAGATCTGATTACTGCTCTGTCGGATTGGCGACTGACACCCTCGGGCACCGAAGGTTATCGTACTGCCGAGGTCACCTTGGGCGGGATAGACACGAATGATCTGTCCTCAAAAACGATGGAGGCCAGGGATGTCCCCGGCCTCTATGCGATTGGCGAAGCGGTGGATGTCACCGGCTGGCTGGGCGGCTACAATTTCCAGTGGGCGTGGTCCTCGGGCCACGCCGCTGGAACTGCAATCGCCGGGCAAAGTTAGCCGACGACGTTGTAACCACGTCCGCGCATGCAGTTGCGCACGATAACTTCTTTGTTCTGGTTCTTGTTGATCACGTCTGCACCAGCGCCAACCAGCGCACCGGCAACTGCCGCCCGGCCCAGATTGTCACTGCTGTCCTGAACGATCCCGGTCACGGCCGCAGCACCCGCCGCACCTATCGCTGCGTTCCCGGCGGTGGAGCCGTCAACGCTTGCCTGAGACGCCGCCAATTGCTGGCATTGCTGCAGGTCCACGTTGTAGTTCGGGCCAATCGGACCGTCGACAATCGGCTGATAGTTGGCACCAACGTTCGTGCAGGCTCCGACCACCAGAATGGCGGGAAGGATCAAAGAAATCTTACGGTATGGCATAATCATGACCTCGTGTTGAATTTGCAGGCAAGCAAAACCAATAATGATGGCGCGTCAAGCTGATAGCATTGTAGCTTGGCCCAACCGGCGGTCTATTGCAAACGGCTATTCCGCAAGCCTCTGTTTTACTTCCGCCACAAAATCCTCTCCGCGCTGTTCGAAATTGTCATACTGATCGAAACTGGCCGCTGCTGGTGCAAGCAGGACGGTCTCGCCAGGTTGCGCGTCCTTCATGGCTTGCTCAACGGCCTCGGACATTGTGATGCAGACCTGCACATCGGCTTCAAGCTGCATTGCGAAATTCGCGGCCTCCCTCCCGATGACATAGGCCTTGACCACCTGTTCTGCGGCTGCGTTCAGGGCGGCCACACCACCTTCTTTCTCAAGTCCTCCACATATCCAGCGGATCTGCTCGAAGGCACTCAGCGCCTTGAGCGCGCTATCCACGTTGGTGGCTTTTGAATCGTTCACGTAAGTAACACCATCCGCCTCGGCGATGACCTGACTGCGATGCGGCAGGCCCGGATAGCTGTGCAGCGCATCCTCGATCACGCGCGGCGCCAGCCCAAGCGCGCGACAGGCCGCGTAGGCAGAACAGGCGTTTTGGTGATTATGTGCGCCCGGCAAACCTTTGATCCCGCGCAAATCGATCGAGCCCGTTTGCCGTCCCTTGCGGTATTCCGACAGGAAACCTTTACGCGCAAACACCTGCCATCCAGGGCCTGTCAATTTACGTGCAACCGACACGCGGATGACGCGATCATCGGCGGGGCTTTCGGCCAGTTGACCGGCCAGAAACGCGCCTTCCTTCTCATCTATGCCGATCACGGCGCGATCCGGTCCGCCCTCCGAGAACAACCGACGCTTTGCGGCAAAGTAACCCCCCATCCCGCCGTGACGATCCAGATGATCCGGTGAGAGATTGGTGAAAACAGCCACGTCCGGTGTCAGGGCGCGGGCGAGTTCGGTCTGATAGCTGGACAGCTCCAGCACAACGACCGAACCGTCTCCGCCCGGATCGATATCCAGCACACCGCGCCCGATATTGCCTGCCAGCTGCACCTCACGCCCAGCTTCGGTCAGGATGTGATGGATCAATGCCGCCGTGGTCGATTTTCCGTTCGACCCGGTCACTGCAATCACACGCGGCGGAGTGTCATAGTTGTTCCACTCTGGCCCCGCAAAGGACCGGAAAAACAACCCGATGTCGTTGTCGACCCGAACACCGGCTTCAAGCGCTGTAACCACAACCGGGTTCGACTCCGGATACAGATGAGGGATACCGGGCGAAACAATCAGCGTAGCGATGTCGTCAAACGCGCCATGACGGCGCAAATCGGTGCATGCGAACCCTTCGGCTTCAGCCGCTTCCCGCGCGGCGGGATTGTCATCCCAACAAACCGGCTCAGCCTTGCCCGCTACCAACGCACGCGCCGTGGCCAGCCCGGACCGGCCCAGCCCCAGAACTGCAACCTTTTGCCCTGAAAACCCTTTGACCGGGATCATGCTGCCCACCTCGTTTGAGTTTGAATTGGCCGCCACACTGCACCGAAGAAATCCCGAATGGCAAGGGTGGCAAAAGGCTCGCGCGGCAGCGCGAGCCGGGCCCAACAGGTGGCACGTGGACCGCAGGTCCATCGAACCTGGCGGGAGCTCTACCGGACTTTCAGCGTCGCCAAACCGATCATCGCGAGGATCAAAGAAATAATCCAGAATCGGATAACGATAGTGGGCTCCGCCCAGCCCTTTTTCTCATAGTGATGGTGGATCGGTGCCATCAGGAATACCCGACGTCCAGTGCGTTTGAAGTACAGCACCTGGATGATCACACTCAGCGCCTCGACTACGAACAAACCGCCGACGACTGCCAGAACCAGCTCGTGCTTGGTGGCCACCGCGATGGCACCCAAAGCTCCGCCCAGCGCCAGCGACCCGGTATCACCCATGAACACCGCGGCCGGTGGAGCGTTGTACCAAAGGAAACCGAGACCGGCACCAAAAAGCGCTGAGGTAAAGATGAAGATCTCACCCGTCCCCGGCACGTAATGCACGTCCAGGTATTCGGTAAAGTCGACCCGCCCCACGGCATAAGCAATCACACCCAGCGTCGAAGCCGCGATCATTGCCGGCATGATGGCCAGACCATCCAGACCATCGGTCAAGTTAACCGCGTTGGCGGCACCGACGATCACGATGATCGAGAAGGGAATGTAGAAGATGCCCAGATTGATCAACGTGTCCTTGAAGATTGGCAATGCCAGCTGGTTCTGCAGCGCCTCGGGATGGTGCAGCGTCGCCCAGGTCGCGGCCAGAACCGCGATGATGACCCCTAGCGCCATACGCATTTTGCCCGAAACGCCCTTGGTGTTCTGCTTTGACACCTTCGCGTAGTCATCTGCAAACCCGATCGCCGCATAGGCTAGCGTTACAAACAAGACCATCCAGACATAGGGATTATCCCACCGCGCCCAGACCAATGTCGATGTCACCAGCGCGCCTACGATCAACAGCCCACCCATTGTCGGTGTGCCAGCCTTTGAAAAATGCCCCTCCGGACCGTCATCCCGGATCGGCTGGCCCTTGCCCTGTTTTTTGCGCAGCACGTTGATCAGCGGCTTGCCGAAGATAAACCCGAAAATCAGCGCAGTCAGAAAGGCGCCGCCAGCGCGGAACGTGATATAGCGGAAGAGGTTGAAAAAATCCCCTCCGTCCGACAGGGCGGTCAACCAATAGAGCATTACAAAACCTTTCTCACACAGAGGTGGCGGGCGCGATCATCAATCAAGCGCGCCCCCTTGCCCCATTTTATGCAAACCGTCAACAATCTGTGCCAAGGCCATGCTCAGCGATCCCTTGGCCAAGACCGTGTCGCCGGGCTGAATAAGCTCTGGCAGATGCGTAACCATTTCGGCGCTGGTCTCAAACCAAAGCCCGCGTTTGTCCGCCGGAAGCGCGTCGTGCAGGGATTTCATCAGCGGACCAACGCAATGCACTTGGTCTACACGCGGCATAGCTGATACATCCGCCATCGCCGCATGCATGGCGATCTCTTCGGCCCCCAGCTCTTTCATGTCCCCAAGAAAAGCGATGCGGCGCTGGCCTTGCGCGGCGGCCAAAACGTCCAGCGCTGCCTCCATCGAGGTCGGATTGGCGTTATAGCTGTCATCCAGCAGTTCGATCCGGCCACCATCTGCCAGCGCGATCTGTTCACGCACCCCGCGGCCTATGACCGGTGACCATCCGCCGAGACCTGCAATTGCCTGATCCAGATCGACGCCCATTTCGACACAGGCGGCCAAAGCGCCCAACGCATTCATGGCGAAATGCGTGCCCGCTGACCGAACGTCAAACCCAATCGCACGCCCTGCGACCGTCGCAGCTGCATGAACCGAGTCGGCCCCTTGCGATACTTCAGTCAGTGTGTAGTCAGTGCCACTGTGGCCAAAATATACCGTCTTTACACCCAAGTCCTGCGCGATGGTGCGCAAGACGTCCGCGTGTTCGATATCCGCGTTTACGATAGCCGAACCGCCCTCGGTCAGGCCGTCAAAGATTGCAGCTTTTTCACGCGCAATACCGGCCACTGAATCGAAAGCCTCAAGATGCACCGCTGCGACCGTCGTTACCATCGCCACGTGCGGGCGGGCCTGACGCGCAAGCGGAGAAATCTCTCCGGGGTGGTTCATACCGATCTCGATCACAGCGAACTCAGTGTCGCGCGGCATCCGCGCCAGTGTCAGTGGAACACCCCAATGGTTGTTGTAGCTGGCGACGCTGGCATGAGTTTTTCCCTGCGTTTCCAGTATTTTGGCCAGCATTTCCTTGGTCGAAGTCTTGCCAACGCTTCCCGTAACGCCCAGCACCCGCGCGTTGCAGCGGTCGCGGCCCGCGCGGCCCAATGCTTCTAGCCCCAGTTGCACGTCTTTAACGATCAACAGCGGCGCATCCTCGGACAGGCCATCTGGAACATGACTCACCAGAGCCGCGCCTGCGCCTTTTTCCAAGGCTTGCGCCACAAAATCATGCCCGTCGCGCGCAACCTTGAGCGCGACAAAAAGATCGCCGGGCTGGATGGTGCGCGTGTCGATCGACACACCATTGACCGCCCAGTCCGAAGTGACGCGTCCACCGGTTGCCTCGGCGGCCTCTGCTGCAGTCCACAAGGTCATGCCACCCTCCCGTCCAGTGCGGCCACACTGATGCTGGCCTGTTCGACATCATCAAATGGCAGAACCTGATCGCCAACGATCTGGCCGGTTTCATGCCCTTTACCCGCAATCAAAAGCGCGTCCCCGGGTTGCAGCGCGTCTATCCCGCGCAAGATGGCCTCGGCCCGATCGCCGACCTCGGTGGCCTCTGGTGCCCCGCCCATCACGGCGGCGCGAATGGTGGCCGGATCTTCGCTGCGCGGGTTGTCGTCGGTGACGAAAACCACATCTGCGTGGTTGGCGGCGGCTTGCCCCATCAGCGGGCGCTTGGTCGCGTCGCGATCACCGCCCGCGCCGACAATGGCAATCAGGCGGCCCATCACATGCGGGCGCAGTGCCTGGAGCGCGGTCGCCACTGCGTCAGGTGTATGAGCGTAATCCACAAACACCGCTGCCCCATTCTCTCGCGTCGCGGCCAGCTGCATGCGTCCACGAACCGTCGTGAGATGCGGCAGGGTTTCGAAAACGTGTTCAGGCTCCTCCCCTGCAGCAATAACCAAACCGCAGGCCAACAAGATATTTTCGGCCTGAAACCCGCCGATCAGATTCAAACGGGTTTGGAAGATCTTGCCCTGCCAAGAAAACCGCAGGTCCTGACCTGTTGCGTCAAACCGCTGATTCATCAGGCACAGGTCTGCTTCCCCAAGCCCAACGGTCAGAACCTTCTGCCCCCGGTCTTCGGCAATCTGAAGGACCTGAGCGCCCTTGGGATCGCTCATGTTGACGACAACAGTGCCGTCTTGCGGCAGGACCCGATCAAACAGGCCTGCTTTGGCTTGGAAATACGCCTCGAACGTTTCGTGGTAGTCCAGATGGTCCTGAGTGAAGTTAGAAAACCCCGCCGCAGCCAGCTGCACCCCGTCCAAGCGGCGCTGTTCCAACCCGTGCGAGGATGCCTCCATCGCCGCATGAGTCACTCCGTTCTCCGCAGCCTCGGACAGGCAACGATGCAAAGTGATTGGTTCGGGCGTTGTATGGGCTAGTGGTGCGGTCCACGCCCCCTCAACCCCTGTGGTCCCGAGGTTCACCGCAGCGTGACCAAGTTCAGTCCAGATCTGACGAACAAATGTCGCAACCGAGGTTTTGCCATTGGTGCCAGTAACCGCTACGATGGTCTTAGGTTGCGCTCCGAACCACAGCGCGGCGCACCCGGCCAGCGCCTGGCGCGGGTCCTCGACCACGATCAGCGCCGCATCTGATGTGGCCAGTTCGTCGGCTGCGATCTCTGCCCCTTCAGCATCCGTCAGGATGGCTGCAGCCCCCATGCGCAACGCGAACTGAATGAACTCACCGCCATGAACACGCGTACCGGGAAGTGCCGCAAAGAGGAAACCGTCTTTGACTTCGCGACTGTCGACCGCCAGCCCTGTGATATCAGGATTGGTGCCACCTCGGGCGGTCAGGGCCAGTTGGCTGAGTTTCTTTGTCCTTGCGCCCATGACCCACCTCGTTTGGACAGCCTAATTTGAGGTCAGCGTTATAGCAGCGCCGGCCTCAGGCTCAACCCGAGGACGCAGGCCCAGCAACGGTGCGATGCGCCCGATCAATTCTGCGGCCACAGGAACCGCTGTCCAGCCTGCCGTACGCCGCTTTTCGCCATAGGCAACGATCGAGGGTTCGTCCAGCGTTACGATTAGTACATACTTTGGATCATAGGCCGGAAAGAACGTCGCAAAGGTCGCGATCACCTTGTCATCGTAGTAGCCGCCGCGTGGCTTTGGCTTGTCCGCGGTGCCGGTCTTACCCGCAACATCATAGCCCTTCACGTCGCCAAAACTGGCGGTGCCATCCGTCACCACCCGGCGCAACATGTTCTGTGCCTGTTTCGCGGCGTTGTCGGACATTACCCGAGGACCGTATTGCGGCCCATTTTTGCGCAGGATGGTCGGGCTGACATAATGCCCACCATTGGCAATCGCCGCATACCCCGCCGCCAGATGCATGGGGCTGGTGGACAAGCCATGACCATAAGAGATGGTCACAGTACTCAGTTCGCCCCATTTCTTTGGCTTCAGCGGCTCACCGCCCTTGGCCTCGACAATTTCGAACGGAGTGGGATCAAACATGCCAAGCGCTTCCAGGAAATCCTGCTGCCGTTGCGCGCCGATCTGTAGCGCCAGCCGCCCAGTGCCCCGATTCGAGCTGTGAACGATCACATCGGCCACGCTGATCTTGCCATAATTCTTGCCGTTGAACTCACCAATCGGGAAGCGGCCAATCTTCATCGGCCCCGAAGTATCAATAATGGTGTTCGAGTTCACCAAACCCAGTTGAACCGCCTGCGCAGCGGTGAAAATCTTGAACACAGACCCCAACTCATAAACGCCCTGAACATAACGATTAAACAGCGGACTGTCCGAGGGGTCGAACCCCGAGGTCGGCGGGCGCGGACGGTCATTGGGGTCGAAAGACGGCAGTGAAGCCGCCGAGATCACTTCGCCCGTGTGAGCATTCATTAGAACCGCCGACGCCCCCTTGGCGTTCATGATCTTCATGCCGCCAAACAGCACCTGTTCAACGGCGGCCTGAACCGTCAGGTCCAGGGAAAGTTGCAACGGCTTGGTTCCATTCGCAGGGTCGCGCAGATAGTCGTCGAATTGCTTTTCAACACCGGCCACGCCGATGACTTCGGCTGCACTGACGCCTTCGCGGCCAAAGCTCGAGCCACCCAGGATATGGGCCGCCAGACGTCCATTCGGATACAACCGCATCTCGCGCGGGCCGAACAGAATGCCCGGATCACCGATATCGTGCACGGCCTGTTTCTGTTCGGGTGAGATACGCTTTTTGATCCACAGGAACTTGCGATTGCCGGTGAAGTCCTTGACCAGGCGTTCTTTTTCCAGATCCGGAAAGATCGCAACCAGCTGATCCGCGGCGGCAACCGGGTCGATCATCAAAGGCGGCTGCGCATAGACCGAATATGTGTCCAGATTGGTCGCAAGAATACGCCCTTCCCGGTCAACGATGTTGGCGCGCTGCATCGCAATGGCCGCACCGGGGGCCGAGGCTACGGGCTCTTGCGCTTCGGACGTGGCCAACATGCCCATCCGGAAACCCACCACCGAAAACGCGCAGAAAAAGAACAGACCCAGCACCAGCAAGCGGCCCTCAGCCCGGGTTCGGGCGCGGTCTTTCATGTCTTCGTGGCGTTTGTGGATGTTTTCGCGCTCAATTGCTTTGGGGTTTTCACCCCTAGCGCGGGCGTCAAGGATTCGGGCCAGAGGGCGCAGCGGTGTTCGGGTCATGGGATCTGCACCTCACCCAGCGCCTGTATATTCGTAATCGCCTGCAGCTCGATTGGGTCGACAATGGGCAGGTCAGGATCTTCGGCAAAAGCAATCTGGTCGGCGCGACCGAATTGCTCGGCGCGCAGGGGCAAAAGGCCCAGCCGTTCAAAGTTCAGATCAGCAAGCTCTCGCAACCGGTCGGGGCGATTCAAGTAAGCCCATTCGGCGTTTAAAACCGCCAGTCGCACTTGTGCCATGCCGATTTCACGCTGCAGCTTCTGCGTTTCCTTCACCACCTGCTGCGTGCGATAGTTTTCCTGATACGCCCACAGCGCCAGTCCGAACACGGACAGAGCAGTCAACACATACAAAATACTCTTCATTTTGCTCTTCCCCCTAATTGCGGCATACCAACGGCGCGGGCATCAATTTCCCCCGACGGCGCATCCGTTCGAATTGCAACGCGCAGCTTGGCTGAACGCGACCGCGGGTTTTCCTGCAATTCCTGTTCATCCGGCCCAACCGCCTTACGAGTCCTGAGCGTGAACTGCGGCTGCTCCTGCTCGATTTCAGGCGCATAACGATTGGCCCGGCCTGTCTTGCCCGCACGGGACTGAAAAAAACGCTTTACCATCCGATCTTCGATGGAATGAAACGTTACAACCGCTAACTGCCCACCCGGCCTCAAAGCACGCTCAGCTGCCATCAGACCCTGATACAACTCTTCATACTCAGCGTTCACGGCGATCCTCAGACCCTGAAAACTGCGCGTTGCGGGATGGGACTGCCCCGGCTTGGGGCGCGGCAAACAGGATTCGATGATCCCAACCAAACGCAGAGTCGTCGTAATCGGCTCTTCCGCGCGCGCTTTGACAATGGCCTTGGCAATGCGGCGGCTGGCACGTTCTTCGCCATAGTGAAACAGGATATCGGCCAGTTCTGCCTCGGTCGCCGTGTTGATCAGATCAGCGGCGCTTTCACCTTCCTGACTCATCCGCATGTCCAGCGGACCGTCTTTCATGAATGAAAAGCCGCGCTCCGCCAAATCCAGCTGCATGGAGGACACGCCCAGATCCAGAACGATACCATCCAGATCCTGCGCATATTCGTCCATGCGCGAGAATACACCAGGCTGCATTACCAGACGGTCGCCATAGTCTCCGGCCCAGTCCGCCGCCATTTCAAAGGCCAGCGGATCACGATCCACGCCGATGACTTTCTCTGCCCCGGCCTCCAGCAGACCCCGCGTGTACCCGCCCGCACCGAACGTTCCATCCAGCCAGACACCGGACACAGGCGCTACCGCGGCCAGCAACGGGCGCAGCAGAACGGGGATATGAGGTTTGTCGGAAGGGGTCTGAGCGCCGGCCATGCCGTTACGCATCCCCGATGCTATCAAGGAACTCCAAAGGATCGAAATCCTCTGGCTGTTCGTCCAACCACTCTTCGGCTGCGGCCAGTTCTACGGACTCGTAAGTCTCCGGCTTCCAGATCTGAAACGTGTCACCTGCCGCGATAAAAAAGGCCTCGCCCTCAAGGCCGATCTTGTTGCGCAGCTTCGCCGGCAGCACCAGACGGCCGGTTTCATCCACCGTGGTCGGGAAGGACTGACCGTGGAACATCCGCTGCAACATCTTCCGCTGCATCGACCCGCGCGGAAGCGCATCGATCTTGGCATCCACTTCGTCAATTGCCTGCATCGTATAGCATTCAAGGAACTTGCGGCGGTGATCACCGTAGACAATTACAAGCTCAGGGGTGTCACCGGGTTGCCAGTTTGGATCAGAGGCCTCAAGCACACGGCGAAACGAGGCCGGGATCGATACCCTGCCCTTCGTATCCACCTTGTGGTGGCTTTCACCTCTAAACCTGCGCGCCAAGACGACTGTCCCTTTCGCTTGCGCCCCACCAACGTTTCCCCCCGGATGAAAAACGGCGGGTTGATCTGCTGCCACTGATCAACCCGCCGCATTGACCCGCTTTGCGGGATGTCCAGCTGCGCGCGCCACCTGGGGGGATGTCTGCTCGCCCGCGCGCCGGATCTCTTGATTGATGAAAGCGAGATGCCTGTATGAAACCTGATTTTATTGGTTCGGGGTCGTTTGGCGCCCCATGTGCCTCGTCCTCATCGGATAAACAAGGGATGACATGGGAAATCATGGAAATCAACAGAAAAGTTTCTGATTTTATATCCAAACACGCGGATTAGGTGATTGTACCTCAAATGAAATCCACACTCAGCATACCACTTATAGACCAATCCATGAACTATGCTACTAAATAGGCCAAGAAATGGATGACAATCAGCGTTTCCCATAATTTCCCAGAAAAATTCCAAGAAAGCGAAGATTCACTATGTGTGTGGCAAAAATGGACTACTTGGGCACCGAATCACCGCCTCTGTAAACGTAGTTTCCGCACAATCTTCCTCGATCCCGGCAAATGCCCATGATTTCCCATAACCCGGCAACGGCATGTTGGCCAATATGTGCATCGCCTGCACTGAACCCGAGACGTAAAAGAATTAGAGAACTTCGCTCAAAAAACGTGCAACCCTAAAAAAGCAGAATTTCAGGTTGAAACCTTCCCCAAGGGAAGCAACAACGGAAAGCCTTATTTTATTGACCTTTCCCATCTTGCGTCGACAACCAATTGATATCTATGCACTTGCTGCATAGCAGCATTGACGTCGCCAGGTATTGTGCAATCGCAGCATTTGCCTATTTTCAATCTCAAGCAAGCGCCGAGCAACACCGGCAACAACGAATATATCGAGTTAAGCAAATGGCTGTAGCAGCACACAACACCACGCTCAAAGGCGCACCGGCAACCGGCCTGGCTTCGCTGTTCGAAGCGGCAAAAACACGGTTCACGCAATATCGCGTCTATCGCCAGACAGTTAATGAACTGTCTGATCTGTCGAACCGGGAACTGGCTGATCTGGGGCTTCACCGCTCAATGATCCGTCGTATGGCCCAGCAAGCGGCCGAAGAATACGTCGCACGTTAAGCGACACAGAAACACCGAGATCAGGTCCTTCCTCCTCCCTTTTGGACCTGTATTTCAGCGGCGACATCTCTCCTCCTCCCTGATGTCGCCGCCCTTTATACCGGCCCTGAACGCCGGAACCTGACACACCGGGTATTCCTCCTCCCTTTCCCGGTGTTGAAAGCGCGCGGCGACGTCTCTCCTCCTCCCTGACGTCGCCGCGTCTTCCTCATACCGGGATCAAACCCGGGTTCGGATACATCGGGGCTCTCCTCCTCCCTGCCCTGATGTTGAAAAGAACGGCGGTTCCCTCTCCTCCTCCCTGGGAACCGCCGTTTTTGTTTTTTGCGCCTGTATGTAGAATGGAAGCTCGAACGAGTTGTGAGGAGTTTCCAATGGCCGCCTATTTCATCGCGCAGATTTCCATTCACGACCCCGAGGGATATCAGGCGTACCTAGAGGGCTTCATGCCGATCTTTGACCGCCACGGCGGTCGTTTACTGACAGTTTCATCCAAACCCGTCGACGTGATCGAAGGCATTTGGGCCGAAAATGGAATCGTCCTGTTGGAGTTTCCCTCTCTTGAGGCAGCAAAGGCTTGGAAGGACGATCCGGATTATATCAAACTGGCCGAAATCCGGCAGCGGACTGCGACGACGAATATGGTTCTGGTCGAAGGACTTTAGAACGGCACGTCGTCCTTGGCCGACAGAAACCGTGAAACCACCTTTTTCGTGCCCGCCTTGTCGAAATCGACCTCGACCTTATCGCCTTCGATGCCAATCACCGCGCCGTAACCGAATTTCTGATGAAACACACGCTCACCCAAGGTGAAACTGGCAACGGCAGTCGCATCGATCACCGTATTTCGGCTTTCGCGGGGTTGCGACGTTCCGTACTGACCCTGCCGTGCCTGCATACGTCTCCACCCCGGCGAGTTGTACACATTGGCCTCAGCCGCACGTGTCTCGATTCCGGCGGTTGGCTGACCACCCCCATATAGACCCGGAGGCGTCAGAACTTCGACATGATCTTCGGGCAACTCGTCAATGAAACGTGACGGCATCGCATTCTGCCACTGGCCAAATACCCGTCGATTGGCCGCAAAGGAAATCGTACAGACCTCTTCCGCGCGCGTGATGCCCACATAGGCCAGCCGCCGCTCTTCCTCGAGGCCCTTGATCCCGGATTCGTCCATAGACCGCTGCGACGGGAACAACCCGTCCTCCCAACCGGGCAAAAAGACAGCCGGAAACTCCAGCCCTTTGGCGGCATGCAGGGTCATGATCGAAACTTTGGCTCCGTCACCCTCCTGTTCATTGTCCATCACGAGGCTGACATGTTCCAGGAACCCTTGCAGATTCTCGAAGATATCCAGCTGGTTGACCAGTTCCTTGAGGTTTTCCAGCCTCCCCGGCGCCTCAGGCGTTTTCTCATTCTGCCAGTGCGCGGTATAGCCGGACTCGTCCAGGACAATCTGTGCCAGTTCGATATGGGACACTTCGGGTTCGCCAAACCGCATCGGAGCTGTTTCGTCATCTACGACCGAGTCGTCATCGACCACAATCCGCGGCCCGCGGGTCATCGCATTCCACCGCGCCAGCCCGTCGATCAACTCGCGCAGTGCCTTACCGCCCTTGCCCTTGATCAACCCATTTTCGACCGCAATCCGTGCGCCATCGACCAGCGACACGCCATTTTCCCGTGCTGTCATCTGAATCGTCTGCTGCGCTTTGTCACCGAGCCCACGCTTGGGCGTGTTCACGATCCGCTCGAACGCAAGATCGTCGCCAGGGCTAACAACCAGCCGGAAATAGGCCATCGCATCGCGAATCTCCATCCGCTCATAGAACCGCGGGCCACCGATGACCTTGTAGGGCAGCCCAATCGTCAGAAAACGGTCCTCGAACGCGCGCATCTGATGGCTGGCACGCACGAGAATCGCAATTTCATCCAGATTGAAGGGCCGCACCCCGCGCGTGCCGCCTTGCATCGCGTCAATCTCTTCACCGATCCAGCGGGCCTCTTCCTCGCCATCCCAGTGACCGATCAGACGAACTTTCTCGCCGTCCTGCGCATCAGTCCACAATTCCTTGCCCAAACGGCTCTCATTGCCGCGGATAACATTGGATGCAGCAGCCAGAATATGTGGGGTCGAGCGATAGTTCTGCTCCAACCGCACGACATAAGCCCCTGGGAAATCCTTTTCGAACCGCAGGATGTTGCCCACTTCGGCCCCACGCCAGCCATAAATTGACTGATCGTCGTCCCCCACGCAACAAATGTTCTTGTGCGCTCCGGCCAGCAGCCGCAACCACAGATACTGGGCGACGTTGGTATCCTGATATTCATCCACAAGGATGTAGCGGAACCAGCGTTGGTATTGCTCCAACACATCCTGATGGGTCTGGAAGATCGTGACCATGTGCAACAGCAGGTCGCCGAAATCCACCGCGTTCAGCTCGCGCAGACGTATTTGGTACTGCGCGTAGATCTCGATACCCTTGTGGTTATAGGCACCGGAATCGGCAGCAGGCACCTTGTCGGGCGTAAGCGCCCGGTTCTTCCAGTCATCAATGATTCCGGCCAACATGCGCGCAGGCCAGCGTTTGTCATCAATATTAGCCGCCTGAATCAGTTGCTTGAGCAGGCGCAACTGATCGTCCGTGTCCAGAATGGTGAAGTTCGATTTCAGATCGACCAGTTCCGCGTGCCGCCGCAATAGTTTCACACAGATCGAATGGAATGTTCCCAGCCATGGCATCCCTTCAGCGGGTTGCCCCAACAAGCGACCCACGCGGTTCTTCATCTCGCGCGCAGCCTTGTTGGTGAAAGTCACTGACAAAATCTCATTTGGACGCGCACGACCGGAGCTGAGCAGGTGCGCAATACGGGCTGTCAAAGCTTTGGTTTTGCCCGTGCCCGCACCGGCCAGCATCAGGACAGGGCCGTCCAACCGCTCGACCGCGTCGCGCTGCGCCGGGTTCAGCTCATCCAAATAGGGCATAGGACGCGCAGCCATTGCGCGCGCGGACAGGGATGCGCCCTCAAAGGCGTCCATTTCATCGAAACTGCTCATCTTTCCAAACTACGCCGGATGTCGGCTGAGGGAAAGAGTTTGTTCACGCCTTGTTCACACTGCCTTTGACGAACCTTTGCCAACAATTCTAGTCAAGATAATGCGCTCGAACAGGGTCCGTTAATCATCTGTAAAACCCCCACCGCGATGATCAGATCATTGCTGTGGGAGCACGACGTTATGAAGCAAGAAACTCGGGGGGCCGCAAATCATCGGCTGAAATGGATCGGCATCAGCATGTTGCTGATTTCTCTGGCTATTGGAAGTGGCTGGGGCATTTACAAATTGCCTGCGCCGCTGGTCGATAGGATGCTGAAGGTCGACATTTTGAAACAGGCCGAGCTATGGAAGCGCCGTGTCGTCCTGCATCTGGAAAACCCTGAAAGCGCGCTGGAAACAGGCGTGATTGATGCACATGACGCCGAGTTTTTGGCCGCGATGCCCGAAGCATCTGATGTCTACCGCTTCAAACTATTCGACCCGAATGGTCGTGTCACGTGGTCGACTCGGCCGACCGAAATCGGCAGTGCTGAAGACCGCGACTTCTTTCGCAGCGATGTTGCCAGAGGCATGATTCACTATATTCAGGAAGTGGTTCCACTGTCCGAGATTGACGGGCTTGATCTGCACACCGAAAACATTCTGAACGCCACGCAACACCACGTTGCCGAAGTATTCATGCCCGTCATGAAGAATGGCCGCTTTATCGGAGCAATCGAGTTTTTTACGGATATCTCTGACTTGCGAACCACTTTTGTCTCAAGGCTGAGAGTTTCCCTGACGGTTCTCAGCGCGATCGCTTTGCTTGCCCTCATGGCCGTGTCTTTTGCAAGCTACAGGACCAACCGCATACAATTGCAGGCCTTGCATAAACAATCCGCCAAAGAGCGTGACCTGATGGATGAACAGCTACGTCTGGCGCGCGAAGTCCGCTTACTGGGCGAGTTGAACGAATGGCTGCAATCCAGCCGTTCCCTTGACGAGCTATTCGATATGGTCTCGCGCTTCATGACCCATATCCTGCCCGAGGCTGAGGGCAGCGTGTATGTCTATTCGAACTCGCGCGATGTGCTGGATGGCTGTGCCAGTTGGAACGGCGGAACACACAAGGCGCATATCCATCCCGAAGGGTGTTGGGGACTTCGCCGTGGCCGAACATATGAATACGGCGCATCCGAAATCGACTTTGTCTGTGAACACGCTGAACCTCACGACGGACGGCCTTATTTCTGCTTTCCGATTCTGGCGCACGGGGAAACGGTTGGCCTTTTGCATCTCCGAGCCTTAGAAGGCACTGACGAGGCGTTCCACACCAGCAAAAAGCTGGCGCAGCTATGCGCCGAACAAATCAGCATGGCGATTGCCAATGTTAGGATGCGCGATCAGTTGCACGACCAGTCCGTGCGGGACCCCCTGACCGGGCTGTTCAACCGGCGGCACATGATTGAAACTCTGCGCAAATCCATCAATCGCAGTCAGCAAACAGGCGCGCCGCTTAGCCTGATTGCCGTGGATGTTGATCATTTCAAAAAGTTTAACGACACCCATGGGCATGATGCTGGCGACATGGTGCTGCGTGCGGTTGGCGCTGCCTTGGAACAGGGTTGCGACCGAGATGAGATTGCCTGCCGCATTGGTGGAGAAGAGTTTATGCTGATCCTTCCGGACAACACGCCGGACGACGCAATCACCCGCGCCGAGCAATTGCGGCAAGCGGTCGAGGCCGTGTCGGTTCGCTATGGCGAGAAATCCCTGCCCCGCATCACGATCTCGGTCGGGGTTTCGCATTATCCCGCGCACGGCACTATGCCGCAGGATCTGATGCGTGCCGCAGATGATGCCCTGTACGCGGCCAAAGACAAGGGCCGCAATCAGGTTCAAGTTGCAGGCAGCGAGGCCGACGCACAGAGAATTTCCCCGGTTAAAACGCCGGTAAAAGCCATCGGTGGGTCATCAACGGCTTAAAATTCTTGCCGAATCGCGCCCTAGGCCCGATCAATCCCCATGGACCTTCACAGTCGCTTTCCCGGCATTGCCGATCTGAAACACCGCGCCCAGCGCAGAATACCACATTTTGTCTGGGAGTATCTGGACAGTGGGACCGGAGTTGAGGCCACGCTACACCGCAATCGCGATGGGTTGGACCGCGTCGGTTTCCTGCCGTCGATCCTGCATGGACCGCTGGAGTTTGACACATCGACCGAGTTTTTGGGCAAAAAATACCCACTGCCCTTCGGCGTTGCCCCAATTGGCATGGCGGGGCTGATCTGGCCCGATGCCGAGGGTCACTTGGCCCGCGCTGCCGCAAACGCCGGGTTGCCCTTTACCCTGTCCAATGTCGCGAGCCAAAGCCCAGAGGATGTCGCGCCCCATCTGGGTGACAACGCCTGGTTTCAGCTATATCCGCCAAAAGACCCTGACATTCGCAAGGACCTTTTGGATCGGGTCAGGAATGCTGGCTTTACGACACTGGTGATGACTGCCGATGTCCCGGTCGCATCCCGACGCGAACGGCAAACGCGCTCGGGGCTGACCAACCCGCCGAGATTGACGCCACGCTTGCTGGCACAAATCGCTATGCGGCCGGAGTGGGCGCTTGGAATGGCGCGCAGCGGTCCTCCGCGAATGCGGACGCTGGACAAATATACGGACAATTCCAGCAACCTGCCGCCGACAGCCCATGTCGGGTACCTGCTGCGCACGTCTCCGGATTTGGAGTACGTTCACTGGCTGCGCGATGCCTGGGACGGGCCGCTAATCGTTAAAGGCGTGCAGCGCCCTGAAGATACCGAGCCTTTGCAACAGGCCGGTGTCGACGCGATCTGGATATCGAATCACGGTGGACGCCAGTTCGATGGCGCCCCCGCCAGTATCGACGCTCTGCCCGCCATTCGCGCGGCCACGGACTTGCCCCTGATCTTCGACAGCGGGATCGAAGGTGGCTTAGACATTTTGCGCGCCAAGGCGCTTGGGGCCGATTTCGTGATGCTGGGTCGCGGATTCATGTACGGACTTGCCGCCCTGGGCGCCAAAGGCCCTGCACATGTCATCGACATTTTGCGACAGGATATGCACGCAAATATGGGTCAAATCGGGGCCGAGTCGCTGAAGCACCTTCCCCCCACCACACCGCTTGTTCATGCCGCGATGCAGCGTTATTAAGAAGATAGCGCTAACAGAGGGCGTTTGCGAGCGTTAACATGCCGGTTCTACCCAGAACGACTGATATACGTGCGCGTATTGTCCGCCTATCAACACGGCCAAACAAGTAGGACCGGGACCAGACATGACTGATTTCAACAAGATCCTGATCGCCAATCGCGGCGAGATTGCCATCCGCGTGATGCGCGCAGCTAATGAGATGGGCAAACGCACCGTTGCCGTCTTTGCCGAAGAGGACAAGCTGGGCCTGCACCGTTTCAAGGCGGACGAGGCATATCGCATTGGCGAAGGAATGGGGCCTGTTGCTGCCTATCT
This sequence comes from Ruegeria atlantica, assembly GCF_013033965.1. Classification (GTDB taxonomy): domain Bacteria; phylum Pseudomonadota; class Alphaproteobacteria; order Rhodobacterales; family Rhodobacteraceae; genus Ruegeria; species Ruegeria atlantica_D. Next base: position 217,658 of record NZ_WQFE01000001.1, read on the forward strand.
GAGCATCGACGAAATCATCCGGGTCGCCAAGGAATGCGGGGCGGATGCGATCCATCCCGGCTATGGCCTGTTGTCCGAGAACCCGGACTTCGTGGATGCCTGCGTACAAAACGGTATCACCTTCATTGGCCCGAAAGCCGAAACCATGCGCGCCCTGGGCGACAAGGCCAGCGCACGCCGGGTGGCCATCGCCGCAGATGTACCTGTCATCCCGGCGACAGAGGTTCTGGGCGATGACATGGATGCGATCCGCGCCGAGGCGAAGGAAATTGGGTATCCGCTAATGCTCAAAGCGTCCTGGGGCGGCGGTGGGCGCGGAATGCGCCCGATCCACTCGGAGGATGAACTGGAAGAGAAGGTTCTGGAAGGTCGACGCGAAGCCGAGGCCGCATTCGGCAATGGCGAGGGTTATCTGGAAAAGATGATCATCCGCGCGCGTCACGTCGAGGTGCAGATCTTGGGCGACAAGCACGGTGAGATCTATCACCTTTATGAACGCGACTGCTCAGTCCAGCGCCGGAACCAAAAAGTTGTCGAACGCGCGCCTGCCCCTTACTTGAGCGAAGAACAACGCGCCGAGATCTGTGAACTGGGCCGCAAAATCTGCGCGCATGTGAATTATGAATGCGCAGGCACGGTTGAATTCCTGATGGACATGGAAACCGGCAAGTTCTACTTCATCGAGGTGAACCCACGTGTGCAGGTCGAACACACTGTTACTGAAGAAGTCACCGGTATCGACATCGTTCAGGCGCAGATCCTGATCGCCGAAGGCAAAACTCTGGCCGAGGCGACTGGTGCCGCAAGCCAGGCTGACGTGCATCTGACCGGCCACGCCCTGCAGACCCGGATCACTACTGAAGACCCGCAAAACAACTTTATCCCCGACTATGGCCGTATCACTGCATATCGCTCGGCCACCGGTATGGGCATCCGACTGGACGGCGGCACGGCGTACGCCGGTGGTGTCATTACGCGATACTACGACTCGCTCTTGACCAAGGTGACCGCCAAGGCGCCCACACCCGAGGCGGCGATTGCCCGGATGGATCGGGCGCTGCGCGAGTTCCGTATTCGCGGCGTCAGCACCAATATCGACTTTGTCATCAACCTGCTGAAGCACCCGACCTTCCTGTCGAACGAATACACCACCAAATTCATCGACACGACGCCCGACCTGTTCGCCTTCAAACGTCGCCGCGACCGCGGCACCAAGGTTCTGACCTATATCGCCGACATCACGGTGAACGGGCACCCCGAGACCAAGGACCGCCCGGAACCGCGTGCCGACCTGAAAGAAGCCAAGGCCCCCGCACCCAAAGCCGAGCCGCAGATGGGCACACGCAATCTGTTGGAACAGAAAGGCCCGCAGGCGGTCGCCGACTGGATGAAAGCACAACGTCAGCTGCTGATTACCGACACCACCATGCGGGACGGGCACCAGTCGTTGCTGGCCACCCGCATGCGGTCGATCGACATGATCAAGGTGGCCCCGACCTATGCCGCCAACCTGCCGCAACTGTTCTCGGTCGAATGCTGGGGAGGCGCGACCTTTGATGTGGCCTATCGCTTCCTGCAGGAATGCCCGTGGCAACGTCTGCGTGACTTACGCGAAGCAATGCCGAACCTGATGACCCAGATGCTGCTGCGCGGTGCAAACGGGGTTGGCTACACCAATTACCCCGACAACGTGGTGCAGGAATTCGTGCGTCAGGCTTCGCAGAATATCGACGTGTTCCGTGTCTTCGACTCGCTGAACTGGGTCGAGAATATGCGCGTGGCGATGGATGCGGTCGTCGAGAATGGCAAGATCTGCGAAGGCACTGTTTGCTATACCGGCGATATTCTGGACCCGGATCGCGCCAAGTATGACCTGAAATACTATGTCGGCATGGCGAAAGAACTGCGCGACGCAGGCGCTCATGTTCTGGGCCTGAAGGATATGGCAGGTCTGCTGAAACCGGCATCGGCGCGCATCCTGATACGTGCGCTTAAGGAAGAGGTCGGGCTGCCGATTCACTTCCACACGCACGACACAGCCGGCATCGCCAGCGCCACCATTCTGGCCGCGTCCGAGGCGGGTGTAGATGCGGTCGATTGCGCGATGGACAGCTTCTCGGGCAACACCTCACAAGCAACGCTGGGCACCGTGGTCGAAGCTCTGCGCCATACCGAGCGTGACACCGGGTTGGACATCAAGGCCATCCGTGAGATCAGCGATTACTTCGAAGCGGTCCGCGGGCAATATGCGGCCTTCGAATCCAGCCTGCAGGCTCCGGCCTCCGAGGTCTATCTGCACGAGATGCCCGGCGGCCAGTTCACCAATCTCAAGGCGCAAGCGCGCAGCCTTGGGCTGGAGGAACGCTGGCACGAGGTTGCTCAGATGTATGCCGACGTGAACCAGATGTTCGGGGACATAGTGAAGGTGACGCCGTCGTCCAAGGTAGTTGGCGACATGGCGCTGATGATGGTCAGCCAGAACATGACCCGTGAACAGGTCGAAGATCCGTCTATGGATGTGGCCTTCCCCGACTCGGTGGTCGACATGATGCGTGGCAATTTGGGTCAACCTCCGGGCGGGTTCCCCGACACCATCGTCAAGAAAGTGCTCAAGGATGAGGTACCCAACACCAACCGCCCCGGCAAGGACGTGCCCGCGGTCGATCTGGAGGCGACACGGGCGGACCTGTCCAAACAGCTTGAGGGCAAAGAGGTCGATGATGAGGATCTGAACGGCTATCTGATGTATCCCAAGGTGTTCCTCGATTACATGGGCCGTCACAGAACTTATGGCCCGGTTCGCACGCTGCCAACCCGCACCTTCTTCTACGGCATGGAACCGGGCGAAGAGATTACGGCCGAGATCGACCCTGGCAAGACGCTGGAAATTCGCTGTCAGGCTATCGGAGAAACCGATGAAAAGGGCGAGGTCAAAGTATTCTTTGAACTCAACGGCCAGCCGAGGGTCATCCGAGTTCCGAACCGCCTGGTGACCTCAACCACGCAATCTCGCCCCAAGGCAGAGGCAGGTAACCCCAACCACATCGGCGCGCCGATGCCGGGTGTTGTTGCCACGGTTGCTGTGGTGGCCGGACAAGAGGTCAAGGAAGGCGATATGCTGCTGACTATCGAAGCGATGAAGATGGAAACCGGCATCCACGCCGAGCGCGATGCGACCGTCAAAGCCGTCCACATCCAGCCCGGCGGCCAGATTGACGCAAAGGACCTACTGGTCGAACTGGAATAAACGACCTAACCTTCTAAGATTACAAGGGCCGCTCGGGCAACCGGGCGGCCTTTTTTGAGGCTCGAAGGAGATGCAGACCATGTTGTCCATTACACCAATTTACGCCGCACTCTTGGGGCTTTTGTATGTCGCACTCAGCGTACGGGTCATCCTGCAGCGTCGCAGTGATAAGATTTCCTACGGGGACGGTGGCAATACCGACATGCTCAAGGCGATGCGGACACATTCCAACTTTGCCGAATACGCGCCGTTTGCCCTTTTGCTGATTGCGATGGTCGAGCTTCAAGGCGCAAGTGGCTGGTTGGTCAACTTGTTGGGCCTTGGTATTTTGGCCGGGCGGGTGCTGCACGCATATGGTTTCGGCCGCAAACCCCAGATCGTGATTCTGCGTCAGATCGGGATGCTCCTGACCTTTGCAGTGATTGTTATTGCAGCCATCGCCAGCCTTTTGATGGCATTTTGAACGGGACGGCGGGGATCAACCCGCCAAGATCAGCGTCTCGATTCGGGGTGCTTCCATAAAGAATGGCTCAACGTCGCCCATACGATCCTCACCTTTGCCTTCGATCGTGGCGCCCAGCAAAATCATGGCAGCCAAGGCCACAATCTTCAGGTCCTTAAAATAAGTCATTTTTGTCACCTCCACCGTTCTTATTTTTGGATGCTCTGGTTCTTGAACGGTTAAGAGGCGCGTTTCCGTCGCAAAGAATTTTCCTCTTTTTTGTTTTTTCCGCTTGAAGCCCTGCGTGGGAATTAATACACCCCTCCTCACTCAACGGCGCGGGCGTAGCTCAGGGGTAGAGCATAACCTTGCCAAGGTTAGGGTCGGGCGTTCGAATCGCCTCGCCCGCTCCATTGAGAGGTCTTCGGACCACATATTGTATCTGATGCGGGCGTAGCTCAGGGGTAGAGCATAACCTTGCCAAGGTTAGGGTCGGGCGTTCGAATCGCCTCGCCCGCTCCAGATACAAACTTCTTCAAACTTACTGGTTCTTTCGGTGTCGTTGCGGCATCCTCGTGGTTGCACACAATCAAGACGGAGACGCCCCTATGCCAGAATACGTAATTCGCGCATTGACAGCGGAAGAGGTTCAGACGGCCGTCGATTGGGCCGGCCAAGAGGGCTGGAATCCGGGCCTGCACGATGCCGTCTGTTTCCGCAGTTCGGATCCCGAAGGCTTCAAGGGTGGATTTCTGGATGGGCAGATGATCGCGTCTGCGTCTGCCGTGAATTATGACGATAACTACTCGTTTTTAGGCTTTTATATCGTGCGGCCCGAGTATCGCGGATCGGGGTATGGGCTTCAGGTGGCTGAAGCGGTCAAGGCGCATTGCCACGACCGGAACATGGGTATGGACGGTGTAGTCGAGCAGCAGGATAACTATCGTAAGTTCGGTTTCGAGCTGGCCTATGACAACTATCGTTTTTCCGGCACAGCCGGTGGCATCCTGAACCAGTTGGGCCGGTCCCTACACGATAAGATCGCCCCTCTCAGCGCCCTTGCGGATGACCTGAGATCGTATGATCGGGACCTGTTCCCCGCGCCACGCGATACATTCCTTCAGGCTTGGCTGGATGCACCACACCACGTCTCTCGCGTGTTTGAGGAAGACGGTCAGATCAAGGGCTATGCAACGCTGCGCCGGTGCCTCAGCGGATACAAAGTTGGCCCATTGTTCGCGGACTCCCGCGAGATCGCAGAGGTCCTTTTGGTGTCGCTATTGACGACGCTTCCCGCCGATCAGATGGGGGCCGAGGTGTTTATCGATATGCCCAACCCCAACGCGCAAGCTATGGCATTGGCGCAACAGTTGGGTTTGACCAAAGTGTTCGAAACCGGCCGCATGTATTCCAGCCACGTACCAGACATTGATCTGGATCGGATATACGGCATTACGACATTCGAATTGGGGTGACCTCATTCCACACCCGACATTTAAAAAAGGAAGTTTCACAATGCCCGACGACACCCAAAAGCGATTGCTGCTTGAGATGTTTGAAAACTTGCCGGGCGTAGCTTTCATGCTTTTGTTTCGGGCCACGGATGACCTGCGTCTGGCAGGGTGGGTCGGAACGGTTCTGGCCACCTTGGTTTGCGTCACCTATGTACGAAAGAAGCTGCGCCCTCAGCCCATTTTGCTTGGTATCAACGTCTTCATGGTGACAATCACGCCGCTCATCGAATGCCTGATCTTGCTTGGCTACCGGGACACGGCGACCGTGCTGACCGGGAATATTGCAACACTCGTTTTGATGAGTGTGTTTGTGACGGGTGTCATTTTGACCGTGTTCAGACCGAACGGATTTCTGAACTATCAGACCAGCGGAACCAAACAGAAATACGCGCATTCTGCCGTTTTGTTGCTTGTTTGCGCACTTGGTATCGTCTGGTCGCGATTGGCCGGGGACAACTACCTTGTTTCACTTGGTGTTCCATTGATGGTGCTGTTTGGTATGCACCAATTGCTCCGGGCGGGAACAACTGATCAGCAGGCGCGCAGCGGCGTGATTCTGGCGGCCGCTTCACCTCAAGGTTCCGCGCCCGAGGCTTCGATCTGACTCAGAACGCCTTGAAGGTCATAGTGGTCAGCGAACGCTCGATATTCGGGATCACCAGCAGGTTTTCGTTGATGAAATGGCCGACATCGTCGGTTTCGGGGATATAGAGCTTGAGCAGCAGGTCATATTCGCCGCTGGTCGAGTAAAGCTCGGAGTGAATTTCGCGCAGCGCGATCTCTTCGGCGACCTTATAAGTGGTACCGGGCTTGCAGCGGATCTGGATGAAAACGCAGGTGGACATGATTTGGACCTGTTGTTGGAGTTTCCGGCAGGCTGGCACGGGCTGGTGCCGGGCGCAATCCCCTGCAACAGTTTGTGCCAATTGGCACGCTTCAGTCTGGATAAGCTGGGCAAACCCCGTCTATAAGCGCGTCTGTAGCAAAAGGAATTCGCCCATGCGCAGCGCAAAGATCAGCCGTCAAACCGCCGAGACCGAGATCTCGGTCGAGATCAATCTGGACGGCACCGGCACCTATGACAATCAGACCGGTGTTGGTTTTTTCGATCACATGCTGGATCAGCTTGCGCGCCATTCTCTGATCGACATGACGATCCGCGCCAAGGGCGATTACCACATCGACGATCACCACACTGTTGAGGACACCGGCATCGCCCTGGGTCAGGCGTTGACGCAAGCCTTGAGCGATAAGAAGGGCATTCGTCGCTATGGCGAGTGCCACCTGCCGATGGATGATGCGCAGGTGCGGTGCGCGCTGGATCTGTCGGGCCGTCCGTTCCTGATCTGGAACGTGGACCTTCCGACTCCCAAGATCGGCACCTTTGATACCGAACTCGTGCGCGAGTTCTTTCAGGCACTCAGCACCCATGGTGGCATCACGTTGCACATCGACCAGTTGCACGGCTTCAACAGCCACCACATTGCCGAGGCCGCCTTCAAGGCCGTCGCGCGCGCATTGCGTTTCGCCGTTGAGACAGACCCGCGCAAGGCAGATGCGATTCCGTCGACCAAGGGCGCGCTGTAAATGCTGACGGCCATTATCGACTACGAAAGCGGCAACCTGCATTCGGCTGAAAAGGCGTTTCAGCGTATGGCGCGAGAGCTGAACGCAGGCGAGGTTGTCGTGACTTCGGACGCGGACGTCGTTGCACGTGCCGACCGGCTGGTGCTGCCGGGTGACGGAGCATTCCCCGCATGCGCAGCCGAGTTGCGCGGCCACAAAGGCATCTACGACGCGATGGTCGAAGCTGTCGAGCAGAAAGGCCGCCCCTTTCTGGGCATCTGCGTTGGCATGCAATTGATGGCGTCCAAAGGCCATGAATATGCTGAGACTGAAGGCCTGGACTGGGTTGCAGGTGACGTTGTGCGGATCGAACCGTCAGACAACTCGCTGAAAGTGCCCCATATGGGCTGGAACGATCTGGTTCTGGAAAGCGAGCACCCGGTCTTTGCCGGGGTGCAGTCAGGCGATCACGCCTATTTCGTGCACTCCTACCATTTCCGGGTCAGCGATCCGGCGCAACGTCTGGCTTATGTGGAGTATGGGCAAGAGGTCACGGCCATAATCGGCCGCGACACAATGGTTGGAATGCAGTTCCACCCCGAGAAAAGCCAGGATGTGGGCCTGCGCATGATCGGAAACTTCCTGACATGGAAGCCCTGAGCAATTACTGAACCCGCGTCCAGTCCTGCCCGCGGCATACCAGACCACCCGCAACACAACCCTTGACGGTCAGCTTGTTCTGGCTGTCCAGCGTCATCTTCGAGCTGTAGGTCTTGTCCCTGTCCGGCGCCCAGATTTTGCCGCCGCTATAGTTGCCGCCGCCATCGGGAACCATGTCCCAGATGATCTGCTTGCCTAGATTCTCGTATTCCAGGTTCTGATTGCCGTCGGCGCTGAATGCACTGTCGATGGTACCGCAAATCGCGCTGCCGCATTCAGCGATCGAAACGTGAAGATAGCCGCCGGTATCCCCCGGCTCTGTCTTCCAAAGGCCATCGACCGGATCGGCGGCAAAGGCAGCGCTGGCCAGCGCCGCGAAACCGGCTGCAAGTGTAAATGTCTTCATGATTTCCTCCCATGTTTCCGCTCAGTCTGGCCCGGCGAAGCAATTCCGGCAAGATTGACTTGGCGTCGCGTTGCATCCCCTGCCCCGCATGTGCGATATCCCGCGCGAACAGTTCAGATATAGGGCCGCCTGACATGATCCTCTACCCCGCCATCGACCTCAAAGACGGCCAAGCCGTGCGCCTGCTGCGTGGTGAAATGGACAAGGCTACTGTTTTTAACGAGGACCCGGCCGCGCAGGCGCGTGCCTTTGTCGAGGCGGGATGCGAATGGCTGCACCTTGTCGATCTGAACGGGGCTTTCGCGGGTGAGCCGGTCAACGCCGTCCCGGTTGAGGCAATTCTGAAGGAATGTAACGTGCCCGCTCAACTCGGCGGCGGTATTCGCGACATGGCGACGATCGAAACATGGATCGAAAAAGGACTGGCCCGCGTGATTCTGGGTACTGTTGCGGTCGAAAACCCCGATCTGGTGCGCGAAGCAGCCAAAGCCTTTCCGGGCAAGGTCGCCGTAGGCATCGACGCGCGCAACGGGATGGTCGCGACAAAGGGCTGGGCCGAGGAAACCGATGTGCAGGTCACCGATTTGGCCCGCAGTTTCGAGGACGCGGGTGTCGCGGCCATTATCTACACTGATATCAACCGTGACGGCGCGATGCAGGGTCCGAACGTTGAGGCGACCGCAGCCTTGGCGCGTGCGGTATCAATCCCAGTCATCGCTTCGGGCGGCGTGTCTTCCATCGCCGATCTCATTGATCTGCGCGATTGTGGCGCAGCTTTGAACGGTGCGATTTCCGGCCGGGCGCTTTATGATGGGGCGATTGATCTGAAAGAGGCTCTGACCACGGTCAGAGAGTAACCGATGTTCAATACGCACGTGAAACGATCTGCCCTATCCGCCAGAAGTCTTCTGCACAAACGGGTGAAAGACGGGGATTTTCTGGATTGCTTCAGTGTCGCTTCAAACCTGCCGCCGCGCCGCGCGGCTGAGATCATCACTGATTTTCCCCTGTGGGCACAAGCGTTGGTACGATTGCGCGGCTTGATAGTGGCACCATTCGGGATCAGCAAGGCCGGCCCGGATGCCAAAGATAAAGTCGGCATTTTCCCCGTTGAGCACGCCAACGAGACCGAGTTGATCGCGGGTTTCAACGACCGCCACCTTGATTTCCGAGTTTCCGTTCTATCTGAAAATGGCAAGGTTTCGCTGGCCACTTGGGTCCATCGCCATAACTTCGGGGGACGCCTGTACCTGACCGCGATCATGCCGTTTCATATTCTGATCGCCCGGAACGCGCTTGCGCGACTCGGCCGCGCAAGCGCCTGATGTAATTCAGACTTAACCTGCTGCGGCCGCCGTCAACTTGGCCAGTGCGCCGCGCATTTTTTTGATGACAGGTGATTTCTCGACTTCATCAAGCTCGTCCATCGTCTCTTTTGGGTCTTCATAGGCCAGCCAGACCTGTCCGTTCTCGTCTTCGTAAGCCTGTACTTTAAGCGGCAGGAACAATCCCGCGCGCGGGTCGATCTGCATGGCCGGTGTTCCCAGCGCCGGGTTCCCGAAGATCAGCACCTGATTTGCAGGAATAGTCAGCCCGACCTTTTCCGCGCCTGCCGCATGATCAACGCGCGCAAAGATGGTTGCGCCAGCGTTGCCCACAGCGGCTTCGAGGGCATCCATTGCCTCTTGCACCGATTTACCTGTGTTTACCTTGATGATGTCATCAGCCATGGCAGACATCGCCCCTCCAAAAGTCAAAATTGTTGCCAGTATCAGATTTCGCATATCGGGTTTCCTTCTGTAATTTTCATCTTAATTGTCTCATCTTTTCGTAGTCTTACAATCACAACTCTGGCATCGGCGAGGCTTTGCCGTAAATCCGAGTCTCGCACTTTGCACGCACCTGAAGACCGTCCCACAATCGAGAACAATAACCCGTTTTGACAGATATTTTACTCAGCTTAGCCCAAACTTGGTCTTAATTCGCCTGTAGCAGTTCGACAACGAACTTGAGCAGGGATTCCCACCGTGAGTATTACCAGCACAGAATATTCGAACAATTCTTGGTTCAGAATTGCGATCGTTTTCAGTTTTTGCACGACAGTTTTTGTCAGCGCTTCTCTTTTGTTCTTTGTCCAGCCCCTGTTTGCAAAGCTGGTGCTACCGCAAATCGGCGGCGCACCTGCGGTTTGGACCACGGCAATGCTGTTTTTTCAGGTTGTTCTGATCGTCGGCTACATTTACGCCCATGTGTTGACAAAATGGATACCCTTGCACTGGCAGCTGGTTACGCATCTGGCACTTTGGGCGGCAGCGCTGACGTATCTGCCGCTCTCAATCAGTGACGGCTGGAGTTATGACGCATCCAGTTCAACGGCGCTGCAAACCCTCAAGTTGTTTGCCTTGGGGGTTGGCCTGCCATTTGCTGTTCTTTCCGCTAATGCTCCGTTGCTTCAAGCTTGGTATTCGCGTTCTGGCGGGCCTTCGGCAGACGACCCATATTTCCTTTACAGCGCCAGCAACGTTGGATCACTGCTGGCCCTTCTGGCTTTCCCTTTGCTGGCAGACCCTCTGCTGGGTGCCAGTGCCACCAGTAACCTGTGGTCCATCGGATTTGTCATCTTTGGTGGGTTGATGGCGATAAGTGGTCTTGTTGCACTGCGCGGATCCCACAACGTCGTTGCGCCAGCCGCAGCCGATATCGCGAACAGCACTCCAAAGCTGAAGCGGATTGCAACCTGGATCGTGATCGCCTTTGTACCTTCATCTTTGATGCTTTCCTTCACCACGAAGGCCAGCACGGATCTGGGCTCAATCCCGCTGATTTGGGTTGTACCTCTGGCGACTTATCTTCTGACCTTCATTTTCGCCTTTGCGAAACTGAAATGGTTGAGTGTCAAATCCCTGCACATTCCAATGATTTTGGCGCTGGCGACTGGTGTAGTCCTTTTGTCAAATCTGATAGATCATCATAAAACTCCCGTCGTCTTTTTGCTGTATGTCCCTGTTCTGTTTGTAATCGCCCTCTATGCACACAGATTGCTATACGAAATGAGACCTGCGGCAGAGCAATTGACAGTGTTCTACATCGCCTTGTCGGTGGGTGGAGCATTTGGTGGATTGTTCAATTCCATTCTTGCCCCGTTGGTATTTGCCCAGGAAGTCGAGGCACAACTGACGTTTATTTTGGCTGCCGGATTGCTCTTGATCGGAAAAGGTGCAGTTACCCCAAGGAACCTCGCATTTGGTCTGATCGTCAGCTACCCGATCCTTTTTTCCTTCGGTATGATCGATGGAATAGATCCACTTGGAAAGGGCGCTTTGCGAGCGGTTGCCGCATCCGCGATGCTGTTGACCGCGCTGATCCTGTTCCGCAATCAACCTGCACGTATCATTGCTATTATAGCAGCACTTATGTTGCCGGTTCTTTGGCCGCAAAAGGGCGCGCTGCTTCAGGATCGAAGCTTTTTTGGAACGCACACAGTGTTCTCGACGGCAGACCTCAGAATTTACCAAAACGGAACCACACTGCATGGTTTGCAGCTGGAATCGGAATTTGGCAAAAAACCAACTCCGAAGTCCTATTACTATCCCAAGGGACCAATGGCTCAGGTCATAACATCTGAATTCGGGCGCCAAGCCGACAGCATCGGAATTGTCGGCCTCGGAGTCGGTGCTTTGTCCTGCTACAAGCTTCCGTCGCAGGAATGGGCATTCTTTGAGATAGACGCCATGGTGGATAAGGTGGCGCGCGACCCGTCCCTTTTCACCTATATCTCAGAATGCGCGCCGAACTCGCCGACGCATCTGGGTGACGCGCGCATCGTTCTGGCTCAGACAGATTATACATTCGATATTCTGGTCCTGGACGCATACAGCTCTGACGCGATCCCTTTGCATCTGACCACAGAAGAAGCTGTACAGATGTACACAGAGCGACTGGTTGGCGACGGGGTTTTGGTGTTCCACATCAGCAACCGCTACTACGATTTGGTCGGTCCACTTGCGCGGATTGCGGACAAGCTTGGTCTTCATATGGCGCACCAGTTTCATCAGATCGAAACGGACAGCCAAGAAATTGGCGCGCATAAATCGCATGTTGTGATCGTTAGCCCAGATCAAGCCAGGATCGACAGTTTTGTCCAGAACGGAAAATGGCAGCCCGTGGTTTCGGACGGGGGTGAACCGTGGACGGACGACAAGGCCAACCTTCTGTCCGCTCTCAAATTGCTTAAAGACAAAAAGCAATAGAACCAGCGCAAGATCTTAGCCAACGATTACCCTCGCCGTTTTCCTCAACGTGCCCTGACAGCACTGGAAACGGCGGGGTTTTGGCGCTAGAGGTGCGCCAACAAAGGACGCTGGCATGCTTAAAACCCGTATCATTCCCTGTCTGGATGTCGCCGATGGCCGTGTGGTCAAAGGTGTTAATTTCGTTGGTCTTCGGGACGCAGGTGATCCAGTGGAATCTGCCAAAGCCTATGACGCAGCAGGCGCGGATGAGATTTGTTTTCTGGACATCCACGCCACGCATGAAAACCGCGGCACCATGTTCGATGTGGTTCAACGCACAGCGGAACAGTGCTTTGTTCCGCTGACGGTCGGCGGAGGTGTTCGTACCAAAGACGACGTGCGCGCGCTGCTGCTGGCGGGGGCCGACAAGGTCAGCTTCAACTCCGCTGCTGTCGCCAACCCGGATGTCATCGCCGAAGCCGCGGATCAGTTCGGCAGCCAGTGTATTGTCTGTGCCATCGACGCCAAAACCGTCAGCCCCGGCAAATGGGAGATATTCACCCACGGCGGTCGCAAGCCCACCGGCATTGACGCGGTGGAATTCGCCAAAACCGTCGTCGCCAAAGGAGCCGGTGAGATACTGTTGACCTCGATGGACCGCGACGGCACCAAAGCAGGCTTCAATTTGCCCCTGACCCGAGCGATCTCGGATACGGTGGATGTACCGGTAATTGCCTCTGGCGGTGTAGGCGACCTGGATCATCTGGTCGAGGGTGTGACGGAAGGTGGGGCCAGTGCAGTGCTGGCGGCCTCGATCTTCCACTTCGGCGAATACACCATCCGCGAAGCCAAGGAACACATGGCAGCGGCTGGCATCCCGATGAGGCTGACATGAACATCTTGCACGAACTGGCCGCTACAGTTGAGGCCCGCAAAGGGGACGATCCCGACACCAGCTGGACCGCAAAGCTATTGGCCAAGGGGCCTGAGAAATGTGCTGAAAAATTCGGGGAAGAGGCCGTTGAAGCCATCATCGAAGCGGTCAAGGGCGACAAGGCAAAACTGACATCCGAGGCTGCGGATGTCCTCTATCACCTGCTGGTCATGCTGGCCGCGCGGGACGTGGCGCTGGACGACGTATTGGCAGAGTTGGCCCGCCGCCAGGGCACAAGCGGTATCGCGGAAAAGGCATCCCGCCCAAAGACATAAGCGCGGGTTCCGTCCGACCGTCCTGCCCTGTATAGTCAGGGATCAGTATGGGACTTACCGAGGAGCGCGGGAATGACCAGAGCTTTGGCCGTTGTACTGGCTGTGCTTTCGCTTGTGATGATTGCCGCGTGTTCGGCACCACCGCGCGCGACCGGCGATGAGGTCCAAAGACTGGCAACGGAAATCCGCAGCCTTGGTCCGGATATCGACCCCGAAGAAGCTGACCGCGCGGCCCGCATCGCCTATTCCTATACCGCGCAGCTGGTTCAGGAATATGAAATCACCGACCCTCCGCTGATCCACAATGCCAAGGTCAACAAAGGCCTGCGCCCGCGCGGGCTGTGCTGGCATTGGGCCGAGGATATCGAACGTCGACTGAAGCAAGAGAATTTTAAGACGTTAGAGCTGCACCGCGCGATAGCGAATGCGGATAACCGGTTCAGGATCGATCACAGCACCGCCATCATCAGCCGCAAAGGTGAGACGATGTATGACGGCGTGGTGCTGGATCCATGGCGGTACGGCGGTGTGCTGTTCTGGTCGCCCCTGGCGGAAGACACCAGATATGAGTGGGTGCCCCGCAACGTTGTTCTGGAAAAGCGACGTCAGGAACAATACGGGGCGTTGCTGCCCTATGTCAGCGGCTAGCTTCACAGCTTGGACGAGATCACTCCGGTCGCGAACCCGCCCATGCGCAACTCGCCAAACAGGCGCTGATATTCAATTTTGGGGCAACGGTTCATAACTACATCCACACCGCGCGCCTGTGCCCGGGCTGCTGCTTCGGGATGTTCAACGCCGATCTGCATCCAGATCGTGCGCAGATCGGGAAATGCAGACAGGGCATCGTCGACTATTGGGGGAACGGCCTCGGACCGGCGGAAGATATCGACCATATCAACCGGCTGAGTAATCTCGGACAACGACGCCTGCACGGTTTGGCCAAAAAGAACCTTCCCGGCATGACCGGGATTCACAGGAATTACTGTGTATCCTTTAAGCGAGAGGTAGCGCGCAACGTAATAGCTGGGCCGTACCGGGTTCATCGATACGCCCACGACGGCGACCACTTTGGTCCGCCGCAGGATGTCTTTCAGGAAGGAGTCTGTGTAATCCGTCATGCGGTCACCCTAGACGCCGTCCGGCAAAGAAAAAAGCGCTCAGGTCGAACCTGAGCGCCAGTTGTTGGAACGAGGGACAGTGAAATGACCCGCGGCAGTTCCGTTCCGCGGTCACTGTGACATTTAGGCATAAGTTTTGAGAAAAAAAGAGGCGCGTCTCCTTTTTGTGATGACATATCAAAAAAAGAGGGAATTTACCTACTTTTGATACAATACCAAAGGCCAGTTTTCCTCGGCCATGTGAATGTACTCTGCACGATCTCCGCGCCAAAGCTGCTCAACCTCGGGAGAATGGGTCAAGTACAATCTACCGTCCACCATGTCCCAGAGCATCGGATCAGTGCTTTTTAAAATACCTTGAGCCATGGCATATGCGCAGTAGCCCCCGAACTGAGGGGAAAAGGCGCGGGGATTGCTTTCGAACAGATCACGATTCTCAGCCGAGGCGAAATGCCATTCCGCCCCTTTCCAGACAACGGAATACTCGGGCAAACCGCGTATCGGTGATTCTCCCAGAAAATATGACACCGGATCATAGCCGTCCATGACGGCTCCGTCGGCTTCGTAGAAGACGGGCATATCCTGTGCATAAGCGGCAGGAAGAAAGGCGGCAGCGGCTATCGCACCAAGTATGAAACGTCTAGTTGGCATCACAGGCTCAGGATTACAAATTCAGGGTATCAAAATGCAATCTTTTGTCGCGCATAACACCCCTATTAACGCGGTTGTGAACGCCCGTGTCGCTTTAGCCTGCGTCAGTCAAAGATATCCTCGACCACGTCCCAGGCCTCATCGATGACCCGGGCGAAGATCCCCTTTTTCTTCTTTTTCTTTTTGTTCTGGTATGCGGTGGCCGTCCTGTAGCTGTCGCGCTTCGGCTTGTCATTGTTTAGCTTGCGCTTGGGAACCATCTTGAGGTCATGCAGAGGGGCTCCGCAGCTGGAGCAGCTGAGTTCATGGCGCTGCTTCCCCTTCAGAACCAACGCGGCGCGCGTTCCGCAGTAGCAGCAAGTTGCGATCTTGGTCGGGCTGGAAATGGCTCTCTCCTGTCTATCAATGCCTTGAAGCATATAAGGCAATTGCGGCAGCATTTGAGACGTTCAGAGAACCAAATCCACCGGATGCGTCGATTTTCACCAGCTGATTGACAGTTTCCTTGGTCTTTTGCCGCAGGCCCGGCCCTTCGGCCCCCAACACCAACGCGACAGGTTGATCCAGTTTGCCGCCCAACGCCGTCTCGATGGTTTGTTCGGCCTCACCGTCCAAACCCAACACCAGAAAGCCCATGTTTTGCAATTCAACGATCGTATCCGCCAGATTGCGCACACGCAGATAGGGCTGACGCTCCAGCGCTCCGCTGGCGGTTTTGGCCAGCGCGCCCGTCTCTGGGGCCGAGTGGTGCCGCGTACCGATCACGGCACTAGCCCCAAGCACTTCGGCCGACCGAAGAATCGCCCCTACATTGTGCGGGTCGGTGACACGGTCCAACAGAATGACCCTAGGATGTTCACGCCCAATGCAGTTTTCAGCCAACCCGCCCCAATCAAGCGGTTTAACCTCAAGTGCAGCCCCCTGATGAACCGAACCGGGATCAATGGGCGCGGTGAATTTGCGTGGATCGACAATTTCCGCCTCAATCCCTGCAAACTCAATCGCTTCGGCCAGTTTATCCCGCGCGTTCCGCGTCACGATCAGTTTCAGTTTCTGCCGGTTCGGGTTCATCAAAGCATCCCGAACGGCGTGCAAACCGAACAGCCAAACAGTTTCGGACGCCGCAGCTTTGCGCGCCTGTTCCTTTTCAACAACCCACTTGGGTTTCTTCATTTCTTGGGCCTCCGGGCCGGGAATTCGGTTTCCTGCGTCAAAGCCAAATTTTCCTGTTGACGCTCCTTCAAGGCGCTAGTAATCACGCCTCCACGTCAGGTGCAACGCCTGACAGTGGGCGACAGGCCGCAAGGTGTGGCAGGGGACTGTAACTCCCTCGCGGAGACGCACGCCTGGTTCGATTCCAGGGTCGCCCACCATCTTTCCAAACATATACAGATCGCCTGACCAAAGACTTTGACGCGCATTGGCGTTCGATTGTGAGCCTCTGTTGCATTTTGTTGACATGGGTTGGGCATCGCGCCTGGACCACCAGTCTTGCCTCCGGAAACGAAAAAAGCCTCCAAGTTTTCTATTCGCAACCAGCATACGGCAGGGCACCCACAAAAGTCGGGGCTTGGCTGGCGCAAGGCAGTTTGGAGAGCAGATGCTACAGGCTGTTGCCTGCGCAAAGCACGTGCTGTGCGCCGAAACGAGAGCCTGAATGCGGCGATCCTGCACCAATCGCCACCTGAACAGTCCGAGCTGCCTTATGACAAAGTAATCAACCACGACTCTGACGCGCTAAATCTACGTTCCCAGAATTGCCGTCGCCTAGTTTGGCAGGCATTTCCATTCGCCAACGACCTTCCCGCCTCGAACGGCAAGCATGGTGCCGAATTGATTCAACACGGCCTCGCTTTGACTGGGCCGCAGCAAGGCGATGTCACCCGGCGACACGTCGGACGCACGGGGGCCAGTCCACACTTCCTGATTGCTGGAACGGCCAAAGATTGCAGAGTACCCAAAACCGCCGGGAAACACCGGCTGGGCAAGGAAGTGGCCGCCAAAGACGGCAATATCCATTTTTTGCCGAGGTAAAAACTCCATCCCCGGCAAAACATTACCCGGCAAGACCTTAAGGACCGGCGTTGCGATGAACGCGGCCGGTTCGAAAGCCTGCGTCGTGGCGTGATCAAAGTCGGTGGGCTTTACCAGGACCGAGCCGAATGCGACCTCGTTTGCCGCACCCTGGGAAAGATAGGATTGAAAGGTCAGGCTGCCGCCAGTGTTCAGACACAAGCCTTCCCCGGCGTGCGGCAAAGCCACGAGGGCAGCTGCGAACGCATCTGCGCTGGCCTTTGCAGCACGTTTGCGCAAAATGCCCGGAAGTTTGGCCAAATGCGCCTCGTACCCCATCACCCCAGACAGATTCCCATATGGGTGCCCCACGATCTGTTGGACAAGCTCTGACACGGATTGAGGGTCAACTCCGCCGCGATGCAGGCCAATATCCAACTCAAGCGACAAACGAAGCGGTGTTTGGCGGTCCGAGGCCAGCGCCAGATACTCTGCAAGTCGCGTCGGAGTGTCGATCAACCATTGCACGCGCCCTGCAGCATCAGGACAGGCGGCCAGCAGCCTCGCGGCCGAACTGACTGGCAAAGGCTTTCCGATCAGATGATCCGTATCGGGCTCAGCCGTCAAAAGCGCCTGCAACATAGGCTCGGAAAACGTCATCAGGCCAGAGGTCGAAATCCGCTCGCGAATGAAGTCCAGCAAGGGCAGACACGGCAGAGACTTGGCGACCAATCTGCGGGCCAGTCCGGCATCGGCAACCCCGTCCGCGACAGAACAATTGGCGTCCAGAAGGTCCAAGTTCACCGCAACGACAGGCTTGTCCACGCCGTAGGATCGCAGGGACTCTGACAGGTGCTTCAAGCCCGCGGCGTTCATGGCCGAAACAACCGGGCAAGCGCGGGGGTCAGAAACTTACCCTGTGGGTCCAGCTGTTCGCGCAGCGCACAAAACCGGTCGAAATCCGGGTACATCACTGACAGGTCCTTGTAGGATAGATTGTGCATCTTGCCCCAATGCGGGCGGCCTCCGGCTTCGACAAATAGCGGCTCAATGGCTCCGAAGTACCGTTTGTGATCTTCACCTGCGTCTGTGTGAATTGCGATGGAAATGCGCGGCCCGCCCTGAAACGGAGACAGGCAGGCCGTGTCACCAGCGGTCTGGCGTACTTCGATCGGAAAGTAGATGTTTTTGTGATCGCGATGCAGGCGCGTCAGAAGCTCTTGCAGAACATCCACCGCTACATCGGGCGGCAGATGGTACTCCATTTCCTTAAACGGAATGTGCCGATCACTACACAAAACCCGCCAGCTTTCGCCGACGTAATCTTCGTCGGACTGCGCCATTGTCAGTAACTTCAGTAATGCACTGCGCAACCCCTCGCTCACCCTGCCCGCGCTTCGTGCAAGTTTCAGGACCTTTACAGCGATCATATCCAGATCGCGTGGCGCTTTGCCTTCTGGGGCATCGGTGATGGCATGACGAAGTTCGACGGTTTTTCCGGTGAACGGGATGTAGAAAAACTCAAAATTCCGGTTCTCTGCCCAATTCTGATGCATCGTGGCCAGACTATCCTCGACCGTGCAAAGTTGAACCTGCCGACGCAGGTTGTACTTTGGCACGACCGAGATCTGTGTTTCGGTCAATACGCCCAACATCCCCAAGCTGACCTGGACCATCTCAAGCGGGATATCATCCGTGGTCAGGATCTCTCCGTTTGCCCCGACCAACCTTGCGGCGGTGATTTCTGCCGAAAGGCAGGGCATTTCACGCCCGGTCCCATGGGTGGCGGTCGACGCCGCGCCGGCCAGTGATTGCGTATTGATGTCCCCAAGATTGCGGAACGCCAGCCCCTTGTCCGCCAGCGCCGGTGACAGATCGCGTAGCCGCGCGTTGGCGTTGACCCACACCCGATCCTGCTCGACGTCGCCGATCGTTGGCAGGTCTAATCCCGACAAATCCACGATCCGGTCACCACCGGCCACAATCGGCGTAAAGGAATGCCCCGCACCCAAGACCCGCAGGGTTTGAGGCTGCGCGATTTCTTTTTGCAGCTCGGCAATCGACGTCGGGCACGCTATTGTCGTATCCGCGTGCTGATTTCCGGCCCAGTTGGTCCACATGCTCTGTCTCCTCCAAGAAAGAGGATTGCAGCACATGTGGAACGAAACAAGTCAGGAAAACAGAAGCTTACCCTACGGGAGTTTTGTCAGGCCGCAGCCTCACGCTGCGCGGTGACGCGGTTGAACCATTCAACGATGCTTTCCGGATCAGCCGTGATCTGTTCGGCCGCGCCACCTGTGAACTCGTCGAATTTTTCTTTGTTCAGACCGTTCACACCGACAAGGACGGGAATATCTTGCGCCAGCGCTTCGGCGATCACAGGGCGAAAACCACGCCCGTCCGCCTCATGTTTGCCGAATTTATTGATGATCAGCAGCTGCGGTGCGTCGGCCAGCGAAGCGGTCACATATCCAACGGCCTGCTCCAACGCTGCAGGGTCCAGACGACAACCGCGCGATTGCTCACCAAGGGATTGGGAAATGCGAATGGTCTCGCCCTCGGGCAGAACCCGGACATCCATGTCACATTTGCTGCTATCCGCGCATTCGGTGTTGGTTTGCACCACCCCAGCCAGAGCCGCGCCGTTGGCAAGCAAGTGTTCGGCAACCGCGCTCAGCAAGCGGTCCGTCGCGCCGCGGTCGGTGGTGGTAACATAGGCCAGATGCATCCAAGGACCCCTTAGTACAGATTTGTGACATTCCAGATAGCACGCAAGTACCCGCGCGACCACTCTCTTGATTCACGGCAGTGGTGACAACCCAATCACAGGTGCGTGCAGGTGAAGCAGCGCCATGAAGATGGTGGCTGAAACCATCCAGACCCAAAGCCGTGGCCAAGGACGAGGCGCACGCAACGACAACCGGGCCGTATTGCGAGACAACCTGGTCCATTCCATTCCCATATCGCGTTGTTTACGGCGATCTATCAGGGCCATACCGACAGCCGCAAAACCTGCAAAAAGCCCGAACAGGATTACGTGTGACAGACTGCCATTGGCCAGCAGATGCGCCCCAGCCCACAGCATCAAGGCCGCAAGAATTGGGTGACGCGTGGTCCGCAGAATGCCCGGTTTTTCAGGATCGAAGGCGCGGCGCCCCATCCCGCCAAAAGAGAACGGGTTTTGGATCGACAAGCCTGCAACCGCCAGCCAACACACGATCGGCATCACCAAGAGTGGTACCCAGCGAAAAATGGCAAGCGGTGGTATGACCTCAACGTAAGGCGCTTGTGCTGCGGCGACGATCAGCCATACCAGCACCAGCAAGGACAATCCGGAATAGGCCGCGAAATATCCCCTGCGCCCCAACGTTTCAATCAGCCGCCCGCGCACGGCAGGACGCACCGGGATGGCGTGGCTAAGAAGGAAGGTGATCAATGCTGCGAGGAAGAAGGCCCAACCGGTCATAGTAATCTCCGAACGTGTTACGCAGGATCTATGCCCCGATTACTGTCCGGTCTTTGTCCAAAATCAAGTGCGGGGGAAAAGGGGCGGACACACCGCCCCTGCCCCATTTTAAAGCCCCAGAGCTTTACGCTGTTCTTCGGCAAAGCCCTGCACGATACGGTCGGCGACCAACGCCAAAATCGCCATCGCCGCTCCGGCCGAGATACCCAGACCCACATCCGCCTGACCCAGCGCCAGATAGATCGACTGCCCCAGACCGGTGGTCCCAATCAGCGCCGCAATCACCAGCATGGCAAATGCATAGAGGATGGTCTGGTTCAGACCCAGCAGGATCGTTGGCGCGGCATAGGGCGCACGGACGTCGCGCATGATCTGCCACTCGGTCGCGCCGCTTGAGATTGCGGCCTCCATCATCTCTTCCGGGGTGTTGACCAAACCGTGCCGCGTGTAGCGGATCATCGGGACGATGGCGTAGGCACAGATCGCCAGAAAGGCCGAGAACTCGCCAATCTGAAAAACCATCAGCACCGGGATCAGAAAAACGAACAGAGGGATCGTCTGCAGCATGTCGCAGACTGGACGAACGACCTTCCAGACCGGCGACCATACGGCACTGGCCAGACCGATCAGGCCGCCTGCGGCGGCGCAGGAAAACACCGCAGCGCCGCTGAGGTAGAGCGACAGCAAGGCGCGTTCCCACAGGCCGGAAACGAGGATGGTGCACAGCAACCCAACCGAAAGCGCTGCCAGACGCCAGCCGCCCGCAGCATAGCTGAGCGCGGCCGCGCCAGTCAGAACGAAGGGCCACGGTAGGTTCGAGATGCCGGTTTCCAGCATTCCGATCAGGATCAGCACGACCAGACCGCCTGTCAGATGTCCGCGCCATGCCATTAGCGCGGCGACAACAGCACCGGCAGCAAAGAGGCCGAAGCTCATTCCTGCTGTCCACTGGAAACCCCAGGTGAACGGTAGAACCGCCTGATCCAGACCGATCCGCAGCGGCAACAGAACATAGAACAGCGAGTTGTTCTTGAGCGCATCCAGCCAAGGACCATTAGCCTGCGTGAACGCGGTCAGCCCGCTGTCGACGGCCTCAGCCATTGGGTCCAGCAGGGTCAGTTCGGATGGGTTCGGCAGCCACGCCCAAAAGGCGGCGGTAAACAGGACCGTAAAGCCCAGAACCGCCCAGACGACACGTTGATCATAACGCTTGCGCTCGGTGGCCAGCGTGCCACTCATCCGGTCGATCACCACGGCAAAGACCACGATGACCAGACCAGCCATCAGCGACTCGCCAAACTGCGCCTTGCGCATGGTCAGAAGGACTTCCCAACCTATGTCGTTGAACCCGCCGATCACGGCGGCAATGATGACCATCGACAGGGCGGCCATCAGACACTGGTTCACGCCGACCATGATCTGCGTCGCGGCGGCGGGAATTTCGACCTGAAATAGCTGCTGAAACCGTGTGCCGCCGGACATGATTGCGGCCTCTTTGATTTCCGGCTCGACCCGCTCCAGACCCAGCATAACATTGCGTGCCATGGGCGGAGCCGCGTAGATGGCCGAGGCGATCAGGCCCACCACGGGACCAAAACCGAACAACAGCAATAGCGGCGTTAGATAGGCAAAGGTCGGAACCGTTTGCATCACGTCCAACACCGCCTGCACAAACGACTTCACCCGCGGAACTTCGTTGGCGAGGATACCGATGGCACCGCCGACGATCAGTGCGACCGGGACCGAAACAGCAACCAACGCGAGCGTATTCATACTCTCGGCCCAGTAGCCTGAGGCCAGCACGAAACACAGGCCAAAGAACCCGAGCGCAGCCATCGGCAAACCGCCTAGAAACCAACCCAGCGCTGTCACCAGACCGATCAGAATAGGCCACGGGGTGTTACCCAACACGAAATTGGCCCAGTTCATTGGGTAAGCCATCAGGTCGGAAAACAAACGCATCGCCGGTTTGATACCGTTCAGAAACCAATCCAGAAACGCGCCAACCCATTGTGTGGCGGGCAGTTCCCACGTGGTGGGCCACTTGACCAACCAAGGCGCAACGCCCTCCAACGCAAGACAAATCGCACCAACGATGACGGTGATTAATGCAGCCTTCGCACCTATCGTAAGGCGCGACACGGGTTGAGCCGGGATATCTGCCACAGCAGTCATGTTTCTTCTACCTGTAGCGCGGCGGCGAGATCAGAAGGATGAACCGTCCCGACAATGTTGCCGTTTTCGTCCCGCACCGGCACGGGTTCGTACAGCTCCATGCAATGCGCAAGTGCTGCATCCAATGTCATGGACGTGGTCAGGCCCGGATCGTCAGGGCCACGCTCAGATTCATCCCGCATGACCGAGGCAACCTTTGCGTGCTGCCCCTTGGCCACGTCTTTCGAGAATTCGCGCACGTAGTCGTCTACGGGGCGCAAAACGATATCCGTCGGCGTGCCAATCTGAACGATCTTGCCGTCGCGCATGATGGCAATTCGGTCGGCCAGTTTCAGTGCTTCTTGGATATCGTGAGTAATAAACACGATGGATTTCTTCAGCGTGGCCTGTATGCGCAGGAATTCGTCCTGCAACTGCCGGCGGATCAGGGGGTCGAGGGCCGAGAACGGCTCATCCAGAAACCAGATATCGGGATTTACGGCGAGGGACCGCGCAATCCCCACCCTCTGACGCTGACCACCCGAAAGCTGACGGGGGAAACTGTCCTCGCGACCTTCCAATCCAACCAACGAGATCACTTCTTGCGCGCGCGCCAGACGTTCCTTTTTTCCAACGCCCTGCACCCGCAGCGGATAGGCCACGTTTTCCGCCACAGTCATATGTGGAAACAGGCCGAAATGCTGGAACACCATTCCCAGCTTTTTGCGCCGCAATTCGGTCAAAGCCTTCTTTGACGCGCCGATGACGTTTTCACCGTCGACCCGGATTTCGCCACCCGTGCCGGGCAACAATTGCGAGATACAGCGGATCAGCGTGGATTTTCCTGACCCGGACAGCCCCATGATGACGAAAAGCTCGCCCTCTTTGACTTCGAAATTGGCGTCCTGAACAGCCGGAATGAACCCGTGTTCGCGCAGATCGGCGGCAGCTTGGTCTGCGTCATTCCCTGACCGAGACAGCGCGTCGGTCAGGGCTTTATCTGCACCTTGGCCAAAGACCTGCCAGAGATTCTGGCAGGCAATGGCTGGCGTATTCGCGTCAGTCACTTATGCGAACTCACTGAGTTGCCGCGTCAACAACCGGACGCCACTTGTCTTCGTTCGCAGACATCCATTCGGCGACAACCTCTTCGACCTGACCGCCGTCAACGTCGATCGCGCCCATCATCGGCTGCTGGTCCTCGACCGCCAGCTGATAGTTGGACAGGATCTCATAGGCTGCAGGCCACTTGTCTTCCATACCGTTCCAGCTGGCCTTGAAGATGCGCGAGGGTGAGAAATCGCAATCATTAACGGCGTTCGGGTTCGGACCCCATGCCGGATCGTTAAAGCACGCCTCTTCACCTGCGGGCAATTCAACGAACTGCACGTCATAGGCCGACATCGCCCAATGGGGCTGCCAGAAGGTGATCAGCAGCGGCGACTTGCGCTCGGTCGAGGCGCGAAGTTCGGCGATCAGAGCGCCCTCAGATCCGGCAGGAACCGCTTTGAACGGCAGTTCAAGACCGGTCATACGGTCGGCGCCGGGCGTACCCCAATCGGCAGGATAGTCGACCAGACGGCCACCGGGCAGCGTTTCAGCAGTTGCAAAGACTTGCGCGCAGTCTTTCAACGCTTCCCATGCGGGCAGTCCCGGGCACAGATCCGCCACGTGCGCTGGATAAGCGATACCTTCCTTGGCATCCAGACCCAGATCACCGATCTCGACGACAGTGCCTTCTTCGATTTTCTTGGCGTATTCATCCGAGACGTTCGACGACCAGATTTCCAGCGTTGCAGTGATGTCGCCATCTGCGATCGCCTGGAACTGGTTCATCATACCGGCGGTCACGTATTCAACGTTGTAGCCTGCGGCCTTCAACATTTCGCCCGCCACATGGGTTGTCACGTGCTGACCAGTCCATTCGTTGATCGCCAGTTTAATCGGCTCGTCCACGGCGCCCATATCGGCGGCAGAGGCGGAACCGGCTACCATCAAAGCCAAAAGGCTGACACTGAGTTTTTTCATCGACATTCTCCCTGTCTTTTTTCTTTCTCGTCCACCTCAGCGCTCAATTAAGCGCTGGTCGGTTTCAAGGACGACAATACCATGTCGCAACATGCACAATATTGGCTGCAAAAGGAAAGTGGCCACTTTGAACAAAGGCGTAGATTTTCACCTTGTACCAAGCTGCAAGTCCCTCTTGCTGCGCTGTACTGATCACCCGTGATGTTGTGTTTGCACTTTTTTGGCACGGGTCGTTGATTGACGAGTCAATCACAAACCCGAATCCCCTGTTTTGTCGAGCATTTCTTTTCCTGGTATTCGGTTTTTTTGCTCTTTTTGACTTCAGAAGCAGTAAAAGCCGAAAAACTCTCTCTCTTTGAGACCTTGCAACGCAGTGCTCAACAGGCAACTTTGTTGGTGGAGGACACAGTTGATGCATCACTTCGATGAAATTTTTAAAATGGCTGCCAATCGCCACGGTGGTAGCGATGCCCTGAATGAAAAGCTGACCAAGCCCAAAAGCATCGCCGAACTTGCCGAGATGCCTGATGATCGCTGGCTGTCGATCATCACAAAGACTATCTTTCAAGCCGGGTTCAACTGGAAAGTCATCGAAAATAAATGGGATGGGTTTGAAACCGCATTTGACGGTTTCGACGTCGGGCGCTGCGCTTTCATGGATGATGAGAAGTTCGACGCCTTACTGCAGGATACGCGCATTGTTCGCAACGGAACCAAAATCGCGACCGTCCGTGACAATGCCGCCTTTTTACTGGAGCTCCGTGAAGAAGGTGGTGCGGGGCAGGTCTTTGGGGCATGGCCATCTGAGGACTATGTCGGTCTGTTAGCGATGTTGGCAAAACGAGGGTCACGTCTGGGCGGGGCGTCAGCCCAATACGCCATGAGATTTGCAGGGCGCGACAGCTTTATCCTTTCGCAAGACGTCACCGCGCGTCTGATTGCCGAAGGTGTGATCGACAAAGCCGCAACCTCGAAAAAGGCGATGGCTGCGGTACAAGAGGCCTTTAACACATGGATGAAACAATCCGGTCGATCTCTGACGGAAATCAGCAGGGTTTTGGCAATGAGCCTGTGAAAACGGGTTGCAGCACGGGCACTTCGCATTAGGCTTTGGTCATGGCCCTTCGCATTTTGATGACGCTTCTTTTTCTGCTGGCAGCCTGCGGTCGCCCTTTGACGGATCAGGAACGCGCCTTTGCAAGCGCTGTTCAGGGAGACACGCTTGACCTGGATCGTGTGCGTCTTGTTGAAGGTGCCCCGGTTGCACCTATCACATTCTACCGCAAGGACCGACCGCGCCTTGCCTGCCGGGAACGTATCCTGCCGCCAACCAAAGAGGGTGTTGTGACCGCCAAACCGGCTGCCGTTGCATTGTTCGACAAGGTCTATTTCACGCAGGAATGGTACCTCGAAGATTATATGTCCGACTTCCCGGAACAAATGGACCTGATTGCCGGGATGTTGCTGGCGCACGAACTGACTCATGTCTGGCAGTGGCAGAACCGCCGAACAACCGGTTATCATCCGCTTCGCGCGGCTGCAGAGCACGGCGGAAACAAAGACCCCTACTTGTTTGACCTGAAAACATCGCCTGATTTTCTGTCCTACGGCTTCGAACAACAGGGGGCGATCGTTGAGGAATATATCTGTTGCCGGGCATTGGATCCGACCGCGCCACGCACGCAGCGGCTGCATGAGATGTTGGGGGCGCATTTTGACCTGTCCCCACTGCCCGGCGCGGAACGCGAGCGTGCCGTTGTCATTCCTTGGAGCGGAGCGAAAATCGAAGGGATTTGCCGCGAAAGCTAAGCCCTATTGCAGCGTCTCCAGATACGCCACAAGATCCACAATCGGCTGACTGGTCAGGATCGGCTGGCCGTCCGGAGTTTTCATCGAGGTATCCTGCCCGTCGAAATACGGGCCATAAATCGGCATCGGGCTGCCATGGCTGACCAAGGGATCGCGCCCGTCGATCCGCGCCACAACCCGGGCTGTTGGAAATACACCACCAACTGACGTCAGTTGTGTCAAATCAGTGGGTTGGATCACCAGAACGCCCGCCATTGGCCCATTCCCCGTCGCATCAATCCCGTGACACGTCGCGCAATAATGCTGATAAAGCTCGGCGCCGGTTTCCACGTTCTGCGCTGCGGCCTGAGACGCCGATGCAGCAACACTCGCACAAGCTGCCACAAACATCGGTCTGATCATTGCATCCTCCTGTCACGATTGACATTTGCAGGCTTGCCCACAGGACGGCTTGGCGCAATGATCCAGATCAACGAAGCGGGAGGATACGGGCAATGACACAATACGCAGCCATTATGCTGGCGGCCGGGATCGGCGTCCCGATTCTGGCAGCTTTGAATGCCGCTCTGGGCAAATTGATCGGATCACCGACAACCGCTGCCGTTATCCTGTTTGCTATCGCGTTTGTGGCGTCAACCCTGGTCATGCTGCTGTTCCCGGGACTGGAAGCGCTGTCCAAGGTGGCCCAAGCTCCGAAACATTTGCTGTTGGCCGGTGTCCTGATTGCGTTCTACGTTCTCTCAATCACCCATGTTGCGCCCCATTTCGGGGTCGGCAACGCAGTGTTCTTCGTCCTACTGGGGCAGTTGATCAGCACAGCGGCCATTGATCACTTTGGCTTGTTCGGGGCGCAGATCACACCGCTGACCTGGATACGGGCCGGGGGCATCGCCGTGATGGCCGTTGGTGTGGCCATCACTCAACTGGCTTAAGAACACCAGCCTCCAGCCGTAATTTCCGATCCATTCGCGCCGCCAGATCCATGTTGTGCGTGGCGATTAGAGCCGAAAGGCCCTCTTCGCGGACCAGCGCCATCAGCGTGTCAAATACCTGATCCGAGGTTGCGGGATCCAGATTACCGGTCGGCTCGTCCGCCAGCAAAACGCGCGGCTTGTTTGCCAGTGCCCGACAAAACGCGACCCGCTGCTGCTCGCCCCCAGACAAGGCGGCGGGACGATGGTCAGCGCGTTCCGCGACGCCTACGCGACTTAGCAAATTCATCGCCCTGTCTTGCGCTACTTTCTCTGACTTGCCGTTGGCCAGTTGCGGCAGAGTGATGTTTTCCAGCGCGGTAAATTCGGGCAGCAAATGATGGAACTGATAGACAAAGCCCACGTCTTGCCGCCGTAGTGCTGTGCGGGTTCGGTCCCCCCTGCCCGCAACATTCTGACCCGCGATTTCAACCGCTCCCTCATCCGGTTTGTCCAGTAAACCGGCTATGTGCAACAGGGTAGATTTGCCAGCCCCGGATGGCGCGACCAGCGCCACGGCTTCGCCAGCGCGCAGCTCAAGATCGGCACCGCGCAGCACTTGCACCTCACCCGGTGTGCCCTTGAGATAGGTCTTCGTCAGGCCGTTCAGCCGCATCGTCACATTATTCATAGCGCAACGCCTCAACCGGGTTCAGCCGCGCCGCGCGGCGGGCCGGGAAATACGTGACGATGAACGACAGCCCCAGTGACAACCCAATCGCCTTGAGTACATCCGTCAGATGCAGTTCGGCCGGTAGGGAATAGATACCGCGAATGGACGGGTCCCAAACTCCACCGCCCATGACGTAGTTCACGAATGAGAAAATCGGGTCGATATAGATGGCAAACAGGCAGCCGAGGATCACTCCCATTGCGGTGCCGATGATGCCGGTGAACGCGCCACAGATGAAAAAGACCCGCAAAACCGAACCTTCGCTCAGACCAATTGTACGCAAGATACCGATATCGCGCCCCTTGTTCTTCACCAGCATGATCAGGCCGGACACGATATTCATTGCTGCGATCAAGACGAGTATCGACAGGATGATGAACATCACATTGTCCTCGACCTCGAGCGCCCGCAGAAAACCACCCGAGGCGTCCTGCCACGTCCAAAGCTGGCTGCGCCCCTCGGCGGCTTCAAGGATCGGGATCAGAACCGGAGTCAATTCTTCAGGACGTTCGACCATTACCTCGATCTCATCCGCCACACCGTCGCGGTTGAAGAAACTCTGGGCCTGAGTGAATGGCATGTAAACGCGCGTTCGGTCGATATCGTACCGCCCAGCCGAGAACACATAGACTACCCGATAGGCATTCACCCGAGGCGATGTCCCAAAGGCGGTTTTTACCCCATTGGGTGAGGTCAACTTGACCGTATCACCAACCGTCGCCCCGATGCTGCGCGCCACGCCAGATCCAATAGCGATCACTTCCTCACCGTCCTGAAACTGGGTCAGATCACCGACGGCCTGTTCGCTTTCCGCGACGCCGGGCAGATCTCGCAGGTCGTCGGGGCGGATACCAAAAACCTCAACCCCGCTGCTGCGGTCGCGATTGGTAATCAGAACCTGCCCTTTGACCAGCGGTGCCGCACGTTCCACGCCCGGAACCTGCGCGATACGGCTGGTCATTTCGTCATAGTCCGCAATCGTGCGGTCCACCCGGCCCTGCGCGTCGAACTCTCCGGCGGAATACACAGTCACATGGGCGTTCGCGCCCAGAATGGTGCCGACGAACTCGGACCGAAATCCGGAACGAACAGCCAAAGTGGCGATCAGGGCAAAGACGGCCAATGTGATCCCAATCAAGGAAATCCATGTCATCACGCTGACGCCACCTTCGGCGCGGCGTGCGCGAAGATAACGCCAGGCGATTTTCCATTCAAATGGGGCAAAGGGCGGGGGTGTTTTGGCCATGCCTGCTCCGGTTATTTTGTTGTCGCGACCCTTTCGGCATTTCACCGGATGGTCAAGCCGGTTGTCAGCCGGTCAGCGTTGCCGCGCGGTTTAGCACCTTTTCAGCGCGCGATCGGTCGCAAACGCCCCTGCTTTCCAACTCGGAAAACACAAGGTCCCGAAGGTTGTCAGGCAATAGTGACAAAGCACGATTGTGCAGGCCCAGCGTCAAAGCAGAGGGATCATCAAGCATGGCCAGCTGCGACGCCAGTGTCTCTGGCGAATACGACGGCCAAAGCCCAATGTTGCATTGCGCCCGGTCCTCGAACCACGGCGCATAGCCATCGGATGATTTCAGACAATATGCGTTCAACAGCATGAACTCGGACGGTCGCCGGCGCGATCCGAACAGCCCCTGAACCGAACCGTACCGTTCGTTGATCTCGTCCAGCAGCGCCAATGCAAGGGACCGGCGCATCGCAAAAGGGGTGGCAAACGTCGTGGTCCTTAATCCCTTGAGGTCAATACCCGACGCACCTAATGCATCAAGGCTTTCGGTCAGCCATTTGCGGTGAAAATCGCTTTGGATGGCCATAAAGGCGATCCTTGCCGCCCCACTGTCAGCAAAAAACTCGGCCGGATCAAAGCTGCGCAGAAAGATATTCTTGGTGTCCATGATCACCATGTTTTCCGATGACGCAACGCGCGCGGCGCCCAATTTCAGGAATTGCTGACTGCGATACCCGTTAGCCCCACGCCACCCCTGCCTGCGAATGCCAGGGATACGAAAGCGGTTTTCGATCAAGATGCGATCTACCAAAGGCCGTCGCGCATATTGGCCGGGCTGCAACAACAGTTCGTCGCCGCCCAGGACCTGAACCTTGGATCGCAGCGGACCATATGAAGCCAAGAGGGGTTCGATTTTTGCCCTGAGCGAATCTTCGTCACTGTCATTCATAATCACGTGGATCGACGAAACTATGTCCGGATCGACAAAACGGGCAAAAGAAAGCGCCTGAAGCTCTAGCAGTGGAAAGTCCTTGGAATACACGACGGTCGCGAAACTCAACAAAGCGCGGGCCCTTTCATCGTTTTGCACCGTTTATCAGCTATTTCCACGCGGTCAAATTCACTCACAAGGACACGAATTCGCGAATCACTCATGTTATCAGCCAAAGGGCCACTCGAACTTAAGGAGATCAGTTCTTGCCTAAATACCCCACCGGTTGTGACACTCTTCACAGACAGCCCGCCATTGTTTCAGGTATGAAGTCAATGTGAGCATGGCGAGGCAAACTGAACTCAAAATGCAACATTTTAGACGCAACTTTATTTCGCGTTTTGCTTATTTTTAGAAACTTTGTCACCCTGATTGTGGGGGAATACATTTTTTAGAGCGGGGGTCGCTCATGAGTATTCGAATTGAAACTGAACAACCGGACGTAATTTCGGTCCGACAAACATCAACAGAACTGGATTGTGAATCCGCGGTTCTTCTGCGTGCAACGATCCTTCCGATCTTTGCCAGCGCCGCAAGCTGGGCAGGTCTGACCGACATTCTGAACGACAAGGGATATCGCCTGGTCTTTCGGGATGGACGGATGTGCATTACCGATCAAACCACCGGAGACCGGATTTGCGGTCTGCGCTTTCTGGGCCTTGAGTTCAGAGATCTGGTGCGACGGCTGGGCCGTCCGATCGTTGTAGCACGCGGCCAGGAGGCAGACGGAGACGTTCTGACCGCTCGACCGACTGTGGGGCGCGCTTAAAAACTGCGCCAGAACTGAACAGATCGGCGTGTGGTTTTCCACAGACTGTGGCGCGCGGCAGCTTTGATGGCGTCCGACGTTCCGGGCTTTAACATTCGTTCGAGGATAAGTGCTGCGGGCATGTGACCGCGTTGGTAAAACCTGACGAAATCGCGTTGTGTCAGGCTTTGGGCGGCCTTGAAACCGTCGTAGTAATTCAGCCAGACACGGGCGTAGTCTTCGGCAGTGGCGTCATCATCGCTTGTGACGCCCCTGCCCCAGAACATGGAAATCGGATCGTCAATGCGCGCGCCCTGATATCCTTCGGTCAAAAGGCGCAGTATCAGGTCATAATCGGCAGCGACGCTGAATTGGGTGTCGTGCCCGCCCAACACCAAAAACACATCCCGCTTTATCAGCACCGAGTTATGGCAGAACGGCATCCGTTGCAGGATCGCTGTCAGCGACATTCGTTTTTCGCAGGATTCCGAGCCATCCTCGAACCGACGCAGGGTGGACCCAAACAGAAAATCTGGTCGCGATATCTCTAGCTGGTCGGCGACCAAGTTGAGAATGTCGTCGGACGCCAGTGAGTCGTCCGAGTTTAGGAACAACAGATAATCCCCACGCGCCGCCCGCGCGCCTTTGTTCATCGCGTCATACAAACCAGTGTCCGGTTCGCTGAACAGCCGAGTGCGCGGCGCGTCCGCAGTCAGTTCTTGCAGGAATTCGACTGTTCCATCAGTCGACGACCCATCCTGGATGATATGTTCGGCTCTGTCACAGCCCTGACGCACCATGCATCCGATCACCTCGCGAAAGCTGTCCTGCCGTCCTTGCGATAGCAGATTAAAGGTCGCGGTAATGACCGAAATCAGCGGCGCATCAGCGTTGTCAGGCGATGTGCTCATAAATCTCGGCGATCTTGGTAACGGCGGCTTCGGGGGACAGCTCTTCGCTTTCGCCGGTACGGCGGCAGGTCAGTTCAACCACACCATTTTTCAGGCCACGCGGCCCCACTGTGATGCGCCAGGGCAGTCCGATCAGGTCCATAGTGGCAAACTTGCCGCCTGCCCGCTCCTTGCGGTCATCATATAATGGGTCCAGTCCCAGTGCAGTCAGCGCGCCGTAGATCTTGTCACAGGCGGCGTCGGCCTCGTCATCGCCCTGTTTCAGGTTCACGATACCACAATGGAACGGTGTGACGCCCTCGGGCCAGATGATGCCCTTGTCGTCATGGCTGGCTTCGATGATCGCGCCGACCAGACGACTGACGCCGATTCCGTGGCTGCCCATATGAACAGGCGTCGGCTTGCCATCGGGGCCTTGTACAGTCGCGCCCATCGCCTCGGAATACTTGGTTCCGAAGTAGAAGATCTGACCAACCTCAATCCCGCGCGCGACGCGGCGACGCTCTTCAGGGACTTGATTGAACAGCGCCTCGTCGTGGGTTTCATCGGTGCGGGCGTATTTCGAGGTAAACTCTTCGAGGATCGCCTGACACTGTTCGCGGCTGTCATAGTCAATCTGACGGTCCCCAAAGGTCAGGTCGGTGACGGCGCTGTCATAGAACACTTCCGATTCACCAGTATCGGCCAGCACAAGGAATTCATGCGTGTTGTCGCCACCGATAGGACCGGAATCGGCGCGCATCGGGATGGCTTGCAGGCCCATGCGCTCGTACGTGCGCAGATAAGTGACCAAATGGCGGTTATAGGCGTGCAGCGCGTCTTCTTTAGTCAGATCGAAATTGTAGCCGTCCTTCATGTAAAACTCGCGTCCGCGCATCACGCCGAATCGAGGGCGGATTTCGTCGCGGAATTTCCACTGGATCTGGTACAGCGTCAGCGGCAGATCCTTGTAGCTGCTGACATGGCCGCGGAAGATATCGGTGACCAGTTCTTCGGCGGTCGGCGTGAACAGCATATCCCGGTCATGCCGGTCCTTCATACGTAGCATTTCCTGACCGTAGTCATCATACCGCCCGGATTCGCGCCACAGGTCCGCCGACTGGATGATCGGCATCTGGATCGCGATATGGCCAGCGCGCGCCTGTTCCTCATGAATGATGTTTTCCAGCTTGCGCAGAACCTTGAAGCCCAGCGGCAGCCAGGAATAGATACCGGCAGAAGCTTGCTTGATCATCCCGGCGCGCAGCATCAGCCGGTGGCTGACGATCTGAGCCTCGGCGGGGTTTTCCTTGAGAACGGGCAGAAAGTAACGGCTGAGGCGCATTGTTGAACCTTTAAAGGTGAATTCGGACATTAAAAGGTGCATATGCCAATGCCCCGGTGGGGGCAATCGGCCATTGGCGATTTTGCGACCTCGGACCAGTCGGTTTTTTGATTGACCACCCAGTCAGGCTCTTTGATTGTGACTGAAAAGTTAGATCCAAGGGGCACCCATGCAGACCATTCAGGAACCGGCTCGCCAAATACCGGTTGTTCATCAGACAGACGTTCTTGTGGTCGGGTCAGGTCCGGCAGGGTTGGCCGCAGCACTGGCCGCGGCCCGCACCGGGGTCGACGTGTCGATTGTTGACCGCTTCGGCTGTATGGGCGGCAATATCACGGCCGTAGGGGTCGAAGGGTTCGCCTGGTATCGCCATGAGCAGACAGTCGAGGCCGGCGGAATTGGTATGGAGTTCGAAGCTCGTGCCAAGGATATGGGCGCCGCAGTTCCGGAGAGCCAGTCGCTAAGCTATGAGCTGGATAGTGAGGGCTTCAAGCTTGTCGCCGACAAACTAGTCGAAGAGGCAGGCGTGCATCCTATGCTGCACCGGCAGTTCGTCGCTCCGATCATGGAAGGCGACCGGATCACCGGGATAATCACCGAATCCAAAGCGGGGCGCGAGGCGATCCTGGCTAAGGTGGTGATCGACGCCACGGGCGACGCGGA
Organism: Ruegeria atlantica; assembly: GCF_013033965.1. Lineage (GTDB taxonomy): Bacteria > Pseudomonadota > Alphaproteobacteria > Rhodobacterales > Rhodobacteraceae > Ruegeria > Ruegeria atlantica_D. Next base: position 251,691 of record NZ_WQFE01000001.1, read on the forward strand.
TGTGGCTCACCGCGCCGGTGCGCCGACCCACAAAACCGCCCGCGAAGACATGATGGCAGCCTCTGTCATGTTCCATCTGGCCGGTGTCGACAAGCGCGCCTTTATGGAGGGCGTCAAATCCGATCCGCAGACCTACAAGGATTGGGGCGGCGGCGGTGAATGGAACATCGAAACGAGCGGTAAGGAGGACGACATGTTCTCACCCTTCGTGCACAAACCGTTCCAGCAAGCGATTGATGAGGGGCTGATCCCGTCGCACCTGAACACGATTGCCGGAACCTGGGGCGCGATGCATGACACGGGTGAGCTGACTTACATGAACCTCATCCATCTGGCCGAGATCGATGGCACGGACCCCGACAGTTTAACCAAGGGAGAGATCGAGGGCCGCCGTCAGTCGATGCTCGCCATCGAAGCCCTGCGCAGATTCATGCCCGGATGCGAAAATGCACGTCTGCGGAATTTTGGCATGACCATCGGTATTCGTGACACCCGCAAGATCGACGCGGTTTACAATATGACCGAGGACGACGCCCGCCATCAGGGCCGGTTCGAGGATACAATCGGTATCTACCCCGAATTCATCGACGGATATGGCATACTGATCCTGCCGACGACGGGGCGGTATATGCAAGTGCCCTATCGCTCGATGCTGCCCAAAGGCATCAAGGGCCTGCTGGTCGCGGGCCGTTCGCACGGAGCGGACAAGGTGGCCCACGCCGCGACCCGAAACATGGCCTGTTGTGCGGTCATGGGTCAGGGTGCGGGGGTTGCTGCGGCCTTGTCGCTGAAAAGCAATCAGGACCTGCACGAGATGAACCTTGCCCCGGTTCACGCAGAACTGGACCGGCAAGGCGTGAGGATCCACTGATGCAATCAATCCCGACAATCGACATCTCTCCGCTGAAAGACGCCTCCCATCCGGATCGTGGCGCAACTGTTCAGCGAATATTGGATGCCTGCACCGACATTGGGTTCTTGTCGATTACAGGTACGGGTGTTTCGCCTGACACCGTTGATCGGGTCCGCGCCACGGCGCGTGAAATCTTTGCTATTGATGAGCAGAGCAAGTGGGATCAGGCGATCACACGCGACAACTATCGCGGTTACATCCCTATGGGTTTCTTCACGCCCAATGATGGCTCGGGCAAGGCAGACAAGTACGAAGGCTACAAGCTGCATTTCGAAGTTTCCAGGGATCACCCGGTTCGCGACGACTGCGCACTTTATGGCCCAAATCTCTGGCCAGCTGAGGTACTGGGCGCCCGGGACGTCATATTGGAGTATTGGTCACAGTTGGACAACGTAGCTGAGGTGCTGCTTGGCGCGCTTGAGCTGGGTCTGGGTTTGAAGCCGAATGCCCTGAAGGATGCCTTCGAGACCCCCATGACAAACATGACGTTGCTGCACTATCCGCCGCAGGCTCTGGATGAAGAAGGATTTGGCATTCACCCCCACAAAGACACAGATGCCTTGACCATCATAGCCCACGACCCGGTAGGCGGGTTAGAGGTCCAAACCCGCGATGGCGGCTGGATCACTCCGGACTGTCCGTCCGACGGCTGTATCGTGAACATCGGCGATATGCTTGAGCTTTGGTCCGGCGGTCGGCTTAAATCGACCCCGCATCGGGTGGTCAATAAATCTGGCAAAGAACGCTATTCTTTCCCATATTTTGCAGTTCCGCGTCATGACGTGGTCGTTGAACCTCTACTGCCGCCCCTGCCCGGCTTTGATCGACCATCTGTTCATTGCGGGCATTGGTCCGCCGAAATCTGGCGCACCAACTGGCCCGATGAAGCCGCCACCGCCGATACACCCGAGCTTGGGACGCTTCGCTCCTGATCCCCGAAAACTCCCCACGCATGAACCGCTTGCATCGCGGGGCCGCTTACGCCAATTACACCAGTAAGAGCCAAGAACAAGGGGACAAACATGGCTTTGCCGGTAAAGGATCAACTCAGATATTGGGGCATAGCCGCCGCAATTTTTATCCTTTTTTTATGGGCACTTGGCGATGTGTTGCTGCCGTTCGTGATTGGCGGAGCGATCGCCTATTTCCTTGATCCTGTCGCCGACCGCCTCGAGCGGTTAGGCCTGTCGCGCATGGCGGCAACCGGGATCATTACAGTTGTTGGCATTCTCAGTTTTGCCTTGATGATCCTGATGGTCGTGCCTGCGCTGATCACACAGTTGATTGAATTGGTCGAAGTCATGCCCAGCCTGTTCAGACAACTGCGCGGGTTTATTGAACAACAGTTTCCGTCATTGCTGGACACGGAATCAAGCACTCATCAATTCCTTGTCTCTATGGGCGAAACCCTGAAATCCAAGACCGGAGATGTGCTGCAAACCGTTGCTGCTTCTTTGGGCTCGGCAATTAACGTTGTCGTTCTTCTGGTCATCGTCCCGGTTGTGACGGTCTACATGCTGCTGGACTGGGACCGCATGATCGCCCGCATCGGAGATCTGCTGCCGCGGGACCACGCCCCCACCATCAAGCGCCTGGCCGGGGATATCGACAGTGTTCTGGCGTCGTTTGTACGGGGCATGGGGACCGTCTGCCTGATCCTTGGCACCTACTATGCCGTAGCACTGATGGCTGTTGGCTTGCAGTTCGGGCTAATCGTGGGCTTTATTGCCGGTCTGGTTACGTTCATTCCCTATCTCGGTGCTCTGATCGGTGGTTCGCTAGCTATTGGATTGGCGCTGTTTCAGTTCTGGGGGGATTGGACGCAAATCGGTCTGGTCGCCGGTATCTTTGCGCTGGGTCAGGTGACCGAGGGCAATTTCCTGACGCCAAAACTGGTAGGCAACTCGGTGGGTCTGCACCCTGTGTGGCTGCTGCTGGCGTTATCCGTATTCGGTGCCTTGTTCGGCTTTGTCGGCATGCTGATCGCCGTTCCCGTTGCTGCCGCACTGGGCGTGCTCGCGCGGTACGCAACATCGGTCTATCTGGGCAGCCGCCTGTATACCGGCCTTGAAAGCGCGGATCAGGAAGATTCGTAAGATGGCCCTTCAACTGAGTTTTGATCTTCCGGCCAAAACTGCGCTGGGGCGTGAGGATTTCTTTGTCTCTCCGGCGAATGCACTTGCGGTTGCTATGATCTCGGCCACGTCCTGGCCGGGCAATAAATTGATACTCAGTGGCCCTGCGGGTGCTGGCAAAACCCATCTGGCGCATGTCTGGGCGGCGGAAACCGGTGGGCGGATCATTCAGGCCACGAAACTGCGACACGAAGACGTGCCGGATCTGGCCCGAGCGCCTGTCGCGGTAGAAGACGTTCCGATGATAACGGATGACCCCGAACTGCAAAAGACACTGTTTCACCTGCACAACCTTGTGCTGGCGGAAGGCAACGCGCTTCTCATGACGGGACGGCTGGCACCCAATTTCTGGCAACTGCCTTTGCCGGATCTGCAAAGCCGGATCGAGGGCGCACATCACGTGGCGCTTGATCCCCCGGATGACGCCCTGCTGGGCGCGGTTCTGGCCAAGTTGTTCGTGGATCGGCAGTTGAACCCCAGCCCCGATGTCATCGCCTACCTGGTCAAGCACATGGACCGTCGCTTTGAAACAGCGGCAAGCGTCGTGGCGCAACTTGATCAGCTTGCGCTATCGGAAAAACGCGACATTACCCGCACCTTGGCGGTGCGTGTTTTGAGCGCAGATTTGGATGATATCCAATCTGGCAATTGACCCGCACCCGGTCATCTCGCATTCTGCACGCGGAATATCTGGAAGAGACATGGATCAGACCGTCGTTACCGAAATCCCTGACTGGGGCCCGTTCGGAAAACCTCTCTTTGACGACCCCCAAGCCCGAGCTCTGTCGCGTGTGGGTGTGGTTGATGTCGGATCAAACTCAGTACGGATGGTGATCTTTGACGGCGCGGCGCGCTCACCGGCCTATTTCTACAACGAAAAGGTGATGTGCGAATTGGGCGCGGGCCTGTCCGACACCGGGCGCCTCAACCCACTTGGACGTAAACGTGCGTTGGCCGCGTTGCGCCGGTTTGCCCGGCTGTCCGACGATCTGGGCCTGCCGGGCCTGCATGTCGTCGCCACGGCTGCGGTTCGCGAGGCGAAGGACGGCCCCGAATTCTGCGATGAAGTCAAAGCCGAAACCGGCCTGACCGTATCGGTCATTAATGGCGAGGAAGAGGCCCGTCTTTCCGCACAAGGCGTGTTACTGGGCTGGCCGGGTGCATACGGCCTGATTTGCGACATCGGCGGTTCTTCGATGGAACTGGCCGAGATTGGCGATGGTGACGTTGGACGGCGCGTAACCTCGGCGCTGGGGCCACTGAAACTGCGGGACATCAAGGGTGGGCGCCGGGCGCGCAAGGCGCACATCAAGGCAACGATGGAGGATCTGCGCGACCAGTTGGGGCCGCAACGTGACCGATTGTTCCTTGTTGGCGGCAGTTGGCGGGCCTTCGCACGCCTTGATATGCTGCGTCGAGGGTACCCTCTGAACGTACTGCATGAGTATCGTATGACCACCAAACAGGTGCGCGAGACCATAAAGTTCATTGAAAAGGGTGACCCGGAAAAATTGCGCAGCAAGGCCGGCGTATCGGGATCCCGGATGTCTCTGATCCCTTACGCGATGGATGTTCTGGCGCGGTTGATCCGGACGTTCAAACCCAAGGATATTGCCATCTCTAGTTATGGCATTCGCGAGGGCCTGTTGTACGAACAAATGCCGCAGAACCTGCGGGACCGCGATCCGTTGATCGAAGCGTGCCGTTTTTCCGAAGCCAAAGACGCCCGCCTGCCCGGTTTCGGAAAGCACCTGCTCGATTTCGTCATGCCACTGTTTAAGTCAGCCCCGGCAGCACGCATTCGTCTGGTTAAGGCGGCCTGTCTTTTGCACGATGTCAGCTGGCGCGCGCATCCCGACTATCGGGCAGAGGTCTGCTTTGATAACGTCACGCGCGCAAATCTGGGTGGATTGAAACATTCGGAACGAGTCTTTATCGGGCTGGCCCTGCAACATCGCTATCGCAACAAGCGCGAGGGCAACCGGTTCACCCCGCTATACGAGTTGCTGGACGAGAAAGACCAGAAACAGGCCGAGATTTTGGGCAAGGCCATGCGGTTTGGGGCCATGCTGTGGATGCAGAATGATGCACCAATGGCAACTTTGAAGTTCTACCCTAAGAAACAACAGTTAGACCTGTTCCTGCCCACTGCTGCACGCCCCTTGTTCAACGAAGTGGCTGAAGCGCGGCTGAAATCACTAGGTAGTGCGTTGAAGTCCGAAACCCGCGTCGTCATCCGGAACTAGATATCAAATCTCTGTTTCGCCCTCTGGCGCGCCTTCAGGCAGTTCTGGCTGAGTGTCGGGATCCTGCGGCGGCTTCTTGCGGATTATGATATCGCCGTTGGGTAGGATCTCGGGCGCTTCATAAGCGCTCCAATCTTCAATCTCATCAGCCAACTCGGCCAGAGCGGGACCCATTTCCGCAATAAAGGACTGCATCGCCGGGCCAAACTGTTCGGCAAGGCCCAACAGCTCATCCAATGCAGGCTCCATCTCCTGGCGCAGGCCTTCAAAGAACAGCTCTGCCCCTTGTTCCATCAGGGATTTGCTCCCCTCTTCTTCGGCAGTTGCCGGTACGGCCATAATGACGGTCAGCACGCAAATGGGAATGAGACGTTTCATACCTCAAATATAGGGCAACTGAAACACGGTTGGAAGGTCACAGCTCGATATCCAGAGTGACAGGGAAATGGTCGGACGCGGTGAGCAACGCCTCTTGCAGGTCGCCCGCATCTCGGCAGGCCGGATCGTGATACGGATGCCAGATACGCCAATCCGGGCGGCGATCCCTTAACCCGTCGCTAATCATTATATAGTCCAGCAAAGCCTCAAGATACCCGCCATTATCAGGTCGAAAGAAGCGCGCTGTCGATGGGCCATCGCCAGGTTCGCACCTGAAAGCTGCATCTGCATGTGGGTCGAAAACCCCGGATTGAAGCAGGATTTCAACAGATGAACGGCCGAACAGGTTTTCGAATTCGTCCAGTCCGGGCCCGTCATTCAGATCACCCAGCAAGATTACCTGCTCATCAACCGCCAGATGTGCCTTGATACGTCTGCCCAGCCATATGGCCTGCGCCAGCTGCTTCCGGCGATTGGCAATAGAGATGCGGATAGCCTCATCCCGGGTTTCCGCCCCATGAGGCGCTTTTGACTTCAGATGGGCGCCGATAAGACGAAACTGTCCGCCTGCCTTGGATTCAACCGCCAGTTCCATAGGCGGCTTGGAAAACTGCACCTGATCCTCGGTTGCATCGATATCGAGGTCGATGTGAAAAACCTGATCGAAACGCGGGGCTCGCTGGCCTCCGTCTATTGGATCATGTCGCACCCTCAGAACGCGCGGGTCATACAACAAGGCCAGTTCTTGGTGCGTATCGTTGGCAAATCCCATCACGGCTTCGCTGGTGCGCAAATCGAACGCCTCGGCAAAGTTTTGTAGCGCGCGGACCGTGTTCTGAGATTTCCCTGTGTTTGGGGCTTCGACAACCAGCACAGCATCCGCATCGATCGCCGTCAGAACCTTGGCGATAGCCTCGATCTGCTGTGCTTTGGTGACATCATAGCGACCCGACCAACTGTCATCGGCGATCAGTTCATCATGAAGATCAAGCAGATTGGCGAACCATTCGATGTTATAAGTCGCGAGGCGCATGCCTCAGGCCTGCGCGCCGTTGATTTCGTCCCAGGCGCGGTTGATGTCTATCATCTTCTTCTCGGCCAGACGTACGGCCTCTTCGGGAACTCCACGCGCCAGCATCGCATCGGGATGCGTTTCGCGCACAAGCTGTCGCCAGACCTTGCGAATATCGGGCAACGGCATGTCCCGCGGCACTCCAAGAACCGTGTAAGGATCATTGGGCGCATCAGGCACAAACCGGGCACGCAACGCCATGAACTGCGCATCGGTCTGGCCGAAAATCTGGCTGACCTCTTCCAGAAACTCGTTTTCGTTGGGATGATAGAACCCGTCCGCCATGGCGATGTGGAACAGCCCCTCCATCAGGTCGCACAGTGTGGCGCTATCCTCGGAAAACATGCGCGCGATCTTGCGGGCGTAATCCTGATAACCTGCGACATCTGTACGGGCCATGTTGAACACACGTGCCGCGCCTTCTTCATCATCGCGGGCAATCTGGAATACGTCGCGAAACGCCGTGACCTCGTCCCGGGTCACCTGGCCATCCGCCTTGGCCATTTTTGCGCCCAGTGCGATCACAGCGATGGTGAAGGCCACCGACCGTTCGGGTGGCGAGCGCAGCTTTTCAAAGACTGCGGTAAGGCTTTCACCCTGGGCAAGCGCGCTCAGCGCATCTGATATGCGGGTCCAGATCGACATGAGCGCACCCTAGCGCCCCAAATCGCGACTGTCAGGTGCAACCAAACCGTCTGCGGCAAGAATCTTCTGCATCAGCACAAGGTCCAGACGTTTCCCCCACTTGCACCCAACCTCGGGCATGCGACCAACTTCAGAGAAACCCAAGGCTGCGTGAAAGGAAATCGCCGCCGGATTGGCCGACGAAATCCCTGCCACCAGCACATGTATTCCCTCAGCCCGGGCGGCAGTCTCAAGGCTCAATATCAATGCTCGCCCCACACCCTGGCCGCGCGCCTCGGGGGCCAGTTGGACCGTCAGCTCGCAGCACTGCGCATATCCCGGACCGGATCGAAACGGGCCGTAAGTGGCAAACCCAAGAACCTGACCACTCTGTTCGGCCACAAGGTAAGCCGGGCCGCGCGCTTGGATGTCACGGGCGATGCCGTCCGTGCCGCGTTCTTCGGTTGTGAAGGTAACAAGCGTGTCGCGGATGATAGCGTTGGTGATTACGGCAATCGCTTCAGCATCCTCAGTTTTGGCCGGCCTGATTTTCATTCCAACACGCGCTTGCCATGCGGTGTTTCGAACTCTGCCCGTAATGCAGCCGGGCCTGTATCAAAAACCACGGTGTCCATTTCGCCCAACAGCCTGGCAAGTTCCAGCGCTTCAGGATGAAAGACCACAAGGCGGTTCAAGCGGCAGCCGCTATCCTGCAACATCCGCGCGGGGTGCAAGTCTCCGTGCCACTGAATAAGCGCCGGGAACAGATTGTCGAAGGGCAGACGCCCGTTTGGCGGAACCGCCATTTGCCAGCTCAACGCGCCGCGGGCTAGGTCAATCGGATGCCCGACGCCATCGGGGAAAACGGAAAGGGAGGCTGAAATGTCCGGCACCCGGCAAATCCAGTTGGTCAGACGGGGTGATCCTTTGAACCGGTCCAGATCGAACCACCTTGTTCTTTGCGGGTTCGGTGCCTGTGGGTCGATCGCGATAGCTTCGAGGTACAGGCCATCTCGCAATCCCAACAGACGATTGTACGTGCCGAATTTTTCGTGCCTCCCGCCATCCTGCAGCGGTACTCCCAATGCCTGTTCGACATGGGTGGACGCTTCTTCGAGCGTTTCGCCCGCAACGGCCAGATGATCAAGTAACACGCGGTGCCTCCTATGAAAAACGACCAGACCCAATCGGATCTGGTCGCATGTTTTCTTCAAAGGCCGTGGATCACAAGATTTTTCGACGAAAATCTTTTGGTGCCTCAGCCTTTTGCTTCGCTGATCAGGCGCAGGATGTCCTGCGCTGCTTCTGGGATATTGGTGCCTGGGCCAAAGATGGCTTTGACGCCATGGTCGTAAAGGAACTGATAATCCTGCTGCGGGATCACACCGCCGCAGATGACGATAATGTCCTCAGCCCCAGCTTTCTTGAGTTCCTCGACCAGCTGCGGTGCTAGTGTCTTGTGACCCGCCGCCTGCGAAGAGATGCCAATAACATGCACGTCATTGTCCACCGCATCTTGCGCGGCCTCTGCCGGAGTTTGGAACAGCGGGCCGACATCCACGTCAAATCCGATATCCGCAAAGGCGGTTGCGATCACCTTGGCACCGCGGTCATGGCCGTCCTGCCCCATCTTGACCACCAGCAAACGGGGGCGGCGGCCTTCGGCCTCAGCAAACTCTTCAATGGATTTCTGGATCGCAGCAAAACCTTCGTCGCCTTCGTAGGCCGCGCCATAGACACCGGCCAGCGTTTTTACCTCGGCGCGGTGACGGCCGAACTCTTTCTCCATTGCCATGCTGATCTCTCCTACCGATGCACGGGCGCGGGCGGCCTCGACGGCGGCGGCCAGCAGGTTTCCACCCTCACGGGCGGTCTTAGTCAGCGCATCCAGTGCCTGTTGGCATGCGCCTTCATCGCGCGTCGCACGGATACGTTCCAGACGCGCGACCTGAGCTTCACGAACGGCGACGTTGTCGACATCCAGAATGTCGATCGGGTCTTCTTGTTCCTTGCGGTACTTGTTGACACCGACGATCACCTCATCACCCCGGTCGATCATGGCCTGACGGCGGGCTGCGCTTTCTTCGATGCGCAGCTTGGGCATTCCGCTGGCGACGGCCTTGGTCATGCCGCCCATTTCCTCGACCTCTTCCATCAAGGCCCAGGCTTTTTCGATCAGCTCATTGGTCAGGCTTTCGATGTAATACGAACCGGCCAGCGGATCGACCACATCGGTCACGCCGGTTTCCTCTTGCAGAACCAGCTGAGTGTTACGCGCGATGCGGGCCGAGAAGTCGGTCGGCAGCGCAATCGCCTCGTCCAACGCGTTGGTGTGCAGCGACTGGGTGCCGCCCAGAACCGCGCTCATCGCCTCGTAGGCGGTGCGGATCACGTTGTTGTAGGGATCCTGTTCCTGCAAGCTGACACCCGAGGTTTGACAGTGGGTGCGCAGCATCTTTGACCGTTCGGATTTCGCACCAAAATCAGTCATCACCCGGTGCCAAAGCGTGCGGGCGGCCCGCAGCTTGGCGATCTCCATGAAGAAGTTCATACCGATGGCGAAGAAGAACGACAGACGTCCCGCGAACTTGTCCACGTCCATCCCGGCCTGAGTTGCAGCCCGCACATACTCGCGACCATCCGCCAGCGTATAGGCCAGTTCCTGTACAAGGTTCGCCCCGGCCTCTTGCATGTGATAGCCCGAGATCGAGATCGAGTTGAATTTCGGCATCTCATTTGATGTGAATTCAATGATGTCCGAGATGATCTTCATCGAAGGTTCGGGCGGATAGATATAGGTGTTGCGCACCATGAATTCCTTCAGAATGTCATTCTGAATGGTGCCGGACAGGACAGATTTGTCGTGCCCCTGTTCTTCGCCTGCCACGATGAAGCTCGCCAGAATCGGGATCACCGCGCCGTTCATGGTCATCGAGACCGAGACCTTGTCCAGCGGGATGCCGTCGAACAGGATTTTCATGTCTTCGACGCTGTCGATGGCTACACCGGCTTTGCCGACGTCACCGACGACACGCGGGTGGTCGCTGTCATACCCACGGTGCGTCGCCAGATCGAAGGCAACTGAGACACCCTGCTGGCCAGCCGCCAGGTTGCGGCGGTAAAACGCGTTTGATTCCTCAGCGGTCGAAAACCCTGCATATTGGCGGATCGTCCACGGACGCCCGGCATACATTGTGGCCTTCACACCGCGTGTAAATGGACCGAACCCAGGCAGCGATCCCATATGCTGCAACTCAGCCGTGTCTTCCTGAGTATAGAGTGGCTTGACGTCGATACCTTCCAAAGTCTCTTTCGTCAGGTCGTCCAACGGGCGTCCGCGCAGCTCTTTCTCGGCCAGCGCCTGCCAGTCTTTCGTATCGGTCATTGCGATTTCCTTTTCTCAATTCGAGTCGCGAACAGGCTGCACCTGCGCGTTTTGACGTTCCATGCCGTCCGCTGCGACGCGTGCGAACGCGATATTTTGAAGCTTGTGTGCATTTCGCCGGTCGCATTCACCGGCGCAGGGGCTATATTCAAACGAACAGGAGGCCCCATGACACGAACGCTTGCCCTTGTTTTATCGGCACTATTCCCGCTGGCCGCGATGGCCGCAGACGGGGCTGCGCCCGCTGAGGACGAGTTCGTCCGCCCGACGGGGGACAGCGAACTCAGCGAATTCTTGTGGGTCAACCGACCAATCGTCGTATTTGCGGATACCCCCGCCGATCCAAGGTTCCAGCAGCAGATCGACATGCTGGTCGAAGGCGAGGCTGCCATGCGGGATCGCGATGTCGTCGTGCTGACCGATACAGATCCGTCGGCCAAGTCCCCGATCCGGTCGCAATTGCGACCGCGCGGGTTCCAGATGGTGTTCGTCGACAAGGACGGTGTTGTCAAACTGCGCAAACCATCTCCGTGGAGCGTGCGCGAAATTGGCCGTTCCATCGACAAGACGCCCCTGCGCGAACGCGAAATCCGAGAACGACGCGAAGGCGGCTGAACGCCCGCGCCACGCCCAAGCCCCCCGACGTGATACGCCGGGAAACTTTGGTGATATGGCGAGCGCAAATTCATGATCACTCGAACTCGATGATCACGTCGTCCACGGCGAGGTTGTCGCCGGGGCCAGCATTGATCTTCGCGACAACACCCTTCTTCTCAGCGCGCAGGATGTTTTCCATCTTCATCGCCTCGACGGTACACAGGGCCTGACCTTCCTGAACCTCCTGTCCCACTTCGACGTTGATCTTCACGATCAGGCCCGGCATCGGGCAAAGCAACAATTTCGAGGTATCGGGCGGCAGCTTTTCGGGCATCATACGGGCCAGCTCGGCCTGACGCGTAGTACGGACATGGACCTTGAGATCCGCGCCCCGGTTGCGAATTCGGAACCCGCCCGAGATTTTACCGACCTTCAGAACCAGCGGGCTGCCATCGACGTCCAGAACCGCCAGTTGATCTCCGGGTGTCCAATCCGAAGTGACCCGCATGGTCGTATCGTCCGAGAATGTCACGGTTGCCCCATCGCGATCCGCATCAATCTCAACTGCATATTCCTGCCCTTGCAAGGTGACGACCCAATCAGAACCGACCTTGCGTTCATGATTGTCCATCCGGCCAGAAACGCGGGTGCGGCGAATCTCGGCAACGCGATGCATCGCGGCACAGGACGCAGCGATGCGGCGCAAGTCGGCCTCGGGCAGTTCAACGCCTTCGAACCCATCGGGATATTCCTCAGCGATAAAGGCCGTGGTCATGTCGCCGCTGACGAATTTAGGGTGATCCATCACCGCCGACAGGAACGGTAGGTTGTGGCCAATGCCTTCGACCTCAAAACTGTCCAGCGCCACGCGCATCGCTTCGATTGCTGCCTCACGGGTCGGGGCCCAGGTACACAGCTTGGCGATCATCGGGTCATAGTACATACTGATCTCGCCGCCCTCATAGACGCCGGTATCGTTACGCACAGCTGCTTGGCCCTCAGGCGCTTCGCCTTGCCATTTACCGTTCAGCAACAGCGGACCGGATGCGATTTCCTGCGGCGGACGATAGCGCGTCAGACGTCCGATCGACGGCAGGAAGCCGCGATACGGATCTTCAGCATACAAGCGGTTTTCAATGGCCCAGCCGGTCAGGGTCACGTCATCTTGCGTGATCGTCAGCTTTTCACCCGCTGCGACGCGGATCATCTGCTCGACAAGGTCAACGCCGGTGATCAGTTCGGTGACCGGATGTTCGACCTGCAGACGCGTGTTCATTTCCAGGAAGTAGAAGTTCTTTTCGCCATCAACGATGAACTCAACCGTGCCGGCGCTGGCATAGTTCACGGCCTTGGCCAGAGCCACCGCCTGTTCGCCCATCGCCTTACGGGTCGCTTCGTCCAAGAACGGCGACGGCGCTTCTTCGACCACCTTCTGGTTCCGACGTTGGATCGAGCATTCACGTTCACCCAGATAGATTCCGTTGCCGTGACTGTCGCACAAAACCTGAATTTCGATGTGCCGTGGCTGGGTCACGAATTTTTCAATAAAGATACGGTCATCACCGAACGAGTTTGCCGCCTCGTTCTTGGACGACTGGAACCCCTCGCGCGCTTCTTCGTCATTCCACGCGATCCGCATGCCCTTACCGCCGCCGCCAGCGCTGGCCTTGATCATGACCGGATAGCCGATTTCGTTGGAAATCTTGACGGCCTCATTGGCGTCTTCGATCAGGCCCATGTAACCGGGAACGGTAGAAACACCCGCCTCCTGAGCGATCTTCTTCGAGGTGATCTTGTCACCCATGCTTTCAATCGCACCGACAGGGGGCCCAACAAAGGCCACGCCTTCGGCCTCAAGCGCCTCGGCAAATTTGGAGTTTTCCGACAGAAAGCCGTAACCGGGGTGAACAGCCTGCGCCCCGCTTTGGCGGATGGCGTCCATGACCTTGTCGATCACGATATAGGACTGGTTCGCAGGCGGCGGTCCGATATGCACCGCCTCATCCGCCATCGACACATGCAGGGCGTTCTTATCTGCGTCCGAATAAATGGCGACGGTGCCGATACCCATCTTGCGGGCAGTCTTGATGACCCGGCAGGCGATCTCGCCCCGGTTGGCGATCAGGATCTTGTTAAACATGGAACGTCCTTTGTCTTGGTGTTCTGAGAACGCAAAACGCCGCCGCGGGGAACAATCCCCACGACGGCGTGATGCGCGATGACGGTCGGGGCGACGCGTGCCCCGGAAAACCCGGTATTACCTACAGTTGTTCTGTGTCTTGCAGTACAGGACGTTGCCGGCCGCGCCGACAACTGCCCCGAACAGCGGATCGGCGCTGACAACAGCCGCTCCGACCGCACCTGCGCCACCGCCAAGCAGCGCTTGTTCACCCGTTGTGTCGCCGCAGGCGGCAAGGCCTGCACAGGTCGCCATCGCAAGAACGAGATTCGAGATTCGCATGATTTCTGCCCCTTTTGGATTCTGGATGCGTTCGGGGGCAAATGTCGGTTTTCGGCCTTGTTATTCAATAACAAGCGGTCCTGAGCTGGATTTTGCGCAAGTTTGTGCCGCTCTACGCATGGTTGTTGCGCAAAGAAAAACGCGGACAGGACTTTGTGAACTTCACAAGCCTGCCCGCGGAAGGAAGGGGTACGGAATAGTAGGTGCATGTGCGACGCAGGCAAAGTAGAGCCGCACGGCTTGATCAGGTTGCTCGGCACAATCGACGACGTAAACAAAGTATTGTTTCCGGATGGGATTCCGGCTGGAAATCGCCCATTGGGCGAACTTGCGCGCAGAATCGCGCCGAGGTTGGGCACTGTTCCGGTTGCTGGGGATAACAGTAACGCCGTCACGTTGCTGTTACTTTTCTTCACCAAAAGAACTGTTTCTGCGCTTGCAACATCACGGATCACAGAAAAGGACGCCAGAAAATCCGCTCTCAAAATCATAAGGTTAACAGATCTGTTCACCATTGGGTGAAAAAGGCCGCCAAATCCCGCACAATTCCTTGAGAAATCAGGCGCTTTACATCCCGTTCTCGTGATTTCCCTCAAGTTCCCTTGCGTGGAACGGTGCCCGTGCACACTCGCACACAAGGAAACATCCACATGATTGCAAAGAGAAAAACGGCATTGCTGCTTGCCGTATCCGCGCTCGGCATGTCCGGCACGGCTGCTTTTGCCCAAGATGCCCAGACGCAGGCGGAACTTGATGCCCTGCGCGCCCGCGTCGAAGCCCTGGAGGCCGGAAAACCCGGTGCGGGTACCGGTGACCTTCGAATCGGAAACACCGCGCTTGATGTTTACGGCTACGTTAAGGCTGATTTCTTCTTCGATACCGACTTTGAATTGGGCGACCTTGCCGATGCGACCCGAATTGGCGAGCCGGCAAACGCCACCAGCGGCAGCTTTGGGGCCACTGTGCGCCAATCGCGGATCGGACTTCGGACCAACACGCCTTCTGCCATCGGCGATATCTCGGGCCAGTTGGAGGTCGATTTGTTTGCGTCCGGCGGCAATGCCGAATTCCGCCTGCGCCACGCAAATATTCGCATCGGAGACAATTGGTTGATCGGTCAGTACTGGACAAACTTCCAGCCGTTGGACACTTACCCGACGACCGTCGAATTCAACGGCCCCGTGGGCATTCCTTTCGCCCGTGTCCCTCAGGTGCGTTACACAAACACGCTTGGGTCCAATACAACCTTTGCGTTTTCGATCGAAGAAAATGTTGGTGGCTCGAACTCGGATGATCCCGTCCTGACCGGATCCATCGAATACAATAACGGCACTTACATCGGTCGCGCCTCGGCCTTGTACGGAAAAGCACAGTCCGGCGCGGTCGAGGTTGACCAGACGGGCTTTACCCTTTCGGCCGGCATCCGACCCTGGGAAGGCGGGCTTTTTCAGGTCAACTACGTTGATGGAGAGGCGCTTGGCCCCTACCTGATCGCTGCCGGTGACGCCATCGTCAACGGACAGGCCAATGACGTGGATGGATTTACCGTGGAATTCCGTCAGGACCTCGGCGCCAAATGGAACGTCGGCATCGCCTACGGGCAAGAGAACTACGACCTGCCGACCTCGACCGGGACCCTGTCCTTTACCGAAATTGAAACGATCCACGTGAACGCTTTTTACAAAGCGACCGACAATCTGACCTTTAGCGCCGAATACTTCTATGGCGAGCGCAACGACGCGCCGACCGGACGCACCTTTGACAGCGACCGGATTCAATTGGCGGCGCAGCTGAACTTTTGACCGCACATATCGACCCTGCCCCGAAACGGGCAGGGTTTCAGGGCGGGAACGCCCTAACACGTTATGTGCGACGGCGGCTTGCACGATCAGCGCACCCCGTCGAAAATCTCGGGGAAAGAAATCCGCAACGCATTCGGATCAATCACCAAAAGCGCGTCATAACTGGCGGGATCGAACGGATCTTCGGCCGGAATAACTTCGCGTTCGAACAACCAGCTCAGTCGGCCCGCATCCAGATTGCCCCGTTCAAATGGCTGGTCTCCAAAATGCGCCCACAAAGCTTCCATAAAGGCCGCATCCGCGCGCTTGTCCGCGGGTTTGCGATCCCGGAACCGTTCGCGGCGGGTCAGCGGCGTCACGCCCTTGGGGTTGGCCCGACGAATGGTGAACTGAAAGTCCGTGCCAGGCAGGCGCCCGGGAAATCCGCGATGTTTCAGCATGTTTCCACCTCAGTTGCACAAGTGGTTATCGAGATCAGATCTCTGCATCCGTCACAGGATGATGTCATGGTGCGCACCTCCAAAGCCGCGTAGCTGTTCAGAAATGCCCTGACGGGATGAATGGCAGGATTCATGGTCAAAGCCCTTCCCAGATACACCGGGACTGTTCCAGCCGGTAGGCTTCAAAGAATTGAGTGGCGTCAGGGGATGTACGACCGAATTCGATGGGCCGATCTGACAGAGAAATGACCACTCGGGCTGGTTCCAGCTCGTATTTGGCCACATAGGTAACTGCAAGTGTCTGACACAGATGCTCCATATCGACCGAGGCGACATCGTAGCCAATTCGGCCAACGTCCGAGCCGATCCTTGGGGCAATAAAGCGAAACCGCACCCAAAGCTCGCCAGGGTTGCTGTCCAACAAAACGTCACTCAGGTGCACGGGCTGCCCGGATGGAACGGACAACAGATTTTCGGTATCGGCCGATACTGGAGGGGCACAACACAACAGCGCAACAGCTAAGGCGCGATCCCGGACTCGCCGCAGGCGAGCTCCTCTCTCCGGGATCGCGCGCGCCTGGCTTTCGGCCCGCGCTGTTCTATGTCTGTTAGGGCAACTCATTAGCAGTTGTGGCCTCAAAGTCAATTTTGCGCCCAAGTGATCTGCCCTGACCGGCTGTCCGAAACCTCGTCCAAGCCATCTTGGTCGGGCAGATTTTTTGGCGTGTTTTCTTAAAGAGGAATGTTGTCGTGCTTTTTCCAGGGGTTTTTCAGTTGCTTGTTGCGCAAGCTGGCGAACGCGCGCGATACGCGACGGCGGGTCGATTGCGGCATGATCACCTCGTCGATAAAGCCACGCTCAGCCGCGACGAACGGGTTCGCGAACCTGTCCTCATAGTCCTGCGTGTGCTGTGCGATCTTCTCGGCATCGCCCAGATCGGCACGGTGGATGATTTCGGTCGCGCCCTTCGCGCCCATCACCGCGATTTCCGCTGTAGGCCAAGCATAGTTGAAGTCACCGCGCAGGTGCTTAGACGCCATAACATCATAGGCACCACCGTAAGCCTTACGGGTGATGACGGTAACTTTTGGCACTGTGGCTTCACCGTAGGCAAACAACAGCTTGGCGCCGTGCTTGATCACCCCGCCGTACTCCTGCGATGTCCCTGGCAGGAAGCCCGGCACATCCACCAGCGTCAGGATCGGAATTTCAAAGCAATCACAGAACCGCACAAATCGCGCAGCCTTACGCGAGCTGTCGATGTCCAGACAACCGGCCAGAACCATCGGCTGATTGGCCACTACGCCCACTGTCTGTCCTTCAAGCCGGATGAAGCCGGTGATGATGTTCTTGGCGTAGTCTTCCTGAATCTCATAGAAATCACCCTCATCCGCCACTTTGGTGATGAGTTCTTTCATGTCGTACGGCGTATTAGGATTGTCGGGGATCAACGTGTCCAACGAGGTTTCCAGACGGTCGGGTTCGTCAAAGAACGGGCGTACCGGTGGCTTTTCGCGGTTGTTGAGCGGCAGGAAATCAACGAGACGGCGCACTTCGGCCAGCGCCTCAACGTCGTTCTCAAACGCTCCATCAGCAACCGAGGATTTCTTGGTGTGGGTCGACGCGCCACCCAACTCCTCTGCAGTAACGACTTCGTTTGTAACCGTCTTCACCACATCCGGGCCGGTCACAAACATGTACGACGTATCTTTGACCATGAAGATAAAGTCGGTCATTGCCGGGCTGTAGACCGCGCCGCCAGCACAGGGGCCCATGATCACGCTGATCTGCGGCACCACGCCTGATGCCATAATGTTGCGCTGGAACACCTCGGCATAACCCGCCAGCGACGCCACACCTTCCTGAATTCGCGCACCACCCGAATCGTTAATCCCAATTACAGGCGCGCCGTTCTGAACGGCCATGTCCATGATCTTGCAGATCTTCTGCGCATGGGTTTCCGACAGTGAGCCGCCAAAGACGGTAAAGTCCTGACTGAACACGTAAACCATGCGACCGTTGATCGTACCCCAGCCGGTGACCACACCATCACCCGCAGGCTTTTGATTTTCCATCCCGAAATCGGTGCACCGGTGGCTGACAAACATGTCGAATTCTTCAAAGCTGCCCTCATCCAGAAGCAGCTCAATCCGTTCGCGCGCAGTCAGCTTGCCGCGCGAGTGTTGCGCGTCGATGCGCTTTTGTCCGCCACCCAGCCGCGCGTTGTCGCGACGGTCTTCAAGTTCGGAAAGGATGTCTTTCATAACGATGATCCCCTGTAAAATCTGGCGGGACATTATACGCTGACACCCAAAGACCAAAGCGCCATTCGGCAAATTTGCAAACTATTGCCAACTAATCATGTGAATATTGTAAACTTGCTAATTTTAACTCTCAAAACGCAAGATGGATGGCATTCCCATACGCGGTGACTATACACGTAAACCATGCAGTTTAGTTCTTCGCCGGCGCGTCGCTCGCCTCCAACAATTACCACACTTGTTTTGCTGTCCGGGCTGTCCGCGCTTAGCCTCAACCTGTTTTTGCCGAGCCTCCCCAACATGGCGCTGCACTTTCAGGCCGACTATAAGGTCATGCAACTGTCGATTGCCTTGTATCTACTGGTCAACGCAGTACTGCAGATCCTGATCGGACCGATTGCCGACAAGGCGGGGCGTCGTCCTGTTCTGCTTTGGGGATTGGCCTTGTTTCTTTTGGCCACGCTGGGATGTATCTATGCCCCGAATGTCGAGATCTTTCTTGTCTTCAGAATGTGCCAGGCCATTATCGTGGTCGGCATGGTGCTAAGCCGCGCGGCGGTTCGGGACCTTTACGATCAGGATCAGGCCGCGTCGATGATCGGCTACGTTACGATGGGTATGGCCATCGTCCCCATGATAGGCCCAGCGATTGGCGGCCTGCTGGAAGAAAGCTTTGGCTGGAAAGCCAACTTCTGGCTGCCCTTTGTACTTGGTGTGATGACTTTACTGCTGACTTACTCGGATTTCGGCGAGACTTCTGCCAAAAGCGGCAAAACACTGATTCAACAATTCCGGGAATACCCCGAATTACTGCGGTCCCCACGTTTCTGGGGGTATTCGCTTTCATCCGCGCTGTCTTCTGGCGCCTTCTTTGCCTATCTGGGGGGCGCACCCTTCATTGGCACCGAATTGTTCGGCCTCAGCGCCGCCGAAGTAGGCATCTACTTTGGCGCGCCTGCTGTCGGATATTTCTTTGGCAACTTCGTCAGCGGTCGCTATTCCGTTCGCTTCGGCGTCAATCGAATGGTTCTTTGGGGCTGCTGGTTCAATGCGGCAGGCGTAGCAATGTCGGCCATCCTGTTTCTGGCCGGATTCGGCACAGCGCTTAGCTTTTTCGGCTTCATGACCTTTGTCGGCATTGGAAACGGCATGACGATTCCCAACGCCACCTCGGGTGCGCTTTCAGTACGACCGCACCTGGCGGCAACAGCATCCGGATTAAGTGGCGCAATCATGTTGGGTGGCGGCGCGGGCCTCAGCGCTCTTGCCGGAACCTTGCTGACCCACGAAACCGGAGCCATGCCCCTACTTTGGCTCATGCTAACAACCTCTGTTCTGGCAGTCTGCGCTATTTTGTCAGTCATTCGTCGCGAACGGCAATTGGGTCTGTGACACGACTTGCCTATGATGGTTTGCAAAGTTAGCTTTCCGAATTAGGAAAGTTGCAAAGGCCCGATATGGCGACTCAAAAACTCTATGCAGGTGCAAAGCTGCGTGAAATGCGCACGCGCCTGTCCCTGACCCAAAAAGAATTTGCCGCCAAACTGGGTGTGTCCCTGCCCTATCTGAACCAGATGGAGAACAATAACCGTCCGATCTCGACTACGGTTGTTCTGGCACTGGCGCAGGAATTCGGAATGGATGTCACCGAGTTAAGCACCGGCGACAGTGAACGCCTGGTATCGGACATGCGCGAGGCATTGGCAGATCCGGTCTTTGACGACGCCATTCCGCCGCTCGCCGACCTTCGCCTGACGGCCTCGAACGCGCCTGCGCTGGCTCGGGCCTTCATCGCCCTGCACCGCACCTATCGTCAGACGCATGAACGCCTGGCGTCCCTTGACGAAGCTCTGGGTCGCGAAGATGCGCAAATTCAGGCAAGCCCGTGGGAAGAAGTGCGCGACTTTTTTCATTATTGCGACAACTACATCGACGCGGTCGACCGAGCGGCTGAACGATTTGCGGGGCGGGCTTTGGATGCAGGCGGCATTCGTGCGGCAGCCCTGGACAGCCTTGCCGAACGCGGCATTCGTGTACAATTCCCGGACATCGATGACACCCGAAAATACGACCCAGAGAACAAGACGCTGCTGCTTTCGTCCAGAACTGCACCCCAAACTCAGGTGTTTCAGTTGCTGCTACAGGTCGCGCTAATCAGCCAGGACAAACTGCTTGAGGCGACACTGGACTTTGCCAAATTCCAAAGCGACGAGGCCCGTGCAATCGCAAAGATCGGACTTGCAAACTATTTCGCCGGGGCGTCTCTGATGCCTTATGCCGAATTCCTGGCCGCGGCACAGGAATGTCGGCACGATCTTGAACTGCTTAGCAACCGATTTGGGGCGTCGATTGAACAGGTGGCGCACCGGCTTTCCACCCTTCAACGCCCCGGCGCAAAGGGCATCCCTTTCTTTTTCGTGCGCGTTGATCAGGCCGGAACGATCACCAAAAGACACTCGGCCACGCGCCTACAGTTTGCGCGGTTCGGAGGCGCCTGCCCCTTATGGAACGTCCACCGCGCTTTTGAGACACCCGGCCATTTCCTGCGGCAGCTGGCAGAAACACCCGATGGTGTTCAGTATATCTCTCTGGCCCGGGACGTGTCGAAATCCGGCGGCTCATTCGGCGCGCCAGTGCGCCGCTATGCGATTGCGTTAGGTTGCGAGGTGCGCCACGCCGAAGCGCTGGTTTATGCTGACAATCTGGATTTCAACAACGCCAGCGCCTATGAGCCAATTGGCATATCCTGCCGCATCTGCGAGCGGCAGAATTGTCATCAGCGATCGGTCCCGCCATTGGAAAGACGACTAATGATCGACGCTCATACGCGCGGCACCCTACCTTATGAAGTCACCTGATCTTCGCCTGGCCTGGAAATTTTTCAGTGGAGGCGCGGCTTGCCGTAACGGAAGCAAAGCCCCCCCCTTTTTCTCAGACCTTCGACAGGATCGACCAGATCTCATCTTTCAACGCCGCACGTTTTTTACGCAGATCGGTTTCAGCAAGGTCATCCATCGGTTCGACATTGGTCTCTGCACGATGAACTTCGCGGTTGATCTCATGGTATTCATCCGCCAGCCGCGCAAAATGTGCATCCGTTTGTTTGAGCTGGCTCATCAACTCAACCTTGTCCGGAAACTCTTCGGCCAGTTCATGCGGGGTATGGGACATTCCTGTTCGCTCCTTAAAAATGTCGTTGCGATTCAAGTCTATTCGCCCCGCCCCCGTCGAACTTTGACGCGGATCAAATCATACCTTCGATCATCGTTGCGCGACCGCCCATTGGGGGTTTATCCAAGGTTGGTCATTGGCTGCTGGCAGGGCATCCTTACCCAGCAGATGATCCGACATCTTCTCACCCACCATGATCGACGGCGCGTTCAGATTGCCATTGGTGATCTGCGGGAAGATCGAGCTGTCGGCAACGCGCAACCCATCCACCCCGATCACGCGCCCTTCGGGATCGACCACGGCGTTTTTGTCATCCGCCCGGCCCATACGGCAGGTTCCGCATGGGTGATACGCGCTTTCGGCATGTTCGGCGATAAAGGCGTTCAGCGCTTCGTCGGACTCCACTTCCGCACCCGGTTGGATTTCTTTACCGGCATAGGGTTTAAAGGCGTCCTGCCCGAATATCTCGCGCGTCAGGCGAATACAGGTGCGGAAGTCCTCCCAATCTGACTCATGGCTCATGTAGTTGAACCGGATCACAGGCGCGTCTTCGACTTTGGCCGACCGTAGCGTGACCGCCCCGCGCGAGGGCGAACGCATTGGTCCGACATGCGCCTGAAAACCATGGCCTTCGGCGGCGGCCTGACCGTCGTAGCGTACTGCGATTGGCAGAAAGTGGTACTGAATGTCTGGGTATTCCACACCCGGCTTGGACCGAATGAAGGCCGCACTTTCGAACTGGTTCGATGCGCCAAGACCGGTCTTTGTGAACAGCCACTGCGCACCGATCAGGCCTTTGCTTATCAGGTTCCAGTGCTTGTAAAGCGTGATGGGCTGAAGCGAGGCCTGCTGGATATACAGTTCCAGATGGTCCTGAAG
Source organism: Ruegeria atlantica (assembly GCF_013033965.1). Taxonomy (GTDB): domain Bacteria; phylum Pseudomonadota; class Alphaproteobacteria; order Rhodobacterales; family Rhodobacteraceae; genus Ruegeria; species Ruegeria atlantica_D. Next base: position 274,056 of record NZ_WQFE01000001.1, read on the forward strand.
GTTCGCACCGACCCCTGGACGATCTGCCAGAACGTCGATCCCATGCTCAGCCAGATGCGCCGCTGGGCCGATTCCCGACAGCATCAGCAGCTTGGGTGAGTTGATGGACGACGCGGCAAGAACCACCTCGCGCCGGGCGCGGATGACCTCAGTCTTGCCACCTCGGATCAACTCGACCCCGGCTGCCCGGCCATTTTCCATGACCACCTTTGCGGCCAAACCACGCACGATATCGCAGTTTTCGCGTTTGAGCGCAGGTTTCAGATATGCATTTGCCGCAGACCAGCGCCGTCCCTTCCAGACGGTTTGCTCCATCGGGCCAAAGCCTTCCTGCTTTTCACCGTTATAGTCACCTGTGATCTCGTATCCGGCCTGCTTACCTGCATCGACAAAGGCCTGAAACAGAGGGTTCTCTCGTGGACCGCGCGAGACGTGCAGCGGCCCATCGGTCCCGCGCCAGGTTGGGTCACCGCCGTGGCCACCGTCATGCCATGTCTCCATGCGCTTGTAGTACGGCAACACGTCCGCATAGGACCAACCATCGGCGCCCATCTCAGCCCATGTATCAAAATCTCGGGCGTGACCGCGCACGTAAACCATGCCGTTGATTGAAGATGATCCGCCAATCACCTTGCCGCGCGGACAGGCCAACTGACGGTTGTTCAGGTGCGGCTCAGGCTCGGAGCGATAACCCCAGTCATACATTGGCATGTTCATCGGATAGCTCAGCGCCGCCGGCATCTGGATGAACGGGCCAGCATCGGTGCCGCCATGCTCGATCACCAGAACCGAGGCCCCGGCCTCGCTCAGACGATATGCCATCGCGCAGCCCGCGGACCCTGCGCCAACGATGACGAAATCTGCTTCCATTTTCAGGTCTCCATGACCCGCCGAGCCCGGATGCGGTGCCTTCGGCGGGAGTATTTTTAAAAAGGTGAAGAGGCTATTCGCCGCGCGGGAAACGCGCGTTTTCCTCAACGACATTCAGGTCCATGTGATTGCGCATGTACCGCTCGGATGCTTTTTGCAGCGGCTGATAGTCCCATGGGTAATAGCCACCTTGCCGAAGGGCCTCGTAAACGACCCAGCGGCGCGCCTGACTGGCACGAACATCCGCATCGAACTGATCCAGATCCCAACGCGCCTGAGATTTTGCACGCAGGGTTTCCAGAGTGCCTGCGTGTTCGGGTTTGCCGGCGAGATTTTCCAATTCATGCGGGTCAGCCTCCAGATCGTACAACTGATCCGGGTCCAATGCGCAGCGATTGTATTTCCACTTGCCATAGCGCAGCGAAACCAGCGGTGCGTACGAGGCTTCGGCGGCATACTCCATCTTCACCGGCGCAGTCCGTTCGGTGCCATTGGCCAGCGGCACAAGATCCTCGCCATCGGTCCATGGAGCAATTTCGGCCATATCCACGCCTGCCAATGCCCCAAGGGTCGGAGTAACGTCGATTGTCGATACCGGCGTGTCGACCCGCCCCGCGGGCATGTCAGGTGCCGAGATCATCAGCGGCACACGCGCTGAGCCTTCGTAGAAGTTCATTTTGAACCAAAGACCCCGTTCGCCCAGCATGTCGCCGTGATCCGAGACAAACATGATGATCGCCTCTTGCCGGGTTGTTTCCAGAACTTCCAGAATCTCACCGATTTTGTCGTCTAGATACGAGATGTTGGCAAAATACGCGCGGCGGGACTTGCGGACGTCCTCTTCTGTGATGTCAAAGCTACGCCAATCATTGGCATCAAAAATACGCTTGGAATGCGGGTCCTGATTGTCGTAGCCAAGATCTGCCACCTCGGGCAGCAGGTGCTCGCAGTCTTCATAAAGATCCCAATACTTGCGGCGTGCCACGTAGGGATCGTGCGGGTGGGTAAAGCTAACGGTTACACACCACGGGCGGTCATCCTTACCACGCGCCAGATCATACAGCTTGGCCTTGGCGTTATAGGCAACCTCGTCGTCGTACTCCATCTGGTTGGAAATCTCGGCCACACCTGCGCCCGTGACCGAGCCCATATTGTGATACCACCAGTCAATCCGCTCGCCCGGTTTACGGTAATCCGGCGTCCAGCCGAAATCGGCGGGATAGATGTCGGTGGTCAGACGATCTTCGAACCCGTGCATCTGGTCAGGGCCGACAAAGTGCATCTTGCCCGACAGGCAGGTGTAGTACCCCGCGCGGCGCAGATGGTGGGCGTAGGTGGGGATATCACTACGGAATTCTGCGGCGTTGTCATATACGCCGGTGCGCGAGGGCAACTGACCGGACATGAAGCTGGCCCGCCCCGGCGCACAAAGCGGTGAGGCCGTGTAGGCGTTGGCGAAACGGGTCGACCGCGCGGCCAACTTCTTCAGGTTCGGAGCATGAAGCCAGTCGGCGGGACCGTCCGGAAAAAGGGTCCCGTTAAGCTGATCCACCATCAGGATCAGAATGTTTGGTTTTGTCATTTTTCAGCCTCGAGCAGAGTGTTGAGGACACGCATTGCGTGATTGACCGCCAGTTGCGGTTCTTTCGGGGCGCTGAGTGCGGCACGGATATACAACCCGTCGATAAGGGCGATCATGTTTTCGGCGGCTTCAGCCGGATCGCTGATCAGCGGGCGCAGGGCATGGGTCAGGTTCGACCGGATACGCGCCTGATAGATTTGCCACAGGCGCAAGGCGTCATCATTGGTTTGGGCCAGCACATAAAACGTCATCCATGCCGCGATGACATCCGGCGTAAAACATGACGGCGCAAAGCAGGCGCGGATGATGGCCTGCGCACGTTCCTGCGGGGCGGCGTTGTTCAACTCCTCCCGGGCCTCGTCGGCGAAGTCCGACAGGATACGGCGCATGGCAGCAAGAAATATCTGATCTTTGCCGCCGAAGTAGTGATGCGCCAGCGCGCTGGACATACCCGCCCGTTTGGCAATCTGGCTGACGGTCACATCAAGGGATTTCTTCGACCCGAGCTCGGCAATTGTTGCCTTGACGATCGCATCACGGCGAATTGGCTCCATTCCGAGTTTTGGCATCGCTGTTCCCTCACTACGAATACTGAGAAAACGCTAAGAGCTTTTTATTGACTCGTCAATCAATAACCATTTGACACGCCTAAACAGTCAGAGTTTGGGGGCGATACTGGGGGTCGTCAAGCTGTCCCGGTTCAGAAGGGCCTCGCGCCAAGCGATAAAACTGACCGCCAGCAGAATCACTGTACCACCCGCGACAACCCAAATGTCGATGCTTTCATGGAAGACTAGTGCCCCCAACAGTGTGGCCCAGATCAGCTGCAGGAACGTGACCGGTTGTGTGACCGCGACCGGGGCCGCCTTTAGCGCAAGCGTCATGAAATAGTGGCCTGCCGTGGCAAAGCTGGCCACAAGAAACAGCACACCAAGGTCGCGCAGAGTTGGCGGGGTCCAAACGGCAATCGCAAAAGGGATCAGTGCTACTGTCACCCATATCGACATATGGGCCACAACGACCGAGGGCGGTAGGTCGCGCACAAGCACTTTGGCAATCAAGTACGACCCGCCCAACGTCAGAGCCGTTCCCAACATGGTGATATGTCCGGCCGAAATCTCGCGGAAACCGGGTCTTAGAATGATCAGAACGCCAACCAGCGCGACGCAGATCGCCGCGATCCGTCGGAAGGCCAATTTTTCACCCAGGAACAAAGCGGCCCCCAGCGTGACATAGACCGGTGTCATGTAGTTCATCGCCGTGACCTCGGCCAACGGGATCTGTGTCATTGAGAAGAACCACAGCATCACCGCAACGGCATGCACGATGCCGCGCGTGCCTAGCAGCACAATGTGCCTGCGCGTCAGGTGTGTTTTCAGGACAAGGCCCAGCGCCGGAAGAAGGAACACCAACCCACAGGCAAACCGCAGAAACGCAGCCTGGATAGGATCCATTGTGGAGCCCAGAGACTTCACCAATGCGGTCATGACCACAAAGGACAGGCCTGCCGAAAACATCCAGAGCATGCCTGCCAAAGGGCGGTGTTGGGCGGCTAATGTTGACATGTTAAGGGTTGAACACTGAAAGGCCGGAAGAGGCAACCCGTCACATCAGCACAAGTTTGGCGGCGATCGCCAGCATGACCAGACCGATTATCAAATCCAGCACCTGCCACGCCCGTGGCCTTGTGAAAATCGGGGACAACATCCCTGCCCCGTAGCCCAGCGAAAAGAAGAAAACAAAGCTGGAGGTCATCGCGCCAAGCGCAAAGGCCATCTGGTCGTCATATTGCGCCGAGATCGACCCGATCAGCACAACCGTGTCCAGATAGACATGCGGATTCAGCCATGTGAACGCGAGAACAGTCAGCAGAACCGATTTCAGGCTGACGCGTTTCCCTTCTCCAATCTCCATCACCGCCCCGCCGCGCCAGGCCGAGCTCAGACTGCGCAGGCCGTACCATGTCAGGAAGATCGCCCCGCCGTATCGCATGGCGGTCTCGAACCAGGGCACCGCTTGCGCCAAAGTTCCGAAACCGGCAACGCCGGCGGCTATAAGAATGGCATCTGACACCGCGCAGGTCAGGCACAATGGGAACACGTGCTCGCGCCGCAACCCCTGACGCAGAACAAAAGCGTTTTGCGCCCCGATGGCGAGGATCAGGCTGAAACCAAGCACAAAACCTGCAATCAAAGATGTAGACATGAAACCTCCGATGTTCTGCACCGTTGACTACGAGCTTACCGGTCATCTATCAAATTAAAGATACTGACTTGAGTTAAGCGAAGCTAATGTTGCTGGATCCAAACCACCTATCCGCACTGTCCGCCATCCTGCGCCATGGCAGCTTTGACGCGGCTGCCTCGGAACTTGCGGTCACGCCATCGGCCATTTCGCAGCGGATCAAGGCGTTGGAAGACCGCGTAGGGGCCACCCTGATAAACCGTGGAACACCCTGCACGGCCACCCCTGTAGGTCTGCGCATTACGCAACACGCCGAAGATATCGGCCTGCTCGAGGCGGAACTGGCTCGTGAATTGACTTTGGATCAATCGCGCGCCCCGGCACGGGTGCGCATCGCCGTTCCAGCCGACGTGCTGGCAACGTGGTTCATCAATGCGATGGCCGATATCGACGACCTGTTGTTCGATCTGGTTGTAGACGATCAGGACCATTCGGCAGAATGGCTGCGACGCGGTGAGGTCAGCGCCGCAATTACGGTCGGCGGAGATACAACCCCCGGCAGCGACTCTGTCGCCCTAGGCGCCATGCGGTACATCCCCACCGCCAGCCCCGATTTCATGCACAAGTGGTTCGCTGACGGCGTGAATGCCAACACGTTATCCCGGGCCACCTGTTTGACCTTCAACCGAAAGGACGGCCTGCAAAAAGCCTGGATGACACAGCAGACCGGCCAACGCATATCTCCTCCTTCGCACTTCCTGCCGTCCTCTCAGGGATTTGTTGACGCCGCCATTGCGGGGATCGGTTGGGGCATGAACCCGGAAAGCCTTGCGCAAAAGGCATTGAAAGACGGCCGGTTGTGTCCTCTGACACCGGATGCCCGGCTCGACGTAAGGCTGACATGGCAAGTGGGGCGAGTACTGTCCACGGCGCTGGCCCCCCTGACCGCGGCAGTCAGGCGCGCCGCACGTGACGCCCTACATGCTGCTGAAACCTCGGTCTAGGACTGAACCGTTTCTTTCTCGCTTGGCACAACCACGCGGTAACAGGCGACCGCAGCGAATATGCTAGTGACGACAATGAAGGCAATCGCCCAGACGACCTCATGCAAATGTGCGACGCCCGCCAACGCGGCAGAAAGCAATACACCGGAGATCCGGCAAATGCTCTTGACTGCTGCAGCACCTTTAACACGCTGTTCTTTCGGGGCGACATCCAGGAAATACAGCTTGCGGGCGCTGCCGATCCCGGTCACTGCGACCGTGACGATGAACAGGGCGATGGCATGCAGGTGAACGTCATGGTCCATGTCCAGGAAATGTACGGACAAAAGCGCCCCGCCCGTCAATGCGACCATCAGGTTCCCGGTAACCATCACGGCGCGGTGCGATTTCATGTTCACCAGTTGCCACAACGGGGCAGATACAAGATACCCCGACGCCGAAGATACGATCATTGCCGTCAGCCCCTTTGCCGAGCTGTGGTGTGCCTCGGCCGCGATCAACGCAAAGAAGGGCACGGAGAGGGACACGACGACAAGCGGCATGCGCATGACCATATATCGGCGGAACCAGGCATGGTCGAACATCGCGGCGATATCGGTGAAGTTCTCGACGAATTTTCGCTTCTTGACCCGTTGAGCGCCCTTTTTCCCAGGCTGACCCGCAGTTTCGGACATCATCAGGATCGACAATCCGGACAATACAAAGAATGTCACAGATACGCCGATGACGGCAGAATGGCGCGAAAACGGCGGGTTCTCCTTCGTGATTTCGTGAACCAGCAACGCGAGGCCGATTGCGCCCAAACCACCCACCCCAAGTTGCAGATAATGCATGATCATCCGCGATTTGGAGCGCACGTGATCGCCCAGCAGATCGGTATACATCAGCGACTGAATCTCTTCGATCAGGCCGATCATGAAAAACGCAAAGACAAAGGCCAGCCCAATAACTGGCACGACCCCGGTTGCGGCCACCAACAAAGCCAAAATCAGGCACGTACCAATCGCGACCTCGGTCATCGCGATTGCGCGTTTCTTGCGCTCGCGCGCTGCGATGGGTTGCGCCAAGAAAACGTCCGAGATCATGCTGCCAACCATCCGCACTGACACCAGCGCACCGGCTATGAACATCGGAAGCTCAAGCGACACGGCCAGAAACGGCAGGACTACAGATGGGCTGCCCAAGGTCCACGCCACCTGGGACAGAATGCTTTGCCCAGCCAGGACCGGAACATTTCTTTTTGCTGTGGCCAGAGACTTGTCCGTCATTCGCGCGTTTGGGTTCCTAGGCTCGCACTTGGGTTTGATCAATCCATGGTACTCAGTTCCACACAGCCGGCCAAGGACGCCTTGCGCCAAATAAAAAAACCCGGCCAAAGACCGGGTTTTTCGTGCTTTTCCTGCATTGGAGATCAGAGCTGAGCCATGACCTCGTCCGTGGCCTCGAAATTTGTCGTCACGCGCTGAACGTCATCGTCGTCTTCCAGCGCATCGACCAGTTTCATCAACTTTTGCATATCTTCCAAACCCAGCTCGGTCGTGGTGGTAGGCTTCCACACCAATTTGGTGGATTCCGATTCTCCCAATGCGGCTTCAAGCGCGTTCGACACTTCGTTCAGGTCGGTATCAGCGCACCAGATGATATGACCTTCGTCCGAGCTTTCGACGTCTTCGGCACCTGCCTCAATCGCAGCTTCGAAAAGGGTGTCCGCGTCACCGGCAGAACCCGGATAAACCACTTCGCCCTTGCGTTCGAACATAAAGCCAACCGAACCGGTTTCGCCTAGGTTGCCACCGTTTTTGGAAAAGGTCGAACGCACAGTAGAGGCGGTGCGATTGCGGTTATCGGTCATCGTCTCGACGATGACAGCCACACCGTTGGGGCCATAGCCCTCATACCGAATTTCTTCGTATTCGTCGCCTTCGCCCGCGACCGATTTCTTGATCGCGCGGTCGATCACGTCCTTGGGGACCGAGTTCGACTTGGCCTCTTTCACGGCCAGACGCAGGCGCGGGTTTTTGTCAGGATCGGGGTCGCCCATTTTGGCGGCGACGGTGATCTCTTTCGACAGTTTGGAAAACAGTTTGGACCGCGCGGCGTCCTGACGCCCCTTGCGGTGCTGGATGTTGGCCCATTTGGAATGGCCTGCCATGTTGCGTCCTCGTCATCGTGATTGCGTATTCGGCGCTCATATAGACGTTTGCGGGGCCAAGGATCAAGAGAGCGGCTTGCGACAGTCGCCGCGACGGGTATGGTGACCGCATGACAACAGACCAGATTATTCTATTTTCCCTTTTCGCCATTGTTTTTGGAATGCTGCTGTGGGGGAAGTTTCGATATGACCTCGTGGCCTTTACCGCCCTTTTGATCGGAGTTGTGCTGGGTGTTGTACCGGTTGATGACGCTTTTGCCGGGTTCGGACACCCCGCCACAATCATCGTTGCTTTGGTTCTGGTCGTCTCGGCAGGGCTTGTCAGATCGGGGGCCGTCTTTCTAATCACCCGCACGCTGGTTGATGCATCACGCGGGCTTGGCGCGCACATCGCGCTGATGGGCGGGATCGGCGCGGTCTTGTCCGCCTTTATGAACAACGTGGCTGCGCTGGCACTGCTGATGCCCGTCGATATCCAAACCGCGCGCAAGGCTGGCCGGTCGGTCGGTCTGACACTGATGCCGCTGAGCTTTGCCACCATTCTGGGCGGCATGGCCACCCTGATCGGTACGCCGCCCAACATTATCATTGCCTCAATCCGGGCTGAAACTCTGGGCGAACCGTTCCGTATGTTCGACTTCGCACCGGTGGGCGGTCTGGCCGCCATCGCTGGCCTCGCTTTCGTCGCCCTTGTCGGCTGGCGTTTGATCCCCAATCGCGGAACACAGGAAGAAGCCTCTGAAACCCTCGCTGAATACATCGCGGAACTGACAGTACCACCAGAGTCCCCGCAAATCGAAAAACGTGTCAGCGAGCTTTACGAGGCCGCCGAAAAATCCGACGTGGCCATCATTGGTCTTATCCGGGATGGCAAGCGACGCTATGGCCGTTCGGCCCATGCAACAATCAAACCGGGCGATGCTTTGGTGCTTGAGGCCCGCCCCGAGGCGCTGGACGAGTTCCGCACGGCTCTGAATCTCGATTTCTCGGACTCCCGCCGTCAGGAATTGCTGACCGCCGAGGGGGACGGTCTGGAAGTTGTTGAGGTCGTTGTACCACTGAACGCACGCGTCACCGGCCGCACCGCGCAAGGTTTGGGGTTGGCATGGCGTCAGAGCACCGTTCTCATGGGGATTTCACGTCAGGGTCGCCAGATAACCGAACAGGTCCGCAAAACCCAGATTGAAGCGGGCGACATTCTGTTGCTCCTCTGCCCTCGCGACCGCAGTACCGACGTGACAGAATGGCTGGGGTGTTTGCCACTGGCTGAACGAGGACTGAACGTAACCGCCAACGAAAAGGCGTGGCTGGCCATTGGCCTGTTCGCCGCTGCTGTGCTGGCGGCCAGTGTTGGTCTGATCTATCTGCCTATCGCCTTGGGGCTGGTCGTTGTCGCCTATGTCCTGACCAAGATCATGCCGATTGCCGATATCTATAATCATATCGAATGGCCTGTCGTCGTGCTGCTGGGCTCAATGATCCCGCTTGGCAGCGCATTGGAGACATCTGGCGGAACGGAACTTATTGCGAATGCGTTAATTCATCTGACCGATGGCCTTCCTGCATGGGCCATTCTGACGGTGTTGATGGTGGTCACCATGACCCTGTCGGACGTGCTGAATAACACCGCCACCGCCATCGTCGCAGCGCCCGTCGGTATCCAGATGGCCCGCACGCTTGAGGTTTCGCCCGACCCGTTCCTGATGACCGTTGCAGTGGCTGCCTCGGCCGCGTTTCTGACGCCGATCGGGCACAAGAACAATACGTTGGTGTTAGGTCCTGGTGGCTATCAGTTTGGCGATTATTGGCGCATGGGGTTGCCGCTGGAAATCCTGATCATCGCCGTCTCCATTCCTGCAATTCTTGTATTTTGGCCCCTTTGACGGATAAGAGCCTTTCATGAAACGATTTCTGATCCTGCAACTGCGTCCGGAAACCGACGCTTCGGATGCCGAGTATGCGTCGATTCTGGACAAGACCGGGTTGCCGCCAGAACAGACCCATCGTATCCGATTGGACTGCGAGGTCTTGCCCGACGATCTGGATGTTACAGATTACGCCGGGGTGATCGTCGGCGGCGGCCCTGGATGTGTGAGCGACGATCCGAACACCAAATCAGAAACCGACGCGCGCATTGAAGCGGCGATCATGGGGCTGATGCCGCAAGTCATCGCGCAGGATCATCCGTTTATGGGGTGCTGCTATGGGTTGGGAATACTCGCAGCCTATCTTGGCGGTGATGTCAGCAAAGATAGGTACGGTGAACCTGTCGGACCTTCGACCTGCCATCTGACCGAAGACGGCGCACAGGACCCGTTGACGGAAGGACTGGCCGGAACATTCGACGCCTTTGTTGGCCACAAGGAGGCCGTGCAGGCGCTGCCCGATGGGTGCGCGCATCTGCTGGCCTCGGACCCGTGTCCGTTTCAAATGATCCGCTGGGGGCAGAATGTCTACGCCACCCAGTTCCACCCCGAAGCGGATGCGCGCGATTTTGAACAGCGCATCAACATTTACAAGAACCACGGCTATTTTCCGCCCGAGGACGCCCAGCGCCTGATCGATATCTGCCATGCTGCGGATGTTACACAACCGGCCGAAATCCTCCGCAGGTTCGCCGAACGCTATGGATGACCTAACGGCGTTATTGCCTGATCCACAATCGCTCGCTTAGGGTGGCCCGAACGGCTTTGGGAGGAGTTGTTCTTGGATCTTCTAATAAATGTCGGCCTGCCGCTGTCGTTGGCCATTATCATGCTGTCCCTCGGCGTCGGGCTCCAGGTCGCCGATTTCCGCCGCGTTCTTAACCGGCGCTATCCATTTGCCATCGGTGCGTTGTGTCAGGTTGTGCTGCTGCCGGTCGCGGCCTTCATCACGGTGATATTGTTTGCATTGCCGCCCGAGATTGCAGTCGGCTTCATGATCCTCAGTTTTTGTCCGGGTGGCGTGACCAGCAACATCCTGTCGAAACTGGCCAAGGGCGATGTCGCACTGTCGGTCAGCCTGACCGCCGTCATCAGCCTGCTGTCGATGGTGACTGTCCCCTTTCTTGCTGCATGGTCAGTGAATTACTTCATGGGCGATGCCGCGCCCGAGGTTTCCATCTCTGGGCTTGCAATCGCCATGTTCCTGATCACGACACTACCAGTGGCGATTGGCGTCACACTTCGCAGCTTTGCGACCGGCTTTGCAAAGCGGATCGAGCCCGCGCTGTCAAAGCTTGCAACCGTTCTGTTCGTGCTGATCGTCGTGGCTGCTTTGGCTGGAAACTGGCAACTGTTTGTGGACAACCTGGGCGTGATGGGCGCCGGATTGATCTCATTGAACATCGCCCTTCTGTTGATCGGCTTAGGATTGGCGCGTGCGGCAAACCTGACCTGGAACGAAAGCAAGACCGTTTCTATCGAAACCGGAATACAAAACTCGACCCTTGGGATTACACTGGCTGCATTGATCACGGCGACGGAAAGCGGATTCAGTCCGTTGGCCCTGCCCTCGGCTGTGTACGGAATAACTATGTATGTTGTGGCTATGCCCTTCATCCTTTGGTTCCGCAACCGCTGAAAGGATAAGACATGACGAATAACTCTGCCGATGCCATCGTCGTGGGGGCTGGGCTGGCCGGGTTGGCCGCCGCGGCCGAACTGGGCGATCGGGGCAAAAAGGTGATCGTGGTCGATCAGGAACCCGCGCATTTCCTGGGCGGTCAGGCGTTCTGGAGCCTTGGCGGGCTCTTTATGGTCGACACGCCAGAACAGCGGCGCATGGGGATCAAGGACAGCTACGACCTAGCCCTGCGCGACTGGATGGGCAGCGCGCAGTTCGACCGCGACGAAGATGCATGGCCCCGCAAATGGGCCGAGGCCTACGTAGAATTTGCCGCCGGCGAGATGCGCCCCTGGCTTCACGACATGGGCTTGCGCTGGTTCCCCATTGTCGGTTGGGCAGAACGCGGCGGTTCCTATGCGGATGGTCATGGCAATTCTGTGCCCCGTTTTCATATCACGTGGGGCACGGGTCCCGGTGTTCTGGAACAGTTCAAACGCCGTGTGCGCGAACATGTCAGCAACGGGTTGATCGAGTTGAAATTCCGCCATCAGGTCAGCCACATCATCATGCAGAACGGAGCCGCCAAGGGCGTTTCGGGCGAGGTTCTGGCCGATGATACCGCACCCCACGGTGCCAAGACCAACCGCGATGAGGTCGGAGAGTTCGAATTTTATGCGCCGGCTGTCATCGTCACCTCGGGCGGTATCGGAGGCAACTTCGAAATGGTGCGCAAAAGCTGGCCGCGTGACCGTCTGGGCGAACCGCCCAAGGACATGGTTGCGGGTGTGCCATTCCATGTCGATGGGCGCATGATCGGTATCAGCGAAAAGGCAGGCGGTCACGTCATCAACGGAGACCGGATGTGGCACTACACCGAAGGCGTGCGCAACTGGAACCCGATCTGGCCATCGCATGGGATTCGCATTCTGCCTGGCCCAAGCTCAATGTGGTTCGACGCCGAAGGAAATCGGCTGAAGCCGCCTTGCCTGCCCGGCTTTGATACATTGAGCACGCTAAAAGAAATTCTGAAGACCGGCCACGAATACAGCTGGTTTGTTCTGACCCAAAAGGTGATCAAAAAGGAATTCGCCCTATCCGGGTCCGAACAAAATCCCGACATGACCGATGGTGGTTGGAAAGAGGTTTTGTTCCAACGCATTCTGACAGGGTCCAAAGCCACGGCCCCGGTCGAGGCGTTCAAAGAACACGGAGAGGATTTTGTCGTTGCCAATACCTTGACCGAACTGGTGAACGGCATGAACCATCTGGGCGGAGGCTTGATTGATGAGACCCACCTACGCGCCCAGATCGAGGCGCGGGATTCGCAGGTCGACAACCCGTTCACCAAAGACGCACAAATGGCCGCCATTCTGGCCGCGCGCAACTATCGCGGTGACAAACTGATCCGTACCGCCAAGCCGCACAAGTTCCTGGACCCGGCCAATGGTCCGCTGATCGCAGTGAAACTGCATGTGCTGACCCGCAAAACACTGGGCGGGCTCCAGACCAATCTGGACAGCCAGATGGTTGGCGCAGACGGTCAGGTCATTCCCGGCCTGTTCGCAGCCGGAGAGGTCGCGGGCTTCGGCGGCGGTGGCTATCACGGCTACAACGCGCTTGAAGGTTCATTCCTGGGCGGCTGCATATTCTCAGGTCGCAATGCAGGGCGGTCAAGGGCCGTCGCATGACGACCCGTTAACCTCTACTGTTCCCGGGCAAACTGCACGACAGATTGCCCGGAGCTGTCCAGCAGGACCAGCGTATCCCCTTTGAACACATAGGCAGACACACCCTGAAGGGCCTTGAAGAACTGCCTCTCAACCTCATCCAAAGGCGGCGGGCATGCCATCAGCGTCGCGGCCATGTTGTCTGGGAACTCTATGTTCGTTCCGACAATCTTCGCCTGACCGGAAAACCGGTTGCACCCCCCGGTTCCGGAAAAAGCACCGTCCTGTGCGAATGACAAGGCGGGGCGACGTTCGGTCTCCAACGGGACACCATGCAAACCTGTAGCAATCCAGTTGGTGCCTTCCAAAGTGGCTGCGCCTGGCGCTTGGACCTTAACCAGTATTAGGTCCGTGGCGTTCCCGGCACCGTTTGTCAGAACCGGGTAAGCAGTGTCTGTGATATAGAGCAACCTGTCGCCCTGAAAGACCGAACCACGAACCACATAGCGCATCCCATCCTGTATCAGTGCATCGTCATAGCTCAGTTCGAATTGCGCGGGTACGCCGGTCAGCGCGTAACGTTTGGCGGACAAGGTCACCGAAGGCACATCAGCACGCGAGACGTCTTGCAATTGCACAAACAGGGTCGCATCGGGTGGCACGGCGATACGCTCGCGATATGTGGCTGTGCCTTCGATCGTTCCGCCGACGGCAGCGCTGCTCAGCATGGCTGAGGTGGCTGCGACCGCAATCGCAGTATATCCGGTTTTGAGCATGGAAGTGCTCCTTTTCGAAAAATCACTTTCTCAAAACATTGTATGAGATTATGAGTTTACAAGGACTTCCCCGGAAAACCAGCAGTTCTGCGCCGATCTTACAGCGGCCAGATCAGCGGGATCAGCAGCGATGCCAACAATCCGACGGTCAGGTTCAGAGGCACGCCAACCTTCAGAAAATCGGTGAACCGGTATCCACCCGGGCCGTAAACCATCATGTTGGTCTGATACCCGATCGGCGTCGCGAAAGACGCTGAGGCCGCAACCATGACCGCCACGACCAGAGGGCGCGGATCGATTCCCACCGCCTGAGCCAATCCGATGGCAATCGGTGTCACAACGACGGCCACAGCGTTATTCGACACGAGTTCAGTCAGCACCGAGGTCAGTAGATAGACCGCCCAGATGATCAGGAATGGTGGAAGAGCACCCAGGCCAGGCGCAACGGCTTCGACAATCAAGGAAACTGCACCGGATTTATCCAATGCAGCGCCAATGGCCAGCATCGAGAAGATCAGGGCCAATAACCGCCCTTCGACAAAGGAAAACGCCTCATCCGCGTCAATGCATCGGGTAATCAAAACAACCGCAACAGCCAGAACCGAGAGCAGCAGAATGGGTGCAACGCCCAGCGCGGCCAGCGCGACGATCCCGACCAGCGCCCCGATGGCGATCGGTGCGTGGCTACGGCGAAATGCACGCGCCGAGGGCTGGGTCACATCAACCATATCCATATCAGCCGCCAGCTTCTGGATATCGGCTGGCGAGCCCTCCAAAAGCAGCGTGTCACCAACTCGAACGACCAGATCATCCAGCTGACGCCCGATATTCTGGTTCCGGCGATGAACCGCCAATACATAAACGCCATAACGACGGCGCAAACGCATCGCGCCCAGCGTCCGCCCGACCATGCGGCAGCCCGGAGTGATCAGCACTTCGACCGTCTTGGTCTCAACCGCCGAGACCTGATCGACACGCTTGAGTTCCTTGTTGGTTTGTAAGCTCAGCAGTTCCGTCATCTCGGTTCGCAGAACCACACGGTCGCCGACCTTCAGAACGACACCCTTGAGGTTGCGCCGCAGCGACTCGTCTCCGCGCACAACGTCGATCAGACGCACGCCCTGACGCTTGAACAACTGCACACCGGTCACTTCGCGTCCGATCAGGTTGCTGTCCGGTGGGATCACCGCCTCGGTAAAGAATTTCATCTTCGACCTGTCGCTAAGCATGGATGCCATGCTGTCACGCTCAGGTAGCAGGCGCGGCGCCACAAAACGCAGATAGAACATGCCGTAAATGACCAGCGCGATGCCCAGCGGCGTGACCTCAAAGATCGTAAACGGGGTCATCCCCTGCGCCCGCGCGACACCATCGACCAGCAGGTTGGTCGAGGTCCCGATCAGGGTCAGTGTGCCGCCCAGAATAGCCGCATAACTAAGCGGGATCAGCAGTTTCGAGGCCGGAACGTTCAGCGTGCGCGCGATCTGAACGAACACGGGGATCATGACGACCACTACGGGCGTATTTGAGACAACCGCCGAGGCCAAAACGACAAAAGCCATCAGCGTTGCAATTGCGACCTTGGGATTCACCTGTGCCTGCTTTTGAGCAGTCGATGTGAATGCGTCCAACGCGCCGGTACGGACCAAAGCTCCCATGATGATGAACATCGCAGCAATTGTCCAAGGGGCCGGGTTTGACAGGACCGCAAGCGCACTTTGGTAAGGCAGAATGCCTGTCGCCAACATCACCGCGACGCCACCGATTGCTACAACTTCGGTCGGATAGACTTCGCGCAGGAACATGATGAACATGCCTGCAACGACCAACAGCGCCAGTATCGCGCTTCCCATTTCTGTCAGCTGAAGGAATTGCATTCTTGGTATTCTGTCCGAACCCTGGCCTGGCTTACGCGCCCGTCAGGCAGTTTCACGCATTGCGCGCGACAGAGCAAGCCTGACGTGGAATTATTGCGGTCCAGCCTGTTGCAACCGCCCGCCAACGCGTACCATTTGAACAGATTTTGCCTGCCCGTCGCGGTCGTCGGTTTCAACAAACACGCCGCTCAGCGTAGCCTCACCGTTGGCCGGGGTGAACCGGGCCTTGGGCATGCCTGTGATGAACCGACGCATCGGCTCAAGCTTATCCATCCCGATGACCGAGTCATAATCGCCACACATGCCAGCATCCGTCAGATAGGCCGTTCCACCTGGTAGTACCTGCGCGTCTGCGGTCGGTACGTGTGTGTGCGTGCCGACCACAAGGCTGGCGCGTTTGTCACAATAGTGACCCATGGCCATCTTCTCGGACGTCGCTTCGCAGTGCATATCAACAATGATCGCCTGCGCCTGACCCCCGCGCGGGTGCGACCTGAGAATAGGTTCGATGGCCGAGAACGGATCATCAAATGGACGCTTCATGAAGACCTGCCCCAACACCTGAACTACCAGAATCTTGCGCCCACCCGGCGCAGTGTACAGCCGGTGCCCCCGACCCGGGGCACCCTTGGCAAAGTTCACCGGACGCACGATGCGAGGTTCATTTTCGATAAACTGGAGCATGTCCTTCTGGTCGAACGCGTGATCGCCCAGCGTAAGGCAATCCGCGCCCGCGTCCAGCAGCAGCTTGGCGTGATCGCCCGTAAGGCCCATGCCATTCGAGGCGTTCTCGCCATTGACTACAACAAAATCCAGCCGCCACTCGTCGCGCAAACGCGGCAAATGTTGCTGAACAGCCGCGCGCCCAGCACGGCCCATGACGTCACCCAGAAACAGTATTCTCATCCATATCGTCCTAAGTGTGGTAACAGCCAAGCACAAGTGGTTAAGCTGGCGACATAATCTGACAAAGTACTTTACCCAGGAGAATTCTCATGCGCTTTGCCCTTCTGACCACTGCCAGTCTGACGATGCTTGCGGCCTGCGACCAGCCAGCTTCAACCGGGTCTTCGACCCAGTTGGCAAACCCCGCCGCAACCTTCTGCGTTGAAAGCGGCAACCGCTATGAAATTCGCGATGGTGACGAAGGCCAGACTGGTGTCTGTATCTTGCCCGATGGCAAGGAAGTCGATGCGTGGAAGTACTTCCGCGAAAACAGCCCGACCTGAAGCGGTCAGGCCCGGAACGTCAGAACCCGGCTTTCCGTGATGACCATATCCAACGGCTGATCCGTTGGTTCCAACGGCAACCCTTCGGCCTCTTGTGCGTCAAAGGCAAATCCGATGGCCAACGTAGGGCGCTTGGCGCGCAAACCTTCCAGCGTGCGGTCGTAAAAACCGCCACCATATCCCAGCCTTCCGCCCTGCGCGTCAAAGGCGACCAGCGGCACGATCAGGATCTCGGGGTCGAAATAGTCGTCGACCTCGGGGACTTTCGCGCCGAACGGCCCGTTTTTCAGAACACCCTCAGGCGTCCAGCGCGAAAACCGCAACGCCTGTCCGGCGGCCTGAATGACTGGCACGCCGACCGGGCCATAAGCGGCCGCTTCGGACATTGCGGGCAGCGGGTCAATCTCTGTGCGGATCGGCATGTAGCCCGACATCGGCACGCCGCGATGACCCGCCAGCACTTCGGACAGTCGCCCTGCTGCACCCGGCAATCGCGCATCAAACGCGGCCTTGCGGCGTGCAAATGCCGCCTTGCGCGCGGCGGCTTTGATTTCAGTCAGATCGGTCACAGAAGCACCACGCTGGCAAGCCCAAGAAAGATGAAGAACCCCATGACATCCGTTGTGGTCGTCACGAAAGTCCCAGACGCCAGCGCCGGGTCAACGCCCAGACGGTCCAGCACGACCGGTACTACCGTACCTGCAAAGCCCGCGATCACCATATTCACGACCAAGGCCGAGCCGATCACGACACCCAACAAAGGAGAATCGAACCACATCATGCCGACGGTCCCCAAAACGGTCGCAAAACACAGCCCATTGAGCATACCCACCAGCAATTCCCGCCGGATCACGCGCATAACGTTCGCGTTGGTCAGGTCGCGAGTCGCCAGCGCCCGCACGGCAACCGTCAGCGACTGCGTACCGGCGTTGCCTCCCATCGATGCCACGATCGGCATCAAGATGGCCAATGCAACCAGTTGATCAATCGCCGCTTCAAACTGGGAAATCACCAGCGAGGCACAGATCGCCGTGCACAGGTTCACCGCAAGCCAGGGTAGCCGACGCTTGCTGGTCGCGGCGACGCTATCGGACAGAGAGCTCTCTTCACCCACACCAGCCAGACGCAGGATGTCCTCTTCATGTTCTTCATCCAGAACGACCATCGCATCGTCAATGGTAATCACACCAACGAGACGCCCATCGGCATCAACCACAGGCGCAGAAATCAGGTGGTACTGGTTAAATGCATAAGCGACATCCTCTTCATCCTGATCGACCGGGATTGTATGGAATTCCTCTTCGGCGATGTCGTGCAGGGTGACCTCGCGACGCGTCGCCATAAGCTTGCCCAGTGTGACCTGAGCCACCGGCTTGAGTCGCGGATCAACCAGAACCACGTGATAGAACTGTTCCGGCAGGTCATCATTGGCGCGCATGAAGTCGATGGCCTGCCCAACTGTCCAATGCTCGGGCGCCATGACGACCTCTCGCTGCATGAGGCGACCGGCCGAGTTTTCGGGGTAGGACAGCGCCTGTTCGGCCGCGTGACGCTCAGGTTCTTCCAGAGCATCAAGGATGGCCTCTTGCTGCGGTTCTTCGAGGTCCTCCAGCAGGTCGACAACATCGTCGCTTTCCATGTCCCGCACGGCCTCGGCCAAAACGTCGGGGCGCAGGATACCAATCACCTCTTCGCGCAGCGCTTCGTCCAGTTCGGAGAGGATGTCGCCGTCGAACTCTTTGTCGTACAGACGGATCAGGTGAACGCGTTCATGGGGGCTGATCTGCTCCAGAAGGTCAGCGATGTCCGCCGCGTGCAGAGGATCCATAAGCTCGATCAGCTTATCGCGATCGTCTACCTCGACCGCATACAAGATGTCCGCTACAGTCTTGCGGTCCAGCGCATAAACATCGTCGTCACTCGTGGACTCGGTTACGGGTTCATCAAAGCCTGTGGTCATGTTGCCCCCGTGTGTTCGCGCATTGACCCCTAATTAGAAGAAGCAGCTACCGGAAAACAATGACAATGCGCCGATTTACCGGCAAGTTTCGTCCCCTTATGCTGTTTCGTAGTCCCACACAGGCGGAGATAAACAGAAATGGCGCATAAAACGCTGCTGAAAGGGCGTGTCCTCAGCTTCAACGGATCACCATTCGAAGGTGAACCGATAGAGGCGGTGACGATCAGCGAAGCGGTCCTTGTTGAAGACGGCCGCATTTCTGCAGTTGGCGATGCTGACAGCCTGCTCGCCGCGCAACCGGAGGTCGAGGTTGTAAACCACGGTCAGCACGTGATCATGGCCGGTTTTGTGGATGCCCATGTCCACTACCCGCAAACCGCCATGATTGCCAGTTGGGGCAAACGCCTGATCGACTGGCTGAATACCTATACTTTCCCCGAGGAAATGAAGTTTGGGAATCCCGAATACGCAGCCGAGATCGCCAACCGTTACCTTGATCTGACAGCCGCGCATGGGACGACAACGATGTGCAGTTTCTGCACCATCCACCCCGAAAGTGTCGATGCATTCTTCACGGCTGCACAGCAACGCGGGCAACGTGTGGTGGCGGGTAAAACCTGCATGGACCGCAATGCGCCCGAAGGACTGCGGGACACGCCGCAGACGGCCTACGACCAGTCGCAGGCCTTGCTGGAGAAATGGCACAGCGTCGACCGGATATCATACGCCATCACTCCGCGATTTTCGCCAACATCAACGCCCGAGCAGCTTGAAGCGATGGGCGCGCTATGGGCTGAACATCCGCATTGCCTGATGCAAACGCACCTGAGCGAGCAAACCGACGAAATCGCGTGGGTGCGTGAACTGTTTCCCGACGCACGGGACTATCTTGATACCTACGAAAAGTTCGGACTGCTGGGTTCGCATGGCGTTTATGGCCATGTCATCCACCTGGAAGCGCGTGAACGCGATCGGCTGCGCGAAGTTGACGCCTCACTGATCCATTGCCCAACCTCGAACACCTTTATCGGATCCGGCCTGTTCGACATGGACGGGTTGATGCGCGAAGGTCACCGGGTTGGACTTGCAACAGATACCGGCGGCGGGTCCAGCTTTTCGATGCTGCACACAATGGCCTCGGCCTATGAAATCGGACAACTGCGCGGTTCACCTTTGCACGCTGCACAACTATTGTGGCTGGGCACGGTCGGCTCGGCCCGCACGCTGCGGATGGATGATTGCATCGGCAACGTAGCACCGGGGATGGAGGCTGATCTGGTTGTTCTCGACCTGGCTTCAACCCCCGCCATCGCCCAGCGCGAGGCTTGCGCCGATGACCTGTGGGAGGCCATTTTCCCAACCATCATGATGGGCGACGACCGGGCTATTGCCGAAGTATGGATCGCCGGTCGCCGCGTGACGTCCTAGGCTTGCAAAGCACGGGCCAGCTGGGCCTGCCGTTCGATTACGCGCGGCACGTCCAACGTCGTGACATGCCCGTCGCGCACGATCTGGCGGCCTTCGACAAACAGGTGTTTCACCTTCATTGGCCCGGCCAGCAGCAAAGCGGCCGGGTCCCAACTGCCCGCGCTTTCGATGCCGCGTGTGTCCCATATGGCAATGTCGGCGCGCTTACCGGGCTCAAGCCGACCGCAATCGGGGCGGTTCAGCACATCTGCACCGCCACGCGTGGCAATCTCCAACGCTTCGCGTGACGACATTGCATCCGCGCCATTGGCAACGCGCTGCAGCAGCATGGCTTGTCGGGCCTCGAGGATCAGACTGCCGTTATCGTTGCTGGCCGAACCGTCGGCGCCCAGCCCCACCGGAACCCCGTGATCACGCATTGCCCGCACTGGGGCGATACCCGATCCCAATCGACAATTGGAGCAAGGACAATGGGCCACACCTGTTTGGGTTCTGGCAAACAGATCAATCTCGGCCCCGTCCAGCTTTACGCAATGTGCATGCCAGACGTCTGATCCGGTCCACCCCAGGTCTTCGGCATATTGACCGGGGCGGCACCCGAATTGCGCCTGCGAATAGGCAATATCCTCATCATTTTCTGCTAGATGAGTGTGCAACATCACGCCCTTGTCGCGCGCAAGGATTGCCGTGTCGCGCATCAGGTCACGGCTGACCGAGAACGGAGAACAGGGCGCTAACCCAACCCGGCACATCGCCCCTTCGGATGGGTCGTGAAACGCGTCGACCACACGGATCATGTCATCAAGGATCGCCGATTCGACTTCGACCAAGGTATCAGGCGGCAATCCTCCGTCGCTTTCACCAATACTCATCGCGCCACGGGTCGGATGGAACCGCAGGCCAATTTCAGCGGCAGCGGCAATCGTGTCGTCCAGACGCGCGCCATTGGGATACAGGTATAAGTGATCAGAGCTAAGCGTGCATCCAGACTGAGCCAATTCCGCCAGACCGATCTGAGCCGACACGAACATCTCTTCGGGGCCGAAACGAGACCATATCGGGTAGAGTGTTTGCAGCCAACCAAACAGCAACGCATCCTGCCCTCCTGGTACGGCCCGCGTCAGGGTTTGGTACAAATGGTGGTGGGTGTTCACGAGACCGGGGGTCACAACACAACCCGCGGCATCGTGAATCTCTCCGTCTGTTTGCAGGTTGTGGCCGATCTGCTTGATCTGACCTCCAGAAATTAGAATGTCCGCGCCCGACAGTTCTTGCCGCGCGTCATCCATCGTCAGTATGGTATCTGCATTTTTGATAAGGATTTCAGCCAATTCGCCCTCCTGCATTAGCCCGTCTCATGCAAGAAGTGCAAAGGCTGGCGGAAAACGGGCATAAGAACCAGCCAAGTGGAACTTACCTGACCGGCTGAACCCCGGCAACCGGTTTCAGTAGTTGTGCAGGATTTCCAGTGCAACCGCGTGCAGTTCGGGGTTGGCTGCGGCCAGCGCCCGTCCGCCATGATGGGCCGGACCACCCTGCCAGTCAGTCACAACGCCACCCGCAGCCTCTATCACTGCGATAGGGGCTTGGATGTCGTAAGCATTCAGACCAGCTTCGATCACCAGATCAACCTGTCCCGCCGCAACCAGCGCATAGGCATAGCAATCCATACCATAGCGGGTCAGTTTTGCATGCCGGGCCACAGCTTCAAACCCCGCGCGATCCTCGGGTGTTCCGACCTCGGGGAAGGTAGTGAATACA
Source organism: Ruegeria atlantica (assembly GCF_013033965.1). Lineage (GTDB taxonomy): Bacteria > Pseudomonadota > Alphaproteobacteria > Rhodobacterales > Rhodobacteraceae > Ruegeria > Ruegeria atlantica_D. The sequence goes on from NZ_WQFE01000001.1 coordinate 296,095, forward strand.
ATTGCCTGATCCAAGGTGGGCGTCGCGCGTGTTTTCAACTGTGCCGTTCCGGTTGGACCTGTGACCTGCGCAATCTCCGCCGAACCCACGAACCGCTCACCGATATAAGGTTGGTCGATAACCCCCATGATCGGGCCGTCAGACGTACTGAGGGCAATCAGAACGCCCCAGGTCGGAGTCCCGCTGATGAACCCCCTGGTGCCGTCTATGGGATCCAGAACCCATGTCCGGCCGCTGGAGCCTTCTTCGCGGCCAAATTCTTCGCCAAAAATGCCGTCTTCGGGCCGATGGCGCGCAAGCACGTCGCGCATCGCTTTTTCAGCGTTTCGGTCGGCAATGGTGACGGGGTCAAACCCACCGCTCAATTTGTTGGATGTCTGTAGGTCGGTCTGCCTGAAAACGGGAAGAATGGCCGCACGCGCCGCGTCGGCCATTTCTTCGGCAACTTCCAGATCGCTTAGAGAGATCTCTTGCATGCGTAACCCGTGAGGCGCGCACGGTTTGGAGTCAACCCGCTAAATTATGCGACGTCGCTGAGAACCCGAGCCAGTTCGAACAGGCGGCGGCGTTGATTTTCGGGAATCGCATAATAGGACCGCACGAGGTCCAGCGCTTCCTTGTCCCCCATTAGATCGGCAGGAACCGACTTTTTGCCAGCGGTTTCTTTTTCGGCCTCTTCCAGACCTTCAAAGAAAAAGCTGACGGGAACGTCCAATGCCTCGGCAATGTCCCACAGGCGAGACGCGCTGATCCGGTTGGCCCCAGTTTCATACTTTTGAATTTGTTGAAACTTAATACCAACTTGCTGCGCCAACTGCTGTTGGGTCATGCCAATCAGCCAGCGGCGATGCCGGACGCGCTTGCCCACATGGACATCGACGTGATGGGTCATTGGTATTCTCCTCTCCTACACACACAACTACCTGGGGCGCGCGTTGATTTTCATCGCAACACTAACGAGTCGCACTTAACCACTCCCTAATTTGGAACATGCCCCCAAAACAGCACCATAGCGCAATATTGCCGCAATTGGATATTTTTTCAAGAAGGTTGAATCTGTTTCGGGCAACAAAGATTTAGGGTTGTGTGTTTTCGACGCGGCGGAAATTCCTAAGCGCAATGTCCGGCACCTCAATGCGCCTAGTTCGGACGGCGAAGAGATTGACAAACCCTGGCTGAAGAGAATCTATGCCCCCAAAACTACGGAGCGCGATCATGCAGGCATTCACGATTCCAACCCAAGGAAGCGCCGCCCGACTGGCTGAGGTTGACCTTCCCGAACCCGGCGCCGGGCAAGTGCGCATCGCGATCAAGGCTTGCGGATTGAACTTTGCAGACCTGCTGATGCAGAAAGGCACTTACCAGGACACGCCCAAGGCTCCGTTCACCCTTGGTATGGAAGTTGCGGGCGTTGTCGACAAGCTGGGCAGCGGTATCACCCGTTTAAATGTCGGGGATCGTGTGGCCGTATATTCCGGTCAGGGCGGATTGGCAGAGTTTGGCGTTTTCGATGCAGACCGGGCGATCTTACTACCCGAAGCCATCAGCTTCGAAGACGCTGCGGCCATACAGATCGCGTATGGAACCAGCCACATCGCGCTGGATCACCGGGCGCATCTCCAACCGGGTGAAACCCTGTTGGTCACCGGAGCGGCAGGTGGGGTTGGACTTACGGCCGTTGAAATCGGCAAGCTGATGGGCGCGACAGTGATTGCCCATGCACGCGGGCAGGAAAAGCTGGACATAGCCCGCGCTGCTGGCGCGGATCATCTGATCGACGCCTCCGAGGATCTGCGCGCACGCGTCAAGGAACTGGGCGGCGCCGATGTCGTATATGATGCGATCGGCGGGGATGTGTTCAAGGCCGCTTTCCGGGCGACCAACCCCGAAGGTCGCCTATTGCCGATCGGGTTTGCAGGCGGAGATGTTCCGCAAATACCTGCCAACCATCTGCTCGTGAAGAACCTGACCGTGATCGGCTTTTACATCGGCGGCTACCTGAGGTTCCGGCCTCAGATCGTGCAAGACAGCTTTGATACACTTTTCGGCTGGCTCGCCGAAGGGCGGATCAAGCCGCATATCAGCCACGTTCTTCCGCTTGCCGACGCTGAGAAGGGAATGCAGCTGCTGCGCGACCGGGTAGCTACGGGCAAGGTGGTGGTGACGCCCTAACGCGCCCCTACCCCACAACCGCCTTGAGCGGCGCACTGCCCAGCATGCGGAAATTCTGACGTACCAAAGCAGCAAGCGCTTCGACGACGGCACCGCGCCCGGCTTCACCGCCGTACAGATTGATCATATGTGCGGGCAGTTCCGGTAGTGCGCCACCGGTGTCGATTTGTTCCAGATGTGCCGGTTCAGTTCCGTCCAGCATGGCGTGGACGGCCAGATCCGCACTGACGGTCGCCTCAATCGTGCGGTCGTTTTCTGTTTCGACCGACAGCTCCCAAGGAATGCCCATCGCGTCGAGGGCCGAGATCATTTGTGGCCGGAACGCGCATCGCCGCCCAACGGCCAGAGGGATCGGATTTTTTCGCCACGCTGACCCGCCCGGCGCACCGATCCACCGCAACGGCAACTCGGCCACGGTCTCGGATCCGTCGCCAGCAGAGGCCTCGGTAGTCAGAATCAAATCGCACTCGCCCCGCCGGAACATGTCCTTCAGTTGCAGCGAATATGACGAAATCAGTTGAACCCGAACTCGTGGGAAGTCGGCATTGAAACGCTGCAAAACGCGCGGAATGGCCGGGTAGACGATGTCATGGGGAACCCCCAGAACGACTTCGCCCTCATACGCCTGATCGGTCAGCTTCGAGATCACTTCGTCATTCAATGCAATCATGCGCCGGGCATAGGCGAGCAATTGTTCCCCCGAAGCCGTCAGCGCAATTGTCCGACCGCTGCGATCCAACAATTCAAGATCCAACAGCTCTTCCAGCCGCTTCAACTGCATCGAAACCGCGGATTGCGTCAGATGAAGAAACCCGGCTGCCCGCGTCACGCCCCCTTGGTCCGCGACGGCAACAAAGGAACGGAGCGTAGTGATATCCAAATTTCGCATGTTCACGATTCCTTATGCATCTCTTCAAAAATATTCATTTTCAAAATGTGACATATTGCGCCATATAAATCAAGGAAGTTGATGGAAGAAGCTCAAACCATCGACAATCAGAGAAAGGACAATAAACATGACCCAAATTGCAATCAAACAGCACTGCAAACCGCAGCGTCGCTTTTTGTTGTCCTCGCTTCAGGATGTCTTCTCTCTTCTGCGCCAGCGTCAAACGCTTGCCAAACTTGATGATCGCGCTCTGGAAGACATCGGCATCACCCGCGAACAAGCCGAAGCTGAGGCTTCGCGATCCATTTGGGATGCGCCTGATTTCTGGCAAAAGTGACTTGAAATCGCACCTTTTCTCGGTGAATGGCAGCGCGAAACGTCGGGCTGCCATTTTTGTTGCGTGTTTTAGCCAGTTTCCGGCGTTAAACCCTTGAAACGCAGCCCGCACTTGCCGATATTTGCGGGGAACGCGGCCGTTATCACGGCCACGACAAGAAATATGCGAAGGGAGACCCTTAATGGCACAATTTGACACGATCCGGACGGCGACCGGTGCGCGCGCTGCCCAGATTGACGAGGGCCTGCGCGCCCATATGAACAAAGTCTACGGCACCATGTCCATCGGCATGCTGATTACTTTCATGGCAGCATGGGCCATTTCCGGCCTTGCAACGACAACCGACCCGTCGGCCGCAGCCGGGCAAATCAGTTCGGGCACGTATCTGACGTCGCTGGGCGCCGCGATCTATACCTCGCCGCTGCGCTGGGTGATCATGTTTGCACCCCTAGCCTTCATCTTCGGCTTTAGCGCCGGCATCAACCGCCTTTCCGCTGCGGCGGCGCAGTTGGTGTTCTACGCTTTTGCGGCCGTCATGGGCCTGTCGATCAGCTGGATTTTCATTGCCTTTACCGGCATGTCGATCATTCAGGTATTCCTGATCACCTCGATCGCCTTCGCAGGGCTGTCCTTGTATGGCTACGTGACCAAAAAAGACCTGTCCGGAATGGGCACATTCCTGATCATGGGTCTGATTGGCCTGATCGTGGCGATGGTCGTGAACATCTTCCTGCAATCACCCGCAATGATGTATGCCATCTCGGTGATCGGCGTTCTGATTTTTGCTGGCCTGACTGCCTATGACACCCAGAAAATCAAAACCACCTACCTGCAGATGGCCCATTCGGGTGACCAGGAATGGCTGGGCAAAGCAGCAATCATGGGCGCGTTGAGCCTGTATCTGGACTTTATCAACATGTTCATGTTCCTGCTGCAGCTGTTCGGAAGCCGCGAATAAGGCAGCTTGGGATGCGAAATCAAAGGCGGGCCAGATTGGCCCGCCTTTTTTTGTTTCTGCGCAACATAATGCCCTCAACGACGATCACGCCACTCAGGCTTGGCCTCTAAAAGCAAAAAAGCCCCCACCGAAACTGTGGAGGCTTTTTAATTTGTAACTTGTCGTTGGATCAGCTGCAGTTCAGAGCAACTGCAAAGCCGGAGCTGCGCGACGATGATCCCTTGCCAAATACGTCACCTGCCGGCAGACATCCGGTAAACTGCTCAGCATTTTGGCCAAAGGCAGCGCCGATGTCGTTGTCGATACGTGTACTATTGTTTGCCGTCCGAAGCACACCAAACAAAGTGCCGTTCACACTGACGGTGCTCAGAAACAGATTCATGTCCGAACCGGTCAGAATAACCGAGTTCGATTCGTTGCGCCCGCCGTTGTCAATCGCGACACGGGCCACTTTCTCTGCCTCAACCTGATCTGTCACGACCGGTATTGTTGGCAAAACGGCCAGTTCCGCCGGAATATTCGTGGCCTCGGGAAGGAACGAGACCGCGCCGGGAACATCAGAGAGAGTCCGGGGCTCACCATCTATGCCCGTAAAGCCAACGCCCGAGCGGTTATAAGGATCCTCACAGGCCGCAAGAGCGAAAACTGCGATTGTGGATAACAAGATTTTTTTCATGGCGACCAACATTTTGGAACGATTTGCTGAAGCGTATGGCCAAGGTGTCCCAAAAAGCAACCCGCGGTCCAGACGAATAGCCGTTGTGCTGATGCGCCACTGCAACGGCCAACTCCCGAGCCCGCGCTTTTTGCGCGACGGCGAGCATAAAGAAAAAGGGCCCCGCGCCCGCGGAACCCTTTTCTTTTCTGTCCAAGCTGGACGGCAGATTACTTGATCTTGCCTTCCTTGTACTCGACATGTTTCCGAGCAACCGGATCGTATTTACGAACGGTCATTTTCTCGGTCATGGTACGCGCGTTCTTTTTGGTCACGTAGAAGTGGCCCGTGCCCGCGGTCGAGTTCAGACGGATCTTGATTGTCGTCGGCTTCGCCATGGTTGATCTCCTGCGTCCGAAAAGGCAGGGGCCTTTCGGTTGAATTCCTATGAGCGTGCGCTTTTACGCCTTGCACGGCTCGTGTCAAGGGCAATCCGGCACATGATCGGCCGAGCGGGGATCAGGCTCAGGTCGAAAGGGTCGGCGCACCCATATACCTGTGTATCTGGTCACGTTCAGCGTCCGACAACCCGAGCGCAGTTGCCAGCTGAACGAGGTATGACGCCTCTCGTTGGTTATCCAGTCGAATCGCCGCCAGAGACGTGGCATAGACCTGCGTCTTCAGTGGCGCACCGGAGTCTGCCGCCAATCCAATCACATCAATCGGGCCGTTCAACTGATCCTGGACAAAGGCGCGTTCTTCATCGCTGATGTCATCGCCCAACTCGCCTAGGATGGTCTCCTTCTCTTGCGCGTCCAGTTCCCCGTCCGCTTTGGCCGCCTGGATCATCGCGCGCAGCATCAGCTTGGCTTGCTCTTCCATCGCGGCACCGCCCGGCGTGCCTTTGAACACCGTTTCCATCATGTCGACGGTTTGCTGGCTACCTGACTTTGCTGCCCCCTGCATGGCATTCATCAAACCACCAAGACCAGCGGCCCCGGCTGAATTGCCCATGCCAAGCTTTCCAATCATCTCCTGCAACCCGGCGGCACCACCGGGCATCCCGAACTGTTCTGCCATCTTGCCCAGCTGATCCATGCCAAAGCCACCGCCGGCCCCTTGCATCATGTCCTGCAAACCGGCCATCCCGCCCATTTGCTTGTATTTTTCCATGCCCTTTGCGGCCGCAAACCCAACCGCAACCGAAGCCAGTGCCTTCATGAAGCTCATAACAATCCTCCAAATACTCAAAACCCGTTTCCACAATATAGCAGATATCATTGCCCCAATGATCCACCGACTTGGCAGACCAGCTCAACGCTAGCGCAAAGTAAGCCAATGGTGGCCACGCTTCACCGAATGAGCATGAAACAGGCGTATTCCCGCACAAACGCAGGTCTAATTTGTCAGAAATTCGAATTTGTGATAGTGACCGCACCATCAACAATCCCAAGAAGCCAATTTCCGGCTCAATCTTCGAGGCACCACGAACAGGCAAGCAACCGCGTAAGCAGCGTTTGCACGATTGATTTTGTTTGGGGGCATCATGACCGAATGGACTATTAAGGGTGAAGAACTGGCCAATTGTAACTGCAACTTCGGTTGCCCCTGCCAGTTCAGCGTACTTCCGACACATGGCAATTGCGAGGCCATCGTCGTGTTTGACATTGAAAGCGGCCACTATGGGGACACTGATCTGGCGGGTGTAAGGGCCGCGGGCGCGTACTATTGGCCAGGCCCAATCCATGAGGGCAACGGTCAGATGCAACTGATCATAGATGAAAGTGCCAGCGCCGATCAGCGCGCGGCCTTGCAAGCCATCATGACCGGTGAAGATACGGATGAAATGGCAACGATGTGGTACGTCTACAGCGCCATGGCCCCGACCAAGCACGAAACGCTTTTCGTTCCGATCGATCTGAAATGGGATCGCGACGAACGCACGGGTTTCGCCAAGGCGGCAGGCATCTTCGATGTCGAGGTCAGCCCGATTCCGCATATCGTCTCGGGCGCGGCGCACCGGGCTTCGATCCAGCTGCCAAACGGGTTTGAATACCGTCACGCCGAGGCTGCCTCGGGCTCTGCCAAGACACATGGCGGTGAAATAAGCCTGACCTTCGACGCAACGCACGCTCATCTGGCCCACCTGAACATTTCAGGCCACGGTGTGCTGGGTGCCTGATCAGAGGAATATCATGACATCCCATCCCACCCCGCCCCGCATTGGCGCGGTGGAGCGGCTTATGCGGCGTGAACGGGTTATCGTGCTGTCTGGCGTTTCACTGATTGTCCTGATTTCGGCCTGGTACACCATCGCCGGGGTCGGGATGAACATGACGGCAGCCGAAATGACCAGAATGGCGGGTCCGATCGGAGAGCCCATGCAAATGGGCGCAACGCCCCTTTGGGACCTGCAATACGCAATTCTGATCTTTCTAATGTGGTGGGTCATGATGATCGCGATGATGACCCCCAGCGCCGCACCCGCGGTTTTGTTATACACGGCGATTAAGCGTGCCGGCCCTGAAAAAGACAAGGCGGCACGGTTCAGCTTTTGTTTTCTGGCGGGTTATCTGACCGCCTGGGCATTTTTCAGCCTCGTCGCGACGGGTTTGCAGTGGGGGCTGGAAGGCATCGGCCTGTCAGACGGTCCGATGATGACGATCCAGTCCAAAGCGTTTGCTGGCACCGTCCTGATCGCGGCGGGTGCTTATCAGCTGTCCGACCTTAAGACCGCCTGCCTGCGGCATTGTCAAAGCCCTGCCCGGTTCATTGCCGATCATCACCGACCCGGAACGTTTGGCGCGTTCCGAACCGGCGCGCTGCATGGGCTGTACTGCCTTGGCTGTTGCTGGGCCTTGATGGCGCTGCTGTTCGTCGGCGGGATCATGAATCTGTACTGGATTGCGGGAATTGCCATCTACGTGGCTTTGGAAAAGCTGCTTCCGGGTGCGCGCTGGTTACCAGCTCTGACCGGGTTCGTATTGATCGCGGCGGGAACTTGGATCGTCTTGGATGGTGTTCTCGGCAACTTTTAACTCGACATTTCAGGCCGTGGAACCGGTCAATTTCAACGTTCCGAACCATTGCAGCAAGGAGAAGACACATGCCTATTTTCATCACCTATGCGTCCTATTCGCAGGATGGCGTCAAAGGAATGCTGAAGAAACCGGCGGACCGCACAGCGGCAGTCAGGGCTCTTTTGAAAAAAGTCGGCGGCAAGTTATTGGCGTTTTACATGACCACCGGCGACAATGACGTGGTGGTTATCAGTGAAGTTCCTGATGGCACTGATGCCGTGGCAATTGGAATGGCCGTTGCCGCCTCGGGTGCTGTGTCAAATGTTGAAACGGTACGCGCCTGGAAGGCGAAGGACTTTGCCGCCATAACCAAGAAGGCCGCCAAGCTAACCGGAGCATACACACCGCCCGGAAAATGACCGCAGTTATGCGCGGAGGACCTGTAAGCCGGATCTTGTTCCGGGGTTGCCCCCTTCGATGACCATTCCTCTAGGCCGTGCATTGCTGCACGGCTCAAGCTGCCAACCCGGTCCCTCTCGGCCAAGACGCGCTTAGCGGCGGTATCGGCTGACGCCGACCGGCCCGCGCGGGGACCCTATTTGGCATTGCTCCCGGTGGGGCTTGCCGTGCCACCCCTGTTGCCAGGGGCGCGGTGGGCTCTTACCCCACCGTTTCACCCTTACCCTTGACCGAAGTCTTGGGCGGTCTGATTTCTGTGGCGCTTTCCGTCGGGTTTCCCCGCCCGGGCGTTACCCGGCACCGTTGCCTTGTGGAGTCCGGACTTTCCTCTCGGGCTGACGCCCCAGCGGCCATCCGGCCCTCCGCGCACGGGGTGGGTATGCCCTGTGCCCAGCCGCGTCAAGGGTGGAGGGCGCATCAAGGGGCCAGCCCCTTCTTGGCCTGCGGCCAATTCAACCCCGAGATACTTTTGGCCAGATGAAGAGCGGATCAGGTTTGTGTGATCAAGGGTTCGAAATCGGCCTGCTGCAACGGGCCTGCGCCCCAAGGGCGATATCGCAAACGGACAGCGCTCAGCAAGGTTTCGTCGTCTATATCCGCGCTGAAACCGGCTGCTTGAGCAAGGGTTCGAAACCGGGCCTGTGAGGCATTTTGTTGGCTACCTCCACATCCGCGTGGTGCGGCCAGCGCGTTGCGCTCCAGCCGCAACCAGTCAAATCGTGGTCCCGGATCGAATTTGCGCCCGGGTGCCATGTCGGAATGGCCAATAACGCCGTTTGGCCGAATGGCCCAACGACGCATTACCTGGCGTAGCAACTGCTCCAACTGATGCATTTGCAGATCCGAGAACGGATGTTTCCCGGTATTGTCCAGCTCGATGCCAATGGAACGGGAGTTGATGTCGTTCTGACCGTGCCACTCTCCGGCCCCTGCATGCCAGGCGCGGTCTTCTTCCCGCACCATTTGCCAGAGGGTTCCGTCGCCCCCAATCAGATAATGGGCCGAGACCTCGTGGACGGGATCGCATAGCCTGTCCAGCGCCTCTTGCGCGCCGTTCATTGCCGTATAGTGCAATACGATCAGGGAGGGCTTCAGCCCGTCCCTGCGCGGCCCGAAGTTGGGAGAAGGGTGCCAGATCGGCGCCTGTGGGTCAGTTATTGACGGCACTGCGGAATGCACTGGGATCCCAGCCACAGGCATATCCATCCCCGTCCGGGTCCAACCCGTTGCGGTCACGCTGCGGGCCGCCATTGGCCAGAAACTCGATCTGAGCCTGGTCGGGCGACGGGTACTTGGCGCAGTTCCGCTGGGCCTTGGCCTCGAGGTTAAAGCCAGCGCGGCTGTAAAGCTGTGTGCCAACGGGGTTCGAGGTGCTCAGGGCATATTGCACAATATTTGGCTGTCCGTCCGATCCGCGCTGCGGAACGGCGGTCGGAGCGACAACCTCATAGGTCTGGCGGTTCTGTTGGATCAGAGCTGCGTCAGATTCGATCGTGCGGCGGCCTGAAACAGCCGCAAAATCCTGTTCATCCGAAATCGCATTATTGCCACTTGCGGACAAGGGAGCTTGCGTCAGCGTGCTTTGTCCAGATGTGTTGGCCAGTGCAGCCGCCGTTGCCGACGCGATATCAGCGTTATCCCCGGTCGGTGCGCTGCCAGGTGCGCCAAGTTGCTGTTCCGACACGTCGACGGGACCGACCAACGGATTTCCGGTGTAGCCCTGCCCGGCCAGCGCTGCCTCGCGCTGCGCCTGATATTGAGACGTGTTAAATCCTGTACCCTGGACCGGGGCCACCGTGTTGCAGGCGGCCACAAGCCCGATTGCGGGAATCAGAAGCGTAAAGCGCATTCAGCTGCTCCGTCTTAGCTGGTCTTGCCTGATCCGAGGATTACCACCATTTGCCCGGTTTGGCCACAAATCCAGCGGCGCTTTCCAACGCATAGGCTGTGTTCAGCAGATCGCCTTCTTCCCACGGACGGCCAATCAATTGCAGTCCCAGCGGCAATCCTTGTTGGTCCAGACCTGCGGGAACCGAGATACCCGGCAAGCCTGCAAGGTTCACGGTCACGGTGAAGACGTCGTTGAGGTACATCTGCACCGGGTCCGCCTCAGTCATTTCACCCAGACCGAACGACGCCGACGGGGTTGCCGGTGTCAGGATTGCGTCGATCCCTGCGGCGAAGACATCTTCGAAGTCTTTCTTGATCAGGGTCCGCACCTTGCGAGCACGGTTATAGTAGGCATCGTAGAACCCTGCCGACAGCACGTAGGTACCGATCATCACCCGACGCTGTACTTCGTGGCCGAAACCTTCGGCGCGGGTCTTTTCGTACATTTCGGTGATTCCATCACCCTGTGCCAGCTGCGCGCGGCGGCCATAGCGGACACCGTCATAACGTGCGAGGTTCGAAGACGCCTCAGCCGGTGCAATCACGTAATACGCAGGCAACGCGTATTTGGTGTGCGGCAGCGAGATATCAACGATCTCGGCACCCGCCGCTTTCAGCATCTCAGCACCTTCAGCCCAGAGTTTTTCGATCTCGGCGGGCATACCGTCCATGCGGTATTCCTTGGGGATACCGATTTTCTTGCCCTTGATGTCGCCGGTCAGCATCGCCTCGAAATTCGGCACGGCCAGTTCAGTGCTGGTCGAATCCTTGGGGTCGTGGCCGCACATGGTCTCGAGCATAATTGCGGCGTCACGGACGTTTTTGGTCATTGGCCCGGCCTGATCCAGCGACGAGGCGAACGCGACGATGCCCCAGCGCGAGCAGCGGCCATAGGTCGGCTTGATGCCGGTGATGCCGGTGAAGGCGGCGGGCTGGCGGATCGAACCACCCGTGTCGGTGCCCGTTGCGGCCAGACAAAGGTCAGCCGCGACGGCCGAGGCCGACCCACCGGACGAGCCTCCGGGTGTCAGCTGCGCGTCGTCGTTGCCGCGGCGCCACGGGCTAACCGCGTTGCCATAAACGGATGTTTCGTTGGACGAGCCCATCGCGAATTCGTCCATGTTCAGCTTGCCCAGCATCACAGCACCGGCATCGGCCAGTTGTTGCGACACAGTGGATTCGTATTCTGGCTTGAAGCCTTCGAGGATTTTAGAAGCCGCTTGCGAGGGAACTCCCTTGGTGCAGAACAGATCCTTGATGCCGATCGGCAGACCGCACATCGACGGTGCATCGCCGGTCTTGATCCGCTCATCCGCCGCCTTGGCACGCTCTAACGCAATCTCGGGCGTTTTGTGAACAAAAGCGTTCAGCGCATCTGCTTCGTCGATCGCTTTCAGGCAGGATTCGGTCAGCTCGACAGAGGTTACGTCACCGGCACGCAGTGCGTCACGCGCATCGGCCAGGCCCAGTTTGTTCAGATCGCTCATGTCTTACTCCACAACTTTGGGAACAGCGAAGAACCCTTCGCGCGCATCGGGGGCATTGGCCAGAACCTTGTCCTGCTGGTTCCCGTCAGTGACCACATCCTCGCGGCGTTTCAGACGCATCGGCTCGACCGAGACCATCGGCTCGACACCTTCGACATCCACTTCGTTCAGTTGTTCGATGAACCCAAGGATGGTGTTGAATTCAGATGCCAGCGCAGGCAGCGCGTCATCCTCGACCTTGATCCGGGCCAGTTTGGCCACCTTGGCGGCGTTGCTTTGGTCAATCGACATCGGATATCCTCATATGCGTTAGGGGGCATTTACCTGTCTGGTCGCCGGGTCGCAAGACCACCGAGGCCCTGATCCATCCTTGGATCTGTCGTAAAGGCCCATATTTCCGACAAGACCATTCATTCCTGCATACCCCCTATATAAAAATGAACTAAATAGTTCACTTCGCCTCTTGAAATACTAAACTGAACTGTTCATTTCATATGTTACGGCACAGCCTTATTAGGAGAAAAACGATGAAAACGTTCATGACTGCCTTTGTATTGGCCACGACAGTTCTTGCAGCGCAAGCTCAGGCGGGCGCATATGGCCCAAGCATGGACACCCTGACCCGCAACCTGATTTTCCCCGATCAGGTATCGGAACCTGTCACCAAAGATCAGACTAAGCCGGGCAAGTAACCCCCCAACCGCAAAACCGGGTCGGGTCCAAATACCCCGACCCGGCAATTGCGTGCTGCGCCCGACGTCGCAAACCGTTACGATGGCACGAAATAACCCGCCGGACCGCACTGCAGGTCCGGCAAGCCAACGGAGCGGAAGATGAACACGCGCAAGCAAGCTGTTCTGGACGCAATTGATGCGGCCAATTCACATGACCCCAACCTGGAAGACGGCCAGCCGGCCGAATTGCTTTATGGGCAGCGCATGAGCGCCGAGTTGGACAGGTTATTCCCAGATGCGTCCGACCCGTTGCAGATAGCCGCACGGGGGCAGCATGTGGAGCGGTGGAAGCTCTCGCGCAGCGAATATCCAGAAGGTCGCGCTGGATACCTGGCCTGGCGCAAAGCGCAAGGCGTTCACCATGCCCAGGTCGTGATGGCACTTATGGAACAGAACGGCTACTCGACAGAGAACACCGAAGCCGCCGGACGGATGCTTCGCAAACAAGGCATCAAGCGTGATGACGAGGTGCAGGCGCTGGAGGATGTTATCTGTTTCGTCTTCCTCAAATGGTATTTTGCACCGTTCGCCGAAAAGCACTCGGCCGAGAAAATCCAAAGCATTGTCGAAAAAACCGCGCGCAAAATGTCGGCCGACGGTCGCGCGCGTGTCTTGACCGAATTTGACCTGCCCGACGAGCTTGCCGCGGCGTTTCAGCCCTAAGCCGCGCGGGTCAGGTGCCTGCGATACACTTCGATCATCCAGCCCAGCAATATGGCGTTCAGGATGTGCCACATGAAATGCGTGCCCAATGGGATCTGCCCACATGTGGGTTCGTCCAGCGCACGGAAGGTGATCGAGGCGATCAGGATCACTGCCCCGATGGCCAGACCACGGGCAGTGTCCGGTACGCGGTGGCGTAACAAGAATGCATAGATCAGGATCAGAAGCGGCACCGGGGCATAAGACGCCGATCCCCCCAATCCCGGCACAAACTGGAACAGGGGCACCGTCGCTGCGGCGTAGGGGATGAACAGTGCCGTCACGACCCCAGCCACGAGCGATCGCATATGCCAAACGTCCCGGTTGATCGCGAAGATATAGACCAGAATGTATAGCAGAATCGGCAGCACATCCGCCAAAGCCGCCCAGACCTGCGCGTGGGTATGGAACAAGTAACTACCAATTCCGATGGCGACCAGAATGACCACCAATAGCATCGCCAACGGCATCCCCTGCCCGCGAACACGTCGCCACATGACGAATGCAGCAATCAGAAACGCAGCGTTCGTCACCGCGTTTACCGGCTCCGCCCAATAGGCGGGCGACACGCGCTCGCAATAACCATCTATTTCCTGCAACCAATCCATGAACTTTTACATAGCCGATGCTAAGTTGATGCCAACAGTTTGTGTTGGGAGGATGAATTCATGGACATCATTTGGCTTGGCCACGGTAGTTTCCGCATCGAAACCGGCGGACAGGTTCTACTGATCGACCCCTGGCTGACCGGCAACCCTGTCTTGTCCGAGGACCAGCACGACCGCGCGCTGAATGGGGCGACACATATTCTACTGACCCACACACATTTTGATCATGTCGCCGATGTCGTATCGCTGGCCAAGCACCTGAAGGTTCCCGTCGTAGGGCAATACGACCTGATGGGGTATTGGAGCGAGGCCGAAGGGTTGGAAACCATCGGATACAACAAGGGCGGGACTGTGAACCTGAACGGCGTAAAGGTCTCAATGGTGCCCGCCTCTCACAGCTCGACTTTTTCGACCCCGGATGGGCTGCGCACCGGCGGTAGCGAGGTCGGGTTCATGATCGCCTCTGAAGGGCGCATGCTGTATGTCTCTGGCGACACAGATATCATGGCCGATATGGATTGGATGGGGGATTACTACAAACCCGACATAGGTATCCTTTCAGCAGGCGGCCATTTCACAATGGATATGAAGGGCGCGGCTTACGCGGCCAAGCGGTACTTTGACTTCAAAACCGTGATTCCCTGCCATTACAAGACCTTCCCGATCCTGGAACAGTCCGCGCAGGCGCTGACCGACGGGTTACCGGGGGTGGATGTCATCGAACCCGAAGTGATGAAAGCCATCACCCTTTAGGGTCAACGCCGCGCGGCGAAAAAGTCTTTCAGCAGGTCGGCGGCCTCTTGCCCTGCGATACCGTCGTAAACCTCTGGCACATGGTGCGCTTGTGTGTGGGTGAAAACCCGAGCGCCATGGGCTACCCCTCCGGATTTCGGGTCGGCGGCCCCGTAATAGATGCGCCGGATACGCGCGGCCGCCAGCGCCGCTGCGCACATGGCACAAGGCTCCAACGTCACATAGAGGTCGTGATCGGGCAAACGCTCGGAACCCGCCGCTGCACAAGCAGCGCGCAGAGCCAGAATCTCGGCATGGGCGGTGGGGTCGTTTAACTCACGGGTGCGGTTGCCAGCAGAGGCCACGATCACGCCATCGGGTCCGACAATAACAGCGCCCACAGGCACTTCGCCGCGCGATGCCGCAGCTCGCGCTTCAACCAACGCTTTATCCATATGCGATCTGAACACCATGCCTCTGACTGCAACAGAAACCTGTCTTTCGCAAGCGGCTGGGATGCGCTATGGGCTGCGGATGACCAAAACCCCTCCTCCCGGCGACCGGATCGCCAAAGTCCTTGCCCGCGCAGGCGTTGCCTCGCGCCGTGAAGCTGAACGCATGATCGAAGCCGGTCGTGTGCGTGTAAATGGCAAGACAATCGACAGCCCTGCCCTAAACGTCACTGCAAAAGACAAGATCATCGTCGACGGCAAACCGGTGTCCGAACCAGAACCGTCGCGCCTGTGGTTGTATCACAAGCCTTCGGGTCTTGTGACAACGACCCGCGACGAAAAGGGGCGCGCGACGATCTTCGACAATTTGCCTGAGGACATCCCGAGGGTCATGAGCGTCGGTCGGCTGGACCTGAACTCGGAAGGTTTGCTGCTGTTGACTAATGACGGCGGGATCAAGCGCAAGTTGGAGCTGCCCTCGACCGGATGGCTGCGCAAATACCGCGTGCGGGTGAACGGCCGCCCCAAGGACGAGGATTTTGCACCACTCCGTAAGGGGCTTGTGATCGACGGGGAGCGCTTTTTGCCGATGGACGTCACGCTTGATCGCCAGCAAGGCGCGAATGCGTGGCTGACCATCGGTCTGCGCGAAGGCAAGAACCGTGAAATTCGTCGTGCGATTGAAGATATCGGTTTTGCGGTAAACCGGCTGCTGCGTGTGTCCTACGGCCCCTTCCAACTGGGAAGCCTGAAACCCGGCGAAGTCGAAGAGATCCGCCGCCGGGTCATGCGAGACCAGTTGGGTCTGGAGGCCGAGCCCGAAGCCCCGACCAAACGACCCGCGCGACCACAACGGAAACGGCCCCCCATCGGCAAGAAACCTCGCAAGTGACGCAGGTTAGACAACCTTCCCCCTAGCGCCACGGCCTCTCATGGCCTAGATTTCCACAAGGGGCATACTTGGGGGGGCGCCATGTCCGGGACCGGAGTGCAAAAATTAGCCTATGTCGTGCTGTTGGCACTAATGCTTGGCGTGTGCACTGGCCTGCTAGGGGGCTTGTGAGCGCATGACCAAACGGTATGGCGGGAAATACAGCCCTCAGGGCGACTCGGCACAGCCAGAGCAAACTCCGCGCGGCCAGTTTGACGGCGTACGCGTCGAACCTGCCGGCGCCCGCGCCAACCTTTTGTTCTTGCCCGCGATCCCTTTGGTGTTCCTGTCACTGAACGACGGCGCAGTTGGCATGACAATCGGGCTGATTGCAGCCGGTGTTTTGACCGGCGCGGCATTCCTCTTGCGTGAAGGGTTGCGGGCGGAATCCGCTTATAATGCTCGGCGCACCGCCCGTCGTCCGGCGTTTCCCAGAAAGATATTCTCCAGTCTGCTGACTGGACTTGGGATCGGGTTGGCCGCGTACCGCACCGAGTTTCTGGATGCGGTCACAGTGTCCGAGGCTAGCCTTATTGCTCCGATCCTGTTTGGCTTGGTGGCTGGCGCCCTCCACTCTGTCTCATTCGGAATTGATCCGATGAAAGACAAGGGTATGGAGGGCATCGACACCTTTCAGCAAGACCGCGTGGCCCGCGTGGTGGAAGACGCGGAAACGCATCTGTCCGAGATGACCGATGCCATCAAGCGCGCGGGCGACCGCAGGATCGAGGCTCGCGTCGAACGGTTTCAGGATACCGCCCGCGAACTGTTCCGCACGGTCGAGGAAGACCCGCGCGATCTGGCTGGAGCACGAAAGTACCTGACCGTTTATTTGCAGGGTGCGCGTGACGCGACGGTCAAATTCGCAGATGTTTACGCCCGAACACGCGATGCGAAGACGTTGGAGGATTATTCAGCCCTGTTGGATGATCTTGAACAAAATTTCGCGGCTCGCACCCGCAAGATGCTTTTGGATGACCGCAGTGATCTGACGGTTGAAATTGATGTGTTGCGCGAAAGGCTGCAACGCGAAGGCGTCCGGTTGGACTGACCGGCCACAATTTGAGAGAGGATTACCCCCATGTCCGATGACATCAAGAACAAGGCGGTCGAAGCTGAAACATTGGTACAGGAAGTGACGGCTGTAGCCCTGCCCGACCCGACTGCCGAAATCGTCTCGCTGGAAGAAGCCGACGAACCCGTCAGCGCCGAAATCCGTAAGCGCATGGACGAGATCGACATGGATAACACCAATTCCATCGTTGCGTTCGGGTCGTCTGCCCAGGCGGAACTGCAGGAAATCAGCCAGGCCATGTTGGCGGATGTGCGCAACAAGGATGTCGGACCCGCCGGGGATAGCCTGCGCAATATTGTCACGACGATCCGTGGATTTTCGGTCAGTGAACTCGACGTCCGGCGCGAACGCAGCTGGTGGGAAAAACTGATTGGTAAGGCAGCGCCATTCGCAAAATTCACCGCGCAGTTTGAAGACGTTCAGGGGCAGATCGACAAGATCACAGACGACTTGCTGGGCCATGAACACACGCTGCTGAAAGACATCAAGTCGCTGGACCTGCTGTATGAAAAGACACTGGGTTTCTACGACGAGCTTGCGCTGTATATCGCAGCAGGCGAAGAAAAGCTGACCGAGCTGGACAGCCAGGACATCCCCGAAAAAGAAGCCGAAGTTCAGGCGGTGCCCGAAGACCAACAAGTGATGAAGGCGCAAGAGCTACGCGACTTGCGCGCCGCCCGAGACGATCTGGAACGGCGTGTGCACGACCTGAAGCTGACTCGTCAGGTGACTATGCAGTCGCTTCCCTCGATCCGGTTGGTACAGGAAAACGACAAGTCGCTGGTGACAAAGATCAACTCGACCCTCGTCAACACAGTGCCTCTGTGGGAAACACAACTGGCGCAGGCCGTTACCATCCAGCGCAGCGCCGAAGCAGCTTCGGCCGTGCGCGATGCGAATGACCTGACGAATGAGCTGCTGACTTCGAACGCGGCGAACCTGCGCCAGTCGAACAAAATGATCCGCGAGGAAATGGAACGCGGTGTATTTGATATCGAAGCAGTCAAGCAAGCCAATGCCGATCTGATCGGTACGATCAACGAAAGCCTGGCAATTGCCGACGAAGGCAAGGCCAAACGCGCCGCTGCTGAACAGGAATTGCAGAAGATGGAGACCGAGCTGCGCGACACCCTTGCCGCTGCCAAGGCCCGCAAAGACGGGGTCGGCGACAACGCTGGAACTGCGGTTTCTAGTTAAAGGCAGGTTAGGCGTGCGGATACCGGGATATCTGAAACCCCTTATAGGCGTGGTGGCGCTGTTGGCGCTGGCCAATTGCGATGAAGCGCTGACATCTTCGGTTGCCCCGCAGCCGCGACCGGTGGCACCTGCGCCGGCGCCAAACGCCTACGTTCCCCCGTCCGCCGCAAGTCAGGATCTGGCCCGGTTTTACCAGCGGGTCGAACGTGACCTGCTGACCCGTGACATGTTGCGCGTGGACGGAGGCGGACCTGATACACCCTACGACGCCGACGATCTGGCCCGCAATTTCGAGGCCATAGCCTTTTACAGCGAATACCCCGATCACGCGGTGACCACGCGCATTCGGCGAACGGACGGACAGCTTAGCCGGTGGGCCGGGCCTGTGCGGATTCAGACCGAGTTCGCCCCATCCGTAGCACCCGATATACGCAAAAAAGACGCGGCTGACGTCGAGGCGTTCGCGGAGCGGCTGGGTAAACTGACGGATCACCCGATCTCGGTCGTCAATCGCAAGGCAAACTTCCATGTCTTCTTTGCAGGCAAAGATGACAGCGCCTATGTGGTGAAACGTTTGAAACAGCTGATCCCCGGTATCAGCACGCCTTCGCTAGACTTGGTAGCAAACCCGCGTGCCAATATCGATTGTCTTGTTTTTGCGTCTCCCACCAAAAACTCGCCGTATAAATTTGTGCGGGCCGTCACGCTCATCCGGGCTGAACTGCCGGACCTTACCCGCCGCAGCTGCATTCACGAAGAGATCGCGCAAGGGCTTGGGCTATCCAATGACAGCCCCGCCGCACGGCCTTCGATATTCAACGACAATGACGAGTTTGCGCTGTTGACCAGCCATGACGAAAAACTTCTGACAATGCTTTATGACCCGCGCCTTGAACCCGGTGTAACGGCCGAAGACGCCCGCCCGGTGGTCCGGATTATTGCTCGCGAATTGATGGGCCAGCAGCTCTGAGCCCAAGGAAAGGAGACCCCAATGGGTATTTTCGATTTTCTGACCGGAGAATTTATCGACGTCATTCACTGGGTCGACGACACCCGTGACACAATGGTCTGGCGTTTCGAGCGTGAAGGGCATGCGATCAAGTACGGTGCCAAGCTGACGGTGCGTGAAGGACAGGCAGCGGTATTCGTGCACGAGGGGCAATTGGCAGACGTTTTCACGCCGGGTCTTTATATGCTTGAGACCAACAACATGCCGATCCTGACGACGCTGCAGCATTGGGATCACGGATTTCAGTCGCCCTTCAAGTCCGAGATCTATTTCGTTAACACGACGCGTTTCAATGATCTGAAATGGGGCACCAAGAACCCGATCATGCTGCGCGATCCGGAATTCGGACCGACCCGTATCCGCGCCTTTGGCACATACACGGTCCGGGTCAAGGACCCCGCGAAGTTCCTGATTGAAATCGTCGGCACCGATGGTGAATTCACCATGGATGAGATCAGCTTTCAGATCCGTAACATCATCGTGCAGGAGTTCAGCCGCGTAATCGCAGGATCGGGCATTCCGGTGCTGGACATGGCCGCCAACACCGCCGATCTGGGTAAACTTATCGCCGCCGAGGTGTCGCCCGTGCTGGAAGGTTACGGGCTCGAGATGCCCGAGTTCTACATCGAAAACATCTCGCTACCGCCTGCGGTCGAGGCTGCGTTGGACAAGCGGACGTCGATGGGATTGGCGGGCGATCTGGGCAAGTTCACCCAGTATTCCGCCGCCGAAGCGATGACTGCTGCCGCAAACAACTCCGGTCAGGGCGGCGGAATGGGCGCGGGTCTTGGCATGGGAATGGGCATGGCGATGGCACAGCAGATGTCGAACATGGCAGCGGGTCAACCAAGCGGCCCGTGGGGCGGTTCCACCCCCGCTGCCCCGCAACCGGCGGCGCATGCGGCACCGCCGCCGCCTCCACCGGTCGAGCATGTCTGGCATATCGCCGTGGACGGGCGGACCAGCGGACCGTTTTCCAAGGCCAAGATGGGCCGAATGGCAACCGAAGGTGAAATCACCCGCGATACCCATGTCTGGACGGCTGGTCAGGACGGCTGGAAGAAAGCGGGTGACGTGCAGGAATTGGCGCAGCTCTTTACGATCCTGCCCCCTCCGCCGCCGGGTGCGTGACACGGCTGTCTGGGCGACGGGACATGCAAGGCTTAGAAATGACCGAAGAACATCGTTTCCCCTGCGATCAATGCGGCGCGGATTACCGGTTTAATCCGGGCGACGGCACCCTGACATGTGACCATTGCGGGCACTCGGAGTCCATAGGTGCCGGACCGTGGGGCGGCGCCAGCCTGAAAGAGCTGGATTTCAACGCAGCGCTGACGAACAAGC
This sequence comes from Ruegeria atlantica, assembly GCF_013033965.1. GTDB lineage: Bacteria > Pseudomonadota > Alphaproteobacteria > Rhodobacterales > Rhodobacteraceae > Ruegeria > Ruegeria atlantica_D. The sequence goes on from NZ_WQFE01000001.1 coordinate 316,746, forward strand.
TGCCGGACGCGGAAATCGAGGAAACCCGGGTCCTGTCCTGTCCGAACTGTGCGGCGCAGGTCGAGTTTGACCCGAACACCCATGCGGCCGAATGCCCGTTCTGCGCCACTCCGGTTGTCACGGAGACGGGTGTTAACCGGCATATCAAGCCAAAAGGCGTACTGCCATTTGCGCTGGACGAACGCTCGGCTCACAAGGCGATGTCGGATTGGCTGGGCAAGTTGTGGTTCGCGCCCAATGGGTTGAAGGATTACGCCCGAAAGGGTCGCAAGATGCAGGGGATTTATGTGCCCTATTGGACCTTCGACGCAGATACCAAATCAAGCTATCGCGGTGAGCGGGGCACGGTGTATTACGAGACCCGAACTGTTATGCGCGACGGCAAGCGCGTACAGCAGCAGGTGGCCAAAGTGCGGTGGTCCCCAAAATCCGGCCGGGTAGCCCGATTCTTTGACGATGTTCTGGTGCTGGCGTCTCAGTCATTGCCGAAACGATATACCGACGCTTTGGAGCCATGGGACTTGCCGGCACTTGAACCTTACCAGCCAGAGTATCTGGCGGGGTTCCGGGCCGAGGCTTACACCGTCGAACTGCAGGACGGCTACACCGAAGCGCGCGCGCACATGGCCCGTGTAATCGAAAGAGATGTGCGTTTTGATATCGGCGGTGACCGGCAGCGTGTCGACGCGATCGACACGGATGTTCGGGATGTGACCTTCAAGCACATATTGCTGCCTGTCTGGTTGGCCGCGTACAAATACAGAGGTCAGACCTATCGTTTCGTTGTGAACGGCAGGACTGGGCGTGTTCAGGGCGAACGCCCATGGTCCGCCATCAAGATCACAATCGCTGTTGTCCTGGGTCTGCTGGTTGCCGCGGGTGTCGGGTACATGATTGCAACCGGTCAGCAATAGAACCGCGTCGCGTTCGCGTGCTATTTTGGCGGTTTAACCGCTTGAACATCGCTGAGCCTGCCGCCATCCTGCGCCTCGTCTGCACGAAGGGGAGAGCAGTGTGACGCTATCCGATCTGGATCGATTACTGGCCAAGCGGCATTCTTGCCGGGCGTTCCGCTCCGACCCTGTTCCCAAAGACCAAATCGAACAGATTTTGAGCTGTGCATTACGTGCCCCCAGCTGGTGCAACGCCCAGCCCTGGAACGTCTTGATTACAAGCCGTACCCAGACAGACAAATTCCGAAAGGCGCTGCAAAGCGAAGTCGCGACCAGCGCGCCGGAACCCGACCTGCCGTTCCCGACGGCATATACCGGTATTTATCAAGAGCGTCGCCGCGAGTGCGGCTGGGCGTTGTACGAGGCCGTGGGCGTCGAACGCGGCGACCGCGAGGGTTCAGCAAAACAAATGCTGGAGAACTTTGCCCTTTTTGGTGCGCCGCATTGCGCGATCATCTCAAGCCCTGCGGAACTTGGCCCGTACGGGGCAATGGATTGCGGCGGTTTTGTCATGGCCTTCACCCTCGCCGCGCAAGCCTTGGGGGTGGCCACAATCCCTCAGGCCGCCGTGGCCAGCTATGGCAAGTTCCTGCACCGTTACTTCGACATCCCCGATGATCAGCTGATCTTGTGTGCAATCTCGTTCGGCTATTCAGACACAGACCATCCCGCGAACGGGTTTCGAACCAGCCGCGCCGGTTTGGACGAGATCACAAACTGGGTCGGGTAACCACGTCACCAAACGGAGAACAGATTTGCGCGCACTTCTACAAAGGGTATCCCGTGCTAACGTCTCGGTTGATGGGCAAATGGTTGGACAGTCCGGTCCGGGATTGATGATCCTGGTCTGCGCGATGAAGGGTGACGACGAACAAAAGGCCGAGCAATTGGCCGCCAAAGTATCGAAGCTACGAATTTTCAAAGATGACACAGGCAAGATGAACCGTTCTGTTGTGGATGTAGGGGGCTCGGCGCTGGTGATCAGCCAATTCACGCTGGCCGCCGATACCTCACGCGGGAACAGGCCTGGGTTTTCCGAAGCTGCGCCGCCGGCTGTGGGAAAGCACCTCTATGAAGAATTTGCGCGACGGTTGCAGGCCCATGGTGTTCCCGTCGAAACCGGGCAGTTCGGAGCCGACATGGCGGTAGAGCTGGTCAATGACGGGCCGGTCACGATTTGGATGGAAAGCTGATGGATCAGAAGCAACAGGCAATTCGCATTTGGCAGGCTGGCGTTGACGCGGTTGACGGAAAGAGGGCCACCAAAGCTGTTCTGGATGGGGTTCCAACGCCCGACCAGATCCTGGCGGTCGGCAAGGCAGCAGCAGCAATGGCCAGCGCCGCATTGGAACATTTCGGCCCGCGTCCTACGCTTGTGGTCACAAAGGATGATCACGGGCGCGGTCTGCCGGAACATGTTCAGCTGATCGAGGCCTCTCATCCGGTTCCGGACGCGCGCAGCCTGAACGGTGGTCGCGCGCTACGTGAAGTGATCGAGGCGATGGCACCTGATTCTCATGTGCTGCTGCTGGTCTCAGGCGGGGCATCATCACTGGCAGAGGAATTGCTATCCGGGAATACTCTGGCAGATCTGGAGCAGTTGAATAACAGGCTGCTGGCCGAAGGGTTGGATATCACCGCAATGAACGCCGAGCGTCGCAAGCTGTCCCGGATAAAGGGCGGAGGGCTGTTGTCCCATTTCAAAGGGGCGAAGGCGACCGTATTGGCAATCTCGGATGTGCCCGGGGATGATCTGAATGTCATCGGATCGGGAATTGGCGCATTGCCAGACACTTACAAATTTGACGCCTCGATCCAGATCGTTGCTTCGAATGCCCATGCACGCTCGGCCGCAGCAGAACTGGCGCGCCGAGATGGTTTGCAAGTGTTGGCTGACGAAGAATGCCTGCATGACGATTTCTTGCAAATCGCATCCAATCTTGGACCACGCCTTAGAGGGATGCCCCCGGGCGTCATGGTGTTCGGTGGCGAACCAACGGTGGTTTTGCCGGAAAAGCCGGGCCTTGGCGGGCGCAATCAGGCGCTGGCGCTGGCAATCGCCCGGGAAATTGCTGGGACACCGGGCCTAACTGTTGTTGTCGGCGGCACCGACGGCACCGATGGCCCGACCAACGCAGCCGGAGCGGTGATCGACGGTAAGACCTGGGGCGATGGGGCCGAGACCGCCTTGCAACGGGCAGACAGTGGCAGTTTTCTGAACAAAGCCGGGGCTTTGCTGGTTACAGGCCCAACCGGAACAAATGTGATGGACCTGGTTGTCGCAATCAGGCGATGAATTGACGATTTTCAAACATCGGAAAATGAAAAAGACCGTGACACTTTCACAATGACGCGCTCGCCCAATTCGCTATGCGATATCGAAGACTTACCGGATGTCGGCATAGTGATGCCCGACGGGTGTCGTCTGTCAGCGCGCGTCTGGCGTCCGATAGACGCAGACAGCACCCCCGTTCCGGCCATTCTGGAATTCCTGCCCTACCGAAAACGCGACGGTACGGCGACGCGTGATGCCCTGACCCATCCTTGGTTTGCCAAACGCGGCTATGCCTGCATTCGTGTGGACATGCGCGGCAATGGAGACAGCGAAGGGTTGATGGAAGACGAGTACACCCAGCAAGAGCTGGATGATGCCGTTTCCACAATCCAGTGGCTCGCGGATCAACCGTGGTGTTCAGGCGCAGTTGGGATGATGGGAATCAGCTGGGGTGGGTTCAACGCTCTGCAGGTCGCAGCCCTGCAGCCTGCCCCTTTGAAAGCAATCATTACCCTGTGCTCAACTGCCGACAGGTACGCTGATGACATTCACTACAAGGGCGGGTGCCTGCTGAACGAAAACCTGGGCTGGGGCGCGACCATGTGGTCTTACTCATCCCGCGCACCCGACCCGGCATTGCGTCCGAACTGGCGTGAGCTATGGCTCGAGCGTCTGGAGAACCAACCGTTCCTACCCTCGGTCTGGCTGCGCCATCAGACCCGCGATGGTTATTGGCAGCATGGCTCTGTCTGCGAGGATTTCAGCGCGATCCACGCGGCAACCTTGGCTGTTGGTGGCTGGGGCGATGCATACAAGAACACTGTGCCACTGCTGGTTGAACAGCTTAGCGCCCCGGTCAAGGGGATCGTGGGGCCGTGGGTGCACAAATACCCACATTTCGCTGTACCGGAACCACGGATCGGTTTTCTGCAAGAGGCGCTGCGCTGGTGGGATCATTGGCTGAAGGGGTTGGACACCGGGATTGAAACCGACCCCGATTATCGGGCGTACCTGATGGACGGCGTTCGCCCGCAGCGATGGTACTCCGAACGGCCGGGACGCTGGATCACTGAGCAGACCGGCGCGGCCTCGCATTTGGAGAACCTGACGCTGAAGCTGTCCGACGATGGGTTGGGCCGAACCGGATCTCTGGACCGGCGCGTGAACTCCCCGATGACCTGCGGCATGGATGGTGGCGAATACTGCGCGATTTGGCTGGGGCCTGACATGCCCGGCGACCAACGCGCCGACGACGCACTGTCCGCCTGTTTCGATGGGGCGCCTTTGTCCGAAGATCTGGATATCGTTGGCGCGCCACGCATTCGGTTGACCGTCAGCGCCGACCGACCACAGGCTCAGATTGCAGTCCGGTTAAATCACATCCACCCGGATGGCGCATCGACCCGGATCACCTATGGCGTTCTGAACCTTTCACACCGTGAAAGCCACGCAGAACCAACACCGCTGACACCCGGAACGTCTTACCAAATCTCACTGGACCTAGATCACATCGCCTATCGCATTCCTAAGGGGCATCGTTTGCGAGTTGCCGTATCAAGCGCGTACTGGCCGCTGATCTGGCCCTCCCCCGAACCTGTGCAACTGCATCTGACGGGCGGTGAGATTGCAATCCCGAACCGGCCTACATCAGGCGGTGACGAACACGTGTTTCAACCACCGGACTCGGAAACCCCGCTTGATGTCACAACATTACGGGACAGCAGCAACTCCCGCCGAGTAGAAATAGACATGAACTCAGGCGAAACCCGGTTGATCATCGAAGACGACTTTGGCCGCGTGACCGACAATCACCACGGCCTGACACATGGCGGGACAGCATATGAACGCTGGTCAATCCATCCCGACGACCCACTGACAGCCCGGGGGTATTGCCGTTGGACGCAGGAGATCAGCCGAGACGGAATCGACCTGCGCACCGAAACTTCCTGCGAGATGTGGTCCGATCGGGAGAACTTTTTCCTCAAAGCGCAAATATGCGCCTTTGAAAACGAAAACCTGGTGTTTTCCAAGCAGACAGAGGATACCGTTTTACGCAACCAGATGTGATACTCTGACGTGCAAAAGCCGGACATTTGTCCTTGCTCGGCAGACCGAAATACGCCTAACTTGACTCATGCGTCAATAAAAAGCCCGAGAAGGGCTGTAATCCAATCAACTGGGAGACCACTAAATGAACGAACAACTCACTCACATGGCCGGTCAGGTCACTGCGGGCAAGCTCACCCGCCGCGAATTCATGGGGAAAGCGGCCGCTCTGGGTGTGTCGGCAGCGATGGCCAGCACAATGTTCGCAGATGCTGCGCGTGCCGCCGGGCCGAAAAAGGGCGGCGATCTGAAGTTTGGTTTGCAGGGCGGAAACTCCACCGACTCGCTGGACCCGGCGACCTATGCCAGCTCGGTACCTTTCCAGAACGGCAGACAGTTCGGTGACACTCTGGTCGAAGTCGCGCCAGATGGTTCGATCGAACCCCGTTTGGCCGAAAGCGTCGAAGGCAGCGCTGATGCCAAGGTGTGGACCTTCAAGCTGCGTCAGGGCGTGGAATTCCACAACGGCAAAACCATGACCAGCGAAGACGTGTTGAAGACCATGGAACGCCACTCGAACGAAGACTCGAAATCCGGTGCCCTGGGCATCATGAAGGGCATCGAGTCGATGAAGGCTGACGGAGACAATTTTCAGGTCACCCTGACCGAGCCGAATGCTGACCTGCCCTTCCTGATGGCCGACTATCACCTGATCGTTCAGCCGGACGGCGGTATGGACAACCCTGCTGCAGGCATCGGTACCGGCCCTTATCAGGTCGAAGTCGATGAACCGGGCGTGCGCCACGTATTCAAGAAGTTCGCCAACCACTGGAACCCGGATTTCGGCAACTTCGACAGCGTCGAAGTGATCGTCATCAACGATGCGACCGCGCGTACGGCTGCACTGCAATCGGGTCAAGTCCACGCCGTCAACCGCGTTGAACCCAAGGTTGCGGACCTGCTGGGTCGCGCTCCGAATCTGACCGTCCATTCAACTGCGGGCCGTGGGCACTATGTGTTCATCATGCACTGCGACACAGCTCCGTTCGACAACAACGAACTGCGTCTTGCGCTGAAGCATGCCATCAACCGTCAGGAACTGGTCGACAAGGTTCTGCGTGGCTACGGCACCGTCGGAAACGATATGCCTGTCAACGCGGCATACCCGCTGTTCGACGGTTCGATCCCGCAGCGCGAGTTCAGCCTTGAAAAGGCTGCCGAGCATTACAAGAAATCGGGCCATGACGGGTCCCCGATCATCATGCGCGTTGCAGATGGTGCCTTCCCGGGTGCCGTGGATGCAGCAGCCCTGTTCCAGCAAACCGCCGCTCAGGCAGGTATCCCGCTGGAGATCAAGCGCGAGCCCAACGATGGTTACTGGTCCGAGGTCTGGAATGTTCAGCCCTTCTGCGCCTCCTACTGGGGTGGCCGTCCGGTGCAGGACCAGATGTACGCAACCGCGTATCTGTCGACTGCCGACTGGAACGACACGCGTTTCAAGGTGCCGGAGTTCGATGAGATGCTGTTCGCGGCACGTGCCGAACTGGACAACGACAAGCGCAAGGACATCTACAGCAAAATGGGTGTGATGGTCCGCGACCAGGGCGGCCTGATCTGCCCGATGTTCAACGACTTTGTCGAAGGCGTCACCAATCAACTCGAAGGTTGGGAAAGCGACCCGACCCAAGAGATGATGAACGGTCAAGTTTCGCGCAAAATGTGGTTCTCCTGATAGGGCCACGGATAATGCATCCCATCGTCAAACTGGTTTCCCAGCGCTTTGCGCTGGGAATCCTGCTTCTCTTCGGTGCATCGGCTCTGATTTTCGGCCTCACCGAAGCCCTGCCCGGGGACGCTGCGCAAGCGGTCCTTGGCCAATCCGCAACCCCCGAAGCGCTGGCAAACCTGCGCGAAGAAATGGGCCTCAACCGTCCCGCATTGACCCGCTATTTCGAATGGTTGGGAGGCATCGTGCAGGGCGATCTGGGTCAGTCATTGACCAACAAGCTCGACATTGCTGAAAGCATCGGCAAACGTTTGGGCAACACCCTGTTCCTGGCTTGCGCTGCGGCCGTCGTATCCGTTCCGCTTGCTATTTTTCTAGGCCTTCTGGCCGTCCGGTACCGCAATCGCTGGCCCGACAAACTGATCTCTGCCATCACCCTGACAACCGTTTCGATCCCGGAATTCCTGATCGGTTACGTGGTGATCTACTTCATCTCTGTGAAACTGGGCTGGTTTTCTTCACTCGCGATGATCAACGAGACAATGTCCTTCGGGCAAAAGCTCAATGCAATCGCGTTGCCGGCTTTCGTTCTGACACTGGTGGTTCTGGCGCAGATGATGCGAATGACACGCGCCGCGATCCTGAACCTGATGCAGTCGGCCTATATCGAAACAGCCGAACTGAAAGGCCTTTCGAATTTTCAGGTCATTGCACGCCATGCCTTTCCCAACGCAATTTCCCCAATTGTTAACGTCGTAATGCTGAACCTGGCCTATCTGGTCGTGGGTGTCGTCGTTGTCGAGGTGGTGTTCGTCTATCCCGGCATGGGGCAATACCTGGTGGATTCGGTGACCAAGCGTGACGTGCCGGTCGTTCTGGCCTGCGGTGTCGTCTTTGCTGCGGTCTATATCGGGCTCAATATGGTGGCCGATATTGTATCCATCCTCGCCAACCCAAGACTGAGGCATCCGAAATGATGAAGAATATTCCTATTTCGGCCGCCATCGGTCTGTTTTTTACCGGGCTGTACTTCTTCATTGCCTTTGCAGCACCACTTATCGCCCCCTACGGAATGGCCGAAGTGGTCGGTGATGTGTGGGAACCGTCAAGCGCCGAGCATTTGCTGGGCACGGACAATATCGGGCGCGATCTGCTGACACGCATGATCTACGGTGGTCGCACGACCATCTTTATCGCTGCCGCAGCTACAATCCTCAGCTTTGTCACCGGCACCTCGCTGGGCCTTTTGGCCGCGGTTATGGGTGGTTGGGCTGATCAGGCGCTCAGCCGGATGGTTGATCTGGTCATGTCGATCCCGACACTGATTCTGGCGCTGGTCATTCTGGCGATTGTTCCGGTGACCGTTCCGATTCTGATCCTTGTGATGGGTCTGCTGGACGCCACGCGTCCTTACCGACTGTCGCGGTCGGTCGCCGTGGACATCAATGTGATGGACTATGTCGAAGCCGCCAAACTGCGCGGTGAAGGCCGACGCTGGATCATCTTCCGGGAAATCCTGCCGAATGCCTTGTCACCTCTGGTGGCTGAGTTCGGCTTGCGATTCATCTTCATGGTTCTGTTCATCTCGACCCTGTCGTTCCTGGGTCTTGGCGTTCAGCCGCCGCTGGCAGACTGGGGCGGCATCGTGAAAGAGAACAAGGATGGGATCGTCTATGGCATCGGCGCTGCGCTCTACCCCGCTGTGGCCATCGCGACGCTCGCCATTTCGGTCAACCTTGTGGCTGACTGGGTTCTGAACCGTACCACATCGCTGAAAGGAGGCCGGGGATGAGCGACGATATCCTTCTCAAGGTCCGTGGCCTCAAGATTGGCGCGACTGTCTATCCGCCGGGCGAAAAGCCCCATGACATCGAGATCGTGCATGGGGTCGATTTCGATCTCGAGCGCGGCAAGGTGCTGGGTCTGATCGGCGAATCCGGGGCCGGTAAATCCACCATTGGTCTGGCGTCGATGGCCTATGGCCGTGGCGGCGTGAAAATCACCGGCGGCGAAGTCTGGGTGAACGGGCGCGATATCCTCAAGACCTCTTTGGGTGATATCCGCAAATTGCGCGGGGGTGAGGTCACTTACGTGTCTCAGTCCGCTGCCGCATCCTTCAACCCTGCCAAGAAGATCATGGATCAGGTGGTTGAGGCCGCGGTCGAACAGAAAAAGTTCAGCCGGAAAGAGGCCGAGGGCCGCGCGCGGGAACTTTTCGCCAAGCTGGGTCTGCCAGATCCGGACAATATCGGCGACCGCTACCCGCACCAGGTTTCGGGTGGTCAGCTGCAACGCTGCATGACCGCTTTGGCCCTGTGCCCTGAACCCGATCTGGTGGTGTTTGACGAGCCCACCACGGCGCTGGACGTGACCACGCAGATCGACGTTCTGATGGCCATCAAAGAGGCTATTGCCGACACCGGCGTTGCTGCGCTTTACATCACGCACGATCTCGCCGTTGTCGCTCAGGTCAGCGATGACATCATGGTCTTGCGGATGGGCAATACGGTCGAATACGGCAGTACCGATCAGATCATCAACAACCCGCAAGAGGATTACACCAAGGCGCTCGTCTCAGTGCGTTCCATCGAGCACGAAGAGAAAAAGCCCACACCTGATGCGGTGTTGAGCGTCGATGGTATCACCGCACGCTACAAGGGATTGAACTTCGACGTGCTGCACAACGTCAATGTCGAGCTTCATCCGGGGCAGACGCTGGCGGTTGTGGGTGAATCCGGTTCGGGTAAGTCGACGCTGGCACGTGTGATCACAGGCCTGTTGCCGCCTCGCGATGGTGAGATCACCTTTAACGGGCGCAAACTGTCACCGGATCTCAAGGGGCGTACACGCGAAGACCTGCGCGAGCTGCAGATGATCTATCAGATGGCTGACGTGGCAATGAACCCACGCCAGACCGTCGGAACGATCATCGGGCGACCGCTGGAGTTCTACTTCAACATGCGTGGTGCCGAAAAGCGCAAGCGGATCATTGAGCTGCTGGATGAGATCGAGTTGGGCGAGAAGTTCATCGACCGCTATCCGGCCGAGCTGTCGGGCGGTCAGAAACAGCGTGTCTGTATCGCGCGGTCGCTGGCGGCCAAGCCCAAGATGATCATCTGTGATGAGGTCACCTCGGCTCTGGATCCACTGGTTGCGGACGGCATTCTGAAACTGCTGCTGGACCTGCAAAAGATTGAGGATGTGGCTTACCTGTTCATCACTCACGATCTGGCAACGGTGCGTGCGATCAGCGACAGCATCGCAGTGATGTATCAGGGCCGCGTGGTTCGCTATGGTTCGAAAAGCGAGGTGCTTAGCCCGCCATTCGACGACTATACCGATCTGCTGCTCAGCTCGGTCCCTGAGATGCATCTGGGTTGGCTGGAAGAGGTTGTTGCACACCGTAAAATGGAGAGTGCAGGCAACTGATCGCCGTGCGACAGTTCTGCAAAAATCGAAATCCCGGCGCCTTGTTCAAAGACAGGTGTCGGGATTTTGCTATTGGGGGCGCGAATGGGCAGACCCCTGACCGCGAATCCCCTAGGCTCACCTGAAAAATCTAGTCAAAAGGCCAATGACATGGACCGCAAACTACTCCTTATTATCCTGGACGGAGTTCCGTGGCGCAATTTCCGGCGCTTGTTTGGCAATCTCGAGGGTTGGGTCGACAGCGGCGAGGCACGGGTCTGGAAACTGCGCGCTGTGCTGCCATCGACTTCGGCCAGTTGCTATGCCTCGATCCATACAGGTGTGACTCCGCAGGAACACGGCTGTACCGGCAATGGCAACGTCTTTCGCCTGAGCCATAAGGACATTTTCAGCCAGGTCCGTGAGGCTGGAGGGGTAACCGGAGCAGTGACCCACAGCTATTGGTCACAATTCTTCAACCGCCATCCATTCGATTACGTCCGCGACATCGAATATGATGAGCCCGAGAGCAAGACGATCAACCACGGCCGGTTCCACACCATGACCGGCTACGGCAAAGCCAATCAGATGACCCCGTCTGACGTAGATCTCTATGCCACTCTGACCAATCTATGCCTGCGTCATGGGCTGGACTACGGCCTGCTGCATGCCTGTACTCTGGACAGTATGGGACACCGTTTTTACCACGATTGCGAAGAGATGGACCACGCTTGCTTCGTAGCTGACGAGATGTTGGCACCTTTCATCCCGCGTTGGCGGCAACTGGGGTACGACGTGATTGTGACCGCTGATCACGGGCAGGATGAGCGGGGGCACCACGGCGGGCGCAGCCCACTGCAACAGGAAACCGCGCTGTATTACTTTGGTGACGCCGAAGGCCCCGAGGTCGACACGGTGATCGACCAGCTTCAGCTAGCGCCCACGATCCTGAGCCGCATGGGGGCGCCTGTCGCCGAAACGATGAAAGCCGCGTCTTTCCTGAAGTAAGGGATTAATCGTAGGGCCAGATCTGCTGGCCCAACGCTTCAATCGCGACCGATATCCGCTCGAAACTATCTGCCGCGCGTTTCACAGAAGTTCGTGCGCGCAGATAGCCGTGAACGAGGCCGGGCTCATTGATCGAATGCGCCTGCCCTCCGGCGGCGGTGATCTTTTCGCAATAGCTCGCCCCGTCATCGCGCAGCGGGTCGCAATCTGCAGTTACAACTACTGTCGGTGGCAGGCCCGAGAAATCGGCGTCATGCAGTGGTCCAAATGTCGGATCATCTTGAGGGGTCTCACCTCCACAGCGCACCTTTTCGTAGAATTGGATTTCGTCCAGTGTCAAAAGCGGGGCGTGGGCGTGTTCGATATACGACCCCTTCGTGCTGTCGCCACCCAAACCCGGGTAGATCAGGACCTGCCCCAGCACATTCTCCAACCGCCCTCGCCCATATTGGGCAACCGCTGCCGCCAGGTTGCCACCGGCACTGTCACCGGCAAGCACGATGGGATCGCCGAACTCCTGCATCGCCCAATTCGTCGCGGTCCAACTGTCCTGAAACTGTGCAGGATGTACATGTTCGGGGCACAGGCGGTAGTCAACGGCTACGACCCGATACCCAGTCTGCGCGCAAATCTCGGCGCAGACGTCATCGTGACTGTCCAAACCACCGACAACAAAGCCACCTCCATGGAAATAGATGACGGTTCGTGTGGGTTGGCCCGCAGTGTATACGCGGACAGGCACGCCATCGGCCTGCCTGTCCTGTGTTTCGACCCCTTGCGGGCGGGGTTGGCGAAAGTCCCGACACATCGCGTCATACACACGGCGCTGATCTTCGATCGACAGGTCGACCGCATCATCGGGATAGCTTTCAGCCGTTCGTTTTATGAACGCCCAGGTATCTTCATCAATCAGACGTTCATAATCCATGCTCTCTCCCGGTCAGGCAGCCCACTCCCACGGCCGGGTGAACGATCCCAGCACTTTGCTGACATCGTCCTCTGAGGAGCCCTTCGCGTCAAGCTGTGCTACGAGCCCGCGTTTTTTATCGTCGATGACCGAAACGACCCGTGCCTCAAGACCCGCCTCTTCCAGTGCGCCGTTATAGATACGCGTGATTGCCTGTTTGCGGAGCTCAGGCTTAAAGACCTTGCCGACGGCGGTTTTGGGCAATTCGTCCAAAATGGTCATGTGCTTTGGTTGCGCCGCGCGTTCGTGAACATGGACGTTGCAATAATCCATCAGTTCTTTCTCGGAGACCGAGGCCCCATCGACCAGTTCGACGAATGCGCAGGGCACCTCGCCCGAATAGGCATCAGGCTGGCCAATGGCACCGGCAAAGGCGACAGCATCGTGGCCAAGCAGGGCTTCTTCGATCTCAGCCGGGTCTATGTTGTGCCCGCCGCGGATGATCAGGTCCTTGGCACGACCGGTGATCCAAAGGTAGCCATCCCCGTCAAAGCGTCCCAGATCGCCTGTGCGCAGGTATTTGTCGAAGTGGTACAGATCTACGTTCTTGTCCGCCTCGGTATAGGTATTGCCAGCAAAGACACCGGGGTTCGAAATGCAAATCTCACCGATTTCATCCACGGCGCATTCCTTTGGTCCATCCGGACCATCCTGCAGGATTTTCACATCCGTATAGGGGAACGGAATACCGATCGAGCCGATTTTCTTTTCCCCGTCCACCGGATTGCAGGACACCAGACAGGTGGCTTCGGTCAGGCCATAACCTTCCACGATAGTCACACCTGTCGCCTCTTCAAAGCGACGGAACAGTTCGACCGGCAACGGGGCCGAGCCTGAGAACGCTGTTTTGACGGTCGAGATATCCGCATCCACGGGGCGCTGCATCTTGGCCGCAATTGCGGTTGGAACGGTGATGATAAACGTCACCTTCCAGCGTTCGATCAGCTTCCAGAAATTGTCGAACACACCGTCGCCGCGATATCCCGCGGGCGTCGGGAAGACCACATGCGCGCCGGACGAGACCGCAGCCATCATGATCACATGCACGGCAAAAACGTGGAACATGGGCAGCGGGCACATGATCACATCTTCTTCGGAAAACAGCAGGGTGTTTCCCAGCCAACCGTTGTAGATCAGACCTGAATACTTGTGCTGTGCCACCTTGGGCATGCCAGTCGTACCGCCAGTGTGGAAATAACAGGCAACGCGATCTTCTTTGCTGTCTTCGAAGGTCAGAGTCGTCGGCTGCTTGGCCAGTTCCTTGTTGAAGTTCTTGTAATCCGCATGGGCCAGCTTTTCCTTGTCCCCCATCTTTGGGCGCAGGAATGGTACCAGCCAGGATTTCGGCGGCGTCAGATAGCGGTTGAGGTCAATCTCGAGAATGGTTTTGACGTTAGGCGCATGGCGCACCGCCTCTTCAACCTTCTGCGCCACATCCGTCTTGGGGAAGGATTTCAGCGTCACAACGACTTTGGCGCCGGTTTCGCGCAGGATTGCGGCGATCTGCTCGGGCTCTAGCAGCGGGTTGATCGGGTTCACGATCCCTGCAACCGCGCCACCCATCATTGTGACCAGCGTTTCGTTACAGTTGGGCAGCACATATGCCACCACGTCTTTCTCACCTACCCCTAACGATCGGAAGAGATTTGCAGCCTGATTGACCTTGCCCAATAATTGCGACCACGTCAGCGTCTCGGCCTTGTCCGTCGGGCCAGACATGAGCTGAAAGCTTACAGCGTTACTATTCGGAAATTTGCCTGCCGTGCGCGACAGCAACTGATGGAACGTGACCGGAACGTCCCGATCCTCCCACGACATTTCCTGCTCGATCCTCGCCTTGTCTTCCAAACCCACAAATGCCATGTGGCTCCTCCCTGTTCTTCTCCCACGTCTTGCGCGGCTTTTTCCATGACAAGATGGAAGCAAAACCACGCAGGTGCAAGCGACGGGTTAGAGGGGCCGCGCCCAAATTTGTAGAATTACGCAGCGACGCAAAATTGACTTCCCCGACGTCAGGCTATTCTGCCGCAACGCCGTCGGTGAATTGCAGACGTGCCAGACGCGCGTACAGCCCATCCTGATCGACCAGATCCTCATGCGTACCTTGTGCCACGATCTGACCGGCTTCCATCACAACAATCCGATCCGCCTTTTTGACGGTCGCAAGTCGGTGGGCAACGATCAGCGTGGTGCGCCCTGCGCGCATCTGGTCAACCGCGCCCTGAACTGCGCGTTCGCTTTCGGCATCCAATGCCGAAGTCGCCTCGTCCAGCAGCAGAACCGGAGCGTCGCGCAGGATTGCGCGGGCAATGGCGATCCGTTGCTTCTGGCCACCCGACAGCATCACGCCGCGTTCCCCGACAAAGCTGTCATAGCCCTCGGGCAGTTTCGAGATGAACTCATGCGCAGCCGCCGCCCTGGCAGCCGCTTCAACCTCGGCATCCGTCGCATCAAGGCGACCGAACCGGATGTTTTCACGGGCCGAGGCCGCAAAGATAATCGGGTCTTGGGGCACCAACGCCATGTGTTGCCGAAAGTCGGACCGGTCGAGGTCACACAGGTCAACGCCATCCAGACTGACATGACCTGCATCCGGATCGTAGAACCGCTGGATCATCTGGATGACAGTTGTTTTACCTGCCCCCGATGGGCCAACGAAAGCCACTGTTTCACCCGGTTGAATCGACAGGGTCAGATGGTCCAACGCCACGACATCCGGGCGGGCCGGATAGTGGAAGGTCACATCCTCAAAACGGATCTCACCCCGGACAGGGGTCCGGAGTGATGCTGACTTGGCCGGATCAGTCACCGTGTCTTGTGCGTTCAACAACTCCACCAGACGCTCGGTAGCACCGGCGGCGCGTTGCAGCTCGCTCCAAATCTCGGACAGGGCCGCGACAGAGCCGGCCATGATGATCGAATAAATCACGAACTGGATCAGCACGCCCTCGGTCATCACACCGTTGCGCACGTCATTGGCCCCCATCCACAGCACGCCCACAATGCCCGAGAATACGAGGAAGATTACGATAACCGTCATCACAGCGCGTGTCTGGATACGGCGCAACGAAACAACATAAGAGGTTTCGGTCATATCGCCGAATTGCTTTCGACTGGCTTGTTCATGCGTAAAGGCCTGAACCGTCTGAACTGCGCTCAGCGCTTCGCCTGCGTTGCCGGATGAGGCCGCGATCCAGTCCTGGTTTTCGCGGCTGAGGACCCGCAATCGACGCCCCAACACCAGAATTGGCACCACAACCACCGGGATCAGTAGCATCACCAATCCCGTTAGCTTGGCCGAGGTCAGAAGCATCAGAACCAAGCCACCCGCGAACAACAACATGTTACGCAAAGCGATAGACACAGACGACCCCAGTACCGACTGGATCAGGGTCGTGTCCGTGGTGATGCGGCTCAGGACCTCACCGGTCATGATGCGCTCGTAAAACTCGGGACTCATCCCGATAACGCGATCGAAAACGGCCTTACGGATATCGGCCACGACCCGTTCCCCTAACCGGGTCACCAGCGCATAACGGATACCTGTTCCCACGGCCAGAACCGCGGCAATGCCCAGCGCGGCCAGAAAGTACCAATCCAGCAGTTCACCGTCTTCAATGCGGAAATTGTCGACGACACGCCGCACCGCAAGCGGCAGGGTCAGCGTCATGCTGGCGGTCAGCACCAGCGCCAAGCCCGCGCCGATCATCAGGGCGCGATATGGCTTCATGAATGGCCAAAGAGACGACAGAACACCAATTTTCCGCGATCCCGCACGCTCTTCCGTGGCACCAGGCGCAGGTTTGCCCTTGGGAGTGGCTGAGGCAGAATTCGCCATTTTTGGCCCTTACGTCATATTCACACTAAAGTGTTCGCTTCTTGGCCGCCACGGCAAGCCGGGTCAAGAACCACTATATGTAACCCTTCACAAAAGGGCCATTTGACGCAGAATTTCGGAGCTGATTTGGAGCGGGCGGCGGGAATCGAACCCGCTTCATCAGCTTGGAAGGCTGAGGTAATAGCCAGTATACGACGCCCGCTCAGCGTTGGTCGGTTTAAGCGATGCGCCAGATGCCGTCAAGCGCCGTTCTAAGACAGAATTCAAATTCATCGGCAAAATTTGTCAGGCGAAAAACCACGACCTGCAGACAGTCATTCAATCCGTAAAAGAAAAGCTCAACCTAGCTCTGGCAACCATTCGCAATGGTCGAAATCGGCAGAAATCCGGATCATTGAACTGTATTCAAGGGCCGCCGGACTGGCCAATCCGATCATCTGAGCCGGATATGAAGTGGCCGCTGTCAGCGCGTCCTGCAATGGCACGCCAACTTGGTTGACCAGCACGCCAATTGCAGTGGTCAGGTCCAAATCCGCCCCGGCCAGCGTACCATCTGCCAGCGTCAACCTGCCGTCGGTTCGTGTGATTCTGCGGCCCTCGAGGGTAAACTCGGTTTGATCGCTCCCTGCTACGGCCATCGCATCACTGACCAGAAAGATCTGGCCAGGCCCGGATTTCGCGGCCCAAGCCGCGCGCATGGCCGCGGGGTGCACATGTACACCGTCGGCGATCAGCCCGGCAGATAGTGTTCCGTTTGCCAACGCCGCGCCAACAAGACCCGGTTCACGATTGCCCAGCTGGCTCATCGCATTGAAAAGGTGAGTTACACATCGCGCACCAGCGGCGGCATATTTCTGGCACGCTGCAAAGTCCGCATCGCTGTGCCCCAAGGATACAAGGATGCCGGCGTCACTCATGGCGCGGACCTGCTGTTCGGACACACCCTCGGGTGCAACAGTTACCTTGAGGCAAGGCAGTGCATCAGCGGCAGCAATCAACTCGTCCAGATCCGCCGCTTCCATCGGCCGTATCAGGTTTGCGTCGTGGGCCCCTTTCCGAGCAACCGACAGATGTGGTCCTTCCAAATGCAATCCGGCAACACCCGGCACCTGCGCGCGGACCGCCGCAATCGTCGCGCCTATTGCTGCACGGGTCTTGCTGGGCCCGTCGGTAATCAGCGTAGGCAACAGCGACGCCACACCCAAACTGCGATGGGCACTGGCAATTCTGCGGATCGTTTCGACCGACGGGTCATCGTTGAACATAATCCCATCGCCACCATTGACCTGCAGATCCACGTAACCGGGGCTGAGGATATCACCATTCAGATCGAAACTGTCTTTATTGCGGGCCACCTCGGCCTCGGGCACAATATCACCAGAACACCCATCGCGAAACACGATCGCGTGGTCTTGCATCAGCCGGTTGCCGTCAAAAATCTGCCCGTTTCGAAAGATCACCTCGCGCTCTGTCATACCGTCTCAGTCACTTTCTTCAGGTGCCGAGGCGCGTCCGGGTCAATCCCGCGTGCGCTGGCGACGGCCTCTACCATGCTGTAAAAAGACGTAATCGCCGTTATTGGGTCCGTGATCCAGTGATCCGTACGTACCACTGGTAGAGCGTGCGCACGCGAAACCTTGGTAGTCGTCGCAAAGACCGCAGCCCCTTTTCCGGCCAACGCATCGGCGGCATCGGCTGTCGCCTGTTCGGCTGCATCATTGGCCGCAAAGGAAATCACGGGAAACCCTTCTTCGACAATTGAAACAGGGCCGTGCAGCACCTCGGCCGCAGAGTAGCTTTCGGCGTGGATTTGGCAGGTTTCCTTGATCTTCAGAGCGGCTTCGTCGGAGATCGCATAAGAAGGCCCCCGGCCAAGCGTAAACAGCGAACGCCCAGTGATTGTCTCGGCGGCCGCAGACCAATCGCATTGAGCCGCCCGGGCCAGGTATTCAGGCAAGGATTGGATCGCCCGAATGAGTTCAGCATCCTCTTTGACCTCGGCCAACAGCCACAGGCCGGACACCAGCGAGGTCACAAACGTCTTGGTTGCCGCAACGCTCAGCTCCGGGCCAGCATGCAACGGCAGAACCGCATCCGCCACATCGGCCAAGCGCGATTCCGAGTTGTTGGTCGCGGCAATCGTCATGGCACCTGAGTTTCGCAGCGAACTTGTCAGACCAACAATATCCGGGCTTTGGCCGGATTGTGAGATGGACAGGCAAACCGATCCTTTTGCCCTGAGGTCTACACCGTAAATCGAACTGACGGACGGGCCTACTGAGGCTACCGGCAACCCCAACAACAATTCGCTGGCATACTTCAGGTAGCTGCAGGCGTGGTCGGATGATCCTCTTGCGACCGAAATCAAAAACCGCGGATCCGTCTCCCTCACGGTTTGTGCGGTTTTCTGGATATTCTCAGACCCCGCACTGAGCAATCGGTCGACGGCATCAGGGATCTCCAGAATTTCCTGACGCATTTTTGAGTTCTTTTCGGACATTTGTTCCCGGTCCTTCCGGCTAAAGGCGCAATTCTGCGACAAAATCATAAGCGTCGCCGCGATAGAGCGACCGCGTCATTTCCGCGACTCGCCCGTTTTTCAAAAATGAGATACGCTCGATGTTCAGCCCCGCCGCACCTTCAGGAACTTCCAGCAGTTCGGCCTCTCGCGCGGCAAGATTCAGCGCCGATATCTTTTGCAGCGCGCGCACCGGGCGGCGACCCAGACCTTCTAGCACTTCATACAGTGACGTGGTGACTTCGATCGGATTCGGCAGAATATCCAGCGGAAGTGCTGCACGTTCCAGCGCCAAGGGCCGCCCATCCGCTTCGCGCAGACGATAAATGCGGGAGATCTGCTCACCTTCTGCCAGATTCAGGGCGGTGACTTCTTCCGGGGTTGGCGCAAATACTCCACGCTCCAACCACTTTGACGTCGTCTCCATTCCCCGACTCGACATGTCCTCGGTGAACGAAGTCAGGTGCTTCAGCGATTGTTCGACCCTTGGGACACGTTCCCGGATGAAGGACCCTGATCCTTGCCTCTGTTCGATTATGCCTTCCTGCACCAGCTCCTGAATCGCCTTGCGCACGGTCACGCGGGACAATTCCGTGATTTCCACAAGCTCTCGTTCCGATGGCAGCGATGAATTCGGCGCAAGAACGCCCGTATCGATCCCCTCTTGCAACCTGCGCCGCAATTGTACGTAGCGAGGGCCATTTTCCGGGGTCAGCCAAAGATCAGAGCGCAGAAACTCAGCGATGCTCATGCGGGAACCTCCTTCGCCAGGGCCAGCGCTCCGGTCAACGGTTCGCCGGATGGAGGGCGTATTTCAGATTGCATGTCTGCGGGCAGATAGTCCGCATAGTACGGGGAGATTCCGCCGGTCAGGCATATCGCCACATCCGGCTGCCATCCGAGACCTGCTGCCATTTCGGAGATGTATTTGGCACCGGCTTGCATGATTTTCTTGGCGACCACGTCTCCGGAAGTTGCGGCGGTGGTCACCAAAGGAGCCAACGCACCAAACTCTGTTGGTGTCGCCCGTCCGGCAAATTCGACTATACCGGCGGCGCCGCTAAGTTCGTCCAGCAACTGCTGCGTCAGATCGCTTGAGGCCTGAACGCCATCCACGGAATTCAATGCTTCTGCCAACGCAAAGCGACCAACCCATTGTGCGGACGCCTCATCCCCTAATACTGGCCCCCACCCCCCGGCAAACCGCATCATCCGGTCTTTCTGAGAAGCAATAAAGGACCCGGTTCCGCAATGCGCGATCAGCCCATCCTGCGACCCAAGCGCACCACGAAGCGCGGCAGGTCGGTCATCTGAAACGCGCGCCCGCGTCAAGCCCAGGGCGCTTTGCACACGACCGGCGATACGGTCATCTGTGACACCGGCCAATCCCACAAAAGCGGGCAGACGAGTCAGGCCCTGAACATCCACAGCCAGCATTTGCGCCATCTGCGTGATCCCTGATTTCATCTGAAGGATCGAAGCTTCGAAATCGGTCGAGACGTTGGCAGCCCCGGTCTCAACAGAATGGACAATACCAGCTGCTTCACAAGCAACCCGACATCGGGTTCCACCACCGTCTATAGCCAATACAGCATTGTTCAGAGACTCAGTCATGACAATACCATTATAATACCTATTTCGATTAAGGAAGGTAAAAATAGACCAATTTCGACAGCTTTTTTCCAAATTCTGCCGAAAAACGTTGATTCCTATTAGAAAAATAAAATTATGGACAAGTGGTATTGAATAGGTATTGTATTGGTAACCGCAAAGGGGGATTCTTTTGACGCTGCCACCGACCGAACAACTGCATCCAGATGCCAACAAGCTGGACCCACAGGACCTTGTCGCCTCTGCTCGGGCACTGGTCGAGGGCCAGATTGCCGCCGCGACCTCGGCGCGGGGCGCGTTGGCTGCAATTGCGCGTGGCGCCGCCGCCATGGCACAGTCCATCCGAGCGGGCGGCACGTTACATTATGTGGCCGCCGGCTCATCCGGGTTGATGGCCGCCGCCGACGCACAAGAACTGGGCGGCACCTTCTCAATCCCCTCAGACCAGCTTTGCATACATATGGCCGGCGGCCTGCCCACTGGCGTGGAAATGCCCGGCGGCGCAGAGGACGAAGCCGACGGGCTTGAGGACGCACTTTCGACGCTGCAACCGACTGATACGATCATCGCGGTGTCCGCAAGCGGCTCGACCCGCTACACCATGATCGCCTGCAACATCGCCCGATCACATGGCGCAACCGTTATCGGCATCGCCAACAATGCAGGCAGCCCTTTGCTTGAAGGTGCTGACATCCCAATTCTACTGGCGACGCCGCCGGAACTGGTTTCCGGTTCAACGCGGATGGGTGCAGGAACGGCCCAGAAAATCGCACTCAACATGCTGTCGTCGCTCATGGCGCTGCAACTGGGTCACATTCACGGTGGCATGATGGTCAATCTGCGCGCCGACAATGACAAACTGCGCGCCCGAGCCACCGGGATCGTTGCGCGGATCGCCGAAGTCGATGCGGAAACGGCAAAGCAAGCATTGGACGCTGCAAACGGGGACGTGAAACCAGCAGTGCTGATCGCGGCGCGCGGTATGTCACCGACGGACGCCATGGCCACTTTGAACGCAAGCGGCGGAGTATTGAAGTCCACGCTGGAACAAGAAATTTGACTGCTAACCAACTGGGAGAAGAACAATGAAACGCAATAGCCTGAAACTGGCGCTACTGGGCACGACCCTTATGGCGTCAACCGCTTATGCCGAGGACGTAACGCTTGTTATCGAAAGCTGGCGCAATGACGACCTGACGCTTTGGCAGGAACAGATCATTCCCGCGTTCGAAGCCAAACACCCTGGTATCAAACTGCAATTTACCCCGTCTGCCCCGGCAGAATACAATGCGGTTCTGAATTCCAAGTTGGACGCAGGTTCCGCGGGCGACCTGATCACCTGCCGCCCCTTCGACGCGTCTCTGGCCCTATATGAGGCCGGCCACCTGACCGACCTGTCCTCGGTCGACGCGATGAGCAACTTCTCGGACGTGGCAAAATCGGCATGGCAGACGGATGACGGCTCGGCCAGTTTCTGCGTTCCTATGGCGTCGGTGATCCACGGCTTCATCTACAACAAAGATGCGTTTGCCGAGTTGGGCATCGAAGTGCCGACCACCGAAGACGAGTTCTTTGCCGCGCTGGATAAAATCAAAGAAGACGGCACTTACATCCCGATGGCGATGGGCACCAACGATCAGTGGGAAGCAGCCACGATGGGGTACAACAATATCGGCCCGAACTATTGGAAAGGTGAAGAAGGTCGTCAGGCCCTTATCGCAGGTGAACAGAAACTGACAGACGAGCCGTGGACCGCCCCATACGCCACACTGGCACGCTGGGGACAGTATCTGGGCGACGGGTACGAGGCGCAGACCTATCCCGACAGCCAGAACATCTTCACGCTAGGCCGTGCTGCGATCTATCCTGCCGGTTCGTGGGAGATTGCAGGGTTTAACACACAAGCCGACTTCGAAATGGGTGCATTCAAGCCACCGGTCAAAAACGCGGGCGACACTTGCTATATCTCTGACCACACGGACATCGGCATCGGCATGAATGCCGCCAGCGAGCATCCGGAAGCGGCCAAAACCTTCCTGACCTGGGTCGCAAGCCCTGAATTCGCTGAAATCTTCGGAAACGCCGTTCCGGGTTTCTTCCCACTGTCCAAAACTCCGGTCGAGCTGCAGGACCCCTTGGCCAAGGAATTTGTGGGATGGCGCGACGAGTGTGAGTCGACCATCCGCTCGACCTACCAGATCCTGTCGCGCGGTACGCCGAACCTTGAGAACGAGACCTGGGGCGCATCCGTTGCCGCCATCAAGGGTGCCAGCACGCCCGAGGAATTGGGCGCAGACCTGCAGAAAGGTCTGTCCTCCTGGTACGCACCGCACCAGTAACCTCTGAACCGAAACATACCCAGGCGGTCACCATCGCCTGGGTAACCCCCACACCCCTTTGAAAGCAGTCTCATGAACCGCCCCCGCTTCCGCTGGCATATCGTTGTGTTTCTTGCACCGGCCGTTCTCGTTTACACGGCGGTCATGATCTTCCCGCTGTTCAACACGCTGCGACTGGCGCTTTACACGGAAATCGACCAAAGCCGCGTCTTCGTCGGGTTGCAGAATTTTCAAACCCTGTTCTTTGATCCGATCTGGTCCGAACAGTTCTGGAACGCCTTAGGTAACAACTTCTGGTTTTTCCTGATCCACATGCTGGTGCAGAACCCCATCGGGATTGCTCTGGCCGCCCTGCTCAGCCACCCGCGCCTGCGATTTGCGGCGCTGTACCGATCGGCGATCTTCATCCCTACGATCCTAAGTTTTGTGATCGTCGGATTCGCCTGGAAGCTGATCCTGTCGCCGATCTGGGGCATTGCGCCGTCCATGCTCGACGCGATAGGCCTCAAGTCGCTGTTCGCGCCGTGGCTTGGGAAAGAGGAATACGCGCTGACGACACTGGCGTTGATCTCTGTCTGGCAGTTTGTCGGGATCCCGATGATGCTGATCTATGCTGCCTTGTTGACCATCCCGGAAGAAATCCTTGAGGCGGGCGAGATTGACGGGATTACCGGCGCCTCGGCCTTCTGGAAGATCAAGTTGCCGCTGATCCTGCCTTCGATCGGGATCATCTCGATCCTGACTTTCGTGGGCAACTTCAACGCATTCGACCTGATCTATGCCGCGCAGGGCGCGCTAGCCGGGCCGGACTTCTCGACCGATATTCTGGGTACTTTCATGTACCGCACATTCTTCGGCTTCCAACTGCAACTGGGTGACCCACATATGGGGTCGGCAATCGCCGGGGCGATGTTCGCCATCATCCTTGTTGGCGTCTGCATCTATCTGTTCGGCATCCAGACCCGGATGCGCCGGTATCAACTGTGAGGGCCCAGAGATGAACAAAGCACGTCATAACCCCCTCAACATGATCGCGATGCACGGCGCGCTGATCCTGTACACGCTGATCGCCCTGTTCCCGATCTTTGTAATCCTGATCAACAGCTTCAAGTCCCGCCGCGCAATCTTTCGCGAGCCACTGGCCCTGCCCAACGCAGACAGCTTCTCGATGATCGGTTATGAGACGGTGATGAAGCAGGGGGATTTCTTCCTCTACTTCCAGAACTCGATGATCGTTACTGTCGCGTCGCTTTTCTTTGTCCTGCTGTTCGGTGCGATGGCTGCTTATGCGCTGTCGGAATACCAGTTCAAAGGCAATCTGGTCATGGGCTTGTACCTTGCGCTAGGGATCATGATCCCCATCCGCATCGGCACTGTCGCCATCCTTGAGATGATGGTTGCGACTGGGCTGGTGAATACGCTTTGGGCGCTGATCCTGGTTTATACGGCGCAGGGATTACCGTTGGCGGTGTTTATCCTGTCGGAATTCATGCGGCAGGTCAGCGATGACCTGAAGAATGCCGGGCGCATTGACGGGCTATCCGAATACACAATCTTCTTCCGCCTTGTTCTGCCGCTCGTTCGCCCGGCAATGGCAACGGTGGCCGTATTCAACATGATCCCGATCTGGAACGATCTGTGGTTCCCGTTGATCCTGGCCCCAGCCGAAGAAACCAAAACGCTCACACTGGGCAGCCAGGTTTTCATCGGTCAGTTCGTGACAGACTGGAACGCGGTCCTGTCGGCTCTGTCGATGGCGATCCTGCCTGTTCTGATCCTGTACGTCATCTTCTCTCGTCAGCTGATCCGCGGCATCACCTCCGGAGCAGTCAAATGACCCGCGTTCTGATAGCAGGCCTCGGCAACATGGGGCTGAGCCACGCATTGGCCCACCATCACCACCCCGACGCGCAGATCGTTGGTTTGGTAAACCGGTCTGGACGTATGGATCATCCAGATCTTTCGGATTACCCGGCTTACTCAGATTTCACCGCGGCGCTGGAAGAAACCAAACCCGATCTGGTCGTGGTCGCCACTTACTCTGATAGCCACGCGGATTACGCCTGTGCGGCCATGGAGGCTGGCGTGCATGTGTTTGTTGAAAAACCGCTCGCGACCAACGTGGCCGACGCGCGGCGTGTGGTCGAAACCGCGACCAAGCTGAACCGCAAACTGGTGGTCGGCTATATCCTACGCCACCACCCGTCGTGGATACGGTTGATCGACGAGGCGCGCAATCTGGGTGGACCTTACGTGTTCCGTCTGAACCTGAACCAGCAATCGACAGGCGCGGAATGGGAAACGCATAAGGCACTGATGCAGACCACCTCACCCATCGTCGATTGTGGTGTGCACTATGTCGACGTCATGTGTCAGATTACAGACGCGCAACCTGTCCGGGTCCACGGAATGGGTCTGCGGCTGTCGGATGAGATTGCGCCGGATATGTACAATTACGGCCAGTTTCAGGTGGTCTTTGGCGACGGCTCAGTCGGCTGGTACGAGGCCGGATGGGGCCCGATGATGTCGGAAACCGCGTTCTTCGTGAAAGATATCGTGTCGCCCAACGGGTCGGTCTCGATCACCGATGGGAACAAGGGCGCGTCTGCCGACATCGACGGCCATACCAAAGTCGGCGGCCTGCTTATCCACACGCCACAGGGCGACCACTCTATCGATATGCCGGACGAACCCGGCCATCAGGAACTCTGCGATGCTGAACAGGCTTACATGCTGCGCGCCATCGCTGAAGACATCGACCTGACCCGTCACATGAATGACGCTGTCCAATCGCTTGCCATTTGTCTGGCTGCGGATCAAAGCATCCGAACCGGCCAGCCCGTTTCCCTTGAGGAGCCCGCATCATGACCGCCCTGACCCTGAAAAATGTCAACAAATCCTTTGGCAACGTACATGTCTTGAAAGACATCACACTGGAAGTGGAAGAGGGCGAATTCGTCGTCTTTGTCGGCCCCTCGGGCTGTGGCAAATCCACCCTGCTGCGCGTGATTGCAGGGCTTGAGGATGCATCGTCCGGCGATATCAACATTGGCGGGCAGCAGGTCAATCTGGTGCCGCCCTCCAAGCGCGGGATTGCGATGGTGTTCCAAAGCTATGCGCTCTACCCACATCTCAGCGTACGTGGAAACATGACACTTGCGTTGAAGCAGGAAAAGCAGCCCAAATCGGTGATCGAAGAGCGTGTGGCCAATGCCAGCCGCATGTTGAACCTTGAACCCTATCTGGACCGCTACCCGTCCGAACTGTCTGGCGGTCAACGCCAGCGGGTTGCAATCGGGCGCGCTATCGTTCGTGAACCGAAACTGTTCCTGTTTGATGAGCCGCTGTCCAATCTGGACGCAGCCCTCCGGATGAATACGCGGATCGAGATTGCCAACCTGCACCGGGCACTGGATGCGTCGATGATTTATGTGACCCATGACCAGACCGAGGCGATGACGCTGGCCGACAAGATCGTCGTGCTGCGCGATGGTCGCGTTGAACAGATCGGCAGCCCGATGGAGCTGTACAACAACCCCGCCAATCAGTTTGTCGCCGGGTTCCTGGGGTCACCGTCCATGAACTTCCTACCCGAAGCGCTGCTTCAGGAAAGCGGCCAGAATACGATTGGAATTCGCCCCGAAGACCTGTTTCTGTCGGATGACGGTCCGCTTGCCGCGCGTGTCAGCCATGTGGAAAAACTGGGCGGAGATACGAACGTCATTGCCAAAGTTCAGGACCACGACGTGACAGCGCGTTTGTTTGGTCAGCACGCGATCGCGGAAGGCCAGGAATTGCGATTCGGATATGCTTCGGAAAAAGCCTACCGCTTTGACGAAGCTGGGCAACGGCTGACCTAATTCGTATGTTGTCGGGATCACTCAACATGATCCCGACAAAGCACAACACCAATAATACATGCACAGCTGGCAGATTGCTTTGACATCCATTTGCCAGCCGACTGGTTTTTTATGTTTCCTGCCGGATTAAGTGACGTCATTAATTATGTTGTTAAGAACATGTCACAAAGACGTCCTACATGCCTGTCATCAACTACGTTAAGACAGCCAGGAGCCATTCATGAAAGATGTTGATACCACCAACCTGTCCGCCGACGACTGGGATGAGCTGCACTTCCCCCGCCCCGAGGAAAACGACTTTGACCGCGTCGTCGAAAGCGCAATCTCGCGCCGTGGCTTTCTGGCTGGCGTAGTGGCCTTTGGTTCGGGTGCTGTCGCGATGGGCACGGGCCTGCTAGGTTCCACCTCCGCCCAGGCTGTCGAAGCTTCGCGCTTTGCCTTCACTCCGATTGCCGCACAGACTGACGGCACAGTACATGTCCCCGAGGGGTACGAGTGGAAAGTTGTGACACGCTGGGGCGACCCACTGTTTTCCGACGCTGATGGCTATGACATCACCGATGGTGGCCCGGTTGAGAAATCGGATCGCATCTTTGGCGAAAACACCGACGGGATGGAGACATTCTCGTTCCAGGGTCTCGAGTTGATCGCGATCAACCACGAATACCCGAACCGCAAGATCAACCTGCCCGCCGCGCAGGAAGGCGTGCCGGCCAGCGCTGATGATGTTCTGAAGCTGCAGAATATTCAGGGCGTTACTGTGATGGAAATCGCTGAAGGCCCCGCCGGCTGGTCAGTTGTCAAAGACAGTCCTTTCAACCGCCGCATCCACCATAACACCCCGATGAAGATCGTTGGCCCGGCCGCCGGTCACGACTTGCTGAAAACCGAAGCTGATCCAACCGGTACAGCATCACTAGGCACCATGAACAACTGCGGCGCGGGGAAGACGCCTTGGGGCACTTACCTGACCTGTGAAGAAAACTTTAACGGCTACTTCGGGTCCAGCGACGAAAATGCCACCTACGACCAAAAGGTTGCAGATGGCTTCAAGCGCTATGGTGTGAAGGCCGAAAGCTGGAACGGGTATGAACTGTTCGATCCGCGTTTCGATACGTCGAAAAACCCGAATGAGCCACACCGCGCGGGCTGGATCGTCGAAATTGACCCGACCAAACCAGACAGCACGCCGGTCAAACACACTGGCTTAGGCCGTTTCAAGCACGAGAATGCCGAGGTGACCCTGGCCGCCGATGGCCGCGTGGTTGTCTATATGGGCGACGATGAGCGGGGCGAGTACCTGTACAAGTTTGTCTCGAACGGCACCTATCAGCCGGGCGGCCAGACCGAAAACTTGCTGAATGACGGCACGCTTTATGTGGCCAAGTTCAACGACGACATGAAGGGCGAGTGGCTGGCTCTGACGCCGGAAACCACCGGAATGGAAGCAGCCGAGATCGCGATCTTCACCCGTATGGCCGCCTCCAAGGTCGGCGGCACCACAATGGACCGCCCCGAATGGGTGGCTTCCAGCCCTGTTGCGGTTGAGGCCTATTGCTGCCTGACCAACAACAAGAACCGCGGCGTGAAGCCGAACGCCGGTGGTGATGACACCTCGGTCAACGCGGCCAACCCGCGCGAGGCCAACAAATACGGTCAGATCGTGCGTTGGCGTCCAGTAAATGACGATCACGCCGTCGAAGGGTTTGATTGGGATCTCTATGTCATGGCCGGAAACCCGACCGTGCACAAAGATGACCGCGCCGGGTCAGCGAATGTGAACGAAGGTAACCTGTTTAACTCGCCTGACGGAATGGTCATCGACTCGACTGGCCTGATCTGGATCCAGACAGACGGCAATGACGACAACGAGGGCGACTTCGATGGTAACGGCAACAACCAAATGCTGGTTGGCGACCCGATCACCGGCGAAATCGCGCGCTTTATGACTGGCCCGAACGGTTGCGAAGTCACGGGCCTGGCTTGGTCCAGTGATCTGCGCACCATGTTCGTTGGCATTCAGCACCCCGGCAGCAACTGGCCGGATGGTGGTACATCGCGTTCTTCCGTGATCGCGATCAAGCGCACCGACAACGGTCTGGTTGGGTAAACCCACCAAAAAACGAAACGCCCCCGACTTTACGGTTCGGGGGCGTTTTGGGATCAGATGTCCTCGCCCGGTATTGCAAGTGGCCCACCCGGGGCCATCAGATGACGCTCTGACAGCCAGGGGTTCAACTCCAGAGCCTCAGACAACGCTTCGCGCGCCTCATCAATGCGCTGAAGTCCCAGCAATGTCAGGGCTCGTCCGCTGATTGCGGCGACATGGTTGGGTGACAGCTCGATCGCCTTTTCCAAATCGGGCAGCGCCGATTGAAAATCCTGCCGCAGGTAGTGGGCAAAGGCCCGTTGATTGTACCCTTCGGCGTAGGACGGACAGTAGGCGATCAGCCTGTCGAAATCCTCAATCGCGCCCAGCAGGTCCCACGCATTCCGACGTGTCATTCCACGATCCAAAACAGCCTGAGCACTTTCGTCCGGGGCATCTGTCCAGAACTCCCAAAGCTGACCAGACAGCGCACGGGCGGACTGTTCGGTTTCGGCGTCCCGTATCTGCTCCAGAACTGCCGATACCTCTGCGGAATGGTCTGGCGCGACCGGACAGTCCTGAGCATTGGCTGCAAAAACGGTCGCGGCATAAAAAATCGAGGCGTAGGCTAAGCGTTTCATGCGCCAATGGTGACGCGCGCAGGGCGTTCGTCAACCCATCGCGTCCAAGGCTCCGGACACCCCGGTCTCTTTCACAGCCTCCATCGCAACAAAGGTCGAGGTATTGGCGACATGTGGCAAAGAAGAGATCTTTTCGGCCAGAACCGCGCGGTACTCCGACATCGATCCGGTGCGAATCTTCAGCAGATAGTCAAAATTCGATGCAATCATATGGGCTTGTTCGATCTCAGGCACTTTGCGGACGGCAGCGTTGAAATCGGCCAAAGCCTTCTCGCGCGTGTCGGCCAACCGAACCTCGACAAAGGCAACGTGGTCCAGTCCGAGGCGAATAGGGTCCAGTAGGGCACGGTATCCCTTAATGATGCCGTCGGCTTCAAGTCTCTTCACACGTGCTTGAGTTGGGGATTTTGACAGCCCAATACGGCGCGCGAGGTCGGCAACGGGTATCCGACCGTCCTCAGCCAGAATCGCAAGAATCGATCTGTCGAACCGGTCCAGCCCCGGGAAGTCTTTTTGCATCGCTCAAACCTCTCAAATCAGGCCATTCGCCTAGCCAAACGCAAAACTAAGGCAATCGTCCCGGAAAATCGACACTATATTAATCAAAAGACCGGAGGAAACATGTCACACAGCCTGCGCGCCCGAATTGATGCCAAAACCTATGCCGATCCGTCGGAAATTCTCGACGCATTGATCGCGAACGCTGACCTGAGCGAAACCGACCGAGCCGCGATCTGCGAGGCTGCAGCACAAATGGTGCGTGATATCCGCTCGAGCACCTCGCCGGGTATGATGGAAGTATTCCTTGCCGAATACGGCCTTTCCACCGACGAAGGCATTGCGCTGATGTGTCTGGCCGAAGCGCTGCTGCGCGTACCGGACGCTGACACGATCGACGCACTGATCGAAGACAAGATTGCGCCCTCGGATTGGGGAAAACACCTAGGTCAGTCTTCTTCGTCGCTGGTCAATGCGTCCACTTGGGCGCTGATGCTGACAGGCAAGGTGCTGGATGAAGACAAGACCTCTCCTGTCGGTGTCTTGCGCGGTGCGATCAAACGTCTGGGCGAACCCGTGATCCGCACGGCTGTTGGGCGCGCGATGAAGGAAATGGGCCGCCAGTTTGTACTGGGCGAGACAATCCAATCCGCCATGGAACGCGCCAGCGGGATGGAGGCAAAGGGCTATACCTATTCCTACGACATGTTGGGCGAAGCCGCGCGAACCGAGGCCGATGCCGCCCGCTATCACCTGTCATACTCACGTGCGATTGCCGCAATCGCCGAGGCTTGTATTCACGACGATATCCGGGCCAATCCGGGGATTTCCGTCAAGCTGTCGGCGCTGCATCCACGCTATGAACTGGCGCAAGAAGCAGAAGTCATGGAAGAATTGGTCCCTCGATTGCGGGCCCTGGCCCTTTTGGCCAAGGCAGCGGGCATGGGCCTGAATGTGGACGCCGAAGAAGCGGACCGCCTTTCCCTGTCTCTGCAGGTGATCGAGGCGGTGATGGCCGAACCGGCCCTGGATGGTTGGGACGGCCTGGGTATCGTCGTTCAGGCTTATGGCCCGCGTGCCGGGATCGTGCTGGATACATTGTATGACATGGCCCAAAGCCATGACCGAAAGCTGATGGTTCGTTTGGTAAAGGGTGCCTATTGGGATACCGAGGTCAAACGCGCTCAGGTCGAAGGCATCGATGGCTTTCCCGTGTTCACCCGCAAAGCGGCCACGGATATTTCCTACATCTCGAATGCGCGCAAGCTGCTGGGTATGACTGATCGAATCTACCCGCAATTTGCCACCCACAACGCCCATACGGTCAGCGCAATCCTTCACATGGCCGATGGCCAGCCGTTCGAGTTCCAGCGCCTGCATGGGATGGGTGAAACCCTGCACCAGATCGTCAAGGACCAAAGCAGCACAAGGTGCCGGATTTATGCCCCGGTCGGGGCGCATCGCGATCTGCTGGCCTATCTGGTGCGGCGTTTGTTGGAGAACGGTGCGAACTCGTCATTTGTAAACCAAATCGTGGACGAGAACGTTCCGCCGGAAGAGGTCGCCGCTGATCCATTCCTGACCATTGCAGATCAGGTGCGCCCCCTGCCAACCGGGCCAAACCTGTTCCAGCCGGAACGCGTGAATTCGAAGGGCTTCGACCTTCACCACACCCCGACGTTGGACAAGATCGACGCCGCACGGGATGCATACCGGGCGCACCACTGGTACGCGCAGCCGCTGTTGTCAGGTGATGCAAATCCGGACCAGGACCAACCGGTCACCAACCCCGCCTATCCGCAGGATCGACCCGGAGCCGTAGCAACTGCCAGTGCAGAGGATGTTGAGCTTGCCTTGGCATCCGCCGCACCTTGGCGGGCACAACCCGCGGAACGGTCGCGAATCCTGAATGCTGCAGCCGATCTGTACGAGGCTCATTTCGGCGAACTATTCGCCTTGCTGGCGCGCGAGGCAGGTAAGTCCGTGCCTGATGCCGTTGCCGAACTGCGTGAGGCAGTGGATTTTCTCCGCTACTACGCCGCGAACATTCCCGATGCGGAACCGGCAGGCATTTTCACCTGCATCAGCCCGTGGAACTTCCCCCTGGCGATCTTCACGGGCCAGATTTCAGCGGCCTTGGCCACGGGCAATGCGGTCCTTGCCAAGCCCGCGCCGCAAACGCCGCTGATCGCGCATCGGGCCGTACAATTGCTGCACGAGGCCGGTGTCCCACGCGACGCACTACAACTACTGCCGGGTGGCCCCTCTGTTGGGGCCGCACTGACCTCAGACCCACGTGTGTCCGGCGTAGCGTTTACAGGATCGACCGCAACCGCGTTGAAGATCCGCACAGCCATGGCAGACAATCTGCGCCCCGGTACGCCTCTGATCGCCGAGACCGGCGGGTTGAACGCAATGATAGTGGACAGCACCGCCCTGCCCGAGCAAGCCGTTCAGTCCATCATCGAAAGTGCGTTTCAATCGGCCGGGCAGAGGTGTTCGGCTTTGCGATGCCTCTATGTTCAGGAGGACATCGCCGACGATTTACTGACAATGCTGACCGGCGCAATGGAGGTCCTCCAGGTTGGTGATCCGTGGCTAATCTCAACCGATTGCGGACCGGTCATTGACGAGGCAGCGCGCCAAGGCATCGCAGATCACGTCGCCAGTGCCCGGGCCGAAGGTCGTGTTCTGAAAGAAATGCCCGTCCCATCGGAGGGCACGTTCATCGCACCAACACTTATCGAGATACCCGGCATTTCCGCGCTGAAGCGTGAGATCTTCGGACCAGTCCTTCACGTTTCGCGCTTCAAAGCATCCGAGATTGATCAGGTCATAGCCGACATCAACGCAACCGGATACGGGCTGACATTCGGCTTGCACACGCGCATTGACGACCGGGTGCAGCACATCACCGAGGCGGTGCATGCCGGCAATATCTACGTAAACCGCAACCAGATCGGCGCCATCGTGGGGTCTCAGCCATTTGGCGGTGAAGGGCTTTCGGGCACAGGACCCAAGGCCGGTGGACCGAACTACGTGGCGCGGTTCTGCGCCCCAGATCGGCAGCTGATCGACGATCAATGGGATAGCGTGATGAGCGAGCTTCCTAGTGTTCAGGGTAAGCCCGCGCCGGTGCAAACCCAATCCCTGCCCGGCCCGACAGGCGAATCCAATCGGCTAAGCGAATTCGCACGTGCTCCATTGCTGTGTCTGGGCCCCGGTGCCGAGGCCGCGCGCGCGCAGGCCGACGCCGTTCAGGCGCTAGGGGGAACGGCCATTCCGGCGACCGGTTCGCTAGACTTGCACCGGTTGGAAAACGTGACCGGGATTTCGGGCGTTCTTTGGTGGGGCGATGACAATACGGCGCGCGAGATTGAGCGTCATCTTGCCCACCGGGATGGTCCGATCCTGCCCTTGATCCCAGGCCTTCCGGACCGCGCGCGGGTCCTGGCCGAGCGCCACCTATGCATCGATACAACAGCTGCAGGTGGTAATGCCGCATTGCTTGGGGGTGCGGCGTAAGCATGCCTTGACGCTGGGCTGGGAAAAGCCCAGCGTCGCCTCATGTTTCCAATCCGCGACCATAACCCTTCGGGGCGAACGCCATATGTCGTCTATCTGCTGATGGCGGCCAATATCCTGATATTTTTGAGTTATGTGGGCATCATGAACGATGCCCGGTTGATCAATCAACTGTACTACGACTATGCGATTATCCCGGCGCGGATCACTGACGGGTTTGCGTTTGAGACGCTGGTGACGTCGATGTTCCTGCATGGCGGGTGGATGCATCTGGCGGGAAACATGCTGTTCCTTTGGATTTTCGGCGACAACCTTGAAGATGAAATGGGCCACCTGCCCTTTCTTCTGTTCTATGTTGCCGCCGGAATCGGAGCAGGGCTGATCCATGTCGTCACGGCACCGCAATCGGTCGTGCCAACCATTGGAGCATCAGGTGCGATTGCAGGCATCATGGGCGGTTACCTGCTGCTGTTTCCCAAGGCCCGTGTGGATATCCTGCTGATCCTCATCGTGTATTTCCGTATATTCACAATACCTGCTTTTGTCATGCTGGGGGTCTGGTTGGCCATGCAGTTCTTTGGCAGTCTGGCCAGCAACCCGGACGAAGGTGGGGTGGCCTATTGGGCGCATACGGGTGGGTTTTTCGTCGGGCTGATCTTGTGCATCCCACTATGGCTGCGGCGCGGCGGCACCGGTTTCTGGAGCCGCACCCACGGCCATCCACCGCATGCTGAACACAAATACAAGCTAACTCATTCTCGCATACCGCGCGTACCGCGCAGGTAACGGGACTTCAGGGCTTTGGTATTTGGCCGCCACTAAGACGTGTGATTTCCCGTGCAGCGGCAAGAACCAATTCACCCAAGGCGTGCGCACGATCCGCGCCAAACCGAGCGGTAGGGCCCGAAACCGAGATTCCTGCGCATGGTTCCCCACGATCATTGAAAATCGCCGAGCCGATACAGGACATGCCCTCGTATCTTTCTTCTCGGTCGTGCGACCAACCGCGCGCACGCGTTTCTACAAGATCCTGCTGTAAACTACTACCCGGTATCAGCGTACTCTTAGTGAACTCTATTGGATCAATCGCCCCAAGCGTTTTGGCCAACCCCGTTTCATTCATCGCAGCAAGGATCGCCTTGCCGGTGCCTGACGCATACATCGGCGTTCGCGCCCCGGGCGGGAAGAAGGCGCGGATCGGGTTGGGGGTTTCGACCTGCCCGACAAAGACCACCTCGGACCCATCCGGCACCGCCAGGTTAGCAGTCTCTCCGCTGTCTTGCATAAGGCGCCTAAGGATTGGGCGCCCAATCTCAAGCACACTGTTGCGGCGCAGGAACGAGGCGCCGGTCCGGTATGCCTCGATCCCAATCATCCATTCCTGACGCTCGTCATCAAAGGCAACGAACCCGTGTTTCTGCAAGGTCACCAGAATGCGGTGCGTCGTGGCCGTCGGCACGTCGATCTCACGCGCCAGATCGCTGAGCGCTGCCCGCTCCAACCGGGCTACCGCTGTCAGAACGCCGAGCGCCCGATCCAGTGACTGCATTGTCCCGGCCGAGCTTTCCTTGAACAGGGATTTGGGCCTGCCGCGCGGTCTTTTCTGGCTCTCCATCACTACAGCCTCCCATTCAAAGCCCAAAGATTTTTGAACCGTCCATTTTGCGGTACAAAAAATGAAAAACGAAAAACTGCATAAATACAGCTATTTAAGTATTTTATCCCAAAAATGAAAACATTTTTCAAGAAAATTGCACGCCGCGAGGTTTTCCCTGACACTTACTTTCAAAGCGGAGGAACTACAGATGTCCAACCAAAACCCGGTTTTCATACCCGGCCCAACAAACATTCCAGACCGGTTGCGTCTTGCCATGCAGGTTCAAACGCAAGATCACCGCGCGCCGGATTTTGTCGAAACCTTTGCACCTGTTCTTGAAGACACGAAGAAAGT
The DNA here is from genome assembly GCF_013033965.1 of Ruegeria atlantica. Lineage (GTDB taxonomy): Bacteria > Pseudomonadota > Alphaproteobacteria > Rhodobacterales > Rhodobacteraceae > Ruegeria > Ruegeria atlantica_D. The sequence continues at coordinate 351,999 of NZ_WQFE01000001.1, forward strand.
GTTTGGCACCACGACCGGCCGGATTGTGACCTTCCCGGCCAGCGGCACCGGTGGGTGGGAAGCGGCCGTTACCAACACACTCAGCCCCGGCGACAAGGTTCTGGTTGCGCGCTATGGCGTGTTCAGCCATCGCTGGATCGACCTGTGCGAACGGCACGGGCTGGACGTTCAGATCATCGAATGCCCATGGGGCACCGGCGCACCCGCTGATCAGTTTCAGGCCGCTTTGGCCGATGATACCGCGCATGAAATTCGCGCCGTTCTGGTCACGCACAACGAAACGGCCACTGGGGTGCGTTCGGACATCGCCGCGGTTCGCCAAGCGATGGATGCAGAAAACCATCCTGCGATGCTGTTTGTCGATTGCGTCAGCTCTCTGGCCTCGATGCCGTTCGAGTTTGACACCTGGGGCGTCGATATCGCCGTTTCAGGCTCGCAGAAAGGGTTCATGCTGGCCACCGGTATGGCGATCCTGTGCGTCAGCTCCAAGGCACTTGAGGCAACGAAAAGCGCCAAGCTGCCGCGCACCTTCTTCGACTTCGACGATATGATGGCCGCCAACGCGTCCGGCGGGTTTCCCTACACCCCGCCGCTGCAACTGATCTACGGCATGCGCGAAAGCCTTAAGATGCTGTTCGAAGAAGGGCTTGAGAACGTGTATGCCCGGCATTTCCGATTGGCCGAAGGTGTGCGCCGCGCCGTTGACGCGTGGGGGCTGAAACTTGTCGCACAATCGCCTGACCTGTACTCTGACACTGTCAGCGCGATTTATGTGCCTGCGGGGTTTGATAGCAATGCTCTGACCGACCACGCGTTCAATGCCTATGGTGTATCTTTCGGTATCGGTCTGGGTCAGTTGAACGGTCAGGCGTTCCGCATCGGCCATCTAGGCAGTTTGACGGATGTGATGGTTCTGTCCGGGCTTAGCACAATCGAGATGGCGATGGCCGATCTGAACTATCCGATCACTTTGGGCAGCGGGGTCGCGGTGGCGCAGGAATACTATCGCACCGGACCATCTGACCGCGCCCAAGCTGCAGCCTGAGGAGGATTGCAATGCTGGATCACATCCCCGCAGCCGATTTGACGATCGACGATATGCGCGCTGCGCACGAACGAATCAAACCCCATATCCGGCGCACTCCGGTTTTGGGATCCGACTTCCTGAACGACCTGACCGGCGCGCAACTGTTCTTCAAATGCGAGAACTTTCAGGAGGCTGGCGCGTTCAAGGTACGCGGTGCGAGCAACGCCGTGTTTGGCCTGAGTGATGATATGGCGACCAAGGGCGTCTGCACACACTCTAGTGGCAACCACGCTTTGTCCCTGTCTTATGCCGCCGGACGGCGCGGCATCCCCTGCAACGTGGTGATGCCGCGCACCGCGCCGCAAGCCAAGAAGGACGCCGTGCGCCGCTATGGCGGCACGATCACTGAGTGCGAGCCATCGACCTCGTCACGTGAGGCGACCTTTGCCGAGGTACAGGCCAGAACGGGTGGCGAGTTTGTGCATCCCTACAACGATCCGCGCGTCATTGCCGGTCAGGCGACATGCTCGGCCGAACTGTTGGAGCAGACGGATGGGCTGGATGCCGTCATTGCCCCGATAGGCGGCGGCGGCATGGTCTCGGGCACCTGCCTGACGGTTTCGAACCTGTCCCCATCCACGGCGATCTATGCGGCGGAACCAGAGCAGGCAGATGATGCGTATAGGTCCTTCAAAGCGGGCCACATTATCGCAGATGATGCGCCGAAAACTATCGCCGACGGATTACTGGTGCCGCTGAAAGAGAACACGTGGCATTTCGTTTCCAGAAACGTGACCGACATTTTCACTGCCTCTGACGACGAGATCATCGAAGCGATGAAGCTGACGTGGAAATACCTGCGCGTTGTGATGGAGCCATCATCGGCCGTGCCCCTCGCGACGATACTCAAGAACCCGGACGTATTCCGCGGCAAGCGCGTTGGCGTGATCATCACCGGCGGCAACGTGGATCTGGACAAACTGCCCTGGCTAAAATGGTAAGGAAGAACGATATGAACAAACCTGTGAACATCAAAGAGCTTGAAGTCGGGTTCGACATCCCCGCTGCTATCGGCATGGATGAAAGCGAAATCCAGACCCCCTGCCTGATCCTGGACCTCGATGCGCTGGAGCGGAACATCAAGAAAATGGGCGATTATGCTAAGGCCCATGGCATGCGCCACCGCGTGCACGGTAAGATGCACAAGTCCGTCGATGTGGCCAAGTTGCAAGAACATCTCGGCGGTGCGGTTGGCGTTTGCTGCCAAAAGGTATCCGAAGCCGAAGTTTTCGCGCGAGGTGGCATCAAGGATGTCCTCGTGTCGAACCAGGTTCGCGATCCGGCCAAGATCGACCGGTTGGCGCAACTGCCGAAACTTGGCGCGCGCACCATCGTCTGCGTGGATGACATCGACAATGTCGCTGACTTGTCCAAGGCCGCTGTCGATCACGGCACGGAACTTGAAGTCTTTGTCGAAATTGACTGCGGTGCAGGTCGGTGCGGCGTGACCACGACCCAAGCCGTTGTCGATATTGCAAAGGCAGTCAACGCAGCGCCCAACCTGAAATTTACCGGCATTCAGGCCTATCAGGGCGCAATGCAGCACCTCGACACTTATGAGGCACGCAAAGAGAAGCTGGATACAGCCATCGCCATGGTCAAAGACGCGGTTGATGGTTTGAAAGCCGAAGGCATCGACTGCGAACTGGTTTCGGGCGGTGGAACGGGATCATACTATTTCGAGAGCAATTCGGGCGTTTACAACGAATTGCAGTGCGGATCCTACGCCTTCATGGACGCCGATTATGGCCGCATTCTGGACGAGAACGGCAAGCGGATCGATCAGGGCGAATGGGAGAACGCGCTGTTCATTCTGACCAGTGTGATGAGCCACGCCAAGGCAGACAAGGCTATCTGCGACGCTGGTCTCAAGGCGCAATCGGTCGATAGTGGCCTGCCCTTCATCTTTGGGCGCGACGACGTGGAATACCTCAAGTGCTCGGACGAGCACGGCGTTATTGGCGACCCCGACGGTGTTCTGAAGGTGAACGACAAGCTTCGACTGGTGCCCGGCCACTGTGATCCCACCTGCAACGTCCACGATTGGTATGTCGGCGTTCGCGACGGTAAGGTTGAAGCTCTGTGGCCCGTTTCGGCCCGCGGGAAGGCTTATTGATGAGGGACGCTATGACCACGCAAGATGGCCTGCTGATTGTGGGCGAAGACCTGTGCGAACAGCTGGTGGGCCGCCAACAAGCCTTTGATGCGGTTCAATCCGTGTTCGGCGCGATGGCCAGTGGCGGGGCTTGGAACTTTCCGGTTGTTCGCGAAGCGTTGGGTTATGCCGATGCTCTGTATGGATTCAAATCCGGTTTCGACCGGGATGGGCAAGTACTGGGTGTGAAGTCAGGCGGCTATTGGCCGGGCAACGCCGAACAAGGTCTGACCAATCACCAATCCACGGTATTCCTGTTCGATCCCGATACCGGGCGGTTGTCTGCACTGGTGGGCGGCAACTATCTGACGGCGGTGCGGACAGCTGCGTCTTCGGCGGTTTCCATCGCACACCTTGCCCGGAAGGATGCCAAGGTGCTGGGTATGGTTGGCGCCGGACATCAGTCGGCATTTCAGTTGCGCGCGGCCGTTGAACAACGCGACTTTGAAAAGGTCGTCGCCTGGAATCCACACCCCGACATGCTGCCCCGTCTGGCGGCAATTGCCGAGGAAATCGGGCTGGAATTTGAGGCCGTCAGTCAGCAGGAACTGGGGGCTCAGGCGGATGTCATCATCACGATCACTTCGGCATTCGAGCCGCTGCTGATGAAAGACTGGATCAAGCCCGGCACACATCTGGCTTGCATGGGCACAGACACGAAAGGCAAGATGGAGGTCGATCCCGCTCTGGTTGCTTCGGCGACTGTCTTCACCGACGAGGTCGCCCAATCTGTGACAATTGGGGAGGCGCAGCACGCCATGGAAAGTGGCGCTTTGACCGAAACACAGATCAATCCGATTGGTGCAGTCATCAACGGCGATCACCCCGGGCGGACCAGTGCTGACGAGGTCACCCTGTTCGATGGAACCGGTGTGGGTCTGCAGGACCTTGCGGTCGCATCCGTCGCCGCGCAGTTGGCCGATAAAGCCGGGTTAGCCCAGCGCGCAGCCCTTTGAAACGAAAAAGCGCGCCTCAATCGGGGCGCGCTTGCTTACCAGACTTGCGGTGCAATCAGCCTCGGATCACCTTGGAGAACTGGTCAAAGATCGGTTCGTTCGAACAGATCACCTCACCATCCTCCAGCACATTGCCTTCAGGGTTAAGCGCCTGAACCAAACCGCCTGCTTCCTTGACGATAATGATCCCGGCGGCCATATCCCATGCGTTCAGGCGGCGTTCCCAGAACCCTTCGTAGCGGCCAGCCGCCACATAGGCCATGTCCAATGCGGCTGCACCCCAGCGGCGCACACCGGCACAGGCTGGCATTAGGCGCGCCAGATCCTGCAAAGTCGCAGGCAGGTCCGAACGGCCACCAAAAGGCAGACCAGTTGAGAAGATCGACTCGATCATGCGGTGGCGCCCTGAAACACGGATACGGGTATCATTCATCCACGCACCCTCGCCTTTTTCGGCAAAAAACATCTCGTCCTTGGCAGCGTCATAGATCACACCGGCGACGATCTTGCCCTTGTGTTCCAGCGCGATCGAGATTGCCCAGTGCGGCAGGCCGTGCAGGAAATTCGTGGTGCCATCCAGCGGATCGACGATCCAGCGGCGGGTCGGATCTTCGCCCTCAATCACACCACCCTCTTCGGCCAGCCAGCCATAGGTCGGGCGCGCGCCCAGCAGTTCTTCTTTCAGGATCGCCTCGGCGGCGATATCGGCCTTGGAGACAAAGTCACCGGCGCCTTTCATCGACACCTGCAGGTTTTCGACTTCACGAAAATCCTTGACCAAAGAACGCCCCGCCCTTCGCGCGGCTTTGATCATGATGTTGAGGTTTGCACTGCCAACCATTGTCCAAAGGCTCCTGTCCGGTCAAACCGCGCGTATACTGATGCAATGCGCCCTTGCCAAGAGGAATGATGCGCATAGCGGACCCGCGTTTTGCGCCTATTGCTGTTGCAGCTTGCGCGCCTCGGTTCCGGCCAGTTGAATCAGCTCTTGCACAAACGGTTTTTCAAGGTCCTCGGTGCGCACGGCGGCGTAGAGCCTGCGGGTGATGCCATCCTTGGTTAGCGGTCGTGTTACATAGTCGGAATTGTACTTCACCTCGCGCACAACCCAATCGGGCAGAACAGAAATGCCGCGGTTCGACGCGACCAACAATAAGATCACCGCAGTCAGTTCAACCTGCCGGATCGCCGCCGGTTCGACCCGAGCGGGGATAAGCAACTGGCTGAACACGTCCAACCGGGTGCGTTCTACCGGGTACGTGATCAGGGTCTGCCCACGAAAATCCTCTGCCTCGATGAACCCTTTTTGTGCCAGCGGGTGGGATGAGGCGGCGACAAAGACGGCGTCATAGTCAAACAGCTCAATGAACTCGATGCCCGGCAGATCTTCTGGATCGGACGAAACGACCAGATCGACCTCTTCTTTCTGCAACGCGGGCAATGCGCCGAATGCCAAACCCGGGCGGATATCGACATCCACATCGCTCCACGACTTCCGGAAGGATTCAAGCACCGGGAACAGCCATTCGAAACAGGCGTGGCATTCGATTGCGATATGCATGCGTCCAGTCCGTCCATCCCGAAGCGACGAGAATTCCTGTTGTGTGGCCTCGACTTGCGGCAAAATCTGTTCGGCCAAACGCAGCAGGCGCAAACCCGCAGCCGACAGCTTCATCGGCTTCGAACGGCGCAGGAACAGTTCCACCCCCGCTTGATCCTCAAGGCCCTTTATCTGGTGGCTCAGAGCCGATTGGGTGATATTCAATTGATCCGCCGCACGGGCCAACCCACCGCATTCGTGGATCGCTTTGATCGTGCGCAGGTGGCGGAATTCGATGTGCATTGCAGTGATACTCATGTTGTTCTTGAATAATATGAGTTTGTCTCACATTGCTTGAACTGGCACAAGGTCCCTGCACCAACCAAATGAGGCCGTGATGACCAAGCCAGAAATTTCATTCGAGTTCTTTCCGCCCAAGACGCTCGAAGCCTCGTTTCGTCTTTGGGACACTGTCCAGACACTGGCTCCGCTAGATCCACGCTTTGTCTCGGTCACATATGGTGCGGGCGGCACAACGCGGGAACTCACCCGTGATGCGGTGGCGACCCTTCACAAGTCCTCGGGCCTGCCGGTTGCCGCGCATTTGACATGCGTGGATGCCTCGCGCCAAGAAACGCTGGAAATCGCAGATACTTTCGCACGTGCAGGCGTGCAGGACATCGTAGCCCTGCGCGGTGATCCGCCCAGCGGTCAGGACCGGTTTGAGCCGCATCCCGATGGCTTTGCAAACTCAGTCGAACTGATTTCCGCGCTGGCAGAGACCGAGATGTTCAGCATTCGCGTCGGAGCCTACCCTGACATTCACCCCGAAGCACGCAATGCTCGCACTGATATCGACTGGCTCAAGGCCAAGCTGGATGCAGGTGCGGACGAGGCCCTGACCCAGTTCTTTTTTGAGGCCGAGACGTTTTTCCGGTTCCGTGACGCCTGCGAAAAAGCAGGTATCGACAAGCCCATCGTTCCCGGCATTCTGCCGATCGAGAATTGGAAAGGTGCCCGGAACTTTGCCAAACGCTGCGGTACGCGCATTCCCCATTGGGTCGAGCAAGCCTTTGAAAAGGCCGTGCGTGACGATCGTGAGGATTTGCTGGCCACCGCGCTCTGTACAGAGCTGTGCTCGGACCTGATCGAAGGTGGCGTGGACAAGCTGCATTTCTACACGCTGAACCGGCCTGAATTGACGCGTGACGTGTGCTTTGCCCTTGGCATCACGCCCAAGGCTGAACTGCAGAACGTCGCGTGAAAAAACTCGCAAAACAACAGTAACCCTTTGCCACAAGATGCGCTGAGAACAATTGCCTCTTCCTGCTGCAATTGTTCCCGCAGACACATCAATTTTGCGTGAAATTTGACAAATTTGCCGCCCTGTTCAAACTAGCGTCGTGACGTTTTTTTGTAATGAGTAAATTGGGTTATGCAAACTGCAGAGAAGATCAAGGCCCGCACAGAAGCACTGTATGCTCTGGGGTTGGATCAAAACGCCAGTTCGGATGATATCAGAAGCGCTTGGCGGAACATTGCCTTCCACGGTCATCCAGACCAGGCACAGGGCGACAGTTCCGGCTTTACCCGCGCCAAGGATGCATACGATTTTTTGCGCAAAGAAGGGCTGGCGGGCAAAGGTGCTGGGTCCGGAAAACCCAGACGTCCGAAACTACGCCGTCGTATTCTTGCACTCGAGTCATCTGACATCAACGCATGCCGCGCCCTGCTGAACACAGCGTTGCCGAACCGATCGGACGAGGTCGAAGTCCCGGAGTCCGAGCTGTTGTGCAAGTCGGATCATGTACCTGATGCGGTCGGGTTCTTTGGGCGGCATTTGACGTTCTTTGTCTCAACCCCAGTGTTTGAAGGTGCAAACCGTGTGGCGTTGCCGACATCCGTTTTGGCATCCTCGCGCCAGACAGAGACCGAGGTACTCAATTTCCAATCAAACGACTCTGGCGGTGGCGAGGTTGTTGTGCCGGATGCGATCACGGCCCGCACGTTCCCAGGGGCCAAAAGCGTTCGAATTCGGTTCGACGCCGATCAGCAGATGCGAGACGAATTCCAGTTGGCCCACTAACAAAAGCCCGGCAAAATGCGCCGGGCTTTGACTTGGTGAGTGGCCACTTAGTTCGAAATCGGGCCTTCCGAGGTAAATTTCGGAATGACGCTGGAGGATGCGCCGTCGGATTCGATCCCCGGCCAGTTGCCTTCTGCGATATTGATGTTGCCTGGTACGTCTTCTTCCCAGAAGCCAACCACAACATCCGTAATGTTCAGGTAAAGCTTATCATCCACGATGCGCCACAGGTTTGGGTTTGCAGGGACCTTACCGCCTTTCGACACACCATATGCGCAATGCCCGTCATATTGCGGTGCGTAGAAGGCCGGGTTTTCCACAAACTTGTCGCGGTTCTCTTCTGAGGCGAATGCCCATGTGGCACCGTTGTATTCTGCAGTGATGTCCGCGCGGCCGCGCACAGCTTCGGGCTGCGACTGGCCAACCGCTACCTGATCCAGACTACGGTAAGCGACGACGTCGTAACCGGATACGGCGAAACCGGTGCCATCTACATATTGATCGCCAGCGAAGGCCGGAGCGGCAAGGGTCAGAGCCGCAGCTACTGTCAGGGCAAAACGTTTCATGGTGGTAAGTCCTTTTGTCCTCGGGGTTGTTGGTTTGCCCGAACGCGCGGGTCTGGACATACAATAGGTGATTCAGATCGCTTGCGAAGTCCCCCTAACGTCGCTGTGACGTTGAATGAGAATTCGTGAGATGCCGGGTGAGGATTGTTACAAAAAACGCTGCGCTCCGGGGGGTTGGACTCTGGGCTTTGCAACATTAGCTGTTGGAACGGACGGACAATTCACCTGCACTTTGCGAAGAAAGGCAAGAAATGAGCGAGCAACCGACCTATGAGCCCCCAAAGGTCTGGACATGGGACAGCCAGAACGGCGGCCAATTCGCCAACATCAATCGCCCAATCGCCGGCGCCACCCACGACAAGGACCTGCCGGTTGGACGGCACCCCCTGCAGCTTTATTCACTGGCCACCCCCAACGGCGTCAAAGTCACAGTGATGCTGGAGGAACTGCTGGCGCTGGGTCATGAAGGTGCCGAATACAACGCATGGCTGGTCAATATCGGCGAAGGCGATCAGTTCAGCTCGGGCTTTGTCGGGGCGAATCCCAACTCGAAAATCCCTGCTCTTTGGGATCGCTCGGGCGATGAGCCGACGCGCGTCTTCGAAAGCGCGTCGATCCTGTTTCACCTGGCCGAGAAGTTTGGTGCGTTTTTGCCCGCGTCAGGGCCGGAGCGTACCGAAGTCATGAACTGGGTGTTCTGGCAGATGGGCAGCGCGCCTTATCTGGGCGGAGGCTTCGGCCATTTCTACGCCTACGCGCCCGAGAAATGGGAATATCCGATCAACCGCTTTGCGATGGAAGCCAAACGTCAACTGGACGTTCTGGATCGCGAGCTGGCCGACAAGACCTATATCGCGGGCGAGGACTATACTATCGCCGACATGGCGATCTGGCCCTGGTATGGCCAGCTGGTTCTGGGCCGCCTGTACAGCGCCGCAGAATTCCTGGATGTTGAATCCTACAAAAATGTCATGCGGTGGGCCAAAACCATCGACGCCCGCCCGGCTGTTCAGCGCGGCCGTATGGTCAACCGCCCATTCGGTGAACCGCACACCCAACTGCACGAACGCCACGAGGCCAGCGATTTCGAAACCCGCACGCAGGACAAGCTGGAAGCGGCGGCAGAATAACCATGAAAGACCCCGCTAGCCATTCGCTTGCGGGGCTTTTTCCTACTTCAGAATCGGTGGCTTAGCCGGATCGCTGCCGGGTATCGTCTGGGTGGCAACACGCGCCTCGGGCTGCGGCAGATCAAACCGCAAGCCGACCCGCGCCAACGAGGCAGCAGCCTGGTCGTGCGCGCCAAAAAAACCAACATCCATTGCCCCTGCCTCGATCCCGGAAAACGTCAATGCCTCGGACGCGGCCTTGGCCAGCGCGGGCTCGGCCCCTTCGACAGCGCCTATGAACCCCAGCAAGTGGCCTGAACCGCCGGCTTCGGATTTCGTTCCGACCAGGTAAGCGGCCTCGGCCAATCCTATGGCTGTGGCAAGCTTAGCATCCAGCGCAGTCAAAAGATTGTCGGGCAGACCTGCAGGCGGCAAGAACTCTGCCAACCGTTGCTGAACCTCTTCCGGACCATGCTGCAAGGTTTCTGCCAACCAGCCCAGCGCCTCGGACGAGATCAGCATAGAGGACGGCGCGCTTTCAAGGTTGAGCCCCAGCCCGATCCCCTGCCCCGCCAGCATAGCGGACAGCACCCGGCCCGACAGCGCAACATAAGGAACGGGTCGTTCCGCAAAACGCGCCAACCGATCCTCTCTGTCAAAGGCAAGCACAAAGCGCCCATCGGCCACATCAAACAGCTCGGGCGAGACGTGTTCGCCCTGCGCTTCTTCGGTCAGCATCAGAAACAGCTCGCTGTCGGCAAGTCTTTCGAAGAACCGCAAGCGCGCGTTATCGTCTTGCGGGTCGGCAGCCATTGCGGCGTGGGCAGTGTCCAGGGCTGTGGTTTCAGTCATTCAGAACCTCCTGCACCCGCGCACGCAGAACCGGCAGCAGGTCAGCTTGGAACCACGGGTTTTTCTTCATCCATGCCGTATTCCTCCACGAAGGATGAGGCAAGGCAAAGACACGCGGCGCATGGTCTCGCCAATTGCGAACGGTTTCGGTTACCGAAGTTCGCGCATTCAGGTGGTATTTATGAGCGTGCCCGCCCACCAAAACAGTCAGGGGCGGTTCCCCCAGCACTCGCATGACCTTGTCGTGCCAAGTCTGTCCGCAAATAGGCGGCGGCGGCAAGTCTGCCTTGCGCGTATCGTAGCCCGGAAAACAAAAGGCCATCGGAACGATCGAAATCCGTGATCGGTCGTAGAACACGGCTTCATCCACGCCAAGCCAATCCCGCAACCGATCTCCGGACGGGTCGGTAAACGGCCGTCCCGAGGCATGTACCCGGGCACCAGGCGCCTGACCGGCAATCAAAATCGGCGTTCCCGACTGAAACCAGACCACCGGGCGCGGCTGATGCGCGGTCTCTGTCGCGGCAAATCTTTCCGCGCAGATACGACAGGTTGAGATTTCTTTCTGAAGTGAATTCATCAGATGGCAAGGTTTCCTGCATCAAATTGGTTGACGGTCACCCTGAAAGATAGTCAACGAAATGCGTGGGTCCAACCGATGGAAAAGTCACATTACCATCAGCATACTTGCCGATGCATTGATAATTACCGTCAAATTTCGACATAATGTGGCCCACATAAAATGCAGGATAACAACCCGATTACCGGAACGTTCGGTACAATAAAACAAGGTACAAGCAGCAGGCCAAAAATGCTTGAGTTTGAGAATGTCAGTAAGTCCTTCTGGACCGGGACACGCCGCAAGGTGATCCTGGACAGTGTCTCGTTCCGTGTGGAACTGGGGCGCTCGATTGGCATTCTTGCACCCAATGGAACCGGCAAGACCACACTGATTAACATGATGGCGGGGTTGGAAAAACCTGATGAGGGCGTGATTCGAAAGTCCTGCCGGGTGTCTTTTCCCATGGGCTTCACTGGAGGTGTCGCGAGTAAACTGTCCGCCTTGGAAAACGCGCGTTACGTCGCCAATATTTATGGGATGGACCCCGACTACGTAGAAGCCTACTGCAAGTGGTTGTGTGGATTGGGAGAGTATTTTGACCAGCCACTAGCCACTTATTCCAGCGGCATGAAAGCGCGCTTTACATTTGCTCTGATGTTGGCGCTGGATTTCGACATGTACCTGATTGACGAAGGTATGCCGGCGTCGACGGACGTGGAATTCAACAGGAAGGCCGGTGATATCCTTCGGGAAAAACTGCGCACAACGACGATGGTGATCGTGTCGCACAACCCCTCCGTGCTAGAGAAATTTGCGCAAGAGGCTGCCGTTTTGATGGATGGCCAGCTTTACATGTTCGACACCTTGGAAGAGGCAAAGCAGCTATATGACTACCAAACCCAAGGCTAGTATTTACAACTGGCGCGGCAAACGTCGCAAAGCGGGAACAGAAGAAGACCGCGCAGACGCCATTTCGCGTATTCGCAAAGCGACGCAACCACCTGCGGCGGCCAATGACTCACAACCCAGCACCGAGATTGACGCCATCAAACAAGAAGGGCTGACAGGACGCCAACTGCGGATAGCGCGCAGGCTGGCCCAAAAGAATGGCCTAGACCCGGCCTCGGACTATGACGCGGTGCGTTTGCTGCGCCAAAAGGGCATCGACCCGTTTCACCGCGCGAATTTGTTGGGGATGCCGGGCGATACGAAGCGGGCTGACGACCAGACGAAGGACAAAGTAACAATTCACTTGCCGCAAACGGTTAACGAAGGTGGGGAATCCCTGCCGGGGCCCGAGATGACCCCTGCGCAACGGCGTATGCTTGAAATTGGCGAGATACAAAAAGACATCGCCCGCCGCCGCAAACGCAAACTGCTTGCGTTGTTTGCTCGTCTGGCGGTTTTTGTTTTCTTGCCTACCTTTATCGTCGGTTTCTACTTCTACCGTGTCGCGACGCCTATGTATGCCAGCGACTCGGCCTTCTCAATCCTTCAGGCAGACGGCGGCGGCGCATCATTTGGCGGGCTTTTGGCGGGCACCCAATTCGCTACCGCGCAGGATTCTGTCGCCACACAGGAGTTTCTTGAGTCCAAGGATGCGCTGCTAAGGCTTGAGCGCGACATGGGTTTTGCAGAGATTTTCAAGCAAGACTGGATTGACCCTATTCAGCGGCTATCGCCGGAAGCAACGCTGGAAGAGACCTACAAGCTTTTCCGGCGCATGATCACGATCGGATACGACCCGAGCGATGGTATCATCCGGATGGAAGTCGCGGCACCTGATCCGGAGATATCAGTGGCCATTTCCGATCGCCTTCTGTCCTACGCAGAAGACACTATTAACGGGCTCACGGAACTCAAGCGCGAGGACCAGATGCGTGACGCGCGGGCCGGTTTCGAAATGGCACAGGAAGAGCGAAGGAAAGCGCAGGAAGCTCTGATAGAATTGCAGATTCAGGGTGCTTTGCTGGACCCTCAAAACGTCATAGCCAGCCTGCGCGGACGCATCGACGCAATTGAGACACAGGTTCAGGAAAAAGAGCTCCAATTGGCCGCGCTGTTGGACAACCTTCGTCCAAACCAAGCCAAGGTGGATGGTGTCCGTGCAGACATCGCGCGACTAGAAGCTGTGTCGGACGAACTCAACGCGGAAATGCTGGACGTGTCCGCGGGCGAAAATTCGCTTGCCCGGCTTAGTGTGCGTATTCAGATGGCTCAGGCCGATCTGGTCGCAAGGGACGTGATGCTGCAGACAGCAATGCAGCAAATGGAAACCACACGGACCGAAGCGAACCGCAAAGTGCGCTACCTAACCGTTTCTGTTAGGCCGGTGCCAAGTCAGGAACCCACCTATCCGCGCAAGTTCGAAAATACGATTTTGGCTTTTCTGTTGTTTGCTGGTATCTACCTGTTGATCTCGCTTACCGCGTCGGTCCTTCGTGAACAGGTATCCTCGTAAGACACATGAAACATGTAAAAATCTCCGATCTCACGGTCGGCAATGATCTGCCTCTGACGATCATTGCCGGCCCCTGTCAGCTTGAAAGCGCGGATCATGCGCAGATGATCGCGGGCAAAATGAAAGAAGCCTGTGATGCGGCTGGTGCTCAGTACGTGTTCAAAGGCTCGTTCGATAAGGCGAACCGTACCTCGGTGAATGCCGCCCCTGCGTTGGGACTCGACAAGGGGTTGGCAGTGCTGCAATCGGTAAAGGACAACATCGGTGTTCCGGTTACCACAGATGTGCACGAAAAAGAGCAATGCGCGTCCGTTGCCGAAGTATGTGACATCCTTCAAATCCCGGCTTTCCTGTGTCGTCAGACCGCCCTTCTGAAAGCCGCAGGCGCAACAGGCGCGACGGTCAACGTCAAGAAAGGTCAGTTCCTGGCACCTTGGGATATGCAGAATGTTGCAGCCAAGATCGAAAGCACGAACAACCACAACATCATGTTGACCGAACGCGGCGTCAGCTTTGGCTACAATCGTTTGGTTGTGGACATGCAATCGCTACCGGAAATGGGCCGCACCGGGTATCCGGTGATCATGGACGCCACCCACACGGTAGCTCAGCCCGGTGGTTTGGGTGGTGCATCCGGTGGTCAGCGCGAGTTTGCGCCGGTTATGGCACGCTCAGCTGTGGCTGTTGGTGTGGCGGGTGTCTTTATGGAAACCCACCAGGACCCCGACAATGCCCCATGTGACGGGCCCAACATGATCTACCTGGATCAAATGCCTCAATTGATCGACAGTTTGATGCGCTTTGATGCACTCGCCAAAGCCAATCCAATACAGATTTAAGTAAGAGTAATAGCATGACCAAACCCATCCCCGAGGTGACTCCAAACACCTGGAGCTTTCTGCGCGATCCCATGATCAAACCGACCGGCTTTCGCGAATATGACGCGCGCTGGAAATACCCCGAAGAGATCAACCTGCCCGGCATGACTGCACTTGGCCTGGGTTTGGGAACGCAGATGCGCAAACGTGGGATCGAACCGGTGATCGCGGTGGGCAATGATTATCGTGACTATTCCTTGGCGATCAAAAACGCGCTGATCCTGGGTCTTATGCAGGCCGGAATTCAGGTCAAGGACATTGGCCCGGCGCTCAGCCCCATGGCTTACTTTGCGCAGTTTCATCTGAACGTTCCGGCAGTGGCTATGGTCACGGCCAGCCACAACCCTAACGGTTGGACCGGAGTGAAAATGGGCTTTGACCGCCCCCTGACCCACGGCCCCGATGAGATGTCCGAGCTGCGTGACATTGTCCTGAACGGCGAAGGTGCCGCCCATGATGGCGGATCATATGAGTTCGTAGACGGCGTGAAAGAAGCCTATATCGACGATCTGGTCGGTGATTTCAAAATGTCCCGTCCTTTGAAAGTTGTCTGTGCAACCGGAAACGGAACAGCCTCGGCCTTTGCACCCGAGATCTTCGAACGCATGGGCGTCGAAATGGTGCCCAGCCACACCCGGTTGGACTACACCTTTCCCAACTATAACCCCAATCCCGAGGCTATGGAGATGCTGCATGACATGTCCGTCTCTGTATTAGCCAGCGGTGCCGATCTGGCTTTGGGCTTCGACGGCGACGGCGATCGCTGCGGTGTAGTGGATGATGAAGGCGAAGAGATTTTCGCCGACAAGGTCGGTGTGATCATGGCGCGCGATCTGGCCAAGCTTTACCCCAATTCGACCTTTGTGGCAGACGTGAAATCAACCGGCCTGTTCGCAAGCGACCCCGAGTTGCAGGCCCATGGCGTCAAGGCGGACTATTGGAAAACCGGCCACAGCCACATGAAGCGCCGGGTCAAGGAAATCAACGCGCTGGCCGGGTTCGAGAAGTCGGGTCACTATTTCTTGGCCGAGCCCGTTGGGCGCGGATACGACTGCGGGATGCGCGTGGCGGTTGAGATCTGTAAGCTGATGGATCGCAATCCGGACCAAAGCATGTCAGATCTGCGCAAGGCGCTGCCGAAAACCTGGTCGACCCCAACCATGTCGCCTTATGCCGCCGATACCGAGAAATATGACATTCTTCAGCGGCTGGTCGACAAGCTGGTTGCCAAGGCAGATGCCGGGGACAGTTTTGCTGGTCGCGCGATCAAAGAGGTCGTCACCGTCAATGGTGCCCGGGTCATTCTGGACAATGGAAGCTGGGGTCTGGTGCGCGCGTCCTCGAACACGCCAAACCTTGTTGTGGTTTGCGAAAGCAGCGAGAGCGAGGAGGAAATGCGCGCCATCTTTGCCGATATCGATGCTGTCATACGCACCGAACCAGGCGTGGGCGACTACGACCAGACTATCTGATCAAGTCTCTGTCTCGGGGCATGTCACGCGCCCCGAGACGTGCAAAGAATCGCGCTTCAGTTGCCACCAAACAGCTTCAGTAGTCCTTTGTTGACCTCGTCTTCCAGCTTGTTTTTGATGGCGTCTTCGATCTGACCGCTGTCGGTGATGGTCGCATCCAATTCCTCACCAACTTTTTTCAAGACCTTCTGCTTTGCTTCATCCTCTAGCTCTTTGGCCTTTCCCTCGGCAACTGCTTCGATGACTTTGGTCAGGTCCGGTTTGATCGAAGGATTACTCCACGGCCCTACGATCCGCACAGGCACGGAAATCCCGTTGCCAGAGTTCGCCCGCAACGCAACCGGTGTGAAAAGGTAATCTATGTCGCGATCGCCGATACCAACGCGCCCGGTGCCGTCGGCACGGAAATTGTCAAGCGACATCAACAGATCGTCATTCCGCAGCACCCCCTGATCGATGGTGAAACTGGCGGTCAGGCTGTTGAATACCGTCGTACCGGATTCGCCCCCACCGCGCCCCATCAGGCGGTCCAGGTCAAACCCCGAGATCAGGCCTTTGCCGACATTCAAATCCCCTTTGCCGCTGAGCGAACGCATGATTTGATCTTCTGTCTGCCCGACGCCCAGAAATTCGAACGACCCTGATCCAGTACCTGACAGCCGTTCTATCCCGCCCAAGGCAGACAGCGCTTGCTGAATGTCGATACCATCAGCCTTCAGGTTTCCGCCAACCGAAAGCCCGTTCCGATTGTTGGCTACCACTTGCCCGTTCAATTGCCCTGAGAACAGGGTGGCGGGGCTCATCGCCAAAACCGCGCGGGACCGGTCAAGGTTGAGCGTCAGGTCACTGGGACCAAGCGTCAACTCTGGCACCGCTATGGAGTTGGCCTTGAGGCGAATTTTACCGTTTGCCAATGCAAGCGCCGACGCATCAATCGGGGTCGTAGACCAGCCTTCGTCAGGTGACGGCGATGGCTCCGACCCGCCGCCGTTCGAAACAGGCGCGTCATTGAAATTGGTAAGGTCAAGATCACCGGCATCCAGTCGCGCTGTGATCTGCGGCGGGTCCGAGATCACGATATCTGCCTCACCGGTCAAACGGTTATCGTCCAGAATCGCCACCAAATTGCGCAGGGAAATCCGACCGTCACTGGTGTAAGTCATCTGCCCGGACACATCGGCAGCACGCCCCAGCCCTAAAGGCACTCCGACGCCAGCCTGACCAAAAGCCGCCAGCATTTGTTCCGTGTTTGTCGTCTTGGCGTGGAGTTTACCGTCCATCTCACCAGCCAGATTGACGCGCCCGTCAAAGCTGAACTTCCCTCCGGGCGCGGTCAGGGACAGAACAAGCGGTGTTACGACGCCGGACGCATAGGCGGGCAAGTCCTGAATTTTGAGGTCCACATCAACCGTGCCGCCCGGAACCGCCATCTGCGCATCGAGTTCCAGCGGGGCGGAAACGTCTGGCCAACGCGCTGCCAGATCCACATTGGCGAAGTTGAACTTGGTTGTTCCGTTTTCGACATAGACCAACCGGGCGTTGGTCAGCTTCAACTGATCCAGCGTAACTTCACCCTGTTGGCTTTGCGAAGCTGATCCGGTTCCGGTGCTGGCGGGGGTCGTCGCTGCGGGTGTGTCAAGCTCCCAGTTTCCACGGCCATCCGATAGCTCGAGCCGCAGAACCGGGTTCTCGGCAATGACCCGCTTGATGCGCAAATCCCCCGAAATCAGCGCCGCAGCGTCCACGCCAACGGCCAGGCTTTCGGCACTTAGCATTGGTTCCGGACCCGCCCAGGGCGCATTTCCGAAGGTCACGGGTCCAGTCTCCATCCCCAGCACAGGCCAGAAAGACAGGTTCACGTCGCCCGTAAGTTTCAGGTCGCGCCCGGTTTGGGCGCGAACCTGCTCGGCCAGGATGGTCGCCAGCTTGTCGCCGGGCATTAGCAGCAAGGCCCCGATAATCAGGCCGAAAACCGCCACCAACAGAAACAGGATGCGTAGTAACCACTTCATTTTCTGCTCTCCGCCTTTTTCATGCGTTAAAAAAGATCATCCAAAGCCTGCGCTGCATTTGCAAGGGGAAGCGTTCCCCACTATATGCCGCGCCATGACCACGAACCCGCCAAACCTCCGCCCCGACCTAGCACCAGCCGCCCGGATGCCCGAGACGCCACGTTCAAACCAACCAACCATCGGAATGGTTTCGTTGGGCTGTCCAAAAGCGCTGGTCGACAGCGAGCGCATTTTGACCCGCCTGCGGGCCGAAGGATACGGCATCTCTCCGGACTATTCAGGCGCGGATGCCGTGATCGTGAACACATGCGGGTTCCTCGACAGCGCCAAGGCGGAATCTCTGGACGCGATTGGTGAGGCGCTGGTGGAAAACGGCAAGGTCATCGTGACCGGCTGTCTGGGTGCGGAACCGGACTACATCCGCGAACATCACCCCCGCATCATGGCCGTCACCGGCCCGCATCAATACGAGCAGGTGCTGGACGCCGTGCATTCAGCCGTCCCACCCGCTCCTGATCCGTTTGTTGACCTGCTGCCCGCCGCCAGCGTCCAACTAACGCCGCGCCATTACAGCTATCTCAAGATTTCCGAGGGCTGTAACCACAAGTGCAAGTTCTGCATCATCCCCGACATGCGCGGCAAACTCGCCAGCCGTCCGGCACACGCCGTCCTGCGCGAAGCTGAGAAGCTGGTCGACAACGGCGTGCGCGAGTTGCTGGTAATCTCGCAGGACACATCCGCCTATGGGCTGGATCGCAAATACGACGTGAACCCATGGAAAGACCGCGAGGTGCGCAGCCACATCACCGATCTGGCGCGCGAACTAGGCCAGTTGGATGCCTGGGTCCGATTGCACTACGTCTACCCCTACCCGCATGTGCGCGAGCTGATCCCCCTGATGGCCGACGCCGGATGCAACATCCTGCCCTATCTGGATATTCCGTTCCAACATGCTCACCCCGACGTGTTGAAACGCATGGCTCGCCCCGCAGCGGCAGCCAAAACCCTGGATGAGATTGCCGCATGGCGCGCGACTTGCCCGGACATCACACTGCGATCCACATTCATCGTCGGATATCCCGGCGAGACCGAGGTTGAATTCCAGACCCTTCTGGACTGGATGGACGAGGCACAGCTGGATCGCGTGGGTTGTTTTCAATATGAAAACGTCGACGGCGCGCGATCAAACGACTTGCCCGATCACGTACCCGCAGAGGTCAAGCAAGAGCGTTGGGAGCGGTTCATGGAAAAGGCTCAGGCCATCTCTGAGGCCAAACTGGCTGCCAAGGTTGGTCAGACCATCGACGTGATCGTGGACGAAGTTGATGCCGAGGCCGCCACTTGCCGAACCAAGGCGGACGCACCCGAGATCGACGGCAACCTGTTCATTGACGAAGGGTTCGACGACCTAAAGCCTGGCGACATCGTATCGGTCGAGGTCGACGAGGCCGGAGAATACGATTTGTGGGGCACACGCACCTGACCCCAATGTGCCTGTTCACCCCAGATAGGCAGAGCGTGACTTAACTTTATTGGCTTTGGACGGGGATTTCCTGGACCATGAATGAATACCTCAACTCGAAAGAAGGAGGGTTTTCATGTCGTACCTACGTACAATCTCATTCAATTGCATAGCCGTGGTACTTGCGTCCCAACTGTATACTGTTCCGGTAACTGCAGGCAGTATTGCTGTTGGAACAAAGGGCATTGTTGTTGTCGGAGCAAAATCCCAGCAAGTTCATCACCGCAACAAAATCCGAATTCACAAACACTATATCGCGCCAAAAGCCTATGCGCCTAACATCTATCACGCAAAACCAGTTCCCAAACACGCCCCATACGCCAAGCGAAATCTGAAAAAGAGATCCTATCGCTACCTTTACGCGCCTTGGTACGGTTCAAAGAGTCAACGCAATCACCGCAGGTCATTTAGACACGGATATTGACGACTGGAAAGGCGACGATCACCCGAATATGCACGACAATTTAAGTTGAACATCGTGTCGGCATGGAATCGGAAACAAAAAAACCGCCCTCAGGGCGGCTGCTTCAGTGAAGATGAGCGGGCGGCCCGATCAGGACCGCCCGCGAAATTCTTATTGTGCGACCGGGTTACAGATGGTCTGTCCCGCTTCGGTCGTGGCCAGTTCGGTGCCAGCCGGGCAGCTCGGCGTGCCGAACTTGTCGTACTCAGGCGTGATGTAAACCGGTGTCGGCTCTTCCTGCTGCGAGCATGCAGCCAGAACTAGGGCAATTGCGCTAACGGCAGCAAATTTAAGTTTCATGTCCGTCAATCCTCTAAAATTTTCTCATATTGCCCTATTACCTGGGGCCAGTCTCAAAATACGACCTCGTTGATATTATTGCAACAAAATCAATCACGGACTTGTGAGAGTGGCGGTTCCATGCTGCTCAGGCGAATTGCGAAACCGTCTCCTCAGCTTGTGAATATGGCCCTATACTAAGGCAACGACACCAGCCAACAGCGGAGTAGCCAGATGTCTGACAGGCCAAAACCTGCCCAACCAAGCCCATATCCGGTCGAAGTGACCGAGGGAAAAACCTATTTTTGGTGTGCTTGCGGCAAGTCAGAACGCCAACCTTTTTGCGATGGTTCGCACAAGGGAACACAGTTTGAGCCGGTGAAGTATACTGCCGACACCAGCAAGAAGGTGTTCTTTTGTGGATGCAAACAAACGTCTAAACCACCGCTATGCGACGGTTCACACTCTAAGCTGTAATCAAGCCTTCAATTTGTTCAACGTGCCTGCATTCGCGCAGAATTCCGGTGCTGTGTTGGCTTGGGACTGTTGTTTCGACAGCCACAATTCGCATTGGTCGCTGCAATGAGAGGCGCGGCAGCGCGTCACGATTTCTGCATAACCATTGGGGGTCAACCGACCTTCGGCCATGGCTTCGGTCAAGGAAACCTTCATGCATCTGGCCACCGACCTGGTCAGCCAGAAGTGCTTTTCCACGTCTCCCAGAATATCCCGGGACATTGGCAGACCTGCCTTTCGTTCACAAGACACGGTGGCGGGGCATGTTTGTCGCTAGCCGTCGCATTTGCTATCCGATAGCAAGGTGAGCCGGTCAAACAGCGCCGCATTTCTGCAATACTCCGGTGTTTTCCGGTCTGGGGAAGAGTGGGCCAGAAACTGCTCACAATGATCTGGATTGGAACAATCGCTGCAGCGTAGTACGGCGTTAGAAATCTGGTCGATTGAGACGTCGCCGCCTAACGCCGCATCTTCCAGATCGACCCCGACATGGGTTGCCATTTGGTCCACCAGCTCCGCATGTCGTTTCAGAGTGTCTTTGCCAAGCATCGCGCTGTCTCCCTGCCGCATGGTTTTAACAGAATAGCGCACCGGTTCGGGCAGGCATTTGACTCAGGTCAAGGCCCGGCACCGACATGTTCCAGATAGGCGCGGGTGGCATCCTGAACCCTGCGAAAGCGGTCACCGCCAAGTTTTTTGCCCCCATACCAGCGGGTGACAATAACGACGTGGCCGTCCAACCCGGCCCTTTCAAGCATGCGCAGGATTACCATTCCCGCGCCACTTTCCCCGTCATCGGCCTTGAGCGCCCCTGTCGGCAATACCGCCGCCCACGTATTATGCGTGGCCTTGGCATAACTTTTGTCGGACTTGAGCTCTTGCAAAACAGCATCGACGTCACCCCGGGTCGCCACAGACGCACCAGACACGGCGTATTTCGACCCCCGATCCGTCAGGATGACACCCAGCCTTGTTACCTTGGTCATTGCGTCAGTCCAAGCTTTCGGGCGGTGTCCTGAACCATTTGAACACGTTGCGCATTTGGCGGGTGCGAGGACAGGAAACTGTCTTCGGGGTCCGGAATGCGATCAAAGTACTTTGCGCCGATCAATGGGTCGTATCCTGCGTTATGAGTTAGAATTGTGCCCAATTGGTCAGCTTCAAGCTCAAAAGTCTTAACGTTTAACTGGACACCCACTTCCGCCCCAATTTTCTGTGTGCGCTCCAGGTCTTCGCCCTCTTCTCCAAACAATTTACCCAGATTACTGAAAATCGCTGCGCTTTCCTGTGCGTTTTCGGCCTGGCGCGGGATATGACGCAGCAGATGATGCGCAGTTTCGTGCCCGAGTACAAAAGCCAGCTCATCTGGATTTTGCACGGACTGAATCATGGAACGGGTCATAATGATCACCGGCTGACCCTTGTCGTCCAGCGTCTGAAACGCATTCGCCTCCGCTTGTGGATTGAGATCGACAAGAACCGTGAAGTCACAATTTCTGACTTTAGCCCGCCTCAGGCATTCATTCCGGGCTTCCCTACCGATGGAACGGCTCAGATCCCGAACTTCGGCCGCCTCTACCTGGTACTCGCCAGTATTCCCCAACCATTCGGTCGCAGGTTGCAGGCGCGTCTCACCGGCACTACAGGCCGCAAGCAATAGAGGAAGAAACAAACAGATCAGACGATGCATTCATAATCCTTTGAAACGGTTGGCCCGTTTGCACGAACATAGCGCGGAGCCGCGCCGATCACCACAGCCCGATTGGTACGGTACGGGTTGCATTGCACTCGGCTGACCTGCACTCTGCATTCATGTTTTCGATTGAGCATGAATTCGACTCGACAGTCATTACTCTGGTGGACGAAGGCCCCAAGCCTTTGCAAGAGGATGTCGTCATCAACAGCTTCGCCGAATGTGTGACGCTTGAACAATTGGACCCGCGCACGGATCAGATTCAGAGGATTACGCTTTCCCCCGAACAAGTGCGCGATCTGGCGGCGGCTTTGGATCTGCCAGAAGGCGTATACCAAATCCGCGAAACACCGCATCACGGTGAATAGACAAATACCTTGTCGCGTGACGTCTGACCCCGCCTGAGGGTCAGAGTGGACGGCGCCACGCCCATAGCCAGAATGGAACGCACCGCCTCGTTTGCTTTGCCGTTCTCGGGCGGTGCTGTGACGGCTACGCGGATGCCTGTTGTTTCTGACACGATCCCGTTCTTAGCAGCTTTTGGCGTGACCCTGACCTGTATCTCTTCACCGGGCACAGCCCGCGTGCTTAGGTCCGGCACATTTCGCAACTTTGGCTTGGCCATCTTTATCCCTTCTCCCTGAACACCCTTGCACGAACGCGCAGGGAGTGAAATTGATCCTCTGCATCCAGCCGCTTGCCCTTGAAACCCGCCAGATGTTCAACCACATACACAACCGCCTATGTAAAGGAAGTTAACATATGTCCTTGAGAAATCCGGCCGCCCTGGAGTTTCTGCAATTGCGCCGGTCACGCCCCGCAAAAACGCTGGTTGAACCTGCGCCCACACGAGAGCAACTGTTGCCCTTGCTGACGGCCGCTACACGCAGCCCCGATCACGGCAAGCTGGAACCCTGGCGCTTTATCGTGCTGGAAAAAGGCGCAATGCCGCGTTTGGCACAACTGACCGAAGAGTGCGGCGCTGCACTGGGTAAAGCTGCCGAGGATATCGCCAAAGCGCGCAGCCAGTTCGACATGGGCCATTTGGCCGTCGCCGTAATCGAAGTGCAGAAGCCGTCTCCAAAAATTCCTGCAATTGAGCAGACCTATTCCGCTGGCGCGGTGTGTCTCGCCCTGCTGAACGCAGCGCTTGCTGCGGGTTGGGGGGCAAACTGGCTCTCTGGCTGGCAAACGCATGACCCGTCCTTCTGCCAAAAAGCCTTTGGGTTGCAGGAAAATGAACGCGTCGCAGGCCTGATCCACATTGCGACCGAGGGCACCGCTCCGCCTGAACGGCCACGCCCCGACTTGGCAGCATTGACCACATGGGTTTCGGAATGACCATATTCAACGCTTTTTTCGCAGCGCTAGGACAGATCGGTGACCCAAAGTTTCGGGCTGTCCTGTTGCGCGGCGTTGGTATTACGATCATTTTGCTGATCATCGCCTGCGCGGCTGCGATTTGGTTGATCAACCGGCTGTCGGGGAACGAGATATCGCTGCCCTTTGTCGGTGCCGTGCCGTGGTTGAACGACGTGCTAAACTACTCTGGCATCTTTGTCGTCCTGATCCTTCCCGTGTTCCTGATGGTTCCTGTAGCCTCGGCGATTACGTCGATGTTCCTTGAAGAGGTCGCACAAGCGGTTGAGGACAAGCATTACCCGACCTTACCAAAAGTGCCGGGTATTCCGCTCAACGAAAGTGCGCGCGACGGGCTGAGCTTTATGGGAGTTCTGATTGTTGCCAACCTGCTGGCCCTGATCCTGTATGTGATCTTTACGCCGCTTGCCCCTTTCATTTTTTGGGGCATGAACGGTTTCCTGTTGGGACGAGAGTATTTCACACTGGCCGCCATGCGCCGGGTGGGTCGGGAAGGCGCGCGTAAACTGCGCGCCAAACACGCAACGACCATATGGCTTGCGGGCACTTTGATGGCGATCCCGCTGTCCGTGCCACTGGTCAATCTTGTGATCCCGATCCTAGGGGTGGCCACTTTCACCCACATCTACCACAAGCTATCGGGACCGGCCGCTTAAAGATCAGCCGCGCGGCTCTAACTGGTTCAACCAATCAAAGTCGCGCACCGATATCACGCCGGACAAGATGATCCCAGCGATGATGGCCCAGAGCACTACCGAAATACCTGTGGTGATCCACATTTTCTTCTTCATGTGATGCTCTTCCGGTGCGCCCGCATGGGTGCCCGGAACAATGTCGCCCAGATCACCTTGTGTCTTGATGCGGATCGGCAGCACCACCAGCAGGGTCATGAACCAGATCACGGCGAACAGAACCGCAGCAGCAGTAATCGTCATGTCATCCCCTCCGGGGTTTGGTTACACCTGCTCCAGTTCGACCAGGCAGCCGTTAAAGTCCTTAGGGTGCAGGAACAGCACCGGCTTGCCATGCGCCCCGATCTTCGGCTCGCCCGACCCAAGTACGCGCGCTCCGGTTTCCTTCAGGTGATCGCGGGCGGCGATGATGTCCTCAACCTCATAACAGACATGGTGAATGCCGCCAGCAGGGTTCTTTTCCAGAAACCCGTTGATCGGGCTGTCGTCGCCCAGCGGATAAAGAAGTTCAATCTTGGTGTTGGGCAGTTCGATGAACACCACGGTCACGCCATGATCCGGCTCATCCTGCGGGGCACCGACCTTGGCGCCCAGCGCGTTGCGGTACTGCTCGGACGCGGCCTCAAGATCAGGAACGGCAATGGCTACGTGGTTCAGGCGACCAATCATGGAACTCTCCTCTGTTCTGCGTTGCAGCGGTTATGGGGGGTGATTGGGCAAAGGACAAGTGCGCCAAATTGCCGTTAACGCTGTGTTAGCCAGAAGTTCCTAGCGTGAGGCATCTGCTGATTAGGAGTTCTGCCATGGACGATTCGAGCCCCTTCGCCTCTCCCGCGCAGCCGACGGCCACGCGGCCTCTGCTGGGACAGACCATTCTGGTTGTTGAAGACAGCCGTTATGCCTGCGATGCCATCCGGCTAATGTGCCTGCACAGCGGTGCGCGCATCAGGCGGGCGGATTGCCTGCAATCGGCCCGGCGGCACCTGCAGATTTACCGCCCCTCTGTCATCATCGTTGACATGGGGCTGCCTGATGGGTCCGGCGCGGATCTGATTGCCGACCTGTCCGAGGCTACGCCACGAATTGGGGCCATACTTGGCATGTCCGGTGATGACCACACGAAACGTTCCGCTATGCGGGCTGGTGCAGACGGATTCCTAGAAAAACCCCTCAAGTCGCTGGCTTATTTCCAGACGTCCATTCTTGAACGTCTGCCCGAGGATCGCCGCCCCAGCAGCCTGCACGCCGTCCGGGATGAGGTTATTCACCCTGACCCGATGGCCTATCAGGATGACATGGCCCATATCGCCGACGTGCTGGCTGGCCCGAATGATCAGCGGACGCTGGATTACGCGGCACAGTTCCTACGCGGGGTTGCTCGGGATGCCGAGGATACGGTTCTGGCGGAAGCTGCCCAGCGGCTTGCCGAGTCCCAGGCAGATGGCACTCCTGTTACTGCCGTGGCCGCTCAGGTCGCCGGGATAGTACAGACCCGTTTGGAACAGCGTGAGGCGATTTGAGATGATGACCGCTTACTTCATAACTGCAACGATCCTGTGCCTTTGGGTCTACTGGCAAACCCGCTCCACCGCCCGCAATATTCGCACCAGCCGGAAGTCTTTCAAGGATCCTTGGGGGTAAGTTTTTGGCGAAGGTGTTGTGCACGCTTGCGGGCGGACGATGAGTGTCCGCCCGTTTCAAAACACGCGACTCCGCGGAAGCCGATAGAAACCCGCTGAATGATACACAGCGGGTTTTGTAAATCTCAGTCCTGAGGGATGATACGCAGGCCCAGTTCCATCAACTGATCCGATGTCGGATCGGACGGAGCGTCCATCATCAGATCCTCGGCGCGCTGGTTCATCGGGAACATCATGACCTCGCGGATGTTGGCCTCATCGGCCAGCAGCATCACGATGCGGTCGATTCCGGCTGCACACCCACCGTGTGGGGGGGCACCGTAATGGAATGCGTTGAACAGAGCGCCAAAGCGGCTTTTCACTTCGTCTTCGCCGTATCCAGCCAGTTCAAAGGCTTTCAACATAATCTCAGGCTTGTGGTTTCGGATCGCACCCGACACCAGTTCATAGCCGTTGCAGGCCAGGTCGTACTGATAGCCGCGCACGTCCAGTGGGTTGCCTTGAAGCGCTTCCATCCCACCTTGCGGCATCGAGAACGGATTGTGTTCAAAGTCGATCGCACCAGTTTCTTCGTCCTGCTCGTAGATCGGGAAGTCCACGATCCACGCAAAGGCGAAACGATCTTTTTCGGTGAGGCCAAGTTCTTCGCCGATCACATCACGTGCTTTGCCAGCGACCTTTTCAAAGGCTTTCGGCTTACCGCCCAGGAAGAACGCAGCATCGCCTACGCCCAGACTCAGCTGCTGGCGGATCGCCTCGGTGCGTTCAGGGCCGATGTTCTTGGCCAGCGGTCCTGCGGCCTCCATCCCTTCGCCTTGATCGCGCCAGAAGATGTAGCCCATGCCGGGCAGACCCTCTTTCTGGGCAAAAGCGTTCATACGGTCACAGAACTTACGGCTACCGCCGGTCGGTGCTGGGATGGCGCGGATTTCGGTGCCTTCCTGCTCCAACAGCTTCGCGAAAATCGCGAAGCCACTGTCGCGGAAGTGGTCAGAGACCACTTGCATTTTAATAGGGTTCCGCAAGTCAGGCTTGTCGGAACCGTACCACAGCGCCGCATCCTTGTAGGAAATCTGCGGCCACTCCTGATCGACCTTACGCCCTCCGCCGAACTCTTCGAACACACCGGTCAGAACCGGTTGGATCGTGTCGAACACGTCCTGCTGTTCGACGAACGACATCTCAAGGTCGAGCTGGTAGAAATCGGTAGGCGAGCGGTCAGCGCGCGGGTCTTCGTCACGGAAGCAAGGCGCGATCTGAAAATATTTGTCGAAGCCCGACACCATGATCAGCTGTTTGAATTGCTGTGGCGCCTGCGGCAACGCGTAGAACTTGCCCGGATGTAAACGCGAGGGCACCAGGAAGTCACGAGCGCCTTCGGGCGAGGATGCGGTGATGATCGGTGTCTGATACTCGCGGAAGCCCTGATCCCACATGCGCTTGCGCATGGATGAAACAACGTCCGAACGAAGCGTCATGTTTTGCTGCATCGCTTCACGGCGCAGGTCCAGATAACGGTAGCGCAGGCGCGTTTCCTCGGGATACTCCTGATCGCCGAACACCATCAGCGGCAATTCGTCGGCGGCACCCAGCACTTCCAGTTCACGCACGTAAACTTCGATCTCGCCAGTGGGCAGTTTCGGGTTCACCAACTCGGGGTCGCGCGCTTTTACGGTACCGTCGATGCGGATACACCATTCGGACCGGACCTTTTCCAGCTCTGCAAATGCAGCACTGTCGCCGTCGCACAAAACTTGTGTCACGCCGAAATGGTCGCGCAGATCGATGAACAGCACGCCACCGTGATCTCGAACACGATGCACCCAGCCGGACAGGCGGACGGTTTCGCCAACATTGGCGGCGGTCAGTGCGGCGCAGGTGTGGCTGCGGTAGGCGTGCATGGATATATCCCTTCGGGCGCAGAATTCGTCGCGCCGATACACCCTGTCAGGCTTGGAAAGTCAAGGCAGGTCGCGCCGTCAAAACGGCCTTTGGACGTTGCCGGAATAGAAATAGATGCCCAGACCCGCCGCAAAGATGATGTTCCCCGCAATTGCATGCAACAGGACCGCATAGAAAAACGACCCTCGCGCGCGGTAGGCCCAGGTGAACAGCAACCCTCCACCAAAGGTCATGATGGCTACAATCCAGCTCCAGTACATCAGGTGGGCCAGCGAAAACAGGGTCGCGTTTAAAAGGTATGCTGCCCGCCCGTTCGGCAGGATCGCGCGATACCGCCGGAAGTACAGGGAACGGAACAATAGTTCTTGTGGCAAGGCCGAGGCAATCGGGTACGCCAGCCAGATCACAGCCAGAAACTCAGGCCGATTGAGAAGCATGCGAAATGCAACATCCGGTCGCATCACCATGACGACCGCCGAGCAAAACGCCGTCATTGCAACAGTGAACAAAGCAAGCTCGCGCCAAGTCCAGTTGCGCCAGTTGTACCGCAGTTCAGCCCAGGCAAAACCAGGCGTGCAATGGAGCAGGATGATGCCAATGGCGGTAAACGTGAACAGCGAAGGAAACATCCAATTCGGAGGGAATAAGACGGCGATCAGAACCGGCACTGCGACAAAGAAAAGGCCAAACTCCATCCGCAACCGCAAGTGCTGCGTCTCGCCCTGCGCCCAATCGCTCTGCTTACTCACTATATCACCAACTCCGCCCGGATCAGGCCACGTAAGGAATTCCCCACAAAGACTTTTTCCGCGTTTTGCAGATCGGTCAAGGCCAAGACGCTTTCGGTAACTTGTTTATTATCAATCAGTTCTTCTCGCAAAATCCCCGGAAGCAACCCAGAGGTCAGCTTTGGGGTCAGACAACGTCCGTCCGGCATATTCAGGAACAGGTTGGTAATCGTCCCTTCGCACAGTTCGTCACGTTCGTTCAGAAACAGCAACTCGTCTACTCCATCGGGCAGCGATGAGCGGGCCGCGTCGTAGACAGAGCGTTGGGTCGTTTTGTGCTGCAGCCAAACATCCGTCGCTGACAGCCGTGTGTCAGCGATCGCGATCCGCCAAATGGGAGCGTTGTCGGCCAAAGATCCGGTTGTCACGTCATACGTTCCATCAACCGTCAGCGTAAGTCGACACCGAAGTGGCGATTGCCCAGCAACAGAGTCCAGCGCCTGAATAGCTGCGCCCCTGTCGAAAGGAATATCCAAGGCCGCAGCCGACCGGGCCATGCGGGATAGATGCCGGTTAAGACGAACGAACCCTTGCCCGGGCCGAAATGCAAGAGTTTCGATCAGGCGGAAGTCAGGATCAGCTGGTGGGCAAAGCGAGCTTTCCATAGCGCTTCCTCATATTCCGATGGGGCGGTGCTGTCCCAGACCACTCCACCGCCGACATTAAGAGTAGCATTGCCATCCTCGACCATCAGCGTCCGGATCGCCACATTGAATTCAGACCGCCCGTCCGGCGCGGCCCAACCGATCGCGCCGCAGTATATATCGCGGGGCCACGGTTCCAGATCGGCCAATATCTCCATGGCTCGGATCTTTGGAGCCCCGGTGATTGAACCGCAGGGAAACAGAGCCGTCAGGATATTGGACAGGTCCGCCCCCAGATGCAGTTGCGCCTGCACCAGCGAGATCATCTGATGCACGGTGGCGTATGTTTCAACTTTGAACAGCTCGGGCACCTTAACGGATCCCGGCATCGCGACGCGGCTGATATCGTTTCGCAACAGGTCGACGATCATCAGGTTCTCGGCCCGGTTCTTTTCGTCGGTCGACAGGAAAGCGCGGCGCCGTGCGTCTTCGCTCAAATCCTCGCTGCGGGGCTGCGTGCCCTTCATGGGGCGGGTCTCAATCCCACGATCAGCATTTGTGCGGAAGAACAGCTCGGGCGAGCGGCTGAGTAAATCAGGCAAACCATCCTGCTGGATCAGCGCGCCGTGACCCACAGGCTGTCCGGCAGCCAGCGCAGCATACAGCGTGGCGCTGTCGCCATCCACCTTGATATCAATCGGGAACGTCAGATTGGCCTGGTAGATATCGCCTGCCCCGATGGCGTCATGCACCTGTTGAAACGCCTGCGTATATCGCACCTCGTCCCAACGCGGTTCAAAATGGGTGACCCCCCCGGACGCAGCAGGCAGCTCTTGCTGAGACGGCTGATCGAAAACGCCAAAGCACATCAATGGCAGTCGGCGGTCGGTTGGCATCCGGTCAGAAAGCCGAGGTTCGAGCACATACCCCAGTTCATAGCTGGCGTATCCGGCCAGCCAAGCCCCCTCCGCGCGCGCCTCATCCAGCGCCGCCATTGCCTGGGGCACGTCCTCCGCATTGTCCGCGCGGATCACGTCGGTTGGCCGGTCAAAACTGGTTCCTGGCCCGGCTGGCCCCTGATCAAATCGAATACGCAATTGCATCCTCATTTCCTGTGCTGCGCGATATAGAGGATACGGCGGGGAGGGAAAGAGGTTAAAGCGGCAAATTCGTCCCTGTTTCCGATACCTCTTGAACCTTTTCGCGCGGTCCCTATAACGCAGGACAATTTGGGCGCTTGGGGGTGCCCTGACTCGCGGACAATCGAAGGAACGTGGCCATGCCGAGAAGAACCGACATCCAGTCGATCATGATCATCGGGGCGGGCCCCATTGTTATCGGTCAGGCTTGCGAGTTCGACTACTCCGGCGCTCAGGCCTGCAAGGCGCTGCGGGAAGAAGGATACCGGGTCATCCTGGTGAACTCAAACCCTGCGACGATCATGACCGACCCCGAGTTGGCTGACGCGACATATATCGAACCGATCACCCCTGAGGTCGTCGCCAAGATCATCGAAAAAGAACGCCCCGATGCCCTGCTGCCCACAATGGGAGGTCAGACCGGCCTGAACACCTCGCTGGCACTGGAAGAGATGGGTGTGCTGGAAAAGTTCGGTGTCGAGATGATTGGCGCCAAGCGCGACGCCATCGAAATGGCCGAAGACCGCGCCCTGTTCCGCGAGGCAATGGACCGGTTGGGCATCGAGAACCCGAAGGCCGAGATCGTGACCGCCCCCAAGGATGAGGACGGCAAGAAAGACCTGGACGCAGGCGTTGCGCTAGCGTTGGAGACGCTTGAAACAGTAGGCCTGCCCGCCATCATTCGCCCAGCCTTTACGCTGGGCGGTACAGGCGGCGGCGTGGCCTATAACCGCGAGGATTATATCCACATTTGCCGCTCGGGCATGGATGCTTCGCCCGTAGGCCAGATCTTGATCGACGAAAGCCTGCTGGGCTGGAAAGAGTATGAGATGGAGGTGGTGCGCGACACTGCCGACAACGCCATCATTGTTTGTTCGATCGAGAACGTTGACCCGATGGGCGTGCACACAGGTGACTCGATCACCGTGGCCCCGGCCCTGACGCTGACCGATAAAGAATACCAGATCATGCGCAATCATTCGATTGCCGTTCTGCGCGAGATCGGTGTCGAAACGGGTGGATCAAACGTGCAATGGGCGATCAACCCGGTCGATGGCCGTATGGTCGTGATCGAGATGAACCCGCGTGTCTCGCGGTCTTCGGCGCTGGCGTCCAAAGCGACCGGTTTCCCGATTGCCAAGATCGCCGCGAAGCTGGCCGTGGGTTACACGCTGGACGAGCTGGACAATGACATCACCAAGGTCACACCTGCCTCGTTCGAGCCAACCATCGACTATGTCGTCACCAAGATCCCGAAATTCGCTTTCGAGAAGTTCCCCGGTTCCGAGCCTTACCTGACCACCGCGATGAAATCGGTGGGTGAGGCCATGTCCATCGGCCGTACGATCCACGAATCGATGCAGAAGGCTCTGGCCTCGATGGAATCGGGCCTGACCGGGTTTGATGAGATCGAAATCCCCGGCCTGAATGTGGGCGTCTGGGAGGAAGCCGACGACAAAGCCACCGTGATCAAGGCGATCAGCCAGCAGACGCCGGATCGTCTGCGCACCATCGCGCAAGCTATGCGGCATGGCCTGACCGATGACGAAATCTTTGGCGTCACCAAGTTCGACCCGTGGTTTCTGGCCCGTATCCGAGAGATCATCGAGGCCGAGCGCCAGGTGCGCAAAGACGGTCTGCCAGTGACCGAAGATGGCATCCGCAAGCTCAAAATGCTGGGCTTCACTGACGCACGTTTGGGCAATCTGACCGGGCGTGACGAAGACAATGTCCGTCGTGCCCGACGGAACCTTGGGGTCAACGCCGTATTCAAACGCATCGACACCTGCGCTGCCGAGTTCGAAGCGCAAACGCCTTATATGTATTCGACCTATGAAGCCCCGATGATGGGCGAGGTTGAATGCGAGGCACGCCCGTCTGACCGTAAAAAGGTCGTCATCCTTGGCGGTGGCCCGAACCGGATCGGTCAGGGGATCGAGTTCGACTATTGCTGCTGTCATGCCTGCTTCGCTCTGACCGAGGCTGGTTACGAAACCATCATGATCAACTGCAACCCCGAGACCGTGTCGACCGACTATGACACCTCGGACCGTCTGTATTTCGAACCGCTGACCTTTGAGCACGTCATGGAAATCCTGACGAAGGAACAGGAAAACGGCACCCTGCACGGTGTGATTGTTCAGTACGGTGGTCAGACTCCGCTGAAACTGGCCAACGCGCTGGAAGCCGAAGGCATTCCGATCCTGGGCACCACCCCGGACGCAATCGACCTGGCTGAAGACCGTGAACGGTTCCAGGCGCTGGTCAATGAACTGGGTCTGAAACAGCCCAAGAACGGCATCGCCTCGACCGACGAACAGGCGCTTGAAATCGCTGAAGATATCGGCTTCCCGCTGGTGATCCGCCCTTCTTACGTTCTGGGTGGTCGCGCTATGGAAATCGTGCGCGATATGGATCAGCTGAAACGCTACATCAACGAGGCGGTGGTCGTCTCGGGCGACAGTCCTGTGCTGCTGGATAGCTATCTGGCCGGCGCGGTTGAGCTGGACGTTGATGCGCTGTGTGACGGTACCGACGTACACGTCGCTGGTATCATGCAGCATATTGAAGAAGCTGGCGTCCACTCAGGCGACTCTGCCTGTTCTTTGCCGCCCTACTCTCTGTCGAAAGAGATCATCGAGCAGATCAAGGATCAGGCATTCAAGCTGGCCAAGGCGCTGAACGTTGTTGGCCTGATGAACGTGCAGTTCGCAATCAAGGACGATGAGATCTTCCTGATCGAGGTTAACCCCCGCGCCTCGCGGACCGTGCCGTTCGTTGCCAAGGCAACAGACAGCGCGATTGCATCGATCGCAGCCCGTGTGATGGCAGGCGAAAAGCTGGCGGATTTCCCAAAACGACCGCCTTACAAGACAGTGGACGACACCAAGATTGCCGACCAGATGACGCTGGCCGATCCGGACATGCCGTGGTTCTCGGTCAAAGAAGCCGTGCTGCCCTT
Source organism: Ruegeria atlantica (assembly GCF_013033965.1). Taxonomy (GTDB): domain Bacteria; phylum Pseudomonadota; class Alphaproteobacteria; order Rhodobacterales; family Rhodobacteraceae; genus Ruegeria; species Ruegeria atlantica_D. Next base: position 385,295 of record NZ_WQFE01000001.1, read on the forward strand.
TGCCCGTTTCCCCGGCGTCGACACGATCCTCGGACCCGAGATGCGTTCGACCGGTGAGGTCATGGGCTGGGACCGCGACTTCCCACGCGCCTTCCTCAAGGCGCAGATGGGGGCCGGTATGGTTCTGCCGTCTTCGGGCCGGGCCTTCATATCGATCAAAGATGCCGACAAAGGTGCAGCCATGCTCGAGGCCGCTCAGGTTCTAACCGAGCAGGGCTTCTCGCTTGTCGCAACACGTGGAACGCAAAGCTGGCTTGAGGAACAGGGCGTTGCCTGTGAGGTGGTCAACAAGGTCTATGAAGGCCGTCCGGACGTGGTCGACATGTTGAAAGACGGCCAGGTGCAGCTGCTGATGAACACCACCGAAGGGGCGCAGGCGGTCGAGGACAGCAAAGCTATCCGGTCCATCGCGCTGTACGACAAAATCCCGTACTACACGACTGCTGCCGCAAGCCACGCCGCCGCGCTGGCAATCAAGGCGCAGGCCGAAGGTGACGTCGAGGTCAAATCGCTTCAGGGCTGATAATCAAAATCGATGACAGCGCCGGCCTCAAATTGGCGCTGTCGGCTTCGCATCAACTTCCAGTATCGATCGGTGCTACCACATCTGGCTTGTTTGCATCGGCCAAACACCCGTCGAGCAGTTTTAGGTACTTGTTCAGAAGAGCAAAATCTAATGCTTTTCCTTGCAGAGTCCTGCCCGCGAGATTTTCCGCGTCATCACGAAGTTTCGACGGATCAATGGCGTCGGTTAAACTGGTTTTCAACGCGTTGAAATCCGCAACATCCCGCGCCAGCGCAGATCGCACCTGAATTTGTATGTCCTTTATTGCACCATAAGTCGCGGCCCGTGCATACGCTTTGGTATTGGGAGAGGTATCCGACAAGATATAGCGCCCGGAATTGGCAACAGTCGCGACGCAGTTCATCCGCCTGGCCGACAGGTAGATGCCCTGTATCACGGTTTTGGACAGAGTCCGTGTGGCGACCGCTGTGGACCCGGCCCCTGCGATTGCGATATTGGCCAATGCCCTGTCACTTGCACTGCCCACAGCGCCCGAAACGAACGCTCCAGCAGCGAGGAAGGTAATCACCGCAGCCACATCCTGACCTTGCTGCGATCGCCGCGCAGCCTCAACATATTCTTCTGATAGCAACGCGCTGTAATTCGATTGCGACTTGAGGGTCAGTTCCGGTGTCAGTGGCTGGTTGAACTTTTGCCGAGCAAGCCGTTCGCCATCGTCAACGTGTTTGTCCGCACAGGCAGCCACAAAGAAAGGAATTATCAAACAAGCTTTGACGCCGCGGAGTTTCAAAACGGTAATCTCCTTTAAGTAGATTTGACCAAAGAATGTACTCCATTCTCGGGCTTCTTTGGGAGGAATCAACAAAATCCAGTGCGACAAGGAAAAATTGTTAGGATCCGTGGCAAGGCCGATCCTTGCGCAAGTTGGAGGAAACATCATGCGCGCGTTGACCTTATGTCCTCAGGCGCGCATCTTTTCTGTGATCGAGCAGAAGGAAAAAGACAAATGCGCAGATTTTTGGTTTTCGCCGCACTTATGACACTTGCAGCATGTGATGTACCGCTGGTCCCGTTGATCTGACACAGCTCTCATTGATTTCACGCATGCCCTAATTTTCGCAGCTGAAACGACGCCGTACTAAGCCTCGGAACAAAAAACTGTGCGCCTTTACACAACTTACGGAACCAACGACCTGGCGCGGGCCATTAGGTTTTACGACGCGATCTTTTCTGTGTTGGAACAGCCGCGTCTGCCGGGGTGGACCGAAGATCGTGCGGGATGGGGCACCGAGCCAAACGCCGGGACAGGGTTTTGGATTTGCGCACCTTTTGATGGCAACCTCGCCAACGTGGGCAACGGTACGATGATCGCTTTTCCTGTGCAAAACGCCAGCAAGGTCAGGCAGTTTCACTCCGTGGGGTTGAAACATGGTGGTACCGATGCAGGTCCTCCAGGCATAAGGGATTATTACACGCCCGACTTTTATGTCGCTTATCTGCGTGACCCAGACGGGAACAAACTGTCCTGTTTTGACTATCAATATGACCCGGCAAAGGATCCGGGCGACTGAAACCGCCGCCCGGTTCGTATTAGGCGACGGCTGCTTTCTCCTCACGCCTTTCATCCCGCGCAAAGAAGATCATGTAGAAGACCGGTGCTGCGACCATCGTCAGGATCGTCGCAAATGCCAGGCCACCCATAATGGTCACCGCCATGGACTTGAAAAACGCATCCGTCAGCAACGGTGCCATGCCCAGAATGGTGGTGATCGCGGCCAGCATCACGGGGCGCAGACGGGAGACCGAGGCTTCGATGATCGACTCGCGCAACCCCTTACCGGTTTCGCGGACCAGGTCGATTTCCTCGACCAGGACGATACCGTTCTTGATCAACATCCCTGACAGGCTGAGCAAGCCCAGCAACGCGGTGAAGGTGAACGGCAGGCCAGTACCTAGCAAGCCGATCACAACGCCGTTGACCGACATCGGCACCAACAGCCAGATGATGATCGGCTGACGGACGGCGTTGAAGATCAACACGGATATCAGAACCATGATCAGCAGGCTTACTGGCAACTGACGGCCGAGGCTTTCATTTGCTTCCCCGGCGTTTTCGAACTCACCGCCCCACTCCATGCGATAGCCCGCAGGCAGTTCCATCTCTTCGATGGCCGAGCGCACCTCGGAATGCACCTGGGCCGCCGTCATTCCCGGCGGGATTTCGGCACCGACTGTAATAGTCAGCACCCGATCCCGACGGTGAACCAGCGTGTTGAGCGATTGGTATTCGAACCCGTCGACCATTTGCTCGATCGGGACGAACTTGTTCGACTGATCCGAATACACGACCTGATCGACGATCGAGTACTCTCCGTCCGCCGGGCGGCGGATTATGATCGGAATCAGGCGGTCGCGCTCACGGAACACACCTGCGTTGAAACCATCGGTCGAGAATTGCAGTGTTCCGGCGATATCTTCGCGGGTTACGCCGGCTGTCTGCGCCCGTTCCGTCGCATAGATGGGCTGCACCGCCAGTTCTTTCTCGCGCCAGTCATGGTGAACATGCAGAGCATTCTCGGACGCAGCGCGCATCCGTAGAATCGCCTCATCCGCAAGCTGCCGTAGAACGGCCGGATCACTACCCGAGAACCGCGCCTGGATCGGATCGCCGCCGCCGGGGCCAAAGATCAGACGTTTGGTGCGGAACTCACCTTCGGGGAATTGCGCAGAACCAAACGCCTCCAGATCCGCCTGCAATGCGGGGATGTCATCCAGAGTTTCGGTGCGGATGATCATGTGGCCATAGCTGGGGTTTGGTTTCTCTGCCGAGTAGGTCAGCAAGAACCGGGTTGCGCCCTGCCCCACAAATGTGGTGACGGCCACAACATCGTCCCGGGTGCCCAACCATTCTTCGAACACGGCCATGTCCTCGGCTGTCCGCGCGATGGGCGTGCCTTGCGGCAGTTTGTAATGCACGAAGAACAAAGGCGTGTTCGAATCCGGGAAGAACTGTTGTTTGACCAAACCGAACCCGGCGAAACAGGCGAAGGTGACGCCGACCAGACCGGCAACCACCATCCAGCGGAACCGAAGTGCCCAGCGCAAAATCGCGCCGTATACACGGAACATGAGCCCACCATATGCGTCCACGGCCCCTTCTTTGCCCTGTTTGAAGAAATAGTGGCCCAGCATCGGCGTCACTGTCAGAGCCAGCACCCAGCTCAGCAACAGTGAAATACCGATCACCGCAAACAATGAGAACAGGAACTCGCCCGTCGCATCGGGGCTAAGTCCGATTCCCGCGAAGGCCATGATCCCGATGACGGTCGCACCCAACAGAGGGATTTGCGTCTTGGATGCCGCCTCATCCGCGGCATCACGCGAGTTCTTTCCGCGCAGCATGGCGATCTGCATGCCCTCGGCGACAACGATTGCGTTATCCACCAGCATACCCATCGCGATGATCAGCGCACCCAGCGAAATCCGTTCCATCTCGATCGAGAACATCGACATGAACAGCAGCGTTCCCACCACGGTCAACAAGAGGGTTGAGCCGACCACAATTGCCGCGCGCCAGCCCATGAATAACGCCAGCACCACAACCACGATGGTCACCGACATGGCGAGGTTCACCAGAAAGTCGTTCGAGGCCTGCTCGACCACCACGTGCTGTTGGTAGATCGGCAGGATTTCAACGCCAAACGGGATTTGCGAATCCAGTTCGGCAAACTTCTCGTCCGCACGTTTGCCGACCTCGACAATGTTCTCGGAGGACAGTCCGGCAATTCCCAAGGTGAAAGCTTCGGTGCCATTGAACCGGATCATCACGTCAGGATCCGTCTGACGACCGCGATACACGTCAGACATATCGAAAAGATTGATCACCTGCCCTTGTGAACCAACTGAAAGTCCCGCGATCGCCGAAACACTGTCCGACCCTTCGGCGGTCAGGATGGTTGTGCGGTCATTCTCTGATCGGACCGAGCCTGAGGCGTTCACGGAATCCGCATTGGCAATGGCCTCGTTGATGGCCTGCAGCGGCACGTTCTGGTTCACGGAAATGGCCAGATCGGGTTCAACAAAGATCGCCTCTTGCGGCAGGCCCATTACCTCGACATCCGCCACGCCATCAACAGTCAGCAACTCGCGCCGCAGGAAGGTCGATAGCTCGTGCTTTTCAGCGTCTGAAAACCCTTCGGCAGTCACAGCATAGAACAACCCGAACACATCGCCGAAACGGTCGTTGACCAGCGGCTGTTGCACTCCAGAAGGCAGGCCACGGGCCGTATCACGCACCTTGGCGCGCAACTTGGTCCAGATTTCAGGCAGTTCGGTTCCGTCATATGTCGATTGGATCTCAACCTCGATCAGCGACAGGCCAGGCTGGTTGACGGATGTAATCGTTTTTACTTCGCCCATTTGCTGGATGGCAGACTCGAGCGGCTCGGATACCTCCAGCGCCACTTGTTCGGCAGTTGCGCCGGGGTACTGGGTGGCAATCACTGCGTTTTTGATCGTGAAAGCCGGGTCTTCGAGGCGCCCCAGCGACAGGAAGCCCCAGATTCCACCAAAGAGGGCAATCAGGATAATCAGCCACGTGTAAATCGGGCGATCAATGGATGCGCGCGCTATGTTCATTGATCCGCCCTTCAGTTCGCAAAGCCGGCAAAGCGGCGTGCGGCCTGACCATCGGTCAACGCTGCTCCACCCGCGACGACGATTTCATCGCCATCCTTCAACCCGGACAAAACCCGGACTTCACCGGTTTGCGTCGGCTCAATCGTCACAGGTACAAGACGCACGGTGCCTTCATCGGCTCCGACCGGAGAATATACCATGACGCCCAAGCCGCCGTTGGCATCGGAAATGATGGCTGTCGCAGGAACAACAATTCCGGTTCGGTCGTCCTGAACTTGCACGTTCACCGTCACCGACGATCCTGGCAGGATTTGCAGACCCTCGGGAGGCGTAAGGCCGAACTGAATACGGAATGTCTGGCCGACACTTGAAGATTCCGCGTCGAACTCGCGTATTTGCAGTGGGAAGACTTCGTCACTGACTGGAAACTTGGCCGTGATCGAGATGTCGTCCTCCTGCCCGGACCGTTGGAACAGGATTTCCGGTACGTCTACCTCGATCCGCAGTTCGGACATGTCATGGATTCGCACGATCGGTGCACCCGCTGAAACGGTGGTAAAGGCTTCGACCGTGCGGCGCGATACAAGCGCGTCAAACGGTGCGGTTAGCGTGGCGTGTTCCAGATCGTATTCGGCATCGCGGACGGCGATGTCTGCCAGTTGCGCTTCTGTTTCCGCGTCATCCACTGCCACCTGGCTGGCGGTTGTTCCGCGCAGACGGGACAAACGGGCCACGGTACGATCCGCTTGATCTTTTTGCAGTACAGCCCGATCATAACGGCGCTGAAACGGTTCCTGATCCAGTTGGGCAATCAGCTCACCTTTGGGGATCACGAACCCCTCCGTCACAGGCATTTCGACAATTTGCCCGGAAACTTGAAAGGCCAGGTCAACCGTTTGCCGCGCAGCGACACGGCCAAAAAACTGGCGGGAGAAACCGGGTGAGGTCTCCTTTACCACCATTAACTTCACGGGCTTGGCGGCATCCTGCGCCAAAACAGAGGTGGCAAACACAGTCAGAGCGACGCTTAGTACAGAGAAGAGTTTCATTTCTTCAATCCCTCAGGAATTCCTGTTTTCATTATGTTTTCCCGGATTTTCCGGGCCAGTCGTGCAAACTCGGCAGTCTCGTCAGCATCCAGTCCGGAGGCGCGGCGGAACAGGTCCCCCGCCTCGGCCATCAGAACCTGCCGCATCTCAAGTCCCTTGTCGGTCAGTACCAACAACCATGCCCGACGATCCTCCGGATCGCGTTGGCGTGTCAGATACCCTGCTTCTTCCAGCGCATCAGCCGTTGACGTTATAGTCGACGGCACAGTCAGCATATCGGCGGCCAAGACGCCCATACGCTTGGGTCGCTCCAGCTTGACCATCATATGGCATTCCTGATGGCTCAGCTCGACCTCAAGGGCATCAAAGCTCTCTTCCAGTTTCCAGTAGAGCGCATAGACCCCCATCATTGCCTGTACTTCCGGGCTGAGGCAGCGGACCAGTTCGCTATCGTCGTGTGTCATTGGCGAATCCGTTCGAGATTTGAAACACGCATATACTTCGAAAAATGAACCATTCAAGATGTGAAGCTGATTTCGACGCGAACTTTGGCATTCCCTTGGGTCAACATCTCTTGATCTAACCCTGTTATGACTGCATTTTGTGCAAATCCAAAACATTCAGGTCTTATCATGTACACGCCCGCGATCACCGGCTCCGGTGTTTTCACCCCCGAAAACGTCATCACCAACGCCGAGCTCGTCACTGCATTCAACGCCTATGCAGACAAGATGAACGCCCAAAACGCAGACGCGATTACAGCGGGTGAGATGGATCCGATGCAACATTCTTCGGAAGAGTTCATCGTCAAGGCTTCGGGCATCGAAAAACGATACGTGATGGACAAGGACGGTGTTCTGAACCCTGATGTGATGCATCCTCTTCTGCGCCAGCGAAACGATGATGAGCCGGGTATTATGACCGAGATGGCCGTCGACGCCTGCAAAAAGGCTCTGGCGCAAGCCGGTCGCAGCGCCGAGGATGTCGATCTGGTAATCTGCGCCGCCTCGAACCACGAACGCGCCTATCCTGCCGTTGCCATCGAGATTCAGCAGGCGCTTGGAATCAACGGGTTCGGGTTCGATATGAACGTCGCCTGTTCTTCGGCCACATTCGGCATTCAGGCAGCGGCTGACATGGTTCGCTCCGGCTCGGTCCGTTCGGCGCTGGTCGTGAACCCCGAGATTTGCTCTGGTCATTTGGAATGGCGCGACCGGGATTGCCATTTCATCTTTGGTGACGTGGCCACTGCCACTCTGATCGAGCGGATCGAAGACGCGAAAGGCCCACATTTCGAAATCCTGTCAACCCGCTGCGCGACCGAATTCTCGAACAATATCCGCAACAACAACGGTTTCCTGCGTCGCTCGCGCCCTGACGGAGTGGTCGACCGCCGTGACATGCAGTTCATGCAGAACGGCCGCAAGGTGTTCAAGGAAGTGCTGCCGATGGTCAGCAAGCACATCTCGGATCACATGGAATCCGAGGGGGTGGAGAATACAGACCTCAAACGTCTGTGGCTGCACCAGGCCAACAAGACCATGAATGACTTCATCGGTAAGAAAGTACTAGGCCGCGAGCCGGAAGCAGGAGAACAGCCCAACATCCTGCAAGATTATGCAAACACCTCATCGGCCGGGTCGATAATCGCGTTTTCAAAATTCTCTGATGACCTGACGGATGGCGACGTCGGTCTGATCTGTTCCTTCGGCGCGGGGTACTCGGTTGGGTCAGTGATTGTAAAGCGACACAATTGACGTCTTGGCGTCGTGACACACCGATCACGTCTCAGGATACGCCGTACCGCAGTACGCAAGACGACATCAGGAACGCTAGATTGGGACGCAAATAAAATACCCGCTTAATATAAGCTGCGGTGTAAAATCGCGGAAAGGCGTTCGGTTCCGTCCCAATGGACAGCCTTCCATCCTGCGGATCGGGCTGCCTCAACATTCGGTAGGGTGTCATCGACCAGCAAAAGGTCACCCGGTTGGCGCCCAACTTCCTGCGCTGCGAAATCGAAGAACTCAGGTTTTGGCTTTCTGCACCCCGCTTTTGCTGAGTACACTATGCCGTCAACTTCGTTGCCGAGTTCCATTGTCTGCATGAGATAGATTGCTCTCATGTGATCCTGGTTGGTTGCAAGATAAACAGATATGCCTTTGCTTCTCGCGTCGCGCACATCAGCAACAGTGGTTTCGACTATGCCGGAATCCTCACGAAACCAATAGTCTATCAAGTCACGAGCTTTAATGGTCGGAGCGACACGCTTTAGAACAGCCTCTAGTACAGGCAGGAGTTCAGTCCGTCCTTCGACAATGCCAGTCCATTCAGTTTTGAAAAACTCTTCCGCAAGCAGATTGGGATTAAGTCCAAGATCCTTCAATAAATCAGTGTCCCATCGCAGACCATCGCCGGGACGACCGTCGACGAGGACACCATCAACATCAAGCATCAGGCATTTTGCCATTACCGAACCCTTTGGTAACGCAACAGGAACGGTGCATATGTCGCTTGCAGAATAATTGAAACGAAACGCAACTGCTCAAACCGTGCTCGACCTGAGGACTGCTGAAAAGGTTGCAGATTGTTCACAGAAACATCGTCCTGATGACTGAGCGGTACAAACCGGAGTCTCAGCTCACGCTTTCTTCTTCCAGGTGCAGCTTCATGTCCAACAGGACCTGTTGCAGCTGGCTGGTTTCTTTCAGCAAGCGCTTGGCTTCGTTCACCGTGATGATGCCATCCTCGATTGCCGACTGGTATTCGGTCATCAACATCGCAAACCTCTGACTCAGAGCGATCACATCGGAATTCACGCCACCGGTGCGAGGGCTGTCGTCATTTCGCCCGTCATAGGACAGGGTGATATTCTTGAGATCCGCCAGCGCCGAGGTGACGTGGGGGAAGTTCGACACAGCCTCAAGCCGTGCGACCGCGTCGACCGGCATAAACCGGTCAGCATGTTCGATATTGTCAGAATAATAGCGGCCCAACGTGGCTTTGGACTTGCCGGTGATCTCGCACGCGGATTCGATTCCCACGTCTTTAACCAACGCTTCTGTGTGTTTTTTCAGGTAGGCCCCGATATCTGCCATGTTTTTACCTTTACTGCCTGCACGCCCCACTAAATCTGCCATTGCGGGGGAAAGGGGAAAGAAATTTCCCATACTCGAGTCATAATTGAAATGAGATAAATTGACTATCCCTCAGATATGCAGGGGTTTTGTGAGTGAGTGGCGGCTTTTCATGCCGGTAACGAGTGTTTGCAGAGCACAATTGAGCTCTGTTTCGGGTAGGCCGTGTAATGGCCGACGGCGTCGCTGTTGTTGAGGCGGGGTATCCATCCCCAATGGGCTTACGCTCGACCTTCGCAACGATAACGGCGACGTCGCTTTTCAAGCTCTTTGATGGCTTGCCCGCAAGGGTCAGGCAATTTAGACCCAAGCCATGGCAAAACTGTACTTTAATTATTCGACAATGAACGCGGGGAAATCGACCGTGTTGCTGCAGGCCTCGCACAATTACCGTGAGAGGGGTATGGACACCTACCTGATGACTGCAGCCTTGGACGGGCGGGCCGGTGTTGGCCGGATTGCATCGCGCATCGGAATATCGGCCGACGCCGATACTTTCGCACCGGGAAATGACGTGTTTGCGATGATTGAACAGCGTCTCAGTGAAGGGGACGTCACCTGCGTTTTTGTTGATGAGGCACAGTTTCTGACCGAAGAACAGGTCTGGCAACTGGCGCGTGCAGTGGACGACCTGCGGGTACCGATCCTTGCCTATGGCCTGCGCGTGGATTTTCAGGGCCGCCTGTTTCCCGGTTCGGCTGCCTTGCTGGCACTGGCAGATGAAATGCGTGAGGTGCGCACGATTTGCGAATGCGGCCGTAAGGCGACGATGGTCATCCGTCAGGACGACAACGGCAAAGCCATCACCGAGGGTGCTCAGGTGCAGATCGGCGGAAACGAGACCTATGTCTCGCTCTGCCGCAAACACTGGCGCGAGGCGGTCGGACGTTAGACCGGATTCGGCAGCGAGCGACCGGCGACAAAGGCCGCAACATTATCCAACGCCATGTGCCCCATATCGGTGCGTACTTCTTCGGTTGCCGTGCCAAGGTGGGGCAGTATCGTCACGTTCTCCATAGCGCACAGGGCCTGTGGAACAGTGGGTTCGAACTCATAGACATCAAGGCCAGCGCCTGCAATTTGCCCGGATTGCAGGGCAGTGATCAGCGCGGACTCATCCACCACCTCTCCGCGCGCGATGTTGATCAGGATGCCCGAGGGCTTCATCGCTTTCAGCACCGGCGCGTTGATCAAGTGATGAGTTTCTGCACCTCCGGGCACGGCAAGCACCAAGAAATCGACCACAGCAGCCAGTTCTTTCAGATCCGGGATGTTTTCTGCAGGAAACTCCACCTCTTTCGGACTGCGTGACTGATAGGCCACCTCCATTCCGAAACCGAAGTGGCACCGCCATGCAATGGCTTGGCCGATGCGCCCCATGCCTACGATACCAACGCGCTTGCCGGTCACGTGATGACCCAGCATCTGGGTTGGGTGCCAACCCTGCCAGTTGCCGGAGCGGACCAACCGTTCGCCTTCGCCCGCGCGGCGCGCGGTCGACAATAGCAAGGTCATTGCAATGTCGGCGGTGGCATCGGTAACAGCACCGGGAGTGTTAGACACCTCAATCCCTGCGGCCCGCGCAGCTGCGACATCGATATGATTGTACCCCACACCGAAGTTGGCCAGCAATTTGCAACGCGGCTGTGGCACTTCCGCGAAAATCTCCGGCGAAAACTGATCACCTAACGTCGGGACTACCACATCGAACTCGGCCAGTGCGCGCCGTATCTCTTCGGGCGACATCGGCAAGGTGCTCCTGCGGACCTCAACGTCGAACTCCTTCCGCGCGCGCGTCTCAACAGCGGCGGTCATAGGGCGTGCGATCAGAAGCTTCATCAGTGCATCCTTCCGCCGATGGGAACCTCGTCATCCGGTCCGATCAGAACGATCTCGCCATTATCATCCGGCAGGCCCAAGACCAGAACTTCGGACATGAACCGACCGATCTGGCGCGGGGGGAAATTGACGACAGCCATGACCTGTTTGCCCACCAATGTCGATGGATCGTAATGCGCGGTGACCTGAGCCGAGGTCTTACGCTCGCCAATTTCATCGCCAAAGTCGATCCACATCTTGATCGCGGGTTTACGAGCCTCCGGATATGGCTCGGCGCGGATGACCTTGCCAACGCGGATGTCGACCTTGAGAAAATCGTCGAATGAAATTTCACTCACGGGACAGCTCCTTGGATCGGTCAGTTGCGGCTTTGACCGCGCGGTGCAGCAGGTCAGGAAAGCCGAATTCTTCGTGCATCAGTACCTCAAGCGCGGCCTGCGTTGTACCATTGGGCGAAGTCACGTTTACGCGCAGTTGCGAGGGGTCTTCCTCGGCCGCTATAGCCAGCGCCCCTGCCCCTGCCACAGTCGACTTGGCCAGCTTCATCGCTAATTCATGCGGTAAGCCCTGCGCCTGTCCGGCAGCAGCCAGTGTTTCGATCAGGTGGAAAACATAGGCAGGACCCGAGCCGCTGAGCCCGGTCACTGCATCCATCTGCGCCTCGTCATCCAGACGCACGGTTTCACCAATCGCGGACAGCAGGTTTTCAGCTAGGGCAACATCAACCTCTGTGGCAAACCCGTTGCCGATCAGGGCGGTAATTCCTTGCCGGATCGCCGCCGGTGTGTTGGGCATCGCCCGCACGATAGCGGTGCCCTCGCCCAAAACGCCCTCAAAAGTCGCGATGGACGTACCTGCCGCGACCGACACAAACAGGCTGCCACCCCCTCCCAGAGCTTTGATCGCAGGCAGCGCGTCGCCCATCATCTGCGGTTTGACTGCCACCAGCACCACGGCGGGGGATTCGGGCAACGGAGTGTTGATATTGACGCCCTGCGCCTTCAGCCAGTCCGAGGGATACGGATCGATCACCCAGACGGCTGACGCAGGAAGGCCATGCTCTAACCATCCGGCGAGCATGGCCGATCCCATTTTACCGCAACCCAGAAGAACCAGCCCCTGTTCGGCGACGCGTGACATGTCCATGATTGCCCCTCTCCTCATCCGGTTCGGGGCAAAGCTTTACGCGCGGCCGTAGGCCTCTGCAATGGCGACCTGCATCGCATCCTCGGGATCGCGGTTGCCCCAAGTGACTAGCTGGATCGCGGGGTAATACCGCTCGGCGCTCAGAACCGCTGCGGTGATCATCGTGTCGATTTGTTCCGGACTAGCGGTCTGACCACCGGTCAGGACCAAACCGTACCGGTAAACCATCAGTTTCTGATTGGCCCAATAGGTGAACGCACCGGCCCAGCATTGATCATTCATCTTGTTGAGCAGCTCATACAGCTCGTTCTCGCGTTCGGCTGGAGGTTCCATTTCGAATGAGCATACCATGCGAAGTGTTTCGTCATAGTTGGACCAGGCCAAAGTGATCGAGTACGTACGCCACTGCCCCTCAACAGCCATAGCAATCTGATCATCCCCGATCCGGTCGAAATCCCAGTCGTGGTGTTCGGCAAGATGTTCAACAATGTCGATTGGATGAAGGTCTTCTTCGAGAAACTGTTCGGAAAGGGCCATAATGCCACCTCACTAATCTCTAGCCTTTTAGGGGCTGGCAGCGCCCCAGCGCTAGTTGCTTGCTCTACAAGCCGGGCTTCCCCAGTCTGCCTGTACTAAATATGGTGCGCCGCAGGCGAGGTTCTGGCAACCCTATTTATTGGGGATAACAGCAATAAGTTGTGGACAGCTGGCAACGGCGATCAAAATATTGACAGTTCACACAGCTTTGTCTTGATTAAATTCTGCAAGGCGTCAGAATACACAACACCGCACAATCCGAAGCCGGGTTGCGCGGCGGTTTTCTTTTTTCAAAATCTCAGATCTGCGGACTTATTTGTCCAGCTTGGCTTCCAGCGCCGCAATGCGCGCCTCAAGTGCGGCGTTCTCTTCGCGGGCTTTCTGGGCCATGGCACGCACGGCATCAAATTCCTCACGCGTGACGAAATCGCGGTCAGCCAGCCAGCGGTCGATCATCGACTTCATTGCATTCTCGGCCTCTTCCCGCGCGCCTTGGGCCACGCCCATGGCGTTGGTCATCAGTTGGGAAACGTCATCAAGAATCTTGTTACGGGTTTGCATGGCTTTACTCCGGTATCGCGGTTGGTCTCTATATGGGTAAAGATTGGCCCGGGCTCAAGGTTGACTTGCCCCGCAAACCCCGGGCAATGAGACGCACATGCAGGCTGTTCTGAATTTCCCCGACCTTTCGCCCGAAGTTTTCTCGATCTCGCTGTTCGGGATGGAGTTCGCACTAAGGTGGTATGCGCTGGCCTATATAGCCGGCATTCTGATCGCGTGGCGATTGGGTGCCATGGCGCTGAAACGCCCGGCGCTTTGGCTTGCAGATACGCCACCGATGAAGCCACAGCAGCTGGAGGATCTGATCACCTGGATCATCCTTGGCGTGATTCTGGGCGGGCGTCTGGGGTTCGTTCTGTTCTATCAACCAGGTTATTACCTGTCGCACCCGCTGGACATTCTGAAGATCTGGCAGGGCGGGATGGCCTTTCATGGGGGGCTGCTGGGGGTTGTTGTCGCGTCATACCTTTACGGGCGGCGGCATCAAATACCGGTTTTGTCCATGGCCGATCTGATTGCGCATGCTGTTCCACCCGGCTTGCTGCTGGGCCGACTGGCGAATTTCACGAATGCCGAACTTTGGGGACGACCCAGCGAGGTTCCGTGGGCGGTGATCTTTCCCGGCGCCGCCGCGCAAGACTGCCCCGGCGTTGTCGCCGGGATGTGTGCCCGTCATCCTTCGCAGCTGTACGAAGCCGCGTTGGAAGGGTTGTTGCTGGGTGCATTGTTGCTGTGGATGGCCTACCGGCGCAGGGCATTTCACAAGCCGGGCCTTGTGACCGGCATCTTTCTGGCAGGCTACGGGGCTTCGCGATTTCTTGTCGAGTTCTTTCGCCAGCCTGACGCGCAATTTGTCTCGCCCGGCAATCCGCTGGGGCTAGCGTGGCATGTTGGTGGGTACGGCCTGACGATGGGACAACTTCTGTCGTTGCCGATGATCGCGCTTGGCCTTTGGCTCGCGTTGCGCGCGCGATCGGCGCCATGAGTCTGAAGGATCACCTGCTAGCGCAAATCGCGCTGAACGGCCCGATGAGCGTGGCCGAATTCATGACCGAATGCCTCCTGAATCCCAAGTTCGGGTATTATTCAACCCACGATCCGCTGGGTGCACAGGGGGATTTCATCACAGCCCCGGAAATCAGCCAGATGTTCGGAGAGGTGATCGGGCTGAGTCTGGCGCAAAGCTGGTCAGATCAGGGAAAGCCGGACAAGTTCATTCTGGCCGAGTTGGGACCGGGGCGCGGCACCCTGATGGCAGATATCCTGCGCGCCACCGGCCGCGTGCCGGGCTTCCATGCGGCGGCCGAAATCGTTCTGTTCGAAGCCTCCCCAGCCTTGCGGGACAGGCAGGCCCAAACACTCAGCAATCACAATCCACGCTGGATCGATTCGCTTACCGACCTGCCCGAAGCTCCGCTGTTTCTGGTGGCGAACGAGTTCTTTGACGCCCTGCCGATCCGCCAGTTCCTACGTGAAGGTGAGGGCTGGCGCGAGCGTTTGATTGGCGCAGAGGGCGAATCGTTGACGTTTGGACTAGGGCCGAACACAAGCCAGGTTGCTCTTGCGGATCGCATAACCGACACTGAAGACGGTGATCTGGTTGAGCTCTGCCCGACCGCGATTCCGATTCTGACCGTGACAGCAGGCCGTATCGCGTCGCATGGTGGCGCTGCGCTGATCATTGATTACGGAGACTGGCACTCGCTGGGCGACACATTTCAAGCATTGCGATCACATGAACGTGTTGATCCTCTGCAGGCGCCGGGCCATGCGGATTTGACGGCGCATGTAGATTTCGAACCCCTTGCCCTGGCAGCACACGCAGCAGGTTGCGCTCATACAAAGCTGACACCTCAGGGCGTATTTCTGGAGCGGCTGGGTATTACGGCCCGCGCGCAGGCATTGGCGACGCCACTCGGCGGGTCTGAGCTTGAGACACTCATTGCTGCACATCGCCGGTTGACGCACCCCGAGGAAATGGGAAACCTGTTCAAAGTACTGGGCCTCTACCCTTCATATGCTGCACCTCCACCGGGACTGGAACCATGACTTTGGAAATTCTGACCTCGGACATCCTATCGCCTGTCCGCCACGGGTTCTTCAGCCGTCGGGGCGGTGCGTCTTCCGGTATTTTTGCGGGTTTAAACTGCGGCTATGGGTCTTCTGACCAAACCGAAGCAGTGACGGTGAACCGCCAGCGCGTCGCCGCCGCGATGGAGGTCGAATCGGACTCGTTGGTCGGCGTACATCAAGTGCATTCGCCGACTGTTCTGACGGTGGACGCACCGATAAATGGCGACAAACCCAAGGCAGATGCCGTTGTCACCGCGACACCCGGATTGGCGCTGACGATTCTCACGGCGGATTGCCAACCGGTCCTGTTCGCCGATTCTGACGCGAATGTGATCGGAGCCGCGCATGCTGGCTGGCGCGGTGCATTGGACGGCGTTTTGGAAGCAACCTTGGACGCAATGGAGGCATTGGGGGCACAACGAAAAAATACCGTCGCCGTCATTGGTCCAACAATTTCTCAAGGCGCCTATGAGGTTGGCCCCGACTTTCTGGATGAATTCGCGGCGGATTCGCCTGAGAATCTCAGGTTCTTTGCAAACGGTACTGGGGATCGGCTGCAGTTCGACCTGCCCGCCTTTGGGTTGCACAGGTTGCGACAAGCCGGAGTAGGTCAGGCCGAATGGACGCGGCACTGCACCTATTCTGACCCGGACAGGTTCTACTCCTATCGCCGCTCAACCCACGCAAACGAAGCCGATTACGGTCGCCTGATTTCCGCCATTAAATTGTAGGGCTCGCCCCAAATGTGGCAAATTCGCCGCTTTTTTGCCACATTTGTTGTGTCTGTTTGTATCGAGACATTTTGATTTTTATTGTCCGCACTCAGATGTTTATCAAATGATTTCTCAGTTGTGCGAGGCATTCCAAAAGAAGAGGACCTGCTGACCTTCAATAATGCTGCTTTAACCTCGGATCAGCCTTATCGGTGCCGCATTGACGCGTCACAGTGATCCGACACAGGAATTCGGGGTGTTCGCTCCCCGGGCACGAGCAGGAACAAAAACATGAAGGTCAAATCTCGCTTTCTCAGTGCCGTCGTTGCGGCCACTCGAGAGCAGGCACCGGAAATGCCGTGGAAACGGGTTTCCAGCTCTTCGGTCAGAGTTGCGCGCCGTTTGGCACGCCAACGTTGACCAACGCCCGCGGAACCAAGCTGCCGGTTCCAAGGGTCAAGACACACACCGGAGGGGTGCTCCGGGCCGGTGTGTGACCAACCGCTGAGTTTTCCAGCGGCTAGGTTCAGGGGCGTGTGTGCGTGGGTAATTTTCGCCTGCGTTGTAATGAGTTTGTCTGGGGGGTCAGTGCGTTGACCAAAGGAAAGCGGAAATTCATCGCGTTGCGACGCCGGGAAGGCGTGCGCCCTGAGGTCGCCATCTCATTAAAGACAAAAAATACGCCGGTCAGGTTGCCCTGTACGGAGGGCTCTACCCGTCTGAACGGTATTTTAGAAGGGACGGAATAAAAATGGCAATTCCACATTCCTTGGCCCGCGCAGCCCGAAATGCGGTCGACACTTCGGCCATGTTGCGCGAAATTCCGAGGACCAAAGCAAAACCAAAAGCGCAGTTGCGGCGCTATGAAGTCAGTACTTTGATGCCAAACGGAGATGTATCGCTAACGCGCCACATCGCCCCGGCTTTGCCCATGTTCGAAGACGCGTTCTGCGCTTTTACGCGCGGATCATTGGTGGAAACCGAACACGGCCCATTGGCGATCGAAGATCTGCTTCCGGGCGACTCGGTTCTGACACAGGATGGCGAACTGCAGACGGTCCTGTGGAAAGGGTCGGTGACATTGATTCCCGGACGCGAGGATTCGCGTGGCCGAACGCGCCCACTTACGCGGATCATGGCTGATACGTTTGGAATGCAAAAGCCGCTGTCGGGCGTGATCGCAGGACCCGCCGCGCGCTTGCTGGGCGCACCGGCGCATCTGCGCCATTTGCACGGTGGCGGTGAAATTCTGACCCCAGTCCATGAGTTCCAGGACGGCATGAGCGTTATCGAAACGCTGCCGCCGACACCGATTGAGCTGTTTCACATCTGCCTGAAACGCCATTCGGTCATCAAGGTCGACGGTCTGCAATTCGAATCCTACCATCCGGGCGTCAATGCCGTGCGTCAGGTCAGCCGATCGCTCAGGTCGATCTACCTGAACTTGTTTGCGCATATCGAATCGCTGAACGATTTCGGTCCGCTGGTTCTGCCGCGTGCAGGTGACGGTGAGGTAGATGCGCTTACGGCCTGAAAACAAAAACTAACTGCAGTGTGGGGGCATCATGCAGCTGATAATTAGTTGGGTTCTTTCTTTGACGGTCGCAGCTTTTCTGCCGCCGTCAAAGCCACATCAAAAGCGAATGATGTTCACGCCGTCCGGTTCATTCGTTCTTCGAGAACGTCAAACGGGACGCCGGGTTCGTCTTTTGCGCCGCGGATAACCAGTGATGTTTTCACGCTGGCCACGTTGGGCGTGGTTAGCAAATCACCCGTTAGAAACTGCTGGAAGCTGCTCAGGTCAGGGGCGACGCATTTCAGGATAAAGTCCACCTCGCCGTTCAACATGTGGCATTCCCGAACCAAAGGCCATTCGCGGCAGCGTTCCTCGAATGCGTTGAGTTCGGATTCCGCCTGACTTTCAAGCCCTACCATCGCAAAGACCTGAACTTCGAACCCCAGCTCGCGAGAGTTCACGTCGGCATGGTAGCCGCGGATAAGTCCGGATTCTTCCAACGTACGCACACGCCGCAGGCAAGGTGGTGCGGAAATACCGACCCGTTTTGCCAACTCGACATTTGTCATGCGCCCGTCTGCCTGCAATTCCGCTAGAATCTTGCGGTCAATCTCATCCAGTCGTATCGCGACCATGAAATGCTCCTGAATTTTCGGTTGTTATATCAGCACCCGACCAATGCGCAATTATCTTTCGCACTTGCGCAATATTCTATATTTTCAATGTTCTTTTTTTTGGCACCCTGCCGCAAATGCATAGCGGCCTGTCAAAAGGTTGGGGGTTTAAGCCCTGCGCGGTGGTCGCTATATCCATCCGTCAGGGGCCGCATGCCCCAATCAGGCAGATCGAGTTGGGGGTACTATGGCCGAAACACGACACACCAGGGTTCTGATCATCGGATCGGGACCGGCCGGTTACACGGCCGGCGTTTATGCCAGCCGCGCGATGCTGGAGCCCATTTTGGTTCAGGGCATCGAGCCGGGGGGGCAACTGACCACAACAACCGAAGTCGAAAACTGGCCCGGAGATACTGAGGTTCAAGGTCCAGACCTGATGGTGCGCATGCAAGATCATGCCAAGGCGATGGGCTGTGAGGTCATCGGTGACATAATCAACGATCTGGACGTCAGTAAACGCCCGTTCACCGCAACAGGCGACAGCGGAACCATCTACACCGCAGATGCGGTCATTCTGGCCACCGGCGCGCGCGCCAAGTGGCTGGGGCTGCCGTCGGAAGAGAAATTCAAGGGCTTTGGAGTTTCGGCGTGCGCCACCTGCGATGGTTTCTTCTATCGCGGGCAGGAAATCGTGGTGATCGGAGGCGGCAACACCGCCGTGGAAGAGGCGCTGTTTCTGACGAATTTTGCCAGCAAGGTCACGCTGATCCACCGTCGCGATGAACTGCGCGCCGAAAAGATCCTTCAGGACCGCCTGCTGAAGCATGAGAAAATCGAACCCCTGTGGTTCCACGAGTTGGACGAGGTGATCGGCACCGATGCCCCGCTGGGCGTTGAAGGTGCGCGCGTCAAGAACGTGAAGACCGGTGAGATCACCGAGATCCCCTGTAAGGGCGTATTTGTAGCGATCGGGCATGCACCGGCCAATGAACTGGTCAAAGACTCGCTGGAGACCCATATGGGTGGCTATGTGGTGACCAAGCCGGGTTCGACCGAAACCTCGGTGCCCGGTGTATTCGCGGCGGGCGATCTGACGGACCACATCTATCGCCAGGCGGTGACCAGCGCCGGCATGGGATGCATGGCCGCACTGGACGCCGAGCGCTTCCTGGCCGAGCAGGATTGATCTGATGCTGGAATTCTCCGGCTCGGTCTGGAGAATTCTGTTTCTATCACAAATGGACGCCCCTATGGCCCCTGCCCAGGCGCCAGAGGGGCGTTTTCATTACGCGGGGCAGACAGCAGTTTACGCCTCGCTAAGCGCAGAGGGCGCCGGGGTTGCCATTCGGCGATATGTCTCGGCGGGCGATCCGCCACGGGTCTTACAGCGGGCAATCGTGACAGGCGCAAAACTGGTCGACTTACGTGGACAGCGCGAGGCATCAATCGTTTGGCAGGACATTCACGCCAAACGGGGCACCTCGCCGACATGGCGGTTCTCGGACCGCGCGCGTGTCGCAGGCGCTGACGGGTTGATATACAGCTCGCGCTCGCGCCCCGACCTCAGCCATATCGTGCTGTTCGACTTGTCGCCGTCTCTGATCCGCGTGGACGGGCCGCCGACGGATTGGACACCGCCCTATCCACAACCACGGCTTGACCGCTAAGCCGCGGCGTATCAGACTCGGCCCAGACGTGGCGAATGCAGGTGAACTGATTGAAAACTGTTCTGTGGCAAGGCGGGTGGGCAACCCGGCTGAGGATCGGCAGCGGCCTGATCCTGTTTGCCTTTGCGTTCTTTCACTTTATCAACATCGGCCTGGGTCTGTTTCACACAGACTATTTGCATAACATGCAGGACGCCCGGCATGTGATCACGCGCCACAATGTCGGCAGCGTGCTTCTATATGCTGCTCTTTTGGTCCACGCAGGCCTGGCACTGCACTCGATCAGTCGCCGCCGGACTTTACGAATGTCGTTCAGCACCGGGTTGCAGATGATTTTGGGTTTGATGATCCCACTGCAGCTTATCTCGCACATCGTGCAAACGCGCTATGCGAACACGGTCTTCGATGTGAACGATGAAATGGGGTACATCATCGTACTGATGTGGCCCAGCTACGCGGTCTGGATGCAAAGCCTGCTTTTGTTGGTGGTGTGGGTGCATGGTTGTATCGGATTACACATGTGGCTGCGGCTGACCAACTGGTGGCCCAAGTTGGTGCCTTACCTGATTGGCGTGGCTGTGTTTGTCCCAACTTTTGCCCTTGCCGGAGTACTGACGGAGGGGCGCCGCATCTGGGCCGATTTTGCAGACCCGTTTTTGCGCGAACAGTATATCGAGCATTACAACTGGCCATCTCCGGAAGAATTCCAGGTTTTGTTCAGCGTAAAGGACAATGCCCTTATGGCGTTCTGGGTGGCTCTTGGCGCATCCCTGGCGGTATTCGCGATCCGTAAGCTCTGGCGTCGCCGACATTCTGTACGCGTTAAATACGTTCAAGGCCCTGAGGTTGTCGCCGAAAAAGGAATGACCTTGCTAGAAATATCCCAGGCCAACGGTATTCCTCACACGGCACTATGTGGTGGCAAAGGGCGCTGCACCACCTGCCGGGTGATTGTTGAGGATGGCGCAGATCAACTGCCTGAACCCGGCGAGGTCGAAGCCCGAAGCCTGGCCGCGGTCAGTGCCCCGAAAGGCGCCCGGCTGGCGTGCCAAATCCGCCCGATGGCTCCAATCACGGCGTTTCGCATGTTCCGCCCGGATGGCGGGCGACACCGGGCACATGCCAGTCAGGGTCAGGAACGACAACTGGCGGTGCTGTTTTTGGACATGCGTGGCTTCACCTCGCTCACCGCTGGTCAACTGCCCTATGACATTGTTTTCCTGCTGAACCGCTTTTTTGACGCCATTGTTCCCGCGATCACAGCCGAGGGCGGAGTAGTCGACAAATACATGGGCGACGGTTTACTGGCAGTGTTCGAAACCGCCGACGCCCAGAGTTCCGCACGTGCCGGGATGAGAGCGGCTGCGGAAATCAGCCTTGCCCTGCAGCATTTCAACCAGCAGTTGGAAACAGAAGGCAGCCCCCGAATTCGCATCGGAATGGGTCTGCATCTGGGCGATCTTGTTCTGGGTGAAATCGGTGCTGCAGGTCACGCCGCCCGCACGATCATCGGCGACACAGTGAATGTGGCCAGTAGATTGGAGGCCGAAACCAAAACACTGGGCTGCGAACTACTGGTCTCGGAAGAGTTGTTGCTGGCAGCAGGCTATGACGGCGATATGCGGCAGGTCCGATCGTTTGAACTGCGGGGTGTGGATCGCCCGATTCCCGCCCTGCCGGTCCTTACAGCTGCGGATTTGAACGCCAGTGTCGCAGCATAAGAACACTCGCCCTCAATTCAGTGAAATTGTTGCCCGCCCCAGGGACCAGCTTCGCAGATTGCCGCGCAAACCGGAATATCCTTCCATTCCGCAGAAAAACCGCGCATATCGTCCTTTGTTTCACCAAGGTATATGGACTTCACCCAAAAGCCGGGGCAAACGCCCCTAAATCAACGGCAAAGCAGCACTTCTACAAGAGTATTCCAATGACGATGTTAAGTAACCTGGCCCCGATCCCCGAACTGTTTGTCTCGTACGAGTCGGCGCAGAAACTGAAGGTGGAAGCCGCCGACCTGACCAGCTGGGACCTGAGCCCGCGCCAGATCTGCGATTTGGAATTGCTGATGAATGGCGGGTTTAACCCGCTCAAGGGATTTCTGAGCCAGGCGGACTACGACACTGTCGTTGAAAACATGCGGCTGGCCGACGGCACCCTATGGCCGATGCCCATCACTCTGGATGTGGACGAGGCGTTCGCCGACAAGATTGAGCTTGGCCAAGACATCGCTCTGCGCGATCAGGAAGGCGTCATTCTGGGCACCATGACCGTCACGGACCGCTGGACGCCCGACAAGGCGCGCGAGGCGGAAAAGGTATTTGGCGCCGATGACGAAGCGCACCCGGCGGTCAACTACCTGCATAACGTCGCGGGCAAGGTGTATCTGGGCGGCCCGGTGGTCGGTATTCAGCAGCCTGTGCACTACGACTTTCGCGCGCGCCGCGACACTCCGAACGAGCTGCGCGCTTATTTCCGCAAAGTTGGCTGGCGTCGCATCGTGGCATTCCAGACCCGTAACCCGCTGCACCGGGCGCATCAGGAGCTGACCTTCCGTGCCGCGAAGGAAGCCCAGGCCAACCTGCTGATCCATCCGGTCGTTGGCATGACCAAACCCGGCGATGTGGATCATTTCACCCGCGTGCGCTGCTATGAGGCCGTGCTGGACAAATACCCGGCCTCAACCACATCGATGTCGCTGCTGAACCTGGCAATGCGCATGGCTGGCCCGCGCGAGGCCGTCTGGCACGGGTTGATCCGCGCCAATCACGGCTGCACGCATTTCATCGTCGGCCGCGACCATGCAGGCCCGGGTAAGAACAGCCAAGGCGAAGATTTCTACGGCCCCTATGACGCGCAAGATCTGTTCCGTAAGTACCAGGACGAGATCGGCGTCGAGATGGTTGACTTCAAACACATGGTCTATGTGCAGGAACGCGCGCAATACGAGCCGAATGACGAAATCCTCGACAAGGACAACGTCACCATCCTGAACATCTCGGGCACCGAGCTGCGCCGTCGTTTGCGTGAAGGTCTTGAGATCCCGGAATGGTTCTCGTTCCCCGAAGTTGTGCAAGAGCTGCGCAGCCGCTTTCCACCGCGTTCGCGGCAAGGGTTCACCGTGTTCTTCACCGGCTTTTCGGGTTCCGGCAAATCGACCATCGCCAACGCCCTTATGGTCAAGCTGATGGAGATGGGCGACCGCCCCGTTACCTTGCTGGATGGCGACATCGTGCGGAAAAACCTGTCGTCCGAGCTGGGCTTTTCGAAGGAACACCGTGACCTGAACATCCGCCGCATCGGCTATGTGGCCAGCGAGATCACCAAGAATGGAGGCATCGCTATCTGTGCACCGATCGCGCCATATGCCACGACCCGACGCGCGGTTCGGGAAGAGATCGAACAATTCGGTGCCTTCTGCGAAGTACACGTTGCCACCAGCATTGAGGAATGCGAACGTCGCGACCGCAAAGGACTTTATAAGCTAGCCCGCGAAGGCAAGATAAAAGAGTTCACTGGTATCTCGGACCCTTACGACGTGCCTGAAAGCCCCGAGCTGAGCGTTGAGACCGAAAATGTCGAGGTCGACAACTGCGCCCATCAGGTTCTGCTAAAGCTGGAAAGCATGGGTCTGGTTGCAGCATCGTAGTCGCGGCGATCACAGACACTCAAAAGCGGCCTTTTGTGGCCGCTTTTTTTGTGCCGGATTGACAACCGCGCACCACCTTGGTGCAAATACAAGACCCGTTCAAACGCAAAGAGCCCATGACCCGCGACCTGCCTGCAATTGCCAGTTTCTGGTTCGGTTCAAATTTAAGCTGGCTCGAGGCGCTGTGCATTCAATCCTTTTTGGACAACGGTCACCGGTTTGTCCTGTATACCGTGCATGATGTCCAAGGCGTGCCCAGCGGTGTCGAGATGCAGCCCGCCGTTGATATCCTCTGGCCCCCGCCGTTTGACTTCCGACCGGAAGACCGATTGCGGGTGGCTGTGTTCTCGGACATCTTCCGGCTGCGACTTATGCAGAAAACCCCTTTTATCTGGGTCGACCTGGATGCCTATTGCGTCAAGCCATTCGATTTTTCTTCGTCCTACATTTTTGGCAGCTCGCAAGATGGGGCCTTTCCCAACGGCGTTCTGCGCCTGCCGGAAGATTCAGAGATACTGGCGTTGTGGATTGACTTTGTGACCTCGGCCAACCCGACCCAGCCCTGGCGCGGTGGGCGGCTGTTTCGACACAATCGCCGGCGCATCCGAAACGGAGAGACCTGGGGCATCGAAGCACTGCCCTGGGGCAGCTCGGGCCCCAAAGCACTGGAGCACTTCTTGCGTGAAACGGGCGAGGACAAGCATGCGATGAAGGCTGATGTGTTCTATCCCTTGTCCAAGGAACAGCTGTGGAAACTGCACGACCCGCGCATTTCAACAGACGAGATCGAACGCCATGGGGTGCATTCGGTCCATGTGTACGGGCATCAGAAAAAGTTCATGGCCAGCAAAACCGCCGGATTGCCAGTCAGAGGATCATACCTGCAGAGGCTTTGTCTTCGGCATGGGATCGACGCCTCGGCAAACCCAATCTTGCCTGTGGGATGGCTGACTCCGCAACCGTCGAACCATTAGGCCGCGTTTATCTGTTCCCGAAGGGTTCGCACCGCGCGGCCTTCGAAGTCACCAAACTCTGCCGCCTTGCTTTTCGCAGCCCTCAGGTGCGGCAGTCGTTCGGCATAGTCGTCGGCGGACAAGCCATTGATCGCGCGCCGAATGTCGGCCTCGGATTCACACAGGATCATACCGGATGTATCTATGAAGTCTCTGATATTCGGGCAGCCCCAGTAAATCGGAACCGTTGAACACAAGATTGCGTCTGTCAGTTTTTCCGAGAAATAGTTCTTCTCGCGCACATTCTCGATCACAACAGAGTAACGATAGGGTGCCAGCCCGTCTGATTTGCGATCAAAAGGCGTGTAGCCCCGCCCCATGATATCCACATCGGCATCCGTTTCTCGGACCCAGTCTATCACCGAATGGCGCAGCTGGTGGCCTTGCAGATCACGCTTGGCCGAGGCGATCAGCGAACAGGCTTTCGTCTTCTCAACATCCAAGTCACGCCAATCCGGCACCATCGTCACGCCATATGGCAGAAACACTGCATTCGGAAGGTTTTGCAGCAGCACATCGTGGAAAGTCATCACGCGAAAGAACCGCCGCCAAGTAAACCGCAGCATTTTGTCGTGTTTGGCGTGAATGGCCGAAGGTTCGCCCATCATTAACGAAATCCGAGCGCGGGTCCCTCGGCGCAGGCGCAGATGAACGGTTGAATTGGGGTACATAATCAGGTGGTCGGTACGCTCAAGATCGCCAACCGATTTGCCCGTCAGACGCTCGGGGCACCCTTCGGGCCAGATCAGATTGGCGACTGGAACCGAAGCCAGTCTTGGCCCCAACCGGTGCCCATAGGGCAGGATGGCGATCGCGGGTTCAGTCATGACAATTGCTCGGGCAAGTTGACCTGACCGCGCATTAACACAAAGCCACGACCCGCCACCTTGATGCCTGTCATTTCATCTGCAGGTCCGACGCGCGTCACAGTCGCCTGACCCGGGCGGCCCAGGTCATGGCCCTGTTCAGCTGTAAACGTATCCTTTGGCATCAAACCGTATTTCCAGAGATATGCCGCCATTGCTCCGGTCGCGGATCCGGTGAACGGATCCTCGGGAGGGCTGGGCGGCAACATCATCAGGCGCGAAAACGTATCTCCAGCCTCAGTCGCACCCTGGAGCGTCACAATATACGGCTCGGCCATGTCCGATCCAGAATACCCTCCGGCCTCAATGACCTTGCGAAGAGGTTCTTCAGTCAACTTTGCAGCACGCAGCGCTTCAAGATCGCGCAGAACAGTGACACAAAACGGCAACCCGGTTGAGACCATCTGAGGTGGCGAGATGATCGCATTTTCCGGCAGATTGATGGCAGCGGCAACAAGATCGGCAGGAACCATCGCACCAAATTGCGGTGCGATCTGTGTCATCTCAATCTCATCACCGTTGAGTTGGACCGATACGATCCCTGCCCCGGTTTCAAGCGTCAGAGACTCGCCCTGAAACAATCCACGCGCCCGCATCGCCGCGACAGTGGCAATGGTCGGATGTCCTGCAAAGGGAATTTCACGGCTGGCCAAAAAATAGCGCACTCGAACATCGGCCACATCGGACGGGCCGGTGAAGGTGCATTCAACCAACGAGGTCTCGCGCACATACGCGGTACAGACATCTTCTGGCAGCCCGGCACCACCATGAACCACGGCGCAACCGTTTCCGCCAAAGGCACGGTCGCTGAACGCGTCCACCCAGTCGAAATCAAACCAGCTCATTTATTGAAGCCTCCGCCCTGCGAACCTGTGTTGGTTCGCATATCTCACCCGAAGGGCGACGGATGTCACGGGAAAATCACGCGCTGTGGGGGCCGTCTCAGTGAACGGCCACCGGGGAAAAGTCATGTTCGCGCGCCAGAACAAAGGCCAGCTTGCGGTCTGCGACCAGTGCCAGCTGCTGGCCGTCGGAGTCATGTACTGCATAAAGCTGATCCAGATCACCGGCCTGTTCGCGCACTTCACGCGGCAAGTCAGCAACATCGACGGCTTTGACATAGACGATGCGGTCGCCTTCGGCGTTAATCTCAATCGGTGTATTCATTGCTCTTACCCCTTCCGTATATTGATTGTCTGCACCACGGTTTCCGGCACAGCGCGGGTCAGATCCACATGCAGCAGACCGTTTTCCATGATCGCCTCGCCCACCTCGACACCGTCCGCCAACACAAACATGCGCTGAAACTGACGTGCCGCGATGCCACGGTGCAGAAAGATGCGCCCCTCGCTATCGTCGCGTTGACGGCCCCGGATCACCAATTGGCGGTCCTCGATGGTAATCGACAGGTCTTCTTCCGCAAAACCGGCCACGGCCAGAGTGATGCGATAGGAAAAATCCGAGGTCTGTTCGATGTTATAGGGCGGGTATCCTTCGTTTCCGGCCTTTGCAGACCGTTCCAGAAGGCGTTCCAATTGCTCGAACCCCAATAGATGCGGGTATGAGCCAAGAGTAAGTTTTGACACGTATTTTCGTCCTTTATTGTCAAAGCGACGTGTGGTGCGGCCCCGTTCTGGCAACCGCGTATGATAGAATATGGGAATATGCAGGGATGTCCACAAGGTCTGGCCGGATAAACCCTGACACACTATCTTGTGTGGAAAGCACCACAATAAAGACCGAGTCGCCCATGAACGCGCCCACTGACATTTCGATGAAAACTGACGAAGTTCTTCGGGTCGAGCTGGAGGTTTTTCGCCGCCAGCACCGCGATCTGGACGAAGCGATCGAGGCGCTGCAGGCCACCGGCACATCAGATCAGCTGACGATCAAACGGCTGAAAAAGCAGAAACTGCGCCTCAAGGACATCATTCGTGTGATCGAAGACCGTTTGACCCCGGATATCATCGCCTAAAGCCCCTGTACCGCATTGCCAGATAGGCCGATTTGGCTATAGTGCGCGCTCTTTCGACAGGCAGAGGCGACAAGCGGATGAGCGATGTGAAAGTGGGGATCATCATGGGCAGCCAGTCGGACTGGCCCACGATGAAAGAAGCCGCGGATATTCTGGATGAACTGGGCATTGCGTATGAAAAGCGCATCGTCTCGGCGCATCGCACTCCGGATCGCCTGTGGGATTATGGCAAAACAGCCGTTCAGCGTGGCTTGGATGTGATTATCGCGGGTGCGGGCGGTGCTGCACATCTGCCCGGGATGATGGCCTCAAAGACGCGCGTGCCGGTGATCGGTGTGCCTGTTCAGACCCGTGCCCTGTCAGGCGTCGATTCGCTATACTCCATCGTGCAGATGCCCAAAGGATTTCCGGTGGCGACGATGGCTATCGGCGCGGCCGGTGGGGCCAATGCCGGGTTGATGGCGGCCGGCATCCTCGCCTTGCAGGACGCTGCATTGGCTGATCGGCTGGATGCCTGGCGCGAAGCTTTGTCTGCTTCTATCCCCGAGGAACCGCAGGGATGAGCCGTATCGGCTTTATCGGAACCGGACATATCGCAGCCCCCATTGCGCGTTTTCTTGCGGCCAAGGGGCACGAAATCGCCGTTACAGAGCGAAACGCCAAAGTCTCGGCTGATTTGAAGGCTGAACTTGGCGTAACGGTCACAAACCCACAAGCGGTTATCGACGCATCGGATATCGTTTTTCTTTGCCTACGCCCTCAGATCGCCCCGGAAGTTTTGGATAAGCTGAGTTTTCGCTCGGATCAGCAAATCGTATCGGTGATGGCAGCTGTATCGGCGGACCAGCTTGCATCCCTGTGCGCTCCGGCGACTGACTTCGTTCAAACGATCCCTTTGGGGTTCTTGCGACAAGGTGGATGCCCACTCGCCGCGTTTGGCAACGATGCCTTGCTGGCCGAATTGTTCGAACCCGAAAACCCGGTTGTAAAAGTCGCAACCGAGGCG
The DNA here is from genome assembly GCF_013033965.1 of Ruegeria atlantica. Lineage (GTDB taxonomy): Bacteria > Pseudomonadota > Alphaproteobacteria > Rhodobacterales > Rhodobacteraceae > Ruegeria > Ruegeria atlantica_D. The sequence goes on from NZ_WQFE01000001.1 coordinate 413,820, forward strand.
GCGCTGAATGCGCATTTTGCGATCTGCGCGATGGTCCCGGGCATTCTGGACGTGATGGCAACAGGTGCCGAGTGGTTGGCCGAGCAGACAGGCGACGCGGATGCCTCTGAGTTCTACACAACACAGCTTTTGTCCGGATTCCTGCAGACGATGCAAACCGGGCAAGCCGGGCGTCTGGCCGAGGAACGGGACGCGCTGGCGACAGACGGAACACTCAGCCTGCAGATGACGCAGGCATTGCATGCGGGCAAAGCACATGATGCGCTGCGCTCGGCCCTGCAGGCGATTGGAAAAAGATTGGGGACAGACTGATGACGGACATGCTTTCTCCGGGGGCGCGGATTGGAATTCTGGGCGGTGGTCAATTGGGCCGGATGTTGTCCGTCGCGGCAGCCCGGTTGGGCTTTGTAACCCACATCTTTGAGCCAGGTGCCAACCCACCCGCCGGTCAGGTGGCGGATCGTGTGACCACTGCAGTCTATGACGACGCTGCGGCGCTGAAAGCGTTTGCCGAGTCGGTTGATGTCATCACCTATGAATTCGAGAACATCCCAACCGAAGCGTTGGACCTGTTGGAAGCAAATTGCCCGATCCACCCCGGACGCGAGGCACTGCGCGTCAGTCAGGACCGGTTGACCGAAAAGAACTTCCTTGCCGGGTTAGGTTTGAAGACGGCACCGTTCGCCGACATCACGGATCTAAACAGCCTGAAGGCAGCGATTGACCAGATCGGCACGCCGGCCATCCTGAAAACCCGCCGCTTTGGCTATGACGGCAAGGGACAGGCGCGGTTGCGCGGTCCCGAGGATGCCGAGGCTGCCCTGGCCGATATGGCAGGCGCGCCCGCAATCCTCGAAGGGTTCGTCAACTTCAGCCACGAGGTATCGGTCATCGCCGCCCGCGGTATCGACGGTCAGGTGGCCTGTTTCGACCCCGGCGAGAACGTGCACCGCGATGGCATCCTGCACACGACTACGGTCCCTGCCCGCCTCGCCCCGGCGCAGCGGACGGATGCGGTTCTGTTGGCTGCCAACATTCTGAACGCGCTGGACTATGTCGGTGTTATGGGAGTCGAGCTGTTCGTCACGTCGGAAGGTTTGATCGTGAATGAGGTTGCGCCAAGGGTGCATAACTCGGGCCACTGGACTCAGAATGGATGCGCGGTGGATCAGTTTGAGCAGCATATTCGCGCCGTAGCCGGTTGGCCGTTGGGCGATGGTCAACGCCACTCAGACGTGGTCATGGAGAACCTGATCGGCGACGATATGGACCGCGTGCCGGAATTGGCGCGGGAACGCGACGTGGCGCTTCATCTCTATGGCAAGGCTGAGGTCAAACCGGGCCGTAAGATGGCGCATTTCAACCGCATCACGCGGTAACTCAGCCCACGAACCGTGCGGCGATATCGCCGGACATGAAACTAACCCGCCCGCCAGCCAGCGTGGCGGCGACGCGGTGGGACCGAGCATCAAGGATCACTAGGTCTGCGCGTTGACCCGGGGCTAGAGTGCCCCGGTCCTGCAACCCAAGAACCCGTGCCGGACCTGAAGAGACCAACGCCCAGGCTCCGGCCAGATCCAACAGACCGGATTTGGCAAGCATCAAAGCCGCTCGCCTAGGACTGGGATAATGGTAATCCGAGGCCAGCGCATCACACAGCCCCATCGTGATCAAATCCAGCGCGCTGACATTGCCCTTATGCGACCCCCCACGCACCACGTTGGGAGAACCAAGGATGACGTGATCACCCGCAGCCCGTGCGGCCTCGGCTGCCTCTAGCGTTTCGGGAAATTCGGCAATCTGAGCACCTCTCGCACGCCAATTGGCACGAGTTTCGGCCGTTGCGTCGTCATGGCTGCCCATACGGACACCCTGCTCGGACAGCGCCGCACAGAGCGCGTCCAAGGCTGCGGGAACCTCATCCCGACGGGCATGCATGGACAGCAACATCTCAAAATGTGCGTCCGGATTGCGCCCGGCCTTAAGCGCCTGCCCCGTCAGTCGTGGCGGCTTGCGCCCCTCGGCCAACCGGTCATGCGGTAGGTGATCATTGAACACGACATAGGGCACCTGCCAATTGGCGATACGCTCAGGCAGGCTGGAGTATTCCTCCAACATGTGGGTTTCGAACCGCAACTGGGGCAACAGATCGGTCACGACGCGATCCTTGACCGATGTAATGGCATCGAACACCTGACCCGCAAATTCGGGGCCGCGCACGCCGCCTTCCCAACTCAGGAACTGGGCCAGAACCGCCGTGGTGATCCCGTTCGCAGCCAATTCAGCCTCGACCGACAGGATACCCTCATCCATCTGTTTCATCGCCCCGCGACGCGGCGCGATGTGGCGCTCGAACCCGTCACCGTGCAGGTCAATGATGCCGGGCAAGACAAGGTACCCGGTCAGGTCGATTGTTCGGCCTGGATGGTCCAGTTGCACGATCCCGTCGGAAATGGGCAAATCTGCACGCGTCATGCCCCGGTCCGGCAGCAGAACCTCTGCGCCGGAAAATGTCAGAGAGAGAGCGGTCATTGAGAGCGTTCCGAAGAGGGTTCCGAGCAATCCTGCCCGATGCAGATTTCGTCGATGATTTCCATCACCCCGTCCAGCCAAGTGATCTGCGGATCAAACTGCCCAAACTCAATGAAATGCAACGCCTGCGCCATTACGCGCGGGTTGTTCATCATGAAAGTGTGTGTCACCGGTAGGACGATATGATCCGCCATTCCTTCGACCTTGGTCGTTTCAACAGACACTTTCCCGTCATCCGAGCCATCAATCATCGAAGAAAACAGCGGGTTCAACGAATTCTCCCCTGCGATCACGCCCAGCTCAAAATCCACCGGCGGCAGTTGCCTCGGAATACCCTCGGGGCCCGTGCCCAGCGCCAAACCGGCCGGTCCATTCAGCATCCCGAACACCTCATACGCGCTAAGTTCGTCCACCAGCTGGCTGCCCTGATTGGGCGGGCCAAGCATGACCACGCGGCCCAGATTTTCAGGATGATTGTCTTGCAGCCAATAGCGCAACAGGATGCCGCCCATCGAATGCGCAACCACATTGACCCTATTGGCACCACAATCGGCAAACGCATCTGGCAGCGTCTGCGCAGCCAGTTCGGGAATAGGTAGGTCAGTGGAAGGGTACCCTGGACGCACCACAGTATATCCATGCGTTTTGAAGAGCTGCTCCATGACGGTAAATGACGCTTCGGTCCGCGCCAGCCCGTGTAGCAGGACCACGCATTTGGCCTGCGCTATGGCGGGAACAACGAGCAAAAAGAGGGCAAGCAGGTAACGCATAGCCGCCAGATAAGGCCTATCGCCCGACGAATAAACCCCTACCGCGGCGTCCTGCGCAGAACCGCCAGTGCAATTCCGCCCAATACCAGCCCGGCCCCAAGGATCAGGCGCAGGCTGGCAGCCTCACCCAATAAAATGACACCACCAACTATGGCAATGATCGGAACGCTGAGCTGAACAACAGCCGCCGTTGTGGGCGTCAATTCCCTTAGAACGTGATACCAAAGTGCATAACCCATCCCTGATGTGACCGCGCCGGACAAGGCTGCCAGCAGGTATCCATTCGTCGTCATGTGCCACACCCCTCCGGTCCCCAACAAGGCCAGCGTGGTCACAGGCAATGCCACGACGAAATTGGCGGCTGTGCCAGACAAGGCATCTGGTTCGGACTTGCCAACCAGCGAATAGATCGCCCAGCCAATCCCGGCGGCGATCATCAAGGCCGCCCCAACCGGATTGACCTGTATCGATCCGGACGGCCAAAGCACATAACCCAGCCCCAACAACGCAATTGCAGCTCCTGCGATCTGCCGGTTGGTGGGGATCGTGCCCTTCACTGATGTCACAGTGAACATCATGACCTGCACCACCCCGAACAGGATCAACGCGCCAAGTCCTGCGTCCAGCGTCAGATACGCGATCGAGAAACCGATCATATACAATGAAAGCGACCCTGCCCCGGCAATTCTGCGTCGGTCAAACAGAGGCAAATGGCCAGTCCTGGGAAGAACCAGCCCGGCCAGCATCACCGCCCCGGCAAGAACGCGCACCACGGCAAAGGCCGCGGGATCACTGGCGCCGCTGTCAATCGCCAAGCGGTTCAGGATTGAATTGGACGCAAAGGCGCACATCGTCAGGCACGTGAACAGGAACAGTTTCATATCAATCGCATAGCGGGTTACGCGCGTTTTGGACACTCACTTTCCTGCGGGGGTGGCCCATAAAACGAAACGGGGCCGCCCGAAGGCGACCCCGTCCCTAAGCACTAATGCTTCCCTCTCGGCAGCTTGGCCTTACAGCCAAGCGCCTGTCGGGACCGTCAGAATTCGCCACGGCGAATTCGACGTCTTACATCATGCCGCCCATGCCGCCCATGTCGGGCATGCCGCCGCCAGCAGGCGCGCCTTCTTTGGCGGGCTTGTCAGCAACCATTGCTTCGGTGGTGACCAACAGGCCAGCAACCGATGCCGCATCTTCCAGAGCGGTACGGACGACTTTGGCCGGGTCGATCACGCCGAACGAGAACATGTCGCCATATTCTTCGGTCTGGGCGTTGAAGCCGAATGCAGCGTCGTCGCTTTCGCGAACCTTGCCAGCAACAACCGCACCGTCAACACCTGCGTTCTCGGCGATCTGGCGCAGAGGCGCTTCGATTGCCTTGCGAACGATGTTGATGCCTGCGTCCTGATCGGCGTTTGCACCTTTCAGGTTTTCCAGCGCTTTGCCGGACTGAACCAGAGCAACACCACCGCCGACAACAACGCCTTCCTGAACGGCAGCGCGTGTTGCGTTCAGAGCATCGTCCACACGGTCCTTACGCTCTTTCACTTCAACTTCGGTCATGCCGCCGACGCGGATAACAGCAACACCGCCTGCCAGTTTGGCAACGCGCTCTTGCAGCTTCTCACGGTCGTAGTCCGACGAGGTTTCTTCGATCTGAGTACGGATCTGGGCAACGCGCGCTTCGATCTCGGCTTTCTCGCCCGCACCGTCGACGATGGTGGTTTCGTCTTTGGTGATTTCGATTTTCTTGGCGGTGCCCAGCATGTCCATGGTGACGGACTCGAGCTTCATGCCCAGATCTTCGCTGATGACCTGACCGCCGGTCAGGATTGCGATGTCCTGAAGCATGGCCTTGCGGCGATCGCCGAAGCCCGGTGCTTTGACAGCAGCAATTTTCAGGCCGCCGCGCAGCTTGTTGACAACCAAAGTTGCCAGCGCTTCGCCTTCAACATCCTCGGCAATGATCAGCAGCGGTTTTTGCGACTGGATCACCTGCTCGAGCAGCGGAACCATCGGCTGCAGCGAGGATAGTTTCTTTTCGTGCAGCAGGATCATGCAGTCGTCGAGTTCTGCGATCATCTTGTCTGCGTTGGTGACGAAGTAAGGCGACAGGTAGCCACGGTCGAACTGCATACCTTCGACAACGTCGGTCTCGGTTTCCAGACCTTTGTTCTCTTCGACAGTGATGACGCCTTCGTTGCCAACCTTCTGCATCGCGTCTGCGATCTGCTGGCCGATTTCGGCTTCGCCGTTGGCCGAGATGGTGCCAACCTGAGCAACTTCCGCCGAGTCTTTAACTTCGCGCGAGGCGTCTTTGATGCCTTCAACAACCTTGGCAGTTGCCAGGTCGATGCCGCGCTTCAGGTCCATCGGATTCAGGCCCGCTGCAACCTGCTTCAGACCTTCGCGAACGATTGCCTGTGCCAGAACGGTTGCGGTGGTGGTGCCGTCGCCGGCTTCGTCATTGGTGCGGCTGGCGACTTCTTTCACCATCTGCGCGCCCATGTTTTCGAACTTGTCTTCCAGTTCGATTTCCTTGGCAACCGAAACACCGTCTTTGGTGATGCGCGGTGCGCCGAAGGATTTGTCCAGAACCACGTTGCGGCCTTTGGGGCCCAGGGTCACTTTAACAGCATCGGCCAGGATGTTCACACCTGCCAGCATGCGGTTACGGGCATCGGTGTCGAACTTGACGTCCTTTGCAGCCATGTCGTTTCTCCTTGAGAAAATGTATTGGAGTGAAGATCAGAGGAAGCGGGTCGCTTACTCGATGATCCCCATGATGTCGCTTTCTTTCATCATCAGCAGCTCTTCGCCGCCGACGTTGACCTCGGTGCCCGACCATTTGCCGAACAGGATCTTGTCGCCAGCTTTAACAGCCATTGCGATCAGTTCGCCGCTGTCCTTGCGTGCGCCTTCGCCGGTTGCAACGACTTCGCCTTCGCTGGGCTTTTCTTTTGCGCTATCGGGAATGATCAGACCACCAGCGGTTTTTTCGTCGCTTTCGGTACGGCGAACCAGCACGCGGTCATGAAGCGGTTTCAATGCCATCTTTGCAGCTCCTTGGGCTCAAAGTTTATTATCCTCCCCTCGCCGGCTGGCGAGGCGTTAGCACTCAGGGGTACAGAGTGATAACGACGCATAGCTAGGGGGTCGGAAACTCCGAGTCAACAAGCTGTGAGGGATTTTTTTGCAGCCTGGATCAGTCGGCCTGTTCCCAGCTGTAGGCCCAGTGCTTTAATCCTTCCGCCCCCGCAGCGGACAGTGCGTAGACGCCCTTCTCGACCTTGTCGAACCACCCGTAGTGATTATCCCGCATCAAGCGCGTGGCTGCGGCCACGCCAGTGGACTGGGCGACCTCTGCCCCTTTTGTCGCGCCGCATTCAGCCAGATGCGCCGCACATTTCAGCGCGTCCTGCCGGTAGGCCGTGACGATCCCGTGCCGGGTGGCCCCGCCTGCGTTGGGATCACCCTCCAACCTGTCAAATTCGCGCAGCAGACGGACCGCTTTTGCCTTGTTTTTGCGGGGCGCATAAGGACCGGGGTCGCATTGCACCTCGACCGTTCTGTCGGCACGTACAGTGATCAATCCAAGACCTAACCTGCGGCACAGCGCAAGATTATCCTTCAACGCACGACGCGCAGTTCGTCCCTTGGGCTTGCACACACCAATATAGACCTGATCTGTCACCTTCAGCCGCGTGATCGCCTGATGAAACAGCGCCAATGAGAACCGCAGCTTGAGCTCGACAATCACAGGCTCATCGCCATCCCTAATAGCAACGATATCGGCGGCCCCCACCTCGCCTTTGACTGTGTAGCCCTGACGCTCGAACAGCGCCTTGATGGGGGGATATAAATCCTGCTCTCGGTCCATTTCGCCATGCTATGCAAATTTGCCGCGAACGCCAGACATCAGATGCACTTGGCTTGAACACATGACCGGGCCAAGGCAATGTCGCGGTCACACTTAAATTTCCGGGATGATCCTGATGCGCCTGATTGCACTGCTGATTTACTTCTTGCTGCCCGTCGCCGCACAGGCCGCATGCGAAGGGAGCGACCTGAGGCCGGATCTCAGCCCGGAGGCTAGGGCCGAACTGCAACAGACGGTCGCTGGCATCCCGTTTCCCGAAGGCAACCACTGGATAGCAACCAAGGGCGACACAGTCCTGCACCTTATCGGAACGCTGCACGCCAATGACGCGCGGATGGATGCGGTAGTCGAACGGCTAACTCCGACCCTCAGCGAGGCGGACGCGTTTTACTTCGAGGTTACACAGGAAGAAATGAATGCGTTCGAGCAGGATCTGGCGAAGGACATGAGCCCGGTAATGATCACCTCGGGACCCAGCCTGATTGATCTGATGTCCGAGGAGGACTGGTCTGCGCTGTCTCACGGGTTGTCCGAACGCGGCATTCCCGGCTGGATGGCTGCCAAAATGCGGCCCTGGTTTCTGAGTATGATGCTGGGCATTCCCCCCTGTATGATGCAGGATCCCAGTGCAAACTACGGGATGGACGCTCGTTTGGACGAACTGGCCGATGAGTTGGATATCCCGAAACACTCGCTGGAACAGATTGCCGATCTTATGAGCATGTTCGACAGCCACCCCATCGAAAAGCAGGTCCAGTCCCTTGTGCGGATGGCTGGCGCCATGGGCGGCAGCGAGGATCAACTGGCCACGATGGCGAACGCCTATTGGGAAGAGAAGCATGTCGAGATCATCCAGCTCGCCCGCATCCAGGGGTTGCAGGATTCGGGCCTGTCGCCTGAGGTTTTCGACGAGGAGTGGAATGACTTCGAGCAAAAACTTCTGGTCGAGCGCAACAGCAATTGGATGCAGAAAATTCTGAACATTCAGGATCAAACGGCCGTGATCGCGGTCGGTGCCGGGCATCTTGGGGGCGAACATGGGCTGCTGAACCAACTACAACAGTCCGGGTATACCTTGACCCGTGCCGCGTTCTGACTCACCTCGATTTCAGACCAACCGTCGCAGCGCATCTGCTGCCGGGTGACAAGCCCGGAAGACCGCCCTATAAGGCGCGCAAAATGATCATCCTCAGGACGCTGACATGACAACGCTCGTATTTGGCCACAAATCCCCCGACACCGATTCCACAGGTTCGCCGATCCTGTGGTCGTGGTATCTGAACGAAATCAAAGGCGAGAAGGCCGAGCCGGTTTTGCTGGGCGAGCCCAACACCGAAGCGGCATTCATGCTGCAGCGCTGGGACCTGCCCAAGCCGCGCATCATCGCGGATGTCGAAACCGACGCCCCGGTTGTTATCGTGGACACCAACAACCCGGCCGAGCTGCCCGCCAGCATCAACAACGCCGACATCCGCGCCATCATCGACCACCACAAGCTGGTTGGCGGTCTAGAAACCAAAGGCCCGATCGACATTACCGTGCGCCCGCTGGCCTGCACCGCGACCATCATGATGGACCTGATCGGCGACGATGCTGCCAATATGCCCGACGCCGTAAAAGGCGCGGCACTGACCTGCATCCTGTCGGACACGCTGGAATTCCGTTCGCCCACCACTACTGCGCATGACCGCAAAGTGGCTGAAAAACTGGCCGCCGATCTGGGCCTGGATGTGTCGGCCTATGCCGCTGACATGTTCGCAGCGAAATCGGACGTTTCGTCCTTCTCGGACGCCGAACTGATCCGCATGGACAGCAAGGAATACGAGGTCGACGGCACCAAGTTCCGCGTCTCGGTTCTGGAAACCACCGCTCCGGGCGTCGTTCTGGACCGCAAGGCAAGCCTAGCACGATCGATGACTGACGTGGCCAACGAAGATGGCGTTGATCAGGTTCTGCTTTTCGTCGTCGACATCCTGAACGAAGAAGCCACCCTGCTGGTACCCAACGATCTGGTCAAAGGCGTTGCAGAAAAGAGCTTTGGCGCTACCGTTGACGGCGATGCCGTAGTTCTGCCCGGTATCATGAGCCGGAAAAAGCAGATCATCCCGAACCTTAAGGTTTGAAGCCTGCACACTTCGTATCGGAAAGGCGCCTGACTGGGGCGCCTTTTTCTTTGCCGTCTATGTTTTACGCGAATGAGATCCGTTGGCAGTCTGACATCATTGACAGATGGCGAATTGGATCCCGGGTCCATGGTTGCGGCGCGGCTCCAGAACGGGCTCGGCGTGCAGGTCATCCTTGGGAACGGAAACCTCCAACATGCCCCCGATGCCGTGGCTATCTCGGAAGAAAGCCGACGGGCCACGGCGGTTATTTCGTCAAATTGCATTGCGGGATGGTCAACTGGTGAAAGCTTTGCCATAGCTGTCACAACGCCGATTTCAGATCCCGAGGCCCCCATGACCCAGATCATCCACACACTCTCCGAGATTTCAGACCGTTATAAAGCGCTGTTTGTTGACCTGTGGGGATGCGTCCACAATGGCATCACCGCCTACCCCGAAGCTGTTGCGGCTCTGCAGAATTACCGGGCAAATGGCGGGATTGTTGTGCTGGTCACCAACTCGCCCAAACCGCGTGCAGGTGTGGCGGAACAACTGGGGCAATTCAACGTCCCCGCAGATGCTTATGACACCATTGCCACCAGTGGGGACTCGGCACGGTCCGCGATGTTCCGCGGTGCGGTCGGAGAGAAAGTCTACTTCATAGGGGAATGGGAGCGCGACGCTGGCTTCTTTGAGCCGCTGAAGCTGCTGCATCATCCAATCCACATCGAACGCGTTCCGCTGGATGAGGCCGAAGGGATTGTTTGCTGCGGGCCGTTCGATCCAATGGCGGATCCGGCGGTCAATCGCCCTGACTTCCTCTATGCCAAGCAAAAGGGCCTCAAGCTGCTCTGCGCCAACCCCGACATTGTCGTGGATCGGGGCGAGATACGGGAATGGTGCGCAGGCGCGCTGGCGAAGCTGTATACCGAAATGGGCGGCGAGAGCCTGTATTTCGGAAAACCTCATCCCCCGATCTATGATCTGGCCAGGCGCAGGCTGCAGGAATTGGGTCACGACATCCCCGATGGCGACATTCTGGTGATCGGTGACGGACCGCACACGGACATTCTGGGTGGCATGGGTGAGGGAATTGATTCTCTGTTTATCTCGGGCGGACTGGCCGCGGCGGAAACAAAAACTGAGCACCACCCGCACCACGAATCCCTAAGTGATTATATTGCAAGGGAAAAGATAAACCCGACGTACACGATTGGCCGTTTGAGATAGTCAAAAAAGACTTGATTTTCTGCAACTGCGAAGTAATAAAGTTGCCAAACAGGGGCAACTTTAGTTGTTTTGTTGCCCATTGAACTCAAGTGAGGGCGACATGTTGGATAATCTTCCACGCGGCACGATCTGTATTGAAGACATCGAAATGGGCATGAGCCGTCACCTGCGCAAAGTGGTGACGGACGAAGATATCGAGATGTTCGCGCAGGTTTCAACGGATCGAAATCCGGTACATCTGGATGATGACTATGCACGCGACACGATCTTTGAAGGGCGCATCGCGCACGGAATGCTGACGGCGGGTCTGATCTCGGCCGTTATCGGTGAACAACTTCCGGGCCATGGCACGGTCTATATGGGCCAATCACTGAAGTTTCTGGCACCGGTGCGTCCCGGCGACATGGTCTATGCTGAGGTCAAGGTGATCGACATCGACTTTGCCAAGCGCCGTGTGAAACTGGATTGTTACTGTGCCGTCGATGGCAAGAAGGTGCTGGTGGGTGAAGCCATGGTTCTGGCTCCGTCGCGTAAATTCGACTGAGGCAAAGGCATCTGAATACATTCGAAGGGCGCCGGAAGCGGCGCCTTTTTTGTTGTGTGATCTTGGAATGACCATCGTACCGACCTGGATCGATACTTCAGCCCGCAGCAGTCAGCCATTACGCAAATCAGATGCTTGAACCCGGTCCTCAGTCCCGATAGGCAAGCTTCATGCAGATCATCCGGGATTTTCAGTTTGTCGAGCCAGAAGACCGCGGTGCCAGTGTGGCAATCGGGAATTTTGATGGCGTGCATGTCGGCCATCAATCGGTGATTGAACTGGCGCAACGCGTGGCTCCGGATGCACCGCTTGGTGTTCTGACCTTCGAACCGCATCCGCGCGAGTATTTTGCACCCGACGCCCCACCCTTTCGTCTTATGCGCGGAAACGCACGCGCGCACCGGTTGGAGAAACTGGGTGTAAAAAAGCTGTATGAGCTGCCTTTCAATGCCGCCCTTGCTGGCCTGACACCCGAAGAATTCGCCCGAAATGTCATCTGCGACGGGCTTGGCCTGTCACACGTAGTGGTCGGCGCGGACTTTTGTTTCGGCAAGGGGCGCAGTGGAACTGCCGAAGACATGGCTCGGTTCGGGCAGGAAATGGGGTTCGGCGTCACCATAGCGCCGCTGATGCAACGCTCTGATGACGTTGTCTCGTCAACCGCGATCCGCACTGCGTTATCCGATGGTCGCCCCCGCGACGCCGCAGCGATGCTAGGCCATTGGCACCGCGTGGAAGGCGAAGTGATCGGCGGCGAACAACGCGGACGCGAGCTGGGGTTCCCCACCGCCAATATGTCAATCGAGGGGCTGCATCCGCCGAAATTCGGTGTCTATGCCGTGCTGATCGATGTGCTCGATGGCCCCCATCAGGGCAGCTATCACGGTGCATCTTCGGTTGGCGTGCGGCCCATGTTCAACGGAGAGGTTCCGAACATCGAGACTTTCCTGTTCGACTTCTCGGGCGACCTGTATGGATCGACCCTGTCCGTCGGGTTGGTCGAATACCTGCGCCCCGAGATGACGTTTGACGGGCTGGATGCACTGATCGCGCAGATGGACGTCGATTGCGACAAGGCACGCACTCTGTTGGCCGCGCTATGACCGCCGATCCGATTGATCGCAAAGGTCTTGCCCCCCGGTTTTGGGAACGCAAACCGCTGACCAAAATGAACCAGCGCGAGTGGGAGGCGCTGTGCGACGGCTGCGGCAAGTGCTGCCTGAACAAGCTTGAGGACGAGGATACCGGCGAGGTCGCCCTGACCTGCGTCGCCTGCCGTCTGCTGGACGATGAAACCTGCCGCTGCACACAATATGACATCCGCCACCAATTCGTGCCGGAGTGTATCGTGATGAAGCCCAACAACATAGACGATCACGCTTATTGGTTGCCCCAGACCTGTGCCTATCGGTTGCTGTGGGAGGGAAAGCCACTTTACGACTGGCATCCGCTGATATCAGGTACGCCGGACAGCGTGCACGCTGCCAGAATGTCGGTTCAAGGGCGCACGGTGTCCGAGTTCGAAACCCCCATGGAAGAGTGGGAAGACTATATCATCGAGGAGCCCAACTGATGTACTTTGCCTCTGACAATTCCGGGCCGGTTCACCCTCAGGTCATGGCCGCTCTGAACGAGGCCAATCAGGGCTATCAAATGGCCTACGGCGCGGACACACTGATGAACGAAGTTCGGGATCGCATTCGCGGGGTCTTCGAAGCGCCGGGTTCCGCCGTCTATCTGGTGGCCACCGGGACGGCGGCGAACTCGCTGGCTCTGGCGACGCTCTCAAACCCATGGGAAACTGTGTTTTGTTCCCCCGTCGCGCATATCCACGAGGATGAGTGCAACGCGCCCGAGTTCTATAGTGGCGCAAAACTGACGCTGGTGCCGGGCGGGGACAAGATGGACCCCGAAGCGCTGCGCCGTTCCATTCTGGCTGAGGAAACACGTGGTGTGCACGGACCCCAGCGCGGGCCGGTGTCCATAACCCAGGTGACCGAGCGCGGGTCGGTTTATTCTCTGGCCGAGCTGCAGGCTTTGTGTGGGGTGGCGAAGGAATACGGCCTGCCGGTTCATCTGGATGGGGCGCGGTTTACGAACGCGCTTGTTACGCTCAATTGTTCTCCGGCCGAGATGACATGGAAAGCGGGTGTGGATGCGGTCAGTTTCGGCGGCACCAAGAACGGTCTGATGGGCGTCGAGGCAGTGGTTTTCTTTGACGAATCGAAAGCGTGGGAATTCGAGCTGCGGCGCAAGCGCGGTGCCCATCTGTTTTCCAAGCACCGCTATCTGTCCGCGCAAATGGCCGCGTATCTGCAGGACGATCTGTGGTTGCAGATGGCGCGACAAGCCAATGCGAACTGCGCACATCTGGCGGATGGTTTACGGGCCAAAGGAGCAACCTTTCTGCATGAACCGCAGGCCAATATGATCTTTGCACAGTTTTCCCGCGCGCGGCACAAGCAGTTGCACCAAGCCGGCGCGGTTTATCACCTGTGGGGTGCCGAGCTGGACGGCCCAGATGACGACGAAATCTTGGCTTGTCGACTGGTCTGCGACTGGTCGATCAGCACAGGCGATATCGACCAGTTCATCGGCTTGTTGTGATTTCAGGGGCGGCGGCAACCCTTACCCGAAACGTGGTTGAGGATGGGTCGCCCCAAAACTTTCTGATCACGGCGGCGGTCTGATCCGGGTGGGTGATTGGAACCATGTGGCCCGCCCCCGATATAATGCCCGTTCGAGCATTGGGCAGCCGCCGGGCAAGCCCCTCCCCAATCACAGGCATGACGGGATGCGTCTCGGATCCGCTCAAGATCAGAACCGGCATGGATGCGCTCTTCAGAACGTCGGTGTTCAACAGCCCCTTCTGATCAAGGAACAAAGCATTATCAACAGCAGGCACAACGTGAATACCGCGGATCATTCCCGCGCGGATTCGTTCGGGCAAATCAGGCCATCGCGGGCCATCCTGCGCACCCCACATCCGGTTGAACAACCGGGCGGCTTGTTCCATATCCCCCGCCGCGAATGCATCTGAAACAGGTTTGGCCTCGTCATCATGTTGCTTGACCAACTCCGGCGCATCCTGAACCGCAACCGCAAAGAATACAGGCTCAATCAAGACCGCACTGCGCACGAGCTCAGGAAACTCGACTGCCAGCCAAAGGGCCAGCATCCCGCCAAAGGAATGGCCGATCACGTCCATCGGTTCGGTTAGATGCGCGGCCGACAGCTCGGTCACGTGGTCGAAGAAATCCCCTTGCCCGTCCCAATTCGAACTGCGGCCATGGGACGGCATGTCAGGGGCCGCAAATGTCGCCTCGTCCCCCAATGCAGAGGCCAGCCCAGACCACGCGCCGGAATGCGCAATCGTGCAGTGCAGGGCGAGCACCTTGCGCGCGCCCTGCCCCAACGTTCTGACAAAGATGTCTGCTAAGGGGATGTCCCTCACCCTTTGATCACCGACAAATGGCGATCCAGATCATCCAACCGATCCTGCCCCCAGAACCGCTGATCATCTTCGGTGATGTAAAACGGCGCACCAAATACACCGCGGTCCACAGCCTCTTCCAGATTGGCGGCATAGGTTTCCGCACCCACCAAAAGGCCGCTATCGGCCAGACCTGGATCAAACCGCGCCTCTGTCAGGCAATCGCGGATCACGTCATCCTGGGCGATATCTTTTTCCTCGGCCCAACAAGCCCGAACGAAAGAGTGTACAAGTTTGCCAACATCACCTGATCCGTCCTTGATCGCCGCAATGATCGCGTAGGACGACGGTGCGGCATTGGTCGGCCAATGCGCGGGTTGCAGATTGAAATCCATCCCAAGATTTCGAGACTGACGTTGCAATTCCTGTGCCCGGTATTCGATGCGCGAGATGTGGCGGTCTTTGGGTGGAACGCCCCCCGTGCGCCCGAACAAGGCGACAATATCCAGCGGCTTGTAGTTGATCGTCGCGCCATGTTTCGCCGCGACCTCTTCCAACCGCATACCGGCCAAATAGGTATAGGGCGAGAGTGTCGCAAAAAAGTAGTCAATCTGGGCCATGTGCACTTTCTCCGCTGCGTTATCTTTGCTGGACGGTAAGGCCATGCTAAGCGGTGTCAACATCACGAATCTGTCACATTTGCCATTGCTGCCCGGGGACCTCAGCCGATGCCGACACTCAACGAACCCAAGCTTATCGCTGGGAACGCCAACCTTCCTCTTGCCGAATCCATCTCGCGCCACATGAGCCTATATCGCGGTGTCGATCAGAATCTGGTCGATGCGCGGGTAGAACGCTTTAATGACGGCGAGATTTTCGTCGAAGTGTTCGAAAACGTGCGCGGCGAGGATATGTTCATCGTCCAGCCGACGTCGAACCCGGCGAATGACAACCTGATGGAGCTGCTGATCATCGCCGATGCGCTGCGCCGATCGTCCGCACAGCGTATCACTGCCGTAATTCCCTATTTTGGCTACGCCCGTCAGGACCGCCGCACCAAGGCACGCACGCCGATCAGCGCCAAGCTGGTGGCCAACATGCTGACCGGCGCCGGGATCGAGCGGATCCTGACCATGGACCTGCACGCTGCGCAAATTCAGGGGTTTTTCGACATGCCGGTCGACAACCTCTATGCGTCGCCAATTTTTGCGTTGGATGTGAAGCACCAATTCCAGAACAATCTGGACGAACTTATGGTCGTCTCGCCCGACGTAGGCGGCGTGGCCCGTGCGCGCGAGCTCGCCAAGCGCATCAACGCGCCCCTGTCGATCGTGGACAAACGCCGCGAAAAAGCCGGTGAAGTGGCCGAGATGACCGTTATCGGCGATGTCAAAGACAAGATCTGCCTGATCGTGGACGACATGTGCGACACTGCCGGTACGCTATGCAAGGCGGCTCAGGTCCTGCTGGATAACGGTGCAAAAGAGGTTCACTCGTATATCACGCACGGCGTCATGAGCGGACCGGCCGTCGAACGCGTGACCAATTCGGTGATGAAGTCTCTGGTGCTGACCGACACAATCCAGCCAACCAAAGAGATCGCCAAAGCCAAAAACATCCGTATCGTTCCAACCGCGCCGATCTTTACACAGGCCATCTTGAACATCTGGAACGGGACAAGCGTGTCATCGTTGTTTGAGGACAAGACTCTGACGCCAATCTACGAGTCAATGTATCACATGGACTGACCAAGTCGGGCGGCGCAACAGCCGCCCTTTTTTGTCAACACAGCAAGGCAGGACATACCCGTGACAGCCTCAAAACGCATCGTTCTTTCCAGTGACCACGCGGCTATCGAGCTGCGCCAGGCGGTCGCCAATCATATCGCAGCAAATGGCTGGGAAGTCGTCGATATCGGACCCAAAACACCTGAAAGCACACATTATCCCGTCCACGGCAAAGCTGCCGCTCAGGCCGTTGCCTCGGGCGATTGCGACCTTGGGATCGTCCTATGCGGTACGGGTCAGGGCATCATGATGGCGGCCAACAAGGTTCCGGGCATTCGCTGTGGCGTGTGTTCTGACGCTTTCTCGGCCCGCATGATCCGCGCGCATAACAACGCCAACATGCTGTCGATTGGCGCTCGCGTCGTGGGTGAAGGTCAGGCCCTGGATATCGTAGATGCGTTTCTGGAGGCCGAGTTCGAAGGCGGTCGCCACGCAACTCGGGTGGACATGATCGAAGCGCAGGGCGACTAAAACGCTTTGCTATCTCACGACCTAGCATTGGACCCCATACAGGGGCCCTATAGCGTTAAGAGATGTCCCAATCGTCTTCGTTGGCCACCTCTCCGATGGCGGTCCAGGCAACCCTTATCCTGGCGATACGTGTGTCCGACCATGTGCGGAACACCGCACTGAAGCCCTCGGGTGTAATGTCTTCGGCGGTAACTTCGGCGCGCAAGGCGGAAGATGTATCTACATCCCACAGGGACACACCAATCTGAACCACCGGAATTGATCGGAACGGTTGGCTGAATGCAACGACCGACCGGCGCTGGCGCGGTCCTTCGCCCGTCCACATATCGCCGCCATCGGCGAATTCGGAAAAAATAACTGCCTCGCCTTGGTCGATACCAATCGGGTGGGTTTTAAACGTCTTCATTCACTTAGCATTATTGATAAACGCCCGGAGGTTAACCCGGTACTTCACTAAAACTCCACAAAAAAAACGGCCCCGAGCCAACGGGGCCGTTCATATACAATTGAACGCAAATAGCCTCACAGACTCATATGCGATCCAAGGGCTTCCATGTCGGCCAGCAGCTTGGCAGCATCGTCGACAATGGTCTGATCGTCGCCACCCTTGGCGGCCTCGTGCGAGGCGCGGGCGTCTTCGATCAGTTGGTCCAGATGCGCGCGTGTCACTTCTGCTACCGGAATAGCCTTTTCAGCCAGAACCGAAAGGCCGTCGCCGTTGATCTGAGCAAACCCGCCGGTGACCAGGTATTCGCTGGACCCTTCGGGTGCCTCAACCTTTAGCAGACCGGGGCGCAGCGTGGTGATGGTGGGGGCATGATCGGGCATTGCCGTCATGTCCCCGTCCGCGCCGGGAATCTGGACCGCGGTGGCCTCAAGCGAAGCAAGGCTCCGCTCGGGGCTGACGAGGTCGAATTGCATCGTGTTTGCCATCAGGTGTGCTCCTTAGGCGGCTTCTGCGGCCATCTTCTCGGCTTTGGCGATCACTTCGTCGATGCCGCCAACCATCAGGAAGGCCGCTTCGGGCAGGTGATCGTATTCGCCGGCCACAACGGCCTTGAACGACGCGATGGTCACATCCAGAGGAACCTGAACGCCGGGCGAGCCGGTGAAGACCTGCGCCACGTCGAACGGCTGCGACATGAAGCGTTCGATCTTACGCGCACGTGCCACGGTCAGTTTGTCCTCTTCCGACAGTTCGTCCATGCCAAGGATGGCGATGATATCCTGCAGCGACTTGTAGCGCTGGAGGATCTGCTGAACGTCGGTCGCAACCTTGTAGTGCTCTTCCCCAACGATGGCCGGGTCAAGCAGACGCGAGGTCGAGTCGAGCGGGTCAACCGCAGGGTAGATACCCTTTTCCGAGATCGCACGGTTAAGAACGGTGGTCGCGTCCAGGTGAGCAAACGAGGTTGCCGGCGCGGGGTCGGTAAGGTCGTCCGCAGGAACGTAGATGGCCTGCACCGAGGTGATCGAGCCCGACTTGGTCGAGGTAATGCGTTCCTGCAGGGCGCCCATGTCGGTGGCCAGCGTCGGCTGGTAGCCCACGGCTGACGGAATACGACCCAGCAGAGCCGAAACCTCGGAACCCGCCTGCGTAAAGCGGAAGATGTTGTCGACGAAGAACAGAACGTCAGTACCGGACTGGTCGCGGAACTGTTCCGCCAGGGTCAGACCGGTCAGAGCAACACGTGCACGCGCTCCCGGAGGTTCGTTCATCTGACCGTAAACCAGGGCCACCTGCGATTCCGACAGGTTGTCCGGCTTAATAACGTTCGATTCGATCATCTCGTGGTACAGGTCGTTCCCTTCACGGGTCCGTTCACCAACACCCGCGAACACCGAGAAGCCCGAGTGCACTTTTGCGATGTTGTTGATCAGTTCCATGATCAGAACGGTTTTACCAACGCCGGCACCGCCGAACAGGCCGATCTTACCGCCTTTGGCGTAAGGGGCCAGCAGGTCAACAACCTTGATGCCGGTGACCAGAACTTCCGACTCGGTCGACTGTTCATCAAAGGTCGGTGCAGGCTGGTGAATGGCACGCGCCTCAGTTGCCTCAACCGGACCTTTTTCGTCGATCGGCTCACCAACCACGTTCAGGATACGGCCCAGGGTGGCGTTACCAACCGGAACTGAGATCGGTGCGCCTGTGTCGGTCACGGCTTCGCCACGGACCAAACCTTCGGTCGCGTCCATCGCGATGGTGCGGACAGTGTTTTCACCCAGGTGCTGAGCAACTTCCAACACCAGGCGCTTGCCGTTGTTGGTGGTTTCCAGCGCGTTCAGAATTTCAGGCAGCTGATCTTCGAAGTGCACGTCGACGACGGCCCCGATGATCTGTGTGACTTTGCCTTTTGCATTCGCCATGTTTCGTCTCCGGTTATCTTACAGCGCTTCGGCGCCGGAAATAATTTCAATCAGCTCGTTGGTGATCACGGCCTGACGCGAGCGGTTGAACTGGATCGTCAGTTTGTCGATCATCTCACCCGCGTTGCGTGTTGCGTTGTCCATCGCGGACATCCGTGCACCCTGTTCCGAGGCTCCGTTTTCGAGCAGAGCCGAGAAGACTGCAGTCGCAACCCCCTTGGGCAGCAGGTCGGCCAGAATGGCCTCTTCGCTGGGCTCATAGTCGAACACGGCACCACTGTCGTCACCCTCGGTGTCCTCGAACGAGGCAGGGATGACCTGTTGTGCCGTCGGGATCTGGGTCACAACGTTGACGAACTTCGAATAGAAGATCGTGGCAACGTCAAACTCACCCCCGTCGAAGCGGGACAGAACGTCCTTAGCGATGTCCTGCGCGTTGGTGTACCCCAGACGCTTGACTTCGCTCAGGTCGACATGTCCAACGAACAGATCACCAAGATCACGCTTGAGGGCGTCGCGGCCCTTTTTGCCGACAGTCAAAACCTTGACCGTCTTGCCTTTCAGGCGCAGCTCTTCCGCTTTGACACGGGCCAGCTTGGCGATGCTCGAGTTGAAGCCGCCACACAGGCCGCGTTCAGCTGTCATGACAACCAGCAGGTGGACATCATCACTGCCCGTACCACGGAGCAGCTTGGGGGCGCTGTCGCTGCCCCCGACCGATGCCGCCAGCCCCGCCATCACGGCATTGAACCGTTCAGCATAGGGACGCGAGGCTTCGGCAGATTCCTGGGCGCGGCGCAATTTTGCAGCCGCGACCATCTGCATGGCCTTGGTGATCTTGCGGGTCGATTTGACCGACTCGATCCTGTTTTTAAGGTCCTTAAGATTTGGCATATGCCCGCCTCTCCCTTAAGCGAAGGTTGCGGCGTATTCGTCCAGCGCAGCCTTGATCTTGTCGGAAGCATCACCCTTGATCTTGGGATCTTCGTCGGTGATCCACTGAAGCAGGTCGGCGTGCTTGCCGCGCAGGTGCGCCAGCAGGCCAGCTTCATAACGGCCAACATCGGACACGTCGATCTTGTCGAGGTAGCCATTGGTACCGGCGAAGATGACGCAGACGATTTCAGCGTTGGTCAGCGGCGAATACTGCGGCTGTTTCATCAGCTCGGTCAGACGCGCACCACGGTTCAGCAACTGCTGGGTCGCGGCGTCGAGGTCGGAACCGAACTGCGCAAACGCAGCCATTTCGCGGTACTGAGCCAGTTCCAGCTTAACCGGACCGGCAACCGACTTCATCGAGTTGGTCTGAGCCGAGGAGCCCACACGCGAAACCGACAGACCAGTGTTCACAGCAGGACGGATGCCCTGATAGAACAGTTCGGTTTCAAGGAAGATCTGACCGTCGGTGATCGAGATCACGTTGGTTGGAATAAACGCCGAAACGTCACCGCCCTGAGTTTCGATAACCGGCAGAGCGGTCAGCGAGCCCGCACCGAAGTCTTCGTTCAGCTTCGCCGAACGTTCCAGCAGACGGGAGTGGAGGTAAAAAACGTCACCGGGATAGGCTTCACGTCCGGGCGGACGGCGCAGCAGCAGGGACATCTGACGATAAGACACAGCCTGTTTCGACAGGTCATCATAGATGATCAGCGCGTGGCGACCGTTGTCGCGGAAGTATTCGGCCATCGCGGTTGCGGCGTAAGGTGCCAGGAACTGCATCGGAGCCGGGTCGGACGCCGTTGCGGCCACAACGATCGAGTAGTCAATCGCGCCGGACTCTTCCAGTTTCTTCACCAGCTGCGCAACGGTCGAACGCTTTTGTCCGATCGCAACGTAAACGCAGTACAGTTTCTTCGACTCGTCGTCGCCTGCAGCGTCGTTGTAGGATTTCTGGTTCAGGATCGCGTCCAGAGCAACGGCGGTTTTACCGGTCTGACGGTCACCAATAATCAGCTCACGCTGGCCACGGCCAATCGGGATCATCGCGTCAACCGATTTCAGGCCGGTTGCCATCGGTTCGTGCACCGATTTACGCGGGATGATGCCGGGGGCTTTGACGTCTGCAACGCCACGCTTGGTTGCGTTGATCGGGCCTTTTCCGTCCAGCGGGTTGCCCAGACCGTCTACAACGCGGCCCAGCAGCTCGTCACCGATCGGAACGTCCACGATCGAGTTGGTACGCTTAACAGTGTCACCTTCTTTGATGTCACGGTCGGAACCGAAGATAACGACACCGACGTTGTCGCTCTCCAGGTTCAGGGCCATGCCCATGATGCCACCGGGGAATTCGACCATCTCACCGGCTTGCACGTTGTCCAGGCCGTATACACGGGCAATCCCGTCACCGACGCTCAGCACGCGGCCGATCTCGGCCACTTCGGCTTCCTGACCAAAATTCTTGATCTGGTCCTTCAGGATTGCAGAAATCTCTGCAGCTTGGATTCCCATTTATCCGACCTCTTTCATTGCATTCTGTAGGGAGTTCAGCTTCGAACGGATCGAACTATCGATCATTTTCGAGCCCACTTTAACGACAAGACCGCCGATGAGGCTTTCATCCACGGTCGCATTGATTGTCACGGTCTTGCCCACACGCTCGGACAGCGTTTTGGACAGTTTTTCCATTTGTGTCTTGGTCAGCGCCTTGGCCGACGCAACATCGGCGGTCACTTCACCCCGCTCATCAGCCAGCATGTCGCGCAGAACCTGCACCAGTTGCGGCACAACAAACAAACGGCGTTTCTGCGCCATCAGACCCAGCGTGTTGCGCAGGATGGCGTGCAAACCCATTTTGTCAGCGATTGCGGTAATGGCGCCTTCCTGTTCGGCGCGCGAAACCAGAGGCGATGCAATCAGGTCGCGCAGTTCGGCGCTGTCGCCCAATGCTGCTGCCAGATCGTTGATTCCGGTTTCCAGACCTGCGAGGTCGTTATTCTCTTTGGCGATCTCAAAGATCGCGGTGGCATAGCGCTCGGCGATGCCTGTGGAAATCGAAGCTGGTTCGGACACGTCCACCCTTCCGATATTTTGGGCCCCGAATTCGCGTTGCGGCAGCTACCCCGGGGGCGTGAAGAAACCCCGGCCAGACGGTCGGGGATCAAAATCACCGGGGGTCTAGCAGAGCCGAACCCAGCTAGCAATATATTATCACGGCAACAGGCTTATCCACAAAATGTTTGATTTCAGTCGCTTAAGGCGGGTGCGACCCTTTTATCCGACTTAAGCGGGCGAAAAATGTTACGAAAGTGTAGGTTTTTGCGATTCCTGTGTCCTTTTTCCCTCATTTTTTGCGATTTGAAGCGGGAAATGGGCCGCGCGGTTCAGGCTGGCTTCAGCAGCCCATCCAGCGCTTTGATTGGACGACGTTCCGCATCTTTGGTGACGCTGCCACTGGGCGGACGGATGTGTTTTGTCACCTCAACCATCAGTACACCGCCCGCCATAATCGTGGGTAGCCGTTGACCGGTCTTTTCGATTAGGTTTGCCGATTTCAACCAGAAACGGCGAAACGATGGTGGAAGGTAAAGCGCCGAGCAATGGCTTTCGGGGATAAAGTGATGCGCCTTGAGCTGGCTTTCTAGCTGCGAGGCGGAATAGGGTCGGCCAAAGCCGAACGGGGTCTTGTCGGTCCGCGACCACAACCCCGCCCGGTTGGGCACGATAAAGTACGCACGCCCCCCCGGCCCCAACACGCGCCAACACTCGCTCAACAGCTCGCTGGGCCGTTGCGAGGTCTCAAGCCCGTGCATCACGATAAGCTTATCGACGTGGCCGGTTTCAATCGGCCACAAGGTTTCTTCGGTCAGAACCGACACATTGGGCATACCAGCCGGCCAGGGCATGACACCTTGCGGGCCCGGCATCAGGCCAATGACGCGGCGGGCATCCGCAAGATAAGGACGCAGCAAAGGTACCGCGAAACCGAATCCTGCCACGGTTTGCCCTTTGGCCTCGGGCCAATGCTCAGTCAGACGCCCACGGATCGCCGCCTGCGCGGCACGACCCAGAGTGCTACGATAGTAGAAGTTCCTTAAATCCTGCACATCAAGATGCATTGCAGACACCCAGTCAATCGGCTTAGCTGGGCGCAGTCTAGCAACGAAAGGGCAAAAGACCATGCCTCTTGAGATCGTCACCATCCCATGTCTCAGCGATAACTACGCCTTTCTGGCGCATGATCCCGTTAGCGGCAACACCGCACTGGTCGACGCGCCTGAGGCAGGCCCCATTTTGGCCGAACTGGAAAAACGTGGCTGGGCTCTGACCCATGTTCTGCTGACCCATCACCATTGGGACCATGTCGATGGCCTGCCCACCATTTTGGAGAGCCACAAAGCCAAAGTGATTGGAGCGGCAGCAGATGCGCATCGCCTGCCTGCGCTGGATCAGCAGGTCAGCGATGGGGACACATTTGAATTCGGCGGTGAGCCGGTGAAGGTGCTGGACGTTTCCGGCCATACAATTGGCCATGTCGCCTATTATTTGCCGGGCAGCGCGGCGGTTTTCACAGCAGACAGCCTCATGGCATTGGGGTGTGGGCGCTTGTTCGAGGGTACAGCGCCTCAGATGTGGTCTTCTCTCAGCAAGCTGGCCGCCCTGCCCGACGACACACTCGTCTGTTCAGGGCATGAGTACACGCAGTCCAATGCAAAATTCGCTGTGACCGTCGATCCGGACAACGCTGCATTGCAGCAGCGTGTCGCCGATATCGATCGCGCCCGCGCCGCCGGAGAACCCACCGTGCCGTCATCTCTGGCGCTCGAAAAGGCTACAAACCCCTTCTTGCGAGCCGCTGACCCGTCGATACAGGCACATTTGGGCATGCAGAACGCGAAGCCCGCTGAAGTTTTTGCGGAAATCAGGGCTAGAAAAGACCGCTTCTAATACCCAAATTGCCTTCCTCACGGCCACGGTCACGTTAAATGTGACTGTCAAGAGTAAGAAAACCCTTGAAGCCGGGCCACGATCAACCAAACTCTAATAGTATGAGGACATGGTTGGATGGGGTACCGGCCGAAGCCTGCCCCTTTTCGACCCAAGACAGAGGAGCACCCGCGTGCCTTCATTCTCGAGCACATTAGAACAAGCCATCCACGCGGCCTTGGCGGCTGCGAATGAACGGCGTCACGAATTTGCCACGCTAGAGCATCTGCTTCTGGCGTTGCTTGAAGAACCCGACGCGATCCGTGTCATGAAAGCCTGCAGCGTCGATCTGGACGAACTGCGCAGCACCCTGGTCGAGTTCATTGACGAAGACCTTTCCAACCTGGTCACGGACATTGACGGTTCTGAGGCCGTGCCAACGGCCGCCTTCCAGCGCGTTATTCAGCGCGCAGCGATCCACGTCCAAAGTTCAGGCCGGACTGAAGTAACCGGCGCGAACGTGCTGGTTGCGATCTTCGCCGAACGCGAAAGCAATGCCGCCTATTTCCTGCAGGAACAGGATATGACCCGCTATGACGCCGTGAACTTCATCGCGCATGGTGTGGCCAAGGACCCCGCCTACGGCGAGAACCGCTCAGTTTCCGGCGCAGATCAGGTCGAAGAAGAGGTTCAATCCGGCTCTGCCGAGGGCGATCAGAAAGAAAGTGCGCTTGGAAAGTACTGCATTGATCTGAACGCGAAATCGCGTGCGGGCGATGTGGACCCGCTGATCGGTCGCGCCGATGAGGTCGAGCGTTGTATTCAGGTGCTATGCCGCCGTCGCAAGAACAACCCGCTGCTGGTGGGTGATCCGGGCGTGGGCAAAACGGCCATCGCGGAAGGTCTGGCGCACAAGATCGTCGGTGGCGAAGCGCCGGATGTGTTGTCTGAGACTACGATCTATTCCCTCGACATGGGCGCTCTGCTTGCAGGCACGCGTTATCGCGGTGACTTCGAGGAACGTCTGAAAGCGGTCGTGACCGAGCTGGAAGACCACCCCGACGCCGTGTTGTTCATCGATGAGATTCACACCGTGATTGGTGCCGGTGCCACTTCGGGCGGCGCGATGGACGCGTCGAACCTGCTGAAACCTGCCTTGCAGGGCGGCAAGCTGCGCACCATGGGCTCGACCACATATAAGGAGTTCCGTCAACATTTCGAAAAAGACCGCGCGCTCAGCCGCCGGTTCCAGAAGATCGACGTGAATGAACCTTCGGTCGAAGACAGCGTAAAAATCCTGCGCGGTCTCAAGCCCTACTTCGAAGAGCATCATGAGATCAAGTATACCGCTGACGCCATCAAGACTGCGGTAGAGCTGTCCGCTCGCTATATCAATGACCGCAAACTGCCCGACAAGGCCATCGACGTAATCGATGAGGCCGGAGCGGCGCAGCATCTCGTTGCAGAAAGCAAACGGCGCAAGACTATCGGGGTCAAGGAAATCGAGGCGGTCGTCGCCAAGATCGCCCGCATCCCGCCCAAGAACGTCACCAAGGACGATGCCGAGGTGCTGAAAGACCTCGAAGCCTCGTTGAAACGTGTGGTGTTTGGCCAGGATCTGGCGATCGAGGCACTGTCCAGCGCGATCAAATTGGCCCGTGCTGGTCTGCGTGAGCCCGAAAAACCCATCGGCAACTACCTGTTCGCCGGCCCGACTGGCGTGGGTAAAACCGAGGTCGCGAAACAGCTGGCAGATACACTGGGTGTGGAACTGCTGCGGTTCGACATGTCGGAATACATGGAGAAACACGCTGTTTCCCGTCTGATCGGTGCGCCTCCGGGCTATGTTGGGTTTGACCAAGGTGGCCTGCTGACGGATGGCGTCGACCAGCATCCGCATTGTGTACTGTTGCTGGACGAGATTGAGAAAGCGCACCCGGACGTGTTCAACATCCTGTTGCAGGTGATGGATCACGGTGAACTGACCGATCACAACGGTCGCACGGTGAATTTCCGCAACGTGGTTCTGATCATGACCTCGAACGCGGGTGCGCAGGAACAGGCCAAGGCCGCCATCGGCTTTGGCCGCGACCGCCGCGAGGGCGAGGATACCGCTGCCATCGAGCGGATGTTCACGCCGGAATTCCGCAACCGTCTGGATGCCGTGATATCCTTCGCGCCGCTGCCGAAAGAGGTCATCCTGCAGGTTGTCGAGAAATTCGTCCTGCAGCTTGAGGCGCAATTGCTGGATCGAAATGTGACCATCGACCTGACCCCCAAAGCCGCCGAATGGCTGGCGGACAAAGGGTATGACGATAAAATGGGTGCGCGTCCATTGGGCCGCGTCATTCAGGAACACATCAAGAAGCCTCTGGCCGAAGAGTTGCTGTTCGGCAAGCTGGCCAAAGGCGGCGTGGTTCGCGTTTCCGTCAAGAAGGGCGATTTGAACCTGCAAATCCTTGGTCCTGATCAACCACGTATTCCAGGCGACAAGCCTCCGCTTTTGACCGCGGATTAAGTCCGCTACCGCCCAACAAAATTAGTCGCCCGGTTTGTCCAACAGCCGGGCGATTTCATTTCCGCCGCAAACGATTTCGACGGAACAGCCATGCCTGTGCGTTTCAATATCACAGTTGAACCGCAAAGGAGATCTTGATGACCAGAACCGTCGCTGTTTGGAGTGTTGCTTTCGCTCTTTCCGCTGTTGCCGCCATTGCAACCGCCCAGCACAGATTTCGGTATCACGACGAAACAGAAACGCGACCGCTGCGCCTGCAGGCCGCAACGGTTGATCCAGGAAACAGCCACTCTGAGATCTCCGCGACCCACGACACTTTGCGCGTCTCGGCCAATGGGATCCCCGATCACCTTGTCGGGCGCTTTCCAAACCGGGGCAACCCGCACAGGATTTCCGAACAACGCATCAACCTGAAGGTGCCGACCAATCCGCAGTCCAATGGATCCACGACCCCGCTCGAAATGGGATGGAATTTTGGTGTGTCTCTGAACGGGGTCGTATTTGACCCGCTGGCTGCTGAATTCTGGCAGGGCAATCCCCGTTCGGGCTGGTCCTACAATGCGCTTGGGGGCGCGATTACGCTGGGGTTCGACGAGAACTATGCGCATGTTCAACCCAATGGAAAATACCATTACCACGGCATCCCCACGGGTTTTATTGAACTGCTGAACTATTCACCCAGCCGTCATTCACCGCTAATCGGATACGCCGCTGACGGCTTTCCGATCTATGCGATGACTGGTGTTGTGGACGGGGAAGTGACGCAAATGAAGTCTTCCTATCAGCTGAAAAGCGGCAATCGCCCCGGAGGGGAGAAGCCCAGCGGTAAACATGATGGCACGTTCAACGAAGACTATACCTATGTCGCGGGTGCCGGAAATCTGGATGAATGTAACGGAGCCTTTACGGTTTCGCCTGAATATCCATCGGGAACATATGCCTATTTCCTGACCGAAAGTTACCCGGTCATCCCGCGCTGCTTTGCTGGTAAGCCGGATAACAGCTTTCGGTTCGGTCGTCGCTGACCCGTACCTTTAACGAGTGCCTCGGTTACCTTTCGGTGAGTTTCAGCTCGATTCGGCGGTTTTGTGCCCGGGCCTCCGGGGTGTCCGCCGGGTTTACGGGCTGGAACTCACCAAACCCGTTTGCGGCCAGCCTGTTCGGCGGGATGCCCAGCGCATCGACCATGTAGCGCACCACTGACAAGGCACGGCCCTGGCTAAGCTCCCAGTTGTCGCGATAGCGCCCGGAACCGGCAAGTGGCACATTATCGGTGTGACCATCGACGCGGATCACCCAATTCAGACCCTCGGGGATTTCAGCCGCGACGCTGCGCAGGATATTGGCCACCTTGGCGACCTCCTGCTGTCCGACCGGTGACAAAACGGCCGAACCGGTGTCAAACAGAACTTCGGACGAGAACACAAATCGGTCGCCTTCTATGCGAACGCCTTCCTCATCCCCAAGCACGTCGCGCAGCCTTCCAAAGAACTCTGAGCGGTAGCGCTGCAGGTCTTCGGCCTGCGCTGCCAGTTCCTGATTTTGGCCAGACAAAGCTTCAGCCTCGGCTTCCAATCGGATTCGTTCAGCCTCTTCCAGAAGACGCCGTCGACGCTCTTCCGAGGCTGCGCGGGCCAAAGCCGCGTTCAGGTCCTGGCCCAGGGTCTGAATGCGAATGTCCGCAGCCGCATTGCGCTCTTCATAGTCGTCCAACAGGGCCTGCAACCCGCCAAGTTGTTGGCGGAGCGCTGCCATCTGCTGGTTTAACAATGCCGTTTCTCGCTGCGCTTTTGCGGAAATCGTTTTCTCGGCAGAAATCGTTTCACGAGCCACAGCCAATAGGTTCGCGCGTTCCTCGGCTAGCGAACGCTGCGTTTGAGCCTCAGCCTGTGCCTCGGTCTGTGCAGCCAAGGCGGCTTGTAGTTGCGCCTGCAGCTCATTCGTGTCCAGCGCACCAAATTGGCGCTCAAGCTCGGCCTTGGCCGCCTGTGCAGCGGCAAGCAGGGTCAGCGTATCCTCAGCTTCCTTGCGCTGCGCTTCCAGTGCCAATGTCATCGCCGTCAGCTCGGCATCTGCGTCCTGCAAACGGTTGCGCAGGTTTTCGGCGGCGGCGGCCTCGGCCAGTTTGGCGGCTTCTTCCGCGCCAAGCTGTTCTTCCAGTTCACTGATCCGGGTGGATTGCGCCGCATCGCTTTGTTCAAGGTCTGCAACCAAAGCCTCCAGCGCCTCGCGTTGGGCTGCCGCCAGCCGGGCGGCTTCAGCCTGTTCGTCGATCTCTGACCGGCTTTGCGCCAGTGCAAGGTTCAACGCCTCTTGGTCTTCCAGCAGTTTGGCCCGCTGAGCTTCCAATGTTGCGATTGCGCCGCGAGCCCGTTCCTGATCCGTCAGAAGCGCGGCGACCTGAGCTTCGAAATCCGTAATCCGCGCCTGAGACAGGGCCAAGTCTACTTCAGCCCGCGCCAGCGTATCCTCGGTTTGCGACAGGGTCGCGTTCAACGCCCCAAGGCGCGCCTCCAAACGGCTATTCTCCCGCTCTTCCAAACCCAATGCCCCGGCCAGCGCCGCGACTTCATCAGATAATGCGGTTAGTTCGTCTTCTTGCCCGGAAATGGTTTCACGTAACACGAACTGAACCACCATAAAGATGGTCAGAACAAAGGTCAGCACCATCAGCAACCCAGTGATCGCGTCAACAAAGCCCGGCCAAACCGAGCCCTGGAAACGCTGACCTGTGCGGCGGGACAGAGCCATAGATTACTCTCCTTCCGGAGCGGTGCGCACGGCGCCTCGGGGCAATGTCAGGGCTTTGACCAGCAATTCGATATCCTTGCGCAGCTCGCTCATGCTTTCCTGACGCCCGGCCGAGATTTCTTCGAGGATACGCAAAAGCTGAACGTCCATCGACCGCAGACGCATTCGGCTTTCGGCGTCAATTCCATCCCCTGTTCCCTGATCACGCATGTGATCCAGCAAGGCGTCTTGCCCAAGGGCCACGCGTTCCAATGCGGACGTCACCCCTTCGGATTCGGACTGGCGCACATTCATCTCACCGATCGCGTCAACCAATTGGCCCAGTTTGACCGAAACGGCAGCCCGGTCAGATTCCTGCGCCGAAAACAGGTCCTGCAGCGCGTCCATCTGTTCAGACATCGCGTCCAGAACAGGTGTGAGAACCGCAATCTCTGCGCCGCCTTCTTCTGCCGCGGCAAAGCCAACGCGGGTGATCGAGGACAACCATTCCTCAAGCTCGCGGTAAAACCGGTTTTGACCGTGTCCTGCGAACAGTTCCAACAGACCGACGATCAATGATCCCGCAAGACCAAGCAGTGATGAACCGAATGCCACCCCCATGCCTTGCAACTGGGCCTCAAGGCCCACCATCAGGCGGTTGAAAACGGCCAGTCCTTCTTCGCCTTCTTGGGGGTTCAGGCTGCGAATCGTGTCGACAATGGCCGGGACCGTGGTTGCCAACCCAAAGAACGTCCCCAAAAGACCCAAGTAGATCAGAACATTGGTGATATAGCGCGTGATCTCACGCTCTTCCTCAACGCGTTCAGCGACCGAATCCAGTATCGACCGAGTCGAACTGGAGCTGATCTGCGACCGCGCACCGCGTTCGCGCAGCAACGAGGCCAAAGGCGCCAGCAATTGCGGCGTGCGCGCGTCTTCGCGGACAACGCCGCCAACAAATGCCTCAATCCACCGGACTGAGCCAATCAGCTGTGTCACCTGATAGAAACAGGCGAAGACGCCGATAATAAATACCAGAATGATAAAACCGTTCAGGTAGGGATTGGCCTGAAACACCGGCATTACATAAGGCAGCGCCATGAAGACGCCCAAACCCGCCAACCCAATTGCGACCAACATCATCACAATCTGACGGATGGGATGCGAGAAATGGGGTCTCGCGCCCTGATGTGCCTGCGCCATGCGCGTGTTTCCCGGTTTTTGCCTGCTCTGGCCCGAATCTAGCCAAAATCCGCCGGTGACGCCAAGGATTTATGCTGTGATGCTGCGCACCCGTTGCGCTAACCACTCAAGATCGGGATCGCGCAGGTCGATCTCGGCCAGATGTTCCGCTGTATTGTACAGGTATTCCGTATTCGGACCACGCCCGCCAACCGCATGCGCAATGATCTGCGCCTGCTCTTCCAACGGCATGCCGCCGCAGTATTGGACGTGATCCGCGTCGATCACATAAGTCACGGCGGTGACCACCTCGCCAGTATTCAAATGCACATCCAGCATTTTCTCGACATAGGCGGACGAAATCAGCTCGCGCTCGCGCAAGTCATGCAAGGTGCGCTCTTCATGGCCGGCCTCGACCGCAAGTGCCAAGCCAGTGCAATTGGCATCGGCCTGTTCATCCAGCGCCAGCACTAGACCGGGGTGTTCTTCGGTTCCGCGGTGGTGAATTGAACTCATGCAGAATGACCGGGCATACCCATGCAGCGTGGCGTGTTCGCTGCGCGCCACCGGAAAGCCCGGATTCCACAGCAATGATCCATATCCGAAAACCCACATCGTCATAGCTCTGGTCCTTGCCCGTTTGGGCCTATAAACATCAATTTCAACGCGGGAAAAAGGGCCATCTGCCATGCGCGGTCTAATACGAGTAGTCATTTTCTTAATGGTTGTCTGGAGCGCCTATTGGTTCGTTGCCGGATTCGGATTGCGCAACGCAATCACCGCTTGGTTCGACAAGCAGCAGGAACAGGGTTGGCAGGCGGAGTTTTCTGATGTCTCGACGGCGGGATATCCGCTGAGCCATGTCACCCGCCTGAACAATCCTGCTTTGGCTGACCCGGTTAACGGCACCGCATGGAGTGCTGATTGGATCGAATTTCAAAGCCCAGCGATCTGGCCCGGTCGCCAAGTGCTGCGCTTCGCCGACACACCCCAGCGCCTGTCCTATTTTGATCAGACTGCAACAATCGAAGCCAACGACTTGCAAGCCGAGTTGCAACTCCAGCCCGGTGTGGCACTGGTGCTGGAAAAAATGGCTTTGACCGCTGGTCCGTGGTTGATCACCGATGACGCCGAAGCCCTGGCCGGAGGCGATACGTTGACATTGGTCATGGAGCAAACCTCCATCCCAGTGACCTATGCCATGGGTGCCCGCATCGATGGGTTTACGCCAGGGGACGGCCTGCGCGACCTGATGCGTTCGGCGACCACGTTGCCGCAGGCGTTTGAGACGCTGGAGGTGGACATGACAACCACGTTTAACAAGCCGTGGGATCGTACAGCGCTGGAACAAAGCAGACCACAGCCGGTAAAGATTGACCTGAAACTGGCGGAGATGAAGTGGGGAGCGTTGCGTCTGTTTGCAGCAGGCGAGCTCGATATTGACCACCAGGGTATCCCAACAGGCGAGATCGCAGTCAAAGCTGAAAACTGGCGCGATATGATTGCCATGGCCAATGCAGCAGGCGCCCTGCCCGATCAGGCCGTTGATCCGGTGACACGTGCGTTGAATTTCATGGCCGGGCTAGGCGGAAACCCAAATGCGCTGGATCTGCAATTGAACTTCCGCGACGGCTTCGTGGCACTTGGCCCCTTGCCGTTGGGCCCTGCCCCTCGCCTGATCTTGCGTTAACGGCAGTATGGCCCGCGACGGTGGCGGGCGGTATCCAGATGGAAATGATCCCGATGATACCGGTCCGCGTTTGGCCCCAATACAGTGCCAAACGGCCCGCACGCTTCGCGCCAGATCTTGACCAGTTGTTTTTGTGACGGGTTCTTGCGCCAACCGCTCAGGACCGTCACAACCTCTCCGTCGGCCATCTTGAAGGCCGAGATATCGATCGCGCGACCTTTTCCGTGTTCGGAAATGCGAGCGCCTTTGCGGTTGTTACGCGTCCGACACGCGTAGTGAGCGGCAACCTGCAATTGAACCACCGGCCCGCGTCGCTTGAACGTAGGCTTGACCGTTTTCTCCACCCACTTGTTCAACGCAATTGCTGTTCCACAATCCATCGTGGACGGGCGGCTGAGCGCTACGCCCGAGATCGAGGTGATCTGCACAGCGTCCTTGATTCCGCAAGCCTTGATCCTGCCCGGCACTTTGCCAACTGCTTTGCCCTGAATATCGATGTCTCCGCAAACGGAGCCTTTGCGCAGTTTGCGCTTTTTGAAGAAGGCCTCTTGTTCAAGGGCTTTGGGCCGCAGGTAAGGCATCAGCGACGTGTCCGGTCCCAGCAAAGGCAGATCCGTTGGCCGCGCCGCGACCGCCAAAACCTGTGGGGATGCGGGCCGCAATTCCGGGCGTATGGTCGCTGGAGGTAGTTTTGGCATTGCACTGCTGAGAACGGCCATTGCCGCCTGAGGCCGCGACATTGGTATCAGTGAACGTTCCAGTGAACCAGCCTGAGCCGACGCTGCGCAAAGCGCCGCAAACCCGATCAGAATGGTTCTCCAGCTGTGCATCATGGAGTCGTTTTTCCCCGTCCGAAATCAGGCGCATCCGTGTCCTGCCCGGCATCAATAATGCCACGGCGGATCGCGCGTGTACGGGTGAAATAGTCGAAAAGCTGCTCGCCGTCACCTGTTCTGATTGCGCGCTGCAAGGCGAACAGTTCTTCGGTGAAGCGGCCAAGGATCTCTAGCGTCGCATCCTTGTTTGTCAGGAAAACGTCGCGCCACATGGTCGGGTCCGAGGCCGCGATGCGGGTGAAGTCCCGAAATCCAGCCGCAGAATACTTGATCACCTCGGTATCGGTGACCCGGCGCAG
The DNA here is from genome assembly GCF_013033965.1 of Ruegeria atlantica. Classification (GTDB taxonomy): domain Bacteria; phylum Pseudomonadota; class Alphaproteobacteria; order Rhodobacterales; family Rhodobacteraceae; genus Ruegeria; species Ruegeria atlantica_D. The sequence goes on from NZ_WQFE01000001.1 coordinate 447,060, forward strand.
ATCATCCGCGACCCCAACCATCGTGTAGGCGATCAGGTGCGGCGCATGCGAGGTGACGGCCAGAACCAGGTCATGGTGATCCGCATCCATTTCATCGACATTTGACCCCATGCCTTCCCACAGCGCCCGCAAACGGGCAATCGCGTCCGGGTCCGATCCATCAACCGGCACCAACAGGCACCAGCGGTTGTCAAACAGCTCGGCGAAACCGGATTCCGGACCCGAATGTTCCGTTCCGGCCAGCGGGTGCGCGGGGATGAAATGCACACCTTCCGGGATCTCCGGTCCAACGGCCTGTATGACGTGGCGCTTGACTGAGCCGACATCGGTCACAGTCGCCCCGGGCTTCAGGACAGACGTAATGTCCTTTGCCACCGCGCCCATCGCGCCGACAGGAACACAGAGAACGACCAGATCCGCGCCCTCGACCGCTTCTTGCGCGGTATCGCAGACGCGATCACATAGGCCGATACGTCGGGCCGTGTCGCGGGTGGCCTCGGACCGGGCATAACCGGTCACTTCGCCCGCAAGCCCGGCGCGTTTGATCGCCCAAAACATGGATGAAGCGATCAGGCCCAGCCCGATCAAGGCCACACGGTCGTAAACTTGGCTCATGCGGCACCCCCTTTGAACGCAGTGATGGCCGCAATAACCCGGCGGCAAGCTTCTTCGTCGCCCACGGTGATCCGCAGAGCGTTTGGCAGGTTGTAGCCCGCCACGCGACGCACGATCAAACCCTGGGTCTTGAGATAGTCGTCACACGCCTCGGCCTGTGCCTGATTGGCAAAGCGGGCCAGGATGAAATTGGTGCAGGACGTGTCCGACGGCACGCCGATCTTGGCCAGTTCTTCCGACAACCACACCCGCAGCCGCGCATTTTCGGCCTGGCAGAAGGACAGGAATTCCACGTCATTCACCGCTGCCTCTGCAGCAGCCAACGCGGTCAAGGACAGGTTGAACGGCTGGCGCACCCGATTCAGCACGTCGATAATCGACTGCGCGGCATAGCCCCAACCGACACGCATTCCGCCCAGACCGTACACCTTGGAAAAGGTCCGCGTCATGATCACGTTGTCAAACCGGTCCACCAGCGATGCACCACCGTCGAACCCATCGACAAACTCGGCATAGGCCCCGTCGATCACCATCAGGCAGGTCTTAGGCAATGCTTCGGCCAGACGCAGCAATTCAGCCTCGGGGATCATGGTCGAGGTCGGGTTGCCTGGGTTTGTCACAAACACAATCCGCGTCCGGTCGTTCACGGCAGCCAAAATATTGTCGACATCCACGTGGCGGTCATGCTCGGCCACCATCACTGGGGTTGCACCAGCCATGCGGGCGATGATCGGGTACATCGAAAACCCGTGCTCGGTATAGATGACCTCATCCCCCGGGCCAGCATAGGCCTGAGCGATGAACTGCAGGACTTCGTCACTGCCAACGCCGCAGATAAGTCGTGCCGGGTCCAGCGCGTGACGCTCGCCGATTGCCGCGCGCAGGCTGGCGTGGTCGGTGCTGGGATAGCGATGAAGCGTTGCCGCGCTATCGCGCACCGCTTCGATCGCCTTGGGGCTTGGGCCAAACGGATTTTCGTTCGAACTGAGCTTGATCACGTGCTCGACCCCGGCCACATGCGACTGGCCGCCCTGATAGAGCGCGATGTCCATAATGCCGGGTTGCGGGGTGATCTTGTTCATAAGAGGCTCCGTTGTTGGAGCCTCTCATACCCGTCTCAACGCGTTGAGAAAAGCGGCAATTCCGTCACGCTGCTTTGAAGCGAGCCGTCGCCGGGTCGGCATTGTAATAGGGGGCGAATTCCTCGGTCCGGCGGGACAAGTCATTGACGCTGTCGATGATAAACTGAACCGTCTCTTCGCTCATCAGGTACGAGAAGTTCAGACGCACCCAACCCGGTTTCTTCATCTCTTCTCCTGCGGACAAAGCGGCATGCAATGCCTCCGAGGTCGGGCGATCGATACCCAACAATCGATGCGCATATGGTCCGGCGCAGGCACAGCCACCACGCGCCTGAATACCGTAGATATCGCTGAGCATCCGCGTAAACAGCTGCTGGTGTACCGGCCGACCGGAGTTGTCACGAACAAGGAAAGAATAGATCGGCAAACGGTGCGGATTGTCTGTGCCCAGCAAGGTCAGGTTTGGATTGTCGCCCCACCCTTTCAACGCTATTTCATTGTACCTGGCTTCGCGTTTGGCGATCTCATCTGTACCGGCGACGTCCTTGACGATGAAAGCCAGCGCCGCGCGGATATCCCCGATAACGTTGGGCGTTCCGGCTTCTTCACGTGTGGCGAGATCTTCGCTGTAGTCATGGCGCCAGGGCGAAACGAAACTGACCGTGCCACCACCGGGCCAACTGGGGGATGTGCGCTGGACGGCGCCCTGATTGACGATCAGCACTCCTGACGCACCTGGCCCGCCCGGAAACTTATGTGGCGACACGACAATGGCGTCCTTGCGCGCATCCTCTGGCCCCATGTCCATTGGCAGATACGGTCCGCCACCTGCATAATCCCAGATCGACATGGCCCCATGTGCCTTGAGCAACCGGGTGATCGGATCTGGATCAGTTATGATGCCGGTCACATTGGATGCCGCCGAGAAGGAACCGATGATCAGATCGGAACCGGCATTGTCCACCAACGCCTGTTCAAGCGCACCCAGATCGACGCCGCCTTCGGACGCTTCGGGTATTTCGATGACCCGCGCCTTACTTTCCCGCCAGGGCAAAATGTTGGAATGATGCTCGTATGGTCCAATCAGGACAACCGGCCGGTCAGCCCCCTCAATTCCCATCAAACTGACCAGCCGGTTAAGACCCGCAGTGGCACCGGACCCGGTGAAGATCACCGCGTCCTCTTCCTTTGCTCCAACAATGCGGGCTATTTCTGCGCGCGCTTCGCGGCGCAGACGGGTCATGTAAGACCCGCAATAGGAGGCCTCGGTGTGGCTGTTGGCATAGAAAGGCAGCACCTCATGGGCGACAAAATCCTCTACCTGCCGCAGCGCACGACCCGAAGCGACGTAATCCGCATAGACTAGCGGCACGTCCCCATTCAAACCGGGGATCAGAACATTCTCTCCGATCAGCCCATCGCGCAGGGTTGAATTGCGAGTGGTGGATTGGAGGTCTGCGCGAAATTTGGACAAGGTCATGAGTAAGTCTCCATATTGCACCATCAAATATGATTGAAACCTGATGCGGAAACTTCACCTTTCTTTGGATGGATTTCTCATATGTTGTGTCATATGCTTCGGTATGAGTGAAAAAATAGATCAGATTGACAAGCGCATCCTGCGTGAACTTCAAACAGACGCAACCTTGTCTCAGAGAGAGTTGGCCGATCGGGTCGGTCTGTCGCAAAACGCCTGTTGGCGCAGGCTGAAAGCTTTGAACGAGAATGGCGTCATTACCGGATCAACCGCGCGTATCGCCCGCGAGAAACTGGGGTTAAGCCTTGTGGTCTTTGTCATGCTGCGTACCCGGCACCATTCCGCGGAATGGCTGCAGGCTTTTCGCAGCCATGTCCTGACTATCCCCGAGGTAGTGGATTTTCATCGCATCGGTGGCGATTATGACTATCAGTTGAAAGTCGTAACACAGGATATGACATCATATGACAAGGTGTATCAGCGATTGATCGACAAGGTCGAACTGGACAGTGTGACGTCATATTTCGCCATGGAAGCGATTGCCGAAGCGCGTCCCTTGCCGATCTGATCCGCTCTTCATCTGGCTTTAAGTATCTTGGGGAAGCGCAACGCGCCGGGGCGAAGTCCCATATAAAAAGGCCACGCAAATTGCGTGGCCTCTTCGAAATTCAGTATGTCGGCGAAGATTAGTTCTTCGCGTAGAATTCAACAACCAGGTTCGGCTCCATGACGACCGGGTAAGGCACATCACCCAGGCCCGGTGCGCGCACGAAAGTGGCGGTCATTTTCGAATGATCGGCGTCGATGTAGTCAGGCACATCACGCTCGGCCAGAGCGGCAGCTTCCAGAACAACAGCCAGTTGCTTGGACTTGTCACGTACTTCGATCACGTCGCCTTCTTTGACCCGGTACGACGGGATGTTGACCCGCTTGCCGTTCACTTTGACGTGGCCGTGGTTCACGAACTGACGCGCGGCAAAAACAGTCGCAACAAATTTGGCGCGGTAGACGACTGCGTCCAGACGGCGTTCCAGCAGACCGATCAGGTTTTCACCTGTATCACCATTCACACGCACGGCTTCGGCGTAGATGCGGCGGAACTGCTTCTCTGTCAGGTCGCCATAGTAGCCTTTCAGCTTCTGCTTTGCGCGCAGCTGCAGACCGAAGTCCGACAGTTTGCCTTTGCGGCGCTGACCATGCTGGCCGGGGCCGTATTCACGGCGGTTGACCGGGGATTTCGGACGACCCCAGATGTTTTCGCCCATCCGGCGGTCGATTTTGTACTTGGCAGACGTGCGTTTGGTCACGGCTGATCTCCTTCTTTAGGTCGAAGCCCGATTGGGCCACTATGAAGGGCGTTGTCCTCTTGAGGTTTCCCTCATGACAGGTATCCCCTTGCGGGGGCCACCAACACCAATGAAGCCGCGCTTATATCCGCAGAACTGACGGAGTCAACACGGCTTGGGTATTTTAATGTATGCGAATGCAGTCAGCCTGATTGGAGCTTTAGTCCGCTGCGCTACGCGCGCGCGTAACCGCGTTTTCCCAACCGGCATCCATCGACGACCGCATTGGGAATGCTACAACTGTCCGGTCCGGCAGGATCGACTCGCTTTTGCTTTCAAACTCGGTGAACGCACAGACCCAGAATTCCTGATCACGTGCCGGATATCCGTTTTCGAAAACCAGCGTCGGGTCTGTTTCTCCGGCGATGGACAACAAAAGCGCTGTGTACGTCTGCGCACCATTGGTCAGAACGATACGACCCTGCGCCTCTTCCGCCAGATTCGGTGATGGCGCTATGCTGTTCAACACTCTTGATGCGTATTCTTCTGCCTGAGCTGACAGTATCAGCCCTTGTTCAGTCGGGTTGGCCAACGAAATCGCTTGTCCACGCCACGACCATGCGGCACCAACTTTCAAAAAAGACTGAGGCGCTGCCTCAAGTCCGTCTAACTCTGTCTGCGTCCACGAAATGGATGTACGACCGCTTTCCCCGGCTCTCATTGTACCCGCCTGTACCTTTCAACAAATCACTGCTCACTGGCATCTTCTTATCAGGGCAGATTCTGGCGGAAAAGAGACCTAAATGCAGCAATCACGAAAATGTTGCCGGCATGTCAAGTCAAACTGATACTAAAAGCGAGCGCTATGCAACCTCTGATTGCATAAATGTTTGGCGGCCTACGAACACCTCAAAATGGCCCAAAGAGATTCGCTGTGTAAAGCGTTGTTTTTAAGATCCAAATCGATTCCGGCGGTTTTGTGGCCCAGAGGCCAACAAATTTGAGTGGTTGTTATGAAATCTTAATGTTCCATCCCGTGAAATCAGGTGTAGACATGCGAATTGAACCACCCAATCTTTACGCTGGGGCAACTTCCCCAGACATAATCCCGGCCTGGCTGCGCCTTTGCTGCTATTCATGAAACAGCGCCATTCGTCCGTCTCAGGCTGTCCAGATAGGCACGTTTTGCGGCCTCAACTTCCTCATCACTGCAGAGCGATCGATTCAACTTCAAAAAGTAGCTTGCGCCCCCGGCCGGCTGGACGTTCCGGTTTTCAACGGCCGCGAGCCTATCAGACCTCACGTTCAAGATGGACAGCGCCTTGATCAGAGGGAAACTCTGCTCCTCCAGCCCGGTAACGTTGACAGATTCCACTTCGGCACGAGGCGAAACCGTTTCTTTCACCCGGCGCACCACTGCCTCAAGGTCCGCGCCCGGTTGCAACGCCTTGCTATATTGTGACAGGTCCTCGCGGATTCTGTGGCTGCGAAGGTTCTGCCAATACGTACTTCTGATCCAGTGATCGGCATTTCGGGTCGTGAACAGAAAGATAACTCGGTCTCCTTCCTCAGTCAGGCGTGAGACCTCATCCAACAAAACCTTGGCAAGAACGTGCGTTTGATCATACGACCAAACGCCCTTGCGGCCCGGGATCAAGCCCGAGAATTCTTCATTGGTTATCAGCAGGGGCTTGCCACGGTGGTCCGCGAATGGCTCAAGCGCCTTTCGGACCAGTCTCCCAAAATTCTGAAGCGTACGATCCTTAGGGGCGACCACATACCGCCGCGCGGCCAAACTGGCGGCTTGCAGGTCATCCGGCAAAAGAACGTTCACGCGATCTTTCAGGTATTCCCGATTTTTCGAGAGCGTCTTTTGCAGGGTTGTCGTGCCCGTCTTATGGAAGCCCTGATGGATTACGACCTTCACAATACTGCGTCCAGTTCGTCTATGGTCTGAGAACGGCTGAGCCACTCCAAATGTACCAACCCCGCGCGAGGCAGGATTGGCACCATCTTGAGATGTTCACGGATCAACCGGGCACCCTTGTGGCCCCATGACTTTGTGGCGCTCCATTTGACATTCCTTATCCGCACCAGAAAAACCTTTTTGTTTCAATGCACTCATATCACAATAGCACGGTATACTGACCAAAAATTTCGTAATGAACTACCTTCTTATGGAGCGACCGATTGCCTCGTCGCACCCCTTAAAAGGCAAATCCACACTCGGTTGCTCTAGAGACCGAACCGGCAATCTGAATAGAAGCACCTTATCAACGGTCCGGCGATCCGCCGTGTGCCGAAACGTTCCTGAAGGTCAGATGCGTGAGCAAAGTGATCTTTCACTGTAACTACGCCAGGGTTCGGTCTTGTTTGGCGTCTGTATTTCTCTCTACATTCTACCCATGCAGCATGCTGAGGCTCCATTTTTTCCGCCTGCCACTTCCCGCACACATGAGGTTTGTGGGGCGGGCGCATATGTGTGTGCCTTTGCGCTTGCCGCGCAATTGGGTGGTCATACGATGTGGGTCCGCGAAAACTGGGATACGACACAAATCAATCCAACTGGATTTGCCGATTTCGTGGAGCCTGCGGCACTGACAGTCTGCAATACAGGAAATCAATCCGAGACACTTGCAGGTGCAGAAGAGGCCTTGCGGTCTGGTGCTGTGTCGCTGGTTGTCATGTCGCTGAATAAGCCTTTGGGCTTGACCGAAGGGCGGCGATTGCAGCTGTCTGCGCGGGATGGACGATCCACCGGATTGGCCATTATTCCTGAAGGTATGGGCAGCAATGCAGCGGAAACGAGATGGCGTTGCACTCCTGCGTTTGATCCTGAAGACTCGACTCTGCAGCGGTGGGAGCTTATTAAGAACAAATCAGGAACACTGGGTGTCTGGCATGTTCGATGGGATGCAGCGTCGCGTCGTCTCACTACGGTTTCCCCGGCTCGCAAGTGACCGGGTTTTACGCCAGTGCCCAATCGACAGGCCTTTTGCGCTGACGCTGAAGCAGAAAAATGCCAACCGGATTTACTGCCTGAACGCCACCGCCACACAGCAAGGTCTGCATCAGGGGATGCCCTATGCGGATGCGCGGGCCTTTTGTCCAAACCTGCAAAGCCAAGTGGCGCAGCCTGAGCAGGACCAGCGGTTTTTGCGCACGCTCCGTCGCTGGGCGACACGTTACTGTCCATGGGTTGGGCTTGAGGGCAAGGATGGGTTGGTGATGGATATCACCGGTTCGGCGCATCTGTTTGGCGGAGAGGCGGCCATGCTGACCGACATGCGCATGCGCCTGATGCGCGCCGGGATTTCGACACAGATCGGTCTGGCAGATACGCGTGGGGCAGCTTGGGCATTAGCGCATTATGGCGAAGGTGTTGCCCCCAGCGGCGAGGCGCTGGCCACTCTAGCTGCCCTGCCAGTTGCGGCTTTGCGGATCGAAGACAGCATATCAATCGCGTTACAACGTCTGGGATTGCGCAGCATCGGCGATTTGGCAAGGGCCGCGCGTGCGCCGCTGACCCGCCGGTTTGGCCCCGGTCTTTTGCTGCGATTGGATCAGGCTTTGGGCACACAGCCCGAAGAGATTTCACCTTGTGCTGATCCACCTCATTATGCGGTGCGGATTACCCTGCCAGAACCGATCGGCTTGCTGTCGGATGTGATGGCAGGTGCCGAGCGGCTGCTTGTTCAGCTTTGTGCGAAATTGCAAACACAGGAGGTGGGTGCGCGGAGCTTGTGCATGACACTGCGCCGGGTGGATCAGGACCAGCAACAGGTCGAACTGCGTTTGGCACGCCCGCTACGTGATGCCCGGCGCATCCTGCCGCTTTTCGAGCGAGGACTGAGCGAGGTTTATGCCGGGTTCGGCATTGATCAGCTACGGCTGGAAGCCACGCAGGTAGAGGCCCTGCCGGTGCAACAGATCAGCCATGTTTCAGGTGGCGAAAAAGGCAAGCTGGACGATCTGATCTCGCGACTTGGCACGCGGATCGGATTGGAAAACATCCAGCGATTCCTACCCGCTGACAGCCATATCCCCGAACGCAGCTTTATCGTGGCGCCTGCGGCCTATTCGGACCCGGCCGGTAGTTGGATCAGTACACACCCGCGGCCAATCACTCTGTTCCCACCAGAGCCGATTGCCGCAACAGGCTCGCGTCCCCCTACGCGCTTTCGCTGGCGTCGGATGTCTCTCACCACAGGCCGCACCACCGGACCTGAGCGCATAGCCCCGGAATGGTGGCTTGAGGATGACAACTGGCGTTCCGGCATACGCGATTACTGGCGGGTGGAAACGCGTGAGGGGCGCAGGTTGTGGTTATTCTATACGCCGCAAAACCCCGGCTGGTTTGTACAGGGGGAGTTTGCATGATCGAAATCAATCGCACGCATCGCCCGGTTGAGGCGTTTCGGCGTGATATGTTGGAAATCCGTGTGCAGACGCAGGAGTACGCCGAGCTGTGCGTGACCACGAACTTCACTTTTCTGACTGGGGCATCGCATCCCGAAGAATTGGTGGTACGGGCGGCCGAGTTGGGCCTGTCAGCCATTGCCATTACAGACAACAATTCTTTGGCTGGTGTGGTGCGGGCGTGGTCTGCATTGAAAGAGCTGAAACATGAAGCGCAGGACAGTGTAAAAATACGATCCCAGCAGCGTATGGACAGCTCGTCCCGGCAGGTCCGGGATCAAGGCGGCCCCCTTACCAAGCCTGATGCGATCGTGTTGCCCAAGCTCATTGTAGGGTGCCGGTTGATCTTGCAGGACAGTCCAGTGGATTGGATTGCACTACCGCGTGACCGAGCCGCCTATCAACGTCTGACGCGCCTTTTGACCTTGGGAAAACGTCGAGCCGAGAAAGGGGAGTGCCTGCTTTACAGAAAAGATCTGTTTGCTGCCTGCAAAGGTATGATTCTGCTTGCTCTGCCACAAGGCAATTTGTCAGACGCCACAGAGGACATCCGTACTCTTGTCCGCCATTTCCCGGGCCATGTCTTTATGGGGGCCGCCCCCCGTTACGACGGCAGTGATCAGACCTATCTGCACGCCTGTGCGCAAGCGGCACAAAGAGCCTCTGCCCCGATGGTTGCGGTCGGGGATGTCCTGATGCACCGCGCCAATCGTCGCCAGCTTGCCGATGTGCTGACTTGTATGCGTGAACATATCACCATCGACCAGATCGGTACACGCGCCTTGCCTAATAGCGAACGCCGTCTCAAGGCCGGGCATGATATGGCGCGGGTGTTTCACGCGCATCCAGCCGCCTTACGCCGCACATTGGAAATTGCTGACAAATGCAGCTTCGATCTAAGCGAATTGTCCTATGAATATCCGCATGAAGACACCGATGAGGAGACACCGCAAAACCGTCTAGAACGACTGGCAAAAGAGGGTTTGACGCGACGCTACCCGGACGGCCCGCCAGATAGAGCCATCCAACTGATGAAAAAAGAATTGGCCGTGGTGAAGGAACTGAACTTCCCCGCCTATTTCCTGACCGTGCATGACATTGTCCAATTCGCCAAATCCAAGGGCATTTTATGCCAAGGGCGCGGCTCTGCCGCCAATTCCATCCTCTGTTATCTCTTGGGCATCACCGATGTCAGCCCAGACATGATCGCCATGGTATTCGAGCGCTTCGTGTCCAAACACCGAGGGGAACCGCCCGATATTGACGTCGATTTTGAACATGAGCGGCGCGAAGAGGTGATCCAGTGGATTTATAAGAAATACGGTCGCCACCGCGCCGGGCTTTGCGCCACCGTGATCCATTTCCGCACCCGTGCAGCCATACGTGAAGTGGGCAAGGTCATGGGGCTGAGTCAGGATGTGACCTCAGGCCTGTCCAGCCAGATATGGGGCATGACCAATGGCGGCGTTGATCTGGACCGCATCCGCGAACTTGGCCTTGACCCAAATGACCGCCGCTTGATGCAAACCATCCGCTTGATCGGTGAGATCATCGGCTTCCCGCGTCATCTCTCCCAACATGTTGGCGGCTTTGTTATCACACGTGGGCGGCTGGATGAATTGGCCCCAATTGAAAACGCGGCCATGGAAGATCGCACCGTGATTTGCTGGGACAAAGACGACATTGACGCTCTTGGCATCCTCAAGGTGGATGTGCTGGGGCTGGGCATGCTCAGCTGCATTCGCAAATCTTTTGAGTTGATGCAGGAACACGACAATATCAGCCATAGTATAGCCTCGGTGCCTCAAGGCGACATACCCACCTATGACATGCTGTGCAGGGCAGATGCGATTGGTGTCTTTCAGGTGGAAAGCCGGGCGCAGATGAATTTCCTGCCCCGGATGCGCCCCCAAAAATTCTATGATCTGGTGATCGAGGTCGCGATTGTCCGTCCGGGGCCCATTCAGGGCGATATGGTGAAACCCTATATCCGGCGGCGAAACGGTCAGGAAATCGCGGAACCTTTCGGCCCCGCGCTGGAAGAGGTCACTTCGCGCACGCTGGGTGTGCCATTGTTTCAGGAACAGGCCCTGCAAATCGCCGTGGTCGGCGCGGGCTTCACGCCCGAAGAGGCTGACCATCTACGCCGCTCTCTGGCGTCCTTCCGCCGGATGGGCACAATTGGAAAATACCGTGACAAGTTCATCGCAGGAATGTTGGACAATGGCTATTCTCAGGACGTGGCCGAACGCTGCTTTGGACAAATCGAAGGCTTTGCCGATTATGGTTTCCCCGAAAGCCATGCAGCAGCTTTTGCCATGCTGGCCTATGTGTCGGCCTGGCTGAAATGCCATCATCCGGCGGTCTTTGCCTGCGCGTTGCTCAATTCCCAACCCATGGGGTTTTATGCCCCGGCTCAGATTGTGCGTGATGTCCGTGAACATGGCGTTGAAACCCGCCCGATCTGCGTAAATCACTCCGATTGGGATAACACGCTGGAGCGTCGTCCAGATGGCACCTTGGCACTGAGATTGGGCTTTCGTCAAATCAAAGGGTTGAACGAGGAAGATGCAGGCTGGATCGTAGCAGCCCGAGGCAATGGCTATCCTGACCCAGAAGCATTGTGGCTCCGGGCGGGCCTACGCCCGGATGTATTGACACGCCTAGCCGAGGCCGATGCGTTCTCGGATATGGGGCTCACGCGTCGCGACGCATTATGGCAAGTCAAAGCCATCCAAAGCCCCAAGCCTTTACCCCTGTTCAATGACCCGATTGACGGGGAAAGCATTCATGAACCGCAGGTGCAATTGCCTGTCATGCAATTGGGTGAAGAGGTGGTGGAAGACTATGTCTCTACCCGCCTGACCCTGCGTGCCCACCCGATGGAGCTGCTGCGCCCTGCGCTTCCCGGCCTCGTCACACATGCGGCTTTGCAAAATGTTGCTCTGGGGCGCTACAGCGTCTGCGGCCTCGTCATCACCCGACAACGCCCCGGCACGGCCTCTGGCGTGATCTTCCTGACGCTTGAGGATGAAACCGGTGTCAGCAATGTTGTGGTCTGGCGCAATGTTTATGAGCGGTTCCGGCGTATTGTTATGGGGGCACGGCTTTTGCGTGTGACGGGCTATCTGCAACGTGAAGGCATCGTCGTACACCTGATCGCGCAGGACATTCAGGATATGTCACACAAGCTCTTCGAACTGGGTCACCCAGAGCCAGAAGCCCTGACCACCGAAGGCCCCCGCGCCGATGATACCCCCAAACAGTCGCGCTACCCCTCCCGCGCAATACATCCCCGCGACCAAGCAAAGCGCCTCTTTCCAAGTCGCGATTTTCATTGAAGGCGGAGATTCATGCAGTATGCAGAGTTTGGTGCTTTGGGCTCTTAGCCGACATTTTATGGGCGGAAAGCAATTAGCTTAACGAAGCATTGGTGTCCTGCAAATGCAGTATCGTGTTCAAAATTGATTTCACGAAGTACAAATCTAGCAAAAGCTACGATGAGTCTTCTGGTGTGAAAGCGATATATATCGGATTAAAACGTAGCGGGCAGGACCCACGCTTTTGGTTTGCCAAAAAAGCCTCGCAAACCGTGTACTAGGCGGCAATCTGATTTTCTGTCTTCGCCATTGAGGCCGTCCAGCAAGATCCTGACCTTCTGTTCCGCAGAGTACAGTATGCGCGTCGCGCGACGAATGTCTTTTACGACTTTCTCGCCGTGGCTCTGCTTGGTTCCGGGTTTCTGTCTCATCTCCACTTCTTGGTGGCCACGATGTACCAGCAGCGCTATCGCCATTCATCAACTCCGCTAGACAGGAGAAAGGCCCCGGTAGAAATCCCAGGCCGTTTTCTCACATCACCAGCCTAAAATGACCTATTGAAACGTTTAGGTCATGTCACGTGAAACGCCACACAGACTTATTCTGTGGAAGCTTCAGCCACATTTCGAATGACCGCAGCTACGGCACGTCATACATCCTTCGATCATCACCATGTCGAACTGGCCGCAGGACGGGCAAGCTTTGCCACGTGGCGCGTCCATATTGACGACCTGTGCTTGCGGGTCGGATTTGAGGCCCATGCCCTCGCCCTCGAGGAACCCGATATTGATCATGTGCTGTTCGATCACGCCACCAATAGCAGCCAGGATCGACGGGATATACTTACCCTGGACCCAAGCGCCGCCACGTGGGTCGAATACCGCCTTCAGTTCTTCCACAACAAATGACACGTCCCCACCCCGGCGGAACACGGCCGAGATCATGCGGGTCAGTGCAAGTGTCCAGGCATAATGCTCCATGTTCTTCGAGTTGATGAACACTTCGAACGGACGACGGCGGCCACCAATGACGATATCATTGATCGTCAGATAGATCGCGTGCTCGCTGTCGGGCCATTTCAACTTGTAGGTCGAACCTTCCAGAGACTGCGGCCGATCCAACGGTTCGGACATGTAGATCACATCGCCACCGTCAATTTCATGCGGTGCGTTTGCACTTTCTCCCGGCGCTTTGTCTTCACTTTCCGACACGGTCAGGACCGACCCCGTCACGTCGTTCGGACGATAGGTCGTGCACCCTTTACATCCCTGATCCCAAGCCTGCATGTAGACATCCTTGAAGGCGTCAAAGCTGATATCCTCGGGGCAATTGATCGTCTTCGAGATCGAGCTGTCGATCCATTTCTGTGCCGCCGCCTGCATCTTGACATGGTCGGACGGCGACAGCGTCTGAGCGTTGACGAAATAGTCTGGCAGCTCTTTGTCGCCAAACTTATCACGCCACATCTGCACGGCATAGTCCACCACTTCTTCTTCGGTGCGCGAGCCGTCTTTTTGCAGAACCTTACGGGTATAGGCATAGGCAAAGACCGGTTCGACCCCCGACGACACATTGCCTGCGTACAGCGAAATCGTCCCGGTCGGCGCAATTGACGTCAGCAAGGCGTTACGGATGCCGTGTTCGCGGATGGCGTCACGCACATCCTCATCCATCTGCTGCATCGTACCGCTGGCCAGGTATTTCTCGGCGTCAAACAAGGGGAATGCCCCCTTTTCCTTGGCCAAGTCGACCGACGCCAGATAAGCGGCGCGGGCGATCGCTTTCAACCAGCGCTCGGTCTGACGCGCCGCCTCGTCCGAACCATAGCGCAGACCTAGCATCAGCAGAGCATCCGCCAGCCCGGTCACACCCAGCCCGATACGGCGTTTGGCCTGCGCCTCAGCCGCCTGCTCGGGAAGTGGAAATTTCGACGCGTCCACGACGTTGTCCATCATGCGAACGGCTGTTGCGACCAACTCCTGCAGGGCGTCTTCGTCCAGATGGGCTGCGTCCTCGAACGGCTCAGCCACAAGACGGGCCAGGTTGATCGAACCCAACAGACAAGCGCCATAGGGCGGCAACGGCTGCTCGCCACACGGGTTCGTCGCCGCGATGGTTTCAACGTAACTCAGGTTGTTGGCCTTGTTGATCCGATCGATGAAGATCACGCCCGGTTCGGCATAATCATATGTGGCCTGCATGATCTTGTTCCACAGATCACGGGCCTGAACGGTGTGGTAAACCTTGTCGTCAAATACCAAATCCCACGGCCCATCAGCTTTGACGGCCTCCATGAACGGATCGGTCACCAGCACCGACATGTTGAACATGCGCAGACGTGCAGGATCGGATTTGGCGGTGATGAAGTGTTCGATATCCGGATGGTCACATCGCATAGTCGCCATCATCGCACCACGGCGTGAACCTGCGGACATAATCGTACGACACATCGCATCCCACACGTCCATAAAGCTCAGCGGTCCCGAGGCATCCGCGGCCACTCCATGCACATCCGCGCCACGTGGACGGATGGTCGAGAAATCATAGCCGATCCCCCCACCCTGCTGCATGGTCAGGGCTGCCTCTTTCAACATGTCAAAGATACCGCCCATGCTGTCCGGCACCGTGCCCATGACAAAGCAGTTGAACAGCGTCACGCGCCGCGCAGTGCCCGCGCCGGCGGTGATACGGCCCGCAGGCAAGTATTTGAAATCTTCCAGCGCTTCAAAAAACTTTTGCTCCCAATGCGCGGGGTCCTTTTCAACCTGCGCAAGATCGCGAGCGATACGCCGCCAGCTGTCCTCGACCGTTTGGTCAATGGGCGTGCCATCGGCTTTCTTGAAACGGTATTTCATGTCCCAGATCTGCTCGGCGATGGGGGCGGCAAAGCGGCTCATTGGTGATTCCCTGTCTTGAATGAGGTAAACAACCTAGCACCCACTACACCTTGATGAAAGCGAATACCGAGCTACAATATCAAGCAACATCTCGGGACGACTCTGTGGGAAAGCTGTGGATAAGTACGTAAACCTCATAAAACTTTCGGTCGGATCGGAAAGCGTCGATACGCTGATGGCCTGGCAGGACAGCCGCAAGCCGCTCTATGAGGACGGGTGCCCGCGACACGTCACCCGCATGTGGCCCAAACGCGAGGCTGAGATTCTGAACGGCGGATCAATCTATTGGGTGATCAAAGGTGTCGTTCAATGCCGCCAGAAGATCCTGCGCCTAGACGAAGTACGCGGCGAAGATGGTATCCGCCGATGCGCCATCGTGCTGGACCCCGAGGTGCACCGCACACAGAACGCCCTGAAGCGCCCGTTCCAGGGCTGGCGGTACCTTAAACCCGAAGATACGCCCGCCGATCTTCCCAAGGGACGGGCCGAGGATGATTCTCTGCCCGACGATCTGAACCGCGCGCTGGCGGATATTGGTGTGTTGTAATCAGCTCAGCCGATCAAGCAGTTCGGACAGAACCTCTTTTTCACCCGTATCATAGCTGGCAACACGACTGCGCCACAGCGTGGCCTGTGATTGCAGGATCAGGCCGTCCGACAGGATTTTTAGGTGGTTTGCGCGCAATGTCTCACCGGTCGAGGTGATATCGGCTATCGCCTCGGCGGTTTCGTTCATCACGGTGCCTTCGGTTGCGCCTTGACTATCGACCAGAGCGTAATCCGCAACACCCGCATCTGTCAGAAACTCGCGCACCAATCGGTGGTATTTGGTCGCAATGCGCAACCGGTGTCCGTGAGCTTTGCGGAACGCCGCCGCTGCGGCATCCAGATCGTCCAGGGTCTCGACATCGACCCAACAGGCAGGGGCCGCAATAATCAGATCAGCTTTGCCGAAGCCCAGCTCTGAAACTTCTTCGATCTGCTGCTCCCACCGCGGCAGTTTTTCGTGCACCAGATCCGTTCCGGTGACCCCCATATGAATGCGGCCCGCTGCCAGTTCGCGGGGAATTTCCCCGGCGGACAGTAGGATCAGCGAGACTCCGTTGATCCCTTCGACCTTGCCCGCGTATTCCCGATCCGATCCGCTGCGCGACAAGGTGATGCCACGCTTTTCGAACCATGCGAAGGTCTTGTCCATCAACCGACCCTTGGAGGGCACGCCCAGCTTCAGACTCATTGCGCGGCCTCCTCGATTTCGAGCATCAGGTCGGGACGCAATACGCCCCCAACAGCCGGAATTTCCGCCCCATTGCCCAATTGGCGTGTCAGCGCATCGTAACGCCCGCCGGTGGCGATCGGAGGCAAATCGGGGCGGCCTTCGGCATAAAACCCGAAGACAAACCCGTCATAATATTCCATTGACGTGCGCCCATAGGCGGCTTCGAAATCCAGCCGGTTCACATCGACACCACGCGCCTGTAGTGCGGCAATTCTTGCCTCGAGCCTGTCCAGCGCGGGTGTAATCTGAGGCAGGTCGACGGCCACATCCCGCAACTGCTCAAGCGCAAAAGGCATGGTTTCCCGCACCGCTAGCAAGGACTCCAGCCCCGCGAGTTCGTTATCCGAAATCGGTTGCGTCTCACGATCTTCGCGCAAGGCTTCGATACGCGCCTCGATCTCAGCGGCGCGGCGCTTGCCGATCATCGGGACTTCGAACGCCATGGGGTCTGCGGCCTCCAATAGCTTTGTACGGTGGTCCGGCTCGGGCTTGCGCCCGGCGAAACGGTCCAGCAGAACGCGAAAACGGCGCGGACGCCACAGGTGGCGCATCAATGCTACCTTGCGACGTTCCGTAGTGCGCAGGCCCTGAACCGCCGCCGTCAGAATGCCAATATCACCTGTCGCCGCCCGCAGGGGCAAGCCCCGCAGTTGCAGAGCAAACAGCGAAAACACCTCGGCGTCCGCGCCAGCGGGATCTTCGCGGTCAAAGACCTCATAACCGACCTGAATGTACTCATTGGACCGGTCTGGGTCATGTTCCTGCCGGCGAAAGACTTCGCCGGAATAGGTATAGCGTGCGGGTTCTGCCCCGTCTGTCATGTGCATCTGCACGACAGGAAGGGTGAAGTCGGGGCGCAACATCTGCTCGCCGCGCAATGCATCAGACGTCACATAGGCACGGGCACGAATGTCTTCACCGTACAAGTCCAACAGCGTTTCAGCCGGCTGCAGCAAAGGTGTATCCACGACCTGCGCGCCTGCCGCCTCGAACCGGATACGCATCATCGCGGCGCGGGCCTGTATCTGGGAACGGTTGGGCATAGGTCAGTCCTGACTGTCCAGAATTTCGCGCACTTTGGCGACCAGATCACCGCGCGGCACTTCGAACTGGCTGGGGCGCTCTTTCCATTCCTCCAGAGTGGCGCTTTCGGCGATCTTGGCACCCAGGATCAGGTCCTTGATCTGAACGATACTGTTGGCTTTTTCGTCACCCCCTTCGATCACCGCAATCGGAGAGTTCCGCTTGTCCGCATACTTCAGCTGATTGCCGAAGTTCTTGGGGTTGCCCAGATAAACTTCAGCTCGGATGCCGGCATTGCGCAGCTCGGCCACCATCGTCTGATAATCGCCCATCCGGTCGCGATCCATGACGGTGACGACCACAGGACCGGTGGCTTGCGCAGCGATCCGGCCCTTTTCGCGCAGGGCAGCCAACAGGCGGTCGACACCGATGGAGATACCGGTCGCAGGCACTTCCTGCCCAGTGAACCGCTTGACCAGATCGTCATAGCGACCACCGCCCGACACCGATCCAAACTGCCGCTTTCGACCCTTCTCGTCGAAGATTTCAAAGGTCAGCTCGGCCTCGTAGACCGGCCCGGTATAATACCCAAGACCACGGACGACCGACGGATCAATCTCGATCCGATCTGCGCCATATCCACCGGCGTCCAGCAGCGTGCCTATCTGCTCCAATTCGGCGATGCCGTCCGCTCCAATTTTGCTGTTGCCAACGGCGGCGCGAAGATTGGCCAGCGTACCAACCGTATCTGAAGCCTTGGAAGTCAGGAAGGCAATCACAGGCTCGGCTTGATCGTCGCTGAGGCCAACGCCGTCGATGAAAGCGCCGGAGGCATCCAGGCGGCCTTTAGTCAGCAACTCTCGCACGCCCTGCTCGCCCACCTTGTCGAACTTGTCGATAGTGCGCAGGACGTTGTCGCGGGCTGCGGCGTCCTCGCCCAAACCCATCGCCTCGAGCACACCGTTCAGAACCTTCCGGTTGTTTACTCGCACCAGATAATCGCCGCGGGGAATGCCGACCGTCTCCAAAGTATCTGACAGCATCGCGCAAATCTCGGCGTCAGCGGCCATCGAGGCCGTGCCCACCGTATCCGCATCACACTGATAGAACTGACGATACCGCCCCGGCCCCGGCTTTTCGTTCCGCCAGACCGGACCCATCGCATAGCGGCGATAGGGCGTCGGCAGGTCATTGCGGTGCTGCGCATAAACACGGGCCAAAGGCGCGGTCAGGTCGTAACGCAGGGCCATCCAGTCACCCTTGTCGTTCTCGTCAACCTCCTGCCACGCGAACACGCCTTCGTTCGGGCGATCTACGTCGGGCAGGAACTTGCCCAGCGCCTCGACAGTTTCAACCGCACTGCTTTCCAGAGCGTCAAACCCGTAACGATGATAGACGTCCGCAATAGCCCGCAGCATCTCGGTGCGCTGCGTGACTTCCTGGCCGAAATAGTCGCGGAACCCTTTTGGCGTAATGGCCTTGGGGCGGGGCTGTTTCTTTGGCTTGGCCATCGGGGGCGTCCTTCACGGGTCATGTTCCGCGCGCGGTCTATCCCATGCCCCGCATCGGGGCAAGGCGCGCTTTCGCTGGTCATGGGCTGTCGGGATCGCTATGACCGGCTCAGGACACAGGAGCCCCCAATGCAGCATCTGGAAGAACAGATCGCCCATCTGACCCGCACGGTCGAAGAACTGAACACGGTCGTCACCCGCCAGCAGGACGAGATTGATCGCCTGACCCGCCGGGTTGAGATGCTGATGCGCCGCGAAGGTGAACGCGAGCAGGAAGGCTCGGGCGGGATCGTTTTGGGCGACGAACGCCCGCCGCACTATTGAGTGCTCGGCTGATGGCGAATGATGTGAACGGTGACCTCTGCGTCTGGATTTCCACGACGGTGAATGACGGCACCGCAGTTCAAGCAGTGCTCCGTAAGGAGTTTGGGGACTGGCGTTTAAAACAAACTCCAGAACTGGTTGAGTGGTCAAAGAGGATGGTTCAGGAATCGTCTCTAGGCTGGAAGCGCGGGGAAGTCCTAACCAAAGAGCAGGTCGGCGATATTTGGCATTTCGATGCACATCCCGAATATGCCCCGCCTCCGTTCATCAGTGGCGGTGGCTATCCATTGGTTTCTGAGCCTGCCAAGGCTGTTCTTGAGCAATTCGACCTCGGGGAAACGGTTTTTCACTCGCTGACCATGATGGATCCAGGCGAAACCCGTCTGTCAACGCCTGAGCCGTATTATTTGCTGAATGTGGGTAACAAACGCGCCATGGGCAATTATGAAGCGCTTGGCCCGGAAGGTGATATTCGCGCGCCTCTAAATTGCCGAGGTGGTGGGATTAGGTATCTTCCAGTGATCGGGAAAGAAGACCAGTTGGTCGTCATACCAGAGGCGTTGAACGGCCCGGATATCTGGCTGGATCCTAAAGTGCCTTCACTACTGTTCCTGTCCGACCGCCTTGTTGCTGGCCTCAAGGCCGCCGGGATGGAAAAAGGTTGGGCTCTGGTTCGTTGTGCGGTGGGCACGCTTTAGCGCGCCCAAAATCACCGCAGGTCACAACCCCAGCGTCGATTTCACAGCATTATCGACCACTCCGCCCAAAAGCGCATCCTTATCTGCGGCGCATCCTTCCGACAGCGCGGCTATGAAGGCTTCGCGTAGCTGAGCCTTTTCCTCATCCGTGGCCGCATGATCTTCGATATTGATCTGGCGATTATGAAGAGACAGCGCTGTCATCTTTGCAACAACAGTCACGACAAATTCTTCGTCGCCATCCGCCTCTTCAGCAATCGAGGCGCAGGTATAGTGCATGACCGGCAGGGCATCCTGCACCATCTGTTCAGCTGCCTCATCGGCCGTTGCCAGACAAGGAGCCGCCAGAATTGCGGCGCAGGCGAAAATTCTAAGTTTGATAAACTGCATCACAATCACTTCCAGTTATGTCCGATGATGGCACCGGCCACGCCGCCAATCGCTGCACCCTTGCCGTCACCAATCAAGGCCCCGACGCCCGCGCCGATCAGCGCGCCTTCGATGGTTTTCTTTTTCTTCTTGTCGTCCGCCAGCGCAACCGACGCTGAAACCATCGCAAGCGATGCCACCGCTCCAAACAAAACTCTTCTGAAACTGAGACCCGCAATTGTCATATCTACACCCTCCCGCGGTATGACCCAAAGACATCTCTGTTAGGTCAGCCTAGCGGGGTGCTAACTGTCTGGCAACAAAGAGAGGTCAGATCTCTTCGACGGACAGAATACCTTCCAGTGATTTTATCGCACCTTTGATCTGCGGGTTGATTGGAAACTCCGCGCCCAGATCCATTTCGACATCCCCCGGCAGGCTTGGGTCCAACAACAACAGTTGGATCGGCCCGCGCGCCGCGCCTTTGGCCGCAGTTGCCGCATCCTCAAGTACCTTGGCGACGGTTGGAACCGCCTGCACTTCGTCAACAAAGATGCGCAACCCTGTCGCCCCGGCCTCCGCCACCAGTGAATCAGCAGGACCAACCGAGCGGCCCAACAGCTTGAGCTGATCCGCTTCCATTGTTGCTTCGGCGGTAAGCACCACCTGTGCTCCGGTTTCCAGATACTCTCGTGACTTTTCCAGCGTTTCTGAAAACAGCGTCACTTCATATGCACCGGTCGGGTCGGACATCTGGGCAAAGGCGAACCGATTTCCGCGTGCAGACTTACGCTCTTGCCGCCCGGCGACAACACCAGCCATTTTGGCGATAAATGGGCCAGAGCGCGCTTTTTCCGTCACCTCATCCAGCGTCAAAACCTGCTTGCGCCTCAGTGCCGGCATATAGTCATCCAGCGGGTGACCCGACAGATAGAAACCGATGGCTTTGAATTCCTCGCTCAAGCGTTCTGCCGGCAGCCAGTCCGGCGAGGAAGACAGGCGCGGTTCCGGCAAATCATCACCAGCCTCGCCGAAAAGCGACACCTGGTTCGAATTTTTCTGGTCATGGATCGCCGCAGAGTATTGCACCAGCGGATCGAGGCTTTCGAACACGCGGCGGCGGTTCTTGTTAAGCTGATCAAAGGCCCCTGCCCGCGCCAGCATCTCTAGCGGGCGTTTACCGACCTTTTTCAGGTCAACCCGACGGGCAAAGTCGAACAGGTTAACGAACGGCTTATCCCCACGCCCCTCAACCACAAGGTTCATCGCCTCGACACCCACGTTCTTTAGTGCCCCCAACGCGTAGACCAGTTGCCCATCAACCACATCGAATGTCGCCAAAGAGCGGTTCACGCAAGGCGGCACGTACGGCAATTCCAGGCCTTTGCGCACCTCTTCGAAATAGACGGCCAGCTTGTCGGTCAGGTGGATATCGCAGTTCATGACACCTGCCATGAACTCTACCGGGTGGTTCGCCTTCAGCCAGCCCGTCTGATAGCTGACCACCGCATAGGCCGCCGCGTGAGATTTGTTGAAACCGTAGTTGGCGAATTTGTCCAGCAGATTCCAGACCTCGGTCGCCTTGGCCTCATCCACGTCATTCTCGGCGGCGCCCTTGAGGAATTTGGGCCGTTCGGCGTCCATCGCCTCTTGGATTTTCTTACCCATCGCGCGACGCAGCAGATCAGCTCCGCCAAGACTGTAGCCCGCCATTTCCTGAGCGATCTGCATCACCTGTTCCTGATAGACGATGATGCCCTGCGTCTCGTCCAGGATATGGTCAATGGACGGGTGCAGCGTGTCCCGCTCGCTCAGCTTATTCTTGACCTCGCAAAACTTGGGGATGTTCTCCATCGGACCGGGGCGGTAGAGCGCGACGAGGGCAATAATGTCTTCGATGCAGTCCGGTTTCATACGCTTAAGCGCATCCATCATGCCCGAGGATTCCACCTGAAACACTGCCACGGTCTTGGCCGCTGAATACAGCTTGTACGTCGCCTCGTCATCCAGCGGGATGGCGTTGATCTGGTTCTCGGCCCCTTCGGCGGGTTCATACAGTTCTGTGCCGTCGGCAGCGACATGCAGGGGGCGTCCGGACTTGAAGATGATGTCCATCGCGTTCTGGATCACGGTCAGCGTTTTCAGGCCCAGAAAGTCGAACTTCACCAGCCCGGCCTGTTCCACCCATTTCATGTTGAACTGGGTCGCGGGCATGTCCGAGCGCGGATCCTGATAGAGTGGGACCAGCGCATCAAGCGGGCGGTCGCCGATGACCACACCCGCCGCGTGGGTCGACGCGTTCCGCAACAACCCTTCGACCTGTTGGCCGTAGGTCAGCAGGCGCTCCACAACCTCTTCGTTGCGCGCCTCTTCGCGCAGACGCGGTTCGTCCTTCAGCGCCTTTTCGATGGAAACGGGTTTGACGCCTTCCACCGGGATCATCTTGGACAGGCGATCCACTTGCCCATACGGCATCTGCAGAACGCGCCCAATGTCGCGCACGGCGGCCTTCGATAGCAACGCACCAAAGGTGATGATCTGCCCCACCTTGTCGCGGCCGTATTTCTGCTGAACATAACGGATAACTTCTTCCCGGCGATCCATGCAGAAGTCGATATCGAAGTCAGGCATCGACACACGTTCCGGGTTCAGGAACCGTTCGAACAGCAGCGAATAGCGCAGCGGATCAAGGTCAGTAATCGTTAGCGCATAGGCCACCAGAGACCCCGCGCCCGAGCCACGACCTGGCCCCACCGGGATGTCCTGATCCTTGGACCACTGAATAAAATCGGCAACAATCAGGAAGTAGCCGGGGAACCCCATGCCTTCGATGATGTCGAGCTCGAAGTCCAAGCGTTCCTGATATTCCTCTGGCGTTACTGCGTGCGGGATCACTGCCAGACGTTTTTGCAAACCATCATTCGCAATACGGCGCAGTTCGGCGACCTCGTCATCAGCGAATTTCGGCAGGATCGGATCGCGGCGATAGGCCATGAACGCACAGCGCTTGGCAATCTCGACCGTATTCTCAATGGCCTCTGGCAGATCGGCGAACAAGGTCGCCATCTCCTGCTGCGACTTGAAATAGTGCTGCGCGGTCAGGCGGCGGCGGCCTTCTTGCTGATCGACATAGGCCCCCTCCGAGATACAAATCAGCGCATCGTGCGCTTCGTACATATCTGTGGTCGGGAAATAGACGTCATTGGTAGCGACCAGAGGAAGGTTCTTGGCATAGGCCATTTCGACGTGGCCGCGCTCGGTCAGACGTTCCGCCTCTGGCTGACCACCGTCACCCGGATGACGTTGGAGTTCGATATAGAGGCGATCGGGAAACATAGCGGACAATCGATCCACCAAGGCCTCAGCCGCTGGTCGTTGTCCCTGTTGCAACAGCATCCCAACCGGACCATCCGGTCCACCTGACAGGCAGATCAACCCGTCAGATCGGTCCGCAAGTTCTTCCAACGTCACCTGCGGCAACTGCCCGCCCTTGTCCACGTAAAGGCACGAGCTGAGTTTCATCAGGTTCTCATACCCGACCTCGGACTGCGCCAACAGCACAAGCGGCGCGGGCGCTTTGGGCTTTTCTCCCGGCTGCGCCTGAACATAGGTCAGATCGACCTGACAGCCCATGATCGGCTGCACCCCGGCACCGCTGGCGGTGACCGAGAACTCTAACGCCGAGAACATGCTGTTGGTATCCGTCACTGCGACGGCAGGCATCTCCATCTTCTCGCACAGACCCGGCAGTTTTTTCAGCCGCACGGCGCCTTCCAGAAGGGAATATTCGGTGTGAACACGAAGGTGAATGAATCGAGGAGTACTGCTCATGACCGCCACGCTATCTCAGCCGGACGCCCGGCAAAAGCAGGAACCTTGGCTTCGGAACGCCAAAAAGATGCGCGCTGATTATTCGGCTTTTCCAGAAGGTGCTTCGGAGCCCGGTAGTAACCAAAGAGAAAAAGCGCTTTAGTTTCAAACGGGTGATCAATAAATGAACATAACAATCACGCAGCGCCAGTGCTCAATGGTGTATCACATAGGTAGTTTTTCTTGCCAGACAACCTGCGCTGTTTCTAACATCTGAAGGCAAGCTATTCGCCCGCTACTCTTTCTACGTCGCATCGAAGGAGGGCATCCGAGGGCGCAACCGGGTAAGGCGACGGGTTTCTCGTATGAATATCACGTTTCTTCTGAACGGAGAGACAGTGGAACTGGCGGATGTCAATCCGACAGCGACCCTGCTGGACTGGCTGCGCGAGGATCGCGGCCTGACCGGCACCAAGGAAGGCTGCAACGAAGGCGACTGCGGGGCCTGCACCGTCATGGTGACGGATGAAGGTGGCCACAAGGCGCTGAATTCCTGCATCCTGTTTCTGCCGCAACTGCATGGTAAGGCTGTACGCACGGTCGAAGGCGCCAGTGGCCCCAACGGCGAGGCGCACCCTGTCCAGCAGGCGATGGTGGATCTGCACGGCTCGCAATGCGGCTTCTGCACCCCGGGATTCGTCATGTCGATGGTTGCAAGTCACGCCAATGGTGCGACGGACCACGACACGCAACTTGCTGGCAATCTGTGCCGCTGCACCGGCTACGCGCCGATCATTCGCGCGGCTGAAGCCGCCGAGGAAGTCCCCGTGCCGGTTTGGGTGAAAGACAAACCTGTCGCGACGCGGGTAACACCGCGGATGTTGCCGGGGTCTTCGGATGAACTGGCAGAAGTTTATGCCAAACACCCGGATGCTACACTGGTTGCCGGCGCAACCGATGTCGGGCTTTGGGTCACAAAGCAGCTACGCGACCTTGATCCGGTGATTTTCCTAAACCGGTGCGATGATCTGAAAGAGATCACAATTTCGGATAACGAAGTCCGTTTCGGTGCGATGGTCGACATGAACCGCATGGGTGAAGCTCTGGCTGATCAGCATCCATCCTATGCCGAGATGATCCGCCGTTATGCCAGCGTTCAAGTGCGCCATGCGGCCACCGTTGGCGGCAACATCGCCAACGGCTCGCCCATTGGGGACAACCCACCCGCCCTGATCGCTCTGGGTGCTTCGTTGCACTTGCGCAAAGGCGATGAACGCCGTTCGGTCCCGCTGGAAGAATTTTTCCTCGACTACGGCAAACAAGACCGGGCACCCGGAGAATTCGTCGAGGCCGTCAGCTTCCCGCGACAGCAAGACCGTTTGAAAGCTTACAAGCTCAGCAAACGGTTCGATCAGGATATCTCGGCCGTATGTGGGTGCTTCAACATCACCGTGGCGGACGGCATGGTCGCTGATGCGCGTATCGCATTCGGTGGCATGGCTGGCATTCCAAAGCGCGCTTCGCATGTCGAAGCCGCACTGACAGGCAAACCCTGGACAAGCGAGACCGTTCAAGCCGCAATTCCCGCTTTTGACAATGACTTCACCCCAATGACCGACATGCGCGCCTCGGCCACGTACCGGTTGGAGACAGCCAAAGCTATGCTCGAACGGTACTTCCTTGAGGATCACGGCGAAGTAACAAACGTACTGGAGGTGTCAGCATGAGCGTGAACAAACCACTCCCTCACGACGCGGCGCCCCTGCATGTCTCTGGAACTGCGCGTTATGTGGATGACATTCCGACGCCCAAGGGGTCGTTGCATCTGGCCTTTGGTCTCAGCCCGATTGCCAAGGGCACGATCACCTCGATGGATCTGTCTTCTGTGAAAGCGGCTGATGGCGTTGTCATGGTGATGACCGCCGACGACCTGCCCTTTGCCAATGACGTCTCCCCATCCATCCATGACGAGCCGTTGCTGTCGGATGGCACGATCCATTACATCGGCCAACCGGTGTTCCTTGTAGTCGCCACCAGCCATTTGGCGGCACGCAAAGCGGCCCGCTTGGGCAAGATCAACTACGCCGAAGAAACGCCTATCCTGACGGTCGAAGAGGCGCTCGCCGCCGACAGTCGGTTCGAGGACGGCCCGCGCATTTACGCCAAAGGCGATGCAGATGCGGCTATCGCCGGTTCGAAGCATGCCATCGAGGGCAGCTTTGAGCTGGGGGGCCAGGAGCACTTCTATCTTGAAGGTCAGGCCGCTTTGGCCGTGCCCAATGAAGGCGCGGATATGCTGGTGCATAGCTCGACGCAGCACCCGACCGAGATTCAGCACAAGGTTGCGGACGCTCTAGGTGTCCCTATGCACGCGGTTCGGGTTGAAACGCGCCGTATGGGCGGCGGCTTTGGCGGCAAGGAAAGTCAGGGCAACGCTTTGGCTGTCTCGTGCGCTATCGCAGCACGTGCGACCGGCAAGGCCTGCAAGATGCGCTATGACCGCGACGATGACATGATCATCACCGGCAAGCGGCACGCATTCCGAATTGCTTACAAGGCCGGGTTTGATGAGAACGGCCATATTCAGGGCGTATCCTTCCTGCACCATGCCATTTGCGGCTGGGCGCAGGACCTGTCTCTGCCCGTCGCCGACCGTGCGATGCTGCATTCGGACAACGCCTATCTATTGCCCAATGCCCGGATCGAGAGCCACCGGTTGAAGACCAATACTCAATCGGCCACCGCCTATCGCGGATTTGGTGGTCCGCAGGGTATGGTCGGGATCGAACGTGTGATGGATCATGCCGCACATGAACTGGGCATAGACCCGGTCGAACTGCGTCGCAGGAACTACTATGAACCCGCGCACGTGGTTGCCGATCCTGTACTTGCGGAAAAGCCGCTGGGGCACGTCGACCCACATGAAGACCTGACCAGCCGCGGTGCGGTTGAGACGGGTGATGCGCCGGTGCGCCCCCTGCCCGCCGGTGGCAACACCACGCCGTACGGGATGGAGGTCAGTGACTTCGAACTGCACGGTATGACCGCCAAGTTGCTACAATCCAGCGACTACACCGCACGCAAGGCTGCCATTGAGAAGTGGAACGCCGAGAACAGTGTGATCAAGAAAGGCATCGCTTTTTCTCCGGTCAAGTTCG
Organism: Ruegeria atlantica; assembly: GCF_013033965.1. Taxonomy (GTDB): domain Bacteria; phylum Pseudomonadota; class Alphaproteobacteria; order Rhodobacterales; family Rhodobacteraceae; genus Ruegeria; species Ruegeria atlantica_D. The sequence goes on from NZ_WQFE01000001.1 coordinate 474,328, forward strand.
GTATTTCCTTCACGCTGACCCACCTGAACCAGGCGGGTGCGCTGGTGCACGTATATCAGGACGGCTCGGTCCACCTGAACCACGGAGGCACCGAGATGGGTCAGGGCTTGTTCCAAAAAGTCGCGCAGGTGGCTGCCTCTCGCTTTGGCATTCCGTTGGAGATGGTGAAAATCACCGCGACAGACACAGCCAAAGTGCCGAATACTTCGGCTACGGCCGCCTCTTCGGGCAGTGATTTGAACGGCATGGCGGTCAAAGCGGCCTGCGACACGATCCGCGACCGGATGGCCGACTATCTGGCGCATCGACATCAGGCCGATCCTTCGACGGTGACATTCTCGGACGGCCATGTCTCGGTCGGCGAAGAACGCTATACGTTCTCAGAAGCTGCGGCACTGGTCTATCAGGGCCGGGTCAGCCTGTCGGCAACCGGGTTCTACAAAACACCTAAGATCGAATGGGATCGGATCAAAGGCCGAGGCCGTCCGTTTTTCTACTTTGCCTATGGTGCGTCTATCACCGAAGTCGCCGTCGACACACTGACCGGCGAAAACCGCATTCTGCGTACCGATATCCTCCATGACGCAGGCGCATCATTGAACCCGGCTCTGGATATCGGCCAGGTCGAAGGTGCCTACGTGCAAGGTGCCGGTTGGTTGACTACGGAAGAACTGGTCTGGGATGGCAAGGGCAACCTGCGCACACATGCGCCATCCACCTACAAGATTCCGGCCTGTTCTGACCGGCCAGACGTTTTCAACGTCGCGCTGTGGGACGGTGAAAACCGCGAAGACACAATCTATCGCTCAAAGGCGGTCGGAGAGCCGCCGTTCATGCTGGGCATCTCCGCGTGGCTTGCCCTGTCGAATGCAGTGGCGGCCTGCGGGGACAGCTATCCGGCACTGGATGCGCCCGCCACGGCTGAGGAAATCTGGAAGGGTGTCCAGCGGGTAAAGGGAGGAACCTGATGGGATTTGACCTGGAGGCTTTGAGGGAGGCGGTCAAAACCCATGGGCGTGTGGCTCGGGTTGTCATCGCCGGAATTAAGGGATCGTCCCCCCGTGAAGTTGGCGCTGCAATGCTTGTCTGGGAGGATGGGCAAAGCGGCACGATTGGCGGAGGCACATTGGAGTATCAGGCGGCCGAGGCCGCGCGGACTCAGGTCGCAACTGCACGCCAAACTCATCACGCGCTCGGCCCCGATATGGGCCAGTGCTGCGGCGGTGCGGTAACCCTGCTGAGTGAAATCTATGACCAAAAAGCCGTCGACCGGTTAGATGATGCAGTTATTGCGCGATCGGCTTCCGGTGGTGAGATGCCACTGACGGTTAAGCGCCTGTTGTCGCAGGCCCGCGGTCAGGGCCTCGTGCCCGAGCCGCAGCTCATTGACGGTTGGATGGTCGAACCGGTTCATAAACCGACACGCAATCTGTGGATATGGGGCGCCGGTCACGTTGGCCGCGCATTGGTCGATGTTCTGTCGCCTTTGCCGGACCTGTCGATCACATGGGTCGATACCGGACCGGAGCGATTTCCGGATGACGTGCAAAAAGGCGTGACCACGGTTCCGGCCAGAAAACCGGCCGAGCTGGTTCGCCATGCGCCGCGGGATGCCGAGCATCTTGTGCTTACTTATTCACACAATTTGGATCTGGAACTGTGCAATCGCTTGCTTTTGCACGATTTCCGCTTTGCCGGACTAATCGGCTCGGCTACGAAATGGGCGCGGTTCCGGTCTCGGCTGGCTGCTTTGGGACATGCGCCCGAGCGGATTGGCCGGATCACCTGCCCAATCGGGGATCCAGCCTTGGGCAAACACCCACAGATGATCGCGGTCGGTGTCGCGGCGCAAATCTTGCGCCCTGCCCGGCAGACTGAAATAAAGAAGGACCTGAGCGCGTGACCACTCCACTTCTAAGCTTACAAGGGCTGACCAAAGCCTATCCCGGCGTCGTGGCCAATGATCAGGTGTCCTTTGACATCGGTGAGGGCGAGGTTCACGCCTTGCTGGGCGAAAACGGTGCTGGAAAATCCACTCTGGTGAAAATGATCTACGGCCTGGTGAAGCCAGACAGCGGCACCATGCTGCTGCGCGGCCAACCCTTTGCGCCGCCCGAACCACGGGCCGCTCGGGCCGACGGGATTGCGATGGTGTTCCAGCACTTCTCGCTGTTCGACGCGCTGAACGTGGCCGAGAACATTGCCTTGGGGATGGAGAACCCGCCAGCCATGGGCGATCTGGCTGCGCGTATCCGCGAAGTATCGGAAACCTACGGTCTGCCGCTGGATCCCTATCGCACCGTTGGCGATCTGTCCGCCGGAGAACGTCAGCGAGTCGAAATCATTCGCTGCCTTTTGCAGGATCCAAAGCTGCTGATCATGGACGAGCCGACCTCGGTCCTGACGCCACAGGAAGTCGATATCCTGTTTGAAACGCTGAATAAATTGCGGTCCGAGGGCACATCCATCCTGTATATCTCGCACAAGCTGGAAGAAATCCGCACGCTTTGCGACCACGCCACGATCTTGCGTCTGGGCAAAAATGTGGGCGAATGTGTTCCGTCTGAAACATCGGCTCGGGATATGGCCGAGATGATGGTGGGTTCCACCCTGCAAACACCCGAACGTTCTGGGCGTGAATTTGGTGAGGTTGCCCTGGATGTCAGCGGATTATCGGTTCCATCACCATCCGAGTTCGGAACAGCGTTGAAGAATGTCCACTTGACCGTCCGCAAGGGCGAGGTTCTGGGCGTCGGAGGTGTCGCGGGCAACGGACAAGACGAATTGCTGGGCGTTCTGTCGGGCGAGATCATCACAGCGCCGGACGCAATCAAGTTCAACGGCCAGCCGATCGGCAAACTGGGACCGACCGCGCGCCGCAAACTGGGCGTTCTGACAGCGCCCGAGGAACGTTTGGGCCACGCCGCTGCACCTGACATGAGCCTGACTGAAAACGCCTTGCTGACCGGCTCGGTCCGTGAAGGGCTTGAAAACAACGGGTTCCTCAAGTGGGCCGAAACCAAAAGCTTTGCCGAAAAAATCATCAGTGCCTTTGACGTTCGCACGCCCGGGCCTGAAAACGCCGCGCGATCACTGTCAGGGGGCAACCTGCAGAAATTCGTCATTGGACGCGAGGTCCTGCAAAACCCCGACGTGCTGGTCGTGAACCAACCGACTTGGGGTGTGGATGCGGCCGCTGCGGCGTCGATCCGCCAGGCCATTTTGGATTTGGCAGCAAAAGGCACCGCGGTCATCTGCATATCTCAGGATCTGGATGAGCTGATGGAGATATCAGACAGCTTTGCAGCGCTCAATGAGGGGCGGCTCAGCGCTCCGCGCACGACCACAGGCCTGACGGTCGACGAAATCGGCCTGATGATGGGTGGCGCGCATGGCATGGAGGTGGCCCATGTCTAAGACATTTCAAAAAAGAAGTGAAAACAGGGGGATGAGCGGATGATTGTGTTGGAGAAACGGCCTCAGCCGTCCAAGGCGTGGTCCTATGCCACTCCGTTGGTTGCGGTGCTGGCCACGATGATTTTCGGGGGCATCCTGTTCGCTATTTTGGGCAAGAACCCAATTCAAGCCATCGGCACCATCTTTTGGGAGCCTTTGTTCGGTGAATTCGCTTTCTACTATCGCCCGCAGTTGTTGGTGAAAGGCGCGCCGCTGGTCCTGATCGCGATTGGCCTGTCCTTGGGTTTCCGTGCCGGTATCTGGAATATCGGGGCCGAGGGCCAATACATTATGGGTGCCATCTTTGGCGCGGGTGCTGGTCTGGCCTTTTATCCGCTGGATGCCTGGTATGTCTTTCCGATCATGGTGATTGCCGGTGCGTTTGGCGGCTGGATATGGGCGATGATCCCGGCCTTCCTGAAGGTGCGATTTGGTACCAATGAAATCCTTGTCTCGCTGATGCTGGTTTATGTGGCCGAACAGTTCCTGGCCTCAGTGTCGCTGGGTTTGCTGAAAAACCCTGAAGGCCACGGCTTTCCCGGATCACGCAATTTGCAATCTTACGAAAGCGCTCATAACGCCGAGCTGATTGCAGGATCAGGTATGCACCTGGGCGTTGTTGCGGCATTTGTCGCGGTGATCTTTGCCTATGTTCTGCTGAACCGGCACATGCTGGGCTTTCACATTCGCCTGACCGGAGAAGCACCCCGCGCGGCAAAGTTCGCCGGTGTAAACCCCGCACGGTTGATCCTGTTTTGCCTGGGTTTGGCTGGTGCTTTGGCCGGATTGGCGGGCATGTTCGAAGTGTCCGGTCCCGCCGGCGTGGTCAGCATCGACTTTAATGTGGGCTATGGCTTTACCGCGATTATCGTGGCCTTTCTGGGCCGCCTGCACCCTCTGGGCATCTTGCTGGCCGGTGGCCTGATGGCACTGACCTATATCGGCGGTGAGATTGCACAGTCTCAGCTGGGCTTGCCTGCGGCCGCCATTCAGGTGTTTCAGGGAATGTTGCTGTTCTTCCTGCTCGCCTTCGACCTTTTGACCAACTACCGCATTCGTGCGGCCCGTAGCGAGGTAGCCTGAACCATGGACCTTTCAGCAATCAACCCAGTCCTTCTGGTGGCATCACTTATGGTCGCTGCAACCCCCTTGCTGCTGGCCGCGATCGGAGAGCTGGTCGTAGAGAAAGCCGGTGTTCTGAACCTCGGCGTTGAAGGCATGATGATCGTTGGCGCAATCAGCGGTTTCGCGATCTCGGTCGAAACCGGGTCGCCCTGGCTGGGCTTTATCGCGGCTGCCATTGGCGGCGCGGTGCTGTCGCTCCTGTTTGTCCTGCTGACACAGGTCGCGCTTGCCAACCAGGTCGCCAGTGGCCTTGCCTTGACGCTGTTTGGCCTCGGTTTCAGCGCTCTGCTTGGGCAAAGTTATGTGGGTATCAAGCCGCCCAGCATGGGGGACATCCACATCCCACTGATCAGCGACATTCCGGTGATCGGTCCGATCCTGTTCCAGCATGACCCGATCCTTTATGTCGGTATTGCTCTGACCGCGGCCGTCTGGGCCACGTTGAAATACACCCGCGTTGGCCTGATCTTGCGGGCCGTGGGTGAAAACCACGATGCCGCGCACGCGCTGGGCTACAAGGTCATCAAGATCCGTATCATGGCGATCCTGTTTGGTGGCGCCTGCGCGGGCCTTGGTGGAGCCTATATCAGCCTGATCCGCGTCCCGCAGTGGACCGAGGGCATGACCGCCGGTGTTGGCTGGATCGCTCTTGCGCTGGTGGTCTTTGCCAGCTGGAAGCCATGGCGCGCATTGCTGGGTGCGTATTTGTTTGGCGGAATCACAGTGTTGCAGCTAAATCTGCAGGCCGCGGGCGTTGCCATTCCGGTCGAGTATCTGGCAATGTCGCCCTACATCATCACGATCCTTGTGCTTGTGATCCTATCGGCCGACAAGAGCAGCGCACCTGCCTCACTGGGCCGCACCTTCCACGCCTCGCACTAGACGGGGCCAATTGAACCAACTTGGGGAGTAACCACATGAAATTCACTTCACTTCTGACAAGCGCCGCAGTGGCGCTGGGTCTGGCCACGGGGGCCATGGCCGAAGACAAGACCAAGGTCGGCTTCGTCTATGTCGGCCCCGTCGGCGACGGCGGCTGGACCTATGAACACAACAAAGGCCGACTGGCCGTCGAAGAGCACTTTGGTGACAAGGTCGAGACCGTGTTCGTTGAATCCGTTCCCGAAGGCCCGGACGCTGAACGTGTGATGACCCAGATGGCGCTGGAAGGTGCCGACCTGATCTTTACCACTTCGTTCGGCTATATGGACCCGACCATCAACGTGGCCAAGAAATTCCCGAACGTGAAGTTCGAGCACGCGACCGGCTACAAGACTGCCGACAACGTGTCCGTCTATTCAGCCCGCTTCTATGAAGGTCGTGCCGTTCAGGGCCACATCGCTGGTAAAATGACCGAGTCGAACATCATCGGTTACATCGGCTCGTACCCGATCCCCGAAGTGATCCGCGGCATCAACTCGGCCTATATCCACGCCAAAAAGGTAAACCCGGATGTCGAGTTCAAAATCGTATGGGCCTACACTTGGTTCGACCCTGCAAAGGAGGCCGATGCGGCCACCGTGCTGATTGAACAGGGTGCAGACGTCATCCTGCAGCACACCGACTCGACCGCGCCGCAGGCAGCCGCGCAAGAGGCAGGCAATGTGATCACCTTTGGTCAGGCCTCAGACATGAGCGAATACGCCCCCAAGCCGCGCGTATCCTCGATCATCGACAACTGGGCGCCCTACTACATCGCGCGCACCCAGGCCGTTATGGACGGGTCGTGGGAAACCGTGAACACATGGGACGGCATCAAGGAAGGCATGGTTGAGATCGGTGAGATTTCCGACGCCGTACCCGCCGACATCAAAGAAGAGGCACTGGCGATGAAAGCTGCCATGGCAGCAGGTGAATATCACCCCTTCACGGGCCCGATCAAAAAGCAGGACGGCAGCGACTGGCTGGCCGAGGGCGAAACTGCTGATGACGGTACGCTGGCGGGCATGAACTTCTATGTCGAAGGTCTGGAAGGCGAAATTCCGCAGTAAAGTTCAGTGCATCAAATCTGGAAAGGCCCGTAGAAATTGCGGGCCTTTTTTTGTGCATCCCTTGCGGGGCATATCTGATCAGCGTCGAAACCTGACCTTATACCTCTTTCAAAGCTCGGCGCAGTAGTGTCTTGCATCGCGCCGAAAGATAAGGGGAAACAGCTTCACCCCCAAGTCCGCGCCGTTTTAGGAAAACGGCCAGCGCATAGGCCCGAGAGGGCTGGGTCATATAGCCAAACCATCCGGCATCATCCGCTGCCTGCAACTGAAAAACCCCAAAGCCAGCGATGATACAACCGAGGTCTGTTGCCAGTTCATGCGCCTCGTATCCACCCGGAACATCATCCTCCAAACCTGCCAGACGCGCATGCATCAACTCGTGCGCGATGAGGTTGATGAATTGAAGCGGGCGGTGCATGATCTCCGGATCGTACCGAATGACTGACACACCATCGAATTTTTGGTGGGTTCCGGCCACAGCATCCAGCGACTGATAGTTATGGCGATACTCTGCAGGCAGCACATCTAAGGCCATCAACTCAACCGGTTGATCAAATGCCATATGTCTTTTGATGTTATCCAGAACCAGTTTCGCCGTGTTTTCGTCCGTACCACTCGGTGCGGTGAAGAATTCTTTTGTCGGGACGATTGGCATCGCCGGAGGTTCGAAGGTTTCGTCAAACCATTCGAAACACTCCAATATCCAACTGCTCAGATCCTCTGAGATGAGTGCCCGCGACCAAAACATGTCGTGATTCCCTTCAATGCCCGGTCAAAACCAGCGTATTCACCGGCATCAGGATCAGGCGCAGGCGCAAGCCCGCCGCATGGACGACACCAATCGTATCGATCACATGTAAAGCTGCCGCGTGCCAAAAGCCCAGGTCTTCATGTTCCAGCCGTTCGTGGTTGTCGGTGTAGACATTCGCCAGGCAATTGCTGCCCGGAGGAATGTCGTCCGCCATGTCTTCATACAACGGCTCCATATAGACCAGAATCGAGCCCGGCACCTTGTTGGCCTGTACATCGCGCAGCTCATCCGAAGGACGGATTTGGCCTGACGGGATGACGTCCTGAACCTCGACCACCACCATCGGGATCACCGTAAAGGGCTTGGTCATGCAGCCCAGCTCTCCGATCATGCCTGGCTTGATGACCTGAGCGGCCATCTGGTTGAATGCTGCCTGAAACCGGTTATGGCCCGAGCTCGACGGAACCAGAATGCCAGCAGGCCTGAGCAAGGGGCTGACATAGTCGCCCACCTGCAGGCCGAACTGTTCAACCCGACCGGTCACACCGGCGCTTACTACCGTTTTATCCAGCTCGGTCAGCGCAGCGTCCAGTTGGGCGTTTGCACTGGCCAGTTGCGCGGGAATCAGTTCTTCGATCTGTTGCGCCACGGCAGCCCGGCGAGAATTCGCGGCGGTCACCTGCGCCTCCCGCTCGGCAACCAAGTTTTCCAGGCGGTCGATTTCGGCCAGCCGCACAGCGCTGGAGCCTTCGTCCCGCAGGGTGGTGTTACGTTCCAGATCCTCAAGTGACTGATCCAATGCAGCACGCGCACCTGCGATGCCTGCATCGGCCTCGGCCAGATCGGTTTCGGCCACTTTCAGTGAGGCCTGAACCTGCGCGATCTGCGCATGCGCGGCTTCAACCTGTGCGGTCTGGGTGAAATCCTCGATCCGGAAAATCGGCTGGCCAGCTGTGACCAACTGGTTGTTGGTGACATAAACTTCGGACACGCGACCGCCGAGCTGCGGCAGGATCGTCACCGTGCGGAAATAGGATGCCGCCGTTTTGCTGGCGGGGTGGAAATAAAACAGGGTGGTGATCACGGTCAGCGCCAGAATGGCGCAGGTGGTCAGGCCCCAGCGCAGCTCATACCACATGGTGAACAGCGTGATTTCGTGGCCTATGCGTTTGCCCTGTACGTAACGACGGAACAAGTAATCTGGCAATACGGTGACCAGCGCGCACATCAGTGTTTCAAGCATCTCTTACTGCTCCTGCTGTGCGGTGGTTTGCGATGGGGCTGCAGGGGCAGGATCATCGCTGCGTTGATTGCCCAAGGATCGGATCGCATCGGCAATCGCGCGTAAGGGGGCCGCGACATCCGGGAACTGGAACCCGGCCACCAGAATGGCGGCGACCCAGAACAACCCGTTGTGAGTAAACAGCGCCAAAAGTGCCAAAATCCCTACGAGTTGAAACTGCGGATGATTGGATTCATGCGCAATCTTTTCGGGGATCGAATGCAAGGTAAAATAACCGACGCCAATCAACACAATCACCAGAACGGTAAAGATGAACATGAAGGTCAGCAAAAAGTCACTGCCATCAGCTTGTGTGACGTATGAGGGGATATGCCCCGTGGCCATTGGGTGTAGCTCTGCCGGTGTCACGTCTTCCTCCGATTCCGATGTTGGCGGCACTAAAATCAGGCCAATCTCTTTGGTTCAAGAATACATTGCGGAAATTACGCCTCTTTTCCAATAGTGTTACGCATGCGAAGCTCTGCGCATGAACAATAGTAGACCACAAATCCATGCCTTTTGGAGTAAACCCCTGACGGAGTTACAGACATGATCGATTTTTTGGTCATCGGGGGGGGCATCGCTGGTTTAAGCGCGGGCGCGCGCCTGTCTGAACATGGGCATGTCGTCGTACTCGAGGCCGAAGACGCGCTGGGATATCACACCTCTGGCCGATCGGCAGCTTTGTTTGAAAAGGGCTATGGACCGCCTTCCGTGAAGGCGCTGAATGCAGCGAGCGAGGGTTATCTGAGGTCGCACGGCTACCTATCGCCGCGCGGGTTGATGTTGATCGCCGGGCCTGATCAACGGGACGCGTTTCTTGAGGATCAGGCTGACCTTCGTCTGACAGCAATCCCGGTCGAGGAGGCCATATCGCGGGTTCCGATACTAAACCCTCAATCCGTTGGGTTTGCCGCGAATAGCGATTTTGCTTTCGACATTGATACCGACCGAATGATGCAGGGTTTCGCACGTGTGATCCGGACCAACGGTGGCTTGGTGCTGACCCGTCAAAAGGTAAAGCGCATCACCAAAGCCGGGCATTGGGTTGTCGAGGCGGCAGAGGTTTTCGAGGCCAAATCCCTTGTAAATGCCGCTGGTGCTTGGGTGGATGAGATTGCGACGTTGGCGAATGTTGCACCGATAGGCATAGAACCGCGTCGACGCTCAGTGGCTCGTATCCCTGCCCCTGCGGGACAAGACGTGACGGCTTGGCCCTTGATGCTTGGTGCCGGTGAGGGCTGGTACGCTAAGCCGGATGCCGGAAAGCTGATCGTTTCCCCCTGCGAGGCTGACCCAACCTTCCCCCATGACGCCTTTGCGGACGACATGGTGTTGGCCGAGGGGCTGGCGCGGTACGAAGAGATGGTGACAGAACCCGTCACACGTGTCGAAACGAACTGGGCCGGGCTTCGCAGCTTTGCGCCAGACGGTACGCTGGTCCTCGGCCCTGATCCGGCTGAACCCACGTTCATTTGGTCGGCCGCCCAAGGCGGGTATGGCTTTCAAACGGCACCAGCTGCATCGCAACTGGTGGCGGATTTGGCAATTGGCGCCCAATCCGAACTGGACGCATCCAGCATTTCGGCCCTCAGACCGGAAAGACTACGTGGATGACGAAACGCAAACTCCCTGCAAATGCCAGCGTCGCGACGGTATCCGATGGGCCAAAGATGGTCGCCCCGGCGGCCAGCAGGAATACCGATGCCTTGTGTGATTTGTTGGCACGGTTCGGCCCTTCGTCTGGTCGCGCGTTGGAGCTGGCCAGCGGTACGGGGCAACATGTTGCGGCCTTTGCCAACCGGTTGCCCGGCCTGAACTGGCAACCCACTGAGATTGAACCCGAACGGCGCGCATCAATCGACGCATACGCCGCAAACACCGAAAACATATCCTCTGCGATCGAGCTGAATGCGACTGCGTCTGGCTGGCATTCGCTGCACGGTGATCAGGACCTGATTGTGTTGATAAACCTGCTGCATCTGATCAGTTGGCCCGAGGCAAAGACCTTGGTCAGCGAAGCCGCAATGGCCCTGAACCCTGGTGGTCGCCTTGTTCTGTATGGGCCATTCATGCGCAAAGGTCGACTGATCAGCGAAGGCGATCAGAGCTTTCACACAGCGCTTATCCGGCAAGACCCAGAAATCGGGTACAAAGACGACGTCGAAATTCTGAAATTGCTGTGTCAATGCAACTTGGCTCTGGTTGAACCTGTTGAAATGCCAGCCAACAATCTGGCATTTGTCGCTGAAAAAAGAACCGCCTGATCGAAATCAAGGTCAGTCTGGATCCTCACTCATATTCAGCACTCGATATGTGTAAAGGATCCACACTGATGAAATGGCAAGAAAAACTCTCGGACACGCGCAAAAACCTGCGTAATCTCAATTCGGCGATCCCGGAAACCGCTCGCGCATTTGGCGCACTAGGCAAATCCGCCAAGGAAGGCGGCACGCTGGATTACAAGACAAAAGAATTCATCGCTTTGGGGATGTCCATCGCAGGCCGATGCGAGCCCTGCATTACCCTGCACACCGAAGCCTTGGTCAAAGTAGGGGCAAGCCGCGAGGAAGTGTCGGACGTTCTAGCCATGGCCATTCAAATGGGCGGAGGACCGTCTATGATGTATGCTGCCAAGGCGCTGGAATGTTTTGACGAGCTATCCGTTTAGCAAAAAAGGCCCCGGAGTTTTCCGGGGCCTTTGTTTGATCAACCGTCCTTGCGGATGGTTTCGTTCTTCGGATCGTAGGGGCTGTCGCAGGTCACGACCGCATCCCACAGCTGATCCTGAATTTTGACCTTCAGTTTGGTGCCTTCGACCGCCAGCTCGGGCTTCACATAGCCCATGCCGATGGATTTCTCGAACGCCACCGAGTAACCGCCCGAGGTCAAACGGCCCACACGCTCACCTTCTGGTGTGTACAGCGCCTCGCGGCCCCACGGATCGGCATCGTCCGGCCCGTCGATCAGCAGGGTGCAGCACTTCACGCGCACACCGGTCTCTTCCAGCTTGGCCTTGCCGTAGAAATCCTTCGACAGGTCAACAAAGCGCGGCAGATCGGCTTCCAGCGGGGTCGCGTCGCGGCCCAGTTCGGTGCCGAAGGCGCGATAGGATTTCTCCTGACGCAGCCAGTTCTGGGCGCGCGCGCCGACCAGCTTCATACCATGCTTCTCACCGGCTTTTTCCAGCAGGTCGAACAAATAGTTCTGCATCTCGATAGGGTGGTGCAATTCCCAACCCAATTCACCAGTGTAAGCCACACGGATTGCGTTGACAGGGCACATACCCAACTCGATTTGACGGGCCGACAGCCACGGGAAACGCTTGTTGGACAGCGCGGTTTCCGGATCGGCGTCCTTGATGACTTCTTTCAGGACATCACGCGACTTGGGTCCGGCAATGGCGAAGACGCCCCACTGAGTGGTCACGTCCTGGATCTCGATGTAACCGAACTCCTCCATCTTGTCCTCGGCCGCCTTGCGCAGGTAGTCGGCGTCATACTCGGTCCAGGCACCGGCAGAGACGATGTAGTAGTTGTTCTCACCATTGCGGACGATGGTGTATTCGGTGCGAGTGGTGCCGTGCGACGTCAGTGCGTAGGTCAGGTTGATGCGTCCGACCTTGGGCAGCTTGTTGCAGGTGAACCAATCCAGGAACTGGGTTGCACCGGGGCCTTTGACGACATGCTTGGTAAAGGCCGACGCGTCGATTAGCCCAACGCCTTCGCGGATCGCCTTGGCTTCTTCGACTGCATATTGCCACCAGCCACCGCGGCGGAACGAGCGGGCGTCATGGTCAAAGTTCTCGGGTGCATCCAGCGGACCGAAGTAGTTCGGGCGCTCCCAACCGTTGACCCAACCGAACTGAGCACCGCGCGCTTTCTGACGGTCGTACGCCGGAACGGTACGCAGCGGACGGCACGCTTCACGCTCTTCGTCGGGGTGGTGCAGAATGTAGACGTGCTCATAGCATTCTTCGTTCTTGCGCGCGGCGAACTCGGTGGTCATCCAGTTGCTGCTGTAGCGCTTGGGGTCCAACGAGGCCATGTCGATCTCGGCTTCGCCATCGACCATCATCTGCGCCAGATAGTAACCGGTGCCGCCGGCAGCGGTGATGCCGAACGAGAAGCCCTCGGCCAACCACATGTTGCGCAGCCCCGGGGCCGGACCAACCAGCGGGTTGCCATCGGGCGTGTAGCAGATCGGGCCATTGAAGTCGTCCTTCAGACCAGATTCGGCGCAGGAAGGCACACGTTCGGCCATCGCCATGTACTGATCTGCAATCCGATCCAGATCCAACGGGAACAGGTCCGCGCGGAAGCTGTCAGGCACGCCATGTTCGAACTGCGCGGGCGCGCCGTGTTCATAGATGCCCAGAATCCAGCCGCCGCGTTCCTCGCGGGCGTAAGATTCGTTGTCGGCATCACGGACAACAGGGTGTTCAGGGTTGCCCGCTTCGCGCCATTTGACCAGCTCAGGGTCTTTGTCCATGACGATGAAGGTATGCTCGACTGGGATCGCGGGCATCTTGATACCCAGCATCTTGGCCGTGCGCTGCGCATGGTTGCCCGATGCAGTCACGACATGTTCGGCGGTGATCACAACCTGCTCATCTGAAGGAATGAGGTTGCCACCCTTCTCGACCATCTTGGTGCAGGTGACTTCCCAGTGGGTGCCGTTCCAGTGGAACGCATCGGCCTGCATCTTGCGCACGATGTCTACACCGCGCTGACGGGCACCCTTGGCCATCGCCTGCGTTACGTCGGCGGGGTTAATATAGCCATCTTCGGTGTGATAGATCGCGCCCTTCAGATCCGAAGTTTCGATCAGCGGCCAGCGTTCCTTGATCTGCTCGGGGGTTAGCCACTCATAGGCAACGTCACAGGTCTCGGCGGTGGACGCGTAGAGCATGTACTCATCCATACGCTCCTGCGTCTGTGCCATACGCAGGTTGCCGACCACAGCGAAGCCCGCATTCAGACCGGTTTCTTCCTCAAGCTGCTTGTAGAAATCGACCGAGTACTTGTGGATGTGCGTCGTCGCGTAGGACATGTTGAACAGCGGCAGCAGGCCAGCCGCGTGCCAGGTCGAGCCCGATGTCAGCTCGTCCCGCTCGATCAGCATCACATCATCCCAACCCGCTTTGGCCAGGTGATATGCAATCGATGTGCCGACGGCACCACCGCCAACGACCAGTGCTTTGACTTGGGTTTTCATTACCGGGCGTCTCCCCTTGAATTCAGTTGACACCATATGGCGCATTTGAGGCGCCCGGCGCGACATTCATCCGACCAGTGATATAAAAAAAACGACCCGCGCGTGGCGCAGATCGTCAATTTTGGTGTGAAACGTTTCAGTTGCCCCCGACAGAGCACCGTTTGCTGCTGCCCAAGATCGCACAGGAGGACTTTTCCAAACCGCCCTTCCTGACCTTGATCTCACCCGACGGGGCAGCCTGAGGCTGGGGTTCACCCACACTGGAATTGACCTGGGACACTTTGCCCATCAGCTCTTTTATGAACCCTCCGATACCACCTATGCCGGCCACTTCGGTTTCCTCCTCGCTTAGCGCGGATTCAAGCAGCAGGTTCTGCGTGCGTATGTAAGACAATTGCGACAGTTCCTGATTTTCGAAAACCTCGCCGGTGGTGATGTCCATGACGCCGTCAGAGTTGAAGCCCGAACTGCTTAACGTGTTCGCCACCACTGCGGCCGCATCAAGATTTTTCAGCTTTTCCTGTCCCATCTTAAGCTGCGCCACTTGCATCGTTTCATACAGATCGTGCATTTCATTCGCGATCTCGGGCTGTCGGCTCAGGGGGACCTCGATCCCCTGACCAACGACAAGGGCCGGATGCGGTAGCATCGCGTTCAAGCTTGCATAGTCGACCAGGCCAAGAAACTCTCGGATCGTCGCATCACTGGCATCGGCGTGAAGACGGATGACCACCTCTTGGTCAAAGCCGATACGGCCAGTGAACGCGCGGTGGTCGGTTTTTTGGGTATCATCCAGCAGATTGCCCGTTGTTTCAATGAAGGCGACACCGTCGATCACGGCATATCCTTGTTCCGCCTTCATCCCATCCAAAAACGCACTCTGCGCGCTCAACGCCAGACCAGCCATTGTGTTTCGCGCCGCTTGCGGCTTGAGCGTGATATCCAGCCAGACCAGCTCATCCTCTTTTTCATAAACCGCGCCTGTTTCGTCCAGCTTTCGAAGTGCGCCCTCCCTGCCGACTGCGTTGAGCTTTTGCAATTCGGTCGGGTCGCTGATCGCACTGACAAGAGGTGTTGGCCCGAACTCTGCAAGAACCCTGGAGACCGCCTTGGTCTCGGCATCAGTCAGAGCATATTGCGCCCAACCCTCCGGTGGTTTCGGCAGGTAAGGTTTCGCGCCAGCGTCCCAATGCTTTTGACGCTCTCTCGCCGCTTGCTTTACCTCACGCTCTTTTTGGCTCTGGTCAAACCGCGTCGAGATGGTCTCAACATATCCGCTGAACGAAAGCGTGCCGTCTGACTTTTTATCCTGCTGATAGTAGTCAAGGCCCGCCACAACCAGGCACACAATTAGTGCAAACCCAATGAACCTTATCGCGTCCATTAATGACCTCAAATCAATAGCTGCTCATATTCGCAATTGATAAGGGCAGAATTGGGCACCCTTGTGGCTTTGAAACGAAATTCCCAAGGTTGCGCAGGTCCTACGTGTCCGACAGGATCTTTCCGGGGTTCATGATGTTATCCGGATCCAACGCCTTTTTGATGGCGGTCATATACGTGACGGCTGGTCCAAGCTCTTTAGCCAGATAGGGTTGTTTGCCCTGTCCGATACCATGTTCGCCGGTGCATGTGCCCCCCATCGAAATAGCCAGATCATTGAGCCACCCGACGAATTCGTCCGCTTTTTGGACCTCGTCTTCGTTTTCCATATCGATCAGCAGCAAACTGTGAAAATTGCCATCACCAACATGTCCGACAACCGGGGCCATAAGCCCCAACTCACGCGCCTTGTCCTGAGTTGTCGTGACGCATTCTGCCAGACGCGAGATCGGGACGCAGACGTCAGTGGAGATTCCTCGCGCGCCGGGACGCAACTGCAGGGAGGCCCAATACATATCATGCCGTGCTTGCCAGAGTTTGTTACGTTCCTCAGTCGTCGAGGTCGCCGCGAAATCCGTGCCGCCGAACTCTTCCGCGATCTGGCCAAAGGTCTCGGCCTGCTCGGCCGCACCACTTTCAGATCCGTGAAACTCGAGCAGCAGCAGCGGCGTGTCCGGCAGGCTCAGGCCTGAATAGGCATTGGCGGCCTTGACCGACAACTCATCCAACAGCTCGATGCGCGCCACCGGAACGCCATACTGGATCGTCATCATGACCGCCTGACAGGCCGCATCCACCGACGGGAAGGAACAACGGGCCGAGGTGATCGCCTCGGGGATGCCCTGCAGGCGCAAGGTGAGTTCGGTAATAATGCCCAAAGTCCCTTCGGCCCCGATCAGCAGCCGGGTCAGATCATAGCCGGCCGAGGATTTCTTGGCCCGGTGCCCGGTCCGGATGATCTGCCCATCCGGCATGACAGCCTCAAGGCTGAGAACATTGTCCTTCATCGTGCCATAGCGCACGGCATTGGTCCCGGACGCCCGCGTCGCGGCCATTCCGCCCAATGAGGCATTTGCGCCGGGATCAATGGGAAAAAACAGTCCCTTATCTCGCAGGTGGGTATTCAAGTCTTCGCGCGTCACACCCGGCTGCACAACGCAATCCAGATCACCCTGGTTTACGGCCAAGACTTTATCCATCTGGGTCAGGTCCACCGAAACACCACCGGCGGGTGCGTTCACATGGCCCTCCAACGACGTTCCGGTACCGAATGCAATTACCGGCACCTTGTATGTGGCGCAGGTTTTTACAATCTCGGAAACCTCTTGCGTTGAACGCGGAAAGACCACAGCGTCAGGAGATTGGTTTTCGATCCAAGTGGTCGTGTGGCCATGTTGTTCACGAATGGCCTGCCCCGTCTGCAACCGGTCACCAAATTTTTGCTTCAGGATGCCGACAGTTGCCTCGATCCCCACTTCGTTTCGCGGCAAAGCAACTGCCTGCACCATGTCAGTCTCCTATGGTCCGCTGGGCTATTCGCCCAACGCAATTCCTTCACGGCGCGGATCGGCACCGCCGACCAGCACTTCCCCAATCTCAATCGCGTGCAGGCCCGAGGTCAGGTCGCGAGGGTTCACTTCAAAACCCAGCTCAATCAGCGGATCCGAGAACCCTTCGGCTGCGGTGCCGGCTTCTACATCATATGTGCCAAAACGGTTGACGAGATGCGGCAGTGACAGGGCCTGCTGCACGTCCATGTCCCAATCCGCCCACGCGATGATCGACTTGGCAACGTAACCGATGATACGGCTGCCACCCGGCGATCCGATCGCCAGAACGGGCGCGCCGTCCTGCATCACAATTGTCGGGCTCATCGACGAACGAGGCCGTTTGCCCGGCTCCAGCCGGTTGGCAATTGGCACACCATCACTGTGCGTTTTGAACGAGAAATCCGTCAGTTCGTTATTCAGCAAAAACCCGTTCGTCATCAGGCGCGAGCCGAACCCGTTCTCGATGGTGGTCGTCATCGACAGAACATTACCGTACTGATCAACGATCGAGATATGCGAGGTCGACGGCAACTCGATCGAAACATCATCGGC
The DNA here is from genome assembly GCF_013033965.1 of Ruegeria atlantica. Classification (GTDB taxonomy): domain Bacteria; phylum Pseudomonadota; class Alphaproteobacteria; order Rhodobacterales; family Rhodobacteraceae; genus Ruegeria; species Ruegeria atlantica_D. The sequence goes on from NZ_WQFE01000001.1 coordinate 491,635, forward strand.
CCAATTCGACGCGTGGTCGAACTCTGGATTGCCCGGCGCAATCTCTGTCAGCGCGGCTTCCCCTCCCAATAGAGCACCGCGGTCAGACAGATAGGCTGGGTCGACCAGACCCTGCGTCGGCATCGGGACAAAATCGTGATCAGCCATATAGCGACCGCGATCGGCAAAGGCCAAACGCGAGGCATCGCCGATCAGGCGCCACGCATTTGTATCTTCAGGCCCCAGTGCGGCAAGATCATATCCATCCAGCATGCCCAGTATCTGACCAACGGTCAAAGCCCCCGAGGACGGCGGCCCCATGCCACAAACTTCGTAGTCGCGATAGGTTGCGCAAACCGGTTCACGCTCGATCACCTGATATAGCGCCAGATCGACACCCGACAGAACGCCCGGATTGCCCGGAGCGCCGCGTACAGTGCTTACGATGCCGGCGGCGATTTCACCGCCATAAAAGCCGGCCGAGCCTTCGTCGGCCAAAACACGCAGAGTTTCGGCATAGGCCGGGTTGGTCAGGCGCTGCCCCTGCTCAAGTGGCTTACCGTCCGGCAGAAAGTACTCTGCAGTTGCAGGAAAGCGTGACAGGCGTTCGGCATCCTTTTCAACAAGGCTGGCAAGGCGCGGGGACACCAGAAAACCATCGTCTGCCAAAGTGATGCCATCGGTAAACAAGCTTGGCCATGGACTGCGGCCCCAGCGCCGGTGCGCCTCTTCCAATAAGGCGGGCGTACCAGGGGTACCCACCGACAAACCGCCGACAACCGCATCAAAGAATTTCAGCGGCTCGCCGTTTTCGTCATGAAACAGCCTGTGGTTCGCCTCAAGCGGCGCGGTCTCGCGCCCGTCCAGCGTGGTCAGCTTGCCTGTCGCGGCGTCATACCAGACCAGAAACGCACCGCCGCCAAGGCCGGATGACTGAGGCTCAACCAACCCAAGCACAACCTGAACCGCGACCATTGCATCGGCCGCCGAGCCGCCCGCACGCAGAACCTTTGCGCCTGCTTCAACCGCCAATGGATTTGCGGCAGCAACCATCCAGTTTTCAGACGTGACCGGCTGCCCTGCCATCTTTGCCTCAAGCGCGGCCACCACTTCTTCGGTCAGGCCTTGCACCTGCCCTTCGGAAGCACCCTCGGGCGCCACTGCATCCGCGGTTTCCTGAGCAAAGGATGGCCCTGCCAGCACCATCGCCGACACTATCACTCCTGAAATCAGACTTCGTTTCATCGTATCCTCCTGAAAATATGCGCGTGTAATATGGCCTCACCCGCATCAAATCGCGGGAAACGCCTGATCAAAGCATTGCGGGAACCACCTGATCCGGTGGCCGGTGACCGTCTTCGAAGGTCTTGATATTGATAATAACTTTCTCGCCCATTTCGATCCGGCCTTCCAGTGTGGCCGACCCCATATGAGGCAGCAGCACAACGTTCGGTAACTGCCGCAACCTGGGGTTCACATCCGTCCCATGTTCATAAACATCCAGACCTGCGCCGGCGATTTCACCCGAGCGTATCTGACGCGTCAGAGCGTTTTCGTCGATCACCTCACCCCTTGAGGTGTTTACGATCACGGCCGTCTGCTTCAACAATTTCAAACGCCGCGCGTTCATCAGATGGAAGGTCGATGGTGTCGACGGACAATGGATCGAGATCACATCCATCCGCGCCACCATCTGATCGAGACTTTCCCAGTAGGTCGCTTCCAGCTCTTGCTCGGTCTCGGGACGAAGCCTGCGACGGTTATGGTAATGCACCTGCATCCCAAATGCGCTGGCGCGGCGCGCCACTGCCTGGCCAATGCGTCCCATCCCCAAAATGCCTAAACGCCGGCCGCCAATGCGCCCGCCCAACAAAGCGTTTGGCGCCCAGCCGGCCCAATCGCCTTTCTGCATGACGGACAGACCTTCGGGAATTCGGCGAGTCACCGCAAGAATCAACGCCATGGTCATATCCGCCGTGTCGTCAGTCAGAACGCCTGGGGTATTGGACACCAGAATCCCTCGCTGACGCGCGGTCGCGACATCGATATTGTCAACACCTGCACCGTAGTTCGCAATCAGGCGCAGGTTTTCACCCGCCTGTCCCAGCAGACCACCGTCGACCGTGTCGGTCACGGTCGGCACCAGAACATCGGCTGTTTTCACGGCTTCAACCAGTTCTTCGCGGGTCATCGGGCTGTCATCGTCGCGCAATTGTACATCGAACAATTCGCTTAACCGGGTTTCAACCGCCTCGGGCAACCGTCGCGTAACGACAACACTCAGACGTTCTCTTGGCACCTCTGCACTCCCACTGCTTTGCAAACTTTCGCGCGCCATGTCATCGTGGCGCAGGATAAGGCGGGGCACAAGAACCCCATAGGCATTCAGTCGACCTTTTTTCGAAGCAAGATAAACAGGCACAAGAGCAGACAGTAAGTGAGTGGTTTTCTACCCGTAAAACGCCTTGTTTCGGCGGCATTCGCTGTTTTCCTGACCGTGTTCGGCGCCTTGGCCGCCAACGCGCAGGACAAGCGTGGCCCCGTCACCAATCTGCCCCTTCCACGGTTTGTCTCAATGAAAGCCGCCGAGGGCAATGTGCGCCGTGGCCCATCCCTGACCCATCGAATCGACTGGGTATTCAAACGGCGCGGAATGCCCTTGCAGATCACGGCGGAATACGGAAACTGGCGCAGGGTTCAAGACCGCGATGGAGCCGGAGGATGGGTCCACTATGCCCTGTTGTCGGGTGTTCGAACGGTGCTGGTCGACGCCGAATTGCTGCCCGTCTACACCAGCCCCGACCCGAATGCCCCTGTCAGCGCACAATTTGAATCGGGCGTTGTTGCGCGCCTTGGCACCTGTTCTCTGGACTGGTGCCAGATTTCTGCCGGCGGGTATCGCGGCTGGACTCAGAAGACGAATCTTTGGGGCGTCGATCCTGCTGAAATACGAGAGTAATCTTTGCGTTTCAGGACGTGCGCGCGATGAAATCGCAGGTCAGATTGACCAGTTCCTGACCAACATCCTCCTGCAGAAAATGCCCCGCATTCGGCAAGATGACATGAGGTTGCCCTGCAGCGCCCGGGCACAGTTTCTGGAATACTAAGTCAATCCCCGCCATGACTTTGTCATCAGCCCCGAAAACTGTGAGGACTGGCGTTTTCAGCCCCCGGATCACCTCCCACGCATTCCGGTTCGGTTCTGCGGATGGATCTTGTGGCGACGACGGGACCAGCATCGGAAACTGTCGCGCGCCGGCCTTATAGCTTTCATCCGGAAACGGCGCGTCATAGGCCGCTATCACGTCTTCGGACAAGTGCGAAACAGTTCCGCCTTTCAAGATACCCCCGGCCGGAAAAATAGGCACCTCCTGACTAAACTTGCGCCAGTTTTCGAACGCATCACCCATTGGCTGATCACCGGTCGGTAGCGCTGTGTTGGCGACAACGATGCGCGCAAACCTTTCGGGCATCTCGGCCCATAACCGTAATCCGATCAGCCCGCCCCAGTCCTGACAGACCAGAGTGATGTTGCGCAGATCCACCTTGCGCAGCCACTCACCCATCCAGCTTACGTGCCGCTCATAGGTAAAGTCATTTCGCTCAGTCGGTTTGTCGGATCGTCCGAATCCAATCAGGTCTGGAGCTATCGCGCGATGTCCCTGCGCGACGAATCCTGCAATCATGTGACGGTAAAGGTAGGACCAGCTGGGTTCGCCGTGCATCATCAATACGGGATCGGCCTCAGCCGACCCCTCATCCACATAATGTACCCGCAACTGGCTGCCTTCGGTGTCATCCACCTGCGTGTAGTTTGGTGCAAACCGGTAGTCGGAAAGTCCCTCGAACCGGGTATCCGGTGTGCGTAAAAACTTCATGCTTTTTCCTTCCAGAGTTTCTGCCCAGAATCGCACTGCGCGCACTTCAAACACCTAACGAACTGCGAAACAATGAGCTTTTGGCACACGCGTCAAAGCTTCAGGCCCCGCTCGTACACCACCTCATCGCAAACCCAGAGGTCATCTACGTCGATCAGATCACAGTAGGGTTGTACACATTTTCCATGAAAGCAAACCGCGCTCAGGCCTGAAAATCTGTCCTTCCGATTTTTTTCAAACCGCACTCATTTTTTTGTCGGAAAGGTCTTGAACCCACCGATCAACAATCGTAGACAGCGCCTCACCGTTGGGGTGTAGCCAAGTGGTAAGGCAGCGGTTTTTGGTACCGTGTATCGTAGGTTCGAATCCTACCACCCCAGCCACGATTTTCCCTAATATCACGCGCTGAATATTTGGAGCCTATTGCCGCGTGTTTTCGGCAGGCTATCATCCGGCTATACCAACTTTGATCAGCACAGAACGGCTGCTTTCTCCCAAAGTGGTGGCCGTGGAATGGCCGCTTCGGCTGGTTATCTGCCGAATGCTACCTCAGGTTTCTGGGCACACATCAGCGGCCATTACATCACGAGTGATCAGCGAACGGGAGGAAATCTAGGCGGTAACTTCACGATTTAACATAATGGCGCTTACAGACGTTGAACCGCCACACAACCCGTTGCGTCTCCGATTGCGGACTAACCCGACCTGACCGGAACATTCCTGCAAAGATCGCGTATAGGACATAGAGAGCATACTGGCCGGATTGGACGACACAATCTTTGGCCAAGCATTTTAACAAGCTGATGATGATCGTCGAAATCTCCTGCGTTCCAATCGTGGGGTAACAGTGGAACCAGTCGGTCATAAGCCTCCACGGTACTATCACACTGCCCGATCAGACCGAGGCGCTTGAGGACACGCAAATGGTGGGTGTCAAGAACAAGGGCAGGTTTTCTGAGCGTGCTAAAGTTTAGGACCGTTGCAGCTGTTTTTCGACCAACTCCCGGCAGCTGCTCCAACCAATAGAGTGCGGAACTCACCGAAAACGCCCCAAGAAAATCGAGCGTGAGCGCGCTTTGACATGCCGTGATTGCCTGAAGCGCCTCTTTAAGCCTCCGCGCCTTAACGTCGCAAAATGTGACGTCAGAGATTAAATACCGAATTTCAGTGGCAGGCGCATCCCGAAGGCGTTCCCAATCAACAAATCGCTGCCGAAGGCGGAGAAATGCGGCGGCCGAAACCTCTCCGCGGGTCTTCCCACCTATGAGCCCCATGACCAATTGCGACACCGGATCCAGCAGGAAATACAGCCTAGGTTGACCAAAACAGCAAAAAAGCCGCCTGTGAATTGTGATTAATCGGTTCGTGCGCTCGTCCGGCATCAAAAGCAACTGCATAGCGCGCAGTATAGACGAATTTAGAACAAATAGCGAACATTTAAACTCTCATACAATAGAAAAGAACATTTCCTTGGCAGTTCTACTCGCAATTTCGGAACCGCTGCCGAATGCGGTCGAAGCTTCGGTTTCGACGTATTGGCAGTGTCTTCTCTCCGAGGTCCAATGGTTCAAGTCCCCCGCAAACGTGTACGGGCTATCCCTTGACTTCTAGAGGCAGCTTTCGCCCGGCTTCCGAACGTAGCAATTCAACGTCAAATATAATAATGTTTCAATATGATAGTCGATCTGCGCCACAGGATCGACATTCTGAAGGAGAGGCTAGAATGAAACTCCGGTGTGTTTTTTGGTGGCGACAAGCTTTGCCGCCTTACCGGCGGGCACGCAGGAAAGTCCAATTCAACACGATGCAGAGTTCTTCATCCTCCAGACACAGCATGGCCCACAATGGGTCCTGGATGACGCGTTTGCAGCCCTCCGAGACTCGAACAACGGCAAGACACCAAAAATCGACAACATTTCGATCGGCGACATGGGTATCCCGGAGCAAAAAATCAGTCGTCACAGTGATACGCCGTGGCCGCTCGGGTCATCGAAGCCGCGTGAGATTTGGACAGAATTTAAATGGGTATCTGTATGGCAGGAAACATCATTTTCGCACTGGGCCTGATCGTTTCTCTGGGCACCGGGTTTCTTAGATTTCTTGGCGACATTTCGCAAAGGCCGCTGAATGAATAAGCAATCAGATCGGATTGCAGAACTGGAACAAGCGGAGGATCAATAATGGTCTTGAAGAGGGTAACAACAACCATCGCAATGGTCGTGATGTCCTGGATACCAATGACAACGGCCACTGTGGCCCAGCAGTCCGACTGGTCCTATGAAGCGACAATTTACCTGTTCATGCCTGAAACGCAGGTCACGCAGGAAACAGCTCGGGGCGCTCTTGATGGAACGCTCAGTTTCTCTGACGCCCTAAAAAACCTCGATCTGGCTTTCATGGGGGTCTTTGGAGCCTCCAACGAGCGCTGGTCATTGTTGGCCGACTACAATTATGTGGACGTTTCTTTCAGTAGCGACACACTCGGCTCGGTAAGTTCCGGTCTGGAAACCTCTCTGACAACTCAATTTTTCAGCGGCTATGTCGGCTACCGGGTCTATACCACCGATACATCGCAGGTGGACTTGCTGGGCGGTTTCCGATGGTTTCGCACACAGACGGATTTCACCGTCCTTCCGGGAACGGCCCCGGGCCGGTCCGTCAATGTCGATGAAAGCTGGACAGACCCCATCATCGGAGTCAGAGCCCGCGTCACCTTCAACGACAGATGGTCCGGTACCGGCTTCTTTGACTATGGTGGCTTCAGCAGCGATAGCGAAACCTGGCAAGTCTTGGTGACCGCAGACTATGAAATCAACGACAGGTGGGTGATCCGAGGCGGGTATCGTTACATCTCTTTTGATCACGAGATTGACGGCAACGATTTCACGTTTGAACAGTCGGGCCCATTGATAGGCGCAACCTACCGGTTCTGAGGTTGAGTTGACGAAAATCAAAAAAGTCGTCGAAGTTGCACAAAACCGAGCCTTACTCAGAAACGAAAAACGCCGCCCTGTAACAGGCGGCGCTGGTTGATGTATCGTAGGCGGGGTTGGTTAGGCCCCTTGAACAGCCTTCATAAAACGGTCGCGTATGACGACCGGATCCATGGTGATCGGAGGCATCTTGGCATTGCCGCTATCGCATTTACTGACGATGATCGTCATTTGCTTTGCATCCAAGGCCTCTTGCAATACCCGACCCGTTTCCTCGGCCTGGCACTCGACAACGCGATCACAACCGGCGGCCTCTGCCATTTTGGACAAAGAGGTTTTCTGCCCAGCATAGGTCGGTTGATCTCCGGTTGACCCGTAAGACCCATTATCGATGATCAGCAGGATGTAGTTATCAGCCACATTGTTGGCGATGGTCGGCAGCGTACCCAGGTTAGTCAGGATCGACCCGTCACCGTCGATTACGATGACCGGCTTCGGCTGCGACAAAGCCAGACCCAGGCCAATTGACGACGCCAGGCCCATGGTGCCCAGCATGTAGAAATTAGTAGGCTGGTCATCGATGGCGTGCAGTTCCTGGCTGGGGATGCCGATGTTGCAGACAACCAATTGATCCCGCAGGATTGGTGCGATTTCTTTCAGGATTTCAGAACGGATCATTGGTCGCCATAGCCTCCCCAGAAATTGGCGTCGGTCAGAATGGCAACAGGCTTGTTGCACATGAATGTGTATTTGAGGATCGCGTCAAGTTCCTCGACATCCGCCTGGTGATGGAAGTGGTAGGTCGGGATGTTGAGCTGCGCCAGCAGCGCTTTGGTATGGACCGCCATTTCAACCTGACAGGCGATGGGTTCACGCAATTCGCCCCGGTAGGAAATCAGCATTGGCAATGGCATCCGATAATACTGAATCAACGTGGCCAGCGTATTGATAGCCACGCCGATAGCTGTGTTCTGCATGATGATCGCGGGGCGTTTACCACCCATCCAGGCACCGGCGCACAAGCCCATGCCCTCATCCTCTTTGTTCGACGGGATGTGAAAGATGTCTTCATGCGCGTCGATTTCTTCAATGACACCCGCCAGTTGCTTGCACGGAACCGTAGTGACAAACGAGACATCGTTTGCCGCCAGATCGTCGGTGATCTTCTTGTCTATATTCATGTCCGATATGTTAGTCCTAATTGAGGCGCTTTGGGCGCGATTGACGGGTTAAAGCCTGCGGTGCACATGTACGGCGCAAGGCGCATGACGGACGACGCGCGAGGCAGTCGATCCCAGAAAATAGTCGCTGACGCCCGGTTTGTGGGAACCAATGACGATGCAGTCAAATTCATTCTGTGTCGCGAAATCGATCACCGTGCGGGCGGTGTGACCTTTGACAATCTCGGCTTGAACGCCTTCAAGACCAGAAACCTTTTCCCGCAGCAGGGTGCGGGCTGCGCGAAAGCCTTCAGCGACGACATCTTTGTCGAGATAAGCACTGACAGAGCCCTGAGGCATCTCGTAAACGTGCAGAGCCACAATCTCGGCCGCTTCTGCGGACAGGGCTTTGGCAATATCCAGGGTGTGTGGCGAAATCCCATGATCCAGCGCCATCGGTACGAGAATTTTTTTGTACATGAATACCTCCGTTTCTGCTGAACTAGACCCAAGGCGCGAGGATGATTTTCGGCGCGGCAACGGCACTCTTTCGCAAATCTCGAAAGGCGTCGGCTGCATCGGACAAGGCCCGTTCCTCAATCCAGTCCAATGGACCCAATCGGCCGTCAAATATCGCCTGCGCGGTTTTTCGAAAATCCTCGGCAGTATATGTATAGGTGCCGATAAACGTGATTTCCTGCAAGGTCATACGACGTATGTCCAATCCGCCAACATCCTCGCCCAGACCCACATGTACGATCACGCCGCCTGGCTGCACGTGATGAGACGCAGTCGCGCGGGTTGCAGAATACCCCACTGCATCGACGATCAGTGAAAATGTATCATCCGTGGCTTCGACAACATTGAAAGTGCCCAAACTTTCCAAATAGGCGCGCCGCACGTCATTCGGCTCAACAATGACAACATCATCGAAGTCGGCAGCCGCCAGCGCCAAAGCTGCAGCCACCCCAATTGCGCCACCGCCAATCACCAGCGCATCACGTGCCATTCCCTGATGCAGCGCCTCAAGCCCCAAACGAACTGCGTGCCAGCTAACCGCCAGTGGCTCAGCCAGGGCCGCTTGCTGAATCGTCACGTGGTCCGGCACCTCAACCAGATTTGCATCTGGCATGGCGACATATTGGGCAAAGGCCCCATCACGCGGCGGCATCGAGATAATCTGCCGACTGGGGCACAGGTTTTCCCGGCCTGCCTCACACGCCGGACAGACACCACAAGTCACCAGCGGGTTTATCGTCACACGCGTCCCGTCGCGAGATCCACCAACGATTGTGCCTGCGGCTTCGTGGCCAAGAACAAGCGGTGCCGGACGGCGCGCATCGTGGCCGAGATAAGCATGCATGTCCGAGCCGCATATCCCAACAGCTTCAACCCGGATCAGTTGCTCTCCGATATCGGGTGCGGCATCTGGGACATCCTCATAGACAAGGTGCTCAACCCCCTGATAAACAAGCGCTTTCATTTTGCTGTAAATCCCCCGTCAACCATCAGAACTTGCCCGGTGACATAGTCGGACGCCCTTGAACACAGGAACAGGATTGGCCCGTCGATATCCTCCATCCGCCCATTTCGGTTCATACAGGTTTGTGCCGCGTTGCGGCTTGCCCGGTCGGGGTCATCGAACACGGCCTGCGTCAGCTCGGTCGGGAAAAAACCCGGCCCGATAGCGTTTGCGGTAATGCCGTGAACAGACCAAGCCTCGGCCATAGCCCGTGTCAATTGTCCGATTCCGGCTTTGCTGGCACCATATGCGATACCGCCGGGAAAAGCGCGCGTCGTCTGGAGCGAGGCGAAATTCACGATCCGTCCCCATCCGCGTTCCTTCATCGCAGGCACCATGGCCTGACTCAGGAAGAACGGAGCGCTCAGGTTCAGCTCAAGGGTCTTGTCCCAGCCTTCGGTGCTCACACCATCGGCCATTTCGCGCGTGTTGATGCCCGCCGCGTGCACAATGATGTCAGGCGGGCCAAAACTGGCTGCGACATCTTTGGTAAGCGTGAGTACACGCGACCGGTCAGCCACGTTGGCGGCGACCGTCGCCACGCCATCTCCCCCTTCGGCCTGCAGGTCGTCCAACGCCTCACGTCGACGCGCAACGCCGACCACGCGCGCGCCCGCTGAGGCCAATACCAGCGCCACGCGACGGCCGAGGCCCGAGCTTGCGCCGGTCACGCACGCCACCCGCCCCGTCAGGTCAAATAGCGTGCGCGGATCATCCATCGGCGGTCAGGTCAAACTGTTCGTCGGGGAAATACTTGGCCAGGCGCACGTCTGCAGCCCGCGCATGCCCTTCCATGCCTTCCAGCCGGGAGATGCGGGCGGTCGCCTCAGCAATAGATTTCGACCCTTCCCGCGTCGCCCGCTGCCAGGTGACGATTTTCATGTATTTGTGGACGCTCAAGCCGCCGGTATAGCTGGCTGCGCCCGATGTCGGCAGAACGTGGTTCGTGCCGGTTGCCTTGTCACCATAAGATACGGTGGTTTCTTCACCCAGAAACAGCGAGCCATAGCAGGTCAGCCGACCCAGCCACCAATCCAGATCCTCGGCCTGAACGGTCAAATGTTCGGGCGCGTATTCGTCCGAGCATGCCGCCATTTCTTCGCGATCAGAACACACGATGACCTCAGCATAGTCACGCCATGCGGCCGCAGCGTTTTCCCGATTCAACTCTGGAAGAGAGTCAATCAATACCGGCACCAGTTCCATGACTTTCTGCGCAAGCGCGCGGTCATCGGTCACCAGCCAAACCGGAGAGTTATAGCCGTGTTCCGCCTGGCTCACCAGATCGGTGGCCACCACGTGCGCATCGGCAGAACCGTCCGCAAGGATCAGGCTGTCGGTCGGCCCGGCGATCATGTCAATACCGACCTTGCCATAGAGAATGCGCTTGGCCTCGGCCACGAACTGATTGCCCGGACCGACAAGGATATTTGCGCGCGGTAGACCGAACAAACCATAGGTCATGGCAGCCACACCCTGAACGCCACCCATGGCCAGAATGCTGTCTGCCCCGCAGATGTGGGCCGCGTAGACAATTGCGGGTGCAACGCCTTCGCCCGGACGCGGCGGCGAGCAGGCTGTGATGTGGCGACACCCGGCAACCTTAGCCGTGGTCACTGTCATGATTGCACTGGCGATATGGCTATAGCGCCCGCCAGGTACATAACAGCCAGCCGCGTCAACCGGGATGGCCTTCTGGCCAGCGACGAAGCCCGGGACAATTTCCATCTGCACGTCAGACACCGTGGCTTTCTGCGTCTCGGCGAACCGCCGCACGTTGTCGTGGGCAAAGCGAATATCCGCCTTGAGCCTTTCGGGAACAAGCGTGCAGGCGGTCTCGATCTCATCCGCCGTCATCAACACGTTGCCGTCAAACTTGTCGAATTTGACCGCGTATTCCAGCGCTTTGGCATCGCCGCCAGCCTCGATATCGGCAAGGATTGTCTTCACGGTGTCATGCACTTCCGAGGCATGAGATTGAGCTGTCAGGGTCGCTTTTTTCAGGTAGTCGCGAGGCATTTTCAGCAAGTCCTATTGGTAGATTTCAGGAAGCAAAGTGGTCGAAACCGCCGGTACGTATGCAATCAGAAGAACCACGATCAGCATAGTTAATACGAAGGGTACAGCGCGGGCCGCAATCTTCAGTATGGACTCACCTGTAATGCCAGATACGACAAACAGGTTTAGACCAAGCGGCGGTGTGATAAAGCCAACGCCCAAAGCGGTGATCATCATGATGCAGAACTGAATCTCGTTCATGCCGATATTGTCGGCCAGCGGTTTCAGGATCGGAGCAAGGATCACGATATTCGGTGTCGTTTCCATAACGCAGCCGGCGGCAATCAGAATGCCGATCATCAGCAGGATCAGCAGATATGGGTCGTCGGTCAACGAGGTAATCGAGGCGACAAACCCTTGCGGTACACCCATGATCGCCAGCGCCTCGGCCAGAGGAGCGGAAAAGGCGATGATCGGCAGGATGACTCCGTTCACCTTTGCCGAACTGACCAGCATCGACGGGAAATCCGCCAAAGTCAGCGTTCGCATGATGAAGCCTATGATGATTGTAACGACCACTGCGGTAGCCCCAGCCTCGGTCGGGGTCAGGCGGCCTGAGAAGATGCCGTAGAAGATAATTCCCGGTACAATAAAGGCGTACCACCCGGACTTCAGCGCCTTGCCCAGATTGGCCAGCCACTCGCCCATGGTCATCATCCCGCCACCCTCATAGGCATAAAGGCGGTTCATGATGATGTTAGTGATCAGGATCGACACCAGAATGGCCAGGCCCGGGATCAGGGCCGCCAGAAACAGGGTCGACGCAGAAATCCCCAGCACAAGACCGATGATGATATAGGCAATCGAGGGCGGGATCAGAATGCCGGTACAGGCCCCGGCCGCGACCAAGGCGCAGGCGTAGGGGCGCGGATACCCGCTCTCGACCAGACGGTTGATGGTCATGCGCCCTACCGCGGCCGCGCCCGCAGCATCCGAACCCGAGATCGCGGCAAACATGCCGCAAACCAGAACAGTGGCAGAACCAAAACCGCCCTTGGCGAAACAGGTCAGCGCCTCGGCCACGTCCAGAAATTTGCGCGACAAGCCGGTACGGACCAACACGTCCCCGGTCAGGATGAACAGCGGTACAGCGGTAAGTGCAAATGCGTCGATCCCGGTAAACAGGCTTTCGCCCACAAGGCTAAGCGGCAGGTCGCCGGACATGATCAACATGACGATGGCCGCAGACCCAATCGCCGCCCAGACCGGAACGGCCATGGCGATCAGCACAACGAACAGAATGACAGGCAGGTAGAAATCCCAGCCCAGCTCCACGGTTTGATTGAGAGTGTTCCAGAGCATCTCAGATCCCCTCAGTCAAACAGCTTGTCGCCTTCGAAGACGGGCGTACCATCGCGAAGGGATTTGAAATCACGCATAAACGATTGGATCAGGCGCCAGATCATCAGCGCAAACCCGGTGGGTACCGCCATCAGGAACCAGACTTTCGACACCCGGAGGCCATCAGTCACCGATCCGAACTTGGCCGAGACGTGAACCGCCTCGTATGACCAATAAAGCGCGACCACAGCGACCACGAACATCACCAGATCGCCAAAAATGTACAGTAACGCCTTGGGGCGCGGTCCGAGGTAATGCATGATCACGTCAATTCGGATATGCGCCCGTTCCTTGACCGCCGCCGCGGCACCTATCCAAGCCAGATAGATGAACGAATACCGAACAATTTCTTCTCCCCAGATCGAGGAGTAGGCAAAAATCTCGCGCCGCAGAACCTCGATGGCCATGGTGATGACCAGCATCACGTAGAACACCAGCAGCAGCCAGCGCTCGGCGTTGCGATCAATGTTTTGGAGTATGGTCATCGTGTTCCCTCGGCGACAGAACAGTCAGGCGCAGGCCTTCTGTTTCGGGCCCCTTCTGGCCTGACTGCTGTTGAGTGATTGCGGACAGCCAAAAGACGTCCGCCGGATTTGATCAGGCGTCGTGGACGTAATACTTGCCTTGCGTTCCGGCCGCCTCGACCAGTTTCTCGAAGGCGTCCATCGACCCGGCCAGCTCTGTCTTGAACGGATCCCAATCGGCGTTTTGATAGCCGCCAACGCTTTCCCATTCAGCCAGTTGATCGGCACTAAGCGAGTGGAACTCCACGCCCGCCTTGTTCAACTCGGCCATGGCATAAGCCCGGGCCGAGGGAACCTTGGACAGGTTCTGGTGGCTGGTCATCTCCGAGCCCCACATGATGCCTTCCTGAACGTCCGGCGGCATCGAATTGAACCATTCAAGGTTGCACGAATAGACCTGACTGTCTGGCACAGCCTGTGTAAAGGTCACGTGGCTGAGGATGTCTTTGAAGCCAAACACATAAAGCGCCCCCACGGACGGATCGAGTGCATCCGCAACGCCCTGCTTGATCGCTGACGGAGTCTCACCCCATGCAACCGGCGTCGGGTTCGCGCCGACCATTCGGTAATATTGCTGTAGCATTTTCGAGCCGGGAACACGGAACTTCACGCCGCTCATGTCCCCGGGGGTGATGATGGCATTACCGCCCTGACGCACGGCAACGACACGCGGGTCGATCACCACATAGAACAGCGCTTTGAACCCTGCTGCCTCGACTTTCGGGTGAACTTCGTTCTGCCATGTGTCCGAATGAACAAGGTTGGTGAACCGTTGGTTCGAACCGCACAGATACGGCATGTTGATAAGGTCAACGGTCGACGCGAACGGTGCGAAGTTGGACAGCGAATGCTGCGCCGCCTGAATCGTCCCGCCCTGCACCTTCTGCACCAAAGCACCACCGGCACCCAGCTGACCACCAGGCGCAAGCTTGACATAAACCTTCCCGTTCGTCGCGTTCTGGATGTTTTCTTTCAGATCAAGCTGCATGATCGGATAGCTACGAGACGCGCCCAGCACGTAAGCGGTCGCGACCGTCATGACATGATCGGCGGCTTTTTCACGCTCGCTTTCTTCTTTAGCTGTCTGCGCCACAGCTTCAGACGACCACAGGACGCCTCCGGCACCCGCAACAAGCGCAGCAGTGAATGAACCACTGGCACTGAGCTTCAGGAAATTGCGACGTTCGACGGACGCCAGTTCATTTCTGTCGTTTTTCATTTAGTGCCCTCCCAAGCAAAAAATTCAGCCGTCACTTTCTGCGTCGCGAGCGGCTTCCTTTTTCAGAATTGCGACAACGAACAGGATCGACGCCGCGAACAGAACCAACATCTCTCCGACATCACCAAGAAAGGCGCTGTTTGCAAAAGCTCCCAACGCCACGTTCGCAAAGTAGATGGCAAACACGATTGTGGACGCAGCCAGAAACATCTCTTGGACTCCCTTTAGATTCGGTCCGGCGTCATTTGTAAGCGCTTACATGCAAAATGCAAGCGCTTACATAATTGCTTTCCTCTGACGAAAGTTGAGTTTAGACTTATAGGCAAAAGCAAATTGCGAGTTTGGGAATGGCAAAACCTCGGTCGGCGCCGACGTTGGATGATGTGGCCAAAATGGCGGGTGTTTCGACCGCGACGGTGTCTCGTTGCCTCAACAATCCGGACCGCGTTGTCGACGCGACGCGCAAACGCGTCCTGTCCGCAGTTGATACGTTGGGCTATACACCAAACTTCGCAGCACGGGTCATGGCCGCCAAACGGTCGTTCACCATCGGGGCTATCATTCCGACGATGGAAAACGCGATCTTCGCGCGCGGTCTTCAGGCCTTTCAGGAAGAATTGCACCAGCGCGGTTATACATTGCTGGTTTCAAGTTCAGCCTACAAACCGGAAATCGAAGAAGAGCAAATCCGAACCCTGATTGCGCGTGGGGCCGATGGTTTGTTGCTGATCGGGCATGACCGCGATCCTAAAATCTACGATTTTCTGGCCCAGCGGGAAATCCCGGCTTTGGTCGCATGGTCCTATTTGTCGGATTCTCATTTGCCTTCAATCGGATTTGACAACCGCGCGGCGATGTTCGACCTCGCCGATCACGTCATTGGGCTGGGGCATTCTAAGCTCGGAGTGATCTCGGGCCACGTCGATGGCAATGATCGTGCCCGTCTCAGGGTTCAGGGCATTCGGGATGCGATCTCAGGCCGCGGGCTTGAGGCCAGCAATCTGAGTCTTATCGAAACGCCCTATGAGATTGAAAACGGTGCCAAGGCCTTCCGCAAACTGATGAGTGCCGACACGCCGCCAACTGCTATTTTGTGTGGCAATGACGTGCTGGCCGCGGGTGCCTTACGGCAGGCACAAGAGATGGGTCTGGACGTGCCCGGCGATGTATCGATCACAGGCTTCGACGATATCGAACTGGCCCGGATCGTTTCCCCGGCCCTGACAACCGTTCACGTCCCGCATCGGGAAATGGGGCGTAAAGCGGCCCTGCAACTGGTCGAGATGGTCGAGAACCAGACCGCCGGGGCAGGCGAACAACTGGCGACGCGAATAGTCAATCGACCCTCGCTTGGCAGGCCTGCGTCGGGCTAGGCCGCCTCGCCTTCCATTGTACGGAAGTCATCCTTCAACCAAGGATGCTTGGCGCACATCGGTCGCGTAAAATGCTGTCGGATCAGCTTCACCATAACTTTCTGGATCAGTTCCGAGGTCGTCACAGGGTATACCTCAGTGGTAAACAGCGACACGGTTCGCACGAAGTTTCTGCCGGGGAACGGCATCGCCTTGACGCTGTTGTGAAAACGCTGAGTGCGATGAAAACAGGCCGCCGTTGTGATCGCCCAACCGCTGCCCTGGGCCACCAAGCCGATGATTGACTGGTTGCACTCCAGTTCGAACCTGTTTGGCAGGCTGAACTTGCTGCGTGCCAATTGAATCTCGATCTGTTTCCCGATCACGTAGTCCCGGGAATACCGCAGCAAGGGCAGATCCGCGTCCGGGTGGAACAACTCTTCTGGTGACCCTTCAAAACTGTTGGGCAGCACGACCAGAAACGGGTCTCGCATCAACGGGTATTCGATCAATCCTTCGGTTCGTCCCGGTGGCCGGGTGGCCACGCCAACATCCAGTTTGTGTTCCTGCAGCTTGGCGAGAATTTCGTGGCTGGGGCGCGTATAGTGACGGAAATTGCAGCGCGGCAAAGCTTGCGCCAAAAACCGAACCATATCGGGCGCGATCTGGTTGTCGAAATCGTCAATCAGCGCCAATCGCAAATCGGTCGCGTGCTGCCAATTGCCCGTTCGGATTTCTGCTTCGCCCCGCTTTAGAACCGTCAAACCGTCGCGGACATAACGCGCAAACACTTCGCCCGCGGGTGTCAGCCCCATTGGCCTGCGCCCATGGTCGACCAACTCAATACCCAGCGCGCCTTCCAAACTGCGCAGGTGGTTCGAAACTGTACTGATCGATAGGCCAGTTTCGGACGCGACCTGTTGGATCGATCCGGATTTGGCAATCAATTGGAAGATTTCCAACCATCTCAGGCTTAACGATTTTGACATGGGTGCCGGTCATTGTTTCGATTTGTTCGAAACTAGCCAATCAAAGATTTTGCTTTACGGCAATGCTGAAAGTGGCTTCGAGTTCGGGCTTACCTCTTCATCCGGTCAAAGTCTGGGTCATATGGGCATGGTGGAATGACCGTTGCGCGCACACGCTGACCGCAACTGTCCAGATCCATTACGCTACCAATATCCGCGAAGGAGGGATCAACAAATGCATGTGCCAGGTTCATCCCGGTGCGGTGTCCCCATTCGCCCGACGTGACGGTTCCGACCACCTGATCCCCCTGCATCAAGGACGCTCCGGGATGTGCAGGACCGGAGGTTGAGGAGACCTGGAGAACAACGAGATTTTTGCGAGGCCCCTCTGATTGCCGTTTCAAAATCGCATCGCGCCCAACAAAATCGCCTTTATTCAATCTGACGAACCTGTCCAATCCAGTTTCAAACGGGTCAAACTCGGTGATCAGGTCTGCTTTCCAATGAAGGAAACTTTTCTCCATTCGCATCGACTCAACAGCCCGCGCCCCGAACAGTTTCAAACCGTGCGCCTCGCCCGCCTGCCGCAACGCGAGGTAAGCCGCGTAGAGCGAGGCGTTGGGCACGTGGATCTCATAGGCAAGTTCACCGGAAAAGCTGAGCTTCATGACCGTGGCGGGAGCGATGCCGACAAAGCACTCGCGCACATTGAGCCATGGGAAAGCCTCAGCCGACCAATCCCTGCGCGCGCAGGCCGATAGGACATCTCGCGCCTTCGGGCCAGCCAGGACCAAAATGGTCTGGTCGTTTGTCAGGCTGCGCAGATGAACGTCTTCATCGCCTTGCATGTGCTGACGCAGCCAAGCCATGTCATGGAATTCGCTTGCGGCGGCAGAGCCATACCAGACGCGCGCCGGTCCCCGATCACTGGCTGGTAGATTGGCGACCGTCGCCTCGGCCTTGACCATACCGTGATGGTTCAGCAGATAGCCCAGTCCAACACGCCCTTCGCGCCGGGTGACGAGACCGCAGAACATCCGATCAAGGAACGTATAACGATCCGCGCCGGTGATCTCGATCCGGTTGAACCCATTCACCTCGGCCAATCCGACACCCGTTTGCACATTCCGGACCTCTGCGGCGATCACGTCAAAGGTTTCGTCAAAACCGAAACGATGGGTCGGTTTGAACTCGGGCGAGGGTTTGATGTAATCCACCCTCTCCCACCCATTGACCACAGTGAACTCGGCCCCTTCGGACGCCAAAACCGGCGTCAGAGGCGTAGTTTTGGCGGGGCGGCCTGCGGGGCGATGTTCATGCGGAAAGTGGAACCGGAATTCGTTTTGATAGTCTTCGATGGCTTTGAGAGCGGTCAATTCCACATTGGCGTGGCCTGTAAATCTTCGGGGGTCGAGGCACCACGTATCGAAACATGCCTCACCATGCACGATCTGTTGAGCCAACAGCCACCCGTGCCCGCCCCCTTCGCCCAGCCCTGCGCGCAAACCGATGATGCAAAACGCGTTGCGTTTGCCCGGAATCGGTCCCACCAGTGGTGCCCCGTCGATTGTGTAGGTGATCGGCCCGTTGACCACCGTGTGAATGCCAACCTCCATCAGCGCGGGCATCCGCGCGAATGCGCCTTCCAGCACGTCCGTCACGCGCTCCAGATCGTCTGGGCAAAGGGCGTTCACAAAGTTCGGATCAATCCCATCCATGCCCCAGGTCTTGCAGTCCTGTTCATAAAACCCGAGCAACAGCCCGTTCTTTTCTTGCCGACAGTAATAATCACTGATCGGACAGCGCAGCAGCGGCATCCGGTGACCCGCATCACGGATCGCTTGAATCTCCTCGGTCAGAAAATACTGGTGCTCCATTGACGACACCGGATGATGGACGCCCATCATGGCGCCGACTTCGTTGACGCGATATCCGCAGGCGTTGACCACGATGTCGCAATCGATGTCACCATGCTCGGTCTGCACAGTCCAGGTGTCGTCACTGTGCTGCACCAGCCCCGTCACTGGCGTGTTGCGATAAACCTCTGCCCCCGCTTTGCGCGCCCTGCGCGCCAAAGCCTGACACAGCTGAGCGGGGTCAATATCTCCGTCCAGCGGATCCCACAGCCCGCCGACCAGGTTGTCGGTCGAAATCAAAGGGTGGCGGCGGGCGCATTCGTCCGCGTCGATCACCTCGAAATGCACATCCATACCCCGCGCCATGGATGCGAAGTGGCGATAGCCCTGCATCTGGCCTTCAGTATTGGCCAGACGTATCCCGCCATCTCCGTGGTGGTAGTTGATCGGATAATCCGGATCGTCAGCCAGTTCCTTGTACAGCCGGATCGAATGGGACTTCAGGCCCACCATCGTCTGGTTCATGCCAAAGTTCGTCACTTGCGCAGCCGAATGCCAGGTCGTGCCGGAGGTCAGTTCGTTCCTCTCGACCAGCACCACGTCGGTCCACCCCTCTTGCGTCAAGTGATAGAGGGTAGAACATCCGGCGATGCCGCCGCCGATCACAACGACTTTGGTGCGCGATTTCATTGGCTTTGCTCCGTTAGGTCCCGACCAAGTCTTGCGAAGGAATAGGTGTGGGCGACAACTGTCCTGATGTGGGTGCAAGAAAATCGAAACTGCGATTTCGGATTCTGAAAACCGCAATTCGCCTTTGATGCCGGGATGTTCCGACCTTTACGGTGCAGGCAAGCGAAGAAGGGGATTGAACCGGATGTCATCAGAAGGGGTCAAACGCAGCGGCCGAAAAGCGCGCCATGCCCAGCGTGCAGCCAAACCGGTCGTCGACCCCTGCCCGCCCGGCCAGAAGGGCGGCGCTTACAAACCTCTGAGCCAACGTGAGATCGAACAGATATACGACACCGCGCTGCGGCTGTTGGAGCATCTGGGCATGGGAAACGTGCCAGACAGACTAGCGGCAGACCTTAAGGCCGCAGGTGCGCAGGACGGCCAACAAGAGCGGTTGCTGTTCCCGCGTGAAATGGTTCGGCGCGCAATCGATACAGCCCCCAAAAGTTTCGTGTTCCATGGCCGGGACGAAAACCGCTCGATCACGGTTGGCGGCGACCGCGTGTATTTCGGCACCGGCGGTGCGGCCGTTCAAACTCTGGACATCGACAGCGGTTTCTATCGCCCCTCTACGCTGGAGGACCTGCACGACTTCACCCGTTTGCAGGACACGCTGGCCAATGTCAGCTGGTTCACCCGATGCTGCGTGGCAACGGATGTGCCTGATGTGTTCGATCTGGACGTCAACACCGCCTATGCGCTGGTGCGCAATACGACCAAACCGGTGGCAACATCGTTTACTCTGGCTGAACATGTCGGCCCCATTGTCGAGATGCTGGATATCGTCGCCGGAGGGCCGGGTGAATTCGCCAAACGCCCTTTTCTGAAAGCTCACATAAGCCCGGTGATATCGCCGTTGCGCTACGGGGAGGATGCGGTTGACGTTGTCTATGAATGCGTCGCCCACAACATTCCCATGTCGTGCATCACAGCGGCGCAGGCGGGTGCCACGGCCCCCGCAACTTTGGCCGGTTTTTTGGCACAATCGCTGGCCGAGACACTGGCGAGCCTTGTCATGGTCCACGCGATCAGGCCCGGCTTTCCGATGGTGTTTTCCAATTGGCCCTTCATCGTGGACCTCAGAACCGGATCCTTTGCCGGTGGCAGCGGAGAGACGGCTGTTCTGAATGCCGCTTCGGCACAGATCACGAACTGGCTGGGCCTGCCCTCGGGCGTGGCCGCATCGATGACCGATGCAAAGGCCATCGACGCACAATACGGTGTTGAAAAAGGCATGACCTCGCTTGCGGCAGCATTGGCCGGGGGAAACCTGATCTATGAAAGCTCGGGTATGACCGCGTCGCTACTGGGGGCAAGCTTCGAGGGGTTTGTGCTGGACAACGAAATGCACTCGCACACTTATCGCGCGCTGCGCGGGATTGAGGTGACCGAGGAAAATCTGGGCTTCGACGCCATCTGCCAATCCGTTTTGGGGGACGGGCATTTCCTGGGAAGCGCACAGACCTATGCGGCAATGGAACGGGATTACTATTATCCTGAACTCGCCGACCGTCAGGAACCTCGGACTTGGCAGGAAGATGGCGCCCGAGACGCCTGGTCATCCGCCCGCGACCACGCCAAAGAGGTTTTGGCCAGCCATCACCCGCAATACTTGACTCCAGAACAGGATGCTGAAATTCGCAAACGTTTCCGTATTCTGATCTAAGCCGTTAGGGTCAGTCGGGAATTCATCAAAGGACGAGCCTATGACCGATTCATTTTTTAAACCTGTATCGGCGATGGAACTCGCCCGGTTTGCCGGCATCCCTTCGTTCATGCGCCTGCCAAGCTTGAATCTGGACCACGAACGCATATCCGACGTCGAATTGGGTCTGATCGGCATCCCATGGGATGGCGGCACCACCAATCGCCCCGGCGCGCGGCATGGTCCGAGACAACTGCGGGACTTCTCCACAATGATCCGGGCGATGAACCCGGTCACAGGCGTCGCGCCGTTCTCAATGGTCAATTGCGCCGATCTTGGCGACGTGGCACCCAATCCCGTCGATATCCAAGACACTCTGAACCGGGTCACAGAGTTCTACGCAGACCTGCATTCAAAGGGCATCGTTCCGCTCACCGCTGGTGGGGATCACCTGATCACCCTGCCCGTTCTGCGCGCGCTTGCCTCTGAAGGTCCTGTTGGCCTGATCCAGTTTGACAGCCACACGGACCTGTTCGACGGTTATTTTGGCGGCCACAAGTTCACCCACGGGACTCCGTTCCGGCGCGCCGTCGAAGAAGGATTGGTCGATCCAAAGCGGTTCGTGCAGGTCGGTATCCGGGGCACCGCCTACAATACCGAGGACATCGAGTGGGGTGAGGCACAGGGTATCCGCATCATCCGTATCGAGGAACTGTTCGACCGGGGTATTAAGGATGTGATGGCCGAGGTACGCGGTATCGTTGGGCAAGCACCAACCTATTGCACCTATGACATCGACTTTGTTGACCCAACCTATGCGCCTGGCACCGGAACCCCGGAGATCGGCGGGCCAAACAGCTTTCAGGCGCAACAGGTCATTCGCCAGATGTCCGGCGTCAACCTGATTGGCGCGGATCTGGTTGAGGTGTCGCCCCCGTTTGATCCGAACGGAGGCACCGCGTGGCTGGGCATTTCGCTGATGTTCGAATTGCTGTGTGTTTTGGCTCAGGCCGTGGACGCACGGCGCTAGCTTACGTTTTCAGCAATCATCGAGATCATTTCAAACATCACCGCCGCTGCAGTCAGCGCGGTGATGTTGTTCGGACTGTCCTTTGTTGGCATCATACAAACGACATCCCCACCCACGATGTTCAGACCGCGCGCTGCGCGCAGAATGCCGACAGCCTCGTCAATATCGAACCCCTTTTCGCCCGGCTCCAAGTTGGACACCGCAGGCGCAACGGTCGGGTCAAGGCAATCCAGATCGAAGGTGATATAGACCGGGCGGTCTCCCAGCACCTCTTTGGTCTGGGCCACGACATCCTCCAACCCGCGCTGCCGGAACTCGCGCATGGTGACGATGTTGTAGCCATAGTCGTAGGACGGCTGCAGCCAGTCCAGACTGCGCGGGTGACCGCGCAGCCCGATCTGCATGGATCGCGTTGGGTCCACCTGTCCCTGATCGGCCAGATACGCGCCCCAATGTGCTGCCGATTTCTTGGCCCCCAAGAAATGATCAACCTTGGTGAATACGTCTGTGTGGGCATCCAGATGGAGGAAGCTAACAGGCTCTCCTCCCGCCAGTTTACCGCGCCCAAGCGCCTGAACGATGCCGCCGGTGATGGAATGGTCGCCGCCGATTGACACCGGGCGCGCACCGGCAGCATCGATGTCTTTGTAGAAGGCCGTAATCCGTTCGATGCAGTCTTCGTTATCGTTAGCGCGGGGAAACGGAACATCGCCGACATCTGCAATTCGCGCACTGTTCCACGGGTCGATTTCAAAAACCGAATGGACCCGCCGCTGTACGGCCGAAACATGCCGCAATGCACGAGGACCCAAATGCTGATCCCGTTCGGTTGTGCCGTTGCCCGTTGAATGTGGCACCCCGACCAACGCGATGTCCTGCCCATCCGGCCCCTGATTGGGGCATCGAAACAAAGTGGGCACTCCCCACCAATACAGATTGTCCATCATGGACTGTTCATAGCGGTCGGTCATATGCGTCTCCGATCAAAGAAAAACGCCCCCGATGGGAACCGGGGGCGTGTGCGTTCAGAGTTTTTCGTCTTCTCGGCGGAAGGCACCTTGCACGATGCGGTCCATGACCATGGCCAGGAAGAGGATGGCAAACCCACCTAGCAGGCCCGGACCCTTGGCGGCGTATTGCAATGCTTCGAGGATTTCCTTGCCCAGGCCACCGCCACCAATCAGTGAGATAATCACCACCATCGACAGGCACATCAGGATGGTCTGGTTCACGCCGGTCATGATCGATGGCAAGGCCAGCGGTATCTCGACATCCTTGAGTAGCTGCCATTTCGAGGCACCAAAGGCCACGGCGGCCTCTTTGATACTATCCGGAACCCCGCGCATTCCCAACGCGGTCAAACGAATAACCGGCGGCATCCCAAAGATGATCGTTGCCAGAATGCCCGGTGGATTGCCGGTGCCAAAGAAAGCGATGATCGGGATCAGGTACACAAACGCAGGCAATGTTTGCATCAGGTCCAAAACAGGCTCAGCTGCCCGATAGGCGCGCTTCGATTTGCCGAACCAGATCCCCAGCGGAATGCCGAACACGACACATAGCAACACGGCTGCGCCCACCAAGGCTACGGTTTCCATCGCCACATCCCAGTATCCGAGCAATGCGATATAGGCCAAAGAAGAGGCGGTGAAAATTGCCACTCTCGGACCCGCTGCGCGCCATGCCGTCACGCAGATCACCAGCATCACAACAGGCCAGGGTGAGCCGATCAGTGCCACCGTCAGCGCATCCAGAACCGATCGCACACCTGCCACGATACCATCGAACACATCCCCTCCGGCTGCGGCTGCGGCGTCAATCTGCGCCTCCATCCAGCTTGCCAGACTAGAGAACAGTGTGCCGTTGCCTTCCCCTAAAATCATCGCGGATACTTCCTGCTCGGGGAATGCATCCAGCAGTGGTAGTGAAGCGTTTACGGTAAACTTGTATACGATCAACGGCCCGATAGCGGCCACCAGAACGGCACCCAAAACCGTGTTACGGGTGGAACGGCCACTTTCGGTGCTGCGCGGATCAATTCGCCAGTTCGAGTACTGCTTTTCGTACACGCGGTCCGCGTAAAACCCTTGAACAAGCTTAAAGACCAACAGCATCAACAGACCAGTGACCATGATGCCCAAGGCTTCGGACTGAGCGGCAGCAGCTTTTTCAAAGCTGGAATCCGCGGCTTTCTGGATATTCGCCGCTAACTTGTTGAAACGGTCGATATCTGCCTTTTCTGTGGCCGCAGCCGCGCGTTCCAATAATTCATTCGCGCGGGCTTGCTGGCGCTCGGCCCGTTCGGCCAAATCAGCGCCGGGGTTGCCCCAGGCACCGCGACCGATCTGAACCCAGGCGATGATTTCCAGGATCAGGAAGGTCCAGAACATCCCCCAGATCGCGCGGGACGCAGACCAAAACGGTCCCAAAATAGCCGCCCAGATGTTGAAGGTATTGGGAATACCGCTGGTCGCGTCATGGATTTTGTGAAACGCGTTGACGTAGTAGTCACCGCTTGGCCCCACAAAGTCATGGATCGAACGGTCCAGCGCCTCGCGGTCGACTTCGATGTCTGAGGCTGCCGTGACTTTCACTTCTGTGGTTGCATCAGTCATTTTTGCCCCCCTGAATTCCGCGCAGCAGCCGTGGTTTTGTAACCACTCCGACATCAGCGCCAGCATCGGTGATGATGACCGGCAAGTCCGTATTGACGGCAAGGTCGATCAACTGATCCAGATCAGCCCCTTCATCCGCGCGCGGCGCGCCATCGGTCGGGCCAGAGTAGCTTTCGATCGGCTCCATGATTGAATGCGCCTTGACCAGTTTCAGTTTGGAAATGCCCTGTACGAACTCGCGCACATAGTCGTCTGCCGGGTTCATGACGATATCTTCGGGCGTGCCGATCTGAACAATGACACCGTCCTTCATAATGGCGATCCGATGGCCTATACGGATGGCCTCGTCCAGATCGTGCGTGATGAACAGCGTGGTCTTTTGCAGCTGCGCCACCAGCGCTTTGAACTGATCCTGCAGCTGCAGGCGGATCAGCGGATCGAGGGCCGAGAACGGCTCGTCCATCAACAGTATCTCGGGATCCGAGGCCAACGCGCGGGCAATCCCCACACGTTGCTGCATCCCACCCGACAATTCCTTGGGCAAGCGATCTTCATAACCGGTCAGATCCACCAGCCCCAATGCGTGGTCTGAAACTGCCCAGCGTTTCGATTTTGAAACCTTCCGGATTTCCAGCGGATAGGCAACGTTGTCTCGCACTGATCGGTGCGGCATCAGCGCAATATGCTGAAACACCATCCCGATCTGCATGGCACGGATGCGACGCAGCTCAGCCTCGGAAATCTTGGACACATCCTGCCCCAGAATTTCGATCTTTCCGGCAGTGGGTTCGATCAGGCGATTGACGTGCCGTACCAGCGTTGATTTGCCAGAGCCTGACAGGCCCATGATGCAGAAAATCTCACCCCTTGGCACTTCGAAGGACGCGCCCTGCACGCCAACGACACAATTGAATCTCTCCAGAACTTCAGGCTTTCCAATGCCTTCGTTCCGAACGGCTTCCATGGCTTCTTCGGCACGAGCGCCAAAGATCTTCCAGACATCCGTCAGTTTAACGACTGTTTCGGTCATTTTTGTCCCTTTGGTGCAAAACAGGCCGCCGGGGCTGTCCCGACGGCCTGCCAGAGTTTCAGTTCCGGTGGGCGTCAATCAATTTGACATCCAGCCCAGAACGGCATCTTCGTTCGCACCGACCCATTCTTCGGCATAGGCCAAAGGCTCCTTGCCTTCGATCACCAAGGCATAGGTCATCGCCGAAACCGTATCCGTATCCAGCTTCATATTGGCCAGCATGGTCGCCACTTCGGGGTATTCTTCCTCAAGTGACTTGGCGAAGTGCAAGTGCAGATAGGCAAGATCCCAGGCAACACCAGCCTCGGATTTTTCCAGCCAGTCCGGATCATCTGTTGGCTGCAGCACGTTCCACTTGGCCGCGTCATACGCTGGCTCTTCCAGAATCTGCATGTCATGCAGGGCAAACACATAGTGCGGCGTATAGCAGAACCCTACCCAAGGCTCACCAGCCTTGATCGCATTGTCGAGGTTTGCGTAGGCCACTGTCTCGTCGATTTCTGTCAGTTCGAATACCTGGTCATAACCATAGGATTTGGCCCGGATTTTCTCGACATTGGTCGACGCCCAACCCGGCGCACCGATCCAAAGCTCGCCCTGCCCGTCACCATTGCTGTCAAACAGCGCCGCATTGTCGGGATTTGTCAGGTCTTCAATGGATGTAATGCCATGTGCATCGGCTGTCGCCTTGTCGACGCACATGCCCTGAAAGGCTTCGACACCGTTTGCGTTGAACGTGACCGTGCCTTTATCTTTGACGTAAGTATCATGCAGGTTTTGCTGGTTCGGCATCCAGACTTCGGGATGGACGTGCATGGCACCAGAATCCATCGCCTCGAACACAATCGGGTTTGTGCCATTCTGAAGCTCAACCTCAAGGCCGAGGTTCTGTTCGATCGCAACTTTCAGGATATGAGCCGTTGCATTTACCGAAGGCCAGTTTGGCACACCGATCACGATATCAGCGGCAAGGGCGGGTCCGGCGATCACAGCGGATGCGCCTCCCAGTAACGTGGCAAGTTTGTTCATTTGTGTCTCCATGTTGGGCGTCTGCGGCGCTGTTTTTCTGTGCCCGTCGGCCGTGGTGCACCTTGCAAACAAAGTCGGAAAGCCGGTGCTTTCCCATGTTTTTGGCCGGTCGTACGATGTGCCGACCCGGCAAGAAAACTGAAACATGGTGACGCGCCACCCATCAAGTGTTACGTCCGACAAGCATTCAAATTCGATATTATCATAAAAATGTTTCGACTTTGTCGAAAGGTGGTCGGGCGCTCATAGGGCGCCATCAAGCAGCTCCCAGTTCCAGAATGTAAGCGACCGCCTCTTCGGTCAGATGCTTGAACCGTGCATGTTCATTTACATAAAGACAGACCTGGCGATGATCGGGCAAATCCGCGATTTCGCGAAACGACGTCTCCTCCGGCATGAAATTGGCGACCGATTGCGGCAACACCGTCACCCAGTCCCCTGTTTTGACCATCGTGATAATGGAATGGGTGTTGTGAACAGTGACGTCCGCCTGCGCTTCGGATGCTCGGAATTTTGGTGATTGTATCAGATCACACAACGCATTTCGAATAAATGGAAGCGCCAGGACTTCGTCAATTGTTGGCGAGGTTGGCTGTCTCATCAACGGATGAGCAGAGGCGCAAACCAGCCCGAACCTGTCTTCGAATAACGGCAGCGACCGCACTCCGTTCAGCGCATGCTGGCCCGAGGCGATGCCGATGTCCGCCTTGCCCTCTACCAGCGCGTCCAAAACCTGCTGCGTATCTGTATCGCGCAGTTCGACTTTTACGCCGGGAAACCGTTGTGTGACGTAAGCCAGAACTTTGGGAAAAATCAGCGCCGCGACTGATGGAACGGATGCGATACGCAAAAGCCCGTGTTCGGCGCTTGCAGCGGCCATGATATCCAGGACAGCCTGATCGAACTGGCGGACTTGCTTCAAAGCCACATCAAAAACTTGCAAACCCAGCGGCGAAAGCTGGTTTTTGCGCTCCCCTTCAAACAGCTTTTTGCCAAGGTGATCCTCAAACTGTTTGAGGGTCATAGACACAGCCGACTGGGTTCGGCCCAATCGGTCGGCTGCCTCGATCAGGTTGCCTGTCTGGGCAACGGTGCAAAAACACCGCAGGGTCTCGATCTTGATCGCCAAGCTTCACCTTTTTTGAAGTTTGCTCAATTTATTTGAGTTTGACTGATATCAACTCAAAAAGCCATTCTGCGCCAGACAATATCTTACTCTGGGGCGCATCGTGACAAAACTGAACCTGATCGCTGGCGAATGGCTGGCTGGCGAAACTGAGATCGAAAACCGCAACCCTTCGGACCTGAGCGATTTGGTCGGCATGTTCGCACAGGCCAGCGCGGATCAGCTGGACGCCACTCTGGATCAGGCGCGCATTGCACAGGCAGAATGGGAAGCCTACCTGCCCGAGCGCAAGCAGGCCGTTCTGATGAACATCGGCAACGAACTGATGTCGCGCGCCGAGGAGCTGGGCACCCTGCTCTCCCGCGAAGAAGGCAAACCACTGGCCGAGGGCAAAGGCGAGGTCTATCGCGCCGGTCAGTTCTTCACCTATTACGCCGCCGAATGCCTACGCCAGATCGGCGAGAATGCCGACAGCGTACGTCCCGGCGTTGAAATCGATGTGCGCCGCGAGGCCGTGGGTGTGGTGGCGATCATCAGCCCGTGGAACTTCCCCACTGCGACCGCGTCGTGGAAGATTGCTCCGGCGCTTTGCTACGGCAACGCAGTTGTTTGGAAACCGGCGAATATCACGCCCGCCTCTGCTGTGGCCTTGACCGAGATCATCGAGCGGCAGGACATCCCCAAAGGTCTGTTCAGCCTAGTCATGGGCTCTGGCCGGTCGATCGGACAGCGTTTGGTTGAAAGCCCCAAGGTCAACGCGATTTCCTTCACCGGTTCTGTTCCGGTTGGAAAGGGCATCGCCTCTGCCGCCATTCAGAACCTGACCAAGGTTCAGATGGAGATGGGGTCGAAGAACGCGCTGGCCGTGATGGATGATGCTGATCTGGATTTGGCCGTCACCCTGGCACTGGGCGGTGCCTTTGGTGGCACAGGTCAGAAATGCACCGCATCCTCGCGGCTTGTGGTTCATGCCGGTGTGCATGATGCATTCGTCGAAAAGCTCGTGGCAGGTGCGCAGGCCATGAAAGTCGGCCATGCTTTGAAAGACGGCGTTCAGATGGGACCGGTTGTCAGCGAGCAGCAGCTGAACGAAAACCTCGCCTATGTCGATCTGGGCAAATCCGAGGGCGCGGAACTGGCCTGCGGCGGGCAGCGGCTCGAGATGCCACACGACGGGTTCTACATGTCCCCCGGCGTGTTCCTGAACACCAGAAACGACATGCGCATCAACCGCGAAGAGATGTTCGCGCCGCTAACCAGCGTCATCAAGGTTGGCAGCTATGACGAAGCGCTGAGCGTGGTGAACGACACCAATTTCGGGCTGACCTCGGGCATCGTGACCCAAAGCCTCGCCCGCGCGACCCACTTCCGCCGCAACGCACGCACCGGTGTGGTCACGGTCAACCTGCCGACCGCAGGCACCGACTATCACGTACCCTTCGGCGGTCGCGGCGACAGCTCTTACGGGCCGCGTGAACAGGGCAAGGCGGCGGCCGAATTCTACACGACCGTCAAAACCGCCTATATCAGCGCCGGGACGCCAGTCTGATGCGCATCGACGGGCTGCAATACGCCAACTGGTCGGAGAAAATCTTCCGCCAACTGCGCGAAGGGGGCGTGGACGCGATCCACGTCACCATCTCGTATCACGAGAATTTCCGCGAAACGGTTCTGAACTTTGAAAAGTGGAACCGCTGGTTTGAGCAGTACCCAGACCTGATCATGAAAGGCCGTTGGGCCAGCGATATCGACATCGCCCGCCAAACCGGGCGGACGGCCGTGTTCTTTGGCTTTCAGAACCCCTCGCCCATCGAAGACGATATTGGTCTGGTAGAAATTCTGCATGATCTGGGCGCGCGGTTCATGCAGCTGACCTATAACAACCAGTCTTTGCTGGCGACCGGCTGTTACGAGGCCGAAGACACCGGCATCACCCGCATGGGCAAACAGGTTATCAAAGAGATGAACCGTGTTGGGCTGGTCGTCGACATGAGCCATTCGGCGGATCGCTCGACCATCGAAGCGGCCGAGATGTCCGAGCGTCCCATCGCCATCACGCACGCAAATCCGCACGAATGGTCGCCCGCCTTGCGTAACAAGCGCGACGCGGTAATCCGCGCGGTCACGGAAAACGGTGGGATGTTGGGCTTTTCGGTCTACCCTCATCACCTGAAGGACAAATCCGACTGCACGCTGGAGAGCTTTTGTGAGATGATCGCTCGCACCGCGGAGAAATACGGGGCTCAACATCTGGGGATCGGCACCGACCTGTGCCAGGATCAACCCGACAGCATTGTCGAGTGGATGCGCGTTGGTCGCTGGACCAAGGAAATCGACTATGGCGAAGGTTCAGCCAGCAATCCCGGCTTTCCACCGATGCCCAGCTGGTTCAAGGACAATCGCGACTTTGGCAATATCGAAGCCGGGCTGCGCGACGTTGGTATGAACGCCGACGAAATCTCCGGTATTATGGGCGGCAACTGGTACCGCTTTTTCGATCAGAACTTTGGACCACGAACCGCATGAACCACGTCAGTACTGATATCCCGCGACGCGATCCTGCGCAGGTTATGCGCCTGTCGCGGCTGGGCTCGCTGCATCAGTGCAGACTCAGCTTCATGCGGCAACTGACCCGGCGTATGGCCCGTGAGAATTGGACCTTTACCCGCACCGCATTTGACATCGACGAAAACGGTGTCGGCCACGCAGTCTACACAGCGCAGGGGCCGGATCACGCTTATTCGCTGGTTGCGTTTGCCCATGACCTGCCGCCCGAACAGCGGTCGGACCGGGTGATCGCTGAAGCGTGGGATGCCACCTTCGCGCTGTTCGATGGGATCCCGACGGAACAGGACATTCAACGCCTGTCCGAGAACGTGCCTTTGCAAGAAGCCGGTCGCGTAAGCGAAAGCGAGTTGTCGCTGTCCCGCGCCAACCGGTCCGTTCGCCTGTGGACGCACGTGGTCGACAGGCTGGCCGCAGGGCAACAGCCCGATCTGGAGCAGATTTACAAGGTCGGCTACCTGATGCGCACGACGGCTGTTTACGGATCGGGAAAGTTCGGTGCAGCTGACCGCGAAAAGATAGCAAACCGGCCCGAACTGAACGCCCCTTTCCAGGCAGAGATGCTGTCGGTGTATCTGACGCGCACCTTTGTCCGTGATCTGGTGCAACATGTGGCCCGCACCAAAGGCGGCGCGCAAACAGCGGACCTGGACCCAGAGATTGCGCGGTGGCTGGGCATCGGCAACTCGACCGGTCTGGGCATGGCCCCGTTCATCGTCAACCACCCGGTGCTGTTCAACAACTGGATCATGGCGCGCGAAGAAGCTCTGGCGCGCGTGCGATCCTTGCAAACGGCATCCGAGGATGAAGCTCGCCAATTCCGGAAAATCTATGATCGCAGCAAGCTGTCAATGTCGTGGTGGCGATCCGAGCATCCGGTCCAGATCGAAAAGCTGGCCTCGCTGAATGCCGATCTGGCGGCCATTTCCGACTATCTGGAACAGAATGATTTGACAGTGGACAAACCGTGGGACCGGTTGATCCGCTGGTCCGAAACTGCACTTGGCGAAGAGGGGCAGGAACTGCTGGCCTCGCTTGTTTTGGAACCCTATGGCGATCTGGTGGATGGCATTACCGGTTGTATGGCTGACGGGAATGCTCAGGCACAGGTTATCAACGGGGGCATGACCGTCGAACAGGTCCGCACCGCCATCCGGGACCGCTTTGACTGGGCGTTGGATCTGGATTGGTCGGCTGAAGCAAACTGCGCGCGTGCCTGGTACGTGTCCGAGGAAAAGCTGGAACCGCGATTGGGCGAACGGTTCGAGGAACCGATTGTCGCGTATGAACAACCCCTGGCTCCGGCAAGAGATGCCGCGTTAGCCTATGCGGACCTTGCCGATTGGGGCAGCGACAATCCGATAGCTGAGTTCCTTCTGCGCCATCCTGAACACCGCCATACGATCCGGCGCGCGCAGATCGGCCTGATCGCGCCATATGGCGAGCTTCGCGACAACACGATCAGCGCCAGCGTTATGCCCATAGACATGCTGCGCGCCAAGCTGTCCTTTTTCGGTGCGACGCATTTTGATCCGCGATCGGACCGTTGGGTGCGCATTTGCATGTATGCCGGCGCGCCCTACCCTGAAAACTTGAATACCAGCACTGCAGACTGGTGGGTTTACCCGGAGCTGCCGCAATGAACGTCTCATTGAATGAGGTCGAAGCCACCGCGAAACGGGCGGCCCGCGGTGCCGGATACAGTTGGGGACTGGCCGAGGAAGCCGCGAAGGCGACGCGCTGGCTGTGCGCACAGGGGCAAAACGGCACCAGAGCGCTGGCCCAACTGTTACAACTGGAATTGACGAGAGCACCAGCGCAACATACCCCACCCAATCTGAGTAGTGAATGGCAGAGCGACGACCAGCTCTGCCCATTGGCGACCGGCGCATTGCTGTCAGACTGCGCGCTGAGACTGAATTCGTCCCCTATTGAAATAAGAAACGTTGCCGTTCCCGAACTACTGCTTCCGTTTGCGGCCAACGCGGCGCGCTTACTGAAGACCTGTGTGAGCCTTGAGTATGATCAGGCGGTTGCAGAAACCGACGGCTATGACCTGTCTCTGACTGCCCTAATTCCGAACCATGCACATCAGGTTTTGGTGCGTCTTGGCGGCCAGGTTAACACCCCAGCCCCCCATCGAACTCGGGCGGACCCTGATCCGTCTGATTGGGACATACTGAACCAGTTCGCTCACCGCACATATGCCCCCGCCACCGAGGAATCCCGCCTGCTCGGGGCCGGAGCGGGTTTATCCGACAACGATTGAAGAGAGCCCAATGATTGAAACCCGTACGCTGACCCTTACCCAGATCGAAGACCTCGCCTTCCGTGCACTTGTTGCTGCAGGAACGTCCGAAGCCAACGCGCGACCGCTGGCTGTTGCTACCGCTGCGACCGAGGCCGATGGTGTGGCCAGCCACGGCCTGGCCTATATCCCGATCTATTGCGAACATGTTCAGTGTGGAAAAGTGGACGGCACGGCGCAGCCTGTTCTGACCCGCCCGCGTCCAGGTGTCGTTAATGTAGACGCTGCCACCGGCTTTGCCCACTCTGCAATTGATATGGGGTTCGAAGCCCTTGTCCCGGCCGCACGTGAACAGGGGATCGCTGCACTCTCTATCCGCAACAGCTATAACTGCGGGGTCCTTGGCTACCATACATACCGTTTGGCGCAGGCCGGGTTGGTGGGACTTGGGTTTACCAATGCGCCTGCTTCAATCGCCCCTTCGGGCGGCGCAAAACCCGTCGTGGGCACCAACCCCTTCTCAATAGCGGCTCCGGGTGCGGACGGTCAGCCCGCGCTGCTGATCGACCAAAGCGCCAGCACAATTGCCAAAAGCGAGGTCATGAAACACGCCCGCGAAGGCAAGCCGATCCCGGTTGGTTGGGCTCTGGACGCAGACGGCAACCCGACCACCGACCCCAATGTCGGCCTCAAGGGCTCGATGGCCCCGTCTGGTGGGTACAAGGGTGTTGGCGTAGCCTTGCTGACCGAAGTATTGGCCGCAGCTTTGACCGGGGCGACCCTTGGCATCAACGCTTCGCCGTTTTCAGGCACGGCTGGCGGACCGCCCAAAACCGGGCAATTCTTTATTGCGATTGACCCGGGCGTGACCTCTGGCGACGCATTTGCTTCGGGGATCAGCGAATTGGTCGAAGCGATCCGGGCACAGGACGGAGCGCATCTGCCCGGGGATGGACGCGGTAGCAAACGCGTTCAGGCGCAAACTGATGGCGTCGCTGTTAATACCGCGACACTGGATAAGATAGAGGCGATCATGGCCTTGCAGCGCGGGTAATCTGCGTAAATCTATGGGGTCACCAGCGAACGCGTCGTTTGTCTGATGACACATTCCAAGTCACAACGGATACTGAAATACTTGGGGTCATCGGACGTTATAAAGTCGGTGAATTTTTCACCGGCCAGCGCTCCGATTGTTTCCGCGGGAATGCGGATAGTCGTAAGGCCCGGCTCAACATCCGCGGAGCCCTTGAAATCTCCGATGCCAATAATTGATAGATCTTCCGGGACGCGCAAACCAAGCTTTTGGGCTGCAAACAACGCACCCTGCGCAATGACGTCATTACCACACAGCAAAGCCGTCGGGCGTTTTGACGTCGTCAGTAGCACCAAGGCTGCTTGCTTGGCCTGAGAAACACTGTAGGGCGCTTGGGTTTCATGTTCATCGGGTACCACAACCCCTACTTCACCTAGCGCATCATGCACGGCGGAAAGGCGGTTCTGTGCCCGGTCGTTTCCTTGTGTCTCTGGAAAGATCAGTCCGATGTCACGGTGCCCCAAATTCAGCAAGTGTTCCGTCGCCAACCTTCCCGCCAGATGATTGTCGGCACCTACACAAGGAAGTGGCGATTCCTCTGAGTAATTCCAAAGTGCAAGCGCTGGTATCTTTTGTTGTTTGATCAATCGGTTGGTGGCATCGGAATGTTCCAAACCAACCAGCGCGACACCGTCCACACGATGTTCAAGAAACTTGCGAACCATCGCGTATTCCCGGTTCAGGTCATAGCCATGCGACGCCAACAACAGACTGAACCCTGCCTTGTCGATCGAGTCCGAAAAGGCCTGAATGACCTCTGAGAAAATGGCGTGGTTGATTGTGGGCACGACAAGACCAATCGTTCCCGACCGTTTTCCATGCATCGTTTGGGCGGCGCGGTTGCGGATATAGCCCAGTCTCTGCACCGCCTTGTTGATCTTTTTGCGAGTCGCCGGGTTCACCAAATCGGGGTGATTGAAGGTGCGGGAAACCGTTGACGGCGACACTTTTGCAGCCTTTGCAACTGCCACAATATCGACCTTACCCTTTTGAAAAACAGTCATAATTTCACACCATTCGGCCTAATTTATGAAAACATTTGCAATACTATTTTCATCCCCTAACCTGAATTGTCAACAAAGGTAAAAGTGCGAACGGACGGGTTGGGAGGCCCTGAATGGAATTCATCTATTACTTCGGAGAAGTGTTCACACCGCTTTCGTTCATGTTGCTCTTGGGCGGCACAATCGGAGGGTTGATCCTTGGCGCAACGCCGGGACTGTCACCAACGATGGCAGTGGCTCTGCTGATCCCGTTCACCTTTCAACTTGAAGCGGCGCAGGGCTTGATCCTGCTGGGTGCGGCTTACACCTCGACCGTGGCCGGCGGGGCGGTCAGTGCAATTCTGCTGAAGATCCCCGGTGCTCCGGCCAATATTGCCACCACTCTGGACGGGCACACCATGGCAAAACAGGGTCAGGGCGCGCGCGCCCTGCAACTGTCGTTTTTGGCCTCGGCAGTGGGCGGCATCTTTGGCGTCCTGCTGCTGATCTTTCTGACACCGGTTCTCGCACAATGGGCGCTGGCCTTTGGCCCGTCCCACCTGTTCTGGCTGGCCATTCTGGGGGTGACGGTCATCGGCACCTTGGACTCCGCGTCCGTGGTCAAAGGTCTGCTGTCCGGCTGTATCGGATTGTGGCTGGCCACCATCGGGTTCGACGACATCATGGGTGCCCAGCGCTTTATCTTCCACCCTGCTCTCGGGGGCGGCATCAACATCATCGCCGCGTTGATTGGCCTGTTTGCGATCCCGCAGGTGCTGACCATGTTCGCCAAAGGCCGCCACAACACCGGTGCCGAGGTGATCGAAGTGCAGCGCCATTCGATCATGGCCGCGTTCAAGGAACTGTTCAGCCGCACGCGCGCGCTGAGTATCGGAACGCTGACGGGTTCGATCATTGGCCTGATCCCAGGCGTCGGCGGGCAGATCGCGGGTCTCGTCGCCTACGACCAAACCAAGAAGTTTTCGGCCGAGAAAGACAAGTTCGGCACAGGCCACTCCGAGGGAGTGATTGCCGCGGAATCCGCCAACAACGCGATGGTTGGCCCCTCGCTTGTCCCTTTGTTGACGCTGTCGATCCCCGGCAGCCCAACCGCCGCCGTGCTGTTGGGCGGATTGCTGATCCACGGGATTTTCCCGGGATCGGACTTGTTCGACAATCACCCGGACGTGGCGTGGACCTTCATCAACTCGATGCTGATCGGTCAGGTTCTGATGTGCATATTCGGCCTCTACGTCGCCGGTCTTGCAGCGCGTGTCGCACAGGTTCCCCAATCCGTGATGGCCGCTATCGTTTTGGCCTTGTCGGTCTTCGGCGCCTATTCAGTCCAAGGGTCAATGGGCGATGTCTATGTCATGGCATGCCTTGGTATCGGGATGTTCTTTCTGGAACGTTTCGGCTTTTCTGCCGCGCCGCTGGTGCTGGGTTTGATCCTCGGACCGATCGCCGAGGCCAACTTTATCCAGGGCGGAATGATCGCTGACGCCACTGTTGGCAAGGCCTCATACTTCATGACCGGTGGGTTGAACCTGTTCCTGATCGCCGTGGTGCTGGCCTCAATCGCCTACTCGGTCTGGATGGAGCTGCGCAGCCGCCGCTATACCACCAAAGAGGAGGCACAGGCATGAACCGATCACAACATATTTTCGGGTCAGGTCTCGTCTTTGCAGTTGGCCTGTGGGTCACATGGATTAGCTACACGCAACAGCCAGCTGAGGCGTTTCTGTTCCCACGATTGATTGCAACGGTCTTTGTTGTGCTGGCCGGGTGGACCTTTGGCAAAGCGGTCATGGGACTATCCAAAGTCGGCAATGGCGTGACGCGAACAATGTTCGTGAACATGCTGCCCGGTCTGATCATCACGCTGGTCTATGTTTTCTGGGCTGCCAAAACGCTGGGATTCTACACCGCAACAACCATCGCCTTCTTTATTCTTCTGTCGATCTACGACCCAGCCCCCCATTCCGAGGTCAAAATCTGGATCAAACGCGGGATCATCACGGCGGTCTTCGTGGCGGTGATGTATGGGCTCTTTGCCATGCTTTTGAACGTCTACACACCAAGAGAAATTCTGTTCTAACCGCTTGGGAAGCGGGTGAACTTAATCAGGGAGGAAACGCAAAATGAAACGATTGATTGCAGGGGCAGCAATGGCTCTGGCGGGCCTGACTGGCGCGGCAATGGCCGAGGAATACCCCGAACGACCGCTGATGATGATGGTCAGCTATGGCGCCGGTGGGGCGACCGACTTTCAGGCGCGGATCGTCACCATGACCGCCGGGAACGAGGATGCCCTGGGAATGCCCATCGCCATCATCAACAAGCCTGGTGCCGGCGGGCGCGTCGGTTGGAACTGGTTCGCCACACAAGCTGATCCGGACGGATACACATTGGCCGCATACAACGTGCCCCATTTCATCGCCCAATCCATCAAGGGCGGCGTCGAGTATTCCGCAGACAGCTTTGAACCTATCGCGAACTGGGGTGCAGACCCGGCTGTATTCGTGGTTGGTGCCGACAGTGAATTCAACTCGATGGAAGATGTCGTGGCCTTTGCCAAGGAAAACCCAGGCAAACTGACCGTATCCGGAGCGGGTCTTTTCGTGGGCCACCACATCGCGGCGCTGCAGATCGACAAGGCAGCCGGTACCAAGATGGCCTATATCCCGACCAAAGGCGGCGGGGCAGCGGCGATGAAGGCTGTTATCGCTGGTGAAGTCATGGGCGGCATCAACAACCTGTCCGATGCGTTCCGCGCGCAAGAGGCGGGCAACGTGAAGATCCTTGGCGTTGCCGATTTGGAGCGCAACGCGTTCCTGCCTGACGTTCCAACGATGATGGAACAGGGGCTGGACGTGGACAACTCTTCAGTCAACTTCCGGGGTGTGATGGTGCCCAAGGGAACACCTCCTGAGGTGATCGAGAAACTGGCAGCAACTGTGCCCGAGATGTTCGCCAATTCCCGCGTTGCCAAGAAGATGGAGGCGGGTGGATCGCCCATGCACATCATGACACGTGACGAAGTGATCGAGATGTGGGCACAGCGCCAGCAGACGCTGAACGAATTGCTGGCTGGCCTCTGAACGACCCACTACCGGGGCGGGTCAGGCCCGCCCCGAACAACACATCGAGGATGATCATGAACGCTCCGAACGACATAGCCCCCGAGATCGCCGAAGTAGACCGGATCGTGGCGCGAGCACGCAAGGCTCAGATCGCATATGAGGCTGCGGGCAGTCAGGCGCACTATGACAAGGCCGCACTGGCAGCGGGCTGGGCGATCATGGAACCCCAACGCAACCGGACCCTTGCGGAGTTGGCGGTTGAAACAACCGGGCTTGGCAATGTGCCCGACAAGATTACCAAAAACCACCGCAAGACCCTGGGTCTATTGCGCGACATTGCCGAGGCAAAGACATATGGCGTCATAAGCGACGATCCCGAAACAGGCATAACGGAAATCGCTCGTGCAATTGGTGTCGTTGGCGCGGTGGTTCCCTCGACCAATCCGGCCGCGACACCGGCCAACAACATCATTAATGCACTTAAAGGTGGCAACGCGATCGTCGTCGCCCCCTCTCCCAAGGGCGTTGCATCCTGTGAGAAACTGCTCAGCTACATTCACGCGGAATTCGACAGGCTGGGGCTGGACCGGGATCTGGTCCAGATGATCCCGGCGCCGGGATCAAAGGCCAAAACCCAACGGCTGATGGAAACCTCGGATCGTGTGATCTGCACCGGCAGCCAGAACAATGTCCACCGCGCCCAGTCCTGTGGCACACCCGCTGTCGCGGTTGGTGCGGGCAATGTCATCGTGATTGTCGATGAAACCGCCGATCTGACAGCGGCGGCGACCAAGATCACAGCGTCCAAGTGTTTTGACAACGCGACCTCATGCTCGTCCGAGAACGCAGTTGTGGTGGTGGATGCTGTCTACGACGACTTTGTCGCTGCAATGGCGACCGAGGGCGGTGCGCTTGTCCCCGCTTCAGATGCTGATGGCATCATTGCCAGGCTGTGGCCGGGCGGGCACCTGAACCGGTCAGTCATTGCGCAGGACTCCGACAAGATGCTTGAGGCGCTGGGGATGGCTGGGAAAGTCCCTGAAGGCACGAAATTTCTGGCAGTAGAAACCGACGGGATCGGCCCCGATCACCCCCTGTCCGGAGAAAAATTGAGCCGGATTCTGGCACTTTACCGGGCCTCGGACTACACCGCTGCCAAAGCCACCGCAATGCGCGTTCTGGCCCATCAGGGCGCCGGACATTCGGTCGGCATTCACACCAGCGACGACACACGCGCGGTTGAGTTGGGCCGCGAGCTACCCACCTGTCGGGTGATCGTCAATCAGGCGCATACCTTTGCCACCGGTGGTAGCTTCAATAATGGCATGCCCTTTTCCCTATCGATGGGATGCGGCAGCTGGGGTGGGAACTCAATCGATACCAACCTGCATTGGCGGCATTTCGTTCAGACCACCAAAATTGTGCGTGAAATACCCCCGCGCGAACCCGCGCTCGAAGATGTATTCGGCGCGTATTGGAGGGAGGCCGGCCAATGATGGAACCGCCAAAGGGAACGGTCCGCGACTGGCTGGACCTAAGGGCCGATCAGGGCGGAACCGGGTTCGTTTTTCCCGATGGCACTCAGGATCTGAGCTGGGCGGAACTGCGCAACTCGGCCCGAAACGTGGCAAGCATGTTGACCCGCCTAGGCGTGCAGAAAGGCGAAAGCGTCGCACTCGTCTATCCCAATTGCCGCGAGGCGCTGATCGCTTTGTTCGGCGTTCTCTACGGTGGGTTTCGGGCAACTATGATCAATCTTGTCGCGGGCGACAGTGCCGTGGCCTACGCCCTCGAACACAGCGGCGCGCGATTTGCCTTCGTGCACCCGGATCAAGCGGAATTGTTCAACCGAACAGCCGATTCTGCCGTAACTACGCCTTTACAGATCGAAGAAGCTGATAACTCGGATACCGAGCTTTATGATCTGGCGCCCGCAGACCATGCCCTGCTTATGTACACCTCGGGCACAACCGGTCGGCCCAAAGGTGTCGTTCATACGCATTCCAGCTTTTTGGCGGGCGGCTGGACCACCGCTGTCGCGCATGAACTGACAGATTCGGATCGCGGTTTCTGCGTCTTGCCGATCTACCATATCAACGGGCTTTGCGTGACGGTGATGGGAACCCTCGTCTCTGGCGGCTCCCTGGCCATGTGCGAACGGTTTTCGACCCGCCGGTTCTGGGACAATCTTGGTAAAACTCAGGCAACATGGTTTTCGGTTGTCCCGACCATCATCTCTCATCTGCTGCAATCTGACACCAACCCGGATGCCCAAACCCGCCAGAGTTTGCGGTTTGGGCGGTCTGCCTCTTCCGCGCTGGCGCCGGATGTACAACGCGCATTTGAAGACCGCTTCGAGGTTCCCATCGTCGAAACCATGGGGCTTACGGAAACTGCTGCGCAGATCCTGTCGAACCCACTCCCACCGGGCGTGCGCAAGATCGGCTCACCAGGCGTCGCGTACGGAAACGACGCCGCGATCCGGGATGTGAACCAGCAACCTGTCTCAAATGGAACAGAAGGTGAGTTGGTCATACGCGGACCGAATGTGATGCTTGAATACCTCAAAGACGCCGATGCGACCGCAGGCACTTTCACAACGGACGGTTGGCTACGCACCGGCGATCTGGCGCGTATGGACGAGGATGGATACGTCTATGTCACCGGCCGCCTGAAAGAACTGATCATCAAAGGCGGCGAAAACATCGCCCCGCGTGAGATTGACGAGGCGCTCTATTCCCATCCCGACGTTGTCGAAGCCGCAGCCTTTGCGCGCCCGTGCCGTAGCTATGGCGAGACAGTCGAGGCCGCGGTCAAAATCCGGGACGGGTCCGAACTGACACCGCTGACCCTTTTAGAGATTTGTAAGACCAAACTGG
This sequence comes from Ruegeria atlantica, assembly GCF_013033965.1. Lineage (GTDB taxonomy): Bacteria > Pseudomonadota > Alphaproteobacteria > Rhodobacterales > Rhodobacteraceae > Ruegeria > Ruegeria atlantica_D. The sequence continues at coordinate 532,480 of NZ_WQFE01000001.1, forward strand.
GGCGGTTCAAATCCCCTGACGAGGTTCACATTCTGCAGGACCTGCCGAAGGGGCCATCGGGCAAGATTCAGCGCAACCGGATTCTCGAAATCGTTGACGACCAATCCTAAGCGCCTGCAGCGCGAAAACTACGGGCGTGTGGCCCGGGTCAGTCCGGTGCAATGAACGGCCTCAGGTTTTGCGCCGTTTCGGCACGGCGTCTCCACCCTTGCCCGACTTTGCCGCTGCAGCCCGCGCACGGTTCTTTTTGCTGCTGGGTTTCCCCTTTGGCGGTGGCGGACCTTTGGTGGGTTTGCCACCGGGCTTTATGCGACCGTCATTGCTTTTACCGGCTGGCGCTTTGGGGGATTTCTTCTTAACACTTGTCGCCGAAAACTTAACGTCCGCTTCGCTTTTCGTGCCGGAAAGTGCCGAGCCCTGTTCTTTTGAGCGGGTCGGTTTGGAACGCTTTTCAGCCGGTTGTCGCGGCTTGCGTTCTTCGAGCTTGGGTTTGCGCTTGCGGGGCGCCGGTTCGTCGTTCCAATCAACGGGCGTCGTGTCCCCTTTGCGTGGACGCGGTTTACCTTTGGGCGCGCGGTTGGACTTTGGACGCTCAAACGCTGGCACGTCAGGTGCGCCATCCAAACGCACCACGTCTTTCGAACCTTCTATTTTCATGTCTGCGCCAACAGCCGCCAGAAAACCCTCAACGCTGGCTTCGCGGATCTCGACGTAGGACACGTCGTCGGCAATCCGGATCGCCCCGATATCGTCTTTGGTCAGATCGCCCGCCTTGCAGATCATTGGCAGTAAATGACGCGGCGACGCATTTTGCTTGCGGCCCTCAGACAGCGAAAACCAAACACTCGGGCCAAAGGCCGCGCGAGGTTTCGGGCGTTCTGCCGACACCGGGGCCAACTCTTCTGGCGCCGAGTGGCGCAATTTGTACTGACGAAGATACGCTGCCGCGATTTGTTCAGCGGTAAATCCTTCAACCAGATGCTGAACCGCCGCCCTTTCGCTTTCGGTAACTTCGACCTGCCAGTCATCCGAGGCGAACATCCGCGCCTGATCACGTTCATTCACCTCGTCAGCCGATGGCGCAACGCCCCACTCGGCCGTCAATTTCGCGAATTTCAGAATACGCTCGGTTTTTTTCCGTGACGACGGCTCGACCACCAACGCGCTGACGCCCTTTCGCCCGGCCCGGCCCGTTCGTCCGGATCTGTGCAAAAGCGTCTCGTGACTGTTGGGCAATTCGGCATGGACCACCAAGTCGAGGTTCGGCAAATCGATCCCTCGCGCCGCGACGTCCGTGGCCACACACACCCGGGCCCGCCCATCACGCATCGATTGCAAGGCGTTGGAACGTTCACTCTGCGTCAACTCACCCGACAAAGCCACAACCGAAAACCCGCGATTGGAAAGCCGCGTGGTCAGTCGTGAGACCATCGCGCGCGTGTTACAGAAAACGATGGCGTTGGGCGCTTCGTAAAACCTCAACACATTGATGATCGCATTGTCGCCATCACGCGGCGCCACCATCATCGCACGGTATTCAATATCCGCATGTTGAGTTTTCTCGCTGACAGTACTGACCCGCTCGGCGTCGCGCTGATAGCGTGTCGCAAGATTTGCAATGGCACGCGGCACAGTGGCTGAGAACAGCAGCGTTTGCCGCTCAGCCGGGGTTTCATCCAGAATGAACTCAAGATCCTCGCGAAATCCAAGGTCCAGCATTTCATCGGCTTCGTCCAGCACCACAGCGCGGATTGCGGTCAGATCAATGGACCCCCGCACGATATGGTCGCGTAACCGCCCTGGCGTTGCAACGACAATATGCGCCCCGCGCGCCAAAGCACGACGTTCATCCCGCATGTCCATACCGCCGACACACGAGGCCAAAAACGCACCAGCGTCAGAGTACAGCCAGCTCAGTTCGCGCTTGACCTGCATCGCCAATTCCCGCGTTGGCGCAACAACCAGAGCCAAAGGCGCGCCAGACACCCCAAAGGTCTCGTCATCGCCTAATATCTGTGGCGCTATCGCTAACCCGAACCCGATCGTTTTTCCTGATCCGGTTTGCGCCGACACCAACATATCGCGTCCTTCCAACCCGGGCTGAGTCACAGCCTGCTGGACTTGTGTCAAAGTATCATAGCCCTTGCGGGCAAGCGCATCTGCGATGGTCTGTTTCACGATGGTGTTCTTTGTGTCAGCCGGGGGATACGGGCCTTGCGGCATTGCAATCCGCGCATCTTCCTAGGTTAAAGATCGCCTCATACCGGGAGTCGCCGGCAATGTATAGCCGTGTCTTTTTTCGCGCCGCCAGAGCAACGTGACTTCATTGATGCCATTGCCAAACTTCCTGGATGCGTTCCGGTCCTTACCGAAACCTCACGATGCCATGATAGTCGCGGAATCTGTTGAGTTTTCCAAGCGGCTGGAACAGCAGAGTTTTTCCGTGACATGTCAACCAATAGTTTCATGACACGGCTTGAATTTAAGGTTTCTGCTAAGAAATCGATCAAACCTGATCAGCGCACACTTTCAACGGCTCATCAAGCTGGGATTAAGTGCAACCTTAATCGTTGTATTGTTGATTTAGTGGTGCCCGGGGGCAGCACCAATCAATCCCACTTCCATATTATTTTTGTTTTTATCAGATAGTTGCAGCTAACATAGCGAATTGCGCAAAATCTTGTGTGTCGTTCAAAACCCAAATTGTGTGTCGCGCCCTAACCAAAGCAAACTGGTTTCACTCCGCATCGTTTTGCACAACCGCTTGCTGCACGGCTTCAGCCTCGTGAACCTCTTCTAGTTGACGCAACTTCTTGGGGATAATGCGCTCCACCCTCAGGCGCTCGAAGCCCGTCAATGTGTCGCGACGTTTCTCAATTTCCCCCAACACACCCAACGCCCAATCGAGCTCAGAAGCCAGTTCATTTTGAGCACGATGCGGCTCTAGTCGATCCTCCAAGGCACTCTTGACCCATCGCCAATTCGGTCGCGGTGCGGCCAACCAAGCTTCCACAAATTCCGCGGGAGATATGGATTTAAAAACTGGTATCAGGGCATAAGGGCTATCGCGTCCCGCCGTATGACAAACCTGCCGATAGAACTCTATGCCATCTTTGGCAAGGACTCCCAGTAGATCTTTGACGATGGCTGGAAAGCTGGCTTCTAGAGCCTCTTCTCTGGCCGAAATAAGTCGGTCCCAAAGTGACTTGAACTGTTCCTGATACGTGGGACGAACCCAATAACCATATCCGCCGTATGCGCGGTCGAAGCTATCCCACCATCGCCAATCAAGCTCTCTGGGTGGAAGCTTACCAGCAGCCAGAAGATCTTCGATGTAATTTAGACACTCATCGCGCGTGGTGTCTAAGCATTGCTCCAAAATGCCTTCATCGGACATCATTAACTTGAGGGCGAACATATGTAACATCTCGCCTGAAGACGTGATCTCTCGATTCTCGAACTGCTTGTTCATGGTGTCTAGCGCAGACTCAAAAACTTCGTCCGGAAGCTCATCGAAGCTCGATACAAGCCGCCAAGGCGGGAGGTTCTTTGCCTCAACAAAATGCGGAGATCGTTCGATTGAGATGATGATCCGGTCTGAATCAAAAACCCCATGCTCAAACACATCCTCTAAGACCTGATCATCAAGAATTTGGTTTTCCAAATCGATCGTCGGATATCTGTCGTCAGCAGCAACTAATGGTGGTTGCTCAACCTCATCCTTGTCTTTAGCGGATTGACGCCTCATTTCGAAGCCCATGCGCTGTCCAGCACGGTTTTTTAGATCGTCTTGAGTAAGTCTCCCGAGTCGGGCCTCAATTCCGCAAGCGACAAACAACCCGACTGTCTCCGCCATGGCGTCGCCGTTCTCAAGTTGTTTTGGTCCTAGAGACTGATGCAGACGGGCTAGATCGAAGATGACGTGACGAAGCACGCGGAGTGACTTGCAATTAGATGCATGGAATATCTCAATGACCTCAGGCTTCATCGCAACAATGAAATCACGAGAAGCACCGTCTACATTCGCGACGAACGCTTCGAATGCTTCCGAGACCCTAGGGACAACCTTTGAAGTATGCCCCACGACCTTTTCTTTCGCCTGCCTATAGTCGGGGTGCTTTGCTTCGAGTCTTTTCTCATCAGCTATTAGAACTACTCGAAATCCCAAATGTTCAACATAGGTCGAACAAACGCCCATGAGTTGTTCCAAACTCATGCCACACCGTTCGAGATCATCAAAAATCAGTGTGCGATCAGGTTCCACATTTCGCCGCATGGTCGCATTCAGCCAATCAGCTGCAGCACCGCCGAGAGAGATGAGACCACCGACGTTCTCAGCAGCATCGCCAGCAGCGCCAATGAAATCGCCAAGTTTATTTAATGTAGGAGCATAAGCGGCATAGACAGCTGCATGTGCCTCACTGGGCGTCTGCAGCCCAAAAAGACTGACATAGTAGCAATCCTCTTTTTCGATGCACTGGCGAACTTGATGCGTCTTTCCAACTCCCCAGTCACCTGTCACAAGCACCGCATATCCGGGTTTTTGGAGTCCCTGATAGTAAGCCAAATACTCTTTGAGATGTTTCGTCATGCAAGGACCCTGTATGCTGAATGAGCTGAGATTAGACGGGCTTGTCCGATTCAGTGAAGGCACCTTTGGCGCTAAATTGGGGTGACCTCAAGTCCGAGTTCTCTATTGCATGCTCAGTGAACTTTGGTAATCCACCGAAATTTCTGAGCAGGCGCAGCACCCCCACCATGTTTCAAAAAGCGAGGGGCTCACGATAAGGCCAATTCTTCTCTTGAGAGCCGCATTCTTGTGCTACTCTTGGACTTCATCTCCGTTGCCTCTTTGGCTCGCCTGTAGGCCTCCTAAGGAGCCCGCTCGGAGGATGTAATGGGCCTAAACTTGTCCATGACAAGCAAGCCCTTGATGCCATAGAGGGCCATCAAAGAGAGAAGCGTTGCAAAAGAGAGGTCGTAACCCTCGTGGTGTTTGTAGCGTTTGCGAAGGACCGAGATGAATGCGACTAGGTCGGTGCGAACTCGGACGGTTCGGAAAGACCCATTTGGTCGTGTCACCTCCTCTCTCAGCTTGCCGTCTTCGTCCATCGCATCCACCATCTCATTTAGCGGAACGAAAGAGAGGATTAGGTCCCGCACTTCATTGGCGGGTTTGGCCTTGCGGTCTCGGCGCTTACCTCTCATCGGGTCTGATTGGCTTCCGTAAAACTCTCGCGCGGTCAGCCATTGCTTGTTTTCCATGGTGTTTCCTTTCTTTGCGTGCACCCACTTCCGGTAACCGGAAGGGGACTATGAATTGGGTTAGGCTGCTGCGTCGATGACGGCGAAGTTGTCATCACCTTCGATTGCGCTGTTGAGCCAATCCAAAAGGATGGCGCGCATACGTTTGTCGGGGACGGTCACGGTGATAGGTCTGCCGTCGCGGACGCGGGTTCGCCAGATGAACTGAACCATCTCACTCAGTGCATATGCGTCAGAGAAGTTCTGCCCGGAGACCCCCAGGAAATTCTGGACCATGGGGTTCGGAGACATCGAGTAGAGATAGATGACGTGACTTGCGTGCTTGTAGTCGTTGGTCCCTCGCGTTTTGTTCGGAAGCCAATGCACACCACCCTTGGTATAGTCCCTGCCGAATAATCGTGAGTGCTTCGCCCACTGGCCCGCATAGCGTCCTTTGCGGTCTTCGAACCATTTGTCGCGAGCGCAAGTGAGGATTATGTCCTCTCGCTTGATGCCCTTCCAACGTCGCTCGATGAGGTTCTTCAACGCTGAGCCGATGGACTTGCACGTCTTCTCGTTTGAGCGCCTCGTTTGCTTGGAGAACGACAGGCTCACATGTTGTGGGATCGATAGCGCTTCGATGGAAACCAGAGAGTGTGCCCTCTTAAGCCATGCGTGGGTCGCCTCGCGCTTCACTTCGAAGTCGGCCTTGGGGTTACCCTTAGCGATCATCTTAAGATAAGCGTGGATGTAGGTCCCCTCGCTGAGGAAGGTCATCACCGTCAAGGACCTCCCCGCCAAAAGGACTTGGTTTGGTGTAGCCACTGCGAAGACGCCTTTATCGTCCACGTGAAGCTGCCCTTGGACAGCTGGTCTGTAGATGTCGGGATGCAGTCGGCTTGAATAAGTAGGTTCTCCTTCGCTATCGAAGGTCTCACGTTGCCACTTTCGCCACTTGTCTGTCGGGATGACTTGCTTGGTCTCGGGACACACCCGCGCATATCCGCCACCTACGATGGCTTCCTCGAATGCTTCGGCGTCGATGGTGTTGATGCAGCTGACCGGGTTAGGGGCCTCGTCGATGATGATGTGGTAGTCGGCCATCAGGTGGGCCAAACGGAGCGTCATGAAGAAGAGCTTGTGAGTGATGGCCACGGACTGGCCCTCTTGGAGCATCTTTTCCAACTGGATGAGCTTTGGTCCTTTGCCTTCTATAGGCGCAGCGATTTCGACGCACTCAGGAGCATCATTCTGGAACCGTTCAATCTCGGTGAGGAGGGGCGTGACTAGGAGGTATTTCAGGTTGGGCTTTAGGGAGGCCAACATCTCTGTGGTTTTCCCCGTGCCGCAGGGTCTGTCGATGATGACGGTGTGTGTCGTTCGCTCAGGGTGAAGCATAGCGTTTCCTTGTGCTTGCTTAGTTCATGGGGCCATGATGGCCAGTGGAGTTGCGAGCCATTTGCCTCACCTCAGGAGTGAGAGGCTTGCAATGTTATGAAATTAAACAACTAATCGGACTCTTGCGGAGGCCTACCGTAAACCTGTTATTTGTTAAGGGGGCACCTTTAGGGGTCACCCAAGAGGGCGACATGAAGGGTTATGATGGAGGTGAAGGACTTCGCCGTGGCTGCATCAGCAGACAGGCATCAGGGGTGAACTGTGAAGGAGCATGTGTTGGCGGCATTGGAGTGTCTGAGACCGCGTTAACGAGTCACCAGCAGGTCGCCTTCACAAACCGCGATCATATCGGGCGATGCCCTTGGGAAGACCCAAGGAGATGGTATTCACCTCAACATTTCCAGTATCGCCAGACCCTAGAGTTGCTGTCTCGTCGTCGCTTAGCCGCCCCATGACGCCATTCCTTACCCAGCAGCCGTAACGGTGGACCGCTCAGGGGAGCCTTGAGTAACCCAAGGGCTTGATGATCTCGTGATGTGTGAGTGACCGAATGCTCCTTGGTTACTGATGCCGAAGGCTCATTGGTCTTCCCACGATGGGTGATGATGTTGCTGTCACATATTGGGATAAATCATTGAGCACCCCTCCGCACGCAGACGCTCAAATCAAAACGATACGGCCACGAAAGACAGCAACCCCTCACACTCTCGCTCAGGTGCCGTGTTAGGCTCCCGTTCGGTTCCGCGCGAGGGCTGGTCCACAAAAGCACACCAACGAGGCATGCCTTCGTGGCCATCACCCCTGATCGACCACGGTTTCTTATCTCTGGTATGTGGGTTGCGGACACACATTCGCCCTTAACTTTATGGTTGCGCGCTATTCGTGCAGGTTCAGTCGCCAAAAGAGCAAACTCCCTCTTGTGTCTAAGTTGTAGGCAGTGAGGGGTGGTCGCCACGAGAATGGCCGACTTCTTATATCTCAATAGGGTGGGTCAATCAGATTTGGGCTGGTGCGTTAAGGTCGCATGGTCCCCTTAGCGGGCACCATTAAGGCCGCAAAAATTGGGAACCTAGAAGCCCGCGCTCGCATCACGACACACGTGCGACACACAGGCCGGGTCCATCGGGGCCAAAGCCCGCTGCGTCACACATCCCTTCAAGCGAGCGGCTTATGTGCCTCTATGATAAATCGAATGGCCATGGAGGGGCTGGGGGGGGGGACGGGCCCACACGTCTATCTATCTGCGGCTGTCGAATTTTTGGGATAAGATTAAACGAGCTACCTCGCAAACACTAAGCTATCGACATCCTGCACAAGCACTGCAAGGCCGCAGGTCTTGCGTTGACAGTATCCACAGCATCTATATCGTGTGCGGAAAGGCATCAGAATGCTCGTCATACCTGTTGCTGAATGCACAATTCAACCATCGCGAGCGTCGCTACATTGGCCCAAATAAATTTCATAGATCTATTCGCAGGCTTAGGCGGGTTCCATCAAGCTCTCAATGCATGTGGTGGTGAATGTGTCTTCGCATCAGAGATCAATCCCGACCTAGCTACTCTCTATCAAAAGAACTATGGCGTAGAAGTTCATGGTGACATTCGCCAAACCGACGCATCTGAGATTCCCGATCACGACATTCTTTGTGCTGGGTTTCCATGTCAGCCATTTTCCAAAGCTGGTGACCAAAAGGGACTTCAATGTCCGCAGTGGGGCGACCTAATAGACTACGTTATCGCTATCCTCCGCGAGAAGAAGCCAAGGTTTTTTATTATCGAGAACGTCCCGAATCTTGTTCGCCATGATGGAGGGAAAACTTGGAAGACCATTTGTGAAAGGCTCCGGCGCCAAGGCTACGACGTTGACTACGCAAAACTGTCACCTCATATGTTCGGGGTTCCCCAAAAGCGTGAACGGGCCTTCATTGTTGGGGATAGGACAGGCCTTAAAGGCTTTGAATGGCCTCGGCCCGACAGAAATGTGCATCTGTCGATTTCTACAGTTTTGGAAGACGATCCACAGGACGCACTTTACCTGAGTGAGAGCCACGTAAATTATTTGTCGACGTGGCAAGAGTTCATTGCCGCTTTTCCCAAAGAGATTGATCTTCCGTCTTTTCCGATTTGGGCAATGGAATTTGGAGCTGACTACCCAACCGCAGGCAAAAGCCCACGTGAGATGGGCTATATGGGTATGGAGGAATACAAAGGAGCGTTCGGCACGCCTTTGAGAGGGTTGAACCCAGAACAAACTGAAGAAGAATTGCCAGGGTATGCCCGCACAAACCTTGCGGAGTTCCCCTCTTGGAAAGTGGATTTCATTGAGAAGAACAGGAATTTCTATTCTCTACACAAGAGTATCATCGACCCTTGGATTGAAAAAATTAAGTCGTTTCCACCCAGTTTTCAGAAGCTGGAATGGAACATAAAGGGTGGCGAACGAGACCTTTGGAAGCATGTCATTCAGTTTCGAGCAAGTGGTATTCGCATCAAGAGAGCGGAGACAGCCCCCTCGCTGATCGCCATGACAACAAGCCAAGTTCCAATCATTGGCTGGGAAAGGCGATACATGACACCGCGAGAATGCAGTCGACTTCAGAGTCTAGACATCCCTTTCCTTCCGAGCACCAAGAACGGTGCTTATAAGGCGTTTGGCAATGCCGTGAACGTTGAAGTCGTGAAACGAATTGCTGCCGCGCTTCTTAAAAGAGATGATACTACGGCTACCACAGTTCAGGCTGTCGCCGCTGAATGACATGACGCAATTGAACTCTGTAAATATTCGACCCGGCGTAAACGTTCTCTCAGTATTGCCGCACCTAAATTACAAGGCTTGGTTCGCGCTGGCCGAATTTGTCGACAACTCAATACAAAGCAGCATTGCCAACCGTAGGGAATTGGAAGCGGCATCGGATGGTAAATTCAGCCTACGAGTCGACATCCAATTCGACGGCGACGCCAATAGGATTGTCGTAACGGACAATGCTGCTGGCATTGCATTGGGCGACTATCAAAGGGCCTTTAGACCCGCTGAAATACCACCTGATGCCACAGGACTATCTGAGTTTGGGATGGGTATGAAAAGCGCAGCTTGCTGGTTCGCGCCTAAATGGAGCGTTCGATCAAGTGCGCTAGGAGAGAACGTAGAGCGCACGGTGTTTTTTGATATCGATCAGATCGTTCACGACAGCATCGAAGAACTCAATGTCGTGTCCTCAGTTTCTGCTGTCGAGAAGCACTACACCGAGATTCGACTAGAGGAAATCCGTCGCTTTCCAAAGGGCCGGACCGTTGGGAAAATTAAAGAGCATCTCGCCAGCATCTACAGGGTCTTTTTGAGATCAGGGCAGCTAGAACTCTTCGTTGATGAAGAACCATTGGTTTATGAAGAACCAAAGATCTTGGTTGCGTCTTCCTATCGAGACCCAGACGGCCCACAGGTCACTTGGAAGCGAGAAATCGATATTGATCTTGGACAAGGCAAGTCAGCAACTGGGTTTGTTGCCATCAGAGAAAAGGCCGACACCAGACTTGCAGGTCTAGCGTTGTTCAGGCGCAACCGATTGGTTTTTGGCAGTGCAGACGAGACCTATCGGCCACCTGATATCTTCAAGCGCCCAAACAGTTTCGAGTCTCAACGGATATTTGGCGAGATTCATTTGAAGGGTTTCAATGTTTCCCATACAAAAGATGGAGTTCAGTGGGGAGAAAATGAGGACGAATTTCTCCGGAAGCTTTATAAAATACTAAACGCTGAAGAACTTCCCATCATTAAGCAAACGCAGAAGTATCGCGCTCTTGAAGATGCGCGAAACGCCAGAAAAGTTGCTCGTAGTGTCGCTCCTGCAATCACCAAACAGTTTGATCGCAAGCCACTTGTAACCACGCAACCTACATTGCGCTTTGACGCTCCTCCCAAAACACCCGAGGTAATAGACGACAACCCACCTGATGTAGGTGAGAACCTTGACACAGTTGCTGAAGGTGAACGCGACGACTTCCAGTTTGAGTTTTTGTTCCGTGGCGCGCCATGGGTTGTCAAACTCGAGTTGTCTTATGCGGACAAAGACAGCGAATGGCTCTCCATTCAAAGCCGACCGTCAATCACAGCTCCGGAGCCCAGAGAGGTTCTTATAAGAGTAGCCATGCTCCACCCCTTCATGGCACAATTCCCGAACCTTGAGTCAGAAGGCTTTACAGCCGTTCTGAACATCGCTGCAACGATGGCACTCTCCGAAGTCATTGCAACTGAATTGGCCAATCATCACCCAGCCGCCATACGCACCTACTCCAACGAGATACTTAAGAACCTAGTGCCAAGGACTAACATTCATGGGTGAGGAAGGATTCATTCATATTCGTGACCGCGATATCGGAAACGGTTGGAACCCTGTCCAGGGACCCGCCCTTACTCGCCTACTCGAGTCGAACACTTCTTTGTCAGAAGACGAGAAGTCGCGGTTGGTTTCTGAGACCGTTTCAATCATGCGGCAGTGCGCTGACCCAAAATCAGCAGGCGACCACAATACCGGACTCATCATTGGCTACGTTCAGAGTGGGAAGACGCTTTCCTTCACCAGTCTCTCTGCCCTTGCACACGACAACGACTACCAAATCGTTCTTCTTCTCGCAGGCACGACTAACAATCTCGTTGAGCAGTCTTTCGACCGCCTGAAGAAAGACCTTGAAGTAGAAAAGAACAGGAACTGGAAGCTTTTCTCCACAAGGGACAAAGGCTTTCAATCGGCTGAGGTGGAAAGGGTCAAGAGCGAACTCGCCAAGTGGAAGAAAGGAAGCCCTAGATCGCGGACGGTGTTGATCGTCTCTATGAAGGAGCATCGCCACCTAAAACACTTGGCCACACTTCTCTCAGGCACTGACCTTTCAAACGTTCCGACACTGATCATCGATGATGAGGGCGATCAGGCAGGAATGAACACGAAGGCGCTTCAGCAGGAGGAAAGCACTACATACTCCCGCATCACCGAACTAAGGCGCATCTTTCCTCACCACAGTTACTTGCTCTACACTGCCACGCCGCAAGCACCACTGCTGATCAGCAAAATTGATACGCTGTCACCTGATTTTGGTGCGGTGCTAACCCCCGGGGCGGCGTATGTCGGGGGCAAGGAGTTCTTTGTAGAAAACTCCGACAATCATATCGAACTCATTCCTCAAACTGATGTTCCCGACAGGGACGAGCCGCCCGCGAGCCCGCCCAAAAGCTTACTAGATGCTCTCAGGTATTTCTTTTTGGGTGTCGCTATCGGGCTTCTCGAGGAAGATGATCAAGACGGCAACAACAGATCGATGATGATCCATCCGGCTGTCCCAAAAGCTGATCACCTGATGTTCAAACGATGGGCGCAGAACACACGGGACGAATGGGCTTTGATATTGGAGAACAACAATCACCCAAGCCACAGTGTTCTGATTTCGGAGTTTCAGTCGGTGTTTGAAGGCATTACCAAGACTTACCCCGTCGACTTCGGTTTTGATGAAATTGAACCACTTCTTTTCGACGCTGTTTCGGAAACCGTTATTGCCGAGCTCAACACTCGGGAGAAAAATAAGATTCCTACCATCGATTGGAAGGGTGACTACAGCTGGATTTTAGTTGGCGGAATTGGCCTTGATCGAGGTTTCACAGTCGAGGGTTTGACCGTCTCCTATATGCCTAGGTCTATCGGAATTGGTAATGCAGACAATATTCAACAGAGAGCTCGGTTCTTTGGCTACAAAAAAGCCTATTTGGGCCTCTGCCGGATTTACCTTACCGCCGAAAACATCGAAGCGTTTGAAGACTTCGTAACGCACGAAGAGTCTCTTCGCCAGTCGATAGCACATCATATTGAGAAAGGCGGAGACCTAAAGGACTGGAGACGAACTTGGTATCTGAGTGAGCGCCTACAACCAACACGTCGATCAGTCGTTCTACTGGACATGTTCCAATCGAAAGGACGCAAGGGTTGGATTTACCCTGACTTTCCCTATGAAGGCACCGATCTCGTCGCTGATAACAGAGAAGTTGTGAATAGTTTGCTGGATGAGTTCCCGTTGTGGGAGTATAAAGAAGAGGGATGGAATGACCGCCAAACAATCCCTGCTTTCAGCGACCAAATCCGCCTAGATGACATTATCCCTTTCGTTGGCCAAATTCGTTATCAGAACCCCAACGATAGCTTACAACACTCCTCAATTATGATTGGACTGGAGAGGTTAATAAGTGAGTATCCTGATATGAGGTGCCACTTTTACGCATTCTCAGGGCCATGGAGTGGTTCGGATGTCCGTCGAAGCCTGAACGACAAGAATCCACCGAAGATTAGGCAGCTATTTCAGGGTAGTAACGCTCGCACAAAATACCCGGGAGCCTCCAAGATTCATTCCGATGAGGTCGTTTCTTTCCATGTCCATCGCTATCATCTCGAAAACCACGAGAAAACGCGTATCCTCTTGGAAGACCTGCCAGTTTTAGCTGTTCATTTTCCAGAACACCTCGCCGAGCGCGTGTGGTTAGAGCGCACCGATGATGCTTTTTGAGGCATACCAAAGCCTTATTGGGCGCTTTCCCGAGGACTGTATTGGCCTATTCGGCTCGAAAGTCTCGTGGCAACAAGGCCTTTGGTTGGCACTGAACGAAGATGGCTTTCCACACGTCTTATTGGAGTCCTGTGGCAGCGACGGACAGCCAGACCTAGAGCTCAAGTCCGTTGCTGCACGCTTCGACTGTCCATGTGATTTTCGACTTCAAGATGGTAGTGAACTTGTCGGGAAATACACTCTGGTCAGTCTGCGAGACGATGATCCAGACTTAGTCCGAGTCTTCCTTCGCCTGCTCGAAGAGGCCCTTTTGACCAATGGCGACCATGGTTCTGCTGCGCATATCAGGCAGCATATCGTAGCGATCGCTGACATTTTTGCTCGGCAAAGCGATGACGTCCGAGATGTTTTGGGTCTTTGGGGAGAGCTTCATGTCATTCGAAGCTCCAAGGACAAGTTGGCAGCAGTAAAAGCGTGGTCTTCATCGCCACGTGCCCGCTATGACTTCGTGTCAAAAGACTTCGCGCTCGAAGTAAAGACTACCCTTAGAGCGGCGCGACAACACCGATTTTCTCTTGAGCAGCTACGTCCCCAAGAAGACTTAACGATCTTCATTGCCTCTATCGTTTTAGTTGAGCAGCAAGGAGGCGAGACGGCTTCAGAGTTGATGGACAGTATCTACGAAGCCATAGCCGAGCCAGAAATCCGATCTCAGTTCTATCAACATTGCATCCGGAAGGGAGGAGCCGATATCTACGGTTCTGCCCTTAGGCTTTCTACGCTACCCGACGGAAACTCGCTGCAGTTATTCAATGCGGAAACACTGCCGGTCCCGAGCTTTGGTCAAGACGCTCCGATCAAAAATGTCAGGTTCGATATCTTTATGGATAGCTGTCAGAGCATTCCACCAGAAATACACGCAGAGAAGATAAGTTTTGCATAGAAAGCAGGCTTTTGAGTGAAGCAGTAAAGGGACATCGAAGGCTTAGATGCCAAGCTATGGCCAATCGCGTCAGAGTTCGTCAAAGGCACTATCTTCATCTTCTCAACTCATCTGACTAAGTCTAGAGCCCCGAGAAAATGACCCATTTTTGGAACTCCTTTAGCCGCGCCTCGCGACCACCGTAGACGCTCTCAGCGATGGCTTGGTTGGCATGCCCTAGGAAACCTTGACGAACCTCTGTAGGCGCACCCGCTTCACGGAGTTTGTCGCTCACACGATGTCGAAGGCCGTGGACCGAAAACCGAGTATCCTTTGTCTCGGCTCTAAGGTTCTTCATTAAGACTGCGGAGAGAGCGTCGTTGCCGCGCTGACGAGCATATCGTTCGAATAAGGGTGTTTCATCTCCCAAATTGGCGAGCCCCTCAAGCGCCGCTTTCATAGCCTCCTGAGCTTTCTCAGTAAGTGGCACCGAGCGAACGCTCGATTTGGTTTTCAGGTTGCGCACCCCATTTGGTCTGATGAGAACGTGAGGCAGTTTGTGGTCGAGAAATACATCGCCAACCGTCAGTCCTGCGATCTCATTTAGCCGTGCTCCTGTGGCAGCTAGAATGGACCATATCAAGTGAAGTTCAGAGTTCCTTGCATTTTTCAAACGGATGTTGATTGAAGACACCAGATCATCTGGGAGCGGAAGCTTGGCGTCCAAGGCGAGAGCAGATTCCTTTGGCCAAGGAAGGCCGTGGAAAGGATTGTTTGCCGCGTCGATGTCCAATTCTGTTATGCCGTGATTGACGATGGCACGAACAATACCCGCCTCTTTTTTGGCAGTGCCTACGGCAAGAACTGACCCGTCACTCTTTTTGGATTTCAGTAGATGCTGCATATAGGTTCGACCGTGTTCTCTGGTCAGGTCAATCATAGCCATGTCCTGAAGTGAGCCGAGAGCGGCTTCCAAGCGGCTCGTGATGCGGCTCAGTCCTACGTCCTCACGACTTCCTTCGATCACGCGGTTGTCCTGTCGATAGAGCAGAATGGCGTCCTGAAGGGTTGGTTCTGGCGCACGCGCGGTGGGGTCAAGCAAAGCCTTCACGACCAATGGTTCGGGAGAGGCGGGCATCGTCTCCAAAATCAAGCGACCTGTTTCCGAGTCTTCCGGGTCCAATCCAAATACACCCTCACGAAGGCCCGCTGCGGCCAGCATCGCGTCATGCCAGCGTTGGTGAGTCGTCCTGTTGTTAGTTCCTGCTCGGTTGATTTCCGCGCGGGCATTTTCGACGATGCGCTCCCACTGTTCCATTAGGGCCTGATGCTCGATGGCGAACTTCACACCCTCGCGGTTTCTAAAGTGGACCTGAAGGTGCGGCTGCCCGATATGATCAGCGACATCTTTCGGGAATCTGCGGCGAAAGCGAAGCACACCGTTCGGTCTGCGGTCTACGTGCTTTATCTTCGCCTGAAGCGCCATTTGTGTGTCTCCATGTGTGTCGATTTGTGTGTCATGGAAAACACGCAAGCCTCTGTATATCAATGAAATTAATAGCTTACGTTGCGGAAATGGTGCCCGGGGGCGGAATCGAACCACCGACACGAGGATTTTCAATCCACTGCTCTACCCCTGAGCTACCCGGGCACGGGAACGGCGTTTGCCGTTGGGTGGAGGCCTTCTATGACTTGCTACAGGCAGTGTCCAGAGGCTTTTTCACATTTTTTCAATGTGGACGTTGTTGCTCTGCCTCGGGATCGGAAACTTCGGTTTCGACGTCCTCTTCCCGCTGCGATGGAACGGTATAAGACCCGTTCAGCCACTTGGCCAAATCAATGTCTGCGCATCGCTTCGAACAGAACGGACGAAACTTGATTACCGTCTCATCTCCGCATATCGGGCAGCTCATTTCAGCACCTCCGACAACGGGACACGGCCACGTTTGCGCTGTAGTTCGTAATGGCCTAGCGGGGTCCAGCCAGCAAGTGTGGTTTCGGTGGAATCCGCCTTGAACGCAGCGCGCAGTGAGGCCTCGAACCCGCGGCGATCCTTTTTGGGCATAGGCGCCAGATCCAACGTGATTTGCCCCCCCAAACCGCGAATACGCAGGGCACGGGCCAGCGCTTTGGCACAGGCGAAATTCGCCTTGGTTCCGGCCGCCAAAGACGTGTCGGAACCTGTGTTGACGTCTACAGCGACCAGAGCCCGGGTGGGCTGAATATAGAGGTGGCCGCCACCGGATAGTGGCTCGGAAATACCGCGTGCCGCGTCCAAAGCATCCAGCACGCCGTGCGTTTCGAAACTGTCGGTCTGTGTCACAACCTCAGCCGGGTCAGTCCAATCCCGCCAGGCCAGAACATGCGGCCCGTCACCTTCCAGCAGCAACTCTGGTTCGGTTCCCGGATCGTTCAGAACCTGATCCGCATGGGCCAGCATTGTTCCAATGTCCTCGGCAATTTCAGCCGCGTCTTCACCCTGACAACAAGACCGGAGAATCAAGCCGTAGTCGGTGCCCTCCATCGCCTCGTGCGCGATCTCAAGAAGACGGTCACGTTCGTCTTCGTCGCGGATGGTACGTGAGATATTCAAACCGGGCGCATCAGGCGTGACGATCGCATAGCGGCTTTTGAACAACACCCGATCGGTCACCGGCAACGCCTTACCGGCTTCGGCGTAGCCCGTTACCTGAACCAGCATCAGAGCACCGGGCGCGAGCCCCTTGACCTGCCGCAAGAAGGCCGGACCGTCAGGTGTGGTGAGGAACATACCACCCTGCCCTTTGACGGGCCGATCAGCCCGCGCACGATAGATCGTGCCCGGCGCTGGCGCGTCCGCAGAAATCAGGAAATCGTCCAACTGACCGTCGACCATAAGGGCCGCGGCTTCGCGATTTTCGATGTGATCCAGAACGATGGTTCGACCCTTCATGATGCCTCACGATATAGGGGAAAGCCGATGCCTTGCAAAAGGGCGGCGGTTTCGGACAGAGGTAAGCCAACGATGCCTGTAAACGATCCCGAAATCCACGGGATGAAGGCACCCGCTGGACCTTGAATGGCGTAAGCGCCCGCTTTGCCCTGCCAGTCTCCGGTCGCCAGATACGCGTTGACCTCAACGTCCGACAGGCGTTTGACCTTCACCTGAGACACCACATCACGTTGTAGAATACGATCTCCGCGTCGCACAGCGACCGAGGTGATGACGCGGTGCCGCCGACCGGACAAGGCATGCAGGAATTCAGCCGCCTGACCCGCATCTTTCGGTTTCCCGAGAATACGACGGCCCAGTGCAACAGTTGTATCCGCGCAAAGGGTTACGTCATCACAATCTGCCTGAACCGCCTGCACTTTTGCGCGTGTAATCCGATTGCAATACGGCACCGGAAGCTCGTCTTTCAGCGGTGTTTCGTCGATGTCAGGTGCGCGGATCGCATCGGGCTGCACGCCGAGCTGGGCCAGCAGGTCCAACCGCCTTGGGCTGCCCGATCCTAAGATAAACGCCATTTCGGCAGGCGTTACTTGAAGCGGTAGTTGATCCGACCCTTGGTCAGATCATAGGGGGTCATTTCGACCTGAACTTTATCGCCGGCCAGAACACGGATGCGGTTCTTGCGCATCTTGCCTGCCGTATGTGCGATGATCTCATGGCCGTTTTCCAGCTCGACCCGAAACGTCGCATTAGGCAGGAGTTCCTTCACGACACCGGGAAATTCGAGCGTATCTTCCTTGGCCATGTTGTCTCCACATTTAAGTTGCACTCGCAGAATCTGCGAGGATGTGCGCTTAAATGAGCCCATTTTGGGCTTATTTCAAGGGCGGAATCACCTAAAGGGCGGATATTGTGACCGATTCGACTCGGGGGCCTTGTTCTTCCCAGTGGGTTCGGTTCAGCACGTGGCCATCGGCGCGGACCTCGGCGATGGCAGACAGATCGATATCTGCATAGGTCCAACCGGGCTGGTTCAGGGTGCCTTCGGCCAGCACGCCGGTGGCCGGAAAGCCCTTGTCCGGCGGGCCAAAAATGCCGCCGGTGCCGGTATTCATATCCACAGCCTCGGACCATTCATTGTCACCCACCAGGGACGACATCACCGTAACGCATTGATTTTCCAATGCTCTGGACATCGCGCCAATGCGGACCCGCCAATAGCCTGACAACGCTTCGGTACAGGATGGGACAAGAATAAGATCCGCGTCGCTGAGGGCACGACCCAGCAATGGAAACTCGCTGTCATAGCAGATCAGCACGCCGATTTTGCCCAGCGCCGTGTCGAACAGTTTCAGCGGACCGCCGGGGGCGATGTCCCACGACTCGCGCTCGAACCGGGTCATGATCTGTTTGTCCTGATGGTCATGCTTGCCGTCGGGGGCATAAAACGCGGCCCGGTTCACCGGTCGGCCCGGACCATCGACAACCGGGGCTGATGCGCCCAGAATGTAAGTCTTGTACTCCTGCGCGAGGCGCTGGTGCAGATTTTGCACATCCTCCATCCGATCCGAAACGGCGTGGATTGAACGCTCCAGATCACCGGAAATCTGTGCGCCGTCCAGAGTCGACAGTTCCATCGCGCCATATTCCGGAAACACCAATAGCTCGGCTCCCTGCCCCGCAGCTTGAGAAACCCAGCGGTCCAGTTTGTCTTCGTACTGCGCCCAGCTGTCGAGCCAGTCGAGATTGTAGGCGGCAGTAGCGACTTTCATGACAAGCCTTTCGTTCATTGATAGCCCAAAGGATACCAGATCCCAGGCGATACCGGACCGCCCACATCCCGTCGAATGTGATTGGCATCCAACTTGGAAACACCCACGTTTTCTAAAATTTTGCCGATTGTAGAGAGGTTGTCGCCATCGAACAATTGCTCTTGAATGGTGCTTAAGGCTCGTTCATTGGACAATGCTGTTGCCCCTGCACCGTCCTCGACTCCGAACGGGTGGGTATCATTTTTCGAAGACTCGAAAGTAATCCAAGATCGTTTCACAAATTTCGCATCCAAAATTGCAACGGTTTTGCCGTCTCGCCTTCTTCCCCAATATCTTTCCACGAAAACTGCGCGACCACTCCGGGCAAGGGTTCGTATCCGCGCGCACGCCAGAAGGAGTCCAAAGGGCGATAGTTGTCTGGCCGCATCGGGTGATCAACAGGGCGCTGCACACTGCAAAAGGCGCATTTTTTGTAACCCAGCTTACGCGCGTGTGACTCACGTAGGTTAAAGAACTCATGGCCCACGCCCTGCCCCCGATAATCCGCCAAAAGCACGGATTCGGCGCAGTAGAAGATTTCCGCAAGGTCCAGCCCCGTGCCCTCAAAAGCAGCGGCAAAATCATCAGAGTGATCGGTCAGAGGCGCCCCTGTCGACGCCCCGATCAGGCGGTCACCGTCAAAAGCCCCCACAACGACCGCTTTTTCACTGTCGCGGTAGGATTGCAGGTATTTGCGTTCATATTCCAGATCGCCATCGTACAGATAGGGCCATGCATGAAATACCTTGATCCGCAGACGCGCAACGTCGTCCAAGGCATTTGACAGCGCCGCTCCGGTCAGGGGGCAGACAGCTGTGACCTCAGCCATTCGAAACCTGTTTGGTCCAGTCGGCAAGGTTGTAGAATGTGGTGACTCGGGTGATCTTACCGTCTCGCAGGTCAAAGAACGACCCGGCGGGCAAGCGATAGGTCTGACCGCTGGCCTCTGGCAAACCCTCATCCGTCTCCAGATAGGTGCCGTTCACGATGAACTCGGCCGCGGCGCGCGTACCGCCTTCGGCTTCGAATACCACGATTTCGGTCAGATTTTCCTTGTAGCAACGATTCATATGGGCGCAAAAGGCTGCAAATTTGTCCTTGCCCGTGCGGATCTGGCCTTCGTTCACGTGATGGGCGACGTCATCGGACAGGCAGTCCAGCATGCCGTCGACATCACCGGCATTGAAGGCGTCGAAATAGGTTCTGACGGTCTGGTTCATGTTCACTCCGTTGGTTCGCCCCAGCGGTCCTTCAGATGCTGAATGATCTGGTCGCGGGTCTGTCGGTAGTGAGTTAACTTGTCTGCGCGGCTTTCGCCCAGTCCAGTAGGGTCCATTATTGGCCAATAATCGACATCCAGGTGAAAAATTCGCGTCAGCTCCAGCGCCTGGCGCTGGCTAGCAGGCGACAATGAAACGATCAGATCGAATGAGCTGAGGTCATCGCCCCATTCCTGCATTTCATCAAACGAACGCGATCTGTGGCGGGACAGCTCAACACCGACTTCCTGGCAGACCGCGATGCAAAACCCGTCGATCTCAAGATCGTTTCGTACACCGGCGGACTGTACGTAGGTTCCGGTGCCATAGAACTTTTTCATGAGCCCTTCGGCCATAGGGGACCGAACCGCGTTATGGTCGCAACAGAATAAGACCGACTGCGGCAAAGGCTTCACGCGTCAGCCTCCGAAATGCAGCACGCAGATCAGCGTGAAGAGGCGACGGGCTGTATCGGTATCGATGTCAGCTTTACCGTCCAGTCGCTCCTGCAGGACCCGGCTGCCTTCGTTGTGGATGCCGCGACGGGCCATGTCGATGGTTTCGATCTGGCTTGGCGGCAGGGTTTTTACCGCATTGAAGTAGCTTTCGCAGATCTGAAAGTAATCTTTGACAACCTGCCGGAACGGACCCAGCGACAAATGAAACTCTGCTGCTTTTTCTTCGGTCTCGGTGGCGATGTCGAAAACCAGCCGCTTATCGCGGATCGACAACTGAACACGGTACGGTCCGTCGGGCACGACACGGTCATCACGCAGAGGCAGCGCAAAGCTGTTGTCTTCCAGCAGATCATAGATCGCAACCTTACGCTCCTGCTCGATCTCTGGAGTCGGCGGAGGCAGGTTTCGGTCGTCAAGTTCTATGTGCGAGATACGAGTCATTAGGTGCGGTCCGTTCAGATCGGGACAGACTTATCGCAACAAAATTGGATGGGCAACGCACCCAAAGCAATTCCTGACAATCTCACTACACAGGGTGATCGGAAGGGTCGATTCCGTGTTTAAGCAGCAACGTATCGACAAGCGAACCCCTGGCAATCTCGCGATCCAGAAAAATCTTCCTAAACCATGACCCAAAGAAATGTACCGACATCTTACTCTGCCAGTCCAGAAACTCGAGCGTAGACATATCCGGATCGTTCCAAAACTTTCTGTACCTCAGAGGGATCGCGTATAGCTCGGTGCGATCCGTATGCATGTCATGTTCCGGGGTGTCGTAAATGTGATGAAAGTACAAAGGTGGTCCAAAGGTCGAAAGCGGTAGGCTCCAGATCGTGGATCTGCCGAATATATCGACGTAGGTCTTTCGCCGATCCTCTTCCCACCACGGCGGAACAAGGTCACTGTTGAAAGCAAACTCACACATATTTTTCAGTGCGGGGCTGTCGCTTGGCAGGGCGACAACTCCATTCATCATACGTCGCCGCTTTAAATTCGCCTTCGGGAACAGGTAACCTTGCTTGGTCTCGAACGGTCGGTTGGCGTAGGCGTCCGCATCCACCCAGATGTAGTCGGTATCCCGCATGAGTTTCAGACGAAACAAATCCGCGTGTACGGCAACGGACCGGGTGATCGGATCGCGGTAAATCTCGGACGTGTCAAAAATTTCGCGAGCATCGCGTGCCTCGATGTAGCCCGGAATATCCTCTAGGTCCCCATAGTGGTAGACGATCGGCTTCTGGTCGACATCCGCGAAGGACTTCAGGCACAGGTGCTCAAGAAAACTAAATCGCTTGCCGATCCAAAGTGTTGCAACACGTTCCAAGTTTGGCTCCTTTGCGCCGGGTCTTGCTGCTAGGGCATCGTTGAACAACCGCTTATTTCAAGCCCAATCCCTGGAAACCCAAGCATGTTCACATCGGGTGTGTCCCTCTGGCCATAAACCTTCAGCCATTCAGGCGCTTCAACCGCGCGGTGACAGACAGCCCATGCGCTTCAAGGCTTTCGGACTGCGCCAGTTGCTCAGCGGCAGGCCCGATCGCGCGCAGGGCTTCCGGCGTCATATGGCTGATCGTTGTGCGTTTGACAAAATCCATCACACTCAGACCGGAAGAGAACCGGGCCGAACGCGCCGTCGGCAGCACGTGATTGGGGCCGCCTACATAGTCGCCAATAGCTTCTGGAGTGTACTGGCCCAGAAAGATCGCACCCGCGTGGACGGTCTTGGCGCTCAGCGCCACAGGGTCAGCTACGCATAACTCCAGGTGCTCGGGCGCGATGCGGTTAGAAAGCTCCGCTGCCTCGTCCAAATCGCGAACGGTCATGATCGCACCAAAATCGCGCCAACTGGCGCTCGCGATGGCGCGGCGTTGCAACGTCTCCAGACGTTCTTCGACGGCTTCAGCCACAGCCTGCCCGAACGCGGCGTCATCTGTGATCAGAAGAGACTGCGCGCTTTCGTCATGTTCTGCTTGGCTGAGCAGATCCAGTGCGATCCAATCGGGGTCGTTGTCTTTGTCGGCAATCACCAGAATTTCGGACGGTCCGGCGATCATATCGATACCAACCTTTCCGAACACACGACGCTTGGCAGCGGCGACGAAGGCGTTGCCAGGTCCGGTGATCTTGTCCACCGGTGCAATGCTGTCGGTTCCATAAGCCAGCGCGGCAATCGCTTGCGCGCCACCGATGCGATAGATCGTATCCACACCGGACAGCTGCGCTGCCAGCAAAACCAAAGGGTTCGCCTGCCCGTCCGGCGTCGGCACCGCGATGGCCAGACGCTCGACCCCCGCAACCTTGGCGGGGATCGCATTCATCAGCACCGATGAGGGATAAGAAGCCAGCCCGCCCGGAACATAGAGACCGGCAGCCGACACAGCGGACCAGCGCCAGCCCAGAGTCGCTCCTGCTTCATCTGTCCACTCCTGATCCTGTGGCATCTGCTTTTCGTGATACGCGCGGATGCGTTCAGCAGCCAATTCCAACGCGGCACGATCTTCGGCCGAGACCTGCTCTACGGCGGCGGCGATCTCATCCGCGCTGAAGGCCAATGTTTCGGGTGTCAGTTCCAGCCGATCAAACTTGGCGGTCAGTTCGATCACTGCCGCGTCACCCCGTTTTCGCACGTCTTCGATAATCTCAGCGACGACAGCATCCACATCCGGGCTGTCCTCGCGCTTGGCGGACAACAGCGTTTTGAAGGCGGTCTCGAACTCAGGCGACGTGGTGTCGAGGAAAACGGGCATGTTCAGGCACTCCGAGGCGTTTGAACGGGACATATCGCCCGGATGGGCGGGCCTCAACCCTCAGTCCTGTGGTTGCAACGATTTGCGCATTCTCAGACAGGACAAGTCATTGCGCTGACTACACCCTCCGGTGGTCTGCCAGCCATGGCGCAAATAGAAATCCTGCGCTGTTCGGGTCGCCTCAAGCCGTCCTTCGGTACATCCCGCAGAGATGAGTTCCTGTTCAAGTTCATTCAACAATGCCCCGCCAATACCGCGACCAGTGTGATCGGGATCGATGTACAAAAGCGTAATTTCTCCGGCGTCAGTCAATCCGCCGACCGCCGCAGGCTGGCCGTTGTTCTCGGCAATCCAGATATGTGCACCGTCCTTAATCCATCCTCTGATCGATGCCGGATCCTTGTTTGCGGTCCATTGCGCGATGGTTCGAGGATCATCCTGATGGTCGGCTTTGCAAAGCTCGGAAATCGACCGGATCAGAACACGGCTCAGGTCGAACACGTCGAATACGGTCGCACGGCGTAGCACCAGACCCCGTTGCGACTCGGTGAAGGCCTGCGATATGCCGCGCTTATTCCGGATGGTGCGGCGCCTGACCCGAAGGAGCCTGGTACGGTCGGGTCACATCTTTGAGTGTCGCATCCAGCGCTTCGACCGAAAGCCGAATTGCACCGTCACCCGCCAACGTCAACGTAATCTGCCCGGCACCGTCCTCACCCGCTTCGAAATCGACGGACAGCAGAGACATCACCATGTCCTTGTCGCTGCGGTCCACGCCCTGACTGGCTACGGACAAAACCGAGTCGAAGACCAAAACCGACTGCACCCTTTCAAATGGCCGGTCGCGACGCGCGGCCGCGTCCTTGTCTTCCCAGCGAAAGCGGTTCAACAGCAAACCAAAGCGACGTTCAGCGGGTCGCCACGTCATCTCGGTAATCGGGAAAACCGCGTCCTGCGCCAGGGTCGAGATCACCTGCAGGTCATCAGCATCCTCGGCCCCCAGGTTCAGTGGGGCTTCGCGTCCGTCTTCGAAACTTGCATCTGTCATTGGCCTTTGATCCGTTCAATCTTTGCGCCCACGCCTTCCAGCTTGCGCACCACATGTTCATATCCGCGGTCCAGATGATAGACCCGACTAACAGTCGTTTCCCCTTCAGCTGCCATACCCGCAAGAATCAGAGAAACCGAGGCCCGCAGGTCAGTAGCCATCACTGGCGCGCCCTTCAGGCGTTCGACACCGGTCACGGTCGCCGTACCGCCGTGTACTTCGATATTCGCGCCCATGCGCACCAGTTCAGGGGCATGCATGAAGCGGTTTTCAAAAATACGCTCTTCCAGAACCGAAGTTCCCTCGGCCGTGCACATCAGAGCCATCATCTGGGCTTGCAGATCGGTGGGGAAACCGGGGAACGGTTCGGTTACGACATCCACGGCGCTGACACGACCGTTCTTACGCGCGACCTTGAGACCGCTTCGCGTTTCTTCAACGTGAACACCCGCGGCATCCAGCTTTTTGGCAAAGGATTCGACCAAAGACATCCGGCCACCCAGCAGTTCGACCTCGCCACCGCACATCGCGGGGGCCAGCATATAGGTACCCAGTTCGATCCGGTCGGTCACCACCTGATGCGTCGCGCCGTGCAGGCGGTCAACGCCCTGAATCTCGATGGTCGAGGTCCCCTCGCCCGAGATTTGCGCGCCCATCTTACGCAGGCATTCGATCAGGTCGACGATTTCAGGCTCGCGCGCGGCGTTTTTCAGAACCGTGGTGCCCTTGGCCAGAGTGGCCGCCATAACGATGTTTTCGGTCGCGCCCACCGAGGCAAACCGCATCTCGTGCACCGCGCCTTTCAGACCTCCCGTAGCTTTGGCGTGCAGATAACCGTCTTTCAGATCAATTTCCGCGCCCAGCGCCTCAAGCCCTTCGACATGCAGGTCCATCGGACGCGCACCGATGGCGCAGCCACCCGGCAACGACACGACGGCTTGACCAAAACGCGCCAACAAAGGACCCAGCACCAAATTGGATGCCCGCATCTTGCGCACAATCTCATAGTCCGCCGTCTGGCTGGTCAGATCATGACTGGACATCGCCAGCACCTGACCGTCCTGCAACGAGGACACTTCGGCCCCTAGCGATTGCAAAAGCGCGGTCATTGTCTTGATGTCACTCAGCCGCGGCGCATTGGTCAGCGTCAGCGGTTCCTCGCTCAGCAATGTTGCGGGCATTAGCGTCAGGCATGCGTTCTTGGCCCCCGCAATCGGTATCTGACCGTTCAGCGGCCCGTTGCCCGTTACCAAAATCGAATCCATCTGCTCTTATCCCTCGTCCTTGCCGGTCTTGTCCTCGGAAGCTGCCCGCGCCTTGGCCTGCGCCTTGCGCCGCGCCATATTTGCCTTGAGCGCGGCCTTAAGCCGTTCTTCGCGCGCATCCCCGGATTTACCGTGTTTTTTGGGTGAATTTTTGTCTGCCATTGTCTTTCTCTACAGGAGACGAAAAAAACCGTCCAGACACCCTTGCGCCGCGTTTCGTTTGAGTCTAATCACCCGCCCACAGCGCTGCTGTAGCTCAGAGGTAGAGCACTCCCTTGGTAAGGGAGAGGTCGAGAGTTCAATTCTCTCCAGCAGCACCATCATCTGCTTTTGAAACAATGACGTGCGCCCAAACGCCCCGGACTTCAGCCGCGTAGAGTGCAGAAACGTGCATGAACAAACCGTGCAAGGCTGAAAGGTTCGGCACAAATCCCGTACAAAGAGAACGTGGTGTTCGCGAAATCCCCGAGCGGGTCAGATGCGCCGTTCCGAAGCCGCCAGCGCGCCGGCAAGTGAGTTATTGATCTCAGAGGGGATATCCCGTCCCTGCTGTTTCAACTTTGCTGCAACCCATCCTGCGGAATGCCCACGGCATCCGATCTTGTTTGAGCGAGCGGCGGCCGGTGTCGTCACTTCGTCGTTTGCCAAGGCCATGGACACCTCGACCTCAGAATCTGGCAGGGCCATTCTGACTGCGCTGAACACATCCATGGAAACCTGCAACGTCTGATGCTCAAGCCGGTGTGTGGCGTTGGTCAGTAAGCGCGTGCAGTAAGCCGAAAGAAAATACCAGCGGAATACCTGGAAAACTCGCCCCTTGGCACCGCCCGGTTCTGGCGCGCCGCCTGCAACAGAGGTCAGCTGGGAAAAGGCGGCCTTGGCCAATTCGGCCGCATCACAAATCTGACGTTCGCGGTTTGCACACGAGAAAGCGCCGCTGGGGCGACGGGGCTCGGTACTACCGGTTTCCAGGTGCATTGATATCCTCCATCGTCAAAATGTGATGAAGATATGAATTCTGACGGTATCGCTTGCATGCGAAAAGCGGTCAAAATCTCCCGATGTATAGTCTTTTTTGGCCAACTTCAGAGTCTGTCTATTCATTTCACTCAATAAGGTGGCCTGCTTTGCGCCTTTTGGTCAACGGGGGAAACGCTACAAATGTTAAGATTTTCGGCGAAATGCACACATATCTGACATGATCTTGTAATAGTTATGCCCATTTCGATATGTATGAATACTCAATCCTGCTGACCAGTTTACCAGTAAAGTTTTAACGAGGGGGTACGAAGCAGGACCAGGGGGTGAGCGCCTGTCCGGCCAGGCTCGCCTTGGGACAGAGACGCTCCCCCCGTCCTCGCTGGTCAATCAATTTTGTTCTTTTGGGCGTGCGGCGTCACGCCAAAGCTTGACCGGTACACCCGCGAGAAATGCCCCGGGTTCTCAAACCCGCAGGCCATAGCCACCTCGGTCACGGACGCTTCGGTCTGCAACAGCAGCTTCTGAGCGCGCTCAAGTCGCAACTCCATAAAGTACTTTTTGGGCGAGGTGTTGAGGTATTTGCCGAACAGCCTTTCCAGCTGACGTGTCGAAATGCCAAGATCCTCGGCGATTTGCGACGGGGATACCGGAGCCTCGATGCAATCCTGCATGGTGTGGATGGCCTTGGCGAGGTGCGCATTGCGCATCCCATTGCGCGATTGCAGCGAAACACGCTGTTTTGCCGTGGCATTGCGCACTGCGTTATAGACCATCTGGTCGGCCACGGCGATCGACAGCTCCTCGCCATGGTCGCGTTCAATCAGATGCAGCATCAGGTCCGCCGTCGCGGTGCCGCCCGAGGCGGTGATGTGTTTCTCATCCGCAACGAAGACGCTGCGCACAAGGTTCACTTCGGGAAAAGCCTCCATGAAGGCGTCATGGTATTCCCAGTGGATAGCCGCCTGCATCCCGTCCAGAAATCCAGCCTCGGCCAGCAACCATGCGCCCGAACACAATGCACCAATGGCCGTTCCCCGCGCACGTTCGCGTCGCAAGGTTGCAAGCAAATGGCGCGAGACATGGTTGCGCATATGAATGCCAGATAGCACAAACAGCTGGTCGGTTTTTGGCAAAGTGTCCAACCCGCCATGAACCAATGTCACCGACCCGTTGGAACAAACGGCCTGCGCGCCGTGTTCGGACACGAAGGCCCATTCATACAGATCTTCTCCACTGACGAGGTTGGCAATGCGCAGCGGTTCGACTGCGCAGGAAAAGGCGAGGTGCGAGAACTCCTCGATCAGGATGAAACTGATGCGGCGAGGTTGGCGCATAGGGTGTCCCATTCAGCTTGCCGTGGTCGACGGTTTATGCTGCACGATTTTTTTCTGTATACAAGTTGTATTTTGTTCGAATACACAGAACAAAACAAATAATTTGTACGATTCGCGCGGCGACCGCTGGAGGAACGGATGAAAGAGGACGCCAAAACCCGGAAAGCCGAGTTGATGGAGCATCTGAAGGTTTCGATCCTGACGCTGCGCCTTCAGCCGGGCACAGATCTGGACGAGGCGCATCTGTCCGACGTTTTCGGCCTGTCCCGCACACCATTGCGCGAAGTGTTCCGGCAATTGGCTGGTGAAGGCTATCTGGACCTGCGCACCAATCGCAGCGCCAGGGTGTCCGAGATGTCTTATACCACGCTGCGCGACTTCTTTCTGGCTGCGCCGATGGTGTATAGCGCAATCCTGCGATTAGCCGCCCTGAATGCAACCAAAACACAAATTGAAGACCTGAAAGATGCGCAGCAAGGGTTCAAGGCCGCGTTGCGGTCCGGATCTGCCGAAGATCGCGCACTGACCAACAACCGCTTTCACGATGTGACCGGAGAGATGTCGGGCAATGTTTACTTACTGCCGTCGTTCAACCGGCTACTGATCGACCATGCGCGGATTGGAATGACGTTCTACCGCCCAAAGACGGCTGAGATGTCGGGGAACCTGTCGCTGGCCAGTCAGCAGCATGACGCGATCATCGCGGCAATAGAGTCCCGCGATGATGGCGCCGCGGCCCAGTTGGCGGAAGATCACTGGAATCTGTCACGCGATCAGATCGAGATGTACGTGATGCCCGACGCGCTGGATGTCCCGATGGGCATCCCGCCCCTTTCGAAACCCGCATGAGGACGGAATGAACCCAATTTTCAGATTTGAGGGGATCTACACCCCTGTCGTCACACCCTACCACGCTGATGGCAGCGTGAATTGGGACGCTCTGGCGCAGGTGATCGAATACCTGATCGAAAACGGCGTGCACGGGATGATCTCGGGCGGATCGACGGGCGAGAATTATGCTCAGACCGTGGAAGAACGGCTGGAATTGGCCACTTTCACCCATAAGCAGTTGAAAGGCCGGTTGCCTCTGGTCGTCGGAACCGGAGCGATGCTGACACCGGATTCAATCGCGCTGGCCTCTGGCGCGCGAGAGGTCGGTGCCGATGCAATCTTGCTGGCCAGCCCTCCCTATTCTGTACCAACCGACCGGGAAAACGCGCTGAACGCGCTGGCCATCGACAAGGCCGCAGACCTGCCGGTGATGCTGTACAACTACCCGCACCGCACTGGTACTATGATGGGCGAGGAG
Source organism: Ruegeria atlantica (assembly GCF_013033965.1). Classification (GTDB taxonomy): domain Bacteria; phylum Pseudomonadota; class Alphaproteobacteria; order Rhodobacterales; family Rhodobacteraceae; genus Ruegeria; species Ruegeria atlantica_D. Next base: position 561,730 of record NZ_WQFE01000001.1, read on the forward strand.
TTCCTTGACCGCGTGGGTCGCAGCCGGAACTTTTGCGGCATCAAGGAAAGCTCAGGCGATATCAACCGGGTGCACCTGCTGGCGCGGGACTATCCGCATATCCAGCTGGGTTGCGGCATGGACGATCAGGCGTTGGAGTTCTTTGCCTGGGGTGCGCCGTTCTGGGTGTGCGGCGGGTCCAACTTTCTGCCAGCCGAACATGTCGCCTTGTACCAGGCCTGCGTGGTCGAAGGAGATTTCACCAAGGGCCGTCGGATCATGAGCGCTATGATGCCGTTGATGCGAGTGCTGGAACAGGGCGGCAAGTTCATCCAGACCATCAAGCATGGTGTCAATATGAACGGGATTGATGCAGGTGCGATGCGGCCTCCGCTGAAAGGTTTGAACAAGGACGACAAGCGCGCGCTGGAACAGGTGACGCGCGTGTTGAAAAAGACAATCGCAGATATCGTGGCGGAGGGCTAAGGCATGGAATTGCTGACACAGGACGAATATAAATCCATCGCCGCGGACCTGACCTTTCCAACCGGGGCCTTCATTGACGGCGCGTTCCGCCCGGCGATCTCGGGCGAGACTTTCGAAACAGTGAATCCCGCAACGGGTGAAAAACTTGCCGATATCGCGGCTTGCGCCGCGGCGGATGTCGATTTCGCGGTCGAGAAAGCGCGCGAAGCGTTTGATGATGGACGGTGGTCGAAACTGCACCCCTCGGACCGCAAAGACGTACTAATCCGCCTGTGCAAGCTGATAACCCGCAACGCCCGGGAACTGGCGGTGATGGAGAGCATCGACAGCGGCAAAACCATCTATGACTGCGAAACCGTGGACGTGCCTGAAACGATCCACTGCCTGAAATGGCACGCCGAAGCAATCGACAAGATCTACGATCAGGTTTCACCCGCCAGCGACGATCACATCGCCATGGTGGTGCGCGAACCGATTGGTGTTGTCGGACTGGTGCTGCCGTGGAACTTCCCGTTGCTGATGCTGGCGTGGAAGATCGGGCCTGCTCTGGCGGCGGGCTGTTCGGTGGTGGTGAAACCGGCGGCGGAAACCTCGCTGACCGCCTTGCGTCTGGCCGAACTGGCGATGGAGGCGGGTCTGCCGCGCGGCGTTCTGAACATCGTTCCGGGCGGCGGGGCCGAGGTCGGCGAACCTATCGGGCGTCATATGGATATCGACATGGTGTCCTTTACCGGCTCGACTGTCACGGGCAAGCGTTTCCTGACCTACTCGGCAGAAAGCAACGCCAAGGAAGTCGTGCTGGAGATGGGCGGCAAGAACCCCGCCATCGTGATGAACGACGCCGAGAACCTGGATCGGGTGGCCGCGCAAGTGGTCAATGGCGCGTTCTGGAATATGGGTGAGAACTGCTCCGCCAGTTCCCGTCTGATCGTGCACAAGGATGTGAAGGCGGAACTGCTGGAGCGTATCGAGCATCACGCCAAACAGTGGAATATCGGCGATCCCCTGAACCCGGAAACCCGCATGGGCGCGTTGGTCAGCGAAAGCCATTACAACAAGGTCTGCGGCTATCTGGGTCAGGCCAAGAACGTGGTGATCGGCGGCAAAGCTGACAAAGGCTTTGTCGAAGCCACAGTGGTCGAGGTTCCGGGCAACAACGATACGCTGGCACGTGAGGAAATCTTTGGCCCGGTCCTGTCGGTAATCGAAGTCTCGGGCTTTGACGAAGCCATCAAGATCGCCAATGACACCGATTATGGCCTCTGCGCATCTATCTTCACAGCCAACGCCAAACGTGCCATTCGCGGCGCGCGGGCGATCCGGGCGGGAACCGTCACGGTCAACAGCTTTGGCGAGGGTGATATCACGACACCATTCGGTGGCTACAAACAATCAGGCTTTGGCGGGCGCGATAACTCGGTGCATGCCCATGACCAGTACACCCAACTAAAAACAATCTGGATTGATCTGGCTGACGATGCGGATGAGGCGATCGATTGACGGCGTATACAGCAAAACGCCTTCCCCGGCAGACAGGTTCGGCGGGGTGGAATGCCATCCTGCCGCCTCAGACACCTCTGCCAAAGCTGGAGCAAAGCACCAACGCGGACATCACCATTGTCGGTGGCGGTTTTGTAGGGCTCAGCGCCGCGCGCAGGCTGCGTCAGCTTGAGCCAACGCTTAAGGTCGTTCTGCTGGAAGCCGGTCGCTTTGCCGAAGGGTCCGCCGGACGCAATTCAGGCTTCATGATTGATCTGCCGCACGATCTGGCGTCCGACAATTACGCCGGTGACGGGCTTGAAGCAGACCGGGCGACCATCGCCCTGAACCGCCGCGCCATCGCTTTCGCGACGGACGTTGCCCAAGATTGTCGCCTGTCTGATGAGATGTTCGATCCCTGCGGCAAGTTCAACGCGGCCGCCACTGGCAGCGGCGACAAGCACAATCGCGAATTTGCCGCGCATCTGAAACGATTGGGGGAACCCTGCACGCTCTATGATCGTCAGCAGATGCAGGAGATTACCGGCAGCCCGCATTACAGATCGGGTCTTTACGCGCCGGGCACGGTGATGATTCAGCCCGCAGGATATGTCCGAGCTCTGTCCTCCCATCTATCGTCGCAGGTCGATCTATTCGAAAACTCCCCGGTAATCGCTTTTGAAAAACAGGGGTCGGGTTGGTTGGTGAAAACGCCAGAGGCGCAGGTGGCCACGGGACGTATCATTCTGGCGAATAATGGCCACCTGGAGAGCTTTGGCTTCTACCAACGCAGGTTAATGCACATCTGCCTCTATGCATCGATAACAGAACCTCTGACACCGGGGCAGATCAAGACATTGGGTGGTCAGGCCCGCTGGTCGGTCACTCCGGCTGATCCGATGGGCACCTCGGTCCGAAGGGTCTCGGGCAGTTACGGTGACCGGATTCTGATCCGCTCCTGCTCCAGCTTTCATCCAACGATTGAAACCAGCCCGATGCGTTTGCGCAATGCGGGCTGGGTGCATGACCGGAAGTTCCGGGAACGGTTCCCGCATTTGCCCGACGTTCGGATGGAGCACCGCTGGGCCGGTATGCTGTGCCTCAGCCGGAACGGTTCGGCGGCGTTCGGGGAACTGGAGAGCGGCGTTTTCTCAGCTTGCTGCCAGAACGGTCTGGGCATCGCGCGCGGCACCCTGCAGGGCATGGGCGTCGCCGATTTGATTGCAAACGGGGGCTCAGAGATCGCCGACCATTTCCTTGCCCAACCGATGCCACCGCGCCTTCCACCCGAGCCGTTCGCGGCACTTGGGGCGAACAGCTACCTGATCTGGAAAGAATGGCGCTCGGGCAAGGAATGACCGGTCAGGGAAGGCTGAGTTTGGTCATGCGCCCTCCGTCCACCGTGTAAACCTGTCCGGTGATAAAGCTGGCGTCATCTGACGCCAAAAACGCGACCAGAGCGGCAACTTCGTCAGGGCGTCCGGTTCGGGCCATCGGGTGGATACGGCCGATGTCGCGGCGAAACGCACTTGGGTCCGGCTGCGCCTCGACGAAACCCATGTTCAGCTCGGTGTCGATCCACCCTGGGGCTACGGCGTTACATCGGATGCCATCCGCACCGTGATCGACAGCCACTGCGCTCGTCAGACCATGCAGGCCGGCTTTGGTTGCGCAATACGCGGCGTGCCCAGGATTGCTGCCCAGCCCTTCGATTGAGCCGATGTTGACGATGTTCCCTTGCACCTGCCTCAGGTGGGGCAATGCCGCCTTTATCAGCAAGAACGGGGCCGTAAGATTAACCGTCAGATTGCGCTGCCAGTCTTCCGGGCTCATCTCTTCGACCGAGGCTTCCTGCATCATACCCGCGTTGTTTACGAGGATGTCCAAGCGCCCTGCCCGCCCGATGACGTGATCGATCACAGATTGCGGGCTGTCTGGATTGCTGAAATCCGCCTTGATCCCCTCGTAATCCGGGTCCGTGCCGCGTTGTGCCGTGAACACCCGAGCGCCATCGTTGTGCAGCCGCTCAGCGATGGCCCGGCCAATGCCACTACGCCCGCCTGTGACCAGAGCGGTTTTGTCTCCAAATCGGGTCATGATACGGGTTTGCCTCCGTTCACTTCGAGCAACGCACCACAAACATAACGTGATGCGTCCGACGCCAGAAACAGGATTACATCCGCGATATCCTCAGGCTCGGCAATGCGCCCCAAAGGAACGGTCTGGCCAAGTTCGGCCACCGCTGTATCCGGATCGAAACCGCGTTTGGCAAACCCGGATCGCAGCATCGGGGTGTTTACCTCGTTCGGGCAAACGGCGTTAATGCGGATACCCTGATGGGCGTGATCCATCCCCATGCATTGGGTCAAAGACGCGATGGCCGCCTTTGTCATGCAATAGACTGCGTGCTTGGGACCGGGCCGTAATCCCCAACAGGAGGCCGTGTTAACAATGGTCCCACCCCCGGCTGACGCCATGATCGGGATCGCGGCGCGACAAATGCGGAACGGAGCCTCGACATTCACACCCATCGACAACGCCATGTCCTGATCGGTGGTCTCGGTAACCGCGCCGCGCGTGATGACGCCTGCGTTGTTGACGACAATATCCAGCCCGCCCAGCGCATCTGCCGCCCTTTGCGGCAGTGCATCGGTATAGACCGGATCCAGCAGATCGCCAGCCAGATGCGCCTCAGCCTCGATCCCTTCAGTCAAGCGGTCCGCAACGGCAACCCGCGCGCCAGCAGCACGCAAGCGGCGCACCAGTGAGATTCCGATCCCCCCAGCAGCACCCGTCACCAAGGCCGATTTTCCTGCAAATTCCATGACATGTTCCATCAGAAAGACGCGACCGCTGCGCCAAAACGGTTTTCATCTGGCACGACACCCAGCCCCGGACCGGTCGGAACCCGAATATGGCCGCCCTCAACGCGGATTCCATTCTCAGAGTCGTAATTGCCTTCGATGTACGGTGCAGCCAGCCAGACGCCCTCTAACAGATCAGGCCGAACTGTCGCGCCGATATGCGTGCAGGCAGCGGCGATGATGTCACCGCCCCAACTGTCATCGCAAGTATGGGGCAGGTTGCGCGCCTCGCACAGGTCGCGGAACGCGCGCATCGGGTGCAGACCACCGATACGGGTGACTTTCATGCCGAACCCATCCACCAAGCCTGTGCCAGCCGCTGTGACGGCGGTGTTCAGGCTGGTGCTGCTTTCATCCATGTAGATTGCATGGCTCACCTGAGAGCGGATCTTTTGCAGATCTTCGATCGTGTTACAGGGCTGTTCCATGACAAACGGGATGTCCGGGCATTCGCGGCTGACACGTAGCGCATCGCGTGTTGTCCAGCCTCGGTTTCCGTCCACAGCTAGGCGCATACCGGATCCGCCGATGACTTCCCACACTTTGCGGATGGTTTCGATATCAACCTCGACCGGTCGGCCGCCAACCTTGATTTGCAGTCGCAGATAGCCCTCTGCCAGTTTTTCCTTGGCCAGAGTGGCGATATCGTCCGGCGCCCCAACCCCTGTTGCATAATACGACGGAACCTTGTCCACTTCGGCACCGCCGAGCAGTTCCGAAACGCTGACCCCAAAATGCTTGCCCAGCAGGTCATGCGCTGCAATGTCGATGGCCGCTTTGGCATAGTTGTGGCCGTTTAGATGACCATCCATCCGACGGTGCAGCCCCAGCAGCGAAACCTCGGCGCCTAGCAACCCATTTGCCATTTGGGCCAGAGCGGCACGCGCACCAGCGGCGTGTGCCTCGGCATACGTGGGGCCAACCGGGCAAGTCTCTCCCCATCCGACCAATCCGTTGTCAGCCACCAACTTGACCAGTGTGGAGTCCAGCGCCCAAACCTCGGCGTTGGCCATTGTATATGGGCCGTTCTTGACCGGCAGATCGTGGCTATAGATGTGAATTTCGGTAATTTTCACTGCAGATATTCCGTCGTGTCTTGAAAGGAAAAAACCCGCCCTGTTGTCGGGCGGGCAAGTCTCGGGGAGATGATCCTAGTAACTCTGGTTCAACTCATCAGCTGCCGGGATCTCGCGCTCGCGCCGAGCGATGTAATCCAGCAATGCCTCGTTTTTCGCCTCGTCCAGTTTGGGTTCTTCATACTCAGCCAGCAATGCGCGCGCACGGTTCAGAGCGCGCTCTGTGATTTCGACGCTGCCTTCGGCCTGCCATTGTTCGATCGAGTTGTTGTCGAACATCTCGGGCATGAAAAACGCATTTTGGAAATTGTCCTGCGTGTGGGGATGACCCAGATAGTGCCCGCCGGGTCCGACATCGGGCACTGCTGCAAGAGCCTGATCAAAATCATTCCATTTTGGCCCCTCGGCCATACGATAGGCCATGGCGCATTGTTCGGCGTCAACGATGAACTTGGCGACGGAACAGTGCATCCCGGCCTCGTTCCACCCAGCCGAATGCCAGACATAGTTGGCACCAGCATGCATGACCGCCTGCAAGGTTGTGGCGGATTCATACCCAGCCTGAGCGTCAAAGGTTTTGGCCCCGCCCAGCGTGTTGGACGTACGCCAAGGCACATCATAATAACGTGCCATCTGGCCAATCATGAAATTCATCAAGCTGATCTCAGGCGTACCCGCCATCGGAGCACCGGACTTCATCGAGACGGTCGAAAGGTAGTGGCCATAGATCGCCGGTGCGCCTTTGCGAATGACCTGTGTGTAGGCCAGCGCACTCAGCGCCTCGGCATTCAACTGGGCGACAGTAGCTGGCACAGATGCGGGTGTGTTTGCCCCACCCAACACGAAGGGCGAGCACAAGACCGGCTGATTGCGACGACAGAAGGCTCGCATCGCACCCAGCATGGTTTCGTCCCAGACCAACGGTGAGTTTCCATTGCAATTGCCTGTAGTGACCGGATGATCCTCAAGGAACTCCTCTCCGAACAGGATGGCACACATGTCCATCACATCCTTGGCGTTTTTGGGCGAGGTCGTCATCCCCATGAACGTTTTGTCGGAATACTTCATCGACGAATAGGTAATGCGCAGGTGCCGTTGACTGATCGGATGGTCGTAGGGTTCCACGATATGATGGGCCGAAGAATGCAACGCAGGCATCATGTGGCTGAGCTTGTGGAACATCGCCAGATCGTCCAGCGTCGGGTTCCGACGAACATCATCAAGATCGCGCAAGAAAGGCGCACCGGTCATCGGTACAAAAATGGAATGCCTTCCGCCCAGCCGCACGTTCTTTTTCGGATCCCGCGCGTAATAGGTGAAATCGCTGGGGATTGTTGCAATCAACTCTCGGACCAGTCCCCGGTCCAAATAGACCAGTTCGCCGTCGACTTTGGCACCGGCCTTCTTCCAGTCTTCAAGCGCAATGGGGTCACGGAACTGAACGCCGACATTCTCAAGTATGTCCATCGAGGCATTGTCGATGCGTTCAACCTGAGTGCCGTCCATCACTTCGCACAAGGGAATGCCTCGGGTCAGGCCGGGCAGCATTTCAAAGTTCGGGGCGGTGCGCAGGGCGCGACGGGCAGAGCGTCCGCCCGAGCGCGTCGAAGTACGAATGTTCACGGGACAATCCTCCAATCTTGCTAACCAGACTGGCGGATTCGGCGGTGGTGTACCTCACTGATTGCGATATCTGCTTGCAGGAAGCGACACCGGCAACCCAAAACGAATAACGCCGCCCCGGCTGGGGCGGCGCCTGTTTTGTCACTTGGGCCAATGCTTATTCAGCAGCCTGCGTGCTAGCGTCCGTGTGCTTGTCACGCCGACCGTCACGGTAGAGCGCCTTTGCCAGGGACACCATCATCAGCCCCATAACCATGGTAAAGGGCAACGCACCGATGATCATTGCGTTACGCAGCGCGTCCATCGGATTGTTCTCGCCTGCCGCCAGGATCAGAGCACCGATCACAGCGGTCAGGATAACACCCCAGATGATGCGATGCTTGATGCCGGTTTCCTGGCTACCACCGGACATGATGGTGTTCATAACCAGAATACCCGAGTCCGCAGAGGTCACCAGGAAGGTCATGATCAGGATCACACACATGACGTTCAGCATGGACAGCAGCCCACCGTCGATCATGTAGGACAGTGTCACGAACAGTTTGTTGGTGTTCGATGCACCGATGATCGCACCTTCTGCGGCACCGGCCAGCTCCAGATCAATCGCAGTACCGCCCAGGATGGTCATCCACGCGAAGCACACCAGCGCCGGCGCGAACACGCAGCCCAGAATGAACTCGCGTACGGAACGACCCTTGGAGATGCGCGCCAGGAACAGACCAACAAACGGTGAGAACGCGATCCACCATGCCCAATAGAACGTGGTCCAGCCGGCTTGCCAGCCGAACTGACGACCTTGCTCACCCGCGGCATAGACTGCTGCCAGAGTGTCCTCACCCAGTTCGGCCGCAGCACCTTCGAGACCGCTTTTGAAGCCATCAAAACTGCCCCATGCGTTGGTTGCGCCACCCATCAAAGCGTCGGCATGTGCCTGTGCTTCCGCGGGCAGAGCTGCAGCGAAGGCCTCAGTTGACAGCGGACCGTATGCACCAAAGCTGAGCGACAGAAAGTGCAGCAGGTAATCAACCAGGGCTGTGCCATAGGTGGTCATGGCAAAGACGAACGAGCCAAAGATTACAAACGTGGCCAGCAGAATGATCGACAGGACAAGGTTCAGGTTTGACAGGTACTTAACACCACGTCCGACACCGGATACCGCCGAGATGATCGACAGGCCCATGATGACAACCAGACCCGCGATCAGGCCAACTTTGCTCGGGGTGGGAACTTCACCACCGAAATCCATGATCCATTCCATGCCGGTGATCGCATACACACCATCGATGAACTGGCTGACACCAAATCCGATGGTGACGGACACACCAAGGATCGTTGCAACAACGCCCAGAACGTCAACGACGTGGCCAAGGAAACCATTCATCAGGCGCCCGAACAGCGGAGTCAGAGCCGCGCGAATAGTCAGAGGCATGTCACGGGTATAGGCGTAGTAGGCCAGCGACAAGCCGGTCACCACGTAAATCGCCCAGGCATGGAAGCCATAATGCAGGAAGGTATACCGATACGCCGACTGAATGGATTCAGGATCGTTGCCCGCAACAGCACCACCTACAACCTCGGGGTTTGACCCCCACAGTCCCAGCGGTTCAGCAGTCGCAAAAACCATCAGGCCGACACCCAGACCCGCGCCAAACATCATCGAGAACCAGGAGAAGTTCGAAAACTCTGGCTTTTCACCTGCCGTTCCCATGATCCGCTTTCCGGTCGATGGAAGGGCTGCCACGACTACAAGGAAGACGACAAACAGGCCGACAATGACGATGTAGAAGCTGTTGAAAACTTCCAGAAGCTTGCCATTCCAGCTTCCAAGAGTGCTGTTGGCATTGGCCGGGAAGACAAGCGCCCATAGCACAAGGGCAACCATGATGCCCTTACTGATCAGCGCAATGGGCACGCTGTAGTTTTCATAGAAACCGGCATCCGCCGTTTCTATCTCTAAATCCGTAAAGGGTTCGGGTATCGACATGTTGCTCCTCCGTCGTGTCGTATCCATTGCGAAACTGTCTGCTCATTTTACGCCTTACACCGAACCGTTTCGGACAAAGGTGAAGGTGTTGCAGCAGACGTGCCGACTCTTTCTTGTTTCGTTTCCGTATCTCGGAAATGCGGCACAGCCGCTTTGTTTCACGCCGCCTGAGTTGCATTGAATTCAACGCACGGCCATTCAGGCGATACACAGTCTTACCAACCGGGAATGAGTTCCATGCCTCCTTTACGTTCCCTTTTGGTCTTTCCCGCCAGTCAGTTCGGGACATCGTTTGGTCGCAGGCCCGCTTTGAGACGTCGGAAAAATCCGCTCAGAAAGCCTGCAAAACACGACATTTGTTGGTAGAACTGACTATATTGGCACTCCGATCTAGTTTCGGCCAGAACCGACGCATTGACGAAAAATACGACATCTGCCGCTATCTTGAGTCAGAAAAACATCAAAACGGCCAGAGCGCTATAGCTTTCACCTTCAAAAAAACTAAAACTGAGTTGACAAAAACTAAACTAAATCGAATAGCGATTCACCAACGACCATGTCCAGACGCCACTACAACCTGCCGCCGCTGACAACCCTGTCGGCTTTTGAAGCCGCGGCCCGCCACCTAAGCTTTAAGAACGCCGCCGTTGAACTGTCTGTCACACCTGGCGCGGTCAGTCACCAGATCAAGGCCCTTGAAGGCGATCTGGACACACCTTTGTTCCAGCGTAAACATCGCGGAGTTGATCTGACCGAAGACGGCAAGGCTCTTTACGAGGCGCTGTCCTCATCCTTTGGGCGTATCTCAAAAACGCTGAGCACGATCCGCGACCGATCCACCGCCGGAAAGGTAACCGTGGGATCGACAACAGCAGTTGCTGCGTTGTGGCTATCGCCAGCCGTCATTCGGTTCTGGCGGGACATGCCCGAGGTCAATGTTGATCAGCTGTCGCAGGACCGACCTTTTCGTGACCGGCCCGACGTCGACTTTTTCATCCGCTATGGCCGGGATAGCGATCCCAACCTGTCGCATACCCCGTTGTTTCGCGACCACCTTGTTCCCGTCGGAAGCCCCGAGATGGCAGAGAGGCTGGGGGATGCCGGACTTGAAGACCTGACAGCTGAACGTTTGATCCATCTGGATTCAGAGGACCGCACGTGGACCACCTGGCCGGAATGGTTCCAGCAGTTGGGATACAACGGCGATGTTCCTGTTGAATCCCGTGTCAACAGCTACTCAGTCGCGCTGCAGCTTGCGCGTAAAGGTGCAGGATTGGCGCTGGGTTGGCAGCGGCTTATCCAACCAATGTTGCAATCAGGCAAATTGGCTCCGATCGGCACACATCAAGTGCCTGCGCCGAACCAGTTTTACCTAGTCGGACGCCCGGACGAAGAGCTTTCAGAAAGCGCCCGCGCCCTGAAGAACTGGATCGTTCAAGAGGTTCAGGAAGGCTCGGTTTAGGTGAAATCACTCACTGATGAGCTTTTCTGATATTGAGACTGTAAGGTTCGATCCGCCAATAGGGATAGTAAAGCATCCAGCAAAACCTCAGGAGAGCCCGATGAACAAGCATAGCGCGCTGTCTTCCGTTCTGGCCGATGTAAATGTCGCAAATGGCCTGCCGAACGAACACTATGTCGACCCGGCCGTTTTCAACGAAGAAAAACGATCTGTGCTGTATGCCAACTGGTCCGGCATCGGGTTCGGCAAGGACGTACCCGAAGAAGGCGACGCGAAGCCTGTCGATTTTCTGGGCATGCCGCTGCTGATCGTCCGGGACAAAGATGGCGAAGTTGGTGTTTTCCAGAACACCTGCCGCCACCGCGGAATGATCCTGGTGGACACCCCGCGCAAGATCGGCGGCGCAATCCGATGCCCTTATCACAGCTGGTGCTACAGCCTGAAAGGTGAGCTGCGCGCAACTCCGCATGTGGGTGGTCCGGGTCAGAACAAGCATCAGGATGTCAAACGCGAAGACCTGGGCCTGATGCGCGTCCGCTCTTATGTTTGGCGCGACGTGATCTTTGTGAATGTGGACGGCAATGCACCCGAATTCGAAGAAGTTCATGGTGCCCTGCTGGAACGGTGGAAAGAGTTCGAACAACCAGTCTTTCACGGGGGCGAGACGTCTTCGTTCAAGCTTGAGGTCAAGACCAACTGGAAACTGGCGGTCGAAAACTACTGCGAAAGCTACCACCTGCCCTGGGTACATCCCGGCCTGAACAGCTATTCTCGGTTGGAAGATCACTACAACATCGAAGAGCGCGGTCAGTATTCCGGGCAAGGCACATTGGTCTATCGCCAGTTGACGGATCAGGACGGCGCAACCTTCCCTGATTTCGAGGGGCTCAGCGACCAGTGGAACGAAGGCGCAGAGTATATTGCGGTTTATCCAAACGTTCTGCTGGGCGTGCAGCGTGACCACGCTTTTGCAATTGTGCTGGAACCGGTGGATCAGGAAAACACCGTCGAACACATCGAACTCTATTACGCAAAGAGCATCGAGGACACGCCCCAACATGACGGTCTGCGCGCCTCGAACGCGCAGCTATGGAAGACCGTATTCGAAGAGGATGTCTTTGTCGTCGAAGGCATGCAGAAGGGACGGCACGGGATGTTGTTCGACGGCGGACGGTTTTCACCCGCGATGGACGGGCCAACGCATAACTTCCACCATTGGGTCGCAACACAAGTCGAAAACGGTCGCGCTGACTAACCTTTTTGGGCCGGTCGGCCACAGCAAGGCCGATCGGTTGACCGTGGAAGGGCACGCCCATGGACAAACAGGAACTGGATCGCCTTTTGCTGGACGCGCATGATCGCAGTGACCATGCAGACCTGATCCGTTTGTACACGTTGGCCGCGGATGAGCGTGAGGCGGCGCACGACATCGACGCGGCTTGTTTCTACCTGACGCATGCCTTTGTTTTCGCTCTGGAATCCGGCGCAACCGAGGCTGATGCATTGAACCAGCGACTGGTCGCATATGGCCGGGCGCACAAGCTGGACTTCTGAGTTTAGCCTTAGATTATTTCCACTCAACCCAACGTGAAATTAATGTCCGTTGCCGGTGCCTTCGCGATGATGACACATGGCCACGGGACCAACTTTGATACGGCAGGCTCATGAAAACGAATGCACAGGCGGTTGTGATTGGCGGCGGAGTGATCGGGTGCTCGATCCTTTATCATTTGACCAAGCTGGGATGGTCAGATGTGATACTGCTGGAACGGGATGAGCTGACATCCGGCTCGACCTGGCATGCAGCGGCAAACATCCACGGGCTGCATGACAGCACCAATATCAGCCGAATTCAGCACTATACGATGAACCTGTACAAAGAGCTTGAGGCAGAAACCGGCCAAAGCTGCGGCGTGTTCCAGCCCGGTTCTCTGTATCTGGCACAGACCGAAGAGCGTGAGCATCAGCTGAAGCTGCAGGCCGCCAAAGCCAAGCTTTATGGCATGAACTTCTATGAGATCAGCATCGAAGAGGCACAGCGCCTGAACCCGCTGGTCAACTACGATGGCATCCGCTGCGTGATGTATGAACCCGACGGCGGCAACGTGGACCCGTCGGGCGTGACCAATGCCTATGCGGTGGGCGCGCGCCAACGCGGGGCCGAGATTCATCGCTTCACTCCGGTCACTGCGACCGATCAACAAGAAGATGGCACCTGGATCGTGAGAACTCCCAAAGGCGATATCCGCACCTCTTGGGTCGTCAATGCCGCCGGTCTGTGGGGGCGCGAAGTCGCCAAATTGGCCGGAATTGAGCTGCCCCTACAACCGACCGAGCATCAGTATTTCGTGACCGAAACCATGGCGGACGTGGCCGCGCACGGCACGCGCCTACCCTCGGTCAGTGACCGCGATGGTGAGTATTACCTGCGACAGGAAGGTCAGGGCCTGCTGGTCGGGGCCTATGAAAAAGACATGAAGTTCTGGGCCGAGGACGGAACGCCCCTGGACTTCGCGCATGACCTGTTCGCCGACGATCTGGAAAGGATCGAGGAGAACATGATGAACGCCATCGAACGCCTGCCCGCCGTGGGCGAGGCCGGAATCAAACGGGTCATAAATGGGCCGATGATCTGGTCGCCCGACAGCAACGTGCTGATGGGACCAGTGCCCGAGGTGGAGGGGTACTTCTGCTGCAACGGCATCATCCCCGGCTTTTCGCAATCCGGTGGCATGGGCCTGATGGCGGCGCAATGGATCATCGAGGGTGAAACACAATACGACATGTTCGCCTGGGATATGGCTCGGTTCGATGACTGGGCGACGAAAGAGTTCACCATGGCCCGCGTTCAGGACCAATACGCACATCGATTCGCCATCCATTTCCCGAACGAAGAACGCAGTGCAGGCCGCCCAGCGCGCACGCGCCCCATTTATGACACACAAGCGCAAATGGGCGCGGTGTTCGGTCTGAACACAGGGTGGGAGCACCCCTTGTGGTTCGCGGATACGCCGGGAACCAAAGACACAAACGGCTTCACCCGTCAGAACTGGTGGGGACCCGTGGGTGAGGAATGCCGGATGCTGCGCGAACGCGCGGGGATTATCGACATCTCGAACTTTGCCAAATACGTCTGCAAGGGTGCAGGGGCCGAAGACTGGCTGAACGCCGTGTTCGCCAACACCATGCCCAGGTCGGTCGGTCGGTCCTGTCTGACACCTCTGATCTCGAAACGCGGGGGCATAGCCGGGGACTTCACAGTAACCCGTGTGGCCGGGGACGAATTCTGGATTATCGGATCTGGAATGGCCGAGAGGTATCATAAACGGTTCTTCAGACAGGTCCCCTTGCCCGATGGCACCACCTTCGAAAGCCGGACCGAGGCCCTGTGCGGGTTCAACGTTGCCGGCCCGAAGTCTCGCGAGATCCTGCAGCGACTCACCAATACCTCGCTGGCCACCGAGGATTTTCCTTTCATGCGATCCGCGAAAATCGAGCTGGCCGGGATCGAAGTACTGGCGCTTCGCGTATCCTTCACCGGTGATCTTGGGTGGGAACTGCATTGCGCGACCGAAGATCAGGCCTCACTGTATGATGCGCTGATCGAGGCGGGCAGAGCATTCGGCGCAGGCCCTGTCGGCAGCCGGGCGCTGATGTCGTTGCGTGTGGAAAAAGGGTATGGGTCGTGGAGCCGCGAATACAGCCCCGAATACTGGCCGCATGAGGTTGGGCTGGACCGGTTGTGTAAGTTTGGCAAGGACTTCTTGAACAAGACAGCAGCCGAAGCAGCGCTACAAAACCCCGCGCGCGAACAGCTTGTCCTTTTGCATCTGGACGAGGCTGATACGGCCGCATCGAACGCGGACGCGACCGGTGGAGAGCCGATCTTCAAGGATGGTCAGGGGATCGGCCGCGTGACGTCCGGGACCTACGGATATTCGGTCGGGATGTCCCTCGCGCTTGGCTTTGTGAGCGGCGCCAAACCAGGCGACGCGGTCGAAGTGATGGTGCTGGGAAGATCACACAAGGCGACTATTATGTCCGAGCCGCCCTTTGACCCAAAAGGCGAAATACTGCGCCGCTAAGGGAAGCGTGAACGGCCCTTGACCCTACGGTAGGCTGTTCACAAATTTCCCAATGCCTATAGTCCGACCCAACCATATCGGTCGTTTTGGGAGGGACGGGCGCATGGAGCATCAAGCGGATATGCTTATCGTCGGCGCGGGTTTTTCTGGGCTGACGATGGCGATCGAGGCCCACAAACGCGGCATCAAGGACATTGCTATCCTTGAAAAAGCCGAGGATATCGGCGGAACGTGGCGTGAAAACACCTATCCCGGCGTCGCCTGCGATATCCCCTCGCATCTCTATTCCATGGCAACGCATTTGAACCCGGACTGGAGCCGGGCGTATGCGGGCGGTGCCGAGATTCAGGCCTACCTTAAAAAGGTCTGCGTCGAAGAGGGGATCTACGATCTGTGCCATTTCGGCCAGCAACTAAAATCTGCCCGGTGGGACGGCACTCGCTGGCAGGTAGAAACCGAAAGCGGGCAGCGCTGGTCGGCACGGTTTCTGGTCTCGGCCATAGGTGCGCTGCACCTGCCCAGTATCCCCGATATTCCGGGGGCGGACAGCTTTCCGGGGCCTTGCTTTCACTCTGCCGAGTGGGATCACGACGCAGCATTTGACGGGAAACGCATAGCGGTCGTGGGAACAGGTGCATCCGCTGTCCAGTTTGTTCCGGAGATTGCCAAGACCGCCGCCCACGTTACCGTGTTTCAACGCAGCGCACCCTATGTCCTGCCACGCCCGGATGGCCCAATCCCGCCTTGGATGCGCCGTCTGTACCGTCGCATCCCGCTGTTACCTCGTACACGCCGAAAACTGATTTACATGGTATTCGAATTCCGGCACCGCGTGTTCCGCGGCGAAAAGCGGATGGTGAACTTTGCCATGAAGATGTGGCGGCGGTCCCTGGAGAATGCGATCACTGACCCGGATCTGCGTATGCAACTGACGCCGGACTACAGGATTGGCTGCAAACGTATCCTCAGCTCAAACGATTGGTACCCGACACTGGCCCGTGAAAACGTGACGTTGGTCCCCAACGGTGTCGCATCAATAGAGGGTGATCAGATTGTTTCAGCGGATGGGCGCCGTATACAAACTGATATGCTGATATGGGGCACGGGGTTCCATGTGACAGACGTCGTAGAGCGTCTGGACATTACCGGTTCCGATGGCCTGACATTACGGCAGGCCTGGGCGGACGGAATGAAAGCGCATCTGGGCACCTCCATCGCAGGCTTTCCGAACTTCTTCATCCTTCTCGGGCCACATACCGGCCTTGGCCACAACTCGGTCGTCTTGATGATCGAGGCACAGGTTCTCCACATCGGCCGGGTGCTGGATCATATGGGTCGCAACGGGCTGAAGGCTGTAATGCCTTGCGCAGAAAAACAAGCCGCCTTCGAACGGGAAATGCGCGAACGGCACGAAGGCAGCGTTTGGCAGGTTGGCGGGTGCACCTCATGGTATCAGGATGCGCAAGGCCGGAACACGACGCTTTGGCCCGGAACCGTTTCCGAGTATGAAAAGCGCATGGCACAATCCGGGCTGGAACAATACCGACCTGCCCCTTTCACAAGCAAAGAGTAATGAGATGACGACGATCCTGATTATCGTGCTTTTGGTCGGCGGTTTCTTTGTCGGCATGAATCTGTGGACCCGACGGCTAACGCAACAGGGGCTGGAACGCGTGCCGCAGCTTGGCGAAATCGTCCACGTGACGGGCGGCAGCATTCACTATGTTGAAAAGGGCGACCCTGCCAAGCAATCAATCGTCATGATCCACGGGCTTGCCGGGCAGTTGCAACACTTCACCTATTCCTTGATGGATCTGCTGGCGGATGACTACCACGTCGTCGCTGTCGACCGTCCTGGCTGTGGCTATTCAACCCGCGATTCCGCCGATCTTGGGCGTTTGCAGGAACAGGCCCGCATGATTCAGGAATTTCTGGACACCAAAGGCATTTCAAATGCCGTTTTGGTCGGACACTCCTTGGGCGGAGCCGTGTCACTGGCCATGGCACTGGATAATCCTGAAAAAACCGGGGCGCTCGCCCTGCTTGCCCCGTTGACGCAAAAGCTGCCAGCAACGCCCCAAGTCTTCAAACCGCTGGAAATCCGCACCGAGTGGTTGCGCAACTTTATCGGCAATACGATCGCCGTTCCGATATCGGCCAAGACCGCCCCGCATACTCTGGGGGCTGTATTTGATCCGGAACCCGCGCCCGACGATTTTCTGGATCGCGCAGGAGGTGCGCTGGGGTTGCGCCCTTCGGCCTTCATAACCGCTTCGCAGGATGTTGTTGGGGTCGATGAAAGTATCGCAGCTCAGGTGGCTCGCTATACCGATCTGTCTGTACCCGGAGGCATTCTGTATGGCGCACAGGACGCTATTCTTTCACCCACTGCCAACGGAGCCCCCATGACCCGGTTCGGACTAAGCGACGAACAGATCGAGGCGCTGGGACACATGATTCCAATAACCGCACCCGATGCATGCGCGGCCTTTATTCATAGAATTGCTGATGCCGCGGGGAGCGACCGGCAGCCAGCAGCCAGAGCAGATTGACCGGAGTAAAATATTCCCGGTCCGGCAGTGTTTTCCCCCTTGACCCGCCCGGGCCCCTCGCTTAAATCGCCTCTCACTCATGGCGGAGTAGCTCAGTTGGTTAGAGCAGCGGAATCATAATCCGCGTGTCGGGGGTTCAAGTCCCTCCTCCGCTACCAAAATCCCCAATCACCTCATTGTTTTGCACACGTCGGCCAAAGCCTTTGTCGTGTTCTTTCATCGAAGCCACTCTTACAAAGCCTAGTTCTCTTTTTAGATCGAAAACGATCTCTGGTTCGCAAAACTAGCCTTCCCGCAGCAGTTCGACGATCTCATCCAACTCCGGACGTCGCCGTGACGGGTGCGGAAGGTTCATCAGCAACGCCCGGCCTGTTGCGCAAACCTGTGCCGACATTCGCACCAAATGCCCGGCCTTTAGGGCATGTTCAATCAGGCACTCATGCGCCATCAAGGCACCAGCCCCGGATTTTGCCTCTTCGACCGCAAGACCGTACAACGAGTATTTTGGCCCTTTGGTGGGGTCGCTGACATTTGTACCGGTAGCCTCAGACCATCGCCGCCAATCGTCATGCCATGTCTGGTCGTGCAGCAATGGCGTAGTTTCATAGTCGAAGCCCTCGGCCAGTTCCGGCGCGCAAACCGGGAACATGACGTCCTGCGCGATAACAATTTGATCGGTGGTTCCGTCAGGTTCGCCAATGAACACAGAAAGATCGAACAATTCACGCGACAATCGGGGCGGTGTTTCCATGGCCGTTACCGAAAACTTCAAACCCGGTCGAATACTCCGAATCCGCCCCAAGCGCGCCGGCAGCCAAAGCTGCGCGACCGAGGGCAATGCTGCGATATGGATCTCAACACTCGGGCTCAGGTTCCGCAAATTCTGTGTAGCAGCCGCAAGGTGATCGAAGGCCAGCGTGAATTCACCGGCCAGTTCACGCCCGGAAGCGGTCAACTCAACCCCTTGCGCGTTTCGCCGAAACAGCGGCAGGTCCGCCCAGGCTTCAACAGTTTTGATATGCTGCGAAATTGCGCCCGGCGTGACGCTCAACTCCTCTGCGGCAGCGACAAAGCCGCCCAGTCTTGCGGCCGCCTCAAAAGCTCGGAGTGCGTTGAGCGGTGGCCCTTTCGGGCGTCTTGGTAGAACAGCCATTGCCTTAGACTCAGTTTTTCTACGCCAAGAAATAGCAATTCTGAATTGCGATGTCGCCCCGATTGTTCAATCTGGTGACAAGCAGGAGGTAACATACATGACAATCACACCCCGAAACTGGGTCCCGGATCGTTGCGAAACCCGTGTTCAGGATATTGCCGCCAAGACGTCTCAGGCCACGTCAGATGAGCTGATCAAACGGATCGACGACCTTGCGACCCGAAACCGCGAAATCCACGAGCTAGAGTGCTTCAATCTAAACCCCGCAACCAACGTGATGAACCCAAGAGCAGAGGCCCTGTTGTCCTCCGGCATCGGATCCCGACCGTCGCTGGGGTACCCCGGTGACAAGTATGAAATGGGGCTGGAGGCCATTGAAGAGATAGAAGTGATTACCGCCGAGCTCTGCGCTGAGGTTTTTGATGCCAGATTCGCAGAAATCCGGGTGCCGTCGGGCGCAATTGCAAACCTCTATGGCTTCATGGCGACTTGCAAACCTGGCGATACTATCATCGCGCCGCCCGCCTCGATTGGCGGCCACGTCACTCATCACATTGCCGGATGTGCCGGTCTATTTGGTCTGCGCACTATTGACGCGCCAACGGACGGTGACGGCTTTACCGTCAACCTGGATCAGCTGCGCACACTGGCTCTGAAAGAACGGCCCAAATTGATCACCATTGGGGGCAGCCTGAACCTGTTCGAACATCCCGTAGCAGAGGTCCGACAGATCGCTGACGAAATCGAAGCCAAAGTCATGTTCGACGCTGCCCATCAATGCGGGATCATTGCAGGCAGAGCGTGGCGCAACCCTCTGGCCGAGGGCGCACATTTCATGACGATGAGCACATACAAAAGCCTGGGCGGACCCGCCGGAGGTCTGATCGTCTCCAACGATGCGGAAATTGCGGAAAAGCTCGACGCGATCGCATTTCCGGGCATGACGGCCAACTTTGACGCAGCCAAGTCTGCTGCGCTGGCCGTAACGATGCTGGATTGGCGGGACTTTGGCGCGCAATACGCAGCCGAGATGATCGCGATGGCGCAAGCGCTCGCTGAACGGTTGGATGCACATGGCGTTCCGGTCTTTGCCGGTCGGGAAGGGTTCACCAACTCTCACCAATTTGCCGTGTTGGCAGACCCCTATGGCGGTGGACAGTCCGCATCCAAGACGCTGCGCCGCGCTGGGTTTCTTGCATGCGGAATTGGCCTACCGGTGCCCGAAGTTGCGGGGGACATGAATGGTCTTCGGATCGGGACGCCTGAACTGGTCCGATGGGGGGTGACGTCACAAGACGCTGATCGGTTGGCTGCGTTGATAACCTCTGGATTGGCGGGCGTGGATATCGCGGCCGAGGTCGGTGAATGGCGGCGTAATTTTTCCGCTTTACATTTCGTGCATTGAAAACACATCGGGTGCCGCACGTGACGGCACCCGACAACCAGAGGCCAAGGCGTCACGCCCGCATGTTTGCACCATTCGCATCGTAGATCGGCGCGCCCAGCACCTCTGCGTCATAAAGATCGCCCAGGATTTCGACCTGCAGCTTTGTGCCGGGCACGGCACTTCCCTTCGCAACGTACCCCATGGCCATCGACTTCCCGACGCGGTGCCCGTAGCCGCCAGATGACACGTACCCCACGGCCTCGCCGTCCTTTAGTATTGCTTCGTCATTAGAGACATCGATCCCGTCCACGTCGATGGTCATAGTCACCAACTTGCGGGTGACGCCTTCTTCCCTGAATTTCATCGTGGCGTCCTTGCCAACAAAGTCCTTCTTCCAGTTGATGAAGGCATCCATGCCGCTTTCGACTGCGTTGAAGTCAGGCCGGAAATCCATGGTCCAAACACCCCAGCCTTTTTCCAGACGCAAGGACATCAGCGCACGTGCACCATACCAGCAATAGCCCAGATCGGCACCGGCCTCTTCAATCGCGTCGGCCAAGCGCAGCAGATATTGCGGACGGCAATAAATCTCGAACCCCAGCTCACCCGAGAAGGAAATCCGGTTCAGTATCACGGGCACTCCGCCGACGAAAGTCTGGCGCAGGTCGCGGAACTTCAGGACATCGGCACTCACGTCGTCGCGGGTAATACGAGCCAAAAGTTCACGCGAATTTGGCCCGGACAGCGCTATGCCATGCCAATCGTCCGAAACGTTGGCATAAGTCACATCGGCGGGCAAATCCTTTTCAAACCACCGACGATGCGCCTCCTGCATCGCGCCTGAGCCAAAAAGGATAAAGTGATCGTCGGCCAGACAAGCGACGGTCAGGTCCCCATAGAGGCGTCCTTTTTCCGTCAACATCGGGGTCAGGGTCAGACGACCCGGTTTAGGCACATAGCCCGCCAACGTCAGATCAAGAAATTCGCGCGCACCCGCACCTTTGAATTCGTGCTTGGCAAAATTAGCGATCTCGATCCCACCGACGGCCTCCTGCACGCCCTTGACCTCGCGCGCGACATAGTCGTGACTCCGGTTTCGTTCAAACGTGGGTGTTTCATACGCATCTTCGGGGCCATCAGCGAACCACAAGGCGTTTTCAAGACCAAACCCCTGCCCCATCACCGCGCCCTTGGCGACCAACCGGTCATAGAGCGCAGTTGTCTTCTGCATCCGCCCCTTAGGCAGGGTTTCATTCGGGAAAGTCATCACGAAACGACGTTCGTAATTCTCGGTCGATTTGATTGTGCCCCAGTCCGGAGTTGCAAACTCACCAAAGCGCGCCACATCCATGGCCCAGACATCGATCGACGGTTCACCGTCGATCATCCATTCGGCCATGGTCAGGCCCACGCCCCCGCCCTGACAGAAACCTGCCATGACGCCAACAGCGACCCAATAGTTCTTCATGCCCGGAACCGGGCCGATCATCGGATTGCCGTCGGGGCCAAAGGTAAATGGCCCGTTGATGATGTCCTTAATGCCGGCCTCGCCAATTGCCGGGATGCGTTCAAAGGACATCTCCAACCGGTCAGCCACGCGGTCCAGATCGGGCTGCAAAAGCTCATGCCCGAAATCCCACGGTGTTCCGTCAACCTTCCACGGCGTGCCTTTGGGCTCATAGGTTCCCAGCAGCATGCCCTGACGTTCCTGACGGAAATAGATGTTCGCCTCGTAGTCGATACCAGCGGGCAGGCGCGCGCCATGATTGGCCACGGCGTCGATCTTCTCGGTGATCAGATAGTGGTGCTCCATTGGCTGCACTGGTAGGTGAACGCCGGACATATGACCAACCTCGCGGGCCCAAAGACCACCGCAGTTCACCACATATTCGGCATTGATCTGGCCCTTGGGCGTGGTCAGATCCCAGCTGCCATCTGAGCGCTGGGTCATCGCAGTCACGCCGCAATGCGTGAAATACTGCGCCCCATGCACCTTGGCCGATTTGGCGAAAGCATAGGTCGCGCCTGAGGGGTCCAGATCACCGTCCTGATCATCCCATAGCGCCGCGTGATAATGTTTGGGGTCGATCAGCGGATGACGCTCTGCCACCTCTTTCGGGCTGATGAATTCCTGATGCAGCCCCATGTAGCGCGCCTTGGACCGCTCCCGCTTGAGGTAGTCGTACCAGTCCTTGGTCGAGGCCAGGTAGAACCCGCCGGTGATGTGCAGACCGACTGAATGCCCCGAGGTTTCCTCGATCTCTTTGTACAGGTCGATCGTATAGCTCTGCAGGCGCGAGATATTGGGGTCAGAACTGATCGTGTGGATCTGACCGGCGGCATGCCAGGATGAGCCGGACGTCAGCTCATCGCGTTCCAGCAGAACCACGTCCTTCCAGCCAAACTTGGCAAGGTGGAACAGAATCGAACAGCCAACGACACCGCCACCGATCACCACGACCTTAGCGTGGGACGGAAGCTTTTTGCTGCCGGTGCTTTCATCTTTTTGAATTTCGGGCATTTTGATCTCTCTTCAGTTCAATATTGGGCGGCGGAAATGGCCGGGATCAGGTTAATTTCAATGCCCACCGAACCGACGCCTTAGTACCAGGCATCAGGAATTTCCCCTTTGCGGCGCGCCACATAAGCGACCAGTTCTTCCCGCTTGGCTTCATCCATGGCCGGAGGCTCATATGCGTTCAGCATTTCATTCCAGCGTTCGTAAGCGCGGCGGCGCATGTCCTTGGAGCCACCCTCTTCCCAGCTTTCGACATTCTCGCTGTCGCTGAGTTTCGGTTCATAGAACGCTGTCTGGTAATTTCGCATTGTGTGCGCACAGCCGAGGAAATGGCCTCCGGCCTCAACCTCTCCGTAAGCGTCACGAGCGAATGCGTCATCGCTTGTATCCAGCCCTTGGCTCAGGACCTTCTGATAAGACCCAAGGCGATCCGCATCCATGATCAGCTTCTCGAATCCGGTGCACAGCCCACCCTCCAGCCAGCCTGCGGAATGCAGGACAAAATTCGCCCCGGCCAACATGGTTGAGTGCATCGAGTCCGCGGATTCATATGCCGCCTGAGCATCCTCAATCTTGGAGGCGGTCAACGACCCCCCGCAACGCAGCGGCAGCCCGGCGCGGCGCGCCAACTGGCCAATCGCGTAATTCGAGATCACAGGCTCGGGCATACCAAAGGTCGGCGCACCAGACTTCAGCGACATGGACGACAGGAAGTTGCCCAGCACAAATGGCGCGCCGGGACGTAGCAGTTGAACGTAGGCACAAACCATCATTGCCTCGGCCATGGCCTGTGCGACGCTGGCCGCCGTACTGACCGGCCCCATCGCCCCCGACAGGACAAAGGGCGCCACGATCATACCCTGACCGCGCGTGGAATAGACGCGCGCGGATTCGGTCACCACCCGGTCCACCAGCAAGGGAGAGTTGGTGTTGACGTTGCCCATGATGACACAGTTCTTTTCCATCACATCGGCGCCAAAGACGATCTCGGCCATCTCAACACTGTCCTGCGCGCGGCTCATCTCGGTTATGGCCCCCAGATGCGGCTTGTCGCTGAGCGTCATGTGGGCAAAAAGCATGTCCAAATGCCGTTTGCTGACGGGCACGTCGCACGGTTCGCAAGTGACAAAACCGCCGTGATGCAAGTTTGGGTGCAGATAAGTCAGCTTCACCAGCTGCTCGAACGCGGCCATGTCACCGTATCGCCGTCCCCCTTCCAGATCGCGAACGAAAGGCGCTCCATAGACCGGCGCGAACACCTGACTGCCGTCGCCGATCACGACTGAACGTTCAGAGTTGCGGGCAAGCTGCGTGAATTTTCTGGGTGCCTTTGCGCACAGGTCTCGGATCCAAGACGCGTCAGCGCGCACGATGTCCCCTTCGATCCTGGCACCCGCTCGACGCCACAGATCCAGCGCCTCGGGATCGTCACGGAAGGCAATCCCAACGTCTTCGAAAATCCAGTCGACCTGAGCCTCAAGCCGCACCAAATCCTCTTCGTTCAGCGGATTGAAATAACTCAATCTCCGCTGAATGTATGGCGATGCCGGGGCTCCGGTGGGGGCGCTTTGGCGGTCACGCGTTGCACGGGCGCGTCTGGCCATGAGTGATTCCTCGCTTCATTCTCCGGAAACATTACCGCGCAACACAGTGTTCGTGACGGTTGAAAAAGGTGATGGTTTAGATAAACACAAATTATGCATCAGCTCTGGAAAACGATCTCATCCTCAAAGCACTTAGTATATTTTGAGGCAGCTGCACGGTTACAGTCTATCACGCGCGCAGCCGATGAAATGAATGTGAAACAGCCTGCGGTCAGCGCTGCGATCAAGCAGCTGGAAGCCTCGCTGGGCGTACAGCTTTTTCACCGCGAACACAGGAAAATCGTTCTGACCTCGGCCGGGTCAAAGCTGTATTCCGACGTCTCGCGCTCATTCGATCAGATCCTCAGCTCGGTTAATGCAGTCCGGCAATTCACAAAGAATGACCACGTCACGCTCAACGCTTCGTCGGCGTTCAACTTTTTCTGGATGATGCCGAAACTGCAAGAATTCCACCAGTCGTTCCCCGATATCGACCTCAGGCTGCAATCCAGCGACCGGGAACCGGACATCGTTGCCGAGAACATCAGCCTTGCCATTCGGCGCGGCAAGGGATCGTGGGAAGGCTGCAATTCAGCGCTGATCGCAGAGGAAATCCTGTGCCCCGTCGCCAGCCCGGTGGAAATCGATGCACGAGGCCGACCCGGCAGCATTGAGGAATTACTGCAACATCGTTTGATCCACCTTGAGGAACCGACACGCGAACGCCCCGGCTGGACCCATTGGTTCGAAAGCTTCGGGATCACTCAGAAACCACCGGTGTCCGGGCTAAGGCTGAACGACTACGCGCTGGTATTGCAGGCGACACTTGCGGGCGAAGGATATGCGTTAGGCTGGAGCCATCTCACAACCCCGCTGGCGCGGCGCGGCCTGTTGACAACGATGGAGGATTGGCAATGGGAAACCGGCTATGGTTTCTATCTGGTCTGGTCTGACTACAAGCCACTGGTCGACAACGCGAAACGGGTGCGCGACTGGATGCTCAGCAAAGTCTGAGCGCCATTGAGAACGCAATACGGAATTTGCAAGCCGCAGAAAATCGCGAATTGTTGCAGAGTAGCGATCAAAAAATTCAGGACATCGACACTCAGGTGGGATTTCCAGTCAAATATCCGCCAGAACCTCGAATCCGCCGAATATTATTGTTTTTCCATTGACGGGCATGTCGCTCATGTCGCCCATATCCGGGTCCTGCATGGCGGCGGCAAAACCGGCCTCTTGCGTCGCTTGATCCGGCCATTCCTGCCAACCTGTAACAACCGTATCATCCGGGCCAGCCTGCACCGCAAGTGGGAACGACGTAACCTCACCGGGCGGCACGGCCGCGCCCCAGGATTCGACCACCCGCGTTGCGCCATGTTTGCGGAAGATATGCGCCATCCGCTTTGCCTGTAATTGATGTTCCGATTTCTTTGCAGTGGGAACCGCCCCTGCATATGCCATGATCCAAGCCACTCAACAGCCCTCCCAGAAAGCAGTCACACGCAACTCTAGCACAATTAGAGGCGCTGCCATACCGACCTCGTCGCAACGTGGTTGGCTAGCATGGTCTGTTTCCTGAATGGTCAGTCCACCCGAATATTCGGCACAGGATTTTGCTGTGTCACATCGATAGTTCTGGATGGCTCCGAGTTACATCGTAAGTGCGGCTTTCACCGGACCGCGCAACCCGAACGATCAGCTTCTGCGCATTTTCAAATCGGTCAAAATAGGCAAATCGAATGTTGTCCGACGCCGTAATATCCTCGCATTGAATCAGATAGTCTGCCAGAAACTCGCTATGTTGGTCTTCATCAGCAGCCTGTTCGGTACTGTCTTGCCCCAAACGCTCGCCCGACAGTGTGACGTTGGCTGAGGCAGTAAAGCACCCCGCCTCCTCTGGCAGCACAAACAACCCCAAAGGCTTGGAGAGATCAGAGATCGCAACTGCCACTTTCGCGCGATCGTCGTCGCTTTCGGCAGGGCCTTCAAACCCAATGATATCGGCGGCAGGCACGGTGAGGGATAATGAGAACGTCTGATCCGCAAACGCGATATCTACATACCCCGTACCATGTTCATGCACAGAGTCCTGTGCCTGCGACAGAGCCATCACAGGGAACAGTATCAGAGCAATGGCCGCAAACTTCCTAAACAAGGCACCATCCAACAAGGAATCACGCAGTCTATTCTAATGTGATTAAAAACCCTTGCAATCGCGGCTTCGACACGCCTGCCCCGCTATTTCTGGGGAATTGGTCTGAAAAGGTGCGGCATTCAATCCCGACAATAAAACTCAGGTTGACTTAATTTACTATTTCACTCAGTTTTTGCGCATGCGCGTCGCTGAGGCGGCGCTGGAGAGTTATTTCTGACAGGAAAGTGTCACCTACATGACCAAATACATTGTCGCCACAAGCGCCCTGACCCTTGGTATCGCAACTGCTGCACTTGCAGATGCCCCTGCAAAGATCGACGTTCTGAACACCTACGCGAACATCGCCGAAGCTAAATATGACGACAGCCTGATCGCCGCAAAGTCGCTGCAATCTGCTGTAAACGCATTGATCGCTGATCCGTCAGACGCCACTCTGAACGCTGCACGCGCCGCGTGGATTGCCGCACGTGTTCCTTATCAGCAGACCGAGGTTTACCGTTTCGGCAACGCAATCGTTGACGACTGGGAAGGCAAAGTAAACGCATGGCCGCTGGATGAAGGCCTGATCGATTATGTCGACGCAGCTTATGGCGGTCCGACGGACGAGAACGAATTCGCCGCACTGAACGTCATCGCCAACCCCAAGTTCGACTTGTCAGGCAACACAATCGACGCAAGCGAGATCACGCCGGAATTGCTGGGCGAGACCCTGCACGAGGCCGACGGGATCGAGGCAAACGTTGCCACAGGCTACCACGCAATCGAATTCCTGCTGTGGGGTCAGGACCTGAATGGACACGGCGCAGGTGCAGGCAACCGCCCCTATACCGACTATGTTCAGGGTGACGATTGCACCAACGGCAATTGCGACCGCCGCGCCCAATACCTGAGTGCCGCAACCGACCTGCTGGTCAGCGATCTGGAATGGATGGCGGCGCAATGGGCTGACGGCGGCGAAGCACGCGCGGCACTGACGGCCGATGAAACCGCGGGCGTCAGCGCCATTCTGACCGGAATGGGCTCTCTGTCCTACGGTGAGCAAGCGGGTGAACGTATGCGCCTTGGCCTGATGCTGAACGACCCCGAGGAGGAACACGATTGTTTCTCGGACAACACGCATAACAGCCATTACTACGATGGTCTGGGCGTACAGAACGTCTATCTCGGCAGCTACACCCGCATCGACGGCACCCCGGTCAGCGGCGCATCCCTGTCTGATCTGGTCATCGCCAGCGACCCGTCTCTGGACGCTGAGATGAAGGTAAAACTGGCCAACACCATGCAGGCTCTGGGACGTCTGAAGTCAACCGCAGAAGCCGGATTTGCCTATGACCAGATGCTTGAGCGCGGCAATGAAGGCGGCGAAGTTCTGATAATGGGCGGTGTGAACGGCCTGGTCGATCAGACCAAAACGATCGAGCGCATTGTGACCGCACTGGAACTCGACCAGATCGAGTTTGAAGGTTCGGACAGCCTGGATAACCCCGACGCGGTTTTCCACTAAAGCACCGTGTCCACACCGCACGGAGGCGGCAGGTTCTCGCCGCCTCCAAAACTTGTGAGGCACATGTGACGTGTTGCCTCTGGACGCCCCAAATATAACTTACTAATACAGTAAGAAATACAACTCAGAGCCCGATTGCCATGATCGTATGCCACTGCACAAATATCTCGGATCACGATATCCACGCGGCTATCGACTGGATGCGTACATCTGATCCTTACGCAGTCATCACCCCCGGCAAAATCTACCATGCCCTTGGAAAATCTGCAGATTGTGGCGGTTGCATGCCGCTTTTCCTAGACTCGATGCGTTCCAGCGATAAGTTGGAAGTCCCGATGCAGCTTCGCGCACTTCGC
The DNA here is from genome assembly GCF_013033965.1 of Ruegeria atlantica. Classification (GTDB taxonomy): domain Bacteria; phylum Pseudomonadota; class Alphaproteobacteria; order Rhodobacterales; family Rhodobacteraceae; genus Ruegeria; species Ruegeria atlantica_D. Next base: position 589,976 of record NZ_WQFE01000001.1, read on the forward strand.
AGCGAGGTAACACAGGAGAATGCAGATGAAGGGCGACCCCAAGGTCATAGAATATCTAAACAAATCACTGCGGCATGAGCTAACGGCTGTCAGCCAGTATTGGCTTCATTACCGACTGCAGGAGGATTGGGGCCTCGGCCACATGGCCAAGAAAAGCCGCGAAGAATCTATTGAGGAAATGGGACATGCGGACAAGCTGATTGAGAGAATAATTTTTCTGGGCGGTCACCCGAATCTGCAACAGCTTGACCCATTGCGCATCGGCCAGACTCCGAAAGAGACACTGGAATGCGATCTGGCAGCAGAGGTCGATGCCCGGGCTTTGTACAAGGAAGCACGCGAATACTGTCAGAGCGCTGGCGACTACGTCACTATGTCTCTGTTTGAAGGATTGCTGGCGGATGAGGAAGGGCATATCGATTTCCTCGAAACGCAGCTCGACCTGCACGAAAGGATTGGCGAAGCCAATTATGCGCACCTTAACGCATCGAAAATGGACGAAGGCGAGTAAGCTTGCTCTTTTGCCGGTGGCCGTCCTTGCGGCCACCCAATCCCTGTCGGCAGAGCTGCGGGATCTTCACCTCAATTACCTTCCCAGAACTGAAGACGAACAAGCAAGGATTGCGCGGGTAACCGATGCACCTGACGATTTCAGGGCGCCACAGCGTTTTGAAGAGTTGTCCGCAGGTGCTGCGACAGTCCGGGCGCGTACCGACGCAGATGCTTTTTCGCAGCCCTCTGGCAACCTGAGTTTCGAGCAGGAGCTTGACTTCAAAGTCGGTAACGGCCTGTTCAAGAAAATCTGGGTGTCTTCTCCGTCATCCACATTGGCCTCAGATGGGTTGGGTCCGCTTTATAACGCACGATCCTGTCAACGCTGTCACATCAAGGACGGGCGCGGACATACGCCCAACGGCCCCGATGACAACGCAATTTCGATGTTCCTGCGCGTGTCTATCCCTGGAACTCCCGAGGACGGGTACGCCGAGATCGAAGACTACATCGCCACCCTTCCCGAACCGAATTACGGCGGGCAAATGCAGGATCTGGCCCTTCCCGGCCACCCGGCAGAATACACGCTGGACATCACTTACGAGGACGTTCCCGTCACTATGTCGGATGGAGAAGTCGTCACTTTGCGGCGTCCCACGTACGAAGCTGCCGATCTGGGTTATGGCTCTTTGCATCCTGACGCGATGATCAGCCCCCGCGTGGCTCCGCAGATGATCGGCCTGGGCTTGCTCGAGGCGATCCCGGTAGAAGACCTGCTGGCGAATGCGGACCCGGAAGATGTGGATGGCGACGGAATATCCGGCCGGCCTAACATCGTATGGGCAATTGAATATGATGCGCCAATGATGGGCCGGTTTGGCCATAAGGCGGGCATGCCGACAATTATGGAGCAATCCGCAGCGGCCTTTGCCGGGGACATCGGCATTTCCAATCCTCTCTACCCGGCTCCACACGGTGATTGCACCGATGCGCAAGCGGATTGCGTGAACGCGCCTCATGGCGATGGCGACGACCGAACCATTGAGATTGATCAGGTCGGTATGGATCTGGTCGCCTTCTACAGCCGAAATCTGGGTGTCCCGGCCCGGCGGGACGTGGACGACCCTGAAGTGCTGCGCGGCAAGCAGGTTTTTGACGATACAGGCTGTGCATCATGCCACACACCTTCTTTTGTGACGCACCGTATGGAAGACCGTCCCGAACACAGCTTCCAACTGATCTGGCCCTATACAGACTTGCTGTTGCACGACATGGGCGACGGGCTGGCCGACAACCGCCCCGAGGCGCGCGCCACAGGACGCGAATGGCGCACGCCGCCGCTGTGGGGGATCGGCCTGACCCATCAGGTGTCAGGTCATACGCAGTTTCTGCATGACGGGCGCGCGCGGTCACTGCTCGAGGCGATCCTGTGGCACGGAGGTGAGGCGCAGACTGCGCGCGATACCGTCGTCGGGATGCCTAAAGCCGACCGAGACGCCCTTATCAGATTTCTAGAGAGCCTCTGACCCATGCGCGCCCTAGCAATCGCCATTTTCCTGACATTGCCGCAGAGCGTATATGCGCAAGATCGCGGGCAGATCCTGTCCGACATCATCGCGGTCCACATCCTGCCCGGTTATGCCGCACTGTCAGAGTCCACAAACGCATTGGCCGAGGCGGCTCACACGGATTGCAGCCCGACGTCAGACCAGCTTCGCAGTGCATACCACGCCGCGTTTGACGACTGGATTTCGGTCAGCCATCTGCGCTTTGGCCCATCTGAAACAGAAGACCGCGCATTCGCATTGGCATTTTGGCCCGACACTAAGGGCTTTACGCCAAAAGCCCTGTCTGGCCTGATTGCGGTTGAGGACTCGGCCATCCAATCCCCTGACGCCTTTGCGGAGACTTCAGTGGCGGGACGCGGGTTTTTCGCCTTGGAACTGATGCTCTACGATCCAAGGTTCGCCGACCAAGGCAGCGCTGAATATCGCTGCGCGCTGATACAGGCCATCAGTTCGGATATCGACCGCAATGCCAGCGCAATTGACGCAGATTGGGCGACTTATGCACACGCGCTGGCAAACCCTGGCGAGACCAGCCCGTACCGGTCCGAAGACGAAGCCATGCAAGAGCTTTACAAGGCCCTGATAACAGGTTCGGAGTTCACGGCTGAAACCCGCATTGGCCGTCCTCTGGGTACGTTCGACCGCCCCCGCCCCAAACGCGCCGAGGCACGGCGTTCCGAACGTTCGCTGCGACATGTGGAGCTGTCTCTGACTGCCCTGCGCGACCTTGCCGAGCGCCTGTCGGCGGATCACCCGGACATCGCCGCCGATCTGGACAGCGCATTCACCGTCGCCATCGATCGGGCACAGTCACTGGACGATCCGTCATTTGCCGACGTGTCAACTCCGCAGGGACGGTTCCGCGTTGAGGCGCTACAACAATCCATCAACGATATCCGCGCCATTGCCTCGACCGAGCTTGGCCCCACGCTGGGCATCAATGCCGGGTTCAACTCACTGGACGGGGATTGAACCGTGACAAGCCGTCGAAGTTTTCTCGCTGGGTTGGCTGCCGCCAGCCTTGCGCCCTTGCGTGGATGGTCCGCTGTCGGCGCACCGGATTATCTGGCCGCCGCACTGTTCCCGGATGGAACTTTTCGGCTGGCCGGGCTGGATGCGGGCGGCGACATCCTGTTTGCCCTGCCGTTGCCCGCGCGCGGGCACGCGGCGGCGGCGCATCCGTACCAAGCGCAAGCGGTGGCGTTTGCACGCCGTCCGGGAACATTTGCAATCATCATCGACTGCGCGACCGGCACACAGACCGCTGTGTTAGAGGCTCCGAAGGGCCGCCATTTCTATGGGCACGGCGTGTTCTCAACTGATGGAACACGGCTGTTCACCACTGAAAACGATTTTGAGGCCGGTCAGGGCGTGATTGGTGTCTGGAACACGGATGACTACACACGAATTGGCGAGTTCGCTTCGGGCGGTGTTGGTCCCCATGACATGCGGCTGATGCCAGATGGTCGCACATTGGTTGTGGCAAATGGCGGGATCGAAACCCACCCCGAAACAGGAAGAACCAAGCTCAACCTGCCTGTGATGCAGCCGCGCCTGACCTACCTGGATCAAAATGGCCAGGTTCTTGAGCAGGTAGAGCTGCCACAAGACTTGCACAAAAACTCGATCCGCCATCTGGCCGTACGAGCCGATGGCCTGGTCGGGTTCGCGATGCAGTGGCAAGGGGATACGTCCCAACACCCACCCCTTTTGGGATTGCATCGCCCTGGTGAAAAACCTTGGCTCTTTAGCGCGCCCAACGCTGAACAAAGCACGCTGCAGGGGTATGCGGGCAGTATCGCCTTTTCAGGTGAGGGCGAAACGGTCGCCATAACCTGTCCGCGCGGCAATGCACTTCACCGATTTCGGGTGGCGGACGGGCAGCTTGATGGCGTTTTCCGACACGAGGACGTCTGCGGTCTTGGCACCGCACCAAACGGGTTTGTGTTCACAACCGGGGCTGGTGTCATCGGGCAATTGTCAAAGAACAAGGCCCAAATATCCGCACGACCTGATTGCCAATGGGACAACCACCTGATCCCAATTCGGACAGCTGCCTGAATTCGGCAATTCCCGCCACATAGATTACACTTGGAAGAATCAAAATGCTGCCGTATTGGCGGGCGCGAAACTGGCACCCTGACTTGCAAGGACTGACTTGATTGAAACACACGCCCGACGCACCGCATTCCATCTACGGAGTTGAGAAATGGGGCAAAGACCTCATCGAGGTGACGGAGCAGGGCGAGATCGGTCTGCGCAACCCCATGGCACCCGAGGCCGACGCAATCAGCCTGCCCGCAATTCTGCGTGACCTGGACGACCGAGGCATCAAGGCACCGATGGTGTTGCGCGTGTCTTCCTATCTGGAACATGAGATTTCACACCTGAACAAGAGCTTCCGCGATGCAATCTCACGTGTGGGCTACAAAGGCACTTATCGCGGCGTCTTCCCAATCAAGGTGAACCAGCAGGCACAAGTGGTCGACCGGATCGTCGAGTTCGGGAAACGATACAACTACGGGCTTGAAGCCGGATCCAAGCCCGAACTGGTGGTCGCCTTGGCCCATCGTTTGGCCAGCGAGGCGCTGATCGTCTGCAATGGTGTAAAGGATGCCGAGTTTATCCAACTGGCTATCCTCAGCCGCAAGATCGGCTTCAATACGGTCATCGTTCTGGAAAGCCCGAAAGAGGCTGAGACAGTGATCCAGGTCTACAACGAGCTGGGCATCGAACCTCTGATCGGCGTGCGGGTAAAACTGACCAACCAGATCAGCGGCAAGTGGGAAGAAAGCTCGGGCGATCGTTCTGCCTTTGGCATGAACACTGACCAACTGGTCGCCACGGTGGACAAGCTGAAAGCGGCGGGTTTGCTGCATTGTCTGAAGCTGCAGCATTCGCATCTGGGCTCTCAGGTGCAGGACGTCAACGACGTGCGCCGTGCGGTGGGTGAGGCCTGCCGGTACTACACCGAACTGACGCGCGAGGGCGTACCGCTGACCCATCTGGACCTCGGCGGCGGCATGGGCGTGGATTACACAGGCGAGAAGAAGGCCGCTGAGAACTCGATCAACTACACGGTCGAGGAATACTGCGCCAATGTCGTGGAAACCGTAGCCTATGCGATGGATGAAGCCGAGATGGACCACCCGACGCTGGTCACTGAAAGCGGTCGTGCAGTAGTGGCGACATCGTCGATGCTGGTGTTCAACGTGTTGGAAAGCACTCTGTATGACGCGCCTAACGGACCTGAGGTCGAACCCGACGATCACCATCTGGTCTCGGACCTCGCCGCCGTGCATGGATACTTGTCCAGCGATCGGTTGCAGGAATGCTGGAACGACGCCACCTTCTATCGCAACGAACTGCGCGCCCTGTTCCGCCGCGGCTATGTCGACCTGCGCCAGATGGCCCGCGCGGAACGAATTTATCTGTCTCTGATTGCGCGCCTCAAGGCATTGGCGGCAAGCGGCGAGCTGGAAACGGATGTGGACGACCAGCTTGAGAAAGTGGCCGATATCTACCACTGCAACTTCTCGCTATTCCAGTCGCTGCCGGATGTCTGGGCCATTGACCAGCTACACCCGATCGTGCCCTTGCAAGGCCTGAACCAGACGCCGGACCGCCGCGCAGTTCTGTCGGACATCACCTGCGACAGCGATGGCAAGATCGACCGGTTCATCCTCGCCGACGGCGTCTCGCCCAGCCTGCCGGTACATTCGCTGCCCGAAGATCAGGAATACCTCATGGGCGTCTTTTTTGTCGGCGCATATCAGGAAACACTGGGCGATCTGCACAACCTGTTCGGCGACACCAATGTCGTCACCATCGACTTACGCGCAGACGGCGGCTTTGACCTGCTGCACGAACAAGAGGGCGACACGATCAGTCAGGTCCTGTCCTATGTCGAATTCGACCCGCAGGATTGCGTCGCCGCGTTCCGTAAAATGGTGGACGAGGCGATTTCGACCGGTACTCTTATGGCTAAGGACCGCAAAACCCTGATGGGCGCCTATCGCGACTCGATCAACGGCTACACCTATTACGAATAACCCCAGAGAGGAGATCACCCCCATGGGCACTTTAAGTGGCAAAACACTGGTTGTCGGCGCGGGCGGCGTATCACACGCCGCCGTGCACAAGATGGCGATGAATTCGGACATCTTCACCGAAATCACTCTGGCCAGCCGCACGAAATCGAAATGCGACGCCATCGCAGCAGCTGTGAAAGAACGCGTGGGCGTTGATATCGCGACCGCAGAACTGGACGCCTACAAGGTCGAAGACACGGTCAAGCTGATCAAGGAGACCGGCGCGGAAATCCTTGTGAACCTCGCCCTGCCTTATCAGGATCTGGTTCTGATGGACGCGTGTCTTGAGGCCGGTATCCACTACCTCGACACTGCGAATTACGAACCCGAGGATGAAGCCAAGTTCGAATACCACTGGCAATGGGCCTATCAGGAACGCTTCAAAGAGGCCGGGCTGACCGCCATCCTAGGCTCGGGTTTTGATCCGGGCGTGACCAGCGTGTTTGCCACATGGCTGAAAAAGCACAAGCTGGACACCATTCGTCAGATCGACGTGCTGGACGCCAATGGCGGGTCCAACGATCAGGAATTCGCCACCAACTTCAACCCGGAAATCAACCTGCGCGAAGTGCTGGCCGAAGTGCGTCACTGGGAAAACGGCGCATGGCAACACAGCCCGGCGATGACCCACAAGGTCGAATTCGACTTCCCCGCCATCGGTCCCAAGAACATGTACCTGATGTATCACGAGGAACTGGAATCGCTCAGCACCCACTTCCCCGAGATCGAGCGCGCCCGCTTCTGGATGACCTTCGGCGACGCCTATATCACTCATGCCAAGGTGCTGGAAAATGTCGGCATGACCCGCATCGACCCGGTGATGCATGATGGCAAAGAGATCATCCCTATCCAGTTCCTGAAAACCCTGCTGCCCGATCCCGGCGATCTGGGCGCGGAAACCAAAGGCAAGGCTTGCATCGGCGACATCGCCACGGGTCAGGCCAAGGACGGCTCGGGCGAGAAGACCTACTACATCTACAACATCTGTGATCACGAGGAATGCTACCGCGAAGTCGGATCACAGGCCGTCAGCTACACCACCGGTGTCCCCGCCATGATCGGCGCGGCACAAGTACTGAATGGCAACTGGTCCGAACCCGGCGTGTGGAACATGGAGCAACTGGACCCGGACAACTTCATGGACATGCTGAACGAACACGGCTTGCCGTGGCAAGTCCACGAACTCGACGGTCCCGTCGAATTCTGATCCGCTTTAGCTTCATCTGGCAATAAATACCTCGGGGGGTCCGGGGGGGGCAGCGCCCCCCCGGCTTCTCCATAATCGGAGACGCCTGACATGTCCGACATGATGACCACCCAAGCCGGAGATGCCGGAGCCTTCCGCACCTTCGACCTCAACCGCGTACCTACACCTTGCTTCGTAGTTGACGAAAAGGCCGTCGAACGAAACCTGAGCATCCTCGCTGACGTTGGCTCCCGATCCGGTGCGCATGTGCTGAGCGCGCTCAAGGCGTTCTCGATGTTCTCACTTGCCCCGTTGGTCCGCCAACACCTCGGCGGCACTTGCGCCTCCGGTATCTTCGAAGCGCGGCTGGGTCGCGAGGAATATGGTGGCGAGGTCGCAACGTTCTGCGCCGGATACAAGGACGCCGATATCGACGAAATTCTGTTACTGTCCGACCACATCATCTTCAACTCACCGACGCAAAAGGATCGGTTCCTCGCCAAAGCTCAAGCCGCTGGTGTTCAGGTCGGACTGCGCATTAACCCGGAACACTCCGAAGGCGAGATTCCGAAATACGATCCCTGCGCGCCTTGTTCGCGTCTCGGGACGCCCGTCAGTCAGTTGACCGAAGACACACTGACCGATGTAGACGGCCTGCACATGCACACGCTTTGCGAACAGGGGTTTGAGCCGCTGCAGCGCACGTGGGACGCCGTTGAGCCAAAACTCAAACCCTTCTTCGGCCAGCTCAAATGGCTGAACTTTGGAGGTGGTCACCATATCACTCGTGACGACTATGATCGTGACGGGCTGGTTGCTTTCATCAAAACCATCCGCGAGACATACGGCATCGACGTCTACCTCGAACCCGGTGAGGCGGTCGCTCTGGATGCGGGCATTCTGGTGGGTGAAATCCTCGACCTGCCCACCAATGGCATGAAGCTCGCGATCACCGATATCTCGGCCACCTGCCACATGCCCGACGTGATTGAGGCCCCCTATCGCCCGGCCTTGATGGATGAGGCTGACGTAGGTCATACCTACCGCCTCGGCGGCCCATCCTGTCTGGCGGGCGATGTGATCGGTGACTACACATGGGACCAGCCGCTGGAGATCGGCCAACGCTTTGCCTTCCTCGATCAGGCGCATTACTCGATGGTCAAGACCAACACGTTCAACGGTGTTCCCCTGCCCACAATCGCGCTTTGGAACAGCGAAACGGACGAATTGAAAATCATCAAACAGTTCGGCTATGACGACTTCAAAGAGAGACTTTCATGAGCATTTTCCTCGATAGTGAGTTAACAGCCACCGAGCGCACCGAAGACGCCCGGTTCCGTGTAATCCCGGTTCCGCTGGAACGCACTGTCTCTTACGGGTCAGGCACCGCAAAAGGCCCCGAAGCGATCATCGAGGCCAGTAACGAGCTGGAACGGATAACCGGCCATGCCGAGCCCTGTGTCGAGGGTATCTTTACTGAACCTGAATTGAACTGTGACGCTGCCCTGCCCGAGGTTATGGAGCGTCTTGCCCAACGCACCGAGGCCGTAGTCCGCGCTGGCAAAGTCCCGGTGACGCTGGGTGGAGAGCATTCCCTCAGCTACGGAGCGGTTATGGGCGTGGCGCGTGCGCTGAACCAGCCGATCGGGATTGTCCAGATTGACGCCCATGCCGATTTGCGGAACGCCTATCAGGGCGAGAAACACAGCCATGCCTCGGTCATGCACCTGCTCGCCGAGGAAGGCGTTCGACTGGCTCAGTTCGGCGTCCGCGCCTTTTCCACCGAAGAGGCGCAAAGCCGCCTGAAAAACCACGTCTTCCACGTGGATGCTGAGGAACTGGTGACAGGCAACATCCACGCCGTTGACCTGCCCGAGGATTTCCCCGAACTGGTCTATGTCAGCTTTGATGTCGATGGTTTGGATCCGGCCCAAATGCCAGCCACCGGAACTCCGGTTCCTGGTGGACTGGGATACTATCAGGCTCTGCGGCTGGTCGAACATGCACTGATAGGACGCAAGTGCGTAGGCTTCGACGTGGTTGAACTTGCCCCCGACGGCAATGCCGCCTGGGACTTTACCGCAGCACAGATTGTCTATCGGCTGATGGCCGCCTGTTAGTCGCTAGCAGTCTCGTTTAGTTCCATGTGACCTTCGCCCTTGTTCAGCACGCGGCGCAGCATGGGTTCAAAGAACTCCAGCGGCTTGGTTGGATAGTCCGGGTCAAACGCCTTTTGATCGTACTCATGGCAGAAATAGCGGCAGTCCTCCCAATAGGGGCTGTCGCGATACTTGTCGCGGGCGTTGCGGTCGCCACCCAAATGATGATTGTAGTAATACCCCTGAAACACGCAGTGGTGTTTAAGAATCCAATGGGTTTTCTCGCTGACATAGGGCTTCATCATCGCGGCTGACAGCTCACCATGGTTGTAGGGCGACAGGATATCACCGGTGTCGTGGATCAGTGCAGCAACGACCAGTTCTTCGTCCGCGCCATCTTCATAAGCACGTGTCGCAGCCTGCAAGCTGTGCTGATAGCGGTTGACGGGATAAGGCGTCCACTCCTCGTCCAGAGAGCGGATCGCATCCAGAATACGGTCCGGAAGGGCGGCATTGTACGCCTCTTCATACTCCATGACGGCGTCCCAGTCGGCCTTGGTCGCCTCTTCAAAACTGGTCCAGGTGGGTTTGTGGCTTTTGTCCAGCATGATGCTTCCTCTGACTGATCTGCTGTCGCCAGCATAGCCAGAGGCAAAAGTTGAAAAAAATGAATTGATTTTATCAGATCAATCAAAAAATACTTTCGATATGCAGATCAAAGCCCTTGAGACATTCCTTTGTGTTGCAGACACCGGAGGCTTTCATGCCGCCGCGCGACAGCTCAACGTCACTCAGACTGCGGTCAGCGCCCGTATAAAGTTGATCGAAGAGGAAACCGGAAAGCCTCTGTTCACGCGCGGTGCTGGCGGCACAAACCTGACTGAGTTCGGACGCCAGTTTCGACCTTATGCAGAACAAGTGCTTTCGCTTTGGTCCTTTGCCTCTTGTGACTTGCCAAACCAATCACCACACCGGACCGCCTTGCGCCTTGGTGCGCAGCTAAGCATCTGGGATCCATTGCTGGTCGATCTGGCCATTCGATATGAACAGCTCCATGGCCAGTTGTTGCTAACCCTGAACTACGATCACGACCTCAATATGGTCGAAGCTGTTGCGACGCATGTGCTGGATGCGGCGCTCACCCACGAAAAGCCATTTGACCGACGCGTTCTGTTTCAGGAACTGGCGCCTGAGCGTTTGATGCTGGTCGAAACGCCCGGCGCTGGTGAGGAGCCAGTTTTCGTAAATCTCGAGCTAGGCGAGGTCTATCAGGACCACGTGCGATCTGCTGCCCGCAAAGCGTCGGCCCAGACGCTCTTCCTGGGCAATTGCATGATGGGCCTGCGTTACATTCTGCGGCGCGGCGGCACAGGTTACTTCCCCGAATATGTCATTCGGGATCAATTGCACGAAGGTACCCTGGCACCGGTTGCCAAAGCGATGGAACTGATGTTGCCCCTTTATCTTGTAACTAGACGGGACAGCGATGCTTTTGACGATGTCGTGACGTGCCTGACCGACCTGCGTTCGGCGGATCAGGCTTGAGATAAGGTCCCGTTCGCACCCCGCGATCGGGTGTGCAACAATGGCCGCCCGGCAATCAACAGGAATACACATGAAATCAGGACGCCGATAACCGCAGGCATATAAAGCAAAATCCACAGATTCGGATCATCAATCACGACCGGCGACACAAAGCCCCGGACGCCCTCCAGCAGGACCAAAATCGTGAAAGCTCCGAAAATCTGCGGCCATAGCCCAAAGCGCGAAAAGCTGCCCAGCATCAAGGTCGAAAACCCAGCCATCGCCACCGCAACACAAATGGCAATCCACGAGAAGCGCTGATGCAGCTCTTCGATCAACTCCCCTTCCGAGAAATGTTCGGTTGCCAGAATGTCACTCCGACCCTGGATCAACTCGATCGTCGGGATCGCCTCAAGTGTCCTCATGGCACTGGTATCGGAGCTTGTCAGTTCCGAGATGTCATAGGAAGCATCCGCAAAAAGCGTCGACGACAAAGTCCGTCCTTGCGGATCCAGGCGCAGTGCGATTCCGTCGACCATCACCAGATGAATGCCGGTGCCATTGTTGACCAAATAAGCCGTCTTGCTGGAATAGCTAACCGGGTCCTGTTCATTCCGACGATCCGAGACAAAAACCTCTGACAGGGTCCCGTCTAGATCAATTTCCCCGATATAGACCGTAACACCTTGAGCGGGATGCAGAAACTCACCCTCATTCAAAAGCTGGGCGGTGACATCCCCCGCAACTTCGGCCTGACGCTGCTCTAACTGCTCAACTGACGCGGGCCGCAGAAAGACACTGATCGCGGCCATCATCAGGCCGGTCATAACACCGAATACAAACACCGCGCGCGACAGCCTCCAGGGGCTGGTCCCAGTGGCCAGCATCACCGTCATCTCGCTTTCGCGGCTCAGGCGATTGGTGGCATAGACGGCGGCGGCAAACACTGCCATTGGCATCACGGTCCGTATCAGGGTCGGCAACGTCAATGCCGTGAACTCCAGGAACACCATCGCAGGCTGGCCGCCGCTGATCACGCGATCAAACAGGCTGACAGAACGGGTAATCCAGAAGACACCAACCAGAACCAAGGTGAAAAAGCCGAAGAGAATCAGCAACTGCCGCAGGAAGTAACCATCAAATCGCGACATGAACCCTCTTCCGCCTGTCTGTTGTGGGCAGGACCATATGCCATTCCAAAGGTCTAGGGAACCGGGATTGATCGAATTGCGGGCACCCGTTCCAGCGCATGACTAAACTAACATTAACCTCCACGAAACCCGAGGTTCAACACTGCCACCAATCTGATCGACAGGCACAGTCAGTCATACAGAGGTGGAGGATATGATCGCACTAGCAGACGTCATCATCGGAAACGGTGTCTTTTCGAACCTATTTGCGTCCGCGGAAGAAAAAAGATCCAAACGGGTAGAAAACGCCAACTTTAATCGTAATCGGTGCGAAACCAATAGGATGTTGGAAAAGGAAGTAAAGCATCTGGACCTTCGCAAGCATGATAGGCAAGAGATCATCTACCGGCACTGCTTCACCGGGTAACAAGCGGGCACAATCAGAACTTGGCGTTCAGCAGCGCCTGGTCTGTCCAGTGCGAGTTAGTGAGCAATGTGTGGGGCGCTCTAGCGACCACTCGGGCGAAAATCGGGTAAAATGCGAAAATTGACCAAGTTCAATTCACCTACACCGAGCTGAATGGGGGTCAGCACGATTTCTTTAACTCGCGTTGATAGTTTGATTGAAGAAATTTCCGCCAACAACGTTGTCCGCTCGAGGAGAACACAATAGACGAACCAGCCACGGGTTCAACGCCAGTTGGCGCAAGGCAGTGGCAAAGGCAGAGGTCACCGGCCTGACCTTTCACGATCTGCACGATACTGCGGTAACCATATTGGCCATCGCCGGATGCTCCGAAATTGAGATTGCTACAATTATCGGCCATAGCCTGAACGACGTTGGCGCGATTTAGGACGCCCACTAATTCAGCCGTGATGCGGAACTGGCAGAATCGGGAATTCGCAAGCTAGAACGGCACGAAATGGGAACAAAAACTCCCAACTAAGCCCCCAACTGGTCTAACTTAGTCTAAGCGAAAGCAGTGTAAGTGATTGATTTTAAATGGCAGGGGCAGCAGGGTTCGAACCCGCGACCTACGGTTTTGGAGACCGTCGCTCTACCAACTGAGCTATACCCCTAAGGTGGGCATCAGATATGCCAGCCACGCAGCGGACTCAAGAGGCTTTTTCAGATTCCGCGCGACTAATACGCAGCACAAACAAGTTGCGCACTGCGATGAGTTCTATAAGACACGGATTGGCCAGCAGAAGGACACCATCCGTGAGCATCCGCAAAAAGATAGCCGACAGCGACACTACCCTGAATTGGGTTGCGCGCCGCATCGCCAGCTATATCCGGATGGTTCATCGCAACACGCAATGGCAGCGTATCGGCTATGAGGAATTGGACCAGCTGGCCGAGCGGGGTGAGCCGGTCATCGTGGTGCTTTGGCATCAGCGGTTGGCGCAGTCGCCCTATTTCTTTCCTCTGGACAAGGGGCGGATCTGCTCGATTACCTCTTCGGCGCGGGCGGGCAGTATGGTGGGGCGCGTTCAGCAATTGTTCGGCATGGATACGATCGCCATGTCCAGCCATAAACGGCACGTCGCCCTGTCGCGCGAGGTTCTGGGCAAGATGAAACAGGGGATCTCAATCGGAATTGCGGCTGACGGGCCGCGCGGACCGGAACGGATCTCGTCGACAGTGCCACTGATCTGGGCGCGGACCTCTGGCAAGCGTGTGTTCGGGATCACATTTTCCGCGAAACATGGCCGCGAAGCAGGCACATGGGATCGTCTGTTGATGCCGCGCCCCTGGCGCAACGAAGGCGTGTTCCTGTGTCGGGAATGGACCGATCCCGTTCCGCGCAAGGCAACGGATGAGCAGATCGAAGCGCTGCGCCAAAGCCTGGAGAACCACATGAATGACCTCACAGCCGAAGCCGATCGTATGGTCGGTCGTGAACCGTGGTCGCCTGAGAGCTAACCGCCCCTCAACCGCTGCATCAAATAGACTTCGCTGCCCTTAGGGATCGGCTCGGTCAGCCCTGTGGCGATGACACGACCATCAATTGCAATTGACACACCGGCATCTATCGGACCTTGAAGTTGTGGGTGCGCGCGCACCAAAGCGCGCAGCAAGTCACCGGTGGTCTTGGCTTCCACCTCGACCACCTGCTGGCCCCCGGTCAAAGACCGGAGGCCGGACCAGAGGTGAACCTCAACCATTTTCCTTCAGCGCCGCCAGAATGCGTGGCGGTGACATTGGCAGCTGACGCATGCGCACGCCAGCCGCATGTGACACGGCGTTGGCGATGGCAGCCAAAGGCGGCACGATGCCAGTTTCGCCAACGCCCCGCACACCAAACGGGTGGCCGGGGTTGGGCACTTCAACAATTACCGTGTCGATCATCGGCAGGTCGCTGGCGACAGGAATACGGTAGTCGAGGAAGATCGAATTCTGCAGGCGACCATCCTCCCCATAGATATACTCCTCATTCAGCGCCCATCCGATGCCCTGCGCGGCACCGCCCTGATACTGGCCTTCCACATAGGTCGGGTGAATCGCCTTCCCTGCGTCCTGAATGACCGTGTAGCGGGTGATCGAGGTTTTGCCGGTCTCCGGATCAACCTCAGCATCGACGATATGGGTACCAAAGGACACGCCTGCCCCTTCGGGCGTTGCCTCGAAGTGGCCCGAGATCGGTCCGCCCGTCGAGCCCATGTGGGCTGTGATATCGGCCAACGGGCGCGGATCGAAATCACCGGCATTGGGGCCCGAGGGCACCGCGCAGCCGTTTTCCCATTTGACCGCGTCGGTCGGGATTCCCCAGCTGGCCGCCGCGCGTTCGCACAGTTTTTCGACCGCGTGTTTGGCTGCTTTGATGGTGGCCAGACCGGAGGCGTAGGTTACGCGCGAGCCGTGGCTGACATCGTTGTACCCCAACGTGGCCGTGTCGGCGATGGTGACACGGATGTTCTCGTACGGGATGCCCAGCACTTCGGCTGCCATCAGCGCCATCGATGCGCGCGAGCCGCCGATATCGGGTGTGCCGACCATCAACTGTGCTGAGCCGTCCTCGGACAAGGCCAGAGATACGCTCGTTTCACCGCCATGGTTGAACCAGAATCCGCAGGAGATTCCGCGTCCCTGCCCGGGCTTCAGCGGCGCCGAATAGTGCGGGTGCGCCTTGGCGGCCTCCAACGTTTCCACCAGACCGATCCGTTCATACCGTGGGCCATAGCTGGCCTTGGTGCCTTCGTGCGCGGCGTTTTTCAGACGTACATCGACCGGGTCGAGACCCAGCTTCTTGCACAGCTCGTCAATCACCGACTCGACCGCAAATGCTCCCATCGGTGCACCCGGCGCGCGATATGCAGCCTGTTTCGGGCGGTTGGCCATAACATCATAGCCGACCTGTTTGACGTTGGTCAGATTGTAGGGCGCAAAGGCGCACATGGCTGTCATGTCGCCGGGGGCACCGGGGAATGCACCACCCTGCAGGCGGAACACACCTTGCGCCGCTGAAATGGTGCCGTCCTTCTTCATCCCGATTTTGATGTCCATCGAGGCCGACGAAGTGGGGCCGGTTGCCCGGAACACCTCGGACCGGGTCATCACCAGTTTAACCGGACGGTTGGCCTTGCGGCTGAGTGCCAGTGCGACGGGTTCAATGAAGACAGTGGTTTTGCCACCAAATCCGCCGCCGATTTCCGAGGCCGTTACACGCAGCTGCGAGGTTTCGATGCCCAGCAGCGCCGCACAGGTCTTCTGAGCGATCCAGTGACCTTGCGTGGTACACCACAGCTCACCCTTGCCGTCATTGCCCAGCATCCCCAAACAGGCATGGGGTTCGATATAACCCTGATGGGTCGCCTCAGTGACAAAGCTGTCTTCGATGACCAGATCAGCCTCGGCAAAGCCAGCTTCGACATCGCCGTGCCCGCTTTCGTGGTAACGCACGACGTTCGGGTGCATCCCTTCCGGAACCGAATAATCCGCAGCGCCTTCGCGAATGACCGGAGCATCCGGGGCCATCGCCTTATCCACATCGGTGACGTGGGGCAGCACTTCGTATTCGACCTCGATCAGCTTGAGCGCATCGCGCGCTGCGAGGGCAGATGTGGCAGCAACAGCCGCAACGGCGTGACCGTCGTACAAAGCCTTTTCGCCCG
The DNA here is from genome assembly GCF_013033965.1 of Ruegeria atlantica. GTDB lineage: Bacteria > Pseudomonadota > Alphaproteobacteria > Rhodobacterales > Rhodobacteraceae > Ruegeria > Ruegeria atlantica_D. Next base: position 606,182 of record NZ_WQFE01000001.1, read on the forward strand.
CCATGACGTTTTCGAGAACGTTCCAGAACTCGCCCTCAAGCCCGGGCTTGAACGGAACGTCTGCAAAATCCGCGCGGGTCACGACGGCTTTGACTTCCTTATGCGCCTCGGCTTTCGACGTGTCGATTTTCACGATCCGCGCATGGGCGTGAGGCGAGCGCAGGATCGCGCCGTGCAACATACCGGGTGCCGACATATCGGCCCCGAATTTGGCGCGGCCCGTAACCTTGTCCAACCCATCGGGACGGTTCGGTCGCGTGCCAACAAAAGTGAATTCAGATTTGCGATCGTCGAGTGCCATTACGAAGCCTCCCGCAGTTCTTCGGCCGTTTCCATGACGGCGCGAATGATCTTGTCATAACCGGTGCAGCGGCAGAGGTTGCCCGCCAGCCAATACCGGGCTTCCTCTTCGGTCGGGTTAGGGTTCTTTTCCAGCAGCGACTTGGCCGCGACCAGAATGCCCGGAGTGCAGATGCCGCACTGCAGTGCTGCATGTTCAATGAACTTCTTCTGCAGCGGGTGCAGAACGTCGCCATCTGCGATGCCCTCGACAGTTTCGATCTGCTTGCCCTCGGCCTCAACGCCGAGCATCAGGCAGGAACAGACCAGACGGCCGTCAACCGAGACTGAACAGGCGCCGCAGTCACCAGTACCACATCCCTCTTTCGCGCCGGTCAAGTTCAGCTTGTCGCGCAAACAGTCCAGCAGGGTCTCCCGCGGATCGCACAGGTATTCGACAGTGTCGCCATTTACAGTGGTAGATACGTGGAACTTGCTCATGCTTGTTCTCCCTTCGCACGGGCATAGGCGATTTTCGCGGCACGCTTGGCCAGAACGCCTGCGACCTCGGTGCGGAATGCGATTGTGCCGCGTTTGTCGTCGATCGGGTTGCAGGCGGCGGATGCCGCAGCAGCCAGCGCATCCAGCGCGGCATCATCCAGCGTACTGCCGATTATGGCTTTAGCGCAGTCTTCGACCAGCAGCACGGTCGGGGCAACAGCACCCAATGAAACGCGAGCCTCGGTGACAGTATCGCCGTCCAGACGAAGGTTTACACCAACGCCGACAACGGCAATGTCCATTTCGGTGCGCGGAATAAACCGCAAATAGGCGTCTCCACCATTCTCGCCACGGGCGGGAATGTGGACGGCCGAGATCAGTTCACCTTTGGCCAACGATGTCTTGCCGGGACCGGTCGGGATATCTTCGACTGCAACCTCTCGGTCACCCTCCGGTCCAGTCACTGTAACGCTCACACCTGCAGCTACCATGGCGGGCACGGAATCCGCAGCAGGCGATCCGTTGCACAGGTTGCCAGTCAAGGTCGCGCGCCCCTGCACCTGAGTCGAACCGATCAGGTCCATCGCCTCGACCACGCCGGGCCAGTCCCGGCCCAGTTCAGCATGCTCGCTCATTTCCGCTCCGGTAGCAGCAACACCCAGCGTCCAGCTGCCATCGGCATTGCTGTTGATATCACTGACGCCATCAATCTTTTTGAGGTCGATCAGCGTGTCGGGCGTCACCAGTTCTGAGCGCAGCTGCACCAGAACATCGGTGCCGCCTGCCAGAAACCGTGTGATGCCCGTCGCGTTCGCGGCCAGAGCCGACGCCTCGGCAAAGCTGGCGGGGCTGTGATAATCCATGAAAATACCTCGCACCTGTTGATCAGGATTCACTGGGGTTCGCAGGGGACGTTAGTGCAGCAACCCCATGGCGTCCATGGCTGGAACGACCAATTTTTTTGATTTTCGAGGTCGTTTTCAGACCTCGGATCAGAGGTCGAGTTCGATCACACCGTCAGGTTCAGCCGCGCGGCTTTGACACAGGATGATCGCATCCTCGCGTTGCTTGTTTGACAGAACAAAATCACGGTGTTCGATATCTCCGGAAACCACACCGCATTTGCAAACCCCGCAAATGCCGTCAGAGCACTTTACGTCGACGTGAATCCCCGCCTCGTTCAGAACCTGAGCAGCGTCCTTGTCCTGAGGGACAGCGAGTTCCCTGCCGGACTTTGCCAGCTTCAGCGTAAAGGGATGGTTTTCGTATTCCGGTTGTTCAGGGACCGAGAAATACTCAAGATGCCGCGCCTCTTCGGGGAAACCCTGTCGCTCAGCCGCTGCAATGACTCCGTCCATGTACCGATCCGGTCCACAGGTATAAACGTGCCAGCCCGGCTGATAGCCGGACAGGACAGCATCAAGATCAGCGCGCGTGCCTTCATCCGAGAAATGGAAATGCACGTGATCGGCCCAGGGCGTCGCCGCCAGATCCTCCAGATAACCGGCACCGCCGCGCGTGCTGGCGGAGTAGTGCAACGCGAACGGCTTACCCAGCGCATGCAAGCGGTGCGCAAAGGCGATCATCGGGGTGATGCCGATCCCTCCTCCCATCAGGAAAGTCCTGGTTGCGGTTTCATCCAGTTCGAAATGGTTGATAGGTTTTGAGATGAAAACTTTGCGCCCTTCGTCGAAGATGCGATGCAGCAGGGCTGAACCGCCCCGTCCTTCATCCTCGCGCAGGACGCCGATCTGATAGACGGAACTGTCCGAAGGGTCGCCAGACATTGAATACTGGCGCAGGAATTCGGGTGCAACCAGCACGTCCAGATGTGCGCCCGCTGTCCATCCCGGCAGGGGCGCACCGTCCAGCGGTGAGAATTCATACTTCGTTACATCAGCAGTCATTTTGTCGACTTTGGTCACCGCAACACGCATCACCGGCGCGTCTCCGGCAATCTGGTAGCGATGGATAACTGAAATGTCGCCCGCAGTCTTACGGGTCTTGTATTCATCTGCACTGATCAACGCCTCGTAAGCCGCGATCCCTGCCTCGCGATCCATCGCAAAGGGATAGGGCCACGGATGCGGGGCCAGATAGGCGGGGTAAACGGCCAGAGTCTGATCCTCGTATTTCAGGTCCAGATCCGTTTGCAGGTCGCGCCGGTTCAGCGGATGTTGCGTCGGGCGATAGGCTCCGTCCGACTGCAATTCGATATCCCACCACCATTTTTTGATGTCGTTCAGGCCGCCATTGCCCACCGCGTCGTCCAGTTTCGCCAATGCTGGTGCTGCTTGAGGGATGTTCATCGCGGCCCACCGGAACGGGCGTTCCTTGAATATCCCTTCGAGGTTCCAAGGGCAGGTTTTCATGCAGCGTCCGCACATTGCGCCGCCGGGCGTGGTCACACGATAGGTTGCACATTTCTGGCTGTCGGATTTCCAGATCTCGTAGCCGTTGAACATCAACTTCGGCCCCGCGGTAATCGCCCCTGAGGGGCACTCCCGCGCGCACTTGTTGCAGCTTTCGCAAAAGGTCTGCAGGCCAAAATCAATCGGTTTGTCATGCTCGATTGGCATATCGGTCGTCACCGCACCGGACTTGAGCCTTGGGCCAAGGTAAGGGTTCAGAATGACCTCGCCGATTCGGCTGACCTCGCCCAACCCGGACAGCAATAAAAGCGGCGGTTGCAGCACCTCACCGTCCATGACCGTATGCGCCTTGGCCTTGTAACCGAGGTTGCGGATCTGCTGCGCGATTACACCGCCCAAAAGTGAAAACCGCAGGTAGGCGCGCATAGACTGGGCCACGCTGATCCAATCATCGCCGCTTGCGCCTTCCATCGTTTCATAACCCTGGTCGATGATCATGCTGATGGCCTGATCATGGGGCGGGTTGATCTCTTCCCCCGTCGCGTCGTGGGAATACCACGCCCATTCCGGGCAACGGCTTAGACCTACCGCGTCGACCCCAAGGAAGTAGGTCGCTGCCTTGATATTCGCGGCATTTCGGGCAGCATCGGTCGGACATGGACCATCCGCGCTGTCCCCGTCCTGCAACAACACAAATGCGCCTAATGAGCGGCGTTGCGCGAAACTGGGGGCGGCCTTGCGCACATAGTGCCCCCCCCTGGCTGCATCTTGCAGCGGTTTGCCCATATCCCCGAATTGTGCGCGGGCAAACATATCGGCACGTTTGGGAACACGGGCCACATTTTCTTCGTCGATATAGGTCGTCGGGTCCTCGACGCGCTTAAGCTTCTCGAATGGATGTGCCCCGTCCACGTAGCGTCGTTTGGCGTAAGCATCCCGGTTCAGGGCATTCTTGGCGAACCCCGTTCCCAGCCACCATGCAGGGCCTTGGGTGCGAAACCACGGTTGCTGCGCCATCGGCAGAAGGGGCCGATCATGTGCAATCTCCATCCCGGTCGAAACGACAGCCAACCCAAATCGCTTGCCTAGCCACGGCACGACGACGTCGCCATCCTCGATTGTGGCCAAGCCCGCTGCGACCGCCAGTTTACCCAGATCGACCTCGGAGGACATCGCCGTATGCGCCCGCGCATCGAACCCCAACAACCGGATATAATTGGCAATCACCACTGCATTTTCGGTCGCCAGCAAACAAGCCCGGTGGTCCTGCGCGTCCATGATCCAATCCGAGCCGGGCTCATCCCGGTTCGGATCACGGTTGTGTTCATAAAGAAAGACGATGGCGTGGCGATGCGTGTCCATCGGCTTGGGGGCCGCCTCCATACTTTCCTTAAGGTCGGCCATGATGACATCGATGCCCGACGCCAGCGTCTTGGTCTGGCGTGTCTTCAATGCATGGGCCAGACGGTCAATATCGGGGTTGCGACGTGGCTGGGACAGCACCGCCTCGGCCGGCAAAGGTCCGCACCCCATCATTGACGCGTCGTTGAAATAACCAAAAGCCTTCAGGTGATCGGCCCGCGCGATCGGATCAATCGGAATATCCGAGGGGACGGCATTCACGAACCCGTCGCGTATGGTGTCCATCATCGCCTGAAACTCACCCATCGCGTTGACAATGCTTTCGGGTTGTTCTGGCCGGTGAAAGCTAAGCATGGGCATGGGTTGAATAGCGGACAAGTCCGGCATCACGTTCTGGCGCACCAATCGCTCTAACGGGTACGGTCCCATGTGGACCGGCCGGTTCTTGTCCGAGAAAAAGCGGATCCCCATCGTGCGCCTCCAATTATCTAGATCTCACCTAATGCGGCATAGACAGTAAATCCATTCATGAATAATCATACATAGTATGAGCAAAATTGATTTCATGGATCTCGATGGCAAAGTCCTGAGGGTTTTCCTGACCATTCTCGAGGAAAACTCCGTGTCCAAAGCCGCGGACCGCCTTGGGGTGACACAATCGGCCATCAGCCACACCCTGTCCAAACTGCGGTCGGTTTTGGGCGATCCGCTGTTCGTGCGATCAGGTCAAGGTTTGACGCCCACCGAACGCGCCTTATCGTTGAAAGATCCTGTGCAGCACGTTCTGGACGGAATGCGCGCGCTGACCGAAGATCGACCATTCGATCCACTTTCCGAAGAGATGATCTTTCACATCGCCACGAACGACATGCCCAGGGAATTGATTTTCCCGCAGTTGCTGCAAACGGTTCGGGCAGAAGGCGTCCAGCTGGGGCTGGGGTTTATCCCCTCGGGCGTTCCTGACCCTGAGTTGTTGCGCAGTGACCGGTGTCAATTGATGCTAACGCCCTTGCCGCCGGATGGGCCGGACATCTTTCAAAAGCGCATCCTCAGCAGCCCGCTGATGATCTATTTTGACGGCACTCGGCGATTGCCTCCGGACAGTTGGGAGACCTACTGCGAAACCGAACATGTCGAGGTGCGTTTTTCGGACGGCCGTAGCTCACGCGCTGTCATGCGTGGTGTCGATCAAAACCAGATCAGGCCTCCTACCGTTACCCTTCCGCATTTCAATGCCATTACCTCGTTCGTGAAAGGCGGCGACTTGATTTCTACCGATACGGCGCTGATGAAACATGGTCCGCTACAAGCATTGGATTGTGCACCACTGCCATTCGCCTGCGAACCCGTCTCGATCTACATGGTCTGGCACCAGAGGTCGTCCAACGATCCGGCGCATCGCTGGTTACGTGACAGGATCGAGGCCATCGCAGGTACGCTTCAGGACTGAGACAGTAGCCAGTCTTTCATCACTGCGACCAAGGCAGGTTGGCGGGGTTGTTTGGGTGTCACGATGTAAAATCCCAGATCCTCGACCATCTCGTCAGGTATCGGACGAACCAACTGACCCGAGGCCACCTGGGCGGAAACCAGCGGTTCATTGGCCAACGCGACCCCTTGGCCAGAGACGGCTGCGTCGATGGCAAGGCTGGTTTGGCTGAAACTCATCGTTTTCGGCTTGCCTATGATGCCTGCCCGCTGCAGAAACAGGGGCCACAGCCCATGCGTGTCGTTCAGCAGAGTATGTTGTGTCAGATCAGCAGGCTTGGAAATGCCAGCCGCCATCTCTGGGCTGCAAACAGGAACGAAAGTAGTCGAGAACAAAGGTTCAGCGACCATGCCTGACCCGAACGGCGCGCGCCCTTGTCGGACGGCAATGTCGACGCCATCCCCCTGGAAATCCGCAAGCCTTTCCCGCGCGTCGACCTGGACGCTAATGTCCGGGTAATTACGGGTAAAGTCTTGAAGACGGGGAACCAGCCATTTCGAAGCGAAGCTGGGCGTGACAGAAATGGTGATTTGCCTGTCCTCCGATAGTTCCTCGACAGCGTCTTCGATCAGTCGGAAAGCCCGGCGCAAAGGCGTGTGAAACCTGCGTCCGGCCTCGGTCAGCGAAAGTCCGCGCGGCAGGCGGTCAAACAGTGTCACGGCCAACCGTTCCTCAAGCCCGCGCACTTGCTGCGCGACGGCCCCCTGAGTGACACCCAACTCTTCAGCAGCTAAGCGGAAGTTCAGGTGGCGCGCGGAGGCTTCGAAAGCCCGCAAGGCATTTAAAGGCGGAAGTGCTGCCATAACTTTATCCTGTAGTTTTTCTACAGCATAAGCGTAGCAATTCTGATTGGTCAATCTGACCACCAAAGCCCATCCTTATGCCGTCAATGAATGGAGAAATCACATGACCAAAGTGGCATTGATAACGGCGGGCGGCAGCGGAATGGGCGCGGATTCAGCCCGACGGTTGGCAGCAGACGGCTTTAAGGTTGGCATTCTGTCCTCGTCCGGCAAGGGCGAGGCGTTAGCGCACGAACTGGGCGGCGTTGGTGTGACGGGTTCAAACCAGTCGACGGATGATCTGCAAAAACTGGTGGATACTGCGATGGCCCATTGGGGACGCATCGACGTGCTGGTCAACTCGGCCGGGCATGGTCCACGTGCGCCCGTTCTGGAACTGACGGATGAGGATTGGCACACCGGTATGGACGTCTATTTCCTGAATGCCGTGCGACCGACCCGGTTGGTGACACCGGTTATGCAGGAACAAGGGGGCGGATCGATCATCAACATTTCGACCTTTGCAGCGTTCGAGCCCGATCCGGTCTTCCCAACCTCAGGCGTATTCCGCGCGGGCTTGGCAGCCTTCACCAAGCTGTTCTCGGACAAATACGCCGCCGACAATATCCGGATGAACAACGTCCTGCCCGGGTTCATAGACAGCCTGCCCGAAAAGGAAGAGTTCCGTGCACGCATCCCGTTGGGCCGCTACGGACGCAGCTATGATGAAATCGCCTCGGTCGTGGCAATGCTCGCGTCAGAGGGCGGCGGCTATATCACTGGTCAAAACATACGGGTGGATGGCGGCATCACCCGCGCGGTCTGACGTCAGAACCGCGCCTTGAAAAAATGCGTCAGCGCCGCGCCAGTTTCAAAATACGCGCGGCGCAGGACTTTCCAATTTTCCTGATATTCGACGACGGCAGGCACTGGTAACAGACCTGGGTCGTCCTGCAGCAAGCTCTCGGCAACAAGACGGCCAAAGACGGTGCCCGGTCCGATCCCACGCCCGGAATAGCCGTGGACGGATAAAGCATTGGGGCCAATCCGTGTGATCTTGGGGATGTGATCCGAAGTCATAGCGATGCGACCATGCCATCCTTCGACCAACGGCTGATCAGCCAGTTGTGGATACAGCTGAGCCAGCTTGCGTTTGACCCAGCTTTTGTGAATCGCACCGCCTGCCCGATCCAGATCACCCATGGCACCAATGATAAACCGCCCCTCATGATCCATTCTGAACGAGGTCATGATCAGGCCTGTGTCCCAACACCCCTCGCCGTCCGGTAAAATGCTGGCGCGAAGATTGTCTGACAACGGGGCTGTGGCGTATTGAAAGTAATAGACCGGCACATATGCGGGGGCTGATGCACTCAGATCGCTGTGATAGGCGTTAGTTGCCTGCACCACGGACTTTGCACGCACCGTGCGCTGCGATGTTTTTAGCACCCAGGTTCCATCGACATGTTCCATAGACCGAACCGGGCTTTGTGTGCAGATCAATGCACCGGCTTCGGCCGCTGCACGTGCCAGCCCCCGCACGTAGGCCAACGGATGAATTGTCCCCGCGCGAGGGTCAAACATGGCGCCATGAAATACCGCGCTTCCTGTACGTTGCTCGGTCAGTTCTGCAGAAAGCAACTCAACCGGTGCACCAGCAGCGCTGAGTTGCGCGTGTCGGGCCTGCAGATCCCTAAAACCCGCCGCAGAATGCGCACAATGCAGAGTTCCGTTTCGAACAGGTTCGCACTCTATGTCGTGCTGGTCGATCAAGCTGAACACTTCAGTTGGAGCAGCGGCCAGAAGGTCAATCAACTGGTTTCCGACCATGTCACCCAAATGCGCGCGAATCTCGGCGGGCGGCAACCACAGCCCTGCATTTGCCAACCCGACATTTCGACCCGAGCCGCCGTGACCAATCTCATGCGCCTCAAGCACGCAGACCGAGGCACCTGCTTTGGCTGCAGTCAGGGCCGCAGAACAGCCGGTGTAGCCACCGCCGATCACCGCCAGATCAACAGTGATGTCACTGGTCGAGATCGCGGGTTCGACGTGTTCACGGCATGTTTTCAGCCAAAGGGACTGGTTGTGGTCGCTCACTTCGCGCTCCTTGAAATTGCGCGGATCATCGGGGTGGCGCTAACCTGTTGCAAGGGCTCTTTGATCCTCGCGCCCCATTGCTATCAGGAAGGGACAGGCTTCCTGTTGGGCCTGAAACGCGGCCTTATCTGCCATGCCGCGCCAATTCGCCAGAAACAGGGACTGCGCGACTGCACCACCCAAGGTCGCGCCAGGACCGGTGACAATGAACAAATCCGGCGCAAACTCGTGCGCAGCAGTCTGGATCGCGCGGGTGAAGTCATACGGTTCGGTCACCTGATGGCCTAACGTATAGCCCCACAGCGCCTCTGTATCGGTAGCACCCGGCCACCAGATATTTCCACGACCGTCGATCAGGGGGCGTTCAGGCTGTCCGAACATTTCGGCACCTAGCTGAGCGCGCCCTTGGGCAGCGACCGGAGCCTGCAGGGACGTGTGAAACGCGGCGTGGTTCGGCAAGCGCATCGGAAAACGGTCCTGCACGGTAGGTTGCGACACCTCGAATGCCTTCAGCCCCTTTTCATTGCCTGCCAAAACCAGCATCCCACCCAAATCAATAGACAGCGCAAGATCATGTCCATCCATCGCGTTGATGCGTGCCACGTCCTCCAGCAGCCCAGCCTTGCGGACAGCGTCATCCGCCCAATCGTCGACGCCAAAGGGATAAACCAGCTGGCCACCGATCAGGTGATCCTGCATCAGCGTTCCCATCGTGTTCACAACACGAAACCCGTCCTGTGGCGACAAAGCCGCGGCGGCGGCCAGCGCGATGTACCACCCCATCGAGTTCCCGGTGACCGCAACCACCTCGATATCATCGGCCAGCGATTGTGCATCTGCCAGCGAAGCGGCGTAAATGAGCGGTGACGCAATATCGCCCTTTGAGTACTTGGAAACCGTGAACCGTGCCGCGCTATCCAGTGCGGTAACGGCCTCTTGCCCGGCTTCGGCGCGTATGGCGTCGAAACTCTGAAACATCTCAGTCCGCTGCGCGTGATGGCGATGCAAGTAGCCAAGCTCGGGCTTGTTGTAGGTCCCTCGACCGGGGCAAATGACAACAGCAGTGCGGGTCATGAGCGGCCTCCGGTCAGTTTCAGCGCAGCGGTGATAATCCCGCCTTTCGACGGCAGCGGGGCGGCATAGGCCGGGCCGGTTGCGATAAAGCAATCTTCGGCCACGACGCGCGCGGTTGAAGTCGTGGGGCTGCTTTCGGCGAAAAAGGCCATCAGCCCTTCGGACTGGCTGCCGGTGCGGCGGCACTCGTCAACGATCAGAACGTGTTTGCAGGACTTGGTTGCCTCACGCAACGCATCAACGGGAAGCGGTGCCAGCCAGCGCATGTCGATGATGCGGGTTTTCAGGCCTGCCGCCTCCAATTCGGGCAGAGCCTGTTTGGACAGGTAATGCCCGTTGCCATAGGTGACGATGGCCAGATCTGTCCCCTCGCCATGCACGCCAACCTCGCCCAACGCAATCCTCTGGTCGGGCGATGGATACCTCATCATCCAGCCTGAATCGTGAGCGTCGTGCAGATCACGCATTGGATAAAGGGCAATAGGTTCCAGAAAGACCACCACTCGCTGTTCTTCGCGCGCCAGTCGGATGCATTCACGCAGCATCTGCACCGCATCTGCGCCTGTCGACGGGCAGGCAATGATCACGCCCGGAATGTCGCGCAGGACCGCCAGTGAGTTGTCATTGTGGAAATGGCCGCCAAACCCCTTTTGGTACCCAAGCCCGGCGATGCGCAGCACCATCGGGTTGGTGAACTGCCCGTTCGAAAAGAACGGCAGGGTCGCGGCCTCACCCCTGATCTGGTCTTCGGCGTTGTGCAGATAGGCGAGGAACTGGATTTCCGGGATCGGAATGAACCCATTATGCCCCATGCCGATGGCCAGCCCCAGAATGGACTGCTCGTCCAGCAGTGTGTCGATTACCCGGTCCGGACCAAAGCGTTGCTGCAATTTCTGGGTCACGCCATAGACGCCGCCTTTGCGGCCAATATCTTCACCCATACAGACGATCTCGTCATGTTCCAGCATCAGATCGGTCAGCGCCCAATTGATCAGACGGCTCATGGGCTGCGGGTCATTCATAGCCCGCATGTCGCCGCCGAATACATTGGTGCGCGCTTCGGCACTGGGCCCATTGGTGGGCCTGCAGACGCGTTTCGGTGGGATCAGGCTGGCCACAACCTCGGTCGCATTCGCCAGATGCGGACGAGTCGCGGCTTCGGCTGCGATCCGGTCGGTACGAGCGCAGGTGTCTTCATAGATTTTCAACGCCTGTTCCGGCCCAAGCGCGCGCGCCTGTTCCAGCAAGCGCACCGAGTGCAGCAAGGGATCGTTTGCCTCATCCGCCTCAACTTCGGCTTTTGGCAGGTATGTGGTTGGTACATCGGCACCTGCATGACCGTAAAGGCGCACCGTTTTCAAATGCAGGAAAGCCGGTTTGCGGCGGGTGCGGACATACTCGGCAGCCTCCTTGGACACTACGTAGGTATCATAGATATCCAGACCATTGGCCTGAAAATACTTGATCCCCGGGCGATGCTCCATCGATGCCTGTATCCAGCCTTTTGGCGTCTTGACCGAGATTCCGATTCCGTTGTCTTCGCACACAAACAACAAGGGCAAGGGCGTCGATTGTACACTGGTCCAGCCTGCAGTGTTGATTGCGCCCTGCGCCGTAGAATGGTTGGCGGAAGCATCCCCGAAGGAACACATCGCGATCCCATCCAAAGGCAATTCGCGGTGTTCAGGGTCATGCCGTCGCGCCGCGCCCAGCGCATAGGCTGCACCCACAGCCTTGGGCAGATGGCTGGCAATCGTCGAAGTCTGCGGCGGGATCGTCAGCGCCTTTGAACCCAAAACCTTGTGCCGCCCGCCCGAAGTCGGATCCTCCGCCGAGCAGGCAAAGCTGAGCAACATGTCCCACGCGATCTGCTGGCCTGGAACCTGCTCGGCCCGGGCGATCTGGAATGCCGCATCGCGGTAGTGAAGAAAGGCGATATCGGTCGGACGCAACGCATGCGCCACGGCGGCCATCCCTTCGTGGCCGGACGAGCCGATGGTATAAAACCCCTGCCCCGCTTTCTGCATCGCCCGGCTGGTCCGATCCAGTGCACGGCTCAGCACTTGAGATCGGTACAACGAAACCGCATCGGTGTGGCTTAGACCCGGCTTCGGGCTCGGCCCTTGTGGAAAATCGCGATTAGCGACCCTAGTCAGGAAGTTTTCGTGAACGATCTGGGCGCGGTCCATTGGGTGTCTTCCGGTCTTAATTGGTTACAGTTTGGCTGTAGCGTCCGCGATACGGCGCATACCTTCTTGCAGACTTTCGGTGGCATAGGCAAAAGAAAGCCGCAAATGCCCCGGCATCCCAAACGCGCGTCCCGGTACCAACGCCACGCCCGCCTCATCCAGCAGAAAGCGACAGAATTCATGGTCGGTGGGCATTTTCGCATGAGTTTTAGGAAAGACATAAAACGCGCCATCCGGTACGGCACATTCCAAACCGGCAGCGTTCAGCCCTTCGACAACCAGATCGCGGCGCGCGCGCATAGCCTGACGGCGTGTCACCAACAGGTCCTGCAGTCCGGTGACAGCCTCCAAAGCTGCAGCCTGAGCAATTGAACAAGCACCAGATGTGATTTGCCCCTGCACAGCAACCATCGCCTTGATCAAAGCAACTGGCCCAATGCCCCACCCGATACGCCATCCCGTCATGGAATAGGCTTTGGACACACCGTTAACGGTTAACGTTCGATCCGCCAACTCGGGAACAGCCTGCACAAAAGGCGTGAAGGGCACAAATGACAGGTGTTGATATATCTCGTCAGAAATCACCGAAATCTGTGGGTGATTTTGCAAAACAACGCCCAGCGCCTGCAATTCAGCCTTGGAGTAGACAGCACCGGTTGGATTGGACGGCGAATTCAACATCAGCCAACGTGTGCGCGAGGTAATCGCAGCTTCCAATTGCCCCGGAGGCAGCTTGAACCTTTGCTCAGCCGGACAGCTGACGACCACGGGAACCCCACCGGCCAGCCTGACCATATCCGCATAGCTCGTCCAGAATGGCGCGGCCATGATCACTTCGTCACGAGGGTTCAAAGATGCCATCATCGCGCAGGACAAAACCTGCTTGGCTCCTGTCGAAACGATTACATTTTCGGGACGCGCGCCAGCTTCCGTCGCGATCGCTTCGCGCAACGCTGGCGTTCCTGCCGTTGCGGGGTACCGTGTCTGCCCGTCAACAGCTGCGCGATGGGCCGCCTCAACAACATGCTGTGGGGTCGGAAAATCAGGCTCTCCAGTGCTAAGCGCAATCACGTCGACACCCTGCGCGCGAAGGCGCGCGGCCTGCTCTGAGATACGAACGATCTCTGACAGCTCAATGCCGTCCAACCGGTCGGCGGGCTGAAACTCTTGAATACAGGTCGCTAGGGTCATTGGTTCACATCCACGCTGGAATCCACACCTCTGTATCGGGCTGGTGCACGGCGATTGCCAGTGATATTCCGTGTGAAAGGTATGAGGATTTATCATATGATTGCGCCCCGTCGGTTCTTACCCTCAATCCCCTCGCTACTGGCACTGGAGGCCGTTGATCGCCTCGGCAGCGCCTCAGCTGCGGCCGAAGAGCTGTCGCTGACCCAAAGCGCAATCAGTCGGCAGCTTAAGACCATGGAGGAACAACTGGGCGTTGCGCTTATCCAGCGTAACCGGATGCGACTGCACCTGACCCCCGCTGCCAAGGACTATGTTCTGGTGGCGCGTGCAGCGCTGAACCAGATTGCGCAAGCGTCATTGAAACTGAAGGCAAATCCAACCGGCGGATCGCTGAACCTGTCCATCCTGCCCGCCTTTGGAATGCACTGGCTGGCACCGCGCCTGCAGGATTTCGCCCGTCGCCACCCCGAAGTAACCGTGAACCTGAGCACATGCCTCAAGCCGTTTGATTTCGAGACCGAGCATTTTGATGCCGCCATTCACTTTGGTCAAAAGGACTGGCCAGGAGTAAACTACTTGCCGATCATGCGAGAAGATGTGGTTCCGGTCTGCGCGCCGGATCTGCTGCCCGAGCTCGACAAGGATTTGAGCTGGCTGATGAAGGCCCCATTGCTGCATCTTGAAACCCGGCCCGACGCTTGGGAGCGGTGGTTTGCCGAGCAAGGGCGTGACGCGTCGGGGATGCAGGGAATGCTGTTCGATCAGTTCTCAACCATGGTCCAGGCTACGATCCACGGGCTTGGCGCGGCGCTATTGCCCAGTTACCTGATTGAAGACGAACTAAAAACTGAAAGGTTGGTACCGGCTTGGAACGGCCCCCACATCAGCCTTGGGCAGTTCTATTTGGTCTGGCCAAAAACACGACCGGAATCCGAACCGTTACGGTCGTTTCGGATATGGCTGCAGGATCAGGTTGGTCCATTTTGACCTAACATTCGTGTGACGAGCTCTGCGCGACCTACGGCCTTGCGTCCTGCGGACGGCAGGGGGGCTGGGCAGGTGCGGGCTGTGCCGACACCCGCCCGCCCCAACGGGAGAAAACGTTTTACCCAAACGCTGACGACGGGCGGGAGCCCTTTTTCTACGTTATTTATCCAGCGAGCGGGCGATCAGTTCCTTCATGATCTCGTTTGTGCCGCCATAGATCATCTGAACGCGCGCATCTGCATAAAGCCGGGCGATTGGGTACTCCATCATGAACCCATATCCACCAAACAGCTGAAGGCATTCGTGCATGATTTCGTTCTGCACTTCTGACCCCCAGTATTTCACCATCGAAGCCTTCGCCGCATCCAATGTGCCAGCCTCAAGCTGCCCGACGCAATCGTTCACGAAACTGCGCAGGACCTCGGCCTTGGTTTTGCACTCGGCCAGCTTGAAACGCGTATTCTGGAAATCCATAACCCGCTGGCCAAAGGCCTTTCGTTCCTGCGTATACCGAACAGTCTCGGCAATCGCGAAGTCGATTGCGCCCAGCGCCATGATACCGATGGTCAGACGTTCCCAAGGCAGTTGCTTCATCATCTGATAAAAGCCTTGTCCCTCTTCCGGACCGATCAGATTGGTCATCGGAACCTTGACGTCTTCAAAGAACAACTCGGCCGTATCGTTGGCCTTCATCCCCAGTTTTTTCAGGTTGCGACCCCGGCGAAACCCGTCCGCGCCGTCAGTTTCGACGGCGATCAACGAAACGCCCTTGGCGCCTTCCGTTTTATCCGTCTTTGCGGCCACCAGGATCAAATCGGCGGATTGCCCGTTGGTGATAAAGATTTTGGATCCGTTCAGACGATAGGAATTCCCATCCTTGTCCGCGGTCGTACGAATGGACTGCACGTCCGACCCTGTTCCGGGCTCGGTCATGGCCAAAGCGCCAACCATTTCGCCGGATGCCAGTCTGGGCAGCCATTTCTGCTTTTGATCCTCGCTGCCATAGGCGTTCAGATAATGGATAACGATCGACTGAATGCCAAAGCCCCAGCCTGAGTCTCCACGCGCGGCCTGCCCGTACATCGTGACTGCATCAAACCCGATTCCGCCGCCGACGCCGCCATATTCCTCCGGGATCGCGCCAGCCATCAGCCCCATATCCCCAGCCTTGTTCCAGAAATCGCGGTCAACGACACCGTTTTCGTTCCAGCGTTCGATATTGGGAACAAGTTCGTCATCCATGAACCGGTTTGCCATCTCGGCAAACATCTGGTGTTCCTCGGTGACCCAGTTGGCGGTAGGCGTAAATAGCGACATGTAAGCTTCTCCCAAATCGAATTTCGACAAGGGTAGCTTTGGACATCCGGCAAACCAACCCATCCCACCGGATCGCAACGCAACGTCTTTTTCGCTCAAGACCCTGCATTCATAGGTTTAAACCCCGGTTAACCCAGGGCATTTTCCAGCAGGACCCGAGCCGCTGTCTTTGCGTCTTTCGCGGGATCGCAATTTTTGACCAAAACAGCAGTCACGATTGCGCCCTCTTGCAACAGCAGCAACTGACAGCCCAATGCCTTGGGATCGCGGGCGCCCGCTTTGCGCGCCAGATCGGTGAGGAACTCAAGCATCAGTTTCTTGTATGTCGCTGCGTGCACATGGATCGGGTGATCCTGTTCTTGATATTCTGCGCCCGCCTTGATGAACATGCATCCACGAAAGCTGTCTTCCTGGAACCATTCGCCTAGCACATCGAAACTCGCAATCAGCTGATCGGCGGGCGTATCGGCAAGCTCTTCAACCCGACACAGGAACCATTTTCGAAAGCTCTCATCCCGCAACTGCAGGGCCGCCAGGATCAAGTCTTCCTTCGAACGAAAATGCTTGTACATCGACGTTTTCGACACGCCCGTCTCAACCACCAGCTTGTCCATGCCCGTGGCGTGGAATCCGTCACGATAGAAGACCTGCAATGCCTTGCGGACCAGCTCGTCACGTTTGTTTGGGCGCATCCGTCAGCTCCTGTATGTACTGATCGGTACATAATGCACTGTGGCGACAGCTGCAACAACTGAAGCCTAACTTGCTGTTTTCATTAGGGCCTTTCTGGAGATTCAAATCCAGGATCAAAAAAACTACAAATCGGCACTTGATAAAGTTTACCGATCTGTACATGTTGAGGGAACAGTGTACCGATCAGTTAACACAGGAATACCCCAATGAGACGCCGTACCAGACCCTTCCCGCCCCAGTACGTTCCTCTTCTTTTCACCATCGCTTTGATGGCAGCTTCCTTGGCGTGAAAGACCCGCGCATGACCCGTCCTCCTCTGCCCCCGTTCACCCTGGAAACCGCAACACAAAAAGTTCGGATGGCCGAGAACGCCTGGAACAGTCGTGATGCGGACGCCGTGACGCTGGCCTATACCGATGACAGTCGGTGGCGAAATCGCGCAGAATTTCTGAGCGGTCACGCAGACATCCACGCTTTTCTGACACGCAAGTGGCACAAGGAGCTGGACTATCGACTGATCAAAGAACTGTGGGCGTTTTCCGGTGACCGCATTGCAGTTCGTTACGCATATGAATGGCGCGATGACAGCAGTCAGTGGTTTCGGTCTTATGGCAATGAAAACTGGCGATTTGCCGAAGATGGGCGAATGGCTGAACGTCACGCGTCGCTGAACGACCTGCCGATTTCTGAAACCGAACGTTTATTCTTCTGGCCGCATGGCCCCCGCCCGGACGATCACCCCGGTCTGTCCGATCTGCGCCTTTGAAAGGACACCTGATGCCCCGTGCCTTTTCTGAACTGACCTTCACCCCCGCCGTCCGTGCCCATCAGGAACGGATGGGCTCTGCAAAAACCTACGCCAAATTCATCGAAACCGGCCCGCAACAGGGCCATGAAATCGGTGAGCCTGAAAAAGCCTTTATCGAAGCGCGGGACGGGTTCTATCAATCCACCGTGTCCGAGACCGGCTGGCCATATGTGCAGTACCGTGGTGGCCCGATCGGGTTTCTCAAGGTTTTGGGACCGCGGACAATCGGGTATGCCGATTATTCGGGCAACAAACAGTACATCTCGCGCGGCAACTTGGATGGCAATGACCGGATTGCAATGATCCTGATGGATTACGCCAACCAGCGCCGCCTGAAAATTCTGGGCAGGGTCGAGTTCACGGAAGGCGCAACCGCAGCAGCCAGCCTTTATCCGGACGGTGCCGATGCCCCGGCTGAACGCGCCGCCATCATCCGGGTCGAAGGGCTGGACTGGAACTGCCCGCGCCACATCACGCCCCGTTTTACCGAAGCCGAGCTTCGGCCGCACTTGAACTCGCTGGGACAGCAGCTGGCACAACTTCAGGCCGAAAATGAAAAGTTGAAGCAACAGCTTAGTAAACAGTCCGGATCCAGCACCGCTTGATACACATCTCGAGTTAGGACTTTGCCCATGTCGCGATCTTCATTGAATATGGCCGCATTTATTCTTGTAGGCTTTGTGCTGATCACGGCCGCTGCCACGCTTGCATTCTTTGCTTCGCCCGAGGCCGTCAGATCCCCGCTGCCGGAAACCTACAACTCCCTCTTGTTGGAAGTGTTTGCGAACAGATGACACCATCGTGGCGGGTGCGGAAAGAAAATCCACGAAACCCCTTGACCTTCCCGTGACTGGAACCCCCATTTGAAGGGCAGATTAGACATCGGGACGAGTCGCATGGCTGCGCCGCAAACAACACACCTCAAAATCTCGGGCATGTCCTGCGCAGCTTGCGTGGGGCGCGTAGAAATCGCATTGCGAGACGTACCGGGGGTAACAGAGGCCTCGGTCAATTTTGCAACGGAGATGGCGCAGGTCACGCATCAGGGGCCGATCAACGCACTGACAAAAGCACTGAGCGACGCAGGATATCCGGCGGCCAGCAAGCAAACGACCCTGAAGATTGGTGGGATGAACTGCGCCTCGTGCGCGGCAAAGATCGAGAACGCACTGTCGGGTGATCCCGCTGTTGTCGATGCCCAGGTCAATCTTGCCACCGAAACCGCTGTGGTAACGTTTATCGACGGTGCCACCAACCCTCAGAAGTTGGCCGAATTGTCCGAAGCAGCCGGATACCCCGCACGCGTGGCGGACAGCATGACGGCTGAACCAACTGACCGCACGAAATCCGACGAAGCCCATGCGCTGACCCGCGCGACGATCTTGGCGGCGGTACTGGCCTTGCCTGTATTCATCCTGGAAATGGGCGGGCACATGATCCCGGCCTTTCACCATTGGGTCCACGCCACAATCGGCACACAAACCAGCCACCTCATCCAGTTCGCACTGACCTCAGCCATACTGACTGGCCCCGGACGCGTGTTCTATGCCAAAGGGATCCCGTCGCTGATGCGCGGATCGCCCGATATGAATGCGTTGGTCGCCCTGGGAACGGGGGCCGCGTACTTGTTTTCGGTGACCGCAACTTTCGCTCCGCAATTTCTGCCGCAAGGTAGCGCCAATGTGTATTTCGAGGCCGCCTCGGTGATCGTGGTCCTCATCCTGCTGGGCCGTGTCATGGAAGCGCGCGCCAAGGGACGGACCGGTGCGGCGATCCGCAAGCTTGTCGGCTTGCAACCCAAGACAGCCCGCGTCGAACAGGACGGCACGTTCCTTGATCGACCCATCGCGGATATCGCGGTGGGCGATATCCTGCAAATTCGCCCCGGCGAACGCGTTCCGGTGGATGCCGAAGTGCTGGAAGGTACCTCGTATGTAGACGAAAGCAAGATCACCGGCGAACCGGTGCCGGTGGGCAAATCGCCCTCGGATCAAGTCGTTGGCGGTACGGTGAACGGCACCGGAGCATTGCGGGTGCGCGCAACGCGCGTTGGTGCCGACACGGTGCTGGCGCAGGTCATTCAAATGGTCGAACAGGCGCAGGGGGCGAAGCTGCCGATTCAAGGACTGGTCGACCGCATCACCGCAAGGTTCGTTCCTGTCGTTATTGTCGTGGCCCTGCTGACGATTGCAGTTTGGTTGATCGTTGGACCCAAGCCAGCCTTGCCAATGGCGCTTGTCGCCGGGGTCTCGGTCCTGATTATCGCCTGTCCCTGCGCCATGGGTCTTGCGACACCGACTTCGATCATGGTGGGTACTGGCCGCGCGGCAGAGTTGGGTGTTCTGTTCCGCAAAGGCGATGCCTTGCAGCAGTTGCAGCAGGCCAAAGTGGTCGCACTGGACAAAACCGGGACACTGACACTGGGGCGGCCGGAACTGGAGAGCGTAACGACCGCAAACGGCTTTGATCGCGACTTTGTTCTGCGCTTGTCAGCAGCCGTCGAGGCGCGTTCCGAGCATCCGATTGCCACTGCCATCACACGTGCCGGACCATCCGAATTGCCCGAAGTGAAGGAATTCGAGTCTCTCACCGGACTGGGAGTTCGGGCTGTGGTCGACGGGCGCAGCCTGTTGATCGGCTCGGCCAAGCTGATGAGGCAGAAAGACATCGTTGTCTCGGATCTGATGGCCGAGGCCGACCAGCGCGCTACTGAAGGGGCAACCCCCCTGTTCATTGCCATCGATGGTCAGGCGGCGGCGATGCTTGCGGTCGCGGACCCGATCAAACCGGGCACAGCACAGGCGTTGGAACGGTTGCACGAGAAGGGCCTGACGCTGGCGATGGTCACGGGCGATAATGCCCGAACAGCACAGGCGCTGGCCGACAAGCTGGGTATTGATCATGTCACGACCGAAGTTCTGCCCGACGGCAAACTGGCCGCGATCAATGACCTGCGCGACAAATTCGGCGCGCTGGCTTTTGTCGGCGATGGCATCAATGATGCCCCGGCACTGGCTTCGGCAGATATCGGTATCGCCATCGGAACCGGCACTGACGTGGCGATTGAAACCGCTGACGTTGTGCTGATGTCTGGTGATTTGCGCGGTGTCGTCAATGCGGTTGAAATCAGCCGCAGGACAATGCGTAACATCAAGCAGAACCTGGGCTGGGCCTTTGGCTATAACATCCTGCTTATTCCGGTTGCAGCTGGCGTTCTTTATCCGTTTGGCGGCCACCTTCTGTCCCCGGCCCTTGCTGCAGGGGCCATGGCATTGTCGAGCGTCTTTGTCGTCTCGAATGCGCTGCGCCTGCGACGCGTGCGGGCCGGCCTGCCTGACACCCCGCAAGACCATTCAACGCAAACGGTGACCTCATGAATATCGGCGATGTTTCAAATCAGACAGGTCTGCCTGCAAAGACAATCCGATACTACGAAGATATCGGTCTGGTGAAGCCCCTGCGTGATGACAACGGATACCGCAGATTCCGCAGTCAGGATGTGCACAAGCTGAACTTTCTGGGCCGCGCCCGCGCATTGGGTTTCACGATCGAGGATTGCCGAACCTTGATGGCGCTGTATGAGGATGAAACCCGTGCCAGTGCCGATGTCAAAAAGGTGGCCCGCGCGCATATGGCCCAAATCGAAGCTAAGATTGCCGATCTCAACGCGATGCGAGACACGCTTGGCCATCTGATCGATGCCTGTGCGGGAGATGACCGGCCCGATTGCCCGATCCTGCAGGATTTGGGCGGCAAGACGTGACGCGGGGTTGCCCTTTGGGCGCAGCTTTGCTTTGTCTCTGCTAAACACTCCGGCCTGCTGAAAAAAGACAGGCACCGGACAGCAGAGAGGATCACCAAATGGCAAAAGTCGCGTTTCTGGGTCTGGGCGTCATGGGCTATCCCATGGCCGGTCACCTGCAGGCCGCCGGGCACGATGTCACCGTATTTAATCGCACCGCAGAAAAGGCCGAAGCCTGGGTCGCCCAACACGGCGGTTCGATGGCTGCAACGCCGCGCGAAGCTGCAGAAGGTGCAGAATTCGTTATGGCCTGCGTCGGAAATGACGACGACCTGCGTATGGTTTGCATAGGTGAGAGTGGCGCATTTAGCGGCATGTCCGATGAGGCGATCTTTGTCGATCATACCACTGTATCCGCCAAGGTGACGCGCGAATTGTACGAAGCTGGGAAGGGTGCGGGCATCGCCTTTATTGACGCCCCGATCTCGGGCGGGCAAGCAGGGGCTGAAAATGCGGTCCTGTCGATCATGTGCGGCGGGGATCAGGCGGCGTATGACGCGGCTGAACCGATCATGCAGGTCTATTCCAAGATTTGCCGCCGCATCGGCGACAGCGGCGCAGGCCAGATGACAAAGATGTGCAACCAGATTGCTATTGCCGGTCTGGTCCAAGGCCTCAGTGAAGCGCTGCACTTTGCCGATAAAGCGGGCCTTGATGGTCGTTCGGTCGTTGAAGTGATCAGCCAGGGCGCTGCTGGCAGCTGGCAGATGGCGAACCGTTACGAGACGATGCTGGACGACCATTTTGACCATGGGTTTGCCGTGGACTGGATGCGCAAGGACCTTGGCATCTGTCTGGATACAGCCAATGAAACGGGGGCTTCGTTGCCTGTGACTGCTCTGGTCGATCAGTTCTACAAGGACGTTCAGAAATTGGGCGGCGGGCGATGGGACACGTCCTCGCTGTTCAAACGCCTGCGCGCGCTGGACTAAGGGGCCGTCGCACAGATGACCGATTTGACCGAATTCTGGGCCCGAGCCCTGCGCACCCATTGGGGGCTTGAGGCCAAGCTGACCCGGCTGGACGGCGAGTATGACCTCAACTTTCTGGTCAAGGCCACAAACGGTCAGGATTACGTGATGAAAGTCATGCGTG
This sequence comes from Ruegeria atlantica, assembly GCF_013033965.1. Lineage (GTDB taxonomy): Bacteria > Pseudomonadota > Alphaproteobacteria > Rhodobacterales > Rhodobacteraceae > Ruegeria > Ruegeria atlantica_D. The sequence goes on from NZ_WQFE01000001.1 coordinate 628,223, forward strand.
CGGGTTGCGATCCTGAGCTCATTGACCTTCAGATCAAGGCGCTGAAACACATCGCTGCCGAGGCTCCGGGCTTGCCCTTCCCCAATGTGCACCCTGACATCAGTGGTGCGCTTCTGCCGGAAATCTCAGGTCTGGATGGACAATCCCGACTAGCTTGGTTGCTCGAATGTCTGCCCGGCCAATGCTATGCCAAAGCCGCGCCGAAATCTGAAGAACTGATCCTAAAGCTAGGCCGCGTTCTGGGCGCAACCGACCGCGCGTTGGAACGATTTAGCCATGACGGGCTGCATCGCCCGGATTTCAAATGGGATCTGATGCGGGCAGGCTGGGTGGCGAATACATTGGGCGTCATTTCCGACCCCACACGACGCGCGCTGCTTTCCGAAGTATGTGCAGATTTTGACGCAGTTTCGGATCGTCTGGATAGCCTGCCGAAACAAGCCATTCACAACGATGCCAACGACTACAACATTCTTGTCGAGGGCGGTTTGGGTCAACGACAGACCATCTCTGGCCTGATCGATCTTGGTGACATGTGTGCCGCACCGCGTATCTGCGATCTGGCGATTGCCGGTGCGTATGTTGTTCTGGACCATCCAAAACCCGAACGGGCGCTGACGGCTTTGGTACGCGGTTATCATGCCGCCAATCGACTGCGCGCTGATGAGGTTGATCTGATCTGGCCACTGCTGCGCATGCGGCTGGCGGTGTCAGTTGTGAACTCGACCCTTATGGCAGCAGACAATCCGGACGATCCCTATGTGACCATTAGCCAGGCCCCAGCTTGGCGATTCCTTGAAAACGATGCGGTGAATGGCGGATTGATGCCCGCCCGGCTGCGCGCCGCTTGCGAGTTACCGGTCACCGACGGAGCTGAACGTATCCACGCCTATCTGTCCGAACATCGCGGTCAATTCGCCCAGATGTTCGAGCAGGATCTGAACGACGTTCCGATGGGATCTTTGTCTGTCGAAAACTCGACCTGGCCCCAGAACCCGTTCCATATGCCGTTGGACGAAGCCGCGCACGTCGGTGAGGAGTTCGGAAAGGGCCTCTGGCTGGGTTACTATAACGAACCCCGCCTGATCTACGCCGAGCCTGCGTTTCGTAAGGGGCCATGGAAAGCCTCGGACCGTCGGACAGTCCACCTGGCTGTGGACGTGTTCGCACCTGCAGGAACCGTGTTGCATTCCCCGATGAGCGGCCGGGTCGAAGCGGTCGAAAACCGGGACGCGCATCTGGACTATGGCGGCGTCGTGATCCTGCATCATGAGACACCCGAAGGCGATCCGTTCTATACGCTCTACGGTCATCTGGACCCCGAGGTCTGTGACCGACTGAAACCGGGCGATCCGGTGGCGCAGGGCGCGGCTTTTGCGCGATTGGGGGATGCTACGCAGAACGGCGGCTGGGCTCCGCATGTGCACTTTCAACTGGCCCTGACAACGGACGGCATGCAGAACGACTGGCCCGGTGTCGGCGATCCTGACGAAATGGAGTTGTGGCACGCCGTCTGTCCAAACCCTGCGGCCCTGCTGAACCTGCCCGGCGACAAGGTATTCTATCGTCCGACGCACAAGCAGGCGATCCTGCAAGGGCGGCACGACCATTTCGGCGGGAACCTGAGCCTGACCTATGACGATCCGGTCATGCTGGTACGCGGGTGGAAACACCATCTGTTCGACGAATGGGGCCGCCCCTATCTGGACGCCTACAACAACGTCCCCCACGTGGGCCACGCACATCCGCGCATTCAAGTCGTCGCGGCGGATCAGCTTAAGCGGATGAATTCGAACACCCGCTACCTGCACCCGGCGCAGACAGCTTTTGCCGACAAGATTCTGTCCAAGCTGCCGGACCATTTCGAAGTCTGCTTCTTCGTAAATTCAGGCACCGAAGCCAACGAGTTGGCCTTGCGAATGGCGCGCGCGCATACCGGCGCCAAGGGGATCGTGACGCCTGACCACGGCTATCACGGCAATACCAACGCGGCGGTGGCGATCTCTGCCTACAAGTTCAACAAAACCGGCGGAATTGGTCAGGCCGATTGGGTCGAGCTGGTCGAAGTCGCAGACGACTACCGTGGCTCGTTCAAACGCGACGATCCCGACCGGGCACAGAAATTCGCCGATCTAGTTGATCCGGCTATTGCAGCGTTGTTGGACAAGGGCCAAGGGCTGGCCGGGTTCATCGCTGAAACCTTCCCGTCGGTTGGCGGCCAGATCATCCCGCCCAAGGGTTATCTGCCCGCAGTCTACAACAAAATTCGTGCTGCTGGCGGTGTTTGCATTGCTGACGAGGTGCAAACGGGGCTTGGGCGATTGGGCGAACACTATTTTGGTTTTGAACACCAAGGCGCGCTGCCGGACATCGTGGTCATGGGCAAACCCATCGGCAACGGCCACCCTCTGGGCGTGCTGGTGACAACAAAAGCCATCGCCGACAGCTTCAACAACGGAATCGAGTTCTTCTCGACCTTCGGCGGCTCGACCCTGTCTTGCCGGATCGGCAAAGAGGTCCTGGACATCGTCGATGACGAAGGCCTGCAGGACAACGCCCGTGTCATGGGCGCGCGGCTGATGGACGGGCTTCGTCAAATCGAGGCTGACTTCGGCTGCGTCGGTGACGTGCGCGGCATGGGTTTGTTTCTGGGCGTGGAACTGATCAACCCGGACGGGTCCGAAGGCACCGAGATCTGCAGTTACGTCAAAAACCGGATGCGCGATCACCGCATCCTGATCGGCAGTGAAGGACCGAAAGACAATATCCTGAAAATCCGCCCGCCTTTGACGATTGAGGCTGAAGATGTCGACATGATCCTCTGGATGCTTCGGGATGTTCTGTCCGAGGTCGACGGATACACCCCTGCCCCACCTTGTGATCATGATCATCATCACGCGGGTTGCGGTTGCTGCTGAAAATCAAAGCCCAGGCTCAAGGAGCCGGGGCTTTGAACCTGCCTGCTGCCTAGTGCAGCACGGCCGAGGGGGTATGGTGTCCGGTTGTCGGCAATGGCACCGATGCAGTCATCCGGCGCAGCGCCATGCCAAGCTCTTCTGACAATGATGCCAATGCGGGGGCAAAATCTGGTCGGACAATTAATGTCGCCATCATCATCGCATCTTCACGAGCGCCTTCCGAAGCCGCGCCGATCATCTGCGCAAAGCAGTTCTCATCCGCACCCAGGCAAGAACAGCTCAGCCCGTGCCGCACTAAAGGACGGCGACCGTGATGGGCACACAAACCGCACAGACGGTCCAGTGTCATCATTGCGGCGCGCCCTTGATCCAGACCGAGGGCGATTTCGAAATCGCTGGCGGCATTCGCGCGCGCCTCGGGGCTTTCGCTCCACAGACGCAGATACATCACGGCACCGGCTTCGATCGGGCTAAGGTCGGACAGTCGCCCGACGGCGGCCCCACCGCGTGAAGAATGCGTGCTCATTTCGTCAGGATCAGCTTACCGGCGCGTGTGATACGCAGCGTATAAAGTTGGTCGCCCAATTCGATATGGGCCAGGTTGCCGCCCTTTGTCAGATCTTCGGCCTTATGTGCCGGAAGCATGGACACAGCGTAGGACTGGCTGGGATTCGGGTTCTGCACATTCATCATGACAACTCCAGTAGGTTCTCGGGCGAAGGGCCTTAATTTGTTCGCGCTTTCAACAATATGGCTGACCCGAACTGGGTTGGCTGAGGGGGTCTTATCGTTAATCTGATTAATTTAGTCAGGTATGTCAACCCAATTCCGTTGAAAGTGCGTCCGGAGTGTGATTGCGCAAGGATTCCATGCAGGTTAGGTCTGACTCACACTCAAATTAGCGGCAGGGAAACCGATGAGCGCGACAATCATGTTCGACCTTGATGGAACACTGGTGGATAGCCTTCCGGACATCGCAGCGGCGGCCAACCGGACTTTAGGGGATATTGGCGTCGCGCCCCTGCCGGAAAGCACGATCAAGCAATTCGTGGGCAATGGCTTGCAAAAACTGGTCGAACGCATGATCCGTCATCACGACCTGCCGATCGAGCGGCATGGCGAACTGACTAAGCTGACATTGGCCCATTACTCTGCCGCTTCCAGCAAGAAGACGATTCCCTACCCCGGCGTCCCGCAGGCGCTGACAGAACTGCGCGATATGGGCTGCGTTTTGGGCGTGTGTACCAATAAACCCGAATCTCCGGCGCGCCATATTCTGGAAGCACTGGATCTGGCGCATCACTTCGAAGCTGTGGTTGGCGGTGACACATTGCCCGTGCGCAAACCCGACCCGGCGCATCTGGAGGCGAGCTTCAACGCGGTCACACCCACAGGACCCCGCCTTTATGTCGGAGACAGCGAGGTGGATGCGGAAACGGCACGTCGCGCCAATGTGCCCTTCCTGTTGTTTTCTGAGGGGTATCGAAAAACACCAGTGGAAGAGATCCCTCACAGCTTTAGCTATGACGACACACATAAATTGCCTGAACTTGTTATAGAAGCATTGCAGGGTTTGGGGAAAACAGCCTGAAAATCGCCAGAGAAGGATTTGCAAAAGGCGGTTGAGGGGCCGGCCGAGGGGGTAAGTAGCCAGCCCCTCATCGGGGAAAAGTGGTATTGTCCGCAGAATCTCCTTGGATGATTCAAAGTTAACGAATCGGCCTGTTTTCAGGTATTGGGGGTTTCCCGTAGACGACGATAAACACTTGAAATTGTGTTTAATTTTTTTGCAGCATCACATGAAAAAACGGAAAATAACGTTTCACCGCGCAATTGCCCCTAAGAATCGTAAATCAAAAGCGCGGCTAGACGCTATTCCGAGCACCACCAACGCTCGAACACCGGCCGGCTTCCTCAGGAAATGCTCTGCGTTTATTGACCGATAAGTGTGACGCCGGATTGCACCGTGTTCTTACCCAAGGTCAGGTTCTGAAAGCCGTTATACGCTCCGCCATCCAGCCCCAGAATCTGCAGCGATACACACGCATAGCCGTGGCGATATTCGATTTTGGAAGTCAAAAACCTTTGGGCGCTACTGTGGAGCTGTCAAACCGTTGCCGGGTTCTAGTGCCGCCTAAACGGGTGAAGGTCCCGACAGCCCGTTCGCCACAACGCTGCTTGCGCAAACAAAAGACACAAGGGCGGCAATCAACAGCATGTCATTCGGACGCCTTAACGCCTCCGGTCTTGCGACTACCTGCTGCGCGAAGGCGATCCACAACGCCTTGCGTCCATTCAGGACCGTTACCGCGAGTCGCCAGCGTCTCGACGTTATCGGCATCCAACAGAAAGGTTGCGCGCATGGGCATCAAGCCATCCACAACCATCATACTTTGATCCGACGGATCAATGGTCAGTTTTCCGGTCAGCCGCACGGGCTCGTGGAAGTAGCTGGGGGTCCAGCCCCCGTTCAGCCGCACCCGTATCATCTGGTTCGGCGGCGGCGGAGGCATATGGCTGCACATTCCCCGTTCCGGCACCAGGTAGGCCACAGGCCTTCCATCCGCATCTTCCGGTGCCGGAATCGCGAACCCTGAGAGCGTGATTGTCTGACCGTCGATATGCGGGTTGCCTGCCGTTGCGGCCGTTGTGCGGCGGTCGATCACGGTTTGACGCTGATCCAGCAACCAGTCGATATCAATCCCATCCTCCCCGAGAGCGTCTTCCGTCTCGGTCAAAAGCTCCTGCCATTTGTGACGTTCCTCTGCGCTGCCGACATCCTGCTGCAGCCTGCTGCGCATTCGCACCACGAGAAGAACGTCGTCAAACTGTTCCGGCTTAAGGTCCCGGTATGGATCTTCGAAGATTTGAACCGACGGGTCCGGCAAATCAGACCAATCAAGCACAACGCCCGGAGCCGCCATCGCAGCAGGACCGGCCAAAGCCAGAGCAACCACCATGACAATCCGATACAAGGTTTTCATCTTCGCTCTCCGCCACATCGCCCGGTTCGGTGCATCCACCGTAAATCACTCCAACGTGTTTTTGTAGATGACACCGTCTTTCACTTTCAAGCGAATGGTTTCCGGGCTTTCTGGCCGCGCGTCTGCGCCAAACTTCTGATCCCGGTGCCCACGACTAAGAATTCCTCAAGCGGGTTGCAGTCGATCAGCACACTGGCATTCTCGATACGCTGTTCATACAAGCCATCAAACCATATGCCTGCCATCCAAACGAGTTTTCCGCACTAGTGCCCGTGGTCTGGTCGTCAATTTGCTGAACCGTGTCGGAAGCAGTCAAATCTCACACAAGCTTCCCAATTAGCATAACCTCAACAAAAAGCATCGCCGTGAGCCGGTGGCCTATGCCTAACGCAGCGTCCAAACTGGTGGTGTGACCGGAGGGAATTGATCGTGGCAGGTTTACTGGATCCATTTCAACTCAGACACCTGACGCTGCGCAATCGTATCGTCAGCACGTCCCATGCACCCAACTACGTCGAAGACGGCCACCCGCGCGAACGCTACAGACTGTATCACGAAGAGAAGGCCAAGGGCGGCGTAGCCCTGACCATGATTGGTGGATCAACCAACATCGCCCCTGACAGCCCATCGGTTTTCGGCCAGCTCTATGCCGGTGACGACAGCATCATCCCATGGTTCCGGAACCTGACGGATGGCGTTCACATGCATGGGGCAGCGGTCATGTGCCAGATCACCCATATGGGACGCCGAACCGCCTGGGATGACGGGCATTGGCTGCCGGTTCTGGCGCCGTCCGGCATCCGCGAACGCGCGCATCGTGCGTTTCCGAAGGTGATGGAGCAAGAGGATATTGATCGCGTGGTTGGCGATTTTGCGGCAGCGGCGCGACGCTGTCAGAAAGGCGGGTTTGATGGGGTCGAGCTGTTGTCCCACTCTCATCTTCTGGGTCAGTTTCTGTCACCGCTCACCAACAGGCGCAACGACGACTATGGGGGAACACTGGAAAACCGAATGCGCCTGACCATGCAGGTACTGGATGCTGTGCGCGCAACGGTCGGCCCCGACTTCATCCTGTCCATGCGCATCACCGGCGATGAGCTGACCGAAGGCGGGCTGACCGCCGAAGACTGTATCGCCGCCGCCCAGATGCTGGAAGACAGCGGCCATGTCGACCTGCTCAATATCCTTGCAGGAGCACCCTATAGTGATCTTGGCCTTGCCGAATGGGTGCGGCCTATGGGCCTGCCGGCCGCGCCCCATATCACCGTGGCCGGGCAGATCAGGGAAGCCATCAATCTGCCAATCCTGCACGCAGGAGGCATCGCCGATATTGCAACAGCCCGTCACGCCATCTCGGAAGGCCACGTCGACCTAGTGGGCATGACCCGCGCGCAAATGGCCGATCCCTATCTGGTCGCAAAGCTTACGCGCGGCCAAGAGGAACGTATCCGCCCCTGTGTTGGCCTTGGATATTGCGTGGATCGGGTCAATCAGGGCAAACCCGCCGTATGCGGGCACAACGCGGCCACCGGGCGGGAGCAAACCTTGCCCCATATCATCCAGGTCAGCGAAACGCGCCGGAAAGTGGTTGTCGTCGGTGGTGGCCCGGGCGGCTTGGAAGCTGCGCGAGTCAGCGCCTTGCGCGGACACGAAGTAGTTCTGTTCGAAGCCTCAGGCAGGTTGGGTGGGCAGCTTGTACTTGCCTGCAAGGGCAAGACCCGACGGCAGGTTTGGGGCGCAGCCGATTGGTTGATTTCCGAAGTGACCAATCTTGCCGTCGGCATTCGCCTGAACACTTTCGCCGAAGCCGCTGATATTCTCACCGAGGAACCGGATGTGGTCATTGTTGCGACGGGCGGCTGGCCCGGACCGTTGGATATTCCGGGCGGAGATCTGGCGTTATCAAGCTGGGACGTGCTGTCCGGAGAAGCGCGCGTCTCGGGCGATGTGCTGTTGTTTGACGAGGTCGGTGATCACCCCACCGCGGTTACGGCCGACATGCTGGCGGGCACGGGCCACCGCGTCGAACTTGTAACCCCGGACCGGGCGCTTCTGCATGATCTCGGCCCAACGACCTCTGCCGTCGCCCTGCGTGATCTGGCGAGCAACGGGGTCACGTTCAGCTGCCTTCATGAGCTCCACACACTGACCCGAGACGGAAACCGGGTGCGGGCCTATCTGCGCCATATTTTAACGGGTGAACTTACCGAGCGTCTTGTCGACCATGTGATCGTCGAGCATGGTTTAACTCCGATGGATGGGCTATTTCATGAACTCAAACCGCGCTCACGCAATCTTGGGCAAATCGATCACGACGCGCTGATCAATGGAGCGTTTCCGCTTAGGGACGAACAACAATCCGGCGCGTTCTACTTAGCTCGGATCGGTGACGCGGTCACAGGCCGCAACATGCACGCTGCCATTCTTGATGCCTTGCGTATTTGTCACTTGGTCTGAGTGTACCCCGCCGTCATCGCATCGATGTGAGGGAAGTGAGAAATCGGGCAAAGCGCGGCACATGGTCAATGATACAGCTTCTTCAAAAAACGTCCTAAGTTCGGATCCGCGCGTTCAAATGGAATATCTGAGTGGTGAAACCAGCGCACAGAGTGAAACTCCGATGTGTCATAAGTATAGTTTTGGTTTACTTGCCCCTTCAAAGCGAACCACAGCGACACATCAGTATGGCCCGAACTCCTGCCAACCGTCTCGGATACGGTCACAAAAAGCGGGGTTTCACCGATGAATTCTGCGGATACATCCAGTTCTTCCCGCAGCTCTCTCACAACGGTATCGCAAGGGTTTTCATCCAATTCAACATGCCCACCCGTTGGCAGCCAAAGTTCGGCGTTGATATGATCAACTAACAGCACGTGATTGCCATCGACGAGCAAAAAATAAGACACGAGATGTGGGTTGGGCGTCGCTGGTTTGGACACGCGAAACAGGTCCGCACCCGAGTCGATCCAGTCAAGCGCGAACCTGATATGATTTGCTTCAGTTTCATCCAGCGGTGTGACAGCAGATATCATTTGCCAGATCGCTGCTCTCATTGCCTCGCACCACCATTTGTTCACCTTATGTTCGAGGCAAGTGCTATTCCGCACTGATGTCAACAATGCTCTGCCACTGACCCGGAACGCAGAGCGACACCGTATCGAATAGAAGGTGCATGTTCGGTGTCGGTTAACCACTTCCAAGGCTTATGTATTGAAAACTGTATTCCGGATAGTTGAATTTCTCTTGATCAATCGTGCTTCAAGCTTTTCGGCCTCTGGTCTTTTTTGAGTAGAGATCCATCTCGCAAGCGCGCTTGCCGACCTTTCGCCCATTCGGGACACCGGAAGATGAACCGTAGTCAAAGACGGCACAGCAACGGCGGAGCTTGGCAAATCATCCAGACCCATCAAGGACACTTCGTCGGGAACCCTTAGCCCCTTGGATTGAAGGCCGAACAAAACCCCTAACGCCACGACGTCCGATAGACATAGGATAGCGTCCGGCTTGTTCGAATTGCTTACAATCTTCGCAGCAGCTTCCGCGCCGCCCCTGAGGCTGATTTCAGTTTCCACAGTCGTGAGTTCACGGTTTTTGTGAACGGAATGCAGTCCGGAGAGCCGGGCCAGTGTCCGATCATTGTTGTGAACCGGGCCATGCACGACGGCAATCCGCCGATGTCCAAGGTCGATGAGGTGCTGCAAGGCCAACTGTGCTGCAGCTTTGTTGTCGTACCCAATCGTCGGCAAAGGGTTGGTGTCATCAAAGTAGGACGTGATGATCGCAGGGATCATTGTGCGCTCGATCAGATCATAAAATTCAGCCCCGTGTGTTGCGCCGGTCACGATCAACCCTTCAGCCCCAATATCGACCAGCCCCTTCGCCTTTTTGGCTTCAACATCCAGGTCTGACTCGGTTGTAGCCACAATCAGTGAAAGCCCATCTTCTGACAGTCGGCGCTCAAGTGCGGCAAGAAACCTAGCAAAAATGGCGTTGTCCAAGGTGGGGATCAGCGCGCCTACAAAACGTGTGCGACCGGAATTGATAGCCCGGGCTGCCGCACTGGGCACGAACCGAAGTTCGGCAATCGCTTTTTGAACTCTTTCCAGAGTGTCCTTTTTCACCACCCCCGGCTCGTTCAGTACTCGGGACACCGTTGCGACTGATACGCCTGCTGCTTTTGCGACATCTCTGAGATTTGCACGTTTTTTCAGCGCCGGGTCTTTTTGTGTCACCTGATTTTACGTCCGTTTTGCTGGGGTCTGATGAAAGTGTTGACATATGTAACTAGTTTCATCAACCTTTGTAACTAGTTTCATAGCCGAGATTCTATAAACCACATGCAAGGTTCGACCGTCTTACACGAGTTCACGAATACCGGATTCGTAAGCCCTGGGCGCAGCTTTCCGGGTTTTCCGAAGGCTTCCGGTGTTCGGAGCTTTGTTTTGGCATCGCGCGACGCTGTGCGCGTGGAAATGGCCGCAAGTGATTTGCTGTCGCTGGAAGCATCTTCGCGCGACCATCCTCTGGAATTGGTTGCATTTCTCGATGGGCAATCTGCGCTTGGCCACCTGGGTTTGGAAGCAAACGGAACGGTTGATCAGAGCGAATTCGACAGCGAGCCGTTCACAGGTTGGATTGAGTCGAAGGGTGGAAATCCCAAGCAAAAAGCTCCGTGTTTCAGGCTCAAAACCTCAACCGAACCGCTGGTCCTTCGCACGGACGCACGCATTTCAGTTTGGGTGATCCGGCCAACTTCTATCTCGGGTTTGATTGAAGGAACAACTGCCGGCTGCGTCACGGCAATACACAAAACTGCGGCTTCCAGTGAACCTTTGCTGCCACCGCTTTTGGGCGACACTCGAGACGAATTCACTGTGCCGCGCGGCACTGGGGTCGCATACGAATTGAGAGCCGGTGAATTCGTTCAAATTATCGATGTGGAAGGCCAGCAGTGTTCGGATTTCATGGCGCTACGATCTGATGAGTTGGAACGTGGAGCCGAATGGATGATCGACTCGACTGCGACGCGGTCGATGGTGCGGCGGGCCTATCCTGGCCCTGGATTGCTGGACAAGTTCTACGATCGTGAAATGCGGCCCCTTCTAAATGTGATGCAGGATACTTGTGGGCGTCACGACACGTTCGGCCTGGCTTGCACCGCCCGCGGCTATGAAGAGCGCGGGTTTCCAGGTCATGTGAACTGTTCCGACAACATGTCCAACGCATTGGCCCCATACGGAGTTGCGCGTCGGTCAGCCTGGCCCGCCATCAATTTCTTCTGGAATACGTGGATCGATTCAACAACGCATCACATCCTGACCGCAGAATCCTATTCGCGCCCCGGTGACTATGTCGCTATGCGCGCGATGGAAGATCTGGTGTGTGTGTCGACCGCATGTCCGGACGACATCGATCCGATAAATGGCTGGAATCCGACTGACGTTCACGTCCGCATCTATCGCCCCGAAACGCCCATCCGGCGCGCCGTTGCCTATCGCGAAAAGGAAGACGCCCCGATGACGATCAGTCAGGAATCTGCATTTCATGACCGTCTGACCCCATTGACCAAACACTTTGCGCCGGCGCGCGACTTGTGGACGCCGGTCAGCTTTCCCGCTCACGGAACGCTGGGCGAATACTGGGCCTGCCGCGAGGCTGTGACAGTGCAGGACATGAGCGGGCTGCGCAAATACGACATTGTCGGCCCCGACGCCGAGAAACTGCTACAGCAGGCAACGACACGAAACGTCGCCAAATTGCCGGTATGGCGCGGGTCCTACACCCTTATGTGCGACGAAAGCGGATCCGTCATCGACGATGGCACCCTGTTCCGGCTTGCGCCTGAGATCTTCCGTTGGTGCTGTGGTTCTGAAGAAAGCGGTCGCACGTTGCAGGGGCTGGCAACGGATCTGGGACTACAGGTTCGGGTGCATGCTTTGCAGAACGCGATGCCCAACCTGGCTATTCAGGGTCCAAAATCGCGCGATCTGCTGCGCAAGATCGCCTTTACTCAGCCGCATGTGCCTTCGCTTGATAACCTGAAATGGTTTGGGGTTACAGTCGCCCGACTCAAAGACCGTGAGGGTGCGCCGTTCATGCTATCCCGTTCAGGTTATACCGGCGAATTGGGATACGAGGTCTTCTGCTCAAAATCTGACGCAGTCGCAATCTGGGACGCGGTGATGAAAGCAGGTGAAGAGTTTGGGGTCACCCCCATGGGTTCGGCCGCACTGGACATCATCAGGATCGAGGCCGGGCTGGCTGCGGCAAACGCCGAGTTTGCACCTGGCATTGATGCGTTCGAGGCCGGTCTGGGCTTTGCCGTCGATCTGACAAAGACCAGCTTTTTGGGCAAAGACGCGCTGGAAAGAAACGCGCGTGAGCCACGCCGCGTTCTCAAAGGGCTGTTGATTGGGTGTGATGACGTTCCCGCACACGGCACCCCGGTCTTTTCCGGCGAGCGGCAAGTGGGCGTGGTCACCTCGGCCACACGCTCTCCGATGCTTGAGCATGCGATCGCAATGGCGCGGTTATCGGTCGAGCACGCAGAGAACGGCACCCAATTGGAAATCGGGCAACTCGACGGGCGGATGAAGCGCCTGGGAGCTACGGTTTCGGACATTCCATTCATAGATCCGCAACGCAAGCGCGCGCGCGCCTAAGAGCGATAGTTACACCACGCAACGGGAGAATTGACATGAAAAGACTGACAACACTGACGGCGACAATGGCTCTGGCCTTGGGGGCTACGGCAGCTTTTGCCCAGGAAAAGGTCATGGTTGGCGAACCCAGTTGGCCGGGTGCTAAAATCATGAGCCGCGTCATCGGTCAGGTCATCGAAACGCGATTGGGCGGAGAAGTTGGTTACGCGCCGGGCGCAAATGCCGTGATCTTTGCGGCCATGGACGGCGGGCGTGGCGACATTGATGTGCACCCCGATGTCTGGTTGCCGAACCAATCTTCATTCACTGACGAGTATGTCGATCAGAAGGGCACCGTGGCCCTTTCTTCAGGCAACTACGAGGGCCGCGCGGGGATTTGTGTTCCGAATTACATGGTCGAAGATCACAACATCAAATCGATCTATGATCTGGCCACGCCAATGGCACAGGAATTGTTCGACTCAGATGGTGACGGAATGGGTGAAGTCTGGGTCGGCGCCTCCGGCTGGGCCTCGACCAACACTTTCAAGGTACGTGTGCGTGACTATGGCATCGAAACCTTCCTGACGCCCACCACCGAGGACGAGACAGTGTTCTATTCGCGTCTGAAGGACCAGATTGACCAGAAAAAAGGTGCCGCATTCTACTGCTACGCGCCGCACTATGTGCACGCGCTGTATGATGTCACCATTCTGGAAGAGCCCGAACACGACGCTGCCACCTATAAGATGGTGCAGCCGGATCAGGACGCGGATTGGTACAACAATTCACATGTCAGCACTGGTGAGCCGGTAAAAACCGTGACCGTTGCCCATTCAAAATCGCTGGAGCAGCGCAACCCGGCCGCAGCTTCATTCCTGAGCGGCATCAACATGGATGCAGACCAGCTCAGCGCCCTGACCTACGAAGTCGTGGTCAAAGGACGCGACACGGATGAGGTCGTAGCCGAGTGGATTGCCGCAAATGGCGATACGGTCGACGGCTGGCTTGGCCTGAAAACCAACTAAAGCCAAAAGACCCCCGGCGTCACGCTGCCGGGGGTGTAACCTGCAAGCTAGACCAAAGTGGGGCCAGTATGACGGCGGATATCGCAATTGATGCACGTGGCGTTTGGAAAGTGTTCGGAGCCAGAGCGCAGGACGCGTTGAAAGCCATTCATAGCGAGGGGCTGGGCAAGGCCGAGGTGCTGGAGCGCTTCAACTGTGTTGTCGGTGTCGCTGATGCCAGCTTTGAGATCGAGCGCGGCGAGCTGTTTTGCGTTATGGGTCTGTCCGGCTCGGGCAAATCGACCCTTGTGCGCCACGTGAACCGGCTGCTGGAACCCACCGACGGCCATATCTACCTGGATGGCGACGATGTCATGGGCCTGAATGCCGACGGCTTGCGTGACCTACGCAACCGTCGCGTCGCCATGGTTTTCCAGAACTTCGGCCTGATGCCGCACCGCACCGTGCGCGACAATGTTGCCATGCCCTTGGAAATTCGCGGCACCGGTAAGGCGCGGCGTTGGGAAGAGGCCGATCGCGTTCTTGAGCTGGTGGAATTGAACGGCTGGGAAGACAAGTACGCACATGAGTTGTCCGGCGGCATGCAACAACGGGTTGGTCTTGCGCGGGCCATCGCCGCAGATCCGGAAATCCTGCTGATGGACGAGCCGTTTTCAGCGCTCGATCCGCTGATCCGCAAACAGCTGCAGGATCAGTTCATGGATCTGAGTCACAAGCTGAACAAAACCACGATGTTTATCACGCATGACCTCGACGAGGCGATCCGCATCGGTCACCGCATTGCAATCATGAAAGATGGACGCATCGTTCAAATCGGCACACCGGAAGAGATCATCCTGAACCCTGCCGATGACTACGTTGCCGATTTCGTCGCTGGGATTTCCAAGCTCAACATGATCTTCGCCCATGCGGTGATGAAACCAGTCGACGAATTCGAAGCGCGTCACGGCGAAGTTCCGGGAGACGCCAAAGAGGCGCACCCGGACATGGATCTGTCAGACCTCATGAACCTTTGCGTCGACGGTCACGGCGTGGTGGCCGTAACGCAGGATGGCAAGACCGTAGGCGTGATCAACCGCGCGGGGCTCATCCGCGCCATTCAAGACAGCCAGGCATAAGGGGACCACAATGAAACACATTGATGCACAACAGGTCCAACCTGAAACCGCCGACCGATTGGAAGGTCTGATCGGCGACTTCGTCGGGCAGAGTCAGACCTATTACCAAAAGACCTTTGCCTACATGATGCAGGCGCCCGGCTACCGGTTCACCCTGAACAAGGCTGCGGCAATTCTTGGTCCGATCTGGTTTGGCGCGCGCGGTCTCTGGTCCTGGTTCCTGGGGTTTCTGGTTCTGGAAACGCTGGCATATATTCAAATCGGCTTGGGACTCTTTGGAGATCTTGGGCGGGAGTTTCGCGAGCGCGCAGATCAGATCGAGCAAACACTGGCATTGCGTCGCCAGCAAATCGAAGCCGCAGAACAATCCGGCGCGGCCTCGTTGGACTCACTAAAACGCGCAGCCGAGTCACTTGAGGGCGCACTGGCAGGCGCACAGGAAGCCGCCCAAGGCGCGGATTCGACCGGTATAACATATCTGTCCGTCGGAATTATCCTGCTGTTGGCTGTGAAACTTCTAGCGGCCTCGCTGGCCAACTGGACTCTTGAGGGTCAGTTTGCGCGGTGGCGGTCGGATTCCAGTGTCGCGCACGGATGGTCGGTGACCCGGATGGTTGTCGCCTCGGTGTTGACCCTGGTGGTCGTCGTATTGTCGACCATCAAGTTCGCGCAACCTGACGCACTGGCTGTTCTCAAAACTTTCCCTACAAACCGTGATTGGCGGCTGAATGTTGGAGATGGCGTACAGGCTGTTTTTGAATGGACCAAGACCGCCGGTCGGGGGTTCTTTGACGGGCTGACCTACGGCATGCGCACCCTGCTGGATTGGATCGAAGTGGTTCTGGTCGATACCCCATGGCCGGTTGTTGCGCTGGTGATCATTATGCTGGCGTATCTGTCCGCTGGTCCACGCGTGGCAATTTTTACGGGTGCAGCGCTGGCCTATCTCGGCCTGCTGGACTTCTGGGAAAAGGCAATGACAACCATCGCGCTGCTCGGAGCCGCTGCGCTGATCTCAATCACGTTGGGCATCCCACTTGGCATCTACTGTGCACGCCGTCCACGCGCGTTTGCCATCGTGCGGCCTATTTTGGACTTCATGCAATCAATGCCGTCGTTTGTTTACCTGATCCCGGTCGTTGCTTTCATCGGATCCGGCAAACCCGCCGGTGTCGTGGCAACAATGATTTTTGGCAGCCCGCCAGTGATCCGCTTTACCGTTCTGGGCTTGCAACAGGTGCCCGAGACAGTACGTGAGGCTGCGCTCGCCTTCGGCGCAACACCGCGTTATCTGCTGTGGAAGGTGGACTTGCCGCTGGCGCACAAAACGATCATGGCCGGAGTAAACCAAACCATTCTAATGTCACTGGCAATGGTCGTGGTCGCGTCACTGATTGGGGCAAAAGGTTTGGGCGAGGACGTGTTGGAAGCTCTTCAATATGCCGCAGCTGGACAAGGAATTCTGGCAGGTCTCGCAATTCTCTTTTGCGCGCTTATCCTCGATCGTATTGTGGCCGGAAAGAAATGAAGTAGCCCTGTTGGTCTGACGCATTGACAGCGTTTCGTTGCCTGTCTAACGGACGCTATCGCCAAGCCCGATCTTTGGGTATTGCTGCGAAGTGCAACCCCTAAACAGGAATGCCCAGGCCAACTTTCTTTCTCCCCATAATAACAGAGGTGCGAAATCGACGAACGTTTGAGTTGTCGAAGAACAATCGTTTCGTGAGCTCCTCAAAATCATCCATGTCCCTTGCGGTGCAGACCAGACAAAAGTCGGCTTCTCCGGTGATGTAATAGCACTGCTGCACCATGGGCTCAGATTGCGCCTGACGCGAGAATGCGTCGATCTGATCCTGACGCTCGCGTTCCAATTCAACCATGACAATGAAACTCATCGCGACACCCAGCTTTTTTGGATCAACGATTGCCACTTCCGAAACAATGGCGCCCGAAGTCCTCAATGCCTTCAATCGGCGCTGAACAGATGCCACCGACAAGCCCGTCTCTGACGCAAGGGCTTCGAGGCCCATCTTTGCGTCGGCCTGCATCAATTGAAGAAGGCTTCGGTCAAACTGATCGAGCTTCATGCATGCCCCTCTCAATTTGAGAAAATTTCCCATAATAATAGCAAAACTGACCATAATTGATCATCGTTCGCAGTTACAACTCTCGTTATGAAAAATTCAACGACGCTTGATGTAGCCAAGCCTCTGGCTCTGCTGGCTGCATGCCCCGCCTATAATCCAAGCCCGCTTGAGACACGCAGTCTCCAAGGGCAATCCATACTGATCAAGGACGAAACCAACCGGATGGGCTTGGGCGCTTTTAAAGCGCTTGGCGGCGTTTACGCTGTTGCCAGGCTGATCGAAGCACGTGTTGGTCATCCTTTGGAAGCCGGCGCTTTTCTGGATGAGCCCGTAAAGACCGTTGCACGGACCATGACCTTTGTTTGTGCCAGCGCAGGCAACCATGGCATGGCAGTGGCCGCCGGTGCGCGGCTTTTTGGTGCGAAGGCCCGCATTCACCTTGCCGACACGGTGCCAGAAGACTTTGCAGTTCGCCTTAGGGATAAGGGTGCTGAAGTTGTTCGATCCGGCGACGATTACGAGGCGAGTGTTGCAGCAGCCATTGGTGACGCCGAGGCCACTGGCGCAATCCACCTCGCCGATGGATCCTGGCCTGGATACACCGAACCTCCACGATTGGTGATGGAAGGCTATACCGTCATTGCCGAAGAAATGCGTACACAGCTGCAGAGTTCCGGGAAGTGGCCCAGCCACGTTTACTTACAGGCTGGCGTCGGTGGATTGGCTGCGGGGATCGCCTACATGATCCGGTCCAACTGGGCGGTTCAACCAAGGATCATAGTGGTAGAACCGGACGCAGCCCCCTGCCTTCGGGACAGCGCCCGTGCCGGACAGATCGTAACGGTCGAAGGCCCAGTGTCCAACATGGGGCGACTGGACTGCAAAACACCCTCTATGTTGGCTTTGGGCATTCTGGAACGATGTGCCGATGACTGGGTTACGATCAGTGACGCACAGGCTCTGGATGCCGTAGAACATGCGCGAGAGTTGGGTTTTGCGACGACGCCTTCCGGTGCAGCCGGGCTTGCAGCTTTTTTGGCCGATGAAGCCAAATTGCCATTGATTGTGTTCTCCGAAGGGAGCGTCCCCGATGCTTGATCTTGTCGCGTTTCGTCGTGATTTGCATACCCATCCTGAAACAGGCTTCGACCTTGACCGAACCGCGCGTCTGATCGCCACCGAGTTGGAACGCGCGGGACTTGAGGTCACGCGTGGAGTGGGCCGCACAGGCATTGTGGCCACCTTGCGCCGTGGTCCAGACGAAACCGCAATCGGCTTTCGTGCGGATATGGACGCACTGCCGATACACGAGGCCACCAACTTGCCGTATCGCTCAACAACGGAAGGCAAGTTTCATGGATGTGGCCATGATGGCCACAGCACCATGCTGCTAGGTGCTGCTCTGGCGCTCGCCACGGACCCATCTGTTAACCGCTCCATTCACTTCATTTTTCAGCCAGACGAAGAGAACGGAAACGGGGCAGCCGCGATGATCGCCGACGGTCTGTTCGAGCGGTTCCCGATGGCCGCAATCTTTGGCCTTCACAATATGCCCGGAATGGAGCTTAGTCATTTTGCCACGCAAGTTGGGCCATTCTGCGCCTTCGAGGATAACTTCGAGATACGCGTACGGGGCCAGGGTGGGCACGCGTCTATGCCAGAGAAAGGCGTAGATCCGATCATGACCGGGGCGGCAATTGTGCAGCAATTGCAGACGATCGTGTCTCGTTCGGTTCCAGCAAGCGAACATGCAGTGGTGTCCGTCACGGAATTCCTGACGGACGGTGCACGTAACATCCTGCCAAGCAATGTAACCTTGCGGGGGGATTGCCGGGGATTTTCCAAGGATGTGTCTGAAACAATCGAGCGCAGAATGCGCGCCATAGTGGCCGGCGTATGTGCAGCACAGGGCGCAGAAGCAAAGGTAGATTATTCGACTTCATTCCGACCACTTGTGAACGATGCCAGAGCCACTGAATTGATCGCGGGCACAGCTCGCGATGTTGGCAGTCTCGATGCAGAGTACGGTCGGGTGGGTTTCTCCGAAGATTTTGCAGAGTTTCTTGCGCATCGCCCGGGGGCCTTCATCCTGATGGGGAACGGGGTGGAGGGGAACAATTCAATGCCGCTTCATAACCCGTCCTATGATTTCAACGACGAAGCGATCAGGCACGGGATTGCATTCTGGACTGGTCTTGCTCGGCGCGAGTTTTGACGCCAGGCGACCCGCGGAATGAATGACCGGAAGGGCGTTAGAACAAGGTCAGTATGGCTTTGAATCCTGCGCCACGTAGTCTGCTATGGCTTCACGGCTGCCGCGTTGCCAAATCGCATGCAACCAAGAGGCAAAAGCGTCGGCAAAACGCGCGTCGCGACCAAAATCACCAAAGAACTGGCTTTGTTCGATCCATTGTTTTGGATCTGTTTTGGACGCAAGGGCGGTCTTCTGCAAATCCTCCCAAAGGGGATCATTTGGGGAAATTTCGGATCCATCTTCTCGAATGCCGGCGCACATCCGGCACCAGAGAGCTTCGGCAAGCGCCAGCCCGCTTAGGCAAGAGCCAGATGCCAGTGCATCGCGCAGCGACGGTAGCAAGAATGCCGGATGTCGTGACGATCCGTCAAATGCGACCCGGCGCGTTGTGTCGTGAATTGCCGCATTGGCAAAACGTGCCTCTACCAAGGACAGATACTCAGTCGCGGCGGTTCCGGGAACAGCATCGACATGAGGCAAAATTTCCTCGGCCTGAACCTTTCTGAAAAACGCCACTATGTCAGCATCCTGCATGCAGTCCGAAACTGTCGGGACGTTTAGAATTTCACCGGCATTTGCAAGCAATTGATGACCGCCGTTCAGAATGCGCAGTTTCATCGCTTCGTAACTGTGAATATCGTGGGTCAGCGTGACACCAACCTTGCCCAGCGGCGGGCGTCCCGCGCAAAAATCATCCTCGATCACCCATTGGCGAAAGTTCTCATGCGTGACCGGCGCACAATCGTCGACGCCAAGCGAGTGGCATTGCAAAATCACTTTTTCAGTTGTGGCGGGCACAATGCAGTCCACCATCGAGTTTGGAAACGCACTGTTCTGATCAATCCAATCAGCTAGATCAGGATCGGTCATTTTGGCCAAACCGACAATGCAACCACGCAAAATCGTACCGTTGCCCTGAAGGTTGTCGCAACTGAGCGCGGTAAAGGGTTTCGAACCGTCCGCGCGACGTTGCTTTAGCGCCGCGACAATCGCGCCAAAAGCTGTACGAGGATGGTCAGGATTGCTCGCATCGTGGCGAATGTCTTCGTGATCTGCGTTGAACGAACCGGTGTTGGCGTCCAGAAAATACCCGCCTTCGGTCACGGTCAGCGACACAATTCGGATCGCCGGGTCGGCCATTTTCCGGATCAGGGCCGCATTGTCATCTTCGATCGGCAGGTAGTCAATCATCGGACCGATCACTTCAGCGGATACCGTGTCGGGGTCCAGTTCGATCAGGGTTGTCAGGCAATCCTGAGCCATCATGCGTTTCCGCATATCAGAGTCGTAACGTCGCACACCGGCCCCAATGATCGCCCAGTCGTGTGCCAGCCCCTGCTGCATCAGTTGATGGATGTACCAGGCTTGGTGTGCACGGTGAAAATTGCCCAGCCCGATATGCACGATACCGGGTGTCAGGGCTTCGCGCCGGTACTGGGGGGTTTTGACATCCGCAGGAAGTTCCCTAAGGCGGTTGAGCCCTAGTTTCACCGGTGATTGTGCGCTTGCCAACGGGTTCATCAGCTCATCCAATTTCCACCATCGACATTGTAGGTTTGTGCAACAATGTATTCTGCCTCATCCGAAGCCAGAAACACCGCCATTCCGGTCAAATCCTCGGCGCGACCCATGCGACCGAAAGGCACCGCCGCAGCCACTTCGCGTTTCTTTTGCCCCGGAGGTTTGCCTTCGTGTTTTGCGAAGAACCTATCTACGCCGTCCCAGTGTTCACCATCAACCACGCCCGGAGCAATGGCGTTCACGTTGATCCCATGAGAGATCAAGTTCAGCCCGGCGGATTGCGTCAGAGATATGATTGCGGCTTTGCTGGCACAGTACACAGCGACCAAGGGCTCACCTCTTCGCCCCGCTTGCGAGGCCATATTTATGATCCGGCCCTTGGTTCCGTGCTCAATCATGTGTTTCGCCACGGCCTGCATCGTAAACAGCGCACCTGCAACGTTGATGTCAAAAACGCGATTGTAGTCGGCCCGCTCAATCTCAACGATTGGAGCAGCTGTGAAGATAGCAGCGTTATTGATCAGGATGTCGATGGGTCCAAAATGTGCTGCCGATTTCTTGACCGCCGCTTCGATGCTCTGCTGCTTTGTCACGTCCATCTCAACGGCCAAAGCGGCTTCGCCGATATCGGCCGCTGCGCCTTGCACTCTTGGGCCGTCAACATCTGCAATCGCCACGCACGCGCCTTCTGCGACGTAAGCCTTGGCAAACGCTAACCCGATGCCGCGCGCGGCGCCGGTGATTAGGGCGGTTTTGCCTGCCAGACGTGTCATTCGATCCGCAAGCCTTTGGCGTCAAACCGATGGATAACGTCAGCGCGCGGTGTCATGTGGATGCGGTCGCCATGACGGAACCCAACCTCGCCATCCGCGCGGACAGTGATCGTCTCGGCCAGCCCGGTATTCTGGACGTGGAAGAAAGTATCCGAGCCTAGATGTTCGGAAACGCTTACAACTCCGGACCATTTACCTTCAGTTTCCGAAACTGCAATGTGTTCTGGGCGAATACCGATGGTTTGCGCCCCGTGCTTTTCGGCCTCTGCGCCTTCGATGAAGTTCATCTTGGGTGAGCCGATAAAGCCGGCGACAAATAGGTTGCGTGGTGTGCGGTAAAGCTCCAGCGGGCTGCCGACCTGCTCGATCACTCCGGCTTGAAGCACGACGATCTTGTCGGCCATGGTCATCGCCTCAACCTGATCGTGAGTGACATAGATCATTGTGGTCGCGAGACGTTCATGCAGTTCGCTGATCTCCAGCCGCATGCCTACACGCAGCGCTGCGTCAAGGTTTGAAAGCGGTTCATCGAACAAAAATGCAGCCGGTTCACGTACAATCGCACGCCCGATGGCGACACGTTGGCGCTGGCCGCCGGACAACTGGCCTGGACGACGGTCCAGATAGTCGGTCAGGTTCAGAACGCCCGCCGCGCTTTCGACGCGCCGGTCGATCTCGGCCTGATCCAGTTTCGCCATGCGCAGTGGGAAAGCGATGTTCTTGCGAACAGTCATATGCGGATAAAGCGCGTAGGACTGGAATACCATCGCCAAGCCACGTTTGGCGGGTGGCACGTCTGTCGCATCTGCGCCATCAATGTCGATTGATCCAGAAGTTATATCCTCCAAACCGGCAATTAGACGCAGCAGCGTGGACTTTCCGCAGCCCGAGGGGCCGACGAACACGGTGAACTCGCCATCTTCGATGGTCAGATCCAGCGGCGGAATGACCTCAACATCACCGAAGCTTTTGGTCACGGACTTGAGTTGTATACGTCCCATAGGTCGTCTTCCTTATTTCACGGCGCCGAAGGTCAGGCCGCGGACAAGTTGTTTCTGGCTGAACCAGCCAAGGATCAGGATCGGTGCGATTGCCATGGTCGAGGCCGCGCTGAGCTTGGCAAAGAACAGGCCCTCGGGGCTGGAGTAACTGGCGATGAATGCCGTCAGAGGGGCCGCGTCGACGGCAGTCAGGTTGAGGGTCCAGAACGCTTCATTCCATGCAAGGATGAAGTTCAGCAAGACGGTCGATGCGATGCCAGGTATCGCCATCGGTGTCAGGACATAAAGGATTTCCTCTTTCAACGTCGCACCATCCATTCGCGCGGCTTCAAGGATCTCCCCCGGAATCTCGCGGAAATAGGTGTAGAGCATCCAGACGATGATCGGCAGGTTGATCAGCATCAGCACCACGACCAGCCCTCCGCGTGTGTCCAGCAGCCCCAAACGGATGAACAGCAGGTAGATCGGGTACAGCACGCCCACTGCAGGCAGCATTTTGGTGGACAGCATCCAAAGCAGGATGTCCTTGGTGCGCTTTGAGGGCACAAAGGCCATCGCCCAAGCGGCAGGCACCGCAATGATTACGCCCAGAATAGTTGATCCGCCTGCGATGATAACCGAATTCCACAGGAACCGCATGTAGTCCGAGCGTTCCTGCACGATGGCGTAATTCTCCAGCGTCCAGTCGAAGTTCAGGAACAGGGGTGGGCTGGCTATGGCCTGCGCCTCGGTCTTGAAGCTGGTCAGGATGGTCCAGAGGATCGGGAAAAAGATCACCAGTCCAACAGCCCATGCAAGGGCAGTGTTCAGCGATTTGCGGCGGGTTGTGACGGCGCGGGTCATGGTCGTTCCTCCTCACGCGTCCAGGTTCTTGCCGACGATGCGCATCAGGAAAATCGCAACGATATTGGCAAGGATGATGGCGTAGACACCCCCGGCTGATCCAAGGCCGACATTCTGGCTTTCCAGCACGCGCTGGAAGATCAGGTAGGTGAGGGTGCGGGTGCCGAACGCGCCGCCGGTAGTCACAAAGATTTCGGCGAAAATCGAGAGCAGAAAGATCGTCTGGATCAGGATCACGATCGTAATCGCGCGGCTCAGGTGCGGCAGGATGATGTGGTAAAAACGTTTCAGGACAGGGGCACCGTCCATTTCCGCGGCTTCCAGTTGTTCGCTGTCCAGAGACTGGATCGCGGTCAACAGGATCAGCGTTGCGAAAGGAAGCCACTGCCAAGAGACGATCATGATAATCGAGGTCATCGACGCTTCGGACAGCCACGAGATCGGTTCGGCCCCGAAAAAGCGCCACAGATGGGCAAGCAAGCCATTGACCGGGTCCATGAACATGTTTTTCCAGACCAGCGCTGAAACGGTCGGCATGACAAAGAACGGCGCGATCACGAGGATGCGGACGACGCCCTGCCCCCACATGGGCTGGTCCAGCAGCATCGCCAGCAGGACACCCAGAACCACTGTGATCACCAGAACGCCACCAACAATCATCAGCGTGGCCTGAACGGCAGGCCAGAACGAACTGGAGGATACGAACCGGACATAGTTGTCGAATCCGACCCAGCCCAGATCTCCGCCGCGCAATGGTAGATATTTTTTGAAGGAAAAATACAGCGTCATTGTCAGCGGCACGAGCATCCAGCCAAGCAGCAGGACAACTGCGGGTGCCATCATCAGGCGCGCAACGGATCGGGAATGTTGAGTTGCCATGACACAAGACCTCTCTGTTCAGGCGCGTATCAGCCTGCGAGAAAAACGTGGATTGTGGAAGTGTAAGGCGGGGGGCAGACCTCTGCCCGCCCGCGTTTGGAAGACGTCAGTATCCTGCCGCTTCCATTTCTTCAGCTGTGAAGGCCTGCGCTTTCTCCAACGCTTCCTCAACCGTTTGCTGTCCGGCATAGACCGCCGAGAATTCCTGGCTTACCTGTGTGGCGATGCCTGCAAATTCCGGGATTGCTGCAAACTGGATGCCAACATACGGAACGGGTTTCACCGTCGGATTGTTGGGGTCAGCAGACAGGATCGAATCCAGCGTCATCTTGGCGAACGGAACCTTTTGGTATTCCGGATTCTCATACAGAGACGTGCGTGCCCCCGGGGGAACATTTGCCCAGCCTTCGTTCTCTGCCACTAGTTCGATGTAATCCTTCGAAGTCGCCCATTCGATGAATTGCTTAGCGGCATCAGCCTGTTCGGTGCCAGCCGGAATAGCCAAAGCCCAGGCCCAGAGCCAATTGGAACGTTTATCAACACCTTCTGAATTTGGAGCCAGCGCGAAGCCGACCTTGTCCGCAACCGTCGAGTCGTCTGGGTTGGTCACAAACGAAGCAGCAACCGTGGCATCGATCCACATGCCGCATTTGCCCTGCTGGAACAGCGAGAGGTTTTCATTGAAGCCGTTGGTCGCATAACCGGCCGGACCGGACTCTGACATCATATCGACAAAAAAGGTCAGCGCTTCGTTCCATTCGGGCTGATCGAACTGCGGCTTCCAGTCTTCGTCGAACCAGCGCGCGCCAAACGAGTTGCCGGTAACAGTGATGAAAGCACCGCCCTCACCCCAACCGGCCTTGCCGCGCAGGCAGATGCCGTTGATGTCGTTGTCGCGATCCGTCATTGCGGCCGCGGCTTCGCGGATGAATTGCCATGTGGGTGCCTCGGGCATCTCCAAACCGGCCTTTTCCATCAGGTCCGTGCGATACATGATCATCGAGCTTTCGCCGTAGAAAGGTGCCGCATAGAGCGTACCCTCATGGCTCAGGCCGCCCCGCATCGCGGGCAGAATGTCATCGACATCGTATTCCGCCGACAATCCGTCCAGCGGTACCAGCCATCCATTTGCGCCCCAGATCGGAGTTTCGTACATGCCGATGGTCATGATGTCGAACTGGCCACCTTTGGTGGTGATGTCCGTGGTCACACGCTGGCGCAGAACGTTTTCCTCAAGCGTCACCCATTCCACATCGATGCCGGTCGCCTCAGTGAATTTATCGGAATAGCCCTGCATCCGGATCATGTCGCCATTGTTCACTGTGGCGATCGTGATGGTTTGCGCATGGGCTGCTGCCGCGGCGACGAAAGTCAGTGCAGTCGCCGCAAGAAGTGCGTTCTTCAAATACATCCTTGTCCTCCCTGAGCTTGGATGCCGTACAGAGAAGGTAGTTCGTAAATTATCGCGGCGTCAATAAAAACTTTACGCGCGTTAAATTTTAACGGTTATGCCGAATCCCTCAAAACCAGCCTTGCCGGGAACAACGTCTCTGTCCTCGTTTCAAATCTCCCTCCACTTTCAATGAGTTCGAACAGAGTTTCGACGCTGCGGCTTGCAACATTGTCATAGTCATGGGCCGCTGTTGTCAGGGATGGGCAGGTGAACTTTGCGAAGGGGTGATCGTCATTTGAGGCCACGCGCAGCGCGCAATCGTCGCGGCGGCCAACGCGAATCCCCTGTTCGTAACAGGCCGCAAGAAAGCCAATGGCCAGTCGATCATTGCTGCAGAGAACCGAACCGGTTCGCAAACCACGTTCCTCCAGAACTTTTAGTGCGCCCTTGTGGCCGATCTCTTCAAAGGCCCAACCTTTGCCGTCGACCTTGATGATGTGTGGCTCGAACCCGAGGCGCTCCATCACTTCGACATAGGCTTTCCTTCGTTTATTGGCGTTCGGATTCGCGGGTGTGCGCATTTCGAAGAACGAAGGTGGTTCGCCTGTGCGGGTCATGTATTCGACGGTTTGGGAGACAAAGCTGAAATTGTCGGAACCAACGAATGCGGCCCCTAAACCATCCAGATTACTGTCGAACAAAACTGTCGGTACATTGGCGCAGAACTTCTCGATCGCTGATCTGTCCGAGATGCGCCCTAAAGGTGCTAATAGAACCCCGGCGGGCTTCAAGGATTGCAGCCCGTCCAGAATTTCGTTTTCCAGCTTTTGCTCACCATGAGCGCTGAACAGGGACGGGCGATACCCAGCCGCGATACAGCTTTGTTCCAGGTAACGTGCGATTTCTGCAAAGAACGGATCGGCCAGGTAGGGCACGACGATGCCGATGTTCTTGGTCAGTTTCCGGTTCTGGTTCACCGCATAAATGTTGGGGCGATAATCGAACCGCTCCAACGCTTCTTCGATACGGGCCCGTGTTGTGGGGCGAACGCTGTCGGGATCGTGGAAGTACTTGGAAACTGTTGGGCGCGATATGCCGCTGAGGGCGGCAAACTCTTCCATATTCTTTATCTTGGTCATGCCAGTCTGCCTGCTGGTTTTGTCCGTCTTGATCTTATCATAGTTTTACATATTCTTTGCGCGCGCTAAAAAATCAATAGCCAGACAGGCCTCACGCGACCAACGTGTGGCAAGGAGTTCAAATGTATCTCGGGATCGATATCGGAACATCAGCGGTCAAACTTGTCTGTGCAGATAGCGATCGGATTCTTGCTACATCCTCGATGAACTTAGCCGCGTCCTCTCCACAGCTCGGCTGGTCCGAGCAGCATCCGGATCAGTGGTGGCAGGCGACACGCGAAGCATTGCTTCACCTTGCAGGGCACATCACGCTGTCCGAGGTGAAGGCGATAGGATTGTCCGGCCAGATGCACGGCGCTGTACTATTGGACCGCGATCGGCACCCTATCCGCCCCGCGATCCTGTGGAATGACAGCCGAGCAACGCATGAGTGCGATGTACTTCGCATGGCCCAACCGCAGATCGGGCAAATCGCGGGCGCCCTCCCTTTACCGGGCTTTACCGCTCCCAAGATTGCATGGCTAAAGCGGCATGAACCCGACGGCTATGCCCGAGTAGCCCATATTCTCTTGCCGAAAGACTATATCGGCTTGTGTCTGCACGGAGAACTGGCAACCGATACGTCGGATGCTGCCGGAACAATGTGGCTGGATCAGACCACGCGCAACTGGCACGCCGGAATTGCCGAGGCTACAGCTGTTTCGCCCGACTGGCTGCCGCGGGTTTTTGACGGCCACAATGTTGTTGGGGCGGTGACAGCGCAAGCTGCGGCTGAAACCGGGCTGAAACCCGGTGTGCCCGTTGCCGCCGGCGGCGGAGATGCCGCAACCGGTGCTGTGTCTCTGGGGGCGACTGAACCGGGGCGAGGGTTCATCTCTCTGGGGACGTCTGGGCAACTGTTCGCAGCGGATCGGACGTACAGGCCCAATCCTGAACGCTACGTACATGCGTATGCGCACACACTGCCGGGCCGATGGTATCAAATGGCCGCAATGCTGAACGGTGCGCGACCCATTTCATGGATCGGTGGACAACTGGGATTGTCCGCTGCCGAAGTTGTTGCGCTTGCTGAAACGGTCAGCGGCGATCGTATTCCGATTTTCCTGCCTTACCTGACGGGTGAGCGCAGCCCCCACGGGGACCCGCATATTCGCGCGTGCTTCTTTGGGCTTGAGGATTCGACAACGCGCGCTGATATCTGTCGTTCGGTTGTTGAAGCCATCGCCTTTTGCTTTGCTGACGCCGCGCAGAGTTTCGGCGACACCATCGACAATTTGTCAGAGCTGGCTGTCATCGGAGGTGGCAGCCGATCCGATCTGTTGTTGGGGTTGATCTCGACTGTCACCGGCAAACACATAGTTCGCTCTAGCAGCGCAGATTCCGGCCCCGCCTACGGCGCGGCGCGGCTGGCGGCCTGTGGGATTGGTGCGTTATCTGTTTCCGATCTTGCGGTCCAGCCTTCAACAACGGATCGTTTCGAGCCTGCTGATCCAGGGGCACTATCCGAGCGACTGAGCCGCTTTCGCAAGCTCTACAGCGCGGTGAGCGCGGTCGATTGAACCCCGACTAGTCTGATTCCGTCACCAGTTCTCGCCTATCGGATTGGCAGTCCGCCTCCTCCGATCAAACCCTTGCCTTTTCGAACGCAGCCCAGGCTGTCTCGAAGGCTTCGAAATCAAAGTTTGGTTGGCGGGCTGCGTCCAATACAATGTGTTCTGTCGACAAGAGCTTTTGGATTGCGGTCTCCAATTGATCAACAACATCGCCGGGCACAACCAAAGCACCATGACGGTCGGCATGGATCAAATCGCCTGGATTAACCACCATACCAAAAACTGAAACCGGGGTATCAATTTCGCGGACATGGACAAAACCGTGGCTTGGGCCGATGGAACCGGCGACAACCGGAAATCCCTCGGGCAAGTCGCCAAGATCTCGCATGACGCCATTGGTTACCACTCCGGAAATACCGAACCCCTTGTGAACGGATGTATTGATTTCGCCCCAATAGGCGCCGATGCAATCCGGATAATCCACATCCTCAATCACAACGACCGACGGACCCGGTGCCTCGGCCATGTATTTGTAGTAAGACATGCGTCGGGCCTTGATAACGTCGGGCGGCTCGGACGGCGGATTGACCGCAGCGATCTTGGCTGTCCGGGCATAACCCACAATCGCGGGTTCCTCTGGCGCTGAACACAGCATGGTTCCGCGCGTGAAATCATCAAACCCGCGTTTGCCTTGCGCCACTTCAATGGCATTGCAGACAGTGGGTGTATCAACCTTACGAAGCAGAGACAAAAGGGATGGCGTCATGTGTCCTCCAACCAGCGGATCAATGCCGCTGTAGTTTTTTGGGGTTGTTCCAAAGTCGGCAGATGCCCTGCGCCATCAATGATCTCCAGCGCGCTGTTTGGCAGCAGATCGTGCATTAGCTGGTGACGCTCA
This sequence comes from Ruegeria atlantica, assembly GCF_013033965.1. GTDB lineage: Bacteria > Pseudomonadota > Alphaproteobacteria > Rhodobacterales > Rhodobacteraceae > Ruegeria > Ruegeria atlantica_D. The sequence continues at coordinate 657,253 of NZ_WQFE01000001.1, forward strand.
ACGGGGCAAAGCCTGTCTTCTCGACCGCACAGAACCAGAGCCTTTCCGGTAAATGCCTTCAGGGTATTGGTTTGATCCGGGCGGTCCATCAGCGCTTGCGACTGAAGTAAGAAAACATCCGGGCCCAAGTCGGTGGCCATTGCCATGCACAGATCCAGGATAGCGCCCTGATTGGGTCCGTCTGCCAGATAACTGGGCTTCATCTCGTCCCGCATTACAGACCTCAGCTTACCCTCGCGGACGGCCGCCATTTGGGGCGCACGACGGGCTTTTACCTCTGGCATTTCAGCCCGTGGGTTTGTGTCGAGCAAGGCTAGCTGCGAGACACGTTCCGGGGCCTGGCGCAAAACCTCCATTGCCACGATACCTCCCATCGACAACCCGGCCAGAGCGAACTCGTGTGGTGCATTTTTCAGAAGGTCATCTGCCATGGCCTGCACGCTGTCGTGTACGGAAAGCGGGAAAGTCATCACCGGCCTACTCCCCGACAAGGCATTGATCTGCGGGCCAAAGAGGCGGGCATCACACATCATGCCGGGCAAGAAGATCAGAGGTGTCATGCCGAGGCCAACTTTGCCCCTTCAGACAACGTCGACAACTTGGCGTATGCGATCTGCGGGTCAACAGCGCCAAAGCCCGCAAAGGTACCAAAACCGCAATCACTGCCTGCTATCACCCGATCCGCGCCGACGATTCCTGAAAAACGCTCGATCCGCTGTGCAACGAGTTCGGGATGTTCGACGAAATTCGTGGTGGTGTCGACAACGCCAGGCACCAGAATTTTATCGTCTGGAATCTCGGCCTTGCGGTCTCGGAACACTGTCCACTCGTGGGCGTGGCGCGGGTTGGAAGTCTCGAACAGGACATACCGTGATTTGGTCGCCATAAGGGTATTAAAAACCTTGTCCATTGCGATGTCACAGCAATGCGGACCTTCGTAGTTACCCCAACAGATATGCACCCGCACGCGATCCTGTGGGACGTTCTGAAGCGCGTGGTTCAGGGCCTCGACATGCATATCAGCAATTTTGACGAACTCGTCGTCCGTGAGGTCGGTGAACAGCATATGGCGCGACAAGGCCAGATCCGGGCAATCCAGTTGCAGGTCCAATCCAGCGGCCACAATGGTTTCGTATTCCTCTTTCATGGCGTCTGCCAAAGCTGCCAGATAAGCCTCACGCGTGGGATAGAAATCATTCTGCAGAAACAATGAGATCACGCCCGGTGAGGCTGCATTCATGAAACCGCGTTCGGCCCCGTTCTGTGTCATCGCCGCCTTGAGGTTGACGATGTCCTTTTCCAATTCCCCCTGCCCTTTCGAACGCACCTCGCCGGTGCACATGGGGCGTGCATATTGTGGTGTGCCGCCGTCATTGGCCAGACGTTGCAGGAAACCCGGAAACATCTTCAGGTCCGCTGGTGCGTTACGAGGACTGTCACCAGAAAAACCGGTGTAGCGATCCTTGACGTATGTTGCATACGAGATCTTGGATGTCTCTCCGTCACTGACAATATCGATACCCGCTTCAACTTGTTTACGCACTGTCTCGGCCACGGCGGCGGCCATGCAGGCATCAAAGGCACCTGAATCGTAGGGTTCGCTGTTTTCACGGGCGAAGATGAAGTCCACGACGTCCTGTGTTCGGGGCAGAGACCCAACATGTGTGGTTTTTATGGTCATTAGGATCTCCCTACAGCTTTCGCGCCATCAGCACGGTATGGCTTTGTGTCTCTGGGTCTTCGGCCAAAAACCCGGTCAGTTGCAGCCCGTTCTCTTCAAGGCACACGGCGTATCCGGCCGGGGACAGCGAGGCATGATAGACATGCTCTGATCCCACTGTGCCGCTCACCTCACTGGCGCGCGGGCCCACAGTCAGCATAAGCATCCCACCTGTATCCAGATGACGTGCCATGCGGGTGATACAGGCCTTTTGCTCATCTGCCGTCAGATGAAAAAAGCTGTTCCACGCGATGATGCCTTCGAACTGCTGACCCAGCTCGAAATCCCGCATGTCAGCGTGCCGCCAGTCCCCGTCTGGCCAACGGTCCCTGGCAATGGCCAGCATCGCCTCAGAAAAATCCACCCCCGTGACAACAAATCCTTCGGCCATGAACCAACGCGCAATCGGATCACCGGTGCCACAGCCCAAATCCAACACGTGATCGCCCGGGTTGAGGCTGGCCGTGAAGCGCGCCAGCCAGCGCGCCTCGAACAGGGCCTTAGAGCGGCGCTTGTCATACTCCGTGGCTTGCCGCTCATAAACGGCGTGTGTGTCGTTGGGATCAGCGTTCATCCTGTCCAGGTTACTCCTGCCGGGTCATCGGTTGCGGTAATCCGGTACAAGCCCGCCCACCCTGTCATCGAGGGTTGAACGCTATAGGATTCACCCGGCAAAACCAAAGCGGTGTCACCAACCGACAATGTGGTTTCATAATCGTTGACGGAGATACGCCAATGGCCACTTGCAGGCATTAAGACCACTGGTTTGTCGGCAGTTTTGACCTCGGTCTCACAAGACCCTCGGCTCAGGAAGTCAACTTCGAACCCGGGTTTGTCCTTGATCAACCCATTCTCACCGATCACCTGTGTGGGTTTGTTGGCCGACAGCGCCATCAGATCCCAATAACGGGCAACATATTTGCCGACGACATCCTCAACCGGAACCTCGGGGTAGGCTTTCAGTTGCTCTTCGGTCAACAATGGCATCGGGCGCACATTGTGCGGCAACTCCTGACCTTTTTTGCGATCATAAAGAACGCCGTTATCGCCTAGCATCAGACCATGCGCCTGCGCGTCTTCGATAACCTGAGGTGCCCATGTGACGCCGCCACCGGCGTCGTCCCCGCCCAGGATCGCCATAATCATCCCATAGTCCTGGCCGACATTCTCGAACCCACGGAAAATGCCGGTGGGGATGTTGAAGATATCACCTTCTTCGGCGATGAACTCGCCTGCCGTGCCATAGCGGCCCCAGAAAAACCGCCAGCGCCCCTTGGCGACAAAAAAGACCTCGGCCGTCGTGTGGCTGTGCAGCGAGTTTCGGCATTTCGGCGGCTGGCCAGCAGCACCAATGTTGAATCCGATCTTGTCCGTGATGTGAACGTGTTGATCGGGCGATTCCGACACGCCCCCGCCGATGATCGTAAAGTTCTCTTTCTGATCGCTGCCTGGTGTGTGTGCGTCGATAAAGGCCGTTTTACAGGGCTTCAACTCGCCATATCGGACGATGCGTTGTTGAATGGTGCTCATGAACTTGTCTCCTTGGATCTGTGGGAATGATGGGATCAGTCCCCACCCCCTGGAGGTCGGTTGTTCAGACGCCGCGCACGCAACGACGCACGATGCGCGTGAAATCGCCTTGCCACACGACTGGCATTGAGAGATGAAATCCGCTCAGGCACTTAGCTTTCCCCGCCCTGCAGCAGGATCTGTTTCCAGACCGAGGTTTCATCAAACAACGTGTATTCCCGCCGCAGGCCCGGCTGACCGCTGATCACCGCTCCAAACTCAGCATGGCTGATCCCCAAAACATAGACCTGTGCTCCGGTCGGGGCGCCAAAAACACCCCATCCGTCATGCTTGCCCCACAAACTCCAGCGAAGTGCAGCGCGTGGCGGCATACTCGGATCTTCCCGCCCAATCTGATGTTCGATCCTGAATTCTGCATTGGGGAAACTGGCGCGTAACCCCATCCAGAAACGATCGACCGCATCCCAGCCGTGACCAGTAACCCCGCCTACGTATTCCGACTGAACAGCGCGGTCATATTCCGCTTCGACTGCGCCCAAATCAGCATTCATGATCCGGGTCAGAATGTCGGCATAGCGCTGTCCCCATTCATTGTCATTACCACGGCCTTTATACGGCCCGGGTTGATCATTTTCCGGAGTCAGGGGGCGGATGCAGTTATCCGGACCGCCTTCGCGCGCAATCAGGTCAGCAGCATACTCCCTGGGTTCCCAGCCCATCTGCCGCACAATCGCGCCCTGATCCCGGATCAACCATTCGTCGTTGATCTGGTTGTTAATGGCGTGACAGTCGGCCAGAATCCGGTAACGCAGCTTGGTCCCGGTCGGTTTGCCATAAACGCCCTCGGCCAGATGCGTCGCGGTTGATAGGATCCGATGAGAGCTCAGCATCCCATCTTCCGGTGTTCCAGACCAGATCACATCCTCGCCCAGCAACTGCCGATCCGGAAACTCGGCCAGCGTTGCCATGGTCGCGCCGATTACATTCTGATTGCCCAGAACCACCGACCCGGGTGAACGCACGGCGATATCTTTGCTGTAATAGTCGTGCAGTGTGGCGATGCCGCGATCTTCCCAAATCTCTTTGGTGATACCGATAATATAGTCGGGAAAATCCCGGAACTTCGGGTCGAAGCCTTTCATGTGTTCGTCCTTTGCGGCGTCCAGCCTTTGGGCAGCCGGGCCGACGTGCGCACGATCAGTGGCCCATCAATCGCGACCTTGCGCGCTGCGGCAGCTGCCGGGTTTTCTATGTGGTTCAGCAACGCGTCAACGGTTTCGGCAACCATCAGGTTGGCCCGCTGACGAATGGTGGTGAGGTTATAGGCAAGCCAGCCCGCCTGCGGGACATCGTCATATCCGACTACGGATACATCCTCGGGTATACGCATGCCCAGCTCGAAGCGAATGACGTCCATGACAGCCAGCGCCATGTGATCATTGGCGACGAACACCGCGTCAGGTCGTTTTTCCGGTTCAACATCAAACATGCGGCGTGCCGCCAGACGCGCGTCTTCGGTCAGGAATTCACCTATTTCATACGCGTACAAATCCTGACCCGCATCACTGAGTGCGGCGCGAAACCCAGCCTCGCGGTCTCGCTGGGTTGAGGCACCCTGCCAACCGGCAATGTAGGCGATGCGACGGTGGCCTGCGGCAATGAAGAACTCGGCAACCTTGCGACCGCCGACGTAATTGTCGGACGTCACCGAGGTGATCCCATCGATATCCTGGCTGCGGTTGAACAACACCACCGGCACGCCCGCCTGCTGGCATCGAGTCGCTATATCCGACGACATCGCGACCGAGGCCAGAATGACACCATCCACCTGATAATCGAGAATTTCTTCCATCACGTCGTCAATGTTTCCAGCGGTTCTGGAGGCCATGAAGATCAGGACGTGATAGCCCTGCTCCTGCAGCTCATTCGACAGCTTCTCAAGCGCTTCGGGGTAGAAATAGTTGTCCAGGTAGGCAACGACCAGACCGATGATGCGGCTTTTGCCCGACACCATCGCGCGCGCCAGAACATTGGGGCGATAACCAAGCTTTGTCGCGGCCTTGCGCACCTTTTCTTCAGTCTTTTTGCTGACCGAGGCACCCGGCGTGAAGACACGGCTCACCGCAGATTGGCTGACCCCGGCAAGCTGGGCGACCTGAAGGGAAGTTACTTTCTCAGCCATCAGTCCGCCGTCCAACCTCCGTCAATCAGCATCGACGTACCGGTGACCAGTGCCGAGGCGTCCGAGGCGAGGTAGCGCACAGCGCCCATGATGTCCTCGACCTCACCAACGCGATCCAGCTTGATCTTCTCCATGATCCACGCGGAGCGTTCGGGGTTGTCGAAAGTGGATTGGGTCAACGGCGTTCGAATGAAGGTCGGGCAGACCGTGTTGATCCGAATGCCCTGTTTACCCCATTCGATGGCCATGGATTTGACCATACCTTCGAGCCCATGCTTGGTTGCACAATAAAGCGCCCTGTCGACACCGCCCACATGGCCCATTTGACTGGAGATATGAATTATGGACCCCGGCTTGCCAGCATCGATCAAGGCACGCGCAGCGTAGGCGGAAAGGAAGTAGGCGGAACGCAAATTGACGCCTGTAACGACATCGAAGTCTTCGGGTGTCGTTTCAATTGCGGGGCTATGACGTGCGATTCCGGCCGAATTCACAACGACCTCGAAGTTTTGCGTTTCGAAAAGCTGTTTCAGCTTTCCCAGATCGCCCTGGTCCAGCACAAGCGCCTCGGCTGACCAGCCCTGCCCCTGCAAAGCAGCCACCGTATCATTCAACCGGTCCTCGCCTCTGGCGGCGCAGACGACATGCGCGCCTGCTTCGGCCAAAGCCACTGCACAGCCCTGCCCGATACCCGAAGAGGCTCCGGTCACAAGGGCGGTTTTTCCGCTCAGGGAAAATGAAGGGGTGCGCGGCAATTCGGTCATCAGCTCATTCCATCCGGTATTTCAATGCGGCCCAGGTTGCGGGCTTTATTGAATTCCCGCAGACGGGCAAAGACGTCAACGCCAAGCTGGCGGTAGGCGTCCAGAAGATCGACCAATACCCAGTTTTCTCGGATACGGCCATTCTCCAAACGCCAGAAATCGAGGCTGCGCATGGTGATCTTCTTGCCCGCAGGCGCGATGCCCATCCAACCGTCATCTGTAACGGTTTGGATCATGTTGGGCCAACCGGTCACAGCCGCGTATTCCCCGTCACCAAAGAAATGATAGGTGATGTCGTCTACATATTTCCCGCGATCCGGCATACCGTTGAGAAACGGGATCTGATGCCAATTGCGAAAGCCCGCAATACCACGTCCGGTGCCAATGCCCGAAGGACCGTACCAGTTCATACGCGGGTGCCAGAACCGTTCCATCTCCATCACCTCGGGGCCACCTTCGGATGGGTGCTTTTTCAGATGATCGAGCATGTCGATGATGTGCTGACACGTCTGTTTGCCCTTAGTTTCATCATAAGGACCAGGGACAAACCCGTCCTGAGTGGCAGGTCCGGGGATGTGCCATTCACGGCCCAGGCTTGGTGCCATCGGCCAGGCGTTCGCCTGCATCATAACTTCGGGAATGTCCCATAGCGCCTGCATCTCGACAATCTTTCCGTTTTCAAAACGATAGAATTCATGAAATCGCATCGTGACCTGATGACCCGTCGGCGGGATGTCCATCCACGAGCCGGTGAAGGTACCGGTGTAGTACCCACCGCAGCCGACCCAATCAGAACCGAATTCATCCGATCCGGACATGACGATGTAGTCGCGGCGTTCCAGATCGGGCCAGGCAGCCAGCAAGTCCTTGTAGGCACAGTCGTAGAAAGCGTCGCTGCCGACGCTGTCACCAAAAGGATGACACAGGTGAAAAACGGCATCGGGCACCGTCACCTCGGCCAGCGACTGGCGCACGCCAACTTCGGAAAAATCATACATCGCGGCCCTGAGCAGAGCGATCAGGGCCTTGTGCTGTGTATGCCTGTCACTCATTCAGCAGCATCCCGGTACGGGGCGGGCTTACCGTACGGCACGTTGATGCCGCCATAACGGCGCACGCGAACGTTGCACTGTTCGGCGTGCCCAACAAAGCCCTCCAGCATACACAGACGCGAGCCGTATTCGCCGATCAGCGTTGCCGCCTCATCGGTCAAAACTTTCTGATAGCTGTGAGTTTTCAGGTACTTCCCAACCCAAAGACCGCCCGTGTAACGCCCGGCTTTCTTGGTGGGCAGGGTGTGGTTGGTGCCGATCACCTTGTCGCCATTTGATACATTGGTCCGTGGTCCAAGGAACAACGCGCCGTAGCAGGTCATATTTTCAAGGAACCAGTCATCGCGGTCCGTCATCACCTGCACATGTTCCGAGGCAATATCATCGGCGACTTGCAACATCTCATCATAAGTATCGCAGACAATCACCTCGCCATATTCGTCCCACGACACTTTCGCAGTGCCCGCGGTCGGCAGAATGCCCAGCAAACGATCGACCTCGAGCAATGTACTCTCTGCCAGTTTGCGCGAGTTGGTCAGCAAAACGCAGGGGCTGTTATACCCGTGTTCGGCCTGCCCCAGCAGGTCAGTCGCGCACAGCTCCGCGTCTGCTGCGGTTTCGTCCGCAATGACCATCGTCTCTGTCGGCCCTGCAAACAGATCGATACCTACACGGCCGAACAGTTGCCGCTTGGCCTCGGCCACGAAAGCGTTTCCAGGGCCGACCAGCATGTGCACCGGGTCGATGGTTTCAGTGCCCAGCGCCATCGCGCCAATCGCTTGAATACCGCCCATAACATAGATCTCATGTGCCCCCCCCAGATGCATTGCGGCAATCACCGCCGGGTTCGGTTTACCCTTGAACGGGGGCGTACAGGCGATGATCCGAGGCACTCCAGCCACCGAGGCTGTCGCCACCGACATATGGGCCGAGGCCACCATCGGAAACTTGCCACCTGGGACGTAACAACCCACTGACTGCACAGGGATATTCTTGTGCCCCAGGATGACGCCCGGCAGGGTCTCGACCTCGATATCCAGCATCGAGTCGCGCTGCGCCTGGGCAAAGTTGCGCACCTGTTCCTGCGCGAATTTGATATCGGCCAGTTCGCGGTCGGTCAGTTGCCCGATCAGGTCATCGATTTCCTGCTGCGACAAGCGGAAAGAGGGCGGCGAGTAATTGTCGAACTTCTCGCTCAGGTCTCGCACAGCGGCATCGCCTCGGGTTTCGATATCCTTCAGCGTGGCTTCAACCACGGCTCGGGTTTTGGCATCATCTTCCGCCCGGTCGGCGTCAGACTTACCGCGTTTGAGATACTCAATCGCCATTTTCCAATCCTCAGTTTTCGGGCCGGGGCGGAAGTTTTTCCCCCCGGTCAAATGCTTCCCAGCCTTCGCCGTTGAAGAGGTCCACGCCCAATTGCGCCGCAACATGCGCAAAATCTACATTCACCCAGTTGTCGACGATCTTGCCGTCAACAACTTTCCAGAAATCCATGTAGCGGATCTCGACCCGCTTTCCGGTTGGCGCGATGCCCAGAAACTCACCCGAATGGGTCGCTTCCTGACGGCCGAAGGCAGCCGCCCATTCACCCATGTACAGGCGTGCCTCATCAATGCAGGTCTTGTCCGAGAACGCCGCCTGAAACGGGCGCTGCCAGTTGTCCTGAAATTCTTTCAGGCCGGTCTTGGTGCCGCAGCCTTGATTGCCCATCCAGCGGAAGCCTTGGGTGAAGAATTCTCCGATATCGTCAATGCGGTGGTCGTTAAGGCCGTCGACCATGGTTTCGATCACGCGGCGCGTGTCTTCGGTTTTACTCATGTCCGTGTCGCGGGTTAGAACCGCTTGTTCGGGACGGGAACCTTTCATCTTTCTATCCTTTCAGGGTGCCGGGGTACGAGATGGGGAAATGAAACCCCTAGACTCAGAAAGTCCCTCGGCATCCTGTTCAGCGCCGGGTGGCGCGACATGGCGTTATGGCGCGAGTTACTGCTCATCAGCCTTTGACCGCCCCGGCTGTCAGTCCGCTCACAATCTGGCGCTGGAAGATCAGAACAAGGAAGATCAGCGGCGCAGTGATCGACACGGCTGCGGCAACCGCGACCACTTGGTCGGTTGTTGTCGTCTCGCGGTTGAACATGCCGACGATGGCGGGAACCATGGTCTGGTTCTGCGCATCCAGCAGCAGTGCAGTGACAAGAAAGTCGTTATAGGCCAGCAGGAAGCTGAACAGGCCAGTGGTGATCACCCCCGGCCACATGACCGGCATGATCACGCGCCGGAAGGCCTGGAAGTGGCTGCAACCATCAACGCGGGCGGCTTCGTCCAGCTCTGCCGGGATATTCTGGAAGAACGAACGCAGCATCCAGATCGTGAATGGTTGATTGATTGCGACCAGAACGGCGATCACCGCAAATGGCTTGCCGTAAAGTGTCGGTGCATTTTCACCCAGGATCGGGGCCAGCCATTCAGCCGAGTTGATGAACACCGGCAAATAACCAGCCACCAGCACCGAATGCGGCAGCGCCCGGAACACCAAAGCGACAATCAGGATCCAAAAAGCTAAAGTTGATCCAGACCGTGCCAGACCATATCCCGCCAACGTGCCGACGGTCAGCGACACGGTCACCACACCTGTTGTCACGATCAGTGAGTTCTTGAAGTTGTTTGAAAAGCCCCGGTCAATCCAGACGGTCTTGTAGTGTTCGGTGGTCAGGCCAAGCACGTCCTGACCCAAGGGGCCGAACCACGGGTTCAGCACGTTTAAAACGGCAGGCAGGACGACAAAGAACGCAAGCAGAAATCCAACCAGGACAACCAGCGCACCGATCACCCAGCCAAACCATTCTTGCTCGGGCCTTGTGTAAGACTTCACCATCGACGGCAGTTTCTTTGTGGCGATCACAACGGTTGCCCAAATCACCGCAATGCCCAGAATGATATCCAGCAGCGACAAACCTTTGCCAACGCCCAGTGTGGCGGGCCCAAAAATCACGTTTAGCGCGTTGCTGTCGAAGGCATCGACGGGTGACTTGAAGCTCATCACCACGATCCAGAAGATCGGGAACGCCGCGATCAGGCACCACAGCGCGAGGAAGATATTTGAAGTCAACCGCAGGCCGAAAGGCTGGCGAAGCGCACGCGAGGACATATCAGTGACCTCCTTTATGATCACGCCATGTGCGGCGCAGTGGTAGGATAAGTAGGATCACAACACCGATCATGGTCAGCATTGAGTTGGCCGAGGCCCGACTGATCGACCGGTTGCCCGCCTGATCCGGCGTCAGGTAGTCGAAGGTCAGCCATTGCAGCGAGATCACATAGCCTTGGCTCGAGAAACCTACGATCTCTTCGAAGACGCGGTAGCTGTCCATCAGGTGGATCATCGATACAAAGATGATTAGCGGCATCAGATGCGGGATGACGATGTATTTCAGCCGCTGCCAACGGGTCGCCCCGTCAATCACAGCACTTTCAAGACTATCCTGATTGACCGTTTGCAGACCGGCATAGAAAATGATCGCTGCAAAGGGGGCGACGTGCCAGACGCGATAGAGCATCATCAGAATTTCGATGGTCCATGCCTGGGCAAACAGGGCTATGTCACGGTTCAGCCACCATTCCATCATCGCGGTGAGAATTCCGTCACCTCGAAATAGCCAGTTGATCGACAGAACACCAATCACCGGGGTGATGATAAAAGGCAATAGAGAGACGAATATCACCGGACCGCGGATCGATCGCGCGGCATTGTTGATCAGGATCGCAATCCCAAGCCCGCAACCGACCACAAGTGGCAGAGTTATCAGCGTAAATGTCAGTGTAAACCGAAGGGCTTTCCAGAAGTTGATAGTCGACAGCACGTGCCAACTGCCATCGCTTATGGCACGCCAAGCACGCTCAGGCTCCAGAACGTTGCGATAGCTTTGCAACCCCACATACTGGGTTTGCGTGATGATCTCACCATGCTCATCCAGCTTTGGCTGCGACACCTTTTCGGTCACACAGCTCTGGGTCAGGAAGCCGGGGGTACAGGTTTCTTTTTCAACCGTCTCATAAATCGGCTGGGTGACATAGAAACTCTGCTTGAACACGCTGACCAGCGGGAACGCGATGAAGAGAAGCATCATAAAGACAGAGGGACCGACAAAAGCGGCAAATGTCCGGAAATTCATGGCTCTGCCTTTCTAATGGTTCTCGAGGGAAAGGGATGGGAGGACCGGAGCCCTCCCAAGAGAGGATCAGTTGCTGATCAGACCCGCTTCTTTCGCGGCAGTGACGTAGTCTGCCTCGATATCGGCCAGCGTCGTCTGCGCGTCTTTGGCACCGGTCAGGTAGTCGGCCAGTCCGTTACCCAACGAGGTGTGCATGATGCCCATAGGACCGGAAGCCGGGTAAGCCTTGGCACCGCCTTCAGCGGACGCTGCAGCACCTGCAGCCAAAGGACCTGCCGAATAGGCCGTGCTCAGCCATACGGCGACATCGTTGTTCGCACTGACCATATCGGTGTCCATGCCCTCAAGTGCGACGCGGAAGGCAGCATCAGCCTCTTCGTCGCTCATGTTCGAAGCCAGAACAATACCGTCCCACCAGATTGTGGTCGCCGGAACCGCTGATCCCATTGGAGCCGCGGCCATGGTCACCTTGCCCACCACCTGGCTTTCAGCTTCGTCGTTCATCGCGGCCGCACGGCTCGCCCACAGGTTCGCCATGGCAATCTTGCCCTGCTGGAACTGCTGCTGAACATATGTCGAGTCGGAAACCAGATATTCCGGGTCCATATACTCGGTCATGGCTTTCAGGGTTTCCAGCGCCGCCACGCCCTGCTCGTTGTTGATTGCAGGCATGTTGCCGTCACCAAAGAACGATCCGCCCTCGCCGAGGTACATGTTGATGAATTCCTGACCAAGGTTCCAACCGGTCTTGAACGTCCCGCCAATGGGATAGTCCATGACGCCGGCTTCCTTGATCTTGGCAGCTGCGGAAAGAACATCGTCATATGTTTTGGGCTCTTCGATGCCCAATTCAGCCAGAACATCGTCGCGATACATCAGGTGCTGCGCATTCACCATCATCGCGATGGCCATGGTCTTGCCATCGACTTTGATCAACTGATTGGGCAGCAAATCCTGACCGTACTTCTCGACCAGATCGTCTAGCGGACGGATCGTACCGGCGTTGAGCAAAGGCACCAGAGTTGCGTTCGAAACACCGCCGATCTGATAAAGCGCCGGATCAGCCGCAAATGCCTCAGGTTGCTTTTCGCGGAATTCCTGGTCCAGCGAGGCACTGAAATTGCCGCATTCCGCCATCGCATCGGTGACCGCTTTCCAGGCTTCAAACCCGGCGGACAGCGACTTCAATGGCACGTCGTTTTCGAAGGCGCATTCCGCCCATGCGCCGGTGGCGGCGATGGACATGGCACCTGCCATAAGGATCGTCTTGAGTTTCATGCGTTTCTCCCTGTCAGGATCGGTCCGTCGTCGACGTCCGGACCGGTGTTAAGCCCGTTTGGGCTGTTCGTGGGGTTGTTCCCCAATCCGCGCACCGCTTTCAGCTTCAAAGAGGTGACAGATTTCTTTTGGCACCGAGAACGAGACCGTCTCGCCAATCTCGGCGCGGAAGGCTTTATCGGCTTTGACCGATACCAGTGCACCGCCGACCCGGACCGAGATCATGGTCGCGTCGCCCAGCAATTCCAGCGTGTAAATGGGTGCTGTGATCTGACCCTGCCCTTCGGCAAGGCTGGCGTCTTCTGCGCGGAATCCCAGTGTCATTGGGCCGTCCGGAGCATCGACTGGAATTTCGACATGCTCGGCTCGGAACACGCCACCCGAAACCTCGCCATCCATCAAATTCATCGCGGGTGAACCGATGAAGCTGGCCACGAAAGTATTCGCCGGCATGTCGTAGATTTCCGTGGGGCTACCCACCTGCTGAACCACGCCCTGTTTCATCACCACAACGCGGTCGGCCAAGGTCATGGCCTCAATCTGGTCATGGGTCACATAGATGGTGGTGACTGCCAACTCATGGCTCAGGTTCTTAATCTGCGCCCGGGTTGAAACCCGCAGCTTGGCATCCAGGTTCGACAGAGGCTCGTCCATCAGGAACACGTTGGGTTCGCGCACGATCGCACGAGCCAGTGCCACGCGCTGTCGTTGACCGCCCGACAGTTCAGCGGGCTTACGATGCAGGAAATCGTCCAGCTCGACCATCGCGCTGGCGCGGCGCACCTTTTCGTCATGGGTCGACGGGTCGATCCCTCGTACTTTCAAAGGAAACCGGATGTTTTCGTAAACGTTCATATTCGGGTAAAGCGCGTAGCTTTGGAACACCATCGCAACATCGCGGTCCTTGGGTTCCAGATCGTTGACCACGTTGCCATCGACCAGGATTTCACCCTCAGTCACATCCTCAAGGCCAGCAATCATGCGCATAGTGGTGGTCTTGCCGCAGCCCGAGGGTCCCAGCAGCACCAGAAACTCGCGATCTGCAATCGTCAGGTCGAAATTGTGGACCCCAACGAATGAGCCCCACCGCTTGCCGACGTTCCGCAATTGAATTTCCGCCATGGTGCCCCCTGCAAGGAATCATTTTGCATACGTTTGCAAAACTGTAATTCCCAAATAACAAATCAGGCAAGACTTTTTTGCATACGTATGCAAAACTACCCCAAGCACCCGACTCACTTTGGCCTCGCGCCGCTCGTAAAACAACTGACCACAATGGCAAATATCGTGACCTTTCAGACAGAAAAAAAACTTGTCTCCGCGTTTCACTCCGCGTTGGATTCCGCGACGCAGCAGGAAGTCCCGGAAGTTATAAGCCGCTTCTGCACCGCAGAACTGAAGTGGCGCGGCTTCCATCCATTCAATGAAATCAATGGCGCCGAGCAGGTTGCCCGGCAATTCTGGGAACCCTTAAAAAGCAGCCTGACTAACATCCAGAACCGTGTAGATGTCCTGTTTGCCGGGCAAAACTCACTACGGGAAGCCTCTGACGTTTGGGTCGTATCCATGGGGCATCTGATGGGGCTGTTTGACCGACCCTGGCTAGGCATCCGCCCAACTGGCAAGCTGGCATTCCTGCACTATTGTGCATTTCACAAAGTCGCGGGGGGCAAGATTGTCGAAACCGCGATGTACTTCGACATACCGCACCTGATGGTTCAAGCCGGACAGAACCCGTTTCCCCCTCAAACAGCGGCGCATCTGGTGCAACCTGGACCAATGCCGCATGATGGCCTGCTACTGACCGAGCAACCCATTGAAGAAGGCCAGAAGACGCTGGCGGTCATCAATGCGATGATCTCGGATCTAGGCCAATGGGACAGTGGATTGTCGCTTGAGGATGAATTGGCCCGGACATGGCATCAGGACATGATCTGGTGGGGACCCGAAGGGATCGGCGCGACATACACGATAGAACGCTATGCCAAACAACACTCCGGACCGTTTCGTGCAGCTTTCTCAGACCGATCAAAAACAAATCACATCTGCCGCCTGGCCGAGGGGCACTATGGTGGTTTCTTTGGCTGGCCAAACTTCACGGCCACCCCATCTGGCGGATTCATGGGCATGCCTGCCACTGGAAAACCCGGCGAATTCAGGGTGATCGATATCTATCGCCGCGCAGGCGACAAACTGGCCGAGAACTGGATCTTCATCGACCTGTTGCATTTCTGGAAAGGGCAAGGTGTCGATATTCTGGAACGCACCACGGGGATCGAAACACCATGAGAATAGATGCGCATCACCACCTGTGGGACCTCACTGCAGTTAACTACCCCTGGCTCATGGAAAAAGGCGTCGCGCGCTTTTTTGGCGACCCTTCGCCTATACAACGCAACTATTTGCTGCAGGAATTTCGCGCAGACGCCGAAGCCGAGGGTTTCGGCGCCTCGGTGCATATTCAGGTCGGCGCGGCCGACCCCTGGACCGAAGCACAATGGGTGCAGTCCATAGCCGATCAGTTCCCCGACTGGCCGTTGGTGCAAGTGGCGTTTTGCGATCTGACCGCTGACGATCTGGACACGCAGCTCGACCGGCTTCAAACCTTGCCTTCGGTGCGCGGCATTCGCCAGATCATTGGTCGGGCTCCGGGTGAGGATGCAATCACAGGCACAAACGCACTGCTTGAAGATCCAAAGTTTTTGGCTGGCCTTAAACAACTGGGCGCGCGCGGCCTTTCTTTTGATCTGCAACTGCTGCCCGCGCTTATGGAGCAAACCGCAAATGTAATGTCCCGAGCTCCGGAAACCCAAGTTGCTCTTTGCCATGCAGGATCCCCCCATGACCGAACGGCGCAAGGATTGCAGAACTGGGCGGATGCGTTAAAGGGGTTGTCAAACCTCCCGCAGGTCTACTGCAAGCTCTCCGGCCTTGGGATGTTTGATCATGGCTGGAGCGCAGAGAGTGTCTCGCCAATCGTTTCAACCTGCTTGTCACAATTTGGCGCTGATCGCTGCATGTTCGGATCGAATTTTCCGGTCGATAGCCTCACGTCAACTTACAAAGACCTAGTGTCCCGACAACAAGAACTCATTCCGTGCCCGCTTCAAGACGCTGTGTTCCATGACACATCAAAGCGCTTCTACCGTTTTGACCGGTGAGAAACATATGCACCAGTATCCTCGGACGTCACTTCCAATTGACCGCTTTGTCTACGCAGCAAGTTGCGGCGTCCCACCCCGCCCGCCGATTACAGGATCAAAGGGGTGTTTTATTCCCATGGACATGCAACGAGAGCACTATGGAATGTCATGAAATCTGTGGCTCGATCGACCGACAGAACCGCATGAATTTGGGAATCGCGACTTTCAAATCTGACTCAATCAAAGGTGGCCCAACCCCATACAAACAGCCGTTTTTATCGAAAGACTAACTCATATCCTTGAGCTCGGCCCACAGCGCGTATTTTGAATATTGCGCGCAACTAGCCCGGCTGGAACAACTCGACAACATTTCCTGATGGATCCTCGCAGAGTATTTGCTTGCCACCTGGTCCCGTGGTGATGTCGTTACGAAAGATTGCGCCCTGCTCGCGAAGTGAAGCGACCAAGGCCTTGATATCGTCGACAACCAATACACACCTGTTCCACCCACCAGGCTCGGGTTTTGCCCCGTCTGGCATAGGTTTGGACGCTGAGGCGACCGGGCCAGCCAACCAGAGTTCAAGGTCATCTCGCCTTATGATGGCCATCGCCGGTCCGTATTGCTCGATTAACTCAAACCCCAGTTGTTCGCAGTAAAAGACCAACGCCTGATCAACGTCTGACACAATGTATCGAAAATGAGCCATCGGCATCCTCCGTATAGTCGCGAACTATACCACAATCGGCGGCTTTGTTCCGGGGGCAGCGAACTCGACCGACACAGACCTGGGAAGAACAGTGTTCTTATTGTTCGCGCATCACAGTAGGGTGTTATGTGAACAACCTTAGGGCGGTAGCATTACTTTCCAGGGTTCTCGCCGCTCGAGTGTACAGAATCACAGATACCATGCCGAATAATGCGTCGAATGCAGGCGATGTGATTTGTGACCCGGTCGTTCTGATCCGCGTCTGGACCAACTACTAAGTTTGGGTCAGGTTCGTGCGACGTTTAACAACATTGTGGAAGTTCACCCTTCGACAACCGAGCACATGGAGAAAGCGCTGCCTTCCTCCTCGGGCAACCCTTTTAAACAGGGCGGCGTCCTCGGCTGCGCCTGCGGGCCACCCCGCGTGCGGTTCGGGGGTATCTGGACACGCTCGACGAGGCAGCCTTCGGCGCTGCGACACCCCTAAAGCTCAATTTCACGTCCTATTCCGATCCGGCAAGCCGAGGTCGGGTCGACCAAGACAATGCTGGATCGGGTGAAGGTAAAGCTCGATCTGCATCCTGAGAAGTTGATTGCAGACACTGCCTATGGCTCTGGTCCCATGTTCGACTGGTTGGTGGATCGCGAGATCGTACCGAATATCCCAGTCATTGACGAAGCCGGGCGTACGGATGGCACGTGGTTTCGTGCAGACTTCGAATGGGACCCAGAAAACAACCAGTACGTCTGCCCTGAGGGCGAAACGCCGAAGCAATTCCGCCGCAACTACCCCTCATGGGGGATTGTTGGGCCTCGGACAAAAGCAAAGAATGAAGGCGGTCACACCCGATTTCAGACCGCATAATCACGAATAGATGGTGAAGATGACGAAAGTTTCGATCAATCCCCAACGCTTGTGGTCCCGATTGATGGACATGTCCGAAATTGGTGAGATTCCGAACAATGGAAGTTGCAGGCTTGCCTTGTCACAGGACGATGTTGATGGCCGGGAACTGTTTCTTGCATGGTGTGAATCCCGCGGGTACCCGGCAATGTTCGACAAGATCGGAAACTTGTTCATTCGCCGCAATGGAACTGATCCCGATGCGCTCCCCCTCGCCATCGGATCGCATCTGGACACACAACCAAATGGCGGCCGGTTCGATGGCATTCTTGGTGTTCTCGCGGGCCTGGAGGTTCTTGAGACATTGGATGATTTCAAGATCAAAACTCGTGCACCGATAGACCTTGTCGTCTGGACCAACGAAGAAGGAGCCCGGTTTCAGCCTGCGATGATGGGTTCTGGCGTGTATTGCGGTGTTCTTGATCTGCCGAGTGTTCTTGCAACCACAGATGATCAAGACATCTCGGTCGCTGAAGAAACGACACACCATGGGTATGACAAAGGGTGTCCCCCGGGATTTCAACAGATTGAACGGTACGTCGAGCTGCATATCGAGCAAGGTCCAATTCTGGAAATGGAAGACAAGGCAATCGGGGTTGTCACCGGGGGGCAAGGTATCCGTTGGTACGACGTCAATCTAACTGGTGAGGAAACTCATGCAGGGCCAGTGCCCATGCGTAGTCGCCGCGATCCCGTACCCGCGTTAGCGCCTGTTGTCGAACTGGTCTATCGGATCGGGCAGAAGGATGAAAACGCGCGCGCAACTATTGGCAAAGTCGAGACACATCCAGGGTCGATCAATGTTGTGCCGGGGCAAGTATGTCTGAGCGTTGATCTGCGGCACCCAAATGAAGCTGACTTGGCGGCTATGCAAGAGGCATTTCTCAATGGGATCTCTGACATTGCGTCAGAACATCCGGAGCTAGAGGTGAAAGCAAAATGTCGTTGGCATTCTCCCGTGGTTCAGTTCGATCCAGAAATGGTGAGCAGGGTCCGCGAGGCAGCCAAACAACGAAACTTGCCTTCCATGGAAATTGTTTCCGGGGCAGGACATGATGCCTTCAATCTGGCGCAGATCGTACCCACAACCATGATCTTCGTTCCCTGCCGTAACGGGATCAGTCACAATGAACTGGAGTATACCAAGCCAGAACATGCCGCCGCAGGAGCTAATGTCCTGCTGGATATGGCGTTGCGCTTTGCCACAGCGAACCATGGCGCCCTGCAATTGCAGGAGTAAGGAGTAGAATCTTTACACGTAAACCTTGACGACACCGCAATACTGAAGAGATCCCCAATGACCCGAGCTTTCGTCCTCGCAACCACATTGCTCTCCCCATTGGCAGCGGGAAACGCGTTTTCGCAGCCCTTGGTTCTCACGGGTGCCGATGTCTACACCGTTAACGAAAATCGCGATTGGGCTGAGGCGGTCGGAATCGACGAAAACGGAATCATTGTCGCCGTTGGTTCAGAAGCTGAGGTTATTGCTGCTGTCGGATCTGACGCGTCGATCATCGACCTCGAAGGTCGCATGGTTTTGCCTGGTTTTCAGGACGCCCATCTTCATGCGATTGAGGCGGGTGTAAACGCAGCTCTTTGCGAATTCGAACCATTTGACAATCTGAACGGGTACCGGGACAGCGTCTTGCAATGCGCCGAGAATGATAGCACGGGCCTGTGGGTTCGCGCTTCGGGCGTTAACATACCGAACCTGTTGGATCTGCACCCAAACCCAGTTGAATTTCTGGACGAGTTGCTGCCGGACCGTCCCATATTGATCCTGGACGACATCGGTCACGGAGCTTGGGCAAATTCTGTAGCTCTGAAGGCGGCGGGGTACGACGTGTCTGGTGACAAGGCGAACGGCAATATCATTCTACGTAACGATCAAGGCACGCCAAACGGTGTGGTGCTGGAAAATGCACCGCATAACTTGCGCACCTTGGCATTCCTGCCAACCGAGGATCATCTGAACTTTGCCTACGATAGCCTGCTTGCGGCGGCAAATGACCTGAACCGGAACGGAATCACAACGGTTAGCGACGCTGGAGGGTATTGGCCGCAGGGGCATCACCGTGTTTGGGATTGGGCTGAAGAGGCGGGAGAGCTGACGGTACGTGCGTCAAATGCTTTCTACGTTTATCCGGACCGCCCCCTTGAAGAGCAGCTTTCCGAGCTAAAGGGGTTGTTTCACAACGACCCCGACCGTTTGGTTCGGTTCAATCAGGCAAAGTTTTATGTTGATGGGATTCTGAGCCAAGGAACCGGAGCTCTACTTGAGCCGTATGAGAACGACGCCGGACCTGAGCTTGGCTACCTCTACTTCCCAGGGGAATACTTGAATGAGATCGCTCATGAATTCAGCGCGGCAGGGTTTCAACTGCATTTTCATGTAACAGGCGATAACGGCGCACGGTTGGCGTTAGATGCCATCGCCCATGCGAACCAAGACTCAGGGCCGCACCGACTGACGCATCTTTATTTGGTAGACCCGGCAGACTATCCGCGATTTGCAGAACTGAATGCCATTGCTGATTTCCAAATCCCACCAAGCGCACTTGAAGATGATTACATCGACTTCATCGGCGAATTTATCGGTGACAGGACAGATCGACTATTGCCTGCAGGAGATTTGTTGAACGCCGGAGCCACCGTCACCATGAGCAGTGATTGGGATGCAGACGAGCTTAACCCGCTGATTAAAATCTCTGCGGTCGTCAGTCGTGAAACGAATGGCTTTCCAGACGTTGAAACAGCGATTGAAGCGATGACCATCAATCCGGCTTACTTGCTGCAGCATGATGACAAAACAGGGTCAATCGAAGTAGGTAAATACGCCGATCTGGTTGTGATCAGCGAGAACATCCTGGAGTTACCGGTCAGCCAGATACCCTCTGCCGAGATCGAAGCCACGTTGCTTCAGGGTGAGCCTGTTTTTGACGCCAATGGTCTATTTGCAGAATAGACTTCAATCGTAGTACGGATCGCTCAACTTACGATCGAGGTAAACAAGCGGGTCTTTCGTTGCATTTGCAGGCGTTCGAGAAAGCGCCTCGAGAAACAGGGAAAACAACTCGCCCTGTGAGGCTATGCCCAGCTTTGCGTGAATACGCTTACGGTGGACCTTGACTGTCTCGGGGCTGTTGCCCAGTTCGCGCGCAATGGACTTGGACGAGTGGCCCTTGAGAATAAGGCGAACAATCTCTGCTTCACGTTCGCTAAGAATTGATGTGGCAAAGCGCTCGAAGGACTTGTTGAGGTGCTGCCCGATGCGTCCGTGACCAATGACGGTTTCCGGATCCAGTCGCGGCCAATGCCTTCGGCAAAGGGCACCGACGCAAGGCAGCAGTTTTTCCAGCGCCAATCGGGCCTGTGGTGATAACTGAAAACCCTCTTCTCGGCTTCCCAGTGAAAGAACTAGGCACGCGCCCTGATCGAAGCGGATAAAGAGGCCGGTTTCATCGAACAACCCGGTGCCTGAATAGAACGTCTGGTAGTATTCTGAGGTCAGAAAATCATCTGGTGCGCAGTCATTCAAAGCCATGACTCCGTCACCGAAACCCTGCCGAAACAGGTTGTAAAACGGGTCGAACAGGTAAGCAAAATCAAGGTATGGCTTGATTGTTGCACCACAGTATTGATCGTCGAGGTTGTCGAATAATTCGACCGGCGAGTGTGAGGGAAAGAACGCAGTCACAAAAGTGCTGTCATAGCCCGAGTTGGACTGGCACAGAGCCGCAAGCGCGCCAAGAAACCCTTCGTGCCCAACCTTTTCTATGACCGTGGCCAAACCCGCTAGGGTTTCGGTCGTTTGAGCCCGATCAATTCCTGACACGGAATTCGCTGGCGGAGTTCCAATAGCATCATTGTTGATCTTTAGACTAAGCATATCCAACCTCCGTTTTTTGACCGTCAAGCGGGCTGCTGTTGGGTCATGCAGTGAATGCCACCACCGTTCCAACAGATGTCCCGGATATCGACCTGAACGATCTGGCGATCGGGAAAGGCCTTCCTGAAGGTTTCGACAGCCGCATCGTCTGTCTCGGGGGTGCCAAAGCTGGGCAGAACCACACCGCTGTTTGCAATGTAACAATTCACATATGATGTAGCGGTGAACTCGCTCTCGTGATGATAGAGGTAAGCCTCGTTCAGCAGCGTAATTTCGATTTCATTGCCGCCTGCATCGGTTTGCCCACGCAACGCTTTCAGGTTTTCCCGACAAACCCTTTGATGAGGATTTTCGTTGTCAGGGTTGTCCTCAAACAGAACATGACCCGGCCGCGTAAAGGTCAGAACACCGTCGATGTGACCATCCGTGATCCATTCGTTTTCATCGCCGGGCAACCAGATAACTTTGCGGGCGCCGATCGCGTGAAACAGCTCGCGTTCGACATCTGCCTTGGTCATTCCCGGGTTGCGGTTAGAGTTGAGAAAACAGGTTTCCGTGGTGATCACAGTTCCGCGCCCATCGCTGATCAAACCGCCCCCTTCGCCACATAGGGGCGACTGAAAGCATGGAAGCCCAAGATGGGATACCAGCTTTTCACCAATGTCCCTGTCGCCGGGCTCAAGTGGGAACTTGCTGCCCCAGTTGTTAAACAGCAAGTTAGACCCGACGGTCTGACCATTTGCATTCTGCACAAACAAAGGCCCGGTATCCCGGAACCACAGGTCATCCTGATCCAGCGCAATCACATCGATGTGCCCTGGCAGTTTCCGACGTGCCAGTTTGAAAGCATGGGGTGCTGCGATCACGCGCACTTGCTCAAATTGGGAGATCGCACTCGCAATCGCGACAAACGAATCCTGAACCTTTGCAATGTCTCTCCCCCAAGTGTCGGGATGATCGTCGTGGACCCA
Organism: Ruegeria atlantica; assembly: GCF_013033965.1. Classification (GTDB taxonomy): domain Bacteria; phylum Pseudomonadota; class Alphaproteobacteria; order Rhodobacterales; family Rhodobacteraceae; genus Ruegeria; species Ruegeria atlantica_D. The sequence goes on from NZ_WQFE01000001.1 coordinate 679,568, forward strand.
AGCCATCCAGCATGCGGCATGACGTGCGGTTTCGGCCGGCATCACAAAACCCAACTCCCCGGGTGTACTGCTGGTCAGGGTCTGGCGCAGTTCCTTATTCATGACTTTGGCTCCTGTTGCGTGATGCAATGAATGCCGCCACCACCGATGGCGATCGATGGGATTTCGACTTGGGCAACTCGGCGGCCTGGCAGGTATTGCTCAAACACTTCACGGACCAAGTCATCTTCTGGCAGGCCGTATTTCGGCATCACCACACCAGCGTTGCAGATGTAGGAATTCACGTATGAACGGCAGAACTTTTCGTTATCCGTTGCAAAATCCGCCGCATCCGGAACACGTATCAGTGACAGCGGGCGTCCTTTGGCGTCGGTCTGGTTCTCAAGTGCCGAAATGTTGGCGGCATTGATGTCATGCCACTCGTGATCCACAGGTCCTTCGCCTTCTACCAGAACCACACCCGGCGCCAGAAAGGCGGCGATGCCATCGACGTGCCCGTCGGTTTCCGTTTCTTCAACGTTTCCCGGGAGCCAGATAACCTTGTCGCCACCCAGCATCTCTTTCAACTCGGTTTCAATATCGGTCCGTGTCCAGTCGGGGTTGCGGTTCAAGTTCGGGAAACAGCTCTCGGTGGTGAGAATTGTTCCTTCACCATCGACACTGACCCCGCCGCCTTCAGCGATCAGGTCTGACACGAACTTACGCACTCCGGACTTTTCGAGGATCGTTGATGAGACTGTATCGTCACCCGCAAACGGCGCGTATTTGCCACCCCAAGCGTTGAAGCGGAATGAGGTTCCGGCCTTGTTGCCCTCTCCGTCGACGAGGAAGCAGGGGCCTGCATCACGTGCCCAACTGTCGTTGATCGGGTGCTCCAACAGTTCAATATCACTGCCCAACAGATCACGCGCGACAGCGATGTCTTCACGCCGAACCAGCATGGTCAATGGCTCAAACTGGCGAATGGCGTGGGCCACATCAGTGTAGTTTCGGCGCGTTTCCGAGATGTCGTCCCAAACCTCAGCGCGTGATGGCCACATCATCCACGTCCGTTCATGATCTGCCCATTCTGCTGGCATGTGAAATCCGGCTTGCTTTGGTGTTTGCCGCTGCACGTGTGGCTCCGATCTTCAATAGCTGTGTCTTGTTTGGAGTCTATTCATTAGATACAGTGATGGACAAACGCGTAATTCTTGGGAAAATCATTAGTACAACTCATGAATAATCCCTACCGCCTCCTCCCACCGCTTGGATCGCTTGTAGGATTTGAAGCTGCGGCGCGCCTGGGAAGCTTTTCACAAGCCGCGGATGAGCTACACGTGACCCAGTCCGCGATTTCGCATCAGATTCGCACGTTGGAAACGCATCTGGAGCAACCTCTGTTTCACCGCGTCGGGCGTGGCATCGAACTTACTGATGCCGGTAGAGATCTGTATCGAACGAGTTTGGAAGCGCTAGAAACTGTGCGTCAGGGCGTTCAGCGGCTTGATGCGTACTCAAAGCCAGGAACAGTTGTCGTGCAGATTTTGCCGGTTGTTGCAGCCAGTTGGTTCATGCCGAGATTGGCTGAACTCAAATCATCAAATCCGGAAGTAGAACCATGGCTGTACACAGGCGAGCTGACAGCCGAATTGGTCGATACGGAATATGATATCTCATTTCGTTACGAACCGCCGCAAATTCCAGATGAAATCGGGACCCAATTTCTCTCAGAGCGGCGTGTTCCACTTTGCGCCCCAAGCCTATTGGAGGCGTTTCATAGCAGCCCTGAAACCGCCCCCCTTATTCATGATGAAGAGCCGGATGATTGGCAAACCTGGTACATTCGTGCCGGGCTATCGCGTGAAAACTACTCGGCGGGTTTGAATTTCTCCGATCCCGTTTATGCACTGGATGCTGCCGCGCAAGGTCTCGGCGTCTATCTGGGAAACCCTGATCTGGCAGCGCCGTGGTTGGAAAAGGGGCAATTGTGTCAGGCAGGTGAACACTTACTGGAAACCGGCCGGATCATGTACATCGTCACCCAGGATCGTGATCTGCAACGGCCCGCTGTACGGGCCTTGTGGGACTGGCTGGTGGCTCACGCCCCTTCGGCAGACACGGCCACATCTTCGGGAAAGAAACAAGCTGACTGACGATCTTCGGCTTGTTCAACCAGTTTTGGAATCTCCGAACGACATCGCGCAGGACGCCCTTTTTGCTCATATAGCCAGCAGCGCGTGTGAAACGGGCAACCGCACGGTATGGCATCGTGCGAAGGCACATCACCCTTCAAAACAATTGGCTTTGAGCGCGCTTTGTTTTTGGCCTTAACGCGTGGCACCGCCGACATCAGCGCGGCTGTGTAAGGGTGCCTTGGATTGGCAGACAGAGCTTTGGATGGACCAGTTTCCACAATCTCACCCAAATACATGACGGCGATACGTTGGCAAAGGTGGCGTACGACTGAAAGGTCGTGGCTGATGAACAGCATCGCCATGTTTTCCTGAGTGCGTAGTTCATCCAGAAGATTCAGGATTTGGGCCTGAACTGATACATCAAGCGCGCTGACTGGCTCATCTGCCACAATGATCGACGGGCTGTTCGCAATGGCCCGTGCGATCGCGATGCGCTGCCGTTGACCACCGCTGAAATGTTGAGGAAACCGCGCCGCGTGTTGAGGGTTCAAACCAACCCGCTCAAGCAATGCTTGAACAAGGTCCATTTCGTTGCTTCGTTCTGCCGTTTTCTGAATGCGAAACGGTTCGGCCAACGTGTATCCAACGGTCTTTCGAGGATGCAGCGAGGAATAGGGATCCTGAAACACCATCTGCACCTGGCGCGCCAATTTGCGTCGGTCAGAAGGCTTGGTGGCGTCAAGTGCCTCACCGTTCACCACCAATGACCCACTCGACTGCTCGACAAGGCCAACGATCGCTTTTCCCAAAGTCGTTTTCCCACTGCCAGACTCGCCGATCAAGCCGAGCACTTCTCCGGGGTTTACGGACAGAGTGATGTTATTGAGGGCTCGGAATGTGGAAGGTGCTTCAAAAACCCCTCTTGGCGCAGATGACGCGAACTCGACTGACAGGTTCTCTATATTGAGTGCTGGGTTAGTCATGCGGTCTTCCTCTGAGGTGTCGTCCCGCTGCGCAAGTAGCAAGCCACCAGATGGTCACTCTTATCAATCATGACTTGTGGCGGCGTCGCCTCGGTACAGTTACCTACGGCCTCACTGCATCGATCTCGGAAAGCACAGCCCGAAGGGCGTTCCCAAATGGAGGGAGGCGCGCCTGGGATAGGAGTTAGCCGGTCCTGATCTGCATCCAGTGAAGGATGCGCACTGAGAAGGCCAATCGTGTATGGGTGTTGAGGGGACTCAAGCACCTGTTCGGTAGGCCCGCGTTCCACGTCCCGACCCGAATAAAGCACAATAACTTCGTCGCTCATTTGCGAAACGACGCCCAGATCATGAGTAATCAAGACGACCGCCATATCGAGGTCCCGAGAGAGAGCCTTAAGCAAATCGAGGATTTGCGCCTGAATGGTCAGGTCCAGAGCAGTCGTCGGTTCATCTGCAATCAGCAACCGGGGTTTGAATACAATCGCCATCGCGATCATCACACGCTGTCGTTGACCACCGCTAAGTTGATGTGGATAGCGCTTAAGCATTCCCTCCGGGTCGGGCATTCCTACTTGGGACAACACCTCGATGGCGCGAGACCATGCCTCTTTTGCGGGTTGCTTGCGGTGGGCCTGAACACATTCGATTATCTGGTCACCGATCCGCAAGACCGGGTTGAGGCTGCTCATAGGGTCTTGGAAAACCATCGCTATTTCAGTGCCCTGCAGATCGCGCAGTCTCTTTGGCGATAGCTGAAGAAGATTCTGGCCATCAAACTCAACAGCTCCGGAAACATTGAGAGAGCGCTTGTCCAGCAATCCCATAATCGCCATGGCTGCTGTGCTTTTACCTGAGCCGCTTTCCCCGACGATGCCTAGGCATTGGCCGCGACTCAGTTGGAATGACAACCTGTCCACGATTGCTGCAGACCGGGGTCCGTTACCGACTGAAACGGACAGGTTATCAACTCTCAATAGTTCCATTTGCAGAGGCGTTCCCATTCCGCGGAATTTGTGCAGTGGTGTTCCGAGCCGAGTTCCGGCCGTTCGTTTTTAATACATGGTTCTGCACTAGGCGGCTGTGCCCCATAGGTGGTATCGACAGGTTGGACGGCAAACTGCGACGCTGGTTCCCATCAAAAAGCACAAACCGCGATGCATCACGCTCGTTGGATAAACTGCAGGGAGCCAGCAATGACCAAACGAACACCGACACGAAATTCACCACAGTTCCAATTGCCACGCCGGTCATTCCTTGCTGGGACGTGTTCTATGGCGGCGATGGCATTCGCCCCCACAGGTCGCGTATGGGCGGATACCGCTGCAACTGCTCCTGACATTGGCGCGCGCGATCCCAATACGCTTGTTGTTCTGGTCGACGCCACGGTCGAAAACCTAGACCCAGCGACGAATATCGAGTGGGCTTATGGCTTGCGTCCCATCTACGAGACCCTGACGATTCTTGACGGAAGCGATACTCTTTCGGTCAAACCAGCGCTAGCAGAGGCCTGGGAAGCCAATGAAGACAACACAAGCTGGACGTTCACGCTGGTCGATGGCGTGACCTTCCACGATGGCACGCCGTTCAACGCAGAAGCCGTGAAAAAAGCGGTGACCCGGATGGTGCTGCATCCTGCTGGTCTTGCCGGAACCTGGCAACTTGACGATCCCGAGACACAGATTGTCGTCGTTGATGACAGGACCGTTCGTTTTGATCTGGGAGAACCACGTCCCTTCTTCGACAGGCAGGTTAGCTCGCAATACGGGTTCTGGATGGCCAGCCCAACTGCTGCCGAAGCCAATTCAAAGGGCGATGATGACATGGGGTCCGAGTTTCTTCAGTCCAACCCTGTGGGAACGGGCCCTTACAAGCTGGAGAGCCTGAATCCAGGCCAAGACGCCACCTTTGTTGCCAACCCAGACTATCGTGGCGGGTGGGAGCATCCACATTTCAACCGTGTCATCACCAAGACGATGCCTGTATCCGCAACACGCAGACAGCTGTTGGAGACCGGTGAGGCTGATATGACGCTGGCGATGGAGCCGGAAGATATGATGGCCTTACGGGACGATCCGCGGTTCAACATGATCGACGCGCCCACTTTTACGGTTCAATACGTTGCGTTTGCCACAGATGGTAAGCTTGCTGATCCAAAAGCAAGGCAAGCAATCAGCCATGCGTTTGATCACGACGCATACATCGAGCAGGTAGCCCTTGGCACGGCAGACAAGCCGACATCGGTTTTCCCCGCACAAATGCAGGGACTTGACGGCAAGGATCGCCTGTTGCCCTTCGACCTGGATCGCGCCCGGGCATTGCTTGAAGAGGCTGGCATTGCGGAAGGCACCGAACTCACAATGGCCTACTACGCTGGGTTCGGAGATATCGAAGGTCAACTGCTGCAGGCCTGGCTGGCTGAAATTGGCATTGACCTGAAACTTCAGGAGCTATCTTTCTCGGCCTATCTCGATGTGTTCTTCGGCGAAGGTGAAGCTGACGAGCGCCCGGATCTCTTCTACTTCTCCTGGTGGCCGAACGTCGATCATCCCTACAGCTTCGCCTGGGGCCTGTTTAGCGGAGACGCCGCAACTTACGACGGCAATGCCGGTCGTTATGCCAACGATGAGGCGACGGCGTTGATCGACGAGCTTCGCAACCAGGTCATGACCGAGGATATGGCGGCCAAGTTCCGGCGCCTGGCAGACATTCTGACAACTGAGGACCCTGCCTGGCTTCCGATCCTGCAGGAACGCGCGCAATTCGTGTCACGAAATGACATCAAGGGCGTTGAGAACAACCCGATCTATGTTGCGACGCTGGACATGTACAATCTGTCGCGCGGCAACTGAGCGGCAAGCAGATGCTTCGGTTCATTCTCCGCCGCGCAATCGCAACAACGATTCTGATCGGCGGAGTCGTATTGATGACATTCGCGCTCGCCCGGCTTTTGCCGGGCGATCCCGCTCGTCTGATCGCCGGTGCCCGGGCCGATGCTGACGCGGTGGCGGCAGTCAGGGAACGCCTGGGACTGGATGACCCAGTTGGCATGCAGTTCCTGACTTATGTGAGCAACGTTATGGAAGGTGACTTTGGTCGTTCGGTTGTCACACGCCGTCCGATTTCCGAAGACATCGTCACCTTTTTTCCGGCAACGCTGGAGCTGGTCCTTCTGGCGGCCTGCATCTCACTTGTACTTGGTGCCTTGTTGGGTGTTCTGGCTGCGGTGCGCAGTGGCACACCTTCGGACGTTGGCGTGCGGGGCGTGGCCGTACTGGGCCTTTCCGTGCCCGATTTCTGGTTGGCGTTGGTCTTCCAGCTGCTGTTTTTCGCAACGCTCGGCCTATTGCCGTTTGGAGGTCGTCTGGGAACCGGCGTCACACCACCGGACTTCGTAACGGGTTTCATGACACTCGACAGCCTTCTGGCCGGTCGGTTTGACCTGCTTGTCGATGCACTGAAGCATATGATCCTTCCGGTTACAGTTTTGGCCATCCCTTCAATGGCGATCACGATCCGCGTCGTTCGCACCACAATGCTTGAGGTTCTGTCGCAGGATTTCATCCGAACGGCGCGCTCCAAAGGCATTCGGCCGGTTCGCGTTTACTTGCGGCATGCTCTGCGTAACGCGCTTTTGCCGATCGTGACGATTTTTGGTCTGAACACAGGTCTTTTGATCTCAGGAGCGGTGTTCATTGAGTTGATCTTCGATTGGCCGGGCTTAGGACGCTACACAGCCAACGCAATCGCGTCTTCGGATTACAACGCCATTATGGCGATCACACTTGTCGTTTCGATTGCCTACACCTTGATCAACTTCTTGGTCGACCTCAGCTATTCGCTGCTCGACCCGCGGGTGAAACTCTCATGAGCTCAGATTCCAACTTGATCCGTCGAAGCCAAAGCTTGCAATTTCCGGGACGCGAACGCGCAGCACAGATTGTTAGGTTTGCGACATCTTCCGGTCAGGCCCTTCTGGCAGTTTGCATCGTCTCGTTTATCCTCGTCGTCTCGGTTTCTGCTTTTGGCGCTTTTATTCTGGACATACATGTCACCGCCTTCGATCCGTTGAAGATGAACATCATGGCGCGGCTCGAGCCGCCGAGTGGAGAACACTGGATGGGTACCGACAAGATTGGGCGAGACATGCTAGCCCGGGTCGTTGCCGGATCATGGATTTCGCTATCGGTTTCGTTCGCGGTTTTGGCTGTAGCATCTGTGGTCGGCACCTCGGTCGGTCTGGTCGCAGGATACGTCGGCGGATGGGTTGATGAGGTTTTGATGCGGTTTACAGATCTGTTTCTGGCCTTTCCGGCATTGATTCTGGCTGCGGCTATCGCCGCGAGCTTTGGTGGCGGCATGGTCTCAACCACCGTCGCATTGGCCGCGGTTTTCTGGCCCTGGTACGCCCGACTTATCCGCAGCCGTGTGCTTTCCTTGAAAGAACAGGAATTTGTCGCGGCCAGCCGATGCCTTGGTGCATCGCATACGCGGCTGATCTTCACATCGCTGCTGCCGATGGTGTGGCCACTGGTGATCGTGCAAGCAACGACGGATGTAGGGTTCGTCATTTTGGCGGCGTCGGGCCTGTCTTTTCTAGGGTTGGGCGCACAGCCGCCCACTCCGGAATGGGGGGTTATGATTTTCGAAAGCCTGACCCACCAACCTGCTTCCTGGTGGCTTGCCGTCTTCCCGGGGGGCGCAATTGCGCTGGTTGCTATTGGCTTCAACCTATTGGGTGACTCCTTGCGCGACCGTTTGGATCCATCTCTAGGGGCATCGGAGGCCGGAGTTTAATGGAACACATGAATAGGCGGTTCTTTTTAGGCGCAACCGCTTCCTTAAGTTTGGCGTCGCCAAGTTGGGCCAGAAAGGACAAACAAGTGGACTATAGTCAAACGGGCGCAACAATCGTGAAAGGCGCCGGTGGCACAGATGGCTATCACTTCCCTGCCGAATGGGAAAAGCACGAGCGGACATTGATGCAGTTCCCATCCCCCCAGAACTGGCGCCGCCGTGATCTGGAGGATGCCCGAAGGGAGTGGGCTGAAACCGCAAATACCATCGCTGAGTTCGAGCCTGTGACGATGGCGGTTCGTGAGCAGGATATTAAAGCCGCTAAAAGCATGCTCAGCAGCCAGATCAAGCTGATCAAAATGCCGCTTAACGACGCCTGGTCGCGCGACAGCGGTCCGATGATCCTGAAAAACGCTTCAGGTGATCGTCGCGTTGCGGGGTTCACGTTTAATGGGTGGGGCAAGAAATTCCCTCCATATCGTGACGATCAGCTCGTTAAAGGAAGGCTCGCTGCCAAGTTGGATATGCCAATGTATCAGAGCAATCTGGTGCTCGAAGGTGGGGCGGTAGCATTTGATGGGCAGGGAACCGTTCTGACCACTGAAGAGTGCCTGCTGAATTCCAACAGAAACCCTGGCTGGACCAAGACTGAAATCGAAGCCGAATTACGGTCACATCTCGGCGTGATGAAAGTCTTGTGGCTGCCTCGAGGTTTAACACCGGACCCGATTACCGATGGCCACATTGATGGAATAGCGGCATTTGCAGCGCCAGGAATGGTCTTACTGCACACAACCGATGATCCGAGTGATCCGAATATGCAAATCACGCAGGAGGCTCGGGCTATCCTCGAAAGCGTAACGGATGCAGCTGGCCGGAAATTAGACGTAGTTGGGATTCCTCTGACCAGTTTTGATGTCGTCCACATGAATTTCTACATTTGTAACGGTGCGATTATTGTGCCCATTGCGGGACGCCGGTCGGAAGACGATGAGCCGCTTGGGATTTTGCGCGAAGTGTTCCCGCACCACGAAGTCAAAGGTGTTTCAGGAAGGATGATCGGTGGCGGTGGTGGCGGCGTTCACTGTATCACGCAACAGGTGCCAGCCATCTGACCCAATTCAGACCAGCGAAGTAAAAAAGGGGACCGCAATGCGATCCCTTCAAGTTTCGGGGAGTTTGTGAGTGGTAGTCGGCTTATTGGCCCTGCTCAGTCATCCCATCCAAGCTGCGCAAGGCTTTGTACATATTTGGCCTCCGATCCCGGAAAACACCCCAATTGTCGCGATATGCGTTGGCGGCATCCAGGTCCACGGCTGCAGTAATCACCGCCTCTGAAGCGCTATCCGCGTCCGCAAGAATTTCACCGGTATATCCGGCAATGAAAGACGTTCCATAAAACAGGCCTTCCGTATCACCCTGAGTTTCATGGCCAACACGGTTAGAGGCAACAAGCGGCACCATATTCGCCGCTGCGTGCCCTTGCATTGTCCGACGCCAATGGCCGCTGCTGTCGAGTTCCGGTTTCTTGGGCTCCGATCCGATCGCAGTTGGGAACATCAGAATTTCAGCGCCTCGCAATACAAGGCTGCGAGCTGTTTCCGGAAACCATTGATCCCAGCAAATACCGCACCCAACGCGGCCGTATTTGGTTTCGACAACTTGGAACCCGGTGTCACCAGGACTGAAGTAGAACTTCTCCTCATATCCAGGTGCTTGCGGAATATGCGTCTTGCGGTAATTGGTCAGAACTGAGCCGTCTGCGTCAATCACAGCCAACGAGTTGTACCGCGTCAGACCAGCGCGTTCGTAATAAGACACCGGAAGGACCACATCCAATTCTTTTGCCAGCGCACTAAAGTGGCTGACCACTCTGCTGTCCTCAAGCGTGCGCGCCATGTCAAAGTATTGGAGATCCTGTTCTAAACAGAAGTACGGCGTTTCGAACAACTCCTGCAAAAGAATGACTTGCGCACCAGCATCGGCGGCCTGCCGGACGAGTCCTTCGGCTCTGGCAATGTTGTCGTCAATGTCCCAACTACAGGGCATCTGCGTGGCGGCGAGAGTGATGTTTCGCATGCCGATTATCTTTCTGCCTGAAATTCAGTGATGCTCTCGCTGATTGCGCCGACTATCTCGTCGCATTGCTCTTTGGAAATGATCAGCGGGGGCGACAAAACGATCCGGTCACCGACCGGGCGAACAATCACGCCGCGCTCCATACATTTGCGGAATACGTGATGCCCGGCGTTAGCACCGGCATCCATCGGTGCTTTGCTCGACTTGTCGCTTACCAAGTCTATTCCCATCATCAGGTGGCTTCCGCGTACGTCCCCAACAATCGGAAGATTCAGAAGCGACTTTGCGGTCTCTTGCAAGTAAGGCCCGACTTCGCACACGTTTTCGAGCAGGTTTTCACGATCCATGATTTCAATGTTTTTCAATGCCGCGGCGCAAGCGACTGGATGGCCGAAATATGTCAGACCCAACGACAACAAGCCGCCTTCGCATTGCGGCTTTGCTATAACATCGTAGACCTTGGTCGAGATCAGAGTCGCACCCAAAGGGATGTAGCCAGAGGTCAAGCCTTTGGCGCAGACCAGGATATCTGGCTGGTAGTCAAACAGTGTTTCTGACGCGAACCATTCCCCCAGCCGCCCAAAGGCCGTCACGACCTCGTCAGCGATGTACAGCATGTCGTAGCGCTTGCAGATCTCCCACATACGTTTGTGGTACCCCTCGGGCGCGACCAGCACGCCACCAGCGCCCATGATGGGTTCGGCAATAAAGGCCGCTACATTGTCGGGACCCAATTGCTGGATGCGTGCCTCGAATTCGCGAACGAGGTAGTCGCAGTATTCAACATCGCTCCAGCCATCCGGTTTGGCGTAAAGATTGGCCTCGGACACGTGGTTTATGAAGTCTTCTCCAATCCGGTCGAACCCAAGTTTTGTCCCGTGAATTCCGGTGAGTGATGCGGCGACATAGGTCGCGCCGTGATATCCGTTTTGACGGGAAATGATCTTCTTCTTTCGATGTTGGCCCTTCTGGTCAAAATAGAAATGAACCAGCCGAATGGCGGCATCATTCGCTGTTGAGCCGCCACATGTGTAGTAAACGTGGTTCAAATCACCAGGCGCAAGCTCTGCGAGTTTAGCGCCCAGGTTTGCCGCTGGAACGTTAGAGCTGTGGCCAAACGGGTTGTAGTACTGCATGTTCATGACCTGCTCGGCGATGGTGTCTGCCATTTCCTTGCGGCCATGCCCGATGTTGACACACCAAAGCCCGGCAATACCATCCAACAGGCGGTTGCCCTCAGTATCGCTCACATGCATTCCCTCGGCGCGCTCGATGATCTGGCTGCCTTCCTTCGAGAAGGTCGAGAAGTCGGTATACGGATGGATGAGATGCGCGCGATCTTGTTCAAATGCGGCGTTTCGATCGAGGGTGGTCATCGTAGACTCCATGAAAACTTGTGCACCATTCGGCTGATTGCTGAGATCAGCATCGGCTAACAACTGTGCCCAACACAGTCCCCCACACGTGGTATCGACGCGACTAGAGACCTCCATCTAGGTACGGAAACGTCATCTGGTTCCCTGCACCGTTGACTGTAACCAAGGACGTTATTGCTGATGCAATGGGCATTCTCAAAGCGTCGATCGATGCCTTGCAAGAGGTCTGAAATGCTGGATACCAAAGTGACGAAACTGAACCTCAAAGACCCTTCTCTCTTGGAAACACGCGCTTACGTGAATGGAGAGTGGGTCACCAAGGAAACTACCTTTGCAGTCTTCAACCCAGCCAATGGTAATCTGATCGCGAATGTTGCCGACATGGATGCCGACGACACGCGTGGCGCGATCGACGCAGCATACGCTGCGAAGTCCGAGTGGGCAGAGCGTACAGGCAAGGAACGCGCCTTCATTTTGCGCAGATGGTACGACCTGCTGATTGAGAATACGGATGATCTGGCAATGATCCTTACCGCAGAAATGGGTAAACCTTTGGCCGAGGCCCGCGGCGAAATCCTTTATGGTGCATCCTTCATTGAGTGGTTTTCTGAAGAAGCCAAACGGATTTATGGTGACGTTATCCCTGGTCACCAGCGCGACAAACGCATCATTGTTTTGAAACAACCGGTGGGCGTTGTTGGGTCTATCACACCCTGGAACTTTCCAAATGCGATGATCGCGCGCAAGGTCGCGCCTGCGCTGGCTGTGGGCTGCACATTTGTTGCACGTCCCGCTGAACTCACTCCACTGTCAGCACTTGCCATGGCCGTGTTGGGTGAACGTGCTGGTATTCCGGCGGGCGTTTTCAACGTTATCCCATCATCTGACAGTGCCGGAGTGGGCCAAGAACTCTGCGCGAATGAAAAGGTAGCCAAAATCACGTTCACCGGTTCCACACGGGTAGGCAAAATCCTGATGCGGCAGTGCTCGGATACCATTAAGAAAATGTCGCTGGAATTGGGTGGCAACGCGCCCTTCATCGTCTTTGATGACGCCGACATCGATGCAGCGGTCGAGGGTGCAATGATCGCAAAATACCGCAACAACGGGCAGACCTGTGTGTGTGCCAACCGTATTTATGTGCAGTCGGGTGTATACGAAGAATTCGCAAGAAAACTCCAAGAAAAAGTCTCCCGATTGAACGTCGGCAATGGCTTTAGCGATCACGTGACCATCGGACCTCTGATCAATGAGGCTGCAGTTGCAAAGGTTGAAGAACACATTGCTGATGCGACGTCTAAAGGCGCGACCATAGTCGAAGGTGGACAGCGTTCAGATCTTGGTGGCACATTTTTTGAACCAACCGTTTTGACAGGCGTGACGCAGGGCATGAAGGTAGCCAAGGAAGAGACCTTTGGTCCAATCTCCCCGCTTTTTCGGTTCGAGGATGAAGCTGATGTCGTCGCCATGGCCAATGACAGTGAGTTCGGGCTGGCATCGTACTTCTACAGCCGTGATTTAACCTGTGTTTGGCGCGTTGCCGAGGCTTTGGAAAGCGGGATGGTCGGGATCAACACTGGCTTGATCTCAACTGAGGTGGCGCCCTTTGGCGGCATCAAGCAATCCGGACTGGGACGCGAGGGTGCTAAGTACGGTGCGGAGGACTTTTTGGAAGTAAAATACCTATGCCTTGGCGGAATAAGTTAAGCTCGACACAATCAAATGACTGCTGTGGCAACAAACAAAAGGTTTGACACGCTAGATGGTTTCGCTGAGTAGCCCGTGAATCAAACCAAATTGTATCCTTCAAGCTTCGAAGAATGGCGGCAATGCTTGCTGCACCGCGGCGTATCGTCCTCGCCTCAATGTCTCTTTTGGGCCGTACTTACTAGTTGTGGTGGGAATATCGGCCATCGACTCTTTTTTGAGGGCCAGCAGGATTTGGACAAGCCAAACGCCCTTGGCCGTCAGGGTGAGGGCGCGCGCCCCCCTCGGGCAACCCTATTAGACAGGGCCGTGTCCTCGGCGGTGCCTGCGGACCGTACCACCCCTGTCGGATAGCATTGCCTCGCCGCCATCCGCGTTCGCCACGTGGCAGATCAGCAGGAACAGGCGCCTTAGGCGTCTGATCTGCAAATCAGCCTGATTTTCCAAAAAGAAAGTCAGGATCAACGAAATCAGTCTGGATGCTGGAGGAAGGAAGTTAGGCGCAAATGACAAGGTTCTGTCGCTGGTACCCATCGACACCATAGACACCGAAGCCTGCTAAATCCCAAGCTCGCGGCTGATCTCAGCTAGTGAGCTTCCCACTAGCCTTAAACCACACTTGATCCGCTCATGCTTTCTAAGGTCGGTGGAAGTGGGCTGATGCATAAGCCAAGTCCTAACATCTTTTGAGGTTGTTCATTCTTCCCTCAATTTTAGCCAAAAATAAACTTTTTCCAATTTTTTCTGATGCTTACATTATGCACCCCTGATTTCGCGATGTTATAGTTTTGGTGCAAGAAATTGACAAAATCCGCTGAGTTTGTTGTCGCTGACTCGTGCGGCAGCTTTGCCAGGCAACTTGGGAGCTATTGATTGCCCAGCGATGTGTCAGTGATGATTGAAGATGAGCGGAGGATGGTCGCAATCGCTGTCTCTGAAGGCGAATGGCGCTGTTATCTGCCGTCTGAAATTAAGAAAATCTACAATCAGTCGGACACCTTGCGATCGATGGCACTGTTTCTCGGAATCACGCCCCTACTCGCCAGAAAAGCGCTTCAACTTGCAGGTGTTGACTACCTTCGCGATCTCTATGGAAAGCGCCAAACCGGCAAATCCTTTAAGGAAATTGCGACCGACAATGGAATGAAGCGATCAACGCTGACAAAATGATCAAGCAAAGGGGGTGGCCGGTGAAACCGGGAAGGCCACGCCGTCTGTTTTCTCAGTACCAGCTGGCCAAGGCCGCGATGCAATGCAAGACAGTCAATTCCGTTGCACGCAAACTCCGAGTGCATTGGAGCACTGCCAAACGGATGCTCTCGTCAGAGAAGCTCTTGGCGAAGCTAAACAGTAGGTACTTTTTGGTTGTTGGAGATGGATTTCTTGGCCGCGCTCAGACGCAGCTGAGGATTTAGCTGGGTGTCAACATTGCGACGTTGACAATGATGACCGGCCCCATCCGGACATCCAATCTAACCAAGATTGCTGCACTGCGACTTCTGCGAAGCGGACATTGATCCGGACAGAGTAGGAGTGGTTTGGGAATACTGACGAGCTTGTTTGATGGCGCTATGGCGAACTCATCCAAGCAGTTCTCGTATTTCACCATTTTCGAGTACGGCACTCTCACGAGGATCGCGCATGGGTGATTCCAGCATTGCACGAGCCAGTTCGTCGGAGGTCACTCCGATTTTCGGCATAAGCCTTTGGAGCGGCTTGAAGACATAATCTGCTGGTTTCCAACTGCTCCTCGGCCCGGAAGGCGCAATATAACCCGGACGGAAAGCGAACTTCCGTTCGAGGGCGGAGGCGAACAGTGCGCTCTCTGCCTCGCCCTTGATCTTCAATGCAAACGACATGCCGCCACCGTCGGGTCGAGCACCTTGGGCGGAAAACAAACAGAACGTGGCATTTGGGGAGACCTTTTCGCAGGCAGAGAGCAAAGCACGTAGCCATTCAACGGTGATTTCCTCGTATTCCGCACGGCTGACGCGCGAGGAATAGGTGGCCAGGCAGTTGAAGACCGTATCGATACCATTCAAGTGAGTTTCGATTGCCTGAGCATCGCCGAACGATGAGAATTTTGTTTCGCTCAGCTTGGCGTGATCTCGGCCCGACGGTCTGCGCCCAAGCGACACAACCTCTTGCGTGCTATCCTCGTTCAGTAAGGCAGAGAGAACCGATGACCCCACCATCCCGGTCGCCCCGGTCAGCAGAACCCGCCCAAGTGGTCGCGGTGTCTTGTCAGATGGATTGGGCACGACGTTCTGCCTCAGCCTTCAAGCCGCGATTGAAGGCCTTGTAGCCGTCCACGTACATCTTTGCCAAACGACCGCCCATCAGGAACGTGATGCCCCCCATAATCTCGTCGGATTGCACGAAGCGGGTTGTCCCATCTTCTAGAGGCTCGACCTGGAAATGATGGTTGTCGCGAATGCCGCCTGGTCCCTTCTCGGCCCAATAGAACTGCGTTCCGTCCACGACTGTGATTGTGTGATCCAACGTAGTCAGCTTCTCCTTTGATGCATCAAGTTGAAAGTCGACGGTGATCTTCGAACCGTCCTTGATCTCACCCTTGATACCGACGAGAAACGCAGCCCAGTTCCCGTAGTTGGCCGCGTCAGTCAGTACCGACCATACCACCTCTGGCGGCGCATCGATCACGATGTCGGTGTGAATCCTGTGATGCGAGAAGCTCACCTTTTCCGATGATCCGTTTTCCATGACTTTCTTCCTTACGTCTCAGGCACTGATTGGCCACAGGCCATCCCTGCCCTGAACTGTGATCCTCCCGAACCGATCCCGCATGCGCTTGGATCGGAAGAGATAGATCGAGATGATGATGTAGTTGATGCACTCCTGAACAAAGTTCCGGTAGCGATCCGGGCTTTCCAGCATATCGAATGTCTGTACCGCACACATGGTGGCAAGCGCGGTGAACATGACCAGCATGGCAATCGGCGTGAAGCTCCAGCACAGGAAGTATCCAAGGAGAAAGGTGGCCCCAGATGCGGTGATCAGTATCCAATGGAGTGTCTGCATACCGACCGGGAAAGTCGCGTTCTGCAGTGGCATCAACGGCGCGAAACCCGTGAAGTACTCCAGAAACCCGAGCAACCCCCAGCCCAGCATGATCATCGATGCGAGCACGATCAGAAACTCGAAGCCTCGCGAGGTACGGTCCATTAGTGTCGTCATCAGACTCACCCCAACATCCGCATCATAAACCGATCGAACATGCGGTCGCTTAGGATACGACGGAAGAAAATGGCCTGCCTGACGCCGACACCGGCGGCGTAGCGGGTTTTGGGCTTCGGTATCTGGATTGCCCCGACGATGACCTTGGCAATCACGCTGGGTGGAGAGGCCGTGCCGTTCTCCGCACTCATGTTGCGGAACCAGTTCGCCATCTTCCGCGCGATGGCGCTGTACGGACCGCTTCCCGAGGTCTCGAGCAACGGATCGATAAAGCCGCCCGTGATCTCGGTATCGATCGCGCCGGGGCGAACGATCACCACATCAATCCCGAATTGTGCTGTTTCGGCTCGAAGACAATCGCTGAAGCCTTCGAGCGCGAACTTGCTCGAGACGTACCAGGCTGCCAAAGGTGCGTGCACCTTCCCCTCGCCGGACGACACATTGATGATTTTGCCCCACCCCTGCTGGCGCATATGCGGCAGGACCAATTGGGTCAGGCGGCCAAGCCCGAAGAAATTGACGTCGAACTGATAGCGAGCCTTGTCGATGTCCGTTTCCTCGACCGACCCATAGACAGACAGGCCGGCATTGTTGACGAGGATGTCGACACCGCCATGGTCGCGCTCGATCTGTTCGACTACAGCGACAACGTCCCCCTCCTTGGTCACGTCCATCTTGATCGGGATGCATCCAAGCGCTTTCAGGTCGTCCATGATCTCAACCCGGCGCGCAACTGGATAGACCACATGCCCTTCCTTGACGAGCGCTTCTGCGGTGGCCTTGCCGATACCGCTGGACGCGCCGGTCACAAGGGCAACTCTCTTTTCATTGTTGTTCATGGCTTCGCCCTCAAACAGCAAATGTTTGACCGGTCATCTCTTCCGAGAGCAACCAGAGACGCTTGGCCACATCATGATCGTTGCAGATCGGATTGCGGATCGCGACGCCAGTCTCCCCGCTCATCTCCTCGGGGCCAGTCGGACCATAGTAGTCCCCACCCTCGACCTCCTCAGACAGGGCGGCAAACAGTGACGGCTTGGCAGCGTCTTCGTTGGAATGCAGCAGTTGCTCGACTTGCGCCTTCATCGCCTCGCGAGAGGCTTCGTCCAGATCCTGGAATAGGCCGGAATCGGAACCACCTGGATGCACAGTCAGCGACTTCAAATTCTTGCCGGACGCCCGAAGACGGCGGTCCAACTCGTCGCCGAACAGGAGACAGGCGAGCTTGGACTGTCCGTAGGCCAAACCCGGATTCTGCCCACAGGTCAGATCATCGAAGTGAATGCTGGCGCCCTTGTGCGCAATGCTCGACAGCGAAACGATCCGCGATGCTGGGTTATCCGGGATCAGGTCGATCAGAAGTGCGGTGAGAAGGAAATGCCCGATATGGTTGGTGGCGAATTGCAGATCGACGCCTTCGGCATTGGTTTGCGCCGAATAAAGAAGGATTCCCGCGTTGTTGATCAGGACATCAAGCTTCGCATAGCGGTCGCGAAACGCTTTAGCAAACGCTCGGACCGAACTGAGATCACTGAGGTCCAGCGCGATGATATCGAGCGACGCTGAGGGAACACGCGTGGCAACTTCTGCCTTGGCAGCTTCGGCTTTCTCCTGGCTACGGCAGGCCATGACGACGTGAAAACCGGCCTTGGCCATGCCGACCGTTGTTTCAAATCCAATGCCGTTGTTTGCACCGGTGACGATAGCGATTCTTCGAGATTGTGCAGACATATCAAATCCTGACGAGTTGACAGTTCGTGTATGATTGTCATCATATTGACACTCAGCGTCCGTTTGTCAATATGTAAATCATGGAAGATCGCTACGGATACATCATCGAGGCCGCGAAAGGCCTGTTTCTTCGCTACGGGGTGAAGCGAACCGGCATGAACGATATTGCCGAGGCCGCGGGCATTTCTCGCCAGACTCTCTACAAGGCATTTGCCAATAAGGATGAGGTGTTACAGGCTACGATACGGTCCCTGGCGGACAAAGTTGTCCTGGATATCGAGGCCGGACTGGACAAGGCCTCCGGCCTTGGCGCGCAACTGGATCTCATTTTCAAACACACCGTCATTGAACACTATGACTTCCTGCAATCCTCGCCCAATGCCGAGGACATCATTGCGGGCGTGACAGCCTCCAGTCAGGAAGAGCTTGAGGCAGGCGCAAAGAGAAACACCGAGATCATTGCGCGAGTTTTGGAACCCTTCTCTGGCTATATCGAGACGTGTGACCTAACCGTCAGCCAGTATGCCGACTTCATTCAGCGTTCTGCGACTGCCACAAAATACAGTGCCAAGAGCAGAAAGCACTTGCTTGAACTTTTGGCTGCGCTTCGGGTGTCGGCATTGAAGGTGACGGGTACCGATTAGGGGGCCACGACGGCCCATTGCGGACTTTGGTCCAAAGCGGCTCAGCTGCGTCGCAGCAACTGCAAAGCAGAAATTCGTTTGGTTTCAGTCCAGCGAAATGCCTCCGCCAACTCAACTCTTTCTTAGGTATCCGACTGGCCAACCTGATGTGCGTCGTAGCTCGCTTCCAGTTCGCCTCTCAGAAACTGTCCAAAATTCAGGGCATCGAATTTAGCAACCCCTGTCCCCGACAGCGGCGCAATTTCAGCGGAGACATGTGGGTCGAAGAAGAACGGCACGGAATAGCGCTGTTGCCCGGTCGCGTTAATCACCCGGTGCGGGGTGGACAACAGCTTTCCGTTGGAGAGCCGGTGCAGCATATCGCCTACATTGACCACGAAGGCATTGTCGATTGGCGGTGCATCCACCCAACGGCCCGCGGGCGTCTGGACTTGCAAACCACCAACATCGTCCTGTGCAAGCAATGTCAGACATCCAAAGTCCTTGTGGGGGGCAGATCCGAACAGATCATCTGGCGCCTGTGCCGGTTGTGGTGGATAGTGAAGCAGGCGTAGCCAAGTCGTTGGCGTCTGGAATGCACTGAGGATCGAGTGATCGGCAACGCCAATTGCATCAAGGGCCAGACCCATGAGCTTGCTACCCAGGTTTATCATCGCCTCGGCATAGGCCTCGCAGGCCTCTCGGAACCCTTCCAGAGCAGGCCATTGGTTTGGTCCGGACAGATAGACGGCAGGGTCGACCTCGGGATCCTCGCGCATCATCATGAACGACGCGGACTGATTGGGCTTAGTCACCTTTGCCAGATCAGAGTTCACGTCCGTGGATGTGTTGATCGCGATGTAGCCACGATGGCATTTATTAAGCGCTATTGCCTGTTTTTCGACCTCCGGCAGTGCATGAAACGCCCTTGAGGCGGCAAACACGGCAGCGCGTAAGTCAGGATCAACGCCGTGATTAATTACATAACCAAATCCGGTTTTTCCGTAGGCTTCGGCGAATTCCAAGGCGAGGTTGGACGTGTCTTCGCCCTGGATCAGCGGTGCAAGATCAAGCACCGGGATTTGTGTGAATTCAGTCATCTGAGGTCTCCAAGATTGTTTTGTCGAGCAGGTCACAAATGGAAGACCAGCTATCCCGCAAAACGTTTGCGGCGATGAGCACAGTTGCGCTCTAAGACAACAAGATGGAGAAACTCGGACATTTGCCGAACGCTATGACAGACTGAATCCACGATCAATCTATAAACACTACGACCCGGCCCAAAGCGGTCACTGGACAAGGTAACGAAATTCCGCAGCACAGCCCATATTGCGGCCATTCGCTGCATGAGCAACGGCGCGGGTCGCTCGAACGCATAGTCTGCGCAACAATGCCGCCGATGCGCAATGTCGAGCACAAACCCGCCTTGGCTAGACTTCAGGCCTTGAAGCACATTGCAGGGAACAGGCGGATGGAGTCCACACGACATTGCCAAATTATTCAGTGAAGGATGACGGACCAAACGCAGGTAGAGAAAGCTAAGATCGCGCCTAAATCCCTGCGGTTCCTTCACGTGTTTCATCGATCAGCCCAGCCATTTGGAATAGTCGCTGACCAACAGATGTGTCGGATCAACATCCTCCTGAACTTCGGCAAATCGGCCAATTGGGTCGCGAAAAATATTGTCGGTCTCGTCATCATTGACCGTTGAGACCACACCGATCAACACATCCCCCCCTTCGCCCCAGAATGCGTGCCAATCACCAGGGCGCAGGGTCACGCTTTCCCCCGGGGCCAGGCGCAGTTTCTCACCCGGGTTGAAGCTGTGTCGGATGCCATCCAGCCAAACCACACCACCGCGATCCTCAGCAAACCCACCTGCGTCGTCTGAGCCGAAAAGCTCGACCACCAGAGTAGCGCCGCCGCGGTTGATGATATCTTCCGCCTTCAAAACATGCGTGTGCATGGGCGATAGCTGGTCCTGCCTTGAAATCAACAGCTTCTCTGCGTAGCACATGCCGCCGCCCTTGGCCAAATCACTCTGCAACCCGTTGCGCAGGGTAAAAAGGAACAAGCCCATCTTGTCAAAATCACCATCACCGTAATCGGTTATGTCCCAACCGCACCTTACGTCAATCACGTGACGGGCATCACTTTCACGGGCTTTAAACTCCTCGGGCGTCCAATAAGCAAAAGGTGGCAACGTGAAACCGTGAGAGCGGATCATCTCATCTGTTTGGTCCATGATGTCATTGATGCGGGAGCGTTTCACGCCGGCACTCTTTTGGTCTTGAGGATTTCGATTACCATGGCTGCGGTCCAGGTAAAGCTGCCGCCCCCACAAGGTTCGCCGCTGATCGGGTCATAATATTCCGCAAAGCCACTTTTCTGAATAAGGTTCAGGCTGTCGGCGAGGATACGTTGTGCCATTCCATCCTGCCCAGACCGGCTTAGACCTTCGGCAATTAAATAGTTCACGATCAACCATGTCGGCCCACGCCAATAGCGCAGACAGTCAAAAGCATCATCCGCCGGGTCGTGGCTGGGCACCAGATAGCCGCAACGCTCGGCCAGCAAAGCGATCCTTCGTGCCAGCTCTTCAGCACGGCCCAGAGGGACATCGGCAATTGCGGCGAGCAGCCCGCCAATCGTGGGCGTATCCTGCAGATGCCCAGCAGCGCGGTTGTAACAGGTGTATTGCCCAAGCGTCGGGTTCCAGAGGCTTTCCAATGCCGACCGACCCTTCGTGGCCATCGCGCGGGCCTCTGAGGCCATTGAGCTATCGCCCAGGACTTCGGCCAAGTCGGCAACATCGTCGCAGGACCGTATCAGAATGCCGTTAAAGCCTGGATCAACCAGTCGGAAGGGTGAGGCATCGTGAAGTTTCGCGTTGTCCCAGCCAAGCTCACGGAAATATTCAAGCAGCCAGATATAACATTTGTATTGCTCGTCGGAAGGGCGGTGATCGGGGTTAGCATGTGTCGTGTCACGTCGCGTGAAAGGCGCTATTCCCTCAATCGGCACATCATCCAAGCCTTCGTCCCAGTCCACAGAGTTGTCTCGACCAGATTCCCATGGATGAATGATTGCCACCAGCCCCGTGTTTTCGGGATCGCGGTCGCGGTAGAACCACTGATGCCAAGCGTGGACCTTGGGCAAATGCTTGGCCAGCCGCTTTCTTGCGGCGGCTTTGTCTTCGGCGCGGTCGTAGAGCTTGCGCAAGGCAAAGCCTACGACTGCAGGTTGGGTGATGCCGGTCGTGGGCACGGCTCGTCCGGTTTGCCAGACGTCAGGTCCGGGAAAATACCCGTCATCGGGTTCGTGGAAAATGATATGGGGCACCATACCGTCGTCCCACTGATGGGCCATAAGTGTCTCGATCTCGACCCAGGCCCGATCCATGTCAAAATGTGAAAATCCAAGCGCAGACAATGCGCTGTCCCAGTTCCACTGGAATGGATAGAGGCCATGGGTGGGCACGGTATAGCTGCCAAGGTCATTGCCTTCCATGACCTTGCGAGCCTGATCGATCAGCGCTTGACTCATCGCGCTTCTCCTTTACGCAACAGACAGAGTGGTTTCGGGGTCGAACCAACGCCCCCGGCCCTCTTGCGGCGCCAGGGTAAGTACGTCACCAGGCTTAACGCTAAGCTCACTGTCCAATACTGCGCGGAACTGGTGACCCTCTACATCACAGGTTACGAGCAGATGTGCACCTAAGGGCTCAACGACCTTCGCTCGCGCACCAAAACCCTGATCGGCAATACGCAGGTCTTCTGGACGGATAGCCCACTTTAGATCCTTTCCGTTTGCCGGGCCCTCAAAGCTCTGACCGGCAACGGTCCAGCGACCAGAGCCCGCGGCTTCAGCGGGGAGGAAATTCATTGGCGGATTGCCGATGAAACTGGCCACAAACTCGGCCGCTGGATCGCGGTACACCTCGATGGGCGAAGCTGCCTGAACAATTTTGCCCTGGTGCATGACACTAATCCGGTCAGCCATTGACATGGCCTCGACCTGATCGTGGGTCACATAGATGGCGGTGGTCCTGCTTTCGGCCAGAACGCCCTTCAGTTCGGCCCGCATCTCCATCCGCAACAGCGCATCAAGGTTCGACAGGGGCTCATCCATCAGGATCACGTCTGGTTCCATCGCCAGCGCGCGGGCGACAGCAACCCGCTGGCGTTGGCCGCCGGACAACTCGCCCGAATAGCGCTTCAAGAGCTGTTCGATATGCATCAACCCGGCGGTGCGCTCGACCCGGCGTTTGACTTCATCATCGGGCAGTTTCTGCATCCGCAAACCAAAGCCGATGTTCTCGAACACCGTCAGGTGCGGAAACACCGCATAGTTCTGGAACACCATCGAGATACCGCGATCTTTGGGCGACAGGTGATCCACCCGGCGGCCACTGATCCAGACTTCGCCGGTCGTGGCAGTTTCCAACCCTGCGATGATACGCAGAAGCGTGGACTTACCACAGCCTGAGGCTCCCAGAAGGACCATGAATTCCTGGTCTGCAATGGTCAGGTTGATGTCGTGAAGCGCTTGGTAAGATCCAAAGTTCTTGGCGACGTTTTTGATCCGAATTTCAGCCATAACAGTTTCCTTTCAGCCACCGCTCAGCGGTTAGCGATACCCCACATGGCAAAGAGATATTTGCGCACTGCGAAGATGAAGATCAGGGCAGGCACCACGAGGATGAACCCACCTGCAAATTTCAGGTGCAACGGGGCCTCGCCCAGTGTCTGCAACAGGAATGCGGGCAACGTTCGGTTCTCGATCGTCAGCACGGCGGCTGCGAACACTTCGTTCCACGAGATCACAAAGGCGAAAATCGCCGAGGCTGTGATCCCCGGTAACACCAGAGGTAGGATCACCTTGGTGAAGGCGGTCAGCCGTGTGCAGCCCAGCGTCCAGGCTGCCTCCTCAAGTTCCAACGGAATACCCGAGAAGAGCGAAAAGGTGATAAGCACCGCGAAGGGGATCGCCAACGTCGTGTGAACCAACGCCAGACCGAAAGCCGTATCATCCAGACCTGTTCGGATGAAAAGAACTGCCAAGGGCAGTGCCAGAAGCGGCAACGGAAAGGCCCGTGTCAGCAGGATCAGCAACCGGAACAGCTCTTTCCCGCGAAAGTCAAACCGCGACAGGGCGTAGCCTGCAGGGGCCCCGATGGCGATGGACATCACCATCGTCATCAAAGCCACCAGAACCGAGTTCCACAGCGCCCTCAGCATTCCCTGGAACCCCATGAAGAATTCCAGTGATCCCATATTGAACTCCGGGATGAAGCTCTTTGGGAAACTGTTCACCGTATCCGGTGAAGACATTGTGTTCACGAATAACAAGTAGAGCGGTATGATCACCCAGGCACACAGCAAGATCACGCCTGCCCAGTAGAGCCCCCTTCCCGCCTTGCGGGCGTCAGGGGTCACAACATCAGCAACAGCCGTCATATCGTAGCTCCTTTAGGGACGCGCAGCGCACGTATGATGATCAGAGTGAAGACGATCGAGATAATCAGAACGATGATCGCCAGCGCTGCTGCTGCCCCACCATTTTGCAGGTCAAACTGATAGGCGTAGATCTCGCCCATGAGCACCGGGAAAATCGTGCCACCAAGGGCTGCAACCACGGCGAAGACCTCAAAGGCCAGGATGACGCGCAAGACCAGTGCCGTTTGCAGCGACGGGCGCAGAAGAGGCAGGGTGATCCGCGTGAATTGCTTCCAGCGCGAGGCTCCAAACACGTCTGCAGCCTCGTAGTATTCCTTGGGGATCAACCCAATGCCCGCCACAAGGATCACAAGCATAATCGCGGTCGCGCGCCAAATCTCAGCCAGCATAATTGCTAAGAATACAACCCAAGGGGTTTGGTAGCTCAACAAACTCATAGGTTGCTCAGTGACCCCAAGCCCGACCATCATCGAGTTCAGGAAACCCGACTGCTCGAAGATCGCCAGCCAGATGATACCAGCCGCAAGATCTGAGATGCCCAGCGGTATGGTCCAAATATAGAGAACCAAATCGCGGCCCTTTTGCATCTTAGTGACCATCGTGGCCATCAGCAGTGACAGCGCCAGTTGGATCGGCACCACGGCCGCAGCCAGAAGAAAGGTGTTCTTCATCGAGATCGGGAACTTCCAGTAGGTCACAACCTCGCGAAAGTTATCCAGTGAAAAGCCGTTCTCTGTACCAAACGCCTGCTGCGCAACCAGCGCAAATGGGTAAAGGAAAAAAAGGCAGAGAAATAGCGTCACCGGGAGGATCAGAAAGTAAGGCAATAGCCGCGCTTCCATCGGACCGCTCCTATAAGTTGGGATTTTGCTGGGGAACCGGGCCACTATTTCAGCGGCCCAGCAGTCAGGAAGTACCTTACTCGACCGGGCAAGCGCCTTCAGACGGTGCATCTGGTGCCCAGCAGGGTGCGCCAGTTTCGGTCATGATTTTTACAAGTTGCTTCTTCTGGTCATCCAGAACCTGCTCGATGGGCTGGCCAGCCAGAACAATGCGTTCGAACGCATCTACATACACACGGTTGAAGTCACCGCCCATGCTGCCCAGACCTGCAGGCAGCAACCCAGGATTGGCGTCTGCCGAGCCGCTCATCGTTGCAACCGCTTCGCCGGCAGCTTTGACCGAAGGCGGCAGGTCGTCAGGCAGTTCAACATCCACCACGGGAAAGAAGTTAGTGGCCTTCAGGGTCGCGATCTGCGTCTCGGGCTTCATCAGATAGGACACCAGAGCTTTGGCCCCTTCGGCATCCGGCGCGGTGCGCGGGATGGCAACGCCTGCCAGAACAGGCATGAAGCCGCGGCCAGTCGGGCCCGCAGGCGCCGGGAAGGCGACGAAATCGTCGGGACGTTCATTAAATGCCTGCGCCAGACGCGAGGTATGGTCAAAAACGATCCAGGCATCACCGTTCAAAAGTTGTTCCTGCATGAACGAAAAGTTAGTCGAAGCAGGGTTCGTATGGCTCCAAAGCTCTTTAAACTTCTCCCAAGCCGTCACAGCCTCTGGTGATGCGAAAGTCCGTACAACGCCGTCGGTGTAGGACGGGTAGAGATAGCCCTGAAAGAAGCGGTGTTTCAGCCCCTTCGGACCTGCCGGAAAGCCGAATTTCTTCTGACCAGTCGCGTCCTCTACATTTGCCGCCCACGCGATCAATTGATCATAGGTCAGCGCATTAATGTCCGCACCTTCCGGCAAGTATTGCAGCGCTTCTGTGTTGGCAGCCATGATATAGCTCGCTTGCATCCATGGCATGTATTGCAGGCTGTCCGTTCCCAGCTTGGCCAGATCGTTGAAAGTGTCTGAGGCCGACATGACGCCAAGATCGCCGAGGTCCATCAGGTCATCAGGATTCATCGCCGAGAAGTTTCCGTGCAAAGAGCCCAGCAAGTCAATGCTGCCTGAGTCGGCTTGCAGCTCGGCTTGCAAGCGA
Organism: Ruegeria atlantica; assembly: GCF_013033965.1. Taxonomy (GTDB): domain Bacteria; phylum Pseudomonadota; class Alphaproteobacteria; order Rhodobacterales; family Rhodobacteraceae; genus Ruegeria; species Ruegeria atlantica_D. The sequence goes on from NZ_WQFE01000001.1 coordinate 705,625, forward strand.
GTCAGCCAGGGGCCGTCTTCATTCGGCTGGTAGTCAACCTCACCCTCATAGCCACCAAGAACTTCGGTCCGCATAGCTTGTGCTTCTTCGGCGGGCCGGGCTTGGGTCGACCAGAATAGAGTTTCGGCCTGCACGGAGGCGGCGGAAACAAGCATGGCCACACCGGACACAGCGCCCGACAGTTTCAGATGAATCGACATGATTTCCTCCCTATGTCTGAGGCTGACCGGAGCCCGACAACCTCTCTCCCTCGCCGACACCTTTGGGTCAGTCCGCGGGCGAATGTGATTAATATGGTATATCGTTGTATCTTGAGTCAAGCCTGTTGCTATCAAGCATTCGCCATAAATTGCTTGCCATTTACAAAACCACTTGCGATTTTAGAAAAACGTTATATCTACACTGTGACCCATGACGAAAAAACCCACCTTATCCAGCGTTGCCAAAGAAGCGGGTGTGTCGGTTCCAACCGTCAGCCAGGTTATGCGTGACACCGGCCGAATTTCAGAGAAGACACGTCAGAAAGTCCTGAGCGCAGCCAAGCGTCTGCGCTACGTCCCAAATCAAGCGGCGGCCACCATGCGATCGGGGGACAATCGCGAAATCGGTTTTATCCTTAACAAATTGGCCAACCCGTTTAACGCAGAGGTTGTCAGCGGCGCCGTCGACTTGCTCGAAACCGAAGGATTCATGGTTTCGGTCCTTGATGCACAAGGGGATCTTCAACGTCAGGACCGCCTCCTGGAAGCTTGCATCAGATTTGGTCGCCGCGGCTTGATCTGGGTTCCGGCCCTCAACACGAATGAGGACGCCATGGAGCTTCTGGACGCTCATGGAGTTCCCGCTGTTACTTTCATGCGCAAGGTATCACAGTCCCTTGATCATGTTGGCATACTCAACACTGAAGCTCTCGCACAAGCCACGCAGCACTTGATTGACTTAGGGCACAAGCACATCGCCTACTTTGGCGGCACCGAGCAATCGTCCGTGCGTGAGGAACGCATTGCCGGTTACCTTGGCACTTTAGAGCAGCTGGATGACGTGCAGCCAATTGTCTGGCCATGCAATGAGAATAAGAGCGCCGGTGTTGACGCTATTGCCGCACTCCGTCACCAACACCCCGAGGTGACGGGCATTGTTTGCAACGGAGACGTTGTGGCGCTTGGCGCCTGCTTCGGCTTGATCCGATCCGGTTGGAAACCCGGGCATGATTTTTCGGTGGTGGGTTTTGATGACATCGAGGATGCGGCCGTCTCGACGCCCGGCCTCACAACCATGGCGATCGACCCGAAGAAGTTAGGCAAGCGGTTGGCCGAGATCCTTCTGGACCGAATGCGAACACCCGAACTACCAGTCCGTCATTTCGAGTATTCTGCGACCCTGACAATTCGAGGAACATCAGGAGCAGCCCCCGGGCACTAAAGTGTATATCTCAGTTGCTATCGCTGGTATCTATTGCGGCTTGCGATGGTGAAGACGCCCCAATTTCGGTTGTTCGCAAACCCACAATGGCACGTGCTGCCGATGAGATAGGAATTCTTAACCTGCGGCAACAGCCGCGAGGCAGCGGTCAAGATCACCCCTACACTGTTGAACCGAGGGTCCGCTTTGAAATGCTTAAATGCCGTTGCAGTATCATGCGGTATTCGAAACTTTGGGCTCAGAGCCGAATTGCTGTGGTACAGTTCAAATTCCGAAATGCCCGCCATTTGAGTGTCGGCCTCCTTGCTGGGCCCCAGATGGTTTCGCGCTCGCAGAGAAGGTCTGATCTCCCGCCCTTCCTGCCGGTGATGTGACGGCCCATTTCGGACATTGAGTGTGCCGAGCGGTGCTGCATCGCAGCCTCTTATATGCGGACATCCTATTGCAGAAGTTCGAAGTCGCCAGAGGGCTCGATGTGTCCCCTGCCAAAGCTCTGAGCGCACATGCTTTGACGCGGGCATGCATTATTGCTCATCACTTGCTATGCTCATTTGGATAACTTTGTGTGGAGGGCTAATTGGCTACTAACTTAGATTTTGAGAAGACACGCATTCAACTCTATTCTGAAGCACCTGGTGGAGGGGCCTATGATTTTGTGTGTGAGGCTCGATTTTTGGACGGAAGCGGAAACGTTGTCGGCACTTACAGTTTCTATGACCGCGCGGGCCTACAAAAGTCTGCCATCGTCCGAACCGTGATTGGTGGTAGTGGTCCAGAGCACAGTATCCACGTAGTTTTACATGTCCGCGAACTAGACACATACTTATATCTGCTTGGTCAGAATGGGACCGGAAAGCTTCTGGCCACCGACGATCCACCTGCTTCAGCAGGCGAGCTGCAGACGCGAGTATCTTTACAGTTAACTTCAGACTGAGAGCTCGGCCCTTTGCAGACATTGGGCATAACAATCATTTTCTGCGGTCGAGCCCGCATTCCGGTCATTCGCTGCAAGTGCAAATTTTGGCGCCGCTCGAACTCACACATTGCTCACCCAACCGGTCATTCCACAGCATGCCATTGTAGTGTTTTCAAACTGCCTCTTCACTGCGTCGTAATCGAAGAAATGAGACTGCTGTTTAGCCGACCTTGACCCCTGAGCGCCTGGCGCAGAGAGTGTCTAAAAATCAGGAGCTCCATTCATGTCACTTGAATTCTTATTAACTTCATTGGTTGTCGTATTACTGCCTGGAACTGGGGTGATCTACACTTTGGCAATCGGCCTCGGTCGCGGATTTAAGGCAAGTGTGGCTGCTGCTGTTGGATGCACCCTTGGAATTCTACCTGCGGCTGTCGCCAGTATCATTGGTTTAGCCGCGCTGCTTCATACCAGCGCTTTGGCGTTTCAAGTCATTAAGTATCTTGGGGTCGCATATCTATTTTTCATGGCTTGGAGAATTATGAAAGATGACACCGTCATGGAAATGCCCGAAGATAAGAGCCAAATCGGGTATCTGCGCATCGCGACAACAGGAACCTTGTTAAATGTTTTGAATCCCAAATTGTCCCTGTTCTTCTTGGCATTCCTTCCTCAGTTCATTTCCCCTTCAGCGCCAAACGCAACAGCTTCGCTGATCTGGTTGGCGATTTTGTTCATGATGATGACCTTCATTGTTTTTGTCGGTTACGGCGTGTTTGCTGCTTATGCACGTGAGTACGTAATTCGCCGTCCCGATGTTATGAAGTGGATCAAACGATGCTTTGCTGGGACATTCGGATTTTTAGGAGCCAAACTCGCTATCGCCAACTGAAGCATTCGGTCAATATGGGCTCGCTTTGGTCCTCGGATGAAGCGCGGCATCACACTAGTTTTAAGCGTCTATGACGGCCCATTCCGGACCTTGGCCACCATGTTCGTTCGCTGCGGTGCAGCTCGACAAAGCCGCCATTCGTTGTCTCAGCAATCTCACTGGATGCAAGAACGACACTCCGCAAATTTTACGGAGGCTTAGGCGGTTGAGTTCTGCGTTTCCAAAACGGATGAAATAGTCGATCAACTTATCAAAACTCAATCCGCAAAAACCTGGGTCGCGTTCGCAATCAAGGAAGTACTCCCAAATACTGCTAAACGGCACCCGGCCTGAGCAATGGCCGGGTGGAGTGTCAATTGGGCTTCAGGCTATGGACATTCCGAATGCTTCCAGCTGATTCACCAAGGCGCTGTTCGCCTCGTCGATAGAGTTCCAGTCATCTGCTGTGAGGTTACCGAGGTTCAGGTCTTCTGCCTGAATACCCTGGAGCGTCACCGTATGACCGCCGTTTTCGACGACTTCAAACACCAGATCATCACCGTTCTCGCTGACTTCAACGTTTCCTTCACCGAGTGAGTTGAAATCCAGCACGTCCTCGCTTGCATTGAAACCGATGATCTCTGTCTTCACACCCCAGTTCCAGGTAAGCTCTACAACATCGGCACCTGCAGCGAATGAAACGGTGCCTGTTGTTTGGTCATCGTCTGTATCCATGGTTCCGCCATCTGTGACACCACCATTGTTAGTACCTGAAGAGCTTCCGGTAAGATCACCGGTTCGGGTCTGATAGCCGTCGGTCGTGGCTCCAACAGGTGCCTTTGGCGTTAGCAACACGGTGCGATCAACCAGAGTCACATCGTTCTGATCAAAACCAAACGGGACCTCCAGATTGTCTTCCATCACCTGATCATGGTGAAATTCAACCAATCCGGGGATTAGGTCAGCCTTGGAGACGCCCGTCAGAGTCACGCTTTGTCCTGTCGGCAGCGATGAAATGACCAACCCCTGGCTGCTATCCTCAACATTCAGGCGCTCACGCGTACCAAAATACAAGAAACTGATCTTCATTGCGGCTGGGTCGAAACCGTCGATCACCTCATGCACACCATATTCATGGCTGCGGATATAGATCGTATCAGCATCGCGCGGACCGACGCCTTGTTCCCAGCTGACAACGGCCCCCATGTCCTGCCGGAAATGTTCGTTGCCAACGACACCGAAATCTTCGATCGTTACATCCTGGTAAGTCACGCCCTGTACGATCTGGGCCGCATCGGACCAGGGGCTGTCGATCACGATCTCTCCTGTAGATGATTTGGTAACAATCATGCCGTGTACAGACGTTCCGCCGAAATCCAGTTGATCCGTGCCGGGGCGGAACCCGGTTATGTCGTCGGCGTTGCTGTCTGTCCGGAATTTAACGCCGCCCGTATCCGTTGTACCGGTTGTGGCGGGCGGGTTTGAACCATCGGCGTCGTAGCTCAGCTCATAGCCTTCACCGACACCCGGAGTGACAATGATTTGACCCAAGGCAGAGGATACTTCGTTCAACACGGCTTGGTCCGTGATCGAGAAATTGCCTAAATCCAGATCAGCCAGTCCAAAGCCGGTGAATATTATTTGTTTCGTCACTCCGCTTTCGGTCAGCTCAATACGGACAGTTTGACCAAGAGCATCACCGCTTTCTTCAAAGATCGCGAAACTATCGGCTGAGATATCCGGGTCAATTTCAATGACGTCACCCATCGCAGGCATGAAGCCATCTATCTCCTGCGCGTCTGATGCGAGGCTTAGTGTGACATGCATATGCTGATGGCTGTGACCATTGCCATCGCCGCCGGGGTTCGTCCCGTGCGACCCCACCATGCTGAGAACCTCAGTCGCTGCAGTGCTATCCAGGATTGTAAAGTTGGCGGGGCTCAGATCCGCCAGAGTCACGCCGCTCAACGTGGTAGATTGGTTGTTGGATGGGATCGCAAACACAACGGATCCATCAACTTCTCGAACGTCCAGCGCATCTGCGCCCACCCATGAGATGAAGATCGTATCGGTCTCCGGATCAAAATCCGGGATCGTCACGTCCGTGCCCCAAGCCCAGGTTATGACCACATCCGCCGTACTTTCCGGGGCGTCGGCGGTTCCGTTGCCGGTCGGAGCGGTCGGTACCGGCGGCTCGAGGGGTGGAGAGACATTTCCGGTGCCGCTTCCACCTCCGGTATCCGTTAGCAAGATACCATCGGTATAGACCTTGATGGCGTCCCCTACCGAAGGCGCGTCGTAGCCGCCGAATTGATTGATATAGCGCAGAATGGATGTGCCATATTCATCAGTTGACACATTGCCGCCCTGCAAAAGAGACAGAGTTCCCCATGCGCCGCGCAAATGCGCCGCCGCCATAATCCCTGTCATGGTAAGGGTAACAGTCACCTCTTGCCCGTTATCGATATAAATCCGGGTCGTGCCGAGGTAGTCGCTCAGGCTTTCGCCCTGATAGCCCAAACCGGTTTCGATTACCTGAAGGTTATAGCCAAAGGCTTCCTGTATTGCGCGCTCCTGCGCGGCTTCGGTGGTAAAATCGTCAAGCGAATTGACACCGTTCTTACCGGTCCAGTTTCCATCCCACGTGTTCGAAGCTGCCCCGTTTCCGTAATAGACATCGTCCGTGTAATACCCCAGATCGATCAATAGAGCTTCGCCGAACTGATAGCCGACAAACCCCAACGAATTCATAGAGCGATAGGACATGGCGTCCCACTCGTCGCTGCTCAGATCTGACCAGCTGGAATAGTTTGGATAGAAATCTGCAACCACCCCACCGGCCCATTGGTCTAGTTGCCAATCCTGAATGACGCCGGCTTCATAGCGATCTCGATCCCAACCAGATTCAAACGCACGTAAGGCGTCGCGAAATTCTTCATACGTTCCATTACTCATTTGAACTAGACTCCCATCTTGTCTTTGCTTCAGCCTAAATTTTACGGCTTTCTAAGCCCGATCACCTCGGACCCAACTTGCGTAACAAGTTAGAAGTTCGGGTTTCGTCAAAAGTTCATTAACGAATTAATCTGCGCGGATGCGGGCCCAGACCCATCTTTTGATGCGCTAAAAAACGCCGTAGGTCAGTGGGTTAAAGCAGAGATTGAGCAAGAGAACGGCGCAATTGCGCGAGTCTTCGCCAAATTTAGAATGCCGCAATAATTAACTTTGCATCCTTACCAGATCGAATTGTTAAGAATGCCTCATCCGAAAACAACGGCATTGCTGCATCGGGGCGCAGAATATACCGCGCGATTCAAGCCGTGGCCAAATCAATGATTGATGACGGCCTGATCGGTGCCGACTGTCTTAGGTCGTTTTTGTTTTCTCTCTGGTTCATGACAGAAGCAGAGGCACGTCACGCTCTTGAGGAAAACTCCGAATTGAAGGATGTGTTTGAAATCTGCCAGATCAGTGTGGAACCTGCTCCACTCAAGGCTGACGATATATTCAAAGAGCATATCGAAGATCCCCATACCTATGCCAAGAAATATGTTGGGTACATCCGGGCCTTTGCTGATTCCACTTTGAGAACGCAACTATTTGCGTCCCAAATGCGACAACTCTGAAATCCTCGAACAGCTTATGGACGAATTCTACAATTATCTCGCGCTTTTGTATCAACGTGAAGCAAGTAAATATGCGTGTGAGATTTGGCACCTTGTCGTTGTTCTACGCAGAAATTAGGCTGGCATTCGCTCGGCGAGCGTCAGTCGGCTTTGTCGGCTGAATTCTGCTCTAACAACGCTCGGTACTTTTGTTCGACGAACGGCCATTCCTGCCGTTGGCCAATTGGTCAAGATGCTGCTATTGCAGCCCGCATTGCCGCCATTCGCCGCAACCGCAAAATCTGGGTAGGGTCGAACTTACAGATCGCGGACCAAGCGGTCATTCGAACTTTTCCAACAAGATCAGTTATAGGATGCTTAGCGGGCCTTGAACCGGTTTGATTCCACCAAAGCGCTGGACATGTTGGCTTCGGCGACGGGTTTCTCCACAAATTTTGCATCTTCGCTTGGCAGGTCATTGAAGGATGATTTGCCGCTAATCAGAATTCGATCTGACTGAGGCAGGATTTTCTGCGCGCGTGACAATACGTCTAAACCAGTCCGCGATCCGCCGAGATCGAAGTCGCTGACAACCAGATCGAACAAGCTTGTGTTCAATGCACGAATGCCATCATCTGCTGTGCTAAACATCTCCACCTCGTAACCAAGGCTTTCCAATACCTTTGCTGTCACTCTCCGATCGCTGTCGTTGTCATCGACCAGTAGTGCTTTCTTTCCTACGTAGTTTTCTTTCGACAATCCTTGATCTCTAGCCAACGGCAGTGAAAGAATGACATTTGTGCCTTTGCCTTCCTGGCTGTCGATCTCGAGCCTGCCGCCACTTTGATTGATGAAGCCGTAGACAATCGAAAGACCCAGTCCTGTTCCACCAGCTCCAGCGCGGGTTGTGAAGAATGGCTGAATAGCTTTGGATCTGACACTGGCAGGCATCCCTGATCCCGTATCTGAGACAACAATTTCCGCACTGTTGTTGGGACCTTTGGACAGGTTGATGCGTATTATTCCGATGTCTTTGATGGCGTTGTTGGCATTCAAGACGAGATTGAAGACTGCGGATTCCAGTTGCCCTGGATCTGCACGCACGTGCAAAGGAACGTCAGCGCGGACAATATCCAGTTCAACTCCTGGCTTGAGCCCGATTTCGACCAAGTCAACCATCCCTTCAACAAGGGTATTCAGATCGAAGATTTCTGGTGAAAGTGGTTGTTTGCGCGCGAATGCTAACAATCGGTCAGTCAATGAGGTTCCATAGTCCAGTGCATTCTCAATCGCATTCAGGTTGTCCGTTTCGGCCGGGATTTCTTCTCCCAATAAATGGGCATGCGTTCGGATTGTCGCTAGAACGTTGGCAAAATCATGCGCTGTATCACCGGCAAGTTTCCCGAGGAGTTCAATGCGATCGATCTGTTCCACGCGTTCAGCAACGTGTCGCTGTTCCGTCACATCCGAGATCAGCCAAACCCGTCCTTCGTCAGGCAGGCGGCTGACCCTAATTTCAAGGATTTGTCCGTCGTTGCCTTGTAGAACCAAATGCCCTCGATGTTTTATGTTCAGTTGCGCAGCATTCGCGGATGCTCCGAACGTGGATTGAAACAACCAATCAACTAAAGACCCCTTAATCTTTTCGGCTGAGAGAATTCGACCAAGAGCGGGGTTTGAGGCGGTGAGTTTTCCAGTATTATCGGTGATCGCAATCCCGTCCGTGATGTTGGCAAACACCTTTTCGAAGAGGGCATTTCGCTGATCGAGCAGTTTGTTGGAGCGGTCCAATCGTAGTGCATTTGCTCGGAAGTTCCGGAAAGAGCGAAACAAATCCCCGATTTCATCATCACCCCCAAGCTTGCGCGGCAAGACACTGCTTCGATCCCCGTTGGCCAATCGCACCATAGCCTCCGAAACACGTCCGATGTTGAAGGCCACGTAACGAGAGACATAGAGCGCGGCGACCAATGCCAAACCAAGGGCGGCAAGGCTGACGATAGCGACAAAAATACGTGTGAATTGGATCGTGTTGGAAGAGGAACTGCGCTCTTCCGTCAACGTGGACTCGGCGCGGTTTGCAAAATCCGCTGCAAGCTCGTTTATGCCATTGGCGTCACGTCGAATGCGGAACATGGCGTTTTGCGCATCAAGGTTAAGACCCAATTCATCCCTTCGCAGTTCGAAGATGCCAGTTTCCCCATAGACGAGGGTGTCAAGGCTGTGCAGGAATTGAGTTTGATCCGCTGTCTTCGTCGCGCTTTGCGCCAACGTCCCCTGCCGTTGGTAGTGTCGCTGCTCCTCACCGACACCGATCAGATTGCTCGCATATGCCGCATTCAAAGCATCAGCATTCATGCTTTGCAAGGTCCACCATGTCAGGCGCTCCGCGGTCGCAATACTCTGATCTTCAATGCGATCCGTGACGACCTCACGCAAGGTGCTGAGTTCTGCAATGCGCGCACGGACAAGAGACTGTACCCGGTCAAGCGATTGGGAGGCTTTTACCAAATCAAGGATACCAACTTCCATTGCCGCGGTAAGATCAGCCAAGACCGTGCGGTCAGGCTCTGATGTTGAGGAAGATGGCCATTCTTCCCGAACCCGCGCCAATACATCGAGAAGCTTTTCCCCTTCCTGTTGGATCAGGAAGTTCGAGCGTTGATTAAGCAGATATGGCGCAGAGGTCGCCAAATCCGAGGACCGTTTGGAGAGATCGATTGCTTGCGCGACCTGGCTGAGCGACTGAGTGTGCAGGTCTTGCAATCGATCATCAACCCTCTGAAGTGCGATCCAGGTCAGCATGCTGATGCAAATGATGGCGAGCGATAATAAGCCTAACGCAGTCCAAAGCCGTCCTCGCACCGACCGCGGTAGAAATGACATCAGATTGAGTTCCGATGTGGATCAGTGACGAAGATGTAACCTTGCCCGCGTCGTGTTTGGAGATGCACTGGTTTGGATGGGTTCTCTTCGATTTTGCGCCTTAATCGTAAAATCAACACGTCCACAGTCCGATCTACATATTTTGAAAGATCACTACCAAGTTCGGACAGCAACTCAACTCTCGGGATGATTTGGTTTGGACGGCTCAGAAAGTATTCAAGCAGGCGGTATTCCGCGTTTGTGAGCGGAATTTCCTGGTCAGTTTCATCAAAGAGGATGCGTTGCTTGTGATCCACGCTCAGTCGCCCAAATGTGTTCCGCCCAATATCGCTTTGTGTCGTGGATATCTGATCGGAATTGCCGTAGCGACGGAGCACGGCACGGATTCGAGCGATTAGCTCGCGTGGATTAAACGGCTTCAACAAATAATCATCGGCGCCGATCTCCAGCCCAATTATTTTATCCGTCTCGTCACCCTGTCCAGTTAGCATAACAATCGGCAGGTCTTTTGTCCGGCGGATGTCCATTGCCAACGTGAGACCACTCTCGTCGTTTAGCTGAAGATCAATCAATACCAAATCCAGAGAAGTTCTTTTGTCCGCATCGTGGAACTCAGAAATATTCGCCATGGGGACTGGTTCGAATTGGTTCTCAGCCAGCAACGCAACAAGCGCGTTGCGCATCGACGCTTCGTCTTCCACAATTCCGATTTTTGGCAGCGACACACAAAGTCTCCTTCCTCACACCTTTCTAGCACCAAAGCCGTACGCGCGTCGCAAGCCTTTTTGTTTCGAATATTTCAATGCTGAGCGTCGGCTGTAACATTATTAACCAAACGCCTGCGCACTTGTAATTTTGTTCATATAGGTTGTGTGTCCCCACGATGAGCCGCCCCTTACCAATAGACCTGCACCCTAGCGCGGAGGAGCGCAGGGCATACACCAAACTCAATGGGAGGAATAAATGAAAAAGTTAGGAATGGTGTCCGTGGCCGCGCTATTGGCATCCGGTGCAGTGGCTTGGGCTGATGAACTCAGCCTTGTATGTAGTGCAGAGCAGGATTGGTGTGACTTGATGGTCGCCGCGTTCGAAGCGGAAAACCCGGACACTGATGTGCTGATGGTTCGAAAATCGACGGGTGAAACGCTGGCCCAGGTACGAGCCGAAGCGGGCAACCCGAAGATTGATGTTTGGTGGGGCGGCACCGGTGATCCGCATTTGATCGCCGCCGAGGAAGGCCTGTCGCAGGCCTCTGGAGTGGACACCAGCGAATTGCTTGGCTGGGCTCAGAACATGGCTGAAATCTCCCGCGGCAAGACAGTCGGGATATATGCAGGTGCATTGGGGATCGGCTACAACGCGGATATTCTCGCCGAGAAAGGCATTGAACCGCCGCAATGCTGGGCTGATCTTGAAGACTCACGATTTGAGGGAGAAATTCAGGTTGCAAACCCGAACAGCTCCGGCACAGCATACACCGAATTGGCGACATTTGTTCAGCTCTTTGGCGAAGACGAAGCGATGACCAAACTCGCTGCTGTCGGTAAGAATGTGAATTCTTACACCAAGTCAGGTTCTGCTCCATCGAAAGCAGCTGCACGTGGCGAAACTGGAGTGTCCATCGGCTTCATGCACGACATGGTGAAGCTTGCATCGCAAGGCTTTCCGCTGAAAATTGTCGCCCCGTGTGAAGGCACGGGTTACGAGGTTGGTGCGGTCTCGATCATCGACGGTGCGCGTAATTTGGTAGGTGCTAAAAAATGGGTCGAGTTCGCGCTGAGCGCAGAGGTTCAGTCGCGCGCGCCTGAGGTTGGCTCATTCCAGGTTCCGTCAAATTCCAATGCTCAAGTGGCTCCGGAATCGCCGGATTTGGCATCAATCAAGTTGATTGACTACGACTTTGCAACCTATGGCTCCAGCGAGACGCGTGAACGACTGCTGGCCCGTTGGGACTCAGAAGTCGGTGATCCGAACCCGCAGCAGTAACGTCTCCTCCCCGTCGCTTGACCGAAACTGACCTGTCGAGCTGACACGGATGCCCTGCTCTGCGGGGCATCCCCCAATTTTCGCGAGAATACACATGAAAAAGACAGTTCTGATATGGCTGGCTATCGGGCTAGTCAGTTTTGTGCTGCTGCCTTGGCACATGACAGAAGATGGCCTCTATGACGCGACTTGGATGACAGATGGCGTTGCCGCAACCGGCCTCTTCAGCATTCTAGCTGGTCAATGGTGGCTTGCACCGGCGGGCCTTGCCATTTTGGCTGCAATTGTCATTCAGCTTGCCATCGATGAACCGGTCAAGCGAGCGCGCCTTACCCTTGGAACAGCGGTTGCAGGGCTGGCCTTCATCGCTCTGCAAGGTTTGATCATCGTTCGTGCTGGCCCACGGATTTTCGAGACCCTTTTCGTAAGCGAAGCAGTTATGGCCGGACAACCCGGCATGGGTGCAGGCGCTGGAATATGTGCACTGGCCCTCCTGTTTGCAGCGACGATTTCACTATCGCAATCGGACAAAGGCCAAGGTGACGCCTTTGTTGTCAGCACTATCGGACTGATTGTGGCCCTCGTCGCGATCTTCGTCTTCTTCCCTGTCATCCACATTTTGGTACGTGCCTTTGAAGTGGACGGCGGGTATTCCCTGACAGAGTTTTTCCCACGCTTCTTCAGTAGCGATATCTGGGACTTGAGTTGCTTGATCAGTAATCGGTCCTGTGGCGTTGGCATAAACTCGCTATTTCTGGCCGTCATGACAGGCGCAGGCACAACGCTACTGGGTTTGTCTTTTGCTCTGATCTTCACCCGCACCGATTTTCGCGCAAAGAAGCTTCTGCGGGTATTAACGGTACTTCCGATTATCACACCGCCCTTTGTGATTGGTCTGGCCCTGATCCTGCTCTTCGGTCGCACAGGTACAATAACTGAGTATTTCGCGGACCTTCTTGGTTGGGAGGCCACGCGCTGGCTCTATGGCTTCTGGGGCATTTATTTCGCACAACTTCTGTCCTTCACGCCTATCGCATTCCTCGTTCTGATCGGGGTCGTGCAAGGAGTCAGCCCGAGCATGGAAGAAGCGTCGCAAACCCTGGATGCTAATCGTTGGCAGACATTCCGCTTTGTCTCGTTGCCGCTGATGCGTCCGGGTCTTGCGAATGCGTTCCTGCTGGGCTTCATCGAAAGTCTGGCGGATTTCGGCAACCCACTGGTCTTGGGCAGTGGCTACAGCGTGCTTTCGACGGATATCTATTTTGCCATCGTGGGTGCGGTTGCAGACCCGGCTAAGGCCGCCATCCTGGCTATCGCCTTGCTGACACTCACGCTGACCGCCTTCATGGCGCAGCGGATGTGGCTCGGCAAAAAATCCTATGCTACGATCACAGGCAAAGCTGATAGCGGGCAGAATGCCAGCCTAAACCCAATACTCAAATGGGCGTGTTATTGCACGGCGTTGCCTTGGGCCGCGTTCACGTTGGTGGTCTATTCCATGATCATCTTCGGCAGCTTTGTGAAACTCTGGGGTATCAATCACGGCTTTACATTTGATCACTACATCCGCGCATTTGGAATTGACTTCTCTACTGGCAGATTTTCGGGCGTTGCCTGGGATAGCTATTTCACAACGTTAACGATTTCGTCGATTGCAGCCCCGCTAACTGCATTGGTCGGGCTTTCGACTGCCTACCTTCTGGTGCGGCAAAAGTTCTGGGGCAAAGACGCGTTCGAGTTTTCGACCATGCTCAGCTTCGCCATCCCCGGCACGGTTATCGGTGTGAGTTACATCATGGCCTTCAACTTCCCGCCGATTGAACTAACCGGTACGTCCATCATCCTGATCATCGTCTTTGTCTTCCGCAACATGCCGGTGGGCGTGCGCGGCGGTATCGCGGCGATGAGCCAACTCGACAAAAGCCTGGATGAAGCATCCATCACATTAGGAGCCAACAGTTTCACCACCGTACGCCGGGTGATCTTGCCGCTTATGGGGCCCGCGGTTTTGGCTGCTTTGACCTATAGCTTTGTGCGGGCGATCACTTCTGTCAGCGCAGTAATCTTCCTGGTCAGCGCGAAGCACAATATGGCGACATCCTTTATCGTGGGGCGCGTGGAAAACGGCGAGTTCGGTCTCGCGATCGCCTATTCGGCTGCGCTGATCATCACGATGCTCGCGGCCATCCTTCTTCTTCAACTTCTGGTCGGAGTGCGCCGTCTGCGGCGCTCTGACCGCGTTCAACAAATCGCTAAGACGGCGTGAGGTAACAGCTATGACAAAAAAAACAGGTTCCGTTCGCTTCGAAAGTGTCGTGAAAAAATATGGTGAGGTGACGGCACTCAAAAAGCTCGATCTGTCCATCGATCCCGGCAAACTCGTTACATTGTTGGGGCCAAGTGGCTGTGGGAAAACCACAACCCTGCGTCTGATTGCTGGGCTGGAGATGGCCACAGAAGGAAAGATCTATATTGGCGGCGAGGATGTTACGCATTTGACTGCCACCTATCGTAAGGTCTCGATGGTTTTCCAATCTTATGCACTCTTCCCGCACATGACCGTGCGCGAAAACGTGGCCTATGGGCTCACAGTCAAGTCCGCACCCAAGGCTGAGGCTGCGCAAAAGGCAGATGAAGGTCTCGAACTCGTGGGGCTCGCCGGTTTTGGAGACCGTCTGCCCAGCGAGTTGTCGGGCGGACAGCAACAGCGTGTCGCCGTGGCCCGAGCCATCGTGCTGGAACCCGAAGTTCTGCTGCTGGATGAGCCCTTGTCGAACCTTGACGCCAAGCTGCGTCGACACGTTCGCGAAGAGATCCGCCAGATCCAACAAAGCCTTGGCTTGACGGCGGTTTATGTGACCCATGACCAGGAAGAAGCTATGGCGGTGTCAGACGATATCATCGTCATGAACAATGCTGAGATCGCCCAGATCGGCACGCCCAATGACCTATACGAGGCACCATCCTCAGCCTTCATTGCGGATTTTATTGGCGATGCGAACTTAGTGCCCTGCGATGTGGATGCGCTCGATGGCGCGATCGCAAGGGCTAGGGTCAATGGGCAAAAGTTGTCGGTCCCAAGCAATGGCATCCGAAAAGGGGCCGCCCAAATGGTTCTGCGGCCGCAGGCATTGACGCTGCAAAAACCAGACCAACCCGGCCTCGAAGGACAGATCAGCTATGCCGCTTATCTCGGAAAAGAGATGCAATACACGGTGGAAACATTGGTCGGATCTTTGTTTGTGATTGGTCCGGTCCAGGCACAGCCGTTTTTGCGAGGGGATAGCGTGTCTGTCGGCATCATCGAAGATCAAGCGCGTTTGGTCTCTGCTTAACATGCGAATTCCAATGTTGCAGGCCATTCTTCACCACCGAGGGGACGCGCGCAGTGTGTCCAGCGATCAGTGGTTAAACCTCTTCGATGCAGAGGAGTTTAGCGCAGCCATTTTTGATTGCGATGGCACATTGGTCGAAAGCGCGGAAGCGCATTTGGCTTCAATGCAATCCGCTGCGCAGGATCAAGGGTTGGACATGTCCGCCGACTGGTATCACACACGCACCGGGCTGGACCGACGCAGCCTGTTTCTAGAGTTCCAAGCCTCTACCCGGACCGCATTCGACATCGACCGGGCATGTCACGTGAGCATTGCTTGTTTCTCGGACGCGGTTTCTCTTGTGAGACCCATAACGCCAGTGTTGTGTTTTGCGAAAGCGTTGAGCAAACGAGGGATCTCATTGGCGGTCGCAACGAATGCGGAACGAAGCGTTGCAGAGCTGTCACTTTCAGCCGTAGGGACGAGGGGTCTTTTCGGCCATTTGATCAGTATCTCTGACGGCGTTCGGCCAAAACCTTCGCCAGAGTTATTCAAACTAGCGGCAAAACGTTTGGCGGTGCCTCAAAACGACGTGTTGGTTATCGAGGATTCACCGCAAGGTGTACAGGCAGCAATAGACGCGGGCATGAGCGTCCTTCAGCTTATCGATTAAAGCATGGGCATTTGATTACCGCCGTGGGCGTCTGGTATCGTCTATCCTCCGCCATTCCTTTGAAGCGCAGCATCGGTCAAGTTGGGCTCTCTGCCACCATTAGACCAGTCGCAGCAATTTCAGCGACGGCGTGCTTAGCGCTAGCAAGGACGGCCCTTAGAAGACATCCGTTTCAGTCGTTGATCCGGGACGCTGTCCGTACAAGCAGCTATTCGCTGCTAATGCAAGTCCGTTTGAATCCGCATCGAATGCGCCGAAAGGTCCGAAACCTCTCTTTGCGTTAATATCTGAATGCTACATGCAAAGGCTCATTTTTGCTTTGCAACGACATCCAAACCGATATCAAGACAGGGTGAGCTATGGGTGATCCAGCCCATGGAAATCAGATCGACCCCGGTTTCAGCCACCGTGCGCACGCTGTCTGGTGTGATCCCACCCGAGGCTTCGGCGATGGCTGTCCCATCAATCATAGCCACAGCGTCGCGCAACGTGGCCGGGGTCATGTTGTCGAGCAGCACGGCATCGGCACCGATTTCAAGAACTTGCTCTAACTGCGCAAGCGTATCGACCTCGATCTCAATCTTGACCATATGGCCGACCGTCTGCTTCGCCCTGGTCAGGGCCGGGACGACACCACCGGCAATGGCAATGTGGTTGTCCTTGATCAGCATCGCATCGCTGAGGGAATAGCGGTGGTTCATGCCGCCACCGGCGCGTACGGCATATTTTTCCAGCGTTCGCAGACCGGGGGTTGTCTTGCGGGTGCAGGCAATCGCGGCGCGCGTGCCTTCGACACGACGCACCAGATCAGCGGTCACACTAGCAATGCCCGAAAGATGCCCCAAAAAATTGAGCGCGGTCCGTTCGGCGATCAACAGGCTGCGGGACGGACCTTCGAATGTTGCAATCTCCGTTCCGCTTGCAATCGGGTCTCCGTCCTTCACGCGGCGGGTCACCGTGATGGCAGGATCAACCAGGGCGCAAGTCAATTCTACGCAGTCCAGACCGGCAACGCGACCGGGTTGTCGCGCGCAAGCCACAACCTCGGATCGGCGATCTGGTGGAATGACGGCGGCAGAGGTGACATCACCCGCCAGACCAAGATCTTCATCCAGCGCGCGGCGGATCATTGGCTCAAGCATTGTGCGGGGTAAAGGGGAAAGGGGCATAGCGGGCATGGGTCAGGCTGTCCTCAGCTGGGGTTCTTGGTCTACCGAACTCGCATGCGACAAAATTTCAGTCAGGTTCATCCGGTTTGATCGCGCATTGATCGCTGGATCAGGAAAGTCGCTACGATAGTGCCCACCGCAGGACGCCCGGCGCTTTTCGGCGAAAACCGCGATTGCAAGGGCAACGAGGGCCGGATCCGAGGCTGGCCCACAGAATTGAACCTGCGGCAACAGGTTCGAGATCATCTGCCGAAGCCCTGCCCGATGGCGGACTACACCCAAATGCAGCGACATCATGGGCCTGACGGAACGAGGATCGGGATCAGGCAACGCAGCGGGGTTCGGGACAAAAGCCCGGGCTCGCATCTTGCTGTTAGCTACATCGTTGGCGGCACGACGCGCCATCACAACCGCCTCGAGCAGAGAGTTGCTGGCCAGGCGATTTGCGCCATGCAAGCCGGTGGCGGCACATTCTCCGATTGCCCAGAACCCGGGCAGCGTGCTTCGGCCCGTCTGGTCAACCGCAATGCCACCCATATGGTAATGTGCAGCCGGGCGCACCGGAATCGGGTCGCGCGCAGGGTCGATTCCACGGGTAGCGCACAGGGCCTGAATGCTGGGAAAGCGCTTGGCAAAGCCAGCGCCCGGCGCGGTGCGAGCATCAAGAAACGCACGCCCTCCACTTGCGATGACCTGATGCACGGCGCGGGCCACCACGTCGCGCGGGGCCAGTTCGGCATCCGCAATATGCTCCATGAAACGCTTGCCGGTTTGGTCGATCAGAATGGCACACTCGCCCCGCACGGCCTCGCTGATCAGGGCCAAAGGCGCTTGGGCGGCATCCAGCGCGGTTGGATGAAATTGCACGAACTCCATATCGCGCAGAGCAGCGCCTGCACGTGCGGCCATCGCCAAACCCTGCCCGAAATTGCCGGACGGGTTTGTGCTGGCGTCGAACACACCCCCGCAGCCACCTGTCGCCATAATGACCTGAGCGGTACGAAATACAGCCGCTTGACCCATCGCTTGCAGATGAACTCCGACAACACACCCGTCGGCGGTCACAAGCCGCCGGGCCTCAACCCCCGATAAACAAGTGATCGAGGGGCAATGCTGCACGGCGCGGGTCAGAGCGGACATGATCTCGGTCCCAGTCCGGTCACCGCCGATATGCAGAATACGGCGACGGGAATGCGCGGCCTCGCGCGCCAAGGCGAAAGTGCCATCCTGCGCCCTGTCGAAGCGAACGCCGTATCGCTCAAGCACAGCGATCGCGTCAGCGGCCTCTGACAGGATACCCGAGGCGACAGTTGCATCACACAGCCCATCTCCGGCCCGGAGCGTATCGGCCAGATGCCGGGCAGGATCGTCATCGGCGCCAAAAGCGGCGGCAATCCCCCCTTGCGCCCAGGCGCTTGAGCATTCCTGCCCCAGCCCGGCGCGAGTGATAAGCACCACAGGCTGCGGAGCCAGTTCCAATGCGGCCACCAGCCCAGCGATACCGCCACCGATGATGGCGATCCGGTCATGGAGCCCCTCAAGCCGGATCATTTCACGGCCAGCATCCGCTCGACCGAACGGCGCGCATCGTCAGCGATGGCCGGATCGACGGTGACTTCGTGGCGACCCAATTCCAGAGCTTCGCGGATATTGCCCAAACTGATGCGTTTCATATGCGGGCACAGATTGCACGGGCGCACAAACTCCACATCTGGATGATCCAGTGCCACGTTGTCGCTCATTGAGCATTCTGTCAGCAGACAAACCCTTGCCGGTTTCTTGTCGCCGACGAAGTCTGACATCCCAGCTGTGGAGCCTGAGAAATCCGCCTCGGCCACGACCTCGGGGGGACATTCCGGGTGGGCCAGCACCGTGACACCCGGCCATGCCTCGCGCATCGCGCGAATGTCGTCTGGGGTGAACAGCTCATGTACCTCGCAATGCCCGTGCCAGGCAATCAGTTCGACATCGGTCTCTTTGGCGACGTTCTTGGCGAGGTACTCATCCGGTATCATCAACACGCGCGGCACCCCGAGGGATCCCACCACTTTCACGGCGTTACCAGAGGTGCAGCAGATATCCGAGGCGGCCTTCACCGCAGCCGATGTGTTGACATATGTGATCACTGGCACACCTGGATGCGCTTCTCGTAGCAGCGCGATATCCTCAGGCGTTATGGAATCCGCCAGCGAACATCCCGCCCCCACATCAGGGATCAGCACGGTTTTTTCAGGGTTCAGCAGCTTGGCGGTTTCAGCCATGAAATGCACGCCGGCCAGCACGATGACATCGGCGTCGACCTCAACGGCTTCGCGCGCAAGGGCCAGGCTGTCACCTACGATATCGGCGACGCCGTGGAAGATCTCGGGCGTTTGGTAGTTGTGCGCAAGGATGACGGCATTCTTCTGCTGCTTCAGGTCGAGGATGGCTTCCAGATCCTCTTCGTACTGCATCCATTCAGCTGGCGGAATGATTTGCTTAACCCGATCGTACAACTCTGGCAGGCGGAAATCTTTCATTAGCTCCTCCAATTATACTCGATTCGAGTACATTAGGGCCGTGATTATTCTCGATTCGAGATTATGTCAAGCGAGACTCAAGATTTGGACAGAGGCAGCCTTGCGCCCGACAGCATGCGGGCCTCAAGAATAGCGGGCCGGTACCTGAACAGACGCGCCGGTCGGCCGCCGGTGCCGCTCGAGATTTCGCCTGTTTCTTCAACCAGTTCCTGCTGGTCGATCTGGCGGCGGAAGTTGGGTTTGTGCAAGTGCAGACCCGACAGCGCCTCGACCGTGCGCTGCAATTGAAGCAGGGTAAAGCTTTCGGGCATCAGCTCGAACACAACCGGAGAGTATTTGATCTTGGCCCGCAGCCGCGAAATGCCAGTGGCAAGGATGCGGCGGTTGTCGCCCGCCATAGGCAGACCAAACTCGGGCACATCGACCAGACCGGCCTCATACATCAGCTCATAGCGCTGTAGGACCAGCTCCTCGTTCCATGTCTTTCCATTCAGACCGAATAAATAGTCGACACGCTGAGCCTTGAGCGGATCTGCCCCGGCCCACGCCGTCAGGCGATCGGCGATACGCGGCACTTCCTCGGGGATGCAGTCGCGATGATCTTCCCATGGGAAGTACCGGTACCAACTGCGCCAAGACGGGCGCCCTGCCCCGGCAGCATCCTGTTCGCGCACCAGCCCTAGATAGCTAATCGAAATCCGCTGCGAGGTTTCAACATCCCCGGACCTAGGATCGCGATCCCTGTCCGCAAAGGTATAGAGCTGTTCGAGATAACCCACCGGATGGCCGGTCTGCGCCTCAATCCAGGCGCGCAAGCTGCTCTGCAGGCTGCGATGAGAGGATTCGAACGGCCCCGATGGCAGCGCCTCACCCCCCCGCAAGGTCATGACACGCGGCTGGTTGTCGGTCACAGCGACAAGGATTGCGATCAGTTCGGCAGGGGCTAGTCCGCTGGGCAAGAAGGTACCTGTGTATTGCGCAATGCCAGTCATTGACATCGTGTTTGATTTCTAACTTCTATCTTAAGCGTTTGCGCGCGGAAATTGCCAAAGCGGATCAACTTGCTGAAAAAACACATGTCGATCGTCATTAGCTGAAATTGCTAAAGTACTTACGGCCCAATTCAAGTGCCGGGTCGGCCCATACCTGCCGTTGATCGGTGCGCTTCGTCGCTGCGGCGCGGCCCGTCAAAGGAGACATTCGCTGCGCGAGCGAAGCTGGAAGACGGACGGAGGTCCGAAAAGCGATTGCTGCGAGGGTAAATTCATTCTGTGCACCGCAGGGCCCTCGAAGCCGGAGCCGTCCCATGCCAAGAATGCGTTTGAGGTGGGCGAAGAGCATCTCGACCTTTTTGCGTTTGGCCTGGACCTTTGGGTTGAAGGGCGATTTGGCAGCCAGCCGGGCAAAATCACGGGCGTCTTCATGTTCTTCGCGACCGATGAAACGGGTGTTTGTGTTCGGGCAGCATTTTGGTTTCGACGGGCACGCATCGCATATTGCTTTGGTGGCTCGGTAGCGGCGACGGCCGGTTTTGGGTTCTTTCCTGCGTGGGTCAGAGTAGTTGCGCCGAGACTGCAACAGGTGCTGGCCTTCTGGACACGTATAACCACCGACGGGAACATACCCTCGACAGAGCTTTTGCTTTTCAAGTTTTTGGAACACTTCACCGGCCAGGGCTCCGCCATCATACGTTACCATCTTGGCTTGCCCGTTTGTGCCAATACGTTCCCAGGTGCGAAGAACAGAAACTTCCCCGAACAGCACCGGCTGCAGTTCAATCCCATAGAACCGCGCCATGTTGATCTCGGGGTCCACATGGATCAGGTGGACAGGTGTGGTGTCTGACAGTTCCATGATCTGATTGTCGATCAGTTCAGCCGTTCTGCCCAATGACCTTTCGAGATTGGCGAGTTCTGGCATTTCGTTAACAATTAAGTATGGACCACACCCGCGTTGTGGTTTGTCCTTCCACTGCGAAAGGGCGCGCATTCAGGTGGCATTGAGATTCTGTACGAGGCTGCCCAAAAAAATTGATACAATTGATACAACTCTCAACATTGCTTTGAAACACACTGCATTCACTATGGCGACTGTATCAAGCGGTGCCTGTTGGACTTTGCGCCAGTTCGGAATGCGGGAGAGAAGTTTTATGATCGGTCAAAGGCATCTAAGAATTGCCGTATCGTCATTGATGCTAATGATTGCCAAAGGAGCGCTGGGGTGCGAGCCAATGCACATAGTTCAATACCAGACCGATGGAGGCAACCATGACATTCGATTGAATGGCGTTCTGGTTAAATCAGGTGATGGCTACTCCGGCGTTGTAAAGCTTGATCAGGGTCTGTTGGACGGCGAGAACGTCGTAACTGTTACCTATGACGCCGCGAGCGCAAGGGGCTCAGCAAACTTCGCGGTGCACGCAGGATGTGAGGGTGGTTTCCCGGACGAGCACGTGCTCGTGTCAACGGAAATTCACGGTAGCGGAAAGCAAGATCTGATCTTCGATACCGAAATACATGCCGGGGTACTTTTTCCGGGTATTATTGCAACCAACGGCGACGGTCTGATCGAAGCTGTGCAGGAACTGCAGGCAGCGGTACGAAGGCGCGATGCCGAGGCAGTGTTTGCCTTGCACGAACCTCTTCTGAGCAAAATGGCCGAGCGCGGTGCTCCGATGGATCGGATCAATGCGCATGTGACGAAGATGCTGACAACAGGTGAGATCACTCTCACACAAAATCTGTTCTTGACGCCGGTCTTGGATGGTATGGCGTGGGAAGCCCTAACCTCTTCCAATCAGCCGCCTGTCATTGTTCGTCTTGAAGAGGATGGCGGGCAGTACGAATGGACCAGTGGCACACGATGGATATTTGTCGAGGAATCCTGGTACATCATTGAACCATGAAGTTAACGTCTGAATTCAGTTTATCGCTTGTCGCCAAGTTCATACCTCGACAAATTTGAAAGGACCCGCAGGTTATGGCCTTCACCTGATTGAGATTAGAGGACAGCGGAAATGACCACCACCCAAGAGATGCCGACCTCTGTCGCGGGTAATCCGGGACAGGGTTCTGCCTTGGTCGAAGACCTGATCGATGCTTTGGACGAAGGGATCGCACTCTTTGATGATGAGGGCAGATTTCTTCTGTGCAACGTCAAATATATGGAACTGCTGGCACCACCGGGTCATCCAAAGCCAATCCCCGGAACCTCTTCACGGCAGGTTGCGCGTGTTTTTTCCGGGACGGGTTATCTGCAGCCGACCGATGGCAAGGGTGATACGACATTCTCGTCTTGCGTTGGTGTTCCGTCTGAACCGGGCCAGACCCTCGAGTTCAGAAATGCGGATGGACACACTATTACAGCGACGACTAAAACCACAGGGTGCGGCAGGACAATGGTAAGCGTACGGCTGTCGAGGGAGGCACAAACGCCTGATCAATCGGCACGCGACATGCTGCTAGACGCGTTTCAGGCACTGGACGAAGGGCTTGTCCTGTGTGACGAGAACATGCGCTTTGTCTTTGCCAACACGGCCTGGAAGGAGATGATGTACGGCGCGCGACCGCATCTGACCCCTAAACCCGGCGATGACGTCGCCGACAAGGTCATTGAACTGGTCAGAGAAGGCTTCTACGACATCCCCGAGGATCAGAGCCATGAGGATTACATCAATTGGCTGATGACTGAGATGTCGCAGCACGGCAAACAGGTAGAGATACGCACCGCCGAGGGTAAGCACTATGTCGGCGCGTCGCATCTGACGGCCTATGGCGGCTCCCTGCTTTTCGTCCGTGATCTGACCAATCAGCGACGGGCGGAAGCAACCCGGCTGGAGGCGGTCAACGGTGCCATTGATGCGGTGGATTACCCGCTGGTCCTCTTTGATGCAGATGAAAAGTTCGTCCTGGCCAACAAGGCATGGTACGCAATGATCGAGCCTACGGGGATAAAGCCGCAGCCTGGCGCCCCCGGTAGCGAGTTCTTTTGGTCCATCGTTGAATCTGACTATTACCTTCGCCCGGAGGGAATGAGCAAAGAGGACTACTATGCCGCGGGAATGGCGCTGATCTACAATTACGGACGTGAGTTTCCACTTCAAACGACGGATGGAAGGATTTTCCTGGGCAGTTCCAACGTCACTGCTTTGGGTGGGTTTCTGCTCTCTTATCGCGAGATTACCGATCAGGTTCGCGCCGAGGCCGAGCTTGAACAACAGCGCGAGGTTGCGCATCAGAACGAGAAGCTCTCTGCCCTTGGGGAACTGCTGGCCGGCGTTGCGCATGAGTTGAACAACCCCCTATCGGTGATCTTTGGATATAGCCAAATGTTGCAAGGCAAGGTTAGCGACCCTGTTTTGTCCGAGCGCATTGATTTGATGTGCCAATCCGCTGAACGCGCTGGAAAGATCGTCAAAACTTTCCTTGCCATGGCGCGACAGCGCCCTACACGGATAGATATCTGCTCGTTGAACGACGTGGTGGCGACTGCACTGGAGGTCTCGGGTTATTCACTAAAAACCAACGGTACCGTAGTTGAAACCGAACTGGACGAAACTGCGCCTCCAATTTCGGGCGATTTTGACCAACTGGCGCAAGTGTTCAGTAATCTCATCGTCAATGCTGGCCATGCTCTTCAGGACCAGCGCGAAGACGGCCGTATTCTCGTCCGTTCATATCATGATGCAGACGAAAACCGCACCGTAGTCGAGATCCGAGACAACGGGCCGGGTATTCCGGCAGATATCCAAAATCGGGTTTTCGAGCCGTTCTTTACCACGAAGGAAGTTGGCGAAGGCACGGGTGTTGGGCTTGCCTTCAGTCACAAGATCATCGAAGGCCACGAAGGCGAGTTGTCACTGCGCTCTGCCCCTGGGGAGGGTACCAGTTTCTACGTCAAACTTGATTCAGTCGCTGACGACAATACACAGAACGAATTGGATCGTCTGGCCCCAAGACCCTCAAAGGCTCTCTCTTGTCTTGTGGTCGATGACGAGGCAGGTGTGGCGCGACTGCTTTCGGACCTACTCACCGATGAAGGGCACTCGGTCGAGATGACGACCACCCCCCGGCAAGCCCTGCATATGGCTGAGGCCCGGGAATTCGATATCATCCTGAGCGATTTCAAAATGCCCGACATGGATGGTGAAGCGTTCTACGAAGCCTTGCGGCTGATTTCACCGCGCAACGCCGATCGAGTCGGGTTTATTACCGGTGATGCCCTGAGTGAGAATGTCCGCGACTTTTTTGCGCGCTCAAAACGCCCCTTCATCGAAAAACCGATCATAAAACGCGAGCTTCTGACATTGATCCGGCTCGTGCTCTACGAACTGGAATAACCCATGTATCATTCCGTCATCATCTGCGACGACGAAGCGCCCCTGCGCAAGATGCTTGCGGATCACCTGAGCGAATGTGGATACGCCGTACAAGAGGCTGAAGACGCCACGACGCTCATGTCGCTTTTGGCCGAACAGGAACCTGATCTGGTCTTGCTGGATGTCAGGATGCCAGGCAAGGACGGGTTTACGGCTCTGCGCGACATCCGGACGGGCTCTCAAGTGCCGGTGATGATGTTGACGGCTGCGGGAGATGTTGTCGACAAGGTGCTAGGGTTGGAATTTGGCGCTGATGATTATCTTGTCAAACCAGTGGACCTCCGCGAATTGCAGGCCCGGATAAAAGCAGCAATCCGACGCAGTGCGATCAGAGAATCTGAACAAGAAGTGCATGATCGCCTTAGCGGCACCGTGGCCTTTGGCCCCTGTCATCTTGACATAGATGGTGCACGGTTGTTCGCGGAAGATGGTTCTGAGATTGCGATTACGGCTATGGAATTTAGCCTGCTGCGGGTCTTTGCTGAAAACCGAGGCCGGACCTTAAACCGCGACCAGTTGCTGGCAAAGGCGCATGATCGTGGCTGGGAACCATTTGATCGATCAATTGATCTCAGAATTTCGCGCATCCGCCGAAAGATCGAAAAGAACCCGGAAAAGCCCGAGGTGATCCGCACCGTTCACGGCATCGGCTATGTGTTTGGCTAGGCAATTGCCGAATGCAGAACCTGAATTGACTATCCGCTTCGTGCGGCAGCAATGACCTGGATGAAAGAGGAGTGCCCTGCAAGTGATCAAGTAATTCCAGTCGATCAACCAGCCGAATTGGCAAATTGGATACACTTAATCGGAGCACACCATGCATCCCATCATTTATGACGTCGCCGTCTCACTGGACGGCTTCATTTCTGGTCCGTCCGGAGATGTTTCGTTGTTTGCCCACGAAGGGCCAGTCGTCGAAGACTACAACACCCGTCTGGCGTCATACGCTACCGCAATCATGGGTCGGTCCACCTATGAGTTTGGATATAGCTTTGGGCTGAAACCGGGTCAGAACCCTTATCCGCATATGGAAACCATAGTTTTTTCCCAATCCATTGGCGATCTGAAAGACTCGGAAGTCTCGCTCTGCAGGTCAGCGACTGTCGGAGTTGTCGAAAAGCTCAAAGCCACCGCAGAGGGACCGATCTATCTC
Organism: Ruegeria atlantica; assembly: GCF_013033965.1. Lineage (GTDB taxonomy): Bacteria > Pseudomonadota > Alphaproteobacteria > Rhodobacterales > Rhodobacteraceae > Ruegeria > Ruegeria atlantica_D. Next base: position 731,516 of record NZ_WQFE01000001.1, read on the forward strand.
TGCGGAGGCGGTTTGTTTGCGGGCTGGCTATTGAATAAAGGCCTGATTAACCGGATCGTGCTCAAACGAGCGCCCTTCGTCTATGGCAACGGAGTATCGCTTTTTGGCGGTGCTACCGCTCCGCGCCAGTTTAGAAAGATCGCCTCAAAAGCATATGATAACGGGTATGCGCTGGAAGAATTTGAAACCTAGGAGTTAACGGAAATCCTGCTGCTCTCTTAGGGCGGGATGCCCAAGCGGCGGCAGGATCGCATCTTCGCGGAGATTGCGCTGGACTCTCGTCTTCACAGATCTGCTAGGTAAGAATCTGACTGCCGACGGCGGTATTGAGTCTTCTTGCATCTGCAGCAGTTAATCGCGTTTTACGCCTGCGTGCTTCCACTTTCCAAAATTCGACAAACCGCTGACATATTTGATACATCCACCGAAACAAGCCTGACAAACCGACATCTTATCGCTTCCAAAATTGTATTGGAGAGGCGATTAGGCATGTCACCAAAGACACATCTGTTCAAACTATTCATCAGCACATCAGTTGCGGCGCTGCTTTCAACAGGGACGGGTTCAGCGCAGGTGATCGTCGACCCAGGCGATACATTGGTTGTGGGTTCTGGAGAGACGATAAACGACCAGGTCAGGCTGTTTAACAACTCAACTCTTCAGGTTGAAAGCGGCGGGACGGTGACGAATGACGTTAGCACGGTGCGGGCGGGCGAAGCCAATGCCACAGTCGAAGTCATCAACAATGGCCAAATTCGTTCAGATATTGCGAATGCGATACGAATGGCAACAAGCACGCTTCGCGTCGAGAACTCAGGTGAGATTGCCGGCAACCTACATGGGATAGTTTTACAGACTCCGGTCTCAACTCTAGATTATCTTCATAATTATACGACCGGTATTATCAGTGGGGAAACTGGAGATGGTGTGCGTGTTACGGGCACTACCCAGACCGTCATAAACGACGGCTTGATAATTGGCGACGACAACGGATTCTTTGGAGCGGGGTCAATCGGCACGATCCAAAACACTGGCAGGATTCAAGGCACAGATAACTTCGGTATATTTGGTGGTTCGGATATCGGAGAGATCCAGAACTCCGGCGAGATATTGGGTACTTTTAACGCCATCCGCACCGTCGGAAATGTGGGCGAGATCACTAATCAGGGGATTGTTCGCGGGGGGCAAGACGCGATCGCAATTGGTGGAAGTTTGGGGGCGTTAAGAAATGATGGTTTCATCGAGGCGCTAGATGGTGACGGAGTATCCGTCGACGGCCAATTCTCCCGGTTGAACAATACGGGACAGATTATTTCGAACGACGGCAATGGTGTTACAGCCAGTAGCGGGATTTCGGCATTTGCCAATTCGGGCACAATAAGCGGCGCGCAGGTTGGTGTTCTTAGTGACGGAACCATGACATCGCTGGACAATAGCGGTGTGATTTACGGGAACAGCAGTGTCGGCCTGGCGGCCAGAGACATCATAAGTTTTACCAATACCGGCACTATTTCCAGCGATAACGCTTCGGGCGCCATTACTGGTCAAATCGAAACGTTTTTCAATGCAGGTCGGATTGAAGGCCACGAGCTCGGGCTTGGTGTCGACGGAGACGTAGGCAGTTTCGAAAACCACGGTACCATCACAGGACGGCTTAACGCAGGCTTTGAAAACACCGGCGTCATTTCCTCATTTGTGAACACCGGAACAATTTCGAGCGACGATAGTGTGGGAGTTATCCTCTTTGATACCGCGACATTCACCAATAGTGGTTTGATCAAAGGCGACACTGTCGCGTTTGAGATCTATGGCAGCACGGGTACTGATCTCTTTCTGCGTCAGGGTTCCAACATCCAGGGCTTGATCGATATTGTCGGACCAAGCACCTTGAACACCGATCCCGGAATGAATCTTGATCTAACATTCCTCAACGATGTGCCTGTTGTTGGAGACACCTCCGGTTCACCTTTCGTAGTAAGTGGCGACACGATCGTTGTGGTCGATCCTACCGAATTTACCGGCTCTGACCTTTTTGCCAGCGATGTAACGCGTTCCATTTTTGACATTGTGGGCAACACTGGCGCTCGAGTTCCTCTCATCAGGCGGGAAGACGAGGCGGAACGAAATATCTGGATCTCGGGCTTCGGCGGACAAAATCAGGTTTCAGGAGACAATGTTCTTCAAGACAGCTATGCCGGAGTTATCGGCGGCGTGGATTTCCCCACGACCAACGGTTCGCTGCTTAGTCTGTTCGGAGGCTATGCCTCAGGTGACATAACTTCGGACGCTTCGAGCAATACGCGCACCACCAAGTCCGTCTTCGCCGGTGGTCAGTACTTTCGTGACTTTGGTTCGAACTACATCCGCGCTGCAGTTGTCGGCGGCCAGTTGAGATCTGATAGTGGCAACCGGCAGGTCTTCAACAACTTGACTGCCGGTGGGGTTGAGACCGCTTCTTCCGAACATGATGGCTATTTCGTATCGCCGTCCTTCGAGTTTGGAACCCGTTTCGACAATGTGCTTGCAAACAAGTCGCTCCTGGCCAGCCTGCAGGTCAGCTATCTGCACATGTCCGAGAACGGGTATACTGAAACCGGTGTTGCGAGCCCGATCACGATAGATGACAGCCAAAGCGATTATTTGAATGCGCGGGCGCAGGTCACACTACCCCATGAATTTTCCCTAGGCGCGGGTCCGGACGCATTGTTGGAATTAACGGCAGGTATCGATGGGCAGTTCACACTGGGAGATGCCTCGCGGAAAGCCACTGTACTGGGGTCAGAGATTACACTGGACCCGACCTACGACGACCAACTCATTCGTGGGTTTGTTGGTGGTGGGCTCCGCCAACAGACACGCAACGGCCGTGGAATCTTCTCTATCGGTGCGGATGGGTTCTTTGGCGGCAGCAGCAACTACGAGATCCGTGGAACACTGTCCTTTCAGTACGTCTTTTAAGACGCACCACATCCTCAATCATCTAAACGTCAAACATGAAGGAAAAAGTATGCCTGTCCGCAATTTCCACTGCGGGTTGCTTGGAGGCCTGATCGCACTTGCGGCCTGCTCCAACACGACCCCAGTTCCTATCCTCGCCGAACCGGTTTTGAACAAATTCGACGTCACCCCCAATTGCTCAGTTCATCCTGAATTAAGGAGGACGCACGCATGCGAGCAATCAGAACATCAATGCGTTGATGCGACCGGTAACAGCGCGTCGTGCATCCCCTCTGTGGAAGAGTGTATTACTGCTGCTGGAACGGCCTGCCCGCCGCCAATTCCGCGAGGTGAAGAAGATCACGGCGATGGAAGTTCAACCGGTGGAGGTCGAGATCCGGGTCAGGACGACGGGGGCACGACTGATGGTGGCCGAGATCCGGGTCGGGGTGATGGAAGCACGGCTGATGGTGGTCGAGATCCAGGTCGGGGTGACGGAAACCCGACCGGCGGTGGTGGAGATCCTACTCCTCAATAAACGCAGATCTCAAAAAGTCACGATCCTAGGCCACCATTGCAGACGCGTTCAATTCAATTGTCTGATCAGGTGTACGCGTTGTGTTGGTAGGGGTAACTCGAATTTCTTGTTCGCAAGTGAAGACTGAGAGCATCGCTACCCTGCCTATGCCAACTTGAGGTCGGCCTGAACAGTAGCAAAACAACCGCCTGCCGCTCACTCACGGTTACCCCTCGCAGGCGGGTCTGGTGTCGGTTCATTCAGGATTAATCCTCTTGAAAGATCCGGCACCACAATTTCTAAGACGGGTCCTTCAAGTTGAGTTGCAAGCGGTTTGTTTTGTCAACATCGGCCCCAAGCGGATGAGGTGGATGGCTCCTGCTCCACCGGCATCGAACATGCCAAAGTGCAGTTGTTATCGACTGCTAGGAAAGGAGCCACCCAATGACAGTAAAGACTGTGGGCCTGGATTTGGCCAAGGAAGTTTTTCAGGCGCACTGTGTTTCAGCCACGGGGCGTCGGATCATCAACAAGAAGATAAAACGCGCGAAGCTGATTGCCTTCTTCGAGACATTGCCGCGCTGTGTGGTTGGTATGGAGGCCTGCGGATCATCCCATCACTGGGGGCGCAAGTTGCGTGAGCTTGGCCATGACGTTCGGCTCATGCCAGCAGCCTACGTCAAACCTTACGTGAAGCGCGGCAAGACCGATGCAGCCGATGCAGAAGCGATCTGCGAAGCGGTGCGTCGCCCGACCATGCGCTTCGTCGAGATCAAGTCCGAAGACCAGTTGGAGATGCCCGAGATCGCGGACGGCATTCTTGGCGTGATGTGTCATCAACTGAACGGGCTCAATGCGCGGGTTGACGGGCTCACCAAACTGATTGAACAACACGCGTGGCTAGATGCCGATGCCCGACGTCTAATGCGCATGCCAGGGATCGGACCGATCACCGCGTCGGCCGTTGTTGCCACCATTGGCGATGCAAAACAGTTCGAGACTGGCCGCGATTTAGCCGCCTGGTTGGGCTTGACACCGCTGAACAAATCCAGCGGCGGTCGAAAGCGCCTTGGGCGGATCACGAAGAAGGGTGACCGTTACATCTGAAAACTGCTGATCATTGGAATGACGTCACGTGCGCTCATGGCCAAGAACAGCCCAGAGAAAGCCGACACCTGGACCGCTAAGCTTCTGGACGAAAAGCCCTTCCGACTGGCAACAGTCGCCATGGCCAACAAGTCCGCTCGGATCATCTGGGCGCTACTGACGAAACAGGAGGAATACCGGCAGCCGATCTGGTGATCCTGCCAAGAGATGCAAGACGATTGATGTGATGATGCGAAACGAAGTCAACCAAGAGTAAGGACACTCCGACGAATGTCGCGGCACTTGAGGTCGTTTAGCCGATAGGAACCTTGCTCGCGGAACTCATCAGGGCCAGTGGCAACCGCCACGCAAACAGGCCGGACACACGACTGTACTGACAGACCATCGCAGTCTCAGAAATCTCTTGTAATGCAGGAGCCATCCACACATGCCTTTCGCCGACCGGTCAAAATGCTGCGGTCGCACCCGCTTAGCCGTCATTCGCCGCAAAAGCGAACTTCGGACCTCGTCGAACTCACAGATGCGGAATAGCACCAATTCGCTGCGCTTGCACCAAGGTCGGCTTTCAAGGGCGCGCCCAGTTCTCGGACCTAATCCTACCGGACTATGGCACTGTAGTCGCCGCGCAATTGAAGCGTCACCGTACCGGCCACGTGGCGAAGGTTGCCATCCTTAGTCATGCGGTGGATTGCGGCCTGCTTGAATTTCCTGAACGCGCTCAGGCCAAGTGGAGCGCATATAGGCGAGAATGTCCCAGATATCGTCGTCGGTGAGGGTATCCCCAAATCCGGGCATGCCACTCGCAAAGCCGTCGACGCCGCGCGCGGCCAACGCGGCCTCGCCACCCAGCCGGGTGTATTCGAATAGAAGCTGGTTATCGTGGTGCCATGTGTGCCCGGTTTCGTCATGGGGCGGCGCAGGCAGAATGCCGTTGTTGTCAGGCGTCTGCCAATCTGGCTGTCCTTCGAGATTGACGCCATGACAGGACGCGCATTGTTCGGCGTAGAGGGTCTGACCATTGGTCAAGTCCCGGTCGTCCATTTCATGACCGGCACTTGCACTCGTAGCGAAGCTGAAAAATGTGACGATCAAAAAGTCGCGCCTGTTCATGCAATACCTCAGTTCGGTAGGGTCAAAACACTGGTGAGCGTCGCGGTTGCTGCAAGGATCACCAGAATGATTACTGCTTCGATTTCAATGGAGCGTACCAAGTGGCGGGCAGCTTTATTGTCCCCAGATTGCATGGCTGGAACGAAGCGAAGTTTGTTTGCGGCGGCCAACATCAGGACCGCGCCCACAAGCGCGAGTTTGATTAACAGTGTTTGCCCATAGCCCGTTGTCATTAACGCCCACATATCGCCAAGCAACATCCAAGCCATCAGCAGTCCCGCCAAAATCAATGCAGGGACAATGACCGAAGCAGCCTGCCCAAACCGATGCCCCAACATGGCCGCGTCGTTCAGATATTCAGGCCGTTGCGACAGGGCGCGCAACGGTCCCAGGATGCCGACCCAAAACGCGACACCGAGAAGGTGCAAGAGCAACAGCACACGGACGCCGGTTATCTCCAACTCGGGGACATGCCCGATCTGGGCGAATGACCAAAGCGCGATCATTCCACCGGCAAGCGCGATCCATTGGCCGACTAGGGGCATGAATACGCCGACGATTATCAAAACCGTCCCGATAATCCGATAGACCAGAACGTCGCCAACCTGGGTCTGCCACAGCAGTCCGAGCATTTCTGGATCGGTCATACCATCAGGTCCGCCCGTCAGGGCAGCACCGCGCAGCATGAACCCAAGGACAGAGCCCGCAAGCGCAAGCCCCGCCAACAGAGCAATCTGACCACGCATCCTATCGCCCAGAGGCGACACCAAGTCGGCAAAAATAGCCCGAATGATCAAAAGACCAGTCGCTCCTCCAATGCCGACATACAGCATCAGCTTGGACAAAATCGCGCCTATTCCCCAAATGTCGGGCATGGTCAGTCCACTGTGAATGTGAACTCGCCCTGCATGGCGTGCCCGTCCGCTCCCAAGCCCCGCCATTCAATGCGATAGGTGCCTTCGCCCATGCTTTGAAGCGGGAGCGCGAACGCGCGCCCAAAACTTGTTTGGTCTCCAAGGTCGAGTGTGACGGTATGAGCCTCCTGATGGATCATGTTGACCTTTGTCAGGCGAATATCATCCGCGAAATTGAAACTGATTTCAGAAGGCACTTCGGCAACAGTCGCCCCGTCTTCGGGTGTGGTGGTGTCCACGCTCGAATGGGCAAAAGCACTGCTGGCAAGCATGGAAATCAATGCAAATGTGGTGAGCTTCTTCATTGACGGGTTCCTCAATTTATTCCATTAGCGCGCTGGATTTCGCGGATGTAGTCGATGACCATAGCCACATCGCCACGGGTCAAGCCTTCAACCGGAGGCATGTCGCCAAACTGCCAGTGGTGGCTTTTGACGCCCATTGCTACCGCGCGTTGGAAGGACTCGTCTGCATGATGGCTGGGTTCGTAAATAATATGGATAAGCGGCGGCCCTGCGCCCTCAACACCTACCGCGTTGCTTCCGTGGCACGAGGCGCAAGCGTTTTCGAATATCCGTTGCCCGATGGCCACGTTTCCTTCGATAGGCGGTATCTGAATGGCTACCATAGCATTCCCTTCGGCAGGTGCCGACTGCGCGGCGTCCTCAACCGGGACGGGGTGTAGAGTGATGTAGGCAGCGATGGCTGCCACGGCGCATGTGCCGATCAGGAGATATTTTCGGTTCATGTACTGGTCCTAACCTTGTGTAACAGAGCGGTACCGCAAATAAATCGCAGCACACCGGAACGTGTTCACTGCCGTGAACAGCGTCGGAAATCTGTTTCAAGTGTTAGGTGGCCTGTCCGGGTTGTCCGGTTCATTGAGCGTCGACAGGCTTGTGGCCCGCAATGCTAATACGACTGCTGCTTGGTTAGGTTTGGTTTCGGAAGCCGATGTTGTGATCGCGAGAACGTTACACAGGAATGGGTTGCATCCTTCGTGTGCTGCACTGCCCTGCTCATGCTGCCCGTCTTCGCTGGAAGCGACCAGCCCGTGGTCAGCGTGTTGAGCCTCAACACTTGTGGCCATGTGTTCAATACAATGCCCGCCAACGCACTCATTAGCTAACGCATGCGCGACGTTCCCAAGCCCCATAACAAGGATCAGAAAAACCGTAAGAATTGTCGTGGTTATTGGCCGAAGGTACTTCACGTGGCGATGCTACCGCGGATTCTGACCGAACACAACGCGCGGCCAAAGGGTCGCGCAACACCCGATGTTCCCTATCGATTACGCAATTGAGAAAGCATAGGGCAGGAAACATTCCCGCTGTCGCAGTTGGCTGTGAGTTCAGTCAACGCCGCCTCCAAATGCTCAAGTTCCTTTATCTTTTCGCGCACATTCAAGACGTGGTGCTCAGCCAAGTCCTTAACGGATTGGCAGTCTTCGCTATCGCCTTCAGATAGTTCGAGTAGCGTCCTCGCATCAGCAAGCGGAAAACCCAAGTCACGGCATTTCTTTAGGAACCGAAGCCGTCCAATATCCTGCGTGGAGTACATTCGTCGATTGTTTGAAGCGCGTTCCGGTTTAGGCACGATCCCTTCGCGTTCATAGTAGCGGATCGTTTCAATGCCGATACCGCTTTGACGGGATGCTTCCCCAATCGCAAACATGTGAGATTCCCCACCTTGATCCTGTAGTGGCTACAGAAGTTATACGACAGGATGTCGCTTAGACAACTCCGCGCAAAAAAGGTCGTCAGGAACGCCAATGCAGAAGTACCTTAGCCTCAGTTACCTAGGATCGCTGTCCGCTCTTGGCGTCGCAACTTGCTGTGTATTGCCCATGACGATGATGCTGCTGGGATTGGGCGGCAGTTGGCTGGCGGTCTTCGGGAAGATAGCAGCGGCTAGCTACTATGTGTTGGCGATATCGACCGCGCTCGTCGCGGTATCTTGGCTGCTGTCTCATCAGCGCGGTTCATTGCCAAAGTTGAAGTGGTGGCTTTGGGGAACGACCGCTATGACCGGTTTAGCTTGGGTTATCGTGTTCTATGAGGCTCGGATCAACGATTTTCTGATTATGCAGATGTGAGACAATGACGGAACAAACTTTAGCGCTTGAAAGCACACTGACTTGTCCAAACTGTGGGCACAGTCAAACCGAAAAAATGCCTACGAATGCCTGTCAGTGGTTCTATGAGTGCAAGTCGTGCAAGACGGTTTTGAAGCCGTTGGAAGGCGACTGTTGCGTCTATTGCTCTTACGCCAACGTGCCGTGTCCACCAATTCAGTCGGGTAATGGCTGCTGCGGATAGTGTGAAGGATTCCGGTGTTGCTCACTTGGTGAACTTGCCACCGGACGATTTCGACAATTTTCCCAACCGTTGCTCCGGTCTATGATCTTGGGAAGCCCGGCATTCAGTGTTTGCGCAGCATGAGGTATTTTGGGCTCGTTGCGGCCATCGGAGCGCGAGCAGCATATCGCTGGTAGGTCAGCCTCATCCGGATGAAGACGGCCCATTCCCGACATTGGGCATAACAATCATTTTCTGCGGTCGCAGCCCGCATTGCCGCCATTCGCTGCACAAGCAAAGTGAGGAGCCACTCGAACTCTCAGCCTAAAGGTCAAAGCTGACGTTCCATATGCAATTTCGATTAACCACCTTGCTCGTCTTCTCGCAATTTCAATAATTCTGGTTAATTCTTTAAGAATTGTCTCCTTTCGGGCTTTGGGCGTCAGCTCTTTCTCCGCTTCCGTAGATATTATCCGAAGCTGCCATTCCGGCGTCCAGTCCCAAGTACCTTAACTTCTAACCAGTGGAAGCCCAACGCGATCACACCCGCCACGAGAATGTAAAAAACCGCCAACAATAGAAGCGGTTCATAGATTATGAACGTGTCTGAACGCACCCGAGAAGATACTGCGTAGATATCGACAACGGTGATGGTCGCAACCAGTGGGGTTGCCTTCAATTGCAGGATGGTTTCACCACCCAGCGTGGGCAATACGTTTCGAATTGCCTGCGGCAACCAGATGCGTCGGAACATCGTCAGCCTTGGCATTCCAAATGATTTGGCTGCCTCAAGCTGCCCCTTGGCAACCCCCTTGAAGGCACCACGCATGACCTCACCCTCGTAGCCGGCATAAGACAGCGTCAGAGCCAGCACCGCATAGGGCCAGGCCTGACGAAGGTAGGGCCAGAGCTCGGATGAGCGTATCCACGGGAATTGGGGGAAGAGCGATCCAAGCCCATAATACAACAACCAAAGTTGCAGCAGCAGCGGCGTGCCACGGATGATGGTACAAAATGCCTTTGCAGGTGCGGCAAGATACCAGGGACCGACCGCCTGTGCCAATCCAAGCGGTACTGCGAGAAGGAAACCGAGAACGACTGTGACGACAAGCAGCCAGATTGTCGTCCAGATGCCCTGAAGGGCCAGCGGGCCGTATTTCGGTATCCAGTCCCACTGCAGCGATACTGCACACCAGATAACGATCCCGGTGAAGATCAGCATCATCACGATGCGATGAGGCTGCATCAATGATTTGAAATCGATCATCTGCTCCCTCCCTTCAGAGAGGGTTGGCCGCGACGGGCCCATTTCTCAATCCGTGCGAAAATACCGCCAGAAAAGAGCGTGACCATGAGATAGAGAAAACCCGCCGCCAGAAAGAAAGTGAAATAGGCGCGCGTACTACTGGCGGCCTGTCGCGTTTCCAATGTCAGCTCGTTGAAACCTACGACTGCAAGCAGTGCCGTGTCTTTGGTCGCAATCAGCCACAGGTTAGCCAAACCGGGTACGGCGAAGCTCATCATGGCCGGAATTGTGACACGCCGCATGGTCATAAAGGCGGGCATCCCAAAAGACTTAGCGGCCTCGATTTGACCGGGTGGAACCGCCTGAATGGCACCGCGAAGAACCTCGGTCGCATATGCGCCCTGAACAATGCCCAGCACCCATATGCCTGCGCCAACGCCACTAACCTCGACGCGACCACCACCCATGGCGGCAGAAATTTTGTTGATAATATCCGATCCCACGTAATACAGGATCAGGATCAGGACCAGTTCCGGCACGGCCCGGATCACCGTCGTATAAATGGCGAGAAGATCGCGCGTGACCTTCCCGCCATAAAGTTTGCCATAGGCTCCGAACAGTCCGATCACCAGACCGAGCGCATAAGCGCCAAAGGCGATCTGCAGCGAGTGGGACAATCCGCGCAGCAAATTGCCGCCCCATCCCGGCGGCGAGAGCGACAGAAGCTCTGCGCTCTGCGCCAATCCAAGTGAATCCAGAAGTCCGGTCACAACAGCGGCTTAGTAGATGCTGGCCGAGAAATAATTCGAAGTGATCTTCTCGTGCGTGCCATCGGCAAGAATTGCGGCGATGCCTTTGTTCAACGCCTCGAGCAAATCATCCTGCCCTTTGCGGACACCCGCACCAACACCCCGGCCCAGAATGACCGGATCATCGGCAACAGCGCCTTTGATTTCGCAACAGGCCCCAGCGTCTGAGTTCACAAAGTCAGCCATGGCAATACTGTCGGCCTGAGTGGCATCAATTCGGCCCGCGAACAGGTCCTGATTGGCCTCATCTTGGGTTTGGTAGACACGCAGTTCGGAATCCTTGAAGTATTCCTGCGCATAGGCCTGGTGGATGGTCGAGGCCTGAATGCCAACAACTTTGCCAGCCAGCGACTCTGGGGTCGCTTCAATATCCATCGACTTGTCTGCGACGATGACGGCGGGGGTGTTGTAGTAAGGATCACTGAAATCAATAGTTTTCAGCCGCTCTTCGGTGATCGACATCGAGGCCATGATTGCGTCGATCTGCTGCCCGGTCAGCGACGGGATGATACCGTCCCAGGCCACCGGCGTGATAACGCAGTCAAGTTCCGCAGCGGCGCATACGGCATTGATAACATCGATCTCCCAGCCAACCCAGGTGCCTGAGCTGTCCAGCGAAGCGAATGGCGGATAGGGCTCGGCAGCGATGCCGATCTTGACTTCTTCGGCACTTACGACACCAGCCGAAAAGATGGCGGCGGCAAGCCCCGATGCGAGTAGTTTCTTGACGTTCATTTTGTTACTCCCTTTTGGTTCGTTATGTTGTTTTTGCTGGATCAGGCGACCGAACTGAGGAACTGTTTCAATCGCTCTGATTTTGGATTACCGAAGACCTCGGCAGGTGGACCCTGCTCTTCAATGCGGCCCTCGAAGAGATAGACAACGTGGTTGGCAACTTCGCGCGCAAATTTCATTTCATGGGTGACAAGCAGCATGGTGCGCCCTTCTGCAGCAAGATCGCGGATCACGGTCAAAACTTCGCCAACCAGTTCGGGATCAAGCGCCGAGGTGGGTTCATCAAAAAGCATGACGGACGGATCTACCGCAAGCGCGCGTGCAATGGCCGCGCGCTGTTGCTGACCGCCTGAGAGATAGGCGGGATAGGTATCAGCCTTATCGCCGAGCCCCACCCTTTCCAGGAGTTCATGCGCCCGCGCAATGGCCTCTGTCTTTGGCACCTTCAGGACATGCACCGGTACTTCAATCACATTTTCCAAAAGCGTGCGGTGTGTCCACAGATTGAACTGCTGGAAAACCATGGCCAGACGCGTGCGGATACGTTCGATCTGTCGCCGGTTGGACGGGCTACCGTCGGCGTGCATTTCAACTAGTTCGCCACCGATGGTGATCTTTCCCGAATTCGGCGTTTCCAGGAAGTTGATACAGCGCAGCATGGTGGATTTTCCAGAGCCTGACCCCCCGATAATGGCAACAACATCCCCCTTGTTTGCTGTCAGGGATACGCCTTTCAAAACCTCCAGCGTGCCAAAGGACTTGTGCAGATCCTCAACCTTGATCGCCTCGTCGGGCGTTGTTGTTTCGGGTGTGGGTGAAACGGCTTTGGCTGTGTCCATATCCAAGATTCTTCTGATTTCAGCTTGCAGTAAGCCCCGAATCTCGCAATTATGCAAGTGTATAATAACTCCGTGCCATGGATGACACTGACGTGCAGGACGACAGCCGCAAATTCAAACGTGAGTCTGCCGAGTTTCGCCGCGAGGCGCTGATTCTGGCAACTTTGGACCTGATCGCCGAGATGGGCGTTCGGGGTGCCACGGTGCGCGAGATCGCAGCCCGCGCGAACGTGACCCAAGGTTTGATCCGGCACTATTTCTCATCCAAGGACGAACTGGTTCAGGCGGCGTATGAACACCACATGAATACGCTGACGGACCAGACAGCGGCGTCGTCAGGATCGGGAAGCGCGGTTTCTCAGTTGACCAACTTCGTCGACGCATCTCTGCGACCGCCAATCGTCGATCCAAGCGCCGTGGCGTTGTGGGCGGGTTTCCTGAACAAGGTGCAGCATGACCCGAAAATGCAGCGCATTCACCAGCGAACCTATGACTATTTTCGGGATCACCTCGAGAAGCTGATCGTCGCCGCATTGCAGGAAACCGGGCGTTCGGTTGATGTGTCAGAGGCAATGCAACTGGCCATCGCCTGCAACGCGGTGATCGACGGCCTGTGGCTTGAAGGGGGCGCGCTTCCGGATGCGTTTTCCGAAGGTCAGCTGGCGCGGATCGGTTTGGATTCCGTCAGCGCTATCGTCGGGATTCCATTGACCAAAGAGGTGGAGCAGTCATGAAGACCACATCGGTGACAGAACGGTTGGCGGGCTTGGGTGGCGCCAAATGGGGCGTACATCTGAAAGCCCGCGACCTTATCAAGGCCGGAGCGGACATCGTCGAAATGACGATAGGAGAACCGGACGTGCCGGTGCCGGACGCGCTGGTCGAAGCCACCGTTGCCTCATTGCGGGCTCAGCGGACAGGGTACTCCAACGGGCGCGGTGAAGCAGGGCTGCTTGACGCGCTTGCTGCGCGCTATTCTGCCTCTCGCGGGCGGGTTTTCGAGCCCGGGAATTTTCTGTGCTTTCCCGGCACGCAAACCGCCCTGTTCGCAGCCATGGCCGGGGTCGCCGAGGCGGGCGACGAAGTTCTGGTCGGCGATCCGATGTACGCGACCTATGAAGGTGTTGTTCGTGCGTCCGGGGCCGAGATGGTGCCCGTACCGCTGCGGCCCGAGAAAGGGTTTCGCATGCAGGCCGAAGATATCGCGGCCCGCATCACTCCGCGCAGCCGCGCCATTCTTCTGACAACACCGCATAACCCGACGGGCGCGATCCTGACCGCCGCGGATATTGCCGAGATCGGGCAACTGGCGATTGCGCGTGACTTGTGGATCATCTCGGACGAGGTTTATGAAGAACTGATCTTTGACGGTGCCCGATTTGTTTCACCATTGGCAGATCCGGAACTGGCGGATCGTGTCATTGGCGTTTCATCCATCTCGAAATCTCATGCCGCTCCGGGGTTCCGCAGTGGCTGGTGTGTCGGGCCCGCCGCGTTCTGCGAAGCGCTGCTGCCCTATTCCGAGACCATGCTTTTTGGCAATCAACCGTTCATCGCGGACATGACCGAAAAGGCGATCCGTGACGGGTCCGAGGTTGCCCCCGGGATGGCCGCCCGATTCTCTGGTCGCGCGACCCTGTTGGCCGATCGTCTTGAAGCCGAAACGGATCTGAAAGTTCACCGGCCCGAGGCGGGAATGTTCGCACTCATCAATGTCTCTGCCACCGGGCTGGATGGCGAAGCCTATGCCTGGGATCTGCTCCAGGCCGGGGTGGCCGTCATGCCGGGATCCGCCTTTGGTGACAGCTTGAAGGACTGGGTGCGGGTCGCTTTGACGATCAATGACACGGATTTTGGTACTGCGGTTTCCCGTATCATCGATCATGCCAACAGCAAATCACGCGAGGTCGCATGAGAGGTATGACAATTGGCGAAGCTCTGGTTGCCGGGCTGCACCAGCGGGATGTGACCTGCGTCTTCGGAATTCCGGGCGTTCACACGGTGGAACTGTACCGAGGGCTTGCCGTTTCGGGCATACGACATGTGACGCCCAGACACGAACAGGGGGCGGGTTTCATGGCCGATGGCTATGCCCGTGTGTCGGGTAAACCAGGTGTGGCCTTTGTGATCACCGGTCCCGGATTGACCAATACGCTGACGCCGATGGCGCAGGCCCGCGCTGATTCAGTTCCAATGCTTGTGGTGTCCGGTGTCAATAAAACCGCATCACTCGGCAAGGGCTTGGGGCATCTGCATGAATTGCCTGACCAACTGGGGCTGGCAAAAACTGTTGCGCTGGCGTCCGAACAAGTCTCGGACACAAACGCTCTGGGCCCGGTCTTAGACCGCGTTTTTCACAGCCTCACAAATGGTCGCCCCGGGCCGGTGCATATCGAGGTTCCGTTGGATATCGCAGCGGCTGAATATCAGGAAACACCCGCTGCGACGCGCGATCCAGAACCACCTGTTGACCCGGTACTGATCACACAAGCCGCCAAGCAACTGACTGAAGCAAAAAATGTTGTCATTTTGGCAGGTGGTGGCGCAAAACGAGTTGAGGCCGGACTGCAAGCTCTGGCCGCAACGCTGGATGCGCCGGTGGTGCAAACCGTCAATGCGCGCGGCCTGATGCACGGGCATCCTCTGACGGTACCGGCCAGCCCAAGCCTGAATGCGGTACGTGCGCTGATAGAAGGTGCCGATTGCATATTGGCCTTGGGAACCGAGCTGGGGCCCACCGACTATGATATGTATGCGACCGGCCGAATTGCGGAAATGTCGAACATGATCCGAGTGGATCGGTGCAGCGATCAACTGACACGACATAAGGTAGCGCACACCATTCAAGGTGACGCTAACGTGGTTGTGCGGGCGCTGATTGAGGCTTTGCCGCATGAGGCAAAGCAAAGCGGTGGTGCGAAACGTGCCAGCAAAACGTGCGCCGCCGTCTGGGAGGAAATTGGTCCCGACTATCGCCATCAAGTAGAAATCCTGAATGCAATACGCGCGGCGGCCCCGAATGCGCTGGTGGTCGGAGACTCCACCCAACCAATTTATGCCGGCAATCTTTTCTACGACCACGACCGGGCCGGAGGTTGGTTCAACGCAGCAACGGGCTATGGCGCGCTCGGCTATGGGATACCTGCAGCCATCGGCGCATCGATCGCCGATCCAACCGCACGGGTGATATGTATTACTGGCGACGGAGGCGCGCAATTTTCATCGCCTGAGATCATGGCGGCGGTAGACGAAAAACTGCCGATTACCTTCGTGATCTGGAACAATCACGGGTACCGGGAAATTGCCACGTCGATGCAGGATGTGGGCGTGGCCGTCATCGGATGTGATCCTTCGCCCCCCGATTTTGCTGCAATGGCAAAGTCCTTTGGTATTCCATTCACCACGGTTCCACCCGAACCGCAGACCATCGCGCAGGCGTTGCGCAAAACTGTCGCCCGGGGCGGGCCGGCAATGATCGAAGTCACCGCTGCGCCATTCGAACCTCAGAAAGATTGAAACATGTCAGACCCAACCTTTGAATTTTCCCGCGCCATCACCCGACGCCCGGCCCCAACCATTGCTGGTGGATTGCGCGCAGAAGATATCGGCAACCCAGATTTCGACGGGATGGTGGCGGCGCATAAAGCTTACGTAGCAGCACTAAAAAGCACCGGAGCTGAGGTGATTGAACTTGATCCCCTCGACGCATTCCCTGACGCACAGTTTGTCGAAGATACGGCCCTTTGCCTGCCTCAAGGTGCAGTGCTGATGCGGCCTGGTGCACCTTCGCGAATGGGTGAAGTGGCCGAAATGGCACCGACACTTCAAACACGCTATGAAACGGTCCTCGAAATCAAAGGTCCGGGCCATATTGAAGGCGGAGATATCCTTGTGACTGGTCGCGAAATTCTCGTGGGTCGGTCTGACCGCACAGATGCAAAAGGTGTCGCCGAACTCGCTAAGATCACTTCGGACTGGGGCCACAAATTGCGCGAGGTGTTCACCCCTGAAGGTGTATTGCACTTCAAGACAGATTGTTCCTTGATGGATGCCGAGACAATCCTGTCGACCCGCCGATTGGATGCATCGGGTTGCTTTGAAGGCTACCGGGTATTGTATGTAGCCGACGGCGAAGAAGCAGCCGCCAACGCAATCCGCTTCAACAATTTGGTGTTGATGGCCGCTGGGTTCCCGCGCACAGCTGAGATGTTGGATCAGGAAGGGTACTCGGTCGTTGAAATCGACAATACCGACTGTGCAAAGCTGGACGGTGGCATGTCATGTCTTTCGTTAAGGTTTTGAAGCGTTTGTCGCAGACTTTTGGCCATTGGGGTTCTTATAGCTAATAAACAGTTGAACCGTCCAAATTAGTTCCACTGACCAGACATCCGTAGATCACGCGGCAATCGACATATTGGGCTCATCGCGGACCTCGGAAGCAGCACAGCATGCTGTGATAAAATTTTCCGGTCAACGTCGGGTTGTCGTTGTGGGCGGGCATGGCGGATCGGAGAATCAACCATGGAAACCCCAAACTTACCTGCCATTCGTGCTCTTCGCCCAGCCTGGAACAAAGGACGCATCGTTGGCCAGAAGCGACCGCTGAAACCAAAGCATGTCTGGGCAATCCGAGTTCGCCTCGAGCTTGCCGAAAACCATCGCGATCTTGCGCTCTTCAACATGGCAATCGACAGTAAGCTCCGCGGCTGCGATCTGGTGAAGATGAAGGTCGCCGATGTTATGGCATCGGGTCAGATTAAGGAACGGGCTTCGGTCCTTCAAAGCAAGACGCAGAAACCCGTGCGCTTTGAGATATCAGAAGGCACACGTGCCTCTGTTGAGAAGTGGATGGAAGATGAGCTGATGGTCGGTTCGGAATACCTTTGGCCCGGCCGATTTCATGAACGCCTGCACATCTCGACACGCCAATATGCACGGATTGTCCGCGATTGGGTCACGTCGATCGGCCTCGAAGCAAGCGCCTACGGAACCCATTCAATGAGGAGAACCAAGGTCACTCAGATCTACAAGAAGACCGGAAACCTACGCGCTGTTCAGCTTCTGCTTGGCCATACTAAGATGGACAGTACAGTCCGGTATCTCGGCGTCGAACTTGAGGATGCCTTGGCCATCGCCGAAGCGATTGAGATTTAACGCTCACGGGTCGCTCTCGCGGGCGGCCCAAACCAGCCGTTCATCGCGAGATAAGTTGCCGCATTGCAGCTTCCCCAAAGCGGAAGTCGATCGATTGCGCAGCATTTCCAACATTAACGTACACTCATCGGACAAAACGAACTCGTGCAAGCGCAGCTTCAACTATTGCCACGCGACCTTACTTGCTCCGGGTTCGGCGCTTTTGCACCTGTTAATCGCCACCACTTCGGCGCTTCGCAACGTCTGACAGACCCCGGGCCAGCAGGTCGAATACGATCCGGATACGACGGCTGGTCTGTAACTCCCGATGGGTGACCAGCCAGATTGGAAACTCAAGCGAAGGGAAATCCGGCAAGACCTTCTCTATGCCAGATTCAGCCTCGCCCAACGTTTCGGGCTGCATAGAGACGCCGTAGCCCGCTTTCACCAATTCCCATGCGACGACACCGCTCTCGCTCGACATCACGAAGCTCTCTGCGCGAACGGGCACGCCCATGTTGTGCAGTGGGGCCATTAGCCGCTCGGGGTCGGCATTGCCGACGAAATCGAGTGCAGCCACATCGCGCGGTGTCCGTGGGCGGCTTGCACGATCGAGATAGTCGGTCGCGGCATAGAGAGTGGCGCGAAAGTCGCCCAAGTGCCGTGCGATCAGGTCCGGCTGATCTGGGCGGACGTGGCGTATCGCGATGTCCGCCTCGCGCTGCGTCAAATTCTGCATTTCACTCGACGCAAGAATGCGGACGCGGATGCCCGGCGCCATCTGTCTCAACGGCTTGAGAACGGCCGGCAGGATCGCTGCTGACAAGAGGTCCGTTCCCGTGACCGTGACCTCTCCGGTGACATCCTGAGATTTACCGTCGGCCACCATCGAAATGAGCGTCGCAGCCTCGCCCATCGTGCGCATGTGATCAATCAGGTCGCGCCCTGCTTCCGTCAAGGTAAGACCACGGACGCTGCGTTCTACCAGCGTGACGCCAAGTGCCTCCTCCAACGCACCGATCTGCCGTCCTATCGTCGGCTGCGTTGTCTTCAGCACGCGCGCCGCGCCGCTGAACGAGCCTTCCTCCGCTGTCGCGAGGAAGGCGCGTACCTGGTTCCAATCGAAGGAAACGGCCTGCCAGTTCATTCATGAGCGTATAGCAGATGGACGAATTTAAGCAATCGACCTTTTATGAGCGCATGGATGATACCGGATGCGAAACGAGATTGGCCCGGTCTCTGCAATCGAAAGCGACACAATGCATTCCGCAGTTTCTTACGACTGGCGCATCCGCGCCGCTTCAAACCTGAAGTGCAACGCGCAAAGGAAACCGACATGACTGCCCAAGCCTTCTGGGACCGGCATGCGCCCAAGTACGCCAAGAAACCTATTGCCGATGTCACCGCCTACGAAGAAAAGCTGGAATGCGTCACTGCGCTTCTTCGATCGACCGATCGCGTTCTTGAAATCGGCTGCGGCACAGGCGGCACAGCCAGGAAGATCGCCCCTGTCGTCGCTCATGTGACCGCAACCGACCTCTCTGCCGAGATGATCCGGATCGCCCGGTCACGATCAGGTGGCGATGCCGCGGGAACACCAGAATTTCTTCAGGCGGAGGCGGCGCAAC
This sequence comes from Ruegeria atlantica, assembly GCF_013033965.1. Classification (GTDB taxonomy): domain Bacteria; phylum Pseudomonadota; class Alphaproteobacteria; order Rhodobacterales; family Rhodobacteraceae; genus Ruegeria; species Ruegeria atlantica_D. The sequence continues at coordinate 750,788 of NZ_WQFE01000001.1, forward strand.
ACATTCCTGGCCAACCGTTCGAGGTCGCTTGCGCGTTCAGCCTGCTTCACCTGGTGGATGACATACCGACCGTGCTGGATTCAGTATTCCACCAAATGAAACCCGGCGGTCACTTCATATCAAAGACGGTTTGTCTGAAGGACGCGCCGCGCTGGATGCGAGCCATGGTTCGTTTGCTCATGGCCCTTCGGATCGCGCCTAATGTGATCATCTTGAGTCGCGCTGAATTGACCCGGCACCTGATCCGGGCCGGGTTCGAAATCGAGCAGACGCGGTACTTCGGAAAGAACCGACTGAGCCCCTTTATCGTCGCCCGCAAGCCCGCCTGAGGCAGACCGACACCTTATTCTGAGAGACTGAAGCATGTACTTTATCAGCCGTCGCGAATGGGCGTTCCTTGCCCTCGTGTTCCTCTACTCTTTCATTCCGGCAGTCGTCGGGCTGGTCCGGCTTCCGGAACTTTTCGGCGCTCCGGCGATCATACCGCCGAACTCGCGTGCGGTGATCGATCCCCTCCCGATCACATTACATATCCTCGGCAGTTCAGTTTTCTACCTTGTGGGGGCTGTGCAGTTTCTGCCGAGCCTGAGGCGCTACCGCCCCGCCTTGCACAGGAACCTCGGGCGGATCGTGGCGGCCGCGGGATGCGTCAGCGCGCTTACCGGGCTATGGATGACCGTAGCTTACGTATTTCCCGACGCCCTGCAGGGACCATTGCTTTATGGGGCGAGGGTCACGCTTAGCCTCGCGATGATCGCCCTCATCGCATGGGCCGTCGTCGCGATCCGGTCGCGAAACGTCGCTGCGCACCGCGCTGCGATGCTGCGCGCTTATGCCATCGGCCAAGGGGCCTCAACGCAGACCGCGCTCTTTCTGGTCACGATGGGCCTCTTTGACACTGAGCCGTCGGGGTTTTCGCGAGACCTCCTGATGGTTGGGGCGTGGGCCATCAACCTTGCGATTGCGGAACTCCTGATCCCCCGCGCCTTTGCAACGCGCACATCCGGTGCCGTGATCTGAACCCAATCGTGCTCCCGGCCTGATACCGGCAAACTCCAGAAACACAGAAAGAAGACACCAAAATGAGACGGCTCGATCCCCATATTCTTCTTTCGGCCCTGTGGCTGTTCATACTGCTCAACATCATCTTTCGTGACATTCACCAGTTTGTTCTCGCGTCCCATATCGAGATGCTGCTGACAGGCCATTATAACGGCATCAAGATCACCGAAGGGCTGATGCTTCTCGGCGGTTTCCTCGTCCAGGTGCCGATTGCGATGGTGCTCTTTTCGCTCCTGCTAACCCGCAGGATCGGTCGCCCTGTCACCTTCCTTGCAGTGATCGTCACGACGGGTACGCTGCTTTCCTCGGCCCCCACCGACATGGATGACACCTTCCACCTCGCTATCGAGATCGTGGCTCTAATGGCAATTCTCTGGACTGCATGGACGTGGCCCGAGCACGAACACACCGCGCCGCAATCCGACGCAAGTTCTTCGTAAAAAACGTGTGCGCACCGCGGACACTATGAATGAGTAATAGGACTAAAGAGATGTTGGCAGAAACGCCTTTAGACGATGCGGTCGATCTTTATGACAAACTCGCACCTCGCTATGACAAACTTCATCATCGCTGGCTGCGTCATGCAGGCGGCGAGGCGCAGGCCGCCCTGGAAGGCCTGGTGCGTGCACTTGCGTTGCCGAATTCGAAATTTTTGGACGCTGGCTGCGGCACCGGCAACCTGGCACGTAGATTGATTGCCGAGGGCATGCCGCCGAATTTGATGACCCTTCTCGACCCGTCTGTGGCCATGCTTGCGCGCTGCGCCGACATTCCTGTGCCAAAGATACAAGGACGGTTGGAGTCCTTGCCGTTTGAGGATGGCACCTTCGATCTTGTGACGTGTGCTTGGGCTTTGGAAACCGTCCCCGATCCCCATCTGGCTTTGAGTGAGCTTTGCAGGGTTGTTCGAGCCGGCGGCGCGCTTTGTCTCGCGTTCTGCGCAGATGAGCCTGCCCGTGGCTTTGCCGACAGCCTAATGCGCCAAGCGCTTTTGTTTCGCGGGACTGGCCGGTTTATGTCCCGCTCCCGATTGATGCAGGCAATCGAGCGTTTCGAAAATTTTGAAGTGCGGGCAATTCCGAGCCATGGTCCGGCCTCGACCCTGCTTGCAAGGCGGTCTGGCGCAGCAACCCAGGCGCCTTTGTAGCCGGGCTTAGAGTAGAAAATAACGCCCACAGAATCACGGAGAGCATGCATGATCGGATATGTCACCCTCGGAACCAACAACTTCGAGGCCGCGCTGAAATTCTACGACGCCTTGTTTTCAAGCGTGGGCGCAAACCGCCTTTGGAAACACGGCGATATGGCCGCATGGGGGCGCTCGCGGGCCGAGCCTGCGTTATGCCTTGCTTGTCCGTTCAATGGGGAACCGGCAAGTGTTGGAAACGGGGTGATGGTCGCTTTGAAAATGACCAACAGAAAAGCCGTCGATACGCTTCACGCCAAGTGCCTCGAACTTGGCGGAACAGATGAGGGCCCCCCCGGCCCGCGCGGAGATCATGGTTTCTACGGAGGGTATTTCCGGGATCTGGATGGCAACAAACTGAATGCCTATGTCGCAGCGTGACAGCAGGCATAGAGTTGGCTGTTGAAATATCGCGTTCAGAGGACAATGAGCGACGAGCACATCGAAAGACGCCGCAATGAGATCTGAAATAAAATTCGTCCGATTGTCGGAAATCGACCCAGCCGAAATCTTGGCGCACATGTCCGACCCTCGTGTGGCCGAGCATATGCCGCTTCTGAAATTTACTTGGAATGCCGAGACAGTGGCGCGGTTTGTCGCCAAAAAGGAAGAGTGTTGGCGCCGTGATGGACTTGGACATTGGGCATTTTTGTCCGATGACCGATATGTCGGCTGGGGTGGATTTCAAAAAGAAGGAGTCGAGTGGGATTTCGGACTGGTCTTGCGGCCCGACACGTTTGGCCTCGGGCCGCGCATCTCGCGAAAGGCGATCGACTTTGCTATTTCCGATGAACGCATCCCGTATGTGACCTTCCTTTTACCACCGTCACGCACGAACCTGCGGGCACTCGACAGACTTGGTGCTTGGCGGGTTGGCGAAGTCGATTATGACGGCGCGACCTTCCTCAAATTTCAACTTGCGACAGAGTGACAGCATTGTCCGATTTCTGGTACATAGCCAGCTCCAGAGTGTGTTGTAACTCGCGGCCCTTAGCCGACATTCAGCACGGCACAGATTTTCTGCGGGCGCAGCCCGCTTTGCTGCCATTCGCTGCAAATGTAAAATCCCGACTTCTGCGAATTCACAGGATGCGGACTTTGCTACCGTTGCCAATAAAAGCAAACAAATGAAACTGGCCTGCCCGAAGATAGGCCAGCAGCGGATTCTTTGTGTTAGCTTAGCAATTTCCAACTGGTCCGCCAGGACCAATCTTTTCTGTGTATTAGGAATTCTGCTGAGCCCTGCTCTGTGCCAGGCGATAGCTTTCTCCGTTCATCTCCAGAATGCTGACATGGTGGGTCAGCCGGTCGAGCAAGGCACCGGTGAGGCGCGGCGAACCGGCGTTAACCTGATGCCTTTCCTCAAAACCTTGACCCGCCAGCGCAATAAAATTGACCCGCGTATTGCCAGATTGATTGCACACCGCGCAACAAACACGTTTGGCAGAAAGGTATCACAAGATGAAAAAGGTGATGGTTGCATCCGCTACAGCGTTCGCTCTTGTCGCAAGTGCTGGAATGTCCATAGCTGCGCCGTCGCGTGACAGCCTCAGCGGGTTTCTTCAGAATGTCCGCAGTGCCGCGCAAAGCAATGGCTCCAAAGCCGTCACCGCCAAGCATGCGATTACTGAGTTGACTGCAACCTCAGGACCAACGCTCTGGGTTGAGATCGATGGGAAACGCGACAGCTATGATGTCGGTGAAGGCGAGATGACGACGAACAGCGGCAGTCTGCAATATGGCGCGAATTTGCTTTTGGGTGAGGTCGCAGGCGGACAGCTGTTTGGCGGCCTGGAGTTTGGCATCGGTAGCCTGTCCTCGAATGTCGGGACCAACTGGGCGAGCGCCAATATCTCGGCCGACGCTTACGATGCCACCCTTAGCGCGCTATGGGTGGCAGACAGTCTGCTCTATTTCGACGGCCAGCTTCGCTACGGGTATTTCGACGGCCAGATACGCCCCAACGGCGGGGCCGCCGTGGATGCCAACGGCAGTGGGTATGAGATATCTGTTGAAGTGGGCAAATCGTTCATACTGCCGAACGAATGGACACTCACCCCGCAAATGCAATTTATGTACAGCGATATCGGCATGGACGATGTCCCTGACCGGGTCGATGGTGGTTGGATCGGTTCCCTTGTAGATGGTGACACGGTGACGACCCGGGTCGGGCTGCGCGCAGAACATGCCCTTGCAAACAATTCGATGCTGCATGGTCAAATCGATTATTACCATACCTTCAACAACGCAACCTCGCTGGTGTTTGGGCAAAACACTGTATTCACCGAGCGAGGTCAGAACACTGCCGCCCTGACTTTAGGCGGTAATGTCCCTCTGTCCGACTACTCGCAACTCTATGCCGAGATCACCAGTGAAACCGGATTGGGAAGCAGTTCGGATGACTACAGCTTTGGCTGGAGTATCGGTTTCGAGCTTCAGTTCTAAAGCGAAATAGGGTTCTGGCCTGAGCTTGATGTCTTTTCTCATAACCTCGACGAGACAGCGCAATAAATCCGGGCCGCGGATAGCCAGATTGGTTTCACACACAGCGTATCAAGCACGCTTAACTGAAAGGAACCAGGAAAATGGAAAAGACACTGATCACATCCGTCACCGCATTCGCCCTTATTCTGAACGCTGGAACGTCGATGGCTGGACCGCGGAATGGCCATGGCCCCCGCGCACAGGCCCATGATGTTCGCTCAACGGTTTCGCAAGCATTCCATTCTGACGGGAAGGGCAACATGATTGACGTAAAACCCCACGCTTCAATAACGCAATTGCAGGGTACGACGTCGACTGCAGGAAGTTCCGGGGCACCTTCAATAGTGTCTAAAGAATGCTCGGACCTTTGGGCAAATGGGAACAAAGGAACAGAATGTGACATCACTATTGACGTGCATTACGTCGACGTGCCTGAGTTCAGCTTTGATCGAACAAACCTTAGAAACGTTTTGGACATTGATGCTGGTACAGTGGTCAAACACATGGTGCGCTAAGCCAGCGATGTCACAAGTGACCCAGCAGTGTGAACGATCTCAACGGACGTGCCCGGTTCAAAAACGTTTTGCTTCTACCCTGAATCGAAAAGAGTACCTGCGCTAGCTTGATGTGTTTTCTCAAAACTATGACGTGCTAACGCAATAATTCTGGGCTGCAGATTGCCAGATTGGTTTCACACACAGCGTATCAAATACGCTCAAACGAAAGGAACCAGGAAAATGAAAAAGACACTGATTACATCCGTCACCGCGTTCGCCCTTATTCTGAGTGCTGGAATGTCCTCGGCACACCCATCGATTGGCCATGGCCACAACGGGCACGCGCAGCATCTTAGCCCGGCAACTTCGCCAACCGACAACTTCGCTGATACGACCGCCGATTATCACCAAGCCAATAAAGTGCCTGCCAATGCAGCAACCGGTGAACAGCCAACTACTCTGTCGTCAAAAGGACCCGGCGGTAGTTATCAGTGGTCTAGAGACTACAGTGTATTTCAATAGGTGTTCTGGCCTGAGATTCTCTGAATCTCGGGCGCAGAAACTGTCGAGTTGAACACCCACACAGCTTATCAACACGCTCAACCGAAAGGGACCAAGATATGAAAAAGACACTGATTACATCCGTCACCGCGTTCGCCATCATTCTGAGTGCTGGAATGTCCATGGCGGGTCCGTTGAGTGAAAACACTCAACAAACCACCAATGTTGCCAGTTCCGGCTTTCATGTGAACGTAGAGCTGTCGAACTCCGACAACTGCGACTCTTGCTCGGACGCTTGGTCCTAGACGTGCAATAGCTTAACAAGGGTGCCTGAAAGGACGTTTAGCTGACAGGCACCTTAGCCCGCTCGAACACTCCCCGGGGATTGGCCTGTCCAGTTTTTGTAGGCATTGGTAAACGCGGCCTGATCAGAATACCCGAGCGCAAATGCAATCTCTGAAAGACTGAGCTTGGGATCATCAAGATACTGCTCTGCAAGCCTGTGTCGTGTATCCTTTAACAGCTGTTTGTAGGTCGTTCCTTCTTTCGAAAGCTTGCGCCCAAGTGTGCTGACACTCATCCCAAGCGTATTCGCAATTTCATCCTGTGTCGGTGCGCTAAAAGACAGTCGCGACGTTATCTCGCCCAGCACCAAAGAGCTTGTTTCACCGATGGCTGGGGGCAGGTCCTTCATCAAGTTTTGCACATGTGTTTCAAGGTGCAACAGCAATGCCGGGTCCGTATCTTTGATCGGAATGTCCATCACTGCCTTGTCGAACAGGATACCTGGAACGCGTTGGCTCTGTTTGACCTTGACCGACAAGGCATCCGAGATCTGAGAGTGCTTTTCTTCGGTCACTTCATGCGGAAACCGTATCTCCAGGACAGGCAAAGGCGCCTCGGCTGCAATTTGAAAACTGGTCAAGAATGCGGAAATCCGAAACTCGTTGTGAGCGCCATCAGCACGCATCAGTTGGGCTGCAGAGTCTATCTCCAAGAACATGCCGCGCTCTTCTTCATAGAACGACAATTTGGCAAAGCCGCGCGCCAAGCGCGCATAACTCACGGCCTTTTCGATTGCCTCGCCAACCGTCGGCGAGTTCAAGACAACATAGCTAAGAAGGGTAGTTTTTCTGGGGTTGAATGTCTTGCCCGCCGAAATCGCAAACAAAGGATCTCTGGTCTCTTCCATGGCAAGCTCCAAAAGGCGGAGCTCATTGCGGACATCAACAAAATTCGGGGGTGTTTGGTGAAGATCAACGGGTAAATTGGCCAATCTCAGCAGCGCAATAATATCCGAGCCGCGGTTGTCCAGAAGCCTGGCGATGTGATGCACCCCGAAACCCGGAACCTTCCAGGATTGGCTGTCAGAATTCACTTGGTTCTCTTTCATGCCGCAATTCCGCCCGAGACTGATGCGCCTTTTGCAATCCGCGCTTTGTTGTTTCCGAAAATATTAAACTGGGAGCCTCAGCCGTGCCAAGCAGCATCAGCGCGACCCGACGGGAAATGACAAAACCTGAGCTCTTCTCACAATACCCAAAGTCGCAGTGTTCCTAGGTTGGAGATGTAACCGCAACGCAAAGAAATCAAAAATGGAGAGCATCAGTTTTGCAGACGGATTTAGCCACACCAATCTAAACGCTATGGGTGTTCTCCATCTTGGAAGGACAAGCTAACCGGCGTCAACTTGAAGGCTTTTCTCAAAAGCTTGACGTGCCACCACAATAAACCAGAACCGCAAATTGCCAAGTTGGTTCCATCTTCAGCGTATCAGACACGCTCAACCGAGAGGGACCACGACATGAAAAAGACACTGATTACATGCATCACCGCATTTGCCATTATCCTGAGCGCTGGAACATCCACGGCTGGTCCGTTGCGCGAACATGGCCAACGCGGTTTTGCGCCCAAAGTTCACTCATCAGCTTCGCAAAAAATCAATCGCGCTGATGGGATAGCCAATACCTTTCAAGCCACGCAATCGTCTGGCTTTAGCTTCGACATGCCGTCAGAGCGCCATTTGGGTCAAAACAACCGGTACTCTCCTCAACAGTATCCCGCAATAAATCCGAATTGGAGCTGGGACTTGTCCAATGTTGGTTTGACCGGAACTGATACTGCTGGATACGCATTCGAAAACGGCACGCACCTGAATTGGGGACCAACTCAGGAGGGCCTGCTGCCAGGTCAAGTTGAAGAAGATGGTCGATACCTCCTTGGCGCCTTGTTTCTGGTTGCAGCAGGGTACGGGGCTGAGGTTGTGGGTACGATTGAGGGCATATATGACATTCTTTGTTTGGATGGCAGAATCGGCCCAGTCGAGTGCTACGAAATCTACAACGGCGGCTAGAGTTGGAGGTATTATCGGTAAATACTCCACTGCAAAACAGAAAGGCCACCCTGTATTAGGGTTGGCCTAACTCCAGTTCCAAACGAAAGCCTGTCCGACGGGATCTGTTGCAACCAGAAACAAGGCGCCCACAATGGCACATCGAGGCCAGCGGGGGCGTCTACACCTTCGGAACCATCTTCTAGTCAGTGTCATGCCGATATTTCGTGTTTCGAGAACGTCGGTTTTCCTTACTTTGCACTCAATATTCGAATACTCTGCTGAGATTGACCAAAAAAAGCAAATACCTCAAACCACTCGCACAGATTGACTAACATTGGTTTGCTTCACTTTATTTTTCGATCAGGGATTCGAAGCAGCTCGACGTGATCGCACCATCTCGTTGGCAGGCTAACCTTTCTTAGATGGGAACGGCCCAAAGGAGACATCCACCACCAGGTCGAGATGCTGCGGCGCGGCCCTTCGATCCGGGCATTCGCTGCGAACGCGAAACTTGAAACCGATCGAACTCACAAAACGCGGACAAAGTCCGAATTCGCTGCGGTTGCTCGAACGACAGCTGCTGGCGGGTTGCGACGACAACGCCCTGCTGGTCGGGCGGGAAAGGTACTTGCACTGCGATTACAAAATTCTTTGCTACCCGTCGCGAATGGGGACCAACGTACATCGGTCATCGTTGGGTGATAATTCCGGTTCTCAAAATGTGGTTCTGGGTGCAACTTTCCTTAGCCAAATAGACTATTTTAGTCGTGTAATAAAACTTTCAAACTCCGCGTCTGAGATTGTTGCGCATTCGCTTGGGCTTGGAAATTGCTCCTCTTCAACAGATTCTCTGAACGCCGAAAGTGCGACTCGGCGGTGGTGATTTATCTGTTCATACAGTGAATCGAGATCGCCAAAGGCACGCGCATGGCGCGGGCTTTCGGGTTGCTCCCCGCATACGTCATTTTGAAAAAGGTAGATAATGTCTGCACTGGGGCCCGATCCGAGTGAGGACGTTATCAGAGATGTGCGGGCGGAAATCTCAGCCATTACTCGGTCACAGATAACTTCAGCCTCTACCGAAAAAGCTCCGGCATCTTCCATTGTGCGGAACGCATTCCAAAGCGCGATAGCCTCGTCCGCAGTTTTACCAACGGCACGCAGGCCGCCCCGCCAGGTGGATTTGCGAGGAACCAGGCCAAGATGACACATCACGGGGATATCTTCGCGCGCTAAAAGTTCAACAATGTGCGGCCCTCTTGCCGTGTAGATGCTGTCGGCACCATCCTTCATGGCCGCAAACGCGGCGGTCAGCACGTCCCTTTCCGTCGCAAAGTCCGGAAGACCAAGTGCAGCTGTGAAGAACAATTCAGGCGCGCCTTGACGCACGGCGGGCGTGTTGTGGGCATTGCCCATAATCAAATCAATTCCGGCATCTTTCGCGGCTGCTGCCTCTTCGGTTGTATTCGCCGTCGTCTGAACCAGCTTGCGGATACCCTTAAGCGCACGAAGGTCGGAAGCGGTGTAGTTTCTAAGTGAGAACTTCGCGTCCCAGTCGTAGATCCGTTTCATGGCATCACCCGATATCGATAAAGACATCTCCGTCTTCGACCTTAACGGGGTAGGTTTTCAGGTTCACACAGACGGGTGAGCGCTTTGCCTCGCCGGTGCGATAATCGAATTGGCCGTTGTGCATGGGGCATTCGATCAGATGATCGATGACCAGACCGTCTTCCAGATGCACTTCTTCATGGGTGCACAGGCCGTCGGTGCAGTAAAATTCGTCCTCGGGGCTTCGGTAGATGGCAAAGGTACGATCGCCATTGTCGTAACGGATTAGATCTTCGGTTTCGATGTCATCGCAAGCGCAGGCGCGGGTCCAGTTCGTCATGGGCTTTCCTGTATTCCGGGGATTGGGTCACTCGGCCGCTATGGCTGTTGGCCGAGTGTATTCTGGGCTGGGGTTAGCGTCCTTGGGCAGCAGCGGCTTGCGGTCGACAAAGTAGAACGGATCGCGCCGCTGGATCAGAATGGCCGGGAGCATTTCGCGAAATGCGGTCATTGTTCCCGCGTAAGCTGGTGGGCAATCGACTTTTATTTCTTCGTGCAGGGCCGGGAGATTGTAGAACGGCACCATGGGATACATGTGATGTTCCACATGGTAGTTCATGTTCGAATACACGAAGCGGAAGAACCAGTTCATGTAGACGGTTCGCGAGTTCAATCGGTGATCCGGGACGTCTTCTGCCAAACCGGCATGCTGCAGAGATGCCAGCAAGTGATGCAGCCACGAACCATAAAACGTCGGTCCGCCGATCAGCACAATGGGCAGCCATGATTGCAGCACCATTGCCAAAGCAAATGTCATCGCGAGGATTGCGAGGTGAACACGCGACGCCAAGAACGCCTTAGAACGGTCGGCTTCGATGAGGAAGGTTTTCTGATCTTTAGTCAAACGACCAGCCGACAACCAAAACATCTTCTTCAATTCATTCCAGCCAGATTGCAGATGCAGCATGTTCCATAAGATGTTGAGTGGATGCGGAGGCCGTGGAAACGCAATCTCGGGGTCTTTTCCGACGATCACCGTGTCCGTGTGATGGCGTGTATGGCTCCACCGCCAAAGATAGGGGTTTTTCAGCGACATAAATGAGGCCAGCTGATAGGCTGCAGTGTTCAGCCAAGGCGTTTTGAATACAGTCCCATGGCAGCATTCATGCCAACGGCTGTCGGCACAGGATCCATAAAACACCCCGTAGAGGATGACAGACGGCACTGCCCACCACGTACCCCAGGTCAGAATGACCAGAGCACCGGTTGCCAACACAAATCCCAGCCAGATCCCGTAGTCGATCAGGGCCGGAGCATCGCGGCGCTTCATCAGTTCCTTCATCCGTTTCCGGGGGACTGGAGTAGAATACCACTGTTTAGGTGCAAAGCTTGGACCGCTGTCCCGGCCCGTCAGCGAATAATCCCGCCAAGGAATGGTATTGTCCTGCAGCACATCAGGTTCCTTTTCTACATTGCTGTTGCCGAGCAGAACCGAGGAGCGCCTGAATCGTCAAACCTGTCGTGATATTTTCTATCATTTCTCTCAGAATATTCTGTAAAATAGATGATACGTTTTATCATGGAGCGTGCTATGGCCCGTGTCACACTCAAAGACGTCGCAGAAAAGGCGGGGGTAGGCGTCGCAACAGTAGACCGCGTTCTGAATGCGCGTGCGCCGGTTTCTGCGGCGACAACTGCGCGGGTTCTTTCAGCGGCAGAAGCGTTGGGGTATCGCTCGGCAGGATTGTTGCGGCGCCGAGTTGAGGAGATGGCTCCAGCTAAACGGTTGGGCTTTATTCTTCAAAAGGAAAGCAAGTGGTTTTATCGCGAATTGGCAATCGAGTTGCAGCAAAAAGCAGAGCAGTTGCGCAGTATCCGGGCAAATGTTGTGGTCCGGTATGTAGAAAGTCTGTCGCCGTCCGAGCTTGCAACTGCGATTGACGAAATGCACGGCAAGGTAGACGCCATAGGCTTGGTTGCGATTGATCATCCGGAGATCAATCGTGCGATCGCCAGCGCCGATGTCCCTGTCATTGCATTGCTCTCGCCCCTGTCATCGCCTCACGTTACTGCCTATGTCGGGATCGACAGTCGAAAAGCGGGGCGGACGGCAGGTTGGGCGATGGCGCGTCTTGATCGAACCGAAGGCGTGGTTGGCATCCTTATCGGGTCGCACAGGTATCTGGGGCACGAAGCGCTTGAGAGTGGGTTCAGAAGCTACATGCGCGAATTTGCACCGCAGAAACCTCTTCGAGACTCTGTGGTGTATCTGGATGACGCCGCGGTCGCATATGAAGCGACAGCAGAATTGCTGCGGGCCAACAAAGACCTCTCCGGCATCTATCATTGCGGAGGCGGGGTGACTGGAGCCTTGAAAGCGCTGCGCGAGGCAGGGCAATCGCGGGAAGTTGTCTACATCTGCCATGAACGGACACCAGTTACCGAAGCCGCGCTTGCCGATGGCAGCATCGATTTGGTGATTAACAACCCGCTGGATCAGGTTGCAGATCGCGTGACACAGATGATGTCTCGGTGTCTGACCGGAAAACCAATTCAGGAACAGGTTGGAGTTATTCCGTTCGGTCTCTGCACATCTGAAAACCTGTGAGCATCAACCGAAGGTGGCGCCGTTGATGTTTTCACGGGTGATGACTTCAACTGGAACGACCTCAGCCTGATGGGGCCGGTTTTCCAGTGTCGCGATCAGGGTCTGAACGGCTTGTTCAGCGATCCGTTGCATATTCTGATGAATGACAAGATCCATTGATCCGTCCAGCAGGTAGTTTCTCGTCTTCGGCGTAAGGTTGTGGCCGATCAGCATGATTTCTCCCGTCAAATCGCGATCAGCCAGAGCCGCAACAATGCCTTCGTTGCCACCGCCAACGTTATAAATGCCCAGCAGCCCGGGATGTTCGTCCAGCATCTGGCCCACCACCACGCGATTTTCCTGCACATCATCGTGGCCGATATAGGTGCCCACAACGCGGAGGTGGCTAAAATCCCTTCGCAAGGCTGACCGAAACCCCATCTCGCGATCCGAATGGTTGCGATATAGTTGCTCGCCGGAAATCACGCCGACGGTTCCGGATTGCCGTAGCATTCGACCCATAAAATAGGCCGCTGTTCGTCCTGCGGCCATGTTGTCCGTCCCGACAAATTGGCCCAGAACAGGGCTGATCAGATCGGAGACGACAGGTATGCAGGGAATATTCAAACCGTGCAGCTCTTCAACTGCGTCGCGAACCCGCGGATCATCCAAAGCCTGAAAGCCAACTGCATCAATTCCCTGCCCGGCGCAGGCTCTTAGTTTTCGAGCCAACACTGATGGTTCCAATTTCGTGGAAAAGACACACTCGACAGTGGCGCGGCCATTGGTGAAAACATTCTGAAAACAGTTGCCCAGAAATTCTGTCGATGGTCCGGCTTCCTCTGGTAGAAATATCTTCAGCCGCCAGGGTCGCGCAGGCTGGTCCAATTGAGCGCCGGATTCGATCGCGTGCTTGGCCTGCAAAACCCGCTGGCGGGTCTCAGGCTTTACGTTTGATCTGTTGTTCAAAACCCGGTCAACCGTAGCGGTGCCGACCCCCGCAATCCTCGCAATCTCGGAGACACGTGCCTTCTTTGGGATTATTACAGCTTCATCGCTCATAAGCCTCTGCTAACATCATTCCCGATCAAAATCATCCTCAAATAAACCTCTAAGAACATCAAAAACCATCATTCCCGTCATTTGATGCAATTTTTCTTGCCGCCGAATTGTAAGGGGGCTTATCCCAACGTCATGCAACGGGATCGAGTCCCGTTCAGGGAGGATAACATGACCTACACAGCTAAATTACTGGCCGGGGTAACCGGCCTATTAATGACGGCCAGTACAGCACTGGCGGCGGACTTCACCTTTAAATATGGTAATGAGCAGCCGGAAACCTCAATCCGTTCGCAGTCCATGGACTGGTTCAAGACTGAACTTGAAAAACGTACGGACGGTCGCATCGAAGTCGAGAATTTCTTTGGTGCCGCGCTTGGTAATGAGCGTGAAATGATGGATCAGGTGACGGCCGGTTTGCTGCAAGGCACGCGTGGCGGTTTCTTTGCCGACGCGTCCGGGGCATTCAACCTGTACCAGTTGCCGTTCCTCGTCGCGAATTGGGATGAGATGGAATGTCTGGTCGGTTCGGACTTCACCAAGGGCGTTCAGGCCCGTGCTGAGGCGAACGGATATCACATCCCTGCCACCGGTATCAGCCAAGGATTCCGGGCCTATACCAACAACGTTCAGCCAATAACATCGGTTGCTGATCTGCAAGGTCTGCGCATTCGCGAACCTCAATCTGATCTGATGATCGCCACGGGCACAGCCATCGGGTCGGTTCCGGTCGCCATGCCGTTTTCAGAGGCATATCAGGCATTCAAACAGGGCGTGATTGACGGGCAGCATAACCCGCCGCAAAATATCTGGGACTTCAATATTCACGAAGTGCAAAAGTATCTGACGCTGTCGAACCATATGACAGGCCCCGATCCTTTGATCGTCAACAAGGCGTGGTATGATGGTTTGCCCGAAGACCTTCAGGCCACCTTTGACGAGGTTGCGGTCGAAGCGATGGCGATGTCGGACAAGCTGTATCGCGATGCTGAAACGAACATCGTCGGCGAACTCGGCAAGCACATGGAGATCAACGAACTGACGCCCGAAGCCCTGACGGGTTTCCAGGAAGCCGTTGCGCCGGTCTATCAACAGATGATCGACGCGGGTCATTTCACGATGGATGATATCGACGCAGCCCGTGCTGCAGCGGCGTCCTGCGGCTGATCTGAAACGGCAATTCCGGGCGCTCTTACTTGCGCCCGGATTCGCTTCTTAACGGAACCGGTTTATGGATACGCTCTCTGCAATTGACCGTGTACTGACGCGCGTTATCGAAGCGCTGATGGTCGTGCTGTTTGGGGTGTTTTTGGTGATTGTCGTCACCAAAGTCCTGATGCGCCCCTTTGACATGGCGATCTACGGCGTCGACGAACAGGTCAAGATCGCGTTTCTTTGCACCTCGGCCTTGGGCGGTGCCGTGGCGATTACGAAGCGTGAGCATATCGCGATCACATTCTTCATCGACATGATGCCCTACTACGTCAAAATGGCCTTCTACGTGGCAGGGCTTGTCCTTGTCGGAGTGATGAACGCGGCATTGGTCTGGCTGTCCATCGATTGGATCGCGGGGCCAGGCAAAAACATGTGGCAACCCTTCGGGATGCCTCAGGCTTATGTGTTCATCATTGTTCCGATCTCCTGTTCGATTGCCGTGTTCTATTGCTTTGTTCGTGTGGTTCTGACTCTGGGCGGTCGGGATTCCATCGATGTTCTCTGGATGCCGGAGGACTGACATGTTGATCCTGTTTGCCACGCTTGGAATATTGTTGGTCTGCGGAGTTCCAATTGCCTATTCTCTGGGGCTGGCGTCACTGGCGTATTTCCTGATCGAGGCTCCTGCGGCGACCGGGTTCGTTGTTCAGCGTTTCTTCTCCGGCATCAATAATTATCCGCTGGTTTCACTGCCCTTCTTCATCCTGATGGGCTTGGTGATGAATTCCGGAGGCATCACGCGGCGCCTGCTAGACCTGTCCATGTTCTTCGTCGGCCGCCTTAAGGGCGGGCTGGGATTGGTTAACGTGGTCGGCTCGATGATCTTCGGCGGTATCTCGGGTTCTTCTGCCTCGGATACTGCTTCAATCGGGTCTGTTCTGATCCCTGAGATGGAAAAGCGCGGATACCCCAAGAGCTTTGCGGCGGGGATCACAGTTGCCTCATCCACAATGGGCATGATCATTCCGCCGTCTGTTCCGATGATCATCTACGCTGTTGCCGCTGAAGAAAGCATTGGTCGCCTGTTTCTGGGCGGGATCATTCCCGGCATCATGGTTGGCCTGCTGCAGCTGATCGTCGTGTGGTTGTTGGCCAAGAAGAACGATTACCCGACCGAAGATGTACCGTTCACGTTGGCCGAGGCAGGGCGACAGGCGCGGCGTTCGGCTGCCGTGGCGTTGATGCCAATCCTGATCGTGGGGTCGGTTGTATTCGGTTTCGTTACTCCGACCGAGACAGCCGGAGCGGCGGTGGTTTACGGTCTGATCATCGGCTTATTCATCGTCGGCTTCGGCGTTCTCAAAGATTTGCCGGGGGCCATGCGCCACGCGATCATCATGTCCGCCAAGATCATGATGATCATCGCGTTCAGTCAGGTGTTCATCACTGTACTGGCGCTGGAACGTGTACCCAATCAACTGGCCGATTTCGTTTCGGGCCTCGGACTTGGCCCGGTCGCCTTCATGGTTCTGACAGCCATTTTGATCCTGATGGCGGGTACGTTCATCGACGTTAGTCCCGCCATTCTATTACTGACACCGGTTTTGTTGCCGGTCGCTGAAAAGCTGGGCGTGTCTGGTGTGCATTTTGGTGTGGTGATGGTCTCGGGACTCGCGGTTGGTGCATGCACACCGCCAGTAGGAAATTGCCTGAATGTCTGCGCTGCAATCTGCCGTATGCCGATCGGAAAGATTTTCGTCGGTGCCGCGCCGTTCCTGCTGGCAAATGTGGTGGTGCTGATTTTGATCGCGATCTTCCCGCAACTGGTCCTTTGGATACCGGACGCGGTCATGGGTCCGTAGCCACACGGAATTGGGCAGCGGGGTGTCTTCCGGACCTGCCCGGCCTTGGTCAGCCAAAGCCTGAAATCCCCGCACACACCGACGCCTCGGAAGATGGGGCGCCAAACCTCAACTCCGGCCGGGCCGGACGACACATTAGGAAGACAATTATGCAACGTGCAGGTGTCATTGGATTAGGGGATATGGGCAGCGGGCTGGCGAAGAACCTGATCAAAAACGGGTTCGAAACCACCGGGTTTGATCTGAGTGAAGCGCGCCTGAAGGCGCTGGCTGAAATGGGCGGAACGCCTGCAGCAAGTGTTGCAGATGTAGGGGCCAACGCGGATGCAGTCTATGTCATGGTCATGAACGGCGATCAGGCCAAGGCTGTCATTCTTGGTGAAAACGGTCTGGTCCGTCACATGGCGCAGGGCGGCGCGGTCATTCTGACCGCCACGATCAAACCGCGTGAGGCCCGCGAGATTGGCGAGGCCATGGTCGGTTCGGGCATCCACCTGATCGACAGCCCTGTCTCTGGCGGCTTTCCGGGTGCGCAGGGCGGTACACTAACCATGATGGCCGCAGCCCCTGATGCCGTACTGGACGAATTCCAACCAGTGATGGAGGCGGTCTCGGCCACTATTCACCGCGTAGGGGACGGGCCCGGCCAAGGTCAGACCGTAAAAGCATGTCTGCAGACTCTGATCGGTTCAATCTTTTCGGCAACATTTGAGGCGTCGGTTCTTGCCGCCAAGGCGGGCGTGAAGGGCGAAAACCTGTTCAAGGTCTTTTCGACCTCTGGCGCGGGATGCGGATGCACCAACACGGCGCTGGAGAACATCATCGACCGTAAATTCGAAAACACTGGCTCGGGCATCGGCACCATGCACAAGGACCTGACCATCTCACTGGATCTGGCCGAAGAGCTCGGCGTTCCAATGCATACTGCTTCATCTGCCATGCAGATTTTCCATGCTGGCAAAACCAAATTCCCCGATGGCGACAACTGGGCCTGCACCCGCGTGATCGAAGACATTGTCGGCGCTGAGTTGCATCGCTGAGAAAGGACAAGAACATGAAGCTTGGCGTTATCTGTGATGGCATCAGTCGCGACCTGAAACACGCGGTCGATGTGATGGATGAGTTTGACCTCGAATATGCCGAACTGCAATTTGTCGGCGATACGGAGGTTGGCGATCACTCTGCGGATGAGATCAGGGAAATTGACGCGCTGCTTCGGGATCGGGGCAAGCCTGTATCCTGTCTGTCGCGCCACATCTTCGCGGGAATGACCGGGGCGAACAAACCAGGGGACGACCTGCACAGCAAGCATATGGATTCTCTGAAGCGCGTGATCGACATGGCACATGTGGTCGGCAGCCCATTGGTTCGCATTATGACCCCCAAGAAAGAGCAAATCCTTTGGGGGTATGGAGGTGCCGAAAAGTGGAACGTCGCCAAGGGTGCATGGGACGCTATGCTGCCCCTGATTGCACCGGCGATTGACGTTGCCAAGGACGGCGGAGTGACTTTGGTCGTCGAAACGGGCAACGGGACCATGGTGAATTCGAACTACACCGCCCGTAAGCTGATCGATGATCTGGATGCCAAAGACACGTTAAAGGTACTTTGGGACCCGGCCAACAATTGCTGGTGTCACGAACAAGCGTTTCCTGCTGGGTATGACGAAGTGAAAGAAGGCTATCTCGGGCACATCCACATCAAGGACGTTCAAGTCGATACGCCCCGCGCGACATTGACGGTCAAACAAATGGGCGAAGGCCAACTGGCCGATCAGTTTCAGCCGATGGCGGATGCTCTGAAAACCGACGCCTATGATGGGGTGATATCATTCGAAAGTGTCTACCACCCCGGTAACGGAAATTTCGAAGACGGTTTCCGCCGCTGTATTGATCGCTTCAAAGAGCATTTTGGTTGAACCTCTGGCGAGACCAAAACGGCCAATCGATGTTCCTCCCAATACATCGTTCGACCGAAACACAGACCCGTCGTTAGGCGGGTCTGTTTTGGGTTTCAGGTGAAAACCGAAAAACGGTCAAAAGATCTGACTCTGCGTGACGACTGAGGAGATGTAGCATTATTTGCCAAAAACATTTCTCTTTCGGCAATCGTGCCGCGGTATAACTATGGCAGCTTAGGCGGACCGCACCGTAGCGTGGAGATAGTCTGGTCAACATCAGCAAGGGGTAATCGTTGCGCAGACCCATGGCAGCAATCAGAGCTTTGAAGTCATTCGTGCGCGGCGCAGCATTTGTCAAAATGGGCTCAGTGCTGACCTCGGAGCCAGCGCAGCATCCGTTCTGATCTAGTCAGATCGTGACGTAGTGGACGGCCCGAAGCGGACTTTGCCTATGACGCCAGACGCTGCGATGCAACATCACCAAACCAGACTTTCGCTGCAATGCCAAACGTAGTGATGGGCAGGTTTTGACCATTTACGAGCCATCAAATTTTTGCTGCGTTCGTTCGCCAACCACAGGATTGCAACAGCAAACACAACCGCCAGAACAACGCACAGCAAGATTGCCTAATTCCCGCCCCAACAGGAGTAGGCGGCGGTAACCGTGCCACCGCCTAATCCAGCTCAAGTGTTTCTGGCTCTTCCCAGATCCCCATGCTATGCAGCCGCCCCAGCCAGACACCGCTGCGCGTCCGCCATGAGCTTCGCCAGAATATCGCCGGCGGGTGCCGCAGAACTGATCAGACCGACGCCCTCGCCTGCAAAGGCGGTTGCAACATCAATATCCCCGGTTTCCTGAGCTGCCGCCCATTTTGCGGCTTCAACGCCCGCTTCCAGCTTCAAGGCGTCTTCTGAGCCGTGCCATTTCTGAATGAACGGGTTGCGCAGAACGCGGCCATTGTACCGGCCGGGCCAGTCGTAACCACGGACCACGTCCACCACCCGGGTGCGGATAGTGTCATCACCTGTTGCGGCCATCGCGCGCTTAAGAACACGCGGATGCACCAACGCCTCGTGCGAGGCCCAGAACCGCGTGCCGATTACCACCCCATCTGCCCCAAGCATAAGGGCCGCAGCCAGGCCTCGCCCGTCCGTGATACCACCAGCAGCACATAGCAGCGCCGAGGTGTTCTGGCGCGCAATCTCATCAGCGATCTCGGGAACCAGAGCAAAGGTCCCACGTGCCTCGCCATGGCCGCCAGCTTCCGCCCCCTGGGCGACAATGATGTCCGCGCCGCAATCCAGCGCCTGCCGCGCATCGCGCAGGGTCTGGACCTGGCAGATCAGCGGCACACCGGCGTCCTTGATCGCTGGAGCGAATGGTGCCGGATTGCCAAATGACAGAAACAGCGCAGCTGGATTACGCGCCAGCACCCGGCCGAGCAGGTGCGGCCGCTCCGCGAGCTTCCAGGTGATCAGCCCGCAGCCTACACGGGCACCCGCAGCGATATCGAACTGTTGGCCGATCCAGGCGGCATCACCGTAGGCGCCCCCGATCATGCCCAAACCACCGGCGCGGGAGACGGCGCTGGCCAGTGCGCCGCCCGCAGCAAATGCCATTGGTGCCTGGATCACCGGGCAGGTGATCCCCAACGCCTTTATCAGCCGCGTCTTCATTGCGTCTGCTTTCGATACTCTTGCACTGGCAGGCCGCCAACGCCCCAGTCTTCCAACGGGACTTCGTCAATTACCACAAAGGTTGTGGCCGGGTTCTTGTCCAGTACGTTATGCAGAAGGTCTGTGACCCCGACTATCAGCTGCGCTTTTTGATCTGCACTCGGGCCGGTGCCGTCTGGGCCGCCTTCGCGGGTAACTTTGATATTTACATATGGCATCGGTCAGTCCTTTCGCGGAACATAGGAAAACACTTTTGCTACGATGCGCCATTCTGTGCCGTAGCGAACAAGGGTCAGCAGGTCATGGAAATCCCGCCCCATCATGGTCATCCGGGCGCTGACACGGGCTAGCCTGTCGCTGGCAAATGCGATCTCCAGAATCTTCTCCTCGCGCGGGTCACCACGCCTGGCTGGTGGTACACGCCCGTCCACGCGGCCCATATAGGTCTCGAGATCCAGATTCAGTTCATCGCCTTCTGTGGCACAGACATAAGCCAACTGCGGATGGAACACTCTGCGCAACATGGTGCTATCGGCCTGGTGGAGGCCTTCGAAATAGACCTCCATCAGTTCGCCGACCTTTTTGTGGTCGGCGGGTGTCATTGGATCAACCCCTCGGCACGCATCGCGGCCTGGGCAGACGGACGGGCAGCACTGCGGCTTACAAATGCCGCCAGCCGGGGCCAACGAGACAGGTCAATGCCGGTGAAGTTCGCCCAGTTCGAAACTACGAATAGGTAAGCGTCAGCTACCGAGAACTGGTTCGAAACCAACCACTCTCGGCCATCCTCCAGCTGCGCTTCGATCAGGTCGAACTTGCCCGCAACAGCGGTGCGCGCCGCATCTTTGTCAGCCTCGGACGTGCCGTCTCGGAACAGCGGGCCGAAGGCCTTGTGCAACTCGGTGCCAATCCAGTTGAGCTGTTCCTGCATCCTGGCCCGTGCCAATGTGCCGATCGCCGGGGAAAGACCCGCTTCGGGATGACTGTCCGCGATGTACTGAAGAATTGCGGCTCCTTCCGTGAGGACACTTCCATCGTCCAAACCCAGAGCCGGAACGTATCCTTTGGGGTTGATCGTATGATAGTCAGCACCGCTTTCAGTTTGGCCTGCCGCAGTGTCCACGGCTTCGATTTCAAACGGGCGGCCGGTTTCATATAGGGCGATATGGCTGGCCAGCGGGCACGCGCCGGGCTTGTAGTAGAGTTTCATGACAGTCTCCTGTGTTGAGCGATGTCATCTGACTACCCGGCAATATGATTGATTGATAATATTATGTTCTCACTATAATGATTAGAAAAACAGATCATGTTGAGAGTCCATGAAACACGACCAACTCATTGCACTGGAGGCCATAGTCTCAACCGGTACCTTTCGCGGTGCGGCTGAGCGACTAAACAAATCACAATCCGCCATCAGCCACACCATCCGCCAATTGGAAGAGGAGCTGGAGCTGGAACTGTTCAGCCGCGAAACCTACCGGCCCTCGCTCACACCGGCCGGCGAGATCTTCTATCGAGAAGCCTCTCGGGTGCTGCGGCAGATGCAAGGGCTCAGAAGCACCGCCGCTCGGTTGCGCGCCCGAGAAGAGCCTGAATTGAATATTGCGGTCAGTGCCACTGTGGATCTTGATACTTTTCTGCCAGCGCTTGCCGACACCGGTCGGCGTCATCCCGCAACACATCTTCGGCTGCGTATGGAGATGATGGGCGGCCCGATCGCACGGCTAATGGAGGGTAAAGCGGATATTGCGCTTGCATCTCTTGACGGGGTGCCTCTGGACGACGTGGAGGCAGAGCCGGTTGCGGAGGTTACCATCCGGCCAGTGGCCAGCCCCGATCTGAATCTGCCGACCGGTCCGCGTGCAATATCGGCAACTGAGATGCAAAGCCATGTGCAGGTGATTACGGCGGGCACAGGCGGCACCGCGCATGAACAGAGCCGTGATCTGCTGCCAGGGGGTCTGAAATGGACCGTATCCGATCTCACGGCCAAGAAAAAAGTGATCCTCGCCGGCCTTGGCTGGGGCGGCTTGCCCGATCATATGACGGAGGAGGAGCGGCGGTCAGGGATATTGCTTTCCCTGAATCTGGAAGGGTTCCCATTGCGCCGGACCATGATCTTCAAGATGAGGCGCAGGGACCAGGCAATAGGCGTTGTTGCCGATGAGCTTTGGAACAAAATCGGGCGGCCAATTCGGCCTGAAGCAAGAGTTCCCGAGGACAGCTGATCCTCTGCAACTGAGGTGATCCGCTATCATATTCAGGCAAAAGACGCTTCCCCAGAAGACGCGGTCGGCCCTAACCGGTCATTGAGCATTGCCATCCGATGCTGCGACGCGGCCCGTCGAACTTGCCATTCGCTGCGAGGGCAACAGCGGTGGCTTGCTGAACCAGCGCAAGTGGATATCCAGAAACGCATTCTCCACGCATAACAGCGCCGGAATTTCAGCCTAACCATAGCTTGGGGCCTGTAGTACAATTTAGGTCACTTCGGATCCCGACAACCGAACAGCCCCGGTGCGATCATGTCATTCAAGTGAATTGTCGACGGCATTCGCAAGTATCCGCGATCACTTGTGCTCCGCTGTAATTAATTCTTGAAACTGAGATACGGTTTGTTGTGGAACACCGGCTGCTTCAAAGATCGCAGCAGCAAAGCTCACTGGCGCTGTTCCAGGAGCAGTGACAACTCGACCAGACGAAACCGCCGACGCACTTTGAACGTAGTGCGAAGCTCCTTCGTACCCCACGGCGTTCTTGATCAAAAATTCCTTGTTGTTCGAAGTATGCGGATTCGCGTTGAGCAATCCAGATCTGGCCAGGGCCAAGGTGCCACCACAAATTCCTCCTATGGGAACGCCTTTATCATATTGAGCCACAAGCAAGTCCGATATGTCCGGTGCGGCATCAGAATCCCACACGGTACCGCCAATGACAGCGACTACATCCGGTTGCCAATCGACCAGATCGCTCAATCCATTGGGAACCACAACGGTTATTCCACCCATCGAGCTCAATTGCCCGGCAGTAGGTGAGAAGTACTCAACGTCGAGTCCATAAAAGGAGCCGCCGATTCCACCTATCATGGCGTACTCCCAGTCTGCGAAGTTGTTTGTAAGTATCAGTGCAACTTTCGTCATTTTGCGGTGCCCCAATTTTAAGTGTGCGTCGGAACATATGGCGAACACGCAAGGTGTGCAACCTTACTTGGTGACCACGTCTCAAGGCCATTGGCAGTGGATATTGTCGCCTTGGACCCGTCGACAACCCATAGAGACCTTTTATCCGAATCGAAGGACTTAGACGTCTACGCTTATCTACTCAGTGCTGTAATATTTGCGCCGCGCCTCTTGCTCTATCGCGAGTCTGAGTTCTAGATCGGCCAGTCGCCGCATCTCGATTTTTCGATCAGGGCCAAAGACAGTCTCAGCTAGTTTTTTGCGCTGTGTTTCCACAGCTTTCTTTAGCTCGATTTCGCGCGGGACTACCCCTTCTTTCGCCATAATTCTGAACCCTGCTCCGACGGTCCCGTTGCCGAATTCCGGCTTCAACGGTTGGCCCGCACCGGGCAAATCATCCAATTGCCCTTCGCTCCTGGCTTTTGCAATCTGGCGCTCTGCCAAGTCAGACCATTTCATAGTGCGTTCCTCAGTTGCGATTTGAAGCCAAGTGCAGCTCTAGCGCTGTCCCAGTGTATTGTCAACTGAGTTGACATATTTAGCATCGATAGCTATCTCTCGTTCAACGAAAACTGGAGTCGAAAAAATGACATCGGGTAAAAACGCATGCTCGCCAGCGGAGCTTCTTTACGCTGGTGTGCAGCTCACTCGGCCGCTTTTGCGCAATATCACAGCTCGCGTGGAGGCGGACTTGATGGGTACGGGTGTCAGCGTCGGCCAAAGGGCAATCCTTGAAGTTTTGCTCGCGGTCGGGCAGGCGACGGCACCGGAAATCACAAGGTTGATCGATGTTTCGAGGCAGTTTGTTGGGCGAGAGCTCAAGACAATGCTGGAGACCGGAATGGTCACAGCGACGCCAAATCCAGAACATCGCCGGGCACACAATTACGCACTGAGCGCCAAGAGCAAGAAGGTGATCGAGACTATCAGGGAACGCGAAAAAGCGGAGTTTCGGAGTTTCGCTAACCAGTTTTCCGACGCTGAAATCGCCGCCTACTTCAAGATACAAAAGGCGCTCAACGACAGCTTGTCGTCCGCCCCTGAGAATGTGGTTGGTGCCGATTGATCAACTCTTATCAGCGCTCTGCATCTCACGTGCAAGCTTCGGGTCCGGACTTTATGTCGAATCCATGAAACATCTCGCCAAGCGATTTGTGTCGATCACGTCAGAAGCAGATTGGACCCACCTGATTTCACTATCGGCGCACGACGCAATTCGTGCCTCCTGGCGTACCGATTTCTATTCCGCGCCAGCAGCTGTGACTTTCAATTGGCGCACAAAAAAACCTGGACCAAGAATGGGCGCTGAATATTTAGTTCACAGCCAATGACATACTAACAAATGTCCTGATGAGTGCTGAATTCTCTTTACAAACCGACCGCCGGTCTACATATACAGACCAATGGTCTGTTTTGATGGATTCGGAAATCCACTAAAGCCTGACCGCCCTCTCGCCTCGTGAGTACTTAAAACAAAACCGCCGACCGTTCCACGACACCCGTTTCGCGGACGCTTTAGCTGTGCCTGAAATCGAAAGCTTGAAACATGCATTATGATACCATCCGTGCCCCACGCAGTATTTTAGAGTTCTGCGCCCGTCAGTTCCGTCGAATTTGGCGACATTCAGGAGGTATTCGAAAGAGCAATAGATCAGGAGCAAGCCCCAACAATACAACGCCATTGTCCGACCACATGCGCCGAGACATTGGATTGGTCGAGCGTGGTCCCGATGATCGTTCGCACTGGTGGCTGTATTGAGGTGCTCAGCTATGGGATTGTGTATCTTCGCAACCTACAGCTTCAGATTCGCCTTTATCAACTCTGCGCATGCAAGCGGCGAGGCATCTTCTGTATTCACCGATAAGTCATATGTCATCCCATCGTGAACACGCTCGTACTGCCACCTGGAAAGCCCGAGCGTCCGATCGCCCCGCTTTCGTTCCCGTTCCTCCAGCACGCCCAGCGAGGCAAACACTCCAACCATGTAAAAGTTATACGGCTCCAGTAAGCTTTGGTATTCAGCCACTGCATTCGCAGACCCTGCTTCCGTGTTACCAAACAAAACTTCGTCAACAATCAAATTGTTCCCGGCACTCGCCATTGCAGCAACTGAACGGCGCATCCCGGAGAGTGCGCGACTTGCCGCTGGTCCGACACGCGCGAAGGTCACTGCATTCCCGTCCACCACACGCTTTTCAAAGCTCAACCCATCTGGATCACCAGCAAGCCGGTCGGGCAACATTGCCAGAAAGGCATCCATTTCGATGTGAAGGAACGGTTGTTTCGTAATGTTCTGAAGCGCTTTTGCGATAGAACTTTTACCGACGCTCCCCACTCCGTTTAAGAGAATTACTGTCGCCATTGGTCTCGTGACTGGTTGATTGTTGCCAAGGTCCGTTATTTGGCTGAGGGAAGGATTGGAGGCACAGTTGCCATCGTAACGTCCACCGCTTCCGGCCATCCAAAGTCTGTTGTCCCATCCGGCAGGCCCAGAATTCGGTCAACTGTAAGAAACTGCATGTCGATGGCCGCCTGTAGTTTTTGCGCGGCATGATCAGCAGTGTCAGTTCCTCTTGCGTCAATTGCTCTCAACAGCGCAAAGTCCAGGAAGCCGCTCACGAATAAAATTAGTTCTGCGGCCGTCTCGGCATCCGTAACGGTGAAGCTACCTTCGTCACAGCCTTTTTTAATTATTTTGGTCAAAATCGGCATGGCATCTTCGCAGACCCTTCGCTTGAAGCGTTCATGCAGAATAATGTTCTTTTCCTGGTTCATTACCCGGAAAAACTCGACCTGACCTGAATATTCGTGTTCGCGCAAATAGTTCGCCCGCAGGTGGAGGAAGCTGTGTAGCAGATCAATGGCAGGCGACGTTTCATCTGAAGCCACAACCGACATATGTGAGAAAACGCCCTCAGCCATTCCATCCAATACACCGAACAGTAGCTCATCCTTGGATTTGAAGTGGTGATAGAAGCCACCTTTCGAAACACCGGCCAAATCAAGCACATCCTGCACGGTCGTATCTTCGAAACCTTTCGAAAAGAACAACATTTGCGCGCACCCCAGTAACTGCGCGCGCCGCGCCTCTGGCTGCATATTTTTCCGCTTCGTAGGTTTCATACACTTTTTCCTTGCAAACCGACCGGCGGTCTGCAATTACAGACCTGCGGTCGGTTTATATTCCGACTCATCTGGCAGGACAATGAAATTCACCTGCCGCCCCGAATTAAATGATGCGCTGATGCAGCCCAAGACCGCAAGCTACAACGCTTCGCGCGCCCAGTTGAGTTGTGTCCACTACACAGGATCGAATGCCATGAATGCTCTTGTCTGCGGGGATATTTCAATATCCGAGCTACGCCAAACGTCGCGGCTGGCTGGTATCCGGGATTTGCTCGAACTTCTGGTCAGGCTTTCTCTGGGCAGGGACGAAGCCCGGCAATCTTTGTCGCGAACACGTCCGCACGTTTGGTTCGTAAATCCGTATTCCATCAATTGATCCAATCCTCTCTGGAGAGAAACATGTTGGACAATGTAAGAGCGCTATCCACGATTTATTGTGCAGCCGACAGCATGTCAGCAATCGCTTTGACAGATTTGCATGAGCCCGGGAATGTCGCCGAAGCAATGCAATTGGTGACCGTGCCCGTGCCAAGGCCCTCGCGCCACCATGTCGCAATTCAGCTGGTCGCTTCATCACTGCATGTCGATGAAATTTATGCGGCTCAGGGCACCGCTCTTGGTCGTTTCTTCGGACCTAAACGCGCTTCTGCAAATTCCCCCTACATCATGGGGACTTCAGTTTCCGGGATCATTGTTGCAACTGGTCAGGACGCGACCCGGTTCAATGTTGGAGACGAAGTTGTCGTGATCCCCAATGCGCTTGGTGAATCTGGTTCATGGGCAACGTACCGATGCGTGTCACAGGACTATGTAATGCTCAAACCCCGGCCCCTGTCACATGTCGAAGCAGCAGCCACAATGCTATCGGGTTGCGTTGCATGGGGCGCGATCAATTCCGCACGCGTGGAAAAAGGTGACCATTGCCTCGTTGTTGGGGCATCGGGCGCTGTCGGATCCATGATGGTCCAGTTCCTCAAATCAAAGGGCGCAATCGTGACAGGGGTTTGCAGCGGCGCGAATGCTGATCTGGTACGCGCGCTGGGAGCAGATCACACAATCGACTACACAGTCGCCGATTTTGGTTCTCAGGGCAAAAACACCTACGACAGGGTCTTTGATATGGTAGGCGGTCGGGACATCGAGGCCGCAGCGCACCGCGTTTTGAAACGCAAAGGTCGGTTCATCACTATCGTTGGCCCTGTTCGACACATTGGTGAACGCAAGCTGTCCAGGGTCGAGCTTCTTTTGGGCGTCGGCCACGTTACTTGCCGGAGTATCGCGACACGGCTCCGCGGTCCTCGGTATTATTTTAGTGCCTCGCTGCCACGGAACAGTGCCTACGCAGCAATGTTGAGCATCGCCAAACACAACATACGCTCTCCCATTGAAGCGGAGATCCCATTCGATTTGCTGCAAATCCAGGCCGCAATCAGAACTCTGACGTCCCATCGGACAAGAGGTCGGATCGTCATCAACTTTGAGGCTGACAAACAAGCAGGCCAGGCTGCAATCGGTTTTAGACCTGAAGCACAACTCAATCGGCCATTGTTCTGGCAAAACTCACAACCCAATCAAGATACGGTAATAATATGAAAAACCTCTGGAAATCATCGGGATCGGGAAATCCTAATTCTTCGGAATCTCCTCGCAGCCAAAGCACTCCAGCTCAATGTATTGCGAACTGTGTTTGGCCCGTGCGGTCAATGGTGATCGCGCTTACCCTTGGCGTCGCGCTGAGCGGGTGTGCAGCAAACATGGCCGCAAAAGGCAGTGATGGTCCAGACCTGAGCGTCGTCAGCCAGGAGGCCACCCGGATGGATGTCGAACGGCAGTTGGGGTCGCCTGAGCAGCTTCAGCAACAAGCCAATGGTGATTGGGTGGCCGTCTATGACGTCGAACCCAGAACGAAACCGAACCTCGCTCGGGCGGCAGGCCACGGAACGCTGGACCTCTTTACCTTCGGGCTCTGGGAGGTTGTCGGTGGGCCTTTGGAAGTGGCCCATGCGCGGCGGGTTCGCGTCACTGCACGATATGACAACGCGGGAAAACTGCTGCAACTGACCAGCAAGCCCAAACCCATCCTTTGATCTGAGGGTTGGATCACCGCCGACCTGCAACAGGCCGGCGTTACATCCAACACCCCGACGAACAGCAAGCCATCCCCGTTGAACCATAGTGCAGGTCCAGCGAGCAGATACCCCTGTCCACACAAAAAAGAGAACGTACTAAAAATGAAGACTATAACATTGATCACACTGGCGGCTATGGCTCCCACAATGTGTTTGGCAGACGAAAGATGGACCGGATTCAATGCTGGTTTGCAGCTATCCACGGTTGATGTTTCCCAAGACGAAAACGACAACGGAAACGCAGCGTTGGGCCTCCACGCCGGATATCTTCATAATTTTGACGGCTATGTAGTTGGCGGTGAACTGACTTATGATGCGGGCGCTGAGCTTGTGTCCGACAACAAAACCAAAAAGGTCGATACGATACGCCTGAAGTTCAAAGGCGGACACGTATTTGGCCGGACTTATCTCTACGGCGTCATTGGATATGCGAACATCGATGGAGGTTCCATCAGTGAAGATGGCTACTCTGCTGGCGTCGGCGTTACGTATCGCGCAACGGACAGAGTTCTGGTCGGCCTTGAATACCTGCGAGACACATATGACACGTCAGGTGACGACATCACAGCTGACTCTGTCGCGCTTCGGGTGTCTTACAAGTTTTGAAAGAAGTCATTTGAGATTTTGACTCTGGCAGAGGGCCGTCAAATAGCCCTCCATCCAAAAACTTCAATATCCGGGAGCCATCAGGTGACTGAAATACCGACGCTTGAGACTGAACGGTTGCTACTTCGACCACCGAAAATGGAAGACTGGCCCGACTATCTTGCGCCTATGACGTCTGAGCGCTCAAAGTTCATGGGAGGCCCGGTCTCAGAGCGCATGGCCTGGGGGATATTCTGTCATGACGTAGCTCAGTGGAGCCTCATGGAACACGGGGCGCTGATGATGGTGCACCGCACGACAGGGGCGTGCCTGGGGCAGGTTGGCATCAATTCTGGACCGCTTTTCCCAGAACACGAATTGGGCTGGTTTGTCTATGCTGATGCCGAAGGAAAAGGCTATGCCTTTGAAGCTGCACGAACGCTGCGAGATTGGGCCAGTACATGGAATGTAACCCAGTCGCTCGTCAGTTACATCGACCCGGACAACATCCGTTCCTGCCGCCTTGCTGAGCGGCTTGGAGGAGTTTTGGATGCAAATGCCGAACGAGATGACCCCAACGATCTCGTCTACAGGTACCATTGAGCGGCGCAGACAACTCGCCGGACCATTCGAGCGTGGGTCACCTTCATCAGTCGCCCGATCAGACCGTCATCCCCAACATCACAAGTTTGAGTATCCCAATGATAAAAAACGTGACCTCCATCGCTACTTTTATGTTCGCTCTGTGCACCACCGCTTTACATGCTGAAACTGACGATGGAAGCATGTTTGCCAAGGATGTAGGAGCCATGATTGGCTTGGCGGAGGCATGTGACGTTGAACCCTCTGAGTATCTTTCTGCGGTCGAGGCTGATGTCTCAAAGCAATTTCCACAAGAAGTTGAGGCGACCAAGGTTGTTGGGAGAATGGCGACAGTAAGGGACAAAGGTCTTTGCGACAGAGCTCCTGAAATACTTAAGGAATTTGATCTGTACATTGCCGATAGAGGCTAAAATCCAAGCAAGTAACATCGCAGTGCAGCTTTCGTATTCCTGTCATTTGTGGGTCTTGCAGCAATCTCGAGATGCAGATGACGACGGTTTTGGAAAAACCAGCACTCGCCATGGATCAATAGGCATCGCTTCGTTCGTAACTGGAAATCACCCCTAATAGTTCTTGTACGAACTGGTCTACAAGGTCTGCAGCCTCTCCTGCTGGGGGATGCAGGAGGAAAACTTCGTGAAAGATGTCCAGCTCGATCGGAACGGCCACCAAATTTCGATTTTCAAAATGCGACGCCGTAATGGGATCGACGATAGAAATACCAACGTTTTTTTCTACCAATTCACAATTGGTGGCAAAAAACTGCGTGTGTATCAACGGTGCCCAATCGAAACCGGCAAGAGCAAAAGCCGCAGATAATTGTCGGCTGGTGGAGTGATCGTTGAACAAAGCCACAATTTTTTCCTGCGCCATTTCTTCAACAGACAAAACTTCCCGTGTTGCCAAATGATGCCCGGTGGGAACAACACATACGCATCGCAGACGAATTTCGCGATAAACATTTCCTGAGGGTTCCACCGGAGGTTCAACCAACGCAATGTCATATTGTTGAGAGGGAAACAGGCTGCGGACCATGTGGGAACTTCGGGTTTGAATATCGAATTTCACATCAGGCTTGGTTGCATGCATACGGGCAATCGCCTGGGGTAGTACCGTCAGACCATAGCCCGGAAGGGTCGCAATCGTGATCGCGCCAAATTTTCCTTGGCGGATCTGGTTGGCGACCTGATTGGCAAGATCCAGATCGCCCAACAATCGATCAGTGACCTCGTAGAAATAGGTCGCTTCCACTGTTGGGTGCAACCGCCCGGATCGACGATCGAAAAGCGAAAAGCCCAATTGATGTTCAAGATTTGCGATCATGGTACTGACACCGGGCTGAGACATATTGAGCACCTCAGCAGCCTTTGAAACTGTCTTGTGCAGCATGATCATTTTAAAGCATTGAAGCTGCTTCAAATTCATCGCGTCCCTCGGATTGGCGTCAAGTATGTATTTCAATATCGTATACTAAACGCAAAACATATTATTATTTTTATATAGTCAGCTTCGCTACGCTTCCCGGCAACACGCATCAATTCAAGGGGAGCTGATCATGATCAACACATTCAAACTCACACTGTCGGGCCTGGCTTTTGCCATTGGCTCAAGTGCTGCATATGCAGGCGATGTCACAATAAACCTTGGCTTCGCTGCCCCGGAAGATAGCGCCTATGGCGTTCTCGCCACAAAATTCGAAGAACTGGCCGAAGAGTATTCTGGTGGTTCCATTGACGTAAAAGTCCGGTGCTGCACTCAACTTGCCACGGAAGACGAGGCTTTTAAAGCCATGCAATTGGGCACAGTGGACATGTACATCATGACCCACAACAATATCTCACCCCACTTTGCGCCAATGGAAGCGTTTGTGCTGCCGTACATCTTTCAGAGCACGGATCATGCCTACAATGTTCTGGACGGGGAGGTCGGCGCCGGAATCGCCGAGCAGATCAAACAAAAAACTTCACTGGAACTGCTGACATTCGGATATGTCGAGTACCGCGATTTCTACAACACCGAACGGCCCATCAACAGCATAGATGACATTCAGGGTATTCGCGTGCGTGTGCCACAGAACAACGTGATGATCAAAACCCATGAGGCGTTTGGATCCGTGCCGCTGCCGATTGCCTGGTCAGAAACCCTGGCCGCATTGCAGACAGGCGCTGTTTCAGCCGGCGACAGTGGCGCATCCTTTGTGAAGTCGCAAAAGTTCTACGAAATTGCCGAGAATTTGGCGGTCCTGGAGCATTTTGCTTTTTTCACACCCATGCTGGCCAGCAGCCGCGCCATGGGAAAGCTTGACGAAGCCCAGCAAGATGCCATTCGTCGTGCTGCACGCGATGCTGGTCAACATCAGCGCGCAGAAATGGCGCGGCAACTGGAAGAAGCGCGCGAGTTTCTGGCCGCGGACGGCGGCATGACCATCACCTTCCCGGACAAAGAAGGCTTTATTGCAGCAGGCATCGAAGTTCAGGACGCGTTCATTGAAGAAGGTGCTGACGAGGCGACCAAAACGCTGATCCTCGACATTCGCAAAGCTGCTGAGTGAGATCCTCCCTGGTCGGCGCTGCCGATCGACTGGGGCGCGTTGGGAGAGAACGCGCCCCTCCCTTTCCCAATGAGTGGAGCAGAAAATGCTACTCAGTTTTTTCCGCGCGCTTGAATCGCGATTTGAAGAGATCTTCTGTTTAACCGGCCTTTCGGTCATGGCCACATGCATCTTCGCTCAGGTGGTCCTGCGCGTATTCTTTGAATCCGCCTTTCACGGAGCTGAGGAAATCGCCGTCTATGGCATGGTAACCGCCATTTATCTGGGGTGTTCGTTGGCCATTCGCGAGCGCGCACATATCCGTATTACCTTCCTCGTCGAAAAGCTTCCCCATAAGGGGCAGGTGTTCTGCATCGTCTTGGCGGATTTGCTGTGGATGGCTTTTATCCTGCTTTTGCTCAAGGAAAGCATCACCTGGATCCAATTGCTGGTTCAGTTTGACTACATTTCGCCCGCATTGGGCATCAATCAGAAGTTTCCCCAATCCATCGTTCCACTTGCGCTCTGCCTGATGATCGGGCGCATGGCGCAAGTCTACTACCGATGGATTGTCCGGGATCATGCAGAAGGACTTCCGCTATGAATGGTCCAATGTGGATGGCGACAGTCTTCCTGCTGACAATCGTAATTGGCGTGCCAATTCCTTTTGCCGCGGGTATTGCAACCGTCGTCGGGCTCTATATCGCCGACATCCCTCTCGCTCTGTTGGCACAGAGTGCCTACAACGCATTTGAACCCTTTCCGCTGACCACAATTCCGCTTTTTGTTTTGGCGGGTCAGCTCATGGAAAAGGGCGGCATGTCCGAAAAGCTGATCCAGATCGCGCAACGGATGATAGGAGCGTATAAGGGTGGCATCGGTCTGGTGACGGTCGTCGCCTGCATGTTTTTCTCGGCGCTCTCCGGGTCCGGCCCGGCAACAACTGCCGCCATCGGCTCGATCACCATTCCAACGATGTTGAAAGAGAAGTACCGCCCGCGCTTTGCCGGTGCTGTGGCTGCGGCTGCCGGTGCGATGGGTAGCATGATCCCGCCAAGCAACCTGCTGATCATATACGGTCTCGTCACGGACGAGAGTATTCCGCGTCTGTTTCTGGCCGGGATCGTGCCTGGGCTGTTTCTCGGCTTCCTTCTCTGCGTTGTAACTTATGGCATCGCCAAAAAGAATGACTACGGTGGCACCGGTGAACGGTTCACGCTTGTCCCACTCCTGTGGGCGCTTTGGGAAGGCAAATGGGCCATTGGAGCACCGGTCTTTATTCTGGGTGGCATCTATGCTGGCTTCTTCACACCCTCAGAAGCCGCTGCGGCCGCAGTCTTCTATGGTCTCTTTGTCGGACTCTTCATCTATCGCGGCCTGACCTGGCGCGGTGTCTACGAATCCCTGCGGTTTACAGCGATCCTCGCCGGCTCGATCCTGTTCATTCTGGGCTCAACCAAAGCCTTTGGGCAACTGGTCACGATCTTTGATATCCCCGACATGGTGGGCGCGGCGTTTTCGGGGATTATCGATTACCCATGGCTGGTGATGCTGTTGATCGGGATCGTTTACATCTTTGTTGGAATGTGGCTGGAATCCATCCCGCAAATCATCATCTTTACGGCGGTCATGCTGCCGATCGCGACCCAGATCGGAGTAGATCCGATTGTCTTTGGTGTCTTTACGGTGATGACCTGCGAGGTGGGGTTCCTGACACCGCCAATCGGGGTGAACCTGTTCGTGGCCTCCAAACTGACGAAGACCTCCGTCGAGGATATCTCAGTGGGCGTTATTCCACTGTTAGTCCCTTATCTCTTCATCATCGTTCTTCTCGCCTTCTGGGGAGACTGGGTGACCTGGTTGCCCGATCTCGTCATGGGTCCGTCGCTGGAATAGGAGCAATCAATGAGCAACAACCATGACCTTCCGTTCCTGCGCGGCATGTCGGAACCAGCGACCTTCATGAGCGTACCGTTCTCTTCGGATCTGAAAACGCGCAAGGCAGCAGTATTGGGCATCCCCTTCGATTGTGGCCAACACCCAACACGCATCGGGGCCCGTGGCGGGCCCCGAGCAATCCGTGCGCAATCATCTCTGGTAAGACGATATCAGCCTCCTTTCGCGGATTTTGATCCGCTGAATGAATTGGCGGTAGCCGATATGGGAGACGTGGCTGTGACCTCCGCCAAGCTGGAGGACGCGATGCATATGATTGAGGCGGCGTTGGTGCATGTCTTTGGAAGTGCGACTGTGCCGATCACCTTGGGGGGGGACGGGGCTGTAACGTTGCCGCAACTCCGCGCTGCCCGCGAATTTTTCCCGGATCTGGTCGTTGTACACTTGGATGCCCATGCGGATGCAAGTGTTGGTGAGGGGCCCTTTTTTGATGACCGCTACAACACCGCAACCACCTTTACGCGCGCTGCGGAAGAGCAGCTGATCGATACCACCTGTTCGTTCCATATCGGCGCGCGCGGCACGTTACCGCTGCAAGGCACGTATGCGCACGCTATAGAATTGGGATACAAGCTGATCACAACAGACACGATGTTCGAGCGTGGTATTCCAAACATCGCGGAGGAAATTCACCGAACCGTTGGCCACAGGCCAGTCTATCTGTGCTTTGACATGGACTTCTTCGACCCATCCTGCGCGCCCGGTGTTTGTACACCTACCTGGGGTGGTCCAACGGCGCGCGAAGGATTGTCCATGTTACGCGCCTTGACCGGGTTGAACATCGTTGCCGTGGACATCAACACCGTTAGCCCGGATCACGATGTGGGCGGTATGACCGCGTTTTTGGCTGGAACAATTGCAATGGAATGCGCGACGCTGATCGCTTTGAAAATGCGTGCTGACGCATCGGGCGAAGAGCCTGCTGCGGCAGAACACCCAAGCTAAAGCGGACTTAGCATTGACCCTATTTGACATCACCCTGCTGGCCGCTGCCGCGTTTTTCGCCGGCATTGTCAATTCGATTGCGGGCGGTGGCAGTTTCCTGACCTTCCCCGCACTGGTCTTTACCGGCGTGCCCACAATTGCCGCAAACGCCACAAGTGCCGTGGCGGTATTCCCCGGATACCTGAGCGGCGCTCTGGGCTTTCTCAGGGAGCTTCGGGAATTCCCGCTTCGCCACCTGATCGTGCTGCTTGGCCTCTCGCTCCTGGGCGGCGTATTGGGGGCGCTCTTGCTTTTGGTGACGCCGGCAAGCGTTTTTGCCGCCGTGGTGCCCTGGCTTCTGGGCTTCGCAACGCTTGTATTTGCATTGGGCAACCGAGTGTCGGCCTGGGCGGAGCGCAGAATTCGTGCCGAAGGACCTACCGGAAACTTTGCAACGCTGCTGGTCTGCGTCTATGGCGGCTATTTCAACGGCGGCCTGGGTATCGTGCTACTCGCGCTGTTCTCTGCCCTGGGGCTGCGCGATATCAATCTGATGAACGGGCTCAAGAATGGCATGTCCTTTGTACTTTCAGGCGCGTCAGTCATAACTTTTGCATTGGCAGGTATCGTTTATTGGCCCCAAGCCGTCCTAATGATGGTTGCCGCAACCTTTGGCGGTTATAGCGGCGCCATCGTCGCGCGGCGCCTTTCAGCAAGCGCTGTGCGGGCAATCGTTGTATGCATCGGTGTCGCCATGACAATCGTATTTGCGATCAGAGCTGCTTGAACGGCCCTTAGCTGCCGTTGATCGGTGGGTTTCGTCGCTGTGGCGCGGCCCGTCAAAGGAGACATTCGCTGCAACTAAAAGCTCGGGTGCTTAGCGAACTAACAGTCTTCAGACAAAAGCAATAGCATTACCGCCAGGCGAACGACTTCGGGGCTAGTCTTGAAGTAGCGAAAAGGCGAACGTCTAGTCATCAAAACAGACCAAAATGCCCCCTGCCCGGCTCACGGATTTCTTCCGATAGTGCCCTCTAGCGTCCTCTGGCGTGCTCCATCGCGCAATACGGAAAGATAACTTGACCAGCTCCGAAGGCAGAGGCCAGAGGTTCGATTCCTCTAAGGCCCACCTCCCTGTCTCGAGGACACTCCCGCAGCCCACATGCCGCAGGGGTCTTATTTCTTGGGCTTCGTGTTGCCTGCATCCTTGATGCTGTTCGACCCAATTCGTGTGCTCTTGCAACACTAGTTTCTCGACCTGTGTGGTCAATAGCTTCGGGCGCTCATCATCATCCATGCCGGCATAGATCCTCACCCGCGCCATGTAGAGATATCTCTCATGGTGCAGCGTCTCGCAGGATGATTGGTATTTCGGCCAGTTCTGTCCGGTACATCCCAAATTCCTGGAAGCCTTCAAGGAACAGCACAACAGCCCCCCAAGATTCAAGACCGACCGCATCTGTTGGCCTGACAAGGGAAGAAACCGGGTTCAGCGCCGCCACAATGATCTGCGTAGACTTCAGAAGTCGGTCAAGCTTTTGCGCCTTGATGCTGCCCTGATCGTACCAGCCGATCTGGTCTTAGAGGCGTGGATATCCGCTGTTTTCACTGGGAAAATCGGGGGTCGAGCCGGGTACTGCGTTCATGTCGTTCTCGGATTGGTCGAAACTCTCTGCAACCAGTGCCTAGCACAGAACCCCAATCCAAAGAAGCATCGGGCGCAGGTAGCTTCATGTGCGAATGTCCCAGACATCGACGCGT
The DNA here is from genome assembly GCF_013033965.1 of Ruegeria atlantica. GTDB lineage: Bacteria > Pseudomonadota > Alphaproteobacteria > Rhodobacterales > Rhodobacteraceae > Ruegeria > Ruegeria atlantica_D. Next base: position 787,438 of record NZ_WQFE01000001.1, read on the forward strand.
CGCCCCGCCAAACGACGGAGCGCGACCACAGCGACAAGCAGGAACGCAACCATGTGCAACAGCGCGGTGGTGAACGGTTCGATCAAAAAGGCAATCGGGCTGCTGCGTCGCCGTGCAAACCACAAACCGCATGCCCTCTGGACGTATACCAACGGCAACCACACGGCGAGCAACCAGACAAAGACGGTTCGTTCCATATCCAATTCGGTCACCAACAAGAGCGCGCTGGCAGCCGCCATGGCAGGCATGAAGACGCTCAGAAAAACAAAATTCGGATAAGTGATCCAGCAATAGGCGCGTGCGTCACCGGCTCGCGGCATATGCAAAGGGATGTTCTGCCAATGGCCCAGGCACCACCGGCGGCGCTGAACCAAAAGATGCCGCATGTTGTCGGGCGCGTCAGTCCAGGCCACCGCACCAGCCACGTGAATGGTGGCGTGACCCAGCGCCGCAAGACGCAAAGTGGCATCAACATCTTCAGTGACCGTGTCAGCGAAAAATCCGCCAGTGTCGACCAGTGGTGCCCGCCGCCAAAGCGATGCAGCACCCGGCGCTACAGAGATGCCGCGTACCATGCCCTGTCCGCAGCGTTCAAAGTTCAATGCACCATCATATTCCACGCCTTGTATCTCGGAAAAAAGCGACCTGCTGAACGGCACGGACACGTCAAAGGCAACGATATCCTGATGCGTGGCGATGGCTGTCGGGTGATCCAGCGCCAGGACAGCGCGCCAAAGACTATCCACATCGACATGCGTATCCGCGTCAAGCGTCAACACGTAGGGCGTCGTCGCCGCTTCAAGCCCCGCATTTAACGCCGCGGTCTTGCCCCGATTGTCGGGAAAGGAGATGACACATGCACCCGTGCAACCCTCTAGTTTGTTGCGCGCAATGGTTAGGGTCTCATCGCGCGACCCGTCATCCACAAACACCACTGACGCCCCGTAACCAGCGCAGTTCAGGAGAGCATCCATGCGCACGGCAAGCCCGGGCGCTTCGTCCAATGCCGGGACTATGATCGTCACTTCAGCCAAGTCCACATCAGACAGCGACACGTCCTCGACCCGGCGTGCGGAAAAAAGCGACAGCACAAAGACAACAAACAATCGGGCCAGTGCTGCACAGACAAAAAACAGAAACATAAAGGTTGCCATGTTGACAAATCCTGGGTCAAACACTCTACTTTTGTAGAAACACTTTTTATTTTTGACCAGCATTTAACGAGACGCGATATGTCTTGGCCGCTTTGTACCTCAATTGTTTTATCTGCCGCTCTGCTGTGCAGCGTCTGGGCAGGTCCGGGCAAAGCGCAAGTCGAGATATCGGGTGACCTGGCCTGTTACCTTAGCGCGGAACAGGACGTAGGATCTGACCCGCAATCCGGGCTCGCCTTCGACGTCACGCTGGACTGCCCCACTGGCAAACCACCTGCATCGCAGGACCCTGTGACCCTGTTTTCAGGCACCGCAGGCATTCAACTGATCGTCGGCGCAAGCTTGACCGACCCGATAAATGACGCACCATTGGCCGATTTCGACTTTCCAATCCGCATCGTGATGTTGGCCCCCGGTGGTCAAGACGCGTGGCGGCTGACCGCACCGCCAAGCGCGCAGGGGCTCTACCAATCCGCAGTCTTCCGACTTTGGACAACTCAGGCCCTCGCCGATTGTGTGTCGGGCCGTGATGGGTGCAACAAATACGGCTACATTCTACTCTGGGATCAGAGGCTCGACACCGACCTTCTGATCGTGGCGTTGCAATGAGTCGGATTTTCGTCAGCTACGCGCGCGAAGACACGCCAGCCTCTGCCGACATTGCCGATTGGCTCAGCAACAATGGCTGGGCGGACGAGGTGTTTATCGACACCGACCCCGAGCATGGCATTTCAGGCGGACATGCCTGGCGCGACGCTCTGCGTAGTGCCGCTGAACGCTGCGAGGCGGTTCTGGTTCTATTGTCGCGCAGTTGGCTCGACTCGCCAGTCTGCTGGACCGAGTTCCGCCTGGCCGCGACGTTTCGCAAGGCGATCATTCCCGTTAAGCTCGAAGCGGACATGAGCTTCGACGACATGCCGGGCGAGATCAAGGACTGGTATCAGATCATCGACCGCAGCCTTGCGTCCGATGCCGAGTTTTATCAGCGTCTGCGCCGCGCGCTGACCGAAGCGGGGGCCGGGCCGGCCTCTTTTCCGCTGCAGGCCGATGCTCACCCCTACCCTGGTTTGCGGTCGCTCAAAGAAAGCGATGCCGCGCTGTTCTTTGGTCGCGATCCCGAAGTTTTGCAGACCATCGAATGCATTCGGCAGATCCGTGCCATGGGCCAAAAGCGGATCCTGGTGATCCTTGGCGGCAGTGGCACGGGCAAGTCATCGCTATTGCGTGCAGGCATATGGCCTCGCATCAATCGCGATGATCGGAATTACCTAGCCCTGCCGACCGTCCGGCCCGGCATCGCCGCATTGTCAGGGGACGAGGCGTTTTGGCGGTCGCTGGCATTAGCGATGTCCGACAAACGTTGGGCCACCCATCTGGACCCCTCCATGCCAACCACATCTCGCGGGGTCGCGGAGACCGTTGGAACCATTGGCATCGTGCAAGTGGTCGAACACTTCCGGCGAGCTGCGATGAAGACTCTGCTCCAAAAGGGCGAGCAGCCGTCGATCGTCCTGCCCATCGACCAGGCCGAAGAGCTGCTCAACAGCGATGATCAACAGGAAGCGGACCAGTTCCTCGCCCTTGTAGGCAGCCTGCTTGACGCCGATCCACACACCATTCTTGTTCTGTCCCTGCGCTCGGACATGCTGGCCCACCTGCAAGCCGACGAACGTATCCCGCAGAACGAAGTGCAGTTGTTCAACCTGTCCCCAATGCCGCCTTCCTCGCTACCGCAGGTCATCTCCGGTCCCGCCGAACGTTTGGGGATCGAGGTTGAAGCAGGACTTGTTCCTCGCCTGCTGGAGGATGCGCGGGGGGCTGATGCTCTGCCTCTGCTCGCCCTGACATTGCAGAATTTATATAACGAGCGGCGCCATGCCGACCGACTGACGGTGGACGATTACGAACATATCGGCGGCGTGCGCAAAGCGATTGAGGAAACAGCGAACCGTGCCCGCGCCGCCGCCATCGAACAGGGTGTCGCGGCAAGCGACTATTCCGACATCCTGCGCCAGGTCTTCATCCCTTACCTCGTCCGCATCAACGAGGCCGAAGAACCCGCGCGTCGTACTGCGCTGTGGAGCGATTTTCAGACCGAAAAGGCACGAACCGTCGTGTCGAGCCTTGTTGACCAGCGACTGCTGGTGTCGGATACACACGCGCAGACCCGCACGGTCGAAATCGCGCACGAGGCCGTTCTGCGCGAATGGCCTGAAATCGTTCAGCACGTGGGCAATCACAGGGATTTCCTCAAATGGCTCGATCAGGTCAATGACCTGCGTGCAGCCTATGCCGCAAAGCGCGGTGACCTTCTGGCGGGCCGTGCACTGGTCATAGCACTCGATTTTCGCGACAGTTTTGGCGACATGCTGTCGCCCGCTCTGCTCGACTATGTCAACACATCTAACGCAGTCGCCGAAAAGCAGCGCTTTGCTGCGGTTCGCGAGGCCGAGGCAAAGGCCCGGTCCGCTCGCCGCACCACGCGCATGTTCGCCGGCCTCACCGCCCTGTTGCTGATCGCCGCCATCGGGGCGGGCGTTGCCACATTTCAAGCGCGCGATTCGGCCCGGATCGCCGAGCAACGGCAGCAGGACGCGGAAAGCGCACGCAAAGAAGCAGAAATTGCGGAGGTAATGGCGCAAAATGCGGCGCGCGATGCTCAGGCCAGTGAGGCTGCAGCCCAAGAATCGCAAAAACGGGCTCAAACTGCGCTTATACGCGCCCAGAACGAAGAACAGCGCGCTTTGCGTGAAACGAACCGTAGCGAATCTCTGCGCATTGCGGCCATCGCGAATGACATCCACCAGCGCGAAGACACGGCCGCTGCGCGCCTTGTCGCGTGGATGGCCCTGCCTCATGACCCCGCGCTACAGGACCGCCCGATCACGAACGAGGCGGCCACCGCGCTTTATCAGGACCCAACACGCAAAATCTTCAAGGGATTGGAAAACGTCGCCACTGTCTATGCGCCCGATGGATCCGATCTGCTCGCCACCTCGCTCAAGGATGGACGCGTGCGCCTTTTCAACGTCATCACCGAACTGCCTGTACTCGACACGCAAATCCGCAATTGGGCGGGTTTCGAAACCAACTATGCCTACGGCAACGAGCGCCTTGAAGACCCCGAAACGCTGATATTCACTCAACGCCTCCCATTTCCCGAATTCATCGCGGACGAAACACACCTGATCCTGTTTCACGGCGACGGAACGATAGACATCCACCGCCGCTCCGACGGCGCACGGGTGCGACAAGTGAGCTATGACAACACGATCAGCCAGGTGTTTCTGTCCAGCACCGGCAACCGCCTTCTGATGCAGGCGATTGACAGTACATTGACGGTCGTTCACCTATTCGAAGATACACCGCCCGTCGTGCTGGTCCGAACAGAGCAAGCCGAAGAAGAGTCTGACTTTGACGTTCTGAATGTGACGGGGCTGATGGACGACCCCGGCCTGGGCGACACGGTGTGGCTTCAGGAATCCTCTTTCCAAGGCTACCCCTACTACTCATTTTTTAACAAAGTCACAGGCGTCGAAGGGCCCGGCGTTTCGCTAGGAAACACCGATGTTTTTGCCGTTGGACCCAGTTTGCCCGGACGTGTCTTTGGTTGCGGCACGAATAACGACGCAATTGTGTTCAACTGGCAGGAATACGCTTCGGAACCACAGCAATCATTCAACAACGTAGTACTGGCGGGATTGTACCATTTCTTAGAAGTTGAAAATGAAATGCGGCTCATCGACGATGGCGCGCTTGCGGAGCACATTGATGAAGACTGGTTCGGCTCCAGTGATTGTGCGGTCAGCGGTGACGGAACGGTGGCCGTGGTCAACTCATTTGAGCGCATCGCGCTCTATGATATGCGCACCGGCGAACCGAACGATGTCACAGGCCGATACTCGCCCTTTGTCACAACATCGCAAATTTCCAACTATGCATCGTTCGCGCGCCGCAGCACCAGCCGCCATGGGCCGGTGGGCATCAGCCATGATGGTAGCGTCATCTATGGCATTACGGGCTCGGTCCAGCGCAAGGAAGGCGAGTTGGTCTTTCACGACGTGGCGACTGGCCAACTGCTGTCCCGGATCGAAACACGCCATGGCATCAACGCATATGACGTCGACCGCACTGCAAGCACCGCAGCCATCTTGAGCTGGGATGGCACGGTGTCCATTTGGGACGTGATCAGTGGTGCACGTCTCTTTACCTTCCAAACCGAGACACTGGATGAAGAGACGGGCGGCTATCGCGAGTTCTACATCAACCTCGACCCCAGCGGTCGCAGCGTCACCATATCCTACGATGATTTCGTCAACCCTGAGGACAGCTTCCAGATCGAGCGACAGCGCACAGAGCACATCTACCGAATACGTCCCTCCGACGCGACACCCATCCGCGCCGACACCGCATTTCGCGTGACCCATGTGCTGGGCAGTGACGGCGGTATTGTTCTGGGCACTGCCAAGGGTGAGCTGCAGCGGCGCGCCACCAACGGCCGGGTCATCACTACCTATCCCGCGCATAAAAAAGCGGTCGCGTTCCTCGAAGCGGGCACAAACGGCAACCTGATCTCGGCGGGGTGGGATGGGCGGCTTGTTTCGGTGAATGCCATGACACTCGAAGAAAACGCATCGAGTGAAGCGCATCCGCTGGGCATCTCCGCACTTGATGTCGCGCCGGACAAGTCACGGATCGCGACCGCCTCGTTTGCCGGACAGGTGGCGCTTTGGGATAGCGCGTTGCAAGGTCCCCCAACCCGCTTTGTAACCGGCTCCGCGGCGGTTTCTGACGTGGTCTTTATCCACGACAGCAGGCATATCGTGACCGGAGACGCCGATGGTGTCATCAAATTGTGGAACGTCGAAACTGGTACGGAACTTGCGACACTCGATCAGTTCGATGCACCGGTATGGGCAATGGCGCGGATCCCCGGACAAAACGTAGTCGTCGCCACCGGTGGCTATGGCACGACACGTGCCTGGTCGGTGACCGAAGGCAGTGCAGAACCCATTTGGACGCTCGCAACAAATGATCGCGTCCGCTCTATGGCAACGACGCCGGATGGCGTGGTGTTGGCCCTAGGTCTGTCAGACGGACGCGTGCTGCTAATGCCCAATCCGGACAGGGCAAATGCTGCCGAGCAAAGCAACTACATCGAACTCACCGGACACCGGGGGCCGATCGTTTCCATGATATTCCTTGGCGATGGCACCCTGTTCGCCACTGGCTCAGCAGACCGCACAACACGTATCTGGGATGTCGAAACCGCCCGTCAGATTGCTATGTACGATGGTGCAGGGTCCACCCTTTTGTCCGTCGATGCCGGCACGAGCGGCGTAATTGCCGCAACGTTGTTTTCCGAAAACCTGGTCGAGGCTCGGCGCCTGTCCACGTCTTCGCTCCGCGACAAGATCGGAGTTTTCAACGAGATCGCCGCCACAGGTCAGGTGATCCCGAGGGACATCTGCAACCAATACCAGTTGTGGTCTTTCCCACTGGCCAGCAAGGTTTGTGCAACAAGCGACTGACGCAGCCTTCGGGCCCAGGCGAAGGCTAAACGATGTCACCCTAGGGTTTCACCAGTTCCTAGACCTTGGGGTCCTTTGCGGAACGGGGCGAAATGACACTCTATAGGCCCGACTGGCTCGAAGCTGTGAGATCGGACAAATTCTGGAACATTTGTGAACGAGGGTTGTCTTCAGAAGGGTTCTCCCTGAGATTTCGGCGCGAATTACGCGGCGGAGGTTACTTTGACAGGGAATATTGCTGAAGATTGGGGCTTGTCCTTTTCTGATCTGATGTTTCTGGCGGATCAGCCGGAAGATATGCGGCTGGAAATTGCCCTTCAGCTTTGCCATTTGCAAAGAACAGGGCGATTTGTTGAAGACTGGTCACGCGTTCCAGCCGAAGTGGTTTCTTATGTCGCCGGTCAAGTCGAGCGGCCTGTGGATGTTCCTACCAGTTTGTTTGATGATCGCAGGTCGCGGCGCTATCGGATACGTGTTGCTGAGCATTTAGGGTTCTCCCGGTCCAGGCAAACTGATTTGGTAGAGTTCGAAACCTGGCTGCTCAATGATGTCGTTCAGCGGGGCGGTTCTGTCTCCGAGATGACCGAATTGGGGGCCGAGTGGTTTTTAGACCGCAATCTGGTCTCGCCCTCGGAACAAGCAATTGAGCGGATCATACGCTCTGCTCGTCAGCACTTTCAGGGCCGCTACCTCACATCGGTTGCTGCGCGGTTGTCAAATTCAGCAGCCATTGAACTGGAAGCCAGCCTTGCAGACCCACGCGGGCGCACTGGGTTTCAGCGCTTGAAGGGTGACGTTGGGGCCGCGACACTTGAAAACGTGCTGGACGCAGCGGATCGGCTGGCTTTCATTCAGAAGCTTGATTTGCCTGATGATATGACCGGAGCCACTGATCCATCCTGGATCAAGTTGTTTGCGCGCCGGACCGAAGGAGAAACCGCATCCGAGATGCGCCGGCACAATCGGGAAAAGCGCCTTGGTTTGTTGGCTGTGTATCTGATGACGCGAAGGGCGGAATTGCTGGACGGGCTGGTGGATTTGCTGCTTGAGATCGTCCACCGCATCGGCACACGGTCCAAACGCAAGGTCATCGGCAAGATCGCGGCTGACATCGAGAAAGTGCACGGGAAAGAGCGACTGTTGGTTGATATCGCGACAGCGGCAATGATGGCTCCGAATGGCCGGGTTGCCGAGGTTATCTTCCCGGTTGCGGGGGCAGCGAAGCTGAAAGCCATCATCGATGAACACAAGGCCAAAGGCACATTGGATGTCCGGATTCAGACCGTCATGCGTGGGTCCTATGCCAGCCACTATCGCCGAATGCTGCCATCCTTGCTGTCTGTCTTGAAGTTCCGGTCAAACAATGAGGTTTGGCGGCCGATCATGGATGCTTTGTCTTTGATTGTCCGCCTGAATGAAGAAGGCCGACGCTATGTTCCGGTCACTCTGGCTCCGGAAGGGTCCATTCCGCGCAAATGGCGAAGCACCGTTTTGGACAACCGAGGACGCCTGAATGTTATCTCTTATGAGCTCTGTATTTTGACGCAATTGCGGGACCGCATTCGGGCCAAAGAAATCTGGGTCGAAGGATCAGATCGCTACCGCAATCCGGATGATGATCTGCCGAAGGATTTTCCCGAACGGCGCAATGCTTATTATGCTGGTCTGAACCTCACGCAGGATGCTCGCGCCTTTTCTAACTCAGTACGTGAGCAACTTGAGCAGGAGCTACGTCAGTTGAACGCGACGTTGCCCGGCAATGACAAGGTTCGATTGCGATGGTCGGGTGAGAACCGGATCTGCATCACGCCCTTTGATCCCGCCTCAGAGCCGAAAGGTCTGGCAGGTCTTAAAGCAGAGGTTGGGCGGCGTTGGCCAATGACCGGCCTGCTCGATACGCTGAAAGAAACGGCGCTGGACACCGGCTTTCTGGATATTTTTGAGACCTCAGCTACTCGCGAGGCCCTGCCACCGGAGGTGCGGGATCAACGTCTGCTGCTTTCTCTGTATGGTCTGGGCACAAATGCGGGCTTGAAGCGTGTTGCGGCTGGTACGCCAGGTATCAGTCATGACGAGCTGCTGCATATCCGGCGACGATACATTGACCCGTCCTCACTACGGGCAGCCTGCAGCCGGGTCGCGGATGCGACGCTGGCTATTCGGAACCCTGCCATCTGGGGCGAAGCGGGAACAGCCTGTGCGTCAGATTCCACCAAGTTTGGGGCTTGGGACCGGAACCTGATGACGGAATGGCACGCGCGCTACGGTGGGCGGGGCGTTATGATTTACTGGCACGTCGAACGCCAGGCCACCTGTATCTATTCTCAGTTGAAGCGTTGCTCATCCTCCGAGGTAGCGTCAATGATCGAAGGTGTCTTGCGGCATTGCACGGATATGGAGATCCAACGCCAATATGTAGATAGCCACGGGCAGAGCGCCATCGGTTTTGCTTTCTGCCATCTTCTTGGCTTTGAGCTGGCACCGCGCCTGAAGGCGATTGCGAGCCAGAAACTTGCCGTGCCAAGTACAAGTATCCGGGCTCAATTGCCCAATCTTCTTCCCATCCTGTCCGGGACGATCGACTGGGCCGAAATTGAGCGGCAATATGATGAGATGGTCAAGTATGCCGCAGCCATGCAGCACGGCACCGCTGATCCAGAAGCCATCCTGCGGCGGTTTGCCCGTTCGGATGTGATGCACCCAACGTACAAGGCGCTTGCTGAACTGGGTCGCGCGATCAAGACGATCTTCCTGTGTCGTTATCTGCGCTCTGAGGCTTTCCGCCGCGAAATCCATGAAGGACTGAATGTAGTTGAGAACTGGAACAGCGCTAACGGGTTCGTCTTTTTTGGTAAGGGCGGCGAAATATCCAGCAACCGCATTGCCGATCAGGAGATATCGGCGCATGCATTGCACCTGCTTCAGGCATCACTGGTTTATGTGAACACACGTATGGTGCAATCAGTCCTGTCGGAACCGGAGTGGATCAATCGATTGTCCGAGCGGGATCTGCAAGGGCTATCTCCACTCTTCTATCTTCACATCAATCCATACGGTCGGTTCGACGTGGATCTTGGCAAGCGGATCAACTTTGGAAAGCTGGCGGCCTAAAACTCTTTACAAAGAGCGTGAACTGTAAAAAGTAAATAGATAGGCTCACCTGTAAAACAAGGACGATGAAAGGTTCTGAGAGATGCCGCCTACCCGGCCAAATGTAAAGAGTCATGCACGTGACCGTCCTGCAGATGGCCATGAACGCGGTCGGGACTTTCTGGGAGAGGCGGAAATCGAGCGGCTGCTGAAAGCGGCCAAACGGGGCCGCCATGGCGTTCGGGACCATCTTCTGCTTCTGCTGATGTTCCGGCACGGGCTACGTGTCTCTGAAACGGTTGCGCTTCGACGCGCCGATGTGGACCTCGATCAGGCGAGGCTCTGGGTATCGCGCCTCAAGAATGGGCTCAGTGTTGAACAGCCAATTGCAGGTGATGAACTGCGGGCGATCCGCCGTTGGATGGTTTTACGAGAAGACACACTTCCTTGGTTGTTTGTTTCTGAACGCAAACAGCCCCTGACGCGTCAGGCCGTGAACTATATCGTTGCTCGTTCCGGCAAACAGGCGAAGCTGGGACATATCAATCCTCATATGCTCCGACATTCCTGTGGCTTTGCGCTGGCCAACAAAGGCCATGACCTGCGCCTGATCCAGGATTATCTCGGGCATCGGGATCCGCGACACACCGCACATTACACTCGCACGGCCGCAGGCCGGTTTGAAGGGCTTTGGTAGACGAAAGAAAGCGTGACACGTCCATGATGCTTCCACATGATCCGAGAATTGCCCGGCCGACGCGAATTCATGCAGGCATCGAGGTCGGGTCGATGACACCTTCGCCCTGAGGCACCGCTAGAATAGTCAGGATGCACTAAGCAACCTCGCTATGAGTTCCGAAACGGTTTTTCTGGCGGTGATAACTTCGCTATTGGGTTGCCGCAGCGATCACACGAAAAACGCTCGTTTTTCAAGCGCGAGAACTGTTCCGTGAACGTTGATATGCAATGTTCGCGCAGTCTATTGCCACAGAGAAAAGTCAGACAGCTGGTACAACTTATCATTGACTATCTGCTATAAAACTTAGAGCTTGAGTTCATCATTTCGGCGTATTCATTAAGGTGAGCTTTCTAAGACTTCAGGCTGGGACCTCCGGATAAATCGCATAAGGAAAGTGTTGGTAATGAAAGAAACGATGCTGGTTTTTTCAGGTACCTACCCCCCAATAGATTCAGGTAAAAATGGTCGATTGATTGTATTGGAACCGACTTCAAAGGTTCGTGCTGAAGACGGCCTATACGAGGTTCGGTTGTGCACCGCCTCGTTAGAAGCGACAATTGAGGGAAGATTGGAAGGGAATAGGTTTTCATATGGGAAGAGAGTGCCCCAATTGCTCTATGCGCTAGATTGCAAAGCAACCGGAATCTTTGATGATGTTAAGCCTAAGGGTCAGTTCTCATTGGTAGAATTAAAAAAAATTGAAACAGGATTACTTTCTGAACTTCGACCAATCGGGATTTTGAAATGAGCGATCCGCTGGGAATAATTGGTGCCGGGATCTCGGCGTTAGATAGTGCAACCTCTGATGGCAAGATATACGGATGGGTCGGCTCGCAGAGTAACCCCGACCAGAGAATAACAATTTCTGTAGCTTATGACAGGCACAGCATCGAAGTGCCTATAGCGGATGGGATTGCCGATGCGATTATGACGCTACCGGAGTCTCAAACTTTTCGACATATGGTCGCCGCTCACGGCCCGGGATCAATGCAGATTTCGGTGTCCTCATTGGAGAGTTCAGTCACTGGGACTTTTGGATATGGGTCGCAACATGTTATGGTCATTGCTGCACGTGACATTGGTACGCAGTATCTGAGCACGGACCGCGAAGTGGCTACTTTTTCCGTGCAACATGCTGTGGCTCATGAGTTTGTTCACGCATTGACTGACTTAAAAGACGAACATCCACTATTTAATGATGTGGTGAATGTAGTTCTGGCCGAATTGCAGGATCAGGGGTTTCTTCAATTCGGTCCCCCACGATTAAGCTATGACGCAATCTTAGAAGATTCTCTCCAATTTTCTGCGCAGCCACCAAACTATGAACAGATACTTGACTATATTGGTTTGAGCAACTTACGCGACCTGTTACCGGACGATTCAGAGCAAGCTGCGGGGTTTGTTTTTGGAGCATTAGAGGCTCAAAAATTTGGCTCTCATAGCCGCGACAATGGTTCGATTGAGTTTTGGAGTAATGGTGTCAGTGTCGGTCAAACGAATGCGACAAGCTACTACAGCGATGGGCTCCTAGACAACTACGGGACGGTCAATGCCAACGGTCATGCCAGCGTTAGCCTTGGCGGCCATGTTCGTGCGCTTGGCGATTGGCTTGGTCTGGATGGCCAGTTTGGCATTCAAGGAAACTTCAGCAAACCCGGTGAAGGTACCAAAAATGACGATGACATATCTATTCCCGATGGCTTGCTTGAGGCCGTGGCTGAGGCGATCAACTCTCAACCAGAAGGACCTGGAAGTGAAGGCTCGAGTTCTTCTAGTTCAGGCGATGGCAACACCGGCCGTAGCGGAGGCAACGCGGGAACAGGCCTGAGCGGCGAGGACCGTCCGATCATCCTGGATTTGGACGGTAGTGGCGTAGAGATCACGCAGCTGTCGCAGTCGACCGTTTTTGTGGATTCAAGCGGAGACGGTCTGAAGAACCAGACGGCGTGGGCTGCGGCGGGGAATGGGGTTCTGTTTTACGACGCGGACGGGGATGGAGTGATCTCCGAGACGCGGGAGTATGTGTTTACCGAATGGGACCTGACGGCGACGAGCGACATTGAGGCGCTGCGGTCCGTGTTTGACTCCAATGGCGACGGGGTGTTCGACGCCAATGATGAGAAGTGGTCGGACTTCAAAGTCCTCGTGACACTCCCTGACGGCTCGCTTGTGGCGAAGACGCTGGATGAGCTGGGGATCACTTCGATCGACCTGACGGCGGATGCGACCAATATCGAACTGCCCGATGGCTCGGTAATTACCGGCCAGACCACTTTTACCAAATCCGATGGCACCACTGGCACAGTTGCGGATACCACGCTGGTCAGCAATACGCAAAGCTACCGGATTGAAGAAAGCGAGACCATCGACACGGAGGGGGTGCGCACGCATATCCAGACGGGATATGGCGCCGATGGCGCCATTTCTTTTGTCATCACCTCTGTGACATCGGCGGACGGGACCTCGATTGCCAACAGCTATGATGACAATGGCGACGGGGTGGTGGACCGGTTGCAGACCATCGTGACGGTGACCAATCCGGATGGCAGCAAGAGTGAGACGGTGACCAACAAGGCGGGCTCGGATGCCGGTTCTGCCGTGCTGGTGAACGCAACAAAGACCACGACCAGCGCCGATGGCAAGACAGTGACCATCGAGCGGGATTCCACCGGTGGTGGCTGGTATGACCAGACCGAGGTGCGCACGACCCATGCTGACGACAGCATGATCATCGTGACCACAGATCGGGGCTCCGATGGCAGCGTGATCCGCAGCTCGACCGAAACCGTCTCTGCCGACGGGCTGACACGGACGGATGCCATTGATGAGGACGGTGACGGCACGGTCGATCTGACGATCTCTCATGTGATTGTGGTGAATGCGGATGGGACCCGCTCTGAAACGATCCGGCATCTGAACGAAGACGGCTCGCTGCGCAGCGCGGTGACGGAAAGCGTCTCGGCAGATGGCCGCACCAAAACCATCACCCGCGACCTGGACGGCGACGGCGACGCGGATGTTCAGGAAGAGCTGAACATCACGGTGAATGCGGACAAATCGACGTCTTCAACCGTGACGGTGAAGAATGGCGACGGCAGTGTCCGCAGCACAACGACGCAGAACCAGTCCGAAGATGCGCTGACCAAAACCACGACCGTAGATCAGGACGGCGACGGGGACGTGGACTTGACCACGGTTGAATCCACAGCGATCCACGGTGATGACAGCCGCGAGACGGTGACGACGCAGACCAACACCGACGGGTCTGTCCGCGGCAAGGTTAAGGTCACGCTGGGCAGTGACAAGGTCAGTTCGGAAACCTGGATCGATCACAATCAGGACGGTGTGTTCCAGAGCACGGATCTGAGCCGGAGCGTGACCGTGGACGGAACGACCGGAGAGCGGACCACCACCAGCTGGGTGCGCAATGCGGATGGGTCATTCAGTACCAAATCGATCTCGGTGACGAGCGAAGACGGGTTGGTGACAAACACAAGCACCGATGCGGATGGGGATGGCGATACGGATCGGTCGATCTCTGATGTGACGGTGGAGAATGCGGACGGGACCTCGACCCGCACCGTCACGGAAAAAGCGCAGGACGGCGCACTTATAAGCAAGCAGCAGAGTGTGACCAGCGCTGACGGGCTGACGGTGACAACGCTGAGCGACATCGATGGTGATGGCAGCTGGGATGGGAAATCCGTCTCGACCCGGGTCTCCAACCCCGATGGCAGCACGCTGCACACGGTGACCAACCATGCTGGTGATCAAACGACGTTGCTCTCACAGACTACCGTTTCCCAAAGCGCGGACCGGCGTCTGACGATCACAAACACGGATGCCAATGGCGATGGTGCAATGGATGTCACTCTGCGGTCGGAACAACATGCCGATGGCAGTAGGACCGAGCTTGAGACCCGGCTGAACGCTGATGGATCGACACGGTCTACCCAGACGACCAATGTCAGCGACGATAAGCTGACGGTCACGGTTGCAAGTGATCTCGATGGGAATGGCACGGTTGATACTAGTTCCATCACTGACACGGTCCTGAATGCTGATGGTGGTCGGACCACGACCACCACTGTCAAAAACGGTAATGACAGCCTGCGCAGCCAGATGGTGACCACGGTCAGCGATGATGGGTTGGTATCCACTACGTCGGAAGACAAGGATGGGGATGGCACATCGGAACGTGTGGTGGCCTCCACTACCGTGCTCAATGCCGTTGGGTCAAAGGCCACCACGCAGGATGTGAAGGCCAGTGACGGATCGCTGCTGTCGCGGACGCAGACCACTGTCAGCGATGACGGATTGACCATTGAGACCCGGGCAGATCGGGACGGGGATGAGACGGCGGATATCGTCACCTCCAGCGTGACCACTCTGAACGCGGATGGCGGGCGAACGGTTACGACCGAGGTTACAGATGTGACCGGTTCCAGTGACGCGCCGCGGTCGCGGACCGTTATCACCACCAGTGATGACGGCCGCGATGTTCTTGAGACAAGAGATGTGGATGGCGATGGCAATGCGGACCTGCACATTCACCGCGTTGTCGGGGATGACGGTCAGGTCACGGTAACGGAAACAAAGCTGGACGATACGGGCGCGACCCAGAGCCAGATGGTGTCGACCACCAGCGATGATGGGCTTGAGGACACAACCCGCTACGATGCGGATGGAAACGGGGCGTTTGAAAAGAGCATCGACAGTACAACTGTGCTCAATGCGGATGGCTCCACCACAAGAACAGTGGAAGAGAAAACGGAGAACGGAACGGTGTATCGCCGCGCGGTCATCGAAACATCCCGTGACGGCCGGACCACAACAACCCGGGAGGACCGGGACAATGATGGCGATTATGACCTGACCGCCACCCGCTCCGTTGATCTGAATGCGGCAGGTGTCGAGACCACGACCGTAACCCGGACAGCGGCCAATGGCGCAACGCTCAGCTCGGACACAACCGTGGTCAGTGCGGATGAGCGCACCGTGACGCGCAGCATTGATGCGGATGGCAATGGGGTGAATGACCAGGTCATCACTACAACCCTCGCAGATGATGGTACACAAACCAGCCAGACCCAGTCGTTCAACGACGCCGGTACTCTGATCGCCACGCAGGTCAGCACCGTCAGCGACGATGGCCTGACCACCACCTCCCGGACCGACCGAAACGGGGATGGCACGGACGAGTTGGTTGCAACGGCTACAACGGCACTTGCTGCAGATGGCAGCCGCACCACAACCACCAGCTACACCGATGGCGGTGGAGCGCTTCAGGCAAAGACAGTTGCGTCCACCAGTGATGATGGGTTCAATTCCACCTGGACTGCGGATCTGGACGGCGATGGCACCAACGAGTTTGTAACCACCCGGGCCACCACCTTTGAGGCAGATGGCGACGTGGTGCAGACGGCGACAACCGTCAATAGCGCTGGCGCAACCATTGGAAGCGTCACCACCACAACTTCCGGAAACGGGCTTAACACGTCCGCCGTCACGGATCTGAACGGGGATGGCGCCACAGATCGGACCAGCACTATCGTGGAACAGGCTAGTGGTGCCTGGACCCAGACCGATAATCAGTTCGGGGCAAATGCGTCGCTGGTCCAATCCACCCAGACCTCTGAGGCAGCTGATGGGCGCACCCGGGCCACGCGCACGGATACGGATGGGGACGGCCACGCAGATCGAGCCGTCACCACGCATATCAACACAGATCAGGACGTCACAACGACGTATCGTGATCTGAACACACGTGGTTTTGCCACCAGTGTTGTCACCGAGGCTGAATCCGCAAACAAAGCCAAACGTTCCCTGGGTTTTGATCTGGATGGGGATGCGCAGAATGAGATTGTCTGGTCGTCTTACACGGAAACAAAACCCGGCGAATATCGCACGACATCCATGTGGCAGCACCATGGAGACAACCTCAGTTTCTTTGAGAAAGTCGTTGTTTCTCCGGACGGGCTGAACAAATGGGTGCACACGGACATTGATGGGGATGGCGACATCGACAGCACCAGCTGGAGCAGAACCACACTCAATGATGATGGCAGTCAGACCAGTCGCACTGACGCATCTTACGCAGACGGCGACACGAAGGCGACGCTGGTGCGCGATATCAGTGCCGACGGGCGTACTGTTGCGGAAAGCCGCGATTACGATGGTGACGGAAAATGGGATGTGAAAACCCGTTCCGTGAC
>NZ_WQFE01000010.1 GCF_013033965.1 Ruegeria atlantica
CAATCGTGCCGATGTTGACGTGCGGTTTTGTACGCTCAAACTTTTCCTTTGCCATGATGGCCTCCTTTTTCGGTAATGAAGGGAGCGCGTTAGCCGCGCTCCCTCAAATCTTCGCTTATGCGTATTTCGCCTGAATCTCGTCCGAGATGTTCTGCGGAACCGGATCGTAGTGGTCGAACTGCATGGTGAACTGGGCACGGCCCGACGACATCGAACGCAGAGTGTTGATGTAGCCGAACATGTTCGCCAGCGGAACAAACGCGTCGATCGCGATCGCGTTGCCGCGCGGTTCTTGTCCAGACACCTGGCCCCGACGCGAGGTCAGATCGCCGATGATACCGCCGGTGTATTCTTCCGGGGTGATCACTTCGACCTTCATGATCGGTTCCAGCAGTTTCGCGCCAGCTTTGCGCATGCCTTCACGCATACACATCCGCGATGCGATTTCGAACGCCAGAACACTCGAGTCAACGTCGTGGAACTTACCGTCCAACAGGGCAACCTTGAAGTCGATCACAGGGAAGCCAGCCAGAGGGCCGCTGTCCATGACCGAGTTGATGCCTTTTTCAACACCCGGGATGTATTCCTTCGGAACGGCACCGCCAACGATGCGGCTTTCGAACGAATAGCCTTCGCCCGCTTCGGTCGGCTGGATCTCCAGCTTGACTTCCGCGAACTGACCCGAACCACCCGACTGCTTCTTGTGGGTGTAGGTGTGCTCGACCGGCATCGAGATGGTTTCACGATAGGCCACCTGCGGTGCACCGATGTTCGCTTCAACCTTGAACTCGCGCTTCAGACGGTCAACCAGGATGTCCAGGTGAAGTTCGCCCATACCCTTCATGATGGTCTGACCCGATTCCAGGTCGGTTTCCACACGGAAGGACGGGTCTTCGGCGGCCAGACGGGCCAGACCCTGGGACATTTTCTCTTGGTCGCCCTTGGTTTTGGGCTCAACCGCGATCTCGATCACCGGATCGGGGAAGGTCATGGTTTCCAGAACCACCGGATCCTTCGCATCACACAGGGTGTCACCGGTGGTGGTGTCTTTCAGACCCGCCAGCGCGATGATGTCGCCTGCAAACGCTTCTTCGATCTCTTCCCGGTTGTTCGAGTGCATCATCATCATACGACCGATGCGCTCTTTTTTTCCTTTGGTCGAGTTCAGGATCGAGTCACCCTTGTTCATGGTGCCCGAGTAGATCCGGGTGAAGGTCAGCGAGCCAACAAAGGGGTCGTTCATGATTTTGAACGCCAGACCCGAGAAGGCCATGTTGTCATCGGCACGACGTGCGATGTCACGAACTTCTTCTTCGTCGCCGGGTTTGAAGCCCATGTAATCGACAACGTCCAGCGGGCTGGGCAGATAGTCGATCACAGCGTTGAGCAGAGGCTGAACGCCTTTGTTCTTGAACGCCGAACCACCCAGAACCGGAACGAACGCGATTTCCAGAGTACCTTTGCGCAGCAGGGCGCGCAGGGTCGGAACGTCGGGCTCATTGCCTTCCAGGTATTCCATCATCGCGTCGTCGTCCATTTCGACGGCCGCTTCGATCATCTTGCCGCGCCATTCGTCAGCCATGTCCTTCAGGCTGTCGCGGATCGGAGCTTTGATCCAGCTTGCGCCCAGATCTTCGCCCTGCCACAGCCACTCTTCCATGGTGACCAGGTCGATCAGGCCTTCCAGCTCGGATTCGGCACCGATCGGAATACCAACCGGAACAGCGCGTGCACCGGTGCGGTCTTCGATCATGTTGACGCAGTTGAAGAAGTCAGCGCCGATCTTGTCCATCTTGTTGACGAAAACCATACGCGGAACCTTGTAGCGGTCAGCCTGACGCCACACGGTTTCGGTCTGGGGCTCAACACCGGCGTTTGCGTCCAGAACGCAGACGGCACCGTCGAGAACCGCCAGCGAACGTTCAACTTCGATGGTGAAGTCAACGTGGCCGGGGGTGTCGATGATGTTCAGGCGGTGCTTAGGAGTTTCTGCGGTCTGACCGTCCTCGGTGCGTTCCCAGAAAGTGGTGGTCGCAGCCGAAGTGATGGTGATGCCGCGTTCCTGCTCCTGCTCCATCCAGTCCATGGTGGCTGCACCATCGTGCACCTCACCGATGTTGTGGGATTTACCAGTGTAATACAGGATACGCTCCGAGCAGGTGGTCTTACCTGCGTCGATGTGCGCCATGATACCGAAGTTACGGTACAGTTCGAGCGGATATTCGCGTGCCATTGGTCTAAGCCTCTCGGATTACCAACGATAATGGCTGAAGGCTTTGTTCGCCTCGGCCATCTTGTGGGTGTCTTCGCGTTTCTTGACGGCGGTACCGCGGGACTGAACGGCATCCAGCAGCTCGCCTGCAAGGCGCTCTTCCATGGTGTTTTCGTTGCGGCCACGCGCAGCAGTGATCAGCCAACGGATGGCCAGTGCTTCGCGGCGCTCGGGGCGCACTTCGACCGGAACCTGATAGGTTGCACCACCAACCCGGCGCGAGCGAACCTCGACCGAAGGTTTGATGTTGTCGAGCGCTTCGTGGAACACTTCGACAGGAGCGCGCTTGATCTTGCCTTCAACGCGGTCAAATGCGTTATAGACGATGCGCTCTGCGACCGACTTCTTGCCGTCGATCATCAGGTTGTTCATGAATTTGGTCAGTACCTTGTCGCCAAATTTGGCGTCAGGCAGGACTTCGCGTTTTTCGGCGGCGTGACGACGTGACATATCAGCCTCTCCTTCTTACTTGGGACGCTTCGCGCCGTATTTCGAACGACGTTGCTTACGGTCTTTGACGCCCTGAGTATCCAGAACACCGCGCAGGATGTGGTAACGCACACCGGGAAGGTCTTTTACACGGCCGCCACGGATCAGAACAACCGAGTGTTCCTGCAGGTTGTGGCTTTCACCGGGGATGTACGAGATAACCTCGAACCCGTTGGTCAGGCGCACCTTGGCAACCTTACGCATCGCCGAGTTCGGCTTCTTCGGTGTGGTTGTATATACACGTGTGCAGACGCCGCGTTTCTGCGGGCACTGCTCCAAGTGCATGGACTTCGAGCGTTTTACTTTGGGCTGCCGCGGCTTGCGGATCAGCTGTTGAATAGTTGGCATTCCGGTTTCTTCCCCGTTTTGCAACACACATGACATGCACGCGGGTTGCGTGCGGTTAAATTCGCTGCACTCATGCGTCCACAAGCGCAAAACCCGCGAGCGTTCCCATTCCGAGGTGAACGTCGCGGTTTGTTATCAGAGGGCGCGAACTACAAAATTGTCCGGGCCTTGACCAGTTCATTACTGGAATCGGTTATGGGGCGGCCCCCGGCACCGAGATGACGCGCGTATATGAGGAGTCGACCCAAGTGTCAACAGCGCACGCCCAGTCAGCCGATTGGCGGTGTTTTATCAAGGCGTGGGCTTAGTTTCCAGAACCATTCGCCCGTTGCGAGCAAATGTGGACAACGGCATAGTGGCGGCAAAACTCTGCGATGGACGAAACATGCAAGTCATTGGCCTGTGCCGCTTTTCCTACCCCGCAATTGGCGGCTATCAGGTGGAACATGAAACAGTCGAAGAGCGGCGGCAATACCTGTACAGCCCCGAGCGGCTGGAAGAACGGTTCCGGCTGTTTGAAACGACCACCCTGCCCTGTTTTCGGGAACAGACCGACGAAGATTTTGAGTTGTTCGTTCTGATCGGGGAATGCTTGCCCAAAGCTTCGATGGACCGGCTCTTTGACCTGACTTCGGGCATCAAACAGATCCGAATTGTCAAACGCGCTCCGGCCCGGCATCGTCCAGTCGTCAAGGAGGTTCTGCACAGCGCCCGTACCGACCCGGATCAGCCGTGCATCCAGTTTCGGCATGACGACGATGACGCCGTCTCGGTCGACCTGATCGAACGTCTGCGCCTTGCGACAATCGACGCCAAGGGGCTGATCCGGAACAACCGTACAGTCGGGCTGGATTTCAACAACGGGTTTCTGGCGCGGTTCGGATCGGATGGCATTCGCGCGACCCAGGTGTTCCGATCCCTGTTGGGCGTCGGTCTGGGGATGTATATCGCCGGCGGTTGCAAGCACACGATCATGAGCTTTACCCACCATAAGATCGGTCGCTTCATGCCGGTGATCAGCTATCCTGACGCGCCCATGTGGGTTCGCACCCTGAACAATTTCAACGACTCACCCCATGCACGTGCCAGCAAGGCCGAGCTGTTCCCACTGACGTCGGAACAAGAGGGTGAATTCATTGCCCGCTTTGCCATTGAACAAGACGAAGTGCGGCGGGTTCACTCCGCAGGTTGAGACTGACGTTCCCGGAACAGAGTGAAAAGCCCAGCCCCTACGACCAGCGCGGCTCCGACCATCGTTACCGTGTCCGGCCAATCGCCAAACACAACCCAGCCCAAACCCAAGGCCCAGATCAAACTTGAATAGCGGAAGGGTGCTATGAAACCGACATCCCCTTCGCGCATCACCAAAACGCTGCACAGATACCCGGTCAGGACAAAGACGGCGGCAGAGGCCACCAACGCGCCCGCTCCGATTGGAACAGGTTCCCAACCAGTTACCATGGTCGCAATTCCAGCCGCCATAGTAATGGACAACGAGGTCGCCAGAGTAACGGCGAGCGATGGCACATGAACGGACATGCGCCGCGTAATCAGATCCCGCGCGGTGACGGATGCCACCGCAATCAAAGCGTAAATCGCATAAATGCTGAACCCGTCTGGCCCTGGCCGCACAATCAGCAACATGCCAGCGAACCCCATTACAATCGCCAGAATCCTGCGCCAGCCGATGTGTTCACCAAAGAACAGAACCGCGCCCAACGTCACTGTCAGCGGCAAGGCCTGAAGGACGGCCGTCACATTCGCCAACGGCATATGCAATAGCGCTGTAAGAAAGAAGAACGTGGCCGAAAGTTCGGCCAGACAGCGCGCAACCACCAGCCACTTATCGTGACGCGGGAAATTCAGATGCAGCGCGCCAAGATGCCGCGCCAGCAGAAACACAAGGAACGTCGCCAGAACGCCACGTATCACCACCATCTGAAACAGCGGGAT
This sequence comes from Ruegeria atlantica, assembly GCF_013033965.1. Taxonomy (GTDB): domain Bacteria; phylum Pseudomonadota; class Alphaproteobacteria; order Rhodobacterales; family Rhodobacteraceae; genus Ruegeria; species Ruegeria atlantica_D. The sequence goes on from NZ_WQFE01000010.1 coordinate 5,063, forward strand.
TTCTTTCCCAGCGGCCTTGATCAAAGCATCATTGACCGTAAAGGCAGCCATGCTGCCCATCATCAGCATCGCGCCCCTCAAATTCGGGTTCATAGTGGCAGATTCCAAAACTTCAAAGAAACTTGGCCCATTGGCCGCAAGCCCGCATGAGATGTCAACATGAAACCCCGGCCCTGTTGTTCAGTCGGGCAAGATCACCAGCGTATGGTCCATACCCATCAGGGCCGCGTCTATGCGCTGCGATATCTCGGTCCAATCGCCCCCGGCCAGACCCGCGCCGATCATCGGATAGCCGATCCGGGACGTGGGGAAAGCCCGCGCAATCGTCGAAAAACAACCCGAGATCGCATCATATTCCACAAGCCGCCCCGGACCCTCCCAATGAAATTGGGTATAGGCATTTACCACCACAAATTTGGTTGTTCCCCGTGTGATCTCTGCCGTAGAAATCGATCCTAGTTTTGATCGATCCCCATGCTCTGTCCGCTTGTCGGCCTCAAGTGCGTCAGGGAATTCCGCCGCAATAATCCGGGCGATCCCGGCACCCATCGCGTGGAAACAATTGCAACCGTGGACAATGACATCAAACTCACCATCAAGCGCCAGCTGTATCAAATCTCCCTTGAGTGTAGGCATCCTGCATCCCCTGGTCAGTGGGTCGCTGTCTTCGAGCTTACCGTATTGTACCATGATCGCTCGAAAGCACGCCAAGGGCAAAAGAAAAGGCCCCGCGAAATTGCGGGGCCTTTCCGTTTTACTGCACGAGGACGTTACTCGCGGCTTTCCGGTGTTTCCACCAGAACGTCCAGTTCGTCACCGACCATATCGTCATCCATGACCGGCGCAGCCAGAGCAGCGGCCGCTTCGGCCTCTTCCCGGCGGGCTTCGATCACGACGTTGTCGCGGCCTTGCGCAACCTGACGCACGGCCTGGGTCGCGCCGCCGGTACCGGCGGGGATCAGACGACCGACGATGACGTTCTCTTTCAGGCCAACCAGCTTGTCCTTCTTGCCCTGAACCGAAGCTTCGGTCAGCACGCGGGTGGTTTCCTGGAACGACGCCGCCGAGATGAACGAACGCGTCTGCAGCGAGGCTTTGGTGATCCCCAAGAGGATCGGCTCGCCCTGAGCCGGACGACCGCCGCGGGCCAACGTCTTCTCGTTGGCTGCGTCGAACTCCTGCTTGTCGACATGTTCGCCTTTCAGCAGGGTGGTGTCACCTGAATCCAGGATCTCCCACTTCTGCAGCATCTGGCGCACGATGACCTCGATGTGCTTGTCGTTGATCTTCACGCCTTGCAGACGATAAACATCCTGCACCTCGTCGATCATGTAATCCGCCAGCGCTTCGACACCCATGATGGACAGGATGTCATGCGGGGCCGGGTTACCGTCCATCAGGTATTCACCCTTCTGGATGAAGTCACCTTCTGCGACCGGGATGTGCTTGCCCTTGGGCACCATGTACTCGATGGTCTCCATGGACTCATCAGCCGGTTCGATGCTGATGCGGCGCTTGTTCTTGTAGTCGCGGCCAAAGCGCACGTAACCATCGGCTTCTGCGATGATCGCGTGATCTTTCGGGCGACGGGCTTCGAACAGTTCAGCCACACGCGGCAGACCACCGGTGATGTCCTTGGTCTTGGCACCTTCACGCGGGATACGCGCGACAACTTCACCAGCTTCAATCTGTTGACCGTCTTCGACCGACAAGATCGCGTCTACCGACATCGGATAGTGAACCGGGTTGCCCGCATCGTTGCGGACCGGCTCGCCATCTTCACCGACCAGAATGATCTCGGGCTTCAGGTCGCTGCCTTTGGGGGCGGCGCGCCAGTCGATCACGATCTTCTGGGTCATACCGGTTGCATCATCGGTCTCATCGCGGACTGCAATGCCCGAAACAAGGTCAACATACTTCGCGGTACCGGCTTTCTCGGCGATGATCGGCAGCGTGTAGGGGTCCCACTCGTACAGCTTGTCGCCACGGGCAACTTTAGCACCGTCCTTGACGAACAGCTTCGAGCCGTAACCCAGCTTGTGGCTGGCACGCTCTTCGCCATGTTCGTCCTTGATCACCAACTTCATGTTCCGACCCATGACCAGGATTTCACCTGCGGAATTGGCCAGAACCTGCGGGTTCTCGAACGATACGACACCGTCTTGACTTGCTTCCTGGAACGACTGCTGGCCACCTTGTGCAACACCACCGATGTGGAAGGTCCGCATCGTCAGCTGTGTACCGGGCTCACCAATGGACTGAGCGGCGATGATGCCGACGGCCTCACCCGTGTTGACCCGCGTACCGCGTGCAAGGTCACGACCATAGCAGGTCGCACAGACGCCTTCCTCGGACTCACAGGTTAGAGGCGAGCGGATGCGCATCGACTGAACACCAGCTTCATCGATGGTGTCGGCCATACGCTCGTCGATCAGCTGACCTGCAGCCACGATCACCTCTTCGGTGCCCGGGCGCAGAACATCATCAGCCGCAACACGGCCCAGCACACGTTCCGCCAGCGAGGCAACAACCTCGCCGTCGTTCACGGCTGCTTCGGCAGTGATCGCACGCTCGGTGCCACAGTCGATCTCACGAACGATACAGTCTTGCGCGACGTCCACCAGACGACGGGTCAGGTAACCCGAGTTCGCCGTCTTCAGAGCGGTATCCGACAGACCCTTACGGGCACCGTGCGTCGAGTTGAAGTACTCGAGAACGGTCAGACCTTCTTTGAAGTTCGAGATGATCGGCGTCTCGATGATGTCACCGTTCGGCTTGGCCATCAGGCCACGCATACCGCCCAGCTGTTTCATCTGAGTGACAGAGCCACGCGCACCGGAGTGGGCCATCATGTAGACCGAGTTCGGTTCCTGCTCGGAGCCGTCATCCGCCCGATCTGACGACGAGATTGTGCTCATCATCGCCTCGGTGACGCGGTCGTTACACTTCGACCAAGCATCGACAACTTTGTTGTACTTTTCGCCCTGAGTGATCAGGCCGTCCATGTACTGCTGTTCAAAGTCCTTCACCTGACCGCGGGTGTCATCAACGATGCCCCACTTGTCGTCTGGAATGACCATGTCGTCCTTACCGAACGAGATGCCAGCCTTGAACGCTTCTTTGAAGCCCATCGACATGATCTGGTCACAGAAGATAACCGACTCTTTCTGACCGCAGTAACGATAGACGGTGTCGATGACCTGCTGAACTTCTTTCTTCCGCAGCAGGCGGTTGACCAGCTCGAAAGGAGCTTTGTTGTTCATCGGCAGCAACGCACCCAGACGCAGACGGCCCGGAGTCGTTTCATAACGCTTCTGAACTTCGTTGCCTTCGTCGTCGATCTGCGTGATCCGCGCGGTGATTTTCGAGTGCAGATGCACCTCACCCGCGTCCAGCGCGTGCTGAACTTCTTCGATCGAACCAAAGACTTTGCCTTCGCCCGGCATGCCTTCGCGTTCCAGGGTCACGTAGTACAGACCCAGGATCATATCCTGCGACGGAACGATGATCGGCGCGCCGTTTGCAGGCGACAGAACGTTGTTCGTCGACATCATCAGAACACGCGCTTCCAGCTGAGCCTCAAGGCTCAGCGGGACGTGAACGGCCATCTGGTCCCCGTCGAAGTCGGCGTTAAAGGCCGAGCAGACCAGCGGGTGCAGCTGGATGGCTTTACCTTCGATCAGAACCGGCTCGAACGCCTGAATGCCAAGACGGTGCAGCGTCGGCGCACGGTTCAGCATGACAGGGTGCTCGCGGATCACCTCGTCGAGGATATCCCACACTTCGGGACGCTCTTTCTCGACCAGTTTCTTCGCCTGTTTCACGGTCGAAGACAGACCCTTGGCTTCAAGGCGCGAGTAGATGAACGGCTTGAACAATTCCAGCGCCATCTTCTTGGGCAGACCACACTGGTGCAGCTTGAGTTCCGGACCGGTCACAATGACCGAACGACCCGAGAAGTCGACGCGTTTCCCCAGAAGGTTCTGACGGAAGCGGCCCTGCTTACCCTTCAGCATGTCCGACAGCGATTTCAGCGGACGCTTGTTGGCGCCGGTGATCACGCGGCCACGACGGCCGTTGTCAAACAGAGCGTCAACGGACTCCTGCAGCATCCGCTTTTCGTTGCGGACGATGATGTCAGGTGCACGCAGTTCGATCAGACGCTTCAGACGGTTGTTCCGGTTGATGACGCGGCGATACAGATCGTTCAGATCCGAGGTCGCGAAACGGCCACCATCCAGCGGAACCAGCGGACGCAGTTCCGGCGGAATGACCGGGATCACAGTCATGACCATCCACTCGGGACGGTTGCCCGACTCGAGGAAGGATTCAACAACCTTCAGACGCTTGATGATCTTCTTGGGCTTCAACTCGCCGGTTGCTTCGGCCAAATCAGCGCGCAGCTGCTCGGCTTCGGCTTCCAGATCGATCTGGGCCAGCATCTCACGGATGGCTTCGGCACCGATATTCGCGGTGAACGCGTCCATGCCATAGGCATCCTGCGCGTCCATGTACTCTTCTTCGGTCAGCATCTGGCCGTAGGTCAGGTCAGTCAGACCGGGCTCGATGACGACGTAGTTTTCAAAGTACAGTACGCGTTCCAGATCACGCAGCGTCATGTCCAGCATCAGACCGATGCGGGACGGCAGCGATTTCAGGAACCAGATGTGTGCAACGGGCGCAGCCAGTTCGATGTGGCCCATACGCTCGCGGCGGACTTTCTGCAGGGTGACTTCCACACCGCATTTCTCGCAGACAACGCCGCGATACTTCATCCGCTTGTATTTGCCGCACAGACATTCGTAATCTTTGATCGGGCCAAAGATACGCGCGCAGAACAGACCGTCACGCTCGGGCTTGAACGTCCGGTAGTTGATAGTTTCGGGTTTCTTGATCTCACCATAGGACCAAGACAGGATCCGTTCAGGGCTGGCCAGCGAAACCTTGATCTCGTCAAAGACTTTCGGCGGTGTCAGCGGGTTGAACGGGTTGTTGGTGATTTCCTGGTTCATTTTGATACCTCAAATTTTGCGGAAGGGGGGACGGGAGGAAGGGCCGAGGCCCTTACTCCTCAACCTCCGCATCCAGGAGTTCCATATTCAGGCCGAGGCCACGGACTTCTTTAACCAGAACGTTGAACGATTCCGGTACGCCCGCTTCAAAGTTATCCTCGCCCTTGACGATCGACTCATAGACCTTGGTCCGGCCGGCGACGTCATCCGATTTCACGGTGAGCATCTCCTGCAGGGTGTAGGCGGCGCCGTAAGCTTCCAGAGCCCAGACTTCCATCTCACCAAAGCGCTGACCACCGAACTGCGCCTTACCACCCAGCGGCTGCTGGGTAACCAGGCTGTAGGGCCCGGTCGAACGCGCGTGGATCTTGTCGTCCACCAGGTGGTGCAGTTTCAGCAGGTACTTGATGCCTACGGTCACCGGTCGTGCGAATTGCTCACCGGTACGACCGTCGAACAGAACCGATTGACCGCTTTCCGAGAAGCCCGCACGCACCAGCGCGTCGTTGACGTCTGCTTCCTTGGCACCGTCAAAGACCGGGGTTGCAATCGGAACACCGCGGGTCACGTTGCCCGCAGCCTCGATCAGGTGATCCTCGTCCATGCCGGCAATGCCTTCTTCATAGACATTTTCGCCATAAGCCAGCTTCATCGCTTCGCGAACCGGGGTCAGATCGCCGGAGCGGCGGTATTCACCCAGTGCGTCGTCGATATTCAGACCCAGACCGCGTGCGGCCCAACCCATGTGGGTTTCAAGGATCTGACCGACGTTCATACGCGAAGGCACACCCAGCGGGTTCAGACAGAAGTCAACCGGAGTACCATCAGCCAGGAACGGCATGTCTTCCATCGGAACAACCTTGGAAATCACACCTTTGTTCCCGTGACGACCGGCCATCTTGTCGCCCGGCTGCAGCTTACGCTTCACGGCGATGAAGACTTTGACCATCTTCATCACGCCCGGCGGCAGGTCGTCGCCACGACGGACTTTCTCGACCTTGTCCTCGAAACGGGCGTCCAGAGCGCGCTTTTGCACTTCATACTGCTCGTTCAGAGCCTCGACGATCTGTGCATCCTGCTCGTCTTCCAGTGCCAGCTGCCACCACTGACCACGGGTCAGCATGTCCAGAAGTTCCTCAGTGATCACCGACCCCGCCTTGACGCCTTTCGGGCCTTTGACAGCGGTTTTACCCAGGATCAGGCCCTGCAGACGCGCGTAGATGTTGCGGTCAAGGATCGCCAGCTCGTCGTCACGGTCACGGGCCAGACGTTCGACTTCCTCACGCTCGATCTGCAGCGCACGCTCGTCTTTCTCGACGCCGTGACGATTGAAGACACGGACCTCGACGACCGTACCGTAATCGCCCGGCTTCACGCGCAGCGAGGTGTCGCGCACGTCAGATGCTTTTTCACCAAAGATGGCGCGCAGCAGCTTTTCTTCCGGGGTCATCGGGCTTTCGCCCTTCGGAGTGATCTTGCCGACCAGAATATCGCCCGGTTCAACATCCGCGCCGATGTAAACTATGCCCGCCTCGTCGAGGTTGCGCAGCGCTTCTTCACCGACGTTCGGGATGTCGCGGGTGATCTCTTCCGGACCCAGCTTTGTATCACGGGCGGCGACTTCGAATTCCTCGATATGGACCGAGGTAAAGACGTCGTCACGCGCGATACGTTCCGAGATCAGGATCGAGTCTTCGTAGTTGTAACCGTTCCACGGCATGAACGCGACGACCACGTTCTTACCCAGAGCCAGTTCACCGATATCGGTGGACGGACCATCGGCAATCACTTCGCCTTTGCCAACCGTGTCACCCACTTTCACCAGCGGACGCTGGTTGATGCAGGTGTTCTGGTTCGAACGCTGGAACTTGCGCAGACGATAGATGTCAACGCCAGCATCGCCCAGTTCCAGGTCTTCGGTCGCGCGGATAACGATACGCTGGGCATCGACCTGGTCGATGATACCGGCGCGTTTCGCCTGAATCGCAGCACCCGAGTCGATCGCAACCTTTTCCTCGATCCCGGTACCGACCAGCGGTGCCTCGGCCCGCAACAGCGGAACCGCCTGACGTTGCATGTTCGAGCCCATCAGAGCGCGGTTGGCGTCGTCATTTTCAAGGAACGGGATCAGCGATGCAGCGACCGAAACCAACTGTTTCGGGCTCACGTCGATCAAGTCCACATTCTCGCGCGGGGCGAGAGTGTAGTCGCCCGACTGACGGGTCGAAACCAGATCGTTGATGAACTTGCCATCCGCATCCAGCGTCGCGTTCGCCTGCGCAACGGTGTGACGCATTTCCTCGGTCGCGGACATGTAGTGAACCTCATCGGTCACCTCAGCGTCTTTGACGACACGATACGGTGTTTCGATGAAACCATACTTGTTCACGCGGGCAAAGGTGGCCAGCGAGTTGATCAGACCGATGTTCGGGCCTTCCGGCGTTTCAATCGGGCACATCCGGCCATAGTGGGTCGGGTGCACGTCGCGAACCTCAAAGCCCGCACGCTCACGTGTCAGACCACCGGGACCAAGCGCCGAGAGACGGCGTTTGTGGGTGACTTCCGACAGCGGGTTGGTCTGATCCATGAACTGCGACAGCTGCGACGAGCCGAAGAATTCGCGGACAGCAGCCGCAGCCGGTTTCGCGTTGATCAGGTCCTGCGGCATGACGGTGTCAATCTCGACCGACGACATACGCTCTTTGATCGCGCGCTCCATACGCAGCAGGCCAACGCGGTACTGGTTTTCCATCAGTTCACCGACCGAACGCACACGACGGTTGCCCAGGTGGTCGATGTCGTCGATGTCACCTTTGCCGTCGCGCAGTTCGACCAGCGCCTTGATGCAGGCCACGATGTCTTCGCGGCGCAAGGTGCGCAGCGTATCCGGCGCATCTAGGGCCAGACGCATGTTCATCTTCACACGGCCAACCGCGGACAGGTCATAGCGCTCGCTGTCAAAGAACAGAGTGTCGAACAGGGCCGACGCGGCTTCGACGGTGGGCGGCTCGCCTGGACGCATGACGCGGTAAATGTCCATGAGCGCGGTTTCCCGACCCATGTTCTTGTCCTGCGCCATGGTGTTGCGCATGTAGGGGCCGACATTGACGTTGTCGATGTCCAGAACCGGGATGTCGGTGATACCTGCGTCGATCAGTTCCTTGACAGTACCGCCGATCAGGTCGCCGTCTTTGTCGTATTCCAGCGTCAGTTCATCGCCAGCTTCGACATAGATCGCACCGGTTTCTTCGTTGATGATATCCTTGGCGACAAACTTGCCAACGATATGGTCGAACGGAACCAGCAGATTGGTGACAACACCTTCGTCGATCAGCTTCTTGACCGCGCGCGGAGTAACTTTCTTGCCCGCTTCGGCAATCACTTCGCCAGACTTCGCGTCAATCAGATCATAGGTCGGGCGGGTGCCGCGTACACGCTCGGGGAAGAACGGCGCAATCCAGCCTTTCTTCTTGTCCAGCTTGTAGGACACGGTGTTGTAATACGCGTCCATGATCGCTTCCTGATCCAGACCCAGCGCATAGAGCAGGGTTGTCACAGGCAGTTTACGGCGACGGTCGATACGGGCGAACACGATGTCCTTGGCGTCGAACTCGAAGTCCAGCCAGCTGCCGCGATACGGGATGATGCGGCAGGCAAACAGCAGCTTACCCGAAGAGTGGGTCTTGCCCTTGTCGTGGTCAAAGAACACACCGGGCGAGCGGTGCATCTGCGACACGATCACACGCTCGGTACCGTTCACGATGAACGTTCCGTTTGGCGTCATGAGGGGCATGTCGCCCATGAACACGTCCTGTTCTTTGATGTCTTTGACCGATTTGGCACCTGTGTCCTCGTCGACATCAAAAACGATCAGGCGCAGTGTGACCTTCAGCGGCGCGCTGTAGGTCATGTCGCGCTGCATGCACTCTTCGACGTCGTATTTGGGTTTTTCCAGATCGTATTTCACAAACTCCAGAACGGAGGTTTCGTTGAAATCCTTGATCGGGAAAACCGACTGGAACACGCCTTTGATGCCTTCGCCGTCAGTGGGCTGCTCTGCATCGCCGGAGCGCAGGAAAAGATCATAAGAAGATTTCTGCACCTCAATGAGGTTCGGCATCTCCAGCACTTCGCGGATTTTGCCGTAATATTTACGAAGACGTTTCTGGCCAAGGAACGTTTGAGCCATGTCAGATGTCACCTTTCGATGTTCTCAGCGGGCAAAGACACCGTCGGGCCCCGGCATCTTGCACATTAGAGACGACACGTCCGGATCAATTCGTGGCCACCGTCCCGAATGGTAGCCTCCCGATCCGCGAACCGCGTCTTAGAAAACACCCCAACCCATGAGGCCCTTTCTAAGACAGGTTCGGCTGGACCCGGATTTCTCCGGGACCAGCCAAATTCTGCGATGCATCGGCGATGCATCTGACAACCGGCTTAGGCCAGTTCGACCTCGGCGCCAGCTGCTTCCAGCTTGCCTTTGATCTCTTCGGCTTCGGCTTTGTCGATGCCTTCTTTGATCTTGCCGCCAGCTTCGACCAGCTCTTTGGCTTCTTTCAGGCCCAGACCGGTGATGCCGCGAACTTCTTTGATCACGTTGATTTTCGAAGCGCCGGCGTTCTTCAGAACGACGTCGAATTCGGTTTTTTCTTCCTCAGCTGCGCCACCGGCGTCGCCACCGGCTGCAACCATTACGGCGCCGCCAGCTGCGGGCTCGATGCCGTATTCGTCTTTGAGGATGGTTTTCAGTTCTTGTGCTTCCAGCAGGGTCAGACCCACGATGCTTTCTGCGAGTGCTTTCAGATCAGCCATTGTATTAGCTCTTTCCGTTTTACAGTGTGTGTTCCAACGTCAGGGCAAATGCCCCACGCAGATCATTCAGTGCCAACCGCTTACGCAGCTTCCGCCTTCTCTTCGATGGTGGAAAGGATGCTTGCGATGTTGCTTGCAGGTGCGCCAATTGCGCCAGCGATGTTCGAAGCAGGTGCGCCAAGCATGCCCGCGATAGTAGCAATAAGCTCCTCGCGCGAAGGCATTTTCGACACGGCTTCGACGCCGGCACGATCCAGAGCGTTCTCACCCATTGCACCGCCAAGAATTTCGAACTTTTGGTTCTCTTTGGCGTAGTCCTGGGCCACTTTGGCTGCTGCCACAGGGTCCTCGGAATAGGTCAGAACGGTCATCCCTGTCAGCAGGTCGGCCATGCTTTCACACGGCTTACCCTCAAGGGCGATTTTGGCGAGCCTGTTCTTGGCAACACGCACGGAGCCACCCGCGTCACGAGCACGTGCGCGAAGGTCCTGCATCTCGGCAACTGTCAGACCGGCGTAGTGAGCAACCACTACGACGCCAGAGCTTTCGAAGATTTGGCCGAGTTCCTCGACCACTTTCTCTTTCTGGGCTCTATCCACAGTTCTCTCCAAGTTTGGGGCGATGTTTCACCCCGGCTCATATTTGCCGAGGTCGAAACCCCAGCGTTCAGGTCCGTTGTTACGGGATTGGCCAAAATGCGCCCGAGGGTGGGACCCTCAGAATTCTTTGGTCTTACCCGTCTCAGGCAGGGAATTAAGGGGCCATATGGCACCACCCACCGTCTTGGACGAAACAAAATAAAGCGCACGACGAATCGCACGCTTTACTTCGTAGCCTTACTTAGGCCAGATGAGGCCGGTTTCCAAGAGGTAAATTGCGGATTCTGCGGGTCCGCAACAGCCTCCGCCGAGCACCAGTTTTCGCCCCGCCCCAAGCTCAGTACAAATGCAGACGCGGATAGGCTGAATGCGGCTCGCAAAATCCCGGTTGCCCGCGTCAAAACACCGACTTTTCGTTGACACGGAAACCGCACTGCTATCCTGTCCGGGAACCGGAAATTAACACTCAGGACTTGGCCCGTTGGCTGGAACGTTACCCCTTTCAGACGAAGAAGATGCCCGTGTCGCCTCGTATGTAGACGAGTTTTCTGACCGGTTCCTGAAAGAACCCATCCGCCGGTACGAATGCATTTACCGATCGCACGCATTCGAAGATACGCGGTCCGTTGTGATCCTATACACTGCCGCGCAGGCATTCGCTCTTAAGATCGACACTGAATCGCCCGACACGGACCGGCTGAAGAATGAATACGACCTGTTGGTTGAACTGTATCGTTACTTTGAGGGAAACGACACCTCGCGCGTTGTCCGGCCTGTTTATCTCTCGCCGGGCGGCGCGTTTCTGGTGACCGAGTACATCAATCGGCCAACCGCCGTTGATCTGATCTATAACAGTGAAGACGACGATCAGGTCGCCCAAGTGTATCGTCGCGCAGGATCATGGTTGAACGATCTTCACAGTCGCAACCCACCTATTCGCTACGCCTTCCGCCCCAGGTGGATGACGGACAGCCTGCGTGACCTGATAACCGCCGTTCCCAATGACATCGCAAGTCAAAGCCGGACAATGGTGAACGTGATGCTCGACGAAGGGGCTCGACTTAAAGGGACCGAGGACCTGCGCATGTTTTCGCATGGCGATTTTCACGGGCAGAACCTGATCGTCGGACAAGGAAAAACAATTGGTCTGGATTTCACCGAAGCCCGCGACAAGCTGGCGGTCTATGACATCGTCGATTTCCTGAAAGCGGACATCTTTCGAAACGGCATCGCGTCGGACGTCGACCGAAGCGGCATCCTGAAGAGAAACAAGGATATGTTCTTTCGCCTTTACCGGCATCCGGTCAATGTCGAAATTTTGGACTACTGCATCCGCGGGCGGCTGTTGAAGGACTGGCTGGCTTTGTGGCGGATTGACCACGAATGCAGCGAATTCGAAAAGGACAAAAGGCAAAGACTGGGCAACCGCTTGCGGATCGCATTCCAGCACCTTTGAAAAGTCCGGATAGCCAAACGGAATGACGGGATTGTGAGCAGCACCGCGCAAATCACAGTTGACCGCCCTATCCTAAAAATTGTTATCCAAAACCACAGCTCACACGACCTTTGTCAGTTTAGGTCGGCCGCAACCGGAACGTAAAAGGTAAATCGCTTAGATGGTACTCCGCAGTTTTTTTGCTCAGGACAGCTCCAGCCTGGTCGCTGTTTTCGTTCCAAATACGGCGGACGCTGACGACATCGCCGTCGGGGGCTCAATCATTAACAACTCGGACACACCGGATGGCACCGTCTTTACCTACTCGGGCGGCACCGGGACAACCGTTACATTGGATGACACCAGTGGCGGCCCTGACATTTTCAACGATGACCAGCCGACTGGCCACATCATCACGGATGGCGGTGGTATTGTGGCAAATGGAACGCAGGTCGAATCAGAGTCGACCATCACGGTGCGAGCCCTGGATGACGATCTCAACCCGACCGGGCCAGAAATCACCATCTATGTGTTTTCCCAAGGTGGCGTGACGCAGGACGTTTGGGGCTATGCTACGTCTGCGCCATTAGAACCCGGCACATCATATGTCAAAACCGGTGGCTCAAATGCTGGGTCTTCTGCGTATACTGACTACGTGGCCTGTTTCGGGCAGGGAACTCTCATCGAAACTGCCGATGGTGCCATTGAGGTGCAAGACCTCAGAAAAGGTCAACGTGTCTGGACCCGAGACGGCGGGTATCAACCCATCCTCTGGATCGGAACGACTGAGGTTCATGGCCAGGGGCCTTATGCCCCAGTCGTGATCGAAGCCGGAACAATCGGGAACGCACAAGAGCTTGTGGTTTCGCAACAGCATCGAATTCTGATTGGTTCTCCGGCCACCGACATGCTCTTCGGATCCACCGAAGTGTTCGTGGCCGCCAAGCACCTGTGCGGCCTTCCGGGGATCTCGATCCGCCAGACAGACCGCATCACCTACACCCACTTCATGTTCGACCGGCACCATATTGTCCGGTCCAACGGCGCGCTGACCGAAAGCTATTACTATGGCGACAATGCCAAACATGCGCTGTCCTCGCCGCAGCAGACAGAGATTCTTGCGCTGTTCCCGTCTATTGAGGATATCAGCGATGCGTTCCAACGCACCGCAGTCCCAACTATCAACGCGCGTGAGGCAGGTGTATTGCGCACCTATCTCTAACAGAGTCTCGAGCAGTATTTAGCGTGTTCGCCTCAATGCGGTGTGGCGTTGAAATCAGCAAATGATTCAGAGCCGCTGCAACAGTTCCTGCTTCATGTTCTGAGGAGCAGTTTGGATCACATTGCGCAGCCTGCGGCGCGTGTAAGCTTTTTCGCCAGTCGCCAAACGGCGCAATATCGTTTCAAACTCTACGACTGGATGGAATACTCGGCGCTCCTGTGCATCGTTTCTCAGTGCTTCAAACAAATGTGGTGGGTTGGTGTTGAAAGTTTCTGCGCTGACATGTGCCGGTGCGACGTCTTCCAAGGACGCATATCTAAATCCGTGTTTAGCTACGACACCTGCGAGAATGCCTTCATCGTTCAGCTGCACCTTGGGGTATTGTTTCAAATGCGCCATTCGAAGTGCCTTCATGGCCTCTACCGCCTCGTTTTGGACGGAAGTCAGGGGAAATATGCATCCCCATCGCGGATCAATCCCAAAGTGCTGCAACCCCCGAGAAAAACGTTTGGGCTTCGCCGCCAAACCCAGCTGCGCTGCGATCACCTGCGCCGGATGCGCAACCAACCTTTCGATCAAAGGCTCTACCGCCAAAGGAGGAAAAAATACGTCAGATTCGATCAGTACGTAGCGGGAATAACCGGGCATTGCGGTCGCTGCCAAATAGTAACACATGTCCCCACAGAACCAGCCCCAGTTTTCCGGTAGCCCGGTCATGCCCAGATCGGCCAGCGCCTCTTCGTCCAGGCTTATCTTGGCATAGGGCGCACAATCCGCCGGGCCCTCGCGTTCATCTACAACAATCGCAACCTGCGCACCCGCATCCGACAATTGCTTGGCCAGAAGGCGAGGCAATTCCCCAAATCCTTTTGTCCGCACAAGAAACAAAATGTCATTGAAACCGTTCAAAATTGCGTCGCTCCGCTCGATGACCTCACTGGTTCCACCGGGCGACCAGAACCGTCAAAACTGTAATCTCAGAACTTGGTGCCCGTTTCAATGCAAAGTTCAATGTCAACGTTTTCGGTCAAAAAAACCCGGGCAGTTCACACCACCCGGGTTCAATAATCTTAGGCTGTTGTCTTGGGCTTATTCGCCTGCTGCTGCAGCCACATCCAGAGTCACACCCGGGCCCATGGTCGAGCTCAGCGCGATTTTCTTCATGTAGGTGCCTTTGGCGCCCGACGGCTTGGCCTTGGCGACTGCCGAAACGAATGCACGAACGTTTTCAGCCAGCTTGGCTTCGTCAAACGACGCTTTGCCAACTCCGGCGTGCACAACACCGCCTTTTTCCGCTTTGAACTGAACTTCACCACCTTTGGCTGCTTCCACGGCCGCTTTCACGTCCATGGTCACGGTGCCAACTTTGGGGTTCGGCATCAGGTTACGGGGGCCCAGAACCTTACCCAGACGACCAACGATCGGCATCATGTCCGGGGTTGCAATGCAACGATCGAATTCGATTGTTCCGCCCTGAATGGTTTCCATCAGGTCTTCTGCGCCAACGATATCTGCGCCTGCTTCTTTTGCTTCGTCAGCTTTGGGGCCGCGAGCAAAAACAGCAACACGCATCGCTTTGCCGGTGCCATTCGGCAGGCCGACAACGCCACGAACCATCTGGTCCGCGTGACGGGTGTCAACGCCCAGGTTCAGAGCGATTTCGATGGTCTCGTCGAATTTCGAAGTTGCGTTGGCTTTGACCAGGGCAACTGCTTCGTCCACCGACAGGTTTTCCTTGCCAGCGACAGCTTCGCGCGCAGCGCGGGTACGTTTACCGAGTTTTGCCATCTTACTTCACCTCGATGCCCATGGAGCGGGCCGAGCCCAGGATGATCTGCATTGCGCCTTCGACGTCGTTGGCGTTCAGATCTTTCATTTTGGCTTCGGCGATTTCGCGAACCTGCTTTGTGGTCACGGTTGCCACGGTCTCACGACCTGGATTTTCCGCGCCGCGAGGACGGTTACGCTTGCCAACCGGCTTCAGACCAGCTGCTTTTTTCAGGTAATAAGACGCGGGCGGCGTCTTGATATCCATGGTGAAGGACTTGTCCTGATAGTAGGTGATCACGGTCGGGCAAGGCGCGCCCTGCTCCATGTCTGCGGTCTTGGCGTTGAACGCCTTGCAGAATTCCATGATGTTGATGCCGCGCTGACCCAGCGCCGGACCAACTGGCGGCGACGGGTTCGCCTGACCTGCAGGAACCTGCAGTTTCATTGTACCAGCAAGCTTCTTGGCCATTTGGTTTTCCTTTCAACGTAGGTGAAACGCGTTCCACCCGGTTTTTGTTGCGTGGTCCGATCCGGGATCGCGATCCCAGCAACCTCCCACGAGAGAATCTCGCCCGAAGACGATAGAGGCGGCATTTATAGGGGAACGGCAGTGTTGGCAAGTGGGCAGCTTTAGGAATTCGGAACGGCTGCTGCGGTCCAAGACCTGCCGGAGAAATCAAGTTCGCAAAATCAGCGTCGCCAAGGAATTTTGCCGTTTGGCGTACTGTCCAGATCGGTCCGCGGCGCGGTGTGCGCCACAGACCATTGAATTGGCATCTATGCAGCGGCGTTGTGCAAACGGTGAGTGAAGATGCCTCTGTCGGTCAACGCTCTCAGGCTTTTGGCTCCCGCCAGAACTGCGAGGTCAGCCACCGGTTCGATCACGATAACCAAAAGGTAAGCCATGCCAAAGCTGGTTACGGCTGAGAGGTTATCGGCGCCGACACCTTGCCCGTAAATCGCCCAGAAAGCGACCCAGGCAACAACACCACCTTGATACACGGCGGACAATTTCAGCACGTCCGAATACCGCAGATCGACGTAGCTAACGCTCTGCGGAATAATCTTCCTGGCCAGCGCTTCCACAGCGAATAGCGGGAACAGCAGGGTCGAGATATTGACGAAGTACATTGGCACATCAGACGGGGCAAACAAGAAGCCCTGGATTGCCAAACCGCCAGCCAGACCTAACGCAGCCGCACCTGCCCCAAGCAGCAAAAACAGGGTTGTGCCAAGTATGAAATGCACCTCTGAGATGCCAACAGCGAAATGCGGAAAGACTTCGAAGAAGATGAACACGCCTATAGCGGCAATAACAGAGCGTACGCAGAATGACGCTATGGAATGAGCTTTGAGATCATCGTTAACCAATTTCAAGGAATAACCTGCGGCGGCCGCAGCCGTACCATAGGCGAAGACCATTTTCGCGCCATCAACGACGCCAGGTTCGATATGCATTGTAGAGTTCCTTTCGCGTCCACCCGACGCATGTAGAAGGGCCGGAGTTTCCCGGCGGTTGCGCTATGATGGCTGGTATCCTGACTCGTAGCTCAAAAGGCTCTGGCTACTTACAGTTGCGGGGGCAGTCCGGGTTTTTCACCCGATTCCCAATTAAGACCTCCTCTCGAAGGCCGCCATCAGCGCGACATTACATGAGGCGGGGTCAGGGACAAGCTCTGTCTGCGGCATCTGATCGTGCGACAGCGAAGTTTGAACGCACGTTCGCGAAGTGAGCGTCGAATTCCGCCCTCTCATTGCAACACTGCCTTATAAAACAAGAAAGCCGCGATGCGTCAGACATCGCGGCTAAAAACAACTGCTTGAGAGCGTGGTCAGCTTTGTTTCGTGACCTGAGTAAAGTCCAGCTCGACCGGGGTTTCCCGACCAAAGATCGAAACCGAAACCTTCAGCTTCTGGTTCTCGTCGTCCACGCCTTCGACCATCCCATCGAAATCTTCGAACGGGCCGTCATTGACCTTGACCTTCTCGCCGACCTCGAAGCTGATCATCAGCTTGGGTGCTTCTTCACCTTCCTGAACGCGGTTGAGGATCTGGTTTACCTCGGCATCGCGCATCGGCATCGGACGGCCCTGCGGGCCCAGGAAACCGGTGACGCGGTTGATCGAGTTGATCAGGTGATAGCCCTGGTCCGACATTTCCATGTGCACCAGAACGTAACCGGGCATGAAGCGACGCTCGGTCGTGACTTTCTTGCCGCGGCGCACTTCGATCACCTCTTCGGTGGGCACCAGTACTTCGTCAATATCATCCTCAAGGCCCTGCTCAGCCACGGACGTGCGGATCTGCTCTGCGATCTTCTTTTCGAAGTTCGAAAGAACGCTGACCGAGTACCACCGTTTCGCCATGAACCTGTCGTCCTTGTTTGCCTTCGGAGCGTCCTGTTGGCCAGACACATCCGTCATTGAAAATCTATCACGTCATCCGGAATAAAAAGCGGCGCGCAGCCCGAATCGCCGCACGCCCGTTCCGAATAGTACCGTGTCAACTACTCTGACATCGCGGGCTGCGCAAGAGGGCAGTCGCGTTTCCGCCACACCCCTGTCGACTTAACCGAACGCACCCAGGATCAGTTGCAGACCGCCGCGAATGCCCAAGTCAACCAACGCAAAGAACACGGCCGTCAGCGCCGCCATGATGAACACCATGACCGTTGTCAGCAGAACCTCGCGGCGCGTGGGCCACACGACCTTTGCGACTTCGGCACGGACTTGCTGAATGAACTGGATCGGATTCATAGTTGCCATTTGGCTTGGTTCTCTCTGCTAGCGGATGGGCCGGACATAACCGGGCATTGCGGCAATTTCAAGAGCGGTCAGGGCTTGGGCTTGTCATCCCATTCATCGCTCAGGATGCGCCGTGCGTCGCCTTCGGGATCTTCATACTGGTTCGACCGGACCGTGTAGATAAACGCCACAAGGCCAACCCCGCCCAAAAAGAGGGAAATCGGTATGAGATAGGCCAAAACTTCCATAACAACTACCTCAGGCGCAGGGCGTTCAGGGACACGGTAATGGACGAGGTCGACATCGCCAATGCCGCGATCAACGGCGTGGCAAGCCCGGCCACGGCCAGGGGCACCGCGATGATATTGTAAACCGTGGCAATACGAAAGTTCTCGCGAATCCTTTTCGTCGCTTTGACGGCCGTGTCACAGGCATCTGCAACCGGCGACAGGTCGTTGCCCAGCAGCACGATGTCAGAGGCCACCCGCGCCGCGTCCAGCGCCGATGCGGGAGAGATCGACACATGCGCCGCTGCCAGCGCAGCGGTGTCATTCAGCCCGTCACCGATCATCAGGACATGGCGGCCCTGGTCGCTGAGGTCGTGCACATGCGTGGCTTTATCCTGGGGCAGCGCTTCTGCAATCCATGTTTCAATTCCAAGCTTGTCGGCCAGCGATTGGACCGCGCCCCGCGTATCGCCCGAAATCAGAACAACACTCTTTCCAGCGTCACGGAACGCATGCACAGCCTCAGCCGCGCCTGCGCGCAGCGAATCCGAGAATAGAAACGCAACCGGTGCCTGACCCGCGACTGCCAACCAGGCTGCCGTCTGATCACCCTCAGTTGCGCCAGTCCAACCGGCGCGCCCAAGGCGCACGCGCTGACCACGGTAGGTTCCTTCGGTTCCATACCCCGGAACCTCGACCACATCCTCAAGTCTGGCAGGTTTGATCCCGGCCTCTTTGGCGGATTTGGCAAGCGACACCGACAATGGGTGCGAAGACGCCTCGGCCAGTGCAAGCGCAACTTCGAGATTGCCGCGCGAATGATCCGCAAGATTGGTCAGTTCCGGTGTTCCAGAGGTTAGCGTCCCTGTTTTGTCGAAAACAACCGTATCGACTTCGGCAAGACGTTCCAGCGCCGTGGCATGTTTAATCAGCATCCCCTTGCGGAACAGCCGCCCCGAGGCCGCAGTGGTCACCGCAGGCACTGCCAGCCCAAGCGCACAGGGGCAGGTGATGATCAAAACCGCCGCGGCGATGTTCAGCGCGGTTCGAATATCGCCCGAATAGATGTACCAACCGAGGAAACTGAGCGCAGACAGGATATGAACCCCCGGGGCATAAAGCTTGGCCGCTTTGTCGGCCAGCGAAGTGTACCGGGATCGACCAGATTCAGCGATGGCCACAAGATCCGCCATACGGTGTAGGGACGTATCCTCGCCTACCGCCGTCGTCCGGACCGTCAGCGGGCCTGTCAGGTTGACTTCACCTGCGCTGACGGCAAGTCCGGTTTCGGCAAAGGCAGGCAAAGTCTCACCGGTCAACAAAGACCGGTCGAGTTCCGATTTGCCCGAAACGATTTCACCATCCACCGGCATCCGCCCACCGGGCCGAACAAGGACCAGATCACCGACAGCAAGTGTTGCAACGGAAACCTCTTCTTCAACGCCATCCACCAGCCGAATGGCGCGCGGTACTTCCAAGGCTGTCAGCTCTTCTGCTGCAGATCGCGCCGCAGCGCGGGTGCGGTAATCCAGATACCGCCCGGCCAGCAGGAAAAACGTCAGCGTCAAGGCTGCGTCGAAATAGGCATGTTTGCCACTCAACGCGGTTTCCCACAGCGATGTGACCAGCGCCAACAGGATCGCCAGTACAATCGGCACATCCATGTTCAATCGACGGACGCGCAGAGCGCTCCAGGCGTTAGCAAAGAAAGGTTGCGCCGAGAAAGCAATTGCAGGCAGCGCGATGGCCGCCGAGATCCAGTGGAACATGTCCCGCGTCGCGTCGGTAGCCCCAGACCAGACCGACACCGACAACAACATTACGTTCATCGATGCAAACCCGGCCACCGCCAGCCGCATCAACAAATCGCGCCCGGCCTTGTCTGATTGGGTGGCCGACAAAGCGCCCGGGTCCAGCTCATGCGCCTCGTACCCCGCGCGCTCCAAGACCGGGATCAGGTCGGAGGCATGCGTCTCAGGCGCAGCTTTGATCATCGCACGTTTGAGGGTCAGATTTACCCGTGCATCATCGACCCCCGGATGGGCGTTCAGCGCGCGTTCAACATTCGCAATACAGGCCGAACAGTGAATGCCGGGCAAGGACAAGGCTATCTGCACATCCTCGGGAATGGGGCGCGCCGGTTCCGTCGGAGCTGCGATGCAACCGGGACACGCCGCCGTACCTGAGCTGAGCTGAGCGGTCATTCCCTACCCTTTCACATACAACGGAACCCGTTGCGCAAATTCGGCACCGCTGCTGTCTTTGGCCACTAGACGGATATTCCAGTTCCCTTTACCCAACGCCGCCGGTGCGGAATAGGCGGTGCCGTCAAAGGTGAAATCCGGGGTGAAATCCTCTTTCACATGCGTCGCCCGGCCGACAACCGCCTGCAACTCGGCAACCTGGACCGGCGCCCCCGTTCGGTCGTTGATGTGCAAGATCAGCAGACCACCTTTGGTCTCGGCCCGGATTTCCCAACCCAGTGCCTGTTGCACTTTCAGGCGGTCGTTGAACTCCTGACTGGCGACGTAAGAGTTCTTGACCTCGAGCCCCGGGAAAGTTTTGACGGCGTTGTAGGCCAACAAAAGGTTCACTGATATGATCACCCCGAAAGCGGCGACAAAGATCGCCAGAAAGTGCTTTCCGGTAAATTGACGCTCGGCCATGTCAGTTTCCTCGTCCATTGAACGTCGTATCCTTGTAAGCCCGTTCGCCGCTTTCCAGGTCTTCGATCCAGATCCGAACCGGCGTCGCGCCAGCAGCTGCCGGGTCCGTGTCTTTCGACGCTATGATATACACACGCTCTAACTGGGCAGTATCTGCCGTCACATTCACTGTATCAAGCGCGGTGCCCTCGATCACGATGCGCATTGCCGGATCACCAGACAGCGACAGCTTGAACAGCCGTTCCTCGCCATGTTTGTTCCGCAAGCGCACGTCATAGGTATTGCGGATTGTGCCATCGGACAGGGTGACAAAGGTCGGATTGCGCACCGGTGCTACAGTAACTTCGATGTCGGACCGAATGAACAGGGCAAACAGCAACCCAAAGCCGACCAGTGACCACAGGGCCGTGTACATGATGGTTCTGGGTCGCAGAATGTGTTTCCAGACATTCTTGGGTGGTTGCCCTGCCCGCTCATGCGTTTCGTCACTCAGCGCCATATAGTCGATCAGACCACGTGGTTTGCCGATCTTGGCCATCATGTCGTCACAGGCGTCAATACACAGCGCACAAGTGATACATTCCAACTGCTGCCCATCGCGAATGTCGATCCCAACCGGACAAACATTGACGCAGGCCATGCAGTCGATGCAGTCCCCAAGCTCGGAATCTGCAGTCCGTTTGCCCTTGCCGCGCGGCTCACCCCGCCATTCGCGATACCCGACGACCAAGGTATCTTCGTCCATCATAGCGGCCTGAATGCGCGGCCACGGGCAGGCATAGATACAAATCTGCTCGCGCGCGAACCCACCGAACAGAAAGGTCGTGCCGGTTAAAATCAGTATCGTTGTGTACGCAACAGGATGAGCGTTACCGGTTACAAGATCGCGGGCCAGCGTCGGGGCATCAGCAAAGTAGAATACCCAGGCGCCGCCGGTCGCCAGACCGATCAGAAACCACGCGGTCCATTTGGTCAGTCGCAAACGGGCCTTGTGAAAATCCAGTTTCTTTTGCCGGTGCAGCCGCAAGCGGGCGTTGCGATCCCCTTCGATCCAGCGCTCAACAAGGATGAACAAGTCGGTCCATACCGTTTGCGGGCAGGCATAGCCACACCACACGCGGCCCAGCGCCGAGGTGAACAGGAACAACCCCAAGCCCGCCATGATCAACAGACCGGCCACAAAATAGAATTCATGCGGCCAAATTTCGATCCAGAAGAAATAGAACCTGCGGTTGGCTAAATCCAGCAACACCGCCTGATCCGGCAGGCTGGGGCCTCGGTCCCACCTGATCCATGGGGTAACGTAATAGATCCCCAATGTGACCGCGAGAATGATCCATTTCAGATTGCGGAACGGCCCGGAAACGCGCCGCGGAAATATGGGTTCTCGTGCGGCGTATAGGCTGGGTGCGGGGTCGGAATCGCTCACGGGCTGGCTCCAGATGTAGCTATATCACGGCGTCTTCTTCCAGATCACAAAGGTAGTCACTTTGACATGGGTCAAAAGCGCATCGTGCAGACACCTTTTGTCACATCCTATCAGCTTGCCGCCTGAGCCACCCAACAAAAGTTTTAGCGGCCGGACGCAAAGGAAAATCGCCTGTAACAAGGTGATATCCACTGTTTTCCGGTTCCCTAAACAGCTCAACGATTTGACCCGACGTGATGTCGTGTTCGACAAAATGCCGCGCTGTGACGGTCACGCCCTGCCCCGCGCGCAACCCATCGAGCAACAGGTTGCCCGGCAATGAGATTCGACCAGCGCTTGGCCCATGTCCAACACCCCGACGCGACAACCAATTGGTCGCCTCGGTGGTGCCGAATTCCTCTAGCCAAGGCAGCTCGCTCAGTTCATCCGGCGTCCACGACGTCTTTTCGCCCAACAGAACTCGAGCGGCGACAATGACCATCGGGCTTGGCAGCAGCATTTCCGAACAGACGCCCGGCCAAGAGCCTGTGCCATACCGGATTGCCACATCGACGCCGCCGGGGCGCAGGCTGACAAGGTCTGGCGACGGGTCCAGCGCCAATTGAATATCCAGGTGCTCGGCCTGAAAGGCGGGTAACCGAGGCATTAGCCAAGACGCGGCAAAAGACGATGTCAATGAAACGTGGACCGGACGGTCCTGTTTGGATTGTGTAAGTTCGGCCACCGCATCGCCAATCGCTCCGAACCCCAGATGCAACGAGCGGGCCAACCTCTCACCTTCAAGGGTCAAGGTCATGGACTTACCGGACCGGTCCAACAGTGCAACTCCGAGATGCTTTTCTAGTGCGCGCAATTGCTGGCTGATGGCAGCGTGGCTGACATTCAGTGAGTTGCCCGCTTCCACAACATTTCGTGTTTCAGCAAATGCGGAGAATGCCCTGAGCGCGGCAAGTGGCGGCATGTCCAACCAGTTCATATGTAAGTCCTGATTACACATTGGAATGCTAATTGAGTCGCATTTCCTGGCCGGAAAATCAATCTTGATGTCAGATGAAACAAAGCTCAGGAGAGGTCAGATGCTCTCGATTCTCGCACGAACATTCATGATCGCCACTCAGACAAATGAGCAGAGCGAAATGAATTCACCGGATCACAGCAACACACGCAAACAGCGTTGGTTGCCGGAAAACCATTGGTGGAAGGAATGCAAACGAGCCAGTTTTTCACAATGCGATTAACAAACCAGAACCCGCGTCTGGACCGTCTAGGCAGTGGTTTGTAATGTAGAGGCAGCACCGGCTGTTCAGGAAACGCGCGAACAGATGGAACAGCCGGTGCCTCAACCTTCGGACGGCGAACCGTCCGAAGGTATTCTTTTATAGTTACTGCCCGCCACCCAATTGGTGGACATACGCAGTCACCGCGCGGATCTGCGCATCAGTCAGGCGATTTTCCCATGCGGGCATCACACCAAAGCGGCTGTTGGTCACCGTTTCGGTCAGGGCTTCCTGGCTGCCGCCGTATAGCCAGATCGCGTCGGTCAGGTTCGGAGCACCTTGGGTGACATCGCCCTTGCCGTCTTCACCATGGCAAGAGGAACAGTTGTCTTCAAAAACAACTTTGCCCGCCTGCGCCGCCGCGTCGTCGGTCTGCGCATTGGTCAGCGACATGACGTACTGTACAACCTGAGTGATCTCCTCTTTCTCGAGGATTTCGCCAAAGGCTGGCATTTCGGAATAGCGTGCGTCGTCGCTTTCCTCGTTACGGATACCATAGGCAATGGTGGTCTCGATATCTTCAAGCGAACCACCCCAGAGCCATGCGTCGTCCAGCAAGTTCGGGAACCCCGGCGCACCTTGCGCGCCCGAACCGTGGCACTGCGCGCACCATGTCCGGAACACCGCACCGCCCGCGTTGACCGCGTATTGCTGCAGCTCGGGATCCTTCGAGACGTCCCCCAGCGAGGTTTCAACCAGCTTGGCGTTCCAGGGCGCGTTGGCCTCTTCGAAAGAAACAATCTCTTCCTGCACCAATTCTCGTGAAGACCAGCCAAGGACACCGGCAGTTGCGGATTGAACAAGCGGCCAGGCCGGGTACATGATCGTGTAGATCACACCCCAGATGATCGTGACGTAAAAAGTCCACAGCCACCAGCGTGGCATCGGATTATCGAATTCCTCGATGCCGTCCCAGCTGTGGCCCGTGGTATTCGGATCGCCCGGCTGTTTTTCAGGTATCTTGCTCATTGCCGCGCCTCCTTGGATGTGGCGGGTTTGTCGCCCCCACGGGGCGCAGCTGTTTCGTCACCCTTTAGGGGCGCCGGGGCATCTTCGTGCCGGAACGGGATGTTGGCGGTGTCCTTGTATTCCTTGCTGGAACCGGGGCGGAACACCCAGATCACGATACCAACAAAGAAGGCAAACAGCAGCAATAGCATCCAGCTATCCGCGAATTGCCTCAGGAATGTGTATTCTTCCATAACACCCTCCTTTAGCGGCTCGGGTCCGGGGTGAAGGTCGAGAAATCGACCAACGTTCCCAGCATCTGCAGGTATGCAACCAACGCATCAGCCTCGGTCAACTCGGGCTGACCGTCGAAGTTGCGAACGCTGACCTTGTCACCGTAACGTTCCAGCAAACCGTCATAGTCGCTGTCCGGATCGGCCTGCGCTCGGAAATCCGCCTGCGCATTTGCCAGCATTTCTTCGGTATAGGGCGTGCCCACAACCGCATTCGCAGCCATGACATCACCGATATACTTGCCGTCGATCTTGCGATGCTCGAGGAAGCCATATTTAGGCATCACTGATTCCGGCACCACCGACTGCGGATCACGCAGGTGATCCACATGCCACTGGTCGGAATAGCGACCGCCCACGCGAGCCAGATCAGGTCCGGTACGCTTGGACCCCCATTGGAACGGGTGGTCATACATCGACTCGGCCGCCAGCGAGTAGTGGCCATAGCGTTCGACCTCGTCCCGCATTGGGCGGATCATCTGGCTGTGGCAGGTATAGCAGCCTTCGCGGATGTAGATGTCACGGCCCGCCATTTCCAAGGGGGTGTAAGGGCGCATGCCCTCCACCTTCTCGATGGTGTTCTCAAGATAGAACAGCGGGGTGATCTGAACGATGCCACCGATGGTTACGACCAGAAAGCTGAAGATCAGCAGGAGGGTCGCGTTGGTCTCGAGGATCTTATGTTTGTCGAGAATTGCCATTGCTCCGGCCCTCCCTCTATTCAGCCGGGACCGCGACGGTCAGGCTGGCCTCTTTGGCCGGCGCTTTCCGCACAGTCATCCACAGGTTGTAGCACATGATCACGGCGCCAGCGACGAACATGACGCCACCCAAAGCACGCACCACATACATCGGGAACTTGGCAGCCACGGTGTCGGCGAACGAGTTCACCAGGAAGCCGTTAGCATCCACTTCACGCCACATCAGGCCTTCCATGATACCGGTGACCCACATCGACGCGGCGTAAAGCACGATGCCGATGGTGGCGAGCCAGAAGTGCCAGCTGACCATCTGCAGTGAGTACAGACGTTCACGCTTCCACAGAACAGGCACCAGGAAGTACAGCGCACCAAAGGTGATCATACCGTTCCAGCCCAGCGCGCCCGAGTGCACGTGACCAATGGTCCAGTCGGTGTAGTGGGACAGGCTGTTGACCGCGCGGATCGACATCATCGGACCTTCAAAGGTCGACATGCCGTAGAAGCCAACCGAGATCACCATCATCCGGATCACCGGGTCGGTGCGCAGCTTGTCCCAGGCACCCGACAGGGTCATCAGACCGTTGATCATACCACCCCAGGACGGCATCCACAGGATGATCGAGAACACCATGCCCAGCGTCGAGGCCCAATCAGGCAGCGCGGTATAGTGCAAATGGTGCGGACCGGCCCAGATATACAGGAAGATCAGCGCCCAGAAGTGGATGATCGACAGCTTGTAGGAAAACACCGGACGCTCGGCCTGTTTCGGGATGAAGTAATACATCATTCCAAGGAAGCCTGCGGTCAGGAAGAAGCCCACAGCATTGTGGCCGTACCACCACTGGATCATGGCGTCTTGCACACCCGACCAGACGATGACCGATTTCGAACCCCAGATGCTGACCGGTATGGTCATGTTGTTGACCAGGTGCAGCATGGCAACGGTGACGATGAACGCCAGATAGAACCAGTTTGCCACATAGATGTGGGGCTCTTTCCGCCGGACGATCGTGCCCAGGAACACGGCCAGATAAGCCACCCAGACAATGGTCAGCCACAGGTCAACATACCATTCAGGTTCCGCGTACTCCTTAGACTGAGTTCCACCCAGCACGTAACCGGTTGCGGCCAGAACGATGAAGAGCTGATAGCCCCAGAACACGAACCACGCCAGATTGCCGCCCCACAGGCGCGCGGCGCTTGTACGCTGAACCACATAGAACGAGGTCGCAATCAAGGCGTTACCGCCAAAGGCAAAGATTACAGCCGAGGTGTGCAGCGGACGCAAACGGCCAAAGTTGAGATATCCCTGCGCCCACTCGAAGTTCAGCGCCGGGAAAGCCAACTGAAAGGCGATAAAAGTACCCGCGATGAACCCGACCACACCCCAAAATGCGGTTGCGATCACGCCATAGCGGATCACGTCATCCATGTATTCGGCCGAACGGTCGACGAGGATATCTGGCTCATCCGTGTTTCTCAGCGTCCAGATGAACAACCCACCGGCGATCAGCATCACCAGAACTGCGTGCACCTGATACGCCAAATCGCGTGCATAATTGGTTCCGATCGCCGCGAATATCGCGATCAGACCAAGCACGATCAGCTTGATGTAATTTGACATATTGCGTCCCTTTGCCATGCCCCGCGCGATTCTTATTTGTCGCGGAACCCTTTTGACTGGCCGTTGTTTTGTCGGACAGCGGCCAATCTCGCTTTGATCTGTATCAAGACAATAGCCCGAAATCTGTGACAATCCTAAGTCTTAGACTGAGTTGCATGGCCGCATGTCACTTAGCCCCGAAGACAAGAGGTCAAAATGGCGTACAAATCTCTTCTCACGGTCGTAACGGACTCGGAACAATCACAATCAGCCTTGGCGCAAATGGTTGCACTGGCACATGCACAGGATGCGCATGCCGAAGCGCTGTGCCTTGGCGTCGATCGCAGCCAAGCGGGTTATTATTACGCAGGTGCAAATGCTCTGGTCCTGCAAGAAACGCTGAGCCGGGCCAACGCAGACGCCGACGAACTGCTGACGCAAACTCAGGAATACATGGGCAAATCCGATATTCGCTGGTCTGCCGAAAGCGGGGTCGCTCAGATCGCCGATATTGGTCGGCACGTAGCGCATCGTGCCCGGTTCTCGGATCTGGTTGTCCTGCCCAAACCTTATGGCAAAGACCGCAGCGCCGAGGCCGAGCCAATTGTCGAAGCCGCCATGTTCGAAGGTCACGCGCCAATTCTGGTCACACCGGAAAATGCAGCGCCCTTTGAGCGCCCGGGTACTGTCCTGATCGGATGGAATGAAAGTGTCGAGGCCATGCGCGCCATCCGGTGCGCCCTGCCCTTCCTGACGCAAGCCGATCTGGTTCGGATTGTTGTCATCGATCCGCCACGCCACGGTCCCGACCGTTCTGACCCCGGTGGACTGCTGTCTCAGATGCTGGCCCGCCACGGGGCCAAATGTGAGATTGATGTGCTCAGCAAAACCATGACCCGTGTGTCAGACATCCTGAACAGGCACGCCGAAGATAGTGAGGCGGACATGATCGTTATGGGTGCATATGGCCATTCGCGGTTCCGCGAAGCCATTTTGGGCGGCGCGACCCGCAACATGCTGGAACAGGCCGCAGTCCCAGTGTTTCTGGCGCACTGATCGGGTGTGTTTCTTATACCGGGGCTATCCATTCAGACGGATGGCCTAAACGCGTTTTATGAGGCCAATCACAAACAACAATATGACCGCGCCGATGGTTGCGAAGAGTATTGACGAAAACACGCCGCCGCCAACCGAAAAGCCCAGCGCCGGGAAAATCAGACCTGCAAGAAAGGCGCCCACGATCCCGACTATGATGTTTCCGATCAGGCCGAACCCGCGACCTTCCATAATTTTGCCCGAAAGCCACCCGGCGATCGCACCGATGACAAGCATTGCCAAAATGCTACTGAATTCCATGCCTTGCTCCTGCGTGGTCCGTTCACAGGTTCAGTAAATCACGGCTGCAGGCAGCAGGACAGGCTTAAATCAGAAAGCCACCATCCGAGTCGTCGCCGGCCTCATCCATCAAACGCCGCATATCGGGGATCGTCACGTGGCGTTTGCCTTCCAGTTCGATGACCCCCTCTTTCTTGAGGGCCGAAACCTGGCGGCTTACGGTTTCAAGAGTCAATCCCAGATAGTCTGCCATCGCCTCACGCGTCAGCGGAAGATCAAACACGATCGGGCCGGGTTTTGCTTTAGGCGCAATCGAAGCGTCCCGCCGGGCAATGATCGACAGCAGACTTGCAATCTTCTCGCGCGCGGTCTTGCGCCCCAAAACCAACATCCATTCACGCGCCGCGTCCAGCTCATCCAGCGTCATCTGCAGCAGACGGTGGGCGATATGCGGGGTGCTGCCCATCAGGGCTTCGAACGGTTTCTTGCGAAAACAGCACATGACCAAATCGGTTGTGGCCAACACGTCATAGGGCGCTGTTTCCCGACCGGGTCGTCCAACAAAATCGCTGGGCAAAAGCAGGCCAACCATTTGCGTTCGACCATCTTCCATCGTTTGGGTCAATGACGCGATTCCCGACACGACAGAGCCTACAAAATTCATCTGATCGCCCGACCAGATGATCGTCTGTCCCGCCTCGAATGTCCGGTAGTACTTAATGCCCTCAAGCTCTTCCAACTCATCGGCATCGCAATGCGCACAAACGGCGCGGTGCCGAATGGGACAATCGGAACAGTTGGTATGGTCAAATTGGGCTTTTAGCATCGTTCGCGCTTTCACTTGATCTCAGTCAAGGTTTCGTAGACGGCCGTGCCTTAACGGTATCGGTATGATAGTGAAACCGCAATTGTCAAAGCTTGGACTATTTGACGCGAAAGTCCCGCGTTACACAAGCTATCCAACCGCCCCGCATTTCAGTAACGACGTGGGACCAAGTCTTTATGCTGACTGGATTTCCGGGATAAAACCGGGCAGTTCCGTGTCGCTGTATATCCACGTGCCGTTCTGCCGCAGGCTATGTTGGTTCTGCGCCTGTCGGACACAAGGAACCCAAACCGACAACCCTGTGATCGCCTATGTGGACGTGCTGAAGGCCGAGCTGGACCTGCTTGCCGCGCAACTGCCCGAGGGTGTGACCCTGTCGCGCCTGCATTGGGGCGGCGGCACGCCCACGCTGCTGAATCCCGATTTGATGCGCGAACTGGCCGCCCGCATTCTTGAGGTTGTTCCACTGGGACCGGATGCGGAATTCTCGGTCGAGATCGACCCGAACGAGATTGACGAGGATCGGCTGGACGCGTTGGCCGAGGCTGGCATGAACCGCGCGTCTATTGGCGTTCAGGATTTCGACGACGAAATCCAGAAAACCATCGGGCGCATCCAAAGTTACGACACCACCCGCAAGGCCGTCGACATGATCCGCGCGCGTGGGATATCCAGCCTGAACGCGGATATTCTGTACGGCCTGCCGCACCAGACCAAGTCACGGATGACCGAAAGCGTTCAGAAACTTCTGTCGCTCAGCCCGGACCGGGTGGCGCTGTACGGCTATGCCCATGTGCCGTGGATGGCCAAACGGCAGCAGCTGATCCCAACGGATGCGCTGCCCACACCCGAAGACCGCCTGGACCTGTTCGACACAGCCCGGCGTCTGTTTCTGTGGGACAAATATGCAGAGATCGGGATTGACCACTTTGCCACGCAGGATGACGGGCTGACGCATGCGCTGAACGCAGGGCGGCTTAAGCGGAATTTCCAGGGATATACTGACGATCAGGCCGAAGTTCTGATTGGTGTCGGTGCAAGCTCGATCTCGCGGTTCCCGCAAGGGTATGCTCAAAACGCACCTGCGACGTCGGCCCACACCAAGGCGATCCGCGATGGGCGGTTCTCAATATCCCGTGGGCACTTGTTTAAAGGGCAGGACGTCCTCCGCGCGCGATTGATCGAAGCTTTGATGTGCGACTTCCGCATCGATACGGCCGAGATTCTGCGCGACCACAACGTCACCGCGGCGGAATTGCAGGACATGTACAAGACCGCAAACGCAACGTTTGACGGCTTACTGAGCGTCTCAGAAGACGGTCTGTTCATCCCACCCGAGGCGCGTGCGCTGACCCGAATGATCGCACGCAGCTTTGATGCCTATGACCTGAGCAAGGCGGGACACAGCTCGGCTATCTGATACAGCAACAGGACAAGACTTGACGCGGAGGGTGGGTTTTCCCCACACTTACAGGGCGGGTTGAGATCCGCCCCGCGCCTGAGGCAGGCAGAGTACCAGACAGTATGTGCCGACGCATTCGCGCTCGACCACCCTTTTCGTGCAGCCGTTCTGCAACTTGAAAGAGGGACTGCATCCATGCGCGTTTTTTCCGTCCTCGGCCCCAGCCAATCGGGCAAAACAACTCTGGTCGAGGCCATTAGCCGCCTTGATGGCCGGCCAACCACATTCGACGTATCCGGAACCGTGCATTTGCACGGTTTTTCTTATCTGGGCGAACCCTGGTGTGCCATTGACGTGAATGGCGGTAGTGACACGTTGGCCTATGTCGGCCCTGCTATGGCCATCTCAGACGCCGCCGTTGTCGTCGTGCCGCCCGACCCGGACGCCGCCGTGCTGTGCGCCCCGTATCTGCGTCTGGTCGAAGAGGCAGGTATCCCCTGCTTTTTGTTCATCAACCGTATGGACAGCCCCAACGGTCGAATCCGCGATATCATCGCCGCCTTGCAGACCTACTGTACGCAACACATCGCCTTGCGGCAGGTTCCAATTCGCGATGGTGAGACGATCATAGGCGCAGTCGACCTGATCTCTGAACGTGCATGGAAGTATCAGGAAGGACAGCCCTCGGCCCTAATCGAGCTTCCTCAGTCCGTCGAAGACCGCGAGCAGGAAGCCCGGACCGAATTGCTGGAAACTCTTTCGGACTTCGATGATCACCTGCTCGAGCAACTAATCGAAGACAAACAACCGCCAAGCGCAGAAATCTATGATCTGGCCGCGCAGGTCTTGCAAAATCACCAGTTGATCCCGGCCTGCCTTGGATCTGCAAGCCACGGGAACGGGCTGACCCGCCTGATGAAGGCTCTGCGTCACGAAGCCCCAGAGTTCGACATCGCTGCTGGGCGGGACGAGGCGGCCGAAGACGCACGCGCGATTGCCGGGTTTGCCGACGTCAAAAAGCACATCGGAAAGATCGTCGTTCTGCGTGGTCTGGGCAAGGGCGTCAAAGCGCACGAAGCATTGGGCGGGGAAACGGTTGGCAACCTGACGACATTAGATGCCAAAACCCAAATTCCGGAACTGGAAGCCGGGCAAATTGGACTGGCCGTCAAATCGGACCACCTGAATCCCGGCAACATTTATGACGGCGCCGGGTCCACACCGTTACCTGGATGGGCCGAATCCCACCCGGCGGCCCATCGGCAAGTTGTATCGCCTGCGCATGAGCGTGACGATGTACGCCTGTCCAACGCCCTGACCCGCCTGGTCGAGATCGACCCCGGTCTGCACTTTGAGCAGGATGAACTGAGTGGCCATGCAATTTTGGGATCGCAGGGGCCGCAGCATATGCGGCGGGTCAGTGCCAAGCTAGCCGAAGACTTCGGGATCGAGATCGAAACGGAGACCGTGGAGACGGCGTATCGCGAGACCATCCGCACACCTATCGAACACCGCCATCGCCATCGAAAGCAATCCGGCGGCGCGGGGCAATTTGCCGATGTCGTGATCTCGATCGCACCGACTCCGCGCGGATCAGGCTTCGAGTTCGAGGAAATCGTCAAAGGGGGCGCCGTGCCCAAAAACTACATCCCGTCTGTCGAACACGGGGCCAAGGATGCGCTGGCACAGGGGCCCGAAGGGTTCCCGGTTGTCGATGTCAAAGTCACCCTGAGCGACGGTAAGCATCACAACGTAGACAGTTCAGACTATGCGTTCCGCACAGCGGGCAAGAACGCGGTGCGAGAAGCACTGCCGCAGGCAAAACCCGTGGTCCTGCAACCCATCTTAAACGCCGAAATCCACCTGCCCTCGGATTTCGTGGGCGATCTGGTGCCGACAATCAGTTCCTTGCAGGGTCAGGTGCTGGGCTTTGAAGGCAACCCGAACGCGTCCGGGTGGGAAATATTCAACGCCCAACTGCCTGCGGTGGCCGAGGACGAGTTGCATAGAACCCTCGCCAGCGCGACACGCGGCACCGGGTGGGTGAAACTGCAATTCGATCACTATGAAGAATTGCGCGGGCCGGTTCCAAAATCTGCCTCGCGCGAAGCTGCCAACGCATGAAACGGGCTTTACCCACCAAGATGCAAGAGATCGCATAAACAGCAGCTTCGATCTCTTGCATTTTTTGTTTCGCTAAAGCTTAGACTTGAACCACTCCCAAAGGTGTTCTCCAAACAATACCGCGAAGACGACGATACACAGGGCAACTTTGGCAGAGAAAGAGGCCCAGGATTCTGCGCTAAGAAAGCTCAGCAAGCACGAGACACCAATAAACCAAGCTTTCCCGACATAGTCTTTGCCGGCTTTTTCATGTTATCCCGCCGCCGCGATCAACTCGCGGGTATAATCCGTCTGCGCGTTCTCGAACAGGTCCTCGGCCGCGCCCATTTCGATCACATCACCGTTTCGCATGACAATCACGTTGTGAGACATCGCGCGGACGACTTTGAGATCATGGCTGATAAACAGATAGGCCAGCCCGTATTTACGTTGAAGATCGCGCAACAGGTCGACGATCTGAACCTGCACTGTCATATCCAGGGCACTGGTCGGCTCATCCAGAACCAGAAGTTTGGGCCGCAGCACCATGGCACGTGCAATGGCAATACGCTGACGCTGACCGCCAGAGAACTCATGCGGGTAGCGGTCCATCGCCGCCGGGTCCAGGCCAACCTCGGTCATCACTTCAGCCACCAGCTCGCGCGGTGCGCGATGGGGGTCAACTTTGTGGATCGCCAACCCCTCGGCAATGATCTGCTGACAGGTCATCCGCGGGCTCAGACTGCCGAACGGGTCCTGGAACACGATCTGCATGTCCTTACGGAGGCGCCGCAGCTCTCGGGTGGACCACCTTCTGACATCCTCATCACGAAACGTGATGCTACCCTCGGACGCGATCAGCCGCATGATCGCCAGCGCCAACGTTGTCTTACCAGAGCCGCTTTCGCCGACGATCCCTACCGTTTCGCCCGCCCGTACGCTGAGCGTAGCGTCGTTTACCGCCTTCACGTAACCAACAGTGCGCTTCAGGAACCCACGCTGGATCGGGAACCAGACCTTCAGATGGTCCGTGCGCGCAACCTCCTCGGCGTCGGGCGCCACGGGATCGGGGTGACCAGAGGGTTCAGCCGCCAGCAGTTTGCGTGTGTAAGGGTGTTGAGGGTTGTCAAAAATCTCGCGGGTTTCACCAGTCTCAACAATCTCGCCATCCTTCATCACACAGACCCGGTCGGCGATGCGGCGCACGATCCCCAGATCGTGGGTGATAAAAAGCATCCCCATATTCTCAGACTTCTGAAGCTCGGCCAACAGTTCGAGGATTTGCGCCTGAATGGTCACATCCAGAGCAGTCGTAGGTTCATCCGCAATCAGAATGTCGGGCTTATTGGCAAGCGCTAGGGCGATCATGACACGCTGACGTTGACCGCCGGACAATTGATGCGGATAGCTGTCCAGCCGCTCCTCGGGGTCGCGAATACCGACCTTTGTCAGCAATTCGACAATCCGGACGCGCGCCGCGTCGCCGGTCAAACCCTGATGCAGGGCCAGTGATTCCGCCATCTGTTTCTGGATCGTGTGCAGCGGGTTGAGCGAGGTCATCGGCTCTTGAAAGATAAAGCTGATATCGTTGCCGCGCACATCCATCAGGCGCTGCTCGGATGCGCCAATCATCTCTTGCCCTTCATAGGTGACCGAGCCTTCGACAATTGCGCTGTCACCTAGCAAGGATACTGTCGACAGCGCGGTCACCGATTTGCCTGACCCGGATTCGCCTACCAGAGCAACCGTTTCACCGCGGCCCACGGTAAATGACACCCCCTTGACCGCAGCAGATACCTGACCGTCTTGCTGAAAGGACACGCGCAGGTCCCGCACGTTCAACAGTGGCGCTGATTCAGATCCCATTCTCAAAGCGCCTCCAGGGCTGTGTACATATAGGCCACCCAAACTGCGCTGAGCAGCGCCGACACTTGCAAAAAAGTCGGAAACGTCCTTTTGACGCCATATGTGATGGCGCTGGCGAGCAGGGAAAACGTTCCCGGCCCAAAAAGGACCACAAACATCAGGCCAATGACTTCGAACCGGATTGGGCCGGACGGGTGAGACTGGACTAAATCAACCCCAAGCCAAACCAAAACCCATGCGATGTAGCCCAGCGCCGCAAGGCTGGCGTACAGGATTCCTCTGGCCGCCAAGTTGTTGCTCGCATCAACGCTCATGAGAACGTCTTTCTGGGATCAAACGCATCGCGGACGCCTTCGAAGATAAAGACCAGCAGCGACAGCATGATGGCAAAGGTGAAGAAGGCGGTGAACGCCAGCCACGGGGCCTGCAGGTTCTGCTTGGCCTGCAAGGTCAGCTCACCCAAGGATGGGGCCGAAGATGGCAGGCCGAAGCCCAGAAAATCCAGCGAGGCCAGACCGCCGATTGTTCCCGTTACGATGAAGGGCATGAAGGTCAGTGTGGCCACCATTGCGTTGGGCAGCATATGGCGGAACATGATCGTCATATTCCCTACGCCCAGCGCCCGCGCGGCGCGCACGTATTCCAGATTTCGCGCCCGCAGAAACTCGGCGCGCACGACGCCCACAAGTCCGGTCCAGCCGAACAGGATCATCAACGCGACCAGCAGCCAGAAACTACGCCCAAGTATCGCAAACATGATGATGATCACATAGAGCGATGGCGTAGCCGACCAGATTTCGATGATGCGCTGGAAAATGAGATCCAGCCATCCGCCGAAAAACCCCTGAATGGCCCCGGCGAAGATACCAATCAGACTTGCCACACCCGTTACGACAAGGGTGAACAAGATCGACAGACGGAACCCATAGATTACGCGGGCCAGCACATCGCGTTTGGTGTCATCAGTGCCCAGCAGGTTCTGGCCGTTGGGCGGTAGCGGCGCGGCGCCGGGGCGATCCACGCTGGTATTGTAGGAATAAGGGATCAACGGCCAGACGGTCCAACCGCGTTCAAACCCGTCCGCCTGAAAGCTGCCGGATTTGATTTCGTCGATGATCCCCTCGGGGTCGTCGAAACACGACTCCAACCCACCGCTGTCGATCAGGCACTGCACCTCGGGGTCGCGATAAATCGCTTCGGTCTGGAAATCACCGCCGAACTCGGTTTCTGGATAGAAGTTGAAGATCGGCGTGTAAAACTCACCGCGGTACTTCACCAGGATCGGTTTGTCATTGGCGATGAATTCGGCAAACAACGATAGGCCGAACAAAATTGAGAAGATGATCAGCGACCAGAACGCCCGGCCATTGCGCCGGAAATTGCGCCAGCGGCGCTGGTTCAGGGGGGATAGTGCCATTTACCCCTCCCGCTTTTCGAAATCGATACGCGGATCGACCAACACATACATCAGATCGCTGATGATGCCGACAACCAGCCCCATCAGGCCAAAGATGAACAACGTCCCAAAAATCACCGGGTAATCCCGGGCCACGGCAGCCTCGAACCCCAGGCGACCAAGACCGTCGAGCGAGAAGATCGTTTCGATAATGATCGACCCCCCGAAGAAGACGCCGATGAAAACAGCAGGGAAACCCGCGATCACGATAAGCATGGCATTGCGGAACACGTGCCCGTACAGAACTTTGCTTTCGCTTAGCCCCTTGGCACGAGCGGTCATGACGTATTGCTTTTTGATTTCGTCCAGAAACGAGTTCTTGGTCAGCAGCGTCAGTGTCGCAAAGGCCGAGATCGTCAGCGCGATGATCGGCAAGGCGATGTGCCAGAAGTAGTCAACAATCTTGCCAAACAGGCTCAGGCTCTCCCAATTGTCAGAGGTCAGCCCCCGCAACGGGAATATTTGCCAGTAAGAGCCACCGGCGAACAGCACCAGCAGCAGGATGGCAAACAAGAAGCCTGGAATGGCGTAGGCCACGATAATCGTACCACTGGTCCATGTATCAAAGGTCGATCCGTCCTTGATGGCTTTGCGAATACCCAGGGGGATCGACACCAGATAGGCAATCAACGTGGACCACAAACCCAGAGAAATCGAAACGGGCATCTTCTCGAGCACCAGGTCAATCACGCTGATTGACCGGAAATAACTCTCACCGAAATCCAGCGTCAGGTAGTTGCCCATCATCGTAAGGAAACGCTCGACCGGAGGTTTGTCGAACCCGAACTCTTTCTCCAGTTCCTCGATGAACTCTTTTGGCAAACCTCGGGCGCCGATATATTCACTGTCCGAACCAAAGGTCTCTTCGGCCGGCGCACCTTCGCCCCCGGCAAAACCTGCGAACACGTCACCTTCGCCCTGCATCTGAGCCAGTATCTGCTCGATCGGGCCACCTGGCACAAATTGTACCAAGGTGAAGTTCACAATCATGATTCCAAGTAGCGTCGGTATGACCAGCAAAAGCCGGCGAAGAATATACGCGCCCAAATCGGTTACCTCACCGCGCCAGCAGCTTTCAGTTTCTGGTACTTCTCTTCGTTAAACCACCAGAAGTCAAACTGCCCGACGGCCAATGGCGGCAACACTTCGGGATGCTCGAACATGTCGTAATAGGCAACCCAGGTATCCGAGACGTAGCCGCTTGGCACTTGGATGCGGAGATACCGCAGGACGCGGTCCAGAGATTTTAGCGCTGCGATCTCTTCCTCGCGAGACTTCGTGTCCAGGGACGCGTCGATGATGGCGTCTACAAGCGGCTCCTGCAGGGATTGGGGGTTATAGGAGGAAACAACAGCGGTTTCAGACCCATAGGCCTGTTTCAGGCCGGTGCCCGCCTCCAGGAACGGCTGGTTACGGAAAAAGATCATGTCGAAATCTTTGTCATAGTACCGCTGAATCCACTGTGCGCTGTCGATCTTTTCGACCGTCACCGCAACGCCAAAACTTTCCAGATTCGCAGCGTAAGTCGTCACAATAGCCTCGGCCGTATCCGACGAAGAAGCGTTGAGCATAATGGTGATCTTAAGCGGATTGCCGTTCGCGTCCTGCAGTTTTCCGCTGCTCGATACCGTCCAACCGGCCTCCTCGAACAACTTGAGGGCTGTTCGCTTGTTGCGACGGTCCACTGTACGATCCGCATTCGAGGTATGGGCACGTACCGCTTCCTGCGTGAAAAGCTCTTCGGGAACCATATCACCTAAGGACCGCAAGAAAGCTGTTTCCATCTCGTCGGGCAAGCCATCTGCCGCGACTTCCGAGTTTTCAGCGAAGGAATGGCGCGGTTCCGTCAGGCCGAACTGAAGGGATTCGGACGTCCATTCAAAATTGAAAGCCAACCCAAGCGCCTCGCGGACCTTGATGTTGTCAAACGGCGCGCGTTGCATGTTGAAGATGAAACCCGATGGCGATGGAGGCGCCATGACAGGAATGCTTTCGCGTTTTACATATCCATTCTGAACTGCCGGGAAATCGTACCCGGTGGCCCATTTCTTGGTGCTACCTTCTGCACGAAATGTGTAGATGCCCGCTTTGAACGCTTCGAACTCGGCGGCATCATCAGCAAAATACTCGACCCGCACGGTTTCAAAGTTGTGCCGTCCAACATTGATCGGCAGGTGCCAACCCCAATAGTCGGGGTTTCGGCGATAGACGATATAGCGGTTTATCTCATAGTCATCGAGCACATATGGGCCGCTTCCCATTGGTGTCACAAGGCTTTGCTTATCCAACCGTTCGCCGGTTTTTTCGTACCAGGCTTTCGAGAATACGGGCGTTCCGCCGACCTGCGAGATAAGCGACCGGCGCGAGATACCGTCAACAAAGTTGAACTTGATCGTGTGGTCATCGATGATCTCGTATCCCTCGATGCGCTGCTTGACCGCCCGCGCATAGCTGCGGATGCCCTGTTCAAGGAAAAGGTCGTGGGTAAACGCTGCATCATGCGCAGTTAGCGGTGTGCCATCCGCGAAACGTGCCTCGGGCCGCATGTAAAAGATGCACCATTCCTTGGTACTGGGGTACTCAACGGATTCTGCCAGCAAACCATAGGCTTCAGTGATGGAGTCCGCAGGCGAGGCCGATCCAAATGGACTGTCGCCAAACATGCTTTCCGCGATCAAGCCAGAGTAAAGACCTGCTTTGCCTTGCCAGTTGAATCGGTTCATGCCGTCGAAGGTTCCCCGCGATGAAACCGAAATCTCACCGCCAACAGGCGCATCGGGGTTTACGTATTCGAAATGTTTAAAATCTGGTGGGTATTTGAGGTCGCCAAAGAAGGAATACCCGTGTGCCTTGATAATTTCGCTGTCGGAGGCTCCGGCAGCCGTTGCTCCGCTCAACCCTGGTGTTATGGCGGCTACGGCGCTTCCCCCCATCAATTGCAGCGCTGTTCTCCGCTTCATCATCGTCAGCGTCGATTTCGTGCGATTTTGTGTCATACCCGCCTCTTCTACAGCCCTTGCAACGTCTTAATGCGCTTAAACCTAGCTAAAGGTCCAGCACTGACAGTTTCAAGTTTAGAGTGCGTGAACACTTTGTGAAGATTTACTTAGACAAAAAATAAAGCCGCTGCACGAGGCAGCGGCTTTTGAATACGTCGAAACTGAGCGCAAGATCAGTTGATGGTCTGCAGGTAGGCAATCAGGTCGGCCCGGTCTTGTGGTTTCTTCAGACCCGCAAAGCTCATGGATGTGCCTGAGATGTAAGCACTGGGGCGGGTCAGGAACGCGTCCAGTGCTTCGGGTGTCCAATTGCCGCCATGCGCCTGCATCGAGGCTGAATAGCCGGTGAAGCCCTTGGCCGAAGCGACGGGACGATCCACGATTGCATACAAGTACGGGCCGGTTCCGTTCGCGCCATCTTCCAGCTTGTGGCAAGCAGTACACTTGCGGAACACTCTGGCGCCTTTTTCCGGGTCAGCGGCGGCCAGCATGTCTTCGAACACCACTTCTTCACCGTCAGCGCTTTCACCCGAGCTTTCGGTTTCGATAATGTAAGAGGCTGTCTCACCATGCCCATCCGCATGGTAAAGCACTTCGGCACCCCATTTGGCCAAAAGCAGCACCAGGAAGGTGCCAAACAGGCCTGCTGCGGCCTTGGTAACTGTCATCGTGTCGAACATTGATCGCGAGTCCATTTCAGCTGTCTGCGGGGTGTCTAAGGCTTCCCCTGACAAGAGGCAAGGTATAGACACCGCGACTAAACGCCCAATTATCGAACTTGTTGCACGGAATCGACCAAATGACCAAACGTATTGCATTTCAGGGAGAACCCGGCGCCTACAGCCATGAGGCTTGCCGCAATGCCCGCCCGGATATGGAGGTCCTGCCCTGCCGGACTTTCGAAGATGTGATCGAATCGGTGCGCGCGGGCGATGCCGATCTGGCGATGCTGCCGGTTGAAAACACCACGTATGGACGGGTCGCAGATATCCACCGCTTGCTGCCCCACAGCGGGTTGCACATTATCGAAGAAGCGTTCGTGCGGGTTCACATCAACCTTCTTGCCGTTCCAGGGGCCAAAATCGAGGACGTCACAGAAGCGCATTCGCATCTGGTTCTATTGCCGCAATGCGCCGGTTTTCTGAAAGAACACAACATCAAAGGGCGCGTCAGCCCCGACAATGCGCGGGCCGCACGCGAGGTTGCTGAGCAAGGCGAGGTACACTCAGCAGCATTGGCCAGCGAGTTGGCGGGCGAGATTTATGGCCTGAACGTTCTTGCCCGGAACATCGAGGACCGCGACAACAACACCACGCGCTTTTTGGTGATGTCACAGCAGGCCGACATGACCCGCAGGGGTGAACACGGCATGATAACCAGCTTTGTTTTTCAGGTGCGCAACATTCCGGCCGCGCTTTACAAGGCGATGGGTGGATTTGCGACCAACGGCATCAACATGACCAAGCTGGAAAGCTACATGCTCGACGGATCCTTCACCGCGACCCAGTTTTACGCTGACATCGTGGGCCACCCCGACGACCGGAATGTTCAGCTTGCGATGGAAGAGCTGGAACATTTCACCACCAACGTCGAGATTTTGGGTGTTTACCCGGCTGCTCAGCCGCGTGGTTAAGGCTCTCGGCCTCGGGTCACGGAAAAGCATTTGCACCGGGCACCGTCGTGCTGCCGGTAATCCACAAAACCCATCGCTGAATAAAAGGCCAAACCTTCGGCGTTTGTGGGCGATATGGTTGCATCAATGGCTGAAAGGCCACTTTCCTGCGCCGCCAAAAGCGTTGCGCGAAACAAGGCGCGCCCGACACCGCGCCGGGCGGCTGACGGGCGGATATGAGTTCCAATGACGCCCCACCCAGCCGGAGCGCCATATGGATTGTTTTCGACCGCCCATTTCAGCGACTGAAATCCCAGAATCTGTTCCCCCTGGACGGCAACAGAACACCTGATCCGATCAGGATCGGCCACGTAGTGTTCGCGCGCAAAATCAACATCACAGCGTTTCTTGCGCTTTCCTGCAGCGGCGATTTCCTGCAACACCTCCGAGATGCCCTGGGCGTCCTCCAAAACCGCCTCGCGGACTGCAAAGCTATCCATATTTTCGCCCTCCAGATATCGGGGCAACGAATTCAGCCACCATGAATGTGACGTTGTTCCATTTCCCGTGCGAACTCGGTCAGGCGCAACTGAAACTGTCGGCGAAATCGGGATTGCCCAAGCCTGAGTGATTGCAACAACAGCCGCGCGGGCAGGGATTTGGCCGACAGAGACATATCAACGCTCAAGCGCGTGCGGCGCTGCGACAGCGCCAACAGCTCGACCGTCGTGACCCCGTTCATCCCCTTACTTGCCGCTTCGAAGCGCATCAGCGAAGGCGGGTCACACTCGGCCATCTGGACGGAAATCTGGCGTGGCTTTCCGCGCAGCCTGAATTCCGTCTCCCAACTGGTGCCTGGAACAACGCCCATTTCACCCGAAGTTCGCCGCACCTCGATCCCGCGTCGCATCGCGATCCGCTCGAATCGGTCAAAATCGGCCACCATTTCAAACACCGAGTTGATAGGAGCTTCGATATCTTCGCGCGCTGTAAACTGCATCGTGGTTCGGGGTTCTCTCGCTTTTCAGCTTAGTATTTTGTCAGTCCAACGTATCCGCAAGCCAGTTTTGCAGTAGAAAGTGCGCAATAGCACCCTTGCGGGCTGGCAGTAAAACGGGGTGTTCGCCGGCAAAAGCCTGCATCATCTCGGATTTGGTCACCCACATCGCATCTTCGATTTCAACCGGGTCGATGCTGATATCTCGCGACAACGCCTCACCCGCGCAGCCGAACATCAATGAGGCCGGAAACGGCCAGGGCTGGCTGGATAGATAACTGACCTCACCTACAGGCACC
This sequence comes from Ruegeria atlantica, assembly GCF_013033965.1. Lineage (GTDB taxonomy): Bacteria > Pseudomonadota > Alphaproteobacteria > Rhodobacterales > Rhodobacteraceae > Ruegeria > Ruegeria atlantica_D. Next base: position 46,699 of record NZ_WQFE01000010.1, read on the forward strand.
CCGGCTTCTTCCATCACTTCCCGACGGACCGCCGCCTCGAGCGTCTCACCGGGTTCGATAAACCCGGCCAACAACGAGTACATCCCTTCAGGCCAACCCGGCGAACGTCCCATCAGGACGGAATCGCCATAGGTGATCAACATGATGACAACCGGATCGGTACGCGGGAAATGCTGCCCGCCGCACGACGGGCAACTGCGTTGCCACCCGGCCTGCACAAGTTCGCTGGCTGCGCCACACCGAGCACAAAACCGATGCGTTTCATGCCAGCCGATCACCGCCTTGGCCGAGGCCGCCAATTCCGCGTCCCGCGCCGACAATCGGGTCATGATCCTGCGTAGTTCGGCAAAGACATAGCCGTAAGGCAAATCCGGGTGCTGCTGCTCTGATTTATCGATAAAGGCACCGACACCGGACACATCCAGCCCATCAGCCGTCCAGCCCGATATATCAGCAGCAAACACCGGCGCGTTGTCTGACAGCCCCAGGAATACAGGCTGTTCGACAGAGCCACCCGGCCCGTTTTCAACCAGCTTGTGCGACATCGGGATCAGCCCCAGCTGATCCAACGCCTCACCCTGAACCAAAACCTTGCCGCGCCACAACAGCAGGCATTTTGCACTGGGATCTGTCAATGCGCGCTCGATCGCTTCGGCATCACCACGAAAATGCGCCGCGCGATCCAGCCCCGAGCCACCAAACGTCACATATTCCGCATTTTTCATAAGTTATCCTTAGGCTTGTCCGCACAGGGCTGCCATGTCGGCCAAGCAGTTGCAACGGAATTTCACGCCCAAAACCACAGGTCGCCATCGAATGAATGCAGCTAATCCTTGCAATTCACTGTGATTAACCTTTTTGTTGAAAATGACTAAGACAAAACCGCTAAAAGTAGAAATTTGAAACCTTCCTTTTCTCTGCCTTCGCAGACCGTGCGGGTCCGGATACTGGCCACAACCGATCTTCATATGAACCTGCGGAGCTTTGATTACTATTCTGACACACCTGATCCCACAATTGGTCTGACCCGAACCGCCAGCCTGATCCGGCAAGCCCGGACCGAGGTGCAAGCGGAAGGCTCGATCGTGTTACTTTTCGACAATGGCGATTCTTTGCAGGGAACACCGGTTGGAGATCTGGCCGCAGAGCAGGTTGAAAAGCCGCATGCGCTGATGCAGGCTTTTGCTGCACTGGGGTATGATGCAATCGGGTTGGGCAACCACGATTTCGGGCTCGGTCTGAACGCATTGAACCGCATCCTTTCACAGGCACCCTGCCCAGTGGTTTGCAGTAATGTCCATCAATCCGGCGCAGCCTCGATATGGCAGGATGAAGCGGTTTTAACGCGCCAGATTGAGGCGGAGGGGCTGCCAACTTCTTTAAAGATCGGCGTGTTCTCGGTCGTGCCACCGCAAACCCGGAATTGGGAATCTCATCGGCTGAACCATGATGTCCGGGTAGATGACATTTTGGTCTGCGCGCGAAAGAAGGTGTCAGAGCTTCGATCCAATGGCTGCGACGTGATCGTTGCTCTGGCCCATTCGGGTCTGGGTTCTGCCGACGCCACACCCGACCTGGAAAACGCGATTATCCCACTTGCTGGTATTGACGATATAGACGCCATCATTGCTGGCCATACCCATTTGACACTGCCGGGGAAATCTCATGTTGGGCTGGAACACGTCGATGCCACTGGTGGCCTTGTGCATGGCACGCCTGTTGTCATGCCAGGATTTGCCGGATCCCACCTTGGCGTGATTGATTTGGCGCTAACCGGAACGGAAGAAAAGGGCTGGTCGATTACGGCCCATTGTGCGGAACTGCGCCCGGTTTCAGGTGCTGACCCGGCCCCCGAAGACCCGTCGCTTGTGGCGCTATTTTCAGACGTGCATACGGCAACACGAAAACGGGTCGAGAACCCGATTGGTCACACGGATCAGCATCTGCACAGCTATTTCAGCTTTTGCGCCAGGGATCGCGGGCTTGCGATAGTGGCCGCGGCGCAGGCTTCTGCTTTGCGTCAGAACCTGAAAGGTACTGCCTATGACGCGATCCCTTTGCTGTCCGCTGCCTCCCCTTCGAAGTTCGGTGGTCGCGCCGGGCCTCGTTTTTTCACAGACATCCCTGCGGGCGTGATGCGCATGCGGCACGTGGCCGACCTGAACATCTTTCCAAACGAGCTTCGTGCGGTCGTGGTTTCCGGAGATCACATCAGCGATTGGCTTGAAATGTCGGCAGGTGTTTTCAATCAGTTGAAATCTGGCACTCAGACCGAATTGGTCAATCCTGACCGAGCTGGGCACAATTTCGATGTTCTATTCGGCTTAACCTACGTGATCGACCTGAGCGAGCCGCCTCGGTTCGATGCGGTCGGACAGCTGGCAAATCCGGGCGCTCGGCGCATCTCGGACATACGTTTCGATGACCGCCCGGTGACGGCAGAGCAGCGATTTGTGGTTGCACTGAACAACTACCGAGCCAGTGGCGGCGGGCATTTTCCATTCATACGTGACGCCGAACCCATCAACGTTCCAACCCTGTCGATCCAAAACGTGCTGAAGGACTATCTGGCCGATGCACTGTCGACAGAATCGCTGGGACAGGGGCCCTGCCCGTTCAGATTTGCACCCATGCCGGGTTCCTTGGGGCTGTTGAAGACAGGCCCAAAGGCACAGTGTCACCTCGCGGACATCGCAGAGTTCAATCCAAAGCTGACCGGCACGGATGCCGAAGGGTTTTTGCAAGTTCAACTCTCACTGTGACGGGTTGTCATTTCCGCGTGCCTTGCCTATATCGAGTGTCGAGAGGTTGGCGCGGGCGAGCGCCTCGCCAACCTGGTCAGGTCCGGAAGGAAGCAGCCACAACGAGCCCCGCTTGGGTCGATGTCCAACCTCTCACTTTACTCAGACCCGTAGCCACAGGAGGGCTTTTATGATTGTAGCGAAAACCCTTCAGGCAAACCGTTTCTGAGACCCATTCTCGAACCTGCCTGAACACATCACCGATGGATGCGCGACCGCCATCCAGTCGGCTCGCTGTATCTGAACACAGGCAGACCAATGTCTTTTACACTTTCGGACCTGGGATGGTCCTCACACTTTGCCGCTCAACACGCGGCCAATCCTTCATGCGTTCCCTTTCGCATCACAGAGGTTCACCGCGACCGCCTGATCGGCGCAAATGACAGTGGGGAAGCCCCGCTGCTAAGCCCCAACCGACCGACAGGCGACTTTGCCGTTGGTGACTGGGTACTGGCGGATGATCAAAACCGCGTTCAGTACTTGCTGGACCGTCGAAGCCTTTTGAAACGCCGCGCCGCCGGAACCGGGGCCGAGGCTCAGTTGATTGCTGCTAATGTGGATGTGCTGTTCATCGTCAGTTCCTGCAATGCTGACTTCAATCTGGCCCGACTGGAACGATACTTGGCTTTGGCCCATCAAGCCGGCTGTTACCCGGTCGTCATCCTGACCAAGGCCGATACCTGCACCGATTCTGAACAGTACTCCAAAGCCGCCGAGTCGCTGGCTCCGTTTCTGACTGTGATGGCAATCAATGCTTTGGATGCTATGGACGTGCAGCAAGTTCTGTCCTGGTGCCCGACAGGACAGACCGCTGCACTGGTCGGCTCATCTGGAGTGGGCAAAACTACACTGGCCAACGCCATGACGGGTCTGGATGAAGCAACGTCTGGTATTCGCGAGGACGACGCGCGCGGGCGGCACACGACAACGGCGCGCGCGTTGCACCCAATGCAGAACGGCGGATGGCTGGTCGACACACCCGGCATGCGGGCATTGCGGTTGCTGGATGCGCAGGATGGCGTCGATGAGGTCTTTTCCGACATTCTGGATTTGGCTCAGACCTGCCGTTTTTCCGATTGCCAGCATCAGGCCGAACCGGGATGTGCTGTACAGAGCGCGATTGCCAACGGATCACTGGACGCCGAGCGGTTGGAGCGTTGGCGAAAGCTGCGGCGCGAGGATGAAAGGAACTCGGAAACCGTGGCCCAATCTCGTGCGCGCGACAAAGCCTTTGGCAAAATGGTACGGTCAGTGATGCAGGACAAGAAATCCCGCAAAAGGCTGTAAGTACCGGCTCAGGCAATCAACCGAGGCCAGATGGCTGCATTTCGGCGCGCAAATGCGCCGATGTGGCCGACCTCGGTCAAACCAAAGTCCTTCGGCGTTAGCTGATGCCGGCGCGCTTTGGGACCGTACAGATCGGCCAACCGCCAAACCGCGTTCGGGGGCACCACCTGATCATCGTCCATTGTGAACAGATCAACGGGTGTTTCCGACGCGGCCCAACGGGCATCTGGAAGGGTTTTGCCGATATCCGGCACGTAGTTCAGCGCAGCCGTGCACCATTTGCGCCACTGCCAATAAACGCGTGCCGGAAGGTCCGAGCCGAATCCAAGCGCCTTGCCCGGAAGATATCCCAAGGCCTTTACCAGCAATGGCGGGTGGCCATACCAAAACATTGTCGCCAGCGCGCGATAAGGCCAAGGGTGGTCGGATAAAGTCACCAAACCTGAACAGACACAGATCATCCGATCGATTTGCTCAATATCCGGCTGAATTGGCCCCAGCATTCCACCGACCGAATGGCCAATGCTCCACTGCTGTGCGGCGGGGAATCTGCGCCGCATTTCAGCCCGGGCGGCAGGCATGTCGATCAACGCCCAATCGGCCATCGTAGCCTGGGAGTCGCGCAGACGCCCGCGCAGCGAATGGCCAAAGTCACGATAGTCATAAGTCAGACAGGCCATACCCTGCTCTACGGCCAACCATTGTGCGAAATGCTGATAGTAATCGCGCGGCACGCCCGTGGCTGCATGGATCACGACGGCCACATCCGGCGCGGAAACAGGCGTGTACAAACGTGCGGAAAGGTTGGCCTCCCCGGCAGAAAACACAAAATCTTCGGTCAAAACCGTCGGAGTATTGTCCAACATCGCGCCCTCGCAAGCATCTGAACTGTTCGGTTCACCTGTAGCAATCGGCGCTTTTACCCGGCTAAAGTCAATAGATTTTCAAAGTGACCAAGCGTCCGATTGAAGGACGGAAAAGAGCCAGCTTGACTCAGGCCCTAGGCAACCGGTAGCGATTACGTGATGGTTCTCGTTCTTATATTGGGACGGGATGAAAAGGGAACACGGTGCGGTCCAGCCCGGCGATGCCGGAACGGACCAAGGCCGCGACTGCCCCCGCAACTGTAAGCGGTGAGCAATGCCGAAACACCACTGGTCGAAAGACTGGGAAGGTCGGCAAAGCGATGACCTGCAAGTCAGGAGACCTGCCATCGAAGTAGAAACCGAAACTCGGGCGGGGTGTCCGGACAGGTCTTCAGTGCGCTGAGTTCCCTGTTCCACGTCCCCCGTCCACCGCGCGGAGGGCGCATTATGATCTGGAAGACAACGACCCACGAATTCACCGCAACCCTGTGCCAGAAAACGGGAAAAACCTGCCCCGCATTGGCCCGAATGGCTCGGGCTTTGACCGACGCAATGGCCACAGCGCAACCGGTAACAACCAGCGAGTTTGAGGTGGAAGGCTCCGGCGAGCTGGCCCATTGCACCGAGGGCTGCACCGCGCGGTTTCGCGCCAGCCCATCGCAGATCAGAGTCTATTGCGGGGCAAACGCAGGCGACCCGGCAGATATGCTGGACGACTACGCCGACATGATGTTTGGCCCGGAATTCGCCACTTTGCCTTCTGGTGTTTTGACTACTTTGCCTTGCGCCATGCTGCAGGCATCGGCCCTTGCGCCGCACCCATCGCAGCAAGTCGTACAGCAGGCCACCGCCTGATCTTGTTTCATCAATCGCTCTGGGCCTGTTTCATGGCCCAGGCCATCTGCTGGTCGGTTTCCACCGCGCAGGGCCGGACCAGGCGCAACCTGCCAAGTGCGAGGTCTGGATCTTCTCCGCTTTCGATCATCAGCCTCAAGACAATCATCCCCGACCGGCCACAACCGCCCCGGCAGTGCACTAGCACACGTCCTCCGCCGGACAGTATTTGTCGCGCGGTTGCGCTTACCTTCGGCCAAAGAGCTTCGATCTTCGGTGGGGGCGTACCAAAATCCTCGACCGGAAGGTGCATCCAGATCGCGGACTTGTTTTGAACATCCTGACCAAAGCCGCCTGCACCCAGTTGCTGCATCTCGGCCTCGGTGGTCATGGATACAACCAGATTGGGGGTCCAGTCGTACATCACCGTCAAATCTTCTGCATATCCGCCATCGCCACCTGGCAGTGGGGACAGTGCCAAGGTGCCCGAACCAACGCATAGCGGGTATATTGCAAAATTTGCCAACGCTCGCGCTCCTTTTATCTTCGGCCCGCCCGACCACGAGTGCCGGTTTATCCTGACTGCCGAAGCAGTCCAAACCGAATTTCCTCAAAGCCTGCTGTGGACGCGGGCGGCGCGGGTCTCTACGCTGCGTTTCTGACACGAATCCGACAGAGCAGACATGACCGAAACGCCCAGCCCCGCCTATCAGGTTCTTGCCCGCAAGTACCGCCCCGAAACCTTTGCAGATCTGGTTGGACAGGACGCAATGGTGCGCACGCTGAAAAACGCGTTCGAGGCGGACCGGATCGCGCAAGCCTTCATCATGACTGGTATTCGCGGTACAGGTAAAACCACCACGGCACGGATCATCGCCAAAGGCATGAACTGCATCGGCCCGGATGGCGAAGGCAAACCAACGACTGAGCCTTGCGGCCAGTGCGAGCACTGCGTTGCCATCATGGAAGGCCGCCATGTCGACGTGATGGAGATGGACGCCGCCAGCCGCACCGGCGTGAACGACATACGCGAGATCATCGATAGCGTCCGCTATCGCGCTGCCAGTGCCCGCTACAAGATCTACATTATCGACGAGGTCCACATGCTCTCGACCAGCGCATTCAACGCGCTGCTCAAGACGCTTGAGGAACCGCCCGAGCATGTGAAGTTCATCTTTGCGACAACCGAAATTCGCAAAGTGCCGGTAACCGTGCTGTCTCGTTGCCAGCGGTTCGACCTGCGCCGGATCGAACCTGAAGACATGATCGGTTTGCTCAACAAAATCGCTGCGGCGGAAAACGCGCAGATTGCGGAAGACGCGCTGGCTTTGATCACGCGCGCGGCCGAAGGCTCCGCGCGCGATGCCACCTCGCTGTTGGATCAGGCGATCTCACATGGTGCGGGGGAAACCAGCGCCGATCAGGTTCGCGCAATGTTGGGCCTGGCGGATCGCGGGCGGGTGCTGGATCTGATGGATATGATCCTGCGTGGAGATGCGGCGGGGGCATTGACTGAGCTGAGCGGCCAATACGCCGAAGGAGCCGATCCGCTGGCCGTCCTGCGGGATTTGGCGGAAATCACCCATTGGGTCTCTGTCGTGAAAATCACTCCGGATGCAGCCGAGGACCCGACCGTCTCACCGGATGAACGCGCGCGCGGTCAACAGATGTCCGAAGCGCTGCCGATGCGGGTATTGACGCGGATGTGGCAAATGCTGCTGAAGGCGCTGGAAGAAGTCTCTGCTGCACCCAACGCGATGATGGCGGCAGAAATGGCCATTATTCGTCTGACCCATGTGGCCGATCTGCCAAGTCCGGAAGAACTTATTAAACGGCTGCAGGACGCGCCTCCTCCCCCGCCGAATGGAGGGCCCGGCGGCGGTGTAGCCGTGCCGAGTCATGCGCCCACGCAGACGACGCCGTCGGCGCATCTTTCGGCGCAACGCGGCCCGGCAGGCGCACCCACCGCAGCATTGGCTCAAGACATCCAGACTGCGCTGGCGCGTTATCCGACCTTCGAACACGTGGTCGAACTGATCCGCACCAACCGGGACGTCAAACTGCTGGTCGAGGTCGAAAACGGCGTGCGTCTGGTCTCGTATTCCCCGGGCCGGATCGAATTCACACCCACTGACAACGCCCCGACCGACCTGGCGCAAAGACTTGGTTCAGCATTGCAACGCTGGACCGGGAACCGATGGGCTGTCTCAATCGTGGCAGACGGGGATGCCGCGACGATCGCCGAGGTCCGCGATGCAGCCGATCTGGCGCTTAAAGCGCAAGCCGAACAACATCCAATGGTTCAAGCCGTTCTGATGCAATTTCCCAAAGCGCGCATCAAGCGGATCGAAACTCCGGAAGAACGCGCGGCCAAGGTCGAAACCGAAGCCCTGCCTGAGGTCGAAGACGAATGGGACCCGTTCGAAGAAGACTGATCTTTGCGCCTAAACCGGAAACACTCCTGGGCCCAAGCGGAGGATAGGTCTTGCTATAGGCCTTGACGCCAAGCGGGAGAAGCTCTCCCCTTGTACCATACCAGCGGCATCCGTATTTAGGCGACAAATCGATTTGCAGGAGAAAAGCAATGCTCAAAGGACTCGGCGGTCTGGGCGATATGGCCAAGATGATGAAATCCGCACAGGATTTGCAGACCAAGATGACGGACATGCAGGAAGAGTTGAACAACATGATGGTTGTCGGCGAATCCGGCGCGGGGCTGGTGAAAGCCACCGCCACCGCCAAAGGTGAGCTAAAAGGTCTGGACATCGACCCGTCGATCTTCAATGGCGACGACAAAGAAGTTGTCGAAGATCTGATCCTGGCGGCCATCAAGGATGCACAGACCAAAGCGGCCGAACGCTCGCAGGCCGAGATGGCAAAACTGACCGAAAGCATGGGTCTGCCCGCAGACATCAAGCTGCCGTTCTGATAGACACTCCTGACGACCCAAAGGCCGGGCACCCCTGCCCGGCCCTTTTGCAGGAGCACGCGCGTTGAGTTCGAACAGCGATATCGACAATCTGATCGACCTGATGGCCAAGCTGCCCGGTCTCGGGCCTCGCTCGGCCCGTCGCGCGGTGCTGCACCTGATCCGCAAGCGTGCGCTGCTGCTCACGCCTCTGTCTGATGCGATGCAGCAAGTGGCGGTGACCGCCCGCGAATGCCTGAATTGCGGCAATGTCGGCACCACCGACATCTGTGACATCTGCGACAGCGAGGCCCGCGCGACCGGAGAGCTGTGCGTGGTCGAGGACGTCGCCGACCTTTGGGCAATGGAACGTGCCGGTGTCTTCAAAGGCCGCTATCACGTGCTGGGTGGCACGCTGTCGGCATTGGATGGCGTCGGCCCGGATGAGTTGCGTATCCCCCGGCTTAAAGATCGGGTTCTGGCCGAAGGGATCACCGAGGTCATTCTTGCGCTGAACGCCACCGTCGATGGTCAGACCACCGCGCATTACATAGCGGATCAGTTGGAGGGGCAGGTCCGCCTGACCTCACTGGCGCAGGGTGTGCCGATTGGCGGCGAGCTGGATTATCTGGATGACGGGACGATCACAGCGGCGCTGAGAGCAAGGAAAGAGTTGTAGCTTTATCGCTCGCGGTTTATGCAATTTGTACGATACGCGATTTTGCACATAGGGGATCTTCTTCGAGAAATTGGGCGGCCGCCTTCTTCATCAGTTCGAAGTCACCTCCATAAAAGTACAGAGCCGTTTCGCTGCTTCCTTCCCAATAGCCCCGAAAACTACCGATACTCTCCAACAACTTCTCAAGGTGCCCTATAGTTTCGTTTACGTCAGAATTTGCATAAACTTCATCCGGCAAATCCGTTCCGTTAAGAAAAATGCCCATTCCCTCAGCCTGACCGAAGGGGACGTCCGCTCTGTCAGAGGAAAACTTCAAAAACGATCCCTTTGGGGCTCCCAATTCCTCAAGGGTTCGCGTGATTTTCAGAATGGTTGCATCGGTTTCATCATTTATCGCGATCTCGAGATCACAATACGCGATGCCGTCTGGATCTCCGGCTAACTGAGTGCCACCACCAGTAACCTCACCCAAGTCTGCACTTCGAAGCACCTCGTCCAATGGGTCCTCAAAGTAATCCCCACGATCCATAGGCTGAACGCGTGCATTCAACTGTGCGATGACAATCTGCTGATCGTTCGTTTCAGCCTTTGCGTCTGTATTTTTGCCGAAAAGTCCGAACTTAAACACTTTTTAACCTCGAGAGTGCTTTTGACAAATGTCACCTGCCAATTATGCAAAGGTTCGACTGCTTGAAAACACCCGAAGTCTAGGGGAACTGTTTCATATCGCTGCTGATGCAAATTCAACAACAAGGCGCTGACTTTGGTGTTCTAAAAGGCTAACAGTTCACTAGGACTTAAGGACCAATGTGTTTGGAAACTGTCATGACCCGCCTTCTCGCCTTCACCTTCGCCGCCTTCACCGCCACCGCCGCTTTGTCGCAGGAACTCATCGACAGGGGCTTTGTTGACGGCTGGAACATCATGATGGACCCGGCGCTTGGGAATGGGTGTCTGATTCAGACGGTGTATCAGGATCTCTCGGTGGTGCGCATTGGCTATGACGCGCTGGACAATCGCGGGTATTTCGCCGTCTACAACAAGGCGTGGGGCGACATTAAACAGGGTGAGAGTTATCCGATCCGGTTCGACCTGGACGGCAAAAGCTATGACGCCACAGCCATCGGCTTCAATCAGCGTGACGTGCCGGGGGCGACGGTGTTCTTTACCGACCGCAGCTTCGTCAACGCGATTGCGCAGAACAAGACCATGACGGTCTATAACCCCGCGGGTGAGACGGTGATGGCAATCGATCTGAAAGGCACGGCCAAAGCGCTGGAATATGCGCGCGACTGCCAGAACAAGAAACTCTAACGAATCGGATCAAACTGCGCATCTTTGGCCGTACAATCGCGGATCACGTCTCGCCCACAAGGCACGGGTTCAAGGTCGCGCGACAGGCACAGGCGCACTTCCTCGATATAGCCCTGCTTGCACGTGACAGTGATCATGTCGCGCTCAAGGCCGGGGTTGGCTTTCAGAAAGGCTTCTTCGACGACCGAGGCCGGCAATTTGACCGTGGCGTCCAGCCTGCGGAACACCTGAGGGCGCTCGACCCCCTCATACGCCTGCCGAGACAGCGCATAATAATCAGGCGCACTGAGGCCCGAGCAGGTCCCGTGCTTTTTCCATTGGTGCCATGCCAGACCGGAACTGCCCTGAATATCGGTCATTTGGCGTGTCAAACGACGTGTTGGTGGTGCCTCAGATGTTCGGCAAAACGCAGGCCAGCCCTGATGGTACTGAGGCCACAGACCATGCAAAATCCACCCGTGATCATGGCGCGCATCGCATTGGTCCGACCCGCGCGCGTCACCTTCGCGGGCGCACCAGTTGGGCGACCAGCTGAGTGACAGAACGTAGTAGTCGAACTCGCCTGCCTTTTCGCCGTCCGCAAACGCTGCAACGGCACTCAGAATCCACAACATCACCCAGCGCATTCGCCTCTTCCCTTCTTGCCTTTGCGCGACTATATAGACCCCAAGTTCCCCGACAACGGAAACCTGCCCCAAGACCAAGGGGCCGCCGAATTCCGGCGACGGGACAGATGTATTTATAGGAGACGGGCTGATGGCAAAACCGCTTATGGCCAAGGCAACAGCCGTATGGCTGGTGGACAACACCACGATCAGCTTCAAGCAGATCGCGGATTTCGTGGGCATGCACGAGCTTGAGGTGCAGGGCATCGCAGACGGCGACGTCGCAGCAGGCGTGAAAGGGTTCGACCCCATCGCAAACAACCAGCTGACCCAGGACGAGATCGACGCGGCGCAGAACAACCCGCTGCATAAGCTGAAGCTAAAGTTCAATCCTTCGGCGGCAGGCGAAGAAAAGCGTCGCGGTCCGCGCTACACGCCTTTGTCCAAGCGTCAGGACCGTCCGAACTCGATCCTGTGGCTGGTGAAGTTCCATCCAGAACTCAGCGACGGTCAGATTGCCAAGCTGGTGGGCACCACCAAGCCGACAATCCAGTCGATCCGCGAGCGCACGCACTGGAACATCTCGAACATGCAGCCGATCGATCCCGTTGCCCTGGGCCTGTGCAAACAGTCCGAGCTGGATGCGATCGTGCAGAAAGCCGCGGCCAAGAAAGCAGCAGAAGGCGGCGTCATGAGCGATGACGAGCGTCGCAAACTGGTTTCGACCGAGCAGTCGCTGGAAATGGACGCCGCGCCGAAGATTCCGACCGCCATTGAAGGTCTGGAGACCTTCTCGCTGTCTGATGAACCTGCGGAAGAGAAAGAAGACGAACCGATCATCGATGCGGACAGCTTCTTCAACCTGCCCAAAGGCGGTGCTGACGACGAAGACGAAGACGATCTGCGCCCCTAACGCACAGACAGCCCCGGCCTGAACGGACCGGGGCTTTTTTAACGAGAAGACCATGCTGAACGTTCTTTCCAGGCTGTTTGGACCGCACCGCGCCGTTTCGATTTATGCCTTCATGAAAACCTGGGGTTTACCTGTGGCAGGTGGCGTGGGTCTTATCGCCGTCGCCGCCGGATTGCTGGTCTTCAACGACAGCGGCGAACATGAGCATGAGGCATTCATGACCGTGAACGTCCTGTCGGCGACACCCATCAACGGGGACCTCAAGAACGGAGTTATCGCTTCGGTTCGATTACCCGACGGGTCCGCGACCTCGGTCACGTCGACCGACGCGCCGATCTCCCAAACTGTTGGCACCACGGCCTGCATAGAAAAACGCGTGTATGTGGACAGTGGTGAGGCCCGGTATCGGTTCAAACTGCCCCGCTATTGCGAAACCGGTTAAAGAAAATCCGCCCCGGCAAGAACTGACACATTCCGTCCGATATGAGGTCTCCTATCATGCCCTGCCGAAATACTTTTAGCAGGGCATTAGTTAATACTTGAAATTCGACTTCAAAGTCGATGAAAGATCGGCCTGCCAATCAATCCGAAATGGTGTTTTTTTAGCTTCAGCTCGTGGTCGTGCAAAATTCAACAGAATTGGACTCAGCTTGGCCTTGAGGGGATCGGCCCTTTGCTGCCGTTCGCGGCATGCGCGAGATTGAGGTCAAGCTGAACTCACACCGCCGCAGAGTTGCCATTCACTGCTGAGTATCGCACGTGCAGAAGTTCGCAAGCGGCACAGCGCCGTTGAACGGGTGCCAAAACAACGTCCGCTGTGGCAACTTTATGATGACTGGGTATCGCTATCCGGCTTTTCACAGTCGGCTGCAAACCTCCGTGTTACAAACTCAAAGTAGGCAGGTATTCATTTCTCAACTGCTCCGCTGTTGATCAAATGCTGAGCCATGCCGCGCACATTACTCGGCCGCCAGGATTCGTATTGCTGCCAATGGCTTCGTCCGGTGTAGGTAAGTTCTTCGACCAGTTGGTTCGTCGATTTGCCGGCTTGCAGCCCTTTCAAAACATCTGCGCGCAGTTCTTCCATATAGAGCCGAACGTTTGTTAGGTCGTCATGATTGCCTACACGACCGTGGCCCGGCACGAAGATATCGAAATCGAGCGCTTCGGCGGTGAGTATCTGCTGATACCAACCCTCAACATTGTCACCACCCAAGCTGGTGTAGAACATGCGTTCGGGTGCAGCGACATCGACAAGAAAGATCACATTTTCAGGGCGCACGACCGTTGCGATCATGTCCTCTTCGTCTCCGGGCCCTAGATAGGTCAGTTCGATCGTGTTCTCGCCCAGCTGCAAGCTATGCTCCTGGTCGAACTGGAGATCGAGACTAACGCCTCCCAGTGTTACCGGAGCGTTCGAATGCGCGATGGCCTGAACATCGTCGCCATAGACGTCACCACCCGAGGCGTGATCGCCATGCGAATGCGAGAATATCAGGTGCGTCACTGGGTGATCCGTAAGTGCGGGAAGATTGTCCTGCAGTTTCTGTGCCGTGCGGCCGTTTGGATCGACAACAAGGGTCCCTTCGTCGGTGACGACAACCAGCGAATTGTAGCTGCCGTTCTGGAAGAAATAGACGTTGCCTGCGACATGGGTGAAGGCATCTGCGGATTGTGCTGTGGCAATGGCTGGTGTCAGGATTGCCATGGCTGCGGCGATCAATGCTTTTTTCACAATCTGTTCCTTTCTTGATCCGACCGAAGCCGTCAGACAACAATGTTTACGGTAGTTTCTGCGCCTTTCGGCCCTTCAGTGAATGCCATGGATACTGCCCGGGCTTCCGTCTTCGACATCCTGCGATAGAGCCCGTCTTTCGCATTGTCCGGATCACCATCAATATAGAATTGCGTGGTCAGCACCTCTCGGCGCCCATCAAAGACTTTCACATGGATGTGCGGTGTGCGCCCCGGATACTTGGTTGGCTTGATCGTGCGGAACGCATAATTGCCAGCCTCATCCGTGATATCGTGACCAAAGCCCTGAAAACCCTGATCGTATGGAACCGGACGATCATCGCCGGGATGCAGGTACTTTCCATTCACATCACATTGCCAAATTTCGATCCGTGCACCCGTTATCGGGATGCCATCGCGATCCGTGACCTGGCCTTTGAGCATAATGATTTCCCCGCCTGCCTCGCGAACAAGCCCTGCGATCTTGACCAAGTCACTGTCGATATCGCTCATGCGCATAGATCTGGTCGGATAAAATGGCCCTTCTGCAGCGCGCGGTGTCAACTCCGCAGCAAATGCGGTCCGGGACAGGAGTAGGCTTCCTGTAGCAGAAGTAATTCCTGCGAGAATCTTTCGGCGCGATTTTGAATGAGTCATCCAATTCCTCCTCAGCTATTCGCGGCCCATCTTGGCATCAAGGCTCCAGCGACCTGGGCCGGAAAATACAAAGTACAGGAAGATGAAGCAGTACAAAATTGCGGCATCACCGGCATTCAGGATCGGATAAAAGTTCAGCGGGGCGTGGGCTATGAAGTAAGCACTGGCCATCAAACCGGACAGAAGGAACGCGACCGGGCGCGTAAAAAGGCCCAGAACAATCAAGGCACCGCCGAACAGTTCCATCATGCCAGCAAACCATGGCATCGAGAATGTTGCGACCTCCCACTCTGGCGGCGTAGGGAAGTTCAGTATTTTCTGGGTTCCATGAGCCATAAACAAAAGACCCGTCATGACCCGCAGTATGCTGAGAACCCGCGGGGATTGATTGTTCAGAGCTGCTATCATTTGGTTCATTCCCGAGATTTGATCGGCGGCGCGTTTTTGAGCCCGCCGACTGATGTTGAGTGAAATCGGTATTCAGATGAGATGGAATGAACTATTCCATCGCTTCCTTTACAGGCGCGCTGTCGACGAACTGTTCGAATTTTACGATCTTGCCGTCTTCGACCTGCCAGACATGTGCAACGCGCGCCGAAAATGCCTTACCGGTTGCATTATACGTTCCGTAGTAGGTGCCGTAGGCGACGACGCGGTGGTCATCGGCTACATAATTTTCAGGGACAAACCGATAGCCGGTCCATTCTGAAGCCAACCGCGCAAACACGTTCTTCGCGATCTCGTCAAAACCGGTATAGGTTCCCGCATAGGGAAAACCCGCTGCCTCGGTCCATTTGGCGTCAGGAGCCAGATGCGCCTGAAGGCTGCGACCGTTTTCTTCGGAGGTTTCGCCTTCATAGGTGCTTTTGACAATTTCCAATGGAGTCATGTTTTGCTCCTGAGCGTTGACGGCAAATGTTGTCGCCGAAACGAATGCAAACAGGACAGCACCAATGGTGCTGCATTGCGTGATCTTGGTATTCGCGAACTTGCAAGACATGAAATTGCTTCTCTTCCTCGCGGCGAATGCAGTGTGGTTCACGGCAAACTGAGTTTTGCACTGTTGGTGATTGAGCGCCGGATTTGATGGGCCAGCGCCCAATTTGAAATACGGAAACCGAATTGGACGGCTTCTGATGCCGGGTTACGCTTAAGGCCAGGAACGCTCGCCCTCGATAACCTGGGCGCTTAGCTCCAGGTCGCTCACGTTCTCAAAGTTGGGATAGGCTGCCTGCATCGCGGCAATCAATTCTGCTGAACCTTCTGCCTTGTCCGCGGCGGCCTCGAAGGCGGCGACGTATTCTTTAGTAAATTCAACGATGCTTGCGTCCTCTGCACTGTCGCCAATGACGTGGCCCGGAACAATCCGCTCGGGATTCAATTCCAGAATCTGGTCCAATGTGGCACGCCAGCTGTCGCGGCTTTCCAGAGTTTGGTTGTCGGCCATCCAGACATGCACGTTTTCATAAAGGACAACACCGCCCAGCACGGTTTCTTCCGAAGGTATCCACAGAAAGGTGTGAACCGGATCGTGTCCATCGAGGCCGATCACCTGAACGGTTTCACCATCGACCGTCAGGCTATCGCCTTCCAGAACTTCAGGAACAATCAGTTCTGTTGGGGCATTCCCTTCCAGGATCGGACCCCAGAAATCATATTTAAGCTGGATAGTTTTCTCGATGCCTTTGACGGTCTCTGGTGTCGCGACAATTTTTGCATCCGGGTAGGCAGCACGGATCGTATCCAGCCCGAAATAGAAGTCAGGATCCTTGTGGCTGATAAAGACGGTCGTCAGGGTTTTTCCTGTTGCCTTGATCATATCAACCAGTTGCTGGGCATCGTCCTTTTCAAACTGGGCGTCCACCAGGATCACCTCGTTTGGGCCTTCGATCAGGTTCGATGAGACCGGGAACAGGCTACCTTCATTCGGGCTAAAGGAAGTGATGGTGAGATCAGCCGCAAAGGCTGTGGTTGAGAAAAGCACGGCTGCCGTGGAGGTGAGGATCGTCTTCATAGGGATGCTCCTTGCATTTATGCGGCCAGTGCCGCGATCTCTTCGGGAAGGGTGTAATAAGCTGAGATATCGACTTGGGTTGTTCCGCCATTGGTTTGCATCAACAGGGTTGGAACACCCGGCGTCCCGAATTGTGTTTGCATATTTGCTGCTTCCGCACTGATCTGCAGGGCGTGGTTTCTGCCTTCGTCCAACGGATGGTTCATACCGAACTCAATCAGTGCATTACGGACCGCTTCGCTGTTACCCGCAGAAACGCCGTCGATATAACGTGCCCGTTGCAAAACATGTGCCAGCTTCATCTCTGCCCTGGCGCCCTGATCATGAACGAAAGCTGCGGCGTATGCGGTCAGGCTGGAATCCAGCACTTCATCTGGGTTTCCCAGAATGTCTTGAACATAAGCGTCACTGAACGTTTGCCCGGTCAGCTGCTCAATGCGTCGGTCATATTGCAAAGCCATTCGCGCGAAGCCATCGCCCATTCGGTATGCATTTGCGCCCTGGAACAAATGGCGATGCATAACGGTAACATCAGTACCACTCTCAATCAGCGCATCAATCACTGGGGCGGCACCATAGCACCAGCCGCAATAGGTGTCATAAATGTAGGTGAAGCGCGTCATTGTAGTCTCCGTTCCGGTGAACCACAAATAATGCGCTCTCATTGTAAACCAAAGGCAAGTATTATAGATGCAATGTCAGCTAAAAGATGACAAATATGAAGAAATCAAATCTGAACCGCCTAGAGTACTTTGTCGCCATCGTTGAAGAAGGAACGATCACCGCAGCCGCCGAGCGAATGCGTATTAGCAAGGCTGTTGTCAGCAAGCAGCTTCAGCTACTGGAGGAAGAGCTTGGTGCGACTCTTGTTGTACGTAACTCGCGCCACCTGAATCTTACAGAAGTCGGACAGTCCTTCTATGAAGCCGCACGTGCATCAGTGGCACAGGCCGAAGAAGCCTTTGAAGCGGTAAGACAAGGGCGCACAGAGCCGACCGGAAACCTGCGCATCACTGCCCCTCTCGATATGGGCGTTACATACGTTTCGCCGGTCGTGGCCGAGTTTCGCATCGCGTATCCGGCTGTAACGATTGATCTCAAGCTAAGCGATACGCGGTTCGATCCGGTTGAGGCACGATTTGACATTGCATATCGGGTCGGCTGGCTTGCCGATTCCGCCAACGTTGCGCGCAAGTTGGCCGGATTTCAACAAATCGTTGTGGCGTCGCCAAAACTGGTCGAGCAATTTCGGCAACCAGAACATCCAGAAGAATTAGCAGCATTTCCGTTCGTCGAACACGGAGCCCTGCCGAACCCGCTGAACTGGCAATTTAAAAAAGCTACCGGTGAAATTTCTGACGTTCAAATGAACCCCGCGCTGCGAGCAGACGTAACACCCGCGATCAAGGCAATGGTAATCGAAGGGGCTGGGATCTCCATTCTGCCAGATTTTTTCGCCATGAGGGAAATTGAAAACGGCACATTGATACGGCTTGTTCCGAACTGGGCGCTTCCAACTGGAGGAATCTTTGCCGTTTACCCTCCCACTCAGTTTCGATCGGCAGCGACAAAACAGTTTACGGAGCTATTTGCGGAGAGACTTCGAAACAGTTTGGCGTAAGAAAAGGGTGGCGCGCATCAATTAATATTCGCGTTCGTCTAACATTGAAACGCTTGCATGCTAAGCAGAACTTAGCCCAGTTACTGAGAAAGTCGGCTTTGTCCGCACCCCTGCCAACTGTAAAGCGCTTGGGAATGTCTGGTTTGCGGGGGTCGCGACGGGTCGCGTATGCAAAGAACGGAAGCCTAATCGACGGCAGGTAGGGGCTCACAGCGAATGTTGTCAGGTCGATGCCCATCTGTGCGGGCGTGTTCCGTACCCTTTGGATGCCCAGCTCGCGTTAGCCCGTCAGATCTGTTTGGTCCACTAGTCAACCACCGACATACACTCCCGACTTAGGTCGGTAGAGTATCTTCTGATCGTGCAGCCGCCCAAGCAGATCCTGAATTCGGTGCAAAAGACAGTGTCTTGTAAGCGGACTGAACAGACATTGATCCAACCTGTACCAATGTCTGCTCTATATGTCATTAGAACTTGTTAATGGAGTTACCCCCATCTGCAAGCATCGCACTTCCGGTTACAAACGAAGCGTCTTCCGATAGAAGGAATTGTGCTGCGTTAGCAATTTCGGTGGGCTCAGCCATGCGTTTGAGCGCATGAAGACCTCTGACAACCTCATGGAACTTGGCGTCTTCGCCTGCCATCGGGGTCATTGTTCCACCGGGCAAAAGTGCATTCACCCGGATGTTCTCTGATCCATGTTCAGCAGCCAGGACCTGTGTCATACCGATCAAGCCCGCCTTTGCCGCAGCGTAGGCTCCCATTCCCGGGAGACCAACCGTGTGTCCGACAAAGGATGAGGTAAACACGATCGAACCACCACCTCGTTTGCGCAATGCCGGAATCTGAAATTTCGCTGCATAAAAGCCGCTGTTCAGGTTGACGGAAACAACCTTGTGCCAGTTGTCACTATCCATGTCTGGCAATGAACTCATGTCGCCCGTTGTGCCTGCATTGTTAAAAGCGCCATCGAGCCCACCAAAGCGCTTCTCGGCCAGTTCGACAAGCGCGCGAGCGTAAGCCTCATCGGCCACATCACCTGCAAGCGAAATGGCGTTACCGTTACTTTGCGTGATCTGTCCCACGATTTGCTCCAGTTGTTTTTCGCGGCGCGCGCCCAGAACGACGTTTGCCCCGCTGCTCGCGAACAAAAATGCCGCTGTCGCACCGATCCCGCTGCTCGCTCCGGTGATAATGATCGTCTTGTTGTTGAGTTTCATTGCCATGCCTTTCGTTTGTTACATGGCACTCCACTAAGGTAGCGGGGAACGGGATTGCGACCCGCTGCATGCGCATGCCCGACGCCCAAATAGGAAAGCGCATGATCCGGGTCGGTGCATTGATGGTAAGCCAAACACTCAATCACCACGCGGAATTTCAGACAAATAAAAACAATAAAACAATATCTTAATTGGATTTGCGGGCCGGCATGTCACAAAACCCATCCGACAATCGTCACTAGGGCATAAGATAAACAAACTAAGGAAAGTGACGATGAGCGCTTCAACAGCAGCCAAATACGAACAAACGATCCCCGACGTCCTCCAGACGATGGCGGGCGTGCACCAAGTGCTCGACACCCATGGGCTTGATCTGAAGATCCGCCATCTGGTTCAGCTTCGTGCCTCTCAAATCAATCGCTGCGGTTTTTGCATCAAGATGCACACGAAAGAGGCGCGGCAGAACGGGGAGACCAGCGAACGCCTCGACCGGGTGATCGCCTGGGATCAGGTGAACGACTTCACCGATGCGGAGAAAGCCGCACTCGAATGGACCGAAGCTCTGACCAGTTTGCACTTGAAATCTGATCTTGGAGCCATTCGCGCTCGGTTGAGTGGGCATTTCTCTGATGAAGAGATCGGCGCTCTTACCGCCGAAGTTGCAATGATCAATCTGTGGAACCGGATCAATGTATCGAAGCACTGAACTCACACCGTCAGAACTCAATGCTTTCCAAAGTATGCGACCGAGATTATCCGGCCTCGCCTACAGGGTTCTCGGCTCACTGAGCGATGCTGAAGATGCGGTGCAGGACACTTTTCTCAAATGGGCGGACACAGATCGCTCAACGATTGAGAATCCAAGCGGCTGGCTTGTCACCGTTTGCACGCGTCGCTGCCTCGACATGCGGCGCTCGGGCGACCGGGCGCGCATGGACTACGTGGGAGCCTGGTTACCGGAACCGGTACAGATTTCCGTCGATAGTGACGCCGAGAAGGACGTCGAGCTGACATCCAGCCTTTCGATGGCGTTTCTGATGATGCTCGAGCGGCTGACGCCGAAGGAGCGTGCAGCATTCCTGCTGCACGATGTTTTCGAGCTGTCTCATGCTGCCGTTGCGGAAACACTCGATACCTCTGAAGCCAGCAGCCGCAAGCTGGTGTCCCGAGCGCGTGGCAATGTGGGGCGTTCGGTTGTGCGTCACAACGCCTCTCCGGATCGGCAAATGGCGTTCCTGTCAGCATTCAAAACGGCAGTGACTAATGGGCAGATCGACGAACTGTCTCGTATGTTGGCGGCCGATGCTCGCCTGAGTGCGGATGGCGGCGGCAAGGTTCCCGCAATTCTTGAAGCGATCGAAGGTGCCATACCGCTCTGCAGTTTCGTTTCTTCCAAACTGCGCCGGTATTGGGCGGATCACGAATGGGTGCTGGTAAACCTGAATGGTATGCATGGCGCCTTGATCAAATTCGAGGAAACGACCACGGCGGCCCTCTCCTTTGCCTTCGACCACAACGGAAAGGTCCAGGACATCTATATCGTCCGAAACCCCGACAAGCTTACCCATCTCGACGCGGTTCACATCAACTGACACCCGCACCCGGGGCTCAAACCATGAAGAACATCATCCACACCATTGGAGCCACCGTTATGCTCACCTTTACTGCCAACCCCGGCTTGGCCGAAGGAATAAGATCCGTCAATCCGCCTGCCCTCTACGATCCAGCGCCAAATGGATACAGTCATGCGATGGTTGCGGACGATCTCGTCATGATCGCCGGACAAGGCGGGGAGAACTCGCAAGGCGACCTCGCGCCAGATTTCGAGTCGCAGGTCGCGCAAGCCTACCGGAACCTCGCTATTGCGCTCGAAGCTGCAGGCGCGCGCGCCAACCAAGTGGTGAAGCTCACCACGTATGTCGTTGATCACGATCAGGCGAAACTGGCCGTTCTAACGCGTCAACTCAAGGCCGTCTTCGGCACTCACTTGCCAACGCAGGCGCTTGTGCCCGTGCCAAGGCTGGCCCTCGATGGAATGCTCTTCGAGGTCGACGCCATTGCCGTTCTGGATTTTGGCAATGTGCAGCGCTGACGTGAACAGACGCAATTAAACCCTAGGGAGGCACCGGCTCAGATGTTTCCCTCATCAAACAGACAAGAAAGATTGACAATGACGGCAAGGATTCACTCCGGCCGCCCAGGGCACGTTTGTGACGAAGGTAGGGTGCGCTCTGAGATGCGCGAAATCCTGAAACTGGCGATCCCCACGGTGCTGGGACTGGTTTCCACAGTTGCTATGGGGGCCATAGATGCCGCAAGGTTCTGTTGCAATCTTTTGCGGACAATGAACTGTTTACGCAATTGCTGTGGAGCTAATCGGCCAGTTCTGCGAATTGGTGAAACGGACAGACTCCGGATATGAACTGACCTTTACTCACGGCCCTGAACGAACATTTACTGAGGCCGCAAAATGCTGCGCTTGCTGCCCGCATATCCGGCTGAATTCGACCAATGCATGTGTGGGTTGTTGAATTGAGATCACTCGTCTGGTAACTAGACGAACCGGAAACCCTGATACAGGAGAGATCAGATATGCTGAATTGTCAGACTTCAATGCTTCGCGCGGTAGGCGCAGTAGCCCGTTAAAGCGGTCTGACAGGTTTCCAATCTGAAGGCCGCCTCGTGAGCGGCCTTTTTTGTGTTTTACTCATGTGGCGGCTTTCCATCATTTCATGGAGAGAGCAATGCCAAGCTTATCACTTTACATTCCAATCAACCGATCGCGTGGCCTCTTACTGCGGCTAGCGGCTATCTTCGCCCGGCGATTAAGCGTGGAACGGCCTGTTTTGCGCAGAAGAACCGAGTTGCCGGCTCATCTGAGGAAGGACGTCGGCCTTCCGCCGGAGGTTGTACACCCACCTCCTTCGCATTATCGGTTCCCCTTTTAGGGAACCGACCAAGCAAGGGCATTAAGCTGCCCTTGCTCTTAACAATCGTTCTGTGTCCGGAGCGACGCGCAAACAAGAAAGAATAGCGCACCATTCGGATCGTAAAAGACCGGGCGGCGTGTGCGATCTGGATCAGTCGTGTCGATCTTGACTAGTTTTCCACCCAATCGTCGCACGTCACGACAGGCGGCGTTGACATCTTCAACTTTGATGCTCGGAATCCAGTGGGCATCTTCTTGTTCCTGAGGCAACACACGCAACTGCTCGGCAATTTCATAGCCGGACGGTAGTGAAATGATAGTATTTCGTAGCAGTTCGCTGTCGCGCCCGGGAATCCATCCGAACAATTCCGAATAAAATTCACCAGGGAAATCTGCTGAACTCGATAGATACCCGTCTACTCCAAATTGCCGCTGCTGCACCGGATAGGAGTGTCGGGACAGGCAGATACCGACCAATGCTCCCAAAGGGTCCCTCAAAAGACAGTTGCGACCAACGCCCGGCACCTCGAATGGCGGTCTCACAACGGTTCCACCGAGTCTCTCAACTGCCGACGCGGATTGATCTACATCTTCGACCTCCACATATGCGATCCATCCGTCGTCATAGTGTTGCGGTGTCTCTGCAAAGCCTGCACCAACCTCTTCTTGTGCCAAGGCGAGCACAAAGTCCTTCTCACCGCCGCCCCAGGCAAAATCCATCGCGTGCTCTGTCAAAAAGCTCCAGGAGGCAAGGTCTCGATAGAAGTCCATTGAGCGTGATCGGTCGCCCGTGAAGAGATCATGCCAAACGAATCGGCCGACCTTGTTACATGTCATGGTGGTGAGCTCCTATGATCCCCGCAATTCATACAATACTGGCCTGCGGTCGATTTGACCCAGGTCAACAACCATGATCGCGTTTTCTGAAACCCATGCTACCAATGAAAAAGCCGCCATTAACTGCGGCCTGACTTTCTTTCGGATTGGACCCTCTACAGACCTTCGCAGTTTTCTGCTTCTCTTGTTGCTCGCGACTCAATCCAGACCTTAAAGTCTTGGCTTTTTTGGCTCAGGCTGTTCGGGATGAAGCTGGCTCCTGGACAATGACTGCTAATGCTGTTCTCAAAAAGGAGTGTTCGATGGAACCGAGTCTGATATTCGCACTAGTTGGAGCTACCGTTCTCCTTGTTGCCATTCCTGGGCCGAACGTAGCATTGATTGTTGCAAACACGCTGGCTTACGGATTTCGCTTCGGCGCGATGACAGTGTTTGGCACCACTATTGGCGTGGCTTTGCAACTTGTCGTCGTTGTCCTAGGTCTGGCTGCACTCCTCGAATTTGCAGCCTACGCTTTTCTTTGGCTTAAATGGATCGGAGTGGCCTATCTGATCTATCTCGGCGTGACCACATGGCGTAAGGGCGTCGTGGACATCGAAAAACAAAGCGCCAGCGGTGAGCCGCTGACAGTACTCTTCTGGCAGGGCCTGCTAATCGCGACAATCAATCCGAAGACATTGATATTCAACACGGCATTCCTGCCTCAGTTTGTGGCTATCGGATCGGGGTTTTCTGCCTTGCTTTTTACCGCTGTGATCTTCCTTGCCGTAGTCATGCTCGGTGATCTTGTGTGGGCCGCTTCTGCGCAGATGTCGCGACCCGCAATAGTCAGGCTCGGACGATGGCGTCACAGGCTAACTGGTGTTCTTTTTGTTGGGTCGGGTATCGGTCTCGCTTTGGCCCGTGTTGATCGGTAAACAAATCTCTAGAACAGAAGTCAGTTGCTGTGCCTGGTCTAGAGTTCAGCATGGGTTCACAGGTGTCCTTATCTGCTTCGCTGGTCAGCGGTTGTTGGTGATCCGAACCGGACACTGCAGCATGCCTATCCGTCGCAGCAATACCAAAGCCCACCTGCGCCTCCGTGCTATAAAAGTCCAGACGACCGCTCGGTTGCGCTAACTCCTTCGCGCCTTCACTCGTCAGGAAGGGCCACAGACCCTGCAAGGATTCCTCCATCAATGTTAAGCTCAGCTCCGGTCATGTAGGTGGCTTCGTCGGATGCAAGCATAACAGCCAGTGCAGCCACCTCTGACGCTTCTCCAAATCGCCGCATCGGAGTATCAGCAACGATTTCCGCCTCTCGTTTTGCGCGGTCTGCACCTTCGCCTAATAGTGGCTCCCACATCGGCGTCATAATTGCCGCCGGATGGATTGAGTTACAGCGAATATCAAGACCCTGACTTGCACAATACAGTGCGACCGATTTCGTGTGATTTCGGATAGCAGCCTTTGAAGCGGCATATGCTGCCGCCATAGGCACACCTATGATGCCAGAGCGTGAAGAGATATTGATGATAGATCCGGCTTTCGCTGGGCGCATGGCACGAATAGCGTAGCGGCATCCGAGAAATGTCCCGTCACTGTTGGTCGCGTGAACCGCTCGCCAGTCTGAAAGTGTTGCGTTCTCGGGATCATGTGCAGGAGGTTGTCCGTCTATGGATCCTTCAAATCCGGTGATGCCCGCGTTGTTCACAAGCACATCAAGTACTGGGAATTGTGCTTCGATAGCCTCCCAGCCCATCTCGGAAGACACGTCCAGTTTTGCAAACTCCGCGCCTATTTCTTTGGCTGTCTTTCGACCAAGATCGACGTCTTTGTCAGTCAGGATGACCTTCGCTCCCTGGTCACAAAAAGCGCGTGCAATTGTGGCTCCAATGCCGCGCGCACCACCTGTCACAAGGGCTGTCTTACTGTGCAATCTGGGCATGTTTTTCCGATCATTTGTACTCAGGCCGGTTAGGCGCGCCTGCTCCAGACTACCAGTCTTCCAGGCTCATCGTAATGCTGCGCTTGATTGCCCTCACGCTTTCTGCACATCTCGATAGGTATTTGGTCTTCTAAGCGGCTCGTCGAAATCCCCGACAGCATAAGGTTTGATCAGTGTGAGTGGGACCGACGCATCTCCTGTAGCGACTTCCAGTATCCATACATACACAAGGCAAAAATCGACACGTTCCCAACAAAGTCGAGCAGCATCCAATGGGTGAACATCTCAACTACAAAGACAAAATAATAGTTGAAGATGAAGAACGGGATCGAGCCCACCAATCCAAATACCAGGAAGGTGGTAGGCGTAAACCGCGCAAGGGCCATAATGGTGCCTGTCAGAACAGCTTGTGCGCCAAAGCACGCCAACAATAGTCGGCTCGTTTCGTTGCCCACGAAGTAATTTGGTTTAAAAACAAGTTGCTCGACAGTACCTGGGAACATCAATGCCCAACCACCCAGTCCTAGAAATACACTCGCAAGCATGCGTTGAATGTTGAGAGCCGACTTAATTCGTTTCCTAGCTAGAGCGATGACAAAGCCAAAGACCTCGCCATGACCTGCTGCACTGATTGTGTACTCCCCTAATCAGAGCCTGTACATTGTGCGCCTTTCGTAGTGCAGAGGCTCATTGCGGACTGTAACTCCGGGCATTCCAGAGGTTCTAGCTAGCACAAACTGCCGACCAGACACGCTGTTCAGATTTTAGTGACACTTACGTCAGTAAGTTGTAGTTGGCAATAGGAGGTGATTGAGATTTCGGAACACACAGCAAAAACCAAGCGCCGTCGTCGCAAAAAGCACCGACCCGGTGAGATACGCCAGGCTGCACTGGAAGAGCTTCGTGAAAAGGGTCTTGCGGGGAGCACTTTTCAGGGAATTGCACGTCGTGCCGGGATTTCCCGGACAACGGTGTATCTATACTTCAATTCCAAGATGGACATCTTTGAGGCAGTGGCGCGCGACACTATGGAACGCGCACTTGACGAAGCGGCTCAGGCCATCGTGGAGTTTGAAGGGCCCTATGAGGAACTCTTTGAGAAAGTCATCGACCGGTTATACGATCAGCTTGTGGCGGGTGACGCGCGCTACATTTTCAAGGTCATGGTGGCCGAAGGACACGATCACTCAGAAATTGTTGCCTTCTACCATCGTGAGATTTTTTCAAAGGGTAACGCGACCTTGCGCCGCCTGATCAGCGCCGGAGTGGAGAGTGGCGAGCTCAGCCAACAGGCTTCAGGTTTGGATCCGCGGACCATTATTGCGCCAGCAATATTTGCAGGTATCTGGAGCCTGATCTTCAGCGGAATTGATCCCATGGATGTGGAAAAATTCAAGCGAGACCATGCAGGAATTTTTTTGCGGGGCTTGCTTAAGCGAGAGGACGAAAATTGAATTCAGGCACATACCAGCGTGTGTTGGTAAATCAAATGCCGAGGACACCGGTTGCGCGCGTTGAATGGCTAGAAAAAGGTCACTTTGGCGGATTTGGAGGCATGAAATGACGTACGAACTATGGCTGGTTTATTTGGCTGCTGCGGTTGGATTGTCCCTTACCCCTGGTCCGAATGGGTTGTTGTCCCTGACACATGGGGCCTGCTACGGCTTCCGCCCTACTGTTTCCACCGTTTTGGGCGGAGCGCTTGGGTTCTTCCTTCTGATCGCGATTTCTCTGGCTGGCTTTGGCACCTTGCTCGCTGCATCGGAGCGGGCTTTTCTCGTCGCGAAATGGATCGGTGCCGCATATCTCGTCTATCTTGGTATTCGGGTCTGGCGCTCCACACCCCCCGATTTTGGTGCGGCGACCAGTTTGACAAGAACGAATGATCTTGGGACCTACAAGATGTTCCAGCAAGGATTTCTTGTCGCCGTTTCAAACCCAAAGGGCCTCTTGTTCTTTGCTGCGTTCCTTCCACAGTTCATGGTCACGGGATCGCCTTTCCTGCTTCAGCTCGCCGTATTTGGCGGGACGTTCGTACTCGTTGAGGTTGTTTACGAGCTGTTGCTCGCAGGATTTGCGCAACGCATTGCGCCCTGGCTTGCCCGAAGCGGACGATGGTTCAACAGAATCACCGGTGGCGCGTTTGTGGGAATCGGAGCGGCGCTCGCATCGGCGTCAAAGTAGCCATAAGTCTTTGGGTTGTTAGAGACGCGGTTGCCAAACCGTCAGGCGCGGTCGCACGATCACTTGGGTATTTCTATGAAGTCGTAATTGGGCATGCGCCAGTATTTGGTCCCGGATTCAGTTGGGGCTGGCCCGATTCCGGTTGTAATGTTCTATCCCTGCGATGCAAAAATGGCACCGCAGAAGGTCGGACCTTACGCGTTCATGGCAGCGCGGAATGCTGCACCCATACTTGTCAAAGCTCCCCTGATCGTAATGTAGCATGGCAATGGTGGATCGCCCTGGGTTCAGCTCATGGTTTTCGAGATACGACAATAGCCGTTCTCAATGCCCTTGAAGCCGAATGCTCAGCAGATACGCCATGTCTGCTTTCTGCGAATATGTGTAGGGTTCGCTTCGAGCTCACTGCTGACACCGGAGGCGACGCGGCATCCTGTGGTATGACGTCCGTGTCAACGTCGGGTTGTCGCTTTGGGAGGGCATGGCGGATCGGAGGATCAGTCATGGAAACACCAAACTTACCGGCCATTCGCGCGCTTCGCCCAGCCTGGAACAAAGGACGCATCGTTGGCCAGAAACGACCGCTGAAGCCAAAGCACGTCTGGGCAATCCGCGTGCGGCTTGAATTGGCAGTGAACCATCGTGATCTAGCTTTGTTCAATATGGCGATCGATAGCAAGCTTCGCGGGTGCGACCTTGTGAAGATGAAAGTTGTGGATGTTATGGCGTCTGGCCAGATCAAGGAACGCGCCTCAGTGCTGCAGAGCAAGACGCAGAAGCCAGTCCGGTTCGCGATATCGGAAGGCACCCGCGCATCCGTCGAGAAATGGATGGAAGAGGAACTGATGGTCGGGTCAGAGTATCTTTGGCCAGGCCGTTTTCATGAGCGCCTTCATATATCGACGCGCTAGTATGCACGGATTGTTCGGGACTGGGTCACGTCGATCGGACTGGAAGCCGGTGCATACGGCACACATTCGATGCGCCGCACGAAAGTTACCCAGATTTACAAGAAGACTGGCAACCTTCGCGCTGTTCAGCTTCTGTTGGGACACACAAAGATGGACAGTACGGTTAGATATCTTGGTGTTGAACTTGAGGATGCCCTAGCCATCGCCGAAGCCATTGAAATCTAACTTTTCTGGGCCGTCTACATGGGCGGCCCTAAGCTGCCACTGGCTGCCTGTTAGTGATACTGCGAAGCATCCCGTCGAACCTACCATTCGCTGAGGGAGCGAAAACTTGAACGCTAAGAACGCACATACTTCAGTTTATCGCAATATGATATTATCTCACGTGCTTCGGTGAAAGTAACTTACCAACAAAAAAGTCAGACACACAACAACGAAGACTGCGCCGCTACGAAGCTGTTGATATTTGCTCGAACACGGATGAGCATTGACACAAGAAACTGGGCGCGTCTGAACGCGCCCAGTTTCGTCAAGTCGCGACGTGAGATACCTCTTTGTCCGGCGAGTATATGTCCAAGATGTTCCAATGCCCGGTTGTTGGTGTCGGGTTGTTGATCATTGGCACATCGAGCACGGTTGGCTTGCCACTGGCGATTGCCGCTTCCAATGCGGGCAACAGTTCGTCGGCAGCGCTGAGTCTGTGCCCTTCCGCGCCGTAGGCTCGCGCTATGTCGGCATAGCCCGGTCCGTTTGCGGGTGCGGCGGCTGATCCGGGGAAAGTGGTGCCGTAGGTCAGACCGTAATGCGCTTTTTGAAGGCCGGCGATAGTTCCGAAGGCATTGTTGTTCATAACCAGCCAGATGATGCCCAGATCAAGTTCGACCGCTGTTGCCAGCATCGACGGATTTTGACCGAATCCACCATCGCCAACCAGGCTGATCACCACACGATCAGGTGCTGCCAGTTTCGCGCCGATCGCACCCGGAGGGCCAAAACCCATCGTCGCGAACCCGCCGGGGGTCAGGATCGAACCCGGCGTCAGGATATCAAACTGTTGCCCGACTCCGTTCTTGTTCCACCCAACGTCCGTGGTGATGATGGCATCCTCGGGCAGTGCCTTGCGGGTATCTGCCAGAATACGCTCGGGCATCATTGGAAAGGCTGACGAGGTCGCCATGTCCACGTTACGCGCTTTGAAGTCCGTCCGGAAATCAGCGATCTTCTGCTCCAGCGTGGGGCGCTTGAAGCCGTCCGGATATTTCTCGCGGGCGACCCGGTTGAGGACGCGCAATGCGGCCTTGGCGTCAGCAACAACTCCGATCTCGGTGGGATAGTTCCGACCGATCTCCTGCGGCTCAATGTCGATATGAATGACCTTCGATCCGGGAATGTTGAACGTGTAGCCAGGGTACCAACTTGAACAATCAGCCTCTTTGAACCGAGTGCCCACGGCAAAGATGTAGTCCGCACTCAAGCAGGACTGGTTGACTAATTCGGTGCCCCAAAACCCAGTCATTCCCAGCACAAGCGGATGATCGTCCCGCAACGCGCCTTTACCCATCAGGGAATGCGCGACTGGCAGGCCCATATGTTCAACGAATTCTCGCAACTCCTTGCTGGCCTGTGCCAGAAGAATACCACCTCCGACATAAGCGACTGGGTTTTCGGCTTTTGCCAGTGCCTCGACAATCTCTCGCGCTGTCTCGTCGTCAATCGACGGTTTCTTGAGCGCGCGCGTGTTGTCGCGGATACGGTCGAAACTGTCCGAGGGGATCACCTCTGAAAAGATGTCCATGGGGACATTGACCAGCACCGGCCCGGGCTGGCCGCTTTCAGCGAGATGAAACGCCTTTTCAAGAATCTCGGCCATCAGGTCTGCCCGATCTACGCGCCATGCACGTTTGACAAAGGGGCGATAAATCTCCCATTGGGCAGCGTCTGCGTGCAGGTTCACCTCCTGATGCGGGTGTTTACCATAGTAGTGCGTAGGAATATCGCCCGCGATCACGACCATAGGTATACAGTCCAAGGCCGCGTTGGCGACCCCGGTGGCACAATTTGTCAAACCTGGGGAGAGATGGGACAACACCACCGAGGCCTTGCCCGTCACGCGGGCGTAAGCGTCCGCTGCGTGGCTGGCGATTTGTTCGTGTCGCACTGTAACGAAATCGATGGGACTTTCGGCAAGCGCAGCCAGTACCGCGATGTTCGTGTGGCCGCACAGGCCGAACACATGTTCGACCTCGCGACGCTCGAGAAAGTCGACGATATGTTCGGCGACGGTTTTACCTTCCAGTTTCGCTCCGTCCATCACGCGACCTCCTGTCCGTAGAACTCACCGAACAAGTCCGGCTCCGAGGGGCGATCCTCTGGGATGGGACGGCTGACCCAAGTGTAGTTCATCATGTGTTTCATGGTGACGTTTTCGTTGGTGATGTTGCCGCCCCAGATGCCGCAGCCCAGGCTACTGGTCATAGGCATGCCATTGGTCCAGGCACCCGCATTGGCCTTGGACTGAGGCTGTCGAACCATCATGCGGCTGACCGGAGCCAGACGCGCCAACCGGTCGATGTGATCGTCATTGTGGCTGTAGATGCCGCAGGAATGGCCCTTGCCCCCGGTGTTGTAGATCTGGCTGACCGTTTCCAGCGCGTCATCGAATGTGTCGAAGTGATATAGCGCCATCAACGTGGTCAGTTTTTCCTTGGAGAACTTGTGCCGCGGGCCGATTTGCCCCTGATTTTCAACCATCAGAAACTTGCGATCTTCGGGGACGCTAAAACCGGCGACCTTGGCCGTTTGCTGCGGCGGACAGGCGATGGTCGGAAACGTACGGTTTCCCTTTTCGTCCCACATGGCCGCTTCGAGCATGGCCTTCTCTTCATCCGAACACAGGTAGCCGCCCTCGGCTTGAAGCGCCTTGACCATATCGTCGTAAACTGAGCGCTGGATGATGATGTTGCCGTCGGCCGAGCAGCCCGACCCAAAGTCGGAGGTCTTTGAAATGCGAGTGTTCCGCGCGGCGATGTCCAGATCGGCGGTTTCATCGATGACGATGGACGAGTTGCCCGCGCCGACGCCATAGGCCGGGCGCCCAGAACTGTAGGCCGCTTTGACCATCGGCTTGCCACCCGTCGCCAGCGTCAGGTCACAAATCTCCATCAGATGTTGCGTCAATGGGATCGAGGGCTTGCGAATGGATTGAAACAAATCCTCGGGGGCACCGGCAGCACGACAAGCTGCACGCATGACCTCGACCATTTCAAAGGTAGTATGGGCGGTTCGCGGGTGCGGGCTGAAGATGACCGCATTCCGGGCGTTCGCGGCGGAGACACCGGTCACCGGTGGTGTCATCGCCGGGTTGGTCATAGGGATCAGAGACGCGATCACACCGGCAGGTTTGGCATATTTAACAAGCCCTTTTTCCTCATCCACTTCGACGATACCTGTCGATGGAGTGCGCAGGACATCACGCAGTACCATGTGAATCTTAAATCTCTTCGCTGGACGCCCTTCGCGATCTCCGATACCGCTTTCGTCCACGCCTTGCTGGGCCAGACGCGTGAAGGTTTTCTCGTTCCCCGCATACCACGCGATAGCCTGAGATAGCCGGTCCAGCCGGTCCTGGTCCCAATCCTCGATCTCGGCCATGGCAGCGCGGGCGCGTGCCAACATGTCGGCCGCCATATTGCGGTCGTTTTCAGTGAGCTCTTTGCCCATGATGATCCTCTTGGTGTTTTAGAATGGCTGCATCAGGCATACGGCGCTGTGACCGCGCCTTGCCGAATGTTCGTTTGGCGTGGCTGAGACAGCGGCGCGCGTGTTCTTCATATCCCAACTCGGCAACACGGCTTTGGTTGGGTAATTCAATGGAGTAGTCGACGGGCGGCATCCGTTCGATGATGCCGGTGAAATCGATCCATCCTTCACCGGGATATAGCCGCGCATCGCGGGCCAGTTGGATCATGCCCTCGCGCGTATCGGCGATGCCGGGCAGGCAATCAGAGATATGCAGGAAGTGAAACAGGTCCGAGGGGACGTGTAGCAACTCTCCCAAATCCACGCGGCTGAGGTGCAGATAAAGCGTGTCGACCAGAATACCGCCGTTCGGTTGATCGGAAGCGCGGACAATATCCAGCGCTTCGTCCAAAGTGCGCAAGCGGGAGAAGCTTGGGAACTCCAAGTCCACTGTTAGCCCATAGGGCGCCGCCAGCTCGCAGGTCTCGGAATAGACGTCGATCAGAAAATCACGATCATCGCGGGTATTGGTCCAAGCGCTCATGATCATGCGTTTGGCGCCCAGTTCTCCGCCGATCTCCAGCGAGCGTTCAAAACTACGCGGATCGACATCTTCGGTGATACGCGCAATCTCGATATCCAGAACCTTTAGGCCAGTGGTCGCAAGCGCCGTTTTGGTTGCCTGCACCTGAGTCTTGTCGATCGGAGACTGCCTGAACTCACCGGGCACATGCATCGGAATGAACCGGGGGCTTACGGCATCGTAACCGGCCCGCGCGGCGATATAGACCAGCT
This sequence comes from Ruegeria atlantica, assembly GCF_013033965.1. Taxonomy (GTDB): domain Bacteria; phylum Pseudomonadota; class Alphaproteobacteria; order Rhodobacterales; family Rhodobacteraceae; genus Ruegeria; species Ruegeria atlantica_D. The sequence continues at coordinate 79,473 of NZ_WQFE01000010.1, forward strand.
CGGGCGGCGTACAACCGATCAGCGTCAGATGCGCCAAGGAATAGAGAGAGGGGCTTGCGCCAGCCTCTTCGGGTTTCGCCATGAACGACAGCTCCACGTGTCTGCGAATCTCAAATTCATCACACGTAAATAAAAATATCTGATATTTTTTAAAATATCAACTTTTAATGACGAGCGCGAAATAGAAACGCCCGGACGGTGTGCCGGGCGTTTTCCAACTGCTCGATTTTTGTGACTTAGATACTGACCCAATCACCGCTGGATTGGTGTGACCGCACAGAGGCATCTATGAAACGGACGCCGTCTGCGCCTTGTTCGACACCGGGAAAAGTAAGCCAATCGGCCCGAACGGTGACGCCATCCCGGCGCGCGGCTACGGCCATGGCAAATTCCGTATAGAGGTTAGCCCAGGCTTCGATAATCCCTTCGGGGAAGCCGCGCGCGGTACGGGTCAGACGTTCCGCTCTGGGTCCGATACCATGCCCGTGACCTCGGCTGATGATACGATCCGGCTCACCAAACCGATTGAACTTCAGTTGCTCCGAATTCTCCAAATCCCACTCGAGGCCTCCTTCGCTCCCGAATATGCGCAACCGCAACCCGCCTCGATTTCCGGGGGCAAGGCGTGTCGCCATCAGGGTTCCGGGGACTTCATTTTGGTAACGAGTGAGCATGAACACCGTGTCTTCCAAAGGCTTGGGCGCGCCGCAGACATGAAACTCGGCCCGTAGGTCGGTCAAGGGCAGGCCCGAGACAAAACTGGCGAGATGCGCGGCATGGGTGCCGATATCGCCGACACAACTGGTCGGGCCAGAAATCTTTGGGTCCAGCCGCCATTTGACATGGGGCGCATCAGCCACATCATCGGGTGTCATCCAGTCTTGCATGAACTCGACGTGGATTTGGTTGATTTTACCGATGCCACCTTCCGCCACGATCTGCTTGGCCTGCCGGATGACCGGAAAACACGACATTGCATAACCGACAGCAAAGACCTGACCCGTGCTCGCTGTGGCCTTTTCAAGCCCTTCGGCCTTGGCGATTTCGTTGGTCAGGGGTTTGTCGCACAGTACATCAATGCCAGCCTCCAGAAACGCTTTGGCCGCATCGAAATGAACGTGGTTCGGGGTCGTGATCATGACGGCATCTACGCCATCCGGATGCGCCGCCTCGGCCTGCGCCATATCGTCGAACGACGCATAGCACCTGTCTGCTGGCAAGTACCAATCAGCCCCGCGCGCTCTACTGCGCTCGGCATCTGAACTGAGCGCGCCTGCAGTGACCTCCCACCGGTCGGTCATTCGCGCGGCCGTTGCTTGCGTGACAGAGATACGTCCACCACCAACAACGCCCAGCCTCAAACGACGAGATAAGCGGGGGAAAGGACCATCAAAGTTCAGGTTTTCGGGTAAAAGCCTCTCAGCCATTCTGAACCTCCATTTCCGGGACCCGTACGCCCTCGGGCAGGAATTCGACCGCCATGAAGATGCTGGGGGTAATCGTCTCGTATTGATGCCAGGGATAGTTGCCCTCAGCGTCATACATCGGCTTGTGAGTCGTGCCGGGGGCCATGAATTCTTCGAGGTAAAGGGTTTCAACGTCCCGTTCGCGGCATTGCTGCATTTTGCCAAAGCCTACGATTTGCGTATGCACTTCTCGGAACCCCGGTACAGGGCAGAATGGATGATCCTTGTGCAATCCGACATTCAGTGGAACCGAACCCGAGTGGTACATGGTCAGGCCAACATTGCCGACGAAGACCTTTGGCGACATATAGTGGCTGACACCGCGCAGACGCTCCTCTTGGCGAACATCAAAGGCCGACGGCCACGTAGCTTTCACCCGTGCGAACAGTTCGGTGTCATCGGCATGGGCGTCGAAACCGCGGACAATGACTGCACGTTCCACGCCGTTAAGCGTGCTGTCTTGCACGATCACGGAGGAAAGAGGTGCAACGGTTTGATCCTCGACAGAGAGGCCCCTCTCCCCGAGATTCAGAACAATGGCGCGACCCTCGACAGTTATTCTGTCTTCATCAGTGATGTGCTGGACGCGAAAAAATGGCTGAGCAAAGTCGAGTGTCTCAATCGGCATTCGCCAACTCCTTCCTCTCATCGTTCAGGAAATCGACCGGCAAAGGCTCGGGTACCTCGCAACGGCTTTCTATCGTCTGATACGCTCCGAATTTCGGTGCCCGTTCAATTGCGTCCATGACCTCGAAAACGTGGTAGGCAAGCGCTCCACTTGCACGGGGTTGGCGTCCTTCTTGCGCCGCAAGGGCCAGATCCAACAGACCGAGACCGCGACTGTCTTCATTGAACCCGTGTTTGTTTTCGACCACCTGCCAGTCTTCGCGACCGGCTGGACGAGGCTGATGAGACCAACGTGAGGTGTCCCGCGTTTTCAACCAGACATCCCCCTGAAAGATATTGGCGCCATGAACCGGGTCAGGGTCAGGGATGCTGATGGTGCCGTTTTCACCATAGATCTCGAACCGCGGAGTTTCGCTGTCCCAGACGTCGAAGCTCATGGTCATCGACCCTATAGCTCCGGAGGAGAACTGCAGCAGGCTTAGGGAGTGCGTGTCGACCTCGACATCCATCCATTCGCCGTTGCGAGGGCCGTTTTCGATCATCCTTTTGTCGAACGTGCGCCGAGCCATTCCGGCGACACGGTCAACAGGCCCAAGACAGCAGATCATGGCGGTCAGATAATATGGCCCAAGGTCCAGCAATGGCCCACCACCCGCCTTGTAGTAGAAATCCGGGTTGGGGTGATGGCGTTCCGTGCCGTGGGTGCCGACATGGGCAAAAACCCCTGTTGGCTTCCCGATAGCGCCTTCATCGATCAAACGCCGAACGGTCTGCCAACGACCGCCCAGAAACGTGTCGGGCGCGCATCCGACCAGCAACCCCTTTTCAGAGGCCGTGTGCAAAATCGCCTTGCCATCCGCTCGGTTCATGACCAGTGGTTTTTCCGAATAGACGTGCTTACCCGCCTTTAACGAACGCAGACTTATTTCGGCATGCGCCGCCGGAATTGTCAGGTTCAGAACGCAGTCAATTGTCGGATCGTCAATCACTTCATCTGGCGTGCAGACCTTGGCGATGCCATATTGATCCGCCTTGGCGCGGCTTTCCGAAGGATCAAGGCTTGCACAAGTCACAACCTCGATGTTCGAAAATTTTGATAGTGTTTTTAGATAGATATCGCTGATACGACCACAGCCGATAAGGCCGACCCGGAAGGATTTCGATGTCTCACGTGTCATCATTCCTGTCTTTGTAGAGGGGTAAGTAATTCGGGGGCATCGGCCCTTTGTTCCGACCGCCCTGCCCCATCTGCTCCCAGGCGTGGGCGAGTATTCCGACCGAGCGGGACAGGCAGAACAGCCCCCGCGACAAGGGCGCAGGAAAGCCAAGCTCGCAGAAGATCACAGCTGTCGCGCCGTCGATATTCATGGCGATGGGCCGACCGCCGCGTTGGCGACCAAGTTCGGCCTGAACCTCTTCGCCAATATCGGCAAAGCGACCAGAAACGGTGCCAGCACTCGCGGCGTCGCGAACCAGTTGCATCAATCGAGGCGCACGTGGATCGACGGGTTTGTGAAACCTGTGACCAAAGCCCGAGACGATCTTGCCGTAGGTCTCGCGCCAGCTGTCCAAGCCGTCCCGAACAGCGTCATTCAGCGAAGCTCCCGCATCCATGCGGACCGCGATATCATAGTACAGCTCTGCGCATTGCTCTCCTGCCCCGCCATGCACATCGCCCAGCATGTTCACCGCAGTCGCCATCGCATTATTGAGACCTACCCCGCAGGTGGCGGCCATACGCGCGGCCGCAATCGAGGGGGCCTGCGGGCCGTGATCCACGCCTGCGACCAAAGCGGCCTCGAACAGGCGCGCTTGCGCGCCGCTGGGCAGATCACCCCGCACCATCAGCCAGATCATTTGCGGGAAAGATACGTTCCCGATCAGGTCCTCTATGGCGTTGCCGCGAAAAGCGATCTGGCCGGGCTTCATGTCGATGATGGAGGTACGCCACCATTGGCGAACGGCCCGCTCATCCATTGTCATGTTTTCATCCAGCACGGTCATTGAGTCTGCACCTCTTTGAGCGTCTGGGTTTTGCTTTGCGCGGCGAGGCGAATGGGCGCGTTACGCGCACCGTAACCGGCATAGCCCATGCGGCGTTCAACAATTTCAAAGAAGAAGCCGTTAAAGATAGGGCGGCTGTAGACCTGAAAATACTCGGTACCCGCTGCCCGGTCGTAAAGGATGTTGCCCCGGCGCATTTGGGCGATCATGTCGTCATCCAATCCGAAAGTCGCTTGCAGATCAGCGTAGTAGTTTTCAGGGATGGACAGGCTGGGAAAGCCGGACTTGAGCAACTGGGCTGAGGTTTCAAAAATATCATCCGACTGGAAGGCAATGTGCTGAACACCGGCCCCAAAGCCATCTTCAAGGAATGACGCCGCCAGTGTTCGGCGCCCAACTGCCCCATTCAGGTTTAAGCGCACTTCGCCTTCGGGACTTTCGATAGCTTGGCTTTGCACAACACCGGACGGGTCGGCGACGTTCACGATAGTGGATTTTGCCATCTCAAAAGTCGAAATGTAGTAGAGAAGCCAGCTTTGCATCTCATCATGGCGCATCGTCTGTGCCAGATGGTCGATACGGCGCAAACCGGCAGGCTGGGTCGCTTTAGTTTTCGCGACCGGCTCGAACTCGATGTCCCAAACCCGATGCAGATCGGATTTCTCGTCGATGAAATGAACGACGTTGCCACCAACGCCCCGAATGGCCGGGATATCCAGTTCCCCGGTCCCCACCGGCTGTGAAAAATTCGGCGCGCCCAGCGCAGTCGCCCGCTGAACCGTCTGATCCGCATCTTTGACACGCAACCCCATATCACAAACGGAGGGGCCGTGACCCAGGAACGCAGAGTGGGCAAATCCTTCCTTTTCGGTATTCACGACAATGTTTATCGCGCCCTGCCGCCACAGCTCGACGGACTTGCTCACATGCTTTCGCTCCATTCGAAAACACATTGCTGACAGCATATCTGCCAGTTGCGCGCCGCTTGTTTCATCAGCTGTAAATTCGACGAACTCAAAGCCTGACGCATAGACGCGTTCCGGCAGGTCCGGGATGCCGAAATCGGTTCCAGGCTCAGTCCGGGATACCTCATCTAACAGGTTCACCAGCGACCTGTAGCTGTCTCGGGCCAGTGTCCGGCCACCGGGTTGAGGCGCTGCTTCGTTGACGCGCGCAATGGACCAGGGCCCCTTGTACCCGGCGCGGGACAACACACGCACGAAGCCCGCAAGGTTCAGCGACCCAAGCCCCGGCAGAAGCCCAAAATGCCGTTTGAGCCGACGTATATCCATCTCGAGCCGGGGCGCGTCGGACAGTTGCACATGGAACAACTGCTCTCCGGGAATGTCCCGAAGGCGGGCTGGTTTGGACCCATCGGCAAGCGAGAAGAAGGAATTCAAAGCCAACCCCAGATGAGGGCTGTCGACAGCTTCAACGACGCCTAACGCCTGTTCATCCGAGTGAATAAGATCCGACCATGGCAAGCCCATATAGGCCAGACGCAACCCCATCTCTTTCGCGATCTGGGCCGCCTCGCCAAGATCTGCGATTACCTGTTCTTCGGTCGCGGCGACATCGACCTCGAAGGCAGACCCGATAAGCAGCAATTCCGTTCCCAACTCGTTCATCAGGTCGAGTTTGCGCTTCAGCCGATCAAAGGCGCGCTCCCGTCCGACGTCGGCCTGGCTTTCAAGGTTATGGAAGGGTTGCAGCAGGCAAATCTTCAGGCCGAGATCTGATGCAATGTTCCGAATTTGCGATGGCGGCCCATCAAAAGCGGTCAAATCCGGTTCGTGTAATTCGACACCTCCGAACCCCGTGTCGGCGATAGCACTCAGTTTTTCGGACAGATCACCGGGGATCGAAGTTGTCGAAACCGAGAGGCACATTATCCCTGATATCCAAACATACGCGGCAACCAAAGGACCAGATCCGGCATCAGCATCATGATCACCAAGGCGAAGATGAGAACCGCAAGGAAGGCCCAGATCTCCGAGATGATTTCGCGCAGCGGAATGTCCGTCACGGCGTTGATCACAAAGAGTAGAATGCCATAGGGCGGCGTGATCAGACCGATCATCGAGTTCACGACGACCAACACCCCGAAATGTACCAGATCAATCCCGAGCGCTTCGCAGGTCGGGATGAACAGGGGCACAATCACCAGGATGATCGTTGTGGCGTCTAACACGCATCCCAGCGCGAGGATCAGCAGGTTTACGAGGATCAGGAAGACGATCGGGCTGACATCAGAACCCTCCAGCAGTGCCGAGATAGACTGCGGTATTTGCTCCTGAATGACGATGAAGTTCAGAATGAACGCGCCACCAATGACCACCCCGACCGCTGCGGAAGAGCGCGCGCTGTCGACGAACACTTGATAAAGGCCACGGAAGGTCAGCGCGCGGTAGAACAACGCTGCAAGTAGCAGGGCGTAGAACGCAGCCACGGCTGCAGCCTCGGTCGGAGTGGTGACACCGCCGTATATGCCGTACAGCAGGATTGCGGGCATCAGCAGTGCCGGAAACGCGTTGGCGGTTTTAGCCGGCAATTCGCGCAGCGGAACAGGTTCTTCCAATGCAAAGTTCCGCTTTCCGGCCAGATAGTAGTTCATCGCCATCAGGACGATACCCATGATCAGGCCCGGAAGAATACCGGCCAGGAACAGCGACCCGATAGAGGCCTTGGAAACGAGCGCGTACAAAACCATCGGGATCGAGGGCGGAATGATCGGACCAATCGTCGCCGACGCCGCTGTGATTGCGGCTGCGTAACCTCGGCTGTAGCGGCCATCCTTGGTCATCATCTCAATGATGATCTTGCCGATTCCCGCGGCATCCGCGACAGCCGAGCCGGACATGCCCGAAAAGATCAGGGATGCCACAACATTGACGTGCCCAAGGCCGCCCTTGAAACGCCCGACAGCAGCGACGCAGAAGTTCAGCAGGCGGTCGGTGATCGACCCAGCGTTCATGATATTCGCGGCGACGATGAACAAAGGCACGGCAAGCAGGATCGTGCTTTTGTAGAAGCCTTGCAGAATTTTTTCACCCGCCAGTGCGACGTCCAGACCAGCGACACCCAGATACATCAGTGACGCCAAAAGGATGGAATAGCCGATAGGGGTCCCGATACCTGCCAGAACAAAGAGTGTGAGCAGGCAGGAAAGAAGTTCGAAACTCATTTGCTTGCGTCCTCGTCGTCTTCCACATCAACGCGGGGATGTTCGTCGACCACGTTGTAGCCCACGACCATTTCGAGTTCGGTTTTTGGCGGGCCGTTGCGCATGATGTCAAAGAACAACCACGCATACCGCGCGGCAACGACCAGCATGAACACGGCATAGATCGAAAACACGGTGCGCAGCGGTATCTTCTCGCCCGAGAAGGGATTTCGAACCGTCGCGGTCTTACGGATTTTCATCCAATCGATGTAGTCCCACGTCGGCAGGAAACTGTAGAGCATCCCGACCACAATCGCCGCGGCCGCCAGCATCGCAAAGACCTGACGCACGCGCATCGGCACCGAAAGGTAGATGATGTCGAACTTCACGTGATCCCTCTCGCGCACGATGAAGGCGCAGCTAAAAAAGATCACCCAGACCCAGAGGATGCCGATCAGTTCAAGCGTCCATCCGGCGGGGGTGAAGAAATACCGCAACAGAATTTGCAGAAGGAAGATTAGGAAGATTGCCGCCAGCATCCCGCCGGCAATCGCTTCGGTCAGTCGGGAGAACCCCTTCATAAAGGCTTTCATCGTGGTTCTCCCTCCCTTCTTCAGACGACCTTAGTTGCCCAGAGCGTTGATCTGCTCAAGCACACCGTCCGGCCATGATCCGGCGAATTCACTTTCAAGGTACATCGACTGTACCTGATCGCGGAACGCCGCCAGGTCGGGCTCGTAGACCTCCATGCCCTGTTCTTTTAGGAAGCTGACAAGGTCCTCTTCTTTCTGAAGCTGCTTCTGGCGGCCGGATTCAGCCGCAGCATCCGCAGCTTCCTGAACCTTGGCTTGCTGTTCCGGTGTCAGCCCGTCCCAAACCTCTTTGCCGATGGCGATATAGTTCAAGTCGACCAGGTGCGATGTCAGGATGATCTGATTGGTCACTTCGTAGAATTTGGCATCAACCACAGTCGGCAACGGGTTGTCCTGACCGTCAACGGCACCGGTCGACAGAGCTGTGTAAACCTCTGAGAACGCCATTGGTGTCGGGGCGGCACCCAGCGCTTTGCCAAGGAACTGCCACGCATCTGTGCCCGGCATCCGCAGGTTCACACCCTCCAGATCAGCCGGAGTGCTGACGGTCAGTTCATCCTTGGGTTGGCGCAGGTTCACCTGACGACGGCCCAGATACATGACCGACAGCAGTTTGACGCCCAGTTCTTCTTCGGCCTTTTGCTTAAAGGCATCCATCAAGGGATCGTTGAAGACAGCCACCTGATGCGCGGCGTCCTGGTGGACATAGCCTGCTGTAAAGATCGAAAACTCGGGGAAGAACTGTGCCAGCTCCTGCGCCGAGGTAATCGACATTTCCAGGTTACCCCGGCTGATGGCGTCCAACTCGGTGCCTTGGGCGAAGATGGTTCCATTATAGCTGGGCTCGTAGCTTGCGAAATCAGCGACCATGGGCGCGAAAACCTCGGCCATAGCGACCGAACGCTGGTCGGTCTCCGATCCTGATGTTGCGAGGCGAAGTTGAACTTTGTCTTCCGCCAGCGCACCACTTGTTGCGCTAAACAGAACACCGGTTGCGACCAGGGCTGATACAGCAGCCCGGCGGGTAAGTTTGGTAATCACTTTGCTCCTCCCTGAGACATCATGATGCTTCTTTTTTGCGATTCAGAGTTTTGACCTATTTTGGACATTTTGCAAGATGTTTTACAAAATATCAGATATTTTTCATTACCTGCAATCTCTGTTGCTGCGTTTCCTGAAGGTTTCTTATCCTAACAGTCTCGCCAGTTCTGCAAGAATTCTGTATAGCTTCAATAACTTGAAGCGTTCTGAACCCTTCCCACCCAGACACAATCGGCACTGCTTCGTGCCGAGCTACTTCAACAAAGTGCCTGAGCTGATTGACCAGAGGGTCAGACGCACCCTTCTTCAGCGCGGTCGATGAAATAGGTGTCCACCAGTCCCTTTGCTCACTCTGGTAACTCCACAATCGAAGATCGGGAACGGACAACGAACCATGAGAGCCACCTATCATGTAGCTACTCTCAGTGGTCGACGGATAGATTGGATATTCCTGAGACGTCATCTCCCAGCTCCATGGAGCAACGATGCTATCGGACACACTTATGGTCCCGATCGCCCCACTTTCAAACGTCAACAGCGCGCCGGCGACATCTTCGTTGTCGTAACCCCGCTGCGATGAAGCCGACTGAGCCTGAACGGTCACGACTTCTCCGGCCAGGTACCGCAGCAAATCCACATCGTGGACAAGATTGACCGAGATAGGCCCTGCACCGGGTTTCTTTCTCCAGGGCGCAGCATCAAAATACTCGTCTGGCTTATAGAACCAGCAATTCGCATGGACAGCGCGCACATCTCCAATCTTCCCATCGACAACGGCTTCCTTAGCCGACCGGATCAGAGGATTGTGCCGACGATGATGTCCGACCATCAGTGGCACATTGGCCTTCTCCGCTGCTTGAACAAGCTCAAGTGCAGCGGTGGCTTCCACGGCGATCGGCTTTTCGACGAGAACGGGACAACCATGTCGAATACACGTGAGGCCTTGTTCAACATGAAGCGTGGTCGGGGTCGCAAGAACAGCTCCGTTCGGCGTCTGATTTGCAAACATTTCCTCAAGGGTCTCGTAACATGCGACCCCGTGCTCAACGGCGTAAGCACGACCTTCATCGCTGGGGTCGACCACCGCGACAAGATCAACATGGCGCAACGCTCGGATAGCGTCTGCGTGGCGGCGTCCAACAAGGCCAATGCCGACAATGGCAATGCGAAAGTTTCGAGACACTTTGCTTCCTTCCGGAGGGCCTGGAAGTCCCAAACCCTATGTTTGCGAACGGGCTGCATTGCCCAACTTGGCCACGACCGTATTGGGGTTTTCGCGATTCCGCAATAATGTATGATATTTTTATTTTTACCATACACCTGATTGGATTGCTGATACCTCCGAAAAATGCTAATTGAACGAAGAAACTGATAATATCGGGTGAAACGCATGGCGAAACAGCCGTCTACGATAGGTGCAAGCACTTATCAGCGCATCAAGAGGGACATCATCTTCGGGGAATTGCAGCCCGGCTCCAAACTGAAGCTGGACGCCTTGAAGGAACGCTACTCGGCAAGCCTTTCGACACTTCGTGAAACGTTGAACAGGCTCGCCAGCGACGGATTTGTCGAAGCTCCCGAGCAACGGGGTTTCCTGGTCACGCCGGTTTCACGAGAAGACCTGACCGAGATATCAGAGCTGCGCGTCCTGTTGGAATGCCACGCGTTGGAATTGTCCATTGCGAACGGCGACACGGACTGGGAAGGCAACCTCGTTGCCGCACACCACAAACTGCACCTGATGGAGCAGCAGCTTCTCAAGGGCGACGAGTCCGAGAAAGAAACCTGGAAACGATATGATTGGGAGTTTCATCAAGCGATGATCGCGGCCTGCAACTCCAAGAACCTTCTGTCTCTACACTCGATCATCTACGACAAGTATCTGCGGTATCAGATGCTCGTGCTGACCTATCGCGGCGAAGAGGCCGTCAAGGAGCACAAGGGCATGTTCGATGCCGCGCTCGCCAGAGACGCAGGCACAGCAAAGAAGCTGTTGGAAGATCACATCCGAAACGGTCTCTCACATACGTTGGAGGCTATGTAAGGCGGTATGCTGATTGCGTGCTTCGACGTCTTCAGGTCGATTTGGCGGGGAATATCTCAAAATTCTACATCTAAATCGAGAAGTTTGTGAACGGCCCTCAGCTGCCGTTGTTCGGAGGGCAACGTCGCTGCGAAGCTACCCGCCACAGGAGACATTCGCTGCACACGCACAATCAAAGCGATGGTGTAAGTGAACTAATATCTATGTCTGAACCAGCGGGGTTATGGTGTCGCTCAGAGCTTAGAAGGCTTCATTGCGGGATGCTAAAATTCAAGGTGCCAAATCTCGCTATTGCCCCTCAAATCATGGCAATATTGCGCTCCGGTTCTTTACTGCTTCAATCAACGCCTGAAACTTGCTTGGGTTAAGAACAAAGTACCCACCAGTAGCAGGAATGCTCCACTTGATGAGTGTGTCAACAGCCAAGTCAGCCTTCTGTCCCACCCAACTCAGACAGAATTTCAAAGCCTCTGTAAGCTTCTTCAACGCAGACAGTAACAGTGATTTGTTCGGCTCCTCGGCCTCGGCTTGTTCGGCGACTTCGTCGGCCACCGCCCAAATAATTGCGTAGTTGTCTTGTACAGAAGAGGGTAACTCTACTTTTTCGGGTGGGTTGTTGCCGCCAATCCCTAGACGGCTGTTGGCGAATACTGCTGACCGGTCTTTCTCTAGCTCAGATAATGACTGCCTTACTGAAAATAGAGCTTCGATTTTCTCAATCTCTCGAGCCACGTGTGTGGGACCCGATTTCCAATCTTGATCAGATAGCGTAGACGTTATCAAACCGCTTAGATCCCATGGCATTGGCTTGCCATCGTGAATTGCCCTGAACCACCTTAGCCAAAAACCCCATACGCCTTTGTCAGAATAAAAAAGTCATCAAGGTTCGAGTAATCACCCAACACACTACTTGGACACCCATCAACATCCCATAGCGGAGGCCACTCTCCGACGGCTGTTGCGTCAGATTTGGCTAGTTTGGCCGCATTGTCATCTCCAGCCAACCAAGCCAACTCCCAGAAGCCTCCTCCACGTTCCACGGAAAAGTCTGGGTCTCTGAAGCCGACTGCCCAAGCTAGAGCATTACCAATTGCATTCTCAGCAACTCCCCTTCTGAGAGAACCTGGCGGTGGTTGTTCATCTCCGTACAAAACTTGTTTTTGATTTGGATGCGTTGATTAAAAAAAACAACTGATCATTGTAAATCTGTTGGACCGAACCTGCGTAGTTCACGCTGCCAAAAGCGAAGTATGCGGCTTTCCTCGCAACGTCCAAATCGTTGCTAGCGACGGCAGCAATGAGCAGGTGGTGCAACAACCGTAGGGTGTTTTCCTGATCAAACGGCGCTTTTCCAATCGCTGCGGGAAATGACCTTAGAGTCATACGCGCAACGAACCGAACCCTAGTTTGTCGATCTTGTTGTGATAGCCAAAATCTAGCGCTCTCATCGTCAACGATCTCAAACAAAACGCATCCCTATTGAAAAACCTCGACAGTCGATAGTTCGTTTACACTTGCTGCCTCATCCCAAAAAAGGCGCAGCATTAATTTCAGGCTTTTGGCCTGCATTGTCTTTGTAGATAGCTCCGTGTGAACCACAAGCACAAACACTGAGTGGTTGGGAAAGTAGTAGCGTTCATGTAGGCGGCCCAAGCCTGCCACTCAGTTCGGGGCATCTATGCTGCAGCCACAGTCCGCATTCCAGTCATTCGCTGCAAGCGCGAAATCCGATAAGAGTTCGCCGTTCGGGATCGCGTAAGAAAGTCGACAATTAGCTCCTGGTTGTGAATGTCGATTTCAACTCTACATTCTGAGTTGGTTGTCGAATTTCACCATCCCGCGAAACATTGAAAACGCTCACAAAAGAGCTCTTGTGATTCAGTCAAAACGACGAAGGAGTGCATGCGCTGATCACTTTGCATGGCGTATCACCGGCATTCCGAAACCTGTGTGGCAATATGCTTGAGAAGTAGTACGCGTCCCCGGGGCCCAGAACCCTGGACTGCCCATCTACCGTGACTTCAAGACGGCCCTCTATCACAACCGCACATTCCTCTCCTTCGTGCGACAGTTCTGATCGGCCCGAGTCAGCACCGACATCGTACTCTTCTATTAGCATCTGAAGTTTTCTGTCTCGGCGCTCTCCTGCAACAAGCAAATAAGAAACACCGGGGGAACCAAGGTCGCGCATTCTTTCGTGCGGGTAAAAAAACGACTCCTCGTTTTGCAATTCAAAACTGAAAAAAAAGCCCAAATTGACGTCTACTGAGGCAAGGATCTTCTTTAGCAACGCCACGGAAGGTTGGGTGGAACCGCTTTCGATTTGAGAAATCGTTCCGCTACCCACTCCCGCGCGTTTGGCCATTTCGCGTTGACTGAGGCCTTTGGTCGTCCGAATCAACTTTAGACGACGTGCTGTTTCGAGATCTGATGACAAAACCGTTACTCTAGTGATTTCTTGCTTTGGATCGAAAGCATTCTAGGGGCACAACGATTTTTTTCAATAACTTACAGATTAAAATAAAGCCGGGTGTGCGGAAGGCCTGAACTCTGCAAGGATTTGTCATCAAATGAAAATCTGCTTCGCGAGGAATGGACGTGCTCGATCAACCCAACACAATGTCATCTTTTTGGATGCCGTTTTCGGCCAATCGTGATTTCCTTCGCGAGCCCCGAATGATCCAAGCGGCCGAGGGGATGTATTACACCAGTTCCGATGGTCGGAAGGTCATGGATGGGACTGCTGGGCTATGGTGCGTCAATGCGGGTCACCGTGATCCGTTGATCGTTGAAGCCGTGCAGAAACAGGTGCACGAGTTGGACTATGCGCCGAACTTCCAGTTCTCCCACCCTCAGGCGTTTGAGTTGTCGGCGAAGCTGACAGCGATGATGCCTGAGGGAATGAACCACGCCTTCTTCACCAACTCTGGCTCAGAGTCCGTCGATACTGCGCTCAAGATCGCGCTGCATTACCACCGGATGCGTGGTGACGGAGCTCGCACCCGCTTGATCGGACGTGAGCGTGGTTACCACGGCACAGGGTTTGGTGGCATCTCGGTTGGCGGCATCGTCAAGAACCGCATGGATTTCGGCACGCTTCTGACCGGCGTTGATCACCTGCGACACACGCATGATCTGGACAAAAACGCATTCTCCCGCGGTTGCCCACAACACGGGGCAGAGCTGGCTGACGATCTGGAGCGTTTGGTTGCTTTACATGACGCCTCGACAATTGCGGCGGTGATTGTCGAACCAATGGCCGGTTCGACCGGTGTTCTCCTGCCGCCGAAAGGATACCTAAAGCGACTGCGTGAGATCTGCGACCGCCATGGCATTCTGCTGATCTTCGACGAAGTTATCACTGCATTCGGTCGATTGGGGGCAGCGACGGCATCAGAGTATTTTGATGTAAAGCCAGACATCATCACGACCGCCAAAGGCCTGACCAACGGTGTCATCCCGATGGGTGCGGTCATTGTATCCGATAAGATCTATGCATCGGCTATGGAAAACGCCGATGCGCCGATTGAGCTGTTCCACGGTTATACCTATTCCGCCAACCCTGTATCCTGCGCCGCGGCGCTGGCAACGCTGGAGAGTTACAAGCAGAATGATCTATTCCGACGCGCAGCATTGCTGTCGCAGCCCTGGGAGGATCAGCTTCACAGCCTCAAAGGTCTGCCCAACGTCATCGATATCCGCAATCTGGGATTGGTGGGCGCGGTCGAGCTTGCACCACGAGAAGGCGCTCCGGGGGCACGGGGCTATGATGCCATGAAACGAGCCTGGGACGCTGGAATAATGATCCGCGTGACCGGTGACATCATCGCCCTGTCGCCACCGCTGATCATCTCGGAACCCGAAATAACGACACTCTGTCAAACACTTGGAGAGGTATTGGCAGACCTGCCATAACCCCTGACCGCTAACCCCAAAAAGGACTGACATCATGAAAGATGCATCCCCGATCACTTTGATCGGCCACTACATTAATGGCCAAATCACAGTTTCGTCTGGCGAAAAGACCCAGCCGGTATTCAACCCCGCAACCGGGGCACAAACCGGCGCGGTGTCGCTGGCGACTGTTCAGACAGTCGACAACGCAGTGGCCGCCGCCAAAGAAGCATTCCCAAAGTGGTCAAACACACCGCCGATCCGCCGCGCCCGTCTTATGAACAACTTTCTGGCCCTGGTGCGCGAGCATAAGGACGATCTGGCCCGCGCCATCACGCTCGAGCATGGCAAGGTGTTCACCGACGCCCAAGGCGAGGTTGAGCGCGGTATTGACATCATCGAGTTTGCCTGCGGCATTCCGCAACTCCTCAAGGGCGATTACACGGAGCAGGTCTCCACTGGCATGGACAACTGGACCACGCGTCAGGCGTTGGGCGTTGTCGCCGGGATCACTCCCTTCAACTTCCCGGTCATGGTGCCGATGTGGATGTTCCCGATCGCCATCGCCGCAGGCAATACCTTTATCCTGAAGCCATCGCCGACCGATCCGTCCGCAGCGCTACTGTACGCAGATCTGATGCAGAAGGCCGGTTTCCCCGATGGTGTGTTCAACGTCGTGCAGGGTGACAAGGTTGCCGTGGACGCGTTGCTGGAGAACGACGACGTCAAGGCCGTGTCCTTCGTCGGCTCGACACCGATTGCGAACTACATCTACGAAGTTGGCGCGCGGCACGGCAAACGCGTTCAGGCCCTGGGTGGCGCAAAGAACCACATGCTGGTGATGCCCGATGCGGACATGAACAAGGCTGCCGACGCCCTGATTGGCGCGGCCTTCGGGTCGGCGGGCGAACGCTGCATGGCGATCTCGGTTGCTCTGCTGGTTGGCGATGCTGCCGACAAGCTTATCCCGGTTCTGAAAGAGCGCGCCGAAACCCTGAAGGTCAAGAATGGCCTTGAGCTGGATGCCGAGATGGGCCCGATCGTTACGGCCGCTGCGCGTGACCGGATCAAGGGTTACATCGACTCTGGCGTTGCAGAAGGTGCTGACCTGCTGGTCGATGGCCGCGACTACACAGTCGAAGGGCATGAGGAAGGCTTCTTCCTGGGCGGCACTCTGTTCGACAATGTCACGAAGGACATGAAGATCTACAAGGAAGAGATCTTTGGCCCGGTTCTGTCCTGTGTCCGCGTCTCGAACTTTGCCGAAGGCCTGCAGCTGATCAACGACCACGAATTCGGCAACGGCGTGTCACTGTTCACCCGTGACGGCAACGTAGCGCGTGAATTCGGCAAGCAGGTTCAGGTCGGCATGGTCGGCGTCAACGTTCCGATCCCGGTTCCGATGGCCTGGCATGGGTTTGGCGGCTGGAAGAAGAGCCTGTTCGGCGACATGCACGCCTATGGCGAAGAGGGTGTTCGTTTCTACACCAAGCAGAAATCCATCATGCAGCGCTGGCCCGAGAGCATCTCGGAAGGTGCCGAGTTCGTCATGCCAACCGCAAAATGATCATCCGATCCAAGGAGTGAAGAACATGTTCATTGGTGTTCCCAAGGAAATCAAGAACCATGAATACCGCGTTGGCCTGACCCCCGAAAGTGTCGCGGAACTGGTCTCTCATGGTCACAACGTCATCGTGGAGACCAATGCCGGGGTCGGCATTGGGGCTGATGATGACGCCTATCGTGCCGCTGGTGCTGAAATTGCCAAAACAGCAGCCGATATTTTTGCCAATGCAGAGATGATCGTGAAGGTGAAGGAACCTCAGGCCGTTGAACGCGCCATGCTGCGCGAAGGTCAAATCCTTTACACCTACCTGCATCTGGCCCCCGATCCGGAACAGACCAAAGACTTGGTCGACTCGGGCGCTGTCTGCATCGCCTACGAGACAGTCACCGACGATAATAGCGGTCTGCCCTTGCTGAAACCGATGAGCCAGGTTGCCGGTCGCATGTCAATCCAGGCCGGTGCCAACGCTTTGGAGAAAGCAAAGGGCGGTCTGGGCGTATTGCTGGGCGGCGTGCCCGGCGTGAAGCCCGGCAAAGTTGTGGTTATCGGCGGCGGTGTTGTTGGGTTCAACGCTGCTCAAATGGCCGTCGGTTTGCACGCGGATGTGACCATTTTGGACCGCAATCCGGCAGTTCTTGAGAAGCTGGAGAACCATTTCGAGGCGTCCGCCAAAGTTGTCTATTCGACCAAAGCCGCATTGGAGGAAGAAGTCACCAATGCCGATCTGGTTGTCGGTGCTGTTCTGATTCCGGGTGCTGCTGCACCCAAGCTGGTCACACGTGAGTTGATTTCGAAAATGAAACCCGGTGCGGTCGTCGTGGACGTGGCGATCGACCAGGGCGGCTGCTTTGAAACGTCCAAAGCCACCACTCACGCAGAGCCCACATATGTTGTCGACGATGTTGTTCATTACTGTGTCGCCAACATGCCGGGCGCAGTCGCCCGAACGTCGACCTATGCACTGAACAACGTCACGCTGCCGCACGCTCTGGCTATTGCCAACAATGGCTGGAAACAGGCGCTTGCAGACAATCGTCACCTGATGAACGGCCTGAACGTGGCCCACGGGAAGGTGACGTACAAGGCTGTGGCCGATGACCTTGGATACGAGTTCATCGCCCCGGAACTTTGCTGATTTGAGGCAAAGAAACGTCCCTCCGTACGAGATGCGGTGGGACACCCAATACTGAGGAGGAAACCTTAATGATTACGAAGATAAACCGCCGCGCCCTTGGCGCGATGGGTGGTGCCGCTTTGATCGCTGTAACCGCACTCTCAACGGCAGCCGCAGCAGAAGACATGACACTGCGCTTTGCCGGTGTGTTCCCGATCGACCATCAGGGCACGAAAATGATGGAGCAGGTCGCAGCGGATGTCGCTGCAGCAGACGTCGGCCTGAAGATCGAAGTATTCCCGGCAAACCAACTGGGTTCGGGTGAGGCGCTGTTCGAAGATGTTGCACGCGGCAATATCGACCTGGCATCGGCGTTCATCTATGCCGATACCGATCCACGCCTGGAATTCCTGTCCATGCCGTTCCTGCTGGGCGGCTGGGATGACATGGAAAGCACGCTTCTGAACATGGATTCCGAGTTCAACACCATCCTGCAAGAGATCACCGACGAATATGGCGTGCGCGTCATGGCGCAGAATCCGGAAGGATTCATCGGCATCGTTTCGTCGCAAGAGCCCCAGAACTGGAATACTTTTGACGACAAGGGCATGAACATTCGCGTCTGGTCGTCCAGCGTTGTGAAGTCGATGGTCGAAGAACTGGGTTACCAGGCGACCACCATGGCATGGGGCGACATCTTCCCCGCACTTCAGGCCGGCATTGTCGACGGAGCAATCTGCTGCACGAAGACCGCGACTTACTCGATCTTCGCCAAGTCGGATGTTGGCACCCATTTTGTCGAGTACAATTCGATCTCAGAACTGACAACCTTCTATGCGTCGCAGCGGACACTCGACAAGCTGAACGACGATCAGCGCGCCGCGCTGCAGGCCGCGATGACCAAGGCGTCCGAAGACTTCTTTGCCTACAATCGTGAGAACGACGAAGTGTTCGGCCAGAAATTGCTCGACAAAGGCTACACCATCCTGCGCCTGAGTGACGAAGAACAAGCTGCGATGGCCGCTCATGTCCAGGAAACGGTCTGGCCAGCGATGGCACAAAACGTCGGTCAGGACATCATCGACCGCCTGCTGGCTGCAAAAGAACAGCAATAATCACTGAGAAAAGGGTCAGCTAATCAGTTGGCCCTTTTTTCGTCTCTGGCTCAACAAAGGGAGGGAGAAAGATGTCTAGCACTGAAGCTGAGCGTCCGTTGGTCGTCGAAAGTGCAGAAAAGAAGAGCTCGCAAAAAATCACTGACGAGTTGCCAGTCATTATTGGGTATCCGCTGAAAGCAGTGGCTTTTGTCATGAGGCAGATCGTTATGTTTGCCGGTTTCCTGATGGCTTTCACATTTGGTGCAGTTGTTGTCATCCGGTATGGATTTGGCGGTGATCTGTTTGCCTACGAAGAGTGGCTTTTGGGCATTAGCATCATCGGCTTTTTTGCAGGTGCTGTTCTGGCCTCTGCCCGCAACCTGCACATCAACGCGGACATTCTTGGCATTGTGATCCAAAACCCTCGGTTGATTTGGTGGCGCGGCTTTGTCGTCCTGACAGTCGAGGTGCTGGTGATCCTGTTCCTCATGTACGCCTGCTATGTCTCGCTGCTTGATGACTTCTCATTCCCGCGGCTGCGCGCAACCCCGGTGCTGCGCATTCCGTTTGTGACCTGGCGGATTGCGATCATGATTGCCTTTGGCCTCATGGCGACGTTCACGGCGGCATATTTGTACGTGCATATCCGCAAAGGGCTCGGTCTACCCCTGAGATCAGAAATGCAAAAAGGAGAAACCCAATGATCATCGGAGGAAGTCTCCTTATCGTCTGCTTTATGCTGCTGTTAGGCGTCAGCGTTTATGTGGCATTCGGATCGGTTTTGATTTTCATCGCGCTCGTCGGAGATCAATCCATCACTGGCTACTTGCCCACCGGTTCTACAGGTATCCGCTCACTGGTGCTTCTGGCGATCCCACTCTTCATGATCGCCGGTGGAATAATGGAAAAAGGTAAAATCGCAGCGCCTCTTGTCTCGTTGGCTGAAATGTTCATTGGCCATATCAAAGGAGGACTGAGCGCGGCTGGGGTGTTGGCCTGCGGTGTGTTCGGCTCCATTTCCGGTAGTGCCAACGCAACGCTGACCTGTATCGGTGGCATCATGATGCCCCATCTGAAAAAGGCCAACTATCCGGGTGGGCAATCGGCGGCTCTGATCGTGGCGGCCAGCCCGTTGGGTCTGTTGATCCCACCGAGTTCGTCTCATATCCTCTATGGCTGGGTTGCACAGCAGCACGTACTGAAGTGCTTCTTGTCCACGGTCATTCCGGCGATCATCCTGATCACGCTTTTGATCGTCGTAAATCAGTTCATGCTGCGGAAGTATGACGACATTAACCTGACGGAACGTCCTAAACCGTTTCTGCCGACATTCGGAGTACAGGCGCGCCTGGCCGGACCTGCGCTTATGATGCCGCTGATCATTCTGGGCGGAATCTATGGTGGCATCATGACGCCGACCGAGGCTGCAGGTATTGCAGTAGTCTACTCGATCCCGATCGCGATCTACTTCTATCACGGCCTGACCTGGAAAACACTGTCTCAGACCATCCAGAATTCCGGTGTTACGATTGGTGTGGTCATGGTCATGATCTTCATGGTTCTGATCGTATCGGACAACCTGATCTCGCAAGGTGCACCTCAGTTGGCCAAGAATCTGGTTTATTCCGTTTCGGACAATCCGGTCGTCATCCTTCTAATGATTAATGTCGTGATGATCCTGATCGGAATGCTGATGGATGATATCTCCGGTCTGCTTCTGGCGACTCCGATCTTGCTGCCCATCGCGCAGAGCACTGGTATGGACCCGATTCATTTTGCGGCTGTGATTGGCGTGAACCTGGGAATGGCAAACATCACCCCACCAACCGCGCCACTGCTCTATCTAGGTGCTCAGGTTTGTGATGAGCCGGTTTCGCGCATGCTGTGGCCGACATTGATCTTCATTGTCTTTGCCTGGCTTCCCACGCTGATGCTGACAACATTCGTGCCAGAGTTGGCCCTTTTCCTGCCCGACCTCCTGCTCAGCAGGTAACGACGGGAAGCGCAAAAGCCCAGGACGAAACAGCACGCACCCCAATCTTGCGGTTGGGGTGCCTGAGCGCCCTCCCGAAGATGAAGTGGGAGAGGTCAGTTACCAGCAGAAAACTGAAAACCTGAATACGGAGGTTTGAAATGTACAAAAATATCCTAGTCGCGCTGTCTCTGGAACACGGCATCAGTGATCACGCGCTCTCGGCGGCACACGCCCTTGTATCCGAAGGCGGAAGAATTACAGCGGCACATATTCACGAACCACCAAATAGACAGATAATGTACTATATGGATGAAGGGATTGCCGAAAAATCCCTCCAAAAAGCCGCGGCGCGCTTAGCCGAACGTCTGAAAGGTGAAACCGAGGTCTCCTCTGTTCTGCTTGAGAGTCAATCGGCTGGTCGGGCGATCACCGAATACGCCAACAAACATGGCATCGACTGTATCGTCCTTGCTTCACATAAACCCGGGATGAAGGAGTTCTTTTTGGGTTCAACAGCCGCACTCGTCGTTCGGCACGCGCAGTGTTCGGTGCATGTACTCCGTCTGTGACGCTAGCGCCCGCAGCATGTCAGTAACTTTGCCCTGTGAAGTCTGCGGTGATAAGCACGTCTCGCCGCGACCAAGGTCTGCTTTTGGCGCACCTACAAGAATTTCATTTGCGGCATTTGGGAGATAGGACTCGCAGAGAACCATCGCGACCTCGCTCTCTTCAATATGGCCATCGACAGTAAGTTGCGCGGCTGTGACTTGGTGAAAATGAAAGTCGTAGACATCATGGCCTCTGGTCAGATCAAGGAGCGGGCTTCGGTGTTGCAAAGCAAAACTCAGAAACCGGTCCGTTTCGAGATTTCTGAAGGAACTCGAAGCTCAGTCGAGAGGTGGATGGAAGACGAGCTCATGGTCGGCTCTGAATACCTTTGGCCAGGGCGTTTCCATGAGCGTTTACACATTTCAACGCGCCAGTATGCGCGGATCGTGCGTGATTGGGTCACGTCTATAGGTTTGGAAGCCAGCGCATATGGCACACATTCAATGCGGCGAACAAAGGTCACTCAAATTTACAAGAAGACAGGCAATCTGCGTGCGGTACAACTCTTGCTTGGGCACACTAAGATGGACAGCACCGTTCGGTATCTCGGTGTTGAGCTCGAGGATGCACTTGCCATAGCAGAGGCCATGGAAATCTGACTACTACGGGCCGCTTTCGTTGGCGGCCCATACCTGCCTTCATCCGGTTAGGTCACCGCAACGCTGCAACCCGTCGGGCCGAACTTACGCTGCGAGCGCAAAACAAAAGTCTAAGTGAACTAACGGAAGCGGGCAAAGTCAGCCTTCGCCGCAAATGAGCCAATGTCCAGTACGGCCAACTCTGCCAAATTGGTCTTCTTCGCAGCAATGACACCCCCCAATTTCATGGCAAAAAGGGGGAAGAGCCCTTATTCCACTGTCGGCGTCTGAAAAATCGGATAAACAGCACCCAGAACAATATTGTTTGGAATTGCGATGTCCTCAGTTTTCTTCTCTTACAGCCATGCAGACGAGGCGCTTCGCGACCAGCTTGAAAAGCAACTGGCAATCTTGAAACGCCAAGGTTTGATAGAAACATGGCATGACCGGCGGATTGATCCTGGCCAAGAGTTTGGCGGCGAGATCAACACTCACGTTGAGAACGATGACATCATACTTCTTTTGATCAGTTCCGATTTTCTTGCATCTGAATATTGCTACGAAAAGGAGATGTTGCGGGCGGTTGAGAGGCATGAACGTAAGGAAGCGATCGTCATTCCAGTTATCTTGCGTGATTGTCTTTGGCACGACACTCCGTTTGGCAAAATTCTCGGAGTTCCAACCGACGGAAAACCAGTCACGCAGTGGCCTGATAGAGATCAAGCGTTTCGGGAGGTTGCTCAAGCTGTTCAGAAAGCTGCAAAGCGACCTGGTGGTTCAGCGCAATCCCAAGCTTTATCTAAAGCCATTCATCAGGTTTCACCTTTGATAACCGAACCCAGAATTAGATCAAGCAATCTCAGAGTATCCAAGTCGTTCACAGACCGTGATCGTGACGTCTTTCTGCGTGAAGCGTTCGACTACATGGCCAAATACTTTGAGAATTCGTTGACCGAACTTGCATCTCGCAATCCAGAGATCGAAGGGACCTTTAGGCGTATCGATGCCAACAGGTTCACGGCAGTCTGTTATCGCGGCGGCAAAAAAGTCAGCGCGTGCACCATTTTCATGGGGTCGGAACATTTTGGTGGAATTGCCTACTCAGGGAGCGAAAATGCTGCCACCAATGGCTTTAACGAGCAGCTTTCGGTAGAAGCTGACGATCAGGCCTTGTTTTTGAAAAGTCTTGGAATGGGGGTTGGTCGCCAAGAAGGTGTTAAGCTGACATTTGAAGGTGGAGCTTCACTTTACTGGGACATGCTGATCGAAGAACTGCAGTAGGATTCCTACTTTTGGCAATATTCTAATCAAGACTGCGAAACCTGCCTAGAGTGGTTGTGGCGGAAGATCACGGGAGCTAAGCCAGTCTCGGGATCAGTCTCGTTGAGGACAATTTTCCAAGATTTAAACACTACTTCAACGGGTGATCTATTAGAAACGGTGCCAGTCAGTGGAAAGTTGATCTTGCTCTTCATGGGGCCTCGAGGCTGATACGCGCACAAGCCATAGGCACCATTACACATAACTATGTCGCCAATTTCGGGGGAGGCGTAAACTCCCATTTGGATATCGCCAGTTGGGTCGATAACTAGTTTCCAGTCCTGGCCATAAGAAAGGCAGAGGCCAGGTCTGTGTTCCACATAGTGAATACTGAACAGATCACTACCCTGGTCATGCATTGTAGCAAAACCAAGATCCTCCTTGAGTTTGACAACAAGCATGGCCAGTTCAGCCCCTCTGCCAAAGTTGCAGAGACCGATTTCTCCCACTTCTAAGTCAGCCATGGGTTTGAGGGTTGTTGAAAAGAGAACTTCCATTGAGTCACCTAAATTGGCTGTATGTTGTTGTAGAAATCTGCATCCTGTCACGAAGCTGATGCTAAACGCCTGCTCGCGTCATGCTAGCCACATTCAAATTACTGAAACGTAGATTTATTGGGCAAGTATCTCCGGCCCAGAGCCGACCTTGAGTGCCCAGCCTTGATGCTGCGGTTGCAACCCGCTTTGCGGTCATTCGCCGCGCCCGCAAATTCTGTGGTTGGACAAATTCACAGAGCGCGGACAAAGCCGATGGGGTGGATGGCTCCTGCTCCAACCGGCGTCGCGATGCGCCATAGTGCAGGCGTCGAAGTCTGCTTATGAGAGGAGCCACCCCATGCACGTTACCACAATCGGCGTTGATCTGGCGAAGAACGTTTTTCAGGTCCACGGAATTGCAGGAGATGACAGTGTCGTCTTCAACAAACCGCTACGCCGCGCACAAGTTTTGCCGTTCTTCGCGAAGTTAGAACCCTGCCTGATTGGTATGGAGTCTTGCAGCACGGCTCACCATTGGGCTCGTGAACTGACCGCCTTGGGCCACGACGTGCGTTTGATCCCGCCGATGTATGTCAAACCTTACGTGAAGCGCGGCAAATCCGATGCGATTGATGCTGAGGCAATCTGCGAGGCTGTTACCCGTCCGACCATGCGTTTCGTCGCGACCAAGACGGTTGAGCAACAAGCCCTGTTATCGCTTCATCGTGCTCGCGATCTCTTGGTGCGGCAACGTACGCAGCTCATAAACGGCCTGCGAGGGCTGGTCGCTGAGTTCGGCATCTACATTCCCAGAGGGTTGGCTCGCGTCATTGGGTTTGCTGAAGACATCACCCTCGGAGATGTGCTCGATCTGCCAGACATCGCCAATGAGGTGATCCGCAACCTGTCCGAACAGCTTATGGCGTTGCAGAAGCGCGTCCGCTGGTACGAAGAACGTTTGAAGCAGGTTGCCAAGGAAGATGAGCGGGTAAGACTGTTGCGAACCATCCCGGGCGTTGGAGCGGTGACCGCCTCAGCGATCATCGCCAGCATCGGAGACGGGCACCAGTTCAGGAATGGCCGCGAATTTGCGGCGTGGCTTGGCTTGACGCCCGCGAATAAATCCAGCGGTGGAAAAGAGAAGCTGGGACGGATCACCAAAATGGGCGATCAGTACTTAAGATCGTTGCTTGTCGTCGGGATGACATCGCTGGTCAGGCAAACCCGATCACATCCAGAGCGCGCAAGCAAATGGCTGACGTTGCTACTCGAACGCAAACCTGCCCGCCTGGCTACAGTTACTATGGCCAACAAGACGGCTCGGATTGTATGGGCCGTTCTCACTCGTAACACACCCTACAACCCACATATGGCCTGAGGAGGAAGAACAACGAGTTAGCAAGACCAGCGAATTGATGGTGCAAAAGTCAGCCGCCAAAACCAGGACAACCCGTCGAAGGTCCCGGGCATCATAGCCCGCTAAGCCGTAAAGGACTTGGTTTACGGAACCCATCAGGGCCAGCGGTCAAAGCCGCACAAACAGGCCGGACACACGACTGCTTCTGACAAATGCACGAAATCAGCTCAAAAATGTCTTGCTATGCAGGAGCCATCCACACACGACCTTCGATCCGATCCAAGAAACTGGAGGTTCTGGTCCCATAGCTGACGTTGTCAACTTGTCGTAGGTCGATCCAAGTGGACATTCCCTCCCATCAGTTTTTTGTTGGTAAAACAATGTTATTCAGCTTTGCTCGATTCCTGCTTCATCTATGCCAATTGCATGAGGGTTGGCTTTAACCCCTGCCAACATCTTTAAAACTTCGTCTTTCCAGCCCGCTTTGATCTTTAAAGCCAATTGAGACGGTGGTCGGTGGTCGGGCTCGAGAAGCGCGTATTCGTATCTTAGTGGTTTTTTGAAGGGCAAGAACGATACTTTTCCGTTGGACAGGTTTAGTTCTCGTTCAGTCGCTACGGTCAGCGGATCCACGATTGAGTAACACTGACCTGAACTCACAAATGGTATTAAAGGTAGAAAGTACTGACAGGTCACTGTTGGGTTATAGTCAGCGGATACATCCTTAAACTCTTGCCGAATTTTGCGCTGGAACGGATGCGTGGCATGCAATCCCCCCATAGGGACCCCGTCGAGATCGGAAATGGATACGTTCCTGCGCGAAACAAGCGGGCTGTCACGATCAACGGCGCAAAAACAATCTGCTTGGATCCGTTCTGTTGAATACTGAGGCTCATTCCCGGATGAATGTTGGAAGTCGGCAAAGCCGAAATCAATATTCTGCGTCCCGGCCAATTCCATGATCTGAGGCGAGCTGCGCGTTGACAACGTGATGCGTATCTCGGGGTTCTCACCGACCGATTGGCTAATAAATCGCGGGAACAAGAAGGCCGAAGGGCCCGGCATTGTTGCGATATTCAGACTACCGGAATGCCCTTTTATCAGCCCTTCCATTGTACTGGAAATTGTCGCAAGCCGGTCCAGAATACCTGTTGTTTCGGCCAAAAGGTAATGCGCTTCAGGAACAGGGACCAATCGCCGTCCTCTACGCTCGAACAGCGTCAGGCCAAGGGTCTTTTCAAGGTTCTTCAAGGCCAGACTGATCGCAGGCTGGGTGCGGTTCAGTTTCTTGGCGGTCTGAGAGATAGAGCCGGTCTCCATCACCTCGCGAAAAACGGTCAACTGCATTAGGTTCATGGTCAATATATAAGCTAAACCTTAGTTTTGTGAAATATAACAAATTTGTATTTATGAAAATTGCTACTACGCTTGCAGGATCGAAATTCGGCCAAACCGAATCCGACGATCCAACAAGGGAGATGATGATGAAATTTGTGAAATGTTTGACGGGACTGGCCCTGGCAGGCGCGCTTGCCGCCCCTGCGTTGGCACAGGACCCAACTTTTTTCCGCATCGGCACAGGCGGCGCAGGCGGAACCTACTTCCCTATCGGCGGCACCATCGCAAACGGAATCTCCGCCCCTCCGGGTTCGCGCCCCTGCGAAGAAGGCGGCCAGTGCGGCGTACCGGGGCTGATTGCTATCGCTCAATCCACCACCGCGTCGGTGTTCAACAACGCCGCCGTTCAGAACGGAGAGCTTGAGGCCGGTCTGGCCGCAGCCGACGTCACCCGCTCGATGTATCTGGGTGAGGGTAAGTTCGAGGGCAAACCTCACCCCAATCTTCGCATCGTGGCCAACCTGTTCCCCGAAGATCTGCACTTGGTTCTGCCTGCCGGTCAAACCATTAACGATCTGAGCGATCTGGAAGGCAAGCGCGTCGGCATCGCGCAAGCCGGTTCCGGTACACAGGTTGCCGTGCTGCAGATGCTGGACGCGTGGGGCGTCAACCGTGACAATATGGATGAGGCCGAACTGAACAACAGTCAAAGCGCCGAGCGTCTGGCTGACGGTCAGCTTGACGCCTATTTTTACGCTGCGGGTTGGCCAGTTGCCGCGATGGTGCAGCTGTCGTCAACCAAGGGCATGAATCTGCATTCCTTCAGCGACGAAGACATGGCGAAGATCAACGAAATCATCCCGGCCTATATTCCCTCGACCATTCCAGGGGGTGTCTATGAAGGCATTGACGGTGAGACTAAGACCCCGGCGGTCAGCGCAATGCTGGTGGTGTCTTCGGAATTGTCCGACGAACTGGTATATGGCCTGACCAAGGCGCTGTGGAACGACAATACCCGCAAGCTGCTGGACAATGGCCACGCCAAGGGCAAGCAGATCACTCCCGATACGGCGCTGGATGGTGTTGAGGCGCTGGGTGTGCCGCTGCATCCGGGGGCCGAGAAATTCTATAAAGAAGCCGGTCTGCTTCAGTAACTGTACCTTACTGACACTTGTCGTCGGTGCCCCTGCGCGGGGCACCGCACTCTGGAATTATGCGAAATCGGGGGGCCATCATGTCCGAGACCCAGAAACTTGATGACCACGAACTGACGGCCGAGGAATTGGCCGCAATCGAAGAACAATTCGACGAAGGCGCCGCCGTCCGGCAGGTGACGCCAACCGCGGGCAAGGTGCTGCGCGTCGTTGCCTTGATCCTTGCGTTCTACGAATTCTTCACAGCCGGTTTTGGCCTACCTGCTGACCATTGGCATATGGGTATCTATCTGGCGCTGCTGTTCATTCTGGTCTACGCGACAATTCCGATTATCGGCTCAAAAAACCTCTATGCGCTCAAAGTCAGCCGGTTCCGTATCGGCAACATCCCTCTGTACGACTTGGTCTTTATGGCGCTGGGTATCGTTGCAGCGCTGTATGTTGGAGTCGCATGGCGCGGCATTCCGTTTCTGGGGATCGAGGAACAGACGTTCCGAATGGGCAATCCGAACACTTATGACGTGGTTTTGGGCGTCATCATCATCCTGCTGGTTCTGGACATCGCACGCCGCACGCTGGGTTGGGTGCTGCCATTGATCATCTGCGTGTTTATCTCTTACGCCCTGTTGGGCCCGTATTTCCCCGGCTTGCTGCAGCATCCGGGTGTGAACTTCAAAACCTTCGTGTCGTCGATGTATTTCCCGCAGGAAGGCATCTATGGCGTGACCCTTTGGGTTGTCTCGACCATCGTGTTCCATTTCGTCCTGTTCGGCGTGATCGCGCAGCGCACCGGATTGGGGCAACTCTTCATCGACAACGCAACCATTTTGGCGGGCCGCTATACCGGCGGGCCGGCAAAAGTATCGGTGGTATCCTCGGCGTTCTTCGGCACAATCTCGGGCTCTTCGGTGGCCAACACCGTTTCGACCGGCGCGCTGACCATTCCCAACATGAAGCGCCTTGGATACCCCGGCCATTTTGCAGGCGGCGTCGAAGCCGCATCGTCAGCCGGAGGGCAAATCACACCGCCGATCATGGGGGCGGCGGCCTTCATCATGGCCGAGTTCCTTGAGGTGCCCTACACCACCATCGTCATTGCCGCGATCTTCCCCGCGATCCTTCACTATGTCGGGGTATTCGCGGTGGTGCATTTGATGGCACGCAAGCTAAACCTGCAAGGCTTGGCGAAAGAGCAACTGCCGCAGCTTAAGGCCGTCTGGGCCGAAGGTTGGGCTAACATCGTGCCTCTGATCGGTCTGCTGGTCGTGCTGTTCACAGGATATACGCCGTTCATGTCCGCCTTCTGCGGCATTTCTCTGGCAGTGATCGCAGGCATGTCGCGCATTAAACAGCCGCCCACGCTGATCTATGCCACGGCATTCCTGGCCTTCGTGCTGTGGAAATTCTCGGATGGCGGCTTCGATCTGACGATGACGGCGATCCTGTGTGCCTTGTCGGTGATCGCCACGCTGAACCCGCAGAAACGCATCGAAGTACCCGAGATGCTGCAAGCGGTTGAGTTGGGAGTGAAATACTCGCTAGCCGTCGGCGCCGCTGCTGCCGCCGTCGGCATTGTCGTCGGTGTTATCAACACAACCGGCATTGGCTTCCGTATCGGGTTCATGGTCACTCAAGGCGCAGGCAATCTGGCCTCAGACCTCTACAATATGATCTCGTTCGGCAGCTGGCAGCTGTTCGCGATGGAAGACCTGCAACTGTTTATCTCGCTGGT
Organism: Ruegeria atlantica; assembly: GCF_013033965.1. GTDB lineage: Bacteria > Pseudomonadota > Alphaproteobacteria > Rhodobacterales > Rhodobacteraceae > Ruegeria > Ruegeria atlantica_D. The sequence continues at coordinate 108,622 of NZ_WQFE01000010.1, forward strand.
CTTCATTGCCATCGTTTGCATCCTGATGGGCGCAGGCATCCCAACCACTGCGCTTTACATTATGCTGGTTTCGGTCGCACAGCCCGCGCTGGCGCAGCTGGGTGTTCCGCCGATCGCAAGCCACCTGTTCGTACTCTACTACGGTGTGGTGTCGGAGATCACGCCGCCCGTCTGCACTTCGGCTTATGCGGCGGCGGCCATTGCGAACTCCAACCCGTTCCGAACCGGTCTCTCTGCCTTTACTCTTGGGTTGGGCAAGGTGATCGCGCCAATGGCCTTCGTTTATGCGCCGGTCCTATTGTTCGTGTCCTCGACCGGGTTCAACATGTGGGAATTCACCTACACCGCCACCAGCTGTATCGCCGGGGTCATCGCTCTGTCCGCAGCTGTGGTCGGATACTGGCTGAAACCGCTGAACATCGCGTCGCGCATCCTGTTGGCCATCGCAGGGGTGATTTTTGTTGCGCCCAGCCTGACGGCTGACCTGATCGCGCTTGCCGTCGCCTCGCCCGTCATTGTCAGCCAACTGATCGCGCGCAATCGCAGCCATTCCCCGGCCTAATGCGATGACAGAGCAAGTGACCATCATCGGCGCGGGGATCGTCGGCATTTGTTGCGCGCTGTCGCTACAAGAACGGGGCATACCGGTCCGTCTTATCGACCGGAGCGACCCGGGACAGGAAACCTCATTCGGTAATGCGGGGGTTGTGTCGCCCTGGTCGATCATTCCGCAGGCCGTTCCGGGCATTTGGAAAAAGCTGCCCCAGATGCTGTTGGACCCGAAAAGCGCGCTTTCGGTCCGGGCCCCCTTCTGGCCGAAGATGATCCCGTGGGGGCTGCGTTTTCTGGGAAAGTCTGGCGAAAAGACGGTTCGCGAAGTATCAGATGCAATGGAGATTTTGTGTCGTCCGTCCATTGATCTGTACCGTCGGCACCTGCAGGGCACGGACCACGAAGCACTGATCACGGACAGTTACTATATCCACGCGTTCCGCAACCCTGAGCACGCCAACCTGGACGATCTTGGCTATCTGATCCGCCAGGAAAAAGGCGGTGAATTGGAGCGTGTCGACGGCGCTGAATTGCAGCGCCTGGAACCAGCACTGTCGAAAGACCTCAAGGCTGCGATTGTGATCAAAGGTCAGGCGCGCGCAATGTCTCCCGGGCGTTTGGGCGCTGTATTGGCGGAAAAAGCACGTGCGCAAGGGGCCGAGTTTGTTCGGACCGAAGTCACCAAACTGGCACGCAACGAAGAAGGCGGCTGGCGGCTCGCCACGTTGCAAAACACATTGCACGCGCGCCGGATTGTTCTGGCAGCCGGCGTTTGGTCTGCTGATCTTCTAAGACCTCTCGGTTTATCTGTGCCGCTCGTTGCCGAGCGGGGCTACCATGTTGAGTTTCCAAGCCCTTCAGCTGTGCTGAACAATTCGATCATGGATGTGGACGCAAAGGTCGTCGCAAGTTCGATGCAGGGCGGTCTGAGGGTTGCCGGTACAGCCGAGTTTGGCAGCGTCGATGCGCCAGCCGACCCGCGCAAAGAAAAGATACTCACCGATCAGGCAAAATCTTTGGTGCCGGACCTCAATACTAGCGAGGCAAAGTTCTGGATGGGTCGGCGCCCCTCTTTTCCCGATAGCCTGCCAGCGATTGGGCCGCTGAACGGAAAGGACGGGCTTTTTGCCGCCTTCGGCCATTCTCACTACGGGCTGATGATGGCGCCAAAGACCGGAGAGCTTGTGGCTGATCTGGTTTCGGGGCGCAGCCCGAATATCAACCTGGACCCGTTCTCGCTGGCCCGTTTCTAAATCCCTTATTCGAAAGGACCTGAGCACCATGCCAATCTATGAAGGCGGCCAAAATATTTGCGGGGCTTCGATCGGGGTTTTGTGCCTTGAAAGCTATTTCCCTAAACCGCCCGGGCACATCAAGAATCCGTCCAGCCTTCCGTTTCCCGTTCTTTACGAAATGATCGACGGCATCACCGTCCCGACCCTGCTAAACAACCCGACGCCCGAGCTACTGGCACCCTTCATCAAGGGCGCGCAACGGCTTGAGGCCGAGGGCGTTCGGGCAATCACGGGAAGCTGCGGATTTCTGGCTTTGTTTCAAAAGGAACTGGCTGCGGCTGTTTCTGTTCCCGTCTTTGCATCCAGCTTGATACAGGTGCCTCTGGCCTTTCATATGACCGGGGCGAATGCCCCGGTGGGCGTGTTGACTGCAGATGCGTCAGCTCTGACGCCGAAGCATTTCGAAGGTGTCGGCGCGGCGGGTATTCCCGTCGCGGTACAAGGCTTGGAGGACACCAGCGAATTCGCCGAAGTAATCCTGCAAAACACGCGCACCCGCATGGACACCGATCTCATTGAGGCTGAAGTCCTTGAGGCGGCGCGGCGACTTAAACAGCAAGCGCCGGACATACGGTCGCTGGTGTTGGAATGTACCGATCTGCCGCCTTATGCGACGCGCCTTCAGGACGAGTTGCAGCTTCCCGTCTTCGATTTGACGACACTGGCGCAGATGGCGCATACCGTTGCGACCCGCAATTCCTATGTCGGCATCATGCCTTGGACCTGAAGGAACAGCAGTATAGCGCGGGACTTGGGGGATTTAGGTGTCCGTTGACCTAACCATCCTAATGGTTGCCATCGGCCTTGGCGCAATGCTGCAAGTCGGCGTCGGCATCGGGTTTAGCATCCTTGCCGGACCGCCGATGATGATCCTGCTTGGTACATCAACGGCTGTTCCAATGCTGCTGCTGTTGAATACCGTTGTTTCAGCGGTCGCGACGGACCGACAGGTGCTGAAGACCGACCGACAGACCATTCGCACGGCAATCATCGGATGTCTCGTCGGAGTGGTCGTGGGCCTTGTCGTTTACCCCTGGCTGAGCGAGGCGTTTGTCCTCGCCCTAACAGCCAGCCTGTTGCTGATTGGGCTTGTAACGACCTTGCTGCCCTTGCATCGCTCAATTGGAGCAGCAGGGTTTTCAACCGTTTCAGGCTTGTCAGGGCTGGCGACTGTTTGGGCAGCAACGCCCGGCCCCCTAATGGTTTTCGGATTGATTGCGAAAGGCCGCCCAGCCAAAGAGGTTGCCAAGTTGGTACAACCCATTGCGCTTGTGGCTTACGGCATCGCATTCCTGTTGCACAGTCTGTCCGAGACGCAAGCCTTCGCCTATGGCCCGCAGCTATGGGGCTTCGTGGCGCTGACATTGATCGGCAGCTTTTTTGGTCGTGCAGTGGGGCCCCGTTTGCCTCAGACCTTGGTCACAACGGCTATCCGGGTGGTATCTCTGATAGCCTGCGGCGTTCTCTTTCATCGCGCATTTGCGATCGCGTAAACTCGAAGGGCAGACGATGACACAAGACAACAAACTGGACAGATTTCCTCGAGCCCAATTCATGTCAGGCCCAACTCCATTGGAGCGGCTGGACAGGCTGTCTTCGGAATTGGGCATCGACCTTTGGCTTAAACGCGATGATCTAACCGGGCTTGGGTTTGGCGGAAACAAAACGCGGCAGCTCGAGTTCTATTTCGGTGATGCCCTTCAGAAAGGTGCGGATACCATTCTGATCACCGGCGCAGTTCAGTCAAACTTTGTTCGATCTGCTGCAGCCGCCGCAGCAAAACTAGGCATGCAATCCGTTCTGCAACTGGAAGAGCGTGTGTCGGATATGGGCGAGGCGTACTACAGCTCTGGGAATGTGTTTTTGGCACAAATTCTGGGTGCCGAACACATGACCTACCCCGAGGGCGAGGACGAAGCCGGAGCAGATGCTGCGTTGCACGCACGTGCAGACGAACTGAAGGCGCAAGGGCACAATCCTTATGTCATTCACCTGGGCTTAAACCATCCGCCTTTGGGTGCTTTGGGCTACGTCGTCGCTGGACAAGAATTGTGTCAGCAGATGCCTGATATCGATGCGATTGTCGTACCTTCAGGCAGCGGCGCAACACATGGAGGTCTATTGACTGGAGTAGCATTAGAAGAAAACGCTGCTTCTGTGTTTGGCGTTTGCGTACGCCGGGATAGCGATAAGCAAATGGTCCGAATGAACACCGTTCTGCAGAAACTGGCGGATCTGTTAAACATCGACGCAGCGCCTTTGCAGGACAGGGTTAGGGTCATGGATGAAGCGCTGCCTCCCGGCTACGGGAAACTCAGTGGAGGGACGCAGGCAGCATTGGACAAGATGGCTCGCACCGAAGGAATATTCCTTGACCCCGTCTATACCGCAAAAACCTTCGCTGGATTGTTGCATTTGGTAGGCGCAGGAGAAATCCAACCCGGGCAGAAAGTCGTCATGGTGCACACGGGTGGGTTGCCTGCGCTCTTTGGATACCAAAACGAGTTGGTAGATAACCTATCTTAGCTCCACCCAAACCACTATGGATTTCACTAACCGGAATCACTCGAAACATAACCATTACCCGGATCGAAACCGGTCAGCGCATGAGCCGGATCGTCAAACACAACGGCGTTGCCTATCTTTGCGGCCAGACATCGGACGCACCCACGGTAACTGAACAAACAAAGGACATTTTTGCCAAGGTCGAAGACCTTTTAGCCAAAGTCGGCAGCGATAGGACTCGCATCTTGAAATGCGAATTCTGGCTAGCCAACATGGCCGACTTTGCCGAAATGAATGCCGTTTGGGACGCCTGGGTACCCGAAGGTCACGCTCCGGCGCGCGCCTGTGGAGAGTCGAAGCTCGCCCGCAGTGTACTGAAGGTAGAAATGACTGTGACAGCCGCCTATGGCTGAACTGCTTTCTGAATTAGTTGGTAAGATCGGTGAAATGCTTTGAGCATTGTGGCAACCATAAGCTCCAAGTCTTTGCTTCCTTGGCGGCAGAGCTATACATACCAACGATCAAACATTGGGCTTCGCTCAAACTGAGTCCGCGCTTTCGCGCCAACCTAGTCAGGTCTCCAAAACGCAGACAAAGTGCATATTCGCCGCACCTGCGCCAAAGCACACTAAGCTGCCGTTGTCGCAAATTGCTCCAACTCAGTGCTTCGATTTCACCTAAGATTGCCGGGTTGATACCAGCTAGTACCAATCAACGGCGCGTCGAAGCAAACGGGTCTAACCGTCCGTAGATCAGTCGCCCAACGGCTGTGGCCCAGTTCTTCCATGGTAAGCTGTCAATGACGCTCGAATTCGTCGAAGATTCTCTTTTGTTTCGTCCGTCATCTCCTGCGCCACAGTCATGGCTAGTGCGTCGACAATGGCAAGATGCGCATATCGCGAGGCCGTAGGCTTATAGATATCGCTGTCTTCCGGCAGCTCTGTGAGAAGGGCTATCTTAGATATGTCTGACAACCGTGTATTGGGTTTTGTAATACTGATGGTGGTTGCGCCATAACCATTGGCGACTTCGGCGGCACTGACGATTGCGTCAGCTTCACCACTTGCTGAAACGAGAAAAAGAACATCTTCGGGTCCAAGCGCCGCCGCGCGCATTTGCAGGACGTAGCTGTCATTCACAAAGAATGATGGAATTCCGAGCCTGAAAAAGCGATTGGATGCTTCCTGAGCGACAAGAGAGGATCCTCCTCCTATTCCCGTGAAAAGGATTTGCCGCCGGTCTAGGCAGGCATCCCTTGCTTCTTCAAGCCTCTCCGTGTCGATTTGACCGCGCATGACATCTAGGGTCGCGAACAAGGCCCCCAGGACTTGGTCGATCGCTGAGTTCGCGTCAGAGCTTTCATCACCGGCATTTCTGTATAGGTACTGGGCGCTTACGGCGACGTTTTGGGCCAGGCGAAGCTTGAAGTCCCGAAAGCCTTCACAGCCGAGGCTACGGCAGAACCGCACAACCGTTGGCTTACTGACCGAACAACGTTCCGCGAGATCCCCGATGGTCATCGAGCTGATTTCGTTGAGGTGGTCCTTTACGTAGTCAGCGACTTTCTGCTCCTGAACCGCCAGTTTGGTCTGCGAATTATGCAGTGCCGGGATTAGATCCACAGCGCCAATGCGGCCCTTATGCGGGGGCGCGTTTTCATCTGAGACAGGGCGCGGTTGGTTCGGCATGTGCGTGATTTTCTCCTGATTGCTCATGAAACTTAGTTACACATTTCGCTGCGAGCGAGCAAGAAATTCACCGATATTCGCGGAAGTTTCTCATTTTCAACTGCCTAAAAGAAACTAAATTACATTTTTTCGTTGAAAATCCGGACATGATCGCGCAGGGTGTAACCAAGTTACAGATTCGGATCCTGGGGAGGAGTGCGAATGTCAGACTGGTTTGCCACTGCAAGCGCAAAGATAAATTCAGTCGTCGAGGGTATCGTCGCCGCGTTGATGTTGTCCTTGGTGCTGGATGTCTGGCTTGGCGTAGTCGACCGCTACTATTTTCACTGGCAACTCCCGTGGCCCGAGGTGCTGGCCCGCTACCTGATGATCTGGGCCGCATTGCTTGCAGTTTCTTCCGGAATCGCGCGCAGGGACCACATCGGATTGACTGCATTCATCGTGGTACTTCCCGTCGGTTTGCGCCGTACTCTGTTGGTTGCGATGGACGTTTTGGCGCTGGCTTTGTTCTTATACGTCGCATTTTTTGGGATCAGCTTCGCCGAAAGCGGGGCTCCCCGCCAGGCGATGATCTTTGGCGCCAGCCTTGCTCCGTTCTACGCAGCCATTCCCGTCGCGGCGGCACTGTCATCTGTACAGCTGGTGCTGGTCCTGTTTCGGGATTTGGGGTCGCATATTGACCAACCACCCTTTGCCACTGAGGCGGAGGAAACGCTGTGATCGTCGCAATCGTTTTTGTCGCCCTTATCCTGTTCGGGATGCCGATTGGGTTTGCCATTGGCCTTGCCGGCGTCGTCGGTCTGATTGACATGGGCGGAACGCAGTTCTTGGCGATTGGTCCCAGCAAGATATTCAACGGTCTCAATATCTTTCCCTTTCTTGCCATGCCGTTCTTCATTCTGGCCGGTGAGATCATGAATGACATCGGGATCACCAGCCGCCTTGTGAAACTGGCTCAGGTTCTGGTTGGACGGTTTCGCGGTGGACTGGCCCATACCAACATGCTGGCTTCGGTATTCTTCGCTGGACTAACAGGCTCGGCGACTGCGGACGCGGCGGCCTTTGGTCGGACACTTGTGCCTGCAATGGTAAAAGAAGGCTACAAACGTGATTATGCCTGTGCGGTCACGGCAGCGGGATCCATCATCGGCCCGACCATTCCGCCCTCGGGGCTAATGGTTGTCTACGGGTCGCTAATGGGTGTTTCCATTGCAGGCCTGTTCGCCGCAGGCGTTCTGCCAGGCCTAGTGATTTGTATCGTTTGCATGGCGGTCATAGCCATCGGCGGTAAGCGAGAAAACCTTCCAAAAGCACTACGCGGTGCGACCCCTCGCGAGGTCTGGGATACATTTGTTTCCTCGCTGACTGCGTTGGCGATGCCTGTGATTATCCTGGGGGGCATTCTGGGTGGGATCGTCACCCCGACAGAGGCTGCGTCGATTGCTGTGGCCTACGCGATGTTCATCGGGGTTTTTGTTTATCGGTCGCTGACGTTCAAAGGCTTCTACGCGATGCTTGTCCGTACTGCACGCATCACTGGTGTTATCTTTGTGATCATTGCCTTCGCCGGCATTCTCGGCTGGTGGATGAGCTTTGAACGAATTCCGCAATTAATCGCGGAAACCGTTCTTGGTCTTTCAGATAACCGGTATGCCGTCATCGCGATCATAATCGGATTGCTGCTGATTGTTGGTATGGTGATGGATATCACCGCCATCCTGATCATCCTTGCTCCGGTGTTGGTTCCACTCACACAGCAGGTTGGGCTGGAACCAATTCACGCCGGGATCATCTTTGTTCTGGCTCTTAACATATCGTTGATGACCCCGCCGGTGGGCGCCTGCCTGTTTGTTCTGTCTTCCGTGACCGGAGAAAAGCTGGAACGGATCTCAATCAAGCTGTTTCCGTTTCTGATCGCCGAAATCGCTATCCTATTTGCCTTTGCATTTTGGGAGGACGCAGCCCTTTGGCTGCCCCGGATGTTGGGCTTTGCTCAGTAAATTCCCCACGAAAACCAAACCAACAGGAGAAGAACAATGAAGACTATTCTGACAGGTGCGGCGCTTACCGCGACCATGCTTGCAACTAGTGCGTTGGCCGAAGGTGGCGTCATCAAATTCGGGCACGACAACAAAACAGATCCATTTGAGAATCCGGCGCACGCCTGTACGGCCGTGTTCTCTAACCTCGTGAATTCCGGCACCAATGGCAGCGTCACGGTCGAAGTGTTTGGATCAAACCAACTGGGCTCCGCCGCCGAGCATGTGCAGCAGGTGCGGGACGGCATCATTCAGGCAACCCTGACATCGACCGGCGCCTTGGCAAGCTACTACCCTCGGATTGATGTTCTCAATCTGCCATTTGCGTTTAACGGCAACGCCTCGACCTATGAGGTTTTCGATGGTGAGTTCGGCGAAGCTCTGGCCGCAGATATCGAAACCGAGCTGGGCGACGTTGTGGTCCTGGGCTTCCCGGATACAGGTGGGTTCTTTGCGGTCACCAACTCTCAGCGACCCATTGCAGACCTTAAAGACTTTGATGGCATTCGCATCCGGACGATGACTTTGCCTTCACATCAAAAGATCGTGCAAGCCTTGGGCGCAGAAGCCTATCCCCTCTCGTGGGGCGAGGTGTATTCCGGCCTTCAAACCGGCGTGATTGACGGTCAGATGAATCCGGTTCCGATCATCTCGTTCGCCAATTTTGCCGAAGTTCAGCAGTATCTGACGCTGACCAACCATCTGTTTTCGCCCTACACCTTCATGATCAACCGCGCATTCTTTGAGGGCCTGTCTGAGGCCGAGCAGGCCACGATCCGTACGGCTGCTGAAAACTGCGTAACTGCAAGCCGCGGTCTGTCACGGATCATCGAATCCTCAGATAGAGGTCTTGCGGGCCTCATGGATCAGATTGAAGTGACGGCCCTGACTGACGAGCAACGCAATTCCATGGCGGCTGCAACACAGCCTGCTTTTGAAGCGCATGTTCAGGAAAACCTGGATGAGAAAGCGGCCGAGCTTTTGGCAAGTTTCAAGGCTGCGGTAGAGAACGCCAACAACGCGTCTTACCTCGACTGATCCTCCCTGACTGCCGGAACCAACCGGCAGCACCTCTTGTCGGAGATCAGTTTCTGGTCTCCGACCCAACCAACGAATTGGATTAGACATGCGGGTTTTCTGTGCGTCCATTGCAACCGAAACAAATACGTTTTCCCCCCTGCGCACGGATTTTTCCGATTTCGAGCAGAGCTTTTACGCACCACCCGGCGAACACCCTGTTACCCCCACGTTGTGCAGCGCTGTGTTTCCGGCACTGAGAAAACGGGCGCAGGTCAATGAGCTGGAGTTGATCGAGGGCACTGCCACATGGGCGGAACCGGGCGGGTTACTAAACCGCGAAACATGGGCGCGGCTGAAACATGAGGTCCTGGATCAGGTGACCTCTGCTTTGCCTCTGGACGGCGTTGTTCTTGGTCTGCACGGGGCGATGATTGCCGAAGGGTGTGTGGATTGCGAAGGTGATTTGATCGAAGCCATTCGCGCTATTGTCGGCCCTAAAACGGTTATCGGAGCCAGCTTCGACCCGCACAGTCATCTCAGCCAGAAACGTGTATCGAATGCGGACGTAATCACTGTGTTCAAAGAATTTCCGCATACTGATTTTGTTGAAGCAGGAGAAGCCTGTGTCGATCTGACTCTGCGCACGATCAAAGGAGACATTCGGCCCGTTATCTCAGTTTTTGACGTTCGTATGTTGGATGTCCTGCCAACCAGCCAAGAACCCATGCGCGGATTTGTCGATCAACTGAAACAGATGGAGACAACGGGCGAAGTTCTATCCGCTTCGGTCATTCATGGCTTTATGGCCGGGGACTCTCCGGACCTTGGTGCTAAGATCATTGTCCTGACCGACAATGATCAGACCAAGGCGGATGATATAGCGCGCAAACTTGGATATGAGCTGTTTTCGTTTCGCGGGCAGACAAAGCCAGATTACCTGTCGCCTGTTGAGGCACTAAAAAAGGCTCAGAACGCTGTTCATGGGCCAGTGGTCGTGGCGGATGTTTGGGATAATCCAGGCGGAGGTGTCGCGGGCGATTCAACGCTGATCCTTGAAGAGGCCATCGCCCAAAAGCTCAAATCCGTAGCGTTCGGCACGATATGGGATCCCATGGCTGTGCGCCTCTGCCACGCAGCCGGAGAAGGCGCGGTCTTTGATCTTCGTTTTGGTGGCAAAACATCTGCTCTGGCCGGAAACCCGATTGACGCCACGGTCACGGTCGTCCGCAATAAACGCAATGCAGTTCAAAGCTTTGGTGCATCTGTCGTCCCCATGGGGGACTGTTCGGTCATACGACTGGGAGGGATCGAAGTTGTCCTGAACTCGAACCGAAGCCAGGCATTCTCGCCGGACCTGTTCACTAATCTCGGTATCGACATCAGCAAGAAAAAGATACTGGTCGTCAAATCGACCAACCATTTCCATGGCGCCTTCTCAGACGTTGCTTCCGAGATAATCTATGCAGCCGTCGAAGGCCCCTATCCGAATGACCCTACCAAAACACGTTACAAGAACCTGGCACGTCCAATATGGCCCATCGTAAAAAACCCTCACAAGGAGGTTGTGGAATGAGATTTCCTGACATCGATACACCGGCCGTTCTGGTCGATCTGGATATCGCCGAAGCAAATATCGACCGCTTTCAGGCCCACTGTATGAAACACGGGCTCGCCGTCCGACCGCATATCAAAACCCACAAGCTCCCAATGTTGGCGCGACGGCAGCTTGAGGCTGGCGCTATTGGCATAACCTGCCAGAAAGTGAGTGAAGCCGAGGCAATGATTGCGGACGGCGGCATCGATGACGTGTTGGTCACCTTTAATATCCTCGGCGACGCAAAGCTGGCACGGTTACGTGCCCTTTCAGAGAAGGTGAAGTTGTCAGTCGTTGCGGACAACATCGAAACCATTGACGGTTTGTCGAAGTTCTTTGCTGATACGCCGACACCACTGGGCGTACTTGTGGAGTGTGACACCGGCGCGGCGCGTTGTGGCGTAACCACCCCCGAACAAGCGCGAGATTTGGCACGTTATATCGATAGCCAACCGGGCGTTTCGTTCCTCGGTCTCATGACATATCCCCCTGTGGGCCAAGAGGGCGCGGTTCAGGAATGGCTCACCCGTGCCAAACGCGAAATCGAAGAGACCGGATTGCCGGTGCGCGTCGTGTCCCATGGCGGCTCACCGGGCATGTGGCAAGCGCAGGATGTGCCGGTTGCGACGGAATATCGGATTGGCACGTACATCTACAATGACCGTTCATTGCAGGCGCGGGGTATTTGTACCTGGGAAGATTGCGCTCTGAGCGTTCTTGCCACTGTAATCTCGGTCCCCACCGAAAATCGGGCCGTAATCGATGCGGGATCAAAGGTGCTGACGTCAGATTTGCTGGGGCTGGAAGGCCACGGGTACGTGATAGGTCGCCCGGACATTCTAGTTGAGGGCCTGTCAGAGGAACATGGCGTTCTGAAGGCCGACAAGATCAATCTGAAAGTTGGTGAACGTATCCGGATCATTCCCAACCATGCCTGCGTTGTGACCAATATGGTGGACCAGATTGAAGCCATTCGTGGCGACTATACGCTGGGGTCTATTCCAGTCGCGGCGCGGGGCAAAGTTCAGTAACAGCAATAACTTAGCCCGGATATGCAACCTGCGCTGGGCATCGATAAGGTACAACATGGCTGACCTCATATGTTTAGGGGAACCCCTGTTCGAGTTGAATGCATGCTCGGATGGCCTGTTCAAGAGCGGATTTGGCGGAGATGTCTCCAACGTCGCCGTCGCTGCCGCCAGACAGGGGATAGACGTCGCCTTGATCACGCGCGTCGGAGATGATCAATTTGGAGAGAAACTTCGAGGTTTGTGGTCCCGAGAAGGCGTAAACCACGAACACGTGCTAACTGCCGCCAGTGAAGACACGGGGCTCTATTTTGTCTTTCACGATGGAGACGGGCACCATTTCGTTTACCGTCGGAAAGGCTCCGCTGCGAGCCGGATGTTGCCGGAACAAATTCCAGGCGATGTAATCTCCAATGCCAGGATGTTTTACACTTCCGGGATCAGTCTTGGGGTAAGCCCAGAGTTACAATCAACAACTCAGCAAGCAATCCATACAGCGCGTAAGTCTGGCACTTCAATTGCTTTCGATCCCAACTTGCGTACAGCTCTTTGGCCGCTGGACGAGGCGCGACAGGTTACCCATGATGCAATGAAAATGTGCAACATTGCGTTGCCAGGGCTTGATGATGCCCGTCAATTGACGAGCCTTCACAGCCCCGACGACATCATTGGCTTCTACCACAATCTGGGTGCTGAAATTGTGGCGCTGTCTCTTGGTGCGGACGGTGTATCAGTATCCGACGGGCAAGGCATTCATGCAATTCCCGCAGTATCAGTCCAGGCGGTCGACGCCACCGGGGCAGGGGACTGTTTCAACGGAATTTTCTTGTCCGCTTACCTGCAAAACAAGGATGCCTTGAAGTCCGCAGAACTCGCGAACCGCGGCGCGGCCATATCGACCACGGGGTTTGGTGCCGTGGACCCAATCCCTTACGGAAATGAGCTAACAGAAGGAAATCACTTCAATGACTGAGAAAAAAATCGTGCGCCTGGGCGATGACAGGACAGGTGCAGGTGGTCAACCATTGCCCTTTGCACCAGCCGTAAGAGCTGGTGACTTTGTGTTCATCTCTGGGCAGGTGGCAATGAAAGAAAATGGAGAAATCGAAGCGGGAGGCATTGAGGCACAAACCCGAAAAACGATGGAAAACCTGATTGCGGCTTTAGCGTTGGCTGATTGCACCTTGGAAGATATAGCGAAAGTGGGCGTCTGGCTGGATGATCCTCGCGATTTTTGGACGTTCAACCGAGTCTACGCGACCTACTTCCCGAATGGAGGCCCGGCCCGCTCAACAGTTCGTTCCCAAATCATGGTGGACGCCAAAGTCGAGATTGATGCGGTCGTATACAAACCTCTTGGCTAATTCCCGCAGTCTTCAACCCAAATTAATAGAGCTGGCGTTCTTCGCCAACCTATTTACTTTAAACTGAACTGAGCAGCCTTCTGACCGGACGCTTTTGTGACTTATTGGGGCACTGCGAATGCCTATGGTTTAGAAGGTATTGGCCAGTTAAGTTACGCGACTAGATCCTTGCTTCCGCAATCTTCGCTGCGCTTCGCATCAATGGACGGAATTCCCGCTGCTCTGCGGCGTTGACATTTGAGCGCTTGCAGCAATTTTAGTGCTGCGTAAGTTCGAAGCGTGAAGCACAAATTCACACTTGGGGCTCAAAGCGGACATTCGTTCACTTCACCAACAAAAAAAGCCGGGCCATAAGGCCCGGCAGTCCAACAGGGAGGTGCATGTCATAACCCGGACATGCGCGGGTTGGGAGTAATCTAATTACACATCCAGAGTATCACTTTGATCCACGTCAATCCACCCGGAGTTACGAGACCAAGCGATATCCGCCCGATTCTGTGACCAAAAGACGCGCATTCGATGGATCGGGTTCGATCTTTTGGCGCAGGCGATAAATGTGGGTTTCCAACGTATGGGTGGTGACACCGGCGTTGTAACCCCAAACCTCGTGCAGCAGCACATCGCGCGCAACGACGCCATCGGCCGAGCGATACAGGAACTTGAGGATGTTGGTTTCTTTCTCGGTCAGGCGGATCTTGCGATCCTCCTCGGTGATCAGCATCTTCATGGCTGGTTTGAAGGTGTACGGCCCCAGCACAAAGACCGCGTCTTCGGATTGTTCATGCTGGCGCAGCTGCGCGCGGATGCGGGCCAGAAGAACCGGAAATTTGAACGGTTTGGAAACATAATCGTTGGCGCCCGCGTCCAGACCCAAGATGGTATCTGCGTCGCTATCATGGCCCGTCAGCATCAGGATTGGGCTTTTGACGCCCTGTTTGCGCATCAGGCGGCACAGCTCGCGACCGTCCGTATCTGGCAAACCGACGTCCAGAATGACCAGGTCATAGATCGCCTCGCGTGCCCGCTCCATGGCGGATTGACCGTCTGCGGCCTCGAACACGTCGAAATCCTCGGTCATCACAAGTTGCTCGCTGAGCGCCTCGCGCAGGTCTTCATCGTCATCCACCAGCAGGATTTTCTTGAGCTGAGCCATGTCCGGTCCTCCTAAGCCTTTTCCACCATTTGCGTGCGAAAAGCGCAATCAACAAGATTTACTGCAATACTCTCACGCCCTCGTGTCTGACGCAGAGGAATTGTTTCACTTTTCCATCCGTTCGGGTTAGACGAAGACCAACACGTTATAGGGTAACACAGATGAGTCTTATCCCCGATATTTCGGAATTGCTGGCACGAGCCCGGGCAGACCTGCGTATGGGCGTACCGGTCGTTTTGACTGATGACAGCGGATTCAGCGTCATAGCCATCGCATCTGAAACCCTGAGCGCGCAGCGGTTGGCCGATTTGCGGAGCATCAGTGGTCAGCCCGTCGTCGCGGTCACCGTAAGACGCGCAGAGACGTTGAAGGCACGCGCCTATGATGGCGATCTTGCGCGGGTCATCATCCCGCCGGACACCGACATCGCATGGGTTCAGGCCGTCGCCGATCCCTCGGATGATCTGAACACTCCGATGAAAGGCCCCCTGATGTCCGAGCGTCAGGGCAATGCCAACCTGCACCGTATTGCCATCGCCCTGACGAAATCCGCGCGCCTGTTGCCAGCCGCGGTCGTAGTCCCCATCGAGGACGGTCGCAGTTTTGCAGCGTCACACGGCCTGACTTGCATCGACCACACCCGCGCCGCGCCGCATTTGGCGGACCGCAGCGCCCTGCACGCCATTGCAGCAGCGCGCTTGCCAATGGAGGTGTCCGAGGCCGGCCGCCTGCACGTGTTCCGTCCCGAAGACGGTGGAGAAGAGCACTATGCCGTGGAAATCGGGCGTCCTGACCGAAGCAAACCGGTATTGGCCAGATTACACTCGGCCTGTTTCACGGGCGATTTGATGGGCAGCTTGAAATGCGATTGCGGGCCGCAGCTGCGTGGGGCGCTTGCCCAGATGGGGTCCGAAGGCGCTGGCGTTTTGCTATACCTTAACCAGGAAGGGCGCGGAATCGGGCTGGCCAACAAGATGCGGGCCTATTTCCTGCAGGATCAGGGTTTTGACACGGTCGAGGCTAATCATCGGTTGGGATTCGAGGACGACGAACGCGATTTCCGACTGGGTTCGGACATCCTGAAAGAGCTCGGTTTTACCTCGGTTCGGTTGCTGACGAACAACCCGGCGAAAATCGCGATGATGGAAAAGACAGGCATCGCCGTAACCGAGAGAGTCCCGTTGAAAGTGGGTGAAACAGCCCATAACCGAGGATATCTGGCAACCAAGGCCGCAAAGTCGGGCCATTTGCTGTGACGCCAGACGATCTGGTTCTTACGCCTCGCGGCGTCCGGTTTGCCGGGCAGGTCTTTCCATGTTCAATCGGAAAAGGCGGCCTGACGGATGACAAGCGCGAAGGCGATGGGGCAACACCAGTAGGTGTGCACCACATTGTCGGAATGCTGTTTCGGCCGGACAGGCTCACAGCTCCGGCTTCATGGGCGATTCCCATAGGCCCGGGTGATCTTTGGTCTGATGACAGCGGGGACAGCCAATACAATCAGATGGTCAGCGCGCCCTATGCGCCCAGCCACGAAAAGCTGCGGCGCGCGGACCCCCTGTACGATCTTGTGCTGATCACCGACTGGAACTGGCCGAATTCGGTGCCGGGCCGCGGATCAGCCATTTTCCTTCACCAATGGAGACGCCCCGGCTATCCAACCGAAGGCTGCGTTGCGTTTCGCCGCGACCACTTGCATTGGCTCGCGCGCAGACTATCCCCCGGATCACGCCTGATTATTCCGCGGGTTTGATCCTCTCACCAAAGATGGCGGAACCTACGCGCACATGGGTGGCGCCCAGTGCGATTGCCTGCTCGAAATCACTGCTCATCCCCATAGACAAGCCCTGCAACCCGTTGCGCTCGGCGATCTTGGCCAGCAACGCGAAATGCAACGAGGGCTCTTCGTCGACCGGCGGAATCGCCATCAACCCCTGAATCGGCAAATCCAACTCCCGGCATTCGGCGATGAAGGCGTCTGCATCTGCCGGCATGATTCCCGCTTTTTGCTTTTCCTCTCCGGTATTGACCTGGATGAACAGATCCGGACACTGGCCAATGTCTTGCGCCAGCCGCGCCAGCGTTTTAGCCAGTTTGGGCCGATCCACCGAGTGAATCGTGTTGAAAAGCTCCATTGCCTGCCGGGCCTTGTTGGTTTGCAACGGCCCGATCAGATGTAGGTCGATTCCCGAAAACTGCTCTTTGAAGCCCGGCCATTTGCCGGCTGCTTCCTGCACGCGGTTTTCCCCAAAACAGCGGTGGCCTTCGCTTAGCACGGCCTCGACACGTTCATTCGGTTGAACCTTTGATACCGCGATCAGCTTTGTCGATCCCGCGAGTCTTCCAGCGTTGGTTTCGGCCTTGGCGATGCGGGCAGTTATGTCGTGCAGCGACATGGATTTCCTCTCTCTGCTTTGAGGGCAGAAAAACACCAAGTCCGCGCAAAAGAAAAGGGCAGGTCCGAAGACCTGCCCTTAAACTTTGTGCGTCTGATCGACTTAGAAGTCGAAGCGAGCACCGAAGTCTGCACGGATTGTGCTGTCTGCGTCACCAACTTTGGTGTCACCGATACCACCGCGCAGCGATGCACCGCCGCCCAGGTCGTAGATGGCGCCAATGCCGTACTGACGAGTGTCGTTGTCAGCCGAACCGTCGCCGTAAGCGAAGGTCAGGGTGGTTGCAGCGCCCAGGTTGTAGGCTGCCGACAGACCGTATGCGGTGCCGTTTTCAGCGTCCACGTTCACATCATCGTCAGCGACGAAGATGGTGCCCGAGAAGTTGCCGAATTCTGCACCCAGGGTCAGAACGGTCAGGGTCGACTTTTCAATGCCGCCACCGGTGGTCTGACCGTAGGCCAGAGCTGCGGTGAAGTTGTTGAAGTTGTAAGTCGCGCTGATGTCCCACTGATCGGTGCCGCCCAGAGCGGTTCCGCCGTTGTTGGTGGTGTTTTCATCATACGATGCGCCAAATGCGAAGTCGCCAACTGCGTACTGGAAGAACACAGCGTTTGCGCCTGCACCGGTCGACGAGAATGTCAGGAAGTCATAGTCAACGCCGGAGTACTGACCGATGAAGCTTTCCAGACCAGGCTCGTTACCGTAGTAGTTTGCCAGGTTGTCGAAGGCACCCGAAACGTTGCCCGCGTCAACACGCAGACCACCGTAGATGACCGAGAAACGTGCGCCGCTCAGGTTAGCCGAACCGGCTTCGCCTGTGGATGCGTTTTCGTCAGCCTGCATACGAACACGAGCCGAGAACTCAACGCCGCCGTCGGTTTCAACGTTTGCGTCGATGTTCAGACGGAAGCGCGAAATCAGGATGGTGTCGCTTACGTTGTCGTTGGTCGAACGGTCTTCCTGGTAACCAATACCAAAACGGCCGTAACCGCCGAATTTCACTTCAGCTGCTGCAACGCCTGCGGTCGCGATCAGCGCCGTGGTTGCAAAGAGAACTTTTTTCATCTTGTTTCCCTCGGTTTCAAAAATTTATCTACTCGACATATGCCTCAGCACATGTCTCAGCACGGGAACCGTTTCGCTCGAATTGCCCCCAAAGCGCAAGCTTGCCTTAAATGTGGAGCGCGCATTGGCCCCAAATTGGTGCAAGGATGCCACAGTCGATATTTGGGGGCCAATATGCCCACCACACTGACATGTGTAATAAGAATAGGGTTGTTGCTGAACTGGACCTTGTCTAGGAGTAACACGTAACAAAGTAGACCAAGTGAAACAGGACCAGTCGACAATGCGCCTGCAGACGATTTTCGGTTTGATCATAATGACTGCTGCCGTGTCGGCCTGCGGACAGAATCGGGGGGCTGCGCCGAATACAGCTTTGCTGAGTTCAGACAGCACCCGCACAGATGAACGAGAGCTGAACGATCCGGATCGCACAACCATCTGGGATGTGTTCGACCGCGGCAATGCCGAACAGATCGTTAATGTGAATCGGTATCTGTGGGCAGCATCGCTGGATGTGCTGAATTTCCTGCCGGTCCAGGAAGTCGACCCATTTACCGGCGTGATTGTAACAGGTTACGGCACTCCGCCCGGCGGCGGACGCTCTTATCGCGCAACTGTACATATAAGCGACCCGGCGCTGGCTGCGCGGTCGCTGTCGGTTTCGCTGCAATCCAGCGGGGGCGCTCCGGTTAGCGCGGCAACAGCGCGGGCGGTCGAGGACGCGATCCTAAACCGGGCACGCCAGTTGCGCATTGCAGACAACAAGCTCTAGCCACCCGCCGAAAATCACAATATTACCACGCCGGGTTCATGCCCGGCGTTTTCATTTACGAAGGACCGCACCATGTCGCGCTACTCGGCCACAGAAATCGAAGCAAAATGGCAAGAGGCCTGGGACAAGGCCGGGATCTTCACTGCCGACCACAAGGCGGACAAGCCGAAATATTACGTGCTTGAGATGTTCCCCTATCCCTCGGGCCGAATCCATATGGGGCATGTGCGTAACTACACGATGGGTGACGTGATCGCGCGTCATAAGCTGGCGACCGGGCATAATGTACTGCACCCGATGGGCTGGGATGCCTTTGGAATGCCTGCTGAAAATGCTGCCATGGCGATTGGTGGGCACCCCAAAGACTGGACATACAGCAATATCGCTGACATGCGCGGACAGATGAAGCCACTGGGTTTGTCGATCGACTGGTCACGCGAATTCGCCACCTGTGACCCAGAATACTATGGCCAGCAGCAGGCACTGTTCCTTGATATGCTCGAAGCCGGGCTGGTCTATCGTAAAAACGCGGTCGTAAACTGGGATCCGGTCGACATGACCGTTCTGGCCAATGAACAGGTGGAAAACGGGCGCGGCTGGCGCTCGGGCGCTCTGGTCGAACGCCGCGAGCTGACGCAATGGTTCTTCAAAATCTCCGATTACTCCGAAGAGTTGCTGGACGCACTGGACACGCTGGAGAACTGGCCCGCCAAAGTACGTCTGATGCAGGAAAACTGGATCGGCAAGTCGCGCGGCCTGCAGTTCGGGTTCGAACGAACTGATGGCGCCGAGCCGATCAGCGTATATACGACTCGCCCGGATACACTGCTGGGCGCGTCCTTTGTCGGCATCTCGCCGGATCACCCGATTGCCAAGCAGCTTGAGACAAAAAACCCCGAAGTTGCTGAGTTTGTTGCTGAATGCCGCAAGGGTGGTACTACAGAAGAGGCCATCGAAACGGCTGAAAAGCTGGGCTATGACACCGGCATTCGCGTCAAACACCCGCTTGACCCGAATTGGGAGCTGCCGGTCTGGATCGCCAACTTCATTCTTATGGATTACGGCACCGGCGCGATCTTTGCCTGCCCGGCGCACGATCAGCGTGACCTCGATTTCTGCCGCAAGTATGGACTGCCGGTGGTCGATACCTTCTTTGCTCTGGATGATGACACGCCGGTCGACAAGATCGCCTTTGTCCCACCCAAAACTGAAAAAGTCCGCTGGGTGAACCATTTTGCTGGTCTAACCGAGGCCACAGGTGACGAGGCGATCAACGCCACTGTCGATTTCGCTGAAAAGGCCGGTTGGGGTGAAGGTGTTACCAAGTACCGACTGCGCGACTGGGGCCTGTCTCGCCAGCGCTATTGGGGATGCCCGATTCCTGTCGTTCACTGCGACAGCTGCGGAGTTGTGCCCGAGAAAAAAGAAAACCTGCCTGTTCGCTTGCCCGATGATGTCACTTTCGACAAGCCAGGCAATCCGCTGGACCGCCACCCGACCTGGCGCGATTGCGCCTGCCCGTCCTGTGGCGCGCCTGCCAAGCGTGAAACCGACACGATGGACACCTTTGTCGATTCGTCTTGGTATTTCGCCCGTTTCACCGCGCCACACGCCGAAACGCCGACCAATCTGGCCGAGGCCGAATACTGGATGAATGTCGATCAGTATATCGGCGGCATCGAACACGCGATTCTGCACCTGCTCTATTCTCGCTTCTTCGCCCGGGCGATGAACATCACTGGCCACCTGCCGAAAAAAGCCGTTGAGCCGTTCAATGCGTTGTTCACGCAGGGCATGGTGACGCACGAGATTTACCAGACCCGCGATGCCAAAGGTCGTCCGGTCTATCACCTGCCCGAGGATGTGACCGACGGCAAACTGACCGACGGCACCGAAGTCGAGATCATTCCCTCAGCCAAGATGTCGAAGTCCAAAAAGAACGTCGTCGACCCGGTCAGCATCATCTCTGCCTTCGGCGCTGACACGGCCCGCTGGTTCGTTCTGTCCGATTCGCCGCCCGAACGCGACGTGGAATGGACTGCTTCGGGGGCAGAAGCCGCATTTAAACATCTCAGCCGCGTGCACCGCATTGCCTCAGAGATCGCCGAATCGGATACTCCGGCCAACGCCGAAGACGAGACCCTGCTGCGCGAGATGCACAAAGCTATCCACGATGTGTCAGGCGGTGTTGAATCCTTTGGATTCAACGCCTCGATCGCCAAGCTTTATGCTTTCACGAACACCTTGGCGAAGTCAAAGGCGGGCACTGCTGCGAAGCGCGAGGCCGCCAAAACGCTGGCACAGCTGATGTCGCCGATGACCCCGCACCTGTCCGAGGAACTCTGGCAATTGCTGGGCGGTGAAGGACTGGTTGCCACGGCACCATGGCCGGTTGCGGATGAAGCCATGCTGGTTGACGACACCGTCACCCTGCCGATCCAGATCAACGGCAAGCGCCGTGCGGAAATCAGCGTTGGCAAGGATATGCCCAAGGACGAGGTTGAAAAAATCGCGCTCAGCACCGAAGCTGTGCAAAAGGCGCTGGACGGCGCTGCACCCAAGAAAGTTATCGTTGTACCAGGCCGGATTGTGAATGTCGTCGTTTAATCGCAGAACCTTGTTGTTGATGCCGCTGGCGCTTGCCGCCTGCGGTTTCGAACCTGTGTACGCTCCGGGCGGTTCTGGCTCGGCCCTTTATGGTCGCGTGGAAGTGTCCGCGCCAAGCACAGTCGGCAGCTTTCTTCTGGTCGAAGATCTTGAGCAAAAGCTTGGCCGCAGCGCGACATCCGGCAGTGATTACAGTCTGGATGTTTCCGTCGCGACTCAGACAGTGGCGGCAGCGATCACCACGACGAACGAAACCAACCGTCTTACCATCAACGGAACCGCCAATTATTCGCTTAGATCGAACACAACGGGACAAGTTCTTGCCTCGGGTTCAGTGACGGACTTTGTGGGGTACTCGGCGGCCGGCTCCACCGTGTCCACTTTGGCCGATGAACGGGACGCCACACAACGCCTGATGGTGATTCTGTCTGATCAGATCATCAGTCGCCTTTACGCCACACCGGGCCTGTCCACATGAAGCTAAACCCGCGCGAGGCCGAGGGGTACTTCTCGAAACCCGACGCGGACAAGACCGGGCTGTTGATCTACGGCGCGGATGCAATGCGGGTGGCACTGAAGCGTCAGCAGGTTCTGGCGGCGCTTTTGGGTGCTAATGCCGAAGAAGAGATGCGGCTGACCCGCCTGCCTGGAAGCGATCTGCGTGGCGATCCGGCCTTGTTGCTGGACGCGGTCAAAGCGGTCGGGTTCTTTCCCGGGCCTCGCGCTGTGTTCGTCGAAGACACAACCGACGTGGCTGCCCCCGCAATCCTGGCGGCGCTGGAAGATTGGACGCCCGGGGACGCCCAGATCATCGTCACCGCCGGGCAGCTCAAGGCCAGTTCCAAGATCCGCAAAGCGTTCGAAACACACCGCTCGGCTTATGCGGTGGGTATCTATGATGACCCACCTTCGCGCGCGGAAGTTGAACGCATTCTGACGGCTGCCGGTTTGCGGAACATCCCCAGCGATTCAATGTCGGTGATCACCGAGCTGGCCATCGGTATCAGCCCCGGTGACTTTACCCAAACGATTGAAAAACTGTCGCTTTACAAAAGCGGTGACGGTTCCGAACTGACGATAGAAGACATCGAAGCCTGCGCGCCCCGCTCGACCGAGGCCGCCTTGGACGACGTGCTGAACGTGGTTGCCGAGGGCCGCGCGGGTGAAATAGGCCCGCTGATCCGACGTTTGCAATCGCAGGGGACCAATGCGGTCAGTCTTTGCATCGGTGCGACTCGGCACTTCCGTACTTTGTACGCCTGCGCGTCCGACCCGGGCGGAGCGGCGCAAGGCATCGGAAAGCTGCGCCCCCCGGTATATGGTAAGCGTCGCGATCGCATTCTGCGTCAGGCCCAGGGATGGGGTGCGCAAAAACTGCAGACCGCATTGACGGTTCTGACGGATACGGATCTGTCGCTGCGCTCGGCCGGACAAACGGCACCGGCCATGGCATTGGTCGAACGGGCGATGATCCGACTGGCGATGCTGGCGCGCACGCGCTAGGCGGTCCGTTTCAGCCAATCTGCAGCATTTCGTCCAGCCCAACGGCCCGTCGCCAGACAAGCCGTTAGTAGATAGCCGCCGGTCGGGGCCTCCCAGTCTAGCATCTCGCCCGCACAGAACACGCCGGGACATGCGGCCAACATCAGGCCGTCATCGAGCGCGTCTTGTGGCACACCACCTGCCGTAGAAATCGCCTCATCCATCGGACGCAATCCAGCACCAAAGATTGGCAATTGTTTCAGCCTGGTTGCCTCTAGCCCCTTAGGCAGTGCACAGAGCTTTGACATCTCATGAAACAGCGCGATCTTCTGCGGCGGCAGCTTCAGTGACTTTTTCAACCATTGTGACAAGGTCATTTTCGAATTCCTTGCCGTCAATCGGGCCTGCAAGTCCGATGCGGTTAAATCCGGCACAAGATCGACAAACAGGTCCGCACCTGCGCGCAGGGCCGGGGTCAGAGAGTATAGTCCACCACCCTCTAACCCGGTTTCGGAAATCACCGCCTCACCGCGGCTGTCCAACTCTTCGGCCATCCACCGCACCGATTTCAACGCCGCACCGAAATGGGGCTGCATGTAAGAACTCCAACCGACCGATATGGCAGAGTTCGAGGGTGCGAATGGTGCGAGTGGCACGCCCTGTTCATGCAGCAACTGTGCCCATGCGCCGTCAGAACCCAACCGCGACCAGCTTGCCCCGCCCATCGCAAGTACGGTCACGTCCGCGCTAAAGACTTGCCTGCAATCGGGCGTTTCGAAAACAGCTTGATGATCTTGCCAACCCACCCAACGCCAGCGAGTCCTGATACGGACGCCCGCCACGTCCAACCGTTCCAGCCATGCCCGCAAAAGCGGAGAGGCTTTCATAACACTGGGAAACACGCGCCCGGTCGAGCCAGTGAACAGCTCTTGCCCAAGCTCTCGTGCCCATGTCTGCACATCCGAGGCGTCGAATTCAGCAATCATCGGGCGCAGCCAATCCGCGGCCTCGGAATATGACGACAACAGAGTTTCAAATGGCTCGTCCTTCGTCAGGTTCAGCCCGGACTTCCCAGCCATAAGAAACTTCCGCGCCACCGAAGGCTTGGCCTCGGCCACCACTACAGAATGCCCTGCCTTGGCCAGTTCCTCGGCTGCCATCAGGCCTGCGGGTCCTCCGCCGATCACCAGTGCCTGTGCCATCCCTGCCCTCTTGCGTTTCGCGCCACCCGACGCAACCTTACCTACGCCATGACGAACAGCGATCCAATCTGCCCGCTCTGCGACCGCCCGATCCCGGATGGGGGCGGCAGCCTGCACCATCTGATCCCAAAACTCAAAGGGGGCAAGGGCGGACCCACCGTCCTGCTACATCTGATCTGCCACAAAGAGGTACACGCAACCCTGACCGAGGCCGAGTTGGCCCGTGAATTCAATACAGTCGAAGCCTTGCGCGCGCATCCTCGGTTAGAGAAGTTCCTGCATTGGGTCCGAAAACGCCCACCCGGGTTTCGGTCGAAAGTCCCGGGAAAACGGCGTGGGCGCTGATTAGCCGGGGTTTATCGGGTCTCCAAACGCATCCCGTGTCGGCGCGGCAAGCCCTTGAAACTCCAACCCGCGATAGTCGGGCGCATTGGCAAATCGGGCGCCTTCGACGTGTTGGAATTCCAAAGTTGTGTAAGGGCGTTTCCAAAGCCATTCGCGATTTTCCACAGCCCACAGGTCCAGGTTTGGCGGAACCTCGTCGGTGAACGCGTAAAAATGCAGATCAAAGCCGTATTGTCCGACGTCCTGCATCGACAGCAGGCGCATGCCCTGAGCGCGACAGAACGCATCCTCAGCTGTTATGTCCCCGGTTCGTAGAGTGATCTGACCGATGCAAGCCTTCGCAAACGGATCGCTCGGGTCTGCAGCGTTGGGCGGTCGGTTGCCTTCAAATTCGTGCTGAAGCAGCTCGATCACGAACCCTTCGGGATCCTTGAGGTGGCACATATACCCTATGTCCAGAAACTGTTTCGGATCTGATACCTCAATACCCTTTTTGCGCAGGAAGGCTGCGGCCAGATCGACATCCGGTAAGGTGATGCCGATCTTCCAATAGCGTTGCCCTGTATCATGGGTGTAGCCACCGCCGCCGGGCATCAGCAGTAAATCGGCGTCCTGCCCCTGATAGCCGATGCGCAGGCACACCCCTTGCGATTGCACCGACATCCCAAGAACGTCCGCATAAAAACTGCCCAATTGCTCAGGATCAGCGACGCGCAATCGCAAGCCAGACAGCCTCATCCGCACAACCCAGCGATACCTGCAGCGATGCTGGGATCGGCTGCGATGCTGTCAGCGACCAGATCTCGCGCCGTTTGCATCAGGTCATCCGGCGCCACCACCCGATCCACCAGACCAAAGGAATAAGCGTCATCCGCCGTGATCTTTTGCCCGGCCATCAGGATCATCTTTGTGCGCGATGGTCCGATCAGCGCCGACATGCGCACCGGATCGGACGGTTGCGGCAGAAAGCCCAGTTTCATCACAGGATAAAAAAACTTGGCAGACGGGACTGCAATTCGGATGTCACAGGCCAGCACCATACCGTTTGCCCCGCCGGCCAGAGTACCATTCAACGCGGCGACCGTCAGACACGGCAAGGCCGCGATTGCGCCCGACAAACGCTCCCACACGTCTGACGTTGCAAGACCCGCACGCGCCTCATCCAGATCGGCACCGGCGCTGAAAACCTTGCCTGCACCGGTCAGGATCAGGGCGCGCGCCTCGGAGGCGGCTTCGGCAATCTCGGCCAGTTCGGTAAGCATCGCCCCGGTCAGCGCGTTGGCCTTGCCCGGATTGTTCAGGGTGACGATCCACAAACCGTCTTCTTTGTTTAGTTCGATCACGTCAGTCCAACTCTTTGCCGAATATCCTCACGTCGCAGCGAAATCTCGGTTCCCAAAAATTCATTCGCATCCGCCGTGCACATCCATAACAGCGCCTTGGCCGGCCAGTCGGCAGGAATATGATCACTCCAGTCCAACTGGCTGACGGCGTTGATACCGCTGGCCTTGATGACCCGCTGCATTTCGGTCGCCACAGTTCCCGGTGAAAGGCCCATTGCGCGGATGCCATGTAACGATTCCTCAAGATGTAGGCATTCCGTCAGCATCTTTGCACCGGCCTTGGATGCGCAATAATGGCTCCAGGCCTCAACCGGGTTCGAAGCCGCGCCAGATGATACAGTCAACACAGTGCCACCGCCCGCCGCTCGCATGATGGGCAACACCGCACGCATTCCGTAGAACACTCCCTTGAGGTTGATATCGATCGCCTTGTCCCACGCCGCAACATCCGCGTTCGAGAGATGGAAGATCGGATCAATGACGCCAGCATTCCCGATCAGAACATCCAACGCGCCAAACCTGTCGACGCAATCTGCAACGGCCTGTTCGACCTGCGCAAAATCGCTGACGTCACATTCCAGCGCGATTGCATTCTCGCCCAACGCAGAGGCCAATGCGGCGATCTGGTCGCGGCTACGTGCAACCAGCGCCACGTTCGCACCCGCTGCGGCAAAAACGCGCCCCGCCTCTGCTCCGATGCCACGGCTGGCCCCAGTTATCAGTACGGTTTTTCCCTGCATTTGGTTCCTATACCTCCAACGGTTTGAATTTGTGTGAATGCTTACCGCGCGAATGGGGAAAGGGTCCAGACCTTGCCCCTTGACGCCCGGCGTCACAAGCACGACGATGCCGGCAAAATTATCTAGAAGGGTACTGAAATGTCCGTTTTCCTTCGCCGCAGCAGCGGCGCTATTTTGGCTTATACCGTTATCACACAAGGCGCGCTTGCCGACCTGACCTCACAGGATGTCTGGAATGACTGGAAAACCTACCTGGGTCAGATGGGTTACACCGTTTCGGGTGATGAAACTGTCGCGGGTGCTGTCACGACAATTGCCAACATGGCCTTTTCGATGGACTTGCCCGAGGAAGACGTAAACTTCCAGATGGTTGTTCCCGAAATGACCCTGACGGAAAATGGCGATGGTACGGTCAGCATTGGTTTCCCCGAGAGTTTCCCGATGACCGTCTCCGGCGAGGGTGATGGTGAAAAGTTTTCGGTCAACATCGATTATTCGCAGAGCGGGATGACCATGGTCGTTTCGGGCTCTAAGGATGACATGACCTATGACTATTCTGCTGACGCGATTGGCATCAAGCTGGACGGAGTGACTGTAGACGGCGAAACGATGCCGGCTGACGCGTTGGCCGTGGATGTGGGCTTGACGGATCTGGCTGGTAGTTCGCGGATGAAAATCGGCGAAAACCGAGACATCGATCAGTCGTTCACCGCAGGCGATATGACCTATGATCTGGCGTTTCAGGACCCCGATAGCGGCGACACGGCCAAAGTTGATGGCTCGATGAGTCAGCTGGCGTTTGAAGGCACAAACGTGATCCCGTCTGAATTCGATATCTCGGACCCGCAGGCTTTCTATAAGGCCGGCTTCTCATTCTCAGGACTGTTCACCTATGGGTCTGGTCAGACTGCCATGGCAGGCACCAGCGAAGGTGAGGATTTCTCGGTCGGAAGCGAATCCAAGGGTGGCAAATTTGGTGCCAGCATCGACGCCGAACGTCTGGCTTATGACATTGAGCAGAACAGCGCGAAAGTGGCGGTGACGACGGCTGACCTGCCCTTCCCGATCGAAATCGCAATGGAAAATGCCGGGTTCAAGTTCGAGATCCCGGTGCAGGAATCCGAGGAAATCCAACCGTTTGGCTTTGCGATGAACCTGACGGATTTCACCATGTCCGATATCCTGTGGAGCATGTTCGACCCTGCCGGCGCCCTGCCACGCGATCCGGCGACGATTGCGTTGGACACCACCGGAACCGCCAAGGTGCTGATGAACATCTTTGACCCGACCTCTGTCGAGGAACTGGATACATCTGGCTTAGCGCCGGGCGAACTGCACTCGCTTAAAATCAACGAGCTGCTTGTGTCTCTGGTCGGGGCCAAGCTGACCGGTGAGGGCGATTTCACCTTCGACAACTCCAATACTTCGGAATTCGACGGCATGCCCGCGCCGACCGGTGTTGCCAAGCTGAAGCTGGTGGGTGCCAACGCTCTGATCGACAAGCTGATCGGGATGGGTCTGGTTTCAGACAGCGACGCGATGGGCGCGCGGATGATGATGGGTCTGATGGCCGTACCTGGTGAGGAGCCCGACACGTTGAATTCGGAAATCGAGTTTACTTCGGACGGCCAGATCCTGGCGAACGGCCAACGTATCAAGTGACTTTTCGGGAAGGCGGCATAGCTGCCTTCCCAAACCCGCGCTTGCTGCAAATTCCGGCACCGGGCAGATCAAACCGATCATCCTTTCAACACAGATTGCTCAACCTAAAATAGCTGCAGGCCTTGCGAGACCGGCAGTCCAAGGCTAGGTCGAATGCACACAGACCGGAGGCCTCATGACCCGAACACCCGAAGAAATCAGCCATGACCTGCTGGACGCGGCCCGCAAGGCCGGGGCCGAAGCGGCGGATGCAATCGTTCTGGATGGCTCTTCGGTATCCGTTGAGGTCCGCAATGGCGCGTTGGAAAACGCCGAACGATCCGAAGGTGCCGATCTGGGGTTGCGTGTGTTTCTGGGCAAGCGGCAGGCAATCGTTTCAAGTTCTGACAGCCGACCCGAAACACTGAAGGCGATGGCCGAGCGAGCAGTGGCCATGGCAAGCGAAGCGCCGGAAGATCCCTTTACCGGGCTGGCCACGCCCGACCAGCTTGCAAAAGACTGGGATATCGCGGCGCTGGAACAATTTGACCCGACGCCCGAGCCATCGGCCGAGGCGCTGATGCAGGATGCTCTGACCGCCGAAGCCGCTGCTTTGGCGGTGAAGGGCGTATCGCAAGTTTCGGATGCCGCCGCCGCTTATGGCACCCATCGCGTGCATCTGGCTGCCACAAATGGCTTTTCCGGGGGATATTCCCGCAGCAGCCGCTCGACCTCCTGCGTGGCCATCTCGGGTGAAGGCACGGGGATGGAGCGGGATTACGATGGTGACAGCCGTACGTTCCAAAGTGACCTGCGCAGCCCTGCCGAGATTGGCTGCACGGCAGGCGAACGCGCCGTTGCGCTGATTGGGGCACAAAAGCCCGCGACAGGTACATTCCCGGTTCTGTTTGACGAGCGGATCTCATCTTCGCTGATCGGTCATTTGCTGGCCGCCAGCAACGGCGCAGCAATTGCGCGTGGCGCGTCATGGCTGAAGGACAATCTGGGTGAGCAGGTGCTGCCCGAACACCTGTCACTGATCGAAGATCCTCATCGCCCGCGCATCTCGGGTTCGCGCCCGTTTGACGCCGAAGGTTTGCCGACACAACAAAGGGCAATCATTGAAGACGGGGTTCTAACCGGGTGGACGCTGGATTTGTCCAGCGCGCGAAAACTGGGCATGAACTCAACCGGTAATGCGGCCCGCGGCGTGTCGGGTCCTCCGTCACCAAGCAACTGGAACCTCAGCCTGACCCCGGGCACGCACAGCCGGGACGACTTGCTTCGTGACATGGGAACCGGCCTGTTGGTAACTTCGATGATTGGTTCGACGATCAACCCCAATACGGGCGACTACTCACGCGGAGCGTCAGGCTTTTGGGTCGAAAACGGAGAGATCACCTATCCGGTCAACGAATGCACGATCGCAGGCAATCTGCGTGACATGCTGAAACGGATTATACCGGCAAATGACGCACGCACGTATTTGTCCCGTGTGGTGCCATCGATCCTGATCGAAGGAATGACACTTGCCGGCAACTGACCTGCAACTGCTGATTGACGCCGCATTAGAGGCCGGAAAGATCGCCACACGGTTTTCGGGGACCACGGCGCAACGCTGGGACAAACCCGACGGTGCCGGCCCCGTGACCGAAGCTGATCTGGCCGTTAACGCCATGCTCGAGCAAATGCTGCCTGCGGCGCGTCCGGGGTATGGCTGGCTTAGCGAGGAAACCGAGGATTCAGCCGACCGACTGTCGAAAGACCACGTTTTCATCATTGATCCGATTGACGGCACCCGCAGCTTTGCCGAAGGATCGCGGACTTGGGCGCATTCTCTTGCTATCGCCGAGCAGGGCGAGGTCAAGGCGGCCGTGATTTACCTGCCGTTGCGCGACCTGCTCTATGCGGCGGCCATAGATCAAGGTGCCACACTGAACGGAGAAACGATCCAAGTCAGCGAACGCGGCGTGCTGGACAGCGCCGAGGTTCTGGCCGCGAAACCAAACCTGCAGCCTCGGCACTGGCGTCAGGGGCAGGTGCCCGAGTTCAAACGGAATTACAGGCCATCGCTGGCCTATCGTATGGCCCTTGTCGCGCAGGGACGATTTGACGGGATGATGACGCTTAGGCCCAGTTGGGAATGGGACATCGCCGCCGGTGATCTGATCATTCGCGAAGCCAGTGGCATGTGTTCGGACCGAGCTGGGCAGCCCCTGCGGTTCAACAACGCACATCCACGTTTGAACGGTGTGATTGCTGCGGGTTCAGGTGTTTTTGGTCTACTGTCGGAACAACTCGAACCGGAAAGCCCTGGAATCGCACCATGAGCAAGCCCCGCTCATTAAGCCTTGCCGCCTATCGCGTGCTGTCCTGGGGTATGCAGAATACCGCCAGCAACGGCGATGTTGCGCGCCCCGAAGGTGAGGTTTTGTGGCTGCACATCAGTGCGTGGGAACGACACCGCGCCATTGTCGATTTTTGCCAGCGGCTGCAGCAAGCCCGGCCAAACCTGTCCGTGGTACTGACCGCGCCGCCCAATGCCGATCTGACCCGCTGGGCCAGCAGCGGATACCCTCTGGTTAACCTGCCCACCGAACAAACCGGTGCCGCCCGCGCGTTTCTGGACCATTGGCGGCCGGACATCGGAATTTGGGTTGGCGGCGGCCTGATGCCCAACGTGATCACGCGCGCCGAAGAACGCGGGATTCCCCTGATGCTGATCGAAGCGCAGGCGGACGTGAAAATCGCACGGGGCGGCCGTTGGCTGCCTGACATCACCCGATACACGATTGACTGTTTTCAGACGATCTTGTGCACGTCACCTGAAATCGCTCGTCAAATTCGGCGACTTGGCATCTCTTCGAACAAGGTGAAAGAGGCTCCACCCCTTCACGTCAGCCCAAACCCGCGCCCCTGGCCCGAGGATGAACTGATCGAAGTGAATCATGCGCTGTCTGGCCGCCCTGTCTGGTTGGCGGCATGGGTTCAGGACAAGGAGTTCATTTCAGTCCTTAGCGCCCATAGACAGGCAATGCGCATGCTGCCGCGTCTGGCTTTGGTCCTGCACGTGGCCGACATTACCGAAGCCGGACCGTTGCATCGGCGGCTTGAGGCGATGGACCTGCGCTGCACCAACTGGGACGAAAGCGGGACGGTCGAGGACATGACTCAGGTAATCTTGTCCGCCGTGCCCGAGGATCTGGGTCTTTGGCAGCGGGTATCGCCCGTGACCTTCATGGGCAGCTCTCTGGAGCGTGGTGCCGGAGGAACGGATCCACTTATCGCCACGGCGCTGGGCTCTGCCGTGATACACGGCCCATTTGTGCACAGCCAACAGCAGCTATACGATCAACTCGACCGCGCGGGGGCCGCACGCACCGTCAGATCCGCCACCGAGCTGGGTGACGCGGTGGTCGAGCTGCTGGCACCGGATCAGGCCGCCAATATGGCGCTGGCCGGATGGGAAATCGTAACCGAGGGTGCCCCGCAAGCGGATCACCTGATCGATCTGATACAGGACTATCTGGACCAGCGGAGTGCAGACGATGCGAGCACCTGATTTCTGGAATACCGCACCAGATCAACTGGATCTGCGCGCACGGCTATTGGCACCGCTTGGTCGGATCTATGCCGGCGCCACGGCCCGCCGGGTTGCGTCGGGTTCTGGTATGAAGCCGGGGATCCCAGTTATTTGCATCGGAAATCTGAACGCGGGCGGCACCGGCAAGACCCCAACCGTGATCTGGATGATCGAGCAATTGCGCGATGCATGGCACGAGACGCATGTGGTTACTCGCGGCCATGGTGGCTCGCTTGAAGGGCCTGTGCGTGTAGACCCCGGCAAGCATACTTCAGCGCAGTTGGGGGATGAGCCCCTGCTGCTGGCCGCCTTTGCCGATGTCTGGGTCGCCAAGGACCGCGCCGCTGGCGCTAAGGCGGCTGCGGACGCCGGGGCAACGGTCATCGTTCTGGATGACGGGTTTCAGAACCCCTCAGTTGCCAAGGATTTCTCGGTCATTGTCGTAGACGCGGCGCGAGGGTTCGGAAATGGTCTGTGCCTGCCGGCTGGTCCCCTACGGGAGCCGGTGGAAATCGGGTTACATCGTGCTGATCTGGTATTGTCCCTCGGCGACGCTGATGCCCAAACCGAATTCGCTGATCGATGGGGGCAGAAACTGACCACACCCCATGCGACCGGTGCGGTTGAGCCGCTGCAAACAGGCATGGATTGGAGCGATACTCAAGTTCTTGCCTTTGCGGGAATCGGCCACCCTGAAAAGTTCTTTGCCACTCTGCGCCAACAAGGCGCGACCTTGCTGCGGGCCGAGGCGCTTGACGATCATCAGCCGCTTACACCTGCTCTGATGACCCGTCTGGAAAACGAAGCGCGCTTGCTGGGCGCGCAAATGGTGACCACGGAAAAAGACGCCGTCCGCCTGCCTGCTGCGTTTCGCAGCAAGGTCATCACTCTTCCGGTTCGTCTGAAAATAGATGAGGCGGACAAGGTGAAGCAGATGTTGCTGCAAATCGCCCCTTCGCCGAAATAGGACCGGCCCTCGTCGAGCCGGTCCCAAACTGCAATTAGCTGCCCAATTCGTCTTCGATCAGCTTCTTGAAGCCTTCGTAGGACTGATTTTCGACCGGCTTGCCATTCACGATGAAGGACGGGGTCGCCTGTATGCCGTCACGTTCGGCGTTTTCCTGATACCAGGCCACCAACGTCTGCGCCCGGGTGCCGTCCTGAAGGCAGGCTTCTAGCTGATCATTGTCGATACCGGCCAAACGTCCGATCTTGCGCAGCTCATCCACGATTTCTGCCGGGCCACCGGCTTTGGTCCATTCGGACTGGCCTTCGTAGATCAGATCGGAGATGCCAAAGAACTTCTCGGGTCCGCCACAGCGGGCCACCATCGAGGCCCACAGCCCATAGCGGTCGAAGTAGACCTCGCGATAGATGAACTTCACTTTGCCAGTGTCGATGAAATCCTTCTTGAGCTGCTTATACGGCCCCGTGTGGAAATTCGCACAATGCGGGCAGGTGTAGGATGCATACTCAATGATCTCGACCGGTGCGTCTTCGGCGCCCAGTGTCATCTCGACGATGGTGGACGTGTCCAGATCGGCCTCTTGCGCCTCGGCGCTGCTGATCAGCGGATAGGCGGGGTTGGAATTTGACAGCGACAGCCAATAACCGCCAGCGGCCACGGCGACAGCCGCACAAATTCCGGTTGCAATACGGCTCATTTCTCAGCCCTTTCTCAGCGTTTTTGCTTGGATAAAACGTTACGGCCCAGACGTTCAAGGGCTGCGCGCAAGTCACCATCGTGAACATCCTGCGCAGCACGGTCTGCCTCGGCTGCAATTTCCGGTTCGATCTTGGGTTTCGCTTGTTTCGGCTTGTGGTCGAAACTGGCCTGCCCCTCGGCAAATCCTGTCGGAGCGGTCTGGGTGATGCGCACCCGGCTGATAGCGTTATAGCCATAAACCGCGTTCACCTTGCCGCGCAGTTGTTCCTTCTGCATCTCCAGCATCGGGGCCTGCGGTCCGGTGGTCAGAACCGTCAGCGTGGCACCGATCCCACCCTTGCCGTAACCGACATTTACAGGTCGCGCGATAGCGGCCATATCCTGTCCCACAATCTCGGACCAATGGGTCAACAGACGTGATACGGCAAAGCCCCGGCTCTCACCGGCGCGCCTGATCTGGTCGTTCAGCAATGTCGCGGTGCGTTTGAACCCGCGGGTCGAAGAACGTCTGCGCTGCATCTGGTTTCCAACTCCTGCGCTACTATTGTAAAGGGCAGGACAACGGGCGCCAGCGAAACCCGACAGGGAGATAGATAAAACTTGCGTGACACCGGTGAATTCGACGTGAGCAGCGCCTTGCTGGACTGGTATGACCACCATGCCCGCGAGATGCCATGGAGGGTGAGCCCTGCTGATAGGGCTGATGGTGTATTGTCCGAACCGTACCGCGTCTGGCTGTCAGAGGTCATGCTGCAGCAGACCACAGTTGCAGCCGTGCGCGACTATTTCATGCGGTTCACAACCCGCTGGCCAACGGTTCAGGCCCTGGCCGCCGCCCCGGATGATCAGGTGATGGGCGAGTGGGCTGGTCTGGGGTACTATGCGCGCGCCCGAAACCTGCTGAAATGTGCTCGGGTCGTGGCTGACGATTACGGCGGTCAGTTCCCCGACACCTATGACACGTTGCTAAAACTACCGGGAATCGGCCCGTATACTGCCGCCGCGATCTCGGCCATTGCATTTGATCGCCCCGCGACCGTATTGGATGGCAATGTCGAACGGGTGATGGCGCGCCTTTACGACATTCACGACCCGCTGCCGGGATCGAAGCCGCTGTTGAAAAACAAGGCCGCCGCGCTGACACCTGCCGCACGGCCCGGTGACTACGCTCAGGCGGTCATGGATTTGGGGGCTACGATCTGTACGCCGAAGTCTCCGGCATGTGGCATCTGCCCCGTACGTGAACCTTGCGCGGCACGCCTGGAGGGAACGCAGGCCGAGTTGCCGCGCAAGACCCCGAAAAAGCCCAAACCCACCCGATACGGCCATGTCTATATTGCCCAAGGCAGCGACGGAGCTTTGCTGCTTGAACGCCGCCCCGACAGGGGACTGCTGGGCGGGATGCTGGGTTGGCCGGGGTCCGAGTGGTCTGACGCTCCGATTGAAGCCCCGCCCTTCGCAACGGACTGGCTGCTTTTATCTGGTGAGGTGCGCCACACCTTTACCCACTTCCACTTGATCCTGCGCATCTGGACGGCCACCCTGCCTGCCGACAAGTCGTTTGACGATCTGATCGTCATTGAAAAACACAAGTTTCGCCCTAGTGACCTGCCTACCGTAATGCGCAAGGCGTATGACCTCTGGCGCTCTACGTAACCCATTGTGCGGCACTGCGTGCCGGGTCTAATCTGCCCCCAGTTGTTCGGAGCGTAAAGATGATCGCATCAGACAGTCTGTCACGCTGGCAAGCGGCCCTACCGTACTGGGTGTCCTTCCTGCTGATCCCTGTCATTTGGCTAACTGCCTTTGCCGGTGGTTGGTGGGTTTTGCTGGTGCCCCTGTCGACCTGGTGGGCCTTTGCGGTTCTGGACCGATTAACGGGTCTGAACCTTGAAAACGCCGACCCTGACACGTCCGACGGCGGTTTGAAATGGTATATCCTGCTGACCAAGGCATGGGCCCCGGTGCAGTTTTTCACGCTATTTGGACTGATTTGGTATGCCACGCACACAGATCACCTGTCTTCGCTGACCAAGGTCGGTCTGTTCTTCGGCATGGGCGTAATCTCGGGCACCATCGGAATCAACTACAGCCATGAACTGATGCACCAGAAAGGGCGATTGGAACGTTGGCTGGGTGATATTCTACTGGCCATGGTGTTATATTCTCACTTCCGGTCAGAGCACCTGCTGGTTCACCACCGCTATGTCGGTACGCCACGCGATCCGGTCACAGCGCGGTACAATGAAGGATTTCACCGCTTCTACCCGCGCGTTCTGTGGCAGTGCCTCATGTCTGCATTCCGCGCGGAGCGGGACAAACTGGCCCGCAAGCAACGCCCGTGGACCGACCCGGCGAACCCGTTCTGGCGCTACTGGGCGCTTCAGGCAGGCATGCTGGCATTGGCTTTCGGGGCGGGAGGATGGTCAGGCGTTGCCCTGTTCCTGATACAGGCTGGCGTCGCCATATGGCAGCTGGAATTAGTAAATTATGTCGAACATTACGGCCTGACCCGGAAACATCTGGGCGAGGGCAAGTACGAACACGTCCAGCCTCGCCATTCCTGGAATGCCTCGCAAAAAGTGTCGAACTGGCTGCTGATCAACCTGCAACGCCATTCCGACCACCACTACAAGCCCAACCGGCGATTTCCCTTGCTGCAGCACCACTCGGAAGACGCGGCCCCGCAACTTCCCTATGGCTATCCGGTGATGACGGTTGCTGCGATGATGCCGCCACTTTGGCGTCGCGTCATGAACCCGCGCGTTCGGGCATGGCGGCGTCAGTACTATCCAGAAGTCACCGACTGGGCTCCCTATAACAAGTCGCTCAACCCATTGCCGCGATCCTGACCGCAGCGCGCGCCCGCGCGCTGCCCGGCCCAACGGATTGGCGTGCATCTTTGATGCGCGGCAGATCGGCGGGAGCGTCCTGTCCTACCTCACCCAAATATCCATAGTGCCCTGCATGCCACGGACCGGCTGATCTTCATGCTTCACAAAACCTGCGGTCAGGTCGGTGACATTGTTACCTTCCTGTATCACCTGCGCGCGGACCGCATCACTCAGAACCACACGCACACCAAGATCGCGTGTCAGCGCCTCGAGCTTGGCAGAGACATTCACCGCATCCCCGATGACCGCGAATTCCAGTCGGTTCGCTCCGATGTCTCCCAAAACCACCGATCCAAAGTGAACACCGATTCCCACGCGGATTTCCGGCTCGCCTGCCCGCCGCCGCTCCAGGTTCCAGCGATCGATCACATCCACCATA
This sequence comes from Ruegeria atlantica, assembly GCF_013033965.1. Lineage (GTDB taxonomy): Bacteria > Pseudomonadota > Alphaproteobacteria > Rhodobacterales > Rhodobacteraceae > Ruegeria > Ruegeria atlantica_D. The sequence goes on from NZ_WQFE01000010.1 coordinate 144,975, forward strand.
TCACGCGCGCAGGCTACCGCGTTGCTTGCATCCAAGGGTGTCGTCACTGGCGTCCCGAAAGTGGCCATCAGGCCGTCCCCTAGATATTTGTCCAAAGTGCCATGATGGCGGAACACTTCGGTTTCCATTCTGGCGTGAAAGCCGCGCAGAACTTCGATGACTTCATAGGGGTCGCGCCCGGCAGCGAATTTGGTAAATCCCACGATGTCGATGAACAAAACGGCGATGTTTTCCTTGCGAACCTGTTTTAGCGGTTCATCATTTTGACTGAGTTCGTCCACGACGTTTGGCGAGAAGTATCGCGACAGGTTTGCGCGTTCCCTCTCGAGCCCGGCATTCGTCATCAACAACCGATTGAGCCTACGCATTGAAATACCAAGCGTGACGGCAACCATCATGAAAACAATGACCTGCTGAATACGCAGTTCGGGCATAAAGCTGTTCGGGTTCAACATTTCGACGATATCCGGGTAGCCCGCCAAGGCCTCTGCGACACGCTCGCTGATACCGGGGATCGGCGTCGCTACCCACCATGCGATCACCCAGCCCACGGTCCACATCATCACCGTCCACGACCCGATGGCCACGACTGTCCGCCAAGAATAGGCCAATGTTCCTGCGGCCAGAATGATGAAGAAATACTGGAAGTTGTCGAACCGATACTGCATGGCCAGTGGCCGCACATCATCGCTGAACGGGTTGGGCACGATCATCCCCAAAGTCATGATCAGCAAATCGACAAAGATCAAAAGAAGCTCAACCCTCGACTGGCCCACGCGACCAGCGCGCCGGATCAGCCAGCCATTGGCGCAGATCAACAACAGGATGAAATGGTACCAAAGAACGTCCCAATTGGGGTTCAGGTAGATCAGCAAAATGCCGGTCAGCCCCATCGCGACCCAACGCGCGCGCACGGCCAACTCCAGCCCTTCGCGCTTGTGCCGTTCCAGCGCGGCCTCGGTGTATTTGTTGTCCAGATCGTATTCATCCGGTCTGGTCACAAAGAACCGCTCAAATCGGGATTCGCTGGCTGTGGTATCCGACATGGCCGAGGCTCCTTCCGTGCGCAGCAGGACACGGAATCTGATACCGGAACTGAATGGAGAATTAAACAAAAGACCCCGCCGAAATCGGCGGGGCAAGGCTTAGTGCCTTGTGTCAGGCCACAGGCACCGGCGGTGTTCTTAAATCAGTTGTGCATCTCGGCCCGGATCTGCTGACGCAGGATATCAATCGGCACGGTCTTGCCATCGCGTTTGAAGCACCAGTAGGTCCAGCCGTTGCATGAAGGGGCGTTTTCCAGATGCGCGCCGACCTGATGGATCGAGCCTTTGACATTATCACCCACAAGCGTGCCATCTGCCCGCACCTTGGCTTTGTGGCGCTGGTTCATGGAATACAGCTCTTCACCCGGGCGCAGCATGCCGCGTTCCACCAACTGGCCAAAGGGCACACGCGGTTCAGCACGTTTGCTGGCGCTGACTTCCAGCGCTTCGCGGTCGAACTTGCGCACCTTCGAGATGCGCTTTTCGGCGACTTTGCGATAGCTTTCCTCACGTTCGATGCCGATGAATTCACGGCCCAGCATCTTGGCGACAGCACCGGTTGTGCCTGTGCCAAAAAACGGATCCAGCACGACGTCGCCCGGATTGGTCGATCCAATCAGCACGCGATGCAACAACGATTCCGGTTTTTGCGTCGGATGAGCCTTGTCGCCGTTTTCGTCCTTCAGACGTTCATGCCCGGTGCAGATCGGCAGCACCCAGTCGCTGCGCATCTGCACGCCTTCGTTCAGCGCCTTCAGTGCTTCGTAGTTGAATGTGTATTTGGCACCTTCGCGTTTGGATGCCCAGATCATCGTCTCATGCGCATTGGTGAATCGCTTGCCGCGGAAATTCGGCATCGGGTTCGATTTGCGCCAAACGACGTCGTTCAGGATCCAATAACCCGCGTCCTGCAGGGCGGTGCCGACACGGAAGATGTTGTGGTAAGACCCAATCACCCAAATCGCGCCATTCGGTTTGAGCAGACGATGCGCCGCCTTCAGCCAATCGCGGGTAAACTGGTCATAAACGCCAAAGCTTGAGAATTGGTCCCAGTGATCATCGACCGCATCCACCTGGCTGTTATCGGGGCGATGCAACTGGCCTTTGAGTTGCAGATTGTACGGGGGATCCGCGAAAATCAGGTCAACCGATTCCGCAGGCAGACTGTTCATCACATCGATGCAGTCCCCGGATAGAATCGTGTTTAAAGGGAGCGCGGTTGCGCCCTTTGTCTTGGTCGTTGTCATATCTCTGCCTCAAGTTCCACGGCGCTTTTGCGCTCATTTGGTTGAGACAAGGATGAGTCAAAGACGATTCGCCGTCAATTTCTTTTTTGAATCAGCGGCTTACGATTTACTCTTGATACAAGATATTGTGTACCGGCTTGAACGAACGCCTATGATGTGGGGTCACACCGAGATTTTGCAGTGCTTCTCTGTGTTGTTTCGACGGATAGCCTGCGTTCTTCTCCCATCCATAACCGGGATGCTGTTGCGCCAAATCCACCATCAGTTGATCGCGCCAGTTTTTGGCAATGATCGAAGCCGCCGCAATCGACACCGAATGCGCATCGCCTTTAACAACCGCTTGGGCCGGGATCGTCAAACCGCGAGGGATCATGTTTCCGTCAATCAACAGATAGTCCGGCGGAGGATCAAGGGCAGCAACCGCGCGTTCCATCGCCAGATGCGAGGCACGCAAGATGTTGTGTTCGTCTATCTCGGCAACCGAAGCCTCGGCTATGGCGAATTCGGCCCGGTCGCGAACGGCAGCGTCCATTGCAACGCGCCGTTTGGCCGTCAGCTTTTTTGAGTCATTCAGCCCTTCGGGAATATCTTCGGGGTTCAGGATGACCGCGGCGGCCACCACAGGCCCGGCCAACGGTCCACGGCCCACCTCATCTACACCGGCAATGCGTACATATCCTTGCGCCACTGCCGCCTGTTCAATCGAATAATCTGGCGTTGTCATAACAACCGAAAACCGCGTTTCGCGCCTCGCCGCAAGACAAAAAAGAGAGGGTGGCCTGCGCCACCCTCTCCTGCGCGGTGCTTCTGTGGCACCGCTCCTGCTCGAAAGTAGTTACTTGTAAACGACGCGGTATCCCTTCTGGCGCAGGCATGCGGGTTCATATGCCCGCTTCACCTTATTGCCATTCCAGAAACCGACCTTGCACTCTTGCGGCAGGCTATTGGCATGTTTGTAGTGCTTCTTGAGGCATTTTGGCGCCAGAAGCGGGTGATTGTTCGAATAGGCGTTGTACGTGCGCAAACATTGCTGCGGCAGGTCATACCGCGCAACATGTTGCGGCAGCGGGCGCACCGGGTAGCTGGGCTGCGCGACGTACGGCTGGGGCGTGTAGGTCTGATGACGCGTGGACCGGTTCTTACGCTTTTCCTTGTTATAGTAATGAACCCCGGCGCCGATAATCGCGATGGCAGCAAGCCCGCCAAGGATGTCTTTGGCATCCGCAGCCCGCGCCTGCGAGGCTGAAACGCCGGTGATGGTAATGGCAGTAGCGACAATAAAAGCGATGAATTTCCGGTGCATGATGCGTGTCCTTCTTGGTGTTTCGGGGCGATCCGGCACAGACCGCAAACGTGATGCCCCAACACTGGGTCCGCCCCCTTCAGACAAGCAATAACGGGCGGTTGTTATCCGATATCACGCCCCTCAAACCCCTTAGGTTATTGAATATCGTGCAAACCCATGCGCAGGATGCAGCCTATGAAACCGATCCTCTCTTCTCTGGCCGTTGCGGCCCTGATATCGCTTGGTACCGCCGCGTCGGCAGAGTGCTATGCGGACTACAAGGCCAAGCAGGACAACCCCCTGCGGCTGCATTATGGCGTGATGCAGGTTTCGGCCTGCGATAAGGGCCAGGCCCAACAAGAAGTCTCGCAACGCCTCAGTGCGTCGGGCTGGACCTTGTTGAATGTCATGTCCGTCTTTGGGCCTGAAGGATTGGATAAAAGGAAGGCCAATGCCGGACAATTCTATCTCCGTTACTGAAGCCAGACGGTCAGGAACAAGACTGGTCGGTGCGGGCATCGCGGCGATCGTGCTGATCCTTGTCACGGCCGCTGTCTTTTTGTTCTGGACGCTGCCAGACGCCAACGCCTTTAACGCGCGTGTTGAACGACTGTTTGTCGAAAGCGACCTGACCTCACAGACAGAAATCCGACTGCTGGAGATTTTGGCCCAGTCTGGCACAGCCTTTGCCGATACGCTGTCCAGCTATCGTATGGTGATATTTGTATTGCTTGTCTTTGCCAGCGCCATGCTTGTGACGGCCCTGGTGTTTCTGGTGATGCTGGTGATGCTGAATCGCCGGATGGCGCAAATTGAACGAACTGGTATTCAAGTGACATCCTTGCTGATCAGTCGCGAGGAAAACACTGTTTATTTGAACAATATGGATTTCAAACTGACCCCCGCAGCGATGGAGACATTGTCCGTCTTGGCTGAGTCTCGACTAGATGATGAGGTTCTGTCCGGTGTTCAGATCGAGGCGATGATCTCGGGCAAAAGCACCGCCGATTGCGATGAGGCGGCCGGTGCGACGCGGATCAAACGGTTGCGTGATGCATTGGGGAATCAGATGGTCAGCGAGTTGCTGGTCAAGAACATCGCCAAAAAAGGCTATATGCTGTCGATCGAGAAAGACGTGATCCAGATGGTCTAAACAAGACCGGTCCACAGCTATCGCGCGGTAAAAATGCCGAGACCCCCTCTTGGAAAATCGTCGTCCAAGGCCCATCCTATAAGGACCCGTGCCAGGGAGGATGATGATGAACGTCCACGCCACAGCAAGACAAAAAGGCTATGGGATCTCGGTCGAACGGTTGAACGGCAAAATCGCGATCTATCGGGACCAGACTTTGTTAGCCCAAAGCAGCAACGCAAAAGTCATGTACGAAACGCGCCTGCCGCCGACGATCTATATCCCGCGCGAAGATGTGTTGGTTGATCTCAGCGACGAGACTGAGTTGCAGACCTTTTGCCCCTTCAAGGGCACCGCGACGTATCACGACGTCATCCTTGGCGGCGAACGCCTCGCCAATTCAGTTTGGGCCTATGAAGAAGCCCTTCCCGAAAGCGCGGCCATTCAGGGGCATATCGGATTTTTGCCCAGTGCTTATTCCCGGATCGATTTGGGTGACAACCACCTGCGGGAACCCGATGACGGCAATATCAGCGGTCCATTGATCGATTGGCTTATGCGCGGAGCCTCTGCAAACGAAACGCCCGAAGCCTTTACCAAGGCGTTAGCCGAGAAAATGCTGGAACACGGCATCGCGATTCAACGCCTCAGCATCCTGACCTGGTCCCTGCATCCGCTGATCGCGGGCAAGCACTATATCTGGGAAAAGGGTGAGGCCGAAATCTCGACCAATGTTCCCACTTACGAGATCCACGACCATCCGGCCTATATCAACAGCCCGCTGCGCCATGTGTCGAACGGTCTCGGCGGTGTGCGTCAGCGGCTGAACGTGGAAAACCCGGAAAACAGCTTTCCGATCATGCAGGACCTTCGGGAAAAAGGGGCGACCGACTATGTCGCCATGCCGTTGCCGTTCTCGGATGGCCGCACCAATGTTCTGACCCTGACCTGCGATCACCCGGATGGTTTCACGACGGAAAACCTTGGGCTGGTGTTCGAATGCTCGCTGGTCATAGCACGCTATTATGAAGTTTTCATGCAGCGTGAGAATGCTCAGGTCCTGCTGGAAACCTATGTCGGCAAACGCTCGGGCGCGCGCGTACTTGGCGGTGAGATTCGGCGTGGTGACGGGGATGAAATTGATGCGGCCATCATGTTCTGCGACCTGCGCAATTCGACCAGTCTGGAAGAGCAACTGGGTCGCACCGCCTATATCAATCTTCTGAATGACTTTTTCGAAACCGTTTCAGGCATCGTACATGAAAACGGCGGCGAGGTTCTGAAATTCATCGGCGACGCTGTTCTTGCCGTGTTTCCGGCAGGCGAGGATTCCAAAGCCGCCCGCGAAAATGCCCAGCGCAGCGCCATCAATATCGTCGAAAAGCTGGGAGAACTGCGTCAATCAGGCTCTGATGCGCATTGCGATTGCTCCATCGGCGTTGCCTATGGGCGTGTAACCTACGGCAATGTCGGCTCGCGCGAGCGGCTGGACTTTACCGTGATCGGACAAGCCGCAAATATCGCCGCGCGTCTGGGTGAATACGGAAAAACCAGAAACCACAGGATCGTCGTGTCCTCCGATATTGTTCCGGCCTGCGCCAACGCTTTGCCATTGGGCGACGTCAAACTCCACAACGTGTCCAAACCGGTCGAGTCATATGCTCTTAGAACTGCTGCGGATGCCGTTCTGAACGCTTGATTTCAGCCATCAATGCGGATGATCCATCGCGCCCGCAATCGGTGTTTCCGATTGAATGTTGGCCGCGGTTCAAGGACGATCTGCGCTTCATGCGCCAAGCAAGATCAGCGCGGTCTGCGCCGGGGAAATCACGCTTTCAAGCTGGGCGATCTGGCTGCGGGCAAGGAACTGATCCGTCAGCCGTTCTACTGCGGCCTCATCCTTGAACTGGGCCAGGTCATCGGACCCGGTCACGCCTGACAATCTGTCTTTGAACACTTCCAATTGTTTGTCGATATTCAACTGGCCAAAACTGGACGGTAAGCCAAGAGCCGTTTCCATCATGCGCCGCAACGGTGGCAGGCTCATCAAATCGAACCACTTGGTATCTATGCTGCCCGGTTTTTCCGCCAGATCACCCAGCGCATGCTGTGCGTACAAGGCGATACGCATCGTCTCATCGGATTCGCCCACAGCGATCTCAAAACGCGACACGACGTTATCGCGGGCGATCTCTTCCATATTGGTGATCAGCCCGGTTTTGCGCACCTCACCCGGCCCCAGTCCAAACGCCTCGGAAAACTGACGATATCTTTTGTCGGACAGACGGTTGGATAAAGCATCCTGGGCCTTGGTCCCGTCAGACAGGATTTTCTGGATGAAATAACGGTTATCCAGGTCGGCCTCCAACCCAAAAGCGCCCAGCGCTACTTGCAAAAGTCGGCGGTCGGACACCAGATCCTCTGCAGTTTTGACCTTTTTGATGTTCTCTAAAAAATAGTCACTGTCCCTTTTGTTGACAGAAGAAGATGAAAAACTGTCGATCTGCGCGTCATATGTACGCTGGACGAATCGCCAGCCGACAATGCCGCCCGAAGGTATGACCGGCTGGAACGTCATTACTGGTAGGCCATCAGGCGCTCTTCGCGGGGCAGCAACGCGCGCAAGGCTTTAAGGCATTTGTAAAACTGCTGATCCAGAAGCGCTTGCGTTGCCTCGGACAGAACCCGACGACTGTCGGCGTCGGTAAAGACCTGACTCAGCTCTTCGACGCGCCGCAACAACTGTTGGCGTGCCTGATCGGGTTCCATATCTCCAGACAGCACCAGCTGAGCAGCATAGCAGACACGTCGAACCGGAGTGTTCACCTGGTCCGGGTGGATCGCATCCCGCAGGCGCAGTACATTCGCCTCAGGTGTCATGATCGAAAACCGACTACGGCGGTCTCCATTTTCTACGACTACACCGTTGATCAAAACCCGTTCTTTCGGCGCCAATTTCAAAACCAACCCGGCCATCAGGAAGCCCCCATTTGGCGAAGACCGCGCAGAACCGCCATGTTGATCTCCAACAATGGCTCAACCGAGGCTTTGTTCCCCAATACCTGGCTACTGTGTTGTTCGGTGAATTCCGCCAGATAGAATATCCGCGCACGCAAATCATTTGGCAGCGCATTGTCAGAGTCCGTGACGCCACTGGCCAGAACGGTCCACAGTCGCCTGTTTTCATGCAAAGCCTGCACAAACGCACCAAAATCTGATTTTTGGCGGGCCGCGGCGGCCTTGAGCCTGCGCGTGATTTTCGAAATCGCTTCGTACTCCGTATCGCGCGGGGTGCGCGTTGGCGCGGCGGTCTGTGCATATGCTCGTTGTGCGAGGGCTTGCGGGGTCACGTAAAATCCTTCCAGTAATCTGCCACTTGGCGGTCAGTATCGGGGCGCGTTGCCGCGCCCCAACCATGTTCCTGAACTTAGCGGAACAGTGACAGAATCGACTGCGGTGCCTGATTTGCGATCGACAGCGACTGGGTTGCCAGCTGTTGCTGAACCTGAAGCGCCTGCAGACGTGCCGAGGTTTCTTCCATATCCGCATCGACCAACGACCCGATACCGGATTTGAACGAGTCCGCCAGGTTCGAAATGAACTCCTTCTGCGTTTCGATCCGACCTTGCGAAGAACCAAAGGCCGCCGATGCATCGATCGATGTGTCGATCAGAGTCTCGATTGTGGCCAACGCGGCCGTAGCACCTGCACCGGTTGAAACATCAATGCCGGTCAATGCGCCAAGACCACCTGAACCCGCGTTCACATACTGAGCCGAGAACGAAATGTCCGTGCCGGTGGCATTGGCAACGGACAAGGTGCCCGCAGTGCCCGAGTCATAATCAACAGTCAGACCCGTGATACCAAGTTCATCAATTTTCGCCTTCAACCCAACTGCAACGATATCACCGGTCGTGGAGGCCGCAGCATCCGTTGCGGAAACCGTGTAGGATACGACCTGATCATCGATCGCCAGCACAACCTTGTCACCTGCAGCAAACGCACCACTGGATTCATCCGTTACCAGCGCAGTTGCCGAGGTTGTGCCGTTGTCAATCGTCGCACCAACGCGGTCGTTGCCGGTGGAAGACCCGGTCGACCCGTCAAAGACCTGAGCCGCCGTGTACCCGCCGGTAGAAAGGTCCTGTCCAGCAACAGTGATAGACGACGCGGTCACGTTGCCAGAGTTGTCCCGGTCAAGAGACGCCAGGATCGAAGCGGACCCCGCCGAGCCGTTAACCAGGTTGAGGCCGTTGAATTGTGCGGCGTTCACAACCGAGTTGATCTGGCCCTTTAACGCGGTCACATCGTCGTTGATCTTGTCGCGATCTACGTTGTCTTCCTGTGCTGCAACGATCTTGCTTTTCATCTGAGACAGCAAATCGGTGACCGTTTCGGACGCGTTGCGTGCAACCGCTACGGTGGATTCACCCAGGGCCAGGCTGTCCTTGATCGCGTTAAAGCCTTTGACATCCGATTCCATGACCTTGGAAATCGCCCAGACGGCCGAGTTGTCTTTCGCAGTCGCAACGTCTTTACCGGTCGAAATCGCGTTCCGCGTTGCCCCAAGATCCTTGTTGACCGACTTGAGGGTTTGCAGCGCAACCATGGCGCCATTGTTTGTCAGAATGCTGGACATTAGCTTTCTTCCTTTTCCGTTCGGGCCCTTTGCGCCCATGCTCACCCCGCCACTGGTGCGGGCTTTGACGTCTTTCTGATCGGTGCGATCCGCCGTCGGGCTGTTCGCGCCACCTGATTTGTCCAGGTGCCCGAACACCTTTGACGTCGATCCCCTAACGGAGTGCTAAAGCGCGAAGGTCAGAAACCTCGGATTTGAATCAAACCTGTACCTATGCCCGTTTTTCCAGCTTGGCCTGATGGCGGACGGCGAATTCGCTGCGCTGCCCGTCCGCACCATAGGTGCTGAATTCCTGCCGCACGCGCCGCAACTCGGCCATGCGGTTGGCAACAGCGCGAATCCCCTCGGCGGCGCTGTTCAGCAACTCTTGATTTCGCTCGACCTTTTTCTGCAGGCGGATCAGTTCATCACTGTCAAAAACACCAAGATCATTGATCGCTCCGATCAGCTTTTCCTTTTCCGGAGCCGTATGATGCAGACGATCCAGATCGCCCTGCACCAGCGCGTTTCGCTCAAGCTCAAGAACGTCTTCGAGTGTTTTTATAAGGTCGGTTTCAGGCGTCTTTGGCATCGGTTTTCTCCATCATGGATTGGAACAGGATTTCAGAAAGGCCAACGCCACCGGATCTGGCCAGCGCACGGGCCTGATGCTGAACCAGAAACGAGGCAAACTGATCTTCGCCCGCACCGCCACCAAAGGATTGGCGCGCTTTGCCCAGCCCGGCCGATTTCAGCATCTCACTCAGAAACGCGGCCTCTAGTTCTATCGCCGCCTCCCGCAATTTCTGGGAATAGGCGGGGGGGTGAGATGGCGAGAGAGGCGGGGAAACCTTCATTGCTTTCTCCAAAAAATTGCATCGAACTTTTTCGATCAAAAGCGAAAGCAGTTAAAAAAAACGTAACTTCCTGCAGGCAGGTTTCCGGTCACACAAACGGAGCCGGAGCAAAATGCCCAACCCTCTTTCAGTGATGACATCCTCGCCGACCGCAGCCGCCAAACCCAATGGGATCAATCCCGAGCAGGGGGATGAAAGCGGCACAACGTTTGAGGCCGTGCTCAATCAACACAAAGGTGAGAACAAGGAAGAGGCAGCCGCTCTTACAGGTGCTGAACCAGAACCGGATATCGACGTTGAAACGGATGAGGCTGTCTTGCTTGAAGATTCAGAAGTGCCCGCCGATCCCAAACAGAGTGAGCGGGCACAACTTCTGGACACGCGTCTTGAAATGGGCATAAAACGCGATCCCGCCGAAACACCCATGTCAGCTGCGTTACCCGACGCGCGCAGTCCGAAAGTGCCTGAAACCGAGCAAACCGGCCAGGCCAACACGGTCGATAGACTGGATGCAGGCGCCTATGATTCGCGCAAAGTCACCCCGGATTTCCGGCACAGCGCGGATTTGAGCCCTGCGTCACAACCAATAGCTGCGCGGGTAAAGGCGGACCTTGCGACTTTTGCGTTGCAACCTGTGGGCGTATCCCGAAAAGAGACCGCAGACCGGACCGTTCATCCAGCGCGGCGCCAGCGTGAAACGCAACATCCGCCGATAAGCTATCTTGCGCCTCAGCAAACGACCAACCCGGATCGCGCGCCAAGCATCGCCCAATTGCAGTTGTTCTCGCCGGAAAAAACCGGTGCTCAGGCTGATGCGCCAGCATTTCACGAGGTGGAAGACGTTCACCCCCTCAGGGCAGATTCGCCCGTTTCGACGGGCCGGGATCCGGTAACTTCTACGCAAATCATGGCACAGACAGCGCGGGCCGAGACGGCACGCGCGATTGCCGGGCAAATGGCCACCGTCATCACCGCTCAGCCGAAATCCGGTGCTATTGAAATCGCGTTGAGTCCCGAAGAGCTGGGGCGTGTGTCCATCACGTTGAACGGTCGTGACGACGGGCTGCATCTGACAATTTCCGCTGAACGTCCGGAAACCCTGGACATGATGCGGCGTCATTTGGCGGTTTTGGAGGAAGAATTCAGAAATTTTGGTCTGGGGGATCTTTCTTTTGACCTTGGGACCTCCGCGAACACCGAGCAAAACCACTCCGAGCATCAGAAGGAGGCACCAGCTGAGACAACGCAGCGCGCCGAACCTGCTGTAAACGCGTCACCCAATCCCAAAACCGGCCCCATTGGCCGCATCGACATGAGGTTGTGACTTTGATTACCCCGACCCAACCAAACGCCCAACCATCTGTCCCAACACAAAATGCAGATGTGCCAAAGAATACAGGCCTGGCGTCAGACTTCGAGACATTTCTGAAAATGCTGACCGTGCAGGCCCAGAATCAGGACCCCTTAAAACCCTTGGACGCTTCGGAGTACGCCTCACAGCTGGCGCAGTTTTCGATGGTTGAACAACAGGTTCAGACGAATGATCTTTTGGCGACACTTGGTCAGGCTCTGGGCGGTGCAAATCTGGACAAGCTTGGCAAGTGGATCGGGATGGACGTGCGCGCACCATCGGCTTTTCAGTATGAGGGCGCGCCTGTGACACTGTTTGCAACGCCCGCACCAGAGGCTGATAAGGCGATCATGGTCATCCGCGACAATGAAGGTGCTGTTGTCGATCGCATAACAGTGTCTACAACCGACCAGAAAACAGAATGGGCTGGTCAAGGAAGCGATGGACAGCCGGTCGCGGCGGGAAGTTACTCTGCCACGCTGGAAAGCTATGACGGCGACACGTTGCTGTCGACACAGCAGGCAGAGGTCTATGGCCAGGTCGTCGAAGCTCAGGTTGCGGACAATCAGATCCTACTTACGCTCGAAGGTGGGCATATTGTTGCCGCTGCCACGGTGACCGGGGTCAGATCCGGAACTTGATATGTTTGGCAGGACAGTTCAAACCTTGGCAGATTCGACTCGCTAACTGCACTGGTAAAGCTCCTGCCCGCCCTGACCCGCCCTCCTTCTGATCTGGTTGACGATCTGTGCGCCCGAGGCCTTGTTCAGCCCGGCGCAGAGTTTCAGACTTTGTATGGGGGACGCACAAATCAGGTCTGGAAAGTGCTGGGCGGCAGCGGCGACAAAGTGCTGAAGCTGTACCGCGCAACACCGCGCAATCCGCTGTTTCGCAACGATCCCGAACTCGAAGCGCAATGCTTGCGCGCCCTTGAGTCGACCGGATTTGTGCCTCGGCTGCGCGCGACAGGAACGCATGATACCGGCCATTGGGTGTTTTATGATCACGCTCCGGGAGCACCGTGGCAAGAGGGACCTGAGGGTGTCGCTCGGTTGCTGCGCGACCTGCACAGGCTTGATGTTTCGGTTCAGGCGCCGAACGGCTGCAACGGCAGCCGGGATCTGGCGGAACATGCCGAACGAATTCTCAGCGCCTGCACCTCTGATACACGTGCACGGCTCGCGCAACTTCGCCCGGCGGGCTATGTGCCCGCGACTAAAAAGACATGCCTGATCCACGGCGATACCGTGGCCGGAAACATCCTTGTCGCACCGACCGGGTTAACGCTGATCGACTGGCAGTGCCCGGCCCTGGGCGACCCGTGTGAGGACATCGCGATGTTCCTGTCCCCCGCCATGCAGCGGCTTTACCGGGGTGCACCATTGAGTAGGAAAGAAGAAGAGCAGTTTCTGGCCGCGTACGATAACACCGAAACAGTCGCTCGATACCGTGAGTTACGCCCGTGGTATGCATGGCGCATGACCGCATACTGTTTGTGGCGCATTGAAAACGGCGCTGCAGATTATGCCCAAACGCTCGAAATGGAAATCGCTGCTCTTTAGAGTGACAACCGATCCGCGATTGCCATTGCCGCGTAGGCGGGCGGCATCAAAGCGCGTCGCCAGAAACCAAGGGGAAACCGACCCGGCGGCTGAGCAATCGGTGCAGGCAGCTCGGTCTGTCGGTCCAAAACCACGCTACCAAGGGCACGGCCACAATACGTCCCCATGGCGACGCCGTTTCCGTGATAGGCAAAGGCGGCAAACATTCCTGGCTGGTCTGGAACCGGCCCGACATAAGGCGTCAGACTACGCGACAGGCACACCATTCCGGACCACGTATGAGTCACATCCACATCTTTCCATTGCGGAAACATGCTCTGAAAGTCCCAGTGCATTGTCCGACGAATGCTAGTTTCGGCCCGGGGGGACGATCGCAATCCGCCGCGCATCCCGAACAGGAACCGCCGATCAGGCATCAGGCGGAAATAGTGCAGCAGGTTTCGGGTGTCATAACAAATCTGCTTCGAAGTCCATCCCTGCGCCTGCAACTCAGCATCGGTCAAAGGGCGGGTCACCAAGACCGTCGATTGAGTGGGTAAGTATCGCCCCGATAGCCACGGCGGCATATCCTCACTAGAGTACCCGTTCGTGCATATCAGCACATTCGTGGCACTGACATGACCTGATCCAGCCTGAACATCAAACCCAGCCCTTGTTTTCCTGATGTTCTCAACCGGCGATCTCTGGAATAACCGAACGCCGCGCTCTTGGGCTGCGCTGGCCAAGCCAAACAAGTACTTTCGTGGGTTAAGTCCGAACCCAACCGGATTTGTATAGCCACCAAAAAAAGCACCGCCCAAACCTAAACCCCGCAAGTCGTGGGGTTCGTGCAGAGTGCCTGATCCCTCTGCCTTACGCCGCAGTTTGTCCATCGCCCGTGCCGAATGCGCAAGTTGGGTTTCCCCCTTCGAATGGGTGTCGGCGTCGATCCCATGCTGCTCCAGCAAATCTGCCACAAGCTGAACGGCGTCTTGTTCCGCCTGTTCGTAGGACTGCGCGGCCTCGGCCCCAAACTTCCGGACCAGAGCGTTGTGGCTTAATTTGGATCCTCCGAGACAGCAAAACCCGCCGTTGCGACCCGAAGCCCCCCACCCCGGAGTTACGGCTTCGAGCACCGCGACGGTCGCACCCGCCTCAGCCAGATGCAGTGCTGCCGAAAGCCCTGTGAAGCCGCCACCGACAATGGCGACATCGACAGTCAGGTCACCTTGCAGGCTCGACCAATCCGGGGCTGAAATCGTCTCGTCCCACCAACAATTCTGACGCGGACCTGGGCCATAGGTATAGTCCGGAAACAGGCGTTTCATTCGGTACGTGCAGCGGCAAGCTCATCCTGCTTTTGCCGCACCATTGCGCGTTTCGTCACCAATGAGGCAGCTATGACGCCAACTGTAACGACCGCAATCATGATGGTGGACAAGGCGTTGATCTCGGGGCTGACGCCCAGACGCACAGCTGAGAATATCTTGATCGGCAGCGTTGTGGCCGACGGGCCCGAGGTAAAGGACGCAATGACCAGGTCGTCCAGCGACAGGGTAAAGGCCAACAGCCATCCCGAGATGACCGCCGGGGCAATGATCGGCAGTGTCACAAGGCGAAATGCCTGCGCGGGCGAACATCCCAGATCCAGTGCAGCCTCCTCCAGCGATTTATCAAAGGTCACAAGGCGCGAGGAGACGACGACCGATACAAAGCACATCGAAAAGGTCGTGTGGGCAAGAACAATTGTCAGAATGCCCCGGTCCAGGCCAATGCCAATAAATAGCAGCAGCAACGACAGGCCCGTGATCACTTCGGGCATCACCAGCGGCGCATATATCATTCCGGAAAACAATGTCCTGCCGAAAAACCGCCCGCCACGAACCAGTACATAAGCCGCTGCCGTGCCTAGGATCGTCGCCAAAGTGGATGAGAACACAGCCACCCGGATCGTCACCCAGGCCGCATTCAAAAAGGCCTCGTTCTGGGCAAGTTCTCCATACCATTTGGTCGAGAACCCGGCCCAAACTGTGACAAGCTTGCTTTCGTTGAAGCTGTAGATGATCAAGATGACCATCGGGATGTAGAGGAAGGCAAATCCCAGTGTCAAAGACACCGTGTTGAACCAGCTTAGCCTGTTCATTGCCCGGCCTCCGTCTGTTTCTGCTGGTTGCGCTGGAACAACACAATCGGGATCACGAGGATCAGCAACAGCACCACCGCAACAGCGCTGGCAACCGGCCAATCGCGGTTCGAGAAGAACTCCTCCCACAACACCTTGCCGATCATCAGTGTGCCGGATCCACCCAGCAGCGATGGGATCACGAACTCACCAATCACCGGGATCATCACCAGAAAACACCCCGCAATGATGCCGGGGCGTGACAATGGTATGGTCACCAACCAGAAGGCCTTTAGACGCGAACATCCCAAATCTTCGGCTGCTTCGATTAGCGATTCATCCATGCGCTCTAACGACGAATAGATCGGCAGGATCATGAAGGGCAAATAGGTGTAGACGATCCCGATATAGACCGCCGTATTGGTATTCAGAATGGTCAGCGGGGTCGAGATGATGCCCAGCCACAGCAGAATCTGGTTCAGATAGCCTTCGTTACTGAGGATACCCATCCACGCATAAACGCGGATCAGGAAAGAGGTCCAGAATGGCAGGATTACCAGCATCATCAGCGTCGGACGCCATTCCGTTGGCGCGCGGGCCATGCCGTAAGCAATCGGGTATCCCACCAGCAAAGTCAGAACAGTTGAAATCAACGCGATCTTGACGCTGGACAGGTAGGCTTTCCAGTAAAGGTCATCCTCGGTCAGCCAGACGAAGTTTTCGAAATCCAGTTGGCTGAAAAAGTCGGTTATCCCGGCCCAGCCCTGCGACAGGTCCAGTGTCGGAGTATACGGCGGGATGGCCAGTTCGACGTCGGACAGCGAAATCTTCAGTACTATGAAGAACGGCACCAGAAACAGGGCCAGCAGCCAGACATAAGGGATGGCTATCAGAAGGGCGCGGCGCATCAGTTCGCCAGCAAAACCGCAGCCGTGGCCGTCCATGACAGCCAGACCGGGTCTTCCCATGTGAACGATCGGCGCGAGATTCGGCGCGTGTTGGCCGATTGCGCCTTGATGATCGTGCCATTTGCCAGTTCGACGTGATAGGTGGACAGATTGCCCAGGTAGGCAATGTCATGCACCTTGCCCTGAACCGCATTGATCGCGTCTGCTGGGCGGTCGGCCGAGATTGTCACCTTCTCGGGCCGGATCGCCAGATGGCAGCTTTGCCCATTCGTAAAGCCTGTCGAGGAGGTCGCAGTAAGCGGCGATTGCCCTTCGGCCCAGTCGACCTGATAGGTTTCATCCCCATTCGCGGTTGCACGGCCTTCGATAATGTTCACGTCACCGATAAAATCCGCAACGTAGACTGAGTTCGGGTTCTCATAAATCCGATCGGGGGTCGCCACCTGCATCAGCTTGCCCTGATCCATCACGGCGACACGGCTGGCAACAGTCATTGCCTCTTCCTGGTCGTGGGTCACAATCACAAATGTGGTGCCGGTCTTTTCCTGAATGTCCATCAGCTCGAACTGGGTGTCCTGACGAAGCTTTTTGTCCAGCGCGCCCAGGGGTTCATCCAGCAACAGAAGTTTTGGCGCCTTGGCCAGTGACCGTGCCAATGCCACACGCTGCCGTTGTCCACCTGAAATCTGATGCGGTTTGCGGCGGGCGAATTGTTCCAGCCGTGTCAGGCGCAACATCTCTTCAACGCGGTCTTCAAGGTCCCGCTTGGGCATGTTGTCCCGGCGCAGACCGAAGGCGATGTTTTCCCAGATGCTTAGATGAGGAAACAGGGCATAGGACTGGAACATCATGTTCACCGCCCGTTTGTTTGGCGGAATCGGATCAATGTCCTGCCCGCCCAGCATGATGTGGCCATCGGACGGTTTCTCAAACCCCGCAAGCATACGCATCATCGTGGTTTTGCCGCAGCCCGATGGACCCAGCAACGCAAAGAACTCTTTTTCAAAGATATCCAGCGACAGGTTGTCGATGGCCGTAAACCCACCGAAACGCTTTGTCACATTCTGAAATTGGATCAGTGGTTTCGCCTGTGGATCTTCCCACGGCGCAAAGACGGTAGTGTTCAAAACGGCCCCCGTTCGACAAGCTGACTGGATGGGTAAGGCGGTCAGTCCGCCTTACCCAGACACTACGGATCAGGTGCCTGATTTGATCTTGGTCCACAGACGGGTCACGGTCCGCTGGGTTTTTGCCGGATAGGGCGTTGTGATGTAGAGATTCTGCATCGTGGCATCATTCGGATAGATTGCCGGATCACCAATCACGTCTTCCTCTAGGAACTCCTGCGAAGCCTTATTGCCATTGGCGTAGTACACATAGTTCGATGCGGCGGCCATGTTGTTGGCGTCCAGAATGAAGTTCAGGAACTGATGTGCACCTTCGGGGTTCGGAGCATCCGCCGGTATCGCCATCTGGTCGAACCACATCAGCGACCCTTCCGCGAAGGGGTGGTATTCGATTTCCACGCCATTGTCGGCCTCTGCCGCACGGTCCCGCGCCTGCAAAATGTCACCAGACCATCCAACTGCCACACAGATATCCCCGTTTGCCAGCGCATTGATGTATTCCGAGCTGTGGAATTTCTGGATATGCGGGCGAACACCTAGAAGAACTTCTTCGGTCTTGCCGATGACATCCTTGTCATGGCTGTCCGGGTCTTCACCTATGTACTGAAGTACCATTGGAATGATCTCGGATGGCGCATCCAGGAAATGAACCCCACACGAGGCCAGCTTTTCCATGTTCTCAGGTTTCAGCACCAGATCCATGCTATTCAACGCAACATCGTCGCCCAGCGCTTCTTTGACCTTGGCCACATTCACACCGATGCCGGTCGTTCCCCACATGTAGTTAATTGAATAGGCGTTGTCCGGATCGTAGCCGGCGGTACGTTCCTGAATCACATCCCATAGGTTTCCTGAATTCGAAAGCTTTGCTGCGTCCAGTTCCTGAAATGCACCGGCCTGAATCTGGCGCTGTAGAAACGTGCCTGACGGCACAACCACGTCATAGCCCGAGCCACCGGCCAGCATCTTGGTTTCCAGAACCTCGTTGCTGTCGAACACGTCGTAGATCAGCGTCAGGCCTGTCTCTTCTTCAAATTTCTTCAGCAGATCCTCGTCGATGTAGTCGGACCAGTTATAGACGCGCACTTCCTCGGCAAAGGCCGCCGAAGTCCCCAGCGCGACGATTGCTGTCATCGTCAGCGTTTTGATTGACATATTTCTCTCCCTGCAAGTGTACGGGTATTTTCCCGTTTTTTTGGATTTGATCAAGTTTTGCGTTTTCCCCCGATCCATCGTATGGTTTCACGAGGTCAGGTTTCTGGCAAGACAACACTACGGGAAACAGGGTAAACCACTTGGATTTGATCAAAAATAAAGCATCCGGTACCAAAGTGGATGAAGGAAAACAGCCGGCGCATGAACAGGTGTACCAGACCCTCAGATCGCAAATCATGTACGGCGAGCTGGTCCCGGGGCAACCTGTCACGATCCAAGGATTGACTGATTCGCTGGGTGTTGGAATGACGCCGGTGCGCGAGGCGATCAGGCGGCTGATTTCAGATGGTGCTTTGGTGTTTCAGGGCAATCGCCGTGTCAGCGTACCGCTGTTGTCCAACGCCGACGTAGAACAGATGATCTTCGCCAGAATATCAATAGAATCAGAACTTTCCCGCCGCGCCACCTCTGCGATGAAACCCGCAGATATTGACCGGCTGGAGCGTATCGATCAGCGATTGGATCAAACGATAACGGATGGCGACGTCAGTGGATATCTGCGTTTGAACCATCAGTTTCACGAAACGCTTTATGCCTATGCGCATGCTCCCATTCTCAACGATCTGGCAGAGCGGCTGTGGCTGCGTTTCGGTCCGTCCCTACGTGTCGTGTGCGGTAGATTCGGAACCCACAGCCTGCCGGACCGGCACAAGGACATCATTGCGGCCCTGAGGGCACAAGATGCGGAAAAGGTGGCAAAAGCGACCGCGCAGGACATCGAACAAGGCATGGAACTGATGTCGGATGCTCTGATTCGAGCCTGAATCATGCCGATTCGATTGACAGCAAAAAATTTGATCATATTGTGATTGGCAACCGCTCTTTCAGGAGATTCTCTGATGTCGACAATCACCAATCATATGCCGACCGCCGAATTGCAGGCGCTGGACGCGGCGCATCACATGCACCCGTTTTCCGCTAACGGATCGCTGGCGCAGGAAGGCGCACGGGTCATTACTCGGGCAAAAGGTGTGTACCTGACCGATAGTGAGGGCGAAGAGATCTTGGACGCGATGGCCGGTCTTTGGTGCGTCAATATCGGCTATGGTCGCGACGAACTGGCCGAGGTCGCAGCCCGCCAGATGCGCGAACTGCCCTATTACAATACGTTCTTCAAAACGACCCATGTTCCGGTGATCGCGCTGGCAGCAAAAATCGCCGAACTGGCTCCGGGCGATCTGAACCACGTCTTCTTTGCCGCCGGAGGGTCCGAGGCGAACGACACCAACATCCGTCTGGTCCGCACCTACTGGGCCGAGAAAGGCCAGCCTGACAAGAACATCATTATCAGCCGCCATAACGCCTATCACGGCTCATCCGTCGGCTCGGCGTCACTGGGCGGTATGGCCGGCATGCACGCGCAAGGCGGCATTCCGATCCCCAACATTCATCACATCAACCAGCCGAACTGGTGGGCCGAAGGCGGCGGCATGTCGCCCGAAGAATTCGGTCTGGCCCGGGCACGAGAACTGGAAGACGCTATTCAGGAACTTGGCGAGGATCGCGTCGCCGCCTTTATCGCCGAACCTGTGCAGGGTGCGGGCGGCGTGATCGTCGCGCCGGATACATATTGGCCCGAGATTCAGCGTATTTGCGACAAGTACGAAATTCTGTTGATTGCTGATGAAGTGATTTGCGGTTTCGGCCGCACCGGCAACTGGTTTGGCTCCGAAACGGTCGGGATCAAACCCGATATCATGACCATCGCCAAGGGCCTCAGCTCTGGCTACGCGCCCATCGGCGGGTCGATTGTCACCGATGAGATTGCCGAGGTGATTGGCGGAACCGAGTTCAATCACGGCTACACCTACTCCGGTCACCCGGTTGCTGCGGCGGTCGCGCTGGAAAATCTGCGGATTCTCGAAGAAGAGAAGATCGTCGACCATGTGCGCGACGTGGCGGCGCCCTATCTGAAAGAAAAATGGGAGGCTCTGGCCGACCATCCGCTTGTTGGTGAGGCCAAGATCGTTGGCATGATGGCCTCGATCGCCCTGACGCCCGATAAGAACAGTCGCGCCAAATTTGCGTCCGAGCCAGGAACAATTGGCTACATCTGCCGCGACCGCTGCTTTGCCAACAACCTGATCATGCGCCATGTGGGCGACCGCATGATCATCTCACCGCCGCTGGTTCTGACCCCGGCGGAGATCGACGAGATGTTCGTGCGGATTTACAAGTCATTGGACGAGGCGCAGGCCGAGATTATCGAACAGGGGCTGATGAAGGCGGCCGCGTAAGAGCAGACACAGAACTCGAAAAAGTAACGTGGCGGCCCGTTGTGGCTGCCACTTTATTTACGAGTGGCCTTGGCATCAATTGGGCTATATTAATTGACCAATCCCCGACCTGTTGACTTTTTGCCTATTCAACGCTCCAGATCTGCCCGTTCAAACACGGGATTCACGGGTAGCCCTGGCACCTTCTGTATCTTCGGATTTCCTTCACCTCGCCAGATGGCACACACTACCGCCAAAATTTCGGCCCCTTCAGCCGTGGCGAGGCGGTGAGCGTCGGCCACGGCCCCACCGGTGGTGATTACATCTTCGATAAACGTCACCTTCTTTCCGGTAATCTCTTGTCCTTCGATAGCACGGCACGTGCCATAGGCCTTCGCCTGCTTTCGAACGAATGCTGCCGGTAGACCGGTTTCAAGCGAAATCGCGGTCACCAGGGGAATTCCCCCCAGCTCCAGCCCGGCGATAACTTCGGTTTCGGAGGGCAAAAGAGCACTCATCTCGTATGCCAGCGGCTTCAAAAGAAGCGGATCACTTTCAAATCGGTACTTGTCGAAATACCGGTCTGCAGTCTGCCCAGACCGAAGCAAGAACTCACCCTCAAGTATCGCGACTTCGGCCACGCGCCGAGCGAGAGAAGAAAGTGATCGGATGTCAGGACTCGTCATCGCCTACTCCAAAGAAAATCAAACGCTTGGGTGGTAAAGGAATGGCGTCTTCTTGTCAGCAATCAATTGGCACATTCGCTCGTGACACAATGTGTGAGCCCCCGGGCGCAACCGGACACTCTTGGCTAACGCAGCCGCTCCAAAAGTTTCAAACTCGCGTACCCATCCGGCAACAACCCCTGCGCCAACTGATACGCCCGAACCGCATTGACCGTGTTCGGCCCAGTGCGCCCGTCGATGCCTTGCGTGTCGAATCCAGCGTCGGTCAACCGCGTTTGCAACTCCTTTTTCTCGGTAAAGCTCAGCACCCGATCACTGCGCGGCCATTCGGCCTGAAACGGCGCGCGTCCGGCCAGACGGTCAGATAGGTGGCCGATTCCGATTACATAGGCGTCGGCACCGTTGTATTTCTCTATGACTTTGAAATTGTCGAAAATCATCAGGGCAACGCCCTGCCCTCCGGCCGGTAACAGGATTGCGGCTTGGCCATGATCCGAGATTGGAGTGCCATTCGTCGATGCCACACCGCGTGCGGCCCATTCCGACGGCATCAGCGTGTGATCCCGCCTCGCCGTGGAATAGTCGAACCCTTTGGGCAATGTCACTTCGACACCCCAAGGCTGCCCTTTGGTCCACCCATGCCGCTCCAGATAGGCGGCGGCTGAGGCCAGCGCGTCGGTCGGATCGTCCGACCAGATATCGCGCCGTCCGTCCCCGTCGAAGTCAACCGCATGGTCAAGATATGAAGTCGGCATGAACTGCGTATGCCCCATCGCCCCGGCCCAACTGCCCATCATGTTGCGCGGGCTGACATCGCCTGCCTGAATGATCTGCAATGCGGCGATCAGCTGGGCTTCGAAAAACTGAGCGCGCCGTGCGTCAAAGGCCAAAGTCGCCAAAGATCGGATGGTCTGGTCATTGCCCCGAAACGTCCCGAATGAAGTTTCCAGGCCCCAGATCGCCGTCACGACCTCTTTTTCAACGCCATACCTGGCTTCGATGCGGGACAACGCATCGCGGTAACGCCCTAACCCGGCGCGGCCGTTTCTGATGCGCGCCTCCGAGACGGCAGAATCCAGATACTCCCAAATGGGTTTTGAAAACTCCGCCTGACTGCGGTCGCGCCGGATTACGTCCTTGTCGTAGGTCACGCCCGCCAGCGACCGATCCAGAGTTGAGGTTGATATGCCCTGCCCTACAGCCCGTTCTCGAAATGCTCCAAGCCATGCCTGAAACCGCGCGTTTCCTTCCGTCGACACCCGGTACTCCTTAGCTGAGGGTCGTAATACTGGCCGGATGGATATCGCCACGCCTGCTGATGCCAACTGAATGGCCTGCGATCCGCCCAGTGTATTGATAGATTCCGCCTGCACAATGGATGCCCATAATGCGGCGGTCATAACGCCACCTATGCATTTACGCATTCCGAATTTTCCTGGTTACTGCTCGACTTCAGAGTACCGCAGAATTGGCGTTTTCCAAAGCGTTCAGCTTGCCCCCTCGCGATCTTTTGCTTTGTGCTGTGCACGAATCCGGGCAAGAGCCTCACGCAGCAAAGGGATACGGTTTGGCCTAAAGCTTTCACCTGTCACGGACATTTCGCGTATCCGGTCCAGGCGGAAGACACGAAAATCTTGCCTCAGATGGCACCAGGAAATCAGAACGCTGGATCGATCCATGTAGACGATACTCAGCGGGTTCACCTTGCGGCGTGTATCGTCGCCTTTGGCATCAGTGTAAGCGAACTCGATTGTGCGTTCGTCCCACGTGGCCTGCCGCAAGTCGGCTACCGTGATGGTGGGCTTGGCCGGGCGGTCAAAACGCGTGGCCGTCAGTACTGCATGGGACAGGCGATGCGATTGGCGCTGCGGCAACCGCCCCTGCAATTTTCGCAACGCATTGCCCGCCGCGTCCGCCAAACCGGGATCGCCAATGGCCTGAACCTCTCGCAGCCCCAAAACAAGCGCTTCAAGCTCATCATCAGTGAAGCCAAGCGGTGGCAGTGTTGCGTCTTCGATCAGGGTAAAGCCAAAACCGGCCTCGCCATCAATCACTGCTCCAAGCCCACGCAACGACTCGATATCGCGATGAACCGTGCGTGGCGAGACGCCCAGATCCTGCGCCAGTTGTTGGGACGTCTTGGGCGAAGGGCCAGAGCGCAGTGCTTGCATCAATTGGAACAGACGGGCGGTTCGGGACATAATGCAGGTTAATCTAAACCTGATGACAGAAACTGTCATCAGGCAAAGGTATCCCTCGGGCATCCCTGATACTGGAGCCCCCGATGCTGACCCTTTTGATCTACCCTTCTGCCTTCGGCCTGTTCAGCGCCAGCCCCTTCTGCGTCAAAGCCGCATATATGCTGGAGCACGCGGGCCAGCGCTGGCAGCGGTCCGATATGCTGGACCCCCGCAAAATGCCCCATCAAAAGCTTCCAGTTCTGCGTACGCCAGAGCGTCTTGTCCCGGACAGCGACCTAATTCGCGATTGGCTTGAGGCGCAGGGCGCGGACTTTGACCATGGGCTCAGCGACATACAAAAGGCGCAGGCGCGGGCACTGATCCGCATGGCAGAGGAACATATCTATTTTCAGGTCGTGATGGACAGATGGGCCAATGACGAGGTCTGGCCAATTCTGCGCGACACCTTCTTTTCGGTCATTCCCGCTTTGATCCGCACACCTGTTTCGAACTCCATCCGGAAAAAGGTTGTTCGGGGCTTGGTGTTCCAAGGTGTCGGTCGTTTCTCACTTGCTGAGCGTCAGCATCGATTGGAGCGGGACCTTGAAGCGATATCCGCTTTTCTGTGGCAATCGCCCTTCCTTCTGGGTGACAAACCGACCTCTGCTGATATGAGCGTTGGCCCCATGCTGGCCGCAATGCGCGCGACACCGGCGGAAACACCGCTGACCCGGCGGATCAAACAGGATAGGCTGCTGAGCGACTATGTCGACCGAATGGAACAGGCGATACCGCTACCATGACACCTTTTAACGACCCTGCCGTGCAGGCCGCCTTTGATGCGTACCCCGAAGATACCCGGTCGGGCGTGCTCGCCCTGCGTGAGTTGGTGTTTTCAACAGCCGGGACATTGCCCAAAGCACAGCCATTGAATGAGGCGCTGCGGTGGGGTCAACCCGCCTATCTGGCCCCAAAGGGCTCGACGATCCGACTGGGCGGACACAAAGCGGCGTCTTTTGCACTTTTCGTTCACTGTCAGAGCCGATTGATGGGTGATTTCACCACCGCCTTTCCAGGCGAAGATCGGATCGATGGCAACCGGGCCATCTTGTTTGATGACCCGGATCAGATCGGCGAGGCCCGCCACGGCTGGCTTATCGCTCGAGCGCTAACCTATCACCTTTGACGGCGTTTGCGTTCGACTTTGCGCTTGATCTTGTCCTTCTTGCGCTTGGTGCTGACCGCCTTGCGCCGTGTACCCCGCTTGGCAGGACCGCGCCCGCGCGGCAGCGCCTGATCGTCGATGGACAGCAATTCCAGTTCCAGCCCACCGGTGACGGGTGTGGCCTCGGTCAGGCGCACGGTGACACGCTGACCTATCGCAATGATCAACCCGGTGTCCGAGCCCATCAACGTTCCGGCTTCGCGGTCAAAATGGAAAAATTCCCGCCCCAGCGACCGGACGGGCACCAAGCCATCGGCACCGGTTTCGTCCATCTTCACAAACGCGCCAAACCGAGCGATACCACTGATGCGGCCAGAGAATTCGTTGCCCACACGCTCGCTCAGATAAGCGGCGAGGTAACGATCCGTTGTATCCCGTTCCGCCATCATCGAGCGACGCTCGGTGTCCGAGATATGGGTTGCCGTTTCATCAAGGCGCGCGATTTCATCCTCGGTCAACCCGTCGTCACCCCAGCCATGCGCCGTGATCAGCGCCCGGTGCACGATCAGGTCGGCATAGCGTCGGATAGGAGAGGTAAAATGCGCATAGTTGCGCAACGCCAGCCCGAAATGGCCAAAGTTTTCCGGATTGTAATAGGCCTGCGCCATCGAGCGCAGGGTCGTCAGATTGATCAGCTCTGCATCCTCGGTTCCTGCAGCCGCGTTCAATAGCGCATTCAGGTGTCGGGTCTGAAGGACCTGCCCCTTAGCCAAATTCAATCCAGCAGCCTGAGCCGTCTCTCGCAGGCTTTCCAGCTTCTCTGGCGCCGGTTCTTCGTGCACACGGAACAACAGCGGGCGGCGTTTGGAAATCAGGGTCTCGGCAGCAGCCACATTGGCGAGGATCATAAACTCCTCAATCAGCTTGTGCGCATCTAGCCGGTCACGGAAGGCCACACTTTGAACCTCGCCCGCGTCGCTGAGAACGATCTTGCGTTCTGGCAGATCCAATTCCAGCGGCTGCCGTTCCGCCCGCGCTTTCTTGAGTGCGGCATAGGCGTAGTAGAGCGGCTTCAAAACAGGCTCTAACAATGGCCCTGTGCGGTCGTTGGTTTTGCCGTCGATGGCGTCTTGCACCTCGGCATAGTGCAGCGACGCGGCCGAGCGCATCAACCCACGCACAAAACGATGGCCGATCTTGTTTCCATCCGCATCAATCTGCATCCGCACGGCAATACAGGCCCGCGGGACGCCTTCGTGCAGCGAACACAGATCGCCTGACAACCGATCCGGTAGCATCGGCACAACCCGGTCAGGGAAATAGCTGGAATTGCCACGCTTGCGCGCCTCACGGTCCAGCGCGGTGCTGGGTTGCACATAGGCGGCGACGTCGGCAATGGCGACCCAGATCACATGCCCGCCGGGGTTCTTGGGATCATCATCAGTATGCGCGTAGCACGCATCGTCATGATCCCGTGCGTCTGAAGGGTCGATGGTCAGCAGTGGCATGTCCCGCAGGTCTTCACGTCCCTTCAAGCCGACGGGTTTTGCCTTGTCAGCCTCGACAATTACTTTGTCAGGGAAATCATCCGGAATGCCGTGTTGATGGATTGCGATCAGCGACACGGCTTTGGGCGCTGATGGATCACCCAACCGTTCCACGATACGCGCACGCGGCAGGCCCATGCGGTTTTTTGGCCCGGCCTGTTCAGCCTCGACCAATTCGCCATCTCTGGCACCCAGCACGGCCCCATCAGCGACCAGCCATTCGGTCTGGCTGGCCTTGTCAATGGGCACGACTCGTCCGCCTTCGGCCCCTTTGCGAAAGATCCCCACGATCTTGCGCGGGTTGGTTCCGATACGGCGGATCAGTCGTGCCTCGTAATTGTGGTCTTCCTCATGCACCACGGTCAGGCGAGCCAGAATGCGGTCGCCCTCGCCTAGTGCCGGATCGCTGGCGCGGGTGACGATCAGAACAATCGGTTCCACCCCTTCGCCATGCCACTCCAAAGGCCGCGCGAACAAGTCACCATCCGCGTTCGGCGCTTTCACCTGCAGCACGCTGACCGGCGGCAAGCGGTCCGGGTCGCGATAGCTGCGCTTGCGCTTTTCAAGATGCCCTTCGGCCTCAAGCTCTTTTAAGATGCGCTTGAGGTCAATCCGATCCGCGCCTTTGATGCCAAAGGCCTTGGCGATATCGCGTTTCGAGGTCAGGGTGGGGTTCGCCGAGATCCAATCGAGGACCTCCTGCTTGGTGGGTATCCGAGTCATACTTCCGGCCTATCACGGGTATGCGACCGCGTCATGACCAAAAAGCTCAGGGATTCAGATCAGCCACCGTATCAACGTCGCGCAGATGGTCCAGCAATCCCACACGGCAACCAGGAACCGACGCCAGCGTATCTGCCAGCGCATGTTCGGTAGACCAGCGCACATTGCGAAACAGGCTTGTCGGTAACGCCTTGTACCGCTGTGCGCCAACCAGCCAATAACCACCGTCCGGCGCAGGACCGAATACGAACTGCGACCGACCCAATTCCCTGAACGCCCGCGCGACATGTGATGGCGTGATCCCCGGAATGTCAGCGCCAATCAGGCAAACCGGCCCCCGCGGCATCCCGCGCAGCATGCGTCCCATGCGATCGCCCAGATCACCACGCCCTTGCGCCGCGCGGGGCAGATCAGCGGGCCAGACGCGGCTGGTCAGGCCTTCCCGATCCGGGGCGACAGCAAGCACAATCTGCCAGCGCGGGTCCCGCAAACGCCGGATCAGCGCGCGTGTCTGATGGCGGAACCACCATGCAGCACCAACCATGCCGATGTCGCGCCCCAGCCGTGTCTTGACCCGGCCCGGGCGGGGTTCTTTCACCATAATGACCAATGTGCGTTGCATGGATCAGGCGAAATAGTCCCGAAGGATGCGTGTATAGATCGCCTTGAGCTGTTCGATCTGCGCGACCTCGACGCATTCATCGACCTGATGCATTGTTCGACCGACGAGGCCAAACTCAACAACCGGGCAGTGGTTTTTGACAAACCGCGCATCCGAAGTGCCACCTGTTGTCGACATTTCGGGCTGAACACCGGTTTCGGCTTCGACCGCTTGCGCGACCAGATCAGACAGGGGACCGGGCGGGGTCAGAAAGCTTTCGCCTGAGATTTTGATGCGAACGTCGACCTCGACCCCATAGGCGTCGGCCACGGCGCGCGCCTCGGCCTGCAACCACTCGCTGAGGCTGGCACCCGAATGCAGATCGTTAAAACGAATGTTCACCGCCCCGGAACATTGCGCGGGGATAACGTTGGTTGCTGCGTTGCCCGTGTCAATGTTCACAACAGCCAAGGTTGAGGCATCGAAATGGTCCGACCCCTGGTCCAACTCGTGGCTGGCCAACTGATGCATCAACCTCGCCATGGCGGGCAGAGGGTTCTTGGCCCGATGCGGATAAGCCGAATGTCCCTGCACCCCGGTCACGGTAAACCAGGCGGTCATCGAGCCGCGCCGCCCAATCTTCATCATCTCGCCCATTGTGTTTGGGCAGGTCGGCTCTCCTACCAAACAGGCGGACATGCGCTCCCCGACCTCAAACATGTAATCAAGCAGTGCCGTTGTGCCATCCACGGCGTCACCCTCTTCGTCGCCCGTGATCGCAAGAATGATCGCCCCATCCGGTGGTGTGTCGCGCACAAAGTCCACAGCAGCAGCAGCAAAGGCTGCCACGCCGGATTTCATGTCCGTGGTCCCGCGCCCGTACATCACGCCTTCGCGGATTTCTGCACCAAACGGGGGCATCGTCCAAGCTGCTTCGTCCCCGACCGGTACTACGTCGGTATGTCCGTTGAACCCAAAGCTACGCGGATGCCCTTTCGGCCCCCAGCGCGCATACAGATTGCTGACATCGCCCCGGTCCGCGCGGGCGCAGTCGAAGCCTGCGCCTGACAGTAGGTTTTCCAGTAATACGAGCGCGCCACCTTCAACAGGTGTGACTGATGGGCAACGGATCAGGTCCGCCGTCAACTTCACCGGATCTGTCATTTCCAGGCCCTTTTGGTTGGTTCATTCGCAGGATCATGCACAGATTCAACGAATTGGGCCAATTGCCAACCCCTGGCCACCGGAATCCGGGCGCTTTTTTTCGCACCTCTCGAATCGATACACTAATAAAACATGGTGGTTTACCTAGCGACCACCTTGCCGTGCCTTTCAAATCTGCGTTAGAGGGCCGCGAAACAGGTGAATTGGATGATACGCGCGCTTCTCGTATGGGTCTGCCTGACTTTCGCCGTTCTTGCACAGCAAAGCCAGGCGCAGACGCTTTCGGTCACGACGGTGACCCGCCCCCCGTTTTCCTATGTCGAGGACGGAGCACAAACTGGTTTTTCCATGGACTTGCTGCAGGCGTTGGCCGAGGCGCTGAATTGGGACTACTCGGTCAACAGGGTCGAGGCGTTCGGCGATATGCTAAGCGCCGTGCAGGATGGAGCTGCCGACATGGCCGTGGCGAATATCTCGATCACGGCTGCGCGGGAAACACGGATGGATTTCAGCCAACCGATATTCGAGGCCGGCTTGCAGATCATGGTGCCCTCGGATGCCGCACGCAGACCTTCGCTGTTACACGCCTTGCTATCGACTGAGCTGTTCATTGCAATTGGTCTGGCCTTCGCGATCCTGCTTGGCGGCGGGATGCTGATGTGGGGGTTTGAGCGTCGCGCTCAACCCTATTTTGACCGCAAGCTGAACGAAGCATGGTTTCCGTCCTTCTGGTGGGCGCTGAACCTGGTGGTCAATGGCGGGTTCGAGGAGCGCATGCCGCGCACGCCGTTCGGGCGGTTGCTAGGCGTCGTCCTTGTCGTGTCCTCGCTGTTCATCGTATCGGTCTTCACGGCGCGTATCACCTCGGTCATGACCGTGGATGCCATCAGCGGCAGCGTGAACTCGGTCAACGACCTTTATGGCAAACAGGTGGGGACGATATCGAATTCGACCGCGGCAAACTTCTTGACTAGGCGCGAGGTCGAGTTTTCCGGCTATGAAAACCTGGACGATATGCTGACCGCTTTCCAGGAAAAGGAACTGGACGCCGTCGTCTTTGACGCGCCGATCCTGTCCTACTATGCCGCCCATGAAGGGCGCCGGATCGCATCAATGACAGGTGGCGTTTTCCTGCGTGAGAACTACGGGATTGCATTCCCGACCGGTTCGCCATTGGTCGAAGACGTGAACCAAGCCCTGCTCGCGCTGCGCGAAGATGGCACCTATGACGAGATTTATCGTAAGTGGTTCGGGGTGCGGAACTAAGCTGGTTCTTCATCCCCGAAAAACGGGGTCATCTGCGCAACAATAACGGCGTTTTCGTCCAAAGCCCGTTGCATCAGGGCGCGCTCATCAGGATCAATTTCATGCCCCTGCGCCTCGCGCTCGGCCAGAGTACCATATCCGGTCACGTCCAGCGGCGCTGTGTCGGCCTGCTTCAGGATCGCGACGGTTTCGCGCACGGCCTCGGCCTCATCCACCCCGCTGGCAAAGCACATCAGCGCCGCTCCGGTCGCACCTTCAGGCAGACCGTCACCGTCTTTGCGGCCAATCTGAACGAGCAACGTATAAACTTGCTGGCGGGACGGTTTCTTTTGCTTTTCCATGCAGGGGGCCATAGCCGTGCACCTGTCCGTGGTCAAGCAGCCAGCCAATTGCAAGACGATGAATGGATGGCCATAGTGGCGTAGCTTTTTTCGCCGACACACCAAAGGACGTTTCTATGACCTATCCTGATTTCATCACAGATTTCCCAAGCCTCGACGTACCTTTCCCCGAGGACGTAGTTCAAACCGCAGTCATCCGGTCAGATGCGGGATTGGTGGCGTTCTTCACCTTCCTGCAGGATTTCGAACTGCCGCCGCATTCGCACAAAGCCCAATGGGGCACGGTGGTTGAAGGCGAGATTGAACTAACTATTGGCGGAGAAACCAGGACTTATCGCCCCGGCGACAGTTACTCGATCCCGTCTGGTGTCGAACATGGCGGAAAAATCAAGGCGGGTTCTCGGGTGATCGACGTGTTTGAGGAGCCCGATCGATATCCGGTCAAAGGATAAAAAAGGGCCGCAGCGAGTTACGCTGCAGCCCCCTTTCACATCTGTGCTTACTTTAGTCGCGCAGCAATTCGTTGATCCCGGTTTTCGAACGGGTTCTTTCATCGACCCGCTTTACGATCACGGCGCAGTACAGGCTGACGTTGTTCTTCGACGGCATCGAACCCGCGACAACCACCGAATATGGTGGTACTTCGCCATACATGACTTCACCGGTTTCGCGATCGACGATCTTGGTCGACTTGCCGATGAACACGCCCATGCCCAGGACCGAACCTTCGCGAACGATACAGCCTTCGACCACCTCGGACCGGGCACCGATAAAGCAGTTGTCTTCGATGATCGTGGGGCCAGCTTGCATCGGCTCCAACACGCCGCCGATACCAACGCCGCCCGACAGGTGAACGTTTTTACCGATCTGGGCGCAGGACCCGACGGTTGCCCATGTATCGACCATGGTGCCCTCGTCGACATAGGCACCAAGGTTCACAAAGGACGGCATCAATACCACGCCCGGCGCAACATAGGCTGACTTGCGGACGACACAGTTCGGAACCGCGCGGAAACCGGCGGCGCGCCACTGGTTTTCACCCCAACCGGCGAACTTGCTGTCCACCTTGTCCCACCAGCCGCCTTCCTGCGGGCCACCGGTCTGGATTTCCATGTCCTTGATGCGGAAGCCCAGCAGAACGGCCTTCTTGGCCCACTGGTTCACGTGCCAGTCACCGCTTTCCAACTTTTCCGCAACCCGTAGTGAGCCGCTGTCCAGCGCGTTCAGCGTATCTTCGATCGCTTCACGTTGTTCCCCAGTGGTGGAGGGCGTGATGGTGTCGCGCGCCTCCCAGGCGGCTTCGATAGCGGTTTCCAGTTGCGCGTTGGACATCGGAGGGCTCCCTGCAGAATCTGTTCACGTTTGTCTGGCCTATACGCAACTGCACCTCGCGGTGCAATGCGACGCAGAAGGTACTATTTGCGGCCAAGTTTATCTGAGATCAGCTTGCGCGGCGGATATGTCGTGTCAGGATGGCTGTTGCCGTAGCCGCATCCTTACGCTTGAGCGCCTGAACGATCGCTGCGTGATCACCATCTGCACGGTGCACCCACTTGGGACGCCAGTGGGCAAACAGGTGACGGGCACCTGCGATGTGCAGGTCATCAATGGCATGCAGCAGGCGGGGCAACCCGCATGGCGTCAGGATCGACCGGTGAAAGGTGCGGTTGCGGGTCTCCCATTCCGGCATCGTTTGTGCCGCGTCGCAGGCAATTCTTGCGTCATCGGCTTCTTTAAGCGCTCCGGGGGTCATGTTCTGCACTGAATGTTGCAATGCCAGAGATTCCAGTGCGACACGCATTTCGACAACCTCGCGAACCTCTGCCGGGTCCAGCGCGGTGACGCGTGTACCGCGGCGAGGTTCACTTTGGGCCAGACCATGCGCCTGGAGACGCAGCAAAGCCTCGCGCACCGGAACATGGCTGGTGTCAAACGCCTTGGCGATGTGATCCTGACGCAGCTTTTCACCGGCAGGCAATTCGCCGGTAATTATTCTGTGGCTTAGATTCTGGTAAATTGTATCGGCGATGGTTGCGGTCATAGATTATCGATAAAAACCTTAACCGCTTTCCACAAGCCGATAATTCACTTCAGAAACGGGTCCGGGGCGATATTGCCACCGCAGACCAGAACCGCCACGCGCTCGCCCGGTTCCGGAGCGTAGGCCCCCGATGCCAGTGCCGCCAATGCGGTTGCCCCGGCCGGTTCAACCAACATGCGATGGGATTGCCACAGTGATATTTGCGCGGCCGCAATTGCCTTGTCTGACACAAGAACTGAGGTCATTCCCTGTGCAAGATCGAAACAGATGGATCCGATCCGCCGCGCGCCCAGCGCATTGGCTGCGATGCCAGACACAGAGACATCTACCGGCGCGCCTGCCTGCAACGCGGCATGTAATGCACAAGAGGTTTCCGGTTCCACCGCCACGATCTTGCGAGACCCGCCAAACCAACCCAAGGCCCCGGCAATCAGCCCACCCCCGCCCACAGCAACCAGTATGGTGTCGGCCTGCAGTCCCTGCGCTTCCCATTCGGCAAAACAAGTGCCCTGCCCGGCCACAGTTGCCAGAGCATCATAAGCGTGGATTTGCATCGCGCCGGTTGCGGCCTCGTGCTCTTTCGCTGCGTTCAGTGCATTGGCGTATTCACCCTGCACCACTGTCAGATCTGCGCCCGTTTGTTTGATCAGGGCAATCTTGGACGAGCCAGCAAGCTCGGGCACGAAGATTTTGGCAGGATAGCCCAGCGCTTGAGCCGCATACGCCGCCGCCGCACCGTGATTGCCGCCCGAGGCCGCCACCACCCCAGCCGCTGGCACGCCCAAACTAAGCAGCGTATTGAACGCCCCGCGCGCCTTGAAGCTGCCGGTATGCTGCATATGCTCCAGCTTCATTTCAATCGGATGATCCAACCCAGATACACGGCTTTCGATCACCGGAGTCACCTGCGCATAACCATTGATCCGGTTTGCGGCGGCAGAAATTTCATTCTTCCAATTCATTCTTGTTCTTCCGTGACTGGCACTCTGCCCGCGAACCCTATAGCTGTTTTAGGGACACGCAAGCAGGGAACCATCATCCATGAGAGAAGACCGCCTCAGCCCTTTCCGCGACGCACAGACCGATCGCTCGACCGCGAGTGAGGTTCCGGACACGCCGCAGACGCGCTCGCCCGCCTATCGCCTTGCCTTTGCGGACGATGATTTCCTGTGCCGGGATGAGCTGCGCCCCGTGCGTCTGCAGCTGGAATTGCTGAAGCCCGAGATGATCATGACAGAGCGTGAGATCACCTCGACCATCGTCATGTTCGGTGGCGCGCGCATTCCTGAGCCGTCTCAGAAACACACTGCGCGCACCCAGACGCTGGCCAATCTGTCGCAATATTACGACGAGGCGCGGGAGTTTGCCCGGCTGATGACCGAGAAATCCAACGAAACCGGTTGCCGCGAGAACGTCATCGTCACCGGCGGCGGTCCCGGGGTGATGGAGGCCGGAAATCGCGGCGCACAGGATGCCGGTGGCTGCTCCATCGGCCTGAACATCGTGCTGCCGCATGAACAGGCACCGAACCTCTATGTAACACCAGACCTCAGCTTTAACTTCCACTACTTCGCCATCCGCAAGATGCACTTCCTGATGCGCGCCCGCGCCATCACCATCTTCCCCGGCGGCTTTGGCACGATGGACGAGCTGTTTGAATCCCTGACCCTGATTCAAACCGGCCGGATGGAGCGGGTACCCTTCCTGCTGTTCGGCCGTGAATTCTGGGAAAAGGTCATCAACTGGGAGGCTCTGGCTGACGCGGGCACCATCTCGGACGAGGATCTGGACCTGTTCCGCTTTGTCGACACCGCGCAAGAGGCGGTCGACATCATCGAGAACTGGGAACCGGCCCCGCCCCGCGACGAAATACCGGGGCGCTGAGCCATGGCCCCGAAGACCGGTCAGATGTTGCACCTGCGCGGGAACACGTTGAGCAAGGGCGACCCGGTGGCGCTGCCTTTGACGCAAAGCAGTATGTATCATCTCCCCGGCGCACCAGACGGGCATCCGACCTATGGCCGGGTCGACAACCCGACTTGGGTGCATCTGGAACATGTCCTGTCCCATTTGGAAGACGCGCCCTGCCTGACCTTTCCTTCGGGCATGGGGGCGATCTCAGCTGCTTTGTTCGCAACGGTGAAAGCCGGATCACGTATACTGATACCGTCTGATGGCTATTACGTGACACGTCTGCTGGCTGACAGGTTTCTGTCCAATCTTGGCGTCTCGGTTACTGAGCGTCCGACGACAGCGTTCGCAGAAGGTGGCTTTGACGGGTTCGACGTGGTCTTTTTGGAAAGCCCTTCGAATCCAGGGCTGGACATGATGGACCTGCCCGCGATCGCCACCGCCGTTCGCGCGGCGGGCGGCCTCACGATTGCCGACAACACGACGATGACGCCACTGGGCCAACGCCCGTTGGATATGGGCATCGACGTGGTGGTGGCCTCGGACACTAAGGCTATGGGCGGCCATTCGGACCTGTTGATGGGTCATGTTGCCAGCCGCAGTACCGAAATCATGGAGCGGATCGAGGAATGGCGGCGCGTCTCAGGCTCGATCCCCGGCCCCCATGAGGCATGGCTGCTTCATCGCGGGCTAGAAACGCTGGATGTGCGGTTCGACCGTATGTGCGCTTCGGCGCAGGTGCTCGCCGAACGCCTGGCACAGCATGGGGCTGTAAGGCAGATCCGCTATCCCGGCCTGCCCGGCGATCCTTCGCATGCGCTGGCAAAGGCACAGACCGTGCGGTTCGGATTCCTGCTGTCGATCACGCTGGATTCGGAAGAAAAGGCCGAAGCTTTCATCAACAGCTGCCCGATGCTGCGCCCCGCCACTTCCTTCGGTGGCGTTCACAGCTCGGCCGAACGTCGTGCGCGCTGGGGCGACGATGTCGACCCTGCGTTCATCCGCCTGTCGGTAGGTTGCGAACCGGTAGAGGAATTGTGGCAGGCGATTGAGACCAGCCTAAATGCGTTGTGATTACTTCTTAGGCTCGCGAAGTTCAGTGAACACGTAGATCGGCAGCACGATGCTGGCGACCAATGCGCCCAGCCAAACGAGCAGTGTTGCCGCCAACAGGTTGGCAATGCCGCCGACGGTCAGCCCGGCCGTAATCAGATCCGTCACCAGCAGACCGACAAATGTCACGATCAGGGCAATCCCACCCTTGATCGAGGGGGCTTTTTTCTCACCCAGTTTCAGGATCAGTGGCTCTGCCACCACCTGCACCAGGGTGAACACGATCACCACGACGATGAATGAAATCGGTTTGATCGCGAACCCCGACAACAACAGCGTAGCAAGCAATAACCCAATGGCATTCCCGGCCAAAAGGGCCAGTGCGGACTTGATTCTGCGCGTCATGGGGTTCTCCGAGAATGATCAATTAGAAACATGCAGATATTAACAGGCCCGGGGGATTTTGCGAGCGGTTTCAAAAGCCACTTCCTTTTGGGTCATTGAAATCGCATGATAAAACACATTCATCAAGATCAGACCCACCCCCATCGACGAGAGATGAGATGAGCGACGATCCCTATACCGTTCTTGGCGTCGCCAAAGACGCCAGCGCCGCCGAGATCAAAAAGGCTTATCGGCGCATCGCCAAGGAATGCCACCCGGACCTGAAACCCGGGGACGCCGAGGCCGAGGCCAAGTTCAAGGCGGCTGCGTCCGCCTATGATCTACTGAAAGACCCGGACACGCGTGCGCGGTATGACAATGGCGAAATTGATGCCTCAGGCCAGGAACGGCCGCAGCAGCAGTATTATCGCGAATATGCCGAGGCCGCCGGGAATCCTTACCGTGGGCGCGCAGCAGACCCGGACGACATGTCCGACATCTTTGCCGAGTTCATGCGAGGGCGCGGTGGATACCAGCAGCGCACGCACGAATTCCACGCGCCGGGCCACAATCGCGCTTACAATCTACAGATCAGTTTTCTGGATGCAGTGTTCGGCGCCAGCCAAAAACTGACCCTCCCCGATGGTGATCGGATTGAAGTCAAGATTCCTGCGGGCATCACCGACGGGCAGACCATCCGCCTTCGCGGTAAAGGCGATCCAGGGTTTGGCGAAGGACCACCGGGTGATGCGTTGGTGACTGTATCAGTGGCGAAGCACCCGGTGTTCGATCGTCAGGGCGACGACATCCATATCACCTTGCCGATCACGATTGACGAGGCCATTCTGGGCGGCAAGGTACCCGCCCCCACCATTGATGGCGGCGTCAATGTCAGTGTCCCCGCAGGCACCAGCAGCGGTAGGACGCTGCGCCTGCGCGGCAAGGGGGTCAAGAAGCGCGGCTCGTCCGATCGCGGCGACCAGCTGATTGAACTAACCGTGGCCATGCCGGACCAGATTGACGATGAGTTGAATCAATTCATGGAGACATGGCGCGAGAGCCACAGCTATGATCCGCGGAAAGGAATGCCGTCATGACCCGCACCCTGACCGAAGAGCAGCTGATCGCGACTGTCACCCGCCTGACCGCTTCCCGCCTGACAGAATATTTGGCAGCTGAGATCGTCATCCCGGAACAAACCGAAGACGGGCTTGTCTATCACACCCTCGACGTGGCGCGTTTGGAACTGGCATGCGAGTTGCACGAGCAATACGAGATGGAACCTGATGCGCTGTCGATGATGATCTCACTGATCGACCAGATGCACGGCCTGCGGGCCGAGTTACGCGAGGTTCTCAATGCGGTGGAATCGCAACCGGAACCGGTCCGTCAAACGCTGATCGAAGTGATAGGCGCCGCACGGTTCGGCCACAAGTGAATCACGCCTAGTTGCCGACAACGTATTCGTCTGGAACGAAGAAGGTGTAGTCCCGGTCAGCCACCGCTTCGTGGCACTCATGGCAGTAGCCGACGGCGTCCGAACGCGCACCCATAGTGTCACCAAACAATGACCCGTCCGGCATCACCATGATGTAGCGCCAGTCTGCCGTTTCCGGACTGGTGCCTTCCGCCAGTTTTTCCATCACGAACAGCGCGCCGGGGTGGACATTACCTTCATCCGTGACCGTAACGCTGTCTTTGGCCAAAACCGACCCCATCGGCAATTTTTCCCCTTCGGCCAGTGTGCCATAGTTGTGCGCCATGCGGTTGGCATAGCTGTTTACATAACGCTGACCGTGAGTTGCAGAGATGTAAGGCGCATCATTGAATAGTGGCCAAGCCTGATAGTTCATCAGCAGATCCAGCTGCGCGGCGGCATAACCACGTTCCATCCGACGCTGCAGGGACTTGTAGATGCTTAACGCCTCTTCCTTGGACAGTTCGGCAGGGTTTTCAATGGCAATGTGTGCATCCTCTCCACCGGATTGCGCACTGGCGCCTTGCACAGCAAGACCCACCAAAAACAAAGCCGTAAGAGATGTCGGAAACAGTCGTCTAAATCGTAAAAACATTTAATTGGCCCACCTGATTCAAAAGGTTCGCCTGAACGCCGCGAGTTACGTTGAAAATGATAGCGGCCGTGAACAAACGCGCCACAACCGGAACGCGACTCTCACCGCATTGTGCGCAGGCGTGAGGCTGAAACGCCCGATTTCGGCCCCCAAAACATATCAAATTGTGCATACAAATAACAGCGGCCAGAACATTAAATTCTTGGAGCGCTGCACCCGACAGCTGGGCGTGTCAGCTCTGCAATCCCGCTTCGGCTGCGATCTGTTTTCGCGACTTGCGCGCCCGTTCCGTGGCCGATTTCAACTGGCCACACGCCGCCATGATGTCCTCGCCCCGTGTTTTGCGAATGGGAGAGGCATAGCCCGCCTGATAGATGATATTCGCAAACGCCCGGATGCGATTATTCGAACTGCGCTTGTAAGGCGCACCCGGCCATTCGTTGAACGGGATCAGGTTGATCTTGGCCGGAATATTGTGGCGCTTGATGTGGTCAATCAGACGGTGCGCGTCCTCATCGCTGTCGTTCACACCATCCAGCATCACGTATTCAAAGGTGATCCGCTCGGAATTCGACGCTTTGGGATAGCTGGCTAGCGCCTGCAGCAGTTCCTCGATGTTCCAGCGTTTGTTGATGGGCACCAGAACATCGCGGGTTTCATTCGTGGTCGCGTGGAACGAGATTGCGAGCAGACAGCCGATTTCCTCTGCGGTCCGTGCAATCTCGGGCACTACACCGGAGGTCGACAGAGTGATCCGGCGGCGCGACAGAGAAATCCCCTCGGGGTCCATCGCAATCTTCATCGCATCACGCACGTTTTCGAAATTATACAGCGGCTCACCCATGCCCATCAAAACGATGTTCGACAACAGGCGCGTTTCATCCTTGGGCGCACCGGGAACCGGCCATTCTTCCAGATCGTCGCGGGCCATCATCACCTGGCCAACGATTTCTGCCGCCGTCAGGTTGCGCACCAGCTTCTGTGTGCCGGTATGGCAGAAGGAACAGGTCAGCGTGCAGCCCACCTGGGATGAGATGCACAGGGTTCCCCGGTCTTCTTCGGGGATATACACCACCTCGACCTCGTGGCCTCCAGCGATGCGGCAAAGGTATTTGCGGGTGCCGTCCTCGGACACCTGCCGCGTCACCACTTCGGGGATTTCGATGACGAACGTCTCGGCCAACTGGGCACGATAGGCTTTGGCGAGGTTGGTCATCTCGGCAAAATCGCGCACGCCCCACTGATAGATCCATTGCCAGATCTGCCCGGTCCGCATCTTGGCCTGCTTTTCCGGCGTGCCATGTTCGATCAGAGCGTCACGCAACTGATCACGGGTCAACCCGACAAGGTTGATCTTCCCCTCAGGCAATTTGCGGGGGATGGTCATGACATCTTGAGTGATCGGCGCTTTGGGCGACATGTGGCTATCTCAACGGATTCTGGCTTGGGATGCGCCTCTATATAGGATCGTGCGCAAAGATCAAAAGAATTCGTATCGTTTAATTTGCCATACGCAGCAATTCGTCCACACGCGCCCGACCCATATCGACGCGACAGGACGCAATGGCGATACCGGTGCCCGAGCCACCGCCAAAGGAGGCCCCAACCGCTTCGCATTGCGCATCGCGATATCTGCGCCAAGCCTCTTGTGCCGCCTCAAGTGCCGGTTGTGCGACCACGCGGCCTGTCACCTCATCCAACTCGACAGCCGACTGCATGGCGAAGCCGTAGCTTGCGTCCAGTGCCATGCTTACGCGTTTTTCCATTTCCCCCACGCAGGACCCGATTTCCACCTGCGTACCTGCGTCGGAACATTCCAGACTGGGGTCGGCCAACGCGGCTGATGAGAAAAGCACTGCTATCAAGACGTAACGCATTATCCGTTTCCACATGTGAACCACTGCATTTGGCCACCGTAGCATGCGTCGGGCCCGGGTCCCAATTGCAAGTCGGCCGCAATGGCCAAGCCGCTGCGACCGAACCACCCGCATTACGAATGCGAGAAATCAGATCAGGTGTATGTATCAGACACCGGCAGGCGGGATAACGCAATCCGCAGCATCCAGAGTTTTGACTGGATCTTCCGGACCGCATTGTTCACCGGATAACGGATAGGTTTCGCTGTCTTTTTCACATGCACTCAGAAACGCGGCAGCGGCCAGCAACAAGGCGACAAGAGGTTTGTTCAGCATGAGTAAGCTCCTTCCATACTCTTGAACTGATTAGTTCAGAAATATGGAGCGCTGGCCTTGATGCGGATCAATTCGGGCGGCAGACGTGGCGTAAGGTTTAGATAGATCGCACGATCATCCATGAAAAAACCCCGCCGAAAGACGGGGCTGGATACATTTGTTGCAGCAGCTTACTTGGTGCAGCGTTTTTCGGCGTCTTCAATCGCCGCAGTGAACCCCAGCAACGAGAATGTGTCCTTGGTCTGGGTTCCACGCTCGGACCGAGCGGTCAGCACGGCCTCGGTGCCACGCTTCATCGCAGCAACGACTTTCAGATCTTCGCCTTCAGTTGCCGGCCAGGCCCACTCGCCTTCGGTGATCAATGCGAACTCATTGCCGTCGATCTCAAGGGTGACTGTCGATCCTGCCGCAAATGGATAGCCGCCGGTAAAGGTCACCTGACCCTTCACTTCGGCATTCGGGCGGTAGAATACGAACAACAGGATATCGCTGCGGCGTACCGAGACCACGCGTCCACCGCGCGTATTGACAGTTTCCTTGGGGGCTGAAACGCTCCAGCATTCGGTGGGGTCGTCTTCGACGAAAACGCTCCAATCCGTCTTTGCCGCCACGCGATTTGTGCTAGTCGCCTGCTGAGCGATTGCGGTTGTGGCCATCCCTGCCATGCACAGACCCGCAATTGCGCGGACGAGTTTTGATCCCATCTGTCCAGCCTCCTAGCTCGACCTAATACCTCATACCCATCGAGACCGCATTCGAACTCTGTCGGTTCGTCTGTAAGTTGCGTATTCCGATGATTGTCGACATACACACACTAACGCAGGTTTCGCCACAGGCGAAAGGGCGATTGGCAGAATTTTGCGCATATTATGGAGGGGCCAGATGACGCAGCCGGTACCAATGACAGAACTATGGCGTGGGCCCTTGTTGGAAAGCCTGCATCTGGGCCATGCGGTGATCTGCGACGACAGCGGCCAGATTGTTCAAAGCTGGGGCGATCCGGATGCAGTTATCTATCCCCGATCATCAGCAAAAATGATCCAAGGGTTGCCGCTGATTACGTCGGGCGCAGCCGCCAAATATGGTTTGAATAGCGAGCACCTAGCGCTCGCCTGCGCCTCACACAGCGGCGCACATATTCATACAGATCGGGTAACGGCCTGGCTGGATCACTTGGGTTTGACCGAGCACGATCTGCGATGTGGTCCGCAAGAGCCACAGGACATGGCCGCGCGCGACGGGCTGATTCTTGCTGATGACACGCCCTGCCAGATCCACAACAATTGCTCGGGCAAACATTGCGGGTTTCTGACGGTAGCACAGCATATGGGCGCCGGGCCGGAATACCTTGAGATCGACCACCCAGTACAGCAGGCTTGCCTGTCGGCCCTCGAAGAGACAACTGGCGAAAACAGCCCAGCCTACGGGATCGATGGATGTTCTGCCCCGAATTTTGCCACTTCGCTGGTGGGGCTGGCGCGATCAATGGCGTGGTTTGCCTCAGCCGCAGATCGGTCGGACCGCGCCAGCGACGCGGCACAACAATTGACGGCTGCGATGATCAAGCACCCAGAATTGGTGGCGGGCGAAAGCCGCGCCTGCACCGAGTTGATGCGCGCCATGGGCGGCCGGGCCGCGATCAAGACCGGGGCCGAGGCGGTGTTCATCGCCATCATTCCAGAGAAACGAATGGGCGTTGCGTTGAAGATCACCGACGGCACGACCCGTGCCAGCGAATGCGCCATCGCAGCCATTCTGGTCAGCCTGGGCGTGCTGGAGGCCGAACACCCGGCCACCCGCAAATTCATGAACGCCACCCAATACAGTCGTCGCGGGCTGGAATGCGGCGTAATCAGACCGGCACCGGGGTTCCCCGGCTAAGGTTACATTTCGATTTCATGCACCTCGGCCACCTCGACCGAGCCTGAGCCGTTGACCACCATCGGACACCCTTTGGCCATTTCGGTCGCGGCATCAATGCTGTCGGCCTTCACAACGGTAAAGCCGGAGGCCGGGTTTGCGCCGCCGCTATCGACCACACCACTGTTACTGACCGTATAGGACTGGCCAACCGGGTTGCCGGGAATGTCCAGCGCCTCTCCCATGCCTTGGAACCATGCGCCCCACGCAGCCATTGTTGCTTCGACTTCTGCCGGGTCCGTCGGCGTGCTTCCGCCATGATAGATAAACAAAAATTGTGGCATTTTATTTCCTCCCTAATGAAAACTTATCCCAACTGCGCCTCAAGCTTGCTCAGTGACGATGTCCAGCCCATGTTGTGGTTCGCCGCAGCCTCGGCATCGGCCAGTTCGCGGTGATCCACGACCAACCGTGCACCATTTTCCGTTGAGACCACCGAAAAGGTCACATGGCTTTCCGCCCCGCGTTGATCTCGGTCATCATGCCAGGCCCAGGTGAACCCAACGGAGTTTGGCGGATCAACATGGGTCACATGGCCGGACACTTTAAATGTCTGACCTTCCGCGTTCTTCATCACGGAATACCATGGCCCGATGCGTGAGAAATCCAGATCATGTTCCGGCACATGAACCCCTTCAGGCCCCCACCACTGCAGCAGCTTTGCGCCATCGCTGATCCAGGCAAAAAGGTTTTCGGGCGTAGTCGGGAACTCACGTTCCAGTTTCAGGTCGGCCATGAATTCTCCCTTTCAATGAGGTCGCCCAGACGATCGAGGCTGTGCTCCCAAAACTGACGTTTCGAGATGGTCCATTCCGCGATCGCCCGCAAACCGTCGGACTGGATGGAATACATCCGCTGGGTGCCTTGGACGCGCTGCTGCACCAACCCGGCCTCGCGCAGAACTTTCAGATGGCGCGAAATGGCGGCCCCCGACATGCCCCGTCCCTGGATCAGGTCACCGGCAGGAAGCTCTCCGTCCTGCATCAGTTGCTCGACAATCGAGAACCGAGTGGAATCGGACAAGGCGGAAAAAGCGTTCAATAGTGTGTTCATGACCATTATTTAACACATGCGTTAAATAATAGGAAGACCTTTAGCCAATCACGAATTCCGAGCGACAATAGCCTTGCACATACAGCAACGCCGTCAGGTCCCCATGGTTGACCCGAACCTCGCATTGCTCGGCCACCGTGGGCTTGGCATGTAATGCGACGCCAGTGCCCGCACGATGCAGCATCCCCAGATCATTCGCCCCATCTCCGACCGCCAGAACATCTGCCTCAGCCAGACCCAAACGCACCGTGATTTGTTCCAGCGCATCAACCTTGGCCTGCCGTCCCAGAATGGGCCGCAGCACATCACCCGTCAGTTTCCCGTCTTCCGCCAGCAGAGTGTTGGCACGGTTTTCGTCAAAGCCCAGCACTTCGGCCACTTTCGCCGTGAACGCGGTGAACCCGCCGGATACCAGCGCGGCATAGCTTCCGTTGTGGCGCATCGTGGCTACCAGTTCCTTGCCGCCGGGCATGAGGGTGATACGTTCCTCAAGAACTTTCCCGATCACAGTCTCATCAAGACCTTCCAGCAAACCGACCCGTTCGGTCAGAGCGCCTTCGAAGTCCAGCTCTCCATTCATCGCACGCGCAGTGATGTCTTTGACGCGGTCGCCAACACCCGCCTCATCTGCCAGTTCGTCAATGCATTCCTGCTGGATCATGGTGCTGTCCATATCGGCCAGCAGCATCTTTTTGCGGCGCCCCTCGGCCAGTTGGACAACCAGATCCACGCCCATCTGCTGCAGGTCTGCCCAGACATCCCACCGGTTGTCCGGCATCTCGGCCAGTCTGAACTCTGCTGCCTCGTTCGGGCTGAGCCAAACGATCTCATCCCCACCCCAGGCGTTCCGCAAGGACTCGACCAGCGAGAGTTCCAGCGTCGGTGCGTTGGGGTTGGTCAACAAGGTGGCAACGTACATATTCGATCTCCGGCAAGCTCACCTGCGCATATCGCAGGTGCAGCATTTTCGCCAGAGACAGTTTCGAACTAGCCCAAAATACCCGGCAGACGCAGCCCATGCGCCCGCGCGCAATCCTTGGCGATGTCATACCCCGCATCCGCATGGCGCCAGACGCCTGAGGCCGGGTCGTTCCACAGAACCCGTTCCAACCGCCGCGCGGCATCCTCGGTTCCATCGGCGCAAATCACGACGCCCGCGTGTTGGCTGAAACCCATTCCGACACCACCGCCGTGGTGCAGGGACACCCACGTTGCTCCGCTTGCCGTATTGATCAGCGCGTTTAACAAGGGCCAGTCTGATACGGCATCCGAACCGTCCAACATCGCCTCAGTTTCCCGGTTGGGACTTGCCACGGACCCCGAGTCCAGATGGTCGCGACCGATCACAACCGGCGCTTTCAATTCGCCATTGGCCACCATTTCATTGAAGGCCAGTCCAGCGCGGTGCCGGTCACCAAGCCCGATCCAGCAGATCCGCGCGGGCAGACCCTGAAACGCGATCCGCTCTTGCGCCATGTCAATCCAGCGATGCAGGTGTTCGTTCTCGGGGAACAGCTCCTTCATCTTGGCATCGGTCTTGTAAATGTCCTCGGGGTCGCCAGACAAAGCACACCAGCGGAACGGTCCAATACCTCTGCAGAACAACGGACGGATATAGGCGGGAACAAAACCCGGGAATGCAAAAGCATTCTCCAGCCCCTCATCCTGCGCAACTTGCCGGATGTTGTTGCCGTAATCCAGCGTCGGCACACCTGCATTCCAGAAGTCCACCATCGCCGCGACATGCTGCTTCATCGAGGCCCGCGCG
Organism: Ruegeria atlantica; assembly: GCF_013033965.1. Taxonomy (GTDB): domain Bacteria; phylum Pseudomonadota; class Alphaproteobacteria; order Rhodobacterales; family Rhodobacteraceae; genus Ruegeria; species Ruegeria atlantica_D. The sequence goes on from NZ_WQFE01000010.1 coordinate 189,707, forward strand.
GCCTTTTCTACCACTTTAGGGTCTGTTTCACGCTTTTCACGCCATTCGCCCATAGTCCAGCCCAATGGCAGATAACCATTGATCGGATCGTGCGCGCTGGTCTGGTCGGTGACGATATCGGGGCGCATGCCACCTGCGGCCATCCGGCGGTAAATCTCGGGGAAGATCTCGGCCGCATTGCCCAGCAGGCCGACTGATTTCGCCTCTCCGGCCTTGGTCCAGCGGTCGATCATCTCGAGCGCTTGGTCCAGCGTTTCGGCCTTTTCGTCGAGGTATTTGGTACGCAGGCGGAAATCGATGCTGTCCGGGTTGCATTCAACGGCCAGACAACAGGCACCGGCAAACACGGCAGCCAGCGGTTGCGCGCCGCCCATGCCGCCCAGCCCTCCGGTCAGGATCCACTTACCGGTCAAGTCACCGTCATAGTGCTGACGCCCGGCCTCAGCAAAAGTCTCATACGTGCCTTGAACAATGCCCTGCGTGCCGATGTAGATCCACGAACCGGCCGTCATCTGGCCGTACATCATCAGGCCCTTCTTATCGAGCTCGTTGAAATGGTCCCAGGTTGCCCAATGCGGAACAAGATTCGAGTTGGCAATTAGCACCCTCGGCGCATCCTTGTGCGTGCGGATGATCGCCACGGGTTTGCCGGACTGGACGATTAGCGTTTCGTCTTCCTCCAGATCCTTCAAACCAGCAACAATAGTGTCGAAATCCTGCCACGTCCGTGCTGCGCGCCCGATGCCGCCGTAAACCACCAACTCGTGCGGGTTTTCGGCCACATCCGGGTGCAGGTTGTTCATCAGCATCCGCAGCGGTGCCTCGGTCACCCAGCTTTTTGCGTTCAACTCGGGACCGGTCGGCGGATAGATGTCGCGGGTGTTTTTGCGCGGATCGCTCATTTCTGGGCTCCTTGTGAGGTCAGTGCGCCCGACAGGGCGAGATCGTTGAGGCGTGTCAGCATGGTTTCCAAATGCGGGCGAAGTTTCGCAGCACGATCTTCGCACCATACCCATGGGGGCGTTTCATCCATGTAGGCGCGCTGGGCGATCTCCATCTGGATGGCATGGGTACTTTCAGCCGGGCGACCGTAGTGGCGGGTTGTCCAGCCGCCACGAAAACGACCATTCAGGACAGCCGTGAAACCGTCGGCATTTGTTGCACATTCATGCACAATTTGCTCAATTGCCAGATCACAACTCTGGCCACTGTTTGTTCCGGTGCTGAACACCGGCAGCTCGCCCTCGAACAGAAACGGAATATTCGACCGTATCGAGTGGCAGTCGAACAGGATCGCCACGCCATGCCGATCCCGTACCCTGTTCAATTCGTTCCGCAAAGCAGCGTGGTACGGGGTGTGGTAAGCACGGCGTCGGTCTTCGACCTCATCCTCTGACGGGTCTTGGCCCTGTTGCCAGATCGGTTGCCCATCAAAGTCGGTCAAAGGTACCAAGGTCGTTGTGTTCTGCCCGGGATACAGCGAGGCCCCTTCTGGATCGCGGTTGGCGTCGATGACATAACGGTGGACGTGGGACTGTACGACAGTTGCGCCGTCCAAAAGCCCTTCGTAGAGTCTATTTATGTGCCAATCCGCATCTGCCAGAGCTCGCCCGTTATCGTTCAGACGGGTCATAACTTCGTCGGGCACATAAGTGCCCCCATGAGGCTGTCCCAGCACAATTGGCCCGTCTCCGCGCTGAACGCTAAACACCTGCATCAGAACAATCCCGGCATAGGGGTTCGCACGGCTCGCAGGATTTCACCGTCGGCTACCAAACACTTGGATGCCTCCAGTTCAGGCGCCAGATAACGATCTTCGGACAAAGGAGGGATGTCTCCCCGCAGCCTGCTGATCACCTGTTGCAACGGTTCGCTGGTTGCCAATGGTGCGCGGAATTCTACCCCTTGCGCCGCGCAAAGCAGTTCAACACCCAGAATGTAGTTCAGGTTCTCGACCATCCGCGTTAGACGCCGCGCGCCATGTGCGGCCATGGATACGTGATCCTCCTGATTGGCCGAGGTCGGTGTGCTGTCTGTCACACAAGGATTAGCGAGGTGTTTGTTCTCGCTCATCAAAGCGGCGGTCGTAACTTCGGCAATCATCAGGCCGGAATTCAGACCAGGATCTGGCGTCAGGAACGGCGGCAGATCAAAGCTGAGCGTCGGATCGACCATCAAGGCAATGCGCCGTTGTGCAATCGCGCCGACTTCGGACAGGGCCAGTGCGATCATGTCAGCGGCAAAACCCACCGGTTCGGCGTGGAAGTTACCACCTGAAACGATAGACCCCGCCTCGGTCAAAACTAAAGGATTGTCCGTGGCCGCATTCGCCTCGATCTCAAGGGTAGCAGCGGCCTGCCGCATGACATCCATCGCCGCCCCCGTGACCTGCGGCTGACAGCGGATACAGTAAGGGTCTTGAACACGCGTGTCGCCGTCCCGGTGGCTTTCACGGATCTCTGACCCAGCCAGCGCAGCACGCATGGCGCTGGCGGCCTCGGTCTGGCCGCGGTGCCCGCGCAACGTGTGAATCTCGGGCTGCAATGGTGCCGTTGACCCCATGATCGCATCCGTCGACAGCGCCGAGATGACCAGCGCGCTTTGCGCAGCACGCCAGGCATCAAACAGGCCGGCCAGAGCAAATGCGGTTGAAAACTGCGTGCCATTGATAAAGGCCAAGCCTTCCTTTGGGCCTAGCGAAATAGGCTCTAATCCGGCTGAAATTAGGGCTTTCTCCCCTGGCAAAACGGCCCCGCCGATCTCGGCCTCACCTTCGCCAATGAGCACGGCTGTCATATGTGCTAAGGGCGCAAGATCGCCCGATGCCCCGACCGATCCCTGCGCTGGAATAACCGGGGTCACACCCTTGGCCAGCATCTGTTGCAGCAGCTCAACCAATTCCCAACGTACACCCGATGCCCCGCGCCCGAAGGACAACAGCTTCAACGTCATCATCAGACGGGTTACACGGCGTGAAACGGCCGATCCGACTCCACAACAATGGCTGAGGATCAGATTGCGCTGCAGGGTCGACGTGTCTTTTGCCGCGATCTTGTGGCTGGCCAGTTTGCCGAACCCGGTGTTGACGCCATAAACTGGGGCCTCCCCGGCTGCAGCTTCGAGAATGCGTTTTGCCGCGGCCTCAACGCCGGGTCTGCATCCTTCATCCAGCATGACCGCGGATTCTGACCAGTACACTTCAGCCAAATCCGACAGCGTGACCTGACCAGGCACAAGCGAGAGGGTCTTCATCACATTCCTCCAAATACGCGGGCGTGCAATGGGTTGAAGCCGATCCGATAGGACAGCTCGGCCGGGTGTGCGACGTCCCAAACGGCCAGATCCGCGCGCTGTCCGACGGCAATTGTTCCAGTATCGGTCAGACCCAGGGCTTGTGCCGCGTGGCGGGTCACACCGGCCAATGCTTCTTCGGGTGTCATGCGGAACAAGGTGCAGGCCATGTTCATGGTCAGCAGCAGCGACGTCAGAGGAGATGAGCCGGGGTTGCAATCCGTCGCCAGAGCGATCGGCACACCATACTGACGCAGCAGTTCAACCGGCGGCACCTGCGTTTCACGCAGCGTATAAAACGCCCCTGGCAGCAGCACACCAACGGTTCCCGCCTGCGCCATGGCCGACACGCCCGCCTCGTCCAGATATTCGATATGATCTGCAGACAACGCCCCGTACGAAGCCGCCAAAGCTGCCCCTCCGAGGTTCGAAAGCTGCTCTGCGTGCAGCTTGACCGGAAGGCTCAACTCCTTCGCCACATCGAAGACCTGAGCGATTTGGGACGGGTCAAAGGCGATCCCCTCGCAAAAGCCATCAACCGCATCCACCAACCCCTCTTGGTGGGCAAGGCGCAGGGTCGGGATGCAAACGTCCTGAACGTATGCATCCGGTCGTGCATCGAATTCGGGCGGCACCGCGTGGGCACCCAGAAAACTGGTTTTCACGTGGATCGGACGAACCTGCCCGATCCGCCGCGCGACGCGCAGCATCTTGAGTTCCGTGTCGGCGTCCAACCCATAGCCCGACTTGACCTCAATACACGACACGCCTTCGGCCATAAGGGCGTCCACCCGCGTCAGGGCATCCGCCAAAAGCGCTTCTTCGCTGGCTTCACGAGTCGCAGTGACAGTTGACAGAATGCCACCACCCGCGCGCGCGATCGCTTCATATGACGCTCCGTTCAGGCGCATTTCGAACTCGACCGCCCTGTTGCCGCCAAACACGACATGTGTGTGGGGGTCGATCAAGGCAGGCGTCATCAGCCGATCACCATATTCGACAGTCGGCCAGTCAGCGTAGTTTGTTGGCAGGGCGTTTCGCGGTCCGGCCCAGGCAACTTGTTCACCATCTACGGCAACTGCCCCGTCCTGAACCATCCCATAAGGTTCGGGACCGTCGGTCATGGTCGCCACCCACTTGCTCAAAAGGACAGATTTTTTGGCCATGACGATTCTTTTGGGCTCCCTTTGTTGTTGAATTTTTCGTATACGTATAAAAGTTTAAAGTCTACACAAAATGGAAACACGATGACGATCCATGCGAAAACAGCTTTGATAGGCTCTGATTGGGTCAGTAATCTTCGGGTAGAAGTTGCGCACGGACATATCCAAAGCTTGGCTTCCGAGACATCCGCGCTGTCCGGTGACACCCAGGTTGACGTCTTGCTGCCTGCCTTAGGGAATCTACACAGCCATGCCTTTCAGCGCGCAATGGCCGGAATGACCGAAATGCGCGCCGCCGGGCGCGAGAGCTTTTGGACCTGGCGCACCCTGATGTACCGGTTTCTTGACAGGCTGACACCGGATCATATCGAATCCATAGCCGCGCAGGTCTATTTGGAGATGCAAGAGGCCGGATATGCCTCCGTCGGTGAGTTTCACTATGTCCATCACCAGCCTGGCGGAGCGCCTTACAACCAGGTGTCGGAACTGAGCCAGCGCATTTTTGCTGCGGCCGCCAAAACCGGGATTGGCCTGACGCATCTGCCGGTTCTCTACACCTATGGCGGTGTCGATCAGCAGCCATTGTCGGGTGGCCAATTGCGCTTTGGTAATTCCGCAAACCAGTTCCTGAAACTGGTTGAGGAATGCCGGTCATCCCAGCCGCATGCCGATTCAATGATCGGCATCGCCCCGCACTCCCTTCGCGCGACATCTCCCGCCGATTTGCACGGGGTTTTGGGGGCCACCCCTGATGGCCCCGTCCACATCCACATTGCCGAGCAGCTCAGGGAGGTGGCCGATGTCGAGGCTGCGCTGGGTCGGCGGCCGATTGAATGGTTGCTGAACAATGTCGACGTCGATGACCGGTGGTGCCTTATTCACGCAACTCACATGACAGACTCCGAAACACGCGGCCTTGCGCATTCGGGCGCTGTTGCCGGACTGTGCCCGATTACCGAGGCGAATTTGGGCGATGGCATTTTCAACGGTGCTGTCTACGTTGAAGAGGGCGGTCGATTTGGCGTTGGATCAGACTCTAATGTGCGGATTTCCCTGCCCGAAGAGCTGCGGATTTTAGAGTATTCCCAACGGCTGCGCGACCATGCACGGACAGTTTTGGTCAAAGATGAAGGCTCTGTTGGTCGCGCGCTTTATACAGGGGCAGCGCAGGGGGGGGCGCAAGCTTTGGGTCGAAACGCCGGGGATATCGCTATCGGAAAGCTGGCCGATCTCGTGGCAATCGACCGTTCCCATCCAACGATCTGCGCGTTGACTGACGAACAACTGCTGGACGGCCTGTGTTTTGCAGCGCCAGACGGGCTGGTAACGGATCTTTGGTCAGCCGGGCGCCACATGGTGCGCCAAGGCCGCCATATCGAACGGGATCGGATAATTCCCGCGTACAGGTCGGCAATTGCCGATCTGCTGGCCGACGTCTAAACCGACCCTCCAAGGAAAGCAGGCACAATGACCCAATCGAACGAAACCACCAGCTACAGGGACATCAAGGAAACTGTGCTGGCGCGCATTCGGTCGGGACAGTGGCAGCCAGACTCGCTGCTGCCGAACGAACAAGAGCTTGCCGTCGAATTCTCGTGCACGCGGACGACCGTCAACCGAGCGCTACGCGAGCTGGCCGATGAAGGGTTTCTGGAACGTCGGCGCAAAGCCGGAACGCGGGTGCTAAGCGCTCCGCAAAGGCAGGCCCGCTTCACGATCCCCATGGTACGGGACGAGGTTGAGGCTTTGGGCGGCACGTACCGCTATGCCCTTGTTTCGTCAGCCACCAAGCGGGCTCCGGATTGGCTGTGCGCGCGGCTGGCGCTGAAACCGGACCAAGACGTCATGCATGTGCGCTGCATGCACTTTAACGGCAACACTCCGTTTCAGTACGAGAACCGATGGATCGTCGTAGACTCGGTTCCTCAGGTCGTGAATGCAGACTTCGCCTCAATTGGTCCGAATGAATGGCTGATACAAACCGTTCCCTTCACCAATGTCGAATTGAGCTTTCTGGCCAGTCGCGCCGATGAATCGATGGCGGCGTTCCTCGACTTGCCCATCGGTGAGCCGGTGTTTACAGGTGAGCGGATCACTTGGCTTGAGGGCCAGCCAGTCACTTTCGCGAAGATGTACTTTGCCGCCGGGTATCGCATGACGACTCAGTACTAAGCCCGACCACGATTTCTGCTTTACCGTGTCTCTAATCCAAGCCAGATTCAGCACATTCTGGTCCTGCGCGAAGGGAAATTGGGATGGGTAACCCGCTCTATGATCGATTGTTTGGCATCCACGCGGGCAAGGATACACCATTCCTTCACCTGCCCGACGGCCAAGCGATTACCCACGCGGCTTTTCTGGACATGGCGTCGCGGATCGCAAATGCGTTGAACGGGTACGAGCTTTCGCCCGGCGACCGTGTTGCCGTTCAGGTGGAAAAGTCGCCAGAAGCGCTGGCCCTCTACGCGGCCTGCGTTCAGACCGGGTTGATTTTCTTGCCGCTTAACTCCGCCTACACATCCGGCGAACTCAGCTATTTCATTGAAAACGCCGGCGCGGCGCTGGTTGTCTGCGATGCCAGAAGTGAAGTGGAACTGACGCCTATAGCCCAGGCGCAAAACGCAAGGCTAGAGACACTCAATGCCGATGGCTCGGGCAGCCTGATGCGACGGGCCTTGGGCATGTTGCCGGCTTTCGAACCGGTCAAGCGGACCGAGGATGACCTTGCCGCATTCCTTTACACCTCTGGCACGACCGGGCGCTCAAAAGGTGCGATGCTGACCCAGGCTAACCTGCTGTCCAATGCCGAAACATTGGTGCGGGAGTGGCGGTTCACACAGGAGGACGTGCTGCTGCACGCCTTGCCGATCTTTCATACGCACGGGCTATTTGTGGCGACAAACATCATTCTGGCTTCAGGCGGGTCGATGATCTTTTTACCAAAATTCGATCTGGATGACCTCCTGCGACTGATGCCCAGCGCAACTACGATGATGGGAGTGCCGACATTCTATACCCGATTGCTGGCGGACGATCGGTTCACCGGCGATCCTGCCCGACACATGCGGCTGTTCATCTCGGGTTCGGCCCCGCTACTGGCCGAGACCCATGAACGGTTCGAGGATCGGACCGGACACCGCATCCTGGAACGCTATGGCATGACAGAAACCAACATGAACACCTCGAACCCCTATGACGGAGAACGTCGCGCAGGGACCGTCGGGTTTCCTCTGCCGGGTGTTGAGCTGAAGGTCACCGACCCGGAAACTGGCGAGCCACTACCGCAAGGAGAGATCGGTATGATCGAAGTGCGCGGACCAAACGTCTTCGAAGGCTATTGGCAAATGCCCGAGAAAACCGCCGCTGAACTGCGCGAGGACAGGTTCTTTATCACTGGCGACTTGGGGCGCGTGGACGAAGATGGTTACGTGCACATCGTCGGGCGCGGCAAAGACCTGATCATCTCGGGCGGATTCAACATCTACCCCAAAGAGGTCGAACTGGTGCTGGACGACCAGCCCGGCGTTCTGGAAAGCGCCGTGATTGGTGTGCCGCACCCGGATTTCGGCGAAACCGTTCTGGGGATTCTGGTTGCCGAACCGGATCGCTCACCCGACCTTGATGGCATTCTGGCCAGCGTACAGAGCGAACTGGCGCGTTTCAAACACCCACGTAAACTGATCGTGCTGGATGAACTGCCCCGAAACACCATGGGGAAAGTCCAGAAGAACGCCCTACGCGAGCGCTACAAAGACCTGTTTACCGCGGATTAGGCACTAACGGGACCCGACCGGCGTCTGTCAGCAACCAGCACCGGGGCCCTTCGAACACAGCGGTGGCCAGAGGCCGACCGTAGCCTGCCCCCGCATCCAAATTGACGCGATTCCCGCAATGCTCGGCCCTGTCCACCGGAGTATGCCCGTGCACAATCAGCCAGGGATGCGCACGCGCATCGTGCAGGAATTCCTGCCGTATCCAAACAAGATCGTCTTCGACCTGATGTTCCAACGGAAGGCCGGGTCGAATGCCCGCATGTACGAACAACAACTCGTCTTCCTGATGATACAAAGGCAAGCCGTTCACAAAATCTATATGTGCCTGCGGAACGGCCGCCCGGGCGCGGTCATAAACCTGATGGATACGGTCATTGTCGGCGACTTCGACACCGTAGGATGCCAGAGTCGTCCGCCCACCCAAACGGGGGTCGAGCCAATTCAGGGTGATCGGCAATCGGCCGTCCGCAATCTCGCAATCCTGCACGAAACGGGTCATCATGCGGTCGTGGTTGCCCTTAACCATAATCCAGTTCCGCCCAGCGCGCTGCCCTTCGATAAGCAGATCTAGCACGCCGCGGCTGTCAGGACCGCGATCCACGTAGTCGCCCAGAAAAACGATCCGCGCATCGGGACCACCCTCTGCCTCAATCCGGGCCAGTGCGGCGTGCAGCATGTCCAACTGACCATGAATATCGCCGACTGCGTAAATAGGAGTGCTCAAAACGGGGCCTCGTTGAATGTGTCAAACACCTTGTGCAGCAACTCGGTTGCAGAAAAAAGACAATGCCCGCACATTATTTGCACGGGCATCACCAAGGTCACAATTTTCCGAGAGAATCTCAGGCTACGTCAAACTCCAGCGGTTTGATCTGGGTGAACAGACCCGTCTCCGCCAGTTTCGCCCGCGCTTCGGCAGGGACTGGTTCGTCCACGTAGAGCAAAGCGATGGCTTCTCCGCCTGCTTCCGCACGGCCCAGTGTAAAGTTGGCGATATTCACGTCGTTCTCACCCATGGTCTGACCCAGCGCGCCGATAATGCCTGGGACATCTTCGTTGGTGGTATAAAGCATATGGGCACCGACTTCGGCATCGATGTTGATGCCTTTGATCTGGATAAAGCGCGGTTTTCCATCGCTGAAGACCGTGCCCGCAATCGAACGCTCGCGCTTGTCGGTTACCACGGTCACCTTGATATAGCCGTCAAAAACGCCGGACTTATCCTGATTGGTGGTCGATATCTGAATGCCGCGCTCTTTGGCGACAACCGGGGCCGACACCATATTTACCTCGGGGTTGAACTTTTTCATGATCCCGGCGACCGATGCGCAGTTCAGGGCCGCCAGGTTCATCTCGGCCGCGACACCGTCATACAGGATGTTGATCGCCTTGACTGGCTCATCGGTCATCTGACCGATGAAGCTGCCCAGGTGACCGGCCAGCTTGATCCACGGCCCCATGACCTTGGCCTCTTCGGCCGTAACGCTCGGCATATTCAACGCGTTTTCTACCGCGCCGGTCAGCAGATAATTCGAGATCTGCTCGGCCACCTGCAACGCGACATTTTCCTGCGCTTCGGTCGTCGCCGCGCCAAGGTGAGGCGTGCAGACCACGTTGGGCAGGTTGAACAGCGGGTTGTCCTTGGCCGGTTCGACACTGAAAACATCAAAGGCAGCGCCAGCAACATGGCCTGATTGCAGCATCTCGGCCAGCGCTTCTTCATCGACCAGGCCACCGCGGGCACAGTTGACGATACGCACTCCGGGCTTGGTTTTTGCCAGATTCTCACGGCTGAGAATGTTGCGGGTCTGATCGGTCAGCGGAACATGCAAGGTGATGAAATCGGCGCGCGGCAGCAGCTCGTCCAGTTCAACCTTTTCGACACCCATCTTGGCGGCCTTTTCCTCGCTCAGATACGGGTCGTAGGCCACCACTTTCATTCTCAGGCCCAAGGCGCGTTCACAAACAATACCGCCGATGTTGCCCGCGCCAATGACGCCGAGGGTCTTGTTGGTCAGCTCGATCCCCATGAATTTGGACTTTTCCCACTTGCCCGCATGGGTCGAGGTGCTGGCCTCGGGAATCTGTCGCGCCACGGCGAACATCATCGCAATCGCGTGTTCGGCGGTTGTGATCATGTTGCCAAAGGGCGTGTTCATCACGATCACACCCTTTTTCGACGCGGCTTCTTTGTCGACATTGTCGGTGCCGATCCCGGCGCGCCCAATGACTTTCAGATTGTCGGCTTTCTCCAGCAGCGTCGGTGTGACTTTGGTGGCCGAGCGGATGGCGAGACCATCATACTGGCCGATCAATTCGGCCAGCTTTTCTTTATCCTTGCCCAGATCTGGCATGAAATCGACGTCGATACCGCGATCGCGGAAGATCTGCACGGCGGTTTCGCTGAGTTTGTCGGAAACGAGTACTTTGGGGGCCATGTTTGTGGTCCTTGACTATAATGGAAAATCCGGGCCAGTACGGCCCGGTAAAAAGGGTCAGGCAGCTTCTGTCTGCGCTGCAATCTCGGCTTCAAAGGCCCATGCCAGCCAGGGCAGCATCGCTTCGATGTCCGAGGTTTCGACCGTGCCACCGCACCAAATGCGTAAACCCGCAGGTGCGTCGCGGTAGGCACCGATATCCAGCGCGATGTTCTCCATCTCAAGCCGCTTGGCGACGGCCTTGGCGAATGTTGCACCGTCCTGAATGCGCGGATCGGTGAATTTTAGGCAGACCGAGGTGTTGGATTGCGTCGCCGCATCCTCGGCCAAATTGGCGATCCAGCTGTTCTGGTCGCAGAAGGCGTGCACAGCACCAGCATTGGCATCCGCACGGGCGATCAGGCCCTGAAGCCCACCAACCGAGCGCGCCCAGTCCAACGCGAAAAGGTAATCTTCGACCGCCAGCATGGACGGCGTGTTGATCGTTGCGCCGGTAAAGATACCATCGATCAGCTTGCCGCCTTTGGTCAGGCGGAAAATCTTGGGCAGCGGCCATGCGGGGGTGTAGCTCTCTAACCGCTCTACAGCGCGAGGCGACAGGATCAGCATGCCGTGGGCGGCCTCACCGCCCAAAACTTTCTGCCAGCTGAACGTGGTCACATCCAGTTTGTCCCACGGCAGGTCCATCGCGAAAGCTGCAGAGGTGGCGTCACAAATCGTCAAACCCTGACGGTCATCAGCGATCCAGTTGCCGTTGGGAACCCGAACGCCCGAGGTCGTGCCGTTCCACGTAAAGACAACGTCATTGGCGAAATCAATCGAGGCCAGATCAACTAGCTGGCCGTAGTCTGCCGTCTTCACCTCAGCGTCGATCTTCAGTTGTTTAACGACGTCGGTCACCCAACCGGACCCAAAGCTTTCCCAGGCCAGCATCTCGACCTTGCGCTCGCCCAACAGCGACCACAGGGCCATTTCAACCGCGCCGGTATCCGAGGCGGGAACGATGCCGATCTTATAATCTGCCGGAATGCCCAGAACCTCACGCGTGCCTTCGATGGCAGCCTTCAGCTTGTCCTTGCCAACAGCGGCTCGGTGCGAACGGCCCAGCGCGGCATCGGCCAGTTTGGTCAGATCAAATGTGGGGGGTTTGGCGCAAGGGCCCGAGGAAAAACGCGGATTCGCCGGCCGCGTCGCCGGTTGTTCAATGCTCATGTGTATTACCCTTCCAGATACACGCCCCTCGTTGGGGAGGGGTGTCCCACAAACAGAGCTATTGCCTCGAAAGACGCTCAGCAAGCGAAAAAGACGCATCGGGCGCCAAAAACGACACCCGATTATGTGCGTATCCGGAACACGGGTTTCCTATCGGCATCAAGACGAGAGGCGCACAGCCTCTCCGGTTTCCAATGCCTGCTGCGCCGCCAATCCCATACGAACGGCCCAAAGACCATCGTTCAGAGTGACGTCCGGTTGAGCCTTTTCACCCCGCAGAACCGCCAGAAAGCCCTGATGCTGATAGAAGGTCGAGCCGTTGTGGTCTCCTGCCTCCAAAAGGCGCGGATCGACGGGGATGTCTTTTGAAACAGGCCCTTTGGGATCGCGCGGACTGACGATGACCTGGGGTACGGGCGGCGCGCCCAGATGCTTTGGCCAGAATCGCCCTGGTCCCGGAACCAGCGCTTCGATCTTGGCATCCGGCCCCACGGCCGAAATTTCCTCTTGGTACCGGGATCCTTCCGCAAACATGCACAGTTCCAGCATCGCGCGCGCGCCTGAAGCGAAATCCACAATCACGTAACCATGGTCCAGAATGTCCGGTGTTTCCCCTTCGTAGTCTTCATCCAGATGATTGACTGCCTGCCCACCGCTTGCTGTGACGCGCACCGGATCGGATTTCAGGATCAGCCGCATCAGGTCGAAGAAATGGCAGCACTTCTCGACAAATGTCCCGCCCGTATTGCGATTGAACCGGTTCCAATTGCCGACTTTTTCCAGAAACGGAAAACGGTGTTCTCGGATCGACAGCATCTTAACACCGCCCGTGGCCTCTGCCTCGGCGATCAACGCAGCGATCGGCGGCATATAGCGGTATTCCATCGCAACCCAGATCGGGTGCGGATAGTCACGCTGCAGCGCCTCAAGCCGCGCCGCATCCACCGGATCTGTGAAAAGAGGTTTCTCTACCAACAACGGCAACGGGCGCGTCCGGGCAATCTCTTCGATCTGATCCACATGCAGGTGGTTGGGGCTAACGATGACAACGCAGTCCAGATCGTCGACCGCAAGCAATTCTTCGACCGAAGACACCATCACCGCATCAGGCGCAATCGCCTGCGCAGCCTTCGCCATCTCGGCATCCGGTTCGAAAATCGCTGAAACGCGCGTGTCGTCCAGCAGGGCAATATTGTGCAGGTGTTCCTGCCCCATCATACCGCATCCGATCAGCCCGTAGTGAATGGTCCGGGTCATGCGCAGTTCCTTTTACTTCAGTCGTTGGACATAGGTGGCCCGATCCGGGTCGAACCATGTTTTTGAAAACTCAACGGGTTCGGGTCGCTCTGACCAACTGAACCGTTCGATGTACCCAACCGTTTCTCCGGCTGGTCTGGTGAAATCAGGGGGCGTCCAATCCGGCAACGTCCCGAGGGAAACCCTGTCTTCAGCACGCGTGATCCAGAACCCCAACTGGTGCTGGTAATACCGATAAAGCGAGTCGGACAGCAGCTGTCGATCAATCAAACCAGCAGACTCATCCAGCCAGATTTCTTCAACCGCGATAATTGTATCATTCAGGTAGCGCATTCGACGCACCCGCGAGCCCATGTCCGAAGCACCAAATCGCGGCAAATCTGCAGGCTTTTTCAGATGGTCTACTGACAGGATATCCGCCCGCGGCAACCCACCGCCTTCAGGCAGCTCCAGTCGGAACATTGCATAGACGCTGTTCTGCGTTCCGGTCTCGCGTACATAGTTGCCCGAACCCTGAATACGCTCCAGCATCCCCTTTTTCTCAAGCTCGGCGAGCGATTTTCGCAGAGTTCCGACTGATACTTTCAGTTCCGCGGCAAGGTCTCGTTCGGGCGGCAAGCGCTCGCCATCGATCAGGCGACCAGCAGCTATGTCGCGGATCAGAAGCTCGGCAATCTGAACGTAAACCGGCAGGGCGTTCGGGTTTCGGTTGGCTGACGACATCTTTGGGCGCTTCACTCGGTCGCAGGAAAAATTGATACACCATTGATCTACATCAATGTGATTGCTACGCAAGAGGAAAGTCACAGCCACGTGGAGAGCGAATCAGATGACCATCGTCCCCATCACCTCACCCGATCTGAATGCGGCCGAGGTTTCGTGGTTTGCGGCGTTGTGTTCCGACGATTACCAGTTTCTTGGAATACCTGATGGCGATCTACGATCCAGCTGGGACCACTGCTCGGGCATCGTGAAAGAGGCCGAGGCGCAAGGGTTTAGAAACATCCTCTGCCCGTCGTCTTATCAGGTGGGTCAGGACACGCTGAGCTTTGTTGCGGGATGCGCACCGATCACCGAAAAGATCAACATGCTGGCTGCTGTGCGCTGCGGTGAGATGCAACCCATCATGCTGGCCCGCACCATCGCAACGCTGGACCACATGCTGCAGGGGCGTTTGACGGTCAACATCATCTCATCCGATTTCCCCGGAGAGAAAGCCGACAGCGCCTATCGCTATCAGCGTTCTCGCGAAGTGGTGGAGATACTGAAACAGGCATGGACGCAGGATGAGATCAATCATGCGGGCGAAGTGTATAACTTCTCTGGGCTGACGACCGACCCGGCGAAGCCATATCAGACCGGCGGCCCACTGCTGTACTTTGGTGGTTATTCCCCATCCGCTCTGGATCTGTGTGGCGAGCATTGCGACGTCTACCTGATGTGGCCCGAAACCAAGGATCAACTTGCCGAACGGATGAAAGCCGTCCACGCGGTTGCCGAGAACTATAACCGCACACTCGATTACGGCCTACGCGTGCACATGATCGTCCGCGATACCGAGGCCGAAGCGCAGGAATACGCCGACTACATCGTCTCGAAACTGGATGACGAATACGGTCGCGCCATCCGTGAGCGAGCTTTGGATTCGACATCATTGGGCGTCGCGCATCAGGCCAAGAACCGCGATCTTGCGGATGAGTATGGCTATGTCGAACCCGGCCTTTGGACCGGCGTTGGCCGCGCGCGGTCCGGGTGCGGCGCCGCTCTGGTCGGATCGACCGATCAGGTTATGTCCAAGATCGAGGAATATCAAAAGATGGGCATTCGCGCCTTCATCTTCTCGGGATATCCCCACATGGACGAAGCCCGCCATTTTGGCAGCCGTGTTATGCCTAAACTGAAAACCTGTTCCCTTCCCGAAGCCTACGGAAGGGTCCCTGCAAATACCCCGGCCACGCCGCTGGGCAATGGAGTTCGTCGCTGATGCAACGTGTGAAACTATCTGACTCGCTGGACATGAGCCGCATTGTGTACGGCATGTGGCGGCTGGGCGACGACGACGACACTTCGACGGGTCATGTCGAAGCCAAGATTCAGGCCTGTCTGGATCAGGGCATCACCACCTTCGATCAGGCCGATATCTATGGCGGCTACGCGGCCGAGGCTGTTCTCGGCAACGCCTTACGCGCAAATCCAGGCCTGCGTCAGCAGATGGAAATCGTCACCAAATGTGACATCGTCGCGCCGACGGGTCGGTATGCGGACGCCAAGTGCAAATACTATGACACCTCACGCGCGCATATCCTGAAATCGGTTGAGACATCGCTGTCCGAAATGGCCATCGATCATATCGACCTGCTGCTGATTCACCGCCCCGATCCATTCATGGATCATCACGAAACAGGTGCCGCGCTGGACGAAGTTGTCGCTAGCGGCAAGGTCGGCGCAGTTGGCGTGTCGAATTTCCGCCCATGGGACTGGAGCTTGCTGCAATCGGCGATGAAAACCCAATTGGTGACCAACCAGATCGAGATTTCTCTGGGCGAAATCGGCCCCTTCACCAACGGTGATCTGGCGTTTCATCAGCAGCATGGCCAGCCGGTGATGGCGTGGTCACCCTTGGGTGGCGGGTTGCTGATGGCTGGAAACCCTCCGGTCGGGGTTGTAGCGGACGAAATCGCCGAGGAATTCGGCGTGGATCGCGCCGCTGTGGCGGTGGCGTTTCTGCTGGCCCACCCTGCTGGCATTCTTCCGGTCTTGGGCACCAACAATCTGGACCGGATCAAGCGCATCTCTGACGCGCTGAAAGTCAACCTGGATCGCGAGAGCTGGTACCGCCTGTATGAGGCGGCACTGGGGCATGAGGTACCATGATGAATGCAATCTCAAAGGACATGACCTACACATTCGTTCCCCACAGAGACGACACCCGAACCTTGCGCGACGCTTTTGGTCGTTTTGCCACCGGTGTCACCGTCGTCACCTGTGACAGCACAGACGGGCCGGTCTGCATCACCGCCAACAGTTTCTCGTCCCTTTCGCTGGACCCACCACTTGTTATGTGGGCAGGCGATCGCAACTCGCGCAGGTTCCGTTATTTCCAAGAAGCACGGCATTTCAGTGTTCACGTCCTTTCAGCGGAACAGGCCGAGCTGTGCTTTGGATGCTCGAAAGACGCGTTTGCGCTTCAGGATATCGACCACGAGCGCTGTGAAAACGGAACCCCGCTGCTGCCCGATTGCCTAGCCCGTTTCGAATGTGAGCAACACGCTTATCACGACGCTGGCGACCACGTTATCGTTATTGGAAAGGTCCTGCGTGCCAGTATGGCGGACGGAGACGCATTGACCTTCTACGCCGGAAAGCTCGGCCAATTCGCGCACCAGTAAGCGCGGAATAACTGTCGCGGTGAAGGCCCGCGGCTGAAAAGGGAGGATCCGCATGGGCGGATTGACATCGGTGCTTGCGCCGATCGCGTTTGTGAATGAAACCGTGCTGCGATTGGGCCGCGCGGTTGGTGTCGTTGCGATTGCGCTTATGGTGATCGCTATCCTGATTCAGGTGTTTTTCAGATACGTTCTGGGCAACGCGCTGCCCTGGCCGGATGAGGCTGCGCGGTTCTGTATGTTGTGGATGACGGGCCTAATGGCCCCTACGGCATTTCGGCGTGGCGGGTTCGTCGCCATCGACATGGTGCCCCTGATGTTGCCGCGTGGGATCGGGCAGACCCTGAATATCTTGCTTCTTTTGGTTTCGCTGGCCGTACTGCTGGTCGCCGTCAATATCGGTTGGTCCGAGGTGACCGGGTTTGGCGGCAAATTCGCGACAGCGGCGCTGTATCTGCCAACATCCTTTGGATTTGACGAGTGGTATCGCATCCCGCGCAGCTGGATGATGGCATCGCTGTTGGTTGGCGTCATCCTGCTGATTTCAGTCAATATCGAGCTGATCTTGCGCGCGATCGTGACGCTTCTGGGCGGCGGACATCTGTTGCCTGAAATTGCTGATGCACCTGTGGGGGCCGAATAAATGTTGATATGGTTCCTACCCACATTTCTGGTGTTCCTGCTGATCGGCCTGCCGGTCTTTTTCGCGTTGCTGGCCGCGCCCGGCATTCTGCTATGGCTTAACGGTCAGACCAACGACATCACGCTGCTCTATCGCAATGTCTATAACGGCATGGATAGCTTTCCGCTGATGGCGATCCCCTTCTTCATGCTGGCCGGAGAGCTGATGAACCGGGGCGGCATCACCCTGCGGCTGGTTGAATTCAGTCAGGCGCTGATGGGTCACTTTCGGGGCGGTCTGGCCCATGTGAACGTGCTCAGCTCGATCCTGTTTGCCGGGCTTTCGGGTTCGGCCGTGGCCGACACATCGGCGCTGGGGTCAATGCTGATCCCGGCGATGGAAAAACAGGGCTATACCCGCCGTTTTGCTGCCGCGATCACAGCGGCCAGTTCGGTGATCGGACCGATCATTCCACCCTCGGGCATCATGATCATCTACGCCTATGTCATGGGCGAAAGCGTTGCAGCGCTGTTCCTTGCGGGCATCGTGCCGGGCGTCATGGTGGGCGTTGGCCTGATGCTGATGATCAAGTTCATGGCGGACAAATACGACTTCCCTGTCGCCAGCCGAAAATACACCTGGGGAGAGCGGCGTCAGGCCAGCCTTAAAGCATTCTTCCCCCTGCTGACCCCGGTGATCATTCTGGGGGGTATTCTGGGCGGTATTTTCACACCGACCGAAGCTGCGGCGGTTGCTGTCGGCTACGCATTCCTCATCGGGTTCTTTGTCCTGCGCACGCTGACAATAAAAGAAGTGCCTGAAATTCTCAGCAATGCAGGTCTGACCTCGGCCGTCGTTTTGTTGCTGGTGGGTGCCGCGATGGCGTTCAAGACAGTCGTCAGCCTAAGCCATGCGCCGGAACAACTGGCCCAATTGATCCTGAGCCTGTCGGAAAACCCGCTGATCCTGCTGTTCCTGATCAACTTGCTGCTGTTCATAGTCGGCATGTTCCTTGATGCAGGCCCCGCGATTATCATCCTTGGTCCGATCTTGGCCCCAATCTTCACCAGCCTTGGCGTGGACCCGATCCACTTTGCCATCATCATGAGCGTTAACCTGACCGTTGGCCTTGCTACGCCGCCTATGGGGTTGGTCCTGTTTGTGGCCGCCGCCGTGTCGCGCGAAAAAGTTGAAACCATCGCCAAGGCAATCCTGCCATTCCTGGCCGTCGAAATCATCGTGATCTTTCTGATCACCTATGTCCCCGCATTATCAATGACGATCCCACGCATAACGGGATTTGCAAACTGACTGAGTATCACAGGGAGGAAACGCATGCTCGGAAGATTTATCAAAACAGCAGCCCTAGCGACATCGCTGGTTGCCGCGTCCGCCATCGCGGCTACTGCGGCTGACTATACGCTGCGCGCGACTGCAAACTCTAATGAAAACGATGAGGACTATGACGGTCTGATCGTTTTCAAGAACTTCGTCGAAGCTGCCTCGAACGGAGCGATCGAAGTCGAATTGTTCATTGGCACGCAGCTGTGTTCAAACGGCGCGGAATGCCTGCAGGGCGTGGCTGATGGCACCATCGACATCTACATCTCTACCTCGGGCGGTGCCTCGGGGATCTTCCCCTACGTTCAGGTCCTCGACCTGCCCTACCTGATGGCAGATGACCGCGTGGCCGAGCGTGTACTATCAGGTGATTTCACCCGCACAATGCGCGAAATGGCGCTGGAAGATTCCGGCGGTGCGATCCGTCTGATGACCATCGGCAACACCGGCGGCTGGCGTAACTTCGCCAACACGCAGCGCCGCATTGCCGAACCCGCAGACATGGAAGGGCTGAAGATCCGCACCGTGGTCGCCGACCTGCCGCAGGAACTGGTCAAGGCGCTGGGTGCCTCGCCCACCCCGATCCCGTGGCCCGAACTTTTCACCAGCTTCCAGACCGGCGTTGTTGAAGGATCCAAGAACGGCATCACCGATATCATGGGCATGAAATTCCCGGATGCGGGTCTGCAATACGTCACGCTGGACGGCCACGCCTATATGGGTGCGCTGTGGTGGATGAATAACGCCAAGTTCCAAGAGATGCCCGAAGATCTGCGCCGCGTAGTCGTCGACGGCTTCTACGCCCTGCAGCAGGCCACTTTTGCCTCGCCCAAGCGCAAGTCGATCCAGGCTTATGAAGATTTCGTTGCGGGTGGTGGTGACCTCTACGTCCCGACACCCGATCAGAAAGCCGCGTTCAAAGATGCGGCTACACCTGTTTACGAGTGGTTCCAGTCCAACGTGGCTCGCGGTGATGAGATTTTTGCCGCGCTGACCGAAGCCGTTTCGATCGCAGAAGGCGAGATCAATGCGTCGCGCGATGCAGACCTGAACTAATCAATTGTGGGTCGGGCCTTGTGGCCCGGCCCTTTCACCGAAACGGGTACATCCACCCTTTGTAGTCGTTGACCAGAACATGCGCCCTTTCAATCTGCTCCGGCGACATTTTCTTGACCACTTCCTCAAGGCTGATCGCCGCGTCGGGATCGCCGCCAATGGCGCTGAGCGTGTACCACATGTAAGCCCGCACCAAATCAGGCGCGGGCATGCCAAGGCCCAGTTCATAATACCAGCCGACGCCGGATTGCGCCCCGGGATGACCTTTCATCGAGGCGCGCAGATACCACTCAAACGCTCTTTCATAGTCCTGCTCAACTCCAAGTCCGAGACCATACATCACGCCGATCAGTTCCTCGGCCTCGGCGTTGCCAGAACGCGCGGCAGGCCAAAGTTCCTCGCGCGCAGCCGCGAACTCCCCGGCCTCCATCATATCGCGGGCCTGTTCCAACTCGGCCAGCGCCGGAGTCGCAAAAAGACAAAGGGCAAAAACATACTGACGCATGGGGTGGCTGCTTTCCTCTGGGCCGGGGCGGCAATCGCGCAAGAACTTCCACGACCGCTGACAGATGACGATTTCCTGTCCTTTGATATGGAACAGGCCGCCATCGGTCATCAACTGTTTTACGACCCGATCCTGTCGGGCAATCAGAACATCGCCTGCGCCCATTGCCATCACCCCGATTTTGGAACGTCGGACGGATTGTCATTGGGCATCGGCGAAGGCGGTGAGGGTCTGGGACCTGAGCGCACACCGGGCACCGGAGCCGACAAGATTCGAAAACGTATCCCTCGAAATTCTCCGGGCCTTTGGAACCTTGGGGCGAAGGACCTTCACACCCTGTTCCACGATGGCCGCCTGAGTATTTCGGATGTTTATGGCAACGGCTTCAACTCGCCTGCGCAGGAATGGTTGCCCGAGGGGTTGAATTCCCTGCTGGCCGCGCAGGCGCTTTTCCCGCTGACTTCGCAGTTCGAAATGGCAGGTAACGTGGCCGAGAACCAGGTCACAGGCGCTGTACATGACCGGATCGATAAAGGCTGGCCGATCCTCGCCAAACGGGTGCGCACCAATCCGGATTATGGCCCGGCCATCGTCGGAGCGTTTGATGAAATCGAAACGACCGAAGACATCTCGATCACCCAGATCGCCAATGCGCTTGCGGCATTCATGGCGGTCGAATGGCGCAGCACTGACAGCCCGTTTGATCAGTATCTGGCCGGGGACACTTCCGCCCTAACACAGGACCAACAGAACGGCATGAGCCTATTTTATGGAAGGGCGCGATGCTCGGCCTGCCATTCCGGACCGCTCATGTCCGATCAGAAGTTTCACGCACTAGCACTGCCATCATTCGGACCGGGCCGGACAAGGCAATGGGATCCCTACGTCCGCGATGTGGGCCGTATGGGCGAGAGCGACCGGCTAGAGGATGCCTATCGCTTTCGCACGCCGATGCTGCGTAACGTGGCCCTGACAGCTCCTTATGGCCACAACGGAGCATTTCCAGATCTGGAAAGCATGATCCGCCATCATCTGAATCCGCAGCAGAGCCTGTCGGAGTGGACCCGGGACATGGCGGATTTGCCTGACGTGCCCTGGCTTCAGCATGCGGATTTTGTGGTGTGGGATGACAAGTTCGAAATGGAGCGTCAGCGCGCCAAAATCGACATTACTGCGGTAGAACTATCCGACGAGGAAATCCACAGCCTCGTCGCCTTTCTGCAATCTCTGACAGGGACAAGCGTGGAAAATCCGCCGTATGGCGTGCCTGAGGGGTTCACCCCGTAAGAAAAACCCCCGCTGTGGCGGGGGTTATTTTGTTTCACTCGGCGGCTTCTTCGTATGCTTCCATTGGGGGGCATGTGCAGATGAGGTTTCT
>NZ_WQFE01000011.1 GCF_013033965.1 Ruegeria atlantica
CCGCACATAGGTCCCGGGCGCCGGGGCCAATGCAGGATGGGCCGAATCGCCGGTCGCGCGCGCGGGCACTTGCTTGCCCGATCGTTTCTTCAACCAGGCTTCCCACCGCGGCCACCAGGACCCTTCGTGATACGTCGCCTCTTTCAACCAGGTCTCGGGGTCCGCCTTCAAATCGGTGTTGGTGTAGTGACCGTATTTCTTCTTGCTGGGCGGGTTGACGATGCCGGCAATATGCCCCGATTCCGAGACGATGAAGGTCTTCGACCGCGACCCCATCTGTTGCACCCCGCGATAGCACGCCTTCCACGCCGCGATGTGATCCGTCTCGCAGGTGATGGCCATCAGGGGCACGTCCACGTCGTGCACATGCAGCTTATGCCCCAGCAGCTCGAACCCATCGGTGACGAAGTCATTGCGCTGACACAGGCCGCGCAGGTACTGGACCGCCATGCGGCCGGGCAGATTGGCCCCGTCCCCGTTCCAGAACAACAGGTCGAACGCGGGCGGCGTTTCACCCATCATATAGCTGCGGATCGCGGGTCCATAGATCAGGTCCCTGGAGCGCAAAAACGACATGGTGCGCCCGATGATCCACGCTTTCAGAACCCCATCCTCCGAGATCTGATCCTCGATACCGTCCACAAAGTCGTTTTGCAGGAAGGGCGTGAACTCTCCCTGATCGCCAAAATCGGTCAGGGCCGTGAAGAACGTGGCCGATTTGACCGACTTGTCGCCGCGCTGTTTGAGCAGCGACAGAGTCAGGCTCAGCGTCGTGCCCGCGATGCAATAGCCGACCGCGTTGATCTGTTTGACCTTGCAGATCGCCTTGACCTCTTCGATCGCGGTCAGGAAACCGTCCTGGATATAGTCCTCCATGCCGATATCGGCGTGGGATTCATCAGCGTTCACCCAGCTGACCACGAACAGGGTATAGCCCTGCTCGGTCACCCATTTGATCAGGCTGTTCTGCGCCTTGAGGTCCAGAATGTAGAACTTGTTGATCCAGGGCGGGAACAGCACCAGTGGCGTTTCATGTACCGTCTCTGTCGCCGGTTTGTACTGGATCAGCTCCATCAGCCGGTTGCGATAGACCACATCGCCGGGCGTCGTCGCAATATTGCCGCCAACCTCAAAGGCGCTGTCATCGGCCAGCTTCACCACCATCTCACCGTCATTGGCCTCGAGATCAGCCACCAGGTTTTCCAGACCCTGGATCAACGACTGGCCTTCCGTCTCGACCGCCTTTTCCAGCGCATCCGGATTGGTCGCCAGAAAGTTCGTCGGCGACATCATGTCGATGATCTGCTGCGAGAAAAACGCCAGCCGCTGCTTATCCTTCACTTCCAGGTCGTCAACCGAGGCCACTGCTAGCGAGATCGCCTGCGCGTTGGTCTCGTATTGCTGGCGAATGAATTTGAAATACGGATTGGTGTCCCACAGCGGGTTAGAAAACCGCTTGTCCCGGGGCGCAGAGGCTGTGTCTTCCGCCTCACCACCCACCAGCGCCTGCTGTGCCTCGGCGAAGTTCAGAACAGACTGGCCCCAAAACTCGATCTGCTGCTCCAACAGCTTGGCCGGGTTCTGCATTGCCTCAGCCCAATAGGCCGATGCTGCCTTTGCATAAAGCTCTTGATTCGGACCGTCCAAAGCAGGGTTGTGACCCTTCTTTCCAGACATCACATCAACCAATCGCTTGGACAAGACCTCAACCTTGTCCATATTTTCCTTAAGCCTCTCAAGATGTTCAGGGGTGAGCTCCGGTGTCTGGTGTTCACTTGTTGTCATTTTAACAATTCCCCCCTAACCTCGCTGCTATGCAGAATAATCGTCGTGGGCTTGGGGAGCAAAGCGACGAATGGTCCGACACTCACACCGGCAGCCAGGAGGCCCCCTATATGCGCTACATGATGACCTACGATCTTATGGAAACCATGCGCAACACGAATCAATGGATGGGGGCAACGGCCAGTGCGATGGCGTCTTACCCACTGTTTTCCATGATACCCAACCCTGCATTCAGCATGATGGCTGCTTGGGGCGAAGTGACCGAACGCACCTTTCAGCGCATGATCGCAAAGCCGGACTGGGGTATTCGAACGTTCACGTGTGAGGATGGCAAAGACCACCTTGTTGATATTGTTCCCGTAATGGAGCGCCCATTTGGCGACCTGATCCATATTCGCGTCAATGGGCGCGAAGAACAACCCCGTAAGGTGCTGCTGGTCGCACCAATGTCCGGCCACTACGCGACTTTGCTGCGTTCCACCGTTAAAAGCCTGCTGGTCAATTGTGAGGTTTACGTAACCGACTGGCATAATGCGCGTGATATTCCCGTTTCCGAAGGCAAGTTCGATGTCGAGGATTACACGCTGTATCTTGTCGATTTTATGAAGGAGTTGGGCCCGGACACGCATGTTGTTGCCGTTTGCCAACCTGCCCCCCTGACCCTGGCCGCGACCGCCTATCTGGCCGAGGTCGACCCCAAAGCGCAGCCCAGTACACTGACCCTGATCGGCGGCCCTGTTGACCCTGACGCCACCCCAACCGACGTGACCGATTTCGGTCGCCGCGTCACCATGGGACAGCTGGAGGAAACAATGATCCAGCGCGTCGGCTTCAAATACAAAGGCGTCGGCCGTATGGTGTATCCTGGCCTGTTGCAATTGACATCGTTTATGTCAATGAACGCGGATCGCCACTCCAAGGCTTTCTCGGATCAGATCCAGCGTGTGATGCGGGGCGAAGCGTCAGATCACGACGCCCATAACAGGTTCTACGATGAATACCTGGCCGTTATGGACATGCCAGCCGAGTTTTACCTGTCTACGGTCGAGCGCGTCTTCAAGAACCGCGAGATCGCCCGCAATGAATTTGTTGTTGCAGGCCACAAGGTCGATATCGGCAAAATCACCGATGTCGCGGTGAAATCAGTCGAAGGCGCAAACGATGACATCTCGGCCCCAGGCCAGTGTATCGCCGCTCTTGATCTGTGCACTGGGTTGCCGGACACCAAAAAGGCAAGCCATGTTGAACCCGGCGCCGGCCATTACGGCATCTTCGCGGGGCGCAGCTGGCGCGACAATATCCGGCCGCTTGTGATTGACTTCATGAACGCCAACACGCGCAAACCACAGCGTCGCGCGGCGAACAAAAACAAAGTGGCCTGAAAACGATGAGCAGGAAGGTGGCCAAAGATACGCCTTTTTCCTGCTCTTGCGGTTCCTTACATGGGCGGATCAGCGCCGCAGGTGTGAAACACGGCACACATGTCGTGTGCTACTGTCACGATTGCCGCGCGGCTCAGTTGTACTTTGGGCAACCCGATCCGGCCCCCGGTCCTGTAGAAATCCTGCAGATGCTTCCGGAAGAGATTGTTTTTGACGGTGGCGCAGAGCATCTCGCGCTGATGCAGCTAAGTCCGAAAGGGATGCTGCGCTGGTATGCCAGTTGTTGCAATGCGCCGCTGGCGACCACACCAACAACGCCGAAGTTCCCATTCGCGGGTTTTATCGTGAAACGTATCCCCGACCCAAATGGGTTGGGGCCGATCACCACGCGCGGGTTTATCCCCTCAGGCCACGGCAAACAGACACATAAAAAGATTGGGGCAGCTGTTTATGGGCTAGTGACCCGCGTCGCGAAATCGCGGCTATCAGGCAGTTGGAAGAACACACCCTTCTTCGACCCAGACACCTTCGCCCCCGTTGCCGAGCCTGTGGTTCTAAGCAAATCCGAACGCGCAGCCCTTTACCCGTAAGAGACCCGCGAAGGTGTGCTTAGCCAGGCCTCAAGCGCTTCATTGACGACCTGAGGGGTTTCGAGAGTTGGCAAATGCCCCGCATCCTCAACCACTTTAAGCTCGGCATCCGGGATCAGGTCCGCCATGAAAGCGTGTTTGCGCACAGGCGTCAGCAGGTCACACGCCCCACACAGCACCAGCGTGGGGCACTTGATCATCCTCAGCGCTCCTTGCTGGTCCGCGCGCCGCTGCAAAGCGCGCATCTGGCGTTCAAAGACGTCCGGTCCTTGATCCAGCGCCATCGTTATCACGTCATTTAGAATGGGAACGCGCCTTGGCCCCGGGGCCAGCGTGTCTGAACCGATGATCTTGCGCATCACCTCTTCAAGCCGTCCGGCCTTTGCGCCGACCATATGCTCTTCTCGCGTCGCTGCGATCTGGGGCGTGTCGGCCTGCGCATCCGTCGCCATCAGACACAGGCGCGAAATTCGATCGGGCGCGCGGCGAGCAAGTTCCAGAGCGACCACGCCGCCCATGCTTAACCCGGCCAGCGCGAAACGATGTGGCAGTTGATCCAAAAGGCCCGAGGCGATCTCTTCAATCCGTTCGCCCAACGAAACCGGTGCAACCGTGACCGCGCGCTGACGGGAAAAGTGGTCGATCTGAGGGGCGAATACTCTGGCATCGCACATCAATCCGGGCAGTAGAACCAACGGCTCGATCAATCGCGACCTCCTTCATCTCAGCTTCTTCGGCGGCTTCGTTTTATAGCAGGATGAGAGGTTTTTCTGACGCGGGCAAGTTAAACTTCACGGATAGGCAATGCCCCGAAATTTGGGGAAATCCGCATAGCGCTTTTGACGGGCCTTCAGGTCTTCGTCCGGGTTTTCGCCCGCCCGTAACAGGCACCCGCGCGGGGCAATGTAGCTGTCGATACGTCTGTGGGGATTTGGCCGCCATACCAGATTGAATGCGCAGAGCTTTGGAAAGAACCAAATCTCGGAATAATCCAGATGATCATGCATCCACCACGCAAGATCGCGCCAATCCCGGCCGTCCGCGTAGCGATCCGCAAACCACGGGACAACAATCGACGCCCCCGCTACCCGGTAATCGCCAGTGCCCCAGTCCCAGATATGACACTCCAGCGGATTGTCATTTCGGGCGCAGTTCAATCGATTTTCATTGCCGTATTGGTTCAACGACCGCGACCGGTAGCCGGACCGGACCGCGACCCGCCCGAACGTTTCCTCTAACGGGTCGAGCAGGGTCTGGCAAAACGCCCGACCGGTTTCGATGGCAAGTTCGGGATTATCGGGAAGGTTTTGCTTTTCATGGAAGTTACCAATTTCGGAATACAGGAAATCCCGCATGAAAAAGTGCCGTGACAAGCGTACGCGACCAAGCGTTTCAAGGCTCCACATGCTGCCCGGCTTGCGCATCACCCGTACCCGTTCCAACGAAACGCGCCTTCAGGCGAAAGCGGTGAGAACGGATTGAACGCCACCTCCCAGATGGTGCCTTCGGGGGCGCGAAAGTAACCGTGGTGCCCACCCCAGAACACGTCCGATGCCGGTTTCAGAACCTCAGCGCCGGCGTCTTCAACCTTTCTCAGAACCTGCGCGACCTCTTCCTTTGACCGACAGTTATAGCTGAGCGTCAGCGCCCCGCGACCCAAGGTACCAACGTCTACACCGATTTCATCGGCCAGTGCTGGCAAGGGGTAGAGACCCAGGGTCTGCCCGATCAGGTCAAAGGCAATCACTCCATCCGGGCTGTCGACGCGTTTCCAGCCGATCTTTTCATAGAACGCGGCGGCGGTTTCCGGGTCTTCCACTCCGATTGTTATCAAGCTAACGCGCTGTTCCATCATTCGATCCCCTGCTCTTTCAACCATGCCAGAATACCTGCGACCGCAGCATCCGTCTGTCCCGGCGACATCAGGCGACCAGCAATAACGTGGGAAGACGGATCATCACCCGGTCCCATCGTAACCGTCTGAACGCGTGCGGGTCCGCCCCAGGCCTCGGCCACCTTGTGGGTCAGGTCCGGGCGCACAACCTGATCATCGTCTGAGAACCAGAACAGAGCCGGGACGCGCGCCTGCGAGAAGTCCATCGCGTACACAACATCGACCAAAACGGTCATCGGAACAACGGCTTCCCACGGATAGACCGAGGACCAGTATTTGTTCTTTTCCGGGTCCGGGCCCGATACGTCCCGGTTTTCCCCCATAATCATTGGCAACCAAGTTCGCGCCCACGGAAGTCCGGGTATCCAGGCGCCTGGCGTGTTTACTCTGAAATTCGGGGACACAAAGACCAACCCCGCCACGTTTTCCATCAGTGCGTCGTCCAGTGCAGCAGCTGCGGCCAACGTTCCACCGGTCGTGGTCGAAATCACCACGACCTGATCGCCAACCGCACGCGCGGCGGCCAAGCCTTCGGCCATATCTTGCATCCAACCTGACGCGGTGCCTTCGGCCATCGCGCCTCCACTCCGGCCATGGCCCTGCAAGCGGGTGTAGACCAGATTGGCCCCAAGAGCGTCAGCGACCATATCAGGGACTGGGCGAATTTCTTCGGACGAGGCGGAAAACCCGTGCACATACAGGATGGAAACCGGAGTGCGTCGTTCTTTGAAGCCGTCTTGCCAGACAACCCGCTTCTCGACACCGGGGGTGATGTCATCGAAAGCGGACTCGACGCTTTCGAAGTAAACCTGCACCCCTTCGCCAAATTTGCGCGGCTCAAATGTCGGGTTAAGGTTCACTTCTTCGCGCGGACCAAACCAATAGATCAAAGCCCCAATCGCGACCAGAACCAGAAGACCACGACCGACGAACCTGCCGAGCGCCCGGATCATTGCGCGGCCATCACTTCAAGCACAGCATTTTCGATAATCTCAAGGCACGGTCCATCAGAAAAGCGGTGATCCGCATCTTTGACCAACAACAGGCGCATGTCAGGGCCTTCGGCACGTTCCAGCAATCGCACAGCAGTTGCAGTGGAAACGGCAGTATCCGCGGTTCCTTGCAGGAAACGCACCGGATACGGCAGAGTCACTGCGTCTCGCAGAACCAACTGCTGTCTGCCATCTTCGATCATACGCTTCGTGATGATGTAGGGTTCCATGTAATCCGAGGGCAGTTCGACATACCCTTCGGTTTCCAATACCTGTTTTTGGGTGTCAGAAAACGATGCCCAATATCCGTCCTCGGTAAAATCTGGTGCTGCGGCGATTGTTACCATGCCAGCAATCCGGTCCGGTATCGCTTTTGCCAGCAAAAGCGCCTGCCAACCACCCATTGACGATCCAACGATGATCAGAGGCCCAACGGTCAGTTCCGTCACTGCAGCCACAGTGTCCTCGTGCCAGTCGCCGATACACCCATCCTCGAACTTGCCAGAGCTTTCGCCGTGACCAGAGTAGTCAAATCGCAGGAATGCCTGACCGCGCGCCTTCGCCCAGGCCTCAAGATGCACGGCCTTGGTACCTTCCATGTCGGACTTGAGCCCGCCTAGAAACACTACGGTTGGTCCTGTACCCTCATTCTTGTGATACGCCAACCGCCGCCCCTGCGCCGTGTTCAGAAAATCCGTCGCTGCCATGTCGCCCTCTTTCTCTTTGCCGATCATCATGCACGGCTGTCTCCGGGTCGCAATTGCCGAATTTCGACCTTTCGTCGCGTCACATCGGGTACGGTTCCACGCTTGACAGGTCATGTTGCAACTGCCAAATGGATCGAACACACATAACCCGCAACCGGGCGTTCAGTGGGCGCCAAACCGACGAGGAGAGCCGAAATGGCCCTGGACTCACAGTCAGTCTCTCTTACTTTTCCCGATGGCAATGCACGATCCTATGACGCAGGCGTAACGCCCGCGCAGGTCGCTGCCGATATCTCCAACTCATTGGCCAAAAAGGCGATTTCCGCCACCGTGAACGGCCAGCACTGGGACCTGCAGTGGCCCATCGAATCTGACGCGCAGATCGCCATCCACACCATGAAGGATGAAGAGCAGGCGAATGAGTTGATCCGTCACGATCTGGCGCATGTGATGGCACGTGCGGTACAGGAAATCTGGCCGGCGACCAAAGTCACCATCGGCCCCGTGATCGACAACGGCTGGTATTATGACTTTGACCGTGAGGAACCGTTCACGCCCGAAGATCTCGGTCTCATCGAAAAAAAGATGAAAGAGATCATCAACAAGCGCGACCCCGTCACCACCGAAATCTGGGACCGTCAGCGCGCGATCGAGTTCTACAAGGCCAATAACGAGCCTTACAAGGTCGAGCTGATCGAATCCATTCCGGGCGACGAGCCTCTGCGCATGTACTGGCACGGCCACTGGCAGGACCTCTGCCGTGGTCCGCATTTGCAGCATACCGGCCAACTGCCGGGCGACGCCTTCAAGCTGATGAGCATTGCTGGCGCCTATTGGCGTGGCGATAGTTCGCGTGCGATGCTGCAGCGTATTTATGGCGTGGCCTTCACCGGCAAGGAAAAGCTGAAAGCGCACCTGCATATGCTGGAAGAGGCCGCCAAACGCGACCACCGCAAGCTGGGCCGCGAGATGAACCTGTTCCACATGCAGGAAGAGGCCCCTGGCCAGATCTTCTGGCATCCGAACGGCTGGAAAATCTACACCACTTTGCAGGACTATATGCGTCGCATGCAGGAGCGGGACGGCTATGTCGAGGTGAACACCCCGCAAGTCGTGGACCGCAAGTTGTGGGAAGCCTCGGGTCACTGGGACAAGTATCAGGAGAATATGTTCATCGTTGAAGTCGACGAAGAGCATGCCCGCGAAAAGGCGATCAACGCGCTGAAGCCGATGAACTGCCCTTGCCACGTTCAAGTGTTCAATCAAGGCCTGAAATCCTATCGCGACCTGCCCTTGCGGATGGCCGAGTTTGGATCGTGCGCGCGCTATGAACCCTCGGGCGCTTTGCATGGGATCATGCGGGTCCGCGGATTCACGCAGGATGATGGTCACATTTTCTGTGCCGAAGACCAGATCGAATCTGAAACCGCCAAGTTCATTGCCTTCCTGTCCAAGGTCTATGCCGATCTCGGATTCCATGACTGGACGATCAAACTGTCGACCCGCCCGGAAAAGCGGATCGGGTCTGATGAAAGTTGGGATCTGGTCGAAAAGGCGCTGGGTGATGCCTGTAAAGCGGCCGGTTACGACTATGAAGTTCTGGAAGGCGAAGGCGCGTTCTACGGACCCAAACTGGAATTCACTCTGACCGATGCAATCGGCCGGACGTGGCAGTGCGGCACCCTGCAGGTCGATCCCAACCTGCCAGAACGTCTGGATGCAAGCTTTGTCGGGGCGGACGGCGCAAAGCACCGTCCGTTCATGCTGCACCGGGCGACCTTGGGTTCGTTCGAACGCTTCATCGGCATTCTCATCGAAGAGCACGCTGGTAAGCTTCCGTTCTGGCTGGCTCCGCGTCAGGTTGTCGTCGCCTCGATCACGTCCGAGGCGGATGACTATGTCATGAACGTTGTCGAAACGCTCAAAGCCGCTGGCGTGCGTGCTGAGGCGGACACCCGCAACGAGAAGATCAACTACAAGGTCCGCGAACATTCGGTTGGCAAGGTGCCGGTCATTCTTGCCGTCGGACATCGCGAGGTGGAAGAGAACACCGTCAGTGTTCGCCGCCTTGGCGAAAAACAGACGCAGGTTCAATCGCTTGAGGCTGTAACAAAAGAGCTGGCCGAGGCCGCGACCCCGCCCGACCTTCTGTAACATTCGGCAGCAAATTGCCGGAAATCCGGCCCCAAATTCGGGGCCGGATTGAAACATTTTCTAATTTTCATTTCAAAAACAGTTTGTTAACCTTCAAGGGGGCATTACGCTCTTTGACGGGGTTGTGAGACACGGGCTCGTGAATTCACCTGCCCCGATTTAACTACTACCTTTGTCATTGTCACAAGAAGACATACGCAGTCATCAAAAGGGATTACCGAGATGTCGAACACCGCAAAAACCCTGGTTATCGCAAGTGCAGTAGCAGCCGCCGTATCCGGCGCCGCTACAACCGCATCCGCACAAGCCAAAGAGAAATGCTATGGCGTTTCGCTGGCCGGTCAGAATGACTGTGCCGCAGGCCCCGGCACCACCTGCGCGGGCACCTCGACCGTTGACTATCAGGGCAACGCCTGGACTCTGGTCGACGCCGGAACCTGCGCCGATATCGAACTGCCCGCCGAGGCAAACGGCACCGCGCGCAAAGGTTCGCTGGAGCCGCTGGAGCGCGACCTGCCGGCATAAGCCCAAGCATCTGAGAATCGGAGGGGCGGGCCCTATCGCCCGCCTCTTTTCGTGACCGGAGGATTTGCACATGCTGGATAGTTCACTTCGATCGAACAGGCTGCCCGCAGTTCCGGGCGTCGGGTATAAACCCCAGCATTACGACCAGATTCTGGAGCATGCGCATCCGGTCGGCTGGCTTGAGATCCACGCCGAAAACTACATGGGCGATGGCGGCAGGCCGCTTGCGCAATTGCGTCACCTCTCCGAAAGATTCCCTATTTCGGTCCACGGCGTCGGCCTTTCTATCGGTGGAGAAGGCCCCTTGGATGCCGATCATCTGGCGCGCCTGAAACACCTTGTTGGTTGGTTGAACCCGGCCAGCTTTTCCGAACATCTGGCATGGTCCACCCACGACAGTCACTTTCTGAACGATCTTCTGCCCCTGCCCTATACCGACGAAACTTTGGCCTCCGTTTGTGCGCATATCGATCAGGTTCAGGATACTGTGGGGCGGCAAATGCTGCTGGAAAACCCCTCCAGCTATTTGGCATTTGAGGAAAGCACTTGGTCTGAGCCTGAATTCCTGCGGGAAATCGCTCGTCGAACGGGATGTGGGCTTTTGCTGGACGTGAACAACGTCTTTGTGTCAGCCACAAATCTGGACTTTTCCCCGCAGAGTTACATCGATGCCTATCCGCTAGACAATGTTCATGAGATCCACCTTGGCGGTCATGACGAGGACGAAGACGACCACGGGCGTCCGCTGCTGATCGACAGCCACGGTTGCGAGGTCGTCGATCCGGTATGGGCGTTGCTGGATTACGTGTTGGAGCGTTCCGGCCCAAAACCTGTTCTGATCGAATGGGATACGGACGTACCCGACTGGCACGTTTTGCGGGCCGAAGCTGACCGGGCGCAAGCGGCACTGGACCGCATTCCCGCATGAGCGTTTCGCAAACCACATTCCGCGCAGCCCTGCTAGACCCGTCGGCGGTTGTTCCGGAAGGACTGTGGGATGCCGAGGAACGCCCCGCCGGGCGGCGGTTCAGCGTTTATCGCAACAACGTGGCGGTTTCATTGACCGAAGCGATGCATCAGGCCTTCCCTGTGATCGCAAAGCTTTTGGGGCCGCAAAACATGGACGGGCTTTCCGGGCTTTTCCTGCGCAAACACCCCCCTTCTTCACCATTGATGATGTTCTATGGTGAGGAATTTCCCGCGTTCCTTGCCGGGATGGAGCAACTGTCTCATCTTGGCTACCTCGCCGACGTTGCGCACCTGGAACTGGCTTTGCGCCGGTCTTATCACGCGGCGGACAGTCAAGCTGCACCGCCGGATGCGCTGGCGGTCCCACCAGAAGAAATCGTTTTGGCCAAACTGGAATTTGCGCCCTCCATGACGGTTCTTCGTTCGGAATGGCCGCTGTATTCGATCTGGCGATTCAATTCCGAAGATGGTGCGCCTAAACCCGCGCCCGGGGCCGAAGACGTCCTGATCACCCGGCCCGAATTCGATCCTGCCCCGCATTTGCTGCCAAAAGGCGGAGCGGACTGGATCGCTCAGGTTCAAGCCGGGCTTACCATTGGCGAGGCGTTCGAAAAAACCTCTGTCGACTTCCCCGAATTTGACCTTGGGGCCACTCTGGCGCTGCTTTTGCAGGGCGGCGCAATAACTTCTGTGACTATCGAAAGGCTGGCAACATGACTGCCCTGATCTCATTGCACAACAATACCCTGGGAAGGTTGGAAATGACCTCTGGCTGGTTGACGCCGACCCTGGCGCGACTGGTATTTGCGGCAACCCTGTTGGTTTACTACTGGAATTCGGCCACGACCAAACTTGGCAGCGGCTTTTTCGGCTTTCTTTTCCCGTCGGACGGGGCTTATGTGCAGATCTTTCCTAAAGCAATGGAAGCGGTCAGCTATGACAGTTCGCAATTGGGCATCTTCCATTGGGCTATTGCCGTCGCAGGAACATGGGCAGAGTTTCTACTGCCAGCGTTGATTCTGATCGGTCTTCTGTCGCGGTTTGCTGCATTGGGCATGATCGGTTTCGTCTGGGTCCAGACGATCGTGGATGTCACCGGCCACGGGGCGGCACTGGGTAATTACTTCACCGCAGCACCGAACGTGCTGGATCAACGCACGCTTTGGACGTTCCTGCTGCTGGTGATTGTAATCAACGGCGCAGGTCCGCTCTCGCTCGACCGGATCCTGCGCATCAAGTAACTAGAAATGTGCCTTGGGCTCGTCCGGTTTTCCCGCGGCCAGCCCAAGGATGCCTGCCACGGCAGCGAAGGCCACCGGGAACATCGTAAAGACGCCGAAACCAAACGCGAAATACATCCCGGCAGCTGAGAGCAGCAGCAATATTCCACCGATCAGGGCGCGTGCATGCGCCATTGCGCCCCCGGTGATTGCCAACAAAGGCGCAATGATAGAGGCAGCCTGAATGAACTGTGCATTGTCCACCTGTTCAGCCAGCCCCTCGATCTCGCCGTAATGGTCTATGAATGCCACATAGCCATAACCAAAAAAGCCGACGATCATTCCGATCAAACCTGCAATGATGCCCAAAACCATTGATGCGTTGCGCATTTATTCCCTCTTCTTTGTGTCAGACACATAAGCGTCCGATCAGGCAACGCCAAGACTTGCCTTGGTTTTTGCCGTCCAGCCCAACAACAGCGTACCTTCATCTTCGATCAGGGGGCGCTTCATCAATGTCGGGTGCTCCTTCAGCAATTCCAAAGGTGGTTGCGTGCGTTGTTCCGCGCTCAATCCACGCCAGGTTGTTGATCGGGTATTGAGCAAAGCTTCGCCGAACGTTTCAAACGCCTTGGTCAGCACGGAATCAGGAACGCCCTGCGTCCGAACGTCCACAAGCTCGATTTCACCTATTTCTTTCAATGCCTTACGGCACGTATCACAATTCTTCAGGCCATAGAGACGCATTTTGAGGCTGCTCCTGTAGTTGTATGAATTTTTGGCATTTTTGCCTGCTTCCTCCGGTAATTCTTGATTTTTTACTTCACCGTGCAATGTTGAAAAAGACGAAACACACAATTCGGGCCGTGTCGTGTGGGCGAAGCGGTGATGCGTTGTGGTTACGTCAACGACTGCCCCCACCAATTTGTGGGACAACGTGCAAGTAGAAGGAGACACGGGAAATGCCAACTGGCACCGTGAAATGGTTTAATACCACGAAAGGCTATGGGTTTATTGCCCCTGACGAAGGTGGCAAGGACGTTTTTGTTCATATCTCGGCCGTAGAACGGTCCGGCTTGACCGGGCTCGCTGACAATCAGAAAGTCTCGTACGAGCTGCAAGACGGACGCGACGGCCGCCAAATGGCCGCTGATTTGAAGCCGTTATAATACTCCCCGTCATCTGCGGGTACTAAAAGCAGGCCAACGGCCAATTTCCGGCCGTTGTCCATTTCAAGGGTTTAAAACCTTACCCTCGCGTCGGTTTTGGAATCGGCATGAGCCTGTTTGTTTTAGCAAAACACCGCTAATTCCGCGCATTCGCATATTGCACTGAGGATTGATGTCATGAGGCACTCGAACGGTGTCATGACATCAGAAATGCATTTACGCGGTCTTAACCCTCGCGAATGACAGCTTCGAACTCGCGCCATTCCCGTGCCGTCATTCCCGAGTTTTCCTGCGTCACAGTTTCGCCAGCCAGCATTCGGCGCAGGCTGTCGACCATCTGAGCCGACAGGTTGACCGCGCCCAGACGGTAATCTTCGAACGCCTTGTACGCGAAAGGCACCCAATCAGCGACGATCTTGCACATGGTGTCGGCATAGACACGGATCTCATACTGAGCGTGCGGGTCTGCCCGCAGGCGCAGGAAATGGAACAAATTGTGCAGGTCGACCTTCCAGTACCACTGCGTGTAGATATTCGCAGGCAGGTTCATGCGCGCCAGTTCACGTGCCAGCCCCTGCTGACCATCCTGACTTATCATCGCTTCGTAATTGTCGTAACACCGCGCGCTGTCGGCCTTGAGCATCTCCAAAACGCGGGCTGCCTCTTCCCCTTGCAGGGCATCGCCCCGTCCCTGATTGTTCACCTCGGATTGGGCGGCGACATGATCCGGTGCAGGGATGTAGAACTCGCGATCCAGGATCGAATAGCGGGCCGAGTATTCGTTCACGTTTGCCGTGCGGTGACGAATCCATTGCCGAGCCACAAAGACGGGCAGTTTGACGTGCAACTTAATCTCGCACATCTCGAACGGGGTCGAGTGCCAGTGCCGCATGAGATAGCGGATCAGCCCCTCATCGTTCTGCACCGACTTGGTGCCCTTGCCGTAAGATACGCGCGCGGCCTGACAAATTGCTGCGTCATCCCCCATGTAATCGATCACGCGTACAAAGCCGTGGTCCAGCACTTGGTGCGCAGTATAGAGGTGGTCTTCCATCCCCTCGGCCACAACGCGGCGTGTTGGATGCGATTGCGCCCGTTGCGCTTCGATCTCGGCCAGTTGGTCAGAGGACAGCGGCATGAAAGTTCCTTTCCAGCAATGAGTCGCCCACCACTATATCTCGACAAATCCCTGACCGGAACCGCGACATGTACACCCAGCGTCGCAATTTCCAAATTGTGTCCACCCTGCCCCTCGACACGCTTGGCCTGCGCGCTAAGCTGCAGCACATCACCTGACTAGAAAGGAAGCCGCAATGGGGCTGAGATATCTTCACACCATGGTCCGCGTGAAGGATCTGGAGAAGTCGATGGCGTTCTATGAACTACTAGGCCTGAAGGAAACCCGCCGGTATGACAGCGAATCTGGCCGGTTTTCGCTGATCTTCATGGCACCCCCAGGACAAGAGGATCGGCCTATCGAACTGACGCACAACTGGGACGGCGACGATAATCTGCCCAGCGACAGCCGCCATTTCGGGCACTTAGCCTACGGTGTCGATAACATCTACGAAGTTTGTCAGCACCTGCAGGACAACGGCGTCGTAATCAATCGCCCGCCGCGCGATGGTCGTATGGCGTTTGTGCGATCTCCGGACAATATCTCGGTCGAACTGCTGCAAAACGGCGAAGCGCTGGAACCGGCTGAACCCTGGGCCAGCATGGAAAGCACCGGCAGCTGGTGATCCGCTGTCTGATATCGCTGGGTCTGGCCGTTCTGGCCAGCCCCGTTCAAGCCGAGCCCTGCCGGCTTGCACTGGCGCTCGCCATGGATATCTCAACCTCCGTTGACGAGAACGAAGACGTTTTGCAGCGGCAGGGCCTGGCGGCTGCATTGATCGCACCAGAAGTGGTCGAAGCGTTTTTTTCCTCGCCCGCACCGGTTGCGCTGGCCGTGTATGAGTGGAGCGGTCGCACCACCCAACGCGTTATTCTGAACTGGACTATGATCAACAGTGAGACCGATCTGTTGGTCGCAGCCTCGACAGTGCAACAATCCGTTCGCTCGGACAGCGGCTCAGCCACGGCCATGGGCTATGCCCTGGCATTTGGCGCGACCTTGATGCAGCAAGCGCCACCCTGCCTTTTTAACACCATCGACTTGTCCGGCGATGGCTCGAACAATGACGGCTACGGGCCGGATTCCGCATATCGGCACTTTCCCTTTCAAAACGTCGTGGTCAACGGGCTGGTGATCAACGCCGCTGACTTTGAAGGAGAGCTGTTCCTTATCCCGTTCTTCGAGAACAACGTTCTGCACGGTCCCGGCGCGTTTCTTGAGATCGCGCAAGGGTTCGAGGATTTTGAACGTGCGATGCGCCGCAAACTTGAGCGTGAGCTGAAGGGGTTGCAGATCGGTGAGTTGCAGGAAAGTGCGCATCGATGATCCGGCTGCTGACAGCGGTTTTTGCCCTGTTTGCAAGTTCTGCCGCGTCGGAATGCCGGCAAGCGCTGGCTTTAGGTCTGGACGTATCCGGCTCGGTCGACAGCGCCGAGTATCGGTTGCAAACTGACGGTCTTGCTGCCGCCCTGCAGCGCCCTGAAGTTGTGCAATTGATCCTGTCCGACGCTGGCGCGCCCGTGTGGCTGGCGATCTACGAATGGAGCGAGACACGCCATCAACGCATGTTGATAGACTGGACTGAGATTCGCACGGCGCAAGATATCGAACGGATCGGCGACATTCTGAAATCCGTTGCGCGTGGCAACGCGCCGCGCGGCACGGCCGTTGGGTCGGCAATGCAGTTCGGTGCTCAACTACTGTCGCAGCAACCCAGTTGCTGGAAACGCACATTGGATTTGTCGGGGGACGGAAAGCACAATCTGGGGCCTCATCCCCGCGAGGTAAAAGCCGCACTGGAAGCCTCCGGCATCACGATCAACGGGCTGGTGATCGGAGCCGACGATCCCAGCCACGGTGACAAACGTTACGTCCAGGTCGGTGAGCTTTCCGCCTATTACAACACCTGGGTCATTCTCGGACCCGGAGCGTTCGTCGAAGTCGCTTTGGGCTTTGAGGCTTACGAAGACGCGATGACCCGAAAACTGATACGCGAGTTAGAGGGGCTCACCCTGTCCGACGCCACAAACACCCTGCGCCCCTGATCAATAGATGTACCGAATTTGGTCCGTCCAATACCGCTCGACCCGCCGCAGCGACGTTGTGATGTCGTCGATGCCTTCCAGACCCAGCACACCGCGATTTTGCAGCCCATCAGCGTGGCGAGAAAACAGATCGGATACGATATCGCGAATCTCGCGGCCACGTGGGGTCAAACGAACCCTGACAGATCGCCGGTCGATCTCGCACCTTTGGTGATGCATGTACCCCATTTCGACCAGCTTTTTCAGGTTGTAGCTGACGTTGCTGCCCTGATAGTAGCCCCGGCTTTTCAGTTCACCGGCAGTGACTTCATGGTCACCTATATTGAACAAAAGCAAGGCCTGCACGGCGTTGATTTCCAATACGCCGACACGCTCAAACTCATCCTTGATGACGTCCAAAAGCAACCGGTGCAGCCGTTCCACCAAGGCAAGTGCCTCAAGGTAGCTGGTCATGAACCCCTTGGTTCCCGGCGCGGAGACCTGCATTTCCATACTCATCCGACCCTCCGATTCAGTCGCGCTGTTTCAGGCAGGATGAATGGAATTCCCGAAAAATCGGTTAAGCTGGATTTTCTGTTATTTTTGAAATGTTTGCGCGATGTCCGATATCAGACTGGCATAGGTTTCGGGCGGTTGCACCTGCCCGGTGACCCACTGATAAAGATCCTGATCGTTTTCGTGCAGCAGCGCATCATAGGTGTCCAGACCCGATGGCTCCATTGCCGACAGGTTCCGATCAGCATAGGCCGACAGGATCAGATCCATTTCTTTGATCCCACGCCGCATGGATCGCATCTTCAGACGCTTGATACGGGTGTCCCGAGTTTCGCTCACTGGCCCTGCTCCAGCATCAGGCGCAGCCGTTTCTCAAGCTTTGCCGCACGCTCGGCGCTGGCGCGCATCTCACCCCGGATTGAGCGCAGTTCCGCCACGATATCGGCCAGTTCGGGCGCGCCCTCATCAGCTTCCATCGGGGCATCCATGCCCTCGCCCTCTCCGGTCAGCAGCCACATGATCGAAACGTTGACCATACCTGCCATCATGGACAGGCGATTTGCGCGCGGCTCGGACAGATCGTTTTCCCAGGCTGCAATCGTCGCCTTCTTGACACCAAGCCGCCGCGCCATCTGAGACTGGGTCATACCGGCCGCTTCGCGTGCCCCGGCCAGCC
This sequence comes from Ruegeria atlantica, assembly GCF_013033965.1. Classification (GTDB taxonomy): domain Bacteria; phylum Pseudomonadota; class Alphaproteobacteria; order Rhodobacterales; family Rhodobacteraceae; genus Ruegeria; species Ruegeria atlantica_D. Next base: position 17,721 of record NZ_WQFE01000011.1, read on the forward strand.
TGTCCCCGAATGTCGCTGCGTCCGGCCCAAACCAGTCGTTCTCGTCGTTCATCGGGGTCTCCAATTCCTTAACTCATATCGCTTGATCGTCATTCGAGCGCACCCTATGACAGTCAGGCTGAACATACAAACCGAGGCCGACCATGAGTTTCCTTTCTGCGACACTGTCACGCGTAAAGCCATCGCCCACCATAGCGATCACGGCAAAAGCGGCCGAGCTGAAAGCTGCCGGGCGCGATGTCATCGGCCTCAGCGCAGGTGAGCCCGATTTCGACACTCCGCAGAACATCAAGGACGCGGCGGTTGCCGCCATCGCGGCTGGTAAGACCAAATACACCGCGCCTGACGGCATCCCGGAGTTGAAGCAAGCGGCCTGCGCCAAGATGAAGCGTGACCATGGTTTGGACTATACACCTGCACAAATTTCAGTCGGCACCGGCGGCAAGCAAACCTTGTACAATGCGCTGATGGCCACGATGAACGAGGGTGATGAGGTTGTGATCCCTGCGCCGTATTGGGTTTCCTATCCTGACATGGTGCTGTTGGCTGGGGGAACTCCGGTCATTGCGGAAACGTCGATCCAGACCAATTTCAAGCTGACCGCTGATCAGCTTGAGGCCGCAATCACGCCAAAAACTAAATGGCTTATCTTCAACTCGCCGTCGAACCCTACGGGTGCAGGCTACAGCCGTGAAGAGCTGAAAGAACTGACCGATGTTCTGATGCGCCATCCGCATGTCTGGGTCATGTCCGACGACATGTATGAACACCTGGCCTATGACGGGTTCGAATTCTGCACCCCGGCTGAAGTCGAGCCTCGACTTTATGACCGGACGCTGACCTGCAACGGTGTATCAAAAGCCTACGCCATGACCGGCTGGCGCATCGGCTATGCGGCGGGGCCGGTCGAAATCATCGCAGCGATGCGCAAGATTCAGTCGCAGTCGACCTCGAACCCCTGCTCGGTCAGCCAGTGGGCGGCAGTTGAAGCGCTGAACGGGACGCAATCCTTCTTGGCCCCCAACAACGAAACGTTCAAACGCCGCCGTGATCTGGTTGTTCGCATGTTGAACGACATCGACGGCATCAGCTGCCCGACGCCCGAGGGGGCGTTCTACGTCTATCCCTCAATTGCCGGGTTGATCGGCAAGACCACGCCTGCAGGCACCGTGATCGACTCCGATGAGGCTTTTGCGACCGCCTTGCTGGAAGAGGTAGACGTGGCCGTTGTCTTCGGCGCGGCCTTTGGCTTGTCACCAAACTTTCGGGTCAGCTATGCAACCTCGGACGAGGCACTGACCGAAGCTTGCACCCGCATCCAGCGCTTTTGTGCATCATTGACCTGAGTTTGCAGAAATGACGTCAGAACTGCCCGAATACTATTTCCGCGTTCGCGAAAACGGCGCAGCGGTTTTCAGGATCGACACCGAAAACCGCCAGCGCCGGATCGAGATGGATCAGATTGCCGTCATCAACATCCGAAATGGTGAAGTGAAACCGCAGGGCCAGCGCACCTTGACCGATGCCGATAAGGCAGAGATTGCCCGTTGGATGGAGGAGCGCAAAGCGCTGCTGGCCCAGCGCGACATCGACGACATTCACCGTGCAGTCGACTATCTGAATCTCACCACGCAATGGGCACAATCCAAGGCGACGCCCGAACAGCTTGAAGAGGTCACTGACCGGCTGTTGCTGGCCATGCACGATCTCCGCTCCGTTCTGGTACGAAAAAAGGCAGACCGGTTCAGTAAACAGTGACCCGCCGCAACTTACTCGGCGGGCACACCAACCTCACGGACTGAACGCATCCAGAAACGTGCCATCAGCAGAACCGCCGCGCAGGCCAGGCCCAGAACAAGGCCCAGCCAGACCCCGATTCCGTCCATACCCAGCACAAAACCAAAGTAATACGAGGACGTAATCCCCACGCCCCAATAGCTGAGCGCGGCCATAACCATTGGAATCTTTGCGTCCTGCAGCCCGCGCAGAAGGCCAAGCGCAATGACCTGCGCCCCATCCACCAGCTGAAACAATGCCGCCATCGCCAGCAGGCCGGTGCCGATTACCAGAATCTCGGAACGCTGCGGGTCATCTGGCTCCATAAACAGCGAAATCAGCGGCTCGGCACAGGTCAGGAACAGGATGACAGTCATGACCGAGATCACCAGTGACATTCCTGTCACCGCGATCGCACCTCGTTCAAGGTGCGGTCGGTCCTTGCGACCGAGCGCGTTGCCGGCCCGGATCGTCGCGGCGTTGGACAATCCCAGATGCACCATGAACGTCGCAGATGCGAGGTTCAGCGCAATCCCGTGTGCGGCCAGCGGAACCTGCCCCAGCCAACCCATCATGATCGCAGACATTGCGAATAGGCTAACCTCGGACAAGGTCGTCAATCCTATCGGCACTCCAAGGCGCAAGACACTCAGGAACATCTCCCAGTCTGGGCGCCAGAACCGCTGGAACAGGCTGTGTTCGGGCAGCGCGCGTACCGCGTAAATCACCACAAGGACCAGCGACACTGCCTGGGTAACGACCGAAGCGATGGCCGCCCCCATCACCCCCAATTCCGGGGCACCCCAGTTGCCGAAGATCAGGGCATAGTTGGTCACCCCATTGATCATTGCTGCCGCGACCGTGATCCACAAGACAATCTGGGTTCGCTCTAACGCGGCCAGATAGGATTTCAGCACCATGACCAAAAGCGCAGGGAATAGGCCCCAGCCCGCGACTCGGAGGTATTGGGACGCGGTTTCAGCAACCTGCGGGTCCTGTTTCAACAACATGAATATGGGGTACGACCACCACAGCATTGGCATCATAACCGCCGCATAGATCAGCGACAGCCACAGCCCCATGCGCGTTGAACGACGAATGCTTGTCTCGTCTTCTTCGGCCGCCGCTGTCGCAACCATCGGCATGACGGCGAGGCCGAACCCGGCCCCAAACAGAAACAGTACAAAGAAATAACTGCTGGCCAGAGTCACTGCAGCCAGCGCCTCAACCCCGTACCAGCCCAACATGACCGTATCCGTCAGACCGATTGCAAACTGGGCCAGGTGCCCGCCGATCAGCGGCAGTCCCAGTACTGCAATGGCCCGGAAGTGGGCGCGATATGTCATCACTTTGTTCATCGCATCAGCCTTATGCCCGGCCCAAGGCCGGGGCAAGAGGCGAACGACGGAATTTCACATTGAGACTACGTCTGCGGATTCAAAATCCGCCGAAGGTCCAAAGGACGCGTATCACGCCGTTTCGGGATGTAGTGAAGTGCCCAGAATATGTTCCGAGTGTTGGATCACGTGATGTGCCTGCCCCACGATCAAAGGATCGGGGGTGTCAACAACGTCATGGTTCTTGTCCGAATAATCCAGCGTGGACAGAAAGTGGCGCATGCAATTCAGGCGCGCACGTTTTTTGTCGTTCGATTTCACGATAGTCCACGGGGCGTCGGCGGTATCGGTATAGAAGAACATCGCCTCCTTGGCCTCGGTATAGTCGTCCCATTTATCCAGGCTGGCTTTATCGATCGGCGACAGCTTCCACTGTTTCAACGGATCAGTTTCGCGGCTTTTGAACCGGCGTTGTTGTTCGGATTGTGTGACCGAGAACCAGTATTTGTACAGCTGGATGCCAGAGCGTACCAACATCCGCTCCAACTCGGGCGTTTGACGCATGAACTCGAGGTATTCGTTAGGTGAGCAGAAGCCCATGACCCGTTCAACACCGGCGCGGTTGTACCAGGACCGGTCGTAGAAAACCATCTCACCAACAGTGGGTAATTCCTGAATGTAGCGCTGATAGTACCATTGCCCTTTCTCTTCCCAAGTAGGTTTGTTCAGGGCAACGACACGCGCTTGCCGCGGGTTCAGGTGTTCCATGAAGCGTTTGATTGTTCCGCCCTTGCCTGCGGCATCTCTGCCCTCGAACAGCAAGACAAACCGCTGACCGGTTTCCTGCGCCCAATGCTGTACCTTTAACAGTTCTGCCTGCAATTGCGCCTTTTCCGCCTCATAGGCTTTTCGCGCCATCTTGCGGTCATAGGGGTATTTGCCACTTTCAAAAGCTTGGCGAATTCTTTCGGGGCTGGGTTCCGATGATATTGTATTGGCGATTGCCGACAGGTTGGCAGGTTCTTGGGTTTTCTCGATCGGCGGCACAATTTCCATTCAGGCTCTCCTTGTCTCACTGTCCGGGAAAACGCCTAGCAGTCGGGCAAAAAACACGCTTTGATTGGTGTCAAACTTTTACATCTTTCCGGGCGTGTGTTTCGGGCGCAACAAAGGGCTTTGCCTATGGAAAACAAGTTTGTTGATCTTAACGGTCAGAGATTCTTGCAGCGCAGCTGGGGGAACCCCGGCCTTCCGCCTGTGTTGATGCTGCACGGGTTTCCCGAATACGGAGGCGCATGGCGGGATCTGGCCCCGCATCTGTCCTCGGATTTTTATTGCATCGCCACCGATCAACGCGGGTACGGGCAAAGCTGGGCACCGGAAGGAGTTGGCCACTATGCCCTATCGCAACTGGTTTCGGACATGGCGACGCTGATTGAAGGTCTCAATCGTCCGGTTACTGTGCTCGGCCACGATTGGGGGGCATCTGTGGCATATGGGCTGGCCATGTTCCGCCCCGACCTAGTGACCCAGTTGATCATCGCAAACGGAGTGCACCCGGCACCGTTCCAACGGGCCATGGCCGCCGGCGGCGCGCAATCCGAAGCTTCCCAATACATAAATACCCTGCGCGCACCGGACGCTGCAGAACGTTTGTCAGCCGACAATTTCGCCAAGCTCGAACAGTTCTTTCGTTTCGGGATGGGAACAGATTGGATGTCAGACACGCAAATGCAGGAATATCGTACGGAATGGGCGCGGCCCGGGCGACTGGAGGCCATGTTGAACTGGTACCGAGCCTCACCGTTGGTGGTTGCGAAGCCCGGCGTCCCACGCACAGACTTGCCAGAACTGCCAAAAGAGAGGTTGATGGTGCGCTGCCCCCACCTGCTGTTGTGGGGAAGGGACGACAAGGCCTTGCTGCCAGAAGCGACCGAAGGGCTGGAAGAGTTCGCCCCCGATCTGACGCGTATCGACATTCCAAATGCGGATCACTGGCTTCACCACCAGCAGCCCGAAGCGGTGGCGCAAGCCATCAAGGGCTGGATCGCGGGCTAGATCCGGCTATCGGTGCCCCCAGTCTGCCGGGTCATCCGAATTGTTGGGCGACAGGCCCAAGATGTCACCATCCGTGGAACACCCCAGCCCCAAAACGGTCCGGTTCGCATAAGAAAAATATGCGCTGACCTGATTGATTTCGAGGATCTCACCATCGTCCCATCCAGCCGCGCGCAAAGCTTCCACGTCTTGCTGTTCCATCTCTGCCGGTGCCTCGGTCAGTTTGCGCGCATAACGCATGGCCGCGATCTGGGCCGTGTCCAGCGGAGCTTCTTCCAGTGTCCCAGCTTCAATCGCCGCACGAATTGCCCGACTACGTTCGGGATCGCCCAACAGACGCTGCAGGCCGCTATAGTGGTGCTCAACACAATAGCTGCATTTGTTCAGCGCGCTGACCCAAACCCCTAAAACCTCTAGGAACCATTTGGGCACCTTGTTGGCCGAATGGTGCAGGACATTCTTGTACATTGCCATGTGCCCCTCCATCGAATGGGGTCGAAGGCTGTGCACCATCATTATGTTGTCGACGTTGTTTCCGGGGCCAGTCACGCGTTCATAGAGTTTTTTTAGTCGGCCCGTCGCTGCCTCAAAAGGAATGGTTTCAATCCAGCTCATCCGACCCTCGTTTTCTGTCCAAATTGGCTTTGACCGGAGTGTAGAAGCGTTTCGCACCGGTTACGAGACGAAAACGAAATCGTTTTAAATCTGTTAGATGAAGTACATTAGCAGTCTGGATCAGCACACGTTGAGAAAAACCATAACACAAAAATGTTCCTTTTTCGTTCCCCCGCTCCTATGGTGATGGCGACCTAAAACTGGAAAGCCCATGTCAGAGCAAACTGCCAAATTTCAGCGCTTCAAGGCGCTCCACAATTCTCCTGGGGCTTTTGTCATGCCCAATGCGTGGGACGCGGGTTCCGCGCTGCTGTTGGCAAATCTCAGCTTCAAAGCGTTGGCCACCACCAGCGCCGGATATGCGTTTTCAAAAGGAAAACGGGATTCCTTCGCCGCCCTTGGCCGCGATGAAATCCTTAACAATGCAACAGAGATTGCAGATGCGGCAAACCTGCCGGTTTCAGCGGATTTGGAGGACGGTTTCGGAAACACACCGGATGCCTGTGCTGAAACAATCCAGATGGCATGTCGAAGTGGCCTCGTCGGAGGGTCGATCGAGGATGCAACAGGGGATCCTGACGCACCAATCTATGAAATGTCCCACGCGATTGACCGAATTCAAGCGGCCGCCGATGCGGCGCGGGAATTGCCATTTCTTCTGACGGCCAGAGCTGAGAATTTCATATGTGGACACCCGGATTTGGCAGATACGATCAAGCGCCTGCAAGCCTTTTCAGAAGCTGGCGCAGATGTGCTATATGCTCCGGGCCTTCCGGATCTGGACGCGATCAGAACCGTTTGCGCAGAAGTCGATAAGCCTGTGAATGTCGTGATGGGCCTAAGTGGCGCAACTTATTCTGTCTCAGAGCTTTCAAAAGCAGGCGTACGCCGCATCAGCGTCGGCGGATCCTTTGCCCGCACGGCATTGGCAGCGATAAGGTCGGCGGCGCAGGAAGTCATGACGAATGGAACCTTTGACTACGCTGCGAATGCCATTCCGGACAGCGAAGTCAGTCAACTCATGGCACAGAACAAATTGGGTCGCCGGGATTGAACCGCGCACTGATCGGTTTTGTTATTTCTGAATAGCCCACAATACCTCGCGCCCCTCTTCCCCCGACACACATCACCTGCCATAATGGGGCAAACCTAAAAACAAGAGCAGCACCCATGCCCGACGATCTGTTGACGCCAGAAGCGACCACAACTTATGACGCCTCCTCGATCGAGGTGCTTGAAGGGCTGGAACCGGTACGCAAACGCCCCGGCATGTATATCGGCGGCACGGACGAACGCGCGCTGCATCATATGGTGGCTGAAATCCTCGACAACTCGATGGACGAAGCGGTTGCGGGCCACGCCAACCGGATCGAGGTGGAACTGCACGCCGATTACGCGCTGACCGTGCGCGATAACGGGCGCGGCATTCCGATCGATCCGCACCCCAAATTCCCCGACAAATCGGCGTTGGAGGTCATTCTGTGCACCCTGCACGCGGGCGGTAAGTTCTCGGGCAAAGCTTACCAGACTTCGGGTGGTCTGCATGGCGTGGGTGCGTCGGTTGTGAACGCCTTGTCGGATTCAATGGTCGTCCAGGTGGCGCGCGACAAGACGCTTTTTGAACAGCGATTCTCTCGTGGTATCCCTCTGGGTCCCGTAGAAAAGGTTGGCGCAGCTCCCAACCGGCGCGGAACCACAGTGACCTTCCACGCCGACGCGGACATCTTCGGCCATCACAAGTTCAAACCCGCCCGCCTGTTCAAATCCATCCGTTCCAAGGCCTACCTGTTCTCGGGCGTCGAGATTCGCTGGAAATCTGCCATCGACGATGGCGAAACCCCGACCGAGGCCACGTTCCACTTCCCCGGCGGCCTGTCCGATTACCTCAAGGAAACGATGAACGGCTCGTCGACCTATGCCGAGCAACCCTTTGCCGGCACCGTGGACTTTCGGGAAAAGTTCGGCACCCCCGGCAAGGTCGAATGGGCGATCAACTGGACGCCCTCGCGCGACGGGTTCATCCAATCCTACTGTAACACGGTCCCTACTCCCGAAGGCGGAACCCATGTGGCCGGGTTCTGGGCCGCGGTCCTCAAGGGCATCAAGGCCTATGGCGAGCTGATCAACAATAAGAAGGCCGGTCAGATCACCCGCGATGACCTGATCACCGGCGGCTGTGCACTGGTGTCATGTTTCATCAGCGAACCGGAATTTGTGGGCCAGACCAAAGATCGCCTAGCGACGGTCGAGGCGCAGCGGCTGGTGGAGAATTCGGTCCGCGACCATTTCGATAACTGGCTGGCCGCGGACACAAAATCCGCCGGTGCGATTTTGGACTTCCTCATCCTGCGGGCTGAGGAGCGTCTGCGCCGACGCGCCGAGAAGGAAACACAACGCAAGTCCGCCACTAAGAAACTGCGTCTCCCCGGCAAGTTGGTGGACTGTTCTAGTTCAACACGCGACGGAACCGAATTATTCATCGTCGAGGGCGATTCTGCGGGCGGGTCCGCAAAAATGGGCCGAAATCGCAAGACGCAGGCCCTTTTGCCCCTGCGCGGTAAGATCCTGAACGTGCTGGGCGCGGCCAGTTCGAAACTGGGCACCAATGCCGAGATCAACGACCTGACGCAAGCTCTGGGTGTGGGGCTGGGCACCAAGTTCAACGTCGACGACCTGCGCTATGACAAGATCATCATCATGACCGACGCGGATGTGGACGGCGCGCATATCGCGGCGCTGCTGATGACGTTCTTCTTCACCCAGATGCGCCCTATGATTGACGCGGGCCACCTCTACCTCGCCTGCCCGCCCCTCTACCGCCTGACCCAAGGGGCCAAGCGCGTTTATTGCCTGGACGAGGTCGAGCGGGATGAATGGCTTGAGAAAGGTCTGGGCGGCAAGGGCAAGATCGACGTATCCCGCTTCAAGGGTCTGGGTGAGATGGACGCCAAAGACCTGAAAGAGACCACGATGGACCCCGCGTCCCGCAAACTGATCCGGGTCACCATCGACGAGGACGAACCCGGCGAGACCGGCGACCTGGTCGAACGCCTGATGGGCAAGAAACCCGAACTGCGGTTCCAATACATTCAGGAGAACGCGCGGTTCGTGGAGGAGTTGGATGTTTGAATACATCTAAACCTGAGTGGCGCGTATTTCACTGGGATTTCATCGAAACGATTGCAAACAACGGCTTAAGCAAAGTCGTTGGGATCATACCGATTGCAGGTTACTTAATTCTATTCAATGACGCATTGCTTCAATCCATCTCCTTCGATGAAATTGCAGGGGTAACACCAGAAGATACATCGCCTTTTTTTTCTTCCGGCATAACGAAACTCCGATTTACGTTCTTTGGAAGCCTATTTGTATTGGTGGCCAATTCGACTTTTAGGCTTTTTTCCCCAAAGGAGCTTAGCAGTTCAAAAACTGATATTGTTTTTTCGGATCAAGTTGTCGCAAGTTATTCGATTTCCGAGATTGCGAAAATTGAGTCGGATGTTTTGCGAGAAGACTGGATACATAGAACGCCATTTCTAAGAGAGTATGTAAGTTTCCCTTAGTAGTAAAAAACCAAGTTCCTCGAGCGTCGAGATATTCAAAAAGTGAAGATTTTGTTCCAAAAAACAGAGAATACACACGCTTAATGGCACGTGAATGGTGGACTGCCCAAATGCACTCCTGTTGGCTGGCTCGAAGAGTTTCTTTAATCGCCTGTTTTGTTGGATATACCTTTCTAGCAATTCCTACCATCGACATTGCGCAAGCTGTAATACGAGATTTTTTACTTTGGATGTTCTAAGCCAATACCTAAAAGTAGATAGGTCGCTTCCTTAAGGTTGCTACCAGTACACTGCACAACCGGCAACAAAGGCCTTAGCAGTGAGCGCTAAAATGGGTGCAGAACTTGCAAGCTCTGAGGCTAGTAAGATGCTCCACTTTGCGCGATGGCATGTTTCAATCGGAACGCCCTACCAAACACCCCCTTGCCTAACCCGTTGATCCCGTTCACACTTGCGCGCAATTGTCATCCAAGAACAAATTCTGAGGATCCGAGCGTCCAAGACCCAATTTGAACGAACAAATTTTCGAACGGGAGGACAATATGAAGACACTAACCCTCGGGCTGGCCTTCGCCTTGCTGGCCAGTCAGGCAAGCGCGCAGCAGTCGCTGATCGGCGCATCGCCTATTCCGGTCGGGGCAGAGTTACGGTTCTGCTATTACAACGGCTTGGCCTTTTCGGTGGACGCCTATGTTGTGATCTCTGGCAACAACACCGTGACCGAAACGTCCAGTGCGCGCGAAGAACACCTGTTGCGCTGTATCAAGGGCGGCGACGGCGTCATGAAGTGGAAACCGGAGAGCGGTATTCAGGTCAATCGCTGACCTGAAAAGGTGGGTGGCCTAACCCACCTTCATCTCCAGCCAGTCCGCGATCTGCCCGGCGGGATGTTCCCAGCCGGGTTCCATGAACAGGAAATGCGCGTGGTTTTCCACGGGCATAAACGTCGCGCGCTCTCCGTATAGCTTGGCCAGCGCACGGCAGGTGTCGGGGTTCACGGCGCGGTCCTCGGTGCCCGAAACGATCAGCACCGGGCAGTCGACTTTATCGATATCGACCTTCATTGCGTGGTGATCGTCGAACATCCAGAAGAACATCTCGAACATCACCCGGCCGCTTTCGGCCCCCAGTTGGTCGAACACCTCATGCTGCTGCGCCTCGGACATCTTGTTTAGCGCAAAGGGGGCCATCAGGTCGAACTCGACCCGCATGGGCTGTTTCCAGAACGCTCCACCTTCCATCAGCGCACGCGGGATGGCGCGTTCATCGTCGGTCTCGGGCAACGTCCCCCACGGCGCATTCGGGTTGATCAGAACAATCGCACTGGCCAGCCCGCGTGAAGCCACCTGTTGTGCCACCACACCAGCGATGGCATGGCCAAGGATGACCGGTTTGCTGTCTAACCCCTGCACGAATTCAGCGATGTCATTTGCGTAATCCATCACGCTGGTATCGGTCAGGCCCGGGTCGGGTTCGGCCTTGGGGTCCCCACCATGAAAGCGCAACGCGGGGGTGTGTACGGTCCAGCCCCTGTCCCGGAAGAAACCCGCGTAGTCCTGCATGCACCACGGCCCGGCAAACGCCCCGTGGATCAGTACAATCTCTTTGGTCATGAAATTCACTCCCTCGCCAATCACAAATACTATGCGAGACGAAGGGCGTAAGCGGCAAGGCCGCCGCGATCAGACGGCTAGGCCAATCAGGGCGACACCAATGGCCATCAGAACCGCAGCACCCAGCCGCCGCATCCAGTTACCTTCATGCAGGAAGATAAACCCGATCAACGCAGCAAAGATCACAGAGGTTTCCCTAAGCGCGGAAACTGCACCCAGCGGAGCGAAGTTCTTGGCATAAAGAACAAGGCCATAAGCGGTCATCGACACCAACCCGCCGAGAATACCAATCATCCACGTTTTGGCAGGAAGGTTGGCCAAGGTGTCCCGTTTTTTGACACCGACAAATCCGGCGATGAACAGGTGCAGAAACGCCCCCCATGCCCAGTAGCTGAGCGTATTGCCCGACAACCGCACACCGATGCCGTCCACGACCGAATAGATCGAGATGCAAAAGCCCGTGCCCAAGGCAAATCCCAGTGCCCAGCGTCCGACACCGGACCGCAGGGCGCTCCAACTGCTGAGCTGAATACCGAGCGCGATCAGTGCTATTCCGCCCCACGCTTGCAACGGCAGCACCTCGCCCACCAGTATCATAGCCCAGAGCGAGACCAGAGCAGGCACGATACCGCGCGCGATTGGATAAACGACGCTTAAGTCCCCATGCTGATAGGCTTTGCCCAGCATGAAGTAGTACCCGAAATGCACGACAGTTGAGATCAGGATATAAGGAAAACTTTCAGCACTGGGCAGCGGCAGCAGCAGGATCATCGCCATCGCAGGGATGACATGGCCCAGCGCGACCAGCCCAAGTGTCGTGGTCCGGTCGGCCGCAGTTTTGACAATCGCGTTCCACACTGCGTGCAGCAGCGCGGCCGTCAGAATGATGGCGATTACAAACGGGGTCACGTCCCAACCTTTCGCACAGGAAAAACCGGCCCGAGAACCGGGCCGGTTTCGTTACTCGCACAGTGTGAGACCGATCACAATGCAGCCTTGAAGAGCGTGGTCAGGTTGTCCTCAGTCAGCTCGATCGGGTTACCGCCGCAGGACGGGTCGATGATCGCACCCCGCACGAGTTCCGGGATCGCCGCTTCGGTCACACCCAGATCGGACAACTTGGCCGGGATACCCAACGAGTCATTGAACTCCTGAACAAAACCTCTGACCCCGTCAAAGCCACCGTTGATGCCCAGATAGGCTGCGGCCGACTGGAATCGGTCTGCAATCGCCGGGGCGTTGAACTCCAGAACCGAAGGCATGCAGACCGCGTTGGTGGTGCCGTGGTGGGTATTGAAGTGCGCACCGATGGGGTGGCTCATGGCGTGGATCGCGCCCAGGCCTTTCTGGAAAGCGGTGGCCCCCATGGCTGCGGCGCTCATCATCTGCGCGCGGGCTTCTATATCGGTGCCATCTGCATAAGCACGTGGCAGGTACTCCTTAACCAGCCGCATACCCTCCAGCGCGATGCCCTGGCTCATCGGGTGGTAGTGAGGGCTGGAGAACGCCTCGACACAATGGGCAAAGGCATCCAGCCCGGTGCCCGCTGTGATGAACTTGGGCATCCCAACCGTCAGTTCGGGGTCACAAATCACCACGGTGGGCAAAACCTTGGGGTGGAAGATGATCTTCTTCGCGTGGGTCTCGGAATTGGTGATGACACTCGCGCGCCCGACCTCGGATCCTGTCCCCGCTGTGGTCGGGACAGCGATGATCGGCGCAATAACGTCCGCGTCGGCACGGGTCCACCAGTCACCAATATCCTCAAAATCCCAGACGGGGCGCGTCTGGCCCGCCATGAAAGCGACCATTTTGCCAAGGTCCAACCCCGAGCCGCCGCCAAAGGCGATCACACCATCATGGCCGCCTGCGTTGTAGGCCGCGACTCCTGCTTCAAGGTTTTTTTCGTTCGGGTTCGGGTCCACATCGCTGAACAAACCACGCCCCAACCCCGCGGCATCCATGATGTCCAGCGTCGCTGTGGTGATTGGCAGGTCGGCCAGGCCCTTGTCTGTGACCAGCAATGGTCTCTTTATACCAGCGGCAGCGCACGCCTCGGGCAGTTCCTTGATGCGCCCTGCCCCAAATTTGATAGCGGTCGGATAGGACCAGTTTCCAACAAGTGACATGTCAGGTTTCCTTTGTGATTTGAGGCCTGCCCGGCCGAGGGGGTCTGTACCGGGCAGGCCGGTGCCCTTAGTCCGTGACCTTTTTCAGGTGGTAGGATTTGGGACGTGTCAGATTGTGATAGCCGATGACGGACAAACCGCCGCCGCGCCCGGTATTCTTGCAACCGGTCCAGCAGAGACCGGGGTCCAGATAGTCGGCGCGGTTCATGAACACGGTGCCAGTTTCGATCTGGTCGCCAACACGCGCAGCCCGATCCACATCGCGGGTCCAGAGGCTGGCGGTCAGGCCGAATTCACTGTCATTCATCAAGGCAATGGCCTCCTCGTCCGAGGACACTTTCATGATGCCGACCACTGGACCAAAGCTCTCATCCCGCATCACCCGCATGTCGTGGGTGACGTTGGTCAGGATTTGCGGTGTCAGATAAGCCCCGCCATCATCCTCGGGAAATGTGTCGATATGGGCTACTGCCCCGGCCTCAACCGCCTCGGCGATCTGCGCGCGAACTTCATCGGCGAAACGCACATTTGCCATCGGTCCAATTGTTGTCTCTGTATCCAGCGGATTGCCCAGCTTGTACCCTTTCACGACCTCAACAGCCTTCGAGACGAAGTCGTCATAAAGGCTTTCGTGGACGTAAATTCGCTCGATCCCACAACAGCACTGGCCCGAATTAAACATCGCTCCGTCGATCAGCGTATCGACAGCCGCATTCAGATCGGCGTCGTCCATGACATAGCCAGGGTCCTTGCCACCCAACTCCGTGCCGACACCAGTAAAGGTGCCCGCCGCCGCGCGCTCCATCGCTTGGCCGCCGCCGACCGAGCCGGTGAAATTCACGAAATCAATAGCATTGCCCGCGATCAGGTCATTGGTCACGTCATGGCTCAGGAACACGTTCTGGAACACATCCTCAGGCACACCTGCCGAATGGAAAGCCCGCGCCATACGCTCACCGACCAACAGGGTCTGCGTGGCATGCTTCAGGATCACCGTGTTCCCGGCAATCAGCGCTGGTGCGACCGTATTGATCGCCGTCATATACGGATAGTTCCACGGTGCCACCACAAAGACGACGCCATGCGGGATGCGCTTGATGTACCGCTTGAAGGTCTCATCCTCGCCCACCGCGATGTCGGCCAGCGAGCCTTCCGCAATCTCGGCCATATGGCTGGCGCGCTCATTAAAGCCGCCAAACTCACCGCCATAGCGAACCGGGCGTCCCATCATTTGCGCCAGTTCGGGCACGATTTCGTCATTCATCGCGCCGACAGCAGCCACGCCTGCCATCACAAGATCAATCCGTTCCTGTAACGGGCGCGATGCCCATTCAGTTTGTGCAGCTCGAGCGCGGTCTGCGGCTTCAAACGCAGCCTCACGCGACAGCACCTCACGTTCCGCATAAACCGATCCATCGATCGGCGAGATGCATTTCAACATCTGGCCCATGTTCACTCCATTCTCACTGAAAGCAGGATCTCTGCTTCATATGGCCAAAAATATCCCGGGGAGCGCGAGGGGCAGCGCCCCTCGTTCTAGCCGTTCAAGCCCGCTCAAACCCCCGTGCAACTTCCCAATCGGTCACAACACGCTCGAATTCCTCGATCTCGACTTCCGCTGCGCGAGTATAGTGATCGACCACGTCGTCTCCCATCGCCGCGCGCAGCATCTCTGACCCGTGCAACGCATCCCGCGCCGCGCGCAGGTTGCCAGGGATCATGCCAGTTTCGCCCTGGTACACATCGCCCTTGGTGGGGGCCTGCAATTCCAGCCCCTCTTCTATACCTGCAATTCCAGCTGCCAACATTCCTGCCATTGCAAGGTAAGGGTTCATGTCCGAACCCGGTATCCGGCATTCGACCCGAACCGCTTTGGTGCCATAGCCGCACAGGCGGAACCCGGCAGTGCGGTTGTCGACCGACCAGATGATCCGCGTGGGCGCAAAGGTGCCCTTCATGAAACGTTTGTAGCTGTTGATATAAGGCGCCATAAAATAGGTATAGTCGCCCGCGTATTTCAGCAGACCCGCCATGTAGCTTTTCATCAAGGCTGACATGCCCAACTCATCCGCAGCGTCATAGAAGGCAGGCTTTCCATCGGCCCAAAGTGACTGATGCACGTGAGACGAACTGCCCACCTTATCGTGATGCCATTTCGGCAGGAACGTCGCCGCGTGACCGTGCTGCCACGCGATCTCTTTCACCGCGTTCTTAGCGATCGAATGATACTCGGCCGTGTCCATGGCCGGGGCGTATTTGATGTTCAGCTCTTCCTGCCCGGTCTCGGCCTCACCCTTCGAGTTCTCAACCGGAATCCCCGCATTCCAAAGGTGGTTGCGGATCGGGCGCATCACATGCTCTTCCTTGGTGGTCTGGAGGATGTGATAGTCTTCGTTATAGCCCGAGATCGGCTCCAGATCGCGGAAGCCTTCCTTGCGGATCTGATCAAAGCTCTTCTCAAAGAGGAAAAACTCCAGCTCGGTGGCGCACATCGCATCATAGCCCATGGCTTTCAGCCGGTTGACCTGCTTCTTCAAAATGGACCGAGGCGCGTGTGGAACCTCTTCATGGGTGTGGTGATCCAGCACATCGCACATCACCATCGCCGTGCCTTCCAGCCACGGCACCGGGCGCAGCGTGCTCAGATCGGGCTTCATGACATAATCGCCATAACCCCGCTCCCAACTGGTCGAGGCATAGCCGTCGGGCGTGCCCATCTCCAGATCCGTGGCCAGCAGGTAATTGCAACAATGGGTTTCTTCCCACGCACCTGCCACGAAATGACCTGCGTGAAACCGCTTGCCCATCAGCCGGCCCTGCATGTCCACCATGCAAACCAGTACGGTGTCGACCTCGCCCGCTTCGAATTTGGCTTTCAGATCGGCCAAAATCGCTTCATTGCCCATCATTGGTTTCCCCTGTCACTCGCTTTCACGTGCCCGCCATCAGTCATCGTTGGCTTCTTTTTCCATTTCCATCACCAGACGCGTCTCCAGAACCTGACCGCTTTTGTAGAGGATCGGGTACGCAACGGCAGCGATATGCCCGTGCAGATCCCGCATGGACCGCAAGGTTTCCAGGTGCAGGTCGCTGGACTGGAAACTCTCGGTCTGACCGCGCTCCAGCCGTTTTAGGTGCGCCTTACGGCTGTCGCGTGACATCCGCTTGACCTCGGCCTTGTCCAGCACCAACCGGCGCGCGCAATCCATGTCGTCCACCAACAGCACGTGTCGCGCCAGCGAGAAGCTCTCCAGAATGGCCGCGTGCAAATCCTTCAGCTCTTTCCAGCCTTGCGCTGAAAACTCCGCGCGTTCCGTGTGTTTGATCTGTGCCGTGCGCGTCATCCGGTTCGAGACGACGTCGCCCGCAGCCTCAAGACGGATGGCATATTCAACCAAACCCCGCGCGGCTTTCACTTGGGCCTTACTCATGTTCTGCCGCGGCATACGCGCAACAAAGCGACGGATCTCGGTCAGTTGCGCGTTGACTCGTTCGTCCTGTTGCCAAAGTGCGGAAATCGCGTCGCTGTCGTCTTGTTCATAGATATCCAGCACCGGGCGGAACATACGCTCGACCTGCGTAATCATCTGCAACAGCTCGTGGCGCACAGAGGACATTGCAACGCTGGCCCTTGAACCACTGGGATCACCCAACGGCGTCAGCGCATCCGAGAATTGATCCAGCGCATTGGCCTCGGCTTTGGGCTCCGCCATCAGAACGGCCATCGGCTGTTCCAATTGGTTCACAAAGCTGGTCGCCAGCAGGAATACCGCAAGGTTGAACCCGATATGCGCAAAAATCAGGGATTGTGCCGGGCCGGTCACCATCAGCGCCTCGTGCAATCCACCGACATTGACAACAATCAGCATCACCAGTGCTGCCGTGCCCCGCAATAGCAGATTGGCCAGCGGAATACGCCGTGCGGTCACCGTCATATCGCGGGTCAACCAGATCGGAATAAAAGCCGAGCCCAGATTTGCACCCAAAACCAGAGACAGCCCTGCGGTGAAAGGGATTGCGCCAATTTGAACCAGTGCAACACACATCAGGATCGTCGCAACCGAGCTGTGCATGACAAAGGCCAGCACCGCACCAACGATAAAGGCGCTGAAATAGTCGGTCTCAAGATACCCTGCGATCGCGGGCAGGAACGCGCTTTCGCGGATCGGCTCGACTGCTTCGCGCAGGAACTGAAGCGAAATCAGAATAAAGGCGACACCCAGAACGATCCGCCCCATAAGCCGAACATTCGACCTTTCGGACTTAAGGTACAGCCAGCCGCCCAACGCCAGCAGCGCGGGCTGAAGCCAGCCCAGATCATAGGACAGAACCTGAATGACCAGCGCGGCACCCAGATCAGCACCCAGCACACCTGCCAGCGCCATCCCAAACGTCACCATCCCCGCCGCAGCGAAACCTGTCAGCAAGACCGTAACGGCAGCCGAACTTTGCAGGATAGTGGCCAGAATCATGCCAGCCCCCCCTGCAACAAAGCTGTTGGAGTGGCGTGTCAGGATCGACTGGAACAACGCGCCAAAACGCCGTTCGATGCCGGTGCGCACCAGACGCACGGCAAACAGCAGCAACATAGTTGCGGCAAAAATCTCAATCAAAAAGCTCGCGATAGCCATATGTTCAAACCTCGTCTGACCGGTGTGCACAGATGTGCTTCCGGTTTCGTTTTTCTATTCTTGGAACAGACGAGAGCATAAATGGTGTCGCTTAATGATGTCCAATCCCGACGCAAGGGGTGCCCCTCGCGTCGGGAAGAAGGGTTTCTTAGCCGTAACGGTAAGGCCGGCCGGCCTTGAGCATCTCGGCGTTGTAACGTTTGAAGATGTCGACAACCTTGGCCTTGGTCTCGGACTCGGCTGCGATTTCATCCCAGAACTTGACAGCGGCTTCCTCGACGGTTGCCCATTCTTCGTCCGGAATCGAGGTCAGCTGCATCTTGGTGCCGTTGACGCGCAGGTTGGCCTCACCGCCCCAATACCACCACTGGCGATAATAGTGCGACTGGTCACAGCAGACCTTGAACAAGGTCTGCAGGTCTTCCGGCAGTTCGTTCCAGCGGTCCATATTGGCAAAGAAGTGACCCGCCCATGCACCCGACACGTTGTTAGTCAGGAAGTAGTTAGTCACGTCGGCCCAGCCAACGGTGTAATCTTCGGTGATGCCCGACCACGCGATACCGTCCAACTCGCCCGTTTGAACCGCGACTTCAATGTCTTCCCATGGCAGGGTGACCGGCACGACACCAAACTGCGACAGGAAGCGACCCGCCGTTGGGAATGTGAAGATGCGTTTGCCCTTCATATCCGCCAGCGAGTTGATCGGGTCTTTGGTCGCAAAGTGGCACGGATCCCATGCACCGGCGCTGATGTGCTTGACGCCGACCTTCGAGTATTCCTCGTCCCAGATCTCGTTCAGGCCCCACTGGTTGAACAGAACGGGCACGTCGAGCGAATAGCGCGAGGCAAACGGGAAGTAGCCGCCAAAAACGGTGACTTCGGTCGGTGACGCCATCGAGTCATCATCCGACTGCACAGCGTCGATGGTGCCCTTCTGCATCGCGCGGAACAATTCGCCCGTCGGGACCAGCTGATCGGCATAGAACAGTTCGATCTGCATCCGGTCACCGGCAATCTGGTTGAACATTTTGATCGCGGGATCAATCACATGCTCGGCCAGCGCAGGACCCGCATAGGTCTGCATCCGCCATGTAATCGTGTTCTGCGCCAGTGCGGGCGTCGCCAGCGGTGCGGCTGCAACGCCGACCCCAGCGGTTTTCAGAAACTTACGTCTTGTCGTCATGTCAATTCCTCTCCGTTAAAGTTTCTGTGCCCGTTCACCGAGCATTCTTATTAGTTTCCATAAACATATCCGGGCAGCCACAGGGCGATTTCCGGGAAAATCATGATGATTGTCAGGGCCAGGACCATCACGCCGACAAAAGGGAAGATCGAGGTGTAGATGTCCTTCAACCCGATCTCGGGCGGGGCCATCGCCCGCATCAGGAACAGGTTGTAGCCGAAGGGCGGCGTCATATAGGCGATCTGGGTCGTGATCGTGTAGAGCACCCCGTACCAGATCAGATCAAAGCCCAGCGCGCCGACCAGCGGCACGTAGAGCGGGGCGACGATGACCAGCATGGCCGTGTCGTCCAAGAACGTACCCATGACGATAAAGCTTAGCTGCATCAGAATCAGGATCATCCAAGGCGACAGGCCAAGTTGGTCCGTGAACAGGTTGTCGATGGCTTTCACTGCGCCCAGACCATCGAATACGGCCCCAAAGCCCAGCGCGGCCAGAATGATCCACATGAACATGCAGGAAATGGCAAGCGTCTGCTTGGTGCAATCCTCAAAAATCTTCCAGGTCATCCGCCGTTTGATGACGGACACGGCCAAAGCGGTCAGCGCACCGATGGCCGAGCTTTCGACCAGCGACGTCCAGCCATTCACAAAGGGAACCATCATCGCGGCGAAGATGATCAGCGGCAGCGCCCCTGCCCCCAGTAGCCGGATTTTCTCGGCCCGTGGCACCTCATGCGCGTCTTCCATGGCGGGGCCAAGCTCGGGCTGAATGCGGCAGCGGATCCAGATATACAGGATGAACATCGCGGCCATCAGCAAGCCCGGAATGATCCCTGCCAGCCAAAGCTGCCCGACCGGTTGGCGCGCGATCATCGCGTATAGAACCAGAACCACCGACGGCGGCACGAGGATACCCAAACTGGACCCGGCCTGAATTACTCCGGTCACCATTGTCTTGTCGTACCCGCGCCGCAAAAGCTCGGGCAGCGCGATGGTTGCGCCGATGGCCATGCCGGCGACGCTCAACCCGTTCATGGCCGAGACCAGCACCATCAGGCCGATCGTGCCGATGGCCAGACCGCCATTTACAGGTCCCATCCAGACGTGGAACATCCGGTAAAGGTCATCTGCAAGGCGGCTTTCGCTGAGCACGTAACCCATGAAGATGAACATCGGCAGCGTCAGCAGCGGATACCATTTCATCAGCTTCATCGCGGCCGAGAACGTGATGTCCTGCCCGCCTGTTCCCCACAGCGCCAGCGCAGCAATAGTCGCAACGGCGCCAATCGCGCCAAAGACACGCTGACCTGTGAACAGCATCAGCATCATCAATGCGAACATGAAGATGGCGATATATTCCTGGCTCATGCCCGCGAGACCCCGATTTCCTGCCCGTTGATCCGGGCTATGTCTTTGAAGAATTCCGATATCGCCTGCAGCAGCATCAGGAAGAAGCCGAACACCATGATGGCCTTGACCGGCCAGATATACGGCCGCCACGCCGTTGATGACCGCTCCAACCTCCCAATTTCCTCACTGCCTGTCAGCAAACCGATGAAGTAGGAAACCGGTTCATCGCCCCAATAGCCAAGGCTGTAGGCTGTGGACCCAAGTCCGCCATAGAACAGCACACCCAGATAGAAGATCAGCAGCAGCACCGTGAAGGCATCGAACCAGGCTTTCCGGTGCGGGCTCCAGTTGTGATAAAACAGGTCCATCCGCACGTTCGACCCCATCTGGATCGAATACGGGCCACCCATGATGTAATAGGTCACCATCGCAAACTGAGCCATTTCCAGCGTCCAAAGCGATGGCAGAAAGAAGGTTTTCGAGATCGAGGACCAAAGCAGGATGCCCATCATCACGAACAGGCCCCACATCATGACCCGTCCGATCCGGTAATTGACCGCATCGACGATCCGCACATATGACGCCATCGCTTTGATCACGCTGCGCCCCCTTCTTGAAAACCATTAAGGGTTCGCGTGATCCACGACACCAGACAATCGGCCATCGCCCTCTGTTGTTGGGGTGATCTGATCAGATCGTTGCGAATTTCGATCATGACGTTCGGCAAACCGGTCGGCAAAGCCTGTGTATCCAGAGTATGCGCCACGCCGTCCGCAGCCGAGTAAGGCTCATTCATGCGGGTCACAAAGGGGGTATCGGCCGGAACTGACTCCATCATCGCCTGCGCAAAGCGATCATCCACCCCGTGCAACACGCCCAGTTCCACGTCGCGCTTTTGCCCATGATACACCGGTGTAAAGCTGTGAATGGTAACCATAACCTCAAGACCGGAGCGATTGTCGGAAATCAATTCGGACAAAGCGTTGGCGAAAGGTTCATAGATGCCTTCGATCCTGTTGTGACGCTCAATTTCGGACATGTCAGCGTTTGCCGGGATCAGATAATTCTCACTGCGCAAAGGCATCGCCCCGGCGGCTTCGGGCGGGCGATTGCAGTCATAGACCAGCCTTGAAACACCGCCGTGCACCAATGGGGCCGTCATACGTTCGGCCATCAACCTGGCAACGGCCAATGCGCCCGGATCCCAAGCGATATGACTTTGCAAGGCATCTGCGGATAAACCCATGTCCCCCAATGCATCCGGTATGCGATTGGACGCGTGTTCACAGACCAGCACCACCGAAAAGGGGCCTTCCACCAAGTCCGTACAAACAACTTCTCCGAAGTCCAAGTTACTGCCCTGCGATTCCAAGAAAGACGTGTATGGAAAAATTTCCACATGAGACCTTAGCCTGTCAATAATTTTCCTGTCGAAATTTCGCCACTCTTGATCTTGCTGAAAAATTATTCACACTAAGGTGGAAAAGATGCAGGAGGAAAACCGAGTGCGGGTGACGGACAGGCTGCTGGCTCATAAAGACAAGATGACTCCGTCTGAGCGGCAGCTGGTCAGTGTTCTGCTGGACGACTACCCCATGGCCGGCCTTGGCAGCATCACCGAACTGGCCAGCGCGGCCTCGGTGTCCACCACGACGGTCGCGCGGATGCTGCAAAAGACCGGATTTCACGGCTATCCGCAGTTTCAGGCCGCCCTGCGCGGCGAAGTGAAAGAGATGATCTTGGGACCGGTTGCCAAACGTGACCTCTGGCAGAACGACCTGCCGGAAGAGCACATCCTGAACCGGTATTCCCAACAGACACTCGCCAATCAAAAACGCACCATTGATGAGGTCGACCCGAAAGAATTCGACAGCTTCTGCAACCTGTTATGTGATCCAAACCGACGCATTTTCATAACCGGTGGCCGCATCACTGGTACATTCGCACAGTACCTGTACCTGCATCTGCAGATGATCCGCCCCGACGTGCGGTTGCTGCCGGTTGCGGCGTCGTGGACGCATGATTTGCTGGACGTGCGGAAAGACGATGTACTGGTGGCGCTGGACGTGCGCCGCTATGAAAACGCATCTTTACTGATCGGCCAGCTGTGCCACGAACGCGAGGCCGAAATCGTCCTGTTCACCGATCAGTGGCGCTCACCCATTCATCGGCTGGCCAAACACACCTTTGCAGCGCGCATTTCCGTTCCGTCTGCGTGGGACTCCATGGCAGCCATTCTGGTTTTAATGGAATGCGTCATCGCCGAAGTACAGGAAAGGCTGTGGGATTCGGTCAAAGAGCGTACAGACGAGCTGGAACAAGCCTTTGATCGCACCAAACTGTTCCGGAAGTTCGGGCAAAGCACCAGTTCGTAACGCCTTTTCCCTTTCCGCGCGAACAACTGAGCGTGATGAGTGTTGCCAGCCGCATGGCGGGCCGTCACTTTGAAGTTATGAGTTTTGTGACCGACAACCAACTGCCGCTTTTGATCCTGTTCTTTCTGATTGGGTCAATTGGCACGGCCTTTCTGTTCCGCAAACCGGCCGGGCATCGCGCCTGGAAACTTGCGGATCTCGTTTGGGTGGTGTTGGGCGGCGTCGGTGCATTGGTCGCGGTCATGGCAGGGCTTTACACCTCGGACAGTTCGCGGCTTGATCGTCAGATCGACGTCGCTTATGCCGCCACACTGGCCTTTGACCGCGATGCCGCGCGGTTCAGGCTGCGGTTCTGCGACCCCGCCTTTGATCCGGACACCGCTGTTCTTTGTGACAAGGTTGAATTCCTGTCAGCTTCAACCGCCAGCAACGCGGACCTGCCTCTGTTTATCGCCGTTACGAATGAGGTGGCCCCCCTGCAGGGCCTGCAATTTCTTTTTGGACGTCAGGCAAAAGACGAAAAAGACGACATGCGGGCAATGGCCGCCAAGGCCGATGCGTTCAACATCGACCAGTTCCTTGTCTTTACCACTCTGGATGACATGACAAAGGCCGCGATCGACAATATGCGTCGCAAGGTTCCTGCAATTGCTGGTGACTACCTGATCCTCGCACAAAGCTACGATGACCTGGTCGAGCAGGTTGGCAAACTGAAAGACGAATGGGAGTACCTGCAAGACAACGCGCATATACTTGTGCTGCAGATCATCGCGCTATGTCTTGTCAGCTTCGCCGCGCCTTTCCGTCTGGGCAAATCCGTTGTCGAATTGCGCGCATCGCTCAGCGCCGATAGTCCTGCGCCAGCCTCTCAGGATCTGCCCCCAGAAAATACCGGGACAGAGTCCACAGGTTCCGCGCCCCGCGACGCATCCATCCCGTCCGCTCATAACGATCCGCGCTCGTAAAAGCACGGCTGGGCAGCAAGGCAATGCGCGGCAAACTGCGGGCCAGGGCCACGTCCTCCATCAACGGCTGGTCGGGAAAGCCCCCGGCTTTTTGATACATCACGCGCGGCACCAACAGGCCCTGATCGCCATAAGGAAGCCCGAACAGCCGACTGCGCAGGTTAGCCCAGCCCGCCACCCAGGTCGGTGCAAACCCTGCGGCCCGGAACGCCAGTCGAAACGCTGCCGGTTCGCCGGTTTCCAAATGATCGCCAACAGGTCTGCTCCAACCATCCTGCAGAATGGTGTCCGCGTGCAGCACAAGTAGCCAGTCGCCCTTGGCCCTATCGCAACCACGGCATAATTGCCCCCCGCGCGATGCTTGCCCGGTGACGATCTCAGCGCCGGCCTCATCTGCAATTTCAAGGGTCTGATCTGTCGAGCAGCCATCAGAAACGATCAACTCGCGGATCAGTCCGGCATGCAGACCCTCCATCAACGCGCCAAGGGTCGCGGGAAGGGTTTCAGCCGAATTCAAGGTCGGGATTACGATGCTAATCGGCGCAGGCACGGCGGAAACCCTCTGGTCATGGCAGCGGAAACTCCTATATCACGATGCCCGAGGAAAAGACGAGGACAACTCAGATGCCCAACCGCCGAATTTTGCGCCTGAGCGGCTCGGACACCGACAGCTTTCTGCAGGGGTTGGTGACGAACGATCTATCTGCGTTGGACAATGGGCTGGTCTACGCCGCCTTACTGACCCCTCAGGGCAAGTATCTGGCGGACTTCTTTCTGAAACGGGATGAGGACTCGGTTTTGCTGGATGTCGCCGAAGAGCTGGCCGATGGCTTGGCGAAACGTCTCGGCATGTACAAGCTGCGTGCAAATGTCAGTATCGAAAACAGCGGGCTGAACCTGCGGCGCGGAACCGGCCCCGCGCCCGAAGGCGCCCTGCCCGACCCGCGCCACCCGGACATGGGGTGGCGGTCCTATTCCACGGCTCCCGAAAGCGACGACGGCACCGATTGGGATGCGATCCGTGTACGTCACTGCATCCCTGAAACGGGTATCGAATTGACCCCCGACAGTTACATCCTTGAGGCCGGGTTCGAGGCGTTGAATGGCGTGGACTTCAAGAAAGGCTGTTATGTCGGGCAAGAAGTCACTGCGCGCATGAAACACAAGACTGAACTTCGCAAAGGCCTGCGCAGCGTCAGCGTAAGCGGTTCGGCAGCGGTTGGCACGCCGATTACCTCGGGCGGAAAACCGGTAGGAACATTGTTCACCCAATCAGGCGGTCGCGGGATCGCCTATTTGCGTCTGGACCGCGCGGGTGACGACATGCAGGCCGAAGACGCCACCATTCGGCTTGACGCTTGACATGTTGCCGAACCGGCACGGCTCACCAACCGACCGAAATCGTTTGATTTGAACATATTCAGGCGCACTGTCACACTGGTTTGAACTCTTCAAACCGGATGCACGTATGTTCAAGTTATACAGAGCGATCTGGCGGGCCAGCGCCGGACGGCAGATCATTCTCATTGTTCTATCCATTGCGATCGCGGGTCTGGCTGCGGTGCCGCTGGAGTTTCAGCGCGATATCATCAACCACCTGACCGCAGAAAATGTCAGCACCGACAAGCTCATTCAATTGGGAGCAGGTATGATGGCCGTCATACTGCTAAGCCTCGCCCTGAAGTGGCTGTTGGGATATCGCGCCGGGACCCTAGGAGAAGATCTGATCCGCATGATCCGACAAAGGCTGCTTCGGCGTGCCGAAGACATCAATGTCTCGGGTGAAGCGGTGCGCAAGGGCACAATGACCACGGCAATTTCAGCCGAGGCCGAAGAGTTGGGGAAATTTGCAGGCGGCGCGTTCTCGGATCCGGTCGTTCAGATCGGCACATTGATCAGTGTGATCGGATATATCTCATCAACCCAACCGGGGCTGGGCATGATCGCTTTTTCGATGATCGTGCCGCAGATCGTCATCGTGCTGATCTCTCAACGCAAGGTGAACATCTTTGTCGCCGAGCGTGTCCGGATCCTGCGCGGCGCCACCGACAAGCTGAACGCCGAGCAGATCAATGAAATCGCACGCGAGGTTGAAGCACAGTTCGACGATATCTATGAAACCCGACGCAAGATGTTCATTTGGAAGCTATCAGCCAAGTTTCTGCTGAGCGTCATAAACGGCGCCGGAACAGTCGGCGTCCTGATGTTGGGCGGCTACTTGGTTATGAACGGAAAAACTGATGTCGGAACCGTGGTCGCCGCCACAAGCGGGCTGAGCCGCATTCAGGGCCCCACGGCATTTCTGATCGCCTTTTACAGGCAGGTCAGCGCCAATCGCATCAAATATGACCTGATGCTCGAACTATTTGGTCCTCACCCGGAACGCTATCGCCAAATAAATCGGCGTAGCTGACGAAAAAACCGCGCGGTACAGGTCCACGCGGCTCATAATTGATCTGGCAAGCGCAGGGTTACGCGCGTTCCGAATAGTCCATGGTTTCGGTGTTTACCACGATCATCTCATCCTGACCGATAAAGGGCGGCACCATGACTTTGACGCCGTTGTCCAGAATGGCCGGCTTGAACGAATTCGCGGCGGTCTGACCTTTGACCACCGGCTCGGTCTCAACGATCTTGCAAGTCACTTTCTGCGGCAGCGTGGCGTTCAAAGCCTCGCTTTCATAAAATTCGACAACAATTGTCATGCCGTCCTGCAGAAACGGGCGACGCTCACCCAGCAGCTCCGCGGGCAATTCGATCTGCTCATAGGTCTCGGAATCCATGAACACCAGCATGCCGTCGGATTCGTACAGGAACTGCTGATCTTTCTGCTCAAGACGTACGCGCTCTACCTTGTCCGCCGAGCGAAACCGCTCGTTCAACTTCGAGCCATTGCGCAGGTTGCGCAGTTCGACCTGCGCAAATGCGCCGCCTTTACCGGGCTTTACGTGGTCAACTTTAACCGCGGCCCACAGCCCGTCGTTATGCTCAAGCACATTTCCAGGGCGAATTTCGTTCCCATTTATCTTGGGCATGAGTAAAATCCTTCACAAACGGTTGATGCGTCAGTTCCCGTCCCTATATCTGGCGGGAACACACCTGACAAGACAACGAGACCTAGTGCTGCACTTGCAGCAAGCTATGCAAATGACGCAACGCAACTATGCATTTTAAGTGTATCCGAATCGCACTTAATCGGTCATAAGAACCGTCACGCCGAAAATGCAAGAGCAAGAACAACAAGGAAAACGAGATGAGAGATTTCGTTGACGGCACTGCCTTTAACAACGAGCAAGGCAATCGTGCACGCAAACTTTTCGCGGCCGTGGTACTGGCAGCACTGGATGACGCTATTGCCGATGACAAGAAGTATGGCAATGGCCCGGAGCAGATCGCCCGTTGGGCGCGCTCTCGTGATGGCCGCGAAGTTCTGTCCTGTGCGGGTATCGACCCGAATGAACGGGTTGTCGGCGGACTGATGGAGTTCGTTGGACGCGGTGTTCGCACCTCGGTTGCGCTGTCGCGCGAAGAAAGCGAACGTCGTAACGCCGCCCAACAAGCAGAAGCCGCCTGATCCAAGGCGACTATCGCATGAAAAAGCGCGCTCCCTCGCCGGGAGCGCGCTTTTCTTATGGCACCCATCAAAAGAACAAAAGCCACTGTCGCACGACCCATAGCTCGGCCGCTAACAGTATAGCAAAGAATGCTTTGGCCCA
Source organism: Ruegeria atlantica (assembly GCF_013033965.1). Classification (GTDB taxonomy): domain Bacteria; phylum Pseudomonadota; class Alphaproteobacteria; order Rhodobacterales; family Rhodobacteraceae; genus Ruegeria; species Ruegeria atlantica_D. Next base: position 45,034 of record NZ_WQFE01000011.1, read on the forward strand.
GATGGGCATGCCGCGACGCCACAGAACAGCGTATGACGCGACGCAGAGGACGGCTGAAATGGGCGCGATCCATAAGGCGTGATGCGCGCTGTCCCAGTAACTGAACGGGCTGTGAAACACCCAGTTGCTGATTGGCCAGAACTGCGGTCGCCCATCTCCTGCATGCAACAGAAAATCCATCGAAAGGTGCAAAAGCGCTGCAGAGGCTCCGACGGTTACCAGCCGCCATTCTCGCCACCACCCGATCAGCAGAGCAAATCCCCAAAGGACAAAGGAATTGTCGATTGCAAACACGGTCTGCCAGCTGTCGGAAAAGTACAGCTGATTGAAGACCACGCTTGGCGGTATCCCAAGCACGTAAAGGGATGTACCTGCCATCACATAGAGTGAGAGATCCGGAAGCAATGACCCCAATAGGACTACCCACAGGATGCGACCATGGGCCGGGCGGGCAAAGGCGGCAGCTCCGATCAAAAGATGCGCTGGCGTGTTCAACTTTGGCTTTTCCTTTGCCTGCAAATCAGGTCATCTGCGCGTCAACATAGGAGACAGGCCATGGTTCGGTCCATCATGATTCAGGGCACCGGCAGTAATGTCGGGAAATCGGTTCTTGTGGCCGGTCTGGCGCGCGCATTCACACGGCGCGGGCTGCGGGTTGCGCCGTTCAAACCGCAGAACATGTCGAACAATGCGGCCGTCACCGAAAATGGCGGAGAGATCGGACGCGCGCAGGCATTGCAGGCGCTGGCGGCGCGACGCCCGACGCATACGGACATGAATCCAATCCTGCTAAAGCCCGAGACCGATACCGGCGCTCAGATCATCGTGCAGGGTCAACGCGCTGGCACGATGAAAGCGGGGGATTACCGCAAAGACAAATCCAAACTGCTAGCCGCAGCGCTTGAAAGCTTTGACCGCCTTTGCAGCGGTGCCGATCTTGTCCTGATCGAAGGTGCGGGCAGCCCGGCCGAAACCAACCTCCGCAAGGGAGACATCGCCAATATGGGATTTGCGTGCGCTGCAGGCGTGCCGGTTGTTCTGGTTGGCGACATACACCGTGGCGGTGTCATTGCGCAGATCGTGGGCACCCAAGCGGTCTTGGATGCGGGTGACCTTAAGATGATCCGAGGCTTTGCCGTCAATCGGTTCAAGGGGGATGTGTCGCTGTTCGACGAAGGCCGCGATGATATCGCTGCACGTACTGGATGGCCCTGTCTGGGCGTCGTTCCCTGGTTTCATGATGCGTGGAAGCTGCCAGCTGAGGATATGATGGATATCCGGTCCCACTCGGGTGGAGCCTGCAAGGTGGTCGTGCCGCAGTTGGAACGCATGGCGAATTTCGACGACCTTGACCCGTTGTCCGCCGAGCCTGGCGTCTCGGTCGAGATCGTGCCTGCAGGACGCGCCCTGCCCGGCGACGCCGACCTGGTTCTGATGCCCGGCAGTAAATCCACAATCGGGGATCTGGCCTACTTTCGGGCTCAGGGTTGGGACATCGACCTCTATGCGCACGTGCGCCGGGGTGGCTACGTTTTGGGCCTATGCGGTGGCTATCAGATGCTGGGGAAAACGATCGCTGATCCGGACGGGGTCGACGGACGACCCGGCAGCGTTGAGGGGCTGGGCCTGCTGGATGTTGAGACCGTCATGGCCGGGAAAAAACAGGTGACGCTGACATCGGCACGCACCATTGACGGCGGAGAGCCAGTATCGGGCTACGAAATCCACATGGGCCGGACCCAGGGCCCGGATTGCAAACGCGCGTGGCTGGAAATTGAGGGGCGACCAGAAGGCGCTGCGAACGCCTCCGGTCGTATTCGCGGCAGTTACCTGCACGGTATCTTCAGCTCGGATGCGTTCCGCGCCTCTTATCTGTCGCAGTTGGGCGTGACCTCTGACCTGGCCTATGAAGATGGGGTCGAAGACACGCTGAATGCGTTAGCCGACCACCTGGAACAGAATATGGATCTGGACCGCCTGCTGGCGCTTGCCGAGACACCCCAAAGGCGGGGCTGAGTGTTACTCGAGGGTCTGCTCGGCCAAGGCTTTGTAAATTTCCCGGCGGACCATCTTGCGGACGTTGCGGGTGATACGTTCACCCAAAACTCCCTGCAACTCTTCGCGAACAACCTCTGCGATCAATTTGCGCAGCGCGTCTTCGTCTATGGCAGGTATCGCCTTTTCTTCCGCGACGGCTTCGGCAGGACGGACGGGTTCAGCAGTGGTCACCTCGGGGTCACGCACAAAGGTTGCCTTGGTCGTTGCCACTGCCTCTTTGGCTTCATCCTTTGCCGGCTCTGCCTTCTTTTCTTCGGTCTCCGCGAATTCCTTCCGCGCGCTGAACTCAAGGGCTTTCGCCGGAGTACCGGAATACTCGTCTTCGCTGTCGCCATCCGGTTCCCACTGATCCTCAGTACGTGCAATCGCCGCTTCAAGGGCTTCGATCTTTGCGCTCAGGCTGTTGGTCGCGTCCTTTGGCGGCTCGGGCTTGACCGGTTCTTTGTTGGCAGGATCCTCACGATTTACGATGTCGCAGGCGCGCAGAAGCATCGGCTTGACCGACGCGTCGGCTGTGTAGCCTTCTTTGACTTCGGTTTCGTTCTCTGGACCATCCTGAATGCTGGACGTTCCGCCAACTCTCAATGCATCAGTAAGCACCAATCGCCCGGGCTTGCGGGCGATTGAAGGAGACGTATCCGAGGTTTGCTGACCTTTTTCACCGACCAGCCGTTTGATCGAAGACAGCACGTCCTCTACTCTGCCGTTCACGACTTTATCCGTCATTGTTCTCTACCGCTCTGTCCTCAGGATTGAGTGTAGCCAAACAAACCGGGCGTCACAACAGATAGAATTGCGCCTTAGTCGCGGCGCAACGCCTTGAGAACGCGATCCAGGTCCCGGCTCTGCTTGCTGATCTGAGCCGGAGCCTTCTTCACCAGATTGTAGTAAAGCGTCGGATCATAGATTTGCACGGCCAGCCCCAGACGTTCGGCGGTCAACAGACCCTGCGCCTGCAACAGCTGGTACGCTGCGCGCGAACGCTCGATGCGCGATGCGACCTCGGCCAGTTGCGCATCCAGCAAATCCTGCTGCGCGTTCAGAACGTCCAGCGTGGTCCGTGCGCCCAGAGTGGCCTCTTCGCGGATACCGTCAAACGCGACCTGCGATGCACGTACGCGCTCGGTCGAAGCCCGCAGACTTGCCGATGCGGCTTGGAAACGAGCGTAGGCTTCGGTCACACCTTGGGTGATGTCCTTCTGCACATTCAACAAGTTAGCGCGGGACGCATCCCGTGTGGCCATGGCCCGACGTACGCTTGCGGCCAGGCGACCACCCGCATAAATCGGCTGAGTGAAGTTCAGCGAAACAGTCGCATCCTCGATGTTGTCATCATTGTCATAGCTTTCGGTGATGCCCGCATCGGCATTCAAGCTGACATTTGGGCCAAGATTAGCGCGCTGCTGTGCTACGATCAGGTCGAAGGCGCGAACCTGATGTTGCGCCGACAAAATGGCAGGATGGTTACGCTGTGCAAAGCTAACTGCTTGCGCTTCCGAGCTTGGCAGATTTGGCAGGCTTGGTTGCCCAGCCGTCCGCCCCGGAGACTTGCCAACGGCATTCACGTATTCGGCCTGAGCGGTATCCAAGTTACCGCGTGCAACGGCCAGATCTGCTTGCGAGCTTGCAAGCTGCGCTTGTGAAAGCGCTACGTCTGTCCGCGTTACCTCGCCAACATCGAACCGGTCTTGCGATGCGCGCAATTCTTCGGCCGACACATCGACGTTGTTCAGACGGATCTGTACGGTTTCTTCCTGCAGAAGAACCTCCAGATAGGCATTTGCACCGCGGAACAGCACCTGCTGTTCGATATCAATAAGGGTCTGTCTGGTGGACAGCACCGTTTCCTGAGCCGATTGTTTACCTAAAACAGCAGCCCCACCGTCGTAGAGCAATTGGCTGAGTGTTAGCCCTGTGAAAAAGGTGTTCGGGTCCGGTCGGGTTATGACATTGTCGATATCCCTTCGCGTGTAATCGTGGGTCACTGTCACCGCCCAGTTTATGATCGGCCGCAGTGCCGACAGCGCAATTGCCACGTCTTCGTCCGCTGCGCGCAACAATGCGCGGTTCTGCTCTAGCAACCCGCTGGTATTGTATGCGCCAATAAATGCGTCGGTTATATTGTCGGCCCAAACGGCCCGTCCCGGTACAAAGCTAAGTGCGACCCCCGCAGTCAGCGCCAGCGCCTTGACCAGCTTTCCTCCCGCCATAGAACTCATAACGAAATCCTCTCAAATCAAAATTACGCTGCTCTGCCGACAGTTTGCGCGTTTGTGTTCAACTAATCAAGGCGGCAGAACAATCCGCCATCAAACTATAGCGAAAATACACGATTCGTGGAAAATGCCTGCAAAATCGGTGCATTGGCATTAAACGCGTCCCGCCACGTCACGCGATCACCGGATTTGTGGCCGATCCGGACCGTTCCCAGCGCACCTTCGACAAACAGGCAAGCAATACGCCCGTGATCCTTAAGTTGCGCGATCAATGCATCCGGAACCTGTTCCACACCACCCTGGATAACGATCACGTCGTAGGGTCCATGTTCGGGCGCACCCTGTTCAAGAGGACCAACATGTACAATTGCGTTGTCGGCGTCCGCTTCCATCAGGATAGACTGAGATTCCGACGCCAGGTTTTCGTCTTCCTCCACGGCAACAACCAACTGTGCCATGCGCGCGGCGACGGCGGTTGAATATCCTAAGGCCGGAGCAATATCTAAAACCAACTCGTCGTTCGAGATGTTCAAAATATCCAACATCTTGGCCAGGGTTCGCGGCTCCAACATACAGCGCCCGTCACCCAGCTCGATCAATCCTTCGACATAGGCCGCCTCGCGCTGTGCGTCCGGCACGAAATTCTCGCGCTTGACGGTCAGCATCGCGTCGATGATGGGAAATTTCGTGACATCTGAAGGACGTATCTGGGTATCTACCATCGTCCGGCGGCGGGCTGCGAAATCTGTCATTGGATCGCTCATTCTGTTCCCTTGGGTGAATGAGTTTTGCCACATTCATAAAAAACCAGCAACGGCCCTGGCATGGAAACTTTCCAATCTTCACAAGATATAACGTCGCAACCGATGACGAACTTGGCGACCGGTGCTGAATTTTGCGCTCACCCCTCTGGACGCTTCTGGCGAAAGCTGCTAAAACGCCTGTCACACCACGGCAAGTATTTGATTTTACTTGAAAAGGCGAGTTGGCGGAGTGGTGACGCAGCGGATTGCAAATCCGTGTACACCGGTTCGATTCCGGTACTCGCCTCCACTCTCCTTCTGAATTTGAACATTCTTTTTGCTCTGGCCGTGCGTCACACGGCCTCACGTCCTTTCGGGACAACCTCATATCCTGCTTCTTCCGGCTCATCGTCCAGCATCTCGGGCGGGAACCCGGGAGCGCTGATATCCAGACCTGTCGCGTCCTCCAATCGCCGGATGATATTGGGCGACAGCTCACGTTCGCCATAGCGTGCGATTCCGTCTTCAAAAATCTGGATCATCACGGGGTTGATCTCCAACGGTACGCCAGCACGGTCGGCGACCTCTTGAAACAGACCGATGTCCTTTTTCACAAGGTCCATGGTGAATGAGATATCGCGAGACCCATTAAGGATCACCTGGCTTTCAGTTTCGTGCACAAAGGATGTACCCGACGAAATCTTGATCGCCTCGTAGGTTGTGTTCAGGTCCATCCCCGCCGCCTTGGCCGTCACAAGTGCTTCGGCGCAGGTAATCAGGTTCGCGGTGGCCAGGTAGTTGGTCAACACTTTCAGAACAGAAGCCGAGCCCAGCTCGCCCGTGTGCAGAATGCGCCGGCCCATTGTGGTCAAAAAGGGCAAAATCCGTTCAAACGTCGCGCGATCGCATCCCGCAAATATCGAGATATTGCCCGTTGCCGCCCGATGACAGCCGCCAGAAACCGGGCAATCAACCGCCGCGCCACCGCGTTCGATTACCAAGGCGCCCAACCGTTTAACTTCGGCTTCGTCGGTCGTTGACATTTCCATCCAAATCTTGCCTGGACCAACCTCTGGCAGCATTTCCTGCATCACCGCGTCCGAAGCAGCAGGGGACGGAAGGCAGGTAATGACGGCCTCGCAATCTCGCATCAGTTGCGCCGGGCTTTCAGCTGCCTTGGCCCCTTTGGCCACAAAGCCCTGTACAAGTTCGGGATCTAGATCATGGACAGTCAGGTCAACGCCATTGCGCAACAGCGACCCTGAGAGCTTTGCCCCGACATTGCCTAATCCGATAAAGCCAACTTTCATTCCCATCTCCCGAAATATGTATTCATGTTGCCGTTTCGACGAGTATCCGCGTTGCGTTTTCATAACTGAAACGAATAATAAGCCCAATTATGACCTAAAATTTTTGGTGATAAATGGACCGACTTCCCAACCCCGCCTGGCTGCGCAGCTTCGAATCCGCAGCGCGGCATCTGAATTTCACTACAACTGCTCGCGAGCTTGGCCTAACCCAGACCGCTGTATCGCTGCATATCCGGTCCCTTGAGGGCGAGCTTGGGCAAAAACTGTTCACCAGAAACGCGCGCCGACTTGAACTGACCGAGTTGGGGCAATCTTACGCTTTGACCGTCCGGCGCGCCTTAGGAGACATCGCGCTGTCCACCAACAGCTTGTTTGGCCCCGCGTCGCGCCAAACCCTGACAATCCGGGCCGCAATTTCCACGGCGACCTACTGGATTGCGGCCGAGCTGCCTGCATTCACGGCGCAGCACCCGGACATCCCTGTGCGCCTTGTATCCCATATCTGGAACGACAGTGCCGCACCAAACGACGTGGATGTGGAAATTCGAATGGGGTACGGCGACTGGCCCGGAGTAACTTCCGAAAAACTGACAGATGAGATGTTGGTGCCGGTGTGCTCTGCCGACAGCCCGATGCCTAGCTTGATGGCTCTTCGCGACCATCCGTTGATCCACATCCTTGGTTACGAGGACAACTGGGCGCGCTATTTTCAAGCTCATGACATGCACCCAGCCGACCAGCCTTCACGGCATTCAGTCGACACGTCGGTCGCAGCGTTGCAATTGGTGATGGCAGGCGCGGGCTGCGCAACGATAGTTGAGCGGTTCGCACGAAACGCGATTTCTCAGGGCGCACCTATTGCAATTGCTGGTCCGGCGATTCCTTTTGCGCAGTCTCACTATTTAGTTGCCGAGCCCGGAGGCGCTCAACCCTCTGCGGCAGCGGGGCTGTTTTGCGCCTGGCTTCGTGATCGGCTTGCCTCCGATGCCGCTGACTGACAACGGCTGGTCGCTTTTCTGACGTAACAGGTTTTCAAACCGCGCTCGTGCTTGACAAGCCCCCTGCCCGTGCCGCATGTCGCATGCGTTGGTGTCCATTTTCGGATGGATGAAAAGGGAATGTGCCAGCGGTTATTCCGTCAAGCACAGCCGCCCCCGCGACCGTGACCGGAGAGGGTGCCCAAAGCCACTGGCCCGATAGGCCGGGAAGGCGGGACATCCGACAGGGCAAACGCTCTGACATCCGCAAGCCGGGAGACCTGCCAGCACCCGAAGTTGAAACCGGGCGGGGTGTTCCGGTGTCGGGTCCATGTCGCACACGTGGCCCGCATGAAACCCCGTCCCCCATATAAAGGATGAGGGGGATGAGAGACGTGACCGAGACCACACCAGTCGAATTGCTGGTCTGCACCACGTGCCGCCGTGGTTTGCCCATCGAAGATGACGCCCAGCGACCCGGTACTTTGCTGCACACGGCGCTGGAACAGGCTGACTTGCCTGACGGCGTAGACCTGAAGCCGGTGGAATGCCTGTCGAACTGTGATCAGGGATGTTCGATCGTTTTGCGTGGCGGCCCATCCCGCTGGACCTTCGTGTATGAAAACCTCGACGAGGCCGACCATGTCGAGACCATCGTTGAAGGCGTCACCAAGTACCTCGCCGCCGAAGACGGTCTGGTGAAATGGCGCGAACGCCCCGAGCATTTCCGCAAAAACTGTGCGGCCCGCATTCCCCCGATTGGAGCCCTGAAATGAGCAATCTCGAAAAACTTCCCGTCACCGTGATCACCGGCTTTCTGGGCTCGGGCAAAACAACGCTGGTCAAGCACCTGATGCAAAACCCCCAGGGCAAGCGCTTGGCCGTTGTGGTCAATGAATTTGGCGATGTGGGTGTCGATGGCGATATCCTCAAATCCTGCGCGATCCCTGATTGCCCCGCGGAAAACATCATGGAACTGGCCAATGGCTGCATTTGCTGCACGGTGGCCGATGACTTCATCCCGACCATCGAAGCGCTGATGGCGCTGGAGCCGCGCCCCGATCACATCCTGATCGAAACCTCTGGTCTGGCCCTGCCCAAACCGCTGTTGAAAGCCTTCGACTGGCCCGATATCCGATCGAAAATCACCGTCGATGGCGTGATTGCTCTGGCCGATGCCGAGGCCGTTGCTGCCGGTCGCTTCGCCCCTAATGTCGAAGCCGTGGACGCCCAGCGCCTGGCCGACGACTCGATCGACCACGAAACGCCTCTGTCCGAGGTGTTTGAGGACCAGATCTCCTGCGCCGACATCATCCTGCTGACCAAGCCCGATCTGGCCGGTCCCGAAGGTGTCGCCAAGGCCAAAGAGGTCATCGCAGCCGAAGCTCCCCGCCCCCTGCCCGTCGTCGAAGTCGCCGAAGGTGCCGTGGACGTGCGCGTTGTGCTGGGTCTTGAGGCAGCCGCCGAAGATGACATGGACGCCCGTCCAAGCCATCACGACGGCCACCACGACCACGAGCATGACGATTTTGAAAGCATCATCGTCGAGCTGCCGGAACAGACCGACCCGGCGGAATTGGTCGCCAATATCGAACGTCTGGCCAACGAGCTGAACATCCTCCGCGTCAAAGGCTATGCCGCCGTTCAAGGCAAACCCATGCGCCTGTTAGTGCAGGCAGTCGGTGCCCGCGTGCGTCATCAGTACGACCGCCCATGGGAACCGGGTGAAGAGCGCCGCTCGCGTCTGGTGGTTATTGCCGAGCATGACGACATCAAAGAAGCTGCCATCCGCGATATCCTCGTGGGCGTTGCCGAGGCAGCCGAGTAACCGCACATGCACGTCGTCTTTCGCGAAAGCCACGGGTTAGAAGAAACCGAAACCCCGACGGATCTGGGCCAGAGCCCGGCGGATCTGGTGGTGTTGTCCTTCTCGGACAGTGACCTTGGCGCTTTCGCGGCAGGATGGCATCGCGGTGGCGGCGCCGAGGGGCGGATGCCGACGATGCGACTGGCCAATCTGACAGCGTTGAAACACCCGTTGTCCGTCGACACTTACGTCGAGCAGACGCTTGAGGGAGCCAAGGGCATTCTGATCCGTTTGATCGGTGGTGTGCCCTACTGGCCCTACGGGTTGCAGCAGGTTCTGGCGTTGGCACAATCCAAAGGTATCGCAGTTGCTGTTTTACCAGCGGATGGGCGTGAGGATACGCGGCTGGACGACTACTCCACCCTGCCCGTCTCGACGCTGCGGCGGCTCGCGCATCTCTGCGACACCGGTGGAGAAGTCGCGGCGCAGGCCGCACTAGCGCAGATGGCCTTGGCTGCGGGGCTTTACGCCGGGCCGGTGATGGGCGCAAAGACCCTGCCGGATTGTGGCGTTTGGTGTCCGGATCGCGGAGTCATCCCGGTGGAAAAGGCGTTCACGGGCGACGCCAAGCGCATTCTTGTGACGTTCTACCGCGCCTATCTGACCTCAGCCGACACCGCCCCAATCGCGACCCTGATCCGTAGCCTGCGATCTCGTGGATATGAGGCGGCGGGCCTGTTTGCACCGTCGCTTAAAGCCCCGGCTGCTGCCGATTGGCTGCGCGAGCAGATGGTCGCGCTGGCCCCGTCGGCCATCATCAACGCCACATCCTTTTCCGGCAAAGGGGCTTCGGGCACCTCGCCGTTGGACGCAGCCAATGTTCCGGTGTTCCAGATCGCGCTGGCCACGTCGCGCCGCAAAGCCTGGGCTGAGGCGGAACGCGGTCTTTCGCCCGCCGATCTGGCGATGCATGTTGTCCTACCGGAAGTGGACGGGCGAATTTCTGCGGGCATCGCCTCTTTCAAGGAACCGGGCAAGCGTGACCCGCATCTGGAGTATTCCCGTTTTGCCCACCGGGCCGAACCGGAACGGATCGAGGCCATCATCGACCGTGTAACTGGTTGGATGAACCTGAACGACCGTCCGAAAGCAGATCAGGTGCCCGCACTGGTGCTGTCCACCTATCCCGGCAAGGACTGGCAGATGGCCCATGCGGTGGGCCTTGATGCACTGGCCTCGACCGAGGCGATGTTGTCCGATTTGCAGGGTGAAGGCTATGACACTGCACCCGCAGAGCCGATTGCCGAAACTCTGCTGGACGCCCGCATATCGTGGCCGCTACACGATTACCTCACCGCAATTGCCGATTTGCCAGAGCAATTGCGTTCAGATCTGAAAACCGTCTGGGGCAGCCCCGAGGATGACCCGGTGTTCGCCGATGGCGCGTTTCAGTTCACGGCTCTGCACCGGGGCAAAGCGCTGGTAGCGCTGCAGCCTGAACGCGGCACGCCTGAATTGCGCGATGACGATTACCATGACCTGTCGCGCACCCCGCGCCACAGTTATGTCGCCTTCTATCTGTGGCTGCGAAAAGGCCTTGAGGCAGACGCTCTGATCCACATCGGTGCGCACGGCACTTTGGAATGGCTGCCCGGCAAGTCGGTCGCGCTGTCCAACGAATGCTGGCCCGAGGTTCTGATCGGCGACCTGCCCGTCATCTACCCGTTCATCGTCAACGACCCCGGCGAGGCCGCGCAGGCCAAACGCCGGATCGGGGCGGTCACGTTGGGCCATATCCCGCCGCCGATGAAAGAAAGCGGCACGCCGGACCGGATGGTGCGGCTTGAATCGCTGCTGGATGAGTTCTCGAACGCTGACGGCTTGGACCCCAAGCGCCGCGACCGCCTGCAAGAAGATATCCGCGACGAAGCGCAGGCCATCGGGTTGGAGAGCGATCTTGGTCTCGATCAGGCCACCTGTACTGCCGAGGCGATCACCCGCATCGACCGTTTTGTCTGTGACATTAAAGAAAGCCAGTTTGGCGACGGGCTGCATATCTTTGGACGCGTACCCGAAGTGGCTGCCAACTTCGACACTGCCCCCTCGGCCCACGCCGAACGTAAAGCCCTGATCGACGCGTTGGCGGGTAAACGGATCGATGCCGGTCCCTCCGGGTCCCCCTATCGCGGGCGGTCTGACGTGCTGCCTACCGGACGCAATCTGTATACTACCGATCCGCGCTCAGTGCCGACCCGTGCGGCATATACCCAAGGCGTGAAACTGGCCGAGGAATTGGTGCGGCGACACCTGCAGGAAGAAGGCGACTACCCGAAGGGCCTGATCGTTGATCTCTGGGGTTCAGCTACGATGCGCACGGCGGGTGAGGAATTCGCCATGGCGTTGCACCTGCTGGGCGTCAAACCCGTCTGGGACAAAGGATCCGAGCGGGTCTCGGGAATTGAGGTGCTGCCGATCACCGACCTCAGCCGCCCCCGCCTGGACGTGACTCTGCGCGTGTCGGGCCTGTTCCGGGACGTATTCCCGACGCTCTCGGCGCTTTATGGTCAAGCCGTTCGCGCCTTGTGCGACCGTGACGAGGCACCCGACTGGAACCCCTATGCGGGGCAGACCCCGACATCGCGTGTCTTTGGCCCGGCCCCGGGCAGCTATGGCGTGAACATGACGCAACTGTCCGAAATCTATACGGATGAGGCCCGCATCCAGGCCGGTGAAGCGTGGCTTGAGGCCAGCTCATTCGCTTTAGAAGGCGAACACATCGCTCAGGACGTCGACGGCATTGCTCAGCGCGTCGCCAATGCGGACAGCTTCGTCCATCTGCAGGACTTGACTGAAACCGATCTTTTGTTGGCCAACGACTATGCCACCCATGAGGCCGGATTTGCCGCCGCCAAGAAGATCACCGGCGGCACCGCGCAGCTTTATCATCTGGACAACACAAGCCCGGAAAACCCGCGTGCTCGAACGCTCCCTGAAGAAATCAGCCGCGTCGTACACGCCCGCGCTGCCAATCCCGGCTGGATCGCAGGCATGCAGAGGCATGGCTTCCGGGGCGCTGCGGAAATCGCGGCGACGCTGGATCACATGGCCTCTTTCGCCCATCTGTCAGGCACGGTCGCGCCGCATCTGTTCGACCTCTATCACGACGCCACTTTGGGCGACGCCGAGGTCGACGCGTTTTTGCAAGAGGCCAACCCGCGCGCGTATCAGGCCATGCAGGACCGGTTCCGCGCCTTGCTGGACGCGGGCCTTTGGAACACGCGCCGAAACTCAATCCGCGCCGATCTGGAGGGGCTGGGATGAGCGCCCCGGTCGTTCAGGGCTGGTGCCCGGGCGCGCATCGGCCGATGATGTCCGGCGACGGTCTTGTCGTTCGCGTACGCCCGCGTCTGGCCCGGCTCAACACCGAGCAGGTGCTTGGCCTATGCAAGTTGGCCGAGCGATTTGGCAATGGCACGATCGACCTTACCAATCGGGCCAATCTACAGCTGCGTGGGGTCAAAGAAAAAGATCACCTGGAATTGCTGGCCGAATTGGCCGCACTGAACCTCTTGGATTCCGAGCCCAGTATTGAAGTGCGCCGCAACATCCTTGTGACACCTCTTTACCAATTGAGTGATCGAACCACACGGTTGACCCAGGAGCTGATCGATCGGTTGAAGGAACTGCCAACCCTGCCTGCCAAATTCGGCTTTGCCATCGACACTGGTCCCAATCGACTGCTGTCGGCGGATTCAGCCGATATCCGGATTGAAGCGGATCCCGAAGGCCTCATCCTGCGCGCCGACGGGGCCAAGACTGGCTGCGCGGTTACAGAAACCAACGCGATCGACCGGCTTATCGCTCTGGCAGAGTGGTTTTCCGAGCGGTTCACACCGGAAACACGCCGTATGGCACGGGTCGTCGCATCGCAGGACTTGCCAGCAAAATGGCAAGGCCGCGCGCCCGGTGACATCGGCTCACGGCTGCAACCCGGTTCTTCCGATCTTGGCGCGCTATATGGCGCGGCGTTTGGACAATTGCCCGCGCGACAACTCTCTGACCTTATGGCAGACAGCGGCGCATCTGCCTTGCGGGTCACCCCGTGGCGGCTGATCCTGCTGGAAGGCGGGGCGGCGGTACACGCACCGGACTTTGTCACGGATGGCACCGACCCGCTGATGACAACCGACGCCTGCCCCGGCGCACCCTTCTGCCCGCAAGCACAGGTGGAAACCCGCAAGGTAGCGCGTACGTTGGCCGCGCAGGTTACAGGCAGCCTGCACGTATCCGGTTGCGCCAAAGGCTGCGCCCGTATGGGTCCGGAAAATGTCACTCTGGTCGGCAAGGATGGACGATTTGATCTTGTCAAAAACGGCTGTGCGGGGGATGAGCCGTCCCAACGCGGGCTGACACCCGAAACACTTATGACGATGGACCTCACCTGATGCCTTATGAATACGAAACCGATGGCGCGGCGATCTACAAGCAAAGCTTTGCCACGATCCGGTCCGAGGCCGATCTGGCGCGTTTTGATGCCGATGAAGAACAGGTCGCGGTTCGCATGATCCACGCCGCCGGGATGGTGGGGCTGGAAGAATTTGTGCATTTCTCGCCCGGCTTCGTGTCGGCCGCGCGCACCGCACTGGAAAATGGCGCACCGATCCTGTGCGACGCACGTATGGTCAGCGAAGGTGTCACGCGCTTTCGTCTGCCTGCCGATAATGAGGTGATATGCACCCTGCATGACGAACGCGTGCGTCCTCTGGCGGCTGAGATGAGCAACACCCGATCCGCTGCTGCGCTGGAACTGTGGCGTCCGCAACTGGAGGGCGCTGTGGTCGCCATCGGCAACGCACCGACCGCGCTGTTTCACCTGCTGAACATGCTGGAGGACCCCGACTGCCCGCGCCCTGCCGCCATCATTGGCTGCCCGGTTGGCTTTGTCGGTGCGGTAGAATCCAAGGACGCCTTGTGGGAGGCACAGCCTGTGCCGTCGTGCATCGTCAAGGGCCGTCTGGGCGGCAGCGCCATCACCGTCGCGGCAATCAACGCAATCGCGAGCCGCGCTGAATGAGCGGCGGTAAGATATACGGCGTAGGCCTTGGCCCCGGCGACCCCGACCTGATGAGCGTCCGGGCGGACCGTCTGCTGCGCAATGCCCGCCACGTGGCGTTTTTTCGCAAACCCGGCCGCAGCGGTCAGGCCCGCAAGATCGTCAATGGGATGATCCCCAAAGGCGCCATCGAATTTCCGATGGAATACCCGGTCACCACGGAAATCCCGCTGGATGATCCGCGATATAACGAATTGCTCTCGGCCTTCTACAAGGACTGCGCCGCGCATCTAAAAACTCTGTCGGATCAGGGTGAGGACGTGGTGGTTTTGTGTGAGGGTGATCCGTTCTTCTACGGATCTTTCATGCATCTTTACAGCCGCTTACGCGATCAGGCTGATGTCGAAGTTGTGCCAGCCATCACCGGCATGTCCGGTGCGTGGACCGCGACAGGCGACCCGATCACCTGGGGTGATGATGTGCTTACGGTTTTGGTCGGCACCCTGCCCGAAGAAGATCTGGCGAAGCGTATGGCACAGACCGACGCTTTGGTTGTCATGAAAATCGGGCGCAACATCAATAAGGTGAAACGCGCGTTGAAAACAGCCGGTCTGTATGACCGCGCCTGGATCGTCGAATTTGCCCAGATGCCGAACCAGACAGTGGCGAAACTGTCCGAGGTTTGTGAGAAAGTCACCCCCTATTTCTCGATCATCATTGTGCATGGCCAGGGGCGGCGGCCATGAGCGGTTGGGTCAAGATTGCGGGTCTTGGGCCGGGCAACGAAGACTTGGTGACGCCCGAAGTTTCGACCGCCCTGGCTGAGGCTACGGATGTGGTTGGCTATATTCCCTACGTCGCGCGTGTGGCGGAACGCCCCGGCCTGACATTGCACGCCAGTGATAACCGTGTTGAGATCGACCGCTCGCAGCACGCCTTGCAGATGGCCGCGGAAGGGAAACGTGTGGTCGTGGTGTCTTCTGGCGATCCGGGTGTGTTCGCCATGGCTGCTGCTGCGTTCGAAGCTCTGGAGAACGGGCCGGCCGAATGGCGCGAAATTCCCATCGATGTCCTGCCGGGGATTACCGCGATGCTGGCGGCTTCGGCGCGCGCCGGTGCTCCGCTGGGGCATGATTTTTGCGCGATCAACCTCAGCGACAATCTGAAACCGTGGTCCTTGATCGAAAAACGCCTTCGCTTGGCGGCGCAGGGCGATTTTGCGATGGCCTTCTACAACCCTCGATCAAAATCCCGCCCGGAAGGCTTTGTCAAAACGCTGGAAATTCTGCGCGAGGAATGCGAACCCGAGCGCTTGATCCTTTTCGCTCGAGCCGTATCCCGCGCAGATGAGGCGATCCGAATTTCGACGCTGGCCGAAGCGACGCCGGATATGGCCGATATGCAAACCGTGGTCATTGTCGGATCCTCCCTGACCCGCGTGATAGAACGCGACAGCGCTCCGATCGTCTACACCCCGAGGTTCACACCGGGATGAGCCAGCCAGCCCAGAACTTGCGTCACGCTCGACAGTTCGGTCCTTTGCGGAAGGGTCGGTCTGTCGATCATCAGCACCGGCACACCCAGCGCACGTGCGGCGTCCAGCTTAGCCCGCGCACCGGTTCCGCCAGAGTTCTTGGACACAACCAGTTCGATATCATACTGCTGTATCAGCGCCCGGTCCCCTGCCTCAGTGAACGGTCCGCGCGACACGATCACATCGCAATTCGGCAGCGTCAGCGTATAGGGTTCGTCCACCAACCGCAGCAGGTATCGATGTTGGGGCTGGGCGGCGAATTCCTCAAGATGCATACGGCCAACGGCCAGAAAAACGCGCCGCGCGGGGCCAGTCAAAGCCGTAACCGCCGCGTCAATATCAGACACATGCTGCCAACGATCCTTGCCCTGCGCGCGCCATGCCGGGCGCGTCAACGCCGCCAAGGGCACCTCGGCCTCGCGGCATGCTGCAATGGCATTCGCACTCATCTGTGCTGCGAAGGGATGGGTGGCATCAACCACATGGGTGATCGCGTGATCCTTAAGGTACCGCGCCAGACCTTCGACACCGCCGAACCCACCGACACGTACCGGCAAGGGCTGGGGCCTTGGATTGTCCACCCGACCGGCATAGGAATAGATCGCCGGGATGCCATGCTCGGCCAGAATTTTGGCCAGCGCATTGGCCTCGGTCGTGCCACCAAGGATCAGGAGGTTGGTCATGCATGAGGCTCCGTGGCTAAGCGTTTTGGGCTTGGGCGAAGATGGACTGGATGGCCTGTCACCTGCAAGTCGTCAAGTGCTGGAGCGCGCCGAAATCATCATGGGCCCTCCGCGTCACCTGTCTCTGATCCCGGACACTGGTGCAAAGCGTGTGGAATGGCCGGTGCCTTTTTCCGACGGACTGCCGATCCTGACTGAATTTCGCGGTCGGGCAACAGTTGTTCTCGCCTCGGGTGATCCCTTCTGGTTCGGCGCGGGCTCGGTCATCGCTCGCAATTTCGGTTCTGATGAATGGGTTGCCCTGCCCGGTCAGTCCACCTTTTCCCTCGCCGCTGCGCGTCTGGGCTGGCCGTTGGAAAGCACGCAGACATTCGGCCTGCACGCGGCCCCTCTGACCCGATTGCGCCCGCATCTGTCGC
This sequence comes from Ruegeria atlantica, assembly GCF_013033965.1. GTDB lineage: Bacteria > Pseudomonadota > Alphaproteobacteria > Rhodobacterales > Rhodobacteraceae > Ruegeria > Ruegeria atlantica_D. Next base: position 61,834 of record NZ_WQFE01000011.1, read on the forward strand.
CAGGATTGCGCGCCATCTTGCTGTTGCGCAATGGGCCTGCCGTGGCCGAGCTAGCTACATACCTGAATGAAACGGGTTTCCCCGATACTCAACTGCATGTCATGGAAGCCCTTGGCGGTCCCCGTGAACGGTCGCGCAGCGTGTCGTTGACCGAAGCGCTGCTGGGCGGTTTCGACCACCCGGTATGCGTGGGGCTTGAAGTTGCGGGCGGAGGACAGGCGTTGCCCAAGGCCTCTGGCAAGCCCGATGAAATATTCGAAAACGACGGCCAGATCACCAAACGTCCTGTGCGCGCGCTGACCTTGTCCGCTCTGGCCCCTAAACGTGGTGAGCATCTGTGGGATATCGGCGGCGGCACCGGCTCGATCAGTATCGAGTGGCTGATGTGCGACCCGACCCTGACCGCGACCACGATCGAACCCCGCGAAGATCGCGCCGAGCGTATTCGCCGCAACGCCGATGCGCTGGGACAGGACCGGCTGAATGTGGTCCATGGTACCGCGCCGGATGCGCTGGACGGGTTGGCCCTGCCGGATGTCGTCTTCATCGGCGGGGGCCTCAGCTACACGTTGCTTGAATGGCTGTACGACATGCTGCCCACAACTACGCGATTGGTCGCCAACGCAGTGACTTTGGAAAGCGAAATCCTTCTCGCACAATGGCAAGAGAAAATTGGCGGCGAACTTCTGCGGATCGAGCTGGCGCAAGCCGCTCCGCTGGGTCCTCGGCGCGGCTGGAAATCCGCCTACCCGGTCGTGCAATGGAGCGTCATCCTATGATCGTTGCGGGTTTGGGATTTTCATCGGCGGCCACAGTGGACAGCCTGCGTGCGGCCTTCGACCGGGCCAGCAACGGGCAGACCATCGACGCGCTGGCTACTGTCGCTGACAAAGAAGGCCACGCCGCACTGGCCCAATTCGCAGCATCCGCCGCCCTGCCCCTGCATTTCATCGCTGCCACTGATCTGGCGGGACAGCGCACTCTCACCTGCTCGAACCGCAGCCGTGCCACATATGGCACCGGCAGCGTGGCCGAAGCATCCGCCCTTGCCGCCGCCGGATCTGGTGCGCGGCTGACCTCACCCAGACACATCTCGGACGACCGGCTTGCCACTTGCGCCGTCGCCATCGGAGGACAAACATGACCGTTCATTTCATCGGTGCCGGACCCGGCGCTGCCGACCTTCTGACCCTGCGGGGCCGTGATATCATCGCATCCTGTCCGGTGTGCTTGTACGCAGGTTCGCTGGTGCCCGAAGAAATCCTTGGCCACTGTCCCGAGGGCGCAAAGATCATCAACACCGCACCGATGGATCTGGACCAGATCATGGTCGAAATCGAGACCGCGCATAAGGCAGGTCAGGACGTCGCTCGGCTGCATTCCGGAGACCTGTCCGTCTGGTCGGCGATGGGCGAACAGATCCGGCGGCTGAAAGAAATGGGCATTCCCGTCAGTGTCACACCTGGCGTGCCGTCCTTTGCGGCCGCCGCGGCCTCGCTGGGAACGGAACTAACCCTGCCCGGACTTGCACAGTCTGTCGTTTTGACCCGGACGCCCGGCCGTGCCTCTTCCATGCCCGAGGGCGAAACGCTTGAGAACTTTGCCCGCACTGGTGCGACCTTGGCAATCCACCTATCGATTGGCAATCTGAATAAGGTGATCGCAGACCTTACCCCGGCCTACGGTGCTGAGTGCCCGGTTGCAGTGGTGTATCGCGCCAGCTGGCCGGATGAACGGATCATTCGCGCCACATTGGCAACCCTGAAAGACGCGCTAGACGACAGCATCTCTCGCACCGCTTTGATCATGGTCGGTCCGGCCCTCGCGGGCAAAGGCTTTGATGAAAGTTGCCTGTATTCAAAAGATTACGACCGCCGGTACCGCCCGCAAAGCGCGGACAGCCCGTGGTCGAGCTGGAGCCCCGAGAATGAATGACGGGATGACTAACCCACCGGGACTGCTGATTTCCGCGCCGTCTTCCGGGACGGGCAAAACCACCGTCATGTTGGGCTTGTTGCGTGCCCTAGCCGAGGATGGCCTGACCGTACAGCCATTCAAGAGTGGCCCGGACTATATCGACCCCGCCTTTCACCGCGCCGCAGCCGGGCGCGCCTCGTTCAATCTGGACAGCTGGGCGATGGCCAATCCGCTGCTGAGCGCGATTTCTGCCCAGGCCAAGGGGGCAGATATCGTCGTGGCCGAGGGGTCGATGGGTCTGTTCGATGGTGTCGCCAAGCCCGGAGAGCTGGGTCATGGCTCTAGCGCGGAGACCGCGCAGCGTATGGGCTGGCCGGTCGTTCTGGTTCTGGACGTGGGCGGTCAGGCCCAGTCGGCGGCGGCAACAGCCTTGGGGTTTCGGATGTACAACCCCGACCTGCCTTTTGCCGGTGTGATCCTGAACCGTTGCGCCAGCCCCCGTCACGAACGCCTGACCCGGTTGGGAATGGAGCGTGCAGGGCTGCCGGTTTTGGGCGTGCTGCCTCGACGCGGAGACCTGACTCTGCCCGAACGGCACCTTGGTCTGATCCAAGCCGTCGAACATCCCGATCTGGAAAACGCCATTGCCGGGTATGCTGCGTTCCTGCGCGAACATGTGGATCTTGAAGCAATCAAGGCTGCGGCCTCCTCAGGCCCCAATGGGCCATCGTCAGCCGCGCTGCCGCGGCCCCCGGCTCAGCGGATTGCCCTAGCTCGGGATGCGGCGTTTTCGTTCACCTATCCGCATTTGCTGAAAGGTTGGCGCGAAGCGGGTGCGGAAATCCTGCCGTTTTCACCGCTGGCCGATGAAGCACCTGCTGCGGATGCCGATCTGATCTGGTTGCCCGGTGGATACCCTGAGCTGCATGCTGGCACACTGGCTGCTGCCGACACATTCCTGAGCGGTCTGCGCAAACACGCGGAGACCAAACCCGTTCACGGTGAGTGCGGTGGCTACATGGCGTTGGGCGAGGCCTTGATCGACAAGGGAGGGGTTCGGCATCAGATGGTGGGTCTGCTTGGGCTTGTGACCTCTTATGAGAAGCGCAAATTCAATCTTGGGTACCGCAAGGCGCAGTTGCTGGCCCCTATGCCGGGATTCTCCACTGATGCGACGTTGCGGGGCCATGAGTTCCACTATTCTTCGATTTTGGAACAGCCCGACGCGCCATTGGCCCGGGTGTTCGATGCCGAAGGGGTTGAGGGCCCACAAACCGGATCGGTTCGCGGCAATGTAACAGGAACATTCTTTCATCTGATTGCAGAGGCACAAGCATGAGCGGTTTCGTTTCGTTCATTGGCTCCGGTCCCGGAGATCCGGAACTGCTGACCCTAAAGGCCGTGGACCGGCTGCAAAAAGCAGACGCAGTGCTGTTTGACGACCTCAGCAGTGGTCCGATCCTTGGCCATGCGCATCAGGATGCGGACCTTGTCGGGGTTGGCAAACGCGCAGGCCGCCCCTCGCCCAAGCAGGACCATGTCAGCCGTTTGTTGGTGGATTACGCCAAGACCGGTGCCCGCGTTGTGCGCTTGAAATCCGGCGATGGCGGTCTGTTTGGGCGTCTGGAGGAAGAACTGGTGGCGCTGCGTGAGGCCGGGATCGAATACGAGATCATCCCCGGCATCCCTTCGGCGGTTGCCGCTGCGGCGGCGGCTGGGATTCCCCTGACACGGCGGCTGACGGCGCGGCGCGTGCAGTTCGTCACCGGCCACGATGTCAGCGGCAAGTTGCCTGATGATCTCAATCTACCTGCCCTTGCCGATCCAGATGCCACCACCGTCGTTTTCATGGGCAAACGTACATTTCCATTGCTGGTCAATGCATTGAACGAACATGGTTTGCCACTGGAAACACCGGCGCTGATGGCCGAATCTGTATCGACCCCGGATCAGGTGTTGCATAGATCGACGGTTGGTGGTTTGGCAAAAAAGCTGTGTGCTGAGATTGGCACGGCTCCCGCTCTGATCCTGTATGGCCCACTGGCAGAGACCGACGATGTTTGACCTGACCCTGATCGGAATTGGCACCGGCAACCCGGACCACCTGACGTTTCAGGGCGCGCAAGCCATTCAAGATGCGGACCTGATCCTGATCCCTCGCAAAGGCGAGAACAAGGCCGATCTGGCCGGGCTGCGAGAAGAGATAATCGCTCAGGTCTGCGATACGCCGCCACAAGTCGCATATTTCGATATTCCCAAACGGCGCGCCGATGATGGGTATCTGCGCGGCGTGGACGAATGGCACGATGCAATTGCATTGCGGTGGCAAGAGGCGATCTCGGCGTATCCCAATGCAGAGCGGGTGGCGCTGCTGATATGGGGCGATCCGTCCCTATATGACAGTTCGCTGCGCATCGCCTCGCGGCTGAAGCCGCAACCGGAAACACGTGTGATCCCCGGCATCACTGCGTTACAGGCGCTGACGGCGGCGCATGCGATACCGATCAACGATCTGGGCGCGCCGTATATTGTGACCACAGGTCGGCGCATTCGGGATGAAGGTTGGCCGCCAAACGCCTCAAAAGTGGCTGTTATGCTGGATGGCGAGTGCTCGTTCCAAAGCCTTGATATGGCGGGCTATGATATCTGGTGGGGCGCTTATGTGGGCATGAAAGAAGAAATTCTGATTAACGGTCCATTGGCGCAGGTCGCCCCGCAAATCGTCGAGACACGGGCAACGGCGCGGGCAGATCATGGCTGGATCATGGATATATACCTGCTGAAAAAGCGCACGACCTGATCCAAGGTTTTTTTGACTGATGCGCGACACCACCCACGGGATTGTGACTGCGCGAAACACGAGTTTCTGGCATCAATCCAGCACCCGAATGCATGAGGACAGCACGATGAAGGCTATTTCGACCGTACTGTGTTTTCTGGCACTTCCAGCGCTGGCGCAAGAAGCAATGCAGGGCTGGGCCGTGCATTCGACAGACAAAACCTATGATGCGCTGGTCGCAGATACGAAGGCCGCCGTCAAAGAACATGGTCTGATCGTTGTAACGCAGGCTGGTCCCACCAAGGCAGCGGCAGCCCGAGGGATCACCATTCCGGGTAATCTGGTGATCGGTGCGTTTAACAACGACTACGCCGTGCGGGTTCTGGAAACCTCAGTGAACGCTATGATCGAAGCGCCAATCCGCTTCTACGTGACCGAGAATACGGACGGCACGGCGTCATTGTCCTACAAAACCCCAAGCCATGTCTTTGCCCCTTATGCTCAGCAAGGCGGCGAACCACTGCAGGAAATTGCCCAAGAACTGGACGAAAAGTTTCAGGCCGTGGCGGAAATCGCAGTCAAATAGTCACACTGCTGTGAACCAGCTTGCGTCCGGACGCGCCCTAAGCAATCTGCAATGACGTATTTTTTCGGAGCATAACTGATGCAGGACCTCTCGCCACGCGCTGCGGATCTTTTGGCCCAAAGGCTTTATGAGGCCGGATGCCGCCATGCCTTTGGCATGCCCGGTGGCGAGGTTCTGACGTTGGTGGATGCGCTGGAACAGGCGGGGATCACCTTTCACCTGACCAAGCACGAAAACGCCGCCGGTTTCATGGCCGAGGCCGTGCATCACCGCGACAGCGCACCTGCGATTCTGGTGGCGACGCTTGGCCCCGGTGCGATGAACGGGATCAACGTGGTCGCCAACGCCTTGCAGGACCGGGTGCCCATGATCGTGCTGACCGGTTGCGTCGATGCGGATGAAGCGCTGACTTATACCCATCAGGTTATGGATCACGCACAGGTCTATCGCTCGATCACCAAAGGAACCTTTAAACTGACGGCACAGGGCGCGGATATCGTGGCAGACAAGGCCGTATCGCTGGCCAACCAGCCGCGCCCCGGACCTGTGCATATCGACGTACCGATCTCGGTTGCGGATACGCGCGTATCCGGCGTCAAGACGCGGCGGCTTGTTAAGGCTGCAGCCGTTGCGCCCGAGGGAAATTGTCTTGAAAAAGCGCGCCGCTGGGTGGCTGACGCCGAACGCCCTATCGCAATTGTCGGGCTGGACGTGTTGTATGACGGATCGCGCAATGTCGTGCAGGCCTTTCTGGAGCATTTCGGTATCCCCTTTGTCACGACTTACAAGGCCAAGGGCGTTGTCCCCGAAGATAACCCTCTGTGCCTTGGCGGGGCCGGGTTGTCGCCGCTGGCCGACAAGCATCTTTTGCCGCTGGTTGAACAGGCCGATCTGGTCCTGTGCCTTGGCTATGACCCGATCGAGATGCGCCCCGGCTGGCGCGAGGTCTGGGACCCCGAAAAAAAGCGCGTCATCGACATCTCGGCCGTGGTCAACGACCACTACATGCATCAGGCCAGTCTGAATATGGTCGCCGACACCGGGGCTACGCTGGAGGCGATCGCAAAAGGCAATCCTGCCCGCGAGACTTGGCCGGCTGGCGAACCCACGCAAGTCAAAGCCGCGTTGGCACAGGCCTTCCCGACTGACGAGGCGTGGGGCCCCGCCGCCATTATAGCCGAAACTCGTGCCACCCTGCCCGCTGAAACATTAGCCACGGCTGACAGCGGCGCACATCGCATCCTGCTGAGCCAGATGTGGGAATGTTCCGAGGAACGCGGGCTGATCCAATCCTCGGCGCTGTGTACCATGGGCTGCGCCGTGCCGATGGCGATAGGCCTGAAACTGGCCGAACCGAACCGCCCGGTCATCAGCTTTTCGGGCGATGCCGGGTTCCTGATGGTTGCCGGAGAGTTGTCGACCGCCGCCGAGATGGGCGGAAACCCAATCTTTCTGGTCTTTGTCGATGCAAGCCTCGCGTTGATCGAGCTGAAACAGCGCCAGCGCCAGATGGGCAACAGAGGTGTGGATTTCGACCGCCACGACTTTGCAGCCATGGGCCACGCTTTTGGCGGCAACGGCCACACCGTTCGCAACCGCGAGGAGCTACGCGCTGCTCTGAACGCGGCGATGAAAGCTAGCACGTTCACCGTGATTGCCGCCGAAATCGACCGTGGAGGCTATGATGGCCGGATCTGAAGGACCGCTGAAGGGCGTCAAGGTATTGGACCTCAGCCGCATTTTGGCCGGACCTACCTGTACGCAATTGCTGGGTGATCTGGGCGCTAGCGTCATCAAGATCGAAAACCCCTCGACAGGTGGGGATGACACCCGTCAATGGGGTCCTCCATATGTTGAAGACGCGCAAGGCAACCGCTCTGATCTGAGCGCCTATTTCATGTCGGCCAATCGCAACAAGAAATCAGTCGCCATCGACATTACCACACCCCAAGGACAGTCTGAAATCAAACGGTTGGCGTCGCACGCCGATATTTTGATCGAAAACTTCAAACCCGGCGGGCTGGCGAAATATGGATTGGACTATGCAAGCCTGTCGCCAGAGTTTCCCAGCCTCGTCTATTGCTCGATCTCGGGTTACGGTCAGACCGGACCAAACGCGTCCAAGCCGGGCTATGACCTGATGGCGCAAGGGTACGGCGGGATCATGTCGTTGACCGGTGAGCCCGATGGTGCCCCGATGAAGGTGGGCGTGGGTATCGCCGATGTCATGTGCGGGATGTACGCAAGTGTCGGCATTCTGGCAGCCCTGCGCCACCGCGATCAGACCGGCGAAGGCCAGCAGATTGATCTGGCGCTGGTGGATGCGCAAATCGCCTGGCTGATCAACGAAGGGGTGAACTATCTGACCTCAGGCAACGTGCCCCAACGGCGCGGTAATGGGCATCCAAACATTGTACCCTATGACGTCTATGAGACTGCCGATGGCCATGTCATTCTGGCTGTTGGCAATGACAGCCAGTTCCGGCGCTTCTGCGAATTCATTAAGTGCCCCGATCTGGCGGATGACCCCCGTTTCGCCACCAATCCCGCCCGGCTTGATCACCGCGACGCGTTGAACGCCGTACTGCGCCCAGCGGTGAAGACCTATTCGTCCGAGACCATCATTGCCCAACTCGAAGCGCGCAAGGTTCCGGTTGGTCCGGTTCAGACCTTGGATCAGGTTTTCGCCACCGATCAGGTCGAATCCCGTCAGATGCAGATCGCGATGCAGGCCGCACCGGGTGATGTGCAACTGATCGGGAATCCGCTGAAACTGTCGCGCACGCCTGTAACATATCGGGCCGCCCCGCCCGTCTGCGGCGCGGATACGCAGGCCGTTCTGAGCGCTGAAAACCCCTTTGACGATTGAAACACTCTGCCTGTTTCGGCGGCATGTTGCTGAAACATGCCCTTGAATCGGCGGTTTTTTTCAATTTTCGCCCACACGGCATTTCACCAATTCGAGAGCAGGGTCGATACTGATACGACCCACCCAGAGTCTCTGCTACATCAGTTGTTGTAGAATTTCTCGATTGGATCGGAACATGAACATGAAGCAAGACGTTTTCGGACAGATGAACACCCTGAGCCACCCGGCAAGTGCCGAGGCGTGGGATGGTGTTCTGCTTGGGTTCATGGCCCATGCCGCCGTTACGCCACAGCATCTTGGCAAAGTTCTTGAGCTTGAGCCCGATTTTGCGCTGGGTCACGCGATCAAAGGCTTGTTCATGGTTCTGCTGGGCCGCCGCGAAATGATGCCGGTCGCCATCGAAGCCCTGGCCGCAGCCAACAGCGCCATGGAACGTCAGCCGGTCTCAGTGCGCGAACGGCTGTATGTCGAAGCGCTGGGTCTGTATCTGGCTGACCTGCCTACACAAGCCATCCAAAAGTTCGAAGAGATACTGCGCGCCCACCCGCAAGACACGCTTGCCATGAAGCTCAGCCATGCGACGCGATTTGTACTTGGCGACTCGGAAGGGATGCGCCGGTCGATCGAACGCGTTCTGCCTGCTTATGAACCCGATCATGCCGGTCGAGGTTACTTGCTGGGTTGTCATTCCTTTGCATTGGAAGAGACCGGTGCCTACGAAAAGGCCGAAATCGCCGGACGGCAGGCGCTGTGGATGGTCTCGGACGATGCCTGGGGTCTACACGCGGTCGCGCACGTGCACGAAATGACTGGCAACGCGCAGCTGGGCCTTGATTGGCTCGCGGGTCGCGAAGAGGCTTGGACCCACTGCAACAACTTCCGATATCACGTTTGGTGGCACAAGGCGCTGATGCATCTGGATTTGGGTCAGGTCGATCACGTGATGGAGCTGTATGACAACTACATCCGTCAGGACAAAACCGACGACTACCGCGATATTTCGAACGCCACGTCCCTGCTGTCACGGCTGGAACTTGAAGGCGTCAACGTGGGCAACCGCTGGGAAGAACTGGCAGATCTCAGCGCGGCGCGGGCCGAAGATGGCTGTCTGATCTTTGCTGACCTTCATTACCTTCTGGCGCTGACCGGCGACAACCGCACAGAGGCGACCGGTAAGATGTTGCAGCGTATTCAGAAAGATGCGCAGCGCAATCAGGGGGACACCCCGATCCGCATGTCCGATCCGGGCATTGCGGCGGCCAAAGGGCTTGAGGCCTTTGGCGATGGCCTCTACGGCGACGCCTTCGACTTTTTGTCGAGCGCCCGAGCAGGTATGCAACTGGCAGGTGGAAGCCACGCCCAACGTGATGTTTTCGAGCGCATCACAATTGATTCCGGCCTGCGTGCCGGCCGTCTGGATGCCGTCGAGCGCATCCTGGATGACCGTCGCGCCAAAAGAGCCGGGGGCGAAGACAATTACGCTCTCGCGCGCCGCGCATTGATCGATGCGGCACGTGACAACGGAGACGCACAAAGCGTCCCGGCTGAATAACAAAAACAAAGACCAAGAAGGACAGAATTCGTATGGCGACAGTTTCGCCCGCTTCTGATTTTGCGTCGGTGGCTGCTTCTGCGGCGGCCCCTGCCCGCACGCGCGATCCGCGCCTGGATTTCTATCGCGGCATCGCGATGTTCATCATCCTGATCGCCCACATCCCGAACGATCCCTGGGCCAAGTGGATCCCCGCCCGCTTTGGGTTCTCCGACGCGACTGAAATTTTTGTGTTCTGCTCGGGCATGGCGTCGGCGATCGCGTTCGGTGGAGCGTTCTTGCGCAAGGGGTGGTGGATGGGCACCGCCCGTGTGTCCTTCCGCATCTGGCAGGTCTACTGGGCGCATATCTGCCTGTTTTTCTTCGTAGCCATGACAATGGCCGCGCTGGACCAGTCAGGTTTGTTTGAGAAAACATATGTTTCCTCGCTGAACCTGCAGCATTTCTTCAACGATCCTGCGCCTCAGATCGTGGGGCTGTTCACACTGACCTATGTCCCGAACTATTTCGACATCCTGCCGATGTATTTGGTGGTTCTGGCGATGATGCCTCTGTTCATGGGCCTCTACCGGATCGGTTTCTGGGCTGTCGCCGCAACGTCGGTCGCGATTTGGCTGATCGCGCAATTCGATGTATTGGACCTGCCGGCAGAACCGTGGTCGGAACGTCAGTGGTTTTTTAATCCGTTCGGCTGGCAGTTGCTGTTCTTCACCGGCTTTGCGTTTATGCGCGGCTGGATTCCCGCCCCTCCGGTATCGAAAACGCTGATCTGGGCGGCGGCGCTGTTCCTGATCTTTTCCATGCCGTTTGGGTCGTGGAAAGTGTTCACCTGGATCAACGCTGCAGCCCCCGATCTGGCGGATGAAATCCGCAAGGTCTGGCCGGTCACGAAAGAGTTCCGCGACAAGACTGATTTCGGTCTGTTCCGCTACCTGCACTTCCTTTCGCTGGCTTATCTGGGCTGGGTCGTGGCGGGTGAACACGGCCACCGCCTGATCGCAACCGGTCAGGGAGCAGCGGCCAAAGCCTGGCAGTTCCTGCTGACGGTCATCACCAAAGTCGGGCAGCAATCGCTGGCGGTTTTCGTATTTTCCATGGCAGCAGCAAGGCTTATCGGCGTTGGTCTGGACCTGAGTGGGCGGGATGTTGCCAGTGTTTTCATCGCCAACATGATTGGCTTTGCGATGATCATCGGCGTGGCATACATGGCCGCTTGGTTTAAGTCACAACCCTGGAAGTCTAAGAAATGAATTTCACACGTCGCGCATTTCTGGTTTCAACTTCGGCGCTTGCTTTTGCGCCTGCGACCTTCGCCACCGGCGGCGAGGTCCCATTTGACCGCAATCTCGTCATCGAGATGGCCCGCGATCTGGCCAGCCGTCCCTTTGCGGAACGCGAGATGGTGCCGCAGGAATGGGTGGATCTGACGTACCAGCAATACCGCTCGATCCGGTTTCGGCTGGACCGTGCGCTGTGGTACGAAACCGAGACACCCTTCAACGTCGATTTCTTTACGCCCGGCCTCTACTTCCCGCGCACTGTTAAAGTCGAAACCGTCGAAAATGGAATGGCCACTCCGGTCGCATTCGATCTTGATATGTTCGACAAGTCCGAGGATGTCCCGGAACTGCCGATCGACAACACTTTGGGCTTTTCCGGCCTGCGTCTGCGCACCGAAATGCACCGTCCCGGCAAGACTGATGAATTCTGCGTCTGGCAAGGCGCCAGCTATTTCCGCGCCATCGGTCTGCATGAGGTTTATGGCCTTTCGGCCCGTGGTTTGGCGCTGAAAACCGGCGACCCGGATGGAGAGGAATTCCCGGAGTTCATCCGCTTCTGGCTGGAGCGCCCAAAACCCGGCCAACGCGATATGGTCGTCCACGCGCTGATGGACAGCCCCAGCGTAACGGGCGCTTACCGGTTCAATGTCACCGCTGGCGCGGATTGCGTGATGGATATCGAGGCCACGCTTTTCCCGCGTGAGGAACTAAGCCATGTGGGTATCGCCCCCGGCACGTCGATGTTCCTGTTTGATCAGACCAACCACAGCCGGTTCGACGACTTCCGCCCAGCCGTGCATGACAGCGATGGCCTGTTGGTCCGCAACGGTGCCGGAGAGGTCCTGTGGCGGCCATTGGCGAACCCGACCCGCCTGCAGATTTCGTCTTTCGTCGACACCAACCCGCGCGGGTTTGGCCTGTTGCAGCGCAAGCGCGAGTTCTCGGACTACGCGGATCTTGAGGCGAATTACCACAAACGCCCCAGCCTATGGGTCGAACCCGGTGCGGAGTGGGGCAAGGGCTCGGTCACGCTGGTCGAAATTCCGGCTGATCAGGAAATCTACGACAACATCGTTGCCTATTGGCGCCCAGCTGAACCTTATGCGGCAGGCAGCCAGGTCGATCTGTCCTATCGCCTGATCTGGGGCGAGGAACCCCAGCGCACCCCGATGGCGCGCGTGATCAACACCGCGATGGGCGACAACACCTTTGGTGAAGGGCGTCTGGCCGTCATCGACTTTGAAGAAAGCGAGCTGCTCGATGACCCTGAGGCGATGACGATCTTCGTGGATTCCCCGCACGCAGAAACGTCCGAAGGCGTGCTGCAGCGCAACCCTGACACGGGCGGCCTGCGTTTGGCGTTTTCGTTCGAGCCCGGCGACCGCGACCATGTCGAACTGCGCGCGCAGTTGCTGAAAGACAAACAGCCTGCCTCTGAGGTCTGGCTATACCGTTGGACCTCATGAGCCGAGATCTTCATATCATGCCCCCCGAGACGCCTCTGGCCATGCCCGCGCAGGACTTTAGCGCGGGGTTTCGGGATGCTCAGGTTCCTAATGCCAAGCGCCCCTCGGCCGGATTTTGGCGCGCGTTGGCGTTTTCGCCTGCAATGGCAGCAACGCTCGGCCTGTTCTGGGTGATGACCGACTGGTTCGACGCAGAAGGGATCAATCTGATCGAGGCCATCCTTCTGGCGCTGATCTCGTTCAACTTTTTCTGGATTTCCTTCACAGTGTGCACCGTGCTGCTGGGCATGGTCTCCCTGTCCCGCCAGGAACGCCCAGTCCGACAAGGCCGCGCCCAACCGCTGCGCGTGGCTCTGTTGACGCCCGTCTATAACGAAGTGCCTTGGAACGTGCTGGGTAACGCCCGGACGATGCTTGAAGACTTGCAGGCGCGCGGTGGGCAGCATCACTATGCCATGTTCATCCTATCGGACACGCGCGACCCCGAGATCGCCGCACAAGAACAAGCCAGTGTCGAGGCGCTGCGCACCACTCTCGCCCCCGGGCTGGAGCTGTATTACCGCCGCCGCGAACTAAACACCGACCGCAAGGTTGGCAACATTGCTGATTGGGTCAGCCGCTGGGGTGCGGATTGGGATGCGATGCTAGTGTTGGACGCCGACAGCCTGATGACTGGTCGCGCCATCGCCCGTTTGACCGACGCGTTGGCGCGCGATCCGGGCGCGGGGTTGATCCAAAGCTACCCTCAGCTGATCGGCGCGCAATCGGTCTTTGCGCGGATGCAGCAGTTCGCCAATGGCGTCTATGGCATCGCTTTTGCCGAAGGGCTTGCACGCTGGTGCGGTCAAGAAGGCAACTATTGGGGGCATAACGCCATTATCCGCACGGCAGCATTTGCCAATTGCGCGGGGCTGCCGAAACTGCGGGCACTGAACGGTCAGGAAAAACTGATCATGAGCCACGACTTCGTCGAGGCTGGCCTGTTGCGCCGTGCCGGATGGGCCGTGCGGTTCCTGCCCCGTATTCGTGGGTCCTATGAAGAAACTCCGCCAACACTGATAGATCACGCCTTGCGCGACCGCCGTTGGTGTCAGGGAAATTTGCAGCACCTGAAGCTGTTGGGTTCGGCCGGGTTCCAGCCGGTGTCACGGTTCCACATGTTCCACGGTGCTGTCGGCTATCTGATGTCTCCGCTGTGGTTCGCATTGTTGCTGATGTGGGCGTTGATTGGACAGGGTGAGGAAGCCTCGGTTTTGCATTACTTCAGCCCTGACAATCCGCTGTTCCCGCAATGGCCCGAGATGACGGAAACCCGCCATGTGCTGATCATTCTGGTCATGTACGCCATGCTTCTGGCACCCAAAGTGCTGGGCGTTCTGGCGCTGCCGCTCAGCGGAGTGCGCTATGCTGAATTCGGTGGCGGGCGCAAGTTCCTGACCTCGTTCATAGCCGAAGTTATCCTATCGATCCTCTACGCCCCTATTCTGATGGTGCAACAGATGATTGCTGTCATCCGAACCACCTTTGGCATCCAGAAAGGCTGGTCCCCGCAGGCGCGGGACGGCGGCAGCTATGGTCTGCACACGCTGATCCTGTGCCATACGGTTGAAACGGTCAGCGGCGTGGCGCTTGGCGTCGGTATCCTGTCCGGGCTTGTGTCGGTCTGGCTGGCCCCGATTGCAATCAGCCTTGCCTTCGCAATCCCCTTGTCCGCACTCAGCGGTGTTTCAGCCGGTGCAGCGCGCCGTATGGTTGGCATGAAAGAGGATTTCAACGAGCCCGCAATCACACGCTCGGCCCGTCGCTACAGGGACGAGCTGAAGAACGTGATCGAGGGTAAAGGTGTGATGACCCCCGCCGAGTGATCAGCCGCCCGGCAGGCCTTCGTACCAATCCAGCATCATATCCGCCCAGCCATTGGGCACCGAATGACCACCGGGAAACAGTGCGAATTCCAGCGCACTACCTTCGTCACATCCGCTCCAGTACCGGCGCATGAACGGGCCGGTGGTCGAAAACCCGCTTGGCTTGGTATCTACACACCCATTGGCGATGCGCCAGATCTCAAGTCCGGCAAAAATATCGCCCTGATGGAACCGGCCGCCACCCAGCAAGCGCCCCTCCAGAGGCACCACGTTATCTGTCCAGCCATGGGTGTGGAACAATCGCACAGGGCCTTCACAAGATTCAGGATCCGGACGCCAAAACCCGCCAGAGACAGGCACATAGGCCGAGAATGTGTCGGGCGCAGCGCAGGCAAGGTAATAGACCATAAAGGCACCGGCCGAAAACCCGCCCAGAACAACCCGGTCCGTATCCACGCCAAACCGATCCGCGGCATCCTGAACGGCTTCGGTCAAAAAGGCAGTCTCATCGCGGCCTTCCCAACCCGGGAAGAAATTCCAGCTTTGCCGACCATTCCGCTCCGACCCCTCGGGCGCCATCACCGCGTATCCGCGCGCCAGCAACGGGTCCACCATGCCACGGTTTTTCAACGTGCCGGTGGCAGTGCCACCATAGCCATGCAGAAACACCACCAAAGGTGGGTTCTCATCCTCGGGCAGTTCGATGTGGTACCCGCCCGAGGCGGTTTCACACATGCCATCCTGATCGGCACATGCGGCAAACCCCGATTGCCCGATCAGCGCCAAACCCGTGGCCAGCGTCATTTCCCGGATCATACTGCACTCCTGTCGTAGTCGCGGACCGGCAATCCGGCGCGTACCCATCCTGGCCCAGCGGCCGAACCCAACATACCTTCGGGTACGTCGATGATATTGGTAAATCCGGCCTCGGTCAGCCGGTTGCTCAGCCGCGCCGAGCGTACCCCCCGCGCGCAGATCAGCGCGATCGCCGCACCTTTGTCGCCCCTGGCCAGCTGCGTCAGCGCGGGAATGAAATCTTCGCGGCGCATGTCCAAATGTTGCGCGCCCTCTCCGATCCCTGTGGATTGCCATTCTTTCGGGGTGCGAATGTCCAGCAACAAAACATCTCCGGAAACGGCCTGCTCGTGCGCCTCTTGAACGCTCAGCTGCCGCCCCGCGTAGTCAGGAGGAATGAGCCGGTATTCGCGTATCGCAAATCCGCCCGCCACTGCGGCGCAGCCTCCGATCAAGATCCACCTGCGGGATCGGTTTACGTTTCGGGCCACGTCGCACCCTCCTGACCTGACACCGCGTTTCTACCACAGCGCAAGTTTGGAATCCGCGCCGAATTTTGCTGGGCAGTTCAAGTTCACGTCATTTTTGCCGTCAAACAGCGCAAGCTAACTGTGTTAGGGCGCGGCAAATAAACCGTAATAGCTGGACAGTAAGAAAATTATCCGTACAAAATCAGTACCACTTGACCGCCAAGAACGGAGTATCGCACTTGTCCCTATTCCTCATCGCGGCCCTTCCTTTTCTCGGCGCTGTTTTTCCAGCCCTTCTGATCAGGGCAGGACGAAATGCAGCGGCTTCCGCTGCCGGATTGACCACGTTTCTGGCGCTGATGGGTCTGTTGATCCACATCCCGTCGGTGATGCGCGGCGATGTTGTAACAGCCCAGTTCGAGTGGATACCCGCCCTTGGATTGAACGCGAATTTCATGCTGGATGGGCTGGGCTTTTTGTTTGCTCTGCTGATCCTCGGGATCGGTTTGCTGATCATCCTCTACGCGCGTTTTTACCTGTCGCGCGAGGATCCGATGGGGCAGTTTTATACCTATCTTCTGTTGTTTCAGGGCGCGATGGTTGGGATCGTTTTGTCTGACAACATACTGCTTTTGCTGATTTTCTGGGAACTCACCTCTCTCAGTTCGTTCCTGCTGATCGGATATTGGAAGCACTTACCCGACGGACGCCAAGGCGCGCGGATGGCGCTTGCGGTGACCGGGTCCGGCGGGTTGGCGATGATTGCCGGGATGCTGATCCTGGGCAACATTGTCGGGTCCTATGACCTGAGCGTCATCCTGCAGAACAAAGAGCTGATCCAATCTTCACCCTATTACCTGCCTGCACTGATCCTGATCCTTCTGGGGTGCTTCACCAAGTCAGCGCAGTTCCCGTTTCATTTCTGGCTGCCCCACGCAATGGCTGCTCCGACGCCCGTTTCGGCCTATCTGCACTCGGCAACTATGGTGAAGGCCGGATTGTTCCTGATGGCCCGGATGTGGCCCGTTTTGGCCGGTACAGACGCCTGGTTCTACATTGTTGCTACAACTGGACTTATCACCATGCTGATCGGCGCGGTGATTGCTCTGTTCAAGGACGACCTGAAAGCCCTTCTGGCGTTTTCGACCGTGTCGCATCTGGGGCTGGTCACCATGCTGCTGGGCTTTGGCACAAAGATCGCCGCAGTCGCCGCTATCTTTCACATCATCAACCACGCCACATTCAAGGCAGCCCTGTTTATGACCGCTGGGATCGTGGATCACGAAACCGGTACGCGCGACATCAAACGTCTGGGCGGGTTACGTCACCTGATGCCGATCACCTTTACGATCGGGACGATCGCCGCGCTTTCGATGGCCGGCATACCGCCCTTGAACGGGTTCCTGTCCAAGGAAATGATGCTGGAAGAGACCGTTCACACCACATGGCTGCACTCACATTATCTGGTCCCGGGCCTGGCGTTGCTGGCAGCGCTGTTTTCAGCGGCCTACTCCTTCCGCTTTGTCAGCCACGTGTTCTTGGGCAGCGAGCGGCATGACTATCCGGCGCATCCGCATGACCCGCCGGTTGGTTTGTGGCTCGCCCCTGCATTCCTCGTGGTGCTGGTGGTGCTGATCGGGCTTTATTCCAAGGCCATCGTCGGGCCATTGGTCGCGGTTGTCTCCAGCGCGGTCATCGGCGGCGAGAAACTGCCCTATTACTCGCTGAAACTGTGGCACGGCTTCACGCCTGCCCTTTACATGTCCGTCGTCGCGACGCTGGGTGGCCTGTTCCTGCTGAGCTTGCACAAACATGAAGAAAAACTGTGGAACGCCCTGCCGCGCCCCGAGGCCAAAGCGATCTTTGACGCGGTGATTGCAGTGCTGACAAAAATCAGCCAGGTGGTCACCGACACGCTGCACAACGGCGTCCTCAGCCGCTATGCGATCATTATGATCGCCTTCACGGTCGGCCTTGGGTATTACGCCTATACAAGCGGCAGGATTGGTCCTGAAACACGTGAAGCGCTGCCAATACAGATCATTCCGCTGATCGGATGGATCTGCCTTGTCGGTGCAACGCTCGCCATCATGTGGTTCCACCGCAATCGCCTGTTGTCGCTGGTACTGATCGGTGTTGTCGGCCTGATCGTTTCGATGGCCTTCAACTATCTCTCCGCTCCGGATCTGGCACTGACGCAGATCTCGGTCGAAGTGGTCACGATGATCCTGCTGCTGCTGTCGCTGAATTTCCTGCCCACGGATACCCCATGGGACAGCAGCGCTGCGCGGCGTTGGCGCGACGCGGCAATCTCGGTCGTGGCGGGTATCGGGTCCGGCGCCCTGATATATGCGCTGCTGCTGCGGGATTTTGCATTCCCGACGATCTCGGATTTCCATCTGGCGAATTCGTACAAGGGCGGTGGCGGCACCAACGTGGTCAACGTCATCCTCGTTGACTTCCGGGGTTTTGATACCTTTGGTGAAATCATCGTTCTAGGCATCGCTGCGCTGATCATCTTTGCCCTGACCGAAGCGGTGCTGGGCACGAATGTGCGCAGCTACCTGCTGAACCGGAAACCGCATTGGCCGCAATCCGGAGACTCGCACCCGTTGATGATGGTGGTCGTGACCCGGATGATGATGCCGATCGCGCTAATGGTCGGGGCCTATATCTTCTTCCGTGGCCACAACCAGCCGGGCGGCGGTTTCATCGCCGGTCTGGTCGTCGCAATCGCCTTCCTGATGCAATACATGGCCAGCGGCTATACCTGGGCCATCGAACGCCAAAGGTTCTATTACCACGGCTCGATCGGCTGGGGCGTTCTGATTGCTGCCGCTACAGGTCTAGGAGCCTGGTTCAACGACCGCCCGTTCCTGACCAGCGATTTTGGCTATATCCACTGGCCGCCGCTGGAAGAGTTCGAATGGGCCACCGCCATCCTGTTTGACACCGGCGTGTTCCTGGCAGTCCTAGGGGCGGTGATGCTGGCGCTGGACAGCCTGTCACGCTTTGCGTGGCAGCCGGGCATGGCGCAGGAGTTCCCGATGGATATCAACCCATTGCGGGATAATCCGCCGCAAGAAGAAGAAAACAAGGAGCAGGCCTGATGGAAGCGCTCGTAGCCTCTGCCGTTGGCGTCATGACTGCTGCCGGGATATTCCTGATCCTGCGCCGCCGGACCTTTCCCGTCATTCTGGGCCTATCTTTGCTGACATACGCGGTGAACGTGTTTTTATTCGCCACCGGACGGTTGGCGCTGGACGCACCTGCAGTTCTGAACAAGTACAAAGACGTACCCTACACCGACCCACTTCCGCAGGCGTTGGTGCTGACGGCCATCGTGATCTCATTCGGGATGACGGCGGTGATCGTGATGATTGCGCTCAGCGCCTATTTGTCGTCGAAAGATGACCATATCGACATGAGCGCCCATGACAGCGTCGACGCGCCGGGAGAAGACGCATGAACCACTGGATCGTTGCGCCGATCGTCCTGCCCGCGATTCTGGCTCCGTTCATCATCATGGTCCTACGGTATCATCTGGACTTGCAGCGCATCTTTTCGGTCGCCGGCGTAGTGGCGCTGCTGGGTATTGCCCTGACAATCACCGCCCAAGCCGCCGGAGGAGACATTCAGGTCTATGAACTGGGCAACTGGCCCGCGCCCTTTGGTATTGTTCTGGTGCTGGATCGATTGTCGGCAATGATGGTGCTGCTGACAGCGCTATTGGCCTTGCCCATCGTTCTTTATGCGATCGCATCCGGCTGGGACGACCGGGGTAAGCACTTCCATGCCCTGTTCCACTTTCAGCTTATGGGTGTCTGCGGCGCATTCCTGACCGGCGATGCCTTCAACCTGTTCGTCTTCTTCGAAGTTCTACTGATCGCGTCCTATGGTCTTATGACGCATGGGGGCGGCGCGGTACGGCTGAAGGCCGGGGTTCAATACGTAGCCTATAACCTGCTTGGGTCGACCCTGTTCCTTTTTGCCTTAGGCACGCTTTATGCTGTGACCGGAACGTTGAATATGGCCGATTTGGCAGTGCGAGTGGCTGAGTTGCCTGCGGATGATACCGCACTGCTGCGGGTTGGTGCAGTTTTGCTGCTGCTGGTGTTCTGCATCAAGGCTGCTGTCCTGCCGCTACACTTCTGGCTGCCCGCGAGTTACGCTAGTGCCCCCCTGCCCGTAGCCGCCCTTTTTGCGATCATGACCAAAGTAGGCGCTTACTCGATCATACGGATGTACACGCTCGGCTTCGGCCCACAGGTTGAGGCAACCCAGGGGCTTGTTGGCGATTGGTTGCAACCCGCCGCTTTGGTGACGCTGGCAATCGGTGCAATCGGCATTCTGGGCGCGCAGCACATCGCGCGAATGGTGGCGTTCTGTGCCATCACCTCGATGGGAACATTGCTTATTGCGATCTCGCTGTTCACTGAGACCGCGACGGCGGCCGCGCTGTACTACGTCTATCATTCGACCCTCGCCACGGCACTCATGTTCCTTGTTGCTGATCTGGTGATGGAGCGTCGCGGTGGGGCGATTGCCCCGACTGCGCCGATGCCGCAATCGGGTCTGATTTCATCGCTGTTCTTCGTGGGTGCAATTGCGCTCGCGGGCATGCCTCCGCTGTCGGGGTTCATCGGCAAGCTTCTGGTTCTGGATGCGGCACGCGACGCTCCGGATGCAAACGCCATCTGGGCCGTAATTCTGATCGGTTCCTTCGTTACAATCGTGGGCCTTGCCCGGGCGGGCTCATTGATCTTCTGGAAAAGCCATGATGCCCAGCACAACACGGAAACAGGTCCGAAAAACGAAGAGGAAGCCCAACCTGCACCTGCGCCCGAGCCGAACCCCGGCCTCGTCTTCACCGCCGTGTTTGCAATGGCGATGGGCCTCGTGCTGCTGACCCTGTTTGCCGGGCCTGCGCTGGAGTATACCAATAAGACGGCCGAACAGTTGTTCACCCCCGAGAACTACATCGCTGCCGTATTGGGAGGCGACACATGATCAGACTTCTGCACCGGATTTTCCCTCACCCGCATCTGACACTCCTGTTGACTATCGTATGGGTCCTGCTGGCCAACAACATGACCCTGAATTCACTGGTCTTTGGCCTGATCCTGGGCATCATCATCCCCTTCATCACACAGCCCTACTGGCCTGACCGCCCAAAACTGCGCAACTGGCCAATGGTCGTCGAGTACATTCTGGTCGTCCTATGGGATATCGTGGTGGCAAACGTCACTGTCGCCCGGGTCATCCTGTTCAAACGTGACGCGGATCGTCAGCCGGCCTGGATCTGTGTCCCGCTGGAATTGCGCACGCCCGAGGCGATCACCGTGCTGGCGGGCACGATCACGATGACCCCTGGCACCGTCAGCAGCGATCTGTCCGCGCAGGGGCATAACCTGCTGGTGCATTGTCTGGATGCACCCGACCCGGACGCCGTGCGCGACCAGATCAAAAGCCGTTACGAACGTCGCCTTAAGGAGATTTTCGAATGATCTATTATGCGATCCTTTTTGCCTTTGCATGTTTCGGGGCGGCCATCATGATGTGCCTTTGGCGGATCATCACGGCAGACGGCGTGGGCACTCGCGTTCTGGCACTGGACACGATGGTCATCAACACCATCGCGCTGTTGATCCTCTATGGTCTGAATCTGGGAACCGAAGTCTTCTTCGAATCCGCCATGATCATTGCTATGCTGGGCTTTGTCTCAACCGTTGCCTACGCGCGCTTCATGCTACGCGGCAATATTATCGAGTGAGGGTGCAATGGGTTTCATCATAGAACTTTTGATCGCCTTCTTCCTGATCGTCTCTGGCATCTTCGGCGTTGTCGGCTCGTACGGGATGATCAAACTGAAGGATCCGATGTCCCGCCTGCATGCGCCCACCAAAGCGACGACGCTAGGCGTGGGTGGCGTGTTGCTGGCATCGATCTGCCACTCGGTTCTGATAGAAGAACACTTGTCGCTGCACGAGCTTCTGATCACGCTGTTCCTGTTCCTGACGGCTCCGATCACGGCCCTGTTCATTGCCAAATGGCACATTCACCGTCATGAAAAGCCTAGCGATTTGCCAGACGCGGGCGAGGATGAACTTTGGGCCACGCATGCGGTTGAGCAGGTCGAAGACGTCCCTGATCACAGCAAGTCCTGAGTTTGATGCACCACCCACCGCTGCCCCTGACCCGCGATCTGGTTCTCATTGGCGGCGGCCACACCCATGCATTATTGCTGCGCAAGTGGGGGATGAATCCGCTGCCTGGCGCACGGGTGACGGTGATCAACCCTGGCCCCACTGCGCCATATTCAGGGATGCTGCCGGGCTTTGTGGCCGGTCACTATGCCCGTCGGGAACTGGACATAGATCTTGTAAAACTGGCCCGCTTTGCTGGAGCACGGGTTATCCTGGGCGCGGTTTCCGGCATCGACACCGACCGACGCGAGGTTCGCGTGCCAGGCCGTCCGCCGGTGGCGTTTGATGTGGCATCGGTGAATGTTGGTATTACATCGGACATGCCCGCCCTGCCCGGTTTCGCCCAGCATGCTGTTCCCGCCAAACCGTTAGGCCCGTTTGCTGCCAGATGGGCAGAGTATCTGGAGGGATCAGGTGCTGCCTCTGTCGCGGTGATTGGCGGGGGTGTGGCGGGGGCCGAGCTAATCATGGCAATGGCCTTTGCTTTGCGCACCAAGGGCCGTACCGCACAACTGACCCTGATTGACAATGCGCACGCTCTAACGGCGACTCTTCCCAAATCCGCATCGACAATTCGAAAGGCGATGGTTGGCCTAGGTATCGAGGTCATCGAACAGGTATCTGTTTCCCACATCGCGCAGGATCACGTCGCGCTTGATGATGGCCGCCAAATCGCAGCCAGCTTTGTGACCGGTGCAGCAGGTGCAAAACCTTATGACTGGATCGCAAACACAGGGCTGGATCTTCAGGACGGCTTCATCCGCGTTGATGCACAGTTGCAATCCGGCGACCCCGCCGTTTTTGCGGCGGGCGACTGCGCACATCTGAACGAAAACCCTCGTCCCAAAGCCGGTGTTTATGCGGTGCGCGAGGCGCCTATCCTGTTCCAAAACCTAAGGGCCGCGTTAGGTTCAGGTGCCCCGCGTCGGTATGAGCCACAAAAAGATTACCTCAAACTGATTTCACTCGGCGGCAAATCCGCATTGGGGGAGCGGCTGGGAACCTCATTCAGCGGGTCGCTGATGTGGAAATGGAAAAACCACATCGACCAGAGCTTTATGAATAAATTCCGCGACCTGCCACAGATGAAACCACCGGCGTTGCCCCGCGAGCACGCGGCCGGTCTTACCGAAGCCTTAGGTGAAAAACCCATGTGCGGGGGCTGTGGTGCCAAGGTCGGGCGCGGCGCGCTGCAAACCGCGCTTGCCGATCTGCCCGCCCCCAATCGTGCAGATGTCACACCGCTGCCCGGCGATGATGCCGCCCTTTTGCAGACCGGAGGCGCGCGGCAGGTTATGACCTCGGACCATCTGCGCAGCTTCATCAACGATCCCGTTCTGATGACGCGTATTGCCGCTGTTCACGCCCTTGGGGACATCTGGGCCATGGGTGCCCGCCCGCAGGCCGCTACTGCAACGATCATCCTGCCTCGGATGTCGCCAAACCTCCAGCGTCGTACGATGGCCGAAATCATGGCTACGGCCAGCGACGTCATCCGCGATGCAGGGGCCGAGATTGTTGGCGGCCATAGTTCGATGGGTGACGAGATGACGGTGGGTTTCTCACTGACCGGCCTGTGTGACACGGACCCGATCACACTGTCCGGAGCGAGGCCCGGCGATGCTCTGATCCTAACCAAACCACTGGGCGGCGGCGTTCTGATGGCGGCAGAGATGGCGGGCGCCGCCAGAGGCGAATGGGTCGCGGCGGCCCTTGAGCAGATGGTTCAGCCGCAAAGCAAAGCCTCTGAGTTGTTGGCAGGTGCGCATGCGATGACCGACGTCACGGGTTTTGGCCTGGCTGGGCACCTGCTGGGCATGACCGAGGCCTCGGGTTGTGGTGCATCTCTGGATCTTGAGGCGGTTCCAGTAATGGAGGGCGCGCTGGAACTGAGCGCACAAGGCATCCGGTCAACGCTGTTCGAAGACAATCGAACGATTGCGCCCGAGTTACCGACAGGCGGCAAAGCCGACCTGTTGTTCGATCCCCAGACCGCCGGAGGTTTATTGGCTGCGATACCAGCAAACCGGGGGCAGATAGTCTGCGATGCGTTGCGAAAGGCGGGATACCCAGCCGCAATCATTGGCCACATGACCGACGCACCGGGGCTGTGCGTTCAAAGCTGATCCAAGGCGGCTTCGATCTTCGCTGCGGTGGCGGTCAGGCCCGCAGAATCCAGTGAGGGCGCGTGGATTTTCGCAATTACGTCCGCCCGGCGCACACGGCTGGACTTTGCATATGCAGGATCATAGTGCTGCTCGATCAAGGCTTGAGTCAGCGCTCGTTTATCGCCTGCGTCAATCAAATCCAGCCAACCGTCAACTACGTCATGCCCTCGGTGAAACCGCAGCGGCGATAAGCGGTCACGCAGGCGGTCATAGTCTGACAGAACGTCGTCATATGCGGACACCAAATAGTCCGAACGCGCCTGAACAGACGCTGTGATCTGAATACGCGGGGCTTGGCGCAAGGCGGCCCAAAGCGTGGGCGGCAAGATCAGAGATCCGATTTTGGACGACTCTGCCTCGACGACCACCGGGCGTGACGTGTCCAGACGGCAAAGCGCGGCGGCCAGTGCAGACTCGAACGCTTTTTGGCCGGGTTGACCGCCGGGCATCTCACCCAGCAGGGACCCACGGTGGTTGGCCAGCCCTTCCAGATCCAGAACCTGAACACCGCGAGTCGTGAGATGGACCAACAGTTCCGTCTTGGCGGTACCGGTGTATCCGTCTAACGCGATCAGACGATGTGGCAACGAGTCATCATACAAATACCGGTTTACCAATCGGCGGTAAGTGCGATAGCCACCCTCGACCACTTCGGCGCGCCAGCCGATCTGTTGCAGCATCCATGTAAACGATCCCGATCTTTGCCCACCGCGCCAGCAATAGACCAATGGTCGCCATCCACCTTCATGATGGGACAAGCTGTTTTCGATGTGGTTGGCCGCATTGCGAAACACCAACGCTGCCCCCAATTTGCGTGCCAGGAATGGGTTTTCCTGAACATAAATTGTGCCCACACGGGCGCGTTCTTCGTTGTTAAGAACCGGCAGGCTGATGGCGCCGGGAAGGTGGTCCTCGGCAAATTCCGCCGGGCTGCGCACGTCGATCACCGTGTCGAATTTATGGGCGTAAAGATCGGGCAGGCTTTCGAATTTCAGAACCATGTCAGAGGTCTATCCCGCATAGCTGGGAATGAAAAGGCGAGGCTAGTCTTGGATCGGTTCTATTAATTCCGGTCCGCTGGCGCGGTTCGAATTCACGGTTGGGTCAACTCGATGATAGCTGAGGACATCTTCGGGACCTGGTCGCATCAAACGCGCGGCCCCTTTTCCAGCCTCCCCCAGCCACAGCGACCAGTCATCGGGTTCCACAATCAAAGGCATACGGTGATGGATCGCGCTGAGATGCTTGTTAGCCGGTGTGGTCACGATGGCGCAAGTGCCCTGCCGCGCATCCTCAGGCCCCCAATCCTGCCAGACACCGGCAAATGCGATCGGTGCCTTGTCCTGACGGAAAATGTACCACGGCAACCTGTCGCCCTGCTCTGTCCTGGTCCATTCATAAAACCCGGTGGCAGCGATAAGGCAGCGGCGCTCGCGGCAGGCGGCGCGAAAGGCGGGCTTTTCAGCAAGCGTTTCCGCCCGAGCATTGATCAGCAACGGCCCCGCGTTTTCCGCCTTGTACCAATGGGGCAGAAACCCCCAGCGCAACGGGTCGAGCGTGCGCCCGTTTTCCCCCGCGCGCACCACGTGCACCTGATTGGTGGGGCATACATTGAAATTCGGCACCGCGGGCAGAGTATTGGCTGGACGCGCCGCAAAAAGCTGCGCCATCGCATCGTTGGGAAGTGTAACGGCAAACCGTCCGCACATGGGCCTTGTCCCTGTGTCCGAATATTCAAGCTGCTTCTGGACTTACTACAGAAAAGGCCGCGTCAAACGCGGCCTTTTGGATTGTTTGTCGAGGCAGATTTACTTCTGCTTGATACGCCCATCCAGATAAGGCTTATACGGCGCGTTTTCGGCTAGGTATTCCGCCGTTACGTCTGCCAGATCGGGCCCAAAGTCATATGCGTTCTTGTCGTCGCCCGAGAACATCTTGTAGCCGTCACCACCATTGCGAACATAATTATTCGTCACGACCAGATAGGTGGCTGCCGGATCAATCGGAACAAATCCGTCACCTTCGGCAACCATAACCTCGGATACGCGGCCCTCGTTTGGTGCGACAGCCGGATCCCAGGTGAACGTCAGACCTGCAACCTGCGGGAAGCGGCCTTTGACCTCTTCCACCTGGCTAACACCGTTTTCCAGCGCATCGATGACGCCCTGGCCACTGATCTCAAAGGTCGACAGCGTGTTTTGGAACGGCAGTACGGTCAGCACTTCGCCCATAGTCACGTCACCCGGATCAATCGAGGCCCGCAGGCCGCCTGAGTTGGCAATCGCAATCTTGACGCCCTGATCCGCGACCCGAGCCAGCATGGCGTCGGCTACAAGGTTGCCCATCTGGCATTCCTGCACACGGCAAACAGCGCGGTCGCCTTCAATGGCATCGGCCGAGCTTGCAACCACCTTGTTGCGGATTTCATCCAACGGCATCGCCAGCTCGGCAATACGATCCAGAGCGGCCTGATCCTCGGTGACGGTATTGTCCATGATCAGCGGCTCACCGGCCGCTTCGACCACGTTGCCGTCATCGTCAAAGGTCACATTCAGCTCACCCAGGAATTTACCGTAGGCATAAGCCTGAACGATCTGAACACCATTGACGACGGTCGGGTACGGGCCAGCGGCCTTGTCCGAAGTGTTCGACAGATAGGTGTTCGAATGACCGCCTACGATCACATCAACCCCGGTGGTTTCCTGCGCAACACGCTGGTCCACGCCATAGCCCGAGTGGCTGAGAACGATGATCTTGTTGATGCCTTCTCCGGTCAGCTTGTCGACCTCGGCCTGAACTGCGGGAACCGGATCAGAGAACGAGATATTGGGACCGGGCGAGGCAAGCTCATCAGTGTCAATCGGTGTCAGGCCGATCAGGCCGATCTTTTCGCCACCCACTTCGATCACGGTGGACTTCTTGATCTTGTCGGTCAACAGCTCTTCGTCCGCGATGTCCGCATTGGACATCAGAACCGGGAAATCGACCGAGTCGATAAAGCCGCGCAGAACCTCTGGGCCGTCGTCGAATTCGTGATTACCCACGGTCATCGCGTTATAGCCCAGTTTATTCATGAACTCGGCTGCGACCTTGCCCTTGTAGTAGGTATAGAACAGCGATCCCTGGAACTGGTCTCCACCATCAACCAGAATCGAATTCTCAGCACGGGCGCGCGCATCGGTTACGGCCGTGATCAAACGCGCAGACCCACCGAAACACTTGCCTTCGGCATTATCTTCGTCGCCGCAACCGCTGTCATACTTGTTGATCGGCTCAAACCGCGAGTGGAAATCGTTGGTGTGCAGAATCGTCAGCTTGTACTCGGCAAACGCCATGCCTGCGGTCAGGCTGAGCGCGGCGGCTGATGTCAAAAGACGCGTGAGCATAGTTTAACTCCCTATTGTTAATTGAGGCGATGTTGCGACGCACGACGCCGAGAGTCAAAGGGGGAAATCCAGCTTGATTCTACCCGTGGCCCGGTGCATCACGACGGCATGCTGATTTACAAAATTTTTAGGGCCGACGAATGGGCCACGTTACAGGCGCAAGGTGCGTCGGATGGCGCGCCAATCGATGTCACTGACGGATATGTCCATTTCTCAACCGCCGAACAGGCCGCAGAAACAGCCGCCAAACACTTCGCCGGTGTTGAAGGGTTGACCCTGCTGGCCTGTGACGTTGATGCGATGGGTGACGACCTGAAATGGGAAGTCTCTCGCGGTGACGCGTTGTTCCCGCATCTCTACCGGCAGATCCGAATGACCGATGTTGTCTGGTCCCGTGCCCTGCCTTTCGACGGAACGGTTCACCAGTTTCCGCAGGATATGAAATGACCAGCTTCATTGACCCGGAGCGCGCCCAGTTTGAGGCATTCAAAGACCTTGATCGGGATCACCCGATCGAAATGCTGAACCTGGTTAAGTTTCGTGACGATGCCGCGTATCCCGCGGGGCACAAACTTGCCGACGCCGGCCTGACCGGCGCGCAGGCCTATCGCAACTACGGTTCGGAAACAGCGCCGATCATTGCCCGCCTTGGTGCCTCGATCCTATGGCGCGGCGAGTTTGAAACAACGCTGATCGGCCCGCAGGATGAAGACTGGGACGCAGTGTTCATCGCCCGATATCCCACTGCGAACGCGTTCTTGGAAATGGTGACGGACCCTGCATATCAAAAAACCGTGGTGCACCGGCAAGCCGCAGTCCTAACCTCTCGGCTAATACGATGCGCCCCTGCCCGAGTCGGAGACGCATTCGGATGAAACTGACTGAAAAACTGGGGTTGGCAGCCCTGCACCGCTTGGACCCCGAGTCTGCGCACAGCCTGTCGATCAAGGCGCTAAAAGCCGGTTTGGCTCCTGCCCCGGGTCCTGTGACATCGTCTCGGCTGCGCACTCAAGTTGCGGGATTGGATTTGCCAAACCCCGTGGGACTGGCCGCTGGGTTTGATAAGAACGGCGAGGTTCTTGCGCCGCTGTCCCGCGCCGGGTTTGGGTTTATCGAGGTTGGCGCCGTGACACCGCGCCCACAGCCCGGTAATCCAAAACCCCGCCTGTTCCGCCTGACCGAAGACATGGCCGCCATCAACCGGTTCGGTTTCAACAACGAAGGCATGGAGGTCATGGCCCGCCGCTTGGCGGACCGTCCGAAGGACGCGGTGATCGGCCTGAACTTGGGTGCCAACAAGGACAGTGATGACCGCGCAGGTGATTTCGCAAGAGTTCTGGCTCATTGCGCCGCGCAATTGGATTTTGCCACGGTCAATGTCTCGTCCCCGAATACGGAAAAGCTGCGGGATCTGCAGGGCAAGGCGGCGCTTTCTGCCCTGTTAAGCGGCGTGATTGAAACCCGCGACGCTCTGCCCCGTCCGCTGCCGATCTTTCTAAAGATTGCCCCCGACCTGACCGATACCGAATTGCAGGACATCGCCGAAGTGGCCCGCGAAACCGGCGTGGATGCGGTGGTTGCCACCAACACCACTCTGTCACGCGATGGTCTGCGCAGCGCCCATAAGGGTGAAGCGGGCGGCCTGTCCGGCGCGCCCCTGTTCGAGAAATCGACCCGTGTTCTGGCGCGCCTCAGCCAGTTGACCGACGGGCAAATCCCGTTGATTGGCGTTGGCGGTATCGGGACAGCAAAGCAGGCTTATGCCAAGATTTGCGCGGGGGCTTCGGCTGTGCAGTTTTACACCGCGATGGTCTATGGCGGCATTTCACTGGCTGCAGACATAGCCCAAGGTCTGGACGATCTGTTGGCGCAAGACGGATTCACGTCGGTCGCAGAGGCCGTTGGCAGCAAAAGAGAGGACTGGCTGTGATTGAGTATTGGCATAACCCGCGCTGTTCAAAGTCCCGCGCCGGCCTTGCGTTGCTGGAAGACAATGGCGCGACCGTCGAGGTCCGGAGGTATCTGGAGGACGCGCCATCGACCGATGAGTTGCGCGCCGTGTTGTCCCAACTGGGAGTTCCCGCTATCGAGATCATGCGGACTGGCGAAAAGCGTTTCAAAGAACTGGGCCTCACCAAAACGACATCCGATGACGAACTGATCGGGGCAATGGCGGAAAATCCTATCCTGATCGAACGCCCTCTGGCCATTGCTGAGGACAAGGTCGCAATCGGTCGCCCGCCTGAAAACCTGCTATCGCTGCTTTAAGTGATCTGCGCTTCCAGCTTGGGATAGCGCCACCCCAACGTGACGCCGCGCACGATGTTCAGGACCATCAGCGCGGCCCACAACCCGTGATTGCCAAATGTCGGCACCAGCAGGAACAGGGCCACCACATAGATCGCTACCGACTGGATCATCGCCTGCCGCATGGCGCGCGTCCAGGTCGCCCCAATGTAAATGCCGTCGAACATCCAACTGGCGACACCAATCACCGGCGCCAGCGCGGCCCAAAGCAGAAACTCTCGCGCTGCAACTCGCACTTCGGGCGATGTCGACATCACATCGATCAGGGCCGGTCCGACCAGAAAGAACACCAGGCCAAGCAAAAAGGCACCGCCGACGCCCCATTGTGACGCCATGATCGACGCACGCCGGACCTGAGCGCGGTCTCGCGCCCCGACCGCACTGCCCACCAGCGCCTCTGCGGAAAAGGCGAAACCATCCAAGGCAAACGCGGTGATCTCAAGGAATTGCAGCAGCACCTGATTGGCCGCCAGGTTGACGTCGCCCAAGTCGGACCCGACGAACAGGAAGGTGGTGAACGCCCCGGTCAGCAGAACCGAGCGGACCATAATATCGCCATTCACCTGCATCATTCTGCGCAGGCGTGTGGCGTCGAAAATCCTCGGCCAGTCGCGCCATTGATTTCCGCTGAACGCGTCGCGACACAGCCAGAGACCAAGTGCTAATCCTGTCAATTCGGCGATTAGGGTGGCGATCGCCACGCCTTCTACGCCCCATCCCAGCCCCAACACGAACCAGAGGTCCAGCACGATGTTCAGGCCGTTCATCCAGATCTGAAGGATGAACACACCTTTGGTTCGCTCTACGGCGATCAGCCAACCCGTCACGGCGTACAGCGCAATCGTCGCCGGGGCACCCCAGATACGAATCTCCAGATAGGCGCGGGTCAGCGACTCGACCTCGGCGCTGGCTGGCGACAGGGCAAACGCGCCCCAGAACACCCAGACCTGTGTCACGATAAAGAACAAACCTGCCGCGCCGCCCAGCAATAGCCCGCGCATCAGCAAGGCTCCGGTTTCTGCCGTGTCCCCCGCGCCGCGTGCCTGAGCCGCCAGACCCGTTGTTCCCATACGTAGGAACCCAAACACCCAGTAGATGGTGGCCAGGATCACAGCACCCATACCGACAGCGCCGATTGGGGCCGCCTGCCCCAACTGCCCCACTACACCAGTGTCCACCGCCCCCAGAATTGGCACCGTCGCGTTGGATAACACGATCGGGGCCGCAATTCGGAGCACCCGCTTATGCGTAATGGGTGCCGAAGCGTCCTGCATGGCGCTCTATTTTCCGTCGGTAGCGGGTTGCGGCATCAGGAAATGCCCCGAAGCCTGTGCAAAAAGCCGCGCGTGATTGTCCTGCCAGGCCTCAACCCGAACCGAGGCGTACCGACGTCCCGCCCGACTGATGAATGCACGCGCATAGGCATCGCGTGGCAGACCAGACCGCAGATAGTCGACGGTGAAATCGACCGTTTTCGGAAAGCGTACCTTTTCGTAGTCGGCGATATCACTGGCATCCAGTTCCCCGCTTTCGATCTTGGGCAGCAAGAACTCCCAACTCAGCGTGATGACGGCCGTGACCTCGAGGAACGCCGCAGTGACACCGCCGTGCAGCGCAGGCAGTAACGGGTTGCCGATCAGCTTTTGGTCGAAATTCAACACGCCAGTCAATTCGTCGCCACGACGATCAAATCCGATGTCTAGGAAGCGGATGTAAGGCACACCTTCGACTATAGCGTTAAGCGCTGCATCCCGGCGTTGTTTCACGACCTGGACAGGTTCGGGACGAGAACGCGCCATTACAGACCCTCCACCGTGAATGATCCTGCTGCGGTCGCCACTGGAAGACCTTCGTCTTCGTCCATTGCCGTGGCGCGCACAAAGGCGACGTTCCGCGTGATGTGGTAACACGTTGCCTGGGTTGTAATCGTCTGTCCCGGTGTTGCCGCCCGCATGTAGTCGATCCTCAGGTCAATCGTTGCCGTGCCGCCAGGTGCAGACGGATGGCTCATAACAGCGGCACCGCAACACGTATCCAAGGCAGCGAATACCGCCCCTCCATGAATCACCCCGGTGCGCGGATCGCCGACCAGTTCTTTGCTGTAGGGCATTGTTATCCCTGCTTCGCCATTTCCGATTGAGGTCAGTTTCAGACCCAATGCCCTTGCGTGCGGGATCGCCTCGATAAACTGGCGCGCAATTGCGGCTTTGTCGACCATGTACTTGAATCCGTTCTTTTGGTTTATCCCTTTATGAGCCCGTGTCCGCCAAAAGAGCAAGCCCGCCGGTTGCGCTTGCCGCTGACAAAACATAGTCTGCGCCAGAGGAGATCAGGAATGTCCGACAACCGTTTGTCATTCAAAGAGATGTGCGCCGAGTTCGATGTGACTCCGCGTACCCTGCGCTACTATGAATACATCGAATTGCTGCAACCTGACCGGGAAGGCAGGTCGCGATACTATGGTCCGCGAGAATGCGCACGCATGACTTTGATCCTGCGCGGCCGCAAATATGGGTTCTCGCTGGAAGATATCCGCCAGTGGCTGTTGATCTATGAAAACGAGGGCAACGAGGTTCAGATGCGTGCTTTTGTCGACGTCGCCGACAAGCAGATCGTCGAACTGAACCAGCAAAAGCAGCAACTGGACGAGGCAATTGATGCCTTGACCCAGATGCGCGACCAGACGGCCAAATCACTCAAGTGATTCCGCGGGCGTGCCGTCGCACACCCAAAAAATGACGCGAGCTCCGCAATTTCCGGGCATGCCTTAGTGTGTGCCGAGCTGCACTTTGGAGTTTGACCCATCCAAATTCCGTTACGTTAAACGCTAAAAAGTCAGCAATCCGCGACTTGACGCGTGAGGAAGTTACGTAAACTTATTTTGTGACGCAGCGTTCACATTACGTGAACGTCATCTACGTGTTGTAACGTGCGCATCGACTGCGCAACTGACTTTCATTGACGCCAGTGACGAGAGTGCTGAAACCATGACCGAAGATCTGATGACCATCCGCGAAATGTGCGAGACCTACGATGTCACGCCGCGCACTTTGCGGTTTTACGAGGCCAAAGAGCTTTTGTTTCCGATCCGTGAGGGCCAGAAACGGCTATTCACCAAAAGCGACCGGGCCCGCCTGAAACTGATCCTGCGCGGCAAGCGCTTTGGGTTCAGCCTTGAAGAAATCCGCCAGCTTCTGGACCTGTATCACGTGGGCGACCAGCAACTAACTCAGATTTCCCGCACCTACGAGATAGCGTGCGAGCGTCTGGAGGACATGGAAGCGCGCCGCGAAGAGCTGACGCAAGCAATCGACGACCTGAAAGAGCAGTTGCGCTGGGGCGAAAAAGTCATCGCCTCGATGAAACAAGACAAAAAGGCCGCCGAGTAAACTCCTCGCCTGCCTGCCACCCGGACATATGAATTAAAGGGAGCTTCACATGCCCGTCTACAACGCGCCAACCAAAGACACGCAGTTCATTCTGCACAATGTTCTGAAAATCTCGGAGTCCGACGTTCCGGGCTATGACGAACTTGAGACCGAATTCACCGGTGCTGTTCTGGAAGAAGCAGGCAAGGTTGCCACTAACATTCTTTTGCCGCTGAACGTGGTTGGCGACACCGAGGGGTGCCGCCTCGAAAACGGCATCGTCTACACGCCAGCAGGCTTTAAAGACGCCTTCGAGCAGGTAAAAGAAGGCGGCTGGACCGGTCTGGACATGCCCGAAGAGTTTGGCGGCCAAAACATGCCTTACGTTCTGGGCACTGCCGTTGGCGAGATGTTCTCGGCCTCGAACACAGCGTTCACCATGTACCAGGGCCTGACACACGGCGCGGCCTCGGCCATTCTGGCACACGGTTCTGACGAGCAGAAAAACACCTATCTTCCGAAGATGGTCAGCTGTGAGTGGACAGGCACCATGAACCTGACCGAACCGCATTGCGGCACCGATCTGGGCCTGATGCGCACCAAGGCAGAGCCGCAGGGCGATGGCAGCTACAAAATCTCTGGTCAGAAGATTTTCATCTCGGCCGGTGATCACGACATGGCCGACAACATCATCCATCTGGTGCTGGCCAAGATCCCCGGTGGCCCTGACGGCATCAAAGGTGTTTCGCTGTTCATTGTGCCCAAATTCATGGTGAACGAGGACGGTTCGCTGGGCGAACGCAACGGCGTATCGGTCGGCAAGATCGAAGAGAAAATGGGCATCCACGGCAACTCGACCTGCGTCATGAATTATGACGGCGCGACCGGTTATCTGATCGGCGAGGAAAACAAAGGCATGCGCGCCATGTTCACCATGATGAACGAAGCGCGTCTGGGTGTTGGGATGCAAGGTCTGTGCCAAGCCGAAATCGCCTATCAAAACGCTGTGGAATACGCCAAGGATCGTCTGCAGGGGCGCGCAGTGACTGGTGCTGAAAACCCCGAAGGACCGGCTGACCCGCTGATCGTGCACCCCGATATTCGCCGCAATCTGATGGACCAGAAAAGCTTCACCGAAGGTGCGCGCGCGTTCATTCTGTGGGGCGCATCGCTGATTGACCGTGTTCACCGTTCTGGTGACAAGGACGCGGACGGCCTGATTTCTCTGCTTACACCGGTTATCAAGGGCTTCCTGACAGATCAGGGCTATGACATGACGGTGCAGGCTCAGCAGGTTTATGGTGGCCACGGCTACATCGAAGAATGGGGCATGTCGCAATACACCCGCGACGCCCGCATCGCGATGATCTACGAAGGCGCAAACGGCGTTCAGGCGCTGGACCTTGTCGGCCGTAAACTGGCACAGGATGGCGGCAAGCATGTCATGGCCTTCTTTGAAATGGTTAAAACCTTCTGTAAGGAAAACGGTGGCAAGGACGAAGCCTATGACAAAGCATTTGTCGAGCCACTGAAAGCTGCGTCCAAGGACCTGCAGTCCGCTGGCATGTACTTTATGCAGGCAGGCATGAAGAACCCGAACAACGCTCTGTCCGGTTCTTATGACTTCATGCACATGTTCGGCCATGTTTGCCTGGGCCTGATGTGGGCGCAGATGGCCAAGGCCGCGCAAGAAGCGCTGGACGGTGGTGCGTCGGACAAAGAGTTCTACGAGACCAAGATCAACACCGGTCGTTTCTACATGGCCCGCCGTTTGCCTGCCACAGGCATGCATTTGGCACGCATCCAGACGGGCGCGGACACGGTCATGGCACTGGACGCGGCAAACTTCTGAACTCAATCTGGGTCCGGGTGATATTGCCCGGACCCAGCCTACCGGAGGAACCACATGCCGAAGCGATTTCGACTGACCCGCCGCTTCCCCGTCGCAATGACCGAGGATGGGTATCGCAAGCTCAAGGCGTTCGCGCGCGAGGCTGGTTTGGACGAAGGAGAGGCACTGTCGTTTTTGTTCGAGAACTTCAACAGCGTGATCAACGAGGACAACCTGACCCACCGCCTGCGTATCTTCAATTCGGAGCTGGATGATCGCAAACGGTAAAAACATCAGCCACCTTCAATCAGGTGGGCGTGTTTTCAGAAAGACAAACCCCAATGGCGCTTAGCCTTATGGTTCGTCTTTCTCGAAATACGCGAAATTCGACTTCGCACCATGCGCCTTGGGAGGGGCGATTGCATGACCATCAAACTTCATTGCTTTGGAGAAAGCGGAAACAGCTACAAGGCTGCCTTGGCCTTGGAAATGTCCGGACTGGAGTGGGAGCCGGTTTTTGTCGACTTCTTCAAAGGCGTGACACGTACTCCCGAATACCGCGCCGAAGTCAATGAAATGGGCGAAGCGCCTGTCTTGATCGACGGCGATTTCCGCACCAGTCAATCCGGTGCCATTCAGGCCTATGTGACTGAGAAATCGGGCAAGTTCGGCGGTAAGGACCGGGAAGAGAATTACGACATTCTGCGCTGGGTGCTGTGGGACAATCACAAGCTCAGCTCGATGGCCGGCCTGACCCGTTTCCTGATCAATTTCCTCCCCGAACAGCACCGTAATCCCGATGTGATTGCCTTCAATCAAGGGCGGTTGAAGGCCGCTTACCAAGTGTTGAATGATCATCTGAACGGCCGCGACTGGATTGTTGGCGACGATGTCACGAACGCCGATCTCAGCTGCTGCAGCTATCTGTATTACCCCGAACCATTCGGCTTTGACCGCGCCGACTGGCCCCATATCGACGCCTGGCTGTCTCGCTTGTCCGAACAGCCCGGCTGGAAACACCCCTATGACCTGATGCCCGGCAACCCGTCGGATCGAGCTTGAGGAGAAGACCCATGACCGAAGCATATATCTATGACGCTCTGCGCACCCCGCGCGGCAAGGGCCGCAAGGATGGCAGCCTGCACGAGGTAACCTCGGTGCGCCTGTCCGCCCTGACCCTGAACGCGATGAAAGAGCGTAACAACCTCGAAGGCCACGCCGTAGAAGACGTGATCTGGGGCAACGTCACGCAGGTGATGGAGCAAGGCGGCTGTCTTGCGCGCTCGGCTGTTCTGGCCTCTGATCTGGATCAGTCGATCCCCGGTCTGGCAATCAACCGTTTCTGCGCCTCCGGCATGGAAGCTGTGAACCTCGCGGCGAACCAGGTCAAAGGCGGCGCAGGTGAGGCTTACATCGCAGGTGGCGTCGAAATGATGGGCCGCGTGGCCATGGGCAGCGATGGCGCTGCGATTGCCGTTGACCCGTCGCTGGCAATGGATACCTATTTCGTTCCGCAGGGCATCTCGGCCGACATCATTGCGACTGAGTACGGTTTCTCCCGTGATGACGCCGACGCGCTGGCGGTTGAATCGCAAAAGCGCGCCGCAGAAGCATGGGCAGATAACCGGTTCGAAAAGTCGGTGATCACCGTCAAAGACCAGAACGGCCTGACCATTCTGGATCGCGACGAATATATGCGCCCCGGCACTGACATGCAGAGCCTTGGTGCGCTGAACCCGTCCTTCCAGATGATGGGCGAGCAGATGCCCGGCTTCGACAAGGTTGCGATGCTGAAATACCCGCATCTTGAGCGCGTGAACCACATCCACCACGCGGGCAACAGCTCGGGCATCGTGGACGGTGCGGCGGCTGTTCTGATCGGCAACAAGGAATTCGGCGAGAAATACGGCCTCAAACCGCGCGCACGCATCAAGGCAACCGCCAAGATCGGTACTGACCCGACAATTATGCTGACCGGTCCGGTTCCTGTGACCGAGAAAATTCTGGCCGACAACGGCATGAAGATCAGCGATCTGGACCTGTTCGAAGTGAACGAAGCCTTCGCCTCGGTCGTGCTGCGCTTCCAGCAGGCGTTTGATGTGGATCCGGCGCTGGTCAACCCCAATGGTGGCTCGATCGCGATGGGCCACCCGCTGGGTGCAACCGGTGCGATGATCATCGGTACGCTGCTGGACGAGCTGGAGCGTCAGGACAAGGAAACCGGACTGGCCACGCTCTGCATCGCGTCCGGTATGGGTGCGGCAACCATTATCGAGCGGGTCTGATGCCTAAGCTGGATCTCTCTCAGATCCCGTTTAAGGGTGGCTCGTCCTATCCCGGCAAGCTGGCGGAGGCGACCGCAGGTCGTTTCGTCCAGCGTGTCGGCGATGCGGGCGGGCTGTCCCAATACGGGGTCAACATAGTGCGGCTTGAGCCGCAAGGCATGTCTTCGCTGCGCCACTACCACATGGAGCAGGACGAATTTGCCATCATGCTCAGCGGCACCTGCGTGCTGATCGATGACGATGGTGAGCATGAGATGCAGCCCGGCGACTGCGCCGCTTGGCCCGCAGGTGAGGCCAATGGCCACCACCTTGTGAACAAAACCGATGCGCCCGCGACCTTTCTGGTGATGGGCACACGGACCCCGACCGAGACCGCGTATTACAGCGACATAGACATGATGGTGAAGGATGATGAAAACGGATTCTCCTTCACCCGCAAGGATGGCAGCCCGCTGACGGCTGACCAGATTGGAGATGACAATGACTGATTTCACTCTGAGCAAGGACGCAGACGGCGTCGCCATTATTACCTGGGACGTTCCCGGCAAAACCATGAACGTGATGTCCTTTGACGGACTGGCGCAGCTAAGCGATCAGATCGATCAGGCGCTGGCTGATGACGAGGTCAAAGGCATCATCATCACTTCGGGCAAAGAAGGGTCCTTCGCGGGCGGCATGGACCTGAACCTGTTGGCCGTTATGAAAGAACAGGCGGGTGACAACCCGGCAAAAGGCCTGTTCGAAGGCACGATGCAAATGCACGCCCTGCTGCGCAAGATTGAACTGGCGGGCATGGACCCTAAGACCAAGAAGGGCGGCAAGCCGATTGCTACCGTTTTGCCCGGCACCGCTGCGGGCATCGGTATGGAGCTGCCCCTATCCACGCACCGCATCTTTGCAGCAGAAAACCCCAAGGCGAAGTACGGCCTGCCCGAAATCATGGTCGGCATTTTCCCCGGCGCGGGCGGTACCACCCGGATGGTCCGCAAGGTTGGCGCGATTGCCGCGGCTCCGCTGCTGTTGGAAGGCAAGATGCTGGACGTCAAAAAAGCCAAGGGCGCAGGCTATATCGACGAGATCGCAGCCGACCCGATGGCAGCAGCCAAGGAATGGGTGCTGAACGCCAAGGATGCCGATCTGGTCAAACCGTGGGATGCGAAGGGCTACAAGATGCCCGGCGGTGCCCCCTACCATCCTGCAGGCTTCATGAACTTCGTTGGTGCGTCGGCGATGGTGAACGGCAAGACTCAAGGCGCCTTCCCTGCGGCCAAAGCTCTGCTGAGCGCGGTCTACGAAGGTGCTCTGGTCGATTTCGACACTGCGCTGAAGATCGAGGCGCGCTGGTTCACCTCCGTGCTGATGAATCCATCCTCGGGCGCGATGATCCGGTCGCTGTTCTTGAACAAGGAAGCGCTGGAGAAAGGCGCTGTGCGTCCCGCAGGCGTTCCGGATCAGTCGGTCAAGAAGATCGGCGTTTTGGGTGCAGGCATGATGGGTGCCGGTATCGCGCTGGTATCCGCTCAAGCCGGTATGGAAGTGGTTCTTGTGGACCGCGATCAGGAAGCTGCAGACAAAGGCAAGGCTTACACCGAGAGCTATCTCGACAAGGGCATGAAGCGCGGCAAAGTCACGGCTGAGAAAAAAGAGGCCATGCTGGCCCGCATCACCGCGACCCCGGATTTGGACAACCTCAAAGGCTGCGATCTGATCATCGAAGCCGTCTTCGAAGACGTGGGCGTCAAGGCCGACATGACCAAGAAGGTCGAGGCGATCATCCCCGAGGACTGCATCTTTGCCTCGAACACCTCGACCCTGCCGATTACCGATCTGGCCAAGGCTTCGGTACGTCCGGATCAGTTCATCGGCATCCACTTCTTCTCGCCGGTCGAGAAGATGTTCCTGGTCGAGATCATCAAGGGTAAGGAAACTGGTGATCGCGCGGTGGCCAAGGCGCTGGACTATGTGCGCCAGATCCGCAAGACGCCAATCGTGGTCAACGATGCGCGTTTCTTCTACGCCAACCGTTGCATCATTCCCTACATCAACGAAGGTCTGCGCATGATCACCGAGGGCGTCAGCCCTGTGTTGATCGACAACGCCGCGCGTCAACTGGGCTTCCCGGTTGGTCCGATCCAGCTGAACGACGAGACCTCGATTGATCTGGGCGCCAAGATTGCGCGCGCGACCAAGGCGGCGATGGGCAATGCCTATCCGGAAAACCCGGGCGACGATCTGATCTTCTGGATGGAAGAAGAGGGTCGTCTGGGCCGCAAAGCAAACGCGGGCTTCTTTGACTACGACGAAAAGGGCAAGCGCACCGAGTACTGGAAAGGTCTGCAGGAGAAATACCCACACGCCGAAAACCAGCCCGACCTGATCGAGGTGCAGGAGCGTCTGATGTTCGCTCAGGTTCTGGAAGCGGTCCGCGCCCTGGAAGAAGGTGTTCTGGAAGACATCCGCGAAGGCGATGTGGGCGCGATCCTTGGCTGGGGCTTTGCGCCTTGGTCGGGTGGCCCGCTAAGCTGGCTGGACATCATCGGCACGCCTTATGCCGCCGAACGTTGCGACCAGTTGACGGCAAAGTATGGCGAGCGTTTCGCCTGTCCGCCGCTGCTGCGTGAGATGGCCAAGAAAGGCCAGAGCTTCTATGGTCGTTTCGATCCTGAAGCGAAGGCTGCTTAAAGCAATAGACGCTGGTGCGGGTTACCGCGCCAGCGTCATTCTTTAACCAATAACTTTTTGAAATTAGAATATCGGAGCAGGCCGTCCCGGCCGCCCAGGACGACGCGCGCCTTTTACAGGCCGCACCGGAAATATCGGGTTCTCCATGATCGGTGCCGGTACTGCGCCCAGTGAATTCGCCAGAACAGCAATGTCCCTGCTATGCGCTACCATATCGATCAGGTCCTC
The DNA here is from genome assembly GCF_013033965.1 of Ruegeria atlantica. GTDB lineage: Bacteria > Pseudomonadota > Alphaproteobacteria > Rhodobacterales > Rhodobacteraceae > Ruegeria > Ruegeria atlantica_D. The sequence goes on from NZ_WQFE01000011.1 coordinate 101,874, forward strand.
GGTCCGCTCGGCATCGACCACCTTGTATGAGGCGTTCGCTGGCCGGCTGTTCGACCCAAAGCGTCCCGCAGGACAGAAGGCGCGCAGACCACCCTCGATATAAATCACTTCGTCTTGTTCAAAGAACAGTGAACAAACCTCAAAGAGAAGTGACGGCGCGCTGGACGATAGCCGGAACGTACCGCTAAGAACCCGTGCAGGCACCACAGGCATGCTGATGGGCAGCGTGATTGGGCCGCGGTTGAATTTGGTATTGTCCAACGCCACGCCCTGCTCTGGCATTAACCAGACCGGGTCTCCGTTATATAAAGTGTTCGACGGCACCCGAACCGGCAGATTTTCAGGTTTGGTTTCACTGGCAGGGATTGCGATACAATCTGTCGAGACCCGAGAGACAGCCCTGAACCCATTGTCCAATGTGCGGATCAGATCGCCAGCTTGCAGCCCTTCAACGGGTTGCCACCCACGATCCGTCGAGATCTTTGTACCGTGAACAAATCCGCCTCGACGCGCATTCAGCGAAACTGCAGGGCTATCCTGCACTTCATGGCTCGGAACGTCTTCATAACTCAAAACACTCTGTACTTTTAACACGTGTCGCACCCACTTCTGACACAAAACAACTACTCATAACGATTAGCACAAGATGGACTCGGGCGACTTATTTTGGTCACATTATGGTCCAATTTGGGCTTCTAAAGCAGTGAAAAACAACAGTTCTTTGAACAACACTGCGCTAATTAAGCAAATTGGCGGCTATTTGGAAACTATGATCGGCGTAGGTGGTCGTCCGAACTACCGAATCTGTTTGAGATTGCGACCGATTGCGATCGAGCCCTGTCCCGTCTGCTGCCCCTCGGACTTTGATGACCGGCGCTGGCCCATCCAAGACAGCGGGTAAGCCACAGGACAGGGCTAGGCCGGCTCGGGTCGGCCAACCTCGCGCCCAGCACGCCAGCCCAACAGGACGCCAGCGAGTGCAATCAAGCCAATCCCGGCAATCTGCATCGGCCCAATCGCCTGCCCAAAGGCCGCAAAAGCAAAGAGTGGGCCAAAGATCATGACCGAGTATTCAAAGACCGCGACATAGGATGGCTCGCCCACCTGATATGCTTTGATCAGCATGAAGACGGCAATCGTGGATCCAACTGCCTGTATTGCGATCCACGGCAATGCGGGTTGCATCTGCCAGACCCAGCCCCGCGTGGCAAAGCCATCGGGTCCATCCAGCGCGGCCACTGGAAATAGCTCGAGAACCAGAAGGCCGATCGCCCCCGCCGACCCCAGCGTGATGATCATCGCGGCCAACAGAGCGACAGTGCTTTCATCCGAACAGTGGCTGCGCGTAATAACGGCACTCAGCGCATAAAACAGCCCCCCTGCCACGGGCAGAAGACTGCGGGTGTCAAAATCGTAGGGGTCAAGCTGCAGTACGCACAGGATTCCCGCAAATCCCAGCAGAACCGCAAAGATGCGCCACGGGCCAATCCGTTGCTTCATTGCAAGTGCTGAGATCAAGAGGACAAAGATCGGCGATGTGAACAACCCTGCCAGCGCCTGCGCAATGGGCATGACCGCAAGCGACGCAAAATAGAACAGCATGGCCAGTGTGATCAGCACGCTGCGCAGAATCACCGGGCCAATCCGCTTGGGCCGCATTTTACCCAATCCCAACAGCGACAGACCAAAGATCAGCGGCAACATCAGCAACGCGCGGCTCAGGTGGAATTGCCACAGACCAACCGTTTCCGCCAGCAGGATCACAACATTGTCTATCACCCCGATGATCGCCATAGCCGAAATCATCAGCACCGATGCCAGTATGGGTGAGGTCCGAGTGTCCGCCTGCATATATTGCCTCGAAAAAACGGTGGAACACGGCAGGCCAATCCTCCGCGCGCCGTAGTATCCAGCACATTTTCCGCAGATGGCGCAACTGGTTTGCGCCCTTTGAATTTACCATGCTAAGCTGAGACAAAATAATAACGAGCAAACCTCACCTTGATGACGGCTCTGAAACAGTACCAGCGGATCGAAGCCACCGGTCTGTGGCGCCCCTCGCCCGACGTTCAGCGGCGCGAGGTTGTGGTGTCGATTGGCGAAGCGACGCTGACGATTTCGGATTTCAACGACCGGGCGCTGACCCATTGGTCGCTGGCTGCGCTGGAACGGCAGAACCCCGGTAGCTATCCTGCCATCTTCAACCCGGATGGTGACCCGGACGAAACACTTGAGCTGGAAGAATCTGAAACCACGATGATCACGGCCATCGACCGGTTGCAAAAAGCGATTGATCGGTCGCGCCCGCATCCCGGGCGGTTGCGCTGGTTGAGTGTTGCGGGTGTGGTCGCAGCGGTTGTCGCACTGTTGCTGCTTTGGGTTCCCGCCGCGCTGCAGAGCCATGTCGTGTCCGTTGTGCCCGAGATCAAGCGATACGACATAGGAGATACGATCCTGCACCGCATCGAACGAGTTTCGGGGGCAGCCTGCACATCAGAAGATGCGCAGGCAGCGCTGGATCAACTTGCGACCCGTACCGGGGTGAGAGAGGTCGTGATTTTGCCTGCCGGAGCGCAAACAAGCCTCAGCCTGCCCGGTGGAATTATCTTGTTGAACCGGTCTTTGGTTGAAGATCACGAAGACCCATCCATCGCCGCCGGATACATCATCGCCGAACGTGCGCGGGCTGCCGTACAGGATCCATTGGATGAGTTGCTGGACCGAACCGGCCCGACCACAGCGTTCCGCCTGCTGACGACCGGAGAGCTGACGCCTGAAATCGTTGACGCCTATACCGAGCAGGTCTTGTCAGAACCGCGCCCGTCTTTATCCGATCAGGATTTACTTGAGGTTTTCGCCCAAGCGGCACTACCCTCGACGCCATATGCCTATGCGGTGGATGTTACAGGGGAAACCACGCTGGGCCTGATCGAGGCCGACCCGATGGCCGGGCGCCCCCTGCCGCAAGTGCTGCCGGACCGCGATTGGGTCCGGCTGCAGAATATCTGTGGCGAGTAAGCCCGGTTACTTGGTGCCAAACATCCGGTCACCAGCATCGCCCAGCCCCGGCATGATATAGCCCTTCGAGTTCAGCTCGCGATCCAGCGACGCCGTGACGATGTTCACGTCGGGATGTGCCTCTTTCATGCGCTCAACGCCTTCGGGTGCGGCCAACAGGCAGAGAAAGCGGATATCGGTTGCCCCCGCCTCTTTCAGAAGATCAATCGCCGCAGCCGAGCTGTTGCCGGTGGCCAGCATCGGGTCAACGGCAATCACCAGACGGTCTTTCAGGCCTTCGGGAGCCTTGAAGTAGTACTGCACCGGCTTCAGCGTTTCTTCATCCCGGTAGAGGCCAACAAAGCCCACACGCGCCGATGGGACCAGTTCCAACACCCCGTCCAACATTCCGTTGCCCGCCCGCAGGATCGACACCAGCGCCAGCTTCTTGCCTGCAAGAATGGGGGCGTCCATCTCCTCCATCGGGGTTTCTATGTGGCGGGTAGTCAGCTTCAGCTCCCGCGTGACCTCATAGGCCAGCAGCAGCGTAATTTCGCGCAGCAGCTGACGGAAAACGGCGGTCGAAGTGCCCTTGTCCCGCATGAGCGTCAGTTTGTGCTGCACCAGCGGGTGATCAACGACAGTCAGGTGTTCGCTCATGTTCTCTCCAGTCTTTTCTTGACCCGTTCACGGGTTTCATCATCGCAGAAAGCCGCGTTCAAGGCGGTGTCGTTCAGGGCCGCGAAATCTTCGGCGTCCCAGCCAAATGCCTCGTGCAACATCTCATATTCGCGCCGCATTGTGGTATGGAAAAACGGTGGATCATCGGTCGAGACTGTGACCTTCACACCGTGATCGCGCAACCGGGCAATCGGATGTGCCGCAAAATCCGGGAACAGGCCCAGAACCACGTTGGAACCGGGGCAGACCTCAAGCGTGACATCACGATCGATGAGTTCGCGGATCAGGTCGTCATCTTCAATTGCGCGAACGCCGTGGCCGACCCGTTCGACGCCGAGGTCCCGAACGGCATCGCGCACGCTATCGGGGCCTCCGAACTCTCCGGCATGGGTGGTCAGGCGCAACCCTGCTTCGCGGGCGCAATCAAAGGCCCATTTGTAATCGCCCTGCGTCCCGACGCCCTCGTTGCCGCCCATTCCAAATCCGGTGATCCAGTCACCCGCGGTCTCGGCGGCGCAATGCGCGCTTTGTTTTGCCTGTTCGGGTCCGAAGTGACGAACACAAGTGACAACCCCGCGCAGGGTGATATCAAATTTGCGTTCCGCTTCATCCGCCGCGTCCCGTATGGCGTTCAGATAGTCGCGCCACGCGTGTACGTCCCCTCCGCCACAGAAATCGGGGCTTAGGAAGGTTTCCGAATAGACCACCCCGTTCTGGGCGCTTTCTTCCAGAATGGCCAAGGTCAGACGACGGAAATCCTCAGGCGATTTGAGCACTTCGCAAGCGGCCTCATACACGCTAAGGAAATGGGCGAAATCACGGAAGTCATAGCTTCCATCCGGTTTGAAGATTCCACTCAGGTCAACGCGTTTTTCATGCGCAAGTTGGCGAATGAAAGCAGGCGGCGCTGCACCTTCATGGTGCAGGTGCAACTCGATTTTTGGTAGGTCTGCGACGGTCATAGAAAACTCTTCCCCGGCCCTTGCGCCGGAACATTCAGGTGGTGCGCGATACTGGCGGCGACATCGGCAAAATCGACAGCTCCGATTTGCCCGGCACCCTGGCCTGCAATCAGAACAGGCACCTGCTCGCGCGTGTGGTCGGTGCCGATCCAGCTGGGGTCATTGCCATGATCGGCGGTCAGTAACATCAGGTCGCCCGGACGCAACTTTTTCAGGATCGTCCCGATTTCACGGTCGAACCACTCCAGGGCGCGGGCATAGCCGCTGATATCCCGGCGGTGGCCATAAAGGCTGTCGAACTCAACAAAATTGACAAAGGTCAGACTGCCCTCTTCGGCCTGATCGACAAGATCGGACAAGTGGCCCATCAACTCGGCATCCGAGCCTTTGCGCAACGTGTCGATCCCCTGCATCGAGAAGATGTCGCCGATCTTGCCTACCGCATGGACCCGACGCCCCGCATCCTGCACCCAGTTGGTCAGCACGGGCGCAGGAGGCAGTATGGCGAAATCCTTGCGGTTGGTGGTGCGGGTAAAGCCCTGTTCGGCTGAACCAACAAAGGGCCGTGCAATAACGCGGCCCACTTTCATCTCATGCAAACGCGGGGCAAGCGTCTTGCACATGTCCAACAGTCGGTCGAGACCAAAGCTTTCCTCATGCGCGGCGATCTGGAAAACGCTATCGGCCGAGGTATAGCAGATCGGCCAGCCGGTCCTCATATGCTCGGCCCCCAAATCGGCAATGATTGTCGTGCCCGAGGCGTGACAATCGCCCAGAATTCCGTCCGTACCAGCAGCTTCGGCCGCAGCACGGCTCAGGTCGGCAGGGAAGGACGGCGGCGTAACCGGGAAGTAGTGCCAGTCCCACGGCACCGGCAGGCCAGCCAGTTCCCAATGACCCGAAGGCGTGTCCTTGCCCGGCGAGTGCTCTCTCGCGCACCCCCAGCGACCAGACGGGTCAGCCTCCAGCCCAGGTGTGTCGGCGTCGGACGCAAGCCGTGTTGCCGCCCCCAATCCCAGCGCATCTAGGTTTGGCAGGTACAGCGGGCCTGAACGCCCCTCTTCAGCCCGCCCTTCAGCGCAGGCCTGTGCAATATGGGCCAGCGTGTTTGCTCCGGTATCTGGCGTTTCGCCATTGAAAAACCGATCAGTATCCGGCGCGCCGCCGATACCGACCGAGTCCATTACCACCAGAAATGCCCGGGTCACGGCGTAATCCTTTCGTGGACCAGAGTGGGTTCCATCGGGGCGCCGTCACCGATCGTGATCGCCTTCAGAACAGCATCTGCGGCCTGTCGCGCAGCGTCCTCACGTGCCGCGTGGATCACCGCCAACGGCGCGCCCTTCTCGACCTTGTCGCCCAGCCGGGCAATGTCAGACAGACCGACGGCGGGGTCGATAACGTCATCTTCAACCTGCCGTCCACCGCCCAGCGCAACAACCGCCAGGCCCAGCGCTTCGCCGTCTATCGCGGTGATGTGTCCGCTGGTCGGTGCCGGAACCTCAAGGATCACGCTGGCTTCGGGCAGGTAGCGAGACCAGTTTTCGACAAACTGCAAAGGTGCGCCCACAGCCGCCATCATGCGGCCAAAGCGTTCAGCCGCGCGACCATCGCGAATGACATCCGTGATCTTGTCGCGCCCTTCATCGGCGGTTGCGAACATCCCCGCATCCGCCAGCAGAACCCCGCCCAACTCGGCCGAGATTTCGGCCAGCGGGGCGTAAGGATCCTGGGTCATGACTTTCATCACCTCGGCCACTTCCAACGCATTCCCCAGTGCTGGGGCCAAAGGTTGGTGCATATCGGTAATGACAGCCGAGGTCCGGCAGCCCGCCGCATTCGCGGTTTCCGACAAGGCGCGCGCCAGTTTTCGCGCATCCTCCAACGTCTTCATAAACGCACCGCTACCGACCTTGACATCCAGCACTAAAGCCTCAGGGCTGGCAGCCAGTTTTTTGGACAGGATCGACGCAGTGATCAGGTCCAAGCTTTCAACCGTCGCCGTCACGTCTCGGATCGCATAGAGGCGTTTGTCTGCCGGGGCGATCTGCCCCGTCGCCCCAACAATAGCCGCGCCCGTTTCCTGCAGAATCTGCATCAGGCGATCCTGACTAATCTGGGTGCTGACGCCGGGAATGGCCTCAAGCTTGTCCAGCGTACCGCCGGTATGACCCAAGCCCCGCCCCGAGATCATGGGGACATAAGCCCCCAACTCGGCCAGCGCTGGGGCGAGCACGAGGCTCACGCTATCCCCAACGCCACCAGTCGAGTGTTTATCGAGGACCGGACCGTCAAAGTCCCAGCTCAGCACATCGCCACTGTCGCGCATGGCTACCGTCAGGTCGGCGCGCCCTTGGGCACCCAGCCCGCCCATACAGACAGCCATGGCAAAAGCTCCCGCCTGCGCGTCGCTGACACCACCATCGGCCAAGCCTTGCGCGAACCAGCTCAATTCTTCACCGGTCGGAACCTCGTGCCGGCGCAGTTTTGCAATGATCGAACGGGCGTCCATGGGGTCACACGTCCTCCATGTGTGAGGCGTCGAATGCACCAGGCAAGAGTTGCCCGATTGTGGTTTCAAATTCGGCCCCGTCGACGGTTGCCAAAGTCACCTTAGCGTCCCGCTTTCCAAATTCGGCCAGCTTCTGCCTGCATCCTCCACAAGGCGGCACCGGTTGCGGGCTTGAGGCAACGACATACACCTCGGACAGTTCCTGTTCGCCAGCGGCGACCATCGCAGCGATTGCCCCAGCCTCAGCACAGGTACCTTCAGGGTAAGCCACGTTTTCCACGTTGCAGCCAGTATAGACTTCGCCGCTTGTCGAACGGATTGCAGCCCCAACTTTGAAGTTAGAATAAGGCGCATAGGCTTTTTCCCGGACAGACAGTGCTGCATCTTTCAAAGTCATGGCGATTCCCCGTTTTTGATCAACTGGTCAGAAAATCATACCCTAAAGGATAGAGGGCAAGGAGTTGAACCCCCGCGCGAAAGATTCCTAAGCTAAATTCCTCTTAGCCCAGCTTGGTATTGAAGACCCCCGGAAGGGTGACCTCAAGCAATTCGACATCATCCGAAGGGTCGGACAGTTTGGTGCGCATGCCGGGCGGGATCACAAAGGCATCCCCTTGTTCCAGACGGTAAGGATCGCGCCCTTCACCTTCCAGAGTAACCTCACCCGTCATGATAAAAGAAAAGTGGATATCCGTGTCATGCGACGCCCATTCCGGATCACCTTGACCTTTGCGAACGACCTGCACGCCGGCAACGCCTTTGGTATTCTCGGCAATCGTCGTGTCGCGGCAGATATACCCCGGCAGTCGGAATTGCCCCCACTCAGCACCTTCAGCCTTGTTGTAAACGAAACGCTGCCCTTGCCATTCGCGGTCCGGGCGGAAGTGCGGCGTGGGCAACTGCATTTCGTGATCGATTTCGGTGACATGTTCAGCCGGAACACCGATTTCGATGACCTGAACATTATCTGATGCTTCAAGCACCCGGTGACGAATTTCTGGGGGTTGGATAAAGCAATCCCCGGCCGTCAGGCGCATTTTTTCGCCCTGGTCTTCGTAGACGACGTCGACCCAGCCATGAATGCAGAAAATCAACTGAAACCCGACCTTGTGGAAATGCACCATGTCGGGCACCGGGCCGCCGTCAGGAATACGGATATGGCTTGCAATAATCGAACCACCCAGCCGATCCGGCACCAGATCGCGGTAATGCATCCCGGCCCGCCCAATGATCCAGGGTGCCTGATCCTTGAGCCGGCGCACCACGAAGGAATGCACTGTTTCCGGCATCACCATTGGCGGGTTAAGCTCGCCAACCTCAACCCGTGTGCCGTTGGGCGCGACCAGAGTACGCTGCCCATTCGCAAATCCATCGGGATCGTCTGTCAGGATACGGATCGTGCCTGCCGCCTCGGGCGCATCTTTTTCGATCCGAAGGCGCAATCCATGGCCGGAAAAAACGGCAACACGCGGGTCGTCGGCGGGATAGATCATATCCATCCTCATGCCGAGGATCTTTGTGAAAAACGGGATATCGTCGCGCAGTTCGCTGGTGGATAGTCGGATTTCAGCGCGCGTCTGGCTGTTGTTCAAGGTCGAGGTCATTCAGCTTCTCTTCGGCATCGGATTTTGGCCATCCGATCAGAACAGAGGCCAAAATGCCAATCGAAAAGAACATCTCAAGCGTTTCTTCCAGAACAAAAAAACGCACTGTCATGATTGCCGAAAGATCTGCCTGGTAGATTCCGGACACTTCCTCAAGCAGTTGTGCGGTCACCGCAAGCAATCCCGCCAGCACGAAAATCACAAAAAACGGTGCCCGTCGCTTTGCCGCCTGCCACGCGGTCGGTACGCCATGCCAAAGAACCCCGCCGATTACGACAACAGCTAGGACAACCCGGACCAGCGTCATGTCGAGCAAACTGTCCAAACTGCTCAGAAGCCAGTATGGTAGGCTGTCCACCGAGTAGATTTCGGCCTCAAGCTCTCTTTCCGCCAACAGCAAACAGACCAGCGCAATGTACAGACGGGTTATTCCGGTATAACGCCGAAGCGCAGCCAGGCCCGCGGCAAACAGCGCTGCGGCCGAGATCGTTTCGAACAATCCCCCCTCTTCATTCAGAGCAAGGGCTTGAACCGGCCAGATACTGACGGCGACCAGGACAAGGACAGCGATCACAAAAACAGGCACGTATACCGCGCGCACATGGCCAAGGCCAATCTGGCCCGCCGGGTAGGCGGCCCGTGCCTGAAATTCATCTTTATAGCTCATGTATGGCTTTCAGTGCTCGACAGGTCTAGGTTGGTTCCAAAGTTGCCCGAATGTAAAAACAATGTGACGCTTTTCAACGGGTGGCCGGGGAAGTTTAGCGAAACTGTTGCAAAATGACGTAGCGTAGCCAGAGCCGGGAAAATAGTTTAACACTAAATCAAATTTTTTGAGGAGTTGAGTCGCCGATGTCGGATACACCCAGCCTGCGGCAGGCAGCGCTTGAATATCACGCCCACCCAAAGCCCGGTAAGCTAGAAATCAAAGCGACAAAACCAATGGCAAACGGCCGCGATCTCGCGCGGGCCTACTCTCCCGGAGTGGCCGAGGCCAGCCTCGAAATCAAAGCCGATCCTGCCAATGCCGAGCTTTATACCGCGCGCGGAAACCTCGTGGCAGTCGTCTCGAACGGCACAGCGGTTTTGGGGTTGGGAAACATCGGCGCGCTTGCCTCGAAGCCTGTGATGGAAGGCAAAGCCGTTCTGTTCAAGAAATTCGCCGGGATTGATTGCTTTGACATCGAGGTCGATCAACCCGACCCCGAGAAACTGGCGGATATCGTTTGCGCGCTTGAACCGACCTTTGGCGCGATCAATCTCGAAGACATCAAAGCGCCAGACTGTTTCGTTGTGGAAAAGCTATGCCGGGAACGGATGAACATTCCGGTTTTCCACGACGACCAGCACGGCACCGCGATCGTTGTGGGTGCCGCGGCCAAGAATGCGCTTCACGTTGCCGGCAAGAAATTCGAAGACGTTAAAGTGGTCTCAACCGGCGGCGGGGCAGCGGGAATTGCCTGTCTGATGATGTTGGTCAAACTGGGCGTCAAGCGCGAGAACATCTGGCTATGTGACATTCACGGGCTTGTCTACGAAGGTCGCGAAGAGGATATGAACCCGCACAAGGACCAATTCGCGCAAAAAACGGACCTGCGCACGTTGGACGACGTGATCGGAGATGCAGACCTGTTCCTTGGCCTCAGCGGGCCGAACGTCCTGAAACCCGAGATGGTTGAGAAAATGGCAAAGCGCCCGATCATCTTCGCTCTGGCCAACCCGACGCCGGAAATCCTGCCGCAGGCCGCGCGCGAGGTTGCACCGGATGCAATCATTGCTACCGGTCGCAGCGATTTTCCCAATCAGGTCAACAACGTACTGTGTTTTCCCTTTATCTTCCGGGGCGCTCTGGATGTGGGGGCGACCGAGATCAATGACGAAATGCAGATCGCCTGCGTGGACGGTATCGCCGAGATGGCCCGCGCTACCACCAGCGCCGAGGCTGCAGCGGCGTACAAGGGTGAGCAACTGACTTTTGGCCCAGATTACCTGATCCCCAAACCCTTTGACCCGCGCCTTGTTGGCGTGGTGTCCTCGGCCGTGGCCAAAGCTGCGATGGAAAGCGGCGTCGCCAAGCGCCCGATCGACGACATCGAGGCCTATAAAGAGAAGTTGAACCAAACCGTATTCAAGTCGGCCCTGCTTATGCGCCCGGTCTTTGAGGCGGCGGCAGTGGCTTCGCGCCGGATCGTGTTTGCCGAGGGTGAAGATGAGCGTGTTCTGCGTGCCGCACAGGCGATCCTTGAGGAAACCACCGAAACTCCGATCCTGATTGGCCGCCCCGAAGTGATCAATGCCCGCTGCGAAAAGTTGGGTCTGACGGTGCGGCCGGGTAAGGATTTCCAGATCGTGAACCCACATGACGACCCACGGTATTACGACTACTGGAATTCGTATCACGAGATCATGCAGCGCCGCGGTGTTACGCCGGATCTGGCCAAGGCAATCATGCGCACGAACAACACCGCCATTGCTGCCATCATGGTGCAAAGGGGCGAGGCAGACAGCATGATCTGCGGCACTTTTGGCGAGTATCGTTGGCACCTGAACTACGTCGATCAGGTTCTGGGCGATGGCGATCTGCACCCGCATGGCGCGCTGTCGCTGATGATCCTGGAGGACGGACCGCTGTTCATCGCCGATACCCATGTTCGGCAGCTGCCAACCCCCGAAGAGCTGGCCGAGTCGACCATTGGCGCCGCGCGCCATGTTCGGCGGTTCGGAATCGAACCCAAAATCGCTTTCTGTTCTCAATCGCAATTTGGCAATCAATCCGAAGGTTCGGGCAAGCGTTTACGGGCGGCAATAGATATCCTCGACTCTGAGCCGCGTGATTTCACATATGAGGGTGAAATGAACCTGGATCTTGCACTGGACCCTGAGCTGCGTTCGCGGATCTTCCCGAATTCGCGCCTGACGGGGGCGGCCAACGTTCTGATTTTCGCCCATGCAGATGCGGCCAGCGGAGTGCGCAATATCCTCAAGATGAAAGCCGATGGTCTGGAGGTTGGCCCGATCCTGATGGGCATGGGCAACAAGGCGCATATCGTGACACCCTCGATCACGGCGCGCGGCTTGCTGAACATGGCAGCAATCGCGGGCACCCCGGTTGCGCATTACGGTTAGTTAACCAAAACACCTTAATCAGGGCGCCAACATCGGCGCCCTTTTTTGATTCAAAGCCGGGCGCGAAATTTGCACGACAAAATATTCAACTTTGCAAAAACTCGAAAATAGTCGCAAAAAACCAGCAAAAAGACATGAATTTGCAAAAATTTGCAGGCTTTCTTACGGAATCTTGCAAATTTTTTGCGGTAAAGTGACGCTCCGTCACACCGCTCGCTTGTGCGGTGTCTCTCGGCCACATAACACATTTCTCCAAGAGTTTTAGGAGGAGGTCACTGTGGCTTATCAGGACGTTTACGAAGGTTGGAAATCAGACCCAGAGGCATTTTGGATGGATGCCGCAAAGGCGATCGACTGGGTTCAACCGCCGACCAAAGCCCTGTTTGACGAAAACGCCCCCCTGTATGAATGGTTCGGCGACGCCAAAGTGAACACCTGCTGGAACGCGGTCGACCGGCATGTCGAAAAAGGACGGGGTGAGCAGACCGCCATCATCTATGACAGCCCAATCACACACACCAAGCGCGAGATTTCTTATGTCGAGCTGCGCAATCGCGTGGCCACGCTGGCCGGAGCACTGCGGGCCAAGGGTATCGAAAAGGGCGACCGTGTCATCATCTATATGCCGATGATCCCCGAAGCCTTGGAAGCCATGCTCGCCTGCGCCCGACTGGGTGCCGTACATTCGGTCGTGTTCGGCGGCTTTGCCAGCAACGAACTGGCCGTACGGATCGACGACGCCAGGCCTAAGGCGATCATCGCCGCCTCCTGCGGGATGGAGCCGGGGCGCGTCGTGCACTACAAGCCGCTGCTGGATGGGGCCATAGACATGGCCAGCCATAAACCCGAATTCTGCGTGATCTTCCAGCGTGAACAGGAAGTGGCCCAGCTGATCGAGGGTCGCGACTATAACTGGCACGGCTTTCAATACGGCGTCGAACCGGCAGAATGCGTGCCGGTCGACGGCAATCACCCGGCGTATATCCTGTACACATCTGGCACGACCGGTGCTCCCAAGGGCGTTGTGCGCCCAACAGCAGGCCATTTGGTCGCTCTGAACTGGACGATGAAGAACATTTATGATGTCGATCCGGGCGATGTCTTCTGGGCGGCCTCGGACGTGGGCTGGGTCGTGGGGCATTCCTATATCTGCTACGCGCCATTGATCCACGGAAACACGACGATTGTGTTTGAAGGCAAGCCCGTCGGCACCCCCGATGCAGGTACTTTCTGGCGGGTGATTTCCGAACATAAGGTCAAAAGCTTCTTCACCGCCCCAACCGCCATCCGTGCCGTCAAACGCGAAGATCCCAAGGGCGAGATGTTGGCGAAGTACGACCTATCCTGCCTGCGCGCCTTGTATCTGGCAGGTGAGCGCGCCGACCCCGACACGATCGAATGGGCTCAGGACGCACTAAAGGTTCCGGTGATCGACCACTGGTGGCAGACCGAAACCGGCTGGACCATCGCAGGCAACCCTCTGGGAATTGAGGAACTGCCGATCAAGCTGGGCTCGCCCGCCAAACCGATGCCGGGCTATGATGTGCAGATTTTGGATGAAGGCGGTCATCCGATGAAACCCGGTGAGCTGGGTGCAATTGCGGTCAAGCTTCCCCTGCCCCCCGGTACTCTGCCGACGCTTTGGAATGCCGAGGAGCGGTTCAAAAGTTCCTACCTGAATCAGTTCCCCGGATTCTACGAAACCGGCGACGCAGGCATGATTGATGAAGATGGCTATCTCTACATCATGGCGCGGACGGATGACGTGATCAACGTCGCGGGTCACCGTCTGTCGACCGGTGGGATGGAAGAGGTTCTGGCTGCTCACCCCGACGTCGCTGAATGTGCCGTGATCGGCGTGACAGACCAGTTAAAAGGTCAAATGCCGGTGGGCTTCCTCTGTCTGAACGCGGGCTGCGACCGCGACCATGGCGAAGTCGTTCAGGACGTGGTCAAACTGGTACGTGAAAAGATCGGACCAGTTGCCGCGTTCAAACTGGCCGTTGTGGTCGACCGCCTTCCCAAGACACGGTCAGGCAAGATCCTGCGTGGAACGATGGTGTCGATTGCAGACAGCAAGGAATACAAGATGCCAGCGACCATTGATGATCCCGCCATTCTGGACGAAATCACTGACGCGTTAAAATCTATTGGCTACGCGCAATAACAGATCAGCGGGCGACGATCCGTCGCCCGCCGCCTGTCTTTCTCTTGCAACCTGAAACAAGCCCCCTACTGTCGTCCCAAGACAGCGAGGGCCCATGACACAAACCGATATCTGGCGTTTGAACGCCACCGACCTGACCGCCTTGACCCGCAGCGGTGAGTTGAGCGCGCTGGAGGTCACTCAGAATGCAGTCGACCGAATGCATCAGGCCAACACAGACCTGAACGCGGTGGTCGAAGACCTGAGCACCGAGGCGCTGGAACGTGCGCGGGAACTGGATACGGCCGTGGCGGGCGGTGCACCTGCAAGGCCGTTGCATGGCGTTCCCGTCACTATCAAGATCAACGTCGACCAAAAGGGGCATGCGACCTCGAACGGTGTTGTTGCCCTGAAGGATGTGATCGCACCCGACGACGCGCCGGTTGTGCGCAATCTGCAGAATGCCGGGGCCATCGTGATCGGGCGGACCAACACGCCCGAATTCTCATTCCGTGCCGATACTGACAACCCGCTGCATGGCCGGACACACAACCCTTGGGGCCGACATATCTCTCCCGGCGGGTCTTCGGGCGGGGCCGGTGCAGGAGTAATGGCCGGGATCGGCGCGCTGGCGCATGGCAACGACATCGGCGGCAGCCTGCGGTTTCCAGCGGCCGCCAATGGCGCGGTCACGGTCAAACCTGGATTGGGGCGTGTCCCCGCGTGGAACCCCAGCCAGCAAGCCGAGCGCGGAATTCTGGCCCAATCCATGTCAGTGCAGGGGCTGATCACCCGCTCGGCTGCGGATTTGCATCTGTCTATGCCCAGCATGATCGCACCTGACCCGCGCGATCCGTTTCACGTTTCAATGCCGTGGCGTGGGGAAGCCATGGACGGCCCGATCAAAGTGGCCTTCACCAAGAACACTTTTGGCTATGCGCTGCACCCTGAGGTCGAAAAGGCGCTGGACACGGCCCGCAATGCGCTGACCGACGCGGGTTATCTCGTGGAAGAGATCGACCCGCCGGATGTCTTTGAATGCGGCCGGTCAGGCTATCGCGCCTTGATGGGCGAAGTCCTGACCCTGATGCAAAGCGACATCAAGGCGGCAGGATCTGAAACCATCCGCGAGATATTTGACGTTTATTTTCAGGAGTTCCCGCCCATTGTGGAAACCGACCTGATCCGAATGTTAGCCAAGCGCAGCCACTTCGCCCGGGAATGGTCATTATTTATGGAAGACTATGCACTAGTCCTGTCACCCTTTCTGCCGCAACCGTTTTTCAAACCGGATCGGGACACCGAAGGCGCCGAAGGGGTGCATGAAGTACTTGGCTGTGCCGTTTATTCCTATGCGATGAACTTCCTTGGCCTGCCCGCCGCTTGCGTTCCTGCTCGGCTTTCAGATCTGCCCGATGGACCGCAACCGATCAACGTCCAGATCGCCGCCCGTCGCTGGCGCGAAGATATGGCCGTAGACGCTGCCGCCGAGATTGAAACACGGGTCGGACAAATGTGCCTGCCGCTTTGGGATAAGATGAGCGCGTAGTGCACCAGAGAACGAAAATAGACCCCGGGTTATTGTGCCCGGGGTCCGCTTGCTAAAATATGCCCGGATATCATTAACGAGCGTAGCACCACCTACCCTCGCCAGCGCTGAAACTGCGCACTCGTTCGAAAACGTCGTTTGGTGGCCACTCACTCCCACCGAGACGTGTTCTCCGGGCAAGATCAGGTTAGCGGAAAGTTAATGAAGCTCATGTGAACTGCTTCACACAAGTTCTAAAAATTTCGTAAACCCCGGATTTTAGGTGAATTGTTCAGAGATTAGACGCTCTTCCAACCCATGACCGGGGTCGAACAGAATGCGGTGTTGGATTGAGGGTTCGGAACGAATCTCAACCCAGTCGATATCAGGAAATGACACCGAATCCGCGTCCGCCATGACCGGGCGCTTGTCTGCATCCAGAACATCAAAACGCACCTTTGCGATTTTGGGTAACAGCGCCCCACGCCACCGGCGAGGCCTGAACGCGGCAATTGCCGTCAGGGCCAGTACGTCCGATCCGATCGGCAGGATCGGGCCATGGGCCGAGTAGTTATATGCGGTCGATCCTGCAGGCGTAGACAGCAACGCGCCATCACAGACCAGCTCATCCATCCGAACCCTGCCATCGACGCTTATCTTGAGACGCGCAGCCTGCGGTCCGGCCCGCAGCAGCGACACCTCGTTGATCGCCAATGCCTCGTGCATCTTGCCGGACTGATCCATCGCGCGCATGGCCAATGGGTTGATGACTTCTTCCTCGGCTTCATCGAGACGCGCCATCAAATCCCTTTCGTGGAACTCGTTCATAAGAAAACCGATCGTTCCACGATTCATTCCATAAACCGGCGTGTCCAGGTGCTGCATGTTGTGCAGCGTATGAAGCATGAACCCGTCACCGCCCAATGCCACCACCACATCCGCATCCCGCGGGGCGGCATTGCCATAACGTTTTACCAGTGCGTCTCGGGCTGTCTGGGCCACTTTGACGTCACTGGCGAGAAAAGCGATTCTCTGGATCATTTGATGCGGTTTCCGGTCTTGCACATTTGGTTCCGAAACAACCATACCTTTCCCCGATAGGCCAGACTTGACGCCACAGCGGGCCAAATCGTCGCTTTAAAGCTTTTGCGCATGTGCCGTTTCCGATAGGAAATCCGCAAGATTCTTACCCAGCCATGTGGAGCCCCCATGAACGCTAATCTTCGTGATACCGGATTTTTCACCCAGCCTTTGTCTGACCGCGATCCTGAGCTTTTTGGCTCGATCACATCCGAGCTGGGTCGTCAGCGCGACGAGATCGAACTGATCGCGTCCGAGAACATCGTCTCTGCCGCCGTGATGGAGGCACAGGGTTCGGTAATGACCAACAAATACGCCGAAGGCTATCCCGGCCGTCGTTACTATGGCGGTTGTCAATACGTGGACATCGCCGAGAATCTGGCCATCGACCGGGCCAAGCAGCTGTTCGGTTGTGAGTTCGCCAACGTACAGCCTAACTCGGGCAGCCAAGCCAACCAGGGTGTTTTCCAGGCGCTGATCCAGCCGGGCGACACCATTCTGGGCATGAGCCTGGATGCCGGCGGTCACCTGACCCACGGTGCCCGTCCGAACCAGTCGGGCAAGTGGTTCAACGCGGTGCAGTATGGCGTCCGTAAAGAAGACAACATGCTGGACTATGATCAGGTCGAGGCGCTGGCAAAAGAGCACCAGCCCAAGCTGATCATCGCCGGTGGCTCGGCCATCCCGCGCCAGATCGACTTTGCCCGCATGCGCGAGATCGCCGATATGGTCGGTGCCTACCTGCACGTGGACATGGCGCATTTCGCTGGTCTGGTGGCAGCGGGTGAGCACCCCAGCCCCTTCCCGCATGCGCATGTGGCAACGACCACCACGCACAAGACCCTGCGCGGTCCGCGTGGCGGCATGATCCTGACCAATGATGAAGACATCGCCAAGAAAGTAAACTCGGCCATCTTCCCCGGCATTCAGGGCGGCCCGTTGATGCATGTGATCGCAGGCAAAGCTGTGGCCTTTGGCGAGGCGCTGCGTCCCGAGTTCAAAAGCTACATCCAGCAGGTTGTGACCAACGCGCAGGCGCTGTCGGATCAGCTGATCAAGGGTGGTCTGGACACGGTGACCCACGGCACCGACACCCATGTGGTGCTGGTTGATCTGCGCCCCAAAGGCGTCAAAGGCAACGCGACCGAAAAGGCACTGGGCCGCGCGCATATCACCTGCAACAAGAACGGCGTTCCGTTTGACCCGGAGAAACCGACGATCACATCGGGCATCCGTCTGGGCAGCCCTGCCGGAACTACGCGCGGCTTTGGCGAGATCGAATTCCGCCAGATCGCCGACTGGATCATCGAGGTTGTCGACGGTCTGGCCGCCAATGGCGAAGACGGCAATGGTGCGGTTGAAGCCAAGGTCAAAGCCGAGGTCGCAGACCTTTGCGCGAAATTCCCGATCTATCCGAACCTGTAAGCGAGATAGGGATCAATCATCAAAACGGCGTCCATGGGGCGCCGTTTTTTTGAATCCAGTCAGATGTATCCGCGCCAGCGCAAGACAAACACCGCCAAAGCTGCCAACACCAGAAAACCCAGAGCCAGCGATCCCAGGAAGCTCAGGAACCAGCCCCAACGGCGATCTGCCAGGTTGATGCCGCTCAGATGGGTCTGAACCTCTTCCGATGCCTTGGCCAGTTTCGGAGTGTCCAGCATCAGCCGCAATTTGGGGTGCGAGGCCATCTGCTCGGCCCCCGCCAGCAGCATCGCCTGCTTGTAGATGCGACGCGGCAACCGACGTTTGGCCTTTCGGACCGAGGCCGTCAGTGTTTTGTCCTTCACACCCAGCTTTTGACGCAGCAATTGCACCGTCTGCGCGATCTGGGTTTGGATATCCGAAGTTTCCGACATGACCCGCCTCCTGCCTGCGCAATCTAACCTCAGCCCGCGGGGGCGACAATGGGGGCTGGTCGTTTGAAACGCGCGCAGGTATCACAGCACCATGCTGAACACGATCATTCACGGCGAACCGACGTCGAACCCTCCTTTGTTGATTGCCCATGGGCTGTACGGGTCCGCTCGGAATTGGGGGGTGATTGCGCGTCGGTTATCTGATGAAAGGCAAGTAGTTGCGGTGGATATGCGCAATCACGCCTACAGCGAATGGACAGACCAGCATGGCTATCCCGATCTGGCTGAGGATCTGGCCGAGGTGATCTGGCAACTTGGCGGCAAGGCAGATGTTGTCGGTCATTCGATGGGTGGAAAAGCCGCCATGATGCTGGCGCTGACCCACGGCGAATTGGTGCGCAAGCTGGTTGTGGCGGACATCGCGCCCGTTACCTATGCTCACAGCCAAATTCAGTTCATCGAAGCCATGCGCGCCGTAGATTTTTCAACGATCGAAAGGCGCTCGGACGCCGAGGGGCAGTTGGCCGCGCAGGGCGTCGAAAAAGCGTTGCAGAGCTTTTTCACGCAATCACTGGACATCAAGGGCAAACGTTGGCTTTTGAACCTAGACACTTTGGCCGACGAAATGCCCAAAATCATGGGTTTTCCGGAAACTCATGAGTCCTGGGCTGGCCCGGCCCTGTTTTTGTCCGGCGGCAATTCCGATTACGTCCTGCCCGAACATCGCAACACCATCCGCGCCCTCTTCCCGGCCGCGCGATTTGCGAAGATTCCCGGCGCGGGCCATTGGCTGCACGCCGAGAAACCTCGTGAATTTGAAGCCGCAGTCAGAACCTTTCTGAACGCCTGATCAGGCCGCCTTCTGGTACAATTTCTTCGCAATCAACCAAGACGCCGGCAAGGCCACCACACAACCAGCCGCAGCTGCTGAAACGATTGCAACCGTAGACACCAATCCCGCGGACAGTACGGCAATAACGCCTGAACCGGCCAAGGCAGTTGCAATCAAAGTATACAGAATAGAGGCAAGGCGTAGCATCGTCAGTTGTCCTTTTGTCAGAAGCCCGACCATCGCTTTAGACAACTGACATGCTATACGCCTTGATCTGCGTCAGATTTCATCGGGCAGAGGTCAGTAATCAGGTTACTTCCCCGCCACCGTTGACCCAGTCCGGTAAACCGCCGATGTTGTAAACCTTTTCATACCCCATATCTTTCAGCAGCTTGCCCGCCAGCGCCGCCCGACCACCAGCCGCACAGTACAGCACGATTGCGCGGTCCTTGCGCAGCTCGGGGTCATGGGATTTCAGCGCGTCGTCGGCGCGGAATTCAAGCATACCGCGCGGGATATGATGCGCGTCTTGTGCGCGGCCTGTTTGCTGCAGCTCAATCGCGTCCCGCACATCCAGCAACAAAGCACCCTGCCCCATCAATTCCTTTGCTTTATTCGTGTCTACCCGTTCGACGGCAGCGTTCGCCGCCTCCATCATCTGGCCTACGGTCAATGGCATGAAACGTCCCCTCTGGTGAATCTCACCAGAGGCTAACACGGTAAACCGGGAAAGAGCAGGCCTGTAGAGTGATCAGTGCTCGCGGAAGGCGCGGGACATACTGTCTGTCACAGGCTTTGCAATATAGGCCGCAAAGGTGCGTTCTTCGGTCTGGATCATGATCTCAGCCGGCATGCCGGGTGTGGGAACAAACCCACGTACGCGGTCCATCTCATCGGGTTCCAGCGAGATGCGCGCCAGATAAACCTCTTGGATGACACCAGCCGAATCTTCGACCAGCGCGTCCGCCGAGACATAGAAAACCTCGCCACTGAGTACAGGAGTGGTACGTTGGTTCAACGCGACCAGTCGAACCGTCGCCTGCTGACCGGTCACGACACTGTCGATTTCGGTCCGGGGAATCTGCGCCTCAATAATCAAGGGCGCATCCTTTGGCAGGATTTCCGCGATAGGTTCACCGGTTTCAATCACACCACCCGCCGTGTGGTAGTGCAATCGCACCACAGTGCCCGTGACCGGAGCGCGCACAACCGCACGGTCCAAAACGCTGCGGGCCTGCCGGGATTTTTCGCGGACGCTTTCCAGATCAGCTGCTATCACACCCAATTCGTCCAGCGCAGCTTCGCGATAGGCGGAACGTGTTCGGGAAATCTGTTCTTCGTATTTCAGA
This sequence comes from Ruegeria atlantica, assembly GCF_013033965.1. GTDB lineage: Bacteria > Pseudomonadota > Alphaproteobacteria > Rhodobacterales > Rhodobacteraceae > Ruegeria > Ruegeria atlantica_D. Next base: position 122,550 of record NZ_WQFE01000011.1, read on the forward strand.
ATCATCTGGTTGATTTCAGCCGTTTCAGCCGTCAACCGCGCCTGCTGGCCCTCGGCCTCGGCCTGCACACGGCGGATCGTGTTGATATCGCCCTTACGCACCAGCCCCTTTTCGAACAGGGCCTGCTTGGTATCGTACTCTTCCTGCAGGATTTCCGCGCGCCGGACCATGCTTTCCAACTGCGCCTCAAACCCACTTGAGCGAATTTTCAGGGCTTCCATGTTACGTTGCAGCAAAGCGATATCGTTCAGCAGTGTCTTGCGGGATACTTCAAAGCTGATCTTTTGTCCGTCGAGGATCGCCATCACTTCGACATCATCTGACGCTTCAATCAGCTCAGGAGAAAACTCAAGCCGGTCGCGCTCATTGTTTTCAGCCGACAAGCGTTCTGACATGGCTTGCAGGCGGATTTTGCGGATGAACAGTTCGCGTTCATTTGACTCGGCCGAGGTCTGATCAAGGGTCATAAGAACCTGTCCCTTGATGACGGATTGACCTTCGATAACCTTGATATCGTCGATAATCCCACCCTCAAGGTGCTGTACGATCTTGTTCTGCCCTGTCGCGACGAAACTGCCTTGCGCGATCACCGCCGCAGCCAGCGGCGCGCGAAAGGACCAGACGCCAAACCCGCCAAAGCAGACGACCAGCAAGATGATACCAACGACAACAAAGCGGTGGATCGTACGCGGAACCTCGGCATACCAAACAGCTGGGTCCTTGGGATCATTGTTTACGGGTACAAGTTCGTTCATGCCGGGCCCCCTTGCTGCGACTGAATGCCGGGTCGGTTCCCGCGCGAGGCGTTCAACTGTTGCAACACCTGTTCACGGTGACCAAACAGCGCCACGCGACCATCCGTCAGCAGCATGATCTTGTCGACAACGCTCAACAGCGTCGGTTTCTGAGTGATGACCACAACCGTGATCTTGTTTTCTTTGGCCTGTGCAATCGCCCGGGACAGCGCCTGATCACCGGCCACGTCCAAGTTCGAGTTCGGCTCGTCCAGGACAACCATGCGCGGATTGCCAAAGAATGCGCGCGCCAGTGCGATACGCTGTTTTTGCCCACCCGAAAGTGGTGAGCCATCCGCCGCAACCACGGTTTCATACCCTTGCGGCAAAGTGGCGATCATGTTGTGCACATCGGCCAGAACGGCGGCATCATGGATTTGCTCATCCGTCGCATCGGCACGCATACGACCGATATTGTCTTTGATCGTACCCGGGAACAACTGAACGTCCTGCGGCAGATAACCGATGCTTTCTCCGAACTGACGCGGATCCCAGTTGCGGATGTCCATCAGGTCCAGACGAACGCTTCCGGATGTCGGCAGGATCGAACCAACCAGAGTTTTACCCAACGTGGTTTTTCCAGCCCCGGAATTTCCAATAACGGCCAGTGTTTCACCAGGATTGAGCGAAAAGCTAATCCCGTTCAGGACAACACGTTTGGTGCCGCCTGGGACGTAAAGCAAGCGTTCGACATCCATACGCCCCTCGGGACGCGGCAGGCGCAGCTTTTCAAACTGCAGGGCCGAATTGGACAGAAGGTTTTTGATCCGCCCAAAAGCGGCGCGCGTCAGCAGGAATGAGTTCCAGCCTTCAATCGATCCTTCGATCGGCGCAAAAGCGCGCCCGGCGATAATCGAAGCTGCGATGACCATACCACCGGTGATCTCACCCTGCAGCGCCAGATAGGCGCCCCAGCCCAGAATGGCAATTTGTGTCAACAAACGCACAGCACGAGAGATGGCCGCGAAGATCACGTTCCGGTCCTGCGCCCGAACTTGCCATGTCAAAGATTGAGCCGTGTCGCGCCCCCAGATACGCACCGCCTCGGGGATCATTGCCAAGGCGTTGATGATCTGGCTGTTGCGCGCCATCGAGTCGAGGTGCAAGTTTGCCATAGACTGGGATTTGTTCGCCTCGGCAAAGGGCTTGGCGGTCATTTTCTGGTTCACCAGCGCGATAATCATCAGCAACAGCGCAGTTACGATAACGATTGATCCAAGCTGGGGATGGACCAGGAAGATCATCAGAATGAACAGCGGCGCAAAAGGTACATCAAGGAACGAGATCAACGTTCCTGATACGAGGAAGCCGCGCACCTGCTGAAGATCACCCAGCGTCTGGTATTCGCGTCCATTGCCGTGCAGCGACGCATGTGCCGCCGCACTGAGAACAGGCGCGCCCAATCGCGCGGCCACCTCGACCGCAGTCCGCATAAGAATAAAGCGACGCACCGCATCAAAGGCCGCCTGAAAGATCACGGCTCCGGCAACGATGGTGGTCAGCATGATCAGCGTATCCAAAGACCGGCTGGTCAGTACCCGGTCGCTGATTTGAAACAGGTAAATTGGGATCGCCAGTATCAAAATGTTGGTTGCGCAGGTCAGAACCAATACAAATGCCAGATTGCGCCAGATCGCCCGAAGGGAGACGCGCAGCGTGTTTTGGAAATCCTCCGGCGGTGTGCGCTTATGGAATGTCTGGGGTGGCCCGTTGCCGTCACCTCCGCCCGTTTTTCGGAGTTGCATCGGCTCGTTCGCCTTAGCCTCGATAGTGGCACCTATGCGTTCACCGCCCTTCGAGCGCGTTTGGGGGGTCACCCGCGCTGTCGTTTCTGTAGCGGTGGTAGGATCGGGGCTTTGGGCTTCTTCGGCCACCCCAGCGTCGCGGCCCTGGGCATTCTGATCTTTAGCGGGCTGCGACTGTTCGTGCCGGGGGGAAGCTGCGGCACGAATTGGTGGTTCCGACCTGGGTTTGGTCGCCGGCTTATTGGGCTTAACAGCTTTTGCGGCAACCGTATCATCCTTTTTCGCAGTCATCTTGGGACTGTCCTTTGGATCTGGCACACGCATTTCTTGGTTCAGACGCAAACTTGGCGTCTCAGCTGTTCTTGGTTGGGAACCATCGCTACCATTTGGCTGCGCAGGTGTACCAACGCCCTCAATATCAAGCGGGCTGGCATCAGAAGAACGACGCGACGAAAAAACAATCGACATTTTAAAACTTTCGGAGCACTCGCAACAAATACAGTCTTTACGCTAACACGGTTTGACCGAAACAGGTAGAAAATTCACGCCAGCATGGATTGCATCGCATCATCGGTGCTTGCAATCTCAGAGGGCGTCAGGTCCGATTGAGCCTGTGCAGCAGCGTTTTCACCGGCCGCAGCCGTCTCTTCCATAAGTATGGCAATGGCTTCATTGGCCAACTCTGACGCGTCTGGCGCATCGGGGATGTCAAGCAATTCAGCCTGGTGTAACAGCAGTTCTGAATACTCGCCGCCCGCCGCCATTACGGTTGAGTCGACACCGACTTTGGTAATGTTGGCTGCATTCAACAACGCGTTTCCGGCACCGTTGACCGCCGCATCAACAGCTGCGGCACCTTCAACCGAAAGATCGTCCTGATCCTGGAGCAACGTGATCTGTTCCACCGAATTGATCTGCACCAGATCGCCTTCGATCTTCAATACGCGGATCAACTCCATCCCGGCATAATCCGGATTGGAAGTCAGTGCGTCCTCAAATGCTTCGCGATCAACTTGTTGAAACGGCATGGCCTCGGCATGCGCCATGTCCAGATCTTCAACTGTGTCCTCGCCGGTGGTCGTAATCGACGCCTGGTTCATGACCAGATTGTCATCACCCTCAGCTGGCTTGCCACCACTATAGACATCATCATCCAACAGCGCGATGGTCTGGTGCAGCATATCGACCGAGATCATGTTTCCGCCGATCATGATCAGGTCATAGAAGTTACCCAGTTGAACGATATTGGTGACGTTGCTCAGAACGTTGTCACCCAATGTGAACAAGCTGGTCGATGCCGAGATTTCTGTGCTGATCTTGTCGATATCTGTGGCGTCAATCACCTGCTTGATAAAGTTCGCAACCCACAGGTCGCCTTGTATCCACGTAACTGAGACAATCGGATCTGCGCCTGACTCTGCAGCATTGTCGTCTTGCCACCACTGTTCGCTGGCTTCGGTCCCGATATATGACGCCTGAACCACATTGGTGTTGCTTTGCACACCGGGCTCGCCCTGATCGATGTCAGACACGACCGCCACTTGGCTGACCACCGTCAGGTTAACGGATTTTCCACCCACTGCGATGACAGGCGCGTCTACCCAGGCCACCGTAATAGCGACCTGGTTCACCGCGAGGTTTCCGCCCGCGATAACTGTATGGCCATCGCCGAACTCATCGTCATCCGAACGATCCCATTCAGCCGGCATCATGTCCGGCATATCATTCTCTTCATCATCATCTTCTTCGGTCTGATGATGTGCTGGAAGAAGATCGTTCCAATCTGGAATTTCCTCGACCACTTCGCCGTTCACGATCATGCCCACCGCGTCCTCGCCGTGGAACTGGTGAATGGTCACGCCCTCGATTTGCGAAATCATCGGCGACTGCATCTGTTCGGTCAAACTTTCGAGATATTCCAGCGACTTGTAGTCTTCGATGTTCAGGGATGGCGTAGCAATGGCGTGCATCGACAGAGCGGCATCCAACATCTGCTGGCCTTGCGCGATCTGGAGTTCGACATTGCGGAAATCACCATGTCCGACCACGTCGTTGTCGCTCATGATAATTGTCTGGAAGTTGTATGTTACGGCTGAGCCGATGATGAGCGGCGGAACCTGTGGATCCAAAACCAATACTACGTTCTGTGCCTCACCCAATTGAACCGGAGGGACATAAGAATCCGGTCCAAATGCCGGTCCGGAGAAAACCTCGGACATTTGCAGCGGCCCATCGGGCATCGGCGGCAAAGGAAGATCAGGAGGAGGTGGCAGAAGCTTGTAAGGAAGCGGATCATAGCTACCTGGATCCAGTTTCAAGTCCGCCTTAACACGGATGGATATTGGATCTTCGAGTTCGTCCAACTCGTTTTTGCGCCGAAGCGCGATAAATTCTTCGTATTGATCCCGCAGGCGGGCCTGTTCAATGGTTAGCTCAAAGGTTCCAACAAAATGTGCAATCGTTTCTGTAATACTGTCGAGCGACATATCGGTTTCCTTTTCCCCGCCCCGGCCTAAAATTTCCGCTTTGGGTTTGTTGTACCGAGGCCACGGAACGCGGCCTCGATAGTTTCGTTAGATGGTCGGGGCCCGTTAATTCGGGCCCTGACTGCGACTTATACGTCGTTGTCGTCGCTGTTGTGGGTCGCGGTCATCGAACCACCAACCATGGTCGTATCGACCGAGTTGCCAAGAACGTTGGCACCCATGACGATCGACTGGTTGAATGCCGATGTGTCGACTACGGCTGCTGCAGAAGCATAGGACTCGCCGTTGACGATTCCGTCGCCCTGGTTGCCCGAGCCCCACGAACCGGCAGAACCGCCAGCTCCGCCAGCACCCGAGTATGCACCCGAAGCATCGCCACCATCGACGTCTGCACCGTAGGTAGCACCACCGTTAGCAGTACCTGCAGCTCCGCCAGAGGTTCCGCCATATCCGGCACCGGCACCACCGCCGCCACCAACACCCGATTGTGCCGCACCAGTGGCGCTGCCCATTCCGGTCGAGTGTGCGTCGTTGTCGGACATAGCGTCACCGCCATATCCGGCAATGGCCTGCGACATGCTGTCTGCCGAACCATCGGTGTCAGCCTGCGAGAAGACGTCGGACATTCCACCGTCACCGGCAGTGTTCACCGCATCTGCAGATCCGGCACCTGTGCCCGTGGACGTTGCGTCCTGCTGGACAGCACCACCGCCGCCGCCAACACCGTCAGCGGTCGCAGTACCGGTACCGTTGGACTGAGCCCAACCATCGACATCGTTGGTTCCACCGTCACCAGCACCGACTTGAGCGTTCTGGTTGTTGTCGGCTTCACCGTTGGCATCGCCAGGCGATTGCGTAACGATCGGACCTTTGGCGTCCTGATCACCTACGCCTTGTGCATCGGCTTGCGAATCGGCATCACCGCCGTTTGCGCCAGCACCGCCACCGGCACCACCGACACCAGCTGCGCCTGTGCCGTCGCCACCGTCGCCGTCACCGCCGTCAGCTTTGCCGCCAACGCCTGCAGCACCGTCGCCGCCGACACCAGTACCACCGGTACCAGTACCGCCTGGGCCGTTGCCGCCTTTGGCTTCACCGCCTGTGCCGGCAGCACCATCGCCGTCGCCGCCGTCACCGCCGTCACCACCGGGGCCGTTGCCGCCGTCACCAGCACCACCAACACCAGGGTTGCCACCATTGGTGTCACCACCGCCGTTGCTTGCTCCGGCTGCGCCATTGTTCTGACCAATCAGACCATTCTGCTGGTTCAGACCTGCAAGCGCACCGTCGATTTGACCGGACGTTCCGCCGGTTCCGTCGCCGCCGTCACCGTCGCCGCCTTCACCGTCGCCGCCATCGTCACCGTCGCCGCCGTCACCGTCGCCGCCGTCACCGTCACCGGCAGTTACTTCACCAGCGTCGCCGTCGCCACCTGGGCCGTTGCCGCCGTCGCCGTCGCCGCCGTTGCCGCCGTCGCCGTTGCCGCTGTCTGCGTCGCCGCCGTTGCCGCCGTCACCGTTTCCGTTGCCGCCGTCACCGTCGCCGCCATCAGCGTCACCACCATCAGCATCTGCGTCTGCGCCCGAAGCTGCACCAGCAAGCCCGAGACCGATGTTGCCACCAGATGTGGAATCACCGTTTTCGGCTTCGGTTTCGCTTTCGTTCAAAGCACCGCCGAGGTTTCCAGCCAGACCGCTTCCGCCGTTTGCGTCATCGGCTTCCGATTCATTGTCAGCTTCGGAATCGACTTCGGTGTCGGCTTCAGAGTCGTTGTCTCCGCCTTCCGACGAACCGTCGTTGCTGGCTCCTGAGAGACCAAGTCCAACGCCAAGTCCGATCGAACCAGCGTCGCCGCCGTCGCCACCATCGCTTTCGATGTCGACTTCGGTTTCGCTTTCGTTTTCAGCTTCCGACTCGCTGTCAGCTTCACCGCCGTCGCCTCCGGTGCTGTCACCGTCCGCATCTGCTGCAGAATGTCCAACACCAAGACCGAAGTTCAGAGCGTCGCCGGAATCTCCGCCATTGCCGCCTTCGCCGTCACCATTGGCATCGCCAGTGTGGCCACCGAATGCTGCAGTGTGTCCGCCGTAGGTTTCGCCATAAGCGTCACCAGCAGTGGTTTTGCCACCATCGCCAGAGTTTCCGCCATCAGCACCCGCGCTGATACCGTCACCAGAAGATGCGTCGCCGCCTTTGGCATCGCCCATCTGCTTGAAGGTACCGTCGTTGTTCACCTCGGCATGATCCAGGGTATCGTCATCGCTCAGTTCAGCATACTGGCTGTTGATCGCCGACATTGCGGTGGTTGTACCGCTCATATCGATGTTCAGATTCAGATCATCGCCGGGATCGTAGTCAATATCGCCACCAGCGGTGATCACGTCACCAAAACTTGAATAGTCGGCATCGATGTCGACAACATCATCATCGCTCGGCATACCTTCTTCACCGAAGTCAATGTGAACCCAGTTGGAGTTGTCATTGTTACCGTTGGTCTGACCCTGACCCTGGTGCTGACCCTGACCTTGGTTCTGGCCCTGGCCTTGATCCTGGTCCTGACCTTGACCCTGTTCGTTGTCAACAACAGTTGCCTGAGCCTGCGCTTGATCTTGGCCCTGACCCTGTTCGTTATCGACTTTTGTCTTCTGTTCGGTGTTTTCAAGTTCGATGTCAGCTTCTTCTACATCGACATCGGCATAAACCGGAACATAGACATCGCCGGTGTTAATTTCTTCTACGTCTACGACGTTAGTGTGATTTGAATTACGATCACGTGACATATTATTTTCCACTTATAAAGCGCACGGGCCGTCATTCATCTCCAAAACGGCTACTGGCGCGGTTGAACTAGGAAAAACACTCAGGCGCAAAACGCGCTTGGTGCGGCTTTGTTCAGTGAAGTATCTCCCACCCTCCTTTCTCGGCTTAGCCGAATTCGTGTCTGCGGAAATGGCTCGCGTTAATGCGCGATTCGCCGACACATCAGGAATTAAGACTTCAAAATAGAAGCAGACTCATGGTTACAGGCCGAGGGCGACATGCATAGCTACCCTAAAGCACTAGAACGCTCAGGGCCTTGTTTTCATTGCTGTAAAACTTCGGTATGCAAAAAAGCCCACTTTTCGGGTCAAAGCGGCTGGATTGAAACCAGCGGTTTAGGAAACCCAACGATTTCTTCCACTTAAGCGGGAAGTGGTATAGGCGACCTAATCAAAAGTACTAGAACTGTTTTTTCTGGTTCGCCATCAACGTTGATGAAACTTGTACTTTCCGCTATAGTCGCACCTCTATACTGTTTATTACTTCGAATTCTGCACTACGAGTACTGGTTACAATTTCGCCGCCTTCATTATTGCGGTGTGGGTTAAATAAGGGGGGAATAATGGGCATTCCGTTTCAGGAAAGTGCTGTTCCAAACAATTCTAATCCCGAAGACTTCTCGATCAATTTCGTCGGAAAAGAACTCTTCTATTCAGATCAAACGATCCATGGTGTTGAAACCGAATTTGGCGTGTTCACGCGCCGGATAGAAACAATTGACGCACTGCCAGCGTCAACCGGATCGGATGTAGGGGCTGGAAAAGTGGTGGTCGTTGACCAGATGATGCTGGACGACCTGCTGAACAGGCCGCAAGCCTATACAGAGATTGCTGGTTCAGGGAGCTTGGCCTTTGCCTATCGCAAGGAAGAAGCTGCCCGACTGGCATTTGAAAACTGGGATCGCGGCAAGTTTGGCGACATCGGATACCTGCCGATGAACGTCGCGCCGGATGTGTGGCGATCCATCTTGCGCCTGCTGTTGCATGAAGAGCTGTACTTGCCCTGTTTCCTAGCGGATTGCGTGGCGCATGCGCCGTCGCCATCGAGCGACGCACCAGTGGCGGCATCAAAACCCAGCGAACTGCACCCGACGTACTCCAAGCTGACGCGTCGGGAAAAACAGGTGCTGAGATTGGTGTCGAAAGGTCAAAGCAACAAGATCATCGCATCAAACCTGGGCATCACCGAACACACGGTCAAACTTCATATGCACAATGTGGCAGGCAAGATCGGTGTCAGCAACCGAACCGCGGCCGCGCAATTCTATTTCGAGGTCGCGTCCAATGAGGCGCGAGAACTGCACGTTGACTGACGATTTCGAAGCCCGCTTTGACCGCCTGATCCTGCTGGTCGGCAAGTTGAACTATATGTGGACCAACACGGAAAGTCTGTTGATCCACCTGATCGCCGGGTTGACCCGAACCAACAAGGATATCTCGGTCATCATTTTTCTGACGCTGAACACGACTCGTGCCAGAATCGATCTGGTCGAGCGGCTGGCCAAGATGGAAGGTCGTCCGCCAGACATTCGGGATCCAATCCTCAAGCATACGCAACGCCTCAGCAAGCTTTCGGGCATTCGGAACAGATACAACCACTGCATCTACTCCTTTGACCCCGACAGCGGCAATCCTAAAACCATCCTCATGCGCATTGCGGACCGGAAAACTGACATCAAATTGGGCCGGCAGGACACAGTTGATGAGGGCGCGATGAAAGAAATCGAAAAGGTTGTCGACCAGCTTTCAGTGGCGAACCGGGATATGTGGAAACTGATCAACGATCTTGGGTTTCCAACTTAAGAAAACGCTGGTGCGGGCGGTGGGACTCGAACCCACACGGGCGTACGCCCTTCAGATTTTAAGTCTGATATGTCTACCATTCCATCACGCCCGCTCAGCGTGCCGGGTCCACGTCGGACCTCAGAAACTCAGTAAGGCCATCAGTTCACGAATTCAATGCGTTTGGCTCAGGAAACTTCGGCTTCAAAACTTTGGGATGTCTCACGCCTTTGCCCTGCCGCACCATCGTGCTGACACAACATTTACTTCGCTTTAAGTTGTATGTCGCTTGCGTAGCGGCCGCTTAGGGCTAAAACTATGCCGCAGAGCAGAAATCCATTTGAGTTACATCGTGAGCACCGAGAAAAAATCCTTTGAGGATCGTATCGCGCAAATCAATAAGCGCACGGAAGAAACAGCAAGCAAGAAACCCAAGCGTGCAACCGACAGCATCTGGAAGCGCCTCGCGTATCCAGGGGCGTTTGTCGGCGCATTCGCTCTTGGCTCGGTTGTGGTATTTCTGACCCGCTTTATTCAGTTCCAAATGGTGGGCGTCCCGGAAGCCGGCAAAGTGAACACCCAGGATTTTATCGGCATAGCGATGGCCAGTATGGCAGGAATGGTCATTTCGATGTTTCTTCGGGACAAGCAAAAAGAGTTTGCAAGCGCCAGCACAGTTGGAGTCTTGGCGACAACCTTCACCTTTCACAATCTGGTTTGGGCCTACCCCATTCAGTTTGAACAGATGTATAGTGAGGACTGGGTCGAGTTCATGCAGAAGATTACAGAGCCTTCCAGCCTCTACGTCTTTGGCATGACGATCGGCTTAAGCTGACAACCAGACGCCGAACCGGTCTTTACAGGCGACCAACTCCGGTAGGAACGCAAAGCCGCGAAACATCGGTTTTAATTGCTGCGTCCACCGCTGCATTGGGAGGGTTTGGGGAACCTTTGTACCTAACGCCGACGGATCAGCGCCAACCACCATGGAAAAGCCCGTCGCGCGCCACTCGAATCAGAGATTTGATATCGTCGTTTCAGCCCCCAAAACAGAAGCGAAGTCAGACGCTCAGATTGTGCCCCCATCCAACCGAGACGGAGCAGTTCGTACGGTCGGGCCAGCAAGTTGCAATATAGATATTGGAGATTAGGTGGTGCCCCCACACGGACTCGAACCGCGGACCTACTGATTACAAATCAGTTGCTCTACCAGCTGAGCTATAGGGGCGCTGGGTGTCGATTACTTTCTCTTTTATCGGACTGCAAGCCTCAATTTTCATCGAAACTTAGGGAATCTGAATTTTCCTTGTTATGCGACCAATCACCTTTATGTGGGGGGTGTAGATTTGACTGTCCCGGACACAGCCTGTAACCCGACAGGCGGGTTCAGGAATGCAAGGACAAGAACCGACTATGCAGGTTGCCATCCACGCAGGCGCGGCTTTTACCGACGAAGGGCGGCTGCTTAGGTCGTTGCAAGTCAACGGTGAGGCACTGGCCCAAAACGGTGTGGCTTTCTTTGGCCCTCGCCGTTACCGGCAAGTGTTCAAACCAGCATTCCAGGCGCTAAACTCCCGACCTCCATTGCCGGATGAAATTGAACTTATCCGCAGTAATCTGCCGATCCACCCGAAGGTGAAGCGGGCCATTTTCACCAGTGAAGGATTCATTGGAGAGAGAGACGCGGCACTGGCGGATGGGCAGTTCTACCCTGCCGCAGGCAAACGCCTTTCTGTTTTGGAGGAGGCCTTTAACGATTGTCAGCTGGAACTGTTCCTAGCGCTGAGAAATCCCGGCAGTTTTATCCCGAAACACCTAATATCTCTATCAGAGCAGGCGCGCGAAGACGTGATCCGCAACAATGATCTTAGTCACCTCAGCTGGGTTGGAATGATCGAAGATATTCGAGATTTCGCGCCAGGTGTGCAGATCACCTTATGGTGCAATGAGGACATCCCGTTAATCTGGGGCGACGTTGTGCGCAGCGTCGGCGGGCTGGATTTAAACGCTCCTATTGAGGACGAGTATGACTTGCTGGTCTCATTGCTGACCGAAGACGGCCAAACCCATGCCAAGGCAATCCTGGATCAGAATACAACGCTGACACGGGGCGAGACCAGAGACGCCCTGACAGCCGTTCTGGAAGACCATGCGCAGCGGGACAAAATGGAAGAAGAGCTAGAGCTGCCCGGCTGGAGCGACGAGATCATCGAGGCGTTTTCCGAGTTGTACGCGCAGGATCTGAGCGAGCTGGAAACGATGGCCGAGGTAAGGGTCCTGAAACCCTGACCCCCCGCGCGGCTTACATGCCCAGCGCTTCTTTGTACATTTCCAGCACCGCTTCTTCTTCGGCGATATCGTCCTTGTCACGCTTGCGCAGCGCGATGATCTTGCGCATCACTTTTGTGTCGTAGCCGCGGGCTTTGGCTTCAGCCATGACTTCTTTCTGCTGCTCTGCCAGATCTTTTTTTTCGGCATCCAGGCGCTCGATCCGTTCTACGAACTGACGCAGCTCACCCGCTGTTACGCGGTAGTTTGCGGCGGCCTGATCTTCGGTCACATCTTCCATATTCATCTCTCCAAAGGGCTGCGATCTGATGCCTTAGCAACGGCAGGTAGCCGGATACATCGCAGCCGCGCGGGCTGCAAGCATCCAATCCTCGGCGGGCTTGTGCGCAGTCGGCCGATCCGATAATCGCAACGGGACTTGCGGGAAATTGTGGGGAACCATGTTCGAATTCATCACCTGGGGCGGTGCCGCCCTGTCACTTGCCGGCCTCCTGGGCCTGGTGTGGTGTATCCTGCGTGTGATGAAAGCGCGCAAATCCGGACTATCAGACGACGAATTGCGGGCTGCGGTTCAAAGCGTCCTGCCATGGAATCTGGCGTCGCTATTTCTTTCGGTGATAGGCCTGATGCTGGTGATTTTGGGGATTTCGTTCAGCTAGCACTTTGCCTCAGACCGGCATGTTGTCGAACCGTGCCTCCATGACATCTTCGCACAAGGCGGCGTCCAGGCGACGCAGTCGCGACGGCACGTGCACCCCTTGCTGATGCATCCGATCAATCACTTTGGTTACACTGGGCTGAAGGGCAAGCCGGGTCTCAAGACCCGCATTCTGCAGCTTTTTCTCCAGGTGTTCGGCTTCGGAATACAAATTGTTTGCAGACATTTTCATCCTCCCAATATCTACTAGTGTCGCTCATATGGGTAACGGTTTTAAGACTTGCTTATCCTGGCGAAAAAACACGCGGAAAACTGCCTGTCGCCCGCCCGATATCGGCAACCTAAAGCGGAATGATTAAATTCTACTCGGATTTGGATTAACTTGCCTTGACAGGCATCAAGTAAAGATTGCCGGTTGCATCATATTCTGAAAAACATATATGATGAGTGGCGCACTGACGGAGGGCCAGATGACACCAATTGTAAAAGCGTTTTTCGACCCCGAAACCAATACGGTATCATACCTCGTGCAAGAACCCGAGGGGACAGCCTGCGCAATCATCGACAGCGTTCTTGATTTTGATCACGCCTCGGGGCGAACAAAAACCAGCTCGGCGGATCAAATCGTTGCTTACGTTCGTGACAATCAGCTTAGGGTCGAGTGGATTTTGGAAAGTCATGTGCATGCCGACCACCTTTCGGCCGCGCCCTATCTGCAACAGGAATTGGGCGGAAAGATTGGCATCGGCGAACAGATCGTGACGATCCAGAAAACCTTTGGGAAAATCTTCAATGAAGGAACCGAGTTCCAACGCGACGGCAGCCAATTCGATGCCCTGTTCCGCGACGGCGACAGTTTCCACGTCGGCCAGATGCGCGGCGATGTTTTCCATACCCCCGGCCATACACCCGCATGCATGACATATGTGATCGGAGATGCAGCATTTGTCGGCGACACGTTGTTCATGCCGGACTTTGGCACCGCGCGGTGCGATTTTCCCGGCGGGTCATCTGAAACGCTGTTCGAGTCGATCCAGAAGATCCTGGCCCTGCCGGACGAGACGCGCATTTTTGTCGGGCACGACTACAAAGCGCCCGGGCGAGATGAGTTTGCCTGGGAAACGACGGTCGGAGAGCAAAAAGCCCTGAACGTCCATATCGGCCAAGGCCGATCGATCGAAGAGTTTGTCGAAATGCGCGATGCGCGGGATGCAACCTTACCGATGCCGCGACTGATCCTGCCCTCTTTGCAGGTCAACATGCGGGCGGGTCAAATGCCACCTGCGGATGAGCAAGGCGATGTCTTTCTGAAGCTGCCAATCAACAAGCTGTGACGCGAAAAGAGGTATTCTATGCATACCGAATGGATTTGGGGACTTGCCGGCGGTCTGCTGATCGGGCTGGGCGCTGCGGTCTACCTGTTGGGCAACGGTCGCATCATGGGTGCCAGCGGGATACTAGGCGGACTGGTGGATGGCAGTGACCGGACCCTTGAACGCCTAAGCTTTGTTGCAGGCGTCATCGCTATGCCGCTGCTTTTGAGGCCTCTTTTCTCATCGGTGCCCGAGACCCATCTGACCGGTAATTTCGCGGTGATCGCCATCGCCGGTGTTCTGGTTGGTGCAGGAACGCGCATTGCCAATGGATGTACCTCGGGCCACGGGGTATGTGGCATCTCTAGGTTCTCAGTCAGGGGCATCGTCGCAACGTTGATCTATATCGGCGCGGGCGGGGTGACAATTGTCCTGATGCGCCATGTATGGGAGCTGATTTGATGCGGGCTGTTGTTTCGTTGCTGGCCGGGTCGCTGTTTGGTGCCGGCCTTTTGATCTCGGGCATGACGGATACCACAAAGGTTCAGGGTTGGCTGGACGTGTTCGGTAATTGGGACCCCACCCTGGCATTTGTAATGGGCGGTGCGATCCTGCCCATGCTCGTCGCGTGGAGGATGTCCGCCCACCGAACGCCGCTGACCGGTGGCCGGTTTCCAAAGATGAGCCCGCCCAACCTGGACCGTCGCCTGATCATTGGTTCAGTGATGTTCGGCATGGGATGGGGATTGGCCGGGCTTTGCCCTGGGCCCGCCATTGCGTCCATAACTTATGGGGGCCTGGGCGGCGTCATGTTTCTGATCGCGATGATTGCCGGAATGTTTGCCGCTCCTGGGCTGGGTGCGCAACTGGACAGAGCAGCAAACGCGGCCTAAGCAATTGCCATGGAGATTCGACCAATAACCCCCCGCTACGCCGTCTCGCCCCAAATCACGGTCGAGGACGTCCCAGCCATCGCCGCAGCAGGTTTCGTTAAGGTCATCTGCAATCGTCCAAATGCCGAAGTTCCAGAGACAATGCAGTCGGACGCAATCGGTCAGGCTGTTCGTGCGGCAGGAATGGAGTATGAAGTTCTGGAATTGACTCACCAGACCATGACGCCGAATAACGTTGCCCTTCAACGGGAATTGGCCGAAAGCTGTTCTGGACCCGTTTTGGCCTATTGCGCGTCGGGCACGCGCTGTTCGGTTGTTTGGGCTTTGGGCCAGTGCGACCACATGAGTACGGATGAGATCCTCGAGGCCACAACCAAAGCAGGGTACATGCTGGACAACCTACGCCCCGCGCTGGAGCATATGCGCAGTTCCGACAGCTAAGAGTTTTTAGCGATCAAGTTTGGTCGGCCTCGTCCTCCAACCCGGTCAGACCTGCCAGTTGCGAAATCTCTGCCACCATCTGATCCGGGTTACCTAAACCCAGATCACCCTCGACTTCGTTCAATGCCAACGATCCTATCGGCACGACATCATGTGTGGGGTTGGTCGGCATCGGGCTTTCCAAAATGTCCGGACTTGTTGCATTGCTTCGCGCTTCCAGAAATTCTGGTAAATCAGATTGCTCTGGCGCCGTAGCCGATCCGCATTCGTTCAGCCGGACTGCGCGCATCCCTCCGCATTGTCCCAATCGCCCGATTGCAGTCCGGGTACGATCAATTGTCAGGATTTCCGCACGATCCAGCCGCGACCCGATCAACGGCAGAACATCTCCAACCGATAACCCGGACAGGGTCGCCAACGGCAACGACATTCGGTTGATCACCGTATTCAGCTCGGCCCGGACAACGCCCGACGCTTGTTCAAGAATTGGGCCAGCAGCGACCTCGGTCCCCTCATCGCCCTCCTGCTCTGCCGCCCGGTCGGGCAAAAGGACTGAGATCTGACCCTGCCTTAACCCACCGCCAAGTTCTATCGTCAGGTCAAACACACGATACGCGTCTTCGACCATGGCCAGCGACAGAGACCGAAGATCCGTCAGCCGACTCTGAAACTCGTACCCCGCAAGACTGGAGTGATCAGCAGCCGTATCGACCAACCCCACGGCTCTGGTCAATGCACCTTCCACCAGCGGCACCACCATGGCAGCATCCGTATCCGTGTATTCCCGCGCTATTGGCGGATCGGACATAACCTCACCAATTGTCTGCACCTGTACGATTGCTGAGACAGCCCCCATATCCATGCAGATCGCCGCAGACATCCCATCAGCGTTCGCCAGGTGCAGCAACATCCAATCCGCTTCAATCCCGTCGACCAACGCGTCCTGATGCCTGTGAGATTGCTTTGCCCCGATCACTGACAGCGCCAGCTGAAAACGATCCCCCGCTGTTCGCGCAAAGGCCAACCGAAGGGCTCGCAGAACAGAGCGTGGCCTTTCACCCTGCTCTTCCTGCCCCACCGAAAGTTTGCGCGCCAACGCCGTGCTGACAGGCTGCGTCATGCCGGATACCGATTCGAGTTTCTGAACTTGGTATCCGGTCTAACCCGGGGCGGGTTACCAATGTCTTTAAATCCGCATCATTGCGCAGCTTGCCGGTGCGCCATTGGAAGGCGGACGCGAAAGGCCGCGCCGCCCTGTCCAGGAAGATAGCTGATCTCGCCACCCAGACGCTGCATGATCTCGCGGCAGATCGCCAGACCCAGGCCTGCACCACCCGCCTTGTCCCCACCGACCCGGGCAAATTTTTCGAAAACCAATGATTGCGCATCAGCCGGGATACCACTGCCGTTGTCGGCGAAATCAATGACAACCTGCCCCCCCACATCATGAGCTGAGATCGTCAGAACCGGTTCATCTGCGTCACAGTATTTCTGCGCGTTCGAAATCAGGTTGATGAAGACCTGCCCCAACCGATCAAGATCCGTGTGCAAGGGAATGCGCTCGGACTGTCGCGTGCGACGCACCTTGAGCTTAGGGTGTGAGCCCGCCAAAGCACTGGAGACTGCCCGATCCAGGATCGAACTCAGGGTATCCCCTCCCATGTTCAGGTTCACACGACCGCTTTCCAAAACGCTGAGGTCCAGCAAATCATCCAGCAAACGCGTTAAGCGTAGCGCCTCATCATGGATGATCGCGGCATAGCGTGTTTGTTCATCTGCACTCAGACCATCCGTATCTCGCATGATCTCCGAAAAGGCCCGGATCGAGGTCATTGGAGTCCGCAATTCATGGCTGACCTGACTGAGGAAGCTGTCCTTTTGTTCGGAAATCTGGGTCAGCTTCGTGTTGGCCTCTCGTAGCTGACGCGCGGTGCGGCTGAGCTCAGCGGATTTCACCTCAAGCTGACTGGAATATTCCAGCAATTCAGCCGACTCGTCGGCCACCGCAAGCAGGTCCTCAACCGAAACTGATGATCCGCCGACAATCTGCCCGATCATCGCATGGGCCGTGGCCGCGCCGACCGAGCCGCTGAGTTCCCGTTCCAGCCGTTCCAGAAACCCCGGTGTCGGTTCGGGCAGGCTGCTACGCCCGCCCTGTGCTTCGGCTTCGGTCTGAAAGAACTCCTGTGCCGGGCCGGAGCCCAGAATGCGCTGCGTCATGATCATAAGATCTTCGCTTTGCGCCACCGACCCGGTCCAGCCCGCCGGCGACACAGAGTGGTCAAAAACGTTGACGAACTGCGCGCCCTGCAGACGTTCCAGAGGGCTGGGGAAACTCAGCAAGGATGCGGCACAGAACGCAGCTGTATTCAGTGCCAAAGACCACATGACCGAGTGGACCATCGGGTCCATACCCTCGATCCCGAACAGGGCCTGCGGGCGCAGCCAGGCCCAACCAAAGAGACCGTTCTGAAGAACCGAGTCGGGCATTATGGCCCCGCCCATCCCGGGCAACAACAACGTGTAAATCCACAGCACAAACCCGACCGTCAGCCCGACCAAGGCACCAGTTCGCGTTGCCCCACGCCAGAACAATCCACCGACAAGCGCCGGTAGAATCTGGGAAATACCCGCGAATGCAACAAGCCCAATGGACGCCAGTGCTGCCCCGCCGCCCGACAATCGGTAGTAATAGTACCCCAGAGCCATGATCACTGCGATGGACACGCGTCGCGCCACCAGCACGACGCTGCGCACGTCACCGGAGACTGATCCTGCGCCCTCTTGCGTGCTCAGCCAGATCGGCATGACCAGATGGTTCGACACCATGGTCGACAGCGCCATGGCGGTCACAATGACCATGGACGTGGCCGAAGAAAATCCCCCGATAAAGGACAACATTGCCAGCCAGTCGTTCCCTTGCGACAGCGGCACGGTCAAAACGAACAGGTCCGGGTTCGACCCTTCGGGCATCAAATCCAGGCCCACGACCGCGATGGGCACAACAAACAGGCTCATCAACAGCAGGTACAGAGGGAATGCCCATGCAGCAGTTCTCAGATGTCCCTCATCTGCGTTTTCCACGACCATCACCTGGAACATCCGCGGCAAACAGATGAAAGCGGCGGCCGAGAGGAAGATGAATGTCGTCCAGCGCCCTGCATCCACGTTCCATTGCCCGATCTCTGAGGCATCGATGCGATCCATCATCGGACCGATCCCACCCGCAACACCCCAAACGACGAAGACCCCCACAGCAAGCAGGGCAAATAGCTTGACGACCGATTCCAACGCAATGGCGGTGACCACGCCGTGATGGCGCTCATTCGCGTCCAGGTTTCGAGTACCAAACAGGATCGCAAATACCGCCAAGCCCGCAGCCACCCAAAACACGCTGGAACCTTCTCGGTAGAGGCCCGAGGGATCGGCCTCGGCGAAGATGGAAAAGGACAGAGTAATGGATTGCAGCTGCAGCGCGATGTAAGGCGTCCCGCCCAATACGGCCAGAATGGTCACGCAGATGGCCAGCGTGTTGGATTTTCCGTATCGCGACGAAATCAGGTCCGCAATGGATGTGACCCGCTGCGTGCGCCCGACCCGCACCAGTTTGCGCAGCCCCCACCACCAGCTCAGCATGACCAACGTCGGCCCGAGGTAAATCGTAACGAATTCCAACCCAGACCGCGCAGCATTCCCGACCGCGCCATAAAAGGTCCAGGCCGTACAATAGATCGACAGCGACAAGGTATAGATCAAAGGAGAGCGCAGCCAAGCACCCCGGCCAGCGGCCGCCATCCGGTCAGCGGCGAATGCCACCCCGAACAACAGCACAACATAGCCGAGGCAAACCAGAATCAGGACGTTTAGTGTGGCCATCGGTCTGACTCTGCCTCGGAATCGTCACTGGCAGTCATTCGTCGGGCGGCAAATCCAAAGATCAGGCTGATCACGATCAGCAAGGCCCAGCATGTGAAGATATACAGAATCGCGGAGGATAGCGGCATGCCCTCATCCGAGGTGTTTGGGCTTGGCCAGAGTAACGGAATTGCAACCAGTGCCGCCCCCAATATGGGCAAAAGACGCGCGGCGTCCATCAGCCTGCGGCGGCGATAACTCTGACGCTCAAGAAATAGCGAAGGCCGGACCCCTTGGGGTTTACGTTCTTCGCCCGCGGTCATGACCGGGTTGCCTGCGCATGCAGGTCTCGGACCGCCGTCAGCACCTCGGCATTGGAAAACGGCTTGGTCATAAAGCGGCTAACGCCAGCATTTTCGGCCATTTCCCGGTCGCGCGACTGCCCACGAGCGGTCAACATCAATACGGGCAAGTCCTGCATGCCCTCAAGCTCTCGCAGATCACGCAGAATCTCCATCCCGCTTTTGCCCGGAAGCATTACATCCAAAATGACCAGATCGGGGTTTGCGCCCTGGATGACCTGTATTGCATCCAACCCTTCTGCATGCGTTTCGACGTGCCATCCCTCGCGGGTCAGCAAAAACCGAATGGCCTCGGCAATGTTGGGCTCATCCTCAATTAACAGAACCTTGCGGCTCATATTTTCCATCCCTCCCCGTGACGGGTTCTGTCCATGAACCTGTCGGCGTCAGCTTACGCCTTCTGTCAGGAAACTGTCAAAAACCTTCGCTCAAAATCGACGGCTCGCGGCGCGATGTGCAGGCCTCGTTCGGGCACACCCTGCAGCTTGGGCCGACCCGTGTCACGGATTGCGTGTCTTGGCCGCCCTCTTCCACTGCCCGGACCAGCATGACCGAATGGTAGACGGGCGCATCGTCATACCCCGAAACCGTCTGCGGCCATGAGTAGGCATAGCAGTCAAACTCGGCTGTCGTTCGTCCCAATTGTACAACGCGTTTGCGGATGGGGACCAATGGCCTGTTCAACGCTTGAAAGATTGGCCAGTACGGGCAGGCTTCACCAAACCGGGGCATCGCGAAGCCGGGCACGGATTTGGTGAATAAGATACTGCCCGACGCGTCACAAATCACCAGCCCAGTGGGCCGTCCCAGGTACCCTTCCGGAAGCGCCGCCAGCCGCCGCAGCACTGTCGCGATGTCTACTGAAAACCTTGCAGCCAAGGCCAGAGGATCAGGCTCTGCCTCGGCCAACACCTTCTGCACCTCGCCCAGCGGCATGGCCCTTGCATCTGCGGCGTAATTCTCAAGATATGCCTTGGCTACCGTTCGCGCTGCTGCCGATTCCAGCGGGCTCAGGTCAACGTCCGCGCCGGTTCCGCCTGCTTCGATCTGCGGGAAATGGTGATCGTTGGCCTGAAAAAAAGCCTCAACATCCTCCGAGGGCACACCGCGGCGATCGTCGGCCGTCTCAGAATCGTCCAGATATGCCACCAGAGACTTGGAACTGTCAGCCAACCGTTCGGCGTCCTGGTGCAGGTTGCGGTGGAACCGGTCACGCCACTCGGGTTCGATTTCCTGCGTGTCCGCCAAAATCGCAGCGGTCGAACGAATCGCAGCGGCTGTGGACAGCACTTCATGCATTGACGCGGCCAAATGCGGGTCGTGCGTCAGTCGGTCCGACAGGGTTTCGACCGTGCGCTCCAGCGAGACCACCCGGCGGTGCATCTGCGCCAGCACACCTGCCCATCCGGGAAAACGGCCAGCAAACTCTTCCAGCGCGTCCACTTCGGCTTTTTGCCCGACCGCATCCGCGGCAGCCTCACGCAGCGCCGAGATCAGCGTCGCCTCAATCCCTTGGCTCAGGAGCGAAGGCTCAACCGACAGCGCATTGGCGATATCCACCAAAAGCTTGCCGCCGATCCGGCGACGATTGTGCTCGATCAGGTTCAGATATGACGCCGAGATCCCGACTTGGCGCGCAAGCTCTGCCTGCCGCAAACCCGCGATCTGGCGGCGCTCGCGAATGCGACTACCCGTCAGCGTATTACGCATGTTCCTTCATCCGAACGTTTTCAAAACTCCTGTTATATTTCTATTAGTTAATGGCTAGTTTTCATAGGCCATTTACAGTCTTCACAAATCCTGGTTGCAAATGTTCACCACCCGCCCCAAGCAATTGGCGCCCAATCCTCCGAATTTACATCCTGCCTCTTCTAATTCTTCCGAAATACTTGCACGATAGCCGGATGAGCGATCCAGCTTTCGAATATGCCCCTATCGGATTGGTCGAGTTGGAAAACCGCATCATCCGACGCTGCAATCTGCAATTCGCTCGCACCTTTGGAGGCGAGGAAGCAGACTATCGCAACATGCCTCTGCTGCATCTCTACCCTTCCGTCGCGGATTGGGAGCGCATCGGTGCGCGCAGTCTGCAAGTGATGCGCGACACCGGGTACTACACTGACGAGCGTGTCATGCGGCGGCGCGACGGGGACCTGTTCTGGTGCCGAGCTCGCGGGCGGTCTCTGACACCAGATGATCCGTTTCGCCATGGCATCTGGAGCTTTTCTGACATTTCGGAAGAACGCCCCCTGGTCGAGTTAACGACCCGCGAGCGCGAAGTTGCGATCATGTCGTGCCGCGGCCTGTCTGCCAAGGAAATCGGCGTCGAATTGGGGCTGAGTTACCGCACGATCGAAGCCTACCGCGCCCGCTTGTTAGAGAAGTTTGGGGCACGAAAACTACCTGAACTTGTGGCAAAACTCTCGGGTATGCCCCTTTAATCGGTTTCCTCCTCGAAATATTGGGCAAAACCCCCATCTGACAGGCCGAGACTGCGCTTTTCATGACCGTGCGCATAGCTTATAACGCTGCGTAATCAGACCAAAGCCCGCGAGAACAGACGGGCCAAAGGGGAACCGTCGAGGACACTCATGACAGATACCAAACACGAAGCGGATGTGGCATTCATCAAGGCACTGGCCGAATTGCTGCGCGAAAACGATCTGACCGAGCTGGAAGTTATGCGCGAATATGGCGACGACGACAGTCTGAATGTTCGCGTAAGCCGCATGTCACAAGCGGCACCCGCCCCTGTTCAGGTGGCCGTACCGGCCGCAGCACCAGCCCCCGTGGCAGCGCCCGCAGCAGCCGCTGCACCTGTCGAAGCACCCGCTGCACAGGAAGATCCGGCCAGCCATCCGGGCGCAGTTACCTCGCCCATGGTTGGCACCGTCTATATGCAGCCTGAACCGGGCGCGCCGTCTTTCATCAGTGTCGGCGCATCGGTGTCCGAAGGCGACACTCTGCTGATCGTCGAAGCGATGAAAACCATGAACCACATCCACGCACCCAAATCCGGCACCATCAAACGCATTTTGGTCGGTGACGGCGATGCGGTGGAATTCGGCACCCCTCTGGTCATCGTTGAGTAAGGCGGTCCCATGTTCGACAAGATCCTGATTGCCAACCGAGGCGAGATCGCCCTGCGCGTCATCCGCGCCGCGCGCGAGATGGGGATTAAGACGGTTGCCGTCCATTCCACCGCCGACAGTGACGCGATGCATGTGCGCATGGCTGACGAATCGGTCTGCATCGGCCCCCCGCCCAGCCCGCAAAGCTATCTGTCGGTGCCTGCGATCATCTCGGCCTGCGAAATCACCGGCGCACAGGCGATCCATCCCGGCTACGGTTTTTTGTCCGAGAATGCCGAGTTTGTGCAGATCGTCGAAGATCACGGCATTACTTTCATCGGCCCCACCGCCGAGCACATCCGCATCATGGGCGACAAGATCACCGCCAAGGACACAATGAAAGAACTGGGCGTTCCATGTGTTCCCGGTTCCGACGGCGGTGTTCCCACGCTGGAAGACGCCAAGCGCATCGGCGAGGAATTCGGCTATCCCGTCATCATCAAAGCCACAGCAGGTGGCGGCGGTCGCGGCATGAAAGTCGCGATGAGCGCCGATGAAATGGAAAGCGCCTTCATGACCGCGCGGGCCGAGGGCAAAGCCGCCTTTGGCAATGACGAAGTCTACATTGAGAAATACCTGACCACGCCGCGCCACATCGAGATCCAGGTCTTTGGCGACGGCAAAGGCAAGGCTGTCCATCTGGGCGAACGGGACTGTTCCTTGCAGCGCCGCCACCAGAAGGTGTTTGAAGAGGCCCCCGGCCCCTGCATCACCCCGGAAGAGCGCGCCAAGATCGGCAAGGTTTGCGCCGACGCTGTCGCTAAGATCAACTATATCGGTGCAGGCACGATCGAGTTCCTTTACGAGAATGGCGAGTTCTACTTCATCGAGATGAACACCCGCCTTCAGGTGGAACACCCAGTAACCGAAGGTATCTTTGGCGTCGATCTGGTACGCGAACAAATCCGCGTCGCGGCCGGCGAGCCGATGTCGTTTGGTCAGGAAGATCTTGTGATTAACGGCCACGCGATCGAGGTCCGGATCAATGCTGAAAAGTTGCCGAACTTTTCGCCCTGCCCCGGCAAGATTTCGGCATATCACGCACCCGGCGGTTTGGGTGTTAGGATGGATTCGGCACTGTATGACGGGTATTCGATCCCACCCTACTACGACTCGCTGATTGCCAAGCTGATCGTGCAAGGCCGCGACCGTGACGAGGCGCTGGCGCGGCTTGAACGGGCCTTGGGTGAATTGATCGTTGATGGCATCGATACCACCGTGCCCTTGTTCCATGCATTGTTGCAGGAACCCGACATACACAGCGGGGACTACGACATTCACTGGCTAGAGCACTGGCTGGCGTCGAACATGGCCCAATAAAATCACGGGACCGGACGCTTTCGTCGCTCTGGTCCCATGGTGCCCTGCATGAGCCTAACGCCTGAACTATTACTGCACGGCTATTCCATCGGGATATTTCCGATGGCCGAGCACCGAGACGACCCAGAGCTGTTTTGGGTCGATCCAAAGTTTCGCGGCGTATTCCCTCTTGATGGCTTTCATATCTCGCGCAGCCTCGCGCGGCGCATTCGAAATTGCGACTACTCAGTCACGATAAATCGGGACTTTGCCGGGGTTGTAGACGGCTGCGCTGACCGAACGGACACCTGGATCAATGCCGAGTTGCGCGGCTTGTACCAACAATTGCATCAATCCGGACGCGCCCACTCGCTGGAAGTCCGGGAGGGCGAAACGTTGGTGGGTGGCGTTTACGGCGTAACGCTGGGGGCAGCGTTTTTTGGTGAAAGCATGTTTTCGCGCCGAAAGGATGCCTCGAAAATTGCGCTGGCCTATCTGGTAGACCGTCTACGCCAAACCGGATTTCGCCTGTTTGACACCCAGTTTCTGACCGCTCATCTGGCTACGCTGGGAGCCATCGAGATTCCGCGCGCGCAATATCGGATCGAACTTGAAGAGGCGATCAACGCCAGCGCAGATTTCGTAGCGGACGTGCCTCAATCACCCGACGGAGTAATACAGCGGATCACCCAGACGTCATAGCGTGCATGGTCCAGCGCGTTCAGCGCGGGTGACGTCGCAATCATCCAGCCGTCAAACAGTTGATCTGTTCTGCCTTTTTCCCAAATCGTCAAATAGGCGAACGCGTCACCGGTCGGATTGTCCGCTGGATAACGACAATCACCAAGCGCAACGTCCAGACCAAAAATCGGCTGTGTCTGGCCATTGCGCATCTCAACATCGACAGTCTGGCCGCTGACCTTATCCAGCCCGCGCAACATCGCCCCCGGCCCGGACTGGGCTTTTTGCTGAGCCGTTGCCCCGGTGGCAGCCAATAGTGCCACGATCAAAGCAAACCGCTTCATTCGCCGCCGTCTCCGGCAACGAATTTGACCAGCAGAGAAATCAGGCTGACGGCACCTTGCGTATCCTCGACCTGATCACCCGCTTCAAAATAGAACGGTGAGCCACCTGGCATAACCTCGACGAAGTTGCCGCCCAGCAGCCCTTCGGATGATATGACGATTGCGCTGTCATCAGGAACGAGGATGCCGTCGGAGATCGTAAAGGTGGTGTCCGCACGATAGGTTTCAGGATTCAAATCTACACCGGTCACGGTGCCAATCTTAACGCCTGCAAGGCGCACGTCAGTGCCGACGCCGACCCCTTCCAACGAACGAAAAGATGCGCCCAGTTCATAGCCGCCACTGCTTTGCGACAGGCCGGTGGACTGACTGGCGTAAACGCCAAAGGCGATGGCACAGGCCAGAACGGCCCCACCGACCAAGACTTCGGTTGCATTGTAGCTCGACATTGCTCGCCTCGTGTTATTCCGGGCTCCAGGCTTCGTAGTCCTTACGCTCGACCGGGTCTGGGCGACGCAAAGACCCGGCCGGCGCATAGGCCAGCGCGGTGCCTGTCAGATTTTCCTGGTGCGGCTTTTCCCAGGGCTTGTGCTGCAGTGGTTTATCCGTCGGAGGCTCATCCCAGGTGCGGTGCAGCCAGCCATGCCAGTCCGGATCGACCCGGCTTGCCTCGGCCTCACCATTGAAAATCACCCAGCGTTTGCTGTCGTCGGCAGTGCGGTAGAACACGTTGCCTTCGTTGTCTTCACCGACCTTGATACCCTTACGCGATGTGTAAATCTGCGTGTTCAATGTGGCCCCGTTCCACCAGGTTACGGCCCGCAAAAGACTGTTTAGGATTCCCATCGGCTGCCTCCGGCATTTCTGTACCTGCAGATATGGACCAAAGGCTCGCCAAGGTCCAGTGTCGCAAGGACCGCACCTGCTATTCCGGCAGAAAGGCGGTCACTTCGATTTCGATCCGGTATTTCGGATCGATTAATCCGCATTCGATCATTGTCGTCGCTGGGGGATTAGCGCCGAAAGCCTCACGCAAAATCGGCCAGCAGGGCTCAAACTCGAACCGGTCCGGCAACATATAGGTAACACGCACCACGTCAGCAAAGCTGGCACCCGCGTTGGCAAGAGCTTTTTCGATTGTACCCAACGCCGAGCGGCATTGTTCGGTAACGTCATCGCCCTGCCCGACTGTACCAGCGACATGAACCCAGCCCCCGGCGACAACAGCCCGGCAATAGCCGATCTTTTCTTCGAATTCTCCGCCAGATGAAATCCGTTTGATTGCCATTGTACCCCCATAAGAAAACGGCGCGGTAGAAGCCGCGCCGTGTTTTTGAATTCCGTCTTGTCTTAACCCGCGGACGCAGATTCCGCCGCATCGGCATAGATGATAAGCGGTTGCTTGTCCGACGACACAGCCTCTTCGTTCACAACTACCTCTGTCACGTTTTTCATGCCTGGCAGTTCGAACATCGTGTCCAGCAGGATATCTTCCAGAATCGAGCGCAATCCGCGTGCACCGGTCTTGCGTTCAATGGCCTTCTTGGCGATCGACTTGAGCGCATCGTCCGTAAAGGCCAGCTCAGCGTCTTCCAGTTCGAACAAGCGCTGGTATTGCTTGACCAGAGCGTTCTTGGGCTTGGTCAGAATGGTGACTAGCGCATCTTCGTCCAGATCTTCAAGCGTCGCCAGAACTGGCAGACGACCTACGAATTCCGGAATCAGACCGAACCGCAGCAGGTCTTCAGGCTCGAGATCCTTGAAAATCTCGCCCACACCGCGTTCATCATTATCTCGCACGTCGGCACCAAAGCCCATTGCCGAACCTTTGCCGCGTTGTGCGATGATCTTATCCAGACCCGCAAACGCACCACCGCAGATGAACAGGATGTTCGTTGTATCCACTTGCAGGAATTCCTGCTGCGGATGCTTGCGCCCACCTTGCGGCGGAACGCTGGCCACGGTGCCTTCCATCAGTTTCAGCAGCGCTTGCTGTACACCCTCGCCTGACACGTCGCGCGTGATCGAGGGGTTTTCGGATTTGCGCGTAATCTTGTCGACCTCGTCAATATAGACGATGCCGCGCTGCGCCCGTTCCACGTTGTATTCGCTGGCCTGCAGCAGCTTGAGAATGATGTTTTCAACATCCTCACCCACATAACCGGCTTCGGTCAGTGTGGTTGCGTCTGCCATCGTAAACGGAACGTCCAGAATGCGCGCCAGAGTCTGCGCCAGCAGCGTCTTGCCGCAACCGGTTGGGCCGATCAGCAGGATGTTGGACTTGGCCAGCTCAATATCGCTGCCCGCCTTTTGGGCATGGTTCAGACGTTTGTAGTGGTTGTGCACCGCAACTGACAGAACCCGCTTGGCGGTGGCCTGACCAATTACGTAATCGTCCAGAACCTCGCAGATGTCTTTGGGTGTCGGAACTCCGTCGCTGGACTTCAGGCCGCTGGCCTTGGTCTCTTCGCGGATGATGTCCATACACAGCTCGACGCATTCATCGCAGATGAAAACGGTTGGGCCGGCAATCAGCTTGCGCACCTCATGCTGGCTCTTGCCGCAGAAGCTGCAATAGAGCGTGTTTTTGCCGTCTCCGCCTGAATTCGTCGCCATGTTCTACCTTTCGGGCTTCGTCCTAGCGGCCCGTTCCAGACCGCGTTGCCGCGTGTTGGTGCAGCTTAGGCCACCACCGGGGCGGCTACAATCTCAAAAATGGTCCCCACGCGCGGGACGTGGGGACAAATTCTTAGGCCTCATCGCCATCCATTTTGGCTCGATTTTCGACGATCTCGTCGATGTGACCCCAGTCCTTTGCTTCTTCCGGGCTCATGAAGTTGTCACGATCCAACGCTTTTTCAACCGCCTTTTTGGTCTGCCCGGTATGACGCACGTAAATGTCATAAAGGCGATCCTTCAGCTTTTGCGTCTCGGCCGCGTGAATCATGATGTCGCTGGCCTGACCCTGATAGCCCCCGCTGGGCTGGTGCACCATGATCCGGCTGTTGGGCAGCGAAAAGCGCATCCCCTTCTCACCACCGGCCAGCAAAACTGAGCCCATCGAGGCCGCCTGACCGATTACCAATGTCGAACATTTCGGCTTGATATACTGCATTGTATCGTAAATCGACAAACCGCTGGTGACGACGCCGCCGGGCGAGTTGATATAGATCGAGATTTCTTTGTTCGGGTTCTCAGCCTCAAGATGCAGCAATTGTGCGACGACCAGGTGGCTCATCCCGTCATGGATCGGGCCATTGATGAAAATGATCCGCTCTTTCAGAAGGCGCGAGAAAATGTCGTACGCCCGTTCACCCCGGCTGGTCTGTTCGACGACCATGGGAACGAGCGTATTCATATAGGTATCAACGGGATCGAACATGAGAACCTGCCTGTTTTGCTATGGATCGGGACATTACCCGAAGAAACGTTACCCGAGTCTTAGTGTCGCCACGGGGGGGCTGCAAGGGGGGCACAACAGATCGCTCTCCAACCGCCTGTTTTAGTTCGTTTGCCTGATCTCGATTGCAGAGCCCTAACAGAGTTCAGGAACTGGATTGATGCTCTTGATCATAAGTTCCCCTTTTCCCATCACGCCATTTTGATCCATGCATATGGAAATTCATGCTCATAACGTGTAGCAATGCGCACCACTCTAGCGCACCACTCAAAAAAATGTGGCCACCTCAGGGCCCAGAAGGAATACACCAATGGCATTGCCTCAGATTTCACCCGACATGACATCTGACGATTTTGATCGTATGGCGGGGAATGCGACCCGCGCATCGAATTTCCTCAAGGCGATCAGTCACGAAGGCCGCTTGATGATCCTATGCCATCTGGTATCCGGAGAGAAATCCGTGACCGAACTCGAGGATCTTCTGTCTGCGCGACAGGCAGCGGTTTCGCAGCAGTTATCTCGTCTTCGTTTGGAAGGTCTGGTGATTCCGCGCCGCGAAGGCAAGGCTATCTATTATCGACTTGCCGACGACAGGCCGCGGCGCATGCTGGAAGTCGTGTACGAATTGTTTTGCGACGACAACAAAGACTGATTTCGTTCATCATTCCACCGAACCTGACGTGTAGTTCAAGTCAGTCCGACCTGACCATTTCGTCCACAGTATCGCCATACTCCACCTCGACGGCCAGTGCCGTCTATTGCACCCTCGGGTTTGTGTTTCCACGCTTTTAGCGGACACCGCAAAACACTGGTTCCAGCAAATAAAAACTGCTACGCCATGTTTGGAAAATCAAATGGAGGTACTGATGATCCGAGCAATTCTGGTAGGGCTGGCACTGTTTTCCCTCGCCGCATGCGAGACAGCCAAAGGTGCAGGCAAAGATATCGAAAAAGCGGGTGACGCGATTCAGGATGCAGCGACAGACGTCCAGCAGAATATTTAACGCGATTCAGGATGTTGTGAATTCTTGGCAATCGCGCACAAGATATGGTTGAAGATTGCAATCAACCAAGCTACACTCTTTGGCACAGGTGCATAGACGCGGCATTGCATTTCTGACACAATCTCGGGGTTCTTGTGCACACAAGAACCCCGTTCCCATTTGTAGGGGTAGAGTGGCAGCTCTTGGATAACGTGAAAAAGGAAAAGGCGTCAGGTGCGCAGACGCGGTCCATGCATGTACCCTTGCGGATACTCCTGACGCCTTGCCGGGTCGATGCGTCCGAGGGACGCTCCGATCCAGTTGCCCCGACCCTGTTACAGGTCACGGCTGCTGCATAGCATCCTAAGATGCCCTACAGCGCGCATCGACCTTCTGAGAGTCCGGTCATCTGATCCGGGTCTGACACCCAATTCAGCCGACCATCCACCGGTAAGCCTCTGCAAGCAAAAGAAAACCCTAAGACTTTCTTTTATTGCGTCGACCCCCTTGGCCTTTGCGCCCCACCCTGGTTCCTAAGAACCGTTGCGGTAGTCAAACTGTGACATCCGGGTCATGATCCGACAAGAAAATAGCACTGCAGCATGAGATTTAGACGGGGATAAAGTGTTGATATCCGCCGGGAGAATTTTGTGGATAACTCCGGAAATCGAAACGCTGCGCGACTTTGAAGACGGAAAACGTTGGATCCGGTGAAATCGCCAGTTTTTTCAGTTTTTCTGCACCTGCAAAGGTCGGTTTGCTGTGATTTAAGGGACTTCCGCTGCCTCACAAAGTCGAATCAAGCACGTTCAACCTCGCGTCAACGTGCCCTGGCACAAGCGGGGAATTGGGGTCAGACGACGCTCAGTCCGCAAGCATAACCGCGCTGAAGGATCGCGAGACCCGAGACTTTCTTTGCCGGGGAACGCCGCAGTCCGACACATTGTGTTCCGGATCCTGTACCTTGCGGCCATTACGCCGCCCGACCCGTCTCCCTCCTGTTGGAGACGCTGTGTCCGTTTATGAGAAGCGTTCCGACCCGACCGAGATTACCTACTACTCACCGCAACAGACGTGCGGCCCGTACCCCCTACAGCCGATCGGGCCGGAGACGCTTCAGTTCACCTGACGTTCGAGTACAACGCTGTACGTTGTCCCGCGACGCAGGCTACGGAAATCCGCATAAATCTTGCCGTCCTGATAGCGCGCATCCACCAGCGCATTCACCCCCACCTGCGGATCGGCCGAGCTTTCGACGATGCCGATGGTTCCCGATCCATCCAGGCTGATGGTGCCGGTCGCATCAAACACACGCCAATCTGTGCCAGCCTCGGGCCGCCACATGCTGGGCCCCCAAAACAGGTTGTCCTGCTGCTGCTGAATATCCAGCACCCACTCTCCCTGATGAAAACGCGGCGCATCTCCAGTGGCCACCCGGGACGGCGAGACCTTGGTATAGGTGCCCGTCCAGGCTCCACGCAGATCGGGCGTGGTATCGGCCATCGAGGCCGTGGCAAGGCTAAGGCTTGTGGCCAGAGCGGCTGCTCCGGCAGTCATATATCTGGTCATGGGCTCTCCTCCCGAATGCGACTATTTGGAGTTCAAAAACGAACGTCCTTGCTGTGGCATACAGATTGGGAGGGGGTGCGTGGGTTACAACTTACCTAAGGGAAACTTCATGAAAGGTTTAGGTCGGCCTTAGATGCGGCGCGCGTTCAGGCCCAGGCCAGCGCGGTGCCGAGGATGACCAAACCGATACCGATGCCCTCGCGATACGAGAAGTTCTCGCCGAACAAACAGAACGAGGCGATGGCGATCAGAACAACCTCGGCCCCCAGAATGCCGGTATAGATGATGCCCAACCGCTCCTCGCGCAGCGCGGCGAGTTCCAGCGTCGCCCCGGCCAGCAGAGTCGCAACGATCAACAGGCCAAGGCCCACGCCGGGGAGTTTCCACCAGAACTTCATCGCGATCATGGCCACGGAATAGAGACCCGCCGACCCGAGGGCGATGATGGGGATCATGGATGTGGACACCTGCGCCTCCTGCCGAGGGTTCCATTAGGTCAAGTGTAGCAGGAGGGTGCGATTGGGGCTGTGAGGTGGGTCACAGTGGGTCGATCAACAGAACTGAGGGCAGCGCCGACCCGAGGGGAGGCGCAAACGCGCCGCCCCATGGGGGCGGGTCGGCGCGGCCCGGCGGTGCCGCCGGGTAGATGGGTAGATTTGTAAACGTGGCTCAAGTCAGTTCAAACGCCCTTCACCCCCAGCTGGCGATTCCAAAAGCTTCTTTTTGTCATCAGCAAGTTTCAGTTGAACGGAAAACGCTTCCTCGACCCCTTTAATAAACTCATCGTTGTCCCGAGCTTCTCGAAATATGTTCCAAGTAAAAACATCTGAGTACAATAGAGGCCGATTTGTTTGCCTTGCCGCCGCCACTACTTTTGGAGCAATCCCTTCATACTCATCTCGCAAACAAGCCAACGCCAGATGGTTTACTTCCGAGGTGTCTGACCAGTCGCGTTTAGATAGAACTCCTTCGACTTTTGACTGAGCAGCCGCACCATCCAAACACTTATCAAACTTATAGGACTGCGCCTTGTTAATAAGTAAGTACCCATAAGACCTATCGTTAGGACGACTTTTTCTGGACAACGAGAAGTCAGCCACTCTTCGAGCCATCTTGGTCAGATCTCGTTCCAGAAAATCGTGAGATGCAGACACGATCTCAGCGTCAGATTCTGACGGCTTTTGCAGCAGCTTTTGCCATAGAAGGTGAAGAGTGAAAAAACCAACCTGGTAAACTCTTGCAGTTGCTCTTCTCAAATATTTTCGGGTAATGGAAACTGGTTCATTTAGATCCAACATCTTGTCTTCATCACAGCCCGCATCGCGACAAATTCGAACGTACCTTTTGTTGGCACGACTTCCTGCATGACTGATGAGATGACGTCGTTGACAAACCTCAACAAACTCAGAGATTAGCTTCTCATTACTGAGCAGGTTCACATTAAACTTATCACCGATCTTTTTTAGGATTTCTTGATGACTTTCCCCATGCAGGAAGTCCTCAACCTTTTTAGAAACGAATTCTTCTTTGAGTTCTTCCAAAGTATCAAAATCGCCGAAATCGCTTGATTTGATAGTCAACTCTCCACCCAAGAATGCTTCGGGCCTGACCTTTGCAACAAGACTAATTAACTCTAACATTAGTGCTTCATATTCTGCGAGCAAAGCAGTTAGAGCTGACCGCTTAATGACCAGAGCCGTATCCAAGATGCTCGTCCCCTCGGCCATTTTTTTGGTTACGCGAGCGGCCTCTCTTAGATGTATCGAATAGACTTCCTTGGTCTCTTCACCTTCCTCCGATACCGTTTTGTCGACGGCAAGTTCTTGGACGAACTTCAAGAAGTCGTTGTCCATCTGATGGTCTGCAACAAATGTCCCAATCTCTGAGATCATCGGAACCACTTCGAAGAAACCGATAGCTGTATTAGTCCACTCGTCAGACAGTCTCGCGAATTGCAAAGAGACCTCGTCTATCAAATCTGACTGGTCGCTTTCGATTTCGGTGATTTCTTCGGAATGGTGATCATCAAAATCTATCCGAAAAGAAGTTCTTTCTTCGCCTTTTCTTACAAGGATAACTCGAAAAAATTCGTCGTTCAGCAAGGTTTATCCGTCCATTTTCAACGCAGAGATGAATGCCTCCTGTGGGATATCAACTTTGCCGAACTGACGCATCTTCTTTTTTCCCGCCTTCTGCTTATCCAGCAGTTTGCGTTTCCGCGTGGCGTCGCCTCCGTAGCACTTCGCGGTCACGTCCTTGCGCAGGGCCGAGAGGGTCTCGCGGGCGATGACCTTGCCTCCGATGGCGGCCTGGATCGGGATTTTGAACATGTGGCGCGGGATCAGGTCCTTGAGCTTTTCGCACATCGCCCGGCCCCGCATCTCGGCGCGATCGCGGTGAACCATGGTCGACAGCGCATCGACCGGCTCGTCATTCACCAGCACCGACATCTTGACCAGATTATCCTCGGTATAGCCGGTCATCTGGTAGTCGAACGAGGCATAGCCCTTGGTCACCGATTTCAGGCGGTCGTAGAAGTCAAAGACGACCTCGTTCAGCGGCAGGTCATAGACGACCATGGCGCGGCTGCCTGCATAGGTCAGGTCCAGCTGGATGCCGCGGCGGTCCTGGCACAGTTTCAGCACGTCGCCGAGGTATTCGTCGGGCACCAGAATGGTCGCCTTGATGCGCGGTTCCTCGATATGGTCGACCTTCGACGGGTCGGGCATGTCGGCGGGGTTGTGCAGCTCGATCATCTCGCCGTCTTTCATGTAGACGTGATAGATCACCGACGGCGCGGTGGTGATGAGCTCGATATCATATTCGCGTTCGATGCGGTCGCGGATGACCTCAAGGTGCAGAAGCCCGAGGAAGCCGCAGCGGAAGCCAAAGCCAAGTGCGGCCGAGGTTTCCATTTCAAAGCTAAAGCTGGCGTCGTTCAGGGCCAACTTGTCGATCGCGTCGCGCAGGTCCTCGAATTCCGCGCTGTCCACGGGGAAGAGACCACAGAACACAACTGGCTGCGCGGGTTTGAAGCCCGTCAGGGCCTCTTCGGTGCCGTTGCGGTCATTGGTGATGGTGTCGCCGACGCGGGTGTCGCGAACCTGTTTGATCGAAGCGGTCAGGAAGCCGATCTCACCGGGGCCAAGGCTGTCGACCATCTCCATCTCGGGCCGGAAGACGCCGACCCGGTCCACATGGTGCAGGGTGCCGTTCGACATGAACTTGACCCGCATTCCCTTTTTCAGTGTGCCGTCCATGATGCGGACCAGAACGATCACGCCGAGATAAGCGTCGTACCAGGAATCCACCAGCATCGCCTTGAGCGGCGCGTCGAGATTGCCCTGCGGTGCGGGCAGTTGCTGCACGATGGCTTCCAGCGTCTCGTGGATGCCCTGCCCCGTCTTGGCGCTGACCTGAATCGCATCGGTCGCGTCGATGCCAATCACATCCTCGATCTGTTCGGCCACGCGATCACAATCGGACGCGGGCAGGTCGATTTTGTTCAGCACCGGCACGATCTCGTGGTCAGCGTCGATGGCCTGATAGACATTGGCCAGCGTCTGCGCCTCGACGCCCTGGGTGCTGTCGACGACCAGCAGCGAGCCTTCGACGGCGCGCATGGAGCGGGAGACCTCATAAGCGAAGTCCACGTGGCCAGGGGTGTCGATCAGGTTCAGGACATAGGCCTCACCATTGTCGGCGGTGTAGTCGATGCGGACGGTGTTGGCCTTGATGGTGATGCCCCGCTCGCGCTCGATATCCATGCTGTCGAGCAGCTGTTCCTTCATGTCGCGATCCTTGACCGTCCCGGTCTCCTGGATGAGCCGGTCGGCAAGGGTGGATTTGCCATGGTCGATATGGGCGACGATGGAGAAATTGCGGATATGGGCGAGGTCTGTCATGGGTTGGGGATATGTATTAAGTGATAGCCGAAGGCAATGGTCCAAGAGCAACTACGGCTTGGCAAGGTAAGAATAATGAGCAGTTATGACGCCACGAAGAGATTGGGATGGATTTCCACGCTTAGTCGAAGAGTCCTGCTCGCCAGATATCTCTTGCGAGCTTTGGGTGAGATTTCCGATTCTATCGAAGATATGAACCTTAGGCACACAACATTGCTTAGAGCAATGGGAACATCTCTGATCGCGTTAGACCTTGATAACGGTGTTACTTCTCGCAGCGCTGCGCCCTACTATCCCAAGAACCGCCCCACGAGTTACGCGATAAAAGCCAGACAAATACCTAGATTCAACTTTCAATTAGACACAGGTCCAACCCCTGCCATAACAATCCTGTTGGACAACGGCAAAACGCTTCAGGGCACCCAAGAGATCGAAATCGACCCCGGCGAACCATCTGATCTCCTTAGCTATGAAATTGACATCATTTCTCGCGGCACGAATTTGTCTTCAAAGCGAGTGACCACCGAAAGAGGACGGCGTTTACGTGACGAACCTCTTTGGGAATCAATTGCGTCCATTTGGGCACGGAACCCTCAGGTTTCCAAGTTAGCTAACAAAACTAGGCGCGCGCTGCGCCAGGCGAACAGAGAAACGAATGGACATTTTGACTTCTGGGTAACTTACTATGATAGCCTTGTAAAAGGTGAGCCACTCGATCCGGAATTGTTACGGAATGTGGCCTCCATTTCCCCAAGTATTTGGTCAAACGGGCATGAAGCTGTAGCTGCGGAAATCAAACATCTTCAGGCAGCACTTCTTGCTCGAAAACTACCGCAAGCAGAAGTTGTTGAAATTAACCCTGACACTGGCGATTTCCGAGCGATACCCATTCCACTACAGAACATTCCACTTCTGTCAGCACTTTTTACAAACATTTCTGACTCACTTGAGGATGCCATACAGGGAACCAATGGTTTATCGGAGCAATCGAGTGAGTTTCGAAAGATTACCCGTGCAACCAAACGCTATGGGAATGACCCTCAGCAAGCAGAAATGACACTTACCGCGATCGCCAAGGGGCTTCGCCGTCAAATACACGAAACCAAATATCTACCAGATAGCGAAGATAACCTTGCCCTATTAGAAGCGGTCGAAGAAGGGGTAAGGGGTATTCGCGCCAATCACCCGGAAGTGGCCGCAAACCGGGAGCAACTCGCGCGGCAAGCCTTCTCTGAGCTTGATGGCAGTGCCCAAAAACTATTGGAGGAAGCACAACCAATTTTGGTGGAACTAAGCGAAGGCAGTATGGCCGAGGATTTCGCCGAAGATATCCCCTCGCTCGTTAACGACAGCTTACTCCCATTGCCAACCGGCGCTCCTCCTCTGCCCGGCACAGACGCAGCGACGCGTGTGTTCAGCAGAACGTCGAAGATGGCGTTGCTAAGAGAGAAAATACTGGACCATGGTTCGCAACTTCATGATAGCCAGGAAGGAAAAACACTCCGTGTAGGTCTAGCTGGTACTGCGGTTGGTGATTTATTGTATCGGATCGTGCGACTAGGGCTGCAACTATTGGGTGTCATCTGAACGAGAACTCACTGATGCAATTTTTGTGAATTGATTGAACAACAAGTTTGATTCATACTCCGCTGCAGACCGAGAGGGGCATCAGACCCGTCCGGGCAGGCAAAAACGAGGCATGAGCATGAAACAGTTCCTCTTAATCGCATTCTGTGCCACGTCGTTGACGGCGGTGGCTCCGGTCGCAGAGGCGGCGCAGATCAAACGGGCGTGTCTGGCGTCGGATCGGTCGGCGGCGACGCGGGATCGGTGCAATTGCATTCAACGGGTGGCCAATCAGGCGCTGACTCGCAGCGATCAGAAGACCGTCGCCAAGTGGTTCAAAGACCCGCACCAGGCGCAGGAACTCAAGATGTCGAAAACCGCGCGCGACGATGCGCTCTGGGACCGGTATCGGAACTTCGGCCAGATGGCTCAGGCGATCTGCAGCTAAGCTCATCAATCCTTGACCTGACCCGAACTGCACCCCAGAAAAGGCGCAGCGAAAGGGATATCTAATGGTGATGAAAGGGCTGACCCTGCGCGGCCTCGAAGTGTTCGAGGCGCTGGCGCGGACGGGATCGGTGGCGCAGGCCGCCGAGATCACGGGGCTCAGCCAACCGTCAGTGTCCCAGCAATTGCGCAATCTGGAAAAGGCCGTGGGCACCGATCTGGTGGATCATACACGCCGCCCGATGCGCCTGACGCAGGCCGGGCGCAGTTTTCTGGCTCGCGCACAGGCGGTTCTGGCCGAGCTGCAAATGGCCCAAAGCGAGCTGACCGTGATGGACCTGGGTCACCTTGCAACCTTGTCCATAGGTCTGATTGACGATTTCGACAATGACCTGACCCCGCGGCTGGCCACTTTACTGGCTGAAAGTCTGACACGGTCAAAGTTCAAACTGATCACCCTGCCCAGTCTCGACCTCTTCGAAGAACTAGAAGCACAGCGCCTTCACCTGGTGGTGTCCGCCCATAGCGGCGAGGTGCTTGAGGGCGTGGTCGAGTACCCTCTGGTCCGTGATCCCTTTATTCTGGTGGCGCCAAGAGGGGTAGAAAACGCCATGCAGGAACTGCCCTTCCTGCGCTATGCCCGTGAACAGCTGATCAGCCGTCAGATCGAAGCCCATCTGGCGCGACAGCAGCTGGAGTTCGAGGAACGGTTCGAAATCGGTTCACATCTGGCGCTGATGGCAATGGTCGCGCGCGGCCTCGGCTGGGCCATCACCACGCCGCTGGGCTATATGCGGGCGGCGCGATTCCACGATGGGCTCGAGGCCCACCCTGCCCCGATCGGAGACGTTTCGCGGACGATTTCCCTGTTCACACGCACGGACTGGTCGGATCAGGTCCCACAAGAAGTCGCAGGTATGATGCGCCGCCTTATGGGTAGCCAGATCGTCGCCCCGGCCCTGGCGCAATTGCCGTGGCTGAACACCCGCCTAAAGCTGATGAGCTAACCGCGCAGATGCGCATCCAGACCTTCGACCGCCGCCTCGATCAGATCCAGCGCTCCATCGAAATCTCGGGTATAGTACGGGTCCGGGATGTGATCCGAACCGAGATGCGGCGCGAAGTCCGTCAGCAAACGCACCGGTGTTTCGTTGCCCGCAGGCCGCATAGCCACGATATCCGCGATGTTGTCGGCGTCCATGCCGATGATCAGATCGAATTTATCAAAGTCCTCGGCCATGAATTGCCGCGCCCGCAGGTCGTCCAGTTCTATGCCGCGCGACCGTGCCGCCTTTAGCATCGGGCCGTAAGGCGGTTCACCGACGTGCCAGCCCGATGTTCCGGCACTGTCGGTGCGGTGGTGCGGCGCGCGGACGCGAAAGGCTCCCTCGGCGGCGGGAGAACGGCAGATATTGCCCAGACAGACGAACAGGATACGGTGGGTCATGAATCACGGTGTAACGCGAAGGGCCAAGATGGAAAAGATCGTCATTCTGACAGGGGCAGGAATTTCCGCCGAA
Organism: Ruegeria atlantica; assembly: GCF_013033965.1. Classification (GTDB taxonomy): domain Bacteria; phylum Pseudomonadota; class Alphaproteobacteria; order Rhodobacterales; family Rhodobacteraceae; genus Ruegeria; species Ruegeria atlantica_D. Next base: position 160,832 of record NZ_WQFE01000011.1, read on the forward strand.
AGCGGATTGGGCACGTTCCGCGATGAGGGCGGCCTGTGGGCCCAGCATCGGATCGAAGACGTTGCCACGCCCGAGGGGTTCGTACGTGATCCCGCGCTGGTGCACAGGTTTTATAACGCCCGTCGCGTTCAAGCTGCCAAGGCGCAACCGAACGCGGCGCACGAAGCGCTTGCCAGATTGCAGCGGGACTGGCCCGGAGAGGTTGTGATCGTCACGCAAAACGTCGATAGCCTGCACGAAGCCGGTGGCGCGCAAGACGTGATCCACATGCATGGAACACTGGCCGGGGCACTTTGCGCGGCCTGCGATCACCGCTGGACAGCGCCGCCCGAGATGTCCGTGGGCGAACCCTGCCCCGCTTGCGCCGCCGCTACTGCACGCCCCGATGTCGTCTGGTTTGGTGAGATGCCCTATCAGATGGATGCCATCTATAACCATCTGGCGGGCGCGAGGCTCTTCGCCGCCATCGGCACTTCGGGTCAGGTCTATCCCGCTGCGGCGTTCGTACACGAGGCCGCGATGTCCGGTGCCAGAACAGTTGAACTGAACCTCGACCCGTCGACCGGCGCGTCCAGTTTCGACGACGTTGTACTGGGTCCCGCTACAGAAACCGTTCCCCGCTGGGTCGATCAGATGCTGATTTCGCAATAGGGTGAAACCCACAGACAAAGGGCGGATTTCCCTGCTATACTAGTACTCTAACAACCCGAGAGGTCCCCATGACAGACCCCCAGAACCAACAAGGTGAAATCCTTGATGACGGTAGCCTCGATCCGCGTGATGCCCTAGGTGATCAGTTAACGGACCTGTGGTGGACATTCCTGCTGCGCGGTATTCTGGCCGGGGTGCTTGGGATCGCGGCGCTGTTCTGGCCGACGGGCAGCATTTCGTTGCTGATCCGCCTGGTGGGTGTGCTGTTAGTCCTCGATGGAGGCCTGACGCTGCTGGGGTTCGGCCGGCGCGGCATAATTGGGGGTTTCGGCCTGGGGGCGCTTCTGATCGGACTGATCCTGCTGATCTGGCCAGAAGGCGTCGCGCGCCTGGCGTTCTTCCTGCTGGGGGCCTGGGCATTGATTGTCGGAATAGGCTCACTGATGGCTTGGCGGCAATTGCCCGATGCGCATTCGGACGCATCCACAATGCGCAATTCAGGTATTGTCGCGCTGTTGATCGGCATCGTTCTTTTGTTCTGGCCAGGCAGCGGCATGGTGGCACTCGGCTGGGCGATTGCCTTTTCTGCGCTGGCCTTTGCAGCGGTAATGCTTTGGCTGGCCATGCGGTTCAAACGCGCCCATGACCGCGTGGCAATGCGGGTGGTTAACCGATAAGCCATTTCCGCAACCACAGCAGGCCGGGAAAAACCCGGCCTGACGCATGGATGACGGCCGCAACCCGGCCCGAAGACAGGCGCAACCCTAGTTCGAGTGCGAACCGTGGCCGCCTGCATCATTACGTTCCAGATCAACCGGAATTTCGATCTCGACCTCACCCGCATTCTCGAAGATCAGCGTAACAGGTACAGTTGCGTCCTGTTCAAACGGTGCCGTCAGGCCCATGAACATCACGTGATCGCCGCCACGCTTTAGCATGTGCGCTTCGCCAGCCGGGATGACAAAGCCTTCTTCGACATGGGTCATTTTGGCGACACCATTTTCGTCAACGATATGGGTATGCAACTCGACCCGGGCCGCAGCGTCAGATTTCACGCCGATCAAACGGTCATCGGTCGTGCCGTCGTTCTGGATCATCATGAACGCCGCGCCAGCCTTAGCTGTTTTTCCCGAGGATCGTGCATAAGCGTCATCAACGGTGATGATGTCCTGCGCAAAAGCGGCCGTAGCAAGCGTCGCGGCAGCAAAGGTGGTCAGCAGTTTGGATGTAAGGGACATAACGCCTCTCCTGTAGTTTGGTGTTCGATAAGAATTAAAATGAATCAAACACTTGCAGGAGGCGAACGGGCAGGCTGAGCCGGAATCGGCAGAGCGATCAGGTTCTCGGTCACGCGCGACGGCAAGGGACGGTCGTTTTCCGGAGCAACCGGCAAAGACGGTTCCGCAATAATCACCGCACCTAAAAGGGTCAGTGCATAGTCAGGACAGAAATGCGGGGCCCGAGTCGGTTGCCCCTCGGCATCCATATAGACGACAACCGGACCAGTTCCGGTGCACAACACCATGTGGCCCACCGCCCGGTCCAAACCGCGCGATGCGGCAACTCCCTGCCCGGTCAGAACGACGAGCAGCGACAGCGCAAAAGGCAGGAATCTGTTCAGAACGGGTTTCATCCTGTCCCGATATACGCCCCAGACGAAACGGGCTTCAAGCGCAATCAGTCACGCCTGAAGCCCAGGGCCGGGAGGACAATGTCAGCGGTCCAGTTCCGGACGCTTGACGGACCCTTTGGTCAGGCTTGTATGCAGCCGATTCACCCGACGCTGCATCCGCAGACATGCCCCAAACGTTTTGCCGAAAAAGTCGGCCAGAAGGGAGAAAGAAGGTAATGATTTTAACGACATGAGGCTGAACTCCGCCAGATGAATATGCTTGAACATAATATGGGAAGAGCAAACGGTATGTGAACAATTTCACCCATTGCGGAATTTTAATTCCATTTAGTAAACAGAGTTCTGCACAACAAAAAAGCCCCGCACCAAAACGGTACGGGGCCTCAATTCTTGCAGGAAAAAGGGCTTAGGCCGAAGCTTGCGCCTTGGCGATTTCCTTTTTCACTTTCAATGCGTTGTCGGACAGCTCATCATCCTTAGCTTTCGCCAGGAACGCATCCAGACCACCGCGGTGGTCAACCGAACGCAGTGCAGCCGCCGAGATGCGCAGCTTGACGCCACGACCCAGGGTTTCCGACTGCAGCGTAACGTCGTTCAGGTTGGGCAGAAAACGACGACGAGTTCTGTTTTTGGCGTGGCTGACATTGTTGCCAGTCATCGGGCCTTTTCCGGTCAGTTCGCAACGGCGCGACATGGTTTCTTCCTTTGTTTCTGGAGGCCAGGCTATTCACCCTCGGCCAAATCACAAGGGGCGCAACCCGAAGTCGCGCCCGAAAACTGGTTGGATGCGTGTAGTGGGAATCGCCGGGAGGGTCAAGACACGTGGCGTGAATTCTTTGACCAACGCTACATTCCTACGAACACGCCCCCGCCCCAACGGATAGCAGCGGTTTGTCATTCTTCAGATGCCGCGCCACGAGTCGTGCCTGCTGCGGACCTTTCGGAATGTAGCGTGCCGGGTTCGGGCTATGGTTCATATCCGCCAATTCAGGGAAGATATCAAATATCTCACACCGAGCTTCCACGCTGAGAGTCTTGAGCGCCTCCGGCCCCGTGAACAAGCTTTCGCTTGGGGCGTCTTCGGCGAAAATGACTTCGTGCCGGTCAAAAAGCAGGTGATAATACTCGACGCTTTCTACTGTATCATCGACGAAAATCCCCGGCAGCGCGGTCAGTTTGATCGCGGGAATCAGAACCTCGGACACGCCGAACATCCGTTCAGCGATTTTCGACTGCACCAGCATTCTGTGCTGCCGGGACACCAGCAGGTCCCGATTGGGCAACTCGTTGCCCAACGCGCCTGCCAGTATGCGGACCGGGCAACGTTTCGGGTCGGCTGCCAATGCGATTGAGTCAAACGTGCGCCGCCCAATCCAGCGGATGGGCTGCAACCCGTTGCCTTGCGTTGTGATCATATCTCCCTGGCGAAGATCCTGAACAAAAACCGGCCCATTTTGCGTCTGGATCAGAGTATCGCGCGTGAAGCACAAAAACCCTGTGCCGGATTCGAACCCGCTGTAGTTAACAACGATCCCCGAGGGCAATTCGAAGCTACCGCTGGACAGCGAATAGGACTGCCCGACAACAACTGTGAACGTTCCGAAGTTGGCATCGGTTACAACGGTACCCACCGGAAGGTTAAGTGCATCCTGACCGCCGCCGCCCTGAACATCGCCAGCGACTTGGGTACGGATAAAGTTCAGGGTGTCATTGCCCTGCCCCAAACGGATATTGCCGACGCCAACGTCAAAAACCGTGACGGTATCCGCATCGCGGCCTGCATTGATCTGCCCGTCGATCTGGGCGTTGAACACGGTGATTTCATCATTTCCGGCATTGCCGCGCACATTCCCGGAAATAGTGCTGCTGACAATCGTGATCTCATCGTCGCCGCCACGGGCGCGAATATCATCAATGGGCGAGCCCTGCGGCGTTCCGTTCAGCGTGCCTTCGTCGCCTGTGACTTCGATTTCGTCGTCACCATTTGTCCCACGAATATTGGGCATCTACGGGTCTCCCCGACGCGTTCATTTGTTGACTTGCGCAACGTCGAGAGTCCCGCATTCCCCTCAAAATTGCACAATCAGAAATTGTATTCCGGTCCATAATACATGACTTTGATGTATTCTCCACCTCTGACGCCAATATGCGTCTAGTGTGCTGCAAGGATACTAAGCATCTGTTCCGCAGCCGCCGTCGGGCTGAGATTGCCAGCGCCAACATCGGAACCCAGGCGATCCATTTCCGCCCGCGCGGCAGGTGTGTCCAACCGGGCCAGCAGGGCGTGGCGCACCTCCTGATCGAACCAGAACCGCGCCTGCGCCGCGCGGTTGCCTTCCCAGTGACCATTTTCTCGCCGCCACCCTGACAGGGTCGTCATCTCGTCCCAAGCTTGATCAAGCCCGTGTTCCTCGACGGCAGAAACGGTCATTGCCTTGGGAAATCCGCCGGGGTCTTGCGGGCGTTTTCGCAACAGGCGCAATGCGCCCGCGTAGTCGGCGCAGGTCCGGGTGGCCGTGGCTTTCAGATCCCCGTCCGCCTTGTTTACAAGGATCATGTCGGCCATTTCCATGATGCCGCGCTTAACACCTTGCAACTCATCCCCGCCCGCCGGCGCGAGCAACAGGAGGAACAGATCGGACATTTCCGAAACGACTGTCTCGGATTGCCCCACCCCGACGGTTTCAATCAGCACCACATCGAATCCCGCCGCCTCGCACAGGGCAATGGCCTCGCGTGTTCGGCGCGCCACCCCCCCCAGGTGGGATTGGCTGGGGGACGGACGGATAAAGGCGTTCTTCTCGCGACTCAGCCGCTCCATCCGGGTTTTGTCGCCCAGAATAGACCCACCTGAACGGGCCGAACTGGGATCAACGGCTAAAACAGCCACACGCAGACCCTGTTCGATCAGCATCATGCCAAAACTCTCGATGAAGGTGGATTTGCCCACCCCTGGAGTCCCAGACAACCCGATGCGCAGCGATTGCCGTCCGGCTTTGGCCAAATGCGCCAGCAATTCAGACGCTTGCTCCCGATGATCGGCGCGGCCACTTTCGACCAGAGTGATTGCACGGGCCAGCGCACGCCGGTCTCCGTTCAGAATCTTGTCACCTAGGCTGTCCATTTCCATTCCGACCCCGATCTTTTTCGGCATTACTACTTGCCGCCCCATCGGGTGGTTTGTCCAGACCGGACCGGAACGGAAAGGCGCTCGAGGTCTGAATTTCGCACCTATGTGTTGCTGTTGATCCTCTGTGACCTGCTAACGGCAGACACCTTTTGGGTTGAGCAGAACTGGACCTTACGCCGAGCTTGGCGGATAAAGCGCCAATGACAAAACGCCTGCCGATCGATGACGCCATTCCCGAATTGCTTAACGCCCTTAAGACCAAGGGTCGGGCTGTTTTGCAGGCCCCACCGGGTGCAGGTAAGACAACGCGGGTGCCGCTGGCGATGCTTGAGGCGGGATTGTGTGATGGCAAGATCATCATGCTCGAACCCCGCAGGCTTGCTGCGCGGGCCGCTGCGGAGCGGATGGCGGAAACACTGGGGCAATGCGCGGGCGAAACCGTTGGCTACCGCGTGCGTGGCGAAGCGAAAATCTCAAAAACGACCCGCATCGAAGTGGTGACCGAAGGTATTCTGACCCGAATGCTGCAATCTGAACCGGACCTGCCCGGCGTCGGCGCGGTGATCTTCGACGAGTTCCATGAACGATCTTTGAACGCTGATCTGGGACTTGCCCTGTGCCTTGAGGTTACTGGAGCGCTGCGCGATGACCTGATCCTCCTGGCCATGTCCGCCACTCTCGACGCCGAACCCGTTGGGCAACTGATGGGATCACCGCTAGTGACGTCCGAAGGGCGCAGTTACCCGGTTGAAACCCGTTGGCTGGACCGTCCATTGACTGCACATGCGCGACGACTAGACGCTCTAATCGATCTGGTCGTCCAGGCTGAAAGCGAAACCGAGGGCGGGATGCTCGTGTTCCTGCCCGGCGAGGGCGAAATCCGCAGGGCCGAGGTCGCTCTGTCCAAACGGTTACCGGGCGCATGCGCAGTTAAACCTCTATTCGGAGCGATGCCCTTTGCTGCCCAGCGCGCAGCGATCGCGCCAGCCGAGACAGGGCGCAAGGTCGTACTTGCTACCTCAATCGCCGAAACCTCGCTAACCATACCGGACATCCGAGTGGTTGTGGACATGGGTCAGGCGCGACGGGCGCGGTTCGATCCGGGCTCGGGCATGTCGCGGCTGGTAACGGAACGAGTGACACGTGCCGAAGCCACCCAACGCGCAGGCCGTGCAGGGCGTGTGGCTAAAGGGGTGTGTTACCGCCTGTGGTCCAAGGGTGAAGAAGGTGCGTTGTCAGCTTTTCCACCGGCCGAGATCGAAGCGGCCGACCTGACGAACCTTGCGCTGGAACTGGCGCTTTGGGGGGCAGAACCTGATGACCTCGCATTTCTGACACCGCCACCCAAAGGAACGATGGCCGAGGCGCGCGCATTGTTAAGCATGCTGGGCGCGCTGGATGCCAAAGGGCGGATTACCGACCATGGGCGGGCTTTGGCTGCGCTGCCATTGCATCCGCGGCTAGGGCACATGCTGGTAACTGCCGGTTCGGGTGGCGCGCAGCTGGCCGCGCTGATGGCGGACCGGGATCCGCTGAGGGGAGCGCCAGTTGATCTGTTGCTGCGGCTGGAAGCATTGCGCGATGTACGCGCCTTTCAGCACAACCGCGTTTGGCAGGTCAACATCGGCGCGTTGGAACGTATCAAGGCCGAAAGCAAGCGGCTAAAATCCCGAAATGACGCGACAGACCTGAGCCCCGCCACGATGGCCGCGATGGCTTACCCGGATCGGATCGGGCAACGCCGCAAGGGCGATGTTCCGCGCTATGTCCTGTCAGGCGGTAAGGGCGTCGTGCTGGAAAGCGGCGACTCCTTGGCAGCCGCGCCATATCTTGTAGTCACAGATACGGATGGAAACCCGCGCGAGGCCAAGGTGCGTATGGCCGTGCAAATCTCAGAGCGCGAAATCCGGGATCTGTTTGCGGATCAGATCAAATGGGTCGAAAGCTGCACCTGGTCAAAACGCGAACGCCGTGTGATCGCGCGCAGGCAGGAGCGCTTTGGCGCGATCACTTTGGATGACCGTACCTGGAAGGACGTGCCGGACGAAGCTGCTGCCAACGCGATGCTGGACGGCGTGCGGGATCTGGGATTGCGCCTGAACGGGGCGGCAGCGCGATTGGCGTCACGGGTAGAGTTGGTGCGCGCCGAAGGGGTCGACCTGCCGGATTTTTCTGTGGATGGGTTGATGGAAACACTGGACGACTGGCTGCTGCCCATGCTGTCAGACCAGCGCAGTGCCGACGACTGGAAGAAATTCGACTTGCTGCCTGCCCTGCGCGCCCGGCTGGACTGGTCGCAAACGCAAGAGCTGGACCGCCACGCACCGGGGTCGTTTGAAACGCCGCTGGGTCGCAAAGTGCCAATTGATTATGGCGGTGCGGTGCCCGAGATCTCAGTCCGCCTGCAGGAACTGTTTGGGGTCACCAGGCATCCGATTATCGGTGGCGAAGCGCTCAAGATCACTCTGCTGTCACCGGCACAACGACCAATCCAGATCACACGTGATCTGCCGGGGTTTTGGGCCGGGTCGTACGCGGATGTACGCAAGGACATGCGCGCGCAGTACCCTAAACACCCCTGGCCCGAAGACCCAACCCAAGCCGATCCGACTTTGAGGGCCAAGCGGCGGAAATGACGTTCGTTACCGTCAGAAATTGGACCCATTCATTAGATGCATTGAAGCCCCGCCCTATAGTTGTTATGTCACGTTTCCCTGAACCCTGGAAAACTGGTGGCGCTTAATCGATGGCATCTTGGCTGAACAATATCTGGGAAGAAGTTGGCAAACCCTTCTTCCAACGCCCACACAGGGTACAGTTTGCAGCCTTGTGCGTGCGTGGAACCGGCGACGACAAAGAAGTCCTGCTGATCACCAGCCGTGGCACAGGTCGCTGGGTCATTCCAAAGGGATGGCCGATTGACGGCATGGACGGGGCAGAGACCGCCAAGGAAGAAGCTTGGGAGGAAGCCGGGGTTAAGGTGAAACACCTGGGCCGTAAGGCAGTGGGCCATTACACCTATGACAAGATACTGGATGACGGCACGGCGCAGCCCGTGCGCACCAACGTATATCTTATCGACGTCAAAGATCTGGCCGAGGAATTCCCTGAAGTAAGTGAGCGGGAACGGCGCTGGTTTGCGCCGAAAGAGGCCGCAGAACTGGTGCAAGAACCGGAACTGCGCGAATTGTTGCGGCAAATGTAACGCTATCCCAACAAACTTCTGTGAGTCCGGTTGCAACACGTCCGGCCAACCGTTAATCGCGCCGGTTAAACCGTATCACCCACAGAAAACCGATGTCGAACACGAACGAAAAAAGCCGCTGGCAGGCCCTGGACAGCGATCTGCACCGAATTTCCCGCCTTGAGCATGCAAATGTGCATGTGGCGCGACCGCTGCTGGCTCCGGGCATAGCGCTGGCCTTTATTGTCATGGCTGGATTGATTGCGGCGGTTCTGTTCGGTCGGGCCGATGGCGGGCTGATTGTCATCGCGGCCGCCGGTTTTGGGGCCTATATGGCGATCAACATCGGCGCCAACGATGTCGCCAACAACATGGGCCCGGCGGTGGGTGCAAACGCGCTGACCATGGGTGGCGCAATCGCCATCGCAGCAGTCGCCGAAAGCGCGGGGGCTCTGCTGGCGGGCGGAGACGTGGTTTCGACCATTTCCAAGGGCATTATCGATCCTGCCTCGGTCCAGAACAGCAATGTCTTTATCTGGGCGATGATGGCGGCGCTGATCTCATCGGCATTGTGGGTCAACCTGGCCACGTGGGTTGGCGCGCCTGTGTCGACCACGCATTCGGTCGTGGGCGGCGTGATGGGAGCTGGTATCGCAGCGGCAGGCCTTAGCGCGGTCAGCTGGGGCACAATGAGCGCGATTGCCGCCAGCTGGGTGATCTCTCCGGTTCTAGGTGGTGCGATTGCTGCCGGATTTCTGGCGCTGATCAAAGCCAAAATCCAGTATCAGGACGATAAGATTGCAGCGGCCCGTCGCTGGGTGCCTATTTTGGTGGCCGTGATGGCTGGTGCATTTGCGACCTATCTGTCTGTGAAAGGCCTGAAGCGGATCGTTAAAATCGATCTGGAAATCGCATTGTTGATCGGATTGACCTCAGGCTTTCTGGCGTGGGCCGTGACCGTGCCATGGGTTCGGCGCAAATCCGAAGGGCTTGAGAACCGCACCAAATCGCTGAAAACGCTGTTTGGTTTGCCTTTGGTCATCTCGGCCGGGTTCCTGAGCTTTGCCCATGGCGCCAATGACGTCGCAAACGCGGTCGGCCCGCTGGCCGCGATCGTGCACGCCGCTGAGTTTGGTGATTTTGCTTCAAAAGTAACGATTCCGACATGGGTTATGGTGATAGGAGCTTTTGGTATCTCGTTTGGCCTGTTCCTGTTTGGCCCAAAGTTGATCCGGATGGTGGGTAGCCAGATCACCAAACTGAACCCGATGCGCGCTTTCTGCGTCGCCTTGTCGGCGGCGATCACGGTGATTGTTGCAAGCTGGCTTGGGTTGCCTGTCAGCTCGACCCACATCGCCGTAGGTGCAGTATTCGGCGTCGGGTTTTATCGGGAATGGAATCAGGATCGGCGGCGGAAGAAGAACAATGATCTCCGACCGCCCGAACTGCGGCTTGCCCGGGAAGAACAGCGGCGGCGCAAACTGGTGCGGCGCTCGCACTTCATGACCATTATTGCAGCATGGGTGATCACCGTTCCCGCGGCCGCTGTCATGTCGGCGGTGATCTTCTGGGTACTGACAGCATTCACCTGAATGCGATCAGCTCAAGGGATGATCTGATCCGGTGACAGGTTTGCCTCCGGTTTCTGTTCGATCAGGGCCTGAACCCTGTTGCAAATCGGCGTAGGCCGCCCAAGTTGCGCACCCAGGCGGTTAATCTCGCCCTGCAGGCTGTCAATTTCCGTCACCCGCCCGGCCCTAAGATCATACGCCATCGACGTCCGCGCACTGGGGTCGACGGTCAACATCCGGGCCGCGATCCGGGTGAACATCGGCGTCGGCAGACGCAGAATATGCGGCGTCAACCACGCAGGCAGCGGGGTGGTAGATGCGACAGGGTGACCTGCGGCCTGAAGTACCCCCAACGCCTCGGCCATCTGAGCGGCCATCAGACGCCGCCACTTGCGATCCAGCAACTGATCTTTCAATGTCAGCCCCGACAATGCATTCAGTGCGTTGTTCAGATTGATGACCAACTTCCCCCATTGCACGGCTTCGATGTCATCGCTTTCGATCACCGGCAGATTAGGTGAGCTAAGTGCCTTCCCCAAACCGCCGGGACCGGACTGGATCACGATTTCGCCGGACGTTGCACGGTGAAAACTTGCAGGCTTGGGCGGCACGACATTGAAGGGCACCATTCCCGCGCGGACGTCATGATCCGGCAGCGCAACCCGCAGCACTCGGGCATTCTGCATCCCGTTCTGCCAAGACAACACTGGGGTTGAGGCATTGGCGAACTGCGCGATCTGACCTGCTATACCCGCTGTGGCCGCCGCCTTGACGGCCACGATCACCAACTCCCCATCTTCCAGGCAATCAGGGTTTTCAGACAACGTTAGCTTCTCGGCCGCCACATGAAGGTTCAGGCCGGAAAAATCGGTAACGGTCAGGCCGTTGTCGCGGATCGGGTTCAGAATGCGAGGACGGCCCAACAAGGTAACCGAGTGACCAGCATCAGCCAGGAAGGCTCCACAATAGCATCCGATGCTGCCTGCGCCTGCGATTACGATTTTCATGGCAATCCTCCCATTGAGGTGAGGATTGCCGGTATCGCAATTTCGGACAAGACCTTCTGACGCCTGGTCAACGGGCCAGCCTAGGCTTGGTGCGCTCCAGCTCTTCCGAAATCGGAATGAACTCCTGATCATCGCCGGGCGGCAAGTGGAAGGCACCCTTGGCCCAATCGGCGGCCTTCCATTCACGCGTGGCGTTTTCGATTTTTTCTTTCGAAGAGGACACGAAGTTCCACCAGATGTAGCGATCCTCGTTTAACGTGGCCCCGCCCAACAGCAACAGCCGCGCGCCACGCGGGCCGGCCTTGACGGACAGATGATCGCCCGGGCGGAACACCATCATGCGGGCTTCCCCGAAAGTGTCACCGGCGATCTCGACCGAGCCCTGCGTGACGTAGACGCCGCGATCTTCGTGATCGTCGGGCAATGGAAAGGAGGCGCCGGGTTGAAGCTGCACGTCCAGATAGAAGGTTTCCGACAGCATCGTCACCGGGCTGGTTTCGCCATAAGCCGAACCAAGGATCAGCCGAGCACTGACGCCATTGTCGACGATATGCGGCAGCGCGCCTTGCTTGTGGTGCTCAAAATCGGGGGCCATATCCTCATGTGCCTCAGGCAATGCAATCCAGGTCTGGATTCCGAACAGGCTGTGCCGCTTACCCCGCGTTTCTTCGCTGGTGCGCTCTGAATGGGTAACGCCGCGGCCAGCCACCATCCAGTTCACCTCACCCGGATAGATCATCTGATGGGTGCCAAGGCTGTCGCGATGCTCGAACTCGCCCTGATACAGGTAAGTGACTGTACCCAAACCGATATGAGGGTGTGGCCGCACGTCGATGCCGCCGTCGGTGATGAACTCGGCGGGTCCCATCTGATCGAAAAAGATGAATGGACCAACAAGCTGACGTTTGACCGAGGGCAGCGCGCGCCGCACCTCGAATCCGCCCAGATCTCGTGCACGAGGGATGATCAGCGTCTCCAGAGGCGAATTCTCGGGGTTTTGGGTGGGGTTCCAACTCATGCCTGCTCTCTCGTGATCAGATTGCTTAGTTCACTGATACAGGATAAGTCTGACAGACCCCCCTTTTCAATTTGCAGAAACGCACAGAACTGGTGCGAGCCCGGTCCTTCCATCAGGCTCGACGCGGCCAAAGCTGCGGGAAAAAAGCCCCGTCAATATGATCACCTTCGCGATACCCTTCAGCTTCGAACTGCGCCCGTTCTTCCTTGGCCCAATCCCCCCGATAGCGGATCAGGCCATCCGGAGCGGTCATCCGCAGCGTAAAGCGACGCACGGTTTCCGTTGGAGTGAGCGAAGAGAGCCCCCCGTGCAGGGTACGCATGTCGAAGAAGATACAGTCGCCCAGCTTCATATCCCACTGCAATAGATCGAAAGCGCCTGGATCGGCATTGACGTCTGGCGGCGGGTGATAGGTCAACCCCGCAACCTCGGTTGGTTCATAGCTGGGGTGCCCGTCCGCGAACCTGACCCGCATGAACAGCTTGTCCCACAGGTGCGAGCCTTTGACGAAGGCGATGCCGTTTTCCCTGGTCACCGGCTCAAGCGGCAACCACAGTACACACATCGTGCCTTCGAAGTCGAAATAGGACAGGTCCTGATGAAACGGAGGGCGTGAGTTTGATCCAGCCTCGCGTAGGAACCAATTGTCCATGACTAGATTGATAGACGGCGCACCCAACAGCTGCGCGGCAAGTGACGCACAGGGTGAGTTGTAAACGAACTCTGTGAATTGCGGGATTTTGTTCCAGGCCCAGTAATCCTCGAAATAGGCAGGCGCGCTTGGGTCTTTGGTATGACGGGTGAAATTGTCGGTTGGGCGGGCCAAATCCGCGTCGATGCCATCCCGCAAAAGTGCCAGCCAATGCTCCGAGAACCTGGAGCGTAGCGCAACCGCACCGTCGCGCTTGAACGCCTTGATTTCTTCATCTGTGACAGCGCCTTCGACATTCATGATGCAGGCCTCCCCGACCCGATATGACAGGTTTCAAGATGGCACCCGTATGCGGGCACGGTCAAAGGAATTCACATTTTGTCAGTCCCGCCGCGCGGCCCCTCGGAAATTGAAACAATCGTGCTATCTTTCTGCTCAAAAGACGCCCGGCATTGTCGCTGTGTGGCGAAACGCTTGGAAAGAGAGGTTTGCATGGCTGGTCTTACGTTCTCTCGTCGTTCTTTGGTTTTGGCGTCTGGGGCCGCATTGGCAACGGGTGCGACAGGCCTGTTGGTGCCAGCGCGCGCAAGTGGTCTGGCCCCGACCCAATCCATGCGTGGCGGATCCAATAATTACCGCGCTGGCGCGCCCATCGTTGACCGGATTGGCGGCGGTGGGTTCTGGATGACCGGCACTGTGCGACGCGCCGGTGACGGCGCACCCCTGCCCGGTCAGCGCATCCAAATCTGGGCGCATACGACCGAAGGGCATGAGCGCGACCCGCAGAGCCACGGCGCAACCCTGACCGATGCCAATGGTGAGTTTCGGTTGGAGATGCCGCAAATTGTGCCTGCCTTTGGCCAGCCACACGGACATTTGGCGTATGACAGTGGTGAGTTTGAAACGGTGTTCCTGCGCCCGATCATGGCCAGTTCCAAAGACAAGACTTTGGCTGCGCATTTCGTTCTACAGCCTGCCTGATCACAGTGCGTCGAAACCTGGTAATCTGGACCATCGTGATCCTTGCCATGGCCGCGCCGATTTTCGCGGCGGCGGTCAGCCCCCTATTGGCATGGCGTGAACCAATATACATCGCAGCCGGATTTGCCGGTGTGATTTCGATGTGCCTCTTGTTAATGCAGCCGTTGCTTGCGGGTCGTTTACTACCAGGCTTGTCTCCGGTGGCCAGCCGCCATTGGCACCGGTGGTGTGGGCTAACGTTGGTTGCAGCCATTTTGATCCATGTCGGCGGCTTGTGGATCACCAGCCCACCCGACGTTGTCGACGCCCTGTTGTTCGTATCACCAACACCGTTTTCGGCTTGGGGTGTGATTGCGATGTGGGCCGCGTTCGGAGCCGCGATGCTGGGTCTTCTTCGCAAGCGTCTGGGCTTGCGGTTTCGCGTCTGGAGGTTGGCTCATGCAAACCTTGCGATCATCACCATTCTCGGCAGCGTCGTACATGCCCTGCTGATTGAAGGCACTATGGAGGTCATGACCAAATGGGCGCTATGCGGTCTAGTCGTGCTGGCGAGCGTCGCGACGCTCGCCAAAGTGCGGATTTGGGATATCAAGCGATCCACCTGAACGCCTAAGCATTTATGGCTGCCGGGTGCTGGCTAAGCCCCGACCAGCCGTTTTGCGTAAGAAGCACGGCTCATCTGAACGTCTTGTACCGTAAGGCTGCCAACCTCGGGCAAAGCCGCCGACAGGACGTCAAGAATGGCCGCGTTGAGCTCAGAACGCGTGGCCTCATCACGACCCTGCATCAGCAGAAGCGTGGCGTGGACAAAGCTCTGAGGATCTGTGCCGATACGGTAATATTCTACCGGTGTCGCGCGGATCTTGATCGTCTCAGCGTCGAATTCAGGATGCTCGGCCAGTTCAGCAAAAAGCTGATCGCAAATGGCCTGAACATCATGGGCCTGCTCTATGCCTTTCGAAAACTCCAAGGTGACATGAGGCATTTCCGACTCCGTTCAAACCCCAAGACACCAGCGCATCACCGCCTTTTGCGCGTGCAGGCGGTTTTCGGCCTCATCGAAGATGACCGAGTTGGGGCCATCCATCACTTCGGATGTCGCCTCTTCTTCGCGGTGGGCTGGCAGGCAATGCATGAACAGCGCGTCCGGTTTCGCATGTGACATCAGTTCGGCGTTGACCTGATAGGGCCGCAACAGGTTATGGCGACGTTCCTTGGCCGACTGGGAATCGTGCATCGACACCCATGTATCCGCGACAACCAGATCCGCGCCTTCAACTGCCTTGAACGCATCGCGCTCGACCACAATCTTCGACCCTTTCTTGCGCGCAAAACCCATGAACTCCTCTTCGGGGTCAAACTGAGACGGGCCCGCGAAGGTCAGGTCAAACCCGAACTGGCCGGCTGCGTGCAGGAACGAGGCGCAGACGTTGTTGCCGTCGCCGGTCCAGACCACTTTTTTGCCCGCGATCGGACCGCGATGTTCCTCAAACGTCAGCACATCCGCCATGATCTGACATGGGTGGGTGCGGTCGGTCAGGCCGTTGATCACGGGCACATCCGAGTATTCGGCCATCTCGGTCAGGATGGTCTCGTCGAACGTCCGGATCATGATCATATCGACGTAGCGTGACAGTACGCGGGCGGTGTCGGCGATGGTTTCGCCGTGGCCCAGTTGCATGTCTTTGCCCGAAAGCACCATCGTCTGCCCGCCCATCTGGCGCACACCCACATCAAAGGACACGCGCGTCCGGGTGGATGGTTTTTCAAAGATCAGGGCAACCATCCGGTCCTTGAGCGGTTGGTCATCGTCCAACGCCGCCTTGGGACGGCCAAGACGCGCCTGTTTCATTGCACCCGCCTGATCAATCATGTTCCGCAGATCGCCCGCGTCGGTTTTATGGATATCGAGGAAATGGTTCATTTCAGTTCACTTTTCATTCGGGTGTATCTTAGGCCGAGGCCATCGACTCTTCGACTTGCGCTGCGGCTTTGTCGAGGCGGATCACGGCTTGGGCGATATCATCCTCGGTCAATGTCAGAGGCGGCAGCAGGCGGATTACGTTATCGGCGGCGGGGACGGTGATGACCTCGTTGTCATAACCGGCGTTGACCATGTCGATATTTGGCGTTTTGCACTTCAGGCCTAGCATCAGTCCTGTTCCGCGCACTTCTTCGAAGACCTCCGGGTGCTCGGCGATTAGCCCCTCGAGCTTTTGGCGCAGCATCCCGGCCTTGCGGTTGACGCCTTCCAGGAAGGCAGGCGTTGCCACCTGATCAATAACGGCGCAGCCCACGGCACAGCCCAGCGGGTTGCCGCCATAGGTAGAGCCATGCGTGCCTGCCGTCATACCGCTGGCGGCGTCTTCCGTGGCCAGAACAGCACCCAGAGGGAAGCCTCCGCCGATGCCTTTGGCGACCATCATAATGTCCGGTGTGATCCCCGCCCATTCATGCGCGAACAGTTTTCCGGTACGGCCTACGCCACATTGAACCTCATCGAGGATCAAAAGCAGGCCGTTGTCATCGCAGATCTGGCGCAGGGCTTTGAGTTCCGCGTCTGGGACGGGACGGATACCGCCCTCACCCTGAACAGGTTCGATCATAATCGCTGCGGTCTCATCGGCGATTGCATTGGTGACACCGTCCAGATCACCGAACGTGAGATGCACAAAGCCCGGCAGAAGCGGACCAAAGCCTTTTGTCATCTTCTCGGACCCGGCGGCTGCAATACCAGCTGACGAGCGGCCGTGGAACGAGCCGTCAAAAGTGATGATCTCAACGCGTTCAGGCTGGTCTTTGTCATAAAAATACTTGCGGGCCATTTTCACAGCAAGTTCGCAAGATTCCGTGCCCGAGTTCGTGAAGAAAACAGTGTCAGCAAAGGTGTGCTCGACCAGCTTGTCGGCAAGGGCCTGCTGTTGTGGGATGTGATAGAGGTTCGAGACGTGCCACAGCGCGTGCGCTTGTTCGGTCAGGGCATTGACCAGCGCAGGATGGGCATGGCCCAGCGCATTCACGGCGATCCCGGCGCCCAGGTCCAGAAAACGTCGGCCATCCGCCTCGGTCAGCCAGGCGCCTTCGCCCTTTACGAAGGTCAGGGGCGCACGGTTATAGGTCGGCAGAACGGACGGGATCATGGGATCATCCTTTTCAGGTAGCTTGAGCCTCGTGAGTGATACACTCGGCCAGTGTTCGTCAACTGATTTGGTGAGAGTTGCGCCGATTTGAACAACGCAAATAGATCAAAGAGGCCGGTTACGCGGCAAAGCGTCGGCGTCGGGGTCGCAGGATATGTGCGTTTTTGATCATGTGCCGCCGTATAACGCTGCCCGAGGCGTCTGAAAAGCCTGAATATTGCGGACAACAAAAATACTTGTCGCCCGCGACGTTTGCCGCTTGCCATTTGCCTCATGCTGACGCACCGCTGACACATGTTTGTCGCCAAAGCCCACAATCCCCCACTTGCCGCTGCTCTGATCACAGCTGCCAGCGCATTGCTGGCCGGGACAACTCTGCTGGCCAAGGCTTTGGGAACGGACACCCTGGGACCTGCACTGCATCCAATGCAGATCAGCCATGGGCGGTTCCTATTTGCGTTTATCGTGATCGTTACCGCCGTGGGCGTGATGCGGCCCCGCCTGCAGCGCCCGCATTGGGGGCTGCATATCGGGCGCACAAGTTTCGGATGGGTCGGGATCACATTGATGTTCGCCTCGGTCGCGTTCATTCCGATCGCGGATGCGACGGCGATTTCCTTTTTGAACCCAGTGTTCGCAATGGTACTGGCGATCCCGCTGTTGAAAGAGGGCGTTGGCCCGTGGCGCTGGCTTGCTGCGGTAGTTGCGCTGGTTGGCGCGCTGATCCTGCTACGGCCCACGCCGGCGAGTTTTCAGCCCGCCGCCCTTTTGGCGCTTACAGCGGCAGCCGTGATCGGGATGGAGCTGATCTTCATCAAAAAGCTCTCGGGTCGCGAAATCCCGATCCAGATTTTGCTGATCAACAACGCAATGGGGCTGACGATTGCCTCGGTTGCGGTGAGCTTTGTTTTTCAGATGCCCACCCCGGAGCAATGGGCGGCGCTGGTTGGCATTGGTGCGCTGATGGCCTGCGCGCAGGCGTGTTTCGTGAACGGTATGGCGCGGGCAGATGCCTCTTTTGTTGCCCCGATCAGCTATGCAACTCTGATTTTCGCGGCTTTCTACGATTTTGCGATTTTCGGCGTAGTCCCAGACGGGATCAGCATGATCGGCTCGGCCATCATTCTGACCGGTGGGCTAATTCTGGTCTGGCGCGAGGCACGGGCCCGGCAGGCCTGAAACCCAAAAAATTTTCTCACATAGCCTGGGGGCGACCTGTATGTCGCAAACCCCAAAGAACCCGGGTCGATCCGGCGCAATGTGACCTCAGTTGATTTGAGAGTTTACCAATGCACGAACGCCGTATCCCCGAATGGGTGCGCCACGCCCCAGCACCATCAGTCCGCGATTTCGGCATCCTGGCCGGGTTTGAGGCCATTGTCCGCGGTATTCTGATATCAGTCTTTCCGCTGGCCATGTACCGGGCACTGGGCGACGCGTCTTCGGTCTCGTTGCTGTATTTTCTGGTTGGCGTCATCTCGTTGATTGCGGGCTTGATGGTGCCGTTCCTGATCCGTTTCGTACCGCGCAGATGGGCCTATACAGCTGGTTGCCTCATGTTCATCGGTGGTGCGCTGCTGGCGATTGAGGGCAGCCCTGTTGCAGTGGTTGCTGCCTTGGCCCTGAACACGGTCGCGACTGTGGTCACATTCATCTGCTTCAACGCTTACGTTCTGGACTACATCAGCAAAATCGAGTTGGGCAAATGCGAGACAAGCCGCATGTTTTACAGCGCCCTCGGCTGGGCAGGCGGGCCGATGGCTGGTGTCTTGCTGCTCGAGGTCTGGGGCCCTGCCCCCTTTGTCATCAGTGCGATGGCAGGCGCGGTTATGCTGATCCAGTTCTGGCGCATGCGATTGGGCAATGGCAAGTTGATCACCAAGGCGCGCGGCCCCGCGAAAAACCCGCTAGCGTTTCTGCCGCGCTTTTTCGCTCAGCCCCGTTTGGTGGCGGGGTATCTTTTTGCCATGATCCGATCCTGCGGTTGGTGGATCTATGTGGTTTATCTGCCCATATTTGCAATCCAAAACGGATTGGGTGAGCAATTGGGCGGTATCCTTCTGTCTACGACCAATGCGATGCTATTCGCCGCGCCGCTTATTTTGCGCTGGGTTCAGGGGCGTTCGATTCGCACTGCGGTTCGCGTGGGGTTTGCTGCTTGCGGAACATGCTTTGTCACTGCAGGGGCCATCGCGGGATGGCCCGTGGCTGCGGTGGCGGCACTGGTCCTTGGGTCCATCTGGCTGATTGTTCTGGATATCTGCGCCGGCTTGCCGTTCCTAATGGCGGTGAAACCTTCTGAGCGCACCGAGATGTCCGCGATTTACTCCAGCTACCGCGACGTTTCCGGCATTCTGACACCCGGAATTGCATCACTGGTCCTTTTGGTCTCACCTGTCGCGGGGATTTTTGCAGTCGGAGGGTTAGCCCTATTCGGGGCCTGGGCTGTGGCTGCAAATTTACACCCGCGACTGGGTAAGCCAAGAATAACTTTCCAACCCGGCGCACTGGCTGAAACGGGTTAAGCCTTTAGGCGATACCCCGTTCGCAGCATCTGCCAGGTCAGCGCACCGACCAGCAGGGTGGCGCCGATACATACCAAGATTCCTAACCAGGGTGAGCTGTCGGACACGCCGATCATCCCGTACCGCAGGCCGTCAATGAGATAGAAAACCGGGTTCACGTGACTCAGGCGGTTCAAAACCGGGGGCAGCGCCTGAACCGAATAAAACGTCCCAGACAAGAAAGCCAATGGCGTCACGATAAAGTTCGTAATCGCCGCCATCTGGTCGAACTTGTTGGCAAAAATCCCGGCGAACAGACCCAAGGCGCCCATAAACGCCCCACCCAGAACAACGAAGATCAGGGCAATCAGCGGGTTCTGCGGGTAAATCCCCAAAACCAGCGCAAGTGCAACCGCGACCACACAAGCGATCAGGACACCGCGCGCCACTCCTCCGGCCAGATAACCCAGCAGGATCTCAAGCGGTGACAAAGGCGGCATCAGCGTATCGACAATATTGCCTTGTACTTTAGCGATCACCATCGACGAAGAGGTGTTGGCGAAGGCATTCTGGATCACGGTCATCATCATAATGCCCGGCGCCAGAAACGTCAGGAACGGCACCCCCATCACATCCGGGCGCCCCGGACCAATGGCGATATTGAAGATCAAAAGGAATAGCCCGGCTGTCACAAGTGGGGCCAACAGGGTTTGTGTCCAAACCGCCAGAAACCGCAGTGTTTCACGCTGGGCCAGCGTATAGAGCCCCATCCAGTTAATTGTTCCGAAACGCCGTTCGCTCTGATCTGCGGAAATCTGCATCATCTGCCCTCATCCTGATTCGAGAACCGCTTGTAACTCGGCCCGCAGTGATTAAAATAGGGGGCTGAGACGATTTCCCAAGGCGGCCCGAATCTGGGGCCGCTTTCCGCTTTTGAAAGGCAAATGATGTCCTGGACTGACGAGCGCGTAGAACTGCTGAAGAAAATGTGGGGCGAGGGCCAGTCGGCCAGCCAGATCGCCAAAGAACTGGGCGGCGTGACCCGCAATGCGGTGATCGGCAAGGTGCACCGTCTGGGTCTGTCGAACCGCGCAACCGGTGCCTCACCGGCCAAATCCGAGCCTAAGGAAAAACCGGCACCCGCGCCCAAGGCTGAGGCCAAGCCAAAGCCCGCGCCCAAAACTGAACCCGCGCGCCCAACCCCGGCACCTGCTTCCGAGGCAAAACCGGCCGTTCCGGCACGCCGCCAGATCATCCCGGCCGGTCAGCCTCTGCCGCCGCAACCATCGGCCAACGAAATCAGCCCCGAGGCGCTGGCCAAGGTCAACGAGGTCGAAAAGAAGGCCAAGAAGCTGACGCTGATGGAATTGACCGAGAAGACCTGCAAATGGCCCGTAGGCGACCCCGCGACCGAGGATTTCTGGTTCTGCGGCCTGCCGGTTGAGGCGGGCAAACCCTATTGCGAAGCCCATGTGGGTGTGGCGTTCCAGCCGATGAGCTCGCGCCGAGATCGGCGGCGCTGATCCATGCGCCAGGATCCGACAGCGATGGAGGATACCTGGCTTGCCCAGGCAAAACGATTGATGGCGCTGGCCGAAACCGGCCAGCACTTTACCAAAGACCCGTTCGACCGCGAACGTTATGACGAAATCGCAGTTATCGCCCGCACTATGCTGGCCGATCTGGGGCAGGTGCCTCTGTCGCGGATCGACGGATTGATTTCAGAACACGCAGCAGGCTACGCCACGCCCAGCATCGACATTCGGGGCGCGGTGATCTGCGACGGACGCATTTTGCTGGTGCGCGAACGCAGCGACGGGAAATGGGCGATGCCCGGCGGGTTTGCGGATGTCGGCAACTCGCCAGCAGAAAACATCGAGCGCGAAGTCTGGGAAGAAGCAAGGTTGCGCGTTAAGGCAGGGCATCTCTATGCCGTGCACCACAAAGCGCGACATCCTTACCCTGCAGATGTGAGAGATTTCTACAAGCTGTACTTTCTGTGCGACGTCGCCGGTGAAGCGTTCCCTGAAGCAGGGCCGGAAACAAGCGAAGCAGCGTTTTTTGCACCGGAGAACTTACCCCAACTGTCATTGGGGCGAACCATAGAGGCCGATATCACTGCCGCGTTTCAAGCCAAGGCGGCGGACGAGAAAATTACTCGGTTCGACTGAGTTACTGCGCCGGATGCGACGGCAAATCCGGCATCGGCACCCAGCCTGGCAGTTCATCTGGCGACACCGAGACATGCAGTTTCTCTGACCGATCCTTGCCCACTTTGCGATGCTTGCGCAGCAGGAAAATCTTGCCCCAGCCACGCCACGTGCCGACTGAACGAGCCGACGTATCAGTCGGGTACCGGTCGCGCCACCCTTCGGGCAACGGCAAGCCGTGCAACTCGGCCTTGTCCAGCATCCAGACCAGAGAGATGTTGCTAAGCGGACGCGCCTCTTCGAACCCGTTTAACTGGCCACCGACATCGCCATGTGTGCCGCGGAACCAGACCTGTTCGACATGACCTTTGAAGTCGGGTGTACATTTCCACAAAACCGGCTCAAATACCTCGCGGGTCTCGTCCAGTGCCATGGCGTGATAGCCGTGCCGCGTCGCCGGGCCAAGCTGGTGGGTGTGAAACGCGTGACGCTCTTCAGCCCAGCGCCACAGCAGCGGCAGGCGCAGGCCCAACGCTTTGACCGTATCCCACACGCCAACCATCTCAATCGCCACGTCTTCGTGGCAGAACTGACGCCGAAATTCGGCCGCAGCCGAACCATTCGCATTGCATTCATAGTGGCGGTAGGCCTGTTTGATATTGCGCACTGTGGCATGTTCGGCCTTGAGCAGTCCGATCATGTCGATCACCCCGGCAAGGCTGCGGACACCATAGGCGCCGCGCGAGTAGCCGATGAAATAAATGCGATCCCCGGGTTTGTAGCGCGATGCCAGATAGCCGTAGGCCCGGCGGATCTGGCGGTTGATCCCGCGCCCCATCATCACGTCCAGCGAGGATTTCCAGCTTTCCCACTGCACACCAGCCTCATAGAAGACGGAAACCTTGCTGCCCATTTCACGGCACAGACGAAGGGTCTGACCCGCATGGGTTTCATACCCCGGTTCAAGGGTCGACATGGTGCCGTCCAGGATAATTACATGGCTGATTGGTTCGCGGTGAAGCGCCTCTGCGGAATGCTCGGACCGCAAAGGCCGTCCGAGCCATCCCAGTACCTTTTTACTCAGCCGCGACAGAACCATGCGTCAGCAATTCCCATACTCGTTGAGGTGTGAAAGGCATGTCCGCCTGCCGCACCCCGTGATCCCAGAGCGCATCCTGAACCGCGTTTGCCACAGCGGCCAGCGCGCCCACGGTGCCGGCCTCTCCGCATCCTTTCATACCCATCGGGTTGGACGTTGACGGAACCGGCGCCGAGGTAAACTTAATCATGGGTATCTCGGCGGCGCGGGGCAAGGCGTAATCCATCAACGAAGCCGTGAGCAGTTGCCCCTGCGCATCATGCACAACACGCTCGGACAGGACCTGACCTATCCCCTGCACTACACCGCCATGCACCTGCCCTTCGGCCAGCATTGGATTGATAAGGTTGCCGAAATCATCAACCACAGTATAGCGGTCGACCCAGGTTTCGCCGGTGTAAGAATCGATCACGACTTCGGCAACGTGTGCGCCATTGGGATAGCTGCGCGCATCCAGATTGGCGCTGGCCTCATGGCTCAAAAGATCGGTACGCCCATCGACACGGGCCATATCCGCAGCCTCGGTCAGCGTAGGCGTCAGGTTTGATCCCGGCGCACGGAAGGTTTCATGGTCGAAACTCACATCACTTTCCTCCACCCCCATCTTATCCGCCAGATAAGGCGTGAATGCGGCGATCATGACGTTGATGGTGGCTAGCGTTGCCGTACTTTGCACCGTGACTGAGCGCGACCCTCCGGTCCCGCCACCATGCGTCAGCCGATCACTGTCACCCTGCACCACGTTGATACGGTCCACGGGAACGCCGGTCTGATCCGACAGAAACTGAGTATAAACCGTCTCATGCCCCTGCCCGTTTGACTGGGTGCCGACATACAGATTCACAGTGCCATCCTCACAGAACTCGATCTTCGCGTTCTCGGAAGGGTCACCCAAAATACTTTCGATATAGTAACACAGGCCCTGCCCGCGGATCAGACCACGTTCCGCATCCGCCGACTTTCGTTCGGCAAACCCTTGGGTTTGGGCATCGGCCTGTGACAGGACCATGTCAAAGTCACCCACGTCATAGGTTTCACCGGTTGCGGTTTTGTAGGGAAAACTCTCGGGTCGGATGAAACTCCTGCGGCGCAGGTCCCAAGGATCGACCTCCAACTGACGTGCGGCGCGATCCATGACCCGTTCCAGAACATAGATTGCCTCAGGCCGCCCTGCACCACGATAGGCGTCGACTTGCGTGGTGTTGGTATAGAACCCCTCGACCCGCAGGTATGTAGCTTGCACATCGTAGACGCCCATCAGAACCTTGCTGAAAAGGCTGGTCTGGATCGCTTGCCCGAAATGGCTGCTATACGCACCCAGATTAACCTTGCTGTGCACCCGGTAGGCCGTGATTCTAAGGTCTTCGTCGAAGGCCAGTTCCGCCAGTGAGGAAAGATCACGCCCATGGTGGTCCGATAGCATCGCCTCTGACCGATCAGACATCCAATGCACGGGTTGACCCAACTTCATTGCCGCAACCGAGACGCAAAAATACTCGGGATAGGGCATCACTTTCATACCGAACCCGCCCCCGACATCCGGGGTTGTGACACGGATCGCCTCGGGTTCGAGTTTCAGCTTTTGTGCCAACTGCCCGCGCATCGCCCAAACGCCCTGACCGCCATAGGCAAAGTGCAGCCGTCCATCGACCCAATTGGCCTGACATCCCCTTCTGTAATGGGGCGTTAAAGATCAAGAAGAAAATGTCTTACAA
>NZ_WQFE01000012.1 GCF_013033965.1 Ruegeria atlantica
TGTCCAACCGTCTCTCCGGCCCGTCAGCACCGCCTCAGCAGCGCCGGTGAAGGGGGTTCTAAGGTCTACCAAACAAAGCCGCAAGCGGAAAATTCGATAAATTTGCAAAAAACCGAAAAATCTATTTTTGCGCGCAAAAACAACAATCTAGCAAAGAGAAGTTATTCCTGAGAACGCCACAAGGGGATTACTCAGCACCGAATCTGACGGTTTCGACAGTGTTCCCCGCAGACTTGGTGCCGAGTCACGCGGAATCGGCTGGACGGATCCGAGTCAGAAGGTCGGAAACCCGAACGCGTAACAATAGCAGGCTTACGATCAGAGAAAGATAGACCAGCGGCTCGATCTGAAATCCCTTGGCTAGCATGACATAGTGCAGCCCGCCCAAAATCGCGGCAGGAAAGACAAGCCGCTGCAGGCTGCGCCAACGGGGGCCTAATTTACGCACCGACAGATTGTTTGACGTCACCGCCAGCGGGATCATCAGGACAAATGCGGCCATGCCGACTGTTATATAGGGACGCTTCAGAATATCCGCCCAGATCTGGCTGGGCAGCTGCACGTCCAGAACCAGCCATACCAATAGGTGAAGACTGACATAAACAAAGGTCAGCACGCCCAGCGCCCGGCGAAACTTCAGCAGGTTCAGCCCCAGGAACCGTCGCAGCGGTGATATTGCCAACACAACGATCAACAACTGAAGCGCCAGTTCGCCGTAGCGATGCTCCAACGCCTCAATCGGATCTACGCCCAGACCGCCGGTCAGCCCCTGGTAAAACAGCCAGGGGGCCGGCAGCGCCCCCAGCAGGTAGACCAGCCACACCGGAATGCGGCGTAAAATCTGATTCAGCGTCTGCATGGTCTTAGTAGAATTCCTTCAGATCCATACCTTCGTAAAGACCGGCGACCTCATCTTCGTAACCGTTGAACATCAGCGTCGGGATACGCTTGGCAAAAAGACCGCCGCCAATCTGACGCTCGGAAGCCTGCGACCAGCGTGGATGATCCACATTCGGGTTCACATTACTATAGAAACCATATTCGCGCGGGGCAGACATGTTCCAACTGGTGGGCGGCTCGACATCTGTAAGAGTGATACGGACAATCGACTTGATGGACTTGAAGCCATATTTCCACGGCACGACCAGACGCAATGGCGCGCCATTCTGGTTGGGGATCGGATTGCCGTAGATACCAGTCGCCATGATGGTCAGCGGGTGCATCGCCTCGTCCAGGCGCAATCCTTCGCGGTAAGGCCATTCGAGGATCGGAAACTGAACACCGGGCATCTCATCAGGACGGTACGCAGTTTCGAAGGCCACGTATTTCGCGCCTTCCTGCACACCCGCCATATTCAGAAGATCCGCCAGTTCAAACCCGTTCCACGGGATCACCATCGACCACGCTTCGACACAGCGAAATCTGTAGATGCGCTCTTCGACCGTCATCTCGGACATGATGTCCTTGAAGTCATATTCACCCGGATTGTCGACCATCCCGTCAATCGTAACGCTCCAGGGTTCGGTGACCAAAGTATGCGCGTATTTTGCGGGATCATCCTTGCGAGTCCCGAACTCGTAGTAGTTATTGTACGAGGTGATCTCTTCCCACGTGTTGGGTTCCAGAGCGTCCTGCGCCGCTGCCGGTCTGGCCAGCCCCGCCAATCCCACACCCGCCAGGCCGGCCATCACCTGCCGCCGGTTCAGGAACGCCGCCTGCGGCGTGACGTCGGCATGTGTCAGTGTATTGGTCCAGCGATGCGCCATTTATGTCTCCTTGGTAAACTAGCCTGAGAATCCAGTTAACCCGCTGATACCACACCGCCAAGGCAACATGCGTCACGATTGGGAGACGAGACTGTAACGTTTCACGCCAAGTCCAAACCAAACTGCCTCAGTTACCCGCCGGCCAATTGCGCCAAAACCGTTAGTACCTGTCACACCAAGTTGATCGCATCCCGCCCAATTCGGCCAGAACACCCGGACCTTCAATCTTTACAACTGCTTCATGCAACTTGCAGTCTTGGTGTCAGGATCGGCCGACAGGCCCTTAGATCCGCTGTCCACCCGATTGTCGGGCATGACCATAGGGAGAAGACGAATGTGTGACATCTGCGTGATGAACGCGGTCAAAGACCGTATGCTGTCAAGAAGAGGGTTCTTCAAAGCTGCCGCCGCCTCGGGTGCGGCCGTAGCCGCAACGGGGGCCAGTGCACCGATTGTTTTGGCTGCTGGCGCGGGCAAAGTTGAGGACATGACCCACACGATCGGCGCCGAGTTCCCAACCTATTTTGGCGAACCGGGGTATGCGTCCGAACAGGTTTTTAATTTCGGCGAACACGGCTTTAATTTGCAGCGCCTCACAGTCAATGAACACACCGGCACTCATATTGACGCGCCATTGCATTTTTCGGCGGACGGGGCATCGGTGGATGAGATCCCGGTATCCGATCTTGTTGCACCACTTTGTGTCGTCGACATCGCTGCTCGGGCAGCCGAGGATGCCGATACGCTGCTGACACCAGATGATCTGAAGGCTTGGATGTCAGCAAACGGAGATATCCCGGATGGCGCTTGCGTGGCCTTGTATTCCGGTTGGGCCGCCAAAGCCGACAGCGACGATTACCGCGGATTTGACGGCCAAGCACAACATTATCCCGGCTTCCACCCCGAAGCGGCAATAATGTTGATCGAGGAGACCGGCGCACGCTCTATTGCATCAGACACGCTGTCTCTTGATCACGGCATTTCAACCGACTTCGCCACCCATTATGCATGGCTGCCCACGGGTCGTTTCGGGATTGAGAATATCGCCGGATTGGATCGCGTACCGGCTGCAGGTGCCACTCTGGTCATCGGCGCCCCGAAACATGCGGGCGGCACCGGAGGGCCGGCGCGCATTTTTGCGATGGTCTAGGACCATATTGACAGCGACATGGGAAAACCCGCCGGACTGACCGGTTTTCCCAAAACAGGCGGAGTGGAATATGCTGACAGGTACTTGCCATTGCGGCACAACTGGCTGGACATTGAATGCCGCGCCTGAGTCGGCCACCGCCTGCAATTGCACGATCTGCCGGCGTTATGGAGCACTTTGGGCCTATGGGTATGTTGGACGGGATATAGAAACAAGCGGCCAGACCAGCACATATCTGCGCCAAGACAGCGGAGATATCTGTTTCCAGTTTTGCCCGATCTGCGGGTGTATAATGTACTTCGCTGCAAAATCAGCAGATCAGCGTGGCCGTTATCGAGCGGCTGTCAATTTACGTATGTCCGACCTGTCACTGATACATAAGGTGCCAATTCGCCGCTTTGAGGGGCACAACAGCTTCAAGGCACTTCCCGGCGATGGCAGAACGATAGAGGACGTCTGGTTCTGAGCTATGACATGCCCACCCGATGTTGGGCAGCAGACGCTCTGCAATACGCAGAGCTGATACCGGAACCTCAACGCAAAAAGGCCCGCCAAATTGGCGGGCCTTTCTTTTTAGCATTGCGGATCAATGCACCACGGCATCATCCGGGCGAGGCCGGTCTGACGTGCCCAAGCGGTCACCGATGATTAGGCCGTCCGTGCCTGCGGTTACCGGAACGGTCTCTCCGTCTTTAATCTCACCAGCCAACAGCGCTTCGGCCAATGGGTTCTGCAAGGCGCGCTGGATCACGCGCTTGAGTGGACGCGCACCAAACACCGGATCATAGCCTTCGTTCGCCAGCCATTCCTTGGCACCGTCGTCCAGAACCAGTTCGATCTTGCGGGCGGCCAGACGTTTCTGCAGGCGCGCCATCTGGATATCAACGATACCATCCATATCGGCCCGCTTGAGCCGGTCAAAGATGATGGTCTCGTCCAGACGGTTCAGGAATTCCGGCCGGAAATGCGCCCGGACGGCATCCATCACGTCACGCTTGGCCTGCGCACTATCCGCACCTTCTGGCAACTGGCTGAGCGCCTGAGACCCAAGGTTCGACGTCAGGATGATCAGCGTTTGCTTGAAGTCCACGGTGCGGCCCTGACCATCGGTCAGAACACCATCATCGAGAACCTGCAGCAGCACGTTGAACACATCCGGGTGCGCCTTTTCGACCTCGTCAAACAGCACAACCTGATAGGGCCTGCGCCGCACCGCTTCGGTCAGCACACCGCCTTCGTCATAGCCGACATAGCCCGGAGGAGCCCCGATCAGACGGGCGACCGCGTGTTTCTCCATGAATTCGGACATGTCGATACGCACCATCGCGTTGTCGTCATCGAACAGGAAGTTCGCCACGGCCTTGGTCAACTCGGTCTTACCCACGCCGGTCGGTCCGAGGAACAGGAATGAGCCCAACGGGCGGCCTTCGTCATTCAGGCCCGCACGCGCACGGCGCACAGCGTTGGCCACGGCAGTCACCGCCGCATCCTGACCAATGACACGCGAATGCAGTTCATCTTCCATCCGCAGCAGCTTCTCGCGCTCACCTTCCAGCATTTTCGAGGTCGGAATACCGGTCCAGCGTTCGACCACCGAAGCGATCTGTTCCGGGCGCACCGTTTCCTCGGCCATCATCTGGCTGCTTTCGGCGTTCTCGGCCTCGGTCAGCTTTTTCTCAAGCTCGGGGATGACGCCATAAGACAACTCACCCGCTTTCGCCAGATTGCCTTCACGCTTGGCGATCTCCAGATCAGCACGCGCCTTGTCGAGCTGCTCTTTCAGATCGCGCGCGCCAGCAAGCTTGTCACGTTCAGCCTGCCACTGGGCGGTCATCTCGGCGGATTGCTCCTGCAGGTCGGCAAGATCCTTTTGCAAAGTTTCCAGACGATCCTTCGAGGCCGCGTCATCCTCAAGCTTCAGTGCTTCTTCCTCGATCTGCATCTGCAGGATCTGGCGATCCAGCTGATCGAGCTCTTCGGGCTTGGAATCCACCTCCATCCGCAGGCGCGATGCCGCTTCATCGACCAAATCGATGGCTTTGTCGGGCAGGAAACGGTCGGTGATATAGCGATGCGAGAGCGTCGCTGCCGACACCAGCGCCGAGTCCGAAATACGCACGCCGTGGTGCAACTCGTACTTTTCCTTGATGCCGCGCAGGATGCTGATCGTGTCCTCGACCGTCGGCTCCTGCACCATCACCGGCTGGAACCGGCGCGCAAGGGCCGCGTCTTTTTCGACGTATTTGCGGTACTCATCCAACGTGGTGGCGCCGATACAATGCAGCTCACCCCGGGCCAATGCAGGCTTGATCAGGTTGGCAGCATCCATCGCGCCGTCGGATTTACCGGCCCCGACCAGCGTGTGCATCTCGTCAATGAACAGGATGATCTCACCAGCGGCCTCGGTGACCTCGGTCAGAACGGCCTTGAGGCGTTCTTCGAACTCACCACGGTATTTTGCGCCCGCAATCAGCGCGCCCATATCCAGCGCGAGCAGCTTTTTGTCCTTCAGCGATTCCGGCACGTCTCCGTTCACGATGCGCAGGGCCATGCCCTCGGCAATCGCAGTTTTACCGACGCCGGGTTCACCGATCAGAACCGGGTTGTTCTTGGTACGGCGCGACAGAACCTGCATCGAGCGGCGGATTTCTTCGTCCCGCCCAATGATCGGGTCAATCTTGCCCTCAGCCGCAGCCTCGGTCAAGTCACGCGCGTATTTTTTGAGCGCGTCATAGCCCTCTTCCGCCGACGCACTATCGGCGGTGCGCCCCTTGCGAATATCGTTGATCGCTTCGTTCAGTTTCTGAGCGGATACAGCTCCGGCTTCCAACGCCTCTTTGGCCTTGGACTTCACCATACACAGCGCCATCAGCACCCGCTCGACGGGTACAAAGCTGTCACCTGCCTTAGTCGCAATTTTCTCGGCTTCTGCAAAAACCTTGGCGGTCTGGCCATCCATGTAAATCTGGCTCGCATCACCGCTGACTTTTGGAATCTTGGATAGCGCAGCATCCAGCGCCTCGACCACACGGGTCGGCGCGCCGCCCGCGCGTGTAATCAGGTTGCTGGCCAGCCCCTGATCGTCATCCATCAATGCTTTCAAAAGATGTTCGGGCATCAATCGTTGGTGCCCCTCACGCAGCGCAATGGTCTGCGCAGCCTGCACGAATCCCCGTGCCCGCTCGGTGAACTTGTTTAAGTCCATAGCATTCTCCTTTTCTTAAGCGCCCTGAATGTAATGCGCCCGCTTGGCGGCACGCGTCGGTCTGGGCCTCACATTCAATCTGGGAAATATCTTTGCCCGTTCAAGGGGCTGGAGCGCAGATTCAGACTTATCGTCGGGGTACGGTGTAGACAGTGTATCCGCCCGTCTGCGCGACCTCGCGCGCAGGGTAAATTTCCACCAACGATTGTGCGGCGTCGCTGCCCGTCGGGCAGGAAACAAGGTCTGCTGCATCATCCAGAAAATTGACTGTAAACGACGTCTCGCCGGTCAATTGGCAATCATCGTCGGTCGAACGATAGCCGCCCACCAGACGCAAATTGTCATTGGTCGGAGACTTGATAACCGTATCCGCCGCCTCGGTTTCCAACGGCATATCCTGGCATCCGACCAAAGCCAGCAAAATCCCAACACCCAATATCTGTTTCATAAGTCCCCCATCGAAAATTCCTGTGAATGTGCGGCACCATACCATAATCGGGCGAAAGCTGCGTGAACTCGGACACGCGCGCGCTGCATGGACACAGACGCCCGAAACCGCTAGGACGCAGACGTTTGCCAAAAAGGAGCCCGCACCATGTCCGATGATCGTCTGATCGTAGCCCTAGATGTTCCCAATGCCCTGCAGGGGCTGGCCATGGCCGAACGGCTTGGTGACAGCGTTTCATTCTACAAGATCGGGCTGGGAATGCTGACCGGAGGCGGGCTGGCTTTGGCCAACGAACTGAAACAGGATCACGGCAAGCGCATCTTTCTGGACATGAAGCTGTTCGACATCGGCAACACGGTTGAAAACGCCGTTCGCGGGCTGGCGCAGTTCGACCTGGATTTCCTGACGGTACATGGTGACCCGCATGTGGTACGCGCCGCAAAAGAGGGGGCTGCGGGCAAAGACCTCAAGATTCTGGCGGTGACCATTCTGACTTCGCTCAACCGCGATGATCTGGATGCCAGCCTATTGAAAGTAGGCGACATACAGGAATTGGTGGTCGAACGCGCCGCGCGCGCGCTTGAGGCAGGCGCAGACGGAGTCATCGCCAGCCCGCAAGAGGCCGCCCTGATCCGCGCCCTGCCCCAGGCCGAGGGCCGCCTGATTGTGACACCGGGTGTGCGCCCGGTCGGTGCAGCGCTTGGTGATCAGAAACGCGTCGCCACCCCTGCCAGCGCGATCAGCGACGGTGCCGATCATATCGTCGTCGGACGCCCGATTTATCAGGCCGAAGACCCCAAAGCGGCTGCACAGGCAGTTTTGGATGAGTTAAAAACTTTGCCCCATAACTGAACGT
Source organism: Ruegeria atlantica (assembly GCF_013033965.1). Taxonomy (GTDB): domain Bacteria; phylum Pseudomonadota; class Alphaproteobacteria; order Rhodobacterales; family Rhodobacteraceae; genus Ruegeria; species Ruegeria atlantica_D. The sequence continues at coordinate 7,426 of NZ_WQFE01000012.1, forward strand.
CTCGACCAAATATTGGGGCGATCATGGCAGAAAGTCGAGCTCAACCGGTTGACCTTACGTCACTTTTTGCCGAATCCGCGCCAAATCGTCTCTGTGCCCGAAAACACACATGAAATATGCGAGTTTTCGTTGTGTAACCTCGATCCTATCTAAATCCCGGAATTTGCGCGATTCTAGTGGTGTGATACTCCCCGCGGACCATCTCTTCCTGAGGTCCGTCACCTCCCCCCGCCAATCGCGGGGGGTCTTCTTCAAAAAACTCACGCACCAAAGGACAGCCCGCCTTCGGTCAGGTAGTCACGAAGGCGGATTACAAAATTCGGCACTGCCAGAGCATTCTCAAGATACCTTTCCGGTGACATCAAACACCATCCCTGCCCTTCATCGCCAAACCTGATCAGGTTAACATTGCCGGGTGGTCGGTGAGCTGCAAAGAACCGACTCTGCCCATATCTGCGCGACCAGACGAAATCAGCCTCTTCCAGATGCAGCCCCACTTCTTCCAGTGTTTCACGCCTGACGCATTCAATCGGGGTCTCTGATCCTTCACGCCCGCCGCCGGGAAAGTCGAAATGACCCGGAAAAGGGATGTCCTTCCTGTCGTCCCTTTGAATCACCAACAGGTCTGATCCAAGAAACAATGCGACCTTGGCCCCTGTGAACTGCATGAACGCTTTCTCTTTGTATCCTGACCGGATAAATTTTAGCCAGAACCACTGATACGACAAAGCGCATAAAACTGAGATGTGAATGTAATGCCCGCTTTATGCCGCGATTGCTTTTCAACATTGGAACAGGAAGTGCGCTGCCCCTCCTGCGGTAGCCCGCGAATCAAGGCGCACCCCGAGTTGTTCGATCTGTCTATTGCCCATATGGATTGCGACGCATTTTATGCCTCAGTCGAAAAGCGGGACAATCCCGAGTTGGCCGATAAGCCGGTGATCATCGGGGGTGGAAAACGCGGTGTTGTGTCAACCGCGTGTTATGTGGCCCGCATTCGGGGGGTCCGCTCGGCTATGCCGATGTTCAAAGCGTTGCAACTGTGTCCGGAGGCCGTTGTCATTAAGCCTCGGATGTCCGTTTACGCCGAGGTGTCGCGACAGATCCGAGCCATGATGGACGAACTGACCCCCATCATTGAACCGCTGTCGCTGGACGAAGCCTTCATGGACCTGTCCGGCACGCAAAGGCTGCATGGCGCGCCACCCGCGGTCATGCTGGCAAGGCTGGTAAAGCGAATGAAAGACGACCTGGGGGTGACAGGCTCGATCGGTCTGTCGCACAACAAGTTTCTGGCCAAAGTCGCCTCGGATTTGGACAAGCCACGTGGATTTTCAGTGATTGGAAAAGCCGAGACTGTCGATTTCTTGTACGACAAACCTGTGCGCCTGATTTGGGGGATCGGACCGGCGGCACAAGAATCGCTGGATCGTGCAGGCATCAACACGTTCGCGGACCTGCTGCGCTGGGATCAGGAGGCACTGACAACCCGGTTCGGCTCGATGGGGTATCGGCTATGGCATTTGGCGCGTGGTCAGGACAATCGGCGTGTTTCCTCGCACGAACCCATGAAGTCGATCAGCAACGAGACCACGTTTTTTGAGGACACCGCCAGTCTGGACATCCTGGACGGCCATCTGTGGCGCATGTCCGAGAAGGTTGCGGATCGGGCCAAAGCCAAAGGACTGGCCGGACGAGTCGTGACTCTGAAGCTCAAACAAGCCAACCACAAGATCATCACCCGGCGGGTTTCGTTGCGGGACGCAACACAGATCGCCGATCGCATTTACCGTACAGCGCGTGGGCTATTCGATCAGGTAGGCGATAAAGGGCCGTACCGCCTTTTGGGCTGCGGCATTTCCGATCTGTGCCCCGAAGATCAGGCGGACATCTCGGGCGATCTTCTGGATCCTGGCGCGGCAGTTCGGTCTAAGGCTGAACGCGCCACAGATGAAATCCGGCGCAGGTTCGGAACGGATGCGATTGTCAAAGGCCGGGCGCTGCGCTGACGTTACTCGGCAGCCAGGCGCAATGAATCACGGCCAATGCCCGAGATTTCCTGTATGACCTGCCGCAATACGTCCTGAAACGCCGAGAAATTTTCGTTCGGCGCGATTTTGGCCTCATCCATGTACAAAGAGCGATCGATCTCAATCTGTATGGCGTGCTGATTGCGTCCGGGCCGCCCGTAGGTCTGCGTCACGTAAGCACCGGCAAAGGGCGCGTTACGCGCCACGATCAGACCCGCCGAGGCAAAGGCGGATTCGATCCGGTCCACAATCCCGGTTGAGGCTGAGGCCCCAAACCTGTCACCCAACACGATCTGCGGCCGCTGAGACTTGGACGTACTGGCCATAGAAACCGCTTCATGTGGCATCGAATGGCAATCGATCAATATCGCCTCACCGAATGCGGCGTGCGATTCGGCCAGCAGAGATTTTAGTCGCGCATGATAGGGACGCCAGCAGGTGTCGATGCGCAGACGCGCCTCATCCATTGTTAGTTTTCCACGATAGATTGCACGCCCATTTGCCACGACCCTGGGAATCACACCTAGTCCGGACGCGACACGGGGATTGTGCCCGTGACGGCGCGCACCCTGGATCAAAGCCGGGTCCAGTTCCTCTGCGCTGCGGTTAAGGTCCAGATAGGCCCTTGATTTTGTAGCGGATATCAGGGGCGCACCGTAGTCAACGGCTGGGGAGAACAACTGATCTACGAAAGCATCCTCCGAAGACCGAATCACATTCTGGCTCAGAACCGTCCGGTTCAGCATCGCCTGGGGGTAGTTTCGGCCGCTATGAGGAGAAGAAAAAACTACGCAAGACGTGCGCTTGACGGGCATATCCAATACGTAAGCTGCGTTCTTCATGGTGACTCCTTGTTCGCATTGAACATAGACCGGAAAATAGTTCTACCAAACCCCTTGAACCCCTTTGCGACTCCTTTTATAGACCCCGCTACCGGCGCGGGGTTCCGCGCCCCATTTCGTTATGGGGCAAGACAACGCAAAGGTTAAGTGGGCGGTTAGCTCAGCGGTAGAGCACTTCGTTGACATCGAAGGGGTCACAAGTTCGATCCTTGTACCGCCCACCATCGTTTCATTGTTTCGGGTCTGACCCGGGACACCCGCTAACCCAGGCGCTGGCCACGTCCTTGATGAAGGCGCCGCAGATTGGAGACAGACCCATGAAGGTCAAGAACTCGCTCCGCTCGCTCAAGAACCGGCACCGTGATTGCCGTGTTGTGCGTCGCAAAGGCCGCGTCTACGTGATCAACAAGACGCAGCGCAAGTTCAAAGCTCGCCAGGGCTAAGAACTGCACATAGCCGTGTAAAGAAACCGTGCCATTGGGCGCGGTTTTTTTGTTTGCATTGTTGCGCCCATTGCGCAGACTTGGCTGCCCTATTGCCCCTCTTCCAAACCTGTTGCAAACTTGCAAAAGGAGGAGGGATGTCATGACATCCAAGACCGCAGGTCCGTCACCACCAGACAATTTGTCACCGCATCAACCGGCAATGCCAAAGGTCAATAAGGTGACCGCCGCAGATATCACGGCCTCGCTAAAGGCCGGGTTTTCAGACTTTCTGGCTCGCCCCGTCCTGAGCGGATTCTTCGGCCTGTTCTATGCGGTTTTCGGGCTCTTGTTGGTTTGGAGCCTGATCTGGCTTGGCAAAATCTGGATGATCATTCCAGCTATTGTGGGGTTTCCGCTGGTCGCTCCTTTCGCTGCCGCCGGGCTTTATGAGATGTCCCGCCGGTTACAGAACAACGAGAGTTTCGGTTGGTCGGAAATCCTCATCGTCATGGCCAATCAGCGCAAGCGCGAGATGGGCTGGATGGCGTTTGTCACCTTGTTCATTTTCTGGGTTTGGATTTACCAGATTCGACTTTGGCTGGCGATCATCCTGCAGAATGCATCATTCTCGGATTTTGATGGTTTTTTGAATATCGTGCTCTATACACCGCAGGGCTGGACCTTCCTTGCTGTTGGCACCTGTATCGGCGCATTTCTATCGGCTGTACTTTTCACTGTCACCGTCGTCGCCATGCCATTGCTGCTAGACCGGGAAGCCAATTTCGTTTCTGCCATGATCACGTCCATTCGCGTTGTCACAGAAAACCCGATGGTTATGCTCAGCTGGGCGGCGATTATCTCGGTCACTATGCTGTTGTCGTTGGTTCCGGCGTTTTTGGGCCTGATATTCACACTGCCTATACTGGGTCACACCACATGGCATCTCTATCAGCGGGCTGTGTCGCCAGCAGAGGGGTGACCCATCCAGCATTCGTTTGAGCAGCTGCGCGCTTTTTTCTTCCGCAGAGTACCAAAGCGCAAAGCCATCACAGAGTATATTTTTTCTTCTGTATATTCGGGAAGAACCTGAAAGCGGACGGCAGCGACTTTTTGCCCAAGTAATTTTGTCAGATTTACTTGCTTCCCCCTGAGAATCGTTTAATTGACAATTTCAGTCGGATTACGACTGCCGCACATTTCAATGTTTGGAGTTAAGATGCTCAAATCCTCTACCTGCGTCGCCGCCGCCCTGACGGCCCTGATTGCCACCTCTGCCGCCGCCGAGGGTGAGCTGAACCTTTATTCCTCGCGTCACTACGACACCGACGAAAACCTCTATACCGATTTCGAAGAGGCCACCGGCATCACCATCAACCGCATCGAAGGCAAGGCTGACGAGCTAATCGCGCGGATGGAAGCCGAAGGCGCGAATTCGCCGGCAGACATCCTTCTAACCGTCGACACTTCGCGTCTTGCACGGGCCAAGAATGCGGGCATCCTGCAACCGATCGAAAGCGCCGTACTGGAAGAGCGCATTCCGAACAACCTTCAGGACAGCGACAACGAATGGTTCGGCTTCTCGCAGCGCGGCCGTATCATTTTCTTCGACAAGGAAAACGTCGCCAACCCGCCGGCGACATATGCCGATCTTGCCAAGCCCGAATACAAGGGCAAGATCTGCATTCGGTCCTCCAGCAACACCTATAACCAAACCCTTCTGGCGTCGATCATCACTCATGAAGGCCCCGAAGCGGCAAAGGCCTGGGCCGACGGTATCGTGGCAAATATGGCCCGTGAACCACAGGGCGGTGACACCGATCAGCTGCGGGGTATTGTCTCCGGTGAATGCGATATCGCGGTTTCGAACACCTATTACTTTGCCCGCGCCATCCGCAAAGATGTCAAAGGTGTCTCGGCCGATATCGACGCTATCGGTTGGGTTTTCCCGAACCAGGACAGCTATGGCGCGCATATGAACCTGTCCGGTGCGGGTGTGGCCGCAAATGCACCGAACAAAGAGAACGCCATTCTCTTCCTCGAGTATCTGGCAAGCGACAGTGCACAGCAGTATTTCTCGGCCGGTAATGACGAATTCCCCGCCGTTGAAGGCGTCGCACTTGCGGATTCTGTGCAGTCGCTGGGTGATTTCAAAGCGGATGAGGTCGTCCTGTCCGACGTCGCCGAAAACCTGCCCGAGGCGCAAAAGATCTTTAACGAAGCCGGCTGGAAGTAATCCGGACGAAACCCAGAGCAGTATGAAGGGCGCAGAGATTCTGCGCCCTTTCTTTTGACAACCGGTTCAGAACCGCACTCCGAACCCAACGGAAAAACCGGAAAATGAATCGGCAATGACGCCGTTCAGCATAATGCGCGCGCCATCGACAGCAGGCAGCCCGACCTTCGTGGTATCAACCTCAATTCCGATACCGGCCGTCGCCAGCCAGTTCGTATCCAGCACCGTCGCGCTGTCGCCGTGATAAAGCACAACGCCCCCGTCCAAAACCAGTTTAGACGGGCGGCCCAGAAGCTTGACCTTTTCCAGCGGATAGCGATAGCGCGAGAACAATGTCGTCTGGTTCGAATTCGCGCGCGCATTCCCCGCCTGAGGTTCGTTTATCGGATAGAACTCCAAAAACGTTTGGCGCAACCTGTATTCTGCCTCCCAACGACCGTAGTTCGCCTCACGAAAGATGCTCAGAGACGCTCCGACGCCAAAAGCGTTTAGGTTGCCGTCCACCACACCCGCCCCATTCGAGCGAGACGGAAACAAAGGAAAATTGGAAAACACCGCATCTGTGGTGACATGGCCAAGCGACAGATGCGCAACCGGTCGGATATACCAATCATTGGTGATCGGAAGCTCCCACCCGACGCCAAGGGTCGCGGCGATGCTTGACCATGTCACGTCCAACTCTGTGTCCGACCCGATCTCGGGGAAAATCACCACCGGGTTGTAATTCTGATACGCGAGCTGGCCTTCCACATACAGGCCATTATCCAGTGGTTTGAACCCGCCACGCAGCTGTGTAGACCGCAGATTTCGCGCGTCACCGGATGCGCTCAGAAAAGAAAGGGACGACAATGTTTCGTTTGGCGTGGCTGCGACACTCAGCACTGCAAGCGCAGCACGAGCGGCGGCTTCAGAAGCGTCAGGATCAAGGTTTTGCGCATTGGTCGACGGGGCGAAACTCCAGATCAAAAACGATGTGTACGCAACAAGTCTATTCAATCGCGGGTTCGCCTGTAGATTTTTTTGTCGGCTGCCAAGCGCGTCTGTTTTGCGCGCACTGTGTAATCCGGATCGTAACCCAATCCTGTTGTAAGAAGAATTAAAACGACAATAACTCAATTACGAAATCTTAAGGCTTGTATTTTGGAAACACTCGTTTGCAACGGTGTTTTCGACAAACACCCGGAAAGTGATTTGGCATTTATCGCCGAAACGGGTTCAATCGCCTTGGGAGGTTTGCCATGAAAAACCCGGACAGTTTCGAGAAATTCTACTTTGCCAAAGTAGGCATGGGCGAAGCCTGCGGTTGCGCCGAACGGGTTATTGATGTGTTCGAATTCAACCGAAAAGGTGGCGCACAATCAAAACGCGCGCTGAAACCTGAAAAACGCAAACGCCGCTCATTCCGATCCTGGGCCGTGAAGTACGGTTTGATGAGCCGCAAACCTCGAACCTGAAGTTTTTCAGAGGAAATCAGGGATAGTGCCGGTGCCGCTGTCAGGTGAATTATCGTCGGCGATCGAGACAAAAGCAGGCGAAACGATCCTGCATATCCGGAAAGAATCTTGCAATCGCCCCTCTAAGCTAGTCACCTGAGACAATAGTGGGGGGAGGAAATCGATGAAACCATGGGCTTTCGTGGTCTATCTGTGCTGTACGCTGACTCTTGCCGCTTGCGCCCCCAAAACCCGCAGCTTTGACAAAACGGTTTCATCCTCGCTTCCTGCTCGTGCGAACAGCACCCTTGCGCAAACAGCCAACCGGCTTGGCGATCCCAAGGATGGGCGATCCGGCGTGAGGCTGATCAGCGACGGAGAACAAGCGCTGGTCTCGCGGCTTTTGATGGCAGCCGCAGCAGAGCGTACAATCGACGCGCAATATTACCTTCTGCACAACGATCCCACCGGTCACCTGTTTGCGGCCAGCCTTTTACAGGCCGCCGACAGAGGCGTGCGCGTCCGACTGCTTTTGGATGACATGGACACGTCCAGCTATGACGCGATGACAGCCGCGCTGGACTATCACGAAAACATCGAAATTCGCCTGTTCAATCCGTTTTGGCGGAATCAGAACCTTCTGATAGCCGGGCTGACAGACTTCAAACGCATCAATCGCCGGATGCACAACAAATCCATGACCGCGGACAACTCGTTCACGATAGTTGGAGGACGCAATATAGGGGCCGAGTATTTCCTGGCCCGCGAAGATATGAACTATGCCGATCTGGACGTTCTGGCCGCAGGCCCTGTCGTGAACGAGGTTTCCCAAAGCTTTGACGCCTACTGGAACAGTGAATTTGCCGTTCCTGCCCGGGCGGTTGTTGGGGAACCCGAAGCCTTCAGCCTGCCAGATGCCCGAAACAGATTGAATGAGTTAGTCGATGAAGCAAGGCAGACGCAGTACGGCTCGGCGCTCAGGAAATCCGCACAGGAAAGTTTTGCAGACGGCGCGCTGACGCTGGATTGGGTTCCGGCGCGGTTATATGCGGATCCTCCTTCAAAAGCCGCAGGTGTCGAAACGTCAGATCCCATTCTTGCATCGCAGCTACTACCATATTTCGAAAATGCCGACAGCGAGGTGAATATCGTGTCGGCCTATTTCGTACCGCGCAACAATGGCGTTAGGTGGATGACCGAGTTAGAAAATCGCGGCGTCGACGTCAAGGTTGTGACCAACTCACTCGGTTCAAATGACGTCGTGCCGGTCTATGCGCATTACGCTAAGAAACGTCGGGCATTGCTGCGTGGTGGGGTCGAACTTTATGAATTGCGACCGGACGCTTATCAAGTGCGGCGCCGTGGAGTAAACTGGGCGCAATCCCGGTCCGGTCTGCATTCCAAGGCTTTTGCCATTGATGACCGTTACCTCTTTGTGGGCTCTTTCAATTGGGACCCCAGATCCGTGAACATTAATACCGAAATGGGTATTCTGATCGACTCGCCAGCGTTGGCCATTCAAACGCTGGGCGCTTTGGACGAGGCCCTGCCCGCCTATACCTACCAGGTGACGTTGGAACGTGCGGGCCAGCTTAAGTGGAAAACACGGGGCTCGGGCGGGGAAATACTGGAGTACGAGTCCGAGCCCACAGGATCAGCATGGGATCACATCATCTCTGGTTTTCTGGGCATCTTGCCAATCGGATCACAGCTTTAGGGTCGTAGGAAACGATCTATGCAACCCACTTTTTTGAATTGACCGCAGAAAAAGGCGGAAAGGAATTTCACTGTGAAGTACTACAAACTCTACTCCGATGCCGCTGGCGACAGTCTTTGGGACGAAATTGAAGTCCGAGTCGAGGAACGGAGTTTCGCCCCACCTGCACAGGCCATCGAAATATCCGAACCTGAACCGGTCAAGCAAACCATGTTTCTGCGGCTCCGATCAGGGTGGAATGAACCCATCCATCCAACTCCGGTGGTGCAAAAGCTGGTTTGCCTTGCGGGTAGAATACGTGTCACCGCAAGCGACGGAAGCTACCGCGATATCGGTCCGGGCGATGTTTGGCACATGGAAGACAAGGTCGGGAAAGGTCACCACACCAAGGTCACAAGTGATCTGGATTTCGAAGCCATCATAATTCAATACGAATAACTTCGGTGTTCTGACGCAGATGCCAGGAACCCAGACATTTTGTTGGTCTGCGGACAACACCGTTATGGGTTGACGGTTTTCGGGTGTTCTGACCGCCAGGCTACGCGCGGGCACATGATCGGTCGCAATGCGTTTGGAAGCTGCGCCTCAGCCCCAAGGACCCGAGCTGGGCGGGGTATTCCGATCGTTTCTGGTACCACGTGGCTCAGCTTGACCATACTTCCGGGTTAGCTCTCTCAGCGCTGCGATCCGATTGGCCGTTGACGGGTGGGTTGAGAATAGCTTGTCGCGGCTATGCGCGTGCAAAGGGTTGATAATAAACATATGAGCGGTCGCCGGATTCCGTTCGGCTGCGTCATTGTCAATGCGGGCTGCACCCTGCTGAATACGTTCAAGTGCCGAGGCCAGCGCCAAGGGTTGGCCGCAAATTTCGGCCCCAAGGCGATCGGCTGCGTATTCCCGTGTTCGACTGATCGCCATCTGCACCAAACCAGCCGCCAGGGGCGCGAGGATCATCAGCGCTATCGTTCCGATCAAACCGACCGCATTGTCCCTTCTGCCCCCAAAGAAAAGCGCGAAGTTGGCCAGCATCGTGATCGCACCTGCAAATGTCGCGGTAACTGTCATGATCGCAGTGTCGTGGTTCTTGATATGTGCAAGCTCGTGCGCGACGACGCCCGCCAGTTCCTCGCGCGAGAGGGTCTGCATCAATCCAATGGTCACGGCGACTGCGGCGTTGTTGGGATTGCGGCCTGTTGCAAAGGCATTGGGTTGCGGCGTGTCCAGTAAATAAACGGCAGGCACCGGCATGCCGGCATTCTTCGCCAAGTCTTTAACCATCTCGGACAAACCCAATTGATCACCGGCCGGAACAGGTTGTGCATTGTGCATCCGGAGGACCATCTTGTCCGAGTTCCACCAAGTGAACACGTTCATGCCGGCGGCAATCACAAGGGCGAACAGCATGCCCCCAGAACCGGCCAGCAGGTATCCCAAGCCCATGAACAAAGCTGTCATTGCGGCCATCAGTATCGCAGTTTTCGTATATCCCATTCGACACCCCGTTCCCCGCAGTGATGACGCTGATCTGTGATCAATACCCTCTGCTTGCAAGGATTATCGCCCGGATTCATGAAAGTCCAAGCACCAGAAGGGCATGATTTAGATTTGGTCTGCTGCTCGAAAAGAAAAAACCGGCTTATTTTCAAGGACTTTTGCTACTGGTTGCTGCGACAGCGCAACTCTCATCTCCTTGTGTGAATAATTTTACTTCCGCCGCAGCGCGCTTCTGGCACTATCGGGTGCACGTGTTTTGAAAAAGTGTTGTGAGTAAGCCAATGTACCTGGCCAGGATTGATACGAACAATTGCGCCGTCAATGACCTCCGCAAGGATGAGTTCGCGCGAAACTATACATTGTTGGACGATAGCGCGGTGTATGCACGCTGGAAAAAAGGGTCCTGGCAGATCACCCGAATCGGCGATATCTGGAAGAGATCCGGGAAGGTGTTTTCCGTTCCCTATGAAGGCACCGACAGCTATCCGTCATTTCAGTTTGCCGAGGATGGAACGCCACATCCTTTGATGGAAAAGGTATTGAAAGCACTGCCTGATGACATGACGCCGTGGCAACGGGCTTTGTGGATGGCCACACCCAAGGCAGAGCTTGCGGGCAGAAGTCCCGCAAACTGCATTCAAACGGGCGATGACCGCGTTGTCGACATTGCGGCCCAAACGCGTGCACATTTCTTCCACTAGCCGAACCACGAGGCGGTGGGTTCAGGCAAATAGGCAAGATATCGGCGGTACTACACCAACCTAGAAATCCAGATTCTCCACACTCAGGGCGTTTTGCTGGATGAACTCGCGGCGGGGTTCGACGACATCGCCCATCAGTTTGGTGAACAGATCATCCGCCTCAACCATGTCGTCCACGCGCACCTGCAAGAGCGTCCGCGCATCGGGGTCGAGCGTGGTTTCCCACAGCTGATCGGGGTTCATTTCACCAAGGCCTTTGTAGCGTTGCAACGACAGGCCCTTTTCGCCCTCTTCCAGAATAGCACGCAGCAGATCCAGCGGGCCGTGGATGACCTGTGACCGGTCGCGACGGATCAGGGTGGCCGGGGTGTTGTAGATCTCTTGCAAGCTTTGGGTGAAACTGCCGGTTTTGCGCGCCTCGCCCGAGCGCAGCATCGGACCGTCCAGCGTGCGAACTTCTTCGACACCGCGCAAGATACGAGCGAGACGAATGCCGTGATCCTGTGTGATCCGACCCTGCCAGCCGCGTTCATATTCCAGTGCGATCAGGTCCAGACGGGCTGCGACCTTATCAGCCACGCCTTGCAGGTCCGCGTCGACCGCGCCCGGAACAAAAGCTCCAGCCACCGCAGCCTGTTCCAGAATGTGTCGCGGATAATGTGTTGGGAAGGCGTCCAGCACACGTTTCAGCTGGCGCGCTTCGTCAACGACGCGTGTCAGATCCTGACCGATGATTTCCTCACCCGAGCCGAGTTTCAAGACAGCGCCTTCAACACCCTGATTGATAAGATAGTCATCCAGCGCGGCCTGGTCCTTTAGGTAAACCTCTGATTTACCACGTGAAACTTTATACAACGGAGGTTGAGCGATATACAGATAGCCGCCCTCGATCAACTCAGGCATTTGCCGATAGAAGAAAGTCAGCAGCAGCGTCCGGATATGCGCGCCGTCGACATCCGCGTCGGTCATGATGACGATCTTGTGGTAGCGCAGCTTTTCGATGTTGAACTCGTCGCGCCCAATACCCGTGCCCAATGCCATCACAAGGTTACCGATTTCCTGAGACGAGAGCATCCGATCAAACCGCGCGCGTTCGACGTTCAGGATTTTACCGCGAAGGGGCAGCACGGCTTGCGTCAGTCGATCCCGGCCCGTCTGGGCGGACCCACCAGCCGAGTCACCCTCGACGAGGAAGACTTCGGTTTTCGATGGGTCTTTCTCGGAACAGTCTTTCAACTTACCAGCCAGATAATTCACATCCATTGCCGTCTTGCGTCGGGTCAGTTCACGTGCTTTCCGCGCCGCTTCTCGGGCCAGTGCAGCCTCGATGATCTTGCCGACGATAACTTTAGCCTCGTTAGGGTTCTCTTCGAACCACTCGGCCAGTTTTTCGTTCATCAAACCTTCGACGGCCGGACGCACTTCGGACGAGACCAGCTTGTCCTTGGTCTGGGAGGAGAATTTCGGATCGGGCACTTTGACCGACAGCACGCAGGTCAAACCTTCGCGCGCGTCGTCGCCAGTGAAGTTGACCTTTTCCTTTTTCGCGATCCCGCTGGATTGTGCGTAGTTGTTGATCGTCCGGGTCAAGGCGCCCCGGAAGCCGGCCACATGAGTGCCGCCATCGCGCTGGGGGATGTTGTTGGTGAAGGGCAGCACCGTCTCGTGATAGCTGTCATTCCACCACATCGCGATTTCGACACCGATCTCGTCGCGCTCGCCCTTGATATAGATCGGTTCAGGCATCGCAGCGGATTTCGAACGGTCGAGGTATTTGACGAATTCCTTGACGCCGCCCTCATAGAACAGCTCGGTTTCCAACCGTTCCGCAGGGCGTTCGTCGATCAAGATGATCCGCACGCCCGAGTTCAGGAAGGCAAGCTCGCGCAGGCGCTTTTCCAGCGTTTCAAAAGAGTATTCCAGGTTCGAGAACGTATCGGTCGAGGCCAGGAAACGCACCTCGGTTCCCGTCCGATCACCGCAGTCGTCAACCACTTTCAGATGTTCAACCGTCTCACCGCCTTCGAACCTTGCGACGTGTTCCTTACCATTGCGCCAGACCCGCAACTCTAACCAGTTCGACAGCGCGTTCACAACCGAAACACCCACGCCGTGCAGACCGCCAGACACTTTGTAGGAATTGCTGTCGAACTTACCACCGGCATGCAGCTGAGTCATGATAACTTCGGCAGCGGACACACCCTCTTCAGGGTGAATATCGACAGGAATTCCGCGCCCGTTGTCGCTGACAGAGACACTGGAATCCGCGTGAATTTTGACAGTCACATGATCGGCGTGACCGGCCAAAGCTTCGTCAATCCCGTTGTCCACAACCTCGTACACCATATGGTGCAAACCCGAGCCATCATCAGTGTCGCCGATATACATACCGGGGCGCTTGCGAACAGCCTCCAAGCCCTTGAGAACTTTGATGGAATCTGCGCCGTATTCCTGTGGTGCCTGTGTGTCGTCGGACATGCCGTTAGTACCTATATTATTTTGGTAACTTATACGTTTTCTGGGGGGGAATGTCACGCGCTGCCCCAACATTTTGTGTCGACCAGGTGTGATTTCGTTAGTTTTGGCAGCTGACTGCCGAATCCCTACAACCGGTCGATATCAGCCGCTATATCCGCGGCGATTTCACGAGCGTCAACATCACTGCGCTCAGCAGACAAACGCAGCCCCAGAAGATCAGATTGGTAGCGTGTCGCCAGCCGGTTGGGATCATGTTCAGGGGCAATATCGCCCGCCTCTTGCGCCTGGCGGAACAGATCAGCAAAACAGGCCTTCATCTCGGACATGAGGTCCCCCGCCTGCCCCGCCAGTTCGTGATCCCTGGCCAGCAATTCAGCATACGTCTTAGCCAACATGCAGGCTTTCGCGGGCGCTCCGCTGGCCTCGATCACCAAACGCGGCTGCGCCTTCAAAGCTTCCAATGGTCCCAACCGGTCGGCCAGAGCCTTCAGCCGCATGACACCCTCTTGCGCGTAGCGTTCCAGCGCCAGCGCATACAAAGCGTCCTTAGATCCGAATGCCGCGTAGAAACTGCCGGGCTTCAATTTCAACTCACGCTCAAGATCTTTCAAAGATGTCCCCGCCCAACCCTGACGCCAGAAAATATCCCTGGCCTGCGCGATCAGGGCATCACGGTCATATTCAGGTTTACGCGGCATCATCTTCACCAATTCTTGAACGGTTGCTCAAATATATACTTGAGTGATCACTCAAGAAAGACTATTTCTGCCAGAACGCGCCAAAAAAGGAGTTCCGACATGGCCAATTTCCCGTCTCATGACCTCGAAACCGCGCCAGAAGCGTCCAAACCGCTGCTGGAAAAGTCCCAGGCCGCTTTCGGTCGCCTGCCCGGCCTGCACAAGGTCATGGCCGAAAGCCCTCAGCATCTGGAAGGCTATCAGGTTCTGCACCAACTGTTCCTGCAGACTGAATTCGACAATGACGAGAAAACCGTCGTCTGGCAGACAATTAACGTGGAAAACGAATGCCACTATTGCGTGCCCGCTCATACCGGCATTGCCAAGATGATGAAGGTCTCGGACGACATCTCGAACGCGTTGCGGGATGAAACCCCGCTGCCCTCCGCCAAGCTCGAAGCGCTGCGCACCTTCACCCTGCAAGTGATGGAAACCCGCGGCAACCCGACCGAAGCACAGCTGCAAGCCTTCTTTGACGCAGGCTATTCGCACCGCGCGGTTCTGGATGTCGTTCTTGGCCTGGCACAGAAAACCATGTCCAACTACGTCAACCACATGGCGCAAACGCCAGTGGATGAAGTTTTCCATCCCCTGGCTTGGAAACGTAAAGTCAGCGAACCTGCCTAAGAGCTAACGACCGAACCATCGTCGCCTTCGGTCACAATCAGTGTCTGGGCGCGATCGCCCAGTTCCGCAAACAGCTCAGGCCCGGTGCCAGTCATCCAGGCCTGAGCGCCAAGTGCGCAAATCTCATCATACAGAGCCGCGCGCCTATCCGCATCCAGATGGGCGGCCACCTCGTCCAGCAATACGATCGGAGGCGCGCCGACCATTCCCGCCAAAGCACGCGCGTTTGCCAGGATCAAGGACACCAACAGCGCCTTCTGCTCTCCGGTCGAACAATCCTTGGCCGGAACGCCTTTGGCGGCAAACACGCCATACACGTCCGACCGATGCGGTCCCACCAAAGTGCGTCCAGCTGCCAAATCGCGGAATCGGCTTTCATTTAGCGCATCGCGCAAATCCTCCGAAGTTTCCGGCATCGCACCTTCGGTTTGCACCAACTCCAACTCCGCCGATGGAAACGCAGTTTCCGCCTGATCCTGCGCCGCCCGCAGATGGTTCAGTGCAGACAGCCGTGCCGCGTGAATGCGGTGCCCAGTCTCAGCCATCTGCCCTTCAAGTGCGGCATACCAATGCGCGTCCCGCACCTGCTCTTTCAACAAGCGGTTCCGTTCACGCATGGACTTTTCATAAGCCAAAGATGCTTCGGCATGGGCAGGATCAAAACTCAGCGCGATCCGGTCGAGAAAACGCCGACGTCCTTCGGCGCCCTCGATCCAAAGCCGGTCCATCGACGGGATCAGCCAGACAACCCGCGCCAGTTTGCCCAGATCAATCTGGCTGGAAGTCTTGCCATCAATGCGAACCTGCCGCGCAGCACCACCTTCGGACCAGGTTTCAATCTCGTATTGCTGCCCTTGCGCCTTTAGCAACCCGGACAGCTTCCAACCCAATGCCTCGGGCCGTCGGGTCATCTCGGCCGCGCTAGCCCGCCGCATGCCGCGGCCGGGGGAAAACATGGACACTGCCTCAAGGATGTTGGTCTTACCCGCGCCGTTCGGTCCATGAATCGCAACGGGCCGACCATCCAATGACAACCGCGCCAACTTGTGAGACCGAAAATGCGAGACCGTAAGCTCGGTCAGGGCCAAACCCATGACCCCTCCCTTCCGTTATTTCGCTTCCGCCGGAAGCAACGCGATCAGACGCGCATCGGCATGACGACGTATACCGCGCTCTGATCACCGCCTTCGCGCATCAGGGTCGGGTCAGCCGCTGAATTGAACAGGAACACGGCGTTCTCACGATCTACCTGAGAAGCAATTTCCAGCAGGTACTTGGCGTTGAATCCAATCTCCAGCCGCTCATCATTGTAAGCAACAGCCAGCTCTTCCTCGGCCGCGCCACTGTCCGGAGCGTTGACCGACAGCACCAGCTTATCGGCGTCCAGCTGCAGTTTTACTGCGCGAGACCGTTCGGAGGATACAGTCGCAACCCGGTCTACGGCCTGCGCAAATTCGGCGGCATCGACTTCCAGCTGGCGCGTATTGCCCTGCGGAATCACACGTGTGTAGTCCGGGAATGTCCCGTCGATCACCTTAGAGGTCAGCGTGATATCCGGGGTTGCAAAACGCACTTTCGTTTCGCTTACCGACACGGCGATATCCATCTCATCGTCGTCCAGCAGCTTGCGCAGCTCACCCACGGTTTTGCGCGGCACGATCACACCGGGCATGTCTGCAGCGCCATCAGGAAGATCCGCGTCGATGCGCGCCAGACGGTGACCATCGGTAGCCACACAACGCAGCACCTTGCCGCCTTCGGACCCATCGGCCACGTGCATATAGACCCCGTTCAGATAATAGCGTGTCTCTTCGGTCGAGATGGCGAATTTGGACTTGTCGAACAGACGGCGCAGCAGGGCTGCCGAGGCCGTAAAGTTCGACTGATACTCTGAGGAAGCCATCACCGGGAAGTCTTCTTTCGGCAAGGTCGCCAGCGAGAAATTCGACCGGCCTGCTTCAACGGTCAGACGACCTGCGGCGCTATCGGCGGTCAGTGTCACCAACGCTCCGTCCGGAAGCTTGCGCACGATCTCGTGCAACGTCGTCGCGGCAACCGTTGTGGCGCCGGCCTTTTCGACCTGCGCAGGCGCCTTGTCGACGACTTCGATATCCAGGTCAGTCGCCCGGAACATCGCCTGATCGCCTTCGGCTTCGATCAGAACATTGGCAAGTATGGGAATGGTGTTGCGACGTTCGACAACAGATTGGGCCTGGGAAACGGCCTTGAGAAGGGTGCCGCGTTCGATGCTGATCTTCATACCCTTAATTCCTCTGACTTGCGTGCCGAAATGGGCGGGACTGGCACGTTAGCGGTTCCGCCCTGAGGCACAAGGATTTTTTACAGATTTCTCGGTCGGAATGCCCAAAGGGTCAAGGGCCGCGTGGCCCGGTGGGCACAGTTCATTTCTAACCGTGGACAATTGCGCACAAGAAAACGCCCCGGGCGTGAGGGTCCGGGGCGTTTTCTTGTGTGTGGTTGATGTACGTCAGGCTTCCAGCGCGCGCCGCAGCATTTCCACGTCTTCCGCGATCTGGCCGTCCGTGGTTTTCAGCTCTTCGATGCGTTTGACGCCGTGCATGACAGTGGTGTGGTCACGTCCGCCGAAGCGGCGACCGATTTCCGGCAGAGACCGGCTGGTCAACTGCTTGCACAGATACATCGCCACCTGACGCGGGCGGGCATAGGACCGCAGGCGTTTGGGGCCGATAATGTCAGAGAGGCGGATATTGTAATAGTCCGACACTTTACGCTGAATCTCTTCGACGGTGATCTTGCGCTCCGACGCGCGCAGAACATCGGCCAGACAATCCTGCGTCAGCTCCATGTCGATCTCGCGACCCACCAGCGAGGCGAACGCAAACAGACGGGTCAAAGCACCCTCCAGAACGCGAACATTGGTCGAAATGCGTTGCGCAAGAAATTCCAGAACACCATCGGCTATTGTCAGATCGGGATAGGTTCTGCTGTACTGCTGCACCTTGTTCTGCAGGATGCCCAGACGCAGTTCATAATCGGTTGGGTGCAGGTCGACAACCAGACCACATTGCAGACGTGACTTAACGCGATCCTCAAGATCTTTGATTTCGCCTGGGGCGCGGTCGGCCGAGATGATGATCTGCTTGTTCTGATCCACCAGCGCGTTGAATGTGTGAAAGAACTCTTCCTGCGTTGAATCCTTGCCAGCAATGAACTGGACATCATCCACCATCAGCACGTCAACCGAACGGAACAAGTGCTTGAAGTCCATCATCCGACGTTCGCGCAGGGCTTGGACAAAGCGATACATGAACTGTTCCGCCGACAAATAGAGTACGTTCAATTCCGGGTGCTTGGTTTTCAGCTCCCATGCAATCGCGTGCATCAGGTGCGTCTTACCCAAACCGACGCCGCCATAAAGCACAAGCGGATTAAACGTAACGGGACCGCCCTCAGAGACACGTCGCGCAGCGGCATGAGCCAATTCGTTGGGTTTGCCAACAACAAAGCTGTCGAAGGTAAAACGCGAATCCAGCGGAGCAGCCTGCAAGGATTCAAGCGCGTCATTCGCGACGTCCATTTGCGGCGAAACAGGTGCATCCCGCACAACTGTCGGCTCGGGTTCGGTCTCTGTCTTAGGGCGCGCCGGTGAGTTGGCAGCGACGCGGAAGGCCAGTCGTTGAACCGTTTCCCCCGCGGTGTTCATCTCATACAGTATGAGATCCGCAAAGTTCTGACTGACATAGTTGCCCATAAAGTTTGTCGGCACGGAAAACACCGCTACGCCATCCTGCAACTCTTGGAACTCAAGAGGTTCGATCCAGGTGGTGTAATTGTTTTTCCCGATGGCCTTAAGCAACTTGTTTCGTAGTAGTCCCCATTTCTCTTGTGTCATTAAGCGCCTCACGCATCCCATTCTTTATTGGCCTGTCGGCCTTATTGCTATTTTCCGGTCACCCGGATTAAGCATTCACACGCAAAGGGATACCCGACGCCAAACCGCAGAAGTTTGGCGGGTGTGTCTCAGAATGTCTGCACAACCATTTCAACCGGCGCTCCATACCCGAAACGCCCTGAAAACAGGGTTGCGCAACGCAATCTCATATTCGACAGGGCTTGGTTCCCTGGTGACCCAAGGACCGCAGCAGATTAGCAAACCAGTTGCCAACATTCGTTCCTGACCATTCTGATGCCCGTCAGTTCGGTCGTTGGAACAGCCTGTCCCCCCAAGCGAGTGAATCGCTGTAACAGTGGTAGCAAGAGGCCGAGGCATCCGGCAACGAAACTCTGATATTGACTCGTATCTTTCGCGGAAAGAATCTCTCGGATTTGTGAAGGCGCGGCTTTCCGGCAACAGCACAAAAAAAGCGCCGCGGGATGCAGCGCTTTTTTTATCAATTTACGTTGTCTGATTGACCTAAGGTCAACCTGGACCTTAGCCCAGCGCTTTCACACGAGCCGACAGACGCGACATTTTACGCGACGCGGTGTTCTTGTGGAAAACGCCTTTTGTGACGCCGCGCATCAGTTCAGGCTGAGCTGCGCGAAGGGCTGTGGTTGCAGCGTCCTTATCGCCGGATGCGATCGCTTCTTCTACTTTACGCAGGTAGGTGCGGATGCGCGAACGACGTGCTTTGTTGATTGCGAAACGCTTTTCGTTCTGACGAGCGCGTTTTTTTGCTTGGGGCGAATTAGCCATCTGTGTCTCTGACCTTTGGTTCGGTACGTTATCTAGGGTTGCGCGCCACGGAATATCCGCACCGGATCAGAAATCACGAGTGTGAGTCGGGCCAAGCGGGCCGCACGCGCATGTATAGCGGCGCTTACTATCCAAGTTGGCCCGGTTTGCCAAGCCGATTCTTTCGCCGTGCGTGTCAGGTATGAAAAAGGCGGGCAAAAGCCCGCCGGATTCGATTGGATCAGGGTACCGGTTATTTGTCGCGGAATTGCGCGGCGCGCTTTTCCAGGAACGCGGCCATGCCTTCCTTCTGATCCTCTGTCGCGAACATCGAGTGGAACACACGGCGTTCAAACAACATGCCTTCGCTCAGTGGCAACTCATAGCTGCGGTTCACCGATTCCTTGGCCGCCATCGCGGACAGCTGGGATTTCTCTGCAATCTTTTGGGCCGCGCCCATCGCCTCGTCCATCAGCTTTTTGGCGGGCACAACGCGGCTGACAAGCCCGGAACGCTCGGCCTCTTCGGCGTCCATAAAACGGCCGGTCAGGTTCATGTCCATGGATTTGGACTTGCCAACAAACCGCGTCAGACGCTGGCTTCCGCCCAACCCTGCAATGACGCCAAGGTTGATCTCGGGCTGGCCGAATTTGGCGGTGTCCGCGGCAATGATGAAATCGCACAACATCGCCAGCTCGCATCCGCCGCCCAGCGCATAGCCCGCAACGGCCGCTATGATCGGCTTGCGGATCGCGCAAACGCGATCATTCAACGAACCAAACAGGTTCGAGCTGTAGACATCCACAAAGCTCATCTCGGACATTTCCTTGATGTCCGCACCTGCCGCGAACGCTTTGTCCGACCCGGTGATGACGATGCAGCGCACCTTGTCGTTGCTATCCGCATCTTCCAATGCGGCGCACAGTTCCTGAGCCAGCTGTGAGTTCAGCGCATTCAGCGCATCGGGTCTGTCGAGCTTGATAAGGGCGACGTGGTCTTCGATTTCGACGATGATCGTCTCAAAAGCCATGAGGTGTAAGCTTCCGGTTGTTCCGTTCAGGTACGATTCCTTACCACGCGAATTTGCTGGATCAAGTTATCTTTGGCATTGCGCACAGTAGAAGGATGAGCGACCGGACTGGGTGATTCTTTTGATCGGCACACCACAACCTTCGGTCTTGCAAGGCTGTCCCTCACGGCCATAGACGTCAAAGCTGTGCTGAAAATATCCAAGTTCTCCATCAGCTTGGCGGAAATCCCGTAGGGATGATCCACCCGCCTCAATCGCGTCTTGCAACACTTTCCGGATGATCGGAACCAAAGCTGCAACACGCGCTGAAGAAATTTGTCCGGCCTTGCGACGTGGCGACACTCGGCCGCGATAAAGCGCCTCGCAAACGTAGATATTGCCCAATCCCGCAACGATTCCCTGATCAAGCAACGCGGATTTGACCGGAGTGTTCTTGCCGCGAAACGCATCAATCAGGTGTTGCTCGTGAAAATCATTGCCCAAAGGTTCCGGCCCAAGAACCGACAGCAGTTTGTGGTCCTCTGCCGTTTCTGTCTGCAACAGGTCCATCGCACCGAACCGGCGCGGATCATTGAACGTAATCCGCGCGCCATTGGCCATGTGAAAGACCACATGGTCATGTTTTTCGGGCATCGGATGTTCGTGTGCGAATTGCCCTAATGGGTCACCTGATACAGTCATCCGACCCGACATGCCGAGATGAATCAGCAATGTCTCACCGCTGCTGAGGTCGGCAAGTATGTATTTCGACCGCCGACGCAATCGCTGAACCGTTTGCCCGGTCAACCGCGCGGCCATCCGTTCCGGGAAGGGCCAGCGCAGATCAGGGCGATTCACATCCGCCTTTTCGATCACCACGCCCTCCATCGCAGGGCTCAGGCCGCGTCTTACTGTCTCGACCTCGGGCAATTCGGGCATTAGAGGGCTCCTAATTCAAAGGGCCGCATTGTGCCCCGGTTCCAGAGCCCTATAACAGAGGCGAAATTCGACAAACGGCAAGGCAAATGTCCGACAACAGCGACAAGACCACTCATTTCGGGTTTGAAACCGTCCGCGAGGCTGAAAAGGCCGGGCGCGTGCAGGGCGTGTTTAACTCGGTCGCCTCGAAATACGACGTGATGAACGATGTCATGTCGATGGGCATTCACCGGGTCTGGAAAGACGCGATGATGGACTGGCTTGCACCGCGTCCCGGCCAGCGCCTGTTGGATGTCGCAGGTGGCACCGGAGACATCTCGTTCCGTTTTCTAAAACGCGCGGGCTATGGCCATGCCACCGTGCTGGACCTGACCGAACCGATGCTGGTCGAAGGCCGACAGCGCGCAGAGGCTGATCAGATGGCCGACAGCTTGAACTGGGTCGTTGGTGATGCGATGTCACTGCCCTTCGACGACAACACGTTTGACGTTTACACGATCTCATTCGGCATCCGGAACGTAACCCGCCCGCAAGAGGCGCTGAACGAAGCGTTTCGTGTCTTGAAGCCCGGCGGTCGCCTGATGGTGCTGGAATTCAGCCAATTGCCGAATGACGGGCTGCAAAAACTCTATGACCTCTACAGCTTCAATGTCATCCCGCGCATGGGCAAGCTGATTGCCAATGACTACGACAGCTATCAGTACCTGGTCGAATCGATCCGCAAGTTCCCCGATCAGGAGACATTCCTGAGCATGGTCCGCACTGCCGGTTTTGAAAACGCCAAGTACCGCAACTTGAGCATGGGCATCGCTGCGCTGCATTCCGGCTGGAAAATTTAGATGCGCGGCCCTCACAACATTATCCGCCTGATCCGCACAGGCGCAACGCTTGAGCGCACAGGGGCAATGAACGTCGTGCTGGATGCGTTCGAAGCGCCGCGCGCGTTGCGGTTTCTGGCACATGCGTTGGGCAAACCGTTCCAATGGCTGGGCTACAAGGGCGATCCGGAAATGCCCCCCGCCACACGCGCGCTGACCGCACTTGGACCGGCCTACATCAAGTTTGGTCAGGTTCTGTCAACCCGACCCGACGTGGTGGGCGACGAACTGGCCGAACAACTGCGCGTGCTGCAGGACAAGCTGCCGCCGTTCTCCCGGGCCGAAGCAATGGCAGAGGTGGAAAAGGAGCTGGGCCAGCCGCTTTCCGAAATGTTCAGCGATTTCAGTGAACCCATCGCTGCGGCCTCAATCGCTCAGGTTCACAAGGCCAAACTGGTCAGCACCGGCGAAGACGTGGCCGTTAAAGTTCTGCGTCCCGGTATCGAGCGCGCGTTCCGCAAGGATGTGGACGCGTTCTATTTCGCCGCACGCATCGTGCAACTCTTCGCTCCCGGCGCGCGCAGACTGCGGCCCATGGAAGTGATCGAACATTTCGACGGGGTCGTACGCGGTGAACTTGACCTGCGCCTGGAAAGCGCTGCCGCTTCTGAATATGCGGCCAACACCAAGGACGATGCCGGGTTCTGGTTGCCGCCGGTCGTGTGGTCCCTGTCCGCTCGCCGGGTCATGACACTCAGTTGGGCCGACGGTATTCCGCTGGGCGAGAACGCCGCGCTGGACGCCGCCGGGCACGACCGCCGAGACCTCGCGGAACGCGTCCTGCGCCTATTCCTGCTGCACGCACTGCGCGATGGCTTCTTCCACGCCGACATGCATCAGGGCAACCTGAAGGTCGCGGCCAACGGGGACATCATCGCCTATGACTACGGCATCATGGGCCATATCGACGAATACACCCGCCGTGTGTACGCCGAGATCCTCTTTGGCTTTATCCGCCGCGATTATAAACGCGTGGCCGAAGTGCATTTCGAGGCTGGCTATGTCCCCGCAAATCAGGATGTCGATGAATTCGCCCGTGCCCTGCGCGCAGTCGGAGAGCCGATCTTTGGCATGGACGCGACGCGTATCTCGATGGGCCGCCTGCTGAATTACCTGTTCGAGGTGACAGAACGGTTCGGCATGGAGACCCGCACAGAACTGATCCTGCTGCAGCGCACAATGGTGGTTGTCGAAGGCGTCGCGCGGTCACTGGACCCACATATCAACATCTGGGAGGTCGCCCGGCCAGTTGTTGAAGACTACATCAAGCAATCCATCGGCCCCCGCGCGGCCCTGCGCGACTTTGGCAAAACGGCATTGGTATTGGCCCGCTTTGGGCCCCGCCTGCCTGCTTTGGTGGAGAATGCGCTGATCGCTCAGACGCAGAAGGATGATGCCCAGAACAAAGGACTGCCGACAGCGATTCTCTCTGCAACCATCGGGGCCGCCGCCGGTGCCGTAATTGTCCTAATCCTGACGGCCTTCACTTAAATCCAGTCCGTCAGCTTCATCTGGCCAAAAATATCCTCGGGGGGGAATCGCGTTTAGACGCGACGGGAGGCAGACAGCCCCCCTGCCCAATCCGAATCAGAGCCGTTCAAAGGCAATGGCAATGCCTTGTCCGCCGCCGATGCACATGGTGACCAAGCCTTTGGACCCGCCGATGCGTTCCAACTCGTACAACGCCTTAAGGGTGATGATTGCGCCTGTTGCCCCGACCGGATGCCCCAAAGCAATTGCGCCCCCGTTCGGGTTCACTTTTGCCGCATCCAGACCCAATTCCTTGTTCACCGCCAAGGCTTGTGATGCGAAGGCCTCATTGCTTTCGATCACATCAAAATCCTCGATCGATAGGCCCGTGCGCTCCAACAGGTTCTGAACGGCCGGAACCGGTCCGATCCCCATAACCTCGGGTCGAACACCGGCGTGACCATATCCCAGAATGCGCGCTTTGGGTTTCAGACCCGCTTTCTCGGCGGCCTCTGCCGTGGCCAAAACCATCGCAGCCGCACCGTCGTTAATGCCCGACGCATTCCCGGCCGTTACCCGTCCGTCTTTCTTGAACGCAGGACGCAATCCAGCAAGCGCCTCGACCGAGGTCTGCTTGGGGTGCTCGTCGACCATGAAATCAACCATGTCGCGTTTGACTTTGACCTGCACTGGCGCGATCTGGCTTTCGAAAAAGCCAGCCCCAATTGCTTCTGCTGCACGGGTTTGGCTGGCCAGAGCAAATTCATCCATCTGCTCGCGTGTGATCTGGTGTTCATCTGCTACGTTTTCGGCCGTCACACCCATGTGACCCGTACCAAATGGACAGTTGAGCGCGCCAAGCATCATATCGAGTGACTTAACATCCCCCATCTTCGCCCCCCAGCGCGCCTGAGGCATGATGTAGGGGCTGCGCGACATGCTCTCGGCACCTCCGGCCACAGCAAACTCCGCATCGCCCAGCATCAGAGACTGCACTGCGGACACAATCGCCTGCGCACCAGAACCACACAGACGGTTCACATTCATAGCAGGCGTTTCGTTCGGAATGCCCGCCTGTTTGGCGGCAGCACGCGACAGGTACATATCGCGTGGCTCGGTATTGATGACATGACCAAAAACCACGTTGCCGATCTGTGTCGGCTCGACCCCGGATTTCTCCATCGCGGCCTCGGTCACAACGGTCGCAAGATCTATTGGCGCTGTTGAGGCCAACGCCCCGCCAAAAGTGCCGATCGCCGTGCGGGCACCATCAAGAATCACGATGTCTTTCATGTCTCTCCTCCTTTTGGGATTTGGCGGCACTATGCATCTGCGGAATCAGGCTGTCCCATGGAACGTACCGTCACAAGCAGAATTGACATCCGACAGGCAAAAGCGCATGAGATTCCGTCATGACGGAAAACCCAGACGATATCCTGACACGCCTGCCCGCCCGCCTGAAAGAGGCGCGCCGCGCCAAGGGCCTGTCGCTTGAAGCCGTGGCAAACCTCAGCGGTGTATCCAGATCCATGGTCAGCCAGATCGAACGCGGCGAAAGCAGCCCCACAATCTCGACCCTATGGAACCTGACCCGTGCTTTGCAGGTGGATTTCGCAGGCTTGCTGGAAGATGCAAAAAACACGGACCAGATCGAAGTCCTTAGGAAATCTGAGGTGCCCAGCATCGACAACATGGGCCAAAACTGCCGGATTCGCATTCTGTCACCACCCGAAGAGGCAGGTGGTCACGAGGTCTACGACATTGAATTCGACAAAGACGGCGCACTGAACAGCCAGCCCCATGCGCGTGGAGCACGTGAGCAACTGACCGTGCTGGAAGGCGCGGTTCGCGTAACCTCAGGATCCGCAATCAGCGACCTGAAACAAGGTGATACGGCGCGCTATTCAGCGGACATTGCTCATTCGATCGTCGCCAGCGAGCCGGCGCGCGTATTCCTGATCGTCAAAAACGCCTGACTCTGGCAAGAATCCGCCTTCACGGATTTCCTTCCCGTATATTGTAATTCCCCCATTTGGGAATTATGTCCGTTATGTTAGATACGCGACTCATATAAACCGGAGACCGCCATGGCCGATGCATTCCTGTCCCACATCTCGGACACCCTTGCGCAGATTGAATCTGAGGGTCTGTATAAACGCGAACGAATGATCACCTCGCCTCAGGGCGGTGAGATTACTGTGGGCGACAAACAGGTGATCAACCTGTGCGCCAACAACTATCTGGGTCTAGCCGATCATCCCGCGCTGATCGACGCCGCTAAGGGCGCGATGCGACCGAAAGGGTTCGGCATGGCCTCGGTCCGGTTTATCTGCGGCACGCAGGACATTCACCGCGAGTTGGAACAGAAGCTGGCGAAGTTCTTGAACAAGGACGATGCGATCCTGTTTGCAGCTTGTTTCGATGCCAATGGGGGGCTCTTTGAGCCCTTGTTAGGACCTGAAGACGCCATCATCTCAGACAGTCTGAACCACGCCTCGATCATCGACGGGGTGCGGCTGTGCAAGGCGAAGCGCTATCGCTATCTGAACAACGACATGAACGACCTTGAGGCCTGGTTGAAACAGGCGCGCGAGGATGGAGCGCGGCATATTATGATCGCGACCGACGGCGTCTTCTCGATGGACGGTTACCTGGCCAACCTGCCGAAAATTCGCGAGTTGGCCGATAAATATGATGCCATCGTCATGGTCGATGACTGCCACGCCACCGGCTTTATGGGGCCGAACGGCGCGGGTACACCGGATCATTTCGGTGTTGACGTGGACATTCTGACTGGAACTTTGGGCAAGGCACTTGGGGGGGCAATCGGCGGTTACATCGCCGGGCCGCAGCCAGTGATCGATCTGCTGCGGCAGCGGGCTCGGCCTTATCTGTTCTCCAACTCGCTGCCGCCCTCCATCGTCGCCGCAGGTCTTGAGGCGATCCGTTTGGTCGAAGATGGCGACATACTGCGTGCCCAACTGTTCGGAAACGCCAAGTACTGGCGCGCAGGACTTGAAAAGCTGGGCTTTGATCTGCTGCCCGGCGAGCACCCGATCATCCCGGTCATGCTGGGTGAGGCCACGCTGGCGCAGGACATGGCATCGCGCCTGTTTGATGAAGGCGTCTATGTCTCGGGCTTCTTTTTCCCGGTCGTCCCGCGCGGGCAGGCAAGGATCAGAACGCAGATGAATGCGGCTCTAACAAAGGATGAATTGGACCGTGCACTGACCGCCTTTGGTAAGGTCGGCAAAGAACTGGGAGTGATCTGATGCGACCCAACACGATGAAAGCTCTGGAAAAGTCCAAACCCGAGGAAGGTCTGTGGATGGTCCAGGCCCCGGTGCCCGAGATTACCGAGGATGAGGTTCTGATCCGCATCAACAAAACCGGCATCTGCGGGACCGACATCCATATCTGGAACTGGGATGACTGGGCCGCAGCCACGGTGCCGATCCCGATGATCACCGGCCACGAATTCGCGGGTGAGATCGTTGAGATCGGCCGCAATGTCACCGGTCTTGAGATCGGCCAGCGTTGTTCTGGCGAGGGCCATCTGATCACAACTGACAGCCGCCAAAGCCGGGCGGGCAAGTTCCATCTTGACCCGGGTACGCGGGGTATTGGGGTGAACGAACAGGGCGCTTTCGCCCAGTACCTTAAACTACCGGCATTCAATGTGGTACCCCTGCCCGAAGATGTGCCGGATGAAATCGGAGCGATCCTTGATCCCTTGGGCAACGCAGTTCACACCGCGCTCAGCTTTGATCTGCTGGGTGAGGATGTGCTGATCACCGGTGCAGGACCGATTGGGATCATGGCCGCCGCCGTCGCCCGCCATGCTGGCGCGCGGCATGTGGTCATCACGGATATCAATCCCGACCGCCTGACGCTGGCTGAACATGTGGTGCCGACTGTGCGAACAGTCGATGTCAGCAAAGAAGAGCTGCAGGATGTGATCGCAGAACTGGGCATGAAAGAAGGCTTCGACGTTGGTCTTGAGATGTCCGGCTCGCAAATCGCGCTGGACCAGATGGTCGAGGCGCTGGTGATGGGCGGCAAGATCGCTCTGCTGGGCATCCCGCCCGGGAAATCTCCGGTGGATTGGTCGCGTATCGTGTTCAAGGCGATCACCATCAAGGGCGTCTATGGGCGTGAGATGTTTGAGACCTGGTACAAGATGATCGCCATGCTGCAGAACGGCCTGGACGTCAGTCGCGTCATTACACATCGCTTTGGTGTTGATGAATTTGCCCAAGGGTTTTCAGCAATGAAATCGGGTCAATCTGGCAAGGTTGTTCTGGACTGGACTTAACGCTCTGGAATTACGCAGGATCAGACCCTAAACAGGGATGAACTCATGCGTTTGGAGGAGCAAATGGGCGACAAGGACAGGTATCTTGAGCGTGGAATCGAAGACACTCTGGTCACCGATTTCACGGAAACCCATCGCAAGAGCTATGGTGATTTTCTGCAGCTTAAGACGCTGCTGAACCTGCAAAAGACCTTTCAGAACCCCGCGCAGCCGGATGAGATGCTGTTCATCATCATCCATCAGGTCAGCGAGTTGTGGCTGAAACTGATGCACCACCAGCTGGTCGAGGTTCGCCGGTTTCTGCAACAGGATGACTTCGGTCCGGTGATGAAGAACCTTGATCGGGTCAAAGCAATTCAGCGCCAATTGATCACGGCGTGGGAAACCCTGCTGACCATGACGCCCGCCGATTACATGACATTTCGACAAGCACTTGGAAGTTCTTCGGGATTCCAAAGCTATGGCTATCGCCAGATCGAGTTCATTCTGGGCAACAAGGACGCCTCGACCTTGAAGGTGCACGAACATGACGCAGAGGTCATGGAGGTTCTTAACGCCGCTCTGACGAAACCTTCGCTATATGACGAGGTGTTGCATATGCTGGCGCGCCAAGGATTCGACGTTCCGCAAGAGCTACTGGATCGGGACTATTCACAACCCTATTCAGGCGATCCGCGTATCGTGAAAATCTGGGTGCAGGTGTTCCGAAACACAGAAAAGCACTGGGATCTGTATGCTCTGGCCGAAAAGCTGATGGATGTGGAATCCTTGTTCCAGCGCTGGCGTTTTGACCATGTCACAGCCGTGGAGCGCGTGATCGGTAACCAACCCGGCACCGGAGGGTCCAGCGGCGTGTCCTTTCTGCGTAAAGCACTGGAATTGAGGTTCTTCCATGACCTCTACGACGTGCGCACCGAATTGATGTATGCAGGGCAGGAGTAGGCAATGCTGTATCGGGGGTTTTCTCAGGATGAGCTAGAGCGTGAATACTCTCCCAGTTCGATGATCGGTGGTGATCTGACGCCGTATCTGGACAGCTACACCGCGCTCAGCGCGCAGCACCGGGCGCAGATGAAAGTGAAGGAGAACCTCGCCTATGGCGAAGCTCCGACACAAGTGCTGGATTTCTTTCCCGCGAAAGGAACAGGCGCGCCGCTGCATATCTTTGTCCACGGAGGGTATTGGCAGGCGCTCAGCCAGCGCGACTCTGCGATGATGGCCCCGGCAATGATTGAGGCCGAGCAATCCTTTGCCACGCTGAACTACACGCTGGCCCCGGATGCCCGCATTGGGGACATGATCGAAGAGTGCCGTGATGCGCTTTTGTGGCTGGCGGCGAATGCCTTCAATCTGGGGTTCGATCCATCGCGGATCACCCTTTCGGGGCACAGCGCCGGGGCGCATCTGGTGGCGATGGTGATGGCGACCTCCGCCGATGCATTGGCCCGCGCAGGACTGCGCGTGCGGGATGTGATCCTGATCAGTGGCATCTATGACTTGGAACCGATCAGTCTAACCTCGGTGAATGATCCCCTGAAACTGACGCCCGTTGAGATACACGATCTGTCACCTATCCTGCACCTGCCCCGCCCCGGCCCGCGTTATAGCGTGACCGTGGCGGAACGGGACACGCCCGAATTCATCCGCCAAAGTCGAGACTACGCCGAGGCGTTGCGCAAGGGGGGCCATTCGGTGAGTTTTAACTTGCAGAGGGGGGCGCATCATTTCGACATCATCATGCATCCGGGGACATATTTGCCGTCGTCGCGATAGTCGCGTGTGCTGGACCAAAGAAAATCTTGGCCCGTGTATCACAAATCAACAAAACCGCAACGAACCGAACACCTATAGCAACGCCGAAGATGTCAGAAGCGCGCGCAGCACAGGAGCGTGCTGGTCATATACCTGACTTCAAATGACAATTTTCTCGCTTAAGTTCAGTGGACACGATTTCGAGCATCGAACTGGCGCAGCGCTTTTCTAACCTCGCGATTGCTCAATACAGCTACGGCAGCCTTGTCAGCCAGACTTATGATCATCGATTTGGAATCATCAATACGAATGACAAAATGCCCACGGCGACCTTCGCAATGGATCATCACATAGCGCCCTTTTCTTTCAGGGTCATTGTCGATCATCAGGTGCAAAGCGACAACATCCTGGGATGACAGATCAGGCGCCATGTCAAGCAAGAGCGCCGCGATCAGGCCCAGACGTTCAGTTCGTGCCAGTTCGCAATTTTGATCTACGACTTCTTTCTTCAAATTGTGACCAGAGTTAAACAAGGCAAGTAACTGATCTTCTGTTTCCACCGTCTCTTTCGGCATTTTCGGGACAAGCAGAAACCTCTCGGCCACATCCATCCCATTTAAGACGGTCTCTTCTCCCTGCTCGGTTCGCAAAGCGATTCCCCAGATCACTGTTTGCTGGCCAAAAACACTTGCGAAACTACCAGGGCGCACACCCAGGAAATGGCCACCCGTCATCTCATAAACCGCCTGTGCATAGCCGGCGAGTTGAGCATTCTCAATCTTCGCCTGAAGGCCAAGAGCCTCACGGTCTTGAAAACGTTGAACTCGGGGGCCATCCAGCTTCAGAAATTGTTCCAACTTCACAGGGTAGTCACCATCCGGCACCACTTTTATGCGAGGCTGAAGCCATGCGTTTATCTTTGCGTGGTAGTCTGAATACGCAGCGTAAAACCGAGAATCCAGAGCGTCCAAAGCGGCCTTTTCGATCCCGGGAGCCTCAATAAGCGCACCCAAGCATGACGCCAGCTCAGTCAGACCCGCGTTTTTCAGACCATTCTGCGCATGAGCTAGGGTCATGGGATCCATCCGTGAATTGTGCCGGAATTGGGAATGACCCCCATTGCACACCTGTGCGTAGTAATAATCGGCATAGTACACCTGTGGAGCTTCCTCCGCGATCTCATCCGCAGAATAGGCACCCCGATCACGCGCGGCGTTCACCCAGCTGACAACTGAGCCGACGAGAGCGTATTCTTCTGCTTCCGGTGCGAGCACAGATGCAGGAACAAATATTTCATGCCGGTGTTGGCGGGGTTTGAAAAGATTGCGAAGCATCTCTTAGTCTTCCTAAACGAAACATTGAATCAAGTGACGGGGTATCACTTATAAGGCGAGCGAATTGTGGAGCGAATATGGCGGCGCTGCAAATAAGTGTGCCTCTAGGATTCCAAAGGATCGGATGGAAAACCATAGGTCTTAAAAATTGTAAGGCACTGACTTTCAATCTAAATTCAGAAAGCCAAAGACCATGGCGTCTCACAAGAAAAAAGCGGCTCGTAGGAGCCGCTTTTGTTGTTTCAGTTGTTTCCCAGATCAGTCCAGCGTGCGGGTGACTTCTTCGCGCTCGAAGATCTCGATCACGTCGCCTGCGCGGATATCGTCGTAGTTCTCGAACGCCATACCGCATTCCTGACCCGACTGAACCTCAGCCACCTCGTCCTTGAAGCGCTTCAGGGTCTTCAGCGTGCCTTCGTGGATCACCACGTTGTCGCGCAGCAGGCGGACGCCTGCGGAACGACGGGCCACGCCTTCGGTGACCAAACAGCCGGCAACCTTGCCAACGCCGGTGACCTTGAAGACTTCGCGGATCTCGGCGTAACCGATGAACTTCTCGCGGATCTCCGCGCTCAGCAGACCGGATGCGGCTGCCTTCACATCGTCGACCAGATCGTAGATCACCGAGTAATAGCGGATCTCAACACCCTTCTGGTTCGCGGTGTTCCGCGCCGATGCGTTGGCACGCACGTTGAAGCCAAAGATCGGTGCGCCCGAAGCCTCGGCCAGGCCGACATCCGTCTCGGTGATTGCACCGACGCCCGAATGCAGCACGCGTACGCGCACTTCGTCGTTGCCGATTTTTTCCATCGCCTGAACGATGGCCTCGGCCGAACCCTGCACGTCCGCTTTCATCAGGATCGGCAGCTCGGTGACGTTTTCGTCTTCCTTTGCCTTCTGCATCAGCTGCTCAAGGGTTGTCGCGGCACCAGCGGCAGCGCGTTTGTCCTTGGCGGCTTGCTCGCGGTATTCAGCGATCTCACGGGCCTGCGCTTCGGTCTCGGTCACGTTCAGAACGTCACCCGCTTCGGGTGTACCATTCAGACCCAGAACTTCGACCGGGACCGAGGGTCCAGCTTCCTTGACGCGTTCACCCTTGTCATTGATCAGCGCACGGACCTTACCGTACTGCTCACCCACAACGAAGATGTCGCCCTGGTGCAGCGTCCCGTTCTGAACCAGAACGGTGGCCACGGGACCGCGACCCACATCCAGCTGCGCCTCGATCACGGCACCCTGGGCGGCGCGATTCGGGTTGGCTTTCAGCTCCAGAATTTCGGATTGCAGCGCAATGGCTTCCAGCAGCTCATCCAGACCCTGACCAGTAATGGCCGAGACTTCGACGTCCTGAACCTCACCCGACATTTTCTCAACGATCACTTCGTGCTGCAGCAGATCGGTGCGCACCTTGTCCGGGTTCGCATCCGGCTTGTCGACCTTGTTGATCGCCACGATCATCGGGACCTCAGCCGCTTTGGCGTGGTTGATCGCCTCGATCGTCTGCGGCATCACCGCGTCATCAGCAGCAACCACCAGAACCACGATATCCGTGACCTGAGCCCCGCGCGAACGCATTGAGGTAAAGGCCGCGTGGCCCGGTGTATCCAGGAAGGTCAGCGTGGTGCCGCCGTCGGTTTTCACCTGATAGGCGCCGATATGCTGGGTAATACCCCCGGCCTCACCGGCCACAACGCGTGCATCGCGAATCGCATCCAGCAGCGAGGTCTTACCGTGGTCAACGTGACCCATGATGGTGATGACCGGCGGACGCGGCTGCAGATCGTCTTCGCTGTCTTCGACTTCTTTGATGACGTCCTCAACATCCGAATCAGAGACACGGGTGACCTTGTGGCCAAACTCTTCGATGATCAGCTCGGCAGTATCGGCGTCGATGGTCTGGTTCTGCGTGACCATCATGCCCATCTGCATCAGCGATTTGACCACGTCAGCCACACGCTCGGCCATACGGTTGGCCAGTTCCGAGACCACGATTGCCTCGGGCAACTGAACGTCACGGATCACCTTTTCCCGCTCGACGGTACCGCCCATGGCTTTCTGACGCGCCCGCTCCTGCTTGCGCTTCATCGCGGCCATCGAACGCTGACGGTTTCCTTCACCCCCGGTAGCCTGACCAAGAGTCAACTTGCCCGAACGGCGGTTGTCGTCGCGCCCTTTACCACGACCGCGCTGTTCGCGTTCCCGGTCCTGTTTGCGCGGTGTGGCTGCAGGTGCAGGTTTGCTCGCCGGGCTGCGCGCCGCTTTGGGTTCTGCCGGCGCCGGCGCCGCAGCAGCACGCTTGGCAGCTTCTTCTGCCTCTTTGCGCTTGCGTTCTTCTTCTTCGGCCTTGGCCCGTGCCTTTTCCTCGGCCTCGCGCTGTTCGCGTTCCTTGGCCTCTTGTTCCGCGCGACGACGGGCGCGTTCTTCTTCACGCGCCTTTTCCGCTGCTTCACGGGCGGCGGTCTCTTCGACCTCACGGGCCTTGGCGGCCTGAAGCGCCTTCATCCGGCGGGCCATTTCCGCATCGGAAATCCCGGCAGGGCGGCGCGACGGATCACCCGAAGGCGTTGCTCCGCCACCCGGTTTGCCAGCACCCGGCTTGGGAACCACCACGCGTTTGCGTTTGGTTTCCACCACGACATTCTTGGTACGTCCGTGGCTGAAACTCTGTTTCACATTTCCGGGGCGTGCCCCGCCACGAAGACCCAATGTCTTTTTGCCGTCATTATCGCTCATAAAGCTTCTTACCCTTCCGCGCGGCCCCTGCCGCCGTCATCCGTTTCGCGCAAGCCACGCAGGCGCTGCGCTTCCTCTACAACACGTTTGGCGAGTCCGCCAGAGGCCAGCGCCGCATGAATCACGGTTTGGCGCCCAAATGCCTGTCCCAACTCGTCCGCCGTCAGCCAACCGATGTACTTTCCGAAGTGCGGCGTGCTGAGTTTCGACTTGCCGCGCCCCGAACCATCAGAGGCTTGCATCAGTACCTGGGCCTCTTCCCGGTCCAGCCACGTCTTGACCTTTTCATAGCCGGCGACCGCGTCACCGGATTTTCGCGCAAGGCTCACCAACTCGATCACGCGACGTGCAACCTGACGTTCAACGTCGTCCGCAAGACCTTTTGGCACGCTTACCTGCGCCTTGAATCCGCGCGCAAACAACTTTTTACCAACGGCTTTGTCCAAGGCACTGCGTTCCGCCGAAACATAAACGCCACGTCCCGGCAGTTTTGCCGCGACATCCGGAAAGACCTGACCGTCCGGCCCCGCTACAAAACGTATCAACCCATACTTAGGTTGAATCTCGCCCGTGGCGATGCACTTGCGTTCAGGTCCCTCGGACCGATCCTTATGGACGCCACCGCGACCCATACGCGCCACCCGAAGCCTGAGATCAGGCTTCGGCCTCCTCTTCGGTTACTTCGCTGTCTTCTTCAGCTTGCTCCAACTCAGCCGGATCGACCCAGCCCAGCATGATCCGAGCGGTCATGACCAGATCCTGCGCCTCTTCCAGCGTCACGCCGAAAGGCTCCAGAACACCATCATCCTTGATTCGCTCGCCATCGACCGTTGTCCAGCCGCCGGCCAATTCCCAATCAGCGCAAGTGGCGAAGTCTTCCAAAGTCTTCACGTCATCCTTGGCCAATGCCTCAACCATCTGGGGTGTCAGGCCTTCAAATTCAATGAGGCTGTCCTCGGCGCCCAGCGCACGGGCACTTTCCAATGCGGCTTTGGCTTGTGCTTCGAGGAATTCGCGCGCACGCGTCTGCAGCTCTTGCGCGGTCCCCTCGTCAACGCCGTCGATCACCAGCAGTTCTTCGATTTCCACATAGGCTACCTCTTCGAGGTTGGTGAAGCCTTCGGATACCAGCAACTGGGCAAAGAACTCATCCAGATCCAGGCTGTCCATGAACAGCTGGGTCCGGGCTTCGAATTCTTTCTGACGACGCGCCGATTCTTCGGCCTCGGTCATGATGTCGATGTCCAGATTGGTCAGCTGGCTGGCCAGACGCACGTTCTGACCGCGGCGACCGATGGCCAGCGAAAGCTGTTCCTCGGGAACCACAACCTCGATTTTTCCGGCTTCTTCATCCAGAACCACCTTGGAAACCTCAGCAGGCTGCAGCGCGTTCACCAGGAAGGTCGGTTGATCTTCATTCCAGGGAATGATGTCGATCTTTTCGCCCTGCAGCTCGTTCACGACGGCCTGCACGCGGCTGCCGCGCATACCAACGCAGGCACCGACAGGGTCAATGGAGCCATCATAGGAAATAACGGCGATCTTGGCGCGCGAACCGGGGTCACGGGCGACAGCCTTGACCTCGATGATGCCGTCATAGATTTCGGGCACTTCCATCTTGAACAGCTCGGCCATGAATTCCGGCGCGGTGCGCGACAGGAAGATCTGGTGGCCACGCACTTCGCGACGGACCTCTTTGATGTAGGCACGCACACGGTCATTCGGACGATAGCTTTCGCGACCGATCTTGTCATTGCGACGCAGAACGGCTTCGGCGCCGCCCAAATCAACGATGACGTTGCCAAACTCTTCACGCTTGACCGCACCGTTGATGATGGTGCCTGCGCGATCTTTGAAGTCTTCGTACTGACGGTCGCGTTCGGCTTCGCGGACTTTTTGTAGAATCACCTGCTTGGCGGACTGCGCAGCGATACGGCCCATTTCAACCGGAGGAACTTCTTCGACGAAGACGTCACCAACCTCAGGCGCTTCCATATACTGCTTGGCCTGTTCGACGGTCATCTCGGCCTGATAGTTCTCCAACTCTTCGTCCTCGACCACGGTGCGGACGCGGGTGAAGGTGGCCTTGCCGGTCTTGCGATCGATGCTGACGCGGATGTCCATCTCGGCGCCGTAGCGGCTCTTGGCGGCGCGGGCGAGCGATTCTTCCATCGCTTCGACAACCAGACCGGGGTCGATCATCTTTTCGCGGGCCACGGCCTCGGCGGTCTGCAGCAGCTCCAGCTGGTTGGCTGAGGTGATTGCCATCAGTTCGTCTCCTCTTCGGACCCTTCGGTCTCAATCTCGTCGAAAGCGTTTTCGTTCAGGGCACCGGCGTCTTTGCGCTGGCGCAGCATTTCCTTGATCAGGTCATCGGTCAGGACCAGCTTGGCATCGCTCAGCCAGTCGAATTGCAGACCAATGGTAATCGTCTCGTCCCCTTCAGGAATATTGATCAGAACCTCATCCCCCTCGGTCCCGGCCAGTTCACCCTTGAAGCGGCGGCGTCCGTCGATCAGTTCAGCGGTCTCAATCTTGGCCTCGTACCCTTCGAACATCTCAAAGTCCTTGAGCCGGGTCAGAGGGCGGTCGATGCCGGGGCTGGACACTTCCAGCGTATAGGCGTCAAGGATCGGATCCTCGACATCCAGCGTAGCGCTGACCGCGTTTGAAATCTCGGCGCAGTCATCGACTTCGATACCGCCATCAGGTTTGTCTGCCATGATCTGCAGCGTGGTCTGCTTGCCGCTCATCAGCCGAATACGCACGAGTTCATATCCCAGATCCTCGATCACGGGGATCAGTATCTCGGCCAGTCGCCGGTCGATGGCTGCTTTGGCTATCAGGTCGTTTGTCATCTGGTACTCTACCCTGTCAGTCGGGCACAAAAAAACGGGCGCGCGGCCCGTCGATCTTTTCCGGTGGAGCCCCGGACCGAAGCCCGACACGCCGCTGTTAACGGCCATATAGCCAAGCGACTACAAGATTGCAAGCCCAAGCACTGGGATGAGCAATCACAATATCAGTTCGAGAGAATCCACTCACCATTCGCACAGACGTAAGGACCAACCCGATCCCCGTCTTCGTAAACCTCGCCGTCAAACAGGCATTGACGTCCCTGGGACTGTGCGCCCCCTGACAAAGCGATGGCGACAATCGCGATAGTAGCGAATAGAGCAATGCGTTTTTCCATTGAAACCTCCTATTCCGCCGAAGATGCAAAAAGCGCAGGCTGCGTATTGCGCGGATAGATAATCACGGACAGCGTGCCTCTGCCCTGAAACCGTTCGGCGTCAGCTAGCCGTGGCGGGAAGAGTTGATCAAAGGCCACCCTGTTCAGCCCCAGTTTCATTTCAGATCCCGACAGGAACTCAAACGGCGTCCGCGCGGCACAGGCGTGAAACATAGCGTTCTGCTGCACCGTAAACTGTCGCATGATGTTGGATGACCCACCGACCGGCTTGACCAGAACAGTGATCCCCTGTTTCAGAAAACTGTCGGGGCAGGTGAACATCATCGGTTTGTCGTCCGCATTTGTGTCATGCAACAACACGCCTTCGGCTGTTACCTCGTGCTTGAAGGGACTGAACACGGTCTCTTGCTGAATGAACTTCGTATAGAGTGTTGCAAACAACTGGCTGTCGTCGCGGGGTTCGGCTTTTATCCCTTCGTACAGATCCGCGATCGCCTGCCACATCCGGGAATCCGCTCCGCGCAACGTTCCCGGCAACGAAAACGGACCTTCCAGATCATAAAGCACTTCGCGCAGCTCGACCGACAGGGAATCGTCCTTTTCCAGCCCGCGAATCTTGTGCACCAGCTCCGAATCATTCAGGGCGTAATAGCCATGCGATTTCAACGTGCGCCTCAAAGCGCGCATCTCGGACAGTTTCCGCGCTGTCGTCTCTTCGTCATCCTCTGGTGTCGTCTTTACGGCCTCAAAACCGTTATCCAGCAACTGAGTGAGCGACTGCCCGTCGCGGGCATCTAACTCTATCGTCCCGTTTTTGCTGACTTTTACTGTCACGTCTTTACCTGTTTTCAAGGCAAACACGGTGACATACGCCAGCACACCGGACAAAATGATTATCGTTAAACTCTTTAGACCTTCGACTTTCATGGGACTTCTCCCATTTTCGAAACAATTCAACCAATATAGCGCATACAATAGCAAAAAATCGAACAAAATTGAAGGCAGGCGAGTGAGCGGGGGTTAAATCAACCACCAACGCTCGGCAATTCGGCCATCATCCAGAGGCCGATCCGCTCCGATCTGACGTGGCATGCCGACATGTCCGGCAACGCCCAGTGCCATATCGGCTTCGCTTGGGAAAAACCGCAATCCGCGGTGCGCGCTCAGTCCTTCGCTCTGCGGCAATGCGGCGACGTCCACAAAGCCGTCTCGCAGCGCCTCTGTCCGCACACGTGCATCCGGGATGACGATAACTTCGAAGGTTTCGGCCCAGCCTGCTGAACCATCTTTGTAATGGCCCGCAACACGGCGTCCAAGGAAGTGACGATTATCATCTGCACGTTCAACCCGATAGCACCCGGTACCATTCGCGCCCTGCAGGGGCGTCACACCTTGCCCATTGCGCGTGATAACGAACCTGCTGTCGGACAGAAGGAAAGGAAGGCCCGGGTTGGCCTTGGTCAACTCAAGACGTACACGATTCTCCGACATAGCTTCGACACGCCCAACATCGCCCAGAACGACCATAACATCGCTGATATCAAAGGCAGCGCCATCGTGAAAACGCGCAGCGTCGCGCAGATCAAAGGTCCAGATGCGAGCTTGGGAATCAGTCTGCCAACCGGTCGCAAGCTCTCCGCGCAGGGTACCATCGGGGGCAATCTCGGTCAGCGTGTCGAACACCGCCCCTCGGGCGACCTGATCAAGGCTGTCATCGCGTGGCACTGCCAGACGCAGGGTGCCGCCCACTTTGGGCGCATCGGCCAAAGTGGCACCCGTCGCCGCCAGCAACGCGGCGGCAGCACCGGAAGCAAACAGGGCACGACGGTCGATCCGGGTCATGACGCACCCTCCGCCACGCGGTCCATGATTCGAACCAGCTCGGCGCTTATTCCGGGTTCAGACAGCGCATGCCCGGCCTGCCGCACCATCTTCAGCTCGGCATTGGGCCAAAGCTGGGCAAGGTTCCAAGCGGCCTGAGGCGGACAGATCATGTCGTACCGCCCCTGCACGATATGGCCGGGGATATGCGCGATCCTGTCCATCTGGTCCAGAATCTGCCCGTCGCGTTCCAGAAACGCGCCGTTCATGAAATAGTGATTCTCAAGCCGCGCAAAGGCCCGCGCGTATTCACCGGGGCTTTCCCCAGTCGCGCCATGCGAGTGGATCGAGGCCAGCGCGTTTTCCCAGCTGGACCAAGCCCGGGCATACAGGATCTCGGTCGCGCGATCCCCTGAGAACAGGCGTTTGTTATAGGCGCCGATCGTGTCGCTCAGTTCATTTTCCGACAGCAGAGCGGTGAATTTTGACCATTGCTCGGGCCAGAACTTGCCCGCGCCTCCACCGTAGAACCAGTCCAATTCAGCCTGAGTGGCCAGGAACACACCGCGCAAGACCAGTCGGCTGACCCGATCCGGGTGCGACTGCGCATAAACCAGCGCAAGCGTTGCCCCCCAGCTGCCGCCAAAGACGATCCAGTCGTCAATATCCAGCAGCGTCCGCAGCCGCTCGATATCGTCCACCAGATGCCAAGTGGTGTTGTCCGTGACCGAGGCATGCGGGCGCGATCGCCCACATCCACGCTGATCGAACAGAATCACCCGGTAAACGTCCGGGTCGAAATAACGCCGCATTGCGGGGCTGCAGCCGCCGCCCGGCCCCCCGTGCAGAATCACCACCGGAATGCCATTGGGATTGCCGCATTGTTCCATATAGATACGGTGCCCGTCGCCCACATCGACCATGCGCTGATCGAATGGATCGATCGGCGGGTACAGATATTGAACTGCGCGCTTTTGGTCCGGGTACTTGTCCATTATGGCCCTATATAGTCCTTAAGCGTAAAAGAGCATACGGAGACAGGAATGCAAGCGCATCCGAACACGGTTGACCCTTCCGAGATCGCAAAATTCGAAGCGATGGCCGCAGAATGGTGGGACCCGCATGGAAAATTCAAACCACTGCACATGCTCAACCCCTGTCGGCTGGATTATATCACACAGCAGATCGCGGGCGAATTTGATCGTGATTTGAAGGCCCCGAAGCCGTTCGAGGGCCTGCGTTTGCTGGATATCGGCTGCGGTGGCGGATTGCTGAGCGAACCGATGGCGCGGTTGGGGGCCGAGGTCGTGGGTGCCGATGCCGCCGAAGGCAACCTGCCCGTCGCCCGTATCCATGCCGAACAATCAGGGTTGCAGATCGACTATCGCCACACCACTGCCGAAGACCTGGCCGCCGCAAGCGAACAGTTCGACGTGGTGCTGAACATGGAGGTGGTCGAACATGTGGCCGACCCCCTTGGTTTTCTGACCGCATCGCAAGACTTGCTGAAACCCGGCGGATTGCTGATCTGTTCCACTATCAACCGCAACCCGAAATCCTATGCGATGGCCATTTTCGGTGCCGAAGTCGTCATGCGCTGGCTGCCCCGCGGCACGCATGAATGGAACAAGTTCATCACCCCCGATGAGCTGTTCGACCTGCTGCGCCAATCCGGGCTGGAGCCGGTGGACCGCAAGGGATTTGTGTTCAACCCGATCCTATGGAGTTGGTCGATCTCGGACCGTGATCTGAGCGTGAATTATGTGACGGCGAGTGTGAAGCCGGGGTTGTAGGATGGGTGTTTACACCCATTATTCTGTCGACGATTATTGTGAGAGATGGGTGCAAGCACCCATCCAACGTTTGATTAGCATAACCTCTTCAATATTGCTTAGATGAAATTTGACCCGCCAGTAAACACGCCAAAGTCACACAAGAGCCTCGGCTCAATTCTAGCATTCGCCTTTATTGTGTTTTGGCTTGTAGGGATGTTTTCCGCCTTCAACGGTTTAGCCTGCAAAAGTGATCGCAACGAAGGCAAAATCAAACTCGGTTTCTGTAACGTCGCACTGGTAAGTAGTGTTTGGGCTCGCCTAACACCTATCGGACAGGCTAGAGGGTCAATTGTTAACCTTGAACGCGGCATAGCTCTTTCGCAATTGGGCCGGGCATAGCTCTTTCGCAATTGGGCCGGAGTGAAGAAGCAAAAGCTGCATTCGAGCGCGCAATTCGATGTGCACGCTCCGTCGCCCAGCGCTCTTGGGAAGCAAAGCTGTACGATAGGATGAGGTTTGTAAACGATAAGAACGCTTCAGGTTTATGGGAGCAGGTCGTTACAATGACCAATTAGATCCCTTACTCCCCCTCAAGCTGCAACCGTAGATCTCGCAAAACCGGCAACGTGCTACGAACCCGCTCCAGCCCCAGCTCACCGACCACGCGGTTGATCAGTGGGGCAATCGAGGAAATCGCCTGATCGCGCGCACGACGGCCAGCGGGGCTGATGGCGACCATCTTGCGGCGGGCGTCGTCCCAGTCGGGGCGGATGTGGATGTATCCGGCCCATTCCAGCTTGGCCAAGGTGTTGGTCATCGCTCCTCGGGTCACGTGAAAGGTGCTGGCCAGTTGCGCGGGAGATCGTTCGCCCCCGACAAAGACCAGATGGTTGAGCACCGAGAAATGAGAAATCTCCATGCCCTTGGGTAGCACCCTGCTAAGCCGGTTGCGCAACAGCTGATCTGCGGTCAGGATTTCGCTGAACAGCGTGACCGCAAGGGCATTGTGTTCGTCAGTCATGGTCCGGTTCTGGATCAGGGTCCGTCAAAGCGACGGACGTGAGTCAAAGAGGGCACCCGACGGCGCGCCTCAGACACAGAACTATCATGCAAATCGAAAATGTGAATGCCCGGATCGGTTCCTGCGTCGATGACGACCTCTCCCCACGGGGCAACGACCATGCTGTGGCCGTAAGTATGGCGCGTTTTTCCGCGGGCTTTGGGATGCTCACCGGTCTGGGCCGGCGCCAGAACCCAACAGCCCGTTTCAATCGCACGGGCGCGCAGCAGCGATTCCCAATGCGCAGCCCCGGTCACAGGCGAAAACGCTGCCGGAACCGTCAGGATACGCGCACCCGCCTGCGCCAACGCCGCATAGAGCGCCGGAAACCGGATGTCATAACAGACGGTCATACCGACCTTGCCGAATGTGGTGTCGGCAATCACCGCCGTATCGCCAGGGCGGTAGTTTTTCGATTCGCGGAAGGTCTCGGATTCGGTGACCTGCACGTCGAACATGTGAATCTTGTCATACCGCGCCACGACCTGCCCCTGCGGGTCGATCATGAAGGATCGGTTGGCAAACCGCCCGTCCGTATCATGCGTTTTGATCGCCAGCGACCCGATCAGCAACCAGACGCCCAGCGCGGCGGCCTGATCCCGCAGGCCAGCCAACGTCTGGTCGTCTTCTTCATGCTGCAGAACGGCGCGCTGCCGCGTGGTGCTGGTAGACACGCAATTCATCACCTCGGGCGTCAGGATGAACCGCGCGCCTTGCTCCGCTGCCTCAGCCATCATGGCACGCACCATGTCCAGATTTTCAGCCGGATCGTCCGACGAGGTGATCTGCAGCAGCGCGGCTTTCATCAGGCCGCGAGCAGGCGGTCCAGCTTGCCCTGACGCTCCAGCTCATACAGGTCGTCACAGCCGCCTACATGCTGCGTACCGATAAAGATCTGTGGGACGGTTCGTTTGCCACCGGCGCGCTGGATCATCTCGGGCTTGCGCTTGGGGTGCATCAAAACGTCGACCTCCTTGAATTCGACGCCCTTCTGCTTGAGCAAGCGCTTGGCCGCGTGACAAAAGCCGCAGAGCGGTGAGGTGTAGATTTCTACCGGTTTCATATTCCGTACCTTCGCGTTTCGCATAATCTTGGGCGAATTAGGCATCCTTGGCAACGCGCGCTAGGGTCAACACGAAAATATGATTTGCTCCGGATGCAACGCAGACACGCGCGCAAGCCGCCAGCGTCGCGCCGGACGTCATCACATCATCTACCAGCAGGATATCGCGTCCTTGCATGCGGGTTTTTCGTTTTGGATGGGCGATGATCGCGTTTTCTAGGGTTTCAACCCGCTCTACCGCTGTTTTGCCATCCAGAACCGAAGTCCTTCGACGGCGAAGCAAAAGGTCCGGGCACACCTCTAGCCCGACCTCTTTCCCAAGGTGCTGCGCCAACAGGGCCGATTGGTTGTACCGGCGCTTCAGCAACCGGGACCAATGCAGAGGCACCGGTGCAACCAGCATGCCTTCCCGGAACAGCTCCTGCCCAGCCCGCGCCAGCCAGCGGGCGGCAGGACGCGCCAGTTCGGGTCGGTCACCATGTTTCAATGCCAATATCAGCGACCGCGCCTTACCCTTGTACAGCAGCGCCGCGCGCGCGTCCTGCCACGGGCGCGGCGCGGCCATGCAATCGTCGCACTCAATCCGATGCCCGTCGGACATCCCCGGCAACGGCACCCCGCAGCTTTCGCACACGACCCCGCCGATAAAGGGCGTCTCGCGCCAGCAGGACCCGCACAGACCGAAGTCCGCCTCGGTCAAATCACCGCATCCCATGCAGCGCGGCGGATAGATCAGCGCTACGGCGGTTTGAATCCGCTGCCACATGCGATAGTTGCGCCCTATGAAACTGCCCGAGTCCAATGCACCCTCTCTGTTTGATCGCCCGACGCTTGTCCGGCGCCGTGCCCGCGCAAAAGATGAGGCCCTGTTCCTGCAGCGTGCCGCCGTGGACGAAGTGCAGGATCGGCTCTCCATGGTTAACAAAACCTTTACGGCCCCGGCGATCGTGACGCCTTTTGCGCATATCTGGCGCGACGTATTGCCAGGGGCCGAGATCACTGCCGATGACGAAGTATTGCTCCTGAACCCCGGCGCGCATGATCTGGTGATCCACTCAATGGCGCTGCATTGGGCCAACGATCCTGTCGGGCAACTGATCCAATGCCACCGCGCCTTGCGCCCCGACGGGTTGCTATTGGTCGTATGTCTGGGCGGAGAAACCTTACACGAGTTGCGCGCAGCGCTGGGACAGGCCGAGGTCGAGGTAACCGGAGGGCTCAGCCCTCGCATCGCGCCGATGGCAGAGCTGCGCGATTTAGGCGGTTTGCTTCAGCGGGCAGGACTTGCCCTACCAGTAGCAGATTCCGCGCGTCTGACGGCGGAATACCGCGATCTGATCCACTTAATGCACGACCTGCGCGCCATGGGTGAAGCCAACAGCCTGTCAGGGCGCTTAAAGCAACCCACCAAGCGACAGGTTTTTGCCCGTGCGCAGCAGCTTTATGCTGACAATTTCCAGACGCCCGATAGGCGACTGACCGCCACCTATGAGTTGATCTGTCTGACCGGATGGTCGCCCGACGAAAGCCAACCAAAACCGCTGCGCCCCGGATCGGCCAAAGCGCGCCTTGCCGATGCGCTAGGCACCAAAGAAGGCAAACTGTCCAATTGACGACCCGGCTTTTACGGTTATCTCAGGCCAGTACAGAGAAATATCAGGAAGCATCAGATGTTTGACGCCACTCGCCCCGATCATGCCCCCGCAGACCATCCCAAGGTCAAAATGGGCCGCGTCGGCATTCTGCTGGCCAATCTCGGCACGCCGGATGACTACAGCTATTGGCCGATGCGCCGGTATCTGAACGAGTTTCTGTCGGATCAGCGCGTGATCGACTATCCCAAATGGAAATGGCAGCCGATTCTTCAGGGCATCATCCTGACCAAACGCCCGTTCAGCTCGGGCGAGGCGTACAAATCGATCTGGAATCACGACAAGGGCGAAAGCCCGCTGATGACGATCACCAAGGATCAGACAGCCAAGCTGCGCGACGCAATGCAGGAACGGTATGGCGATCAGGTAATGGTCGATTTTTGCATGCGCTACGGCAATCCATCCACCAAATCCAAAGTGCGAAAGATGGTGGCCGGGGGCT
Source organism: Ruegeria atlantica (assembly GCF_013033965.1). Classification (GTDB taxonomy): domain Bacteria; phylum Pseudomonadota; class Alphaproteobacteria; order Rhodobacterales; family Rhodobacteraceae; genus Ruegeria; species Ruegeria atlantica_D. Next base: position 52,236 of record NZ_WQFE01000012.1, read on the forward strand.
GCGACCGCATCCTATTCTTCCCGCTCTATCCGCAATACGCGGGCGCGACGACTGCAACCGCCAATGATCAGTTCTTCCGCGCGCTGATGGACGAAGTCTGGCAACCCGCTTCACGGACCGTTCCCGCTTATTTTGACGAACCCGCCTATATCGACGCCTTGGCCGGATCAGTGGAAAAGGCCTATGCAGCGATGGAAACCAAGCCGGATATCCTGGTCTGCTCCTATCACGGCATGCCCGAGCGTTATCTGCAGCAGGGCGACCCCTATCATTGCCAATGCGCGAAAACGAGCCGATTGCTGAAAGAGCGGCTGGGCTGGTCGGACGATCAGCTGGTCTCAACTTTCCAATCGCGATTCGGACCAGAGGAGTGGTTAAAGCCCTATACAGTTGATCACGTGGCCGAGCTGGCGCGGCAGGGGAAGAAAAACATCGCCGTCATCGCGCCGGCTTTTTCTGCCGATTGCATCGAAACGCTGGAAGAGATCAACGAAGAGATCAAAGAGAGTTTTGTAGAAGCCGGTGGAGAAAACTTCACCTATATCCCCTGCCTCAACGACGACGATTCGCACATCGCAGCGCTGGGCAAAGTGATTCAGGATAACCTTCACGGCTGGCTGGACTGACCTGCGTCCTTCAATCAGGCATGAAAAAAGGCGGTGGAAAAATCCACCGCCTTTTCTCTAGATAATGCTCGTCAAATTAGCTTGCTGCAACAGCTGCGGCAACTACGACCAGCAGGATCAGCGGCAGGATGATGCCCTGCGACGAACCCTGAGTTTCCTCTACAACAACCGGTGCTTCAACAACCGGCTCTTCCAGGTTACCAGCATATGCGGTCGAAGCAGCAGCAGTCAGTGCAGCGGCGAGAACGAGTTTCTTCATATTAACCTCCAGAATTTGCACGGTTCCAAATAGCGAAACCGCACACTCAAGACTTACCTCGTGGTTTTTTCTAATCAGCTATCTGGCTGGAATGCAATTGCAACTTGAGCCGCAAGCGGGTTCGTGCGCGAAAATGTCGTCAAATAAGCAACACTTGCGTGCCGACATTCGTCATCGAGAACAGTTCGGCGATATCCTCGTTAAACAGACCGATGCATCCGTTCGACGACCGGCGGCCAATTTTGCGCGTGTCATGCGTTCCGTGAATGCGGTAGTATTTCCAGCTAAGGTATAATGCGTGCGTTCCCAACGGGTTATCAGGACCCGGCGGAATATGGTCCGGCCATTCGGGATTTCGTTTCTTCATCGAAGGTGTCGGCGACCAGCTGGGGCCTTCAACTTTGCGAATGACGCTCGTGCGGCCCCGGCGTGTCAATTCCTCGGTCAACGGCACTGACGATGGGTAGAGTTTATACACAGATTGATCATCTGACCAATAATGTAGCGCCCGGGAAACGGTATCGACCAAAATGGCCCCATTTTCGGTATTTGAAAAATAGGGCTGCCAATCCAAGGCACGGAAACCCGAGACGTTCCGACGAACCTGAGGCTCGGGCTCGGGCGCCGGGCGCAAAGGGTCGCCGGGAATATATTGGGCAATCGCCGGCGATGCCAACATGGCCGAGGCACCTGCCAGAAATCCACGGCGACTGGAGGAGTGAATGGGCTTCTTGACCATAGCGACCGGTCCTTTGCGAAAGATGTCCTGAAATTTTGACGCATTTTATTGCCAGAATGCGTCAATCGCAAATCAAACCGGCAGAAACATGCAAGAATCAGCCATTGCAGGTTTGCCCAAGGCTGCATGGCGCGCTATGCCGTATGACGACACAATAATCAGGTCGATCATGACGCGTATTCTCACATTACTGTTTCTTTGCTTTGTTGCGCTGGCTGCTTGCACCCCAAGCGGTACGCCAACTTACGGATCTGATGGCCGCCCGCTGCCGACGGTCTACAAGATTCGTGGCAACCCGGAAAAACTGCAGTTCCGCATGCTGGATTCTGTTAACGCCTTGCGGCAGGCTCAGGGTTTGCAGGCGGTTCAGCTAAACTCGCAGCTGAATGCTGCGGCCGCGACCCATTCCAAAGATATGGCACGGCAAAACCGCCCGTGGCACTTCGGTTCGGACGGATCGTCGCCCATAGATCGCGCGCAGCGTGTGGGCTACTACGGAACTTTCCTGGGCGAGGCGATTTCGGAAACCTATGAGACCGAGACCGAGACACTGGCCGCCTGGATGCAGGAACCTGGCCCCCGCGCCGTGATCATGGACCCCAAAGCCTCGCAGATGGGTTTTGCTTGGCACCAGGAAGGTGGCGGAAAGATCTGGTGGACACTGGAAATGGGAACAGGCGGGTAACAAAAAAGCCGCGGCAAAGAAAAAGCCCCCGAAAATCGGGGGCTTTTTTCGTATATATATATATAAAGATCAGGCGGCTTGCATGGACTGTGCCTCGGTCAGAATTGCATAGAGCTTGACCGGATCAGGGTTGGCACGCAGCTTGGTGCAAACGGACGTGTCGCGCAGTGTTCGGGACACCAGCGCAAGCGCCTTAAGGTGATCAACACCCGCCTCTTCAGGCGCGAAAAGCGCAAAGGCAATGTCGACGGGCTGCCGGTCGACCGATCCAAAATCAATCGGCTTTTCAAGCATAACAAACACACCCGAGACAGATTCCAGATCGCCCAATCGCGCATGTGGCAAGGCCACGCCGTGTCCAACTCCGGTTGGACCCAGGCTTTCACGCTCGAGCAGGCAATCGACGACGGTCTGCGCATCAAGACGCAGAGTCCCGGCGGCAACATCGCCGATTTCCTGAAACAACCGCTTCTTGCTGGAAGCGGCGGACAATACACGTACTGCTTCGGGCTTTAATATGCTCGAAAGCTCCATCATCACGCTCCACGGCGTAGCCCCTGCATGTGCAGAGGCGCGCCTTGCTAGTCTTGCCTGTTACGGATCAATCCAGCCAATATTACCGTCTTCGCGACGGTACACGACATTCAATCCGTCCTTGTTTTCATTTCGGAACACAAGCACCGGCGCACCGGCAAGTTCCATCTGCATGACCGCCTCTCCAACACTCAGCGATGGGATCTTGGTTTCCATCTCAGCCACGATCATGGGCTGCAGAGTATCGGGTTCGTCAGCCGTCTCCGATTCGTCAGAGGCGAGGATATATGACGACGCTCCGAAGAGTTCAACAGGCTCGGACCGATCCTTGTGGTGGTCCTTCAGGCGGCGCTTATAGCGGCGCAATTGCGTTTCCATCTTGTCGCAGCATCCCTCAAACGCCGCGTAAATCTCGGTTGCGTGTGCCTTGGCCTGAGCGGTCAGGCCGGTGGAAAGATGCACTGTGGTTTCGCATACATATTCATGCGCTGAACGGGAAAAGACGACGTTGGCGTCCGTAGGACGTTGGGCATATTTGCCCACGACCTCGCCCAGTTCGGTCTGCACATGAGTTTGCAGGGCCGCACCGATGTCGATCTGTTTTCCGCTGATTTGGTAACGCATGTGATCTCCTTCACAATTCACACCCATTTCTGACGTCACGTAATGCGACGCGCTTGTTTTTATCGGGTGGGGGACATCGGCAAATCCTGCGGTAACCGCACTGGCTCCCCTTCCAGGAAGGGGCGTCGTGATCCAGTCGGGAACCGAAGAAATGCCATGCTCCAATTGAGGCAAGAGACGGCGGAAGAGTCAATCAAAACAGACGTGTATATACGTGATTTCCGCCATGCCTTCGGCGCAAATCTGCGCAAGCTTATGAAATACGGAAATTTTCGCCTAGATAGACCCGGCGCACGTTTTCATTTTCGACCACTTCATCAGGCGTGCCGGACATCAGGACCTGACCGTCGTGCAGGATGTACGCACGATCCACAATTTCCAGTGTTTCGCGTACGTTGTGGTCGGTGATCAGAACGCCAATTCCGCGCTTTTTCAGATCGGCGACCAGATGGCGGATATCACCGACGCTGATCGGATCGACGCCCGCAAAGGGTTCATCCAAAAGCAGATATTTGGGATCTGCGGCCAAACAACGTGCAATCTCGACCCGGCGGCGTTCACCGCCCGACAGGGCCAACGCGGGCGCGCGGCGCAGATGTTCGATCGAGAAATCGGACAGCAGCTCTTCCAGTCGTTCTTTGCGGCGATGGGCATGCTTGACGGTGATGTCCAGAACGGCGGCGATGTTGTCTTCAACACTCATGCCACGGAAAATTGACATCTCCTGCGGCAGGTATCCGATGCCAAGACGTGCCCGGCGGTACATCGGCAGAGTGGTGACGATCTGACCATCGATCGTAACCGTACCCGCTTCGGGGAACACAAGGCCGGCGACTGAATAGAATGTGGTGGTCTTGCCTGATCCGTTCGGGCCCAACAACGCCACGACTTCGGATCGGTCCAAGGTCATGGAGACGTCGCGGATCACCGTCTTTTTGCGATAAGACTTACGGAGTTTTTCGATTTTCAGGCCGGACGCGCCTTCGGCTACCGTCAGATTTGGCTGAGCCATCAGTTGGCCCCTTGCTGCAGGATTGTCTTGACGTTGCCCGTCATCGTCGCCTTACCGGTGGTCAGGTTCGCATTCATTTGGTCGCCGCTGATCGTGCTAGGCCCCTGCAACAGCAGAACGTTGCCCTTCATAACGATCTCGCCTGAATCGATGGTGTATTCCGCCCAATCACCTTCCGCCGCGTCCGGTGGGCTGACCAGAACCACATCCTCGGTCGCTTCCATCCGTTCGATGCCCGAACGGGCTTCGTTATAGATGACAAGCACGCGCTCCGCGGTCAGGCGCATTTCACCCTGAATGACAATAACGTTGCCCAAAAACTCGGCCGAGCCGTCTTCCTGATTTACGTTCAGCTTTTCCGAAGTCACCTCGACCGGCAGGCTTGGGTCGGCATTGGCCGAACCGAAAGCAACCTGAGTTTCCTGGGCTGTCGCAGAGATTGCACCAGTTACCAGAGCACAGCTTACAAGGGCTAAACGAAAATAGAACACAGGTTATCTTTCTGCTTTTTGAGGCTCATACACCAACTTCACGCCATCTGTAAAAATAATATGGACCGGTCCATCTTTTTTTTCAGTCCCGAATGTCATTCTGCCCGCCGTGAAATCACCGATGATACCGGTTCCGTTGACCTGACCGGGCGTATCGCCCTGAATTTCGTCCAGCGCGGTGTTCAAAAGATCGGTCGTGACGACGATACCATCCGTTGTTGTTATAACCACATCGCCAACAAAGGTAGCCGTATTCTTGTCCGGACGGATCATGCCAGAGTTGGAATCCAGTGTGATCACGCCGCCGTTCAACAGGCCCAGACGGCCCCGAAACTCGGCCGCTGTAGGTGCATCGCCCTCGGTCCCCTGTGTTGCGCGGCTTGCTTCGATCTGTACATCCTCGCCTTTGCTGGTGGTGCCTTGATAGTTGGGTTGCGTTACCACCTGATCCGCCAGGCGTTCGTCAATATCCTTCTGAGTGAACGGAACGCTGACGTTGGTTTCGATGCTGCGCGACAACAGGAACACGGTGGACAGCATCGCGATCGCCACCAAAGGCAGCAACACCTTGAGGAATTGTACCCTGCGTGAGTGTCTGTCCACCGCGCAATCCTCCGCCTAGCCCAGTCCGACGCGCAGGCAGTCGTGGATATGCAACAACCCCTCGGCGGGGCCTTGCGTCTCGGGGTCGACGACGAACAGCGAGGTGATTTTGCGATCGTTCATGATCGCCACCGCCTCTTCCGCCATTGCGTTCGGGGCAATGGTCATAGGGTTGGTGGTCATGACCTCTTCGGTGGTTTTGTCCAGTAGGCCATCCATGTTCCGGCGCAAGTCGCCATCTGTGACGATGCCAACCAGATGACCCGCCTCATCCGTTACGCCGACAACGCCAAAGCTTTTCTGGCTCATGACCAGCAATGCCTCACTCATGGGGGTTCCCACGGTCACAACGGGAAGATCGGCATGCATCAGATCCCGCACGGTGGAAAGCTGCGCGCCCAGCTTGCCGCCGGGGTGGTAGGCGCGGAAATCCTCGGGCTTGAAATCGCGGTATTTCATCAGCGCGATGGCCAGTGCGTCGCCCATCGCCAGCGTCAAAGTGGTCGAGATTGAGGGCACCATGCCAAAGCCGCAAGCCTCGCCCAGTGACGGGATCAGCAGATGCACATCCGCCTGCTTCATCAGCGTGCTTTCCGGTTTGCTGGACAAGCCGATCAACGGAATGCCAAAGCGGCGGGTAAAGGCCAGCAGATTGACCAGTTCCGGCGCTTCGCCCGAATTGGAAATCGCCAGAACCACATCGCCCTTGGACACCATACCCAGATCGCCGTGACTGGCCTCGGCCGGGTGCACGAAATAGGCGGGTGTGCCGGTGCTGGCGAGTGTCGCGGCGATCTTGTGACCGATATGGCCCGACTTTCCGATACCGCTGATGATAATGCGGCCCGTGGCCTGCAGGATCATCTGCACGGCTTCTGCAAATTGATCATCCAGGCTTTCGGCCAACACGTCCAGCGCGCGGGCTTCGTCGGTGACGACCTGTCGGGCGGTTCTCAGGAATGCTTCGGTATCGGTCATGAGTGCGCAAAGATATCCGTTTCGGGCCAACCGGCGAGGTCAAGTTTCGCACGCATCGGCAGGAAGTCAAAACAGGCCTGCGCCATTTCGGTGCGGCCTTCGCGGGCCAGACGTCCGTCCAACGCCTCGCGCAACTGGTGCAGGTAAAGAACGTCCGAGGCCGCATATTCCAACTGCGCGTTCGTCAGAGTTTCGGCGCCCCAGTCGCTCATCTGCTGCTGTTTCGAGATGTCGACGCCGATCAATTCCTGGCACAGGTTCTTTAGCCCGTGGCGATCCGTATAGGTGCGCACCAGCCTGCTGGCGATCTTGGTGCAGTAGACCGGCGCAGCCAACGCGCCAAACGCGTGGTACATCGCGGCGATGTCAAAACGACCAAAGTGGAACAATTTCAGAACGTCCGGGTTTTCCAGCATCGCACACAGGTTCGGAGCCTCGGTCTGGCCTTTTTCGACCTGAACGATGTGGCTGTTTCCGTCGCCACCTGACATCTGGATCACACACAGACGATCGCGATGCGGGTTCAGACCCATGGTCTCGCAGTCGATGGCCACAACAGGGCCCATATCCAACCCGTCCGGCAGGTCGTTTTTATAAAGATGGTTCGCCACGGGGCTTGTCCTTTGTCCGGTATCGCCCCCGAGATAGGAGGTTTGGCCCCTAAACTCAACGCCATCCAAACGTTTGCGGCAGGGACCCGCAAGTTACGTTGCTCATATCCTTATGCGGAGGATAGGGTTAGTGTATGGTACGGCACAAACACACATCGCTCGCGCAGTTCCACACAAGTCTGAAACGGGCGCACCGGCACCAGCCCCGGATGATATCCATGCCTGATCAGCACGCACCCTGCGCCGGCTTCGCGCAACAGCTTATTGCGGTGGAAAAGGCAGTTGTCGACGCCAAACAAACCTTGATCTGCGACCATGTCGATCACTGCCTGTCATCCCCGGCCAAAGACCCGGACACGGATGACTTAATCGCCATCAAAAAGTACCTGTGAACGATGCTGAGCGTCCTGAAGAACCGCGTCTACCGTCATTTGCTGGCAGCACAGGTGGTCGCGCTGGTGGGAACGGGATTGGCAACCGTTGCCCTGGGATTGCTTGCCTTTGATCTGGCCGGTGACGCGGCAGGTATGGTTCTGGGAACCGCCCTGACCATCAAGATGGTGGCCTATGTGGTGATCGCCCCACTGGCTGCCGCGATTGCGGAACGGTTGGACCGACGCAAAATGCTGGTGACGCTGGATCTTGTGCGGGCCGCTGTTGCGGTGTGCCTGCCGTTCGTGACCGAGATCTGGCAGATCTACGTGTTGATCTTCCTGCTGCAATCGGCCTCTGCCGGGTTCACTCCCGCCTTTCAGGCCACGATCCCGGATGTCCTGACGGATGAGCAGGACTATACCAAGGCCCTGTCGCTGTCCCGGCTGGCTTATGACCTCGAAAGCCTGCTCAGCCCCGTTCTGGCCGCTGCGCTGTTGTTGCTCATTAGCTTTGACAACCTGTTCTGGGGCACAAGCCTTGGGTTCGTTGCCTCTGCCATTCTTGTTGTGTCAGTCGCCCTGCCCTCACCAAAACCGACGATACGAAGCGGAATTTACGACCGGACAACACGCGGCATTCGCATATACCTTGGCACGAGACGTTTACGCGGTTTGCTGGCACTGACCTGGACGGCCGCGTCAATCAGCGCGATGGTCATCGTCAATACTGTCGTCGTCGTACGCGCCGAACTTGGGCTGTCGGAAAGTGCCGTGGCCGTCGCTCTGGCCGGGTACGGGGGTGGCTCGATGCTGGCGGCCTTCGCCCTGCCCTCACTTCTGAACAGGTTCAAGGACCGCAGCGTCATGCTGGTGGGCGCATCATTTGGGACATTTTCGATGGCAGTTGCGGCGGGGCTTTTTGCCTCGACTCAGATGACCCTGTGGGGACTTGTGGCATTGTGGGCCGGTGCCGGCTTTGGCTATTCGGCTACATTGACCCCCTCTGGCCGCCTGCTAACTCGCACGGCCCGCCCAGAAGACCGCCCGGCCATTTTTGCGGCGCAGTTCACGTTATCGCACGCCTGCTGGCTGATGCTGTATCCGCTGGCGGGGTGGCTCATGACATCGAAAGGCACCGAGCAGGCCTTGATCTGGATGACCGTCGCAGCCCTTATGGGGATTATCGTTGCGCCTTTGATCTGGCCGCGCTCCACACAAAAAACCGCGCCGGGCGAACACGCTAACAAGCCTTGAGCATCGCAAGGCCTTTGCACTACACCTTAGCCCTATGGATCAACTTGACCGCCGCATCATCTCGGCCCTGCAGCACAACGCCCGCGAATCCACGACCAAGATCGCCGCGAAACTGGGCGTTGCACGGACCACCGTACACGAACGCATCCAAAGGATGGAAGAACGTGGCGTGATTGCCGGGTATTCGGTTATTCTAAGCGCCCCGGAAGACGCCCCCCGCGTTCAGGTCGTTGTCTTGTTGGAGGTCCAGCAAAAAGAGACCAGACGCATCATCAAGCGGCTGGAAACCTACCCCGAGGTCAAACTTTGCCTGTCCATCAACGGTGAGTTTGACCTGCTGCTGTCCGCCGAAGCCCCCAGAATCGAGGATCTGGACATTCTGGTCGACGATCTGGCCAAAATACCCGGAGTTTTGCGCACCAACACCAGCGTGGTGTTCGGCCGCCGGATCGACCGAAACTGAGCGGCCGATAACCCTCTGTAAACCCTGACACGGCTAGTTTGGCCCGGACTGATCAGAATCCCGGACCGGCAGAATGCCCTATCGAACGATCTTAGGACTGACCTTGGCGGCGCTGTTGGGTGCCCAGCCGGGTTTTGCTATGTCCGACACCGGAATTGCCCGTGTTTGCGACCACGCAGCCCAGCGCGCCGCGCTGTCCGAAGGCGTACCACTGGATGTCATGCGCGCCATTGCCCGTGTTGAAACAGGTCGCGCGTTGGACGGGGCGCTGCATCCCTGGCCCTGGACCATCAATGTCGAAGGGAAAGGCATTTGGTTCACCTCGGAATTCGAGGCCAAATCCTACGTGTTCAACATCTTCAAAGCAGGCAAGCGCAGCTTTGATGTTGGGTGCTTCCAGATCAATTACCGCTGGCATGGCAAAGCGTTCCGCTCGATCGACGCCATGTTCGACCCCGATGAAAACGCCACATATGCAGCTCAATTTCTGAAAGAGCTGTATGCCGAGCTGGGTTCGTGGAATGCCGCCGCTGGCGCCTATCACTCGCGCACGCCTGCTTTGGCAAACGCCTATATGGCGCGTTTTCAGACGGTTCTGGCTCAGTTGGATCACCAAACTCCAAACGCCTTTGCGACGCGTGACCCCTTTACCGGGGCAGCGCATCCATTGATTCCACCTCGGGCAAAGCCTGTCGGCAATGGCGCTATGGGATCTCTGGTGCCGGTTGCCGGCGGTGCGGCCGCCTTTATCCAGTTCAATTAGGAGTTCTGCGTGACCAAGATCGACGCCCGTTCCCTGTTCTCTCCGACCATACTGCTGGCGCTGGCGTTGATGACGGTCATCGTAATGATGATCCTGCCCATGCCCGCCTGGGTTCTGGACGTCGGCCTGTCCGCCTCATTCGCGCTAGCTATCCTGATCTTTACCCTGACGCTGTTCATCGAACGCCCGCTGGATTTCTCGTCTTTTCCAACGATCCTGCTAGCGTCGCTAATGCTGCGGCTGTCGCTGAACGTATCCTCGACCAAACTAATCATCGGTCAGGGGCATACCGGTCCGAATGCTGCCGGAGACGTGATCGAAGGCTTTGCAAACTTTGTTATGGGCGGCAGCATTTTTTTGGGGCTGGTGGTGTTTGGCGTGCTGCTGATCGTGAACTTCATGGTCATCACCAAGGGTGCCGCGCGAATGGCCGAGGTTGGCGCACGTTTTGCACTGGACGGGATGCCCGGCAAACAGCTGGCCATCGACAGCGATATGTCCGCCGGGGCCATTGACCATCAGCAAGCCAAAGAGCGCCGTGAGCATGAACAACAGGAAACCACGTTCTTCGGTTCGCTCGACGGCGCCTCGAAATTCGTCAAGGGGGATGCGGTTGCAGGCCTGTTGATCACGTTGCTGAACCTTGTGATGGGATTGATCATGGGCGTGATCGTGCATGGTATGCCGGTATCATCGGCGTTTGAGACCTACGCCATCCTGACCGTCGGTGACGGGCTGGTTTCGCAAATCCCCGCCGTTATCATCTCGATCGCTTCGGCGCTATTGCTGGCACGGGGCGGTACTCAGGGCGCAACGGACAATGCGATCTTCTCGCAGTTGGGTCGGCATCCGGCGGCTTTGGGCACAGTGGCCATGCTAATGGTCCTGTTCGCTCTGGTGCCCGGCCTGCCCTTTTTACCCTTCATCCTTGGCGCGGGTGTTCTGGGGTACGCGGCTTATTCGGTCCACCGCAAACAGAAGGTCGAAGCTGACGCGGAACAGACGCCCTCGCCCGTGGACGAAACCCCTGTTTCGCAAGCAATCGGGGACATTTTGGATCTGGATGATGTCCATCTGGAGTTCGCCCCTGATCTTGTCAGTATGGTCCTCAACCCCGGCACCGGACTGGACGCCCGGATTGCCAATATGCGCACTTATGTCGCCTCAAGCTTTGGGCTGATCCTGCCCGATATCCGCCTGACCGACCGCGCCGAACTGCCTCAGGGAACTTACGTGATCAAGGTACAGGGGGTCGAACAGGCCCGTGGCGTTCTCAACCCTGATCTGGTTCTGGCATTGGTGCAGGACGGCCATGACATGCTGCCTGACGGAAATGATGTCACCGAACCCGTCTATGGCGCCCCCGCCCGCTGGATTTTGCCCAAGGATCAAGAGGCCGCCGCGCTGAGCGGCGCAACCATCGTCTCACCGCCCGAAATACTGGCGACCCATCTGCTTGAGATCATCAAACAGAACTTCGCGCGGCTGCTTACGCTGAAATCCCTGCGCCGCCTGCTGTCCGAGATGACACGGCTCAGCGATCCGGTTCGAGCCGAGGCGAACCGCAAGCTGCTGGACGAGCTGATCCCCGACAAGGTGCCCATCGACACGCTGCATGCGGTTTTACGTCTGCTGCTGGAAGAGAAGGTTTCCATCCGCAATATGGCCCTCATTCTGGAAAGCGTGGCCGAGGCACGCCTGACCACAACCCAGCCTGAGGGGATTTGCGAGCTGGTCCGGCAGCGGTTGGGATTCCAATTGGTTGCCGACATGAAACGGGGCGACGGGTCCATTCCGCTGATCCAGCTTGCGCCGGAATGGGAGGATACGTTTGCCTCATACCAGATCGACGCGCCAAACGCCGGGTTGGATGTGGCGCTGCCGCCGAACCTCTTCAACAAGCTGGCAGACGGCGTCGTCGAAACCGTCACCCAATCCACCGATCACGGGCTGTTCCCGGCGGTTGTGACCTCGACCCGCCGGCGTCGTTTGCTGCGAACGATCATGCAAGCGCGGGGCGTGTCGAATCCAGTCTTGTCCTTCGAGGAAATCGGGCTTGAGGCCAGACCTGCGTTGGTCGGAACAGTTCCCGCATGATCGCCTTGCCACCAGCCTTGCTGCCGGAATTGGCCGATGGCTTGTGGCACCTATCTGCCGTTTTTCTGCGCGTGTCGGCCTTGGTATCGCTGCTGCCTGCGTTCGGAGAACGTAGCATTCCAACCCGCGTCAAACTGGGGGTTGCAGCAGCCTTCACTCTGATTGTCACACCCGCCGTTCCCCAACCCAATCAAGCGCATGAGTTTGTGCCCCTGGTGACAATGGTTTTCACCGAAATACTTGTCGGAGTGGCGCTGGGCATTGGACTGCGTCTGTTCGTGCTGGCCCTGCAAACGGCCGGATCCATCGCGGCCCAGTCGACATCGCTGTCACAAATTCTCGGCGGTGCCGCTGTCGATCCTGTTCCGGCGATGGGGTATCTTTTGACGCTGGCAGGGCTGGTGTTGGCTGTCTTGCTGGGCCTTCACATCCGTGTCGCGCAGTTTCTGATCCACAGCTACACCCTGTTTCCAATGGGCATTGCCCCGCTTGCACCGGACCTGTCGCAATGGAGCGTGCAGCAGATCGCGCGCAGTTTTAACCTGGCCTTCAGCCTGGCCATGCCGTTCGTCATCGCATCGCTGATCTATAACCTTGCCCTTGGGGTCATCAACCGGGCGATGCCTCAATTGATGGTGGCCTTTGTCGGCGCCCCCGCGATCACCTTTGCAGGGTTGTTTCTTCTGTTTGCTGGCACCCCTTTGATCTTGTCGGTCTGGTCCGATGCCCTGATCGCATTCATGACGAACCCGCTTGAGGTCATAAGATGAGCAATCAGGACGATGACAGCGACAAGTCATTTGAGGCAACGCCGCAAAAGCTGCAGAAGGCGCGAGAAAAAGGGGAAATCGCCAAGTCAAATGATCTGTCTGTCGTAGCGGCCTATGTCGGTTTGTTGATTGCCATCCTCGCCGCAGGGCAATTCGCGGTGCACCGCATGGGCACTTTGTTTGTTGTTCTGATCGATCAGGCCGATGAGTTTGGCCAGCTATTGACCGCCGGTCCCGCCGCCAGCCCCGTTGGGGGGATGCTCCGGACGGCGGCTTTGTCTGCTTCGATCCTGTTTGGTCTGCCTGCGGCCGCTGTTTTGCTTAGCCTGATATCGCAGCGGGCGCTGGTTTTCGCACCCAGCAAGCTGAAACCCAAGCTGTCGCGTATTTCAATACCCTCCAATGCCAAGAACAAGTTCGGGCGCAGCGGGTTGTTTGAATTTGCAAAAAGCTTTGCAAAGCTGGTGATCTATTGCACATGCCTGGCGCTTTTCCTGCGCGCCAACCTCAGTGAGATTCTGTCCGCAAGCGCATCCCAAGCCCGGTCTTCGGTGATGCTTATGATGAACCTGCTGACCCGGTTCATGTTCATCGTCATTGCTGTGGCTCTGGCCATCGGTGTGGTCGACTACATCTGGCAATACGCCGAACACATGCGCAAGAACCGGATGTCGCGAAAGGAAATCCAGGACGAGACCAAAGATGCCGAAGGCGACCCGCATGTAAAACAACAACGCCGCCAGCGCGCCCAGGAAATCGCAACCAACCAGATGATGGCCGATGTTCCCAAAGCCGATGTCGTGATCGTCAACCCGACCCATTTTGCGGTCGCGTTAAAATGGTCCCGAACCGCCGGGTCGGCACCTGTCTGCGTAGCTAAGGGCGTGGATTCCGTGGCCGCCGCCATCCGCGAGGCTGCAGGGCAAGCAGGCGTCCCGATTCACCCCGATCCGCCAACGGCACGTGCGCTGCACGCCACCGTCGAGATCGGGCAGGAAATCTCGGAAGAACATTACCGCCCTGTCGCTGCCGCGATCCGGTTCGCCGAGGCCATGCGCAAGCGGATAAAGGGGCAAATCTGATGAAACGTACACAGCTGCAGGATCTGACAACGGTGACCGAGGCTGCGTTTCAGCGGGAATATCAATCATTGCGCCCGGTGCTGGAGGCCGAAGCAAAGGTGCAGCAACAATTGGCCAGGCTAAATGCGCAAGTCCAACAATCCCGGCAAGAGATTGCATCTGCAGAAGGCTATCGTGTGACCGGCACCGATGTGCTTTGGAACGGATGGGAATCTGCGACGCGCAGGGAGCTCAACTTGCAGCTTGCGCGCATACGTTCGCAGAAGCTAGCAGCCCTAGCCGACCTGCGCATCGCGTTCGGCCGCAAGCAGGCGGTTTCCAATCTGTGCAAAAACCACCGATAGACGCCTGCCCTTATCCGACCATTTTCGGGCGGTCCGTCAGGTGTCCTGACGATTTACACTCATGATCAACACCTTGGAGACATCGTCCCCCAAATCCTTGCGCGCCTCATCCAGCAGTGCCTCGCGCAAGACGGCCAGATTGTCAGAGTGGGTAAAGTTCCCGTCAAAACCACCGGTGTTGGCGTGATCGAATAGCACCTGCAAAAAGCGATCCCGCAACTTGGGTTCCACGGCATAGAACGGCTCGGCCATGCCTGGTGTGACCTCAAGGCTCAGCGACATGGTGACCAACGCCGCAATCCGATCCGATTCTACCACTGGAACGACGAATTGCTTGGTCAGCTTCAGATACTCATAAGTACTCATGCCTTCTTTTTTGGCGCCTTTGACGGCTTTTTCTACCTTGGCCTTCGTGTCTTTTTCCTTGGATTTTTCTTTCTTGGAAATGGCGCTCGTCTCGCTGGCCGCGTCCGCCACTTTGCCCGAGGGGCCCACAAAGACGCCGGCTGCGATGCCACCGCCTAAACCCACGAAAAGAAATACGACCGGAATCAGTTTCTTAATCACTGCAACACCTCAGAACGGCAGAATTGAGTCCAGAATTTGCTGCCCGTAGCGAGGCTGCTGAACGTCCGTTATCTGACCGCGGCCACCATAGGAGACACGGGCTGACGCAATCTTGTCATAGGTAATCTCATTTTGGCGCGAGATATCCTGCGGGCGCACATACCCGGCGACCAAAAGCTCCCGCAGTTCAAAATTGACGCGCAATTCCTGCGAGCCCGAGATCGAAAGCACCCCATTTGGCAATACATCGATCACGGTTGCTGCCACCCGAAGTGTCAGCTTTTCCTTGCGCTTCACCGAACCCTTACCCTTGCTGGTCGACGCGGAATCGATCGACACAGCTTCGTCCAAGGATGCGCCGTTTGGCAGTTGTTCGGCCGCACGTTGAGGCAAACCAAACAACCCCGGCACCTCGAGGCTTTCCGAACCACTGCGGGATCGGTTCGTGTCGTTCGATATCTCGGCCTTTTCATCCAGCTCAATCACGACCGTCAGGATATCCCCCTTCTTGATCGCGCGCTGATCCCCCAGCAAAGATTGCTGCCCCCCACTCCAAAGCGACGATTTATCAACGTTGCGCTGCGGCTGCGTATGCAAGGGTAATCCCGGCCAAAGCATCGCCACATGTTCCGGCGACTCATCGTTGGGTGTAAAACTTGGTGGTTTGCCAAGGTGATCCACGCGGCCACAAGCGGTCACAGCCAGTGCAGCAACCAACAGAGTTTTCGAAACTGAAGACATTATTTTACCTCGATCTGGCCGTCAGACCGGATGTGTCCGGTGACGGTTGAGCGTGACGACAGATTCATGACACGAATGCGGTCCCCGACCGCACCGCGACCCAATGCGCGACCCTCGGCTGTTATGGACAGCGGGCGGCGATCAAAAACAAGAACGACAAGATCATTGCGATCCACAATGGCTGGCGGACCAAAATCCCCCTCGCGGATCGGGCGGCCGGGATACAGAGTGACGCGCGCTTCTTGCCCGATCACGAACTCCGGGCGGGTCACCGCGTTGGGGACAAACTGGTCCTTGGTTTCCAGATCGGCGGCTGAGATGATCTCTTTGGCGCGAATGGTGCGTTTCGACACCACGATTTCTGCCAGTGCCGGGATCGGAGCCGTCAGGGCCAGAAAGAAGCTCAAAACCCGCATCACCGCACCTGCGTCGTTGCGCCCATCATCTGATCGACGGCTGATATGACCTTGGCGTTCATTTCATAGCCCCGCTGCGCCTCAATCAGTTCCGTGACCTCACGCACCGCGTCAACCGAGCTGTCCTCGAGATGGCCCTGCCGCAGCGTGCCCATCCCATCCTCTCCGGGTGCGCCAACCACAGGTGCGCCCGAGGCTTCGGTTTCCTTGAAAAGGTTGCTGCCGATCGCCTCGAGCCCTTTGGCGTTGGAGAAACTGGCCAGAGTGAACTCTCCCAGTAGCTGCCCCTCTGGTGCGTCGTCGAAATAGGCAAAAACTTCGCCCGCAGGGTTGATCGAAATCGACCGCGCGTCGTCGGGAATGGTGATTTCGGGTGCCACAGCAAATCCGTCAGAGGTTACGATCAGCCCCTCCGCGGATCGTTTCAGACTCCCGTCGCGGGTATAGCCAGGTTGGCCATTGGGCAGGGTTACTTCCAGGTATCCGCGTCCTTCGATTGCGACATCCAGATCGCTTCCGGTGGCCGATAGGGCACCCTGAGACAGCTGCACGGTCACAGCGGCCGGGCGAACCCCAAGGCCTAGTTGGATACCGGTTGGCAATACCGTACCATCGTTGGCGTTAACCGTACCGGCCCGCGCCACTTGCTGATAGTGCAGGTCGGCGAACTCGGCCCGCCGAGCGTTGTAACCCGTGGTGTTCATGTTCGCGAGGTTGTTCGAGATCGTCTCGACCCGCATTTGCTGCGCCGTCATGCCCGTCGCTGCGATTTTCAATGCCCGCATGTCAAATCCTCCTTGTTCAGGTCAGCGCATCAGCGTCTTGAGCGCTCCGCGCACACGTTCGTCTTCAGAATCCAGAAAGCTCTGACCCAGTTCATAGGCGCGCTGGATTTCGACCATGCGCGAGACTTGCGCGATGGCATTCACATTCGATCCTTCGAGAAAACGGTGGACAACCACAGGGTCTTCCACCGGCTCAATGTCGCCCTCAGCCCGGAACTGCGTACTGCCTTCGCGCACAAGCGTTTTGGGATCGGCAACGCGGTAAACCCCGATCTGACCCAGCAACTGCCCATCCACACTCAGGGTGCCATCGCCGCCGATATCGATCGACGCCGCGTCCGGCGGGATAAAGACGGGTGCACCATTGGTGTCCAGCACACGGTGTCCATCCATGGATACCAGATCCCCATCCGCGCTGGATGAGAAAGCGCCAGCTCGGGTCAGTCGATTACCCGCCGGAGTTTCAACCATGAAGAACCCGTCTCCTTCGATGGCAAAGTCGAACTGCCCTCCGGTTTCCGTCAGTACACCTTGCTGCAGCGACGTGTTGCGCACCTCGGCGCGGCTCATGGACAGTGATGGGTTGCCTGGCATGTCGCGGACGAATTCCGAGAACACCAACCCTTGTGCGCGATAACCGGTGGTATTGGCATTGGCGATGTTGTTCGCAACCAGCCGCATTTCATTCATCAGACCCGACTGTCGGGACAAAGTGACATAGGCGGTATCCATCAGCGACCTCCTGCGATCAATGGGATGAGTGTTCCTGTAAAAAACGTGACCAGCGTTTGGGTCATGAAGCCCATCGAGATCCAGAACACGATGACGATGGCGATCAATTTGGGCACGAAGGTAAGGGTCATCTCCTGCACCGAGGTCAGCGCCTGGAACAGGCCCACGATCAGGCCCGAAACCAGCGCCACGGCGAGGATCGGGACCGAGGTGATAACCGCGACCCACAACGCCTGACGCACGATGTCATAGAAGAGACCCTCGCTGAGCATCAGATCAGACCGGCATCCGCAGGATTTCCTGATAGGCCTCGACCACCTTGTTGCGTACGATCACCGCCGTTTCCACGGCCAGCTCGGTCTGTGCCAGCGCCTGAACAAGCGCGTGCGGATCGGCTTGTCCGGTCATCGCGGCCTGCGACATCTGCTCGGACTGTTTCAGCGTCGCGGCAAAGTCCTGAAACCCTGACCGCAATCCTTGCGTCATTCCGGCATGGTCTGGATTAGCTTGCGTTGCGGGGCGTGCACCCGCGTAACTCTGGGCGGCATTGAGTGCTCGGATATCCATTCTGGTGTCCTCTATTTTCTGAGAAGGTCCATCAGGCTCGACGACATCTGACGTGTCTGGTCGAACATCTTGAGATTGGCTTCGTAACTGCGCTGCGCCTCGCGGGCGTCAGCGATCTCGATCATCAGATCGACGTTCGAGCCGCGATAGTGACCTGTGTCATCGGCCATCGGATGACTTGGGTCGTAGATGCGCGACAAAGCACGACGGTCCAGCTTAACCCTCCCCGCCTGCACCAATTCATTTCCATCCTTGTTTACGGCCTCAAACGGCACCGTCTTGCGCCGATAACCCGGTGTGTCGGCGTTCGAGATGTTTTCGGACACATGGCGCAACCGTGTTGCCTGTGCGCGCAAGGCGCTGGCCGAGGCTGTCAGGGAATGGGAAAAATCGCTCATCCTGAAGCCCCCTTATGCCCGGCCCAGACTGCTGCGCAGAATAGTGATGGAGGATTTGTAGATCGCCAGGGCGCGGTCATGCTGACGTTTGACCTCGACGCCCTTTAGCATCTCCTCTTCCACGGAAACGCCGTTGCCGTTTGGGTCACCCGAAGGCGCAGCCTCAATCTCCGCCCAGGGCTTTGGACCTCCAACGCCGTGCAGATGACCGGCCCGCGTGGCGGTCATTGCGACGTCACGACCTGAGATTTCGAATGCTTTCTTAAAGGGCTCGATATCGCGTGGCTGGTAGCCGGGCGTATCCGCGTTGGCCATGTTTCGCGCAATGACGGATTGCCGTTGTCCGGCATGGGTTGCCATTGCGTACGCGGTCTTAAAGACGTTCAGGTCATAGAACATCGGGGCTTCTCCCTCGATCAATTTCAATCAAGGCTTAACCCCGATTCCTTTAGAAACCGTTTTCAGAAACCATTGGAGAACCCACGATGTCCGATCTCGACCCGATGCTTTTGAAATGTGAATTCGACCGACTGTCTGCCGCACGCTATATGGGACGCGTAGCCAGCGTCGCGCGCGGGGTTATAGAGGTTGAAGGCCTCGCAGTGCATGCGCGGATCGGGGATCATGTGACCTTACACCGACGCAATGGGCCGGATCTGGCAGGTGAGATATTGCATGTCGATTCGGACCTGATTCACATGCTGCCCGCTACGGCATCGGACGGAGTCTGTCTTGGCGACAGGGTGATTCTGAATCAAACACCAGCCTTTGCGCCGGGAATGCACTGGTTGGGAAGGGTGGTCGACCCGTTTGGCAATCCGTTGGACGGAAAACCGCTGCTGTCGGGAGTTCAGGAGCAGGACATAATGCAAGCCCCTCCACCAGCCGTCGATCGCAAACCTTTGGGTCAAAGAATGGAAACGGGCCTTGCCATGCTGAACACTATGCTGCCCATCGTTCAGGGTCAGCGCATTGGATTGTTCGCCGGTTCTGGCGTGGGAAAGTCCACGCTGCTTGCAACCCTGGCGCGGTCGATGCAGGCAGATGTGGTCGTCGTTGCGCTGGTGGGCGAGCGTGGACGCGAAGTGAACGAGTTTGTCACGCGTGCGCTGGGTGCTGAAGGAATGAAGCGGTCAGTTGTGGTGGCCGCGACCTCGGATCAGTCCGCGCTTGCACGACGGCGCTGTGTCTGGTCGGCGATGTCGGTGGCGGAATACCTGCGTGATCAGGGGCTGAACGTTCTGTTTCTGGCCGATTCGGTGACGCGCTTTGCCGAGGCGCATCGCGAAATCGCTGTCGCAATGGGTGAGCAACCCTCGCTGAGGGGGTTTCCACCCTCGGTCACGCCCTTGATCGCCGGCCTGTGCGAGCGAGCCGGGCCGGGAACAGAGGAACAAGGCGATATCACGGCCGTGTTCAGCGTGCTGGTCGCCGGTTCGGACATGGACGAACCCATCGCCGACATTCTACGCGGTGTATTGGACGGCCACATCATACTGAGCCGCGAGATCGCCGAACGCGGCCGGTTTCCCGCCATCGACCTCAGCCGGTCCGTGTCACGAAGTCTTCCCGGTGCCGCATCGCCTGAGGAAAACCAGATGATCCTGGAAACCCGGCGGCTGGTTGGCAGTTATGAGCAATCCGAAGTCATGATAAAGGCCGGGCTGTATTCAGAAGGCGCTGACCCTCTGCTGGATCAGGCCGTGCGTGTGCATGATGAATTGGACGCGTTCTTCGCCAAACCCGAAACCGAGGGCCTCAGGAACAGCTTTGACCGCCTTCAGCTAATCCTGCGCCGTGCGGGCACCGCATTGACGCACTAGCGAAGTCCCGACAGTTTTAAGTGTTAAGTCCGCCTTAAGACCTGCCCTGCTACCCCAGTAACGGGTGATAAAAAGGTGGTGGAGATGGGTGCGCAAACCAATGCGGCGCCAATCATCATCAAGAAGAAACGTGTGTCAGGTGGCGATGGTCACCACGGTGGAGCGTGGAAAGTCGCGTATGCCGACTTTGTCACGGCCATGATGGCGTTCTTCATGTTGATGTGGCTGTTGAATGCAACGACGGAAAAACAACGCAAAGGGCTGGCGGATTACTTCTCGCCGACAATTCCCGTGAATCCGGTGTCAGGCGGCGGTGACGGCGCCTTTGGCGGCAACAATATGTTCTCGGAAAAAACCATGGTGATGGATGGTTCGGGTGCCAGCCAGAAAAGTCCGACGGTTGCCCGGCAGGCACGCGGTTCGGTCGGCGTGAACGCAGAAGGCGGTAAAGAGACTGTCGAGGATTTCTCGTCACTAGAAGCCGAGCTTCTGGGGCGCACCGGCGAAAGCCTTGTTTCGGACAAGGTGCGGAAACATATCGTCACGCGCGTCACCGACGAAGGATTGGTTGTCGAACTGTTCGATACAGACGATCAGCCGCTGTTCGAATCGGGAACCGACAAACCCACCGCGATGATGCGCGCGCTGGCGCTTCTGGTGGCGCGGTCTTCGGACCTGGTGCAGAACGCCGTCGCCGTTGAAGGACACGTACACGCTTCACCGGTTGTCCTGGCAAAAAACCCGGCCTGGGACCTGTCGACGGCCCGCGCTCAATCCGTGCGCCAAATGTTGCAGGGCAAGGGTTTGGCGGCCGAAAGGCTGGATCGGGTCACGGGCCATGCGGACCGCGAACTGACGGTCAAAAACCCGATGGCAGTTCGCAACAACAGGATCGAAATCATATTTCTACGCACACCCTAAACCCAAAAGGATAGGACGCATTTTACCTGTTAGCGTGCTGTTAAGGGCCAGCACGTTAGCTGTTGCATCACGTTTTGACGCAACAGAAGGGCGTGCCAATGACAATTTCCTCTTCGCTGAACGCCGGTGTGGCCGCTTTGAAGGCCAACGCGAACCGGCTGGCGACCATCTCTGACAATATCGCCAACTCGTCCACCTTTGGCTACAAGCGGGTTGAGACCGACTTTCACTCGATGGTCACGTCCGGTCAGGGTGGCAGCTATTCGGCAGGCGGTGTCAGAACCACAAGTCAGCGGATGATCGACCAGCGCGGGTCGCTGGTGACCACAAACAATTCAACCGATTTGGCAGTGCGCGGTCGCGGCCTTCTGCCGGTGCGGCCCAGCTCTCAGGTTGGATCAAATTCGAATGAGATGTTGCTAACCACGACCGGTTCGTTCCGCACAAACGAACAAGGTCATCTTGTCACCCAATCTGGGCTCGTCCTATTGGGTTGGCCCGCCGATCCGGATGGATCGATCCCCAATGTGCCAAGGGATACACCGGCTGCGCTTGAACCGGTCAAACTCAGTGTCAATCAACTGTCCGGCTCTCCGACCACAAGCATGAACCTGCGCATGAACCTTCCGGCCACTGCAACGGATGCAGGTGCGCCCGGCGACGCACAGCCTTTGTCGGTCGAGTACTTTGACAATCTCGGAAAATCTGAATCCGTGAACATAGAACTGGTCCCGACTGTGCCTGGAACCGGGTCCAGCAACGAATGGACCATGACACTGCGCGATACCGCATCGGGCGGCGCAGTGATCGGAGAATACCGCATGACCTTCACCGACAGCCGGACAGCAGGCGGTACGCTGGCCAGCGTGACCGCAATTTCAGGCGGTGCTTACGATCCGGCAAATGGCAGTTTTGTGGTGAATGTTGATGGCGGGCCGATGGAGATCAATATCGGTCAGATCGGTGACAAGAACGGGATTACGCAACTTTCGGACACCTTTGCCCCCGTGTCGATTAACCGCGACGGTGCCCCTGTTGCAACGATGACCGGCGTGAAGGTGGATGAAAACGGATATGTCTACGCACAATACGACAGCGGCCTCAGCCGGCGCGTGTATCAGATACCGCTTGTCGACGTTCCCAACCCAAACGGGCTAAAGGCGCTGGATAATCAGACCTATGCCCCATCCCGCGATAGTGGAACGTTCTTCCTTTGGAACGCAGGCGATGGACCGACCGGAGATCTGGTGTCCTTTGCACGCGAAGAATCCACGACCGATGTAGCAACCGAACTGACCTCGATGATCCAGACGCAGCGGGCGTTTTCCTCAAGCGCCAAGGTGATCCAGACCGTCGACGAGATGCTGCAGGAAACGACAAACATCAAACGTTGATTTAGGGCGCTGAGCTAAGAAAGGACCCGTCCGATGAACATGACGACAGCATTGAACAATGCCTTGGGCGGCCTGACCGCCGCCAGTCGCGGGGCCGCAGTTGTCTCGGGCAATATCGCAAACGCCCTGACACCGGGTTACGCGCGTCGTTCGCTGGAACTGGCGACAAGTCCGATCTCAGGCAATGGCGTGCGCACCGTCGGTGTGACGCGCCATCAGGACCCGGTCCTGATCGCCAACCGGCGCGATACCGATGCAAATCTTGCTGGCGCAAGCGCAATCTCGGATTTCTACACGCGTTTTGAAAAGGCCGTCGGCTCGGTCGATGAGCCGAAATCCTTCGCCTCTCGGCTGAACGAGTTTGAAAACAGCCTGACAACGGCCGCCAGCCTGCCGGATTCCAAAGTGCGGCTGGATCAGGCGGCCCGCGCGGCACGAGGTCTGGCAGACAGTCTGAATGCGGCGTCCGAAGGGCTGCGTCAGGCACGGTCGGATGCGGACAGGACCATCGGTAAACAGGTCAACCGCTTGAATCAGTCTTTGCAGGGCATCGAAGACCTGAACAACAAAATCCCCAGCGTTAGAAACGCTGGCGGTGACATCAACGCCCTTCTGGACCAGCGCCAGGTGTTGATTGATCAGGTGAACGAGCTGATCCCGATCAACGTTGTGGCCCGGGATAACGACCGGGTGTCGCTGTATTCAGATGGCGGTTTGATCCTATTGGAAGGACAAGCCGCTGAATTCAGCTTTACGACAACGGGCGAAACCAAACCGCATATGACAATCGCCAATGGCCTGCTATCAGGGCTTGAGATGAACGGGCAACCCGTGCGTACCAGCGGCGTCAATGCGCAGCTTCGCGGCGGTGCCCTGGCTGCTCAGTTCGAGATTCGCGATGATCTTTCTATCGAAGCGCAAGTTCATTTGGACACCTCAGCCCAAGACTTGATCGAACGGTTCGAGACCGCTGGCCTGGATCCGACCGTCACGGCAACCGATCCCGGCTTGTTCACTGATGAGGGAAATCGCTTCAACGCGGCTGCGGTCACCGGTTTGGCTTCGCGCATAAGCCTGAACGCGGCCGTGGACCCTGATACTGGCGGCGACAGCTGGAAATTGCGCGCGGGCCTCGGCGCTACCACTTCTGGGGATCCGGGAGACGCAACTCAATTGCGAGCCTTTGGGTCGGTCCTGAATGATGCCCGCCCTGTTGCCGGAGGACTATATGGAACCGGAAACATGCGGGCAGCGGAAATTGCCGAGGCTCTTTTGTCCAAGGCCGGGGCAGACGCGCATGCCGCCGAAGGGCGCATGACATTCGCCAAGAACGCTCAACTGGAAATGGCCAAGATCGAAGCTGAACACGGCGTTGACACCGACACCGAGCTGCAAAACCTGATGCAAATCGAAAAGACTTACGCCGCGAATGCACGGCTCATCTCGACCGTGGATGAGATGATGGACACTCTGCTGAGGTTGTGACGATGAATGTGACTTCCATTGGTGATCTGGCGCGCGGGCTGACGTTGAGATCGCGGTCGACCGAAATCAAAAACCAGATCGAAACACTGTCCTACGAATTATCTTCGGGAAGGGTACAGGACCTGTCTGGCCATTTGGACGGGGATTACTCTCACCTACTGGACCTGGATCGCAGCTTGTCCAGACTGGACGCGTTCAAAGTATCGACGGCCGAAGCAGGTTTGTTCACGGATGCGATGCAGCTGAGCTTGAATACAGTTGCCGGCGCTGTTGAAGGGATTACCGCCTCGCTTCTGTCCTTTGGCACCTCAAATCAGGCAGTGACCCATGAAAACGCATCGACTCAGGCCAAAAACGAACTGAACGCGATCGTGTCGGCATTGAACACCCGGGCCGGAGGGCGCAGCCTGTATTCGGGCACCGCAACGGATGTCTCTCCGCTGCCATCCGCAGACACGCTGATCACCGCACTTACGGCGGAACTGATAGGCGCAGCCACTGTTGCGGACATCAGGCAGCGAGCAGAGGACTGGTTTGATGATCCTGCCGGGTTCGATGCGGTGATTTATCAGGGATCCGACACAAAACTGGCCCCCATGCAGATATCTGAGAACGAAAGCGTATCAGTTCCCGTGACAGCGACGGATCCGGCCATCAAAGCCGCGCTTCGCGATATTGCAGTCGCGGCTGTAATCGCGGACAGCGGTCTCAATGTTCCAACACAACAGAGAACGGCTTTGTTCAAACAGCTCGGGGTCGATCTGGTCAACGCCAAGGATCAGTTGGTGAGGCTGCGCGCCGATGTCGGTGCGACCGAAGCCCGCATCGAACAGGCGCAAACGCGAAACAACGCTGCGCGGACCAGTTTGCAAAGCAGCCGAAATACATTGATAGCAGCGGACCCTTACGAAACCGCGACTCAGTTGCAAACCGTCCAGTTCCAACTGGAAAGCCTGTATTCCGTCACCGTTCGCAATGCGAACCTGTCGCTGGTGAATTTCCTGAGATGAGAATCCTTGTTTTTCTTCTGATGCTGCTTCCTGGCCTTGCCTCCGCCGGCGCGATCCGCCTGAAAGATCTGGTGGATTTCGACGGGGTTCGTGGAAACGATCTGGTTGGTTACGGCCTGGTTGTGGGGCTGAATGGAACCGGGGACGGACTCAGGAATTCGCCTTTTACCGAAGAGATCATGTCCAACATCCTTGAAAGGTTGGGCGTCAACGTCAACGGCGAGGATTTCCGCCCCAAAAACGTGGCTGCGGTATTGGTGACAGCAAGTCTGCCGCCCTTCTCGCGTGTCGGCGGGCAAATCGACGTTACGGTATCCGCGATCGGGGATTCCAAAAGCCTGCTGGGCGGTACACTGATCATGACCCCGCTGAACGCGGCAGACGGTCAGATTTACGCAGTTGCGCAGGGAACCGTTCTGGCCGGCGGTGCCGTTGCCGAGGGAGAGGCCGCTTCGGTGGTTCAGGGCGTTCCCACATCCGGTGTGATCCCGTCCGGAGCCAGGGTGGAACGTGAGATCGACTTTGAACTTTCAACGCTCACCCAGATGCGCCTGGCCCTGCGGGAACCGGATTTTACAACAGCAGGCAGGATCGAAGCCGCCATCAATACCGAATTCAATCGTGCGGTGGCCATCATGCGCGATTCCGGCACGGTCGACCTGAACATCGAAGCAACGCAGGCAATCTCGACGGCCCATGCACTTGGGCGGATCGAGAACATTTTAGTTGAACCCGAAACCAAAGCCCGTGTCGTGGTGGATCAACGTTCGGGCACAATTGTCATGGGGCAGGAAGTACGAATATCCCGGGTGGCGGTTTCGCAGGGTAACCTCACACTCACGGTCGAAGAAGCGCCGATTGCGGTGCAGCCCAACCCGTTTGCGCGCGGCGAGACTGTTGTGGTACCCAGAACAATCGCAGGGATAGAAGAAGAGGAAGGCACCGGGTTGGCCGAAATTCCCGAAGCAACAACCCTATCCGAAGTCGTGGCCGGATTGAATGCGCTTGGGGTGTCGCCGCGTGACATGATCGACATTCTGAAAACGATCAAAGCCGCTGGAGCCCTGCACGCCGAGTTTATCGTTCGATGAAAAACACAGCCGCAAAGATCACTGCCGAGATTGATGGCGGTGGCAGTTGGTTCCGCCTAAACTTATTTCGATTTCCAAGTGTTTAACCACTTCCGAAATCTGCTTCCTTGCTCTTCAATTGCGTCGCCCGCGGCATAGAGGCCATCTTCCATATTCTCGATCACGGGATCGACCCGCGCCTCGCGAAATCGGCGCCAACGGACCCAAAGCGCCCAGACAATCGCGAAGAAGACGGTCAGGAATATGATGTTGAACCAGGGAATGATCCGAACGTCTTGGCTGTCTACCGACCAGATCTTTACGGCATTCGGGAAAATCGACAGGAACTCGCTTCGCCAACCGTAGTGGCGGACAACGACCCAGCGAGGTGCTTCGGTTGTTGATTTCAAATCCGCGGCTTCGGCCTGCAGGTTCGACGAGTTTAGTTTGAAATAAGGTGGCCAGCCCCAGCCGGTGTCTTCGTTCCGATAAACCATGACCTTGCTGTTGGTCTTCCGGGTCTGAATGAAGAACACATCGCGGTTGGGCGTAGTCGCATCGCTGCCGACGTCATGAACCGACCAGAAGATGCTGTTCTCACCGGGGTCGATCCGTTTCTCGTACGTATCCGAAATCCGGACAACGTCGTGCTGCGGCAGGGTGTAATTCAACACCGCCGCAATTGTGCCCCAGAACAGAATGATGATGGCCCATTTGACGTAACGCATCAGCGAAACCCTCACATGAAATTCGTAACATAAATCAGGATCGCGATCAGGCCCAGCGGCACGACGTAAATCCCCAGGATCAGTTTGCGGCGAAACGATCCGTCATATTTTTTCAGACCGCGCTGGACAAAGGCATCCTTGTCGCCGGTCATTCCCTTTTTCTCCCAGTGTGCGATCAGTTTTCCGCGCCGAACCCAACGGGAATAGATCGATACGCCCACATAGAGGATCGTCAGAAATATCAGCAGCGGAATCAAAAACCGTAATGCGACGAACATTCAACCTCTCCCAACTGCGCCCCAGGGACCAACGCGCGCGATAATGTCATCGCTGACCCGGTCATTGCCACTCATGTCCGGCTCATGGCCGAACAGCGCGGCGCGGGCACCCGCCTTGTCCACCTGATACTCGCGCGCAAGGAACTCGGCAACATAGGCTTTTTTGGATTCCGGCCATGTCGCATAGGTGCGGTAGAACAGCTCCTTATGGCAGATGAACATCTGGCGTGGATCCAGCGGGGCCAGTTCGGCCAGCAGCATGTTCACCAGATCGCGGTTCGGCGTGTTGGTAGCACGCAGCGTATAGAAATAGGCCGGGTGATCCGAGGTGATGCGCGGCCAGGGACCGCCATCCTTCGCCCAACGCAACAGTTCCGCCAGACCGTGATAGGCCTCGGGCAACCGATCCGCGTGGTTGCGGGCCAGCCGCCGCATGTCGCCACGGTCCAGCCCCTTCAGATCGACGCCCGCATCCGATGCGGCGTCGATGGTCAGAAAATCCATCTTTTGCTGCAGGATCGCGGCGGAATTGACACCCCGCGCTTCGATGATCGTTTCGACAAGATTATTGAGCCCGAGGAATTTTGCGATCTTGTTCCGCTGCGATGGACCAAAAACGTATTCGATTGGCACATCATCGGGCTTGTCGCCCATAAAGATCGCGGCCGGATGGTCCAGATCCGGAAACAGGTAGAGCCCACCGAAATGCGCCGTCCAGAAGTTGCGCTGCTCGAACGCCGTATGACGCAGGCGGACCGGATTGCGGGTGACATCGCCGGTTTCCTTGGCCGTCTCGATCATCTTGGCGATCAGCACATCGTCGAACCAGGCGTCCTCTTTGGTTTTGAACCGCTCGACCATACCCGCAAGTTGCGCGGCCTTGCGCAGGGTGCCGCCTGCGGTGTCGGCCTCGATCTCGATCTTGCTCAGGTTCAACAGATCGCGCGGCGTGGTGAGTTTGATGACCGAGTTCACCAGCTCTCCGGCCACCGCATCGATGGCAGTCAGGGCAAATAGCTGCGCCTCGTTCATCTCGATGAATTCTCGCAGGATGTCGCGCGAGGTCGAGAATTTGACGTTCAGCAGCGGCGCGCGTTTCTGCTCGGTCGTCAGCAGGATGAACTGCCGGTTGACCCCGTTGGGATTGAGGTAGAGCTCGTCCTCCAGCTCAATCCCCACCTCCGGCGAATAGCCCGAGATATCGACATGGAAATCCGTCAGCGCCGTAGTCTTCCCCGCCAGATGTTGCAGCGCGCGGTTATACCGCTCGACCAGAGCCGGGCTGGAGATGTGGACGAGGTTGCCGAACATCAGGCCTTTTTTGATGAGGCGGATCATGAGGCTAGCTTCCTGCTCCAATTATGAGTTCGCAAGAAAATTGGAGCTTTGTGATCATCGACTTCCCCCACCAATTTGGGATTTATCCAATGGGGAACCTTGACTGCTCTTTTTGAAGGAAATTTTTTCAAAACAATTTCCTTCATCAGCTCGCGAAACACACCATTGACCCATCTTACCGCATCAATATTCCATTCGAACCATTCGCTGTGCAGTTTTAGCTTATCTTCTTTAGTCTCAGCTTTCTGACCAGCGCGATTTAAGCGCGCAATAAACATAAACTCCTCGCCCAAAGGGTGGTATGAGTTACCTGACATTCGGTGCATGCAGAATGAAAGTCTGGCCTGCTCCGCTAACCCTTTCATGTTGCTTCGAGCTGGCTTTAATCGGTAGTGATTGGATGCTTCATTGCGTATTGCTTGGGCAAGTTGGAATCCCTCTCTGTTCTTCAGCTCCTGGAAGGCGACCTCGGCATCTGAGAAGATCTTTTTTACAATCGGATCATTAGTTTTGTTGTGCTTGTCTTTGAGGTTAATCAACTGAGTAAACTCAAAGACCTTCGAGGAGACTGCTCTAAGAAGTACATTGGCTTGAATGAACACAGCCCCATCAATAACTGGGTTACCTGTCATCTCTTGAACCGCAAACAGATACAAACGTGAAAGCGCATTTATTTCGCTTACAGCGTAGCTTGCAACGGCGACCGCGGCTCGTTGATCTTCCGGAATTGACGTGAACTCGTCCCAAGTCAAACGATACTCGGTGATGTGTTCAATTGCCTTGAAATCCATTTCTTCTCCCTGAGCCTTGACGCAGTAAATTGCATTCAGGCGCATCATAGTTGATCAACCGCAGTACTTGGCTTTCTATCGCTTACCCTCCAGATACCGCCGCTTGGCCTCTTCCATCCGGCCCATCTCGCGGACGGCGTTTTCGATGGCGACCTCGTCGCTCTTGTCGGCATAGCGGAACTCGCTGTCGGCGTAGCGGTTGATCTCTTGCATCACCATTTCCACCGTGATCGGTTGGCGCAGGTCCTCGATCATCGCCTTCTTAGTGTCGTAGTCGCGGAACAAAAACAGGTCGGGGTTTTCCATCCACTCGTCGGGCAGTACGAAATCCATCGCGCGGACCTTGACCGCATCGGTGATGTTCTTGATTGCGCGACCGGTAAAGCGCTCATCGGCCTGTTGGATCGCCTTGAGGTAGGTGCCCAGCTTGGCGATCGTGTCCATCTGGCCGATATTGCCTGAAACGCGGTCAAAGACCTGCAACAAAGCATCCTCATGTGGGCGGGAGTGGCTTTCGAAGCTGGCGGCGACGGCCTTTTTAATCTCCTGCGCGGCATAGGCTTCGTGTTCGCCCAGCGGGATGTCATGGTTGCGGCCCATCAGCAGGTGCAGGATGTCGATGTAATCCTCGCGCGTTTGCGGCCCGTCCACCAGGAACCGCGCGCCTGCCCGTTGCCGCAGGGCGTCGTCCACATTCTCGGGGTAGTTCGAGAACATGCCAAAGGTGCAGTTACCGCGCACGACGGTGTTGGCACCCGCAAAGCTCTCCATCAGCACGGCGGTGATTTCCAGTTGCCCGGCTGACGACTGCCGGTCACCGCGTTTGCCCGCCAGTTGGTCGATGTCGTCGATGGTGCCGAAACCGATGACCGAGGGGTCGATGATCGTGTTGATGAAGGCCTTGGCATTCTGACCGGATTTGCCCTGATAGCTGTCGATATTGTCCGTGCTCAGGTTCTGATAGCGGAACGGGTAGCCCGCGTTCTGGCAATAGTCGTTGATCAGTCCCGCCATCATCTGGATCAGAGTTGTCTTGCCGGTGCCCGGTTTGCCGTCACCCATGAAGGTAAAGATGAACCCGCCAAGCTCGGCGAACGGGTTCAGGCGGCGGTCAAAGTCATAGGCCATGACCATCTTGGCCAGTTTCATCGCCTGATACTTGGCGATATGGTTGCCAACCACCTCGTTGGGTTTTTTGAACGTCATGGTCAGGGTGGTGGATTTGGCTTTGGAGGCGGGTTCGAAGCCACGGATCGTCAGATCATCGGCCTCGATATGCCAGGCGGCGTTCTGAAACGGGGCCAGATGACCAGCAGATTGGGCGCGCAGGGCTGCTTTTTCCATCAGTTGTTCGGCATAGGCACTGGTGGCCGCGATCAGGTGGGCATCGTCGGGGGCGTGTTTGACTAGCATTTGGTCCAACTCCCACAGCGCGCCGTGCAGGGCGAGTTGGCCATTATCGGTCAGGATCTCTTCGATCTCACCAATATCGGCGGTCGTTTCGCCCAGATGCGAGGACATCAGGTAGGCCAAGGCATTGCCGAACGTATGCAAGGTGATCAGCGCCTCAGCCGTCAGCAGTTCTGAAAACTCTGTTTTGCGGGCAGCGGGCAGATCGCCCGCAAGGTTCGCGCGTTTGAGGTCTGCCAGCGGGGTCTGTTCTGCGTAGGCCTCACTCACCGCCAGAGCGATGGCAACCGCACGGCGGATTGCCTGCTGCGTTGTGGCCTGCGGTGGCGAGACCAGCGCATCGCCATCATCCGAGGCCTCGATCCGTTCGACCAAATGCACCCCGTTTGCGCGCACCGTGCGCCGTGTCACCAAACCCGGCGTGGTGGACCGGAACCTCCGTCCGGTCGACACACCCGGAGACCGCTCGACTGCCACCTCAACCGCCTTTGCGATCCGAGGCGCGTGTTCGAACCCGTTCAGCAAGGCGGTCGCTGCGGGATAATGCTTGCGAATGTCGTCTTCGCGCAATTCCATCTGATCTGACGTCAAACTCATTTCAAAATCGCCTTTGCTGTCTTCAATATCTCAACACCTGTCCAGTCTTGCTGACGACGAACTTGCGTACATCAGCAAAACCCGGTGGGTTGCGTTCAGCCAGCACCTGAAACGGGCGCTGGGGCAGGATGATGGACCGTTGGGTGCGGGTGGCGCCGGTTTCGGCCCCCTGCCCGCCGAACGGGTCCAGCGCAAAGACCTCGCGCTCAACGGTCGAGAACCACCCGGCGCGTTCTTCGATCACCTCTTCGCTTTCCAGTTCCTCGGTGGTCCATGCCAAAGCCCAGTCCTGACCTTCGGGCGCTTGCGCGTCCTCCAGCACCTGGCGCAACGGGCCGGACTGTTCGGTATAGGCCGAGGAATACATCGGCCCCACATGGATGCGCCGCATGTGTTTGGGATGCAGGTCGTCAAAGTCCTGATCGAAGCCCTTGGCGATGGTCACCAGTTTCAGCCCGCCCAGAGACTGCGCCATCAGATGCGCCTGCACCTCGGGCCAGCGACGCTGGTCCTTGGGTAGGGCCGTCTTGCCGCTGTCCTCTAGCTGCATCAGGTAGATGACCGGCAGGTTGATCTGGCTGTCGTAGACCGCCCAGTGGATCATGAACTTGCGCCGGTCCCCTTCATTTCCGATCCAGTGGCATTCTGGATCGTTGCGGGCCCAGAACAGCTGCCCCTTCAGCAATTCCTCGTAATAGAGCCTTTGAGACAGCGCGAATTGCAGTTTGGTGGGGATTTCCTGATCAGCGATGATCGTCCTCACCATGTCGGTTTTCAGGTCGTCTTCCGAGGGCATATTCTCCAGATGCACTTGCGCCTGTTGCGCGTCATTGGCCATGGTCAGCAGCTCAGCCGCCACCGGAAAGCCGCTGTCGCGCTTGTCCATGGCGAGGCTGCCAAAGAACCGGCCCGTATCGCGCCCGACCAACAGGTATTTCATGGAGAGCGCCCGGAAAGTGTAGAGCAGCCCCGAAAGGTAACGCGAAACGATCCGCACCTCTTGTTTGCTGATCGCGCCCTCGGCCTCCATCGTCGCGGCCACACGCAGGAGGTGGACGGTGATCACCTCGAATTTGCGGAAATAGCGGCGCGAGGCGAAGGTGTCGGTCAGGCCGACGTGGTCTTGGGATGGATCAGTCATTTAGCTTATCGACCAATAGAAGGAATACCTCGAATACTAGCCAAACAATGCCCCAGACTGCGAACACGGCTGAAACTCCAAAAGATCCGAGCGCGAAGACCAATGGCACAAAAAACATCATCAATCTCAGATCGGGACCAAGGTATGCTGGAATCAATTGTGTCATGTACCCGAATAGGATGAGAAGCGCCCCAAAGAGCGCAACGCCCACTGCTGAACTTAGCATCTTTAGCGGCGAACGAATTGAACCCTCACCCCCCATACAGGTTCTTATCATGCTTCTCGACAATCGAGGCGAAACGGCGGGCAAAGCGTTCATCCGCCTTGGCCTTTTTCTCCAGCACGTCGCGGGCAAAGACCATGTGGTCCTCATGCGCCTCAAGCATGTCGGCCATTTTCTGGTTGGTCGCGGTGCCGATGGCGGCCATGGCGGTTTGCGCCTCTTGGTCCGTCTGCACGCCGATCTCGTTGATGCGGTGGGCCACGTCCTGCTGCTGCGCGGTTTTCAGCGATTTGGTCAGGGCGTCATACAGCACCACGCGTTGCTGCGTGTCTGTCTGCAGCTTGTTGATCAGCACCATTTGCGTCGCCGCCTGGTTTTGAAGTGAGTCGACCCAGGTCTTGCCCTTTTCGATATAGCGCTCCAGCGTCTGGGACTTTGCCAGCTTGACCTGTTCTTCCTGAACCTTGGCGTTGTATTGCTTGTTCAGTTCGGCCAGTTCGGTTTCCAGCTGGGTGCGCGCGGCAGCGTCTTGTTCGACGCTGATCTTGTTCTCCAGCGTGATGATCGTCGGGTCCATGCCTTGAATCTCGGCGCGCAGCGCCTCAAGCTCGGCCACAGTCGCCTCACGGTCATCCAGCGTACCAGTCAGGTTTTCTTCGACCTTCACACGCTGTTCTTCTAGCACAGACAGCTGCCCTTCCAGCAGTTTCACAATCACGTCGGATTTGGCGATCAGGTCCTGCAGCTTGTCGTCGATATTGGCGGTGCGCATCCGCTCCTGCCGCATCGACTCGGATTTCGCCTTTGCGAAGATGCCGACGAACGATTCCCACCCGGTTTTCGAGCGCATTTCGTCAAAATCCTTGGAAAACGCGTTGGTGACATCATCGAGCCCCATGATCAGCTCGGCGATATTCGCATTCATCACCTCAGTATGGGCGTGCACATCCTCAAGCGTGGCATTTTCGATGTCGATATCCGCCTCGGCGGTTCCAATCTTGGCGCGCGCGGCTTCGATCCGCGATGTCAGCCCTTCGATCTGAGCCTGGCTTTCGCGCACTTTTTGCTGCGTTTCCTGAATCAACGCATCAAACTGCTGGTTCGACATCTGTCCTATCCCTTTTTTACTTATGCACCCAACAAGATAGGAAATGTTACGATCATTTACATCCCCCTGGGCATACAATCCTCGGGAACTTTGGCAAACTCCGCAGAAAAAAGATAGGCGGGTTGACACTGACAGCTCAGATCGCATGAATGCGCGCGGTAGGCAAAAAACGTCACGTTTACCATCCAAAAACTGGATTGATTTGACCCGACGTGTGGCCATAGACAATCCGGGTGGCACCTGTTTGAGTGCTAACAAATTTTTATTGCCGGAGGCTGACCCATGCTGGACGCGACAACCGACCTGAAATCAATCCTGAAAAACCCCGATCTGCTTGTAACCAAAGCCTATATCGGCGGTCAGTGGGTCGATGGGGATAATGGCACCTTTGCCGTGACCAACCCGGCACGCGGCGATGTCGTGGCCGAAGTTGCAGATCTGAGCCGCGCACAAGTCGCAGGCGCAATCGCGCAGGCCGAAGCCGCACAGAAAGAATGGGCCAAGCTGACCGGCAAGGAACGCGCCGTGATCTTGCGCCGCTGGTATGACCTGATGATGGAAAACGCCGAAGATCTGGGCAAAATCCTGACTGCCGAGCAGGGCAAGCCGCTGGCTGAAGCTGTTGGTGAAATCGGCTATGGTGCATCATTCATCGAGTTTTTTGGCGAAGAGGCCAAGCGCGTTTATGGCGAGACAATCCCGGGCCACCAGCGCGACAAGCGGATCATGGTACTGAAACAGCCGATTGGTGTTGCGGCTTCGATCACGCCCTGGAACTTCCCCAACGCGATGATCACCCGCAAGGCGGCTCCGGCGCTGGCTGCCGGGTGTGCTTTCGTTGCCCGTCCGGCCAAAGAGACCCCGCTGTCGGCGCTGGTCATGGGCGTTTTGGCCGAGCAGGCTGGTATTCCGGCTGGCGTGTTCAACGTGCTGCCGTCCTCCAGCGCCAGTGAGATCGGCAAGGAATTCTGCGAGAACCCCGGCGTGCGCAAACTGACCTTCACCGGCTCGACCGAAGTGGGGCGCATCCTGCTGAAACAGGCGGCCGATCAGGTCATGAAGTGCTCGATGGAGTTGGGCGGCAACGCGCCGTTCATCGTGTTTGACGACGCCGATCTTGATGCGGCCGTCGAAGGCGCGATGATGTGCAAGTTCCGCAACAATGGCCAGACCTGCGTCTGCGCCAACCGCATCTACGTGCAGGCCGGTGTCTATGACGAATTCGCAGCCAAGCTGAAAGCTGCTGTCGAAGCGCTGAAAATCGGCGACGGTCTGGCCGAGGGCACAACCACCGGCCCGCTGATCAACGAAGAAGCCGTCGCCAAGGTCGAGGAACACATCAAGGACGTTACTGACAAGGGCGGCGCGGTTCTGACCGGCGGTCTGCCCCACGATTTGGGTGGCACCTTCTTCCAGCCAACCATCGTCACCGGTGTGACGCAGGACATGATGGTCGCGCAGGATGAGACCTTTGGTCCGCTGGCCCCGCTGTTTAAGTTCGAGGACGAAGACGACGTGATCGCCATGGCCAATGACACGATCTTTGGTCTGGCCTCTTATTTCTACGCCAAGGACCTGAGTCGCGTCTACAAAGTGGCCGAGGCGCTGGAATACGGCATCGTTGGTGTGAACACCGGCATCATCTCGACCGAGCTTGGCCCGTTTGGCGGCGTCAAGCAGTCCGGTCTGGGCCGCGAAGGCAGCCATCACGGCATGGAAGACTATCTTGAGATGAAATACGTCTGCATGTCGGTCTGATCCAAAACGGCCATCGCCAAAAGGCGATGGCCTTTCTGACCCTGTATTTGTCATAAAACTGCAGTCAAACTGTCACAACAACGCAATGACCCCGGTTCATCCCCCTCGCATCCAAGTGAGAGAGGACACCAACCGATGTCATTGCGCCTTGTCTGCCTGACATCTGCCTTTGCCCTGACCGCCGGTCAGGCTGTGGCAGAGAAGAATTTCAACCGAATTGCGTCATTCCCCGTCGTCAAGAACATGGCCGAGGGGGCCGATACCAACCGCGAAACCTCACCCGAGATTATCGCGGCGACAGCGGACGGCATGACACTGGTCTATACCGACAGCCCGCTGGGCGTGATCGGGATGGTCGATATCACCGACCCCGCAAACCCCACGCCTTTGGGCGCAATGGGTGTAGGCGGTGAGCCGACCTCCGTCGGTATCGTTGGCGCGACGGCGTTTGTGGGTGTGAACACCTCTGAAAGCTACACAGTCCCTTCGGGCAAACTGATCTCGGTCGATATCGCGGGTAAGGCCGAAACTGGTGGCTGTGATCTGGGCGGCCAGCCAGACAGCGTCGCCATCGCCCCCGATGGCAGCTTTGTTGCTGTTGCGATCGAGAACGAGCGTGACGAAGACCTGAACGATGGCATCATCCCGCAATTGCCAGCCGGTTCGTTGGCGCTGGTACCACTGAAAGATGGCGCGTTGGACTGCGCGGGCATGAAGATAGCCTCGCTGACTGGGCTGGCGGAGGTTGCGCCTACTGATCCAGAAGCGGAATTCGTGGACATCAATGATCTGGGTGAAACAGTAGTAACCCTGCAGGAGAACAACCACATCGCAGTCGTCGACAAAGATGGCAACGTGGTCAGCCATTTCTCCGCAGGCGCGGTTGATCTGGAAGGCATCGATGCCACCGACGAACGCGGCGCACTGATCTTCACTGAAAGCCAAAAGGGCCGCCTGCGCGAGCCTGATGCGGTGAAATGGATCGACGACAACCATTTCGCCACTGCCAACGAAGGTGACTACAAAGGCGGTTCGCGCGGCTGGACGATCTTCCACAAGGACGGCACCGTTGTGTATGAGAACGGCACCGATTTCGAGAAGGCCATCATCCAGATCGGTCACTACCCCGACAAACGCTCGGACGCCAAAGGCGTAGAGCCTGAAAGCGTAACCGCAGCGACCTTTGACGGTACGCCAATGATCTTTGTGGGCGCCGAGCGCGCCTCGGTCGTCGGTGTCTATGATGCCACCGACCCTGCAAACCCGGTCCTGAAACAGCTGCTGCCTTCGGGCGTTGGGCCGGAAGGCTACGTTGCCATCCCCGAGCGCAATCTGCTGGTCTCGGCCAACGAAAAAGACCTGATCGAAGATGGCGGCCCGCGTGCGCATGTTTCGATTTTTGAGTATCAGGACGCCCCCGCCAACTATCCGCATTTGACCTCGGAAGGCACGGATGAGCTGATCGGTTGGGGTGCCCTCTCCGGCCTGGTCGCGGGTGAAGATGGTATGATCTATGCGGTCAACGACAGCTTTTATGGCTTCCAGCCCTCGATCTTCAAGATCGACCCCAGTCAGCAACCGGCCCGCATCGTGGATGTGATCCGCATCCATCGCCAAGACGGAAACCCGGCACAAAAGCTGGACCTTGAAGGCATCACGCTGGACGGCAAGGGTGGCTTCTACGTCGCTTCCGAAGGCCGCACCGACCGGGTTATCCCGCACGCAATCTACCATGTGTCCGCAGATGGCCTGATCAAGGACCGCGAGGACGAGATCGGCCTGCCGCCAGAATTGATGGCTGTTGAGAAGCGCTTCGGCTTCGAGGGTATCACCAAGGTCGGCAACACCCTGTGGATGGCGGTTCAGCGAGAATGGAAGGACGACCCCGAGGACCACGTGAAACTGGTGGCCTACAACCTTGAGACCAAGGAATGGGGGGCGGTGCACTACCCAAAAGCTGAACCCGAAAAAGGCTGGGTCGGCCTGTCGGAAATCGTGGCCTTCGGGGACCATGTCTATGTCATTGAGCGCGACAACCAGCATGACCACCGTGCCGTGACCAAAAAGGTCTATCGCATCCCGCTGTCGGAAATGAACCCGGCCCCGCTGAGTGGTGAACTGCCAGTTGTCAGTAAGGAAGAGGTCCGCGACCTACTGCCCGATCTGGCCTCGACCGGCGGTTACGTTCTGGACAAGATCGAAGGTCTGGCCATCCTGCCCTCGGGTGAGGCGTTTGTGATGACCGACAATGACGGTGTCGACGATTCCTCAGGCGAAACGATGTTCTGGTCAATCGGTTCGGTAACCGCCGGGCACTGAGCGGCCCACAATATGCACAAAGGCCCCGCGCAAAACGTGCGGGGTTTCTTTTTGCGAAAGCTTCCCAACCCGAAGTACGTTCGCCACTCTTATTGGTCGACAGTTGATGGTGCAGCGCCCTTCGACAAAGCATCCTCAAATATCTGTGCGATTTGCGCGTCGCTCGGCAGGGCTTGGTCATTGGTTGTTTCCGAAAACCAAAGGAACCTACCCAGTTTCTGTTCAGACTGATAAATGCGCAAAACAAGCTCGGCCTGCGAGATATCGAAGGCTTGTGGATCAGTCACCCGAAACAGGAAAACGCCGCTATAGGCCCGCTCAGGAAATTGCAGAAACGACTGTGCGTCATGATAAGCCAACCAATGCGTTTCATTGAAAAGAACGAACTCAACGTCATCAGTGACCTGTTTCGTGACCAGCGGCCGCCCTTTTGCATCCTGAACATAGCCCGCCAAACTGGTCAGGTCGAACGGACCAGCTCGGTAAACTTCTTCGGCTGGGCCCTGCCCCACACGAACTTCGGCGATCTTCGACGCATATCCACCGTCAATCATCCTGTCGCAGATCAATGCGCAGTCCGGGGATTGTGATCCGACGACCAGAACACTGGCATCATGCATGTCGATGGCCTCAGGCAACACCGCATCTGACAGAAACTCACCCGCTTCGCCGTCTTGCACGAAGCTGTTCAGGGCAGGAATCCCAAAGACGCCGAAAACCGCAAGAACAAGCATTCCGCCCCCTACGATCTTTGAACCGCGTCCGTTCCGAAAAAGCAGAAATGTCCCGATCAAACAAAACAGACCGACAGCGATGTACGGCGACAAAACGAGTAGCGCATACAGGATGCCAAGATCACCTTCGCCCATATGTCGCTCCCCGCTTCGGCTTGTTTACTTGCAGGTGACCTTCTCACTCAAAGTCAGGTGCGGCAAGCAGGTTCGGCAACTCGCAAATCCACATGGCAAACAAACAACGCCCCGCGCCTGGAGGAACGCGGGGCGTATGGTGCGATAATCCAGAGAGGAACGATTATCGCGGCGTATTAGTGTCGCCTTAGTTCACGGCTTTGGCGTCCACTACATCCTTTTCGATGGCCTTGGCCGAAGAAATCTCGATCCGGCGTGGCTTCAGTGCTTCGGGCACTTCACGCTTCAGGTCGATGTTCAGCATGCCGTCTTCGTGGTTGGCGCCGGTGACGCGCACGTGATCGGCCAGCGCAAAGCGACGTTCGAACGCGCGGTTGGCGATGCCACGGTGCAGATAGCTGCGCTCTTTGTCTTCGGCGGCTTTTTTGCCGGCCACGATAAGGGCATTTTCTTTCACTTCGACCGACAGGTCATTTTCCGAAAAGCCGGCGACAGCAACCGAGATGCGATAGGTGTCGGCATCGGTCTTTTCGATGTTATACGGCGGGTAGCTCGGCTGAGCCACGTCATTGGTCAGCACGCGATCCATCATGTCGGCGATCTGGTCGAAACCAACGGTGGCACGGTGCAGCGGTGCAAAATCAAAACTACGCATGTGTCATATCCTCATATCAGAGCGATCTGTGTTTTGCCCTCCGTTCGGACGGGCATCGGGTTGATACGGGCCCCGCTTGTGGCGACCCGACACAATTCACATGGGTAGCGATTTGAGCGAGTTCAACCCCCGCCCGAACTGATGAACTTCGCACCAGAATTCGACTTGCCCGACCCGACCTTCAAACGGCGTATCGTTGCCTGTGGGCGCGGGGCATCCCGTCGCAAATCCGCTTTGAGTTCGGCAACGATTCCAGATAGTTCCATACCAAACCCGACTTTCTGATACCCGTTGGACGCGACCGCAGATACCACGGACAGAATCTGCCAGCGCGGGCCGTTTCTGGCCAACAAGGCAGAACCGGAGGACCCAAAGGTGATATCGCAGTTGAACGTGATCAATCCCTGGTCTCGATCCAGTATTCGGCAGGACCTTTCGCGTGTAATCGCCTCTGATCGACCGCGTCCGTATGATGCCAGGCTGACCTCATTTCCCGTGACCCGGCCCTGATGCAGGGCAAATGGGTCGGCAATGGAATAAGGGATCGGTTCGTCCAGACGCATTAGAGCCACATCAACCTTCACGCGCGGCGCGGACACCGGACCATTTACCACGAAATCCGGGTGCGCCGCGATTTGAACAACCTTGCGGTCGGCCAGCGCGTCCTTGCCGCTTAGCCCGGCCCGAAAGGTCACCATTCCCGGCGGGTACGGTTCGCCGGTAGCCTTGTCCAGCGCACAATGCGCGGCGGTCAAAACCAAATCCTGCGCAATCAGGGTGCCCGTGCAAAACCCGTCATCGCCTATGTCCAGACGTCCAACCGCCTCCCACCCGTAAAGGTCGTCGCGATCCGTCAGTTTGCGTTTGGCGGCTTGGGCGTAAGTTGCAGTGGCGGAAACGGAAAACAGCAACAAAAGATTCAGAAATAGACGACTCATGGTTTAATAAACCTTGCTCCAATATTGCGGCGTGTCCCACCATTGGATGAGGACGCGCCAAA
Organism: Ruegeria atlantica; assembly: GCF_013033965.1. GTDB lineage: Bacteria > Pseudomonadota > Alphaproteobacteria > Rhodobacterales > Rhodobacteraceae > Ruegeria > Ruegeria atlantica_D. The sequence goes on from NZ_WQFE01000012.1 coordinate 92,669, forward strand.
TCCGCGACCGGCCGACAACTCGGCCTGCAACAATTCCAGTGAATCCTCGACGGCGGTCCCGACCGCCACGCGCTGTCCGTTGAATTCGGCCTTTGCCGCAACAACCGAAACGATGCGTGGCCGATCCCCTTCAAATGAAAAAACCGGCGCGCCTGACGACCCGAACTCAACGTCGCAAGACAACACCAAAACGTTGGATCTGCGCGTCATGACCGAGCACACTTCTTGTAGCGAGGGGGCCTCGGCCCGGTCCTGCGCATAAGACACGACCCCCACTTCTGCGCCATGTGCCGGACGATCTCCGGTCTCAAAGGGGATCACAGTGGTATTTCGGATCGGCTGCCACAGCTCAATCAGCGCGATGTCATTATATAGCCGCGAGGCGGTCGCCTCGGTGCTGAATTCATACTCTGGGTGGACAACAGCCCGACGCGCAGACCGATAGGCAGACGCGCGACCAAGACGCCAGGCGGCCAGAAATTCAACCTCGGCCAGATCAACACGCTGACCGGTCACCTTGTCGAACAGACAATGAGCGGCCGTCAAAACAAGGGTCGGAGAAATCAGCGTCCCGGTGCAAAACCCGGCGCCGTCCTTGATATCCAGCCGCCCGACAGCCATCCACGCACGCCCGGCATCAGTAGTGTCCAGGCTTTTCAACCCGGTGTCCTGAGCTGTGGCGGACAATGGCGTCAAAGCCAGCGCCAATGCTGTGATCCAGTTTCGCAATCGGCACTCCGGCTTTGCTATCGGCTTATTTTCCTACGCCTCTGGTGCGGCAAAAATAGGGCGATGGAACCCGTGTCGTTTTATCGTGTCGAGTGGTGCGCAACTGCATCAGGCTGGTCTATATGAGGATCGGAACCTCTGATCTGGCTTGTTTATGCAACGCCCGCGGCTTCGGCCCGCCTGTTGCCCAATCCAGTAACTCGACCGTATGCAGCACGGGTATGTCCGTGCCAGACCCGATCTGCATCATACATCCGATGTTTCCGGCCGCGATCACATCCGGTTTTTTGGCCTCAAGTGTTTTGATCTTGCGTTGCTTCAGTTGTCCCGAAATCTCGGGCTGCATCAGGTTGTAGGTCCCCGCACTGCCGCAGCACAAATGACTATCAGAAGGCTCTAACACTGTGAAACCGGCCTGTTTCAACAGCGTTTTTGGGTGCGTTTTGATCTTTTGACCATGCTGTAGAGAACATGCCGCATGATAAGCCACGGTCAGGTTCATGTCTTCGCGCTGTGGTAACTCCAACTGCATCAGCAGTTCACTGACGTCCATTGCAACAGACGACACCCGTGCTGCGTCTTCGGCCAGGGGATCATTTCGAAACATATGGCCATAATCCTTGACCGTGGTTCCACAGCCCGAGGTATTGATGACGATCGCATCCAATCCGTCGCCGTTCATCTCTTCTGTCCAGGATCTGATATTAGCTTTTGCGGCCTCATGGCTTTGGTGAGTTTTACCCATATGGTGGGTCAACGCACCGCAGCACCCGGCCCCCTTGGCCACAACGACCTCGCACCCCAGTCGGGTCAAAAGACGAATAGTTGCGTCGTTGATGTCGGTGTTCAAAGCCTTTTGCGCACAGCCTGTCATCAGAGCAACGCGCTTGTGCCGGGGACCTTTTGCCGCAAAGCTTTGCGGGTCGTCATTTCGACTGACCGGGGGAATGTATTTGGGGGCTATATCCAGCATGGCGCGCAACCGGGCGTCCGGAATCAGGAAGCGGAACGGACGACCCAGTTTGGCGCCGATCAAGGCCCAGCGGAACCGCATCGGATAAGGCAGGATCTGCGCCAGCACCCAGCGCAACGCACGATCCGAGAAGGGGCGTTTATAGTTTTCTTCGATGTATTCCCGCGCGTGATCGACCAGGTGCATGTAATGCACGCCCGAGGGACATGTGGTCATGCACGCAAGGCAGGACAGGCAACGGTCGATGTGTTTGACCGTTTTCTCATCCGGCACCCGGTCGTTCTCAAGCATGTCCTTGATGAGGTAGATGCGACCGCGCGGGCTGTCTAACTCGTCCCCCAAGACCTGATAGGTCGGACAAGTGGCGGTGCAAAACCCGCAATGGACGCAGTTCCGCAGGATGGCATTCGATCGTTGAATCGCCGGGTCTTGTAACTGCTTTTCGGTGAATGTCGTCTGCATTGACTACCCCATAAGCCCCGGATTGAACACACCGCGCGGATCACACTGCTGCCGTATGCCCCTTGTTAGAGCCGAAATTCCTGCGCTTTCAGGCTGGAACCTTCCCAGCTTATCTATGGTTTCAGGTTCTGCCCGCGCGATGGACGCGTGACCTTCGAACGCCCCCAACTGCGCCCGCAAATCAGTTCCAACGGGCACCAAGGCCCAGATCAACCCACCACCCCAATCCAGCAGCGTCTGGTCTGCCTGGATGCGCTCGACGATTTCCGGCGCATCTGTAGGTTTGACCGAAATGCGCCAGACGTCGCCGTTCTGGCTGTGAAATCCGGCGACGTCGCGCAAGTCGGCCCACAAGGCGCCGGACTGCTCCTGCTCGGTAACCTCGCCGAAACCGGACAGCACGAATTTCATTTGGTTCAACCGATAGGTCACAGACTGTGCGAAGCCCTCGAGGCGCAATAAGGCGCATCCCCTGTCCGGGTCATAAGCCGCGCCGCTGACTTCAAACGGGGATTTCAAAGCAGCGGACAGCGCCGCTATTCCAGTCGTCACATCGGGCACCTGAACGGAGAGGGTGGCAGAGACTTCGGGCTTGGGCAGTACCTTCAGCGAAACTTCGGTCAGCACACCCAAAGTGCCCCAGGACCCCGCCATCAGCTTGACCAGATCATAGCCGGTCACGTTTTTCATGACCCGCCCGCCATTTTTGACGATCTGACCCATGCCATCGACATAACGCACGCCCAACAGAAAATCGCGGCACGCTCCAGCCTGTACCCGCCGGGGCCCTGATACGTTGGCCGCCACAACACCGCCTATGGTCGGTGTGCCACTGGTTCCCAGCAGTCCCCGGTGATCCATAGGCTCGAACGCCAGTTGCTGGCCTTCTGCGTCCAATACCGCCTCGATCTCGGCCACCGGCGTGCCGGCCTTCGCCACCAGCGTCAGCGCGCCGGGTTCATATAGGGCGATGCCGGTCAGTCCGCTGGTTTCAATCGCTATGTCCGGAGCCATGACTCCCCGCGTACCGCCTCCCGCAATGCGCATTGGTTCATTCAACCCGGCCACCATCTCGGCCAGTTCGGCTTCTGTCTTTGGCTTCATGACAATTCTTCTTTGTTAGAGCCTACTATTCCGCGGCAATCCGTGCGATACGCCGCGACTCAGACGCCTGCAATGGGAACACCTTGGCCGGGTTCAGCAGCCAATTCGGATCGAATACATCCTTGATGGCCATCTGAGCCTCAAGATCCGTTGGGGCGTATTGGTGGGACATCAGATCGCGCTTTTCGATCCCAACCCCATGTTCGCCGGTCAGACATCCACCCACGTCAACGCAAAGCTTCAGAATGTCGGCTCCGAACGCCTCACATTTTTCCAGATCACCGGGTTTGTTGGCATCAAACAGGATCAAAGGGTGCATGTTGCCGTCACCTGCATGGAACACATTGCCGACCGGCAGACCGTAGTCTTGGCTCATCTCGCCGATCCGGCGCAGCACTTCGGGAAGGGAAGAAACCGGGATCGTGCCATCCAGACACATGTAATCGTTCAGCTGACCCATCGCGCCGAAAGCCGACTTGCGCCCCAACCATATTTTCGCGCTTTCCTCGGCCGACCGGCTTTCCCGCAGTTCGACAGGATTGTGACGCTTGGCGATCTCGATAATCTTGGCCAGTTGATCGTTCATCTCAGCCTCGGATCCTTCGACCTCGACAATCAGCAACGCGGTGCAGTCGGGGTAACCGGCATGGGCGAAATTTTCGCACGCCCGAATGCAAAGCGTATCCATGAACTCGATCGCGACTGGCAGGATGCCCGACTTGATAATGTCCGACACGCATTGCCCGGCAACCTCGTTGTCATCAAATCCCATCAGCACGGGTCGCGCACCTTCTGGTTTGCGCAGAATGCGCAGTGTGGCTTCGGTCACGACGCCCAATTGTCCCTCAGAACCGCAGACGACGCCCAACAGGTCTAGGCCGCCAGAGTCCAAATATGCACCGCCGATCTCGATCACGCTGCCATCCATCAGCACCATCTTTACGCCCAACAGGTTGTTGGTGGTCACGCCGTATTTCAGACAATGCGCCCCGCCCGAGTTCATCGCGATGTTCCCGGCAATAGCACAGGCGAGTTGTGACGATGGATCCGGCGCATAGAAGAAGTCGTCTTCCTCGACCGCTCCGGTAACGCTTAGGTTCGTGCGGCCTGCTTGAACGCGAATGAAGCGGTTGTCATAGTCGACCTCAAGAACGTCATTCATCCGGGCGACCCCGAGGATAACGCAATCCGCCGTGGGCAAGGCGCCACCGGCCAATGACGTACCCGATCCGCGCGGAACCACCGGTACGCCTTCTTCATTGCAGATGCGCAAAACGTCCGAGACCTCTTGCGTGGTCGCCGGCAGAACCGCCAGCATCGGAGGGCACTTATACGCCGTCAGCGCGTCGCATTCATACGCGCGCGTTTCTGACGGTTCGTGAATCACCGCGTCTTCGGGCATGACCTGCAACAAACGCTGAAGAACAACGGCCTTGCGGCGCAAAACGTCAGGATTTGGCGTTGGCATTTCCATGGCTGATCCTCCATTTGGTAAAATAATATTACCAATTTCTTCAACTGGCAAGTTTCCATGTCTGGCTCTAATGTCGCCGGCATGACGTGGATTGATCGCGCACAACTATTTTCACCGCTGGACTATGCGGCCATTGCCTTGCTTCTGATCGCCTGGCTGTGGATCGGGTGGCGGATCGAAAACCCCTCGCCCACCAAGCGTTCCGTGGCGATGATGATGGATGACTATCGTCGGGAATGGATGCGGGAAATGGTCACGCGGCAGCCCCGAATGTTCGATGCACAGGTGGTCGCGGCGATGCGGCAGGGCAGCACGTTCTTTGCCTCGACCACGATGATTGCCATCGGGGGCGGGTTAGCTTTACTGGGCAACACCGAACGCCTTGCCGGCGTCGCCAATGATCTGGCCATTGGCAGCGCACCGGCCATGGTTTGGGAGATCAAGATCCTGATCATCATCCTACTTTTGGCCAATGCATTCCTGAAATACGTCTGGGCGCATCGGTTGTTTGGGTATTGCGCGGTTCTGATGGCAGCAGTGCCCAATGATCCCTCGGACCCTCAGGCTTATCCGCGCGCGGCACAGGCCGCCGAAATCTGCGTCACCGCGGCACGCAGCTTTAACCGCGGCTTGCGGGTGACCTATTTTGCCCTGGCATCCGTTGCCTGGATTCTGGGCCCGGCACCCCTGATACTGGTCACGACAATCACCTTCGGTGTTCTTTACCGGCGCGAGTTTGCGTCGCATTCCCGGCTGGTTTTGATGTCCCAACCGGGCGACACGAATTCGTGATCGCGAAGCCGACGGACACAGCCTAGGATCGCCTCATGCGGTATTTGATTCTCAGCCTTTTTCTCGCTAGCCCAGCGCTTGCCGACCCTTCTATGATTGAAAACGTGGCGGCCAGCCAAAGCGGCGACACGTGGCGATTCGACGTGACGATCCGACATCCCGATACCGGGTGGGATCACTATGCCGATGGCTGGCGTGTTCTGGACATGGACGGCAATGAACTGGGTATGCGCGTATTGCATCACCCGCATGAGAATGAGCAGCCCTTTACACGCTCACTATCCGGAGTGGCGATTCCAGATGGCGTGACACAGGTTCAGATTCAGGCGCGGTGCAGCGTCGACGGTTGGGATGACGAGACCACGCTGGTCACACTGAACTGATCAGAAAACGCCCAGCGACAGACCGGCGCCCAATGCCGCACCGACATCGCGGCATCGGTCCAGTTCGTTTTGTGGGATGGTCTTTGCGGCAAGAATAGCCTCGGGCGTCTGTGCATGGGTGCAGACAATCAGCGGCGGCTGAACTTCTTTCAAACGCCAACCGGTTGCAATGCGCGCGGTTTGACGGGCCGCATTCTCACCGTCGGACCCGGCGCAGATCATCTGCGCATAAGGCCGCCCTTCGATCTTGCCCAGTACAGGGTAATAACAGCGATCAAAGAACTCTTTCATCAAGCCTGAAATCGCAGCCAGGTTCTCGGGCGCACAGAAGATGTACCCATCCGCACCCAGCAAATCCTCAGGCATTGTCTGATCCGCAGTTTTGAGGATGGTTTCCGCCTCGTCGTGCGCTCCTGCTGCGGCTGCAAGGGCCATCTGGCGGGCACCGCCCGTACGCGAATGGTAGACGATCAACAGCTGCGCCATTTCAGACCCGGTGATAAGGACCGCCGGACAGAATGGTCGCGGCCCGATAAAGTTGCTCGGCCAGCATCACACGGACGAGCATATGGGGCCAGACCATCGATCCGAATGAGATGGAAAAATCAGCCTCAGTCCGCAAATTAGGGTCTATTCCGTCGGCTCCGCCAATGATCAGCGCCAGATCCTGGCGCCCGGCGTCACGCCAATCGCGGAGTTTTTTGGCAAAATCCGGCGAAGACATGACCCGCCCGCGTTCGTCCAGCGTGCAGATCACTGCGCCTTTGGGCAGCGCCTTGCGCAACAGCGTGGCCTCGGCCCCCATGCCTGCGTTTTTCTTGTCCTCAACCTCGATTACACGTGCAGGACCTAGGCCCAGCGCGCGGCCGGTCCGGTCAAATCGGGTCAGGTAATCGTCAAGCAGGGTCTTCTCCGGTCCGGCACGCAATCGCCCGACCGCACAAATGCTTATACGCATATTTCTCTCGCCTCCGGCCTGTTAATGCAGGCCGGGATGGCGCCTCAGTTCGCCGAGGCGCTGCCGCCCTGAGGCAGCCACATCTTTTCCAGCTGATAGAATTCACGCACTTCGGGGCGGAAGATATGGACGATCACGTCGCCCGTATCGATCAGCACCCAGTCGCCGGCATCCTTGCCTTCGACCTTCGAGGTGAAACCGAATTCCTGCTTGATGCGATCCGTCAGCTTTTCCGCCATCGCCGAAACCTGGCGTGTTGACCGACCCGACGCGATCACCATGTGATCCGCCACGGAAGACTTGCCCTGCAGGTTGATCTGCACGACGTCTTCGGCCTTGTCATCGGAAAGTGAGGAAAGGATACGCTCAAGCAGCTTGTCGCTGATTGACTGAGAGTGGGCCATTACACCGGCCCCGTCATCGGCGGGCAAACCCGCCTGGGTATGTAGAGACAGGACATAGTCCTCCTTTGTTGCGCGCCGCCAAACCCCGGCGCAGGGGTACTAATAAGGTAACAAGGGGATTGCAACATTTCAATGAACGGGCGCTTTTGGGGCCGCACAGGCGCTCACTCTTTGGCGATCTGTTGCTGCTCTGCGCCGTCCGACAGCAACCGAACCTCGCGCTGAGGGAAGGGAATCGATATCCCCTCGACTTTGAAGGCGTCCCAGAGGGCGAGGTACACATTGCCCCGAATGTTGGTCAGCCCCTTGGTCGGATCACTGATCCAGAACCGCAGCACGTAATCCACGCTGCTATCCCCGAATCCGGTGATATGGCAGACCGGTTCGTGCGAGCCGCCGCTGAGAACACGCTTCACCGTTTTGACCGAACGGATCGCCGTTGCGCGGACTTGGTGCGGGTCGTCGTCATAGCTGGTGCCAAAATCCAAATCCAGCCGCACATACCGGTCAGAATGCGACCAGTTCACCACCTGATTGGTGATCAGGTCCTCGTTCGGGATCAGATATTCCCGCCCGTCACGCGTGACCACCGAGACATACCGCGCGCCCAGCGCGTTGATCCATCCGAAGGTGTCGCCCAGTGAGATCACGTCGCCCGGTTTGATCGAACGATCCATCAGGATGATGATCCCCGAGATCAGGTTTGACACCACCTTTTGCAGGCCAAACCCGATGCCCACACCGATCGCACCGGACAACAGCGCGATGCCGGTCAGATCGAATCCAAGCGTGCGGATAGCAGCCATGAAGACGGCGCCGTAAAGCAGGACCTGTATGCCCTTAGCTAACAGAACCTGCATCGAGGGCGTGATATCATCGTTACGCTTAAGACCCCGCTCGGCTGCGCCCGTCCCGATCCGGGCCAAAGTAAGCAGGACGCCAATCAGAAGGACGGCCTTGAGGATCCCAAGAAACGACAAGTGAAGGTCACCGATCGTAATCGCGACGCCGTCGAGAAATTCGGCTACATCATCCGTCAGCCCCAAGGCTATCAAAGTTGCGTAGATCCACATCGACCACTTGAATATCTGTCGTAATGTTCGATTACGCACCAATCGCGACACAAGTGCGATGGCCAGCCATGCCGCTGCCAGGGTCGCCACGACCCCGATGATGTAGCTATGAGAGGGCCAGGTCGAGTTCTGCATCACCCAATAAAGCGACCAGGACATCAGCACAAAGTACACGAGCGTCAGTCGGCGCATGATCTGGACTAGGAGGCGCAGGCGCCATTTCGGCCATCCGGAGCGTGATCGTGCCCATGTATCCCAACGGTGCTGGGTCATCAGCTTCATCAAAAACGCCAGTGCCCAAAGGCCCAGGATGATGATCAGCTGATATTGTCGCCAACCGGGCGTAAAGATCAGCTCAATCAGATTCAGAAATTGCGATGAGAATGCCGCCGTCATATTGGCATAAAGCTCTGAGAGCGATTCCGGTAGCAGGTCTTGGTTCATGCACGTCTCCTGCCGGTCAGCTTGGACAGAGGGGCAGCGTGATGCAAGTGCAACCTAGTTGTCCCCGGATTGAACCTTGATTGACGCGCACACGCGATATATCTGAGGCGCATGAGAGTCTATTTGGCCCCAGCTCCGACACTGCAAGACCGCACGCGCCTGCGTGAACGGTTCTTTGGGGCCGCCCGCACGGTTCTGGCCCGCCTATAAGGCGCGTCCAGCCACTCGCCAGCTATTTCTCATTTACATACGGGAGAGGACCGATGTCCCCCAAAACACTCTATGACAAGATCTGGGATGCCCATGTCGCGCACGAAGCCGATGATGGTACCTGCCTGCTTTATATCGACCGCCACCTGGTGCACGAAGTCACCAGCCCGCAAGCCTTTGAAGGGCTTCGCATGGCGGGCCGTCCGGTGCGCGCACCGGAAAAGACCATCGCCGTGCCGGATCACAACGTTCCAACCACAGCAGACCGCGTAAACGGCATCGAAAACCCTGAATCACGCATTCAAGTCGAAGCGCTGGACAAGAACGCCAAGGATTTTGGCATTCACTATTACCCGGTTAACGATGTGCGTCAGGGCATCGTGCACATCGTCGGCCCCGAACAGGGCTGGACCCTGCCCGGCATGACCGTGGTTTGCGGCGACAGTCACACGGCGACGCATGGCGCGTTTGGCGCGCTGGCTCACGGCATTGGTACTTCTGAGGTCGAGCACGTTCTGGCCACGCAGACCCTGATCCAGAAGAAATCCAAAAACATGAAGGTGGAAATCACCGGCAAATTGCAGCCGGGCGTGACCGCCAAGGACATCACTCTGGCTGTGATCGGTGAGACCGGCACTGCCGGCGGCACCGGCTATGTGATCGAATATTGCGGCGAAGCGATCCGCGACCTGTCGATGGAAGGCCGCATGACTGTCTGCAACATGGCCATCGAAGGCGGTGCCCGCGCGGGTCTGATCGCGCCGGATGAGACCACCTATGAATATGTAAAAGGTCGCCCTCACGCCCCGAAAGGCGCACAGTGGGAAGCCGCTCTGACATGGTGGAAAACGCTCTATACCGACGATGACGCGCATTTCGACAAGGTCATCACCCTGCGCGGCGAAGACATCGCGCCGGTCGTCACCTGGGGCACCAGCCCCGAGGATGTTCTGCCGATCACCGCAACTGTGCCGAACCCCGAAGATTTCGAAGGCGGCAAGGTCGACGCGGCCCGCCGTTCGATCGAATATATGGGACTGGAAGCCGGTCAGAAACTCAGCGATGTGGAAATCGACACTGTCTTCATCGGTTCCTGCACCAACGGCCGGATCGAAGACCTGCGCGCCGCAGCTGAGATTCTGAAAGGCAAAAAGGTCAAGGACGGCATGCGTGCCATGGTCGTGCCCGGTTCGGGCCTGGTCCGCGCTCAGGCCGAAGAAGAAGGTCTGGCCGAGATTTTCAAAGAGGCCGGGTTCGAATGGCGTCTGGCAGGATGTTCAATGTGTCTGGCGATGAACCCGGATCAGTTGCAGCCGGGCGAGCGCTGTGCCGCGACCTCGAACCGCAACTTCGAAGGCCGTCAGGGCCGGGGCGGTCGCACCCATTTGCTGAGCCCGGCGATGGCTGCCGCAGCGGCAATCACAGGACGGCTGACAGACGTCCGTGAATTGATGTAAGGTCCCCTCATATCTAGATATTTGAGGGATTGAAAACATGAGTGACTGGGTCAAATGGCTCCTGCTGGGGCTTCTGTCCATAGCGTTCGGTATCTTCGTACTGGGCGCGCCAGTTGTGGCGTCTGTCGCCGTGACAGTGGTAACCGGTGTGTTGCTGCTGATCTCGGGCGCGCTGCAAGTTGTTGGCGGCTTTACGGTTGAAGGCACCGGCAACAAAATTCTGTCACTCATCATGGGTGCGGTGATGCTGTTTCTGGGCTGGTCCTTTCTGGATCACCCGCTGCAGGGAACCCTGACCTTGGCAACCGTGATACTGATCCTGTTCATGGCAGGCGGCATCGCGCGGGTCATTCTGTCGTTCCAGATGAAAGGAACACAGTTTTTCTGGCCCACGATGATCTCGGGCATCTTGTCGATCGTCCTTGCCGGTATCATCTGGACATATGTAGGAAGCGATCCTCAGGTGCTGTTGAGCATTCTGGGTATCTTCCTTGGCATTGAGATGCTGTTCAACGGGTTCGGATTGGTCTTCATGGCGTTCTTCATCAAGAACGCACCCAACGACGCAACAACAGAAGCGAAAGAAGCTTAAACGCGGGATACGGGCGCGGCCCTCTCTCGCAGGAGTGTAGACATGGAAAAGTTTGACAAAGTCCACGGGGTGGCCGCCCCAATGCCGCTGATCAATATCGACACCGATATGATCATCCCGAAAGTGCACCTGAAAACCATCAAACGGTCCGGCCTTGGCGTCGTGCTGTTTGATGAAATGCGCTATCATGATGACGGGCAGGAAAACGAAGAGTTCGTGCTGAACAAGCCCGCCTATCGTCAGACTGAGATTCTGGTAGCTGGCGACAATTTCGGCTGCGGCTCATCGCGCGAACACGCGCCATGGGCAATCAAGGATTTTGGCATCAAGGTCGTAATCTCGACCAGCTTTGCCGACATCTTCTTCAACAACTGCTTTAAGAACGGCATTCTGCCTATCGTGGTGGAAGAGGAACATCACACCATTCTGATGGAAGATGCCCACAAGGGCGAAAACGCCCGCATGACCGTTCATCTGGAAGATCAGCAGATCACCACCTCGGATGGCGTTGTGATCGAGTTCGACATCGACCCCCACCGTAAGCATTGCCTGCTGAACGGCCTGGACGATATCGGCCTGACGATGGAGAAAGACCATCACATCGACAAATTCGAGGATCACGCAAGCCAGGCCCGTCCCTGGGTGTGATTCCAAGAACGAATCTGTGGACACTCAACCTATCGGGGTCGCTTTGGCGGCCCCGTTCGCATTCTTGGGGTTAATGAACTCGCAACCACAACATGTAGTATAGCTCTTAGGATACACGCCGAATTTGAGACAGGAATGATGCAAAGGCGCACCAGTTTCGCCATCATTTTGCCTGAAATCCCGTGTTTTCTGCAGCGTGGCTTGAGCGGATTGCCGCTTATCGTCCAAGTTGGCGATTACAGAGGCACCCGTAGAAAAACAATTGTCGGGCACAAGTTGGGACGAAACCGTCAAAGAAGCGGTCAATCCGGTTTGAAAGGGTTTGGATAGTGATTGCGCGCACAACAGGGGCGGCGATTCGGGGATTATTGGTCGCACTTATGGTGCTGACACCCGCGTTGTATCTGCCTGTAACATCGACGAATGGGACCGAGATTGTCGTCTTTCTCGCCATTCTCGCGTTTTTTCTGACGTTCGCCGAATACAACTCTGCTTTCCCCAGCTTTATCGAATTCCGCGATGCGCCGCCTGTGAACCGTTTGCGTTTTGTCGGGTTGATGTCGATGGTCACCTTCCTGACGCTGATCTGCAAAAATGCCTATACGCCCACAGGCTTGACGACGACGTTCTATTCCTTTGGCGTGGGCGTCGCGAATGTGGTCGACTTTCCCTATTCACCGGTTCGGCTGATCATTCTGATGCTGCCCGCCGACGCAAGTGCGCCGTTGATCGAACTTGTTCGTATTGCCGCCAGTGTTGCGTATGTCGCTGCTTTGGTGACGATCGCCAGCTTTGCCTATGCGGTGAAAGTCCGCGGCTGGCCGACAGGAAATGGTGCTTTCAACGTCTGGACCAATCTTCCGTTGTTTGACCCGACCAAAGGTGGCGACGTGGTGACACGACTGCAGCGTGATGGGCGCCTGAACATTTGCATCGGCATTCTGCTGCCGTTCCTGATCCCGGCCCTGATCAAACTGCTGACCGACTATGCCGAACCGATCTCGCTGAGCAACCCTCAGACGCTGATCTGGACGCTGAGCGCTTGGGCCTTCCTGCCAGCCAGCATGATCATGCGCGGCATGGCGACCTTGCGTATTGCCAATCTGATCGTCGAAAAACGGCGCGCCTATTCCACGGCCGAGTCTACCCAGACCGCATGATCCGCATCCTGATCCTGCTGCTGTTGCCCGTTGTGGCACAGGCAGAGACGATCCGTATTGCCACCTACAACACAGAACTCAGCCGCGACGGGCCCGGCTTGTTGCTGCGGGATATTGACCGCGGCGATGAACAGGTGATGGCGGTTGTCGGCGTTTTGGCTGAAACGCGTCCCGACATCATCGCGTTGCAGGGTCTCGACTGGGATTTCGAGGGGCAGATACTTGCTGCGATGGCAAATCGGTTGCGCGACGCAGGAATGGACTATCCGTTTACCTTTGCAGCCCGGCCAAACTCGGGCCTGGAAACAGACCTTGACCTGGACGGAGACGGCCGCACCAACGGCCCCGGTGATGCACAAGGCTGGGGACGGTTCACCGGGCAGGGCGGTCTGGCCGTGATGTCGCGTTTCCCCATTGCGTTGGACGAGGTTCAGGACCTGTCTGACATTTTGTGGCAGGACCTGCCGGGGGCTGAACTGCCCCGACGCGACGCAGCCCCATATCCGTCGCAACAGGCACAGAACGTTCAACGACTGTCTTCCGTGGCGCATTGGATCGTACCCATCGAAACCCCGGCGGGACGGATGGATCTGATGACGTTTCACGCCTCACCCCCTGTGTTTGACGGTCCCGAGGATCGCAACGGCCTTCGAAACCGGGATGAGATACGCCTTTGGTCTGCTGTGTTAGATGGACAGATCGGGCACAACTCTCACGGCCCGTTTGTCATCGCCGGTGACGCCAATCTGGACCCATCGCGCGGCGAAGGACGCAAAGAGGCAATCCGTGACCTTTTGAACGACCCGCGCGTTCAGGACCCTGCGCCTACGGATCCCTCGGGCGATTTGACCACAGTGGTTTGGAAAACGGTTGGTCCAATGCGGGTCGATTACGTCCTGCCGTCGACTGATTGGCAGGTGGCGGGATCAGGCGTGCACTGGCCCGCCCCAGGCACCAGGGAACGAAACACAGCCGAGGCCGCCAGCCGTCACCGGCTGATCTGGGTTGACCTGACACTGCCGCGTTAATGCGGCCCATTGCGCCAAATTCTGGCCTGATAAACCGGGCTGACGCAATTTTCGGACGCCATGCGCATCGCCCGGGAAACAATCCTGTATTTCCTTGCACTCAGGCCGGATCGTCTCATTGACCCGGTGGCACACAGGCGCTAGGGCCTGTGCTGTAAAACGCAAGGAGATCCTTCATGTCCAACCCCTCGCTCCTCATCCTGCCCGGAGACGGAATTGGCCCCGAAGTCATGGCCGAAGTGCGCAGAGTCATCGACTGGTTCGGTGCAAAACGCGGCCTGGAATTCGACGTGAGCGAGGATCTGGTCGGCGGTGCCGCATATGACGCGCACGGCAAGCCCTTGTCGGACGAGACCATGGCCAAAGCGCAGGAAGTCGACGCGGTTTTGCTGGGTGCCGTTGGCGGTCCGAAATATGACGATCTGGATTTCAGCCTCAAGCCCGAGCGCGGGTTGCTGCGCCTGCGCAAAGAGATGGACCTGTATTCGAACCTGCGCCCCGCTCAGTGTTTTGACGCACTGGCCGACTTCTCGTCGCTGAAAAAAGACATCGTTGCTGGCCTCGACATCATGATCGTGCGCGAACTGACCTCGGGCGTCTATTTCGGTGAACCACGCGGCATCTTCGAAGAAGGCAATGAGCGTGTGGGCATCAACACCCAGCGCTATACCGAATCCGAGATCGAACGCGCCGCACGCTCGGCCTTTGAGCTGGCGATGCGCCGGAACAAAAAAGTCTGCTCGATGGAGAAGGCCAATGTGATGGAATCGGGCATCCTGTGGCGCGAGGTTGTTGACCGTGTGGCCAAAGACTACCCCGAGGTCGAGCTGAGCCATATGTACGCGGACAACGGTGCCATGCAACTGGTGCGCGCGCCCAAACAGTTTGACGTCATCCTGACTGATAACCTGTTTGGCGACATCCTGTCGGACTGTGCCGCGATGCTGACTGGCTCGCTGGGAATGCTTCCGTCGGCCTCTCTTGGTGCCCCAATGGCCAATGGTCGCCCCAAGGCGATGTACGAGCCCGTACACGGCTCTGCCCCCGACATCACAGGTCAGGGCAAAGCAAACCCGATTGCCTGTATCCTCAGCTTCGCGATGGCCCTGCGCTACAGCTTTGATCAGGGCGCCGAGGCAGACCGTCTGGAAGCCGCGATCGAGAAGGTGCTGGCCGACGGTGTTCGCACAGGCGACCTGCTGGCTGACGAAGGGGTCACGCCGGTTTCCACCACGGAAATGGGCGACGCCATTCTGGCCGCGTTGGACGACAGCCTCTGATCAGGCCGTCTTTCAATTGTTAAGGCGGTGCCTGGGGTCCAGCCCATGCTGGAAATGTTGAAACGCGGACTCGACAGAATCCGAGCCAACAACGCCCGTGTTTCGAAGAGTGGACATCTGACGATTTACTCAGATGTCCACTCAAAGCCCAAACTCACAGATGCTGCGCGTATCACCAACGGCCGATTTGAAGTGGCACCGAGTAGATCGTGATCCCACGCCGGACATGCAAAGTAATGCTCTGTGGCCGATCAGGCCCAGGACGCTCGCAGGCACGGTTATGCCGGTGGACCGGCGCCATTGAACCACGCATCGTTTTTGTGTTGCTCGATCAGCCAGACCTCGATCTGTTGCGCCAAATTGTCTGACAGCCCATCCAGCTGTTCCTGCTTTGAGAGCAGTTGCTCAGATCGGATTGGATATCCGAATTGGCGTTCATACAGGCGAAGTTGAATTTGCTGGCGATGATGTTCGTGGCATCGCGGTCAACATTGCGTCACGGATCTCCGAGCTCGGAATTGAAGCCGACGTGCTTGTTTCACGCACGGTCAAGGACCTGGTTGCCGGGTCTGGGATACAGCTTTCGAGTTTTGGCACACATATATTGAAGGGTGTGCCAGATGAGTGGGACGTGTATAAATCTGAGGTTTGATTTCATCTTTACGAACCAAGTTTACGAACCAAGTTGGTGCACGACCATTCGGTCATATCTTGTACGGCTTGTGTATACCCGAGAGGTTCACGGTAGTGCGACCTCCAATAGAAAACGCCAACAAAAGAACTGTTGAGAATTAAAAAATACCGGATGACCTGTCGGCTATTTTTCTCGTTTTTCCATGAGCTGCACTTGCTAGCCCACTGGGTGTGTGGGTATTTTCATCCGACAATCTTGAGTTGACTTAATTCTCCCGATGCACCCTAACCTTATGAAGCAAGTTTCAGGTTCTTAGTAAGGTGTCTTATGCGGTTTTTTCCAAGAAGGTTCTGTTCTGTTATTGCGTTTCTGTCAGCGTCTCTGACGAATGGCCCACTGTTGGCACTAGAGATACAAGAACAGCAGGCTATTTCCGGCTGGGATGTGATAAAGGCGCGAACCGATAGAGATGGGTTATCCTGCCAAGCCGTTCGATGTGACCAACCAAACTGCAACCGGCGCTCAAATGCATCTTTGTTGCTATGGGGTTCAGAGAACCGGAACGCTATCACCCCCCAAGTCGGATTAGGTGCCGGTTTGCCGAAAGGGTTTACTGCCGAGCTTGAGGTGGCAGGGCAGTCATTTGACTTCATTCAGAACAAGCCTCCTGGACCAAATCGACTCGTCCCCAAAAATGAAAGCGATGACGCAAAGATCGTTCAGGCAATCAGTAATGCCGCTGCGCAAAATGCGAAGTCGACAGTCTCTGTAAAATCGGAATTGGGAAGTTTCCAAATCCCAATCAAAGCCGCGCCCAAGGTTCTTCGCTTCTTTAAGTCGCGCTGCGGTATCCAATGATGCGCACTGGTGCATTAGGTTGCACATCCGCTCCTGAAGTTTGAGCCCTGAGTAACAAATGCTGCACGATCAACAGATGCCCGCTTACAGGTTCTTTGCCTTGTTTAGTTGGGCAAATATCGAATGAGCAGCACCTTCGGGTCGTCCCTGAAAGACGGTAACTTGGTCCGCAAGTGACCGATAAACGGGCAAACGTTCCAAAAACTTGGGACGCTCGATCTCAGGTCTCAGGTTGAGGCCGCGCCGAACCTGACGGGTTACAACAATCGTTGCACATTGATCCGGGTCGGCATGGGGCAAGAGTAAGACTGAATATCCCACTTTCTTAACCGAAACCCTGTTCAACTCGACAGTCTTGGCTTCAACCTCAGCGATAAGGAAACCAGAAGAAAGAGCACAAACGCAGGGCGGTGAACGTCGGAAAACATGGTCAAAAAACACTTTGGAGTTTTCGCGCACATACCGAGCGTAACCATTGTCTTTGATGTAGCGGCCAATGTGCCCTGGTCCGGACATGAATAGCTCATCCAAATCGACGAACTTGCGGCCAAGGTGTCTTGCAAGATGGGGTCCGGATGAAGTTTTTCCGACACCACCCGGTCCAATGAGAAAAATATGCCGATCCATCTGGACACAATAGTAAAACCTACAGAACCCGCATGCTTGTTTTTCTGCCGAAAAATCTGGAGCGGACAATCGATGCCACTTGGCAAATGGCAGATCTGTCCGCATTGCGGTTGTTGGTTGGGTTCATGTAACTTTTTTCGGGAATATGGGAAGGCTCTCAAAGAAATCTTCGAGAGAAAACGTTCTGTTAAAACCCGCCAACAAAGCGGCGGGTTCCTGTCATTTCGACAATTCCGCCATAGAATTGTGGCGGGGCATCGCCTGTTTAATTTCCACCGAAGATGTTGTTCAGCAGGTTGTTGATGGCCCGGTCCAACCCGGTTTGTTTCTTACGGCGCTGTTGCTGCGGTTGGGCTGTTCTGACTGGTGGGTCCGGGGCCAGCATCGGAAGCGGCGTCGGCGTCATGCCTTCGGTTACGCGTAGCATGGTTTCCTTCCAGATTTCAGCTGGCAATCCTCCTCCGGTTACACCGGACAAGGGCGTGTTGTCGTCATAGCCCATCCAGATGCCCGTCACGTAATCAGCCGTGAACCCGATAAACCACGCATCCCGTGCGGCTTGCGTCGTGCCGGTTTTGCCCGCCACCTGCCAACCGGGCAGTTGGGCACGCGCACCGGTTCCCTCGGACACCACACGCTCCATCATCCAGGTCAGCTGTTTGGCTGCCTTGTCATTGATGACCCGCTCACCAATACCCGTTGTCGTCACCATGACCGGGGTTTCGTCACCCAGCAGCTTCAGTTCGGTCAGTCCATAAGGTTCCACTGCCGAGCCGCCATTCAGGATACCCGCATAGGCCCCCGTCATCTCGATCAACGTGCTTTCCGACGCGCCCAGCGCCAGAGCGGGGCCTTGCGCCAGGTCACTATCGATGCCGAATTCGCTGGCCACCGTGCGGACATTGTCCAGCCCTGCGATCTCAGCCACTTTCACCGCCGGGATGTTCAGCGAGTTTTTCAACGCATCTGCCAGGGTGACACGCCCGTAAAACTTGTTGGTGTAGTTCTTGGGACACCATTGCCCAGAGCCCGGAATATTCACGCAGTAGGGTTCATCTACGATCGTATCCAATGGCGAATAGCCAAGCTCAAGCGCGGTGGCATAGACAAAGGGCTTGAACGAAGACCCCGTTTGCCGCAGCGCCTGCGTGGCGCGATTGAAGGCACCGGACACGCGTGTTTTGCGCCCACCAACCATTCCGCGCACGGCCCCATCCGCCGACATCACCACGATCGCGGCCTGTGCCTTGGATCCTTCGCGGACTTTCTCCTGAAAAATGAACTGCAACGCCTCTTCGGCTGATTTCTGGATACGCTGATCCAGCGTGGTGCGGATCACCACGTCTTCGGTTGTGTTGCGTGTAAAGAACTCTGGCCCGCTGGCCATTACCCAGTCAGCGAAGTAACCGCCGGCGCGCGCGGCAGCCGCTTCGGACAATTGCGCGGGATTGTTGCGCGCGCCGCTGGCTTGCGCCGCGGTCAAATACCCCTGCGCCTCCATTAGGCCAACCACCAGCCGCGCCCGGTCCTGCGAACGTTGCAGGTTGTTCGTAGGCGCATAGCGCGTTGGTGCCACCAGCAATCCGGCCAGCATCGCGGCTTGAGACGGGCTGACTTCAGCCGCCGAAATACCGAAATACCGCTGGCTTGCGGCCTCGAACCCACGCGCACCCGCGCCAAGGAAAGCGCGGTTCAGGTAGATGGTCAGAATCTCGTCCTTAGTGTACTTGACCTCCATCGCCATCGCATAAACCGCTTCTTTGGCCTTGCGCCAAAGTGACCCCTGACGGCAGTCGGACTCATACGCCGCCTCGGATTCCCATTCGCTGGGCTCATATGGTACGCCCAGGCACAAAAGTTTGGCGGTTTGCTGCGTGATGGTAGAACCACCATGCCCCGAAAGTGGCCCGCGCCCTTCGCTGAGGTTGATGCGGACGGCGCTCGCGACGCCGCGCGGACTGACGCCGAAATGGCGGTAGAATCGTTTGTCCTCGGTCGCGACGACCGCGTTCTTCAGATGGGGCGATACGGTATCGGCCGTGATAACACCACCGAACTGATCGCCGCGCCAGGCGAAGACCTTGCCGTCTCGATCCAGCAACGTCACTGATCCGCGTGCACGACCATCGAGCAGCGCGTCAACATCAGGCAGGCTGGAATAGACAACGCCAACCGCAAGCGCCAGCAACAATGCGGCCACCGCGCCAACACGCCAAGTCACGCCCCAAAATAGCCGCCACAGCCAGCGGAAAAAACGACGAATGAAACCGCCGCCACCGCCACCGGAAGACTTGCGGGTTTTCCGACGGGTCGTTTTGCGGGTCGACGTCTTGCGCGCCGCCGCCTTTTTGCCAGCGGGCTTTGTCGTCCGCTTTGTGGTCGCGGGTTTGCGCCCCTTGGAAGGGTATCTTTTGTCCGCAACAAGCGATGTCTTGCGGCGCTTGGACTCAGTCATGCTCAAACTCTGCCCGGTTATCGTTTTGAGGCACCATACCCTGCCATAGACACGAAGTAGAGGTATGAATTTCCCCTATGCTGCCTCCATAAGCCGCCCAGATTTTGGGCAAGAGTGCGTTTTTGTGCAAAAATTGTGCACCTAAGCCCTGATTTCCCGCGCGTTCAACCGCCCTTACCGTTTCTTACAGCGGTCAGCCGCGCTCTTTTTCTGCAGGTGCAAACAAACCGGTCCCGCCGGACAGGAAGAGGGGAAAGACGTGAAACTGATCATTGCAACAATCAAGCCATTCAAGCTGGAGGAGGTGCGCGAGGCACTGACCGAGGCTGGCGTGCGCGGCATGATGGTGACCGAAATCAAGGGCTTCGGTTCGCAATCTGGCCACACCGAGATTTATCGCGGGGCCGAATATGCGGTGAACTTCGTGCCCAAGATCAAGCTGGAAATCGTGGTGCCCGCCACGATGGCCGACCAGATCGTCGAGACCATCACCAAAACCGCCAAGACCGGCAAGATCGGTGACGGCAAGATTTTCGTCCTCGATGTCGAACAAGCGCTGCGCGTGCGGACCGGGGAAACGAACGAAGAGGCGCTTTGAGCGCCCCAATTCACAACATTCGAGGACTGACAATGAACTTGATGAAATCTCTCATCCCTGCTGCTGCGATTGTCGCGCTGCCACAGATGGGTCTGGCGCAAGAGGCCGCCGAGGGCGAAGCTGCGCTGCACACCCAGTATATCTTTACCACACTGCTGTTCCTGATGGCCGGTTTTCTGGTGTTCTTCATGGCCGCAGGCTTTGCCATGCTCGAAGGCGGGCTGGTGCGTTCAAAAAACGTTGCCATGCAGATGATCAAGAACGTGGCGCTGTTTTCCTTTGCTGCGATCATGTACTGGCTGATCGGCTTTAACCTGATGTACCCCGGCAACGGGTGGAGCATCTCGGGCTGGCTTGGCCCGTTCTTTTCGACCACCGTGCTTGATCCTGTCGGTGTCGGCGCGGATGCAGCTGCATTAGACTATGCCTCGATCGGGTCGGACTTTTTCTTCCAGTTGGTCTTCGTGGCCGCGACTGCTTCGATCGTCTCCGGTGCCGTCGCCGAGCGCATCAAACTGTGGCCGTTCCTGATCTTTGTCATCGTCTTGACGGGCATCATGTATCCAATTTCCGGTTCGTGGAAATGGGGCGGCGGCTGGCTGGATGCGCAGGGCTTCTCTGACTTTGCAGGATCGACAATCGTGCACTCGGTCGGCGGCTGGGCTGCTCTGGCGGGCGCCCTTATCCTTGGCCCCCGTATCGGCAAGTACAAGGACGGCAAAGTTCACCCGATGCCCGGTTCCAACCTCGCATTGGCAACCCTGGGTACGTTCATCCTTTGGCTGGGCTGGTTCGGCTTCAACGGCGGCTCGCAGCTTGCAATGGGCACCGTAGGTGACGTGTCCGACGTGTCGCGCATCTTTGCCAACACCAATATGGCGGCAGCCTCGGGTGCGGTTGCCGCACTGATCATGACGCAGCTTCTGTACAAAAAGCCCGATCTGACAATGGTTCTGAACGGCGCACTGGCCGGTCTGGTGTCGATCACCGCCGAACCCCTCGCACCAACTCTATTCGGTGCACTGTGGATCGGTGCGGTGGGCGGTATCATCGTGGTATTCGCGGTTCCGATGCTGGACAAGTTCAAGATCGACGACGTGGTCGGGGCGATCCCGGTTCATCTGTTCTGTGGTATCTGGGGCACCATCGCCGTGATCTTCTATGGTGAGGCCAGCCTTGGTACGCAGCTGCTGGGTATCGTGGCCTATGGTGTGTTCACCTTTGTTGGCGCGGTGATCCTGTGGACCGTCCTGAAGGCCACCGTCGGCATCCGCGTCAGCGAAGAAGATGAGATAAACGGTCTGGATATGGCGGAACTGGGCATGGAAGCCTACCCGGAATTTTCCAAGGGTTAACCTGAGAATTTCGCTTCAAAGCCGGGCGTTCGCGCCCGGTTTTTTTTGTTTTTCTTGTTTTAAAACCTGTGGAGAAAGCGGACTTTTTGTGGTCTGATCCTCACAATCAAAAAAGTTCCCGCACTCCTCGCATTTAAATGACCAAATCATCAGGCACACCACAGTTACGGCTGCCCCGCCTTCGCGACATCGGCTGGAAGTTATGGGACCCCATTGGCCTTCTGGGGCCTGAGGACAATTGGCAGGACGAAGAATGCGCACCGTTCGCTGACGAATACGACGCATATCTACAAACAGCTGCGGTAATGCTGCGCAGGGGAGAAGAGCGCAGGAGAGTTGTCGACTATCTTGTTCAGGTCGAAGCCGTGCACATGGGTTTAGGTGAGAGAACGAGTTCCCGCAAGCGAGCCGAAGACGTGGCGGACGCAATCATCGGCGACAAAGGGCTTTGGACCCACTGACTGCGGTAAACCTGAATGAACCTAACCTCACCCAGAAAAAAAGCCGCGCGAAAATCGCGCGGCTGACATCAATTGATGAATCTGGGCTCAGACCCCGACGTCGACAATCGCTTTGGCCAGGATTGGCACGGTCGTCGCGTTCAGACCAGCAATGTTCAGGCGGCTGTCGCCGACCATGTAGATGCCGTGATCGGCGCGCAGTTTTTCGACCAATTCGGGTGCCGCGCCGAGGCGCGAGAACATTCCGCGGTGCTGGGCGACAAAGCCGAACCGGTCTGATCCGCTCAGGCGCTGCAGCTCGTCGGCCAGTTGCTGGCGCAGGCCCAGCATGGACAAGCGAATCTCTTCCAGCTCTGCTTCCCAATCGGCGCGTAGGGCATCATCGTTCAGGATCGTCGTTACAACGCGTGCGCCATGATCCGGTGGGAAGGAATAGTTCTGGCGATTCAGGAAGGCCAGCGTGGACTGGTTCAGAGACGTTTGCGTCGGATCATCGCTGATTGCCATCAGTAGCCCGGTACGTTCGCGGTAGACGCCGAAATTTTTTGAACACGAGGCTGCGATTAGACATTCCTTAACCGACGAGGCCACCAGACGCGTTGCTTGCGCGTCTTCTTCCAGACCGTCGCCAAAGCCCTGATAGGCGATGTCGATCATCGCAACCAGACCACGCTCGTTGATCAGGTTCACGACCTCTTGCCACTGCACCATGTTCAGGTTGGCTCCGGTCGGGTTGTGGCAGCAGCCGTGCAACAAAACAACGTCGCCCGCCTTCGAAGTTTTCAGGTCCTCGATCATGCCGTCGAAATCGACACCGCGAGTTTCACCGTCAAAGTAACGGTACTGGACTGTCTCCATGCCCAAATAGTTGAGAATCGACAGGTGGTTGGGCCAAGTGGGGTTCGATACGAACACGCGGGCCGAAGGGTTGGCCATGCGGATCATCTCAAATGCCTGACGGCAGGCGCCAGTGCCACCGGGCGTCGCCACGGCTGCGATGTTGCCGCGTGGAACCGAATTGCCCAGAATCAGACCGATCATCGCATCGGCATAGGCCGGATCACCTGCCAGACCGGTGTAGGCCTTGGATTCCTGCTCTTCGAGAATACGCTTTTCGGCCGCTTTCACCGCACGCATCACCGGGGTCACGCCGTCGGCATTCTTGTAGACGCCAACACCCAGGTCGATCTTCTGATCGCGCGGGTCTTCGCGGTACGCCTGCATCAGCGCCAGGATCTTGTCGGCGGGCTGCGGTTTGAGGTTTTCGAACATTAGTTCTCTCCGGTTGCGACGGGCAGGGTCGGGAAAGCACCCCATTCAGCCCAGGAGCCGTCATAAAGCGAGTGGTCTTTCTTGCCCATGCGTTCAAGCGCAAGGCTGAGGATCGCGGCGGTGACCCCCGACCCGCAGGATGTGATGGCCGGTTTCGACAGATTCACCCCCGCAGCTTCGAAGATGGCGCGGCATTCCTCGGGGGATTTCATCGTACCATTCTTGTTCAGCAAAGTGCCAAAAGGCACGTTGCGCGACCCCGGAATGCGGCCCGAACGCAGGCCTTCGCGCGGTTCAGTCCCGGTTCCGGCAAAACGGTCGGCCGAGCGCGCATCGATTATCTCGTGATCAGCCAGCTTGGCGGCGGCGGACACCTGTGTCACATCGCGGACAAGGTGGTTCTGGACCCGAACGGTCATGTGACGATCGCGGATCACCGGCGGCAGATCTTCGATCTCGCGCCCTTCGGCCTGCCACTTGGGCAGACCACCATCCAGAACGGCGATGTTTTCCTGCCCCATCAACCGGAACAGCCACCAAACCCTGGCCGCCGACATCAGTCCGGCACCGTCATAGACAACGACCTGATGGCCATCCCCCACACCCATGGCCCTCAGACGTGACATGAACTTCTCGACCGGAGGCGCCATATGCGGCAGGTCCGAGCGGTGGTCCGAAATCTCGTCGATGTCAAAGAACCGCGCACCGGGGATGTGGGCCGCGTCATATTCGGCCTTGGCGTCACGTCCCTGCTGCGGCAGATACCACGACCCGTCCAGAACCCGCAGATCAGGGTCCTTGAGATGGGCGGCAAGCCATTCGGTAGAAACGAGGGTTTTCGGATCGTCCTGCATCAAAGCCTCTCCTAAACGCGTTTGTTTTTCCCTATACGCGCGCGCATGCGGGTTCAAGACTGGATGGCGCTACCAATCCGGATCAGGCCGCATTCAATTCGCGCGCCGCAACCTGATGAACTGGACGATCCCGATGATGCTGATCACGATCCAGAAGCATTCGATCAGCATCGAAGCAAGATTGAAGTTCTGCAGCAGCGAGTAAACGATCAGAACGGACCCGGCCAGATTGAGGATCGGAAAGGCCAGATCATCGGAATTCATCATCCGCATCTGTGTCGCAAAATAAGCGGCCACTACGATCATGGCCCCGAATGAGCCGATAGCGTCGGCCAAAGTCAGACTGTCAAGAAAAGCGGCCATTGCCTGCCTCCAAATATTTGTTGAGATCAGGCGAGCGGAGCCGCGTTCGTTGGTTGCCCGTAATGGTGCATATTCAGGAACGCCGCACCGGCGTTCCCTGCCCTATAGCCATGTGGAATGTCGGCGGCAAAGCGAAGGCCCTGCCCGGCATGCAGCGGTACCCACTCTTCTTCGCGCAGAATTTCAAGCGAACCGTTCAGCACAAATACCTCTTCGGTCACACCTGTGGCATGGGCTGCGGAGTCATGGCTTTGGTTCGGAGCGAGGCTGACGTGAAATGTCTCGGCTCCCAACGCGGGATCGAAGGGAAAGACGATCTTGACCTCAATGCTGCCGGGAAAGGTCACCGTGTGAAACACGTCGGGCATGGCGGTGTCCCGAAGGGCCGCCGTTCCGATCAACGCGCTGAGCGGCAGCTGGAACCCTTTGGCGATCTTCCACAGGGTAGCGATGGTCGGGCTGGATTCGCCCCGCTCAATCTGACCCAGCATGGCTTTGCTGACCCCGGTCATCTCAGCCACTTTGGACAGGCTCAGCCCCGAGGCCGCCCGTACATCCCGTAATTTCAGTGTAATATCGTCCGGTGCCATCTTGGTCGTCTTTCGAATCCTCTTGTGCGTTATAGCGCACATGTGATACGTGCGCTATAACGCACGCAACCCGAATATCGCAACCGGGGCAAAAGGGAAACAGCATCATGCCAATGTACCGATCCAGAACCTCAACCCACGGCCGCAACATGGCCGGTGCCCGCGGCCTGTGGCGCGCCACCGGTATGGGCGACGACGATTTCGGCAAACCGATCATCGCCATCGTCAACTCGTTCACCCAGTTTGTGCCGGGTCACGTACACCTCAAGGATCTGGGCCAGATGGTCGCGCGTGAGGTTGAGGCAGCGGGCGGCGTCGCCAAGGAATTCAACACCATCGCCGTGGATGACGGCATCGCCATGGGCCATGACGGCATGCTGTATTCGCTGCCCTCGCGCGAGGTGATCGCGGATTCGGTGGAATACATGGTCAACGCGCATTGCGCCGATGCGATGGTCTGCATCTCGAACTGTGACAAGATCACTCCTGGCATGTTGATGGCTGCGATGCGCCTGAACATCCCGGCGATTTTTGTATCGGGTGGACCGATGGAGGCAGGCAAGATCGACATTGCCGATCTAGATGCCAAGAAAATCGATCTGGTAGATGCAATGGTCGCCGCTGCCGACGACAAGTTCACCGACGAACAGGTCCAGCATATCGAAGAAAACGCCTGCCCGACGTGTGGGTCATGCTCAGGCATGTTCACCGCAAACTCGATGAATTGTCTGGCCGAAGCGCTGGGTCTGGCGCTGCCGGGCAACGGCTCGACTCTGGCCACCCATGCCGACCGCAAAGAGCTGTTCCTTGAGGCTGGCCGCCGGATCGTGGAAATCACCAAACGTCACTATGATCTGGATGAAAAAGGCTTTCTGCCCCGCGAAATCGCCACATTCGACGCGTTCGAGAACGCGATGTCGCTGGATATCGCCATGGGTGGCTCAACCAACACGGTTTTGCACCTGCTGGCCATCGCGCATGAGGGTGAGGTGCATTTCACCATGTCCGACATGGACCGCCTGAGCCGTCAGGTGCCGTGCCTCTGTAAAGTCGCGCCCAACACCGAAAACGTCCATATGGAGGATGTGCACCGCGCCGGTGGAATCTTCTCGATCCTGGGCGAGCTTAGCCGGGCCGGGCTGCTGCACGAAGACTGCAGCACTGTGCATTCGGGAACGATGGGTGAGGCGATTGCTAACTGGGACATCAAGGTTGCCAACAACCCTGCGGCGCAGGACCTGTTCAAGGCAGCCCCCGGCGGCGTGCGCACCACGCAGGCGTTCAGCCAGTCCAACCGGTACAAGGAACTGGACACCGACCGCGAAGGCGGCGTGATCCGGTCCAAGGAACACGCCTTCAGTCAGGATGGCGGTCTGGCAGTTCTGTTCGGCAACATTGCCCGCGATGGCTGTATCGTGAAAACCGCTGGTGTGGATGCGAATATCCTGACGTTCACCGGTTCGGCTTATGTCTGCGAAAGCCAGGATCAGGCGGTCAACGACATCCTGACCGGCAAGGTCAAAGAGGGCGACGTGGTGGTGATCCGCTACGAAGGCCCACGCGGCGGTCCGGGGATGCAGGAAATGTTGTACCCGACGTCTTATCTTAAATCCAAAGGTCTGGGCAAAGCCTGCGCGCTGCTGACCGACGGTCGTTTCTCAGGCGGTACATCAGGCCTGTCGATTGGCCACGTCTCGCCCGAAGCGGCAGAAGGTGGTGAGATCGGGCTGGTCAAGAACGGCGACAAAATCGAGATCGACATCCCCAACCGGACGATCCATTTGGCCGTGTCAGACGAAGAACTGGCCGCACGACGCGAAGAGCAGGACGAAAAAGGCTGGGAACCCGCCGCACCGCGCAAACGCAAGGTATCAACCGCGCTGAAAGCCTATGCTAAACTAGCCACCAGCGCCGCCAAAGGGGCGGTGCGTCAGGTTTAAGTTAGAAACAACTCGACAAAAACGGTCCACCCTTAAAGTGGGCCGTTTTTTGTTCTGCTGTGTGGGAGTAAGCTGCAGTTCAGTTCAGGTAACTGAGATATCAAGTTCACTGTCTGCGTCAACGAAAAGTCGATCACCGCTCTCTAGGACTATTACAAGTTCTTGCCTACCCAGAATTGCGACTTCTTGAATAGTCTGGCCATTTAACAATGTGTTGAGGCGTTCTTTTAAAACGGACTCTTTGGTCGACTGGATTGCATTCTTATCGGGCGTTTTTCTCATCACAGCACTTTTTTCAGTTTGTACGGATATTGTAGCTCGCCTTTCCAAGGTTGAAATGGGCTCGAAGCAGACACTCATCTGAAAATCGTGTTCTAAGCAGATACATCTCTGCACCTTGGCACCAGTCGTCCCTCAATCACCTAACTTGGCGTGAACCTCGTCCAGATCAATCTCTCCGATCGGCATCTTGTTGGCCGGGTTTTCAAAATCGTATTTGAACAGTTCGAAATCCTGTTTGTAGATTTCATAGACCAAATGCATAGACAGGTCGTCAAAGTAGTCCTCGACCGGATGCGCGCGTTTGGGTCCGTGTCCTTCGGATTCATTGAATCGCGGGATCTCGGACAGGTTCACGGCGTGCGGCGTCTCCAGCCGGTCAAGGACACTTTGCATCCCTTCATTGAACTGTTCAGTCCAGAAAATCTGATCGTACTGCCCGCCGTTCACAATGAACGTCGAGACATGACCTGACATGGCCGACCAGTGAATGTCGGGATCCATCGGGCGCCGCCAACGGATCGTATCACGCGCAAACAGCAGGAACCGGCGGAAGCTGGCGATCTGATCGAACTCACCCTTGCCATCGTCGCCGCCAACTTCGATCCCGTAATTGTAGATGAGCGTGGGCACCAGATTGCCCCGATACCGCTTGCCGTTGCGCTGAATGCCGCAGATCTTGTCAAAGAACGAGCTAAGAATTCGAGTGTAAGGATTGCGTACGCAGGTAAAGGCCAAGGACTTGTGGTTGCGGACATTTCCCGAGATCTGTTCCTGACTGGGACCAAATGCCCATTTGTGCATCCCGTCTTTTGCGTCATGAATATCACCGTCAAAGAACTGCCCGTGATCCGAATAGAACATGATCTGACCAATGGTCGAGCAGGCGCATTTCGGCACCACACGGTAAACCATGCTTTCGCTTTCGGTCATCCATGTACCGGGAAAACCCATCTGCTGTGCCTCCTTTGCCGATCTGGTCATTAAAATGACGCGCCAGCATTTGAAACCAAAGAACCAAAAATATTCTGTTTATTCAATCGCTCATCATCAGTATCACGGTTGGAAATGGCCAGAAACGGAAAACAATAGGCTAATATGGCAAGAATTGCCTACATATTGCTGTGTCACAAAGAGCCAGACGCAATCATCGCTCAGGCTGAGCAGCTGACTGCGGCCGGGGATTGCATGGCGATCCATTTCGACGCGCGCGCCAGTGCGACTGCTTACGCGCGGATTCGCGAGGCTTTGAAAGACAACCCAAATGTTACTTTCGCCACCAAGCGTATAAAATGCGGTTGGGGGGAGTGGTCACTGGTACAGGCCACGCTGAATGCCGTGCAGGCCGCGGTTGATGCGTTTCCCCGCGCCACACATTTCTACATGGTGTCGGGTGACTGCATGCCGATCAAATCGGCGGAATACATCCACGATTTTTTGAACCATCGCGACATGGATTTCGTCGAAAGCCACGATTTTCTGGAAAGCAACTGGATCAAGACCGGCATGGTCGAGGACCGGCTGATCTATCGGCACTATTTCAACGAGCGCACGCAGGCCAAGCTGTTTTACGGGTCTTACAACCTGCAGAAACGGCTGGGTCTGACGCGCGAGATTCCATCAGACGTTCAGATTATGATCGGCAGCCAGTGGTGGTGCCTGCGTCGCCGGACCATCGAAATGATCCTGGATTTTCTGCAAAAGCGTCCGGATGTGAAACGGTTTTTCTCGACCACCTGGATTCCGGACGAGACCTTTTTTCAGACTTTGGTGCGCCATCTGATCCCCAAGACTGAGATCGACAACCGCACGCCAACATTTCTGATGTTCTCGGATTATGGCATGCCAGTGACGTTCTACAACGATCACTATGACTTGCTGCTGTCCCAAGATTACCTGTTCGCCCGCAAGATCAGCCCCGAAGCCCATGAGCTGAAGGACAGGTTGGGTCAGATGTATGCAACCGAAGGAATGACCTTTCACATCTCGGACGAAGGCCGCAACCTTTACAGCTTTCTGACCGGGCGCGGCCGGGTTGGGCGACGTTATGCGCAGCGGTTCTGGGAGGCGGGCAATTCACTGGGCCCTGAGCGCGAAGTGTTTCTGATCGTGAGCAAGAAATGGCATGTTGCCAAACGGTTGGTGGACCAGATCGTCTCGGAAACCGACATTCCCTGCGTCGAATACCTGTTCAACGAAGAAGACACTTCTCTGCCTGATCTGGGTGGCATTGAATCGTCTCTGGCCAAGCGCACGCGGCACCGGCGCGCGGTGGCTCGCATGCTGTTTGAAAGCTTTGGTTCCAACAAGCTGGTCTTGTGCGTGGATCCCGCAGATCTGGATATCATTCAGGATTTCTGCTCGGTTCAGGCCCGCAGCCATGTTCTTGAAATCGAATGCGAGTATTCCGACGACTATCTGATCGGTCACGCTCGCCGGGTTGGGTTGGCCGGGGACAGCAGTCCTCGGGAAACCGTGGCCCGTCTGATCCCGGCGCTGCGCAGTTCACTGGTGCACGAATCCGAATTGATCCGCGAGGCAGAGTTCGACGGGTACCTGCGTATCCGCGAGACCAACTCAAATATTGAGAATGAGACCGCGATTGCCGAGTTTCTGGGCGTGTCGCGGGACAAGGCGCAAGCCATCATGAGCCTTGATTATCTTTTTGCCGATTAATCTGGAACGTCCAGCGGCGCTTTAAGGCGCCGCTGGATAATTGGTTCAGATGTCGAACTTGACGCCCTGCGCCAAAGGCAGCTCAGCCGAGTAATTCACAGTATTCGTCTGACGACGCATATAGGCTTTCCACGCGTCCGAGCCGCTTTCGCGCCCGCCACCGGTTTCCTTCTCACCGCCGAAGGCTCCGCCGATCTCGGCACCCGACGGGCCGATATTGACGTTGGCGATACCGCAATCCGACCCGGCTGCCGTCAGGAACTGCTCGGCCTCGCGCATGTTCAGGGTAAAGACGCAAGAAGACAGGCCTTGCGGGACGTCATTCTGCAGCTCAATCGCGTCATCAAAATCGTCATAACCCATGACATACAGGATCGGCGCAAAGGTTTCGGTTTTAACAACCGCCGTCTGGCCTGGCATTTCGACAATGGCCGGTTCCATATAGACACCGGCAGGTACACCATCGGTCACGCGACGACCGCCGTGCACGGTTCCGCCTTCCGCTTTGGCGGCCTCCAGCGCTGCAGTCATGGCCGCGCCCGAGGCTTCGTCGACCAACGGGCCGACCAACGTTCCGTCGGTCAGCGGGTTGCCGATGGGCAAGCCCGCATAGGCCTTTTTCAAACGGCCCACTAACTCATCGCGGATCGAGTTATGTACGATCAGGCGGCGCAGCGTGGTGCAGCGCTGACCGGCCGTACCGACGGCCGAGAACACAACCGCACGGACAGCCATTTCCAGATCGGCCGAGGGGCCAACGATCATCGCGTTGTTGCCACCCAGCTCTAGAATGCACTTGCCAAAGCGTTGCGCCACGATGGGCGCGACGGCGCGACCCATACGGGTGGACCCTGTGGCCGAGATAATCGGAACGTCTTCGCTTGCGACCAAGGCTTCGCCCAGCGCCGCACCACCGATCAGCGTTTGCAATAGGTTGTCCGGCGCATCGCCAAACCGGACCAGCGCGCGTTCAAAGATTTTCTGACACGCCATCGCGGTCAGCGGAGATTTCTCGGACGGTTTCCAGATCACCGGGTCACCACAAACCAGCGCCAGAGCCGCATTCCACGACCACACCGCAACCGGGAAGTTGAAAGCCGAGATCACGCCGACCGGACCTGCCGGATGCCACGTCTCCATCATCCGGTGACCCGGGCGTTCGGACGCAATGGTCAGACCATACAATTGGCGTGAAAGTCCCACGGCGAAGTCACAGATGTCGATCATCTCTTGCACTTCGCCTAGACCCTCGGATGTGATCTTTCCGGCCTCCCAACTGACCAGAGCGCCCAGATCGTCTTTTGCGGCGCGCAATTCCTCGCCCAGCAAGCGGATCAACTCACCCCGACGCGGGGCAGGCACCACACGCCAAGCTTTGAACGCCGCCTTGGATCGCGCAAAGATGGCATCCATCTCGCCCGGCGGTGTTTCATGCACCTCGGCCAGCAAACTTCCGTCAATCGGAGACGTCACTTTGAGCGTGCCGCCGGTCAATTCGGCCTCGGTCAGGTCCAGATTTGCAAGGGTGGTTTGCGCAGTCATCACGATGTCTTTCATATCTCAAGCCGCCTTGTTCTGTTCGGTTACGTCACCGGCGCGGTAGAGCCGGCCAAATTCGGTGTTGAGGAAATCGGCAAGCTTCACCTGTTCTTGCCGGACAAAGCCTTTCGCGGGCAGTGTTCCGGTCCGCATCAGATCAACCACACCCAGAACACCTGCGGCTGTGGTGACCTGAATGGCGCTCCAGACCTGCCCGTTGATGGTGCGGGCAAAGCTCTTGTTGATCAGCGATTTCTCACGCAGCGCGCCGTCGATCATGCCCTTTGCGGTGCAATAGACCAGCACCACATCCTGATCGGTGCGCGGGAGTGCAGTTTCAAAAATGTCCTTCAACAGATCGCGGCGGTGCTCCAGCCCAAGGTCCTTGAGAAGCAGTTTGAGGATATCGCAATGGCCCGGATACCGGATCGACCGGTAAGACACCGCCCGCGCTTTGCCGTCCAGCGTTTCGGGCAAGGTGCCCAAGCCACCGGACGTGTTGAAGCATTCGTATTCCACCCCGTCATGACCAAGCAGTTCGTAGTCTTCCAGCGGAGCGGTCTTGACCCTTTCACCGTTTACGATGGCATCGCAGGGGTTGCAGTATTCGTTGATCAAACCATCCGTCGACCAGGTCAGATTGTATTTCAACGCATTGGTCGGATAGAGCGGCAGCGCCCCCACCCGCATATGCAGGCTGTCGATTTCATCGAACTCTGCCGCCAGCGATGCCCCTGCGATGCCAACAAAACCCGGCGCCAGGCCACATTGCGGCATGAATGCCGTTTCACTGTCCTGCGCCAGTTCGCGCACGGCATTGGTAGCCGCGACATCTTCGGTCAGGTCAAAGTAATGCGCGCCAGCGGTCTTGGCCGCCTTGGCAATCTTCGGCGTCAGAAAGAACGGAGCGGCCGAGATCACAGCATCGAACCCGGTCAGCCCTTGGGCAAGCTGAGCATCATCATCCACATCGATCTGACGGGTCGAAACGCCCTGCTTATTCAGCGCCGACAATGCGGCCAAGTCCCGATCCGCGACCGTGACAGAGTAGTTGGCCGATGACTTCAGCAGGGTCGCGATCATCTGACCGATCTTGCCTGCTCCGATGACACAAATGTTCCAGCTCAAAACGCGCCTCCTCTTTCGTTTTAAAAAGTATGAGGCCGCGTCTGTCCGAAAAGCAGGGGCAATCTTGACGAAATCGATGTTAGACTCGTCGTAATGACAACTTTTCTGTCATTTTGTCATTCAACCCGTAGGCCGTCCTATTTTGGCAGGTCGATGACCTACGCGACCACCTTTGGCGGCAACGCCATTGACCAAGTTAACAACGCCAGTGATTTTTATATTCAAATATTATACAGTGCGCTCAATTGGACCTTTTTGTTCGCGCATATCAATGTGTTCAATCGGTCCGCCCAGCGCATGAAATTACAACAGGCCGGTCTCATTATTCTGTTTGGCCGATGGGAGCCTGAGCAAAAAAGTTTCTGTGTTGGGTCTTTGAGAATTTTCACGGCGAAGTTCAGGGGGGGACAAGGCGTGCCTAAAGATCCAGTTGAAAGCGTTAATTCATTCGACCCATCTCAGGAAGATCTGAAACTGATCGACGAGGTCCTGCCAGCGCAGGATCCATCGGTTATTCATTCGAAATTCGAGTTTTACGAAGTATCCGAAGAAACAATTCTGCCTTCTCAGGGTATGTTCGTGGTTCTTAGCGGTCTGGTCCAGCTAAGGCAGGACAAAGCGGTTCTGGCGACAGCGGACACTGGAGATTACTTTTATGAAGAACATCTTGAAATAGAAGACATTCCCGTCAGCCTGCAGGCTCTGGCCACTCCGGGCACCAGGTTGGCCTATCTGTCCGTACATCAATGGAAAGCAATCCCGGAAAAGATCAAGGATGCCTGCAAAGATACGCTGTTCGGCGATTTGGTCAGTGTGCATCTGAAGAACTATCAACAACCGATCAATTGCTGCAGCGTGACTGCTGCAGCCCTTAGCATGTCAGCGCTTGGATTCAGCTACGAAGTCAACGACATCTTTCGCGAATGCGGCTTGCCAACGTCGTTTGTCGTAAACGACGGAATATCGCTGGGCGAGCTTTTTGATGTCGCCTGCACATTCATCCATACGCAGGACCTGCGCGATGTCATTCAGGTTCAGGCCTATTTCATGGATGAGGCCACGACATCCGTGGATCTGTTGCTTGAGGCAATAGACGAATCCAATCGGCTGGGTGGAAAGAACGATATCCTTGTGGCGAACTTTCAAGTCGGTGTCGCACATGGCAAGGAAAACATGCCGGGTGGCCATTTTGCCATTATCGCAAAGTGCAACCCAAGCACCGGCCTTGTGCATATGATGGACGTTCACCCGGAAAAGTACGGCAAGCTATGGGTGACAACCATCGATCGGTTGTGGGCCGGGATGACGGACCGGGACGGAACCTCGATGCGATCACGGGGGATGTTGCGGTTCTCAGCACGGGATGCTGTCAAAACATACCTGCAAACTCTGAAGCAGGACTGCAATTACGTCGACAGTACGGAATACCTGGCCAAGGACCCCAAAAGGCGGCGCAACCTGTTCAGGCGGGCCAGCCCGAACATGAATTCGATGGGCGTTCTTGCTGAAAGCCTAGCCATCCTTGGGGATGAACAGGTTGACGAAGACAAACTGCTGAGGGCGACGCAAACCGATTTGGCCGAAGCGCTTAGCCGTGTGTCGACGGCCCACGAAATGCACGCGATGGCGCAGCGCTACCTCAGTCAGGAACCGGACGTGCATCTGGGCAGCACTTTCCGCAGCTACGCCAATCGTTCGGACAAAAGCGTCAGTTCACCCGAAGACTGGTTCCACCACCAATTGCAAAGTCTGAACGAACACAAAGATCTTCGTCATCTGATGATCAATATTGATTTCAATAAGGTCCTGGGATCTGAGGTCATTCGCCCCCCTAAGAATGCGTACCGTGAAACTGCTCTGTTAGAAGAATTCTGGTGCCTGTGTATCGCATACAAAGAAGCAACGGATATGGTGACGGTTGTGGACATGAGCCCCGCGACCTCACAGGTTTGGCAAGCGCCGCGGGGGCATCTATTCCGCGGCCTTCGGGACCTCAGGGATCCGGCCTTGCTGGTGATCGAAAAACAAGATCCGCCAGAAGACCCCAGCGACGTAGACCAAATCGTCAAAAACAACCCACTTGTTCTGTTTTACGCGGATGAAGACCCCTGGTCCTACATGTTGAGCAGTATCCTCGCCAATATCGGCATCACTGATATAAAACTGGTTGATGTCGAAGGGCACGGTGCCAACGTGATGAAAATGCGGCGGCAACTGGTTGCACGAACCGGCAAAGAAACCGTTCCATATCTGTTTTTCAACGGTGAATGTCTGGGACGACGAAACGACATCGTGGATAGTATCCTGAAAGGCGAGTTCCAGAGGGAGGTGCAAAAATCCGGGCTGCCGGTTCTGCTGCGTCATGAATCCCCTAGTCTGGACAAGAACATCTTTGGCTATCCCAAAGGCGGCCTGACCGATGCCCCCAGCGAAAAGCGCAACGTATTGCTGTGTGCCTGTGGTTCATCGGCGGCAGACAAGGTGCCACAACTGGTGAAGAAAATTACCGATGCCGGCCACAATGTGAAACTGATCCCTTCGGTGTCCGCCGAAAAGTTCTTTCGCGATATTGAGATCGAAGCGGATGTCGAGATTGAAAGAGGATACGAGCCCGAAAAGGTCGAGGACTATATCTCGCACAACGACTACTACCGCGACGATGACGAATGGAACTTCCGCTATACCAAGTTCGGAATGCCGTTGCGCGCCTCGCATCTTGCACTGTGTGACTGGGCCGATTGCGTGATCGTGGCGCCAGTGACCTGTAACACAATGGGCAAGATCGCCAACGGGATTGCCGACAATCTGCTGACCTCGGTCTTTGTGGCCTGGCAGTACCGAAACAAGCCAGCAATCCTTTGCCCGGCTTGTAACACCAACATGTG
The DNA here is from genome assembly GCF_013033965.1 of Ruegeria atlantica. Taxonomy (GTDB): domain Bacteria; phylum Pseudomonadota; class Alphaproteobacteria; order Rhodobacterales; family Rhodobacteraceae; genus Ruegeria; species Ruegeria atlantica_D. The sequence continues at coordinate 128,354 of NZ_WQFE01000012.1, forward strand.
GAACAATGTCACCACCCAAAGGAATGTCGAAAAGTTGCGCGATCTGGGTGTTGATCTGGTCGGTCCCCGCAAAGGGCGGCTGTCAAACGGCATGATGGGGATAGGCATGATGGCGACCCCGGACCAGATCATGGAAGTTCTGGACGAAGCTTTTGAGGAACTGGCCGATCAGGAACACAACATCTGCAAATGGGCGCAAGAAGCCGCCGCATCGGACGAGTTCGCGCAGTGGCAACGTGTTTTCGACGCGATCGAAAATGGCATGGCCGGGATCGACATCGTGGATGATCACAACGGCGATACGTTGTTACATTACGCAGCTGGCGGCGAGGGTGAGTTGAATGAAAATGGAAAGGACCTTGGCAAACCTGACATTGAGGCCGCACAAGAACTGATCAGACGCGGCATCAATGTGAACGCGACCAACGACCACGGGTTTACCAGCTTGCACGTGGCGGTGATGAACAACTCGGTCGACATGGTCAAAACTCTGTTGGCCGCAGATGGCATTGACGCAAGTTCCTGCATCCACTTCCTGCAAAGCCCCAAAAACGCAGAGGATGTCAAAGAAGCTAAAATCTCGAATGAAGTTCTGGCCCTGCTGAATGACTGGGCCAACAGCCACACGCTGACGGAGATCAACGAAGAGAGCGAAGACGATGTCGTGGATGACCGAGAACGAACCTATCTCTATTTCACCTATGGTTCGTTGAAGAAGGGTTTCCCGAACCACGAGGCCCACTCAGACGTGCTGGACGATTTCGTTGGCGAGGCCGTAACCCGACAGCGAATGCCCCTGATCGTGCCGCATGAGCCGCATTGCGACAATCCGAACTGTGGCTACCTGCATCGGATGGCCACGCTGGTCGACCAGAAAGGCCGCGGTAAACCGATACGCGGAGAGGTATATCGGGTGACTTCGTCCGGTATGAAAACACTCGACAAGCTCGAAGGTTTCCAAGGGCCTGGATCACCCGAGAATGTCTACGTCCGTAAGCGGATCAACGTGCTGATCGGCGGTGTGAAGAAACCCGCTTATGCCTACATGATCGCGCAGCCCGCCAAGTATCTGGATCAGTTGGAGCAGGGCACCGCCGGGGTTGTCGGGGAATACACGCTGGATATGGCCACAGGCACACCAAAACCCGGATGGCAGCCGCCCGCCTAGTTTTGAGCCTGTATCACGACCTCCTGCTCAGGGCTTTCCTTGAGGCTGAGGTTGTATGCCGTGATAATCACCATGCACAAAAGGACAAAAGGCCAGAATGCGGCCTTGGGAATCAGGTTGTCCTTATAATGGATGAACCACAGGGACGGCACAGCCTCAGCTGCAAAGAAATAGGTGTTCACCGACACGGCCAGAAGCATGAGGTACATCAGGAAAAAGAATGACTCCATGTAGATCACAGGCGATCCGGCAAAGCCTTCGCGCAGTTGAACATGCGCAAGCAGGATCACGAAAAACAGGACCGAGCAGGTACCGATGACGGTGGACGTACTAAAATCGTGCCGATCCACCAGATTGGGGCGCCGCGTGACCGTCATAACAGCCCCGAACAGCAGCATAGTCACAACGATCAGCGGGATCATGTGGACGATAAAGGCATTTGCAAAGTTCCGTTTGATGACAAAGTTGTAATGCAACTCAGGCAGGTTCGTTTGATATTCGTTCCTACCGATGCCCAGCGTCGTATCCAGATCAGACAGGCGATAGTCGAAATAGGTGTTTTCGCGCTCCCACGTCCCCATGACGATCCGGTTGTCGATGCCAAAGATGTCGTCCGGCCCGGTCGCCGGATAGGCCGAAAAATCAGGTATTAGAGCCACATTGACGTCAAACTCGCCCGGCCAGAAACGAACCCAGACGGTTTTGTGGTCGAACGGATAGCTGGTGTAGTCAAACGTCTGGCGCAGAGTCTGTTCAAAGTACCAACCGATTAACTCGGAACCATCCTGATCTATCCTGTAAACCTCTTCAATCAAACCGCTGGCTGCATCCGCAGCTTCCGGCAGAGTGAACCCCACTTCACCTGCGGCTGGTTTGATCGCATCATGCACACCATCCTCATAATGCTGCCAGATATAGCCGCTGACATGCACATCACTGGCGCCGGTAAAACTGAAAGATTTGATGAATATTCCGGTCCTGACCTGATACTCTGGCAAATCGGGAAGGTCCTGCAGGTAAGCATCGACCGACGCCTGATCTGGCAGCTGCGTCGGGTCCTCGTCGAAATGGTTCAGATCAATCCAGAGTTTGAAGAGAACAAGCGCCAGGCCCAGCGTGATAAACCCCGAAACCAGCCAGACTTTCTTTTCTATGCTCATTCAGCCCCTCGCCTGATTAGTCCAGTGGCCCGACCAGCGATTGCTTTATGCCCAGATCATGAAACCGTGCCTTCAATTCATCAAGCCCTTCATGAGCCGCCAAAGGAATGCCCCAGGCCCCACATTCGGCCAGTGTTCGAGCCTGCAGAATCGACAAATCAACCATCGGCAGCGGCTCATCCGCCGTGAACACGGCCAGTGCATCCGCGTAACGCGTGGCTTCATCCCATGCCTGCCGTTTCAACATGACGGCAGTGGCATCCGTGTAAAAATGCAGGTGACTATGCCCTACACAGCCTTCGGCAATAATCTTCTCACCGAGCTTGAGGTTTTCGTCCTGCGCGTTGGGGTCTTCTTCGGCCATGGCCAATGCGGACAACGCTTTTGGTCCGACGAAATTGCGACCGTGTTCTAACGCAATATCGACTGCGCGGCGGCCCGTTTCCCGAGCCTGCACAATCTGGCCGGCATAAACCTGCGTGCGGGCCAGATGTTCTAATGCCTGTGCCTCAAGCCGCTTCGCGCCGACACGGTTTGCGATCTCGGCAGACAGCGTGAAAACATCCAACGCTTGATCCAGTTCCCCCAAAAAGGTGTGTGCAACGCCCAAACAGGTCTGTGCCACGCATTCGGGGACAAAGGCGAAATACGTCTGGGATACCTCAATTGCTTCCTGTGCATCCCGCTTTCCCTGCGCCACATCGCCGGTGTAGCTGCGCGCGACGCTCAGATTGTGCAGGTTTGCGGCCAAATCGCGGACCAAACCCTTTTCCCGCGCCCGTTCGACCGCCTGAGTGTAAAACCCCGTCGCCGTCTGCATCGTGGCATTCATGAAATTGGCGTCACCGAATCCACTGAGTGCACCAACCTCCAGTCGCGCAGATCCAAGCTTTCTGGCCAGTGTTAGAGCCTTTTCGTTGCTCTCCAGCGCTTTTTGCACCTGCCCGAGCGGGAAGTACACATTGCCGCGCACGTAGTTGATCTGGGACATGTCTCGGTCAGATCCGCAGCGTTCCGCAGCCACCTCGGCCGTATCAAGGCTTTCCAGCGCTTCCTGGTACAGGCTGGCCTGCCGCGCGGCCTGCGCCAGGCCAATATGCGCCCGGCAGACTTGCTCATCCGTTTCGGCCAGTTCTGCGGCTTCCTTGAATTCGCGCAGCGCATCATTGGACAGGCCCTGCAATCGGTGCGTCTCACCCCGGGCACAGAGCAGGTCAAAGCGTACCTCTGCGGGTGCCGGCAGTTCTAACGCCCGTTCGATCAAAGGGCTGGCATCATCGAACTGAAAAGCCTGTATCAGCTTATCCGCAGCCTCTAAATATGCCTGGGCCGCATGGGTTGCGCCCGCGCGATCCAGATGCTTTGCGCGCAATGTGGCGTCCCGGTCTTCGAACCATTTTGCGGCCTGGCGATGCAGGCGCGCGCGTTCAGATTTCACAAGCGTGGCATAGGACCCGTCGCGGATCAGCGCGTGGGCGAACATCAGATCAGCCTCCGCCTCGCGGATCAGGGCCGAGCGGATCAGGGTCGAAGTGTCCAGATGCCCTTCGCCCAACAGGAAATTCAGCACCTCGGGCGAAAACCTTTGCCCTAATACCGACGCGGCCTGAATCGACGTCCGGCTGCTTCGATCCAGCGCATCCAAGCGGGACTGAACAATGCCCTGAATGCTACCCGGAACGGATTCCTGTTTCAGCACGTCGATATTGCGCAGCAACTGTTCCAGAAACAGCGGATTACCCCCGGCGCGCTTCACGCAGGCGTCCAAAAGTTCGGGGTCGATACCCGTGAACTCTTCAACCAGCTTTCGCGCCTGTTCATCGCCCATCGGAGCAAGCTCCAGCTTGGAAATCAAAGCACCATCCGTGGCAAGTTGCCATTCGCGATCAATCGGGTCGCCTTCCACACGGCTGGTCATCAGCAGCACGCACGGCAAATCACGCGTCATCGCCGCAATATGGGCGCAAGCCGTCAGAATTTCTGGCGCAGCCCAGTGGACATCCTCGATATGGATCAACATCGGCGCTTCCTGGCTGCATGCCGCAATCAGGTCGTCAATGACCTGACGCCGCCCGCGCAAACGGGTGGCATTGTCCATCACTGCATAAACCTCGGCCAGCCCGGGGTCTTGCTCAAGCTCCAGCAGCGCATTCAGATGCCCGGCATTTGCCGCCGTCACCCATCCTTTGGCAATTGCATCCTTAGCGACTGCCGCACAGGTTGCCGCGTCATCCGTCGGCTCCAAACCAAGAATACTGCGCGTCACGGACTGGATGGCCGAATGCCCCTCGCGCGCGCCGAAATCCATAACCACGCCGTTGTGGATTGAATAAGACAGGCTATCGGCCAGCTCGGCCACCTGTTCGGACAGGTGAGTTTTGCCGATGCCCGGCTCGCCCAGAATGATGTGGACCTCTCCTTTACCGTGCCGCTGACATCTGTCGAACGTGGCAGAGAACAAGGAGAGTTCTCGCTCGCGGCCGACAAAGCGATGCCGCCGCGACCGGATGTTGCGGGCCATTCGATCCAGCCGCCAAAGCTCGACCGGCTCAGTCAAACCCTTGATCGCCTTTTCGCCCATGGAGTCACCGACAAAAAGGGGCCCTAACGCGCGCTGAATGTCGTGCGAAACCAAAGTTTCCCCCGGCGTTGCCATATCGGTGATACGCGAGGCCAAGTTCACACCATCACCGGTCACTGTATATTCTGTGTGCGCCTGGCTGCCTGTCGTACTGGCAATCACCTGACCCGAGGCGATGCCAATGTGGCACGTGAGCGGCGGGTTCAAGCTGGGCAGAACCGCGTGGATTTCCAATGCGGCCCGCGCGGCCCTTTCGGTGTCGTTCGTGTGCGAGATCGGCGCGCCGAACACGGCCATGACCGCATCGCCAATATGCTTGTCGATCCGGCCACCGTATTTTTCGACGACCTTATCCACCTTGGTGAAAAACGCGTTGAGCAGCGCGTGCATGTCTTCTGCGTCCAGTTCGCTGGTCAGCCGGGTAAATCCGGTCAGGTCTGCGAACATGACGGTCACCTGCCGCTTGGCAGGTTCCAGCGGGTCGTCAGGTTGGTAAGGCTGAACGATTTCGACTGTTTCAAGTTCGGCAATCGCGCGCAGAAGCCGTCGGCGGTCGCCGACCGCAGTGACACCGATTTCGATCAGGTCTTCACCCGTCAGATCGGGCAAAATTCCAAAATCAATTTTGTTATCCAAAAAGGCTTGCGCGTAGTCAGATAGTCCAAGTGCGCTTAGCCAGTCCCTAAGGTCCTGAGACATCTCGCCCCTCTGAAGCCCCCAACTCCAAAGTCAGACCTAGCACAACAGACCCAGATGAGTCTGCAAAGTTTGAATATTTTAATGTTTATGCACACCCAATTGCCCGCGTGACGGGCAATTGGGACTTTAGATTTAGGCCTCAGCCTCCAACCCGTCAGTCGACAGGTCGTCCAGTTTCGGCATCAGTCGCAGCAGCTCGCTGGCATATTCTGTCTGCGGATTGGCAAAAAGTTCGTTGGTTTCCTGCAACTCGACCACCTTGCCCTGCTTCATTACGGCCACCCGGTCGCACATCTGGCGCACCACCGGCAGATCGTGGCTGATGAACAGCAAAGTCAGGCCCAGATGTTCCTGCAGATCCTTCAGGATGTTCAGGATCTGCGCCTGAATCGAGACGTCGAGCGCGCTGGTGGGTTCGTCACAGATCAGGAACCGGGGTTGTGTCGCCAAAGCACGAGCAATTGAAATCCGTTGCCGCTGACCACCCGAAAACTCGTGCGGATACTTCAGCCCGGCCTCATGTCCCAGACCCACCTGATCCAGAAGTTCGTCCACTCGGCGCTTTACATCGGCCCCTTCCATCAGCTTGTGATGGCGGATCGGCTCGGCCACGATGTCGTCCACCCGCATCCGGGGGTTCAGCGACGAATAAGGGTCCTGGAAGATCATCTGGATATTCTTGCGATACGCATCCAGAGCAGCCTTGTTGGTCAGATCGCTGACAACCTGACCATTGAACGTGATCGTTCCACCATCGACCGGGTACAGACCCGCAATCATCCGCGCCACGGTGGACTTGCCCGAGCCGGACTCGCCCACAACACCGAACACTTCACCTGCGCGGATGTCGAAACTCACATCGTCAACGGCGGTGAAATAGGTGCGGTCCCACGGCAGCAGACCTTTGCGCTGCAGGAACTTCTTGGTCAGGTTGCGGATTTCGAACACAGGTTTGGAGGCGTCATTGTCCACTTTGGGCCAATGACGGGCCATATCCTCGATAGCAAACCGGGTCTCACGTCCGCCATAACTGATCTGCGGGAAGCGGTGAAGTTTCAGGGTCGGACGCGGAACTGCGGCAATCAGCGACTTGGTGTATTCGTGGCTCGGCTGGCCCATGACCTGAGAGGTCGGGCCGGTTTCGACCACCTTGCCCGCATACATAACCGTCACCTTGTCGGTCGTATCCGCGATCACGCCCATGTCGTGCGTGATCAGGATGACGCCAACCTGACGTTCCTGCGCCAGCTCTTTGATCAGATCCAAAATCTGCGCCTGAACCGACACATCCAGCGCCGTTGTTGGTTCATCCGCGATGATCACATCCGGTTCGGTGCAAAGCGCCAGCGCGATCACAACGCGCTGCCGCATCCCGCCTGAGAATTGGTGCGGGTACTGGTCCAGCCGCGTATCCGGGTCAGGGATGCCAACCCGGTCGATCAGATCACGGGCGCGTTGGTTCGCCTCGGCATCGGTTCCGCCCAGATGGGCCTGTATCGTCTCGGTCAGCTGTTCGCGCACGGTGAAAAGCGGGTTTAACGAGGTCAGCGGGTCCTGAAAGATCATCGAGATCTTCTTGCCGCGCAGGCCACGCATCGCGTCGGCATCCAGTCCGCTGATCTGGTCACCGCTCAGCCTGATGGTTCCGCTGGCTATCCGACCGGGCCGGTCCAGCAGACCCATGATGGCTGCGCCAATGGTGGATTTACCGGCACCGGATTCGCCCACCAAACCGTGGATTTCACCCGGCTCAACGGACAGGTCCACATGGTCCACGGCGGTGAACAGTTGGCGGCGCGTCGGGAATTCGACCGTCAGGTCATTGATCGTAAGAAGGCTCATGAAATCACCGCAGCTTGGGGTTCAGCGCGTCGCGCAGCCAGTCGCCCAGCAGGTTGACCGAAAGGGCCAGCGCCAGAAGGGTGCAGGCCGGGAAGAACAGGATCCACCACTCACCCGAGAACAGGAAGCCCTGCCCGATGCGGATCAGTGTACCCAGCGACGGTTGCGTCGGAGGAGCACCCACACCGAGGAAGCTGAGCGTCGCCTCGGCGATAATCGCAAGCGCCAGCGAGATCGTGGCGATCACCAGAACCGGGCTGAGTACGTTGGGCAGGATATGACGGAACATGATCGGGAACGAACCCCGGCCGATCAGGCGGGCCGCCTGGACGTATTCCTTGTTCTTTTCCACCAGCGCCGCACCGCGCACGACGCGGGCAAACTGAACCCAGTCGGACAACGCGATCGCGATGATCAAAACATAGATCGCCATCTCGTTACGGTATTCCGGGGGCGTGACGCCCTTCGCGATACCAAAGATCAGCATGGCCACCAGAATGGCCGGGAAGGTCAGCTGCACATCGGCGACGCGCATAATCAGTGTTTCGATCCAGCCGCCAAAATACGCCGCTGCCAGCCCCAGCACGATGCCGATGATCATCGCCAACAGCACCGCCGACACGCCTACAAACAGCGATATGCGCATGCCATACAGGATGGTCGAGAAAACGTCCCGTCCCTGATCGTCGGTGCCCAGCAGGAACGTGTCCTGCGTAAAGGCGTTTGGTGTGCCCGGAGGTGTAAAGCCGTTCATCAGGTTCAGCGACGCCGGGTCGAACGGGTTATATGGCGCGATGAGAGGCGCAAAAATTGCGGACAGTACGAGTATCAGCACAACCAGAGACGCGATCATAGCGACCGGCGAATGCCGGAATGACCAGGCAAAATCGCTGTCCCAGAACTTGGAGAAACGCGACTTGGTAGGGGCGGAAGGGGTTTCGATGGTATCGGTCATGTGGCCCTCGCGTCGACACGCAGGCGCGGGTCAATGGCGTAGTAAAGAAGATCGACGATCAGGTTGATCGTCACGAACATGACCGAAATCAGCATCAGATAAGCGGCCATGACGGGGATATCGACAAACTGGATCGCGTTGATGAACAGCAGGCCAACACCCGGCCACTGGAACACCGTCTCGGTGATGATGGCGAAGGCGATGATCGAGCCCAACTGCAAACCCGTAATCGTGATCACCGGAACCATGGTGTTTTTCAACGCGTGGCGGAAGTTGATCACCCGATCCGACAACCCGCGGGCGCGGGCAAACCGGACGTAATCGGCACGCAGAACCTCAAGCATTTCCGACCGCACCAGCCGCATGATCAGCGTCATCTGATACAGACCCAGCGTAATCGCAGGCAGGATCAGCGCCTTGAGACCAGAAGTCGTCAAGAAGCCGGTGGACCAGTTGCCAATCATAACGGTCTCGCCCCTCCCGAAGCTGGGTAAGAGGTCTAATTCAACCGAGAAAATGTAGATCAATAAGATCCCGATCAGGAAGGTAGGCAGGGACACCCCGATCAGCGAAACGGTCATGATTATATTCGCAGCGACTCCTTGTCGTCGGATGGCTGTGAATACGCCCAAAGCGATACCCATCGTGATTGCCAGAAATCCCGAGACAAACGCCAGTTCCAACGTGGCTGGCGCGCGTTCGGCGATAATCGTCGAAACCGGACGTCCCTGACGATACGACACGCCAAAATTGCCTTGAACGGCCTCTTTCAGGAATTTGTAGTACTGAACCGGAATCGGCTGATCCAACCCCAGCTCGGTGCGCAGCCGGTCGATATCGGCTTGCGTACGTTCCTGACCCAGCATGTTGTCGATCGGATCGCCGACAAACCGGAACATAGAAAATGCAACCAGACCCACGACCAGCAGTACGATCACGGATTGGAGCATCCTTCGGACGATATATGCGAACATTCACTTTCCCCATTGATCCGCTTCTCTATGCACGGGCTGACCAGATGGTCAAGGTATCGCTAACGGGAAGGTATCAAAGCGATCCTAATTTCTGCGCTATAGGATTTGTATGCAGTGTAAGATGTGGATTGGCGCAGCCGTTCCGGTCCGCGCCAATCCCAAAATCAAGCGCCTTCAGTTCACCGTCACCCAGCGCAGCAAAAAGAAGTTGTCGGGGCGTTGTGTCAGCTCGATATTGCTGCGTGTTCCCCAGACCAAAGGCTGCACGTACATCGGCACATAGACCTGTTCGTCCTGAATGATCTGGGTCACCTCATCTAGCATGGCCTGACGCTTGGTCTGATCCAGTTCGGATTGGATGGCTGGCAGCAACTCGTCTACACGCGCGTTCGAGAACCCACCGAAGTTCCAGCTGCCCAGTTTTTTCTCTTCGTTTGGCGTCGCGACCAAAAAGCGAACAGGGTGTTCGGCGTCAAAGGTACCCGGGCTCCAGCCCAGCAGGTACATGTCATAGTTGTCTTCGCGCAGCTCGGGCCAGTAGTTGCGCACCGGCATCGCATCCAGTTCCGCCGTGATCCCGATCTGTGCCAGCATGCTCACGACAGCCTGACAGACAGCCTCGTCATTCAGATAACGGTCATTGGGGCATTTCAGCCCGAACGAGAACCCGTCCGCATATCCGGCTTCGGCCAGCAGAGCCTTTGCGGCTTCGACATCAAATGCCGGGCGTTCGGCATGGGCCGATGAATAGCCGCTCATGGCTGGGCTCACCAATTGCGATGCCGCCTCGGCGTTACCGCGCATGATGGTGGCCAGAATGGCATCTACATTCACGGCCTGTGCCACCGCCTTACGCACACGTGGATCGCGGAACGGGTTCGGCTTGCCCGCATCGTCTGTGTATTTCAGCGTCTCGGCCTCATGATCAAAGCCCAGCATGATTACGCGGGCCTCGATCCCCTGAATGACCTCGACATCGCCGTCTTCCTGCAACCGCGCGACGTCCTGGATTGGCACCGGATTGATCATATCAACGTCGCCCGACAACAGTGCCGCTACAGCGGTGGCCGGGTTCTGGATCGGGTTAAACTCGGCGCGCGTGATATTGTGTTCGACGTCTCCCCACCAACCCTCGTGGGGCTCCAATACGGTTTTCAGACCCGGCTCGCGCTCGGTGACCTTGAATGCCCCAGTGCCATTGGCATTGATGGTCGCAAAATTTCCGGCCTCTTTGTCCGGAACGGCGGCATCATTGGCTTCGGTCCAGCCCTGATCCATTATCATCCAGTTGGCAATCGAGGATGGGAACAACGGGTTCGGCGCTGTCGTCATGATGTCGACGGTGTAGTCATCGACCACGATGACCTCACTGACCGGCGCAAACCAGCTACGCGTATCCGCGGCCTCGCCCGAGGCACGCTGATAGCTGAACAGAACATCCTGCGCGTCAAATGTGCTGCCATCATGAAAGGTTACACCCTCGCGCAGCTTAAATCGCCAGCCGTCGCCCTCTCCAATCGGTTCCCAGCTGACGGCCAGGGCAGGCTGAACGCTCATATCCTTGTCGCGCCGAACCAGTCCTTCGTAGACGTTGTTAAGAAATCCCAGAACCGGGGCCGAATTGACCGCGTGCGGGTCCATGGTTTGCGGGTCCGTGGTGGAAGCCCATTTGAAATCTGCAGCCTGAACACTGGTGGTAGCCAGCATTGCAATGCCAATGGCGCTGTTCCTGAGGATCATTGTCATGTCTCCCTGTTTCTGGGGCCGAGTTTTCTTGGTTTTTGCCGCATGCGCAAGGAAATCTCAGATCGCAACAAAAAACAGGGCGCGAAAATCGCGCCCTGTCTGATCGTCAAAAGTTCTGACTTATTTAATGGTGAAGTATTTGACCTTGGGCTGGTCTTCGGCATCCACTTCGATGCCAACACCGTCGGCCATGCCCCAGTTCAGAACCTGGTGGTGAATGGGGATGTACAGCGCTTCGTCCTGCACCACACGCCAAATGTCGGCGATGTCAGCATTCCGGGCGTCCAGGTCGGTATTCGACGCGAGCGACTTGATCTTCGAGTCCAGCGCGTCGTCCTGATAGCCGGTTCCGTTCCATGTGCCGATGTCGTCTTCGCGACCGTGGACAAGGAAGTTGAAGATGTATTCCGAGTCATATGTCGGAACACCCCAACCCAGCATGTAGAAGTCAGTCTTGCCGTCGGTGATCAGCGGGAAGTGCTGTGCCTTGGGCTTGGCGTCCAGATTTACGGTCACGCCGATCTGGCCCAGCATGCCAACGGCCGCCTGACAGATCGCTTCGTCGTTAATGTAGCGATCGTTCGGGCAGTCCAGACGCAGCGAGAAGCCATCGGGATAACCAGCCTCGGCCATCAGCTCTTTAGCCTTTTCCAGGTTCGTGGCTGACTCGCCGTCCATCGCTTCGGTCCAGCCGTTCACGAAGGGCGGTGCAATCATACCTGCGGGCTGCGACTGGCCGCGCATCACGACCTGCTTGATCGCATCACGGTTGATCGCCATCGACATCGCCTGACGCACACGCACATCGGCCAGAGGATTCTTGCCGTCTACGTTGTCCGCTTCGATGTCATCCGAACCCTGGTTCATACCAAAGAAGATCACACGGTTCTGCGGGGCTTGCTTGACCATCAGGCCATCGGCGCCATTGACCCGGTCAATGTCTTGCACCGGCATATCCTGCAGGAAGTTCACCTCACCCGACAGCATCGCAGCAACGCGGGTCGCAGCGTTCTGGATGGGGGTATAGACAATCTCGGTCACTTCCATCGGGAACTGGTCGATGCCCCAATAGTTGTCGTTGCGCACCATCACGGTTTTGACGTCAGGCTCGCGGCTCTGAAGGACGTAAGGGCCCGTACCGTTGGCATTGGTCGTGGCATAGGTGATCTCGCCGCCTTCGAAATCCTGCACATTGACTGTGTCATTCGCCTCGGCCCAGCCCTTGTCCAGAATGAACAGGTTGGTCAGGTTCGATGGCAGGATCGGGTTCGGACCGTCGGTAACGATCTCGACGGTGTAATCGTCAACCGCACGCACTTCGGTGATCGAACCGATCAGCTCTTTCATGTCCGAATTGGGTTGCTTGGCCCGTTCAAAGCTGAACACCACGTCTTCGGCGTTGAAGTCTGCGCCGTCATGGAATTTCACGCCCTCGCGCAGCTTGAAAACCCAGACATTCGGGTCATCAGCCTTGGGACCCCACTCGGTCGCCAGCGCAGGTTCAAACGCGCCTGTTACGTCGCGGATGATCAGCGGCTCGTACATCTGGTGCCGTATTGTGTGTGACGGACCTTCGTTTTGCGAGTGCGGATCCAGTGTCAGCGCATCACCAGCACGTGCCCATCGCAGCGTTTCCGCCGATGCGGCGCCCGCCATCAATGCGGTCGCACTGGCAGCGATCATCAGGTTCTTCAGGTTCATTATGGTCTCCCCGTTTTTCGTTAGCACCGTTCCACGGAACGGCAGACCGATTTTGACGGTCATGGTGATGCTGATAATCCAGATCATTCTGGCGGTTGCAACACCAGATTGTGAACTATCTGGATTTCCGATCAAAATTGAAAAGCCCGAATACCGGGTTCAGCGCAGAATGACCGACCGCTGATGGGGATCATCTGGGAAAACGCGCCCGGATTGGACGCATTGAAAAATATGCTGGAATACCAGACCAGCCTCGCCGCCCGGCGAAACCGGACCAAAATACTTGTGACCGGTAGGCGTGTCATAGGCCGTATTGATATCGTCGCAATCAACCTGAAATATGTTGTGCGGGGTTCGGTCGATGTTCTCTGGCCCAGTATGACCCAACCGGCGAGACGCAACTTTGTTCCTGAGGTTTGCCGCCTTGCTGGCCCGCAACGCCAGATCGTCAGAGGCGAAATAGACAACCACATTCCGCGAAGCGTGGCTGACCAGCACACCGGGCTCATTTTCATGTACGGATTCATTGACGACATCTGCGGCGACCATGAAGGTATTGCGAAACAACAGGGGCACGCCCGACGCCAGATCGTACCGATCCCATTCTATCAGCGTTTGGCGCAAAACCCGATTGCCCATCGAATGCGCCAGAAGGTTGATCCGTTTCAAACACGGATCTGTTTCGGGCTCGTTGTCGGGACTGTCACGCCATTCCATGAACCGCTCCAGCACCCGTGCAAAGGAAAACCCGCTCTGGTCTGCGGATTTCTGGTCATCCCAGTATTTCTGAACGATCCCTTGCTTGGCATCGCTGGGCCAGATCAGCGGCAACACCATCACTTCCCCCGGTTGGGCCTGATCGCACAGGCGCTGAAGCTCGGCTGTTGTTTCGAACACATCCTCGGGCAGGTTGTTGAACCCGTGAAGATACAACAGGATCTGGCGGCGATCGCTGTCACGAACGCGCCGCAAGAGCTCTTTGCTGGTGATTTCGGTGTGATGTTCGTCTTCGCCCTTTTCACAATAAAACACTGAGTTTGAAGGCGCGTTATTGTCCAGATCAAATGTAAATCGGCGTCCTTTGCGGGTGCGGATACTTTGGGTCGGGAATCTGTTTGTTATAAAAAGCATGAAAAAGCCCTCTTGATCAGGATGAACAGATCCTAACAAGCCAACCTGACGCTGTCAGCTTAGGCGATGGTCGGAAACGCCGTTCAAACCCCAAACAAGTCAGGATTTCCGTGGCTTGCAAAATTTCTTCAGTCAATAATCTAATACAGCATGAAATTGTTTCTTAAGGTTGTACTCTCGGGCATCTTGCTCGTCAGCTTAGTGCTGATCGGTTTTCGACTGGCTGCAGGTGCACGCGAAGTCGGCAACCTGCGTGCTGAATTGCCAAAAGAGGGTCGACTGGTTGCAACGACCGAAGGCGCCGTGTTTCTGTTGGAACAGGGGCCCAGCGATACCCCCACAGTTCTTTTTGCCCACGGAACGGCGGCGTGGTCGGGTTTGTGGCGACCGACATTGGATGCAGTGGCAGAGGCCGGATTTCACGCAATCGCATTTGACATGCCCCCATTTGGTTGGTCCGAACACGCTGAAAAAGGGGATTACAGCCGGGTCAGGCAATCCGACCGTGTCATTGGTTTGCTCGAAGCTCTCGACCGCAAACCGATTGTTGTGGCCCATTCCATCGGTGCCGGTCCCATCAGCGAAGCCGTCATGCGCCGCCCGGATCTGGTTTCCGGCCTTGTGGTCGTCAGCGGTGCCATTGCGCTGGGCGGGCACGAAACCGCCAAGTCCACACCCATTTTCCTGCGCAATCAGGCTGTTCGCGAGCATTTAGTATCGGCCACGGTTTCAAACCCGCTATTGACCCGGCAGTTCCTACGAAGCTTTCTTTTCAACAAAGATGCAGCTTCGCCGGAAATCGTGGCGGTGTTGCAAGAACCTATGCAACGTGAGGGATACACGAGGGCCGTGGCACATTGGCTGCCGCAGCTTTTCTTGGCACCGCAAGACGCGATGAGTACGCGGCCTAAAAACTGGCGGGATCTTAAATTGCCGGTGGGCTTGATCTGGGGACAGGAAGATACTGTAACACCCGTTGAACAAGCTGGGCACCTGGCTGCTTTGGTACCTGATGCGCAACTTGTGATCTTGCAGGGCGTCGGACATATTCCGCAGATTGAAGACCCTTCGGCCTTTCAGGACGCACTGACGGAAATGCTCCAAAATATTTCAGACAGGAATTTTCAAGAGGCGGACTCATGAAGACATTCACCAGAAGGGCCGCGCTGTTTGCGGCCGGTGGCGTGGCAGGTTGGGGGCTTTCAAATTGGCTGGGACCGAATTTGCCTGTCTACGAGGGAACAAAGCGCACTGCGCCCACGGCGGACCCCAACATCATGAACGATGCCAGCGGGTTGTCACCGACACCCGTTCACCAGCACATTGTGATGAGTGAGGATGCCGGAGACGCGCTGATTACATCCATCCGCAATGAACTTGCGCAGGCAAAGACACAAGGACGGCCCGTCAATGTGGGCGCAGCCAGACATTCGATGGGCGGGCAGGCTATTCCGAGAAACGGTATCGCGATCACCTTCGACAACGGCGCAGTCCAGATCGACAGCACGGCGCAATCCTATCTGGCCCATGCCGGTGCGCGCTGGTCACAAGTAATATCGACGCTAGACCCGTCGGGATGGTCGCCAAAGGTGATGCAGTCCAACCACGACTTTGGAGTCGCTGCTACCTATTCGGTCAACGCTCATGGTTGGCCAGTTCCATTTGGCCCAATGGGGTCAACTGTTCGATCCCTCCGCATGATCCTGCCCTCGGGCGATCTTGTCACTTGCTCACCCAGCGAAAACGCCGATCTCTTCAATCTCGCTATGGGCGGGTATGGGCTGATCGGAGTAGTTGTCGATCTTGAGGTCGAGATGGTTCCGAACACGCGGTTAGCACCGGCCTTTGAGGTCATGGATGCAGGATCGTTTGCCAGTGCTTTTCAAGCCGCGATCAATGATCCTGCGGTGACAATGGCCTATGGCAGACTCAACGTCGAGAGGGACACGTTCTTTCAAAAGGCTCTGCTGGTGACTTACCGGGAAAGCGTGAACCAGACTGAGCTGCCACCCGCAACGGGCTCGGGCTGGATGTCCCACGCAGCCAGTCGTCTCTATCGGGCGCAACTGGGCAACGAGGCCTTCAAAACCTTCCGCTGGTGGAACGAAACCAAACTGGGGCCGATGCTGGGCGGAGGGGAAGCGACCCGAAACTCGTTAATCAACGAACCCGTGATCACGTTGGATGACCGCAATCCGGACCGCACCGACATTCTGCACGAGTACTTCGTCGGGTTCGACGCGTTTGGCGATTTTCTCTCCGCCTGCCGTGAAGTGATCCCGGCCTCGTATCAGGAATTCCTGAACGTCACGCTGCGATATGTGGGGCAAGACGATCAGGCGGTGCTGTCCTTCGCTTCCGAACCTCGGATCGCAGCAGTGATGTCCTTCAGCCAGGAAATGACCCAGCGGGGCGAGGCTGATATGACCCGCATGACGCAGACTCTGATCGACCGGATCGTCGAGATTGGCGGCGCATACTACCTGCCCTACCGCCCGCATGCGACGCTGGATCAATTGACCAATGCCTATCCGCGGGTTGCCGAGTTTGTACAGGCCAAACGCGAATTGGATCCGCAACTTGTACTGACGAACAACCTTTGGGACAGCTATCTGGGGCGCCTATGACCAATCTGCAAAAACTCTGTCTGGTATATTTCGTCGCGCTGATGATCGCTGCGTCGCTCAACTACATCCCCGGCCTGACGGATGAAAACGGCCTCGCCTTTGGCATTTTTGCGCTGGATATCTATGATGACGCGCTTCACGTGGCATCGGCTTTGTGGGCCTTAGCTGCAGGGCTAATTTCGCATCGGGCCGCGCGGATATTCCTGATCCTGTTCGGTTTGGCCTATCTCGGTGATGGCATCTTTGGATTTTTCACCGGCTATGGCTATCTGGATTTGGGTATCTTTACCAATCAATCCGCAGGAATTGACCTGTCGCTTGGTCGGTTCTTAGCCAACCTGCCCCATCTGGCACTGGGCGGGATTGCCGCATGGGCCGGGCTGCGGGATGCGAGCCGCGCCGCATGAGGTTTTTGTGGAGATGGGCACGGCGACTGGTGCTTTTGCTGGTCGTCATCGGGATCGGTCTGGCCGCTCCGGTACTTTATGTCGAAACGATGTGCCGGGGCGATGGTACGCCCGAACCTTACGAGGCCCTGATCGACGCCGATTACCACCGGCCGGAATCCCGCACGCTGATGACCTATCCAGAATGGCACATCGTTCATGCCTACGAAGACTATGCAAAGACTCTAAAACAGGGCGATCCACACGATTATGGCTTTCTGAGCGGTATTGCCGGATTCTGGACGTCGCTTTGCGCCTTGTCCGAAACAGCCTCGGCTCATGGCGGTATTGATGGCGGCACCAAACAGATGGTCTATGTGATCGGAACCAGCTTTACCGCCGAGTTGGCGCTCAAAGCGGCTTACGAAGAAACGATTGGGCGCGTGTTTGTTGCATTGCGCGGGCCGCAGCGCGCGCAGCTGGACGATCTGTCGGCACAGCAGGCAACAAAATACGCGGCGTTTCTGCAGCAAGTTCCGTGGTACAAATGGCCGTTCTCGGAAGATGCCCAAAGCCTGCGCGATCACCCGGGCGACACGTTGCGAGACAACGAAAGGCGTGCGGCGCTTGGCCTGGAATACGCCGTCAAGGACGCTTATGCCGGAGTGATCGAGCAAGCCGTAGCGCAGGTTGGTGCAGATGAATTGACATTGCGCATGATCGTGACCGCTACAACAGCACCAGATCTCGTTGCCTATACAGACGTCCGAACCATAGGCTCTAACAATGGGCAGTTTGAGATCGAAACGCCCCGTTATCGCGCGCTTACGAAGCTGCTGAAGCGGATGGCCTTGGACGGTGTGGACGTGTTGGAAATGGCCGGAAACGACGAAATTCTCTTTACGGCGATCTCGGATCGGCCCTCGGTCGACGGCGCAATATTCAGCGCACAAAGGCAAGGGTTCGGCGACTACCGCCACCTGATCGTAGTGAAAGTTCCACATCTAATGCAGCGGTTGCGGGAAATGGAAGGTACCGATCTACGGCTGGAGCATATTCATGACTATTAGATCCGTCCTGGTCGCCTTGCCGCTTTTGTTTGTGGGTTGGCTGGCCACGCTGGCAATTGTCGCCCTCCTGACTGACGAAGCCCCGGCCTATGTCGTGGTTTTCCCTCAGGGCACCTTGATGCAAAACATGCCCAAGGACGTATCGGTGCTTGCAGCCTCACAATTCAGCGTCACCGTGGCATCCGATACCACAGAGTTTGCAAAATCGCTTTACGGGTTGGGTGCCCGGCTTGTACTCCCGGCGGGTCTGCCTGGTTGCCTTCCACTGCCCTAGTGCGTGGTATTTTTCCTTGCAGGCAATATCAACGCCGGTCGTTCCTTCGGCCAAATCGCAATTCATACGACCGGATCAGAAATCGCAGGTCCCGCCGTTGACCTTAGAACCGGCGCGGAAATCGAGAAACGTAAACCCAGTTCATCACATCCCGACCACAGGCGTGGTAATCGCCCCATAAATCTTAACACAAGGACAGGTTGCGAAACACTAAGACCTTCATCTCGATCCGCGTTCATTTATGCCGCGTGCGGGATTTTGACGTTACTGAAAACACGTACTTTGCTTCCCTGCCGGGCAAAAGTTTCCTGTCCCATACCCGCCGAAACACGGCGTTTTCCCCAAATGTTGTGTTCGAGGTGGAGATACCCCTATACACTCACCAAGCTATGAATAAGGCGGGTTTCGAACCGCTTTTTAAGAGTGAGGGCAGAGGAATGAAAATTGCTGTTGCGGGCCTGGGCTATGTTGGCCTGTCCAACGCTGTTTTGTTGGCGCAAAATCATGATGTCACAGCGATAGACATCTCGGCGGACCGTGTTCAGATGGTAAATTCCGGCCAATGCCCGATTGTCGACGCCGAACTGGAGGACTTTCTTGCAAGCCGAAAGCTCTCGCTCAGGGCGACTACGGAGCCAACCTACGAAGACGCCGAATTCGTCATCGTGGCGACACCCACGAACTATGATCCCAGGTCCAACTATTTCAACACATCCAGCGTCGAGGACGTGATCCGGCAAG
Organism: Ruegeria atlantica; assembly: GCF_013033965.1. GTDB lineage: Bacteria > Pseudomonadota > Alphaproteobacteria > Rhodobacterales > Rhodobacteraceae > Ruegeria > Ruegeria atlantica_D. Next base: position 147,409 of record NZ_WQFE01000012.1, read on the forward strand.
TGAATTCAGTCAACCCCGATGCTACGATTGTTATCAAATCAACTATCCCGGTGGGCTACGTCCAGTCCCTGCGCACCGAACTGAATAGTGAACAGTTTCTATTTTCTCCGGAATTCCTGCGTGAGGGGCACGCGCTTTATGACAATTTGCATCCGTCCCGCATAATCGTTGGCGAACGTTCGGAGCGGGCACGGGTCTTTGCGGACCTGTTGCTTGAAGGAGCGGAATCAAAGGATGTACAGGTCTTGTTCACCGACCCTGATGAGGCCGAAGCGATCAAACTGTTCGCCAATACATTCCTGGCAATGCGGGTAGCCTTCTTTAACGAATTGGACAGCTACGCGATGGCCGGCGGTATGAACACACGCCAGATTATCGAAGGCGTCTCGTTGGATCCTCGCATCGGCGAACATTACAACAATCCGTCGTTCGGGTATGGAGGCTATTGCCTGCCCAAAGATACCAAACAACTTTTGGCCAACTACAATCACGTTCCGCAAAACCTTATCCGCGCGATTGTAGACGCCAACCGGACCCGGAAAGATTTTCTGGCGGACCAAATTTTGATGAAGGGTCCGAGCGTGGTGGGCATTCACCGGTTGGTCATGAAAGCAGGCAGCGACAATTTCCGCCAATCCTCGATTCAGGGCATCATGAAGCGCCTGAAAGCCAAAGGCGTCGAGGTCATCGTTTATGAACCGACGCTAGAGGACGAAGAGTTTTACCGTTCGCGAGTTGTGCAGGATCTGGACGCCTTCAAGGCCGAAGCTGACCTGATCGTCACCAACCGATTCAACCCGGAACTTGAGGACGTCGCGGCCAAAGTGTTCACACGCGATTTGTTCGGCGCGGACTAAAAGTTCCGCCGAAAAAGCTACCTGGGCGGTGATAGATTCCACCGGACACAACAGATCGTTGATCACGAGCAAAACGGCTTCCAACCGTTCACTTCGTTTTTCTGGCCGGATCTTGTACTGGCCATTAACTGAACAGCCAATCCCGCGACACGAAAGCTCAACTGGGCCATGACTTCGACCTATTTACAGTCGAAGGTCTGACTCGGAGGCTTCAAAGACGGACTTGAGATCGAATAAGACCGCCCCTTCTTTTCCAAGTTTGCGTAAGGCTGTCGGACCCATTTCGCAGAATTCGTTATGCGCGACAGCCAGGATGAGCCCATCATATACCCCCACAGCAGGGTCTCGCGTCAGGGAAAGGTTGTATTCTACCTTAGCTTCGTCAGCATCTGCCCAAGGATCGTGGACATCAACTTCAACACCGTATTCCTGCAATTCAGCAATCACATCCACAACGCGCGTGTTGCGCAGGTCGGGGCAATTCTCCTTGAACGTCAGGCCCAGTAAAAGAACCCGAGCGCCCTGAACGTGGATGCGCTGACGCAACAGAGCTTTGATCAGTTGTTTGGCTACGTATGCGCCCATTCCGTCATTAACGCGGCGCCCTGCCAGGATGATCTGCGGGTGGTACCCGATCGATTCTGCCTTATGAGTCAGGTAGTAGGGGTCAACACCGACACAATGCCCACCGACAAGGCCCGGACGGAATGGCAGGAAGTTCCATTTGGTACCTGCGGCCTCAAGCACAGCGTCGGTGTCGATCCCCATCTGGTTAAAAATCACGGAAAGCTCGTTGATCAGGGCAATATTGAGATCACGCTGGGTGTTCTCGATTACCTTGGAAGCCTCGGCCACGCGGATTGAGGCCGCTTTGTGTGTCCCGGCTTCAATGATCGAGGCATATAGCCTATCAACGAAATCAGCGACCTCGGGGGTCGAGCCCGAGGTGACCTTGGTGATCTTGGTCAAGCGATGCGTTTTGTCGCCAGGGTTAATGCGCTCGGGGCTGTAGCCTGCAAAAAAGTCCTTGTTGAACCGCAAGCCTGACACAGCTTCGAGCACCGGCACACAATCTTCTTCGGTTGCGCCGGGATAGACTGTTGATTCATAGACCACGATATCGCCGGACTTGAGTACCTTGCCGATACCTTCCGAAGCTTTGATCAACGGCGTCAGATCAGGGCGTTTGTGCACATCAATCGGGGTCGGAACGGTAACGAGATAGACATTGCAGTCAGCAATATCCTCAAGCGCACTTGTGAAACTCAGATGTTTTGCGCTCGTAAGCTCGTCGTCTTCGACCTCGAGGGTCGAATCATGTCCGGCCCGCAGTGCATCAATGCGGCGGGCGTTGATGTCGAAGCCGATGACCGGTCGGTGCTTACCGAATTCGACAGCAAGCGGCAGGCCAACATAGCCCAAGCCGATAACGGCAATTTTGGTCGAGCCTAGAGAGAATGACAGCAGTGTAGCTTCAGACATTGTAATACTCGCGGTACCAATCAACAAATCGAGCTATTCCATCACGGAAATCCGTTTGCGGGCGATATCCTGTCAGACTTTGCAACAGCGATGCATCGGCCCAGGTCGCTGGGACATCGCCCTTCTGCATCGGCATGTAATTTCTGATTGCTTTCTTTCCCAGCACGTCCTCGATCGCATCGACGAAATCCAACAGCCGGACCTTGTCAGAGTTCCCGATGTTGACGACGCGATACGGTGCAACCGGCGACAGGCTGTCCCCTTCAGGAACGACCCCGTCTTCTGGTCTTTCCGGCACAGCGTCGATCAGCAAACGAATTCCGCGCACCAAGTCGTCAACGTAGGTAAAATCACGATACATGTCGCCATGATTGTAGATATCAATTGGACGATCTTCGATCATGGCAGAAACGAATTTATAAAGCGCAAGATCAGGTCGTCCCCAAGTCCCATACACGGTGAAGAAACGGAACATCGTGGTCGGAAGGTTCCAAAGATGCGCATAGGAATGCGCCATGCTTTCATTGGCCTTCTTCGTTGCCGCATAAATGGTAAGCTGCGTGTCGGCCTTTTCCATTTCCGTGAACGGCATTTCGGTATTCGCGCCATAGACCGAGGACGTCGATGCCATCAGCAGGTGCTTTACTTCAAGCCGACGCGCCGCTTCCATCACGTTGAAGGTGCCGATCACGTTCGAATCCAAGTAGCTGCGAGGGTTCTCGAGGCTGTAGCGAACGCCGGCCTGCCCAGCGAGATGCACAATAACATCAGGCTGGAATTCGTCGGCAAGCTGATCGAATTTGGCTTGATCCTCAAGCATTCCCTCGGTCGCAGAGAACCCGGAATTCTGCAGCAGTATCGCGTGCCGTCTCTGCTTTAAAGTGACGTCGTAGTAGTCCGTCATCCCGTCGTAGCCATGCACCCGGAAGCCTTCTACCAGAAGCAGTTTGGCCAAATGGAAGCCAATGAATCCGGCGGTGCCGGTAATGAGTACTTTGCGTTGAGTCACTTTGGGACCAATCTCCATTCAAGATCCAAACGAGTCGGCATATGGATCATCGACTTTCAGTTCCATACAATGCGCCCCGATCTCTTCCAACTTCCGCACCTGCAACGCGCGGATCAGCGTAGCCATTCGACAGGTTTTATCAAAAGTCCAAACACAATCGTGCCAGTATTTGCCAAGGCTCGTAGAAACATGTCCGGGACCGCTGGAAAAAGCCGAAGCACGCGAATACTTGCAATTTCCGGAAGCTCATTTCGCTTGCTGGTCATTTGGTATTATCTCAGGCTACCGCGCAAGGCCGACCCAAAGGGCGCCGATTGAATATCAGTCGATTTTTCAAGTCGCTCGGACTTGAGCGCTACCAAACGCCACGCCTGCACACAAGTCGCAATGTTCGGTGGTCATGACTTTTCAAAGGACCCATGTGGCCAGCCAAGCTCATTGTTTAGACGAAATGAACACAGCTCCGTTTGACCACATTCCGTGGCATTGCGCAGTGTGATTTCGACAATACTTCAGTTGCTGCCAACCCATCCAAGTCTGTGCTTTTGAGGTTTTGTTTTTGACGTTCATCTACCGATTGCAGGGTTTCAGAATACCGCAGGAGCGTTTCGGAGGTGGTGGCGGCAAAGTCGCCTCTGGATGTTTGCGCACCGCCTCAGGTATCCGGCGGTGCTCTTTTGTTAGTTAACGGCCGCGTTGATTGGTGTTGTGATGAGGGATGGAACGATCTGGCTGACGGTTCTGCCCCATTTTGTGACCGGGTTTTCTGCGATGAAGATGATGTCGTTTGATCGCAGTTCAAACTGTGCGGCGAGTGTAAGATGCGCGGCGTTTTTGGTGTCGAGGTGCCAGGCGGTGACGGCGCCGAGTTCGCGGGGGTCCTGTGCGGCGCGCAGGACGTAAACCTCGGAGGCGTCGCCGGTTTCCTTGGCCACACCGCCACCGGTGTCAAAGAGCGCGTCGGCCAGGGTAGCTTTGTGGTTGAAGGGCAAGGGATAGCGGCCCTGGGTGCGGACCTCGCCTGACAGGTAGACATAGTCGCGGTCGACGGCATCCAGTTCGATGGACTGGAGGAAATTGTCGCGGCGCTCATTGAGGTCATCGCGGCGCAGATTGACCGCCGTGTTCAGTTCCTGCAAGGCAGTCTGGCGGCCCTCGAGCACGGTGTCGCGCAGCTGGATCTGCTGGGCAAAGTAGCGCTCGGCACGGTCCAGATCATAGTCGGTATCCACAAAGACCGAGTCATTGGCGATCAGGTTGAGGTTCTGCAACTCGGTACGTGAATAAAGATCTTCCAGCGGGATCTGATAGACCTGCCCGTCGCGGTAGAGGCGCACCGAGGAGTTGTCGATATCGCTGACCGAGACGGATCCGGCGGCCGACAGCGCCTCGCCCAGGGTCAGCTGGGTCAGGGTGATCGGCTGCACGCCGGGCTGGCCAACGGCACCGCCGACCGAAACGCGGCGCGAGTTGAACTCGGCGATCTCGAGGCTAAAGGTGGGGTCGATCTGGTTTTCCACCAGACGCTGGAACAGCAGCGCCTCGGCCTCGTCCACGGTCAGGTCGACCAGCCGGACGCGGCCGACATCGGGGATGTTGATCGATCCGTCATCCTGAACGGTATAGCCGTTGCGGCTGTTCTGCGCGGCCAGAAGGCCCGACAACTCTCCGGCCGTTCCTTGCGTGGACGGGGTCGACAACACCAGCACGTCGCCGATGCCGATGGTGTAAGGCCCCGGGTTGACCTGGGGCGGCGGGTCCAACTGCAGCCCGGCGCGTGATCCGTCCTGGGTCGAGGGTGCTTCGGGCAGCGGGCCGGTGCCGCGCAGGCTGGTGCTGGAACCCGAGCCGGCGGACAGTCCGAACACCGATGGCAGGGTCTTGGGAGCATAAGGCGAGCGGTTGGCCACCAGTACCGTTTCCGGTGTCACCGGCACAACGCGGACCTTGCCGGCGTCCGAGACGCCCGCCGTCACCGAGGGGCTGCGGTAGATGGTCGAGCATCCGGTGATCAGGCCGGTCAGGGCCAGCGCACTGAGGAAAAGTGGGATATGGCGCACAATACGTCCTCCACGGGTCAGAAACTTAACTGTCATCGGGCACCACCTTTATGAACATGTTGCCCAGAAACGGCCCGGTCCATTGCGAGGACTGGACGATCCGGCCGGTGCTGTTGCGCACCCAGTAAACGTTGGTGAAACGATCCGCCACCCCATAGCAATCCTCTTGCCGTTTTGCCGTGGCGACGGGTGTGCCACGCAGCACGACGGTGTCAGAACCCGCTTGGGTGATCCGGCATTTATAAGCGCGCAGGTCGATCTCGTCATTGCCATTGAGAAAGCTGTGGAACCGTTCGACCTGACCGCTGCCACCGCCCAGAACCAGATCGGCGCTCTGGCGGACATCCGACCCGCTCAGACCGCCGCCAAAGCCCAGGGCCGAGGTCAGCATGCCCTGCTCCAGCGTGATGGTGGCACCATCCGCGGTCAGCCAGGTCTGCACCCCGGCGCGCTCGGTCTCCAACAGCATGACCCCGGCCAGATCACGGGTCGGAAAGCCAACCTCGAGCCGGGGTGGGATCGGGCGGCGCGCGGCCAGCGCTTCGGCGCGCGGATTGAACCGGGGCGCGTTGGGAAACAGCGTCCCCTTGAGCAGGTCGACATCTTCCTGCGCTTCACCGCAGGAGATCAGCGCCAGGGCCAGCAGGCAGGTGCGCAGGGCCTTCATCGCCAGAACCTCCCCCAGCCGCGGGACAGGTCCTGCGTGCGCGCCTCGCGGGTCACGCCGTAAAGCCGGTTGCGCACGTTCAGCCGTGCGCCGCCATCGCGCAGGACGGGTCGGATGGTCTGCGCGATCTTGTTGCGCGACGGGCGCCCGGTCAGCCACGAAACGGGGATCTCCAACCGGACGCCTTTGTCGAACGACCCCTCGCCGAACTCCTCGGAGCTGACATTGGTCAGGGTAAAGAACGCGCCCACCTTGAAGCCGTTGTTGAACTCGCGATCCAGCGTGAAGGTAGCCCCATAGTCCCCGGCCAGATACCGCCCGACATCGACCTGCGCGTGATACTCGCCCGGCAGATCGTAATAGGCCGAGACATGCCCGGTGAAGACGTTGTAATCCTGAAAACCGAACAGCACGTCAAAGTCACGTTGGGCCACATAGTTGGCCTCGGCCCCAAGGGCCAGACGGCTGTCGGTGGGATACCACAAAAGCTCGGACGAAAGCCCGCCGAACATGGTCTCGAGGTAACCCAGCGTGGTGCGGGCATAGAGGTTCTCGCCGGGGCGCCACATATACTCGGCGGTCATATGCTCGACCCGCAGATTGGATTCGCGCGCATAGATCGCCCAGTCCGAGCGCACATGCGGCAAGGTCGAGTCCGAGACACGGGTACTGTCATCCAGCGTACTGAAGATCTTCTGGCGCAGGCCGGTCGAGAAGGTCAGGCCCGGCGACAGGGTGTAATCCAGCTCCAGCGCGGCGCCCAGCTCGTATCGCAGCGGGTCGTCGGGATCAAAGAACGAGAAGTTCAGATAGGGGCCGAACCGATATGAGAAATGCGGATAGGCATCACTCAGGATACCCCCCTGCACCAGCGGCAGCGTGTCCGAGACCTCGGCCCGGGCAAAGCTGCGCCAGGCATTGTCGGGGTCATGTTCCAGCTCATAAAGGTCATCACGATTGACGCGCACCGCACTCAGCGGCACGCCGTTCGACATCAGCGCGATGTCGAAATGTTCGCTCTGGGGCGGCTGTTCATTGGCCAGCACGCGGGCGGTCCGGCCAAGGGCCTGCGCAGCCTGGTTATAGCGGTTGTTCTCGACCCCGATGCGGACCGTGTCGCCGGTCTCGGACAGGTAGACCAGCCGCAGCCCTTCCTGGTTCAGCGCAGCCTGCATCCGCGCCCGGATATCCTCCGAGCCCCGCCCGGCCGTTGTCGCTGCGACCTGCGCCTCGGGCTGTAACGGCGGAGGGGCAGCACCCTGCCCGCCCGGCGTCACCGCTTTGCGCGGATTGACGAAATAGCTGTAGGTCAGCCCCAGCGACTCGCCATAAAGCACAGAGGCTGTCAGCTGCGACCCGTTTTTGAACCGGTACTGCGCACCCACATTGATCGGTGATTTGACCCGGAAACTGTCTTCGACGGCTTCCTGCGTATAAAGATCGGGGGAATACTCGGCCAGAAAGGTCAGCCGGTCGTTATATTGCCAGCTGACACCGCCGAACAGGGCGGCATCGCCACGGAACCAGTTGCCAAATTCCAGCTCACCCCCCTCACCGTTCGAGTTGGGCGGGGGCCGCGTATCGAACCGGCTTCCGAATATGCCCAGCGGATTCGAGAACGCGCCGCGTCCGGCCATGCGCCCCCAGCCGATGCCCCCGGTCAGCTTGAACCGGTCACGAAACGTCTTGGTGGCCACGAAATACTCGGCCGCATACACACCGGTGCCGCCAAAGTCGCGTAACCCCATCACGATCGCCGGGCCATTCCTGCTTTCTTCACGCAGCCGGAAATGCACGTCGAAACTGCGGTCATACAAGGTGGTGCCGGGCCCTCGGAGCCTGTCGATGAAAGCATAGCGGAAACTGCCATGCACCCAAGGCAGCAACTGAAAGGTCATCGTCGCCCGACCGGTATTCCGCAGCCCCGCCGCGGTGAACACCAGCTCGCCGTCATCGAACATCTCGGCTGTCGGGATCTCAAGCAGACCGGGGGTGCCATAGGTGGACACAGACTGCGCCTGCGCCATGCCCGTCGCAACAGCGCACACCAAAGCCAACAGGCTTTTCCGCCTCAAAAATACCGCTCGAATCTTCACGTGCTTTATCGCTTTTTTAGGACGACGACCTAAACGCTTTCCCGCAGAACGTCTTGCCTCAATGTTACGGAAGGCGCATTTCTTTTGTGTTTGTGGTGAAAATGCAATTTTTTTGTGCCTTAAAAAAGGCCGCGATTGCGATCAAATCAACCAAAAGGCGACCCATCCGACCGCGTCATCCCAGACCAAATGCCGCTACGCCATCCATCCCAAAACGCAGCACATCAAACTCACCTTAAACGCGAAAAAAACAAAACAAAAATCAAGCACCACCCCGACGTAACATAACGGAAAGCGTGCGCCATACGATCCGTGCCTCCATAGAAAGGCTGGAATTGGCAATGTAGTAAAGGTCTGCCTGTACTTTGCGACGGGTTGCATCCGTGCCTTCGATATACCCCAACTCGACCTGCGCCCAGCCGCTGATCCCGAGGCGAACAACGTGGCGCTCCTGGTATCCTGGCACTTGGGACAAATACTCACGGGCATGCTCGATATAGTCCGGACGAGGGCCCACCAAGCTCATGTCACCCTTAAAAACATTTATTATCTGCGGCAATTCATCCAGCCGGGTTTTGCGAAGAAACCGACCCAGAGGCGTGATCCGGTCTTCTTCCAAAGGACAATCCGCACCCCGATCAATTTTCTGAGCAGGACGCATCGAACGAAACTTATAAGCCGTAAAGGGCGTACAATCACGGCCCATGCGCTCTTGTGCGAAGAACAATGGACCCTTGTTCCAGAATGGGTTCAGGATCAGCAATGCGGCTCCACACAGAATGGCAAGAGGCAGCAGGAAGATCGTGCTAACGAAAAGATCAAAGCCGCGTTTAGCAAGGTGAAAGAGGATCGTCGGGGCCGCACGTGAAGACTCAGCTGTAACAGCGGAGTCGCGAAGCTGCGGGTCAGTAAAGTTAAAGTCAAACATAACCGCTCAAACACATTACTAAATTTTCAGTCAAATTTCAGATGAAGAACTCATCTGGCGTTCATCGTTTAGTAACTTTTCTATGATTCCGTCAAATGAATAATTTAAATTTGAGTATATTTTCTTTTGACCGCTCATATTGGGCTCAGGACCGGTCAAAAATTTGCATTCTAAAGCGAAATCCGCACCGCAAACGCGGCATCGCAAAACAATTTTATTCGGGTTTAGCCTGCTAGCCTTAGGCGCTGCCGAACAAGATTTCGGGTCAGTTCCTGATGAGTGCAAACTTCTTGATTCCAAACCATTTTCGAAGTTCGACAATTGGCTCTTTTGGTAAATGGAAGGCGCATCGCCCTGAACGCAGCTGGCCACCGGTAAATGAACTGCGATGGAGAGACGGGCTTTGTCGGCGCCAATTTAATACCGCTGCTAAATATGCTGGTCACAACAGATCAGTAATGCCCGCCCAGGACCGCGCGGGATGGGCGAGCGATTTTCAAACATTATTGGATCTGCCTTACGCCAAAACCAAAGCGTGAACACCGCTTGCCGTAGTCCCGGTCGCGTGTACACGAATTGCGCCGACGGGCAGGATTGAGAAGTCAGCCACCTGAACGGTGCGGGTTTCGCCCTGTACAGTGGTAAAGACGACCGCACCGCCAGTTTCGACGTAAAGCCCGATTGCCACATCGGCCAGATCAGATGAGTCCGAAGCTACTACGGGGACAATGTCGCGCGCAGGTCCAGCAAGGCTGGAAACTCGGTCGTTGAATGGATTGGTCGTCATGGTGCTGTCTCGCTGTCTGTGTCAGTCAGCGGAAAACTAGACAGAGCGGCTTAACGACCCGATAGACCACCGCACGTTGCTTTCCATCTTGCAGTTCAGCCTTTCGCGCCCTGCCCGCGCGCATAAATGTCTTCGTATCGGACGATATCGTCTTCGCCCAAGTAGCTTCCGGTTTGAACCTCGATCAGGACCATCGGCACTTGGCCGGGGTTTTCCATTCGGTGGACGGCACCAAGCGGAATGTAGACAGATTGATTTTCGGTGAGCAGTTGCTCGCGATCATCAATTGTCACCCGGGCCGTACCCTCAACTACGATCCAGTGTTCCGAGCGGTGGAAATGGCTTTGCAGGCTAAGGGATGCGCCGGGGTGAACGTGAATGCGCTTAACCTGGAAGCGATCCCCGACTACCAGGCTTTCAAACCATCCCCAGGGGCGATGATCCTTCGGGAAATCCGTGGCCTGTGCAGCCCCCTTTTCCTTGAGGGCGCTAACAGCCCTTTTGACGTCTTGTGCACGCGACGTATCTGCAACCAGCACCGCGTCATTCATCGCGACGGCAATGATGTTTTCCAACCCGATGCCCACGATTTCCAACTGTTCGCTGTCCGAGCGTAACAGTGTGTTCTGGCAATCGATCGCCGTTGCGCCTTCGCTTGTTACTACGCCCTGCGTGTCAGGGCCGCTTTCGCGCCACACTGCATCCCAACCGCCCAGATCTGACCAGGCGGCGTCAAATGGCACTACAGACAGGTTGGTTGCTTTTTCCATGACTGCGTAGTCGATGGATATATCCTCGGCCTGTGCCCAGCTGTTGGGATTCAGGCGCAAGAACCCGAGGTCGGGTTCCGCTGTTTCCACGGCCGCCTTTACCGGTTCCATCAGATCCGGTGCGTGCGCTTTAAAGGCCGCAATGATATCCGCCGCGCGGAACAGGAATATCCCCGCGTTCCACTTGTAGTTTCCGGCTTCCAACATTTCGGACGCTCTGGCGAGATCGGGTTTTTCAACAAAGCGCTTCAATGGAACCGGAGCCCCATCACCGCCTGGTACCGCAGCAAGTTCTAGGTATCCATAGGCGGTTTCAGGGTGGGTAGGAGTGATCCCAAACGTCACCAGCTGGCCTTGGTCGACGGCATCCAAACCCCGCTCTACTGCGGCGTGAAAGGCCTCCGCATCCGGAACAACATGATCCGATGGCGCGACTAAAAGAACTGCAGCGTTATCTTTGGAATAGGCATGAAGTGCAGCCGCAAGAACGGCTGGGGCTGTATTGCGCCCCTCGGGCTCGATCATGATCGTACCGGGGTCAATTCCGATTGCTTGTAGTTGTTCTGTCACAATAAATCGAAAATCCGAATTGGTCAGAACCAGCGGGGCTGTAAACTCCAATCCCCCGCTTTTGCCTGACAACCGGCGGGCGGACGCCTGAAACAACGTCTCATTACCTACAAGTGGAACAAATTGCTTCGGATAGCTCTTTCGAGATAGTGGCCACAGGCGCGTGCCGGAGCCTCCGCAAAGAAGGACAGGGCTGATCAGCATAAAAAGCTCAATAATTTGACGCGGTTCCTATTGCTCCTAGTCAAGTTGGCTTGTTCTGACAAGGCCAGCGACTAGTTTGCCCAGAAAAAGAAGCCTGGTGTGCCCCGATCGTTAGACTGGGAAAACTGAGCAGGCCGTCACTAAAACTTGGGCTGAATCTATGGTTTCAGTTTCGAATAAAGCCGACAAAAGTGATTTATTGGGTGGGGTGGAACACTGGCCTGGAACAGAAACCAATTTGGCAGGCAACCTTTCAAGGACGGGCGCGGATAAACCTAGGTTCGCCTCCGTCAAGGCAAACCGCGCTTAAAACGCCGGTCGCAAAAGCTCCGGTATCAATCGCGATCCGCCCATGTTGCGCGCTGGCTTCGTCGACGATCGTATGGCCGTACACGACCCAGACACCGTCGCGACGATCAACCGTTCTGAACTCTGGGTGGCCCCACATTAATGTTTCTGCTGATTGCTGATCCGGTGCTGTTTGGGGATTTGCACCTGCATGCGTGGTCAGGACATTACCGGAATAGTCAAAGACCTTCAATTCATGCACCCAGTTGACTAGTGCTGGGCCCATAGCTGCCAACAGGTTGTCACGGCTATCGGTTAGCTCAGCCTCGCTCATCTCGGCGCGCACGCTTCGTACACCGAAGGACGCCAAGGTTTGCAGGCCGCCATAACGCAACCAGCGCGGACCGTATTTTCCGGGGTCGCGCAGGAAATCCAGCATCATGTCTTCGTGGTTTCCTTTCAGACAAGTGAAACCCGAATACCCCATGAGCAGGCGCAAGACGTCCGCGCTGTTTTCTCCGCGGTCGACATAGTCACCAACAAGCATGACACGATGGTCTTGGGGAATTTTAGGAAGCAGCTTTTCCAACTGAGAAATACAGCCATGCACATCCCCAATAATGCAGATCGGGTCTTCCGGCGCAGGCGGTAGAAAAGACGACCGGCGCCGATAGCGTTGAAACAGGGATGCCAGCACTTTTGATAGATCTCCTAGGTGGCAGTGTTATCAGGGTCACCACAGTATTTAGGTGCCACAAAGAAAGAACCAAGGCGTCATATCCCTACGCAACTGCTTGTACAAGCCCTGGCTCAGGCAGTTCGACAAGCGGGGATACCCAAACGGATAATCTCAGAGCCTTTTATTTTGTGAACTCCGTTTATTCGATTGCGACCTTTGTCCATGAACCATTTTCTGAGAGGTTCTGGATAGTAGTCAGCCATCACCTGACTGAAGTATTCAAAGTCAGCGGGGGCCAGACGACGACCGCTGCGCGAGGGTCCGTGAAAACCGAATGTCGTATTGGGATCAACGCAGGTTCCCGGCAGTCCCAGGAACATCGTACAGGTTGAATAGCAGACCCGGCCACGGATCTCGACGCGGATTCCGTTGCGCTGCAGGTTTTCCAATTCGATCAGCCGGTCGTGCAGGTACCCGCCGCGGTCACTTTTGACGACCATCGAATGTTGGGCATTTGCAGGGGATAGAATGGCCATTGCCGCCGTCAGAACTCCGGAAACTGATTTGAAAATCATGGCCCTAATAGTTTGGCCTTTGGTTTTTTGATACGCTCTCGGTTGTACTCTGTGTGGTCCAAAAGACTTATAGGTTCCCAGCATTACCTAAGCTCCGATTCCGGTTGTGAACCGGACCAGAGCTAGACAGCAGAGATGCGTTGGACGTGCGCCCAGCGTGTCCAAATTATGTTTTAAATCAATGTTTTAATGTTGTTTTTAATAAATTTACTACCTGCTATGCAGGATCAGATTCGCATCGAGCACCGTTGATCGGAAATCGGCCTATCACGTCTTGCATCGGCTCCGGACCCTTTGGGATGTTTTGAAACGCTCGACCTTTGGTGCTTCCAGTTTCATTTTTGTAGGTTGAGCGGGTTATTTGTTTTGATTGCGGGAGTAGGATTTGAACCTTAGGTCGTGCGCTTTGCGCGTTCGTTGGGTGATCGATTCACTGGATCGATCACTATTCCTCCTCACCCTTCAGGTTATTGGTCTGCGGAGGTGAGGATGTTAAGTGATTGATCCTGGGGATCAATTGT
>NZ_WQFE01000013.1 GCF_013033965.1 Ruegeria atlantica
CTCAGGGCGCGGTGATTGGGTCCATTTCCGTCTTGGATCCCGATGCTTCGGACACGCATCGGTTCGACGTCTCGGACGACCGCTTTGAAGTCGTGGACGGCAAATTGCAGCTAAAGCCTGGCATCGCGCTGGATCATGAGGACGCAGCGCAGATAGATGTCAGTGTTACGGTGACGGATACCGATGGTGCCACCCTGACAGAACGATTCACTGTCGACGTGATGAATTTGAATGAGGGACCGACAGGGATAGCCCTAGATGACACCTCGGTCGCCGAAAACACTCAGGGCGCGGTGATTGGGTCCATTTCCGTCTTGGATCCCGATGCTTCGGACACGCATCGGTTCGACGTCTCGGACGACCGCTTTGAAGTCGTGGACGGCAAATTGCAGCTAAAGCCTGGCATCGCGCTGGATCATGAGGACGCAGCGCAGATAGATGTCAGTGTCACGGTGACGGATACCGGTGGCGCCACCCTGACAGAACGATTCACTGTCGACGTGCTGGATTTGAATGAGGGACCGACAGGGCTGTCGCTTGGAAATAGCATTGAAAACCTTATTCAAAACGGCAGCTTTGAAGAATTTGACCTGGAAAAAGGAAAGTGGAAGGGCTTTGCCTCGGATGAAAGTGGGGCCTGGCAGGACACTCATGGGATAGAAATCTGGGATCATCTCGGCGGCACAAGGGCGTCCGATGGTGATCAGTTGCTTGAGATGGACCACGGACGGGGTGTCGACACTATTTCTCAGGTCATCCAGACGGAGGATGGCCAACTTTATGATTTGGGTGTTGACCTGCGAGAACGCCTAGCGGGAGGAACCGACACCGTCGAAGTCTATTGGAATGGCAATCTGGTGGCGGAATTGGATCCGCAATCCGCCGATTGGGAAACGTTCCAGATGCAGGTCATCGGAACCGGGCAGGACACTTTGGAACTGCGCGAACCGGAAGACGAGAACGATAGCTACGGTGCCTTAGTCGACAATATCACGCTGACCGCCGCTCAGCAGACCGTGGCCGAAAACGTCGACGGTGCGGTAGTGGGGCAGCTCAGTTTCGACGACCCGGATCAGAGCGACACCCATAGGTTCGAGATATCAGATGACCGGTTCGAAGTTGTCGACAATGAACTACGCCTGAAACCCGGCGTGGCGCTGGACCATGAAGTGGCATCTTCGATCACTGTTGATGTCACGGTGATTGACGAAGGCGGACTGCACCAGACCGAGAGCTTTACGGTCAATGTGGCCGACGCGGCCGAGATGACGTTTTCATCAGGGTTTCACGCCAAATACTTCGACGTTGATCATCGCCTGTCAAAGCTGGAAGACATCAACTGGACGGCAGAGCCGACCTACGAAGAGGTCACGTCTGAAATCAACCACGCCAACAGTCATGACACATTCTGGGATGGAGGCTCAAAAGACACGTTTGGCGTACAGATCAACGGCAATATCGAAGTAGAGCAAGGCGGAACATTCAGGTTCTTCCTGGGTGCAGATGACGGTGCGATGCTGATGGTCAACGGCAAACCCATCGTTGAGAATGACGGGGTTCATGGGTTCCGGACGCGAACGGGTGAAATTGAACTGGAACCGGGAACGCATGCGATCGAAATCCGTTACTTCGAAAACTACGGTCGGGCCGGATTGAAGCTTGGATGGGAAGGACCGGGATTGGATGGACGAGAGGTGGTAACAGCGCCGGACATGTCTGAAGCTCGGACCGTTTCAGGTATGCCGCTGGCCATTGATGTGGACCTGGGAAGGCTTAGCGTGACTGATGAAACCAGCTTCGATCTGTCTGGTTTTCCCGCCGGAACGATTATCGAGGCCGGTGGAACAACATTTGTGGCAAACACGGACGGGATCGCAGAGCTGGATGGCTGGCAGGGCGGGGTGCTCACCGTAACGCCGCCACTGGGTTTTGAAGGGCTCGTCGAAGCTGTCCTGCGCCATTCCACGCCAACAGGTGAAAACAGCAGCCACGATGGTTCGCAGACGCTGACGTTCGAAGTGTCGGAGGCTGTCCTGCCCTCCCCTGAAGCCAAAATAGTAGGTGGTTTCCATGCCAGCTATTTCGATGTGGATCAAAGGTTGTCGAAACTGGATGACATCGACTGGTCTGCGGAACCGACGCATCAGGAATTTGTGCCTGACATCAATTATGGGAACAGTCGCAATTCATTCTGGGAAGGCGGTTCTAAAGATACGTTCGGAGCGAAGCTGGAAGGTAAAATCACTGTAGAAGAAGGCGGCTCCTACACGTTTTTTGCCGGTGCGGACGATGGCGCGGCAGTATTCGTCAACGGAACGAGGGTCGTTGACAATGATGGTCTGCATGGCTTCCGAACGCGGTCTGGGAGCATCGATCTTGAGCCGGGCACTTATGACATCGAAGTGCGGTATTTTGAGAATTATGGGCATGCAGGCCTGAAACTGGAATGGGATGGGCCAGACACATCAGGGCGGGAGCTTTTGCAAGCTGACCCACAGCCAATTGTCGGCGAAGACGGAACGCTTGAGCTGGCAATCGAGTTGGACCAAGTCAGTGATCAGGCCGCAGTCTCGCTGGATGGTCTGCCACCAAATACATTGCTGATCAGTGGTGAGGATTCAGTGATGACAGATGGCGAGTCAGCGGACGTGTCCGGGTGGGATCTCGATTTTCTCGAGATCTCGCCGCCTGCAGGATTCGAAGGGTTAATCGAAGGTCAAATTTTGGTAACGGATACCGGATTTAACGGGGCGCACGTATCCTCTGAAAATCCGTTTTCGCTGGAGGTCGGACAGACCGGCGAGGCGGCAAAGGAGCTGCCCCCCGAACTGGCCGAAACGTTTGCCGCGACAATACAGGTTGAACCGCCTGCGCCGTGGCACCTGGATCACCCGCAAAACGACGGGGAAACCGACGGCGATGCCCTGGCCGAAGCAGTGTTGACGAACGCTGGATCTGAGATCTCATGTATTGAGACCGAAGCCCATGAGCGTATTGACTGGTAACAGCAATCAGCCTGGTTTGCGGGCCACGATCCATGTCGGATTGTAAGTAAGGGACACGCCAAACTCAGTTCCAAAGTGCCAGACGTACTGATCCGAGAATTGGGCAAGACTGGATTTTGTCCAGACTTTCTGCGCGCGCCCGTTGACCCCGGTTCGTCGAAGGTGTTTTAGAACGCCACGCGGCGAGTCAAAATGCACTACAGAAGTGCTTTCGCCGCAGCTGACAACTTCCATTTGCCCTTCGACCGCCGCTGCCAGATCCCTGGATGGGCACAGGCCCGGCGCTTTGGCCGTCGACCCCACTTTCACCAACTCCCGGTATTGGTTCGGTCCAAAGCCCGAGACCGCCAACCACCCCCCCGGAACCAATGCATTCGCCGCTCGCTGCAAAAAAGCTGCAGGATCGTGCAGCCATTGGATCATGGATGCTGACGCAATCAGGTTGAGCTGAAACGGCCACTCGACAGTCTCGGCATTACCGCACAAAAAACCCGCGCCTATTGATATCGCCGTCTCAGCAGCTTCTGGCGACAGGTCATTGACCGTCAATTGGCCGATGTCGAATGTTCTGCACAAACGTTGCGAAAGGTGGCCAGTGCCACATCCAAGTTCCAAACCGGTCGCAAAACGATGCGGGGCGCCGCCCTTTCGCATTGCTTGAACCAGGTGATCTGCGATCTTTGCCTGTTGGCTGGCTGCGTCGTGATAGCTACGAAAACTTCGGCTAAAGCTCCGCTGCACCCGGTCTGCGATCGGCGCGTTCATGCGATCCACTCCTGCCAGTTCTGACCGTCGCGAAACGGGATATGCGAGGCGGGTATACCACGCGCGACGGGTTGTTGCGTTGCCCAGGCTACCTCTTGTGCACGAGTAGGAATGATGCGGTCCTTTTGGGGGATCCAAATTCGGTCAAACGCCATTTCAGGAGCGCCACCACGGTCGATCACGGCATGAAGCTCAGCTTTCGCCGCCTCAATATCAATCTCGGGAACCGGCCCATCCAATCCAGCGCGACGGCAAAACTTTGCGAAGCTGGCTTCGGTCAGGTGATCCGCAGTCGCGCGGATCATATCAGGTCCAATGCCACGCTTGGGATCGGCCGGATGTAACGTGCCACTGACTGCAATCAACCGAGACGGACGGAACCCGGTATGTGCCAGCCAATGGGCAGCAGATGCGACGCCGAAAGAAAAGGCGATCAGATTGATGCGGTCATAGGCCGCAAGATCAGGCAGCGGGTCGTCAAGGTGGCGAAAATCGTCGACGAATAGCACATCACTTTGTCCGGTTAGCCCCGCAAACGGGGCGCCTCCCAGCGCCCAACCCCCAAAAACTAGGATGAGTTCATCCGTGCCGGATCGTGACACCCACCGCTGCTTCATGACAGATCCCGAGCCAGAGAGACCATCGCAGAGGTTACACTGCTCAACTCATCTGCCGAGATGATGTAGGGTGGCATGCAGTAGATGTTACGGGCGAAGGGGCGCAACCAGACGCCCGTTTTGGGTGCAAGGGCATGCGCAACCG
Source organism: Ruegeria atlantica (assembly GCF_013033965.1). Classification (GTDB taxonomy): domain Bacteria; phylum Pseudomonadota; class Alphaproteobacteria; order Rhodobacterales; family Rhodobacteraceae; genus Ruegeria; species Ruegeria atlantica_D. The sequence continues at coordinate 4,533 of NZ_WQFE01000013.1, forward strand.
AAGGATCAACCCACTGCTCCATCTCGATGACGCCAATCGCGCCGAACACGCGTACATCCTTAACCCCAGGGAATTGGCGCGCGGGGGCAAGTTCGTGCGTCAACTGGTCGGCAATCGCGTGCACTTCGGCGCGCCAATCTCTGACCGATAGTTGATCGAGGCTGGCCATAGCCGCAGCACAAGCCAGCGGATTGGCCATGTAGGTCGGACCGTGCATCAGGACACTGGCTTCGCTTTCACCAATTCTGCGCGCGACGTTTTCAGTTGCTGCAGTCGCGGCCAAGGTAATATGACCCCCTGTCAAAGCTTTGCCCAGACAGATGATATCCGGGACCACTCTGGTGTGATCCATCGCGAACAGTTCGCCGGTTCGGCCGAACCCGGTTGCGATTTCGTCAAAAATCACAAGGATATCATGGGCTTTGCACATTTCCTGAGCTTGGCGCAACCACTTGGGGTGATAAAAGTACATTCCGCCTGCGCCCTGCACAACCGGCTCGAGGATAAGCGCCGCGATCTGATCAGCTTTGGTTTCCAGCAGCTTCTCCAACGCGCCCAACCCATTCTTGGTTGGATCATCAGCCCATTCCTGATCAAGCGAAATTGGCGGGCGTGGCAGGAAGTGCTGAATTGACAGAGCTCCGCTGAACAGCCCATGCATCCCATTCACCGGATCGCAGACACTCATCGCCTTCCAGGTGTCTCCGTGATAACCGCCGCGAATGGTCGCAAATTGTGTGCGCCCCGTGTGACCCAGCGCCATTTGGTACTGCACAGCCATTTTCAAGGCGACTTCGATCGCAACCGAGCCACTGTCGCTGTAGAATATCCGATCCAGCCCATCCGGCAGCAAGTCAACCAGTTTGCGGCCCAATTCAATTGCCGGCTGATGCGTCAGACCGCCAAACATGACGTGGGGCATTTTCTGCAGCTGTTCTGTCATCGCGCCAATAATTGCAGGATGACGATGCCCGTGTACTGCGCACCACCAGGACGACATGGCATCGATCATCCGAGTGCCATCTTCGCGGGTCAACCATACCCCTTCGGCATCGGTGATCAGGTGCATCGGGCCTGGGTTCAGAACATTTGTATACGGGTGCCACAGATGGCGGGCGTCAAAGTCCAGCGCGGTCATAGAGACCCCCGAATTGTCGCTATGTCGATCGCGTCAAAAGCCTTTGACAGCGCTTCCCGCGACAGGCTTTCAAGATACGGCAAGCGCCCCAAATGAGTGACTTGACACATCTCGGCGATGGTTTGTTCAACATCCGGCTCAGCATCGCCGACGAACGCTACTCCAACGACGCTGCAGCCCGCGCCCCGCAAAGCCATCAGGGACAGGCTTGTGTGATTGATCGTCCCCAACGCAGTACGCGCGACAAGAATTACGGGTGCCTGCCATTGAGAGATTACGTCAAGAAAGAAGGTCTCACGGTTCAGTGGCACCATAAGTCCACCAGCCCCTTCAACCACCAAGGGCCCTTCGACCTTTGGCAGCGCCAACTGGTCCGACGCAATCTCAACGCCCATATCTTCAGCTGACAGATGCGGTGAAGCCGGCATGTTCAGGCGATAAGCCTCGGGCAGAACTTTGGCACCGGACAGCACTTTGACGGTTTCCGTGTCCGTCGCATCCTCAAGCCCCGATTGCACGGGCTTCCAATAGGTCGCACCAAGCGCAGCGGTCAAACCCGCAGCAAAGACCGTTTTCCCGACGCCTGTGTCGGTTCCTGTGACGATTACAGCGCTCATGCCGCCTCCACCTGCTGATGTGCCAGTGTTTCGAAAAGAGCGCTGATGTCGTCCATACTCACGTTGCCGGTGATCGACACCCGCAAACGCGAGGTGCCGCGTGGTACGGTCGGTGGCCGGATGCCCCGGATATCAAAGCCCTTGGACTGTAGCGTTGCCGCCATTTCCATGGTTTTGGCGTCATCGCCCAGAATAACCGGGATGATTTGGCTGTTCAGAGCCTCGTTGGGAACCGCGGCTTGACGCGCGACTGCATGCGCGTGACGGATGCGGGACTGGGCTGTCAGGGACAGCGAGGGATCTGTTTGCAAGTGCTGCAAAACCGCACGAACGAGGGCTGCATTGAATGGCGACGGGGCGGTCGCAAAGATAACTGGTCGCGCGCGGTTGATGAGTGTGTCGATCACCACCTTGGGGCCGCAAATCAATCCGCCTGAAACCCCCAACCCTTTGCCGCAAGTGTGCAGTGTCAACTGGCCCGCATTCAAACCATGAGCCAGGCCTTTTCCATTGGGTCCAAACACTCCAGTCGCATGAGCTTCGTCGACGACCAATATAGCATCATAAACTCGGGCGAGATCAGACAACTCGGCCAGCGGTGCGATGTCGCCTTCCATTGAATAGATGCTTTCTACAGCAATCCAGATTTGGCCCGACCCGCCTGCTGCCACCCATTCCTCAATGGCCAAGCGCGCTGCGCGCACATTATTATGGGCAAAGGCGCGTGCTTGGGCGCGTCCCATCCGCATACCCTCATGTGCGCTTGCATGTACCAATGCATCATAAAGGATCAGGTCTTCGGCGGCAGGGAGGGTTGAGAAAATCGCCTGATTTGCCTGAAAGCCGCCGCCCAAGAACAACGCTGCCTCTGAATCGAAAAACGCGGCAGCCTCCTGCTCAAGCGCTTCATGCTCTGGGTGATTGCCGCGCAACAGACGAGATCCGCCTGATCCAAGCGGTACGTCTCGCTGCAGCGCCTTTTGAGCAGCATCGCGCAACAAGTCTGATTGTGCCAAACCGAGGTAATCGTTGGACGCAAAGTCCAGGCCGCGACGTGGTACCAACACACGGCGCCGGTGGCGGGTGCCCAGCAGCTCGAGCATCGAGTGTAGTCGGCTCAATGCCTTCATTCAGCAGCATCCAGACAAGACTTTTCGGCTGTTGTTTCCGCCTGCAACCCAAGCTTGGCAAACAAGACGGCGTCGGTGTCTTCTTCGGGGTTTTCAGCCGTCAGAAGAGTTTCACCAACAAACATCGAGTTCGCTCCGGCGAAGAAGCACATGGCCTGCAATTCCTCACTCATATCGCTGCGCCCTGCTGACAGCCGTACATAGGATTGCGGCATCATGATCCGAGCCACGGCTATGATCCGCACAAAGTCGATAGGGTCGATTGGCTTGGCGTCCGCCAAAGGTGTATCTTCCTGCGGCATCAACATGTTGATCGGCACAGAATCCGGGGCTGGGTTCATGTTGGCCAATGTCACCAGCATATCGACCCGGTCCCGAACCTCTTCGCCCATGCCAAGGATCCCGCCCGAGCATACTTTTATACCGGCTTCCTGAACGCGGTTCATCGTCTCAATTCGATCTGCAAAGGTACGCGTGGTGATGACCTCAGAATAGTACCGCTCGGAAGTGTCGATGTTGTGGTTGTAGTAATCAAGTCCCGCGTCACGCAGGCGGATCACCTGATTGTCGTCCAGCATGCCCAGGGTCATGCAGGTTTCCATCCCCATGTCGCGCACACCTTCGACCATTGCGACAAGCGCATCCATGTCCCGGTCCTTGGGTTCGCGCCATGCAGCGCCCATGCAGAACCGGGTCGCCCCGCCATCGCGGGCCTTGCGGGCCTCAGCCAGAACGCGCTGAACCTCAATCAGCTTGGAGGCCGACAGCTTTGATCCGTTCCGCGCCGATTGCGAGCAATAGGCGCAATCTTCGGCGCAACCACCCGTTTTGATCGACAGAAGCTTGGACGTCTGGATCTTGTTGGGATCAAAGTTCTCGCGATGCACAGACTGAGCGCGAAACAAAAGATCCATCAGCGGAAGATCATACAGAGCTTGAGCAGCCTCACGGGACCAAATCGGAGCGGGATTTTTCATTTTATAGATACTTTTCAACAGTTCTGGTGGATTGACATCCTTTTATAGATAAAATTCACTATCACAACCGAATTCTTCAAACTGCGTTGCTCAGGCAGAATACCGCGGATGATTGCATGCGGTGCAGGTTTCGATGGTTTTGGTCAAAAACGCGGCTGCCTTTACGGCGGTGCGCTCAATTCTGATATCCACAAACTGCAGAAAGCCACGGTCTCATATCGACACATATTGCCATGCTTGGGCAAGCAGACCACAATAGCGCTCAGTATCTCACATACCCGTATGCGCCGCGCCGTTGCACATGCACTGGTAACCAGTGTCATACTGCTGTTTTCCAAATCATGCAGATGGCGCACAGACCAACATAATGAAAGGTTCCGAATGACCTCCTCCAGCCATTTCTTAATGTCTCGCCGCCAGTTCCTTGCCACAACCACCGCCAGCGCAGCGGCGATAACCCTTCATCCATTTTCGGTCGCTGCGGCTGACAATCAGGCGCATCTCCGGATCATGGAAACCACCGATATCCATGTTCACGTCTTCCCATATGATTATTACGCGGACAAACCGCGCGACACGGTGGGCCTGTCGCGCACCGCGTCGATCATCAATGATATCCGTTCCGAGGCGACCAACTCATTGTTGGTGGACAATGGCGACTTTTTGCAGGGCAACCCAATGGGCGATTACATCGCTTATGAGCGCGGCATGAAGGAAGGTGATAGCCACCCGATCATCACCGCATTCAACACTGTCGGCTTTGACGCCGCAACGTTGGGCAATCACGAGTTCAACTATGGCTTGGATTTTCTGGAAAAGTCGCTCGCTGGCGCGGATTTCCCTGTCGTGTTGGCCAACGTTGCCAAGGAACAAGGTGCAGGGCCACGCGATGATAAGACCCTGGTCAAGCCTTACGCCATTCTGGACCGCGAAATTGAAATGGGCGACGGCAGCAAGCATCCAATCAAGGTTGGCGTCATTGGCTTTACCCCACCTCAGATCATGAATTGGGACCGCAAGCACCTGGAAGGCAACGTTCAGGCCCGCGATATCGTCGACACGGCGAAAGCCTATGTGCCCGAGATGCAAGAGCAAGGCTGCGATCTGATCATCGCCCTGTCCCATTCAGGCATTGGTGAGGCGGATCATACGGACGGGATGGAGAACGCCTCGGTCGTTTTGGCTGGTGTTGATGGTATCGATGCGTTGGTCACGGGCCATAATCACCTGGTTTTCCCCTCGCCCACGTTCGCGGATCGCCCCGGTATCGACGTCGAAAAAGGCACGCTGATGGGCAAACCGGCCGTCATGGGTGGTTTCTGGGGCTCGCATCTGGGCCTGCTGGACCTACTGCTGGAACGCGACGGGAATGAATGGCGCATTGTCACGACGACGTCCGAGGCGCGCCCGATCTCAAAGCGCAACGAAGATCGCTCGATAACCGCGCTGGTAGGCGACGACCAGACCGTTCTGGATTCAGTTGCTACCGATCACGACGAAACACTGGCATATGTTCGCCGCGCCGTTGGGAAGACTTCCGCACCTCTGCATAGCTATTTCGCGCTTGTCGCGGATGACCCGTCGGTGCAGATCGTGTCAATCGCGCAGAAATGGTATGTCGAAGAGATGCTAAAAGGCACCGAGCATGAGGGGTTGCCTATTTTGTCGGCGGCTGCTCCGTTCAAGGCCGGAGGCCGTGGAGGTCCAGAGTATTACACTGATGTTCCTGTGGGTGATGTCGCCATCAAAAACGTGGCTGACCTGTACCTCTATCCAAACACCGTGCGGGCGGTCCGCGTGAACGGGGCACAGGTCCGGGGTTGGCTGGAGCGTTCCGCTGGTATGTTCAATCAGGTCGAGCCAGGTTCGGCCGACGCGATCCTGCTGAACCCAGAGTTCCCGTCCTACAATTTTGATGTGATGGACGGCGTGACCTATCAGATCGACCTGTCCCAGCCCTCGCGCTTTGGACCAAAGGGCGAAGAGCTGAATCCGGATGCGGCACGGATTGTGAACCTGTCCTTCAACGGAACGCCGGTCACGGACGATATGGAGTTCATTATCGCCACCAACAACTACCGCGCGTCTGGCGGTGGTTCATTCCCGGGTGCGATGGGCGACACGATCGTCTTCGAGGCCCCGGACACCAACCGCGACGTTATCGTGCGTTATATCGTTGAACAGGGCACAATTGATCCAAAAGCGGACGCCAATTGGTCTTTCGCTCCGCTCGAAGATACCACAGTGTTGTTCGAAACCGGCCCCAAGGCCCGCGACTACATGGGCGATGTTAAAGGGGTGGTAATAGAAGACGCAGGCGAAGGCGTAGACGGCTTTGCCGCATTCCGCATCAAGCTTTAAGCAATATGGCTAGCGACCGCCGCCCTGATCAATGGGTGGCGGTCGCCCAACTAACATGGAAACCGGTTTTGGGCCACAGACCGGGAGCATGAACTCTTAGTCAAGCTCGCCACTTTCCGACATCAAAATTGCCAGCGGTCGCGTAGATTGGATTTGCGATAGGATGATCATCACCACGGCGGTCAATGGAATTGCCAGAATGGTGCCTGCCAACCCCCACATCGCCGTCCAGATCGTCAGCGAAAACAGCACCATGAATCCACTCAGGTTCACCGAGTTTCCGACCAGTCGGGGCTCTAGGATGTTTCCGACAAATAGCTGAGCAGCCATAAGAGCAACCAATGCGACCCCGGCGTGCCAGATACCGCCAAATTGTACGAGGCTGAGCATGACGGGAAACAGGACACCCACGATTGAGCCCAGATAGGGAATGTAATTCAAAAGCCCGACCAAGATGGCCCAAAACATGGCAAATTCGATGCCCAGGAAGAGCATGATCACATATGAGATCACGGCCAAAATGACGTTAATCAGAGTTTTTGCACTCAGGTAACTGCCGATTTTCTGGTTGATCTGAGCGACGATTTTCAACGACCGGTCCGCGGTTTCGGCATCGCCCAAAGCCTTGCGAACCTTTTCCGGCATGTCGTCCAGATCGGACAGGATGAACACGATGTAGAGGATAGTCATCAACATAACCGTGCCGAAGCCCTGCACCGTAGACAGCGTTCCCTGAACAAAGCCCAAGACATTGAATTTTCCGGCAAGCGTCTGTTCAATCGTGGACCAGTCGGGCAGTTTTTTGACGCCCAACATCGCCATCGCCGAGTCGAGCAGTGCCTTTAGATTAGTTTGGTATTGCGGGATATTCTGGGCGACGGCTTGGGCATTCGCTTCAAGAAAAATCCCAATGAGGACCAGCGTCAAAAATATGACCAGCAGCGCAAGCAAACGACGCCCCCGTCGCGGAATGTGGCGCAATCCCGGAACGCGGCCAATTGTCGACGCAGTCGAGTCGAGAATGTATATCCCGATAATGCCCAGAAGCACCGGCAGAAAGATGCTTTTGCCCAGCACCAGCAGCCAGCCTATGACAACAGCGACGATCAGGCCAGATGCTAGTTTTGTCACATTAAACTGCAGCATTTCTTCGCTTTCGGTCGGACGCATCGCTCCTTTTGTGCCGGGTTCAAGTTACATATTCAACTTTTATTCAAGATAGCTGCGTGTCTTAGGTGCGATGGCGACTGCCCGGAGCAGGAGGCGTTTCGCGGCCACCGGCAAAACACTGCGCGATTGACATCCATTCGGCTGCAACCGGTCCCTCCACCTGTAACGATGTGTCTGCGACGTTGCGGGTTTGGGCTGAGACTTGTGCGAACTCCACTGCGGGGCCCGTTATCCGGTTTTCACCCGGCTCGCCAAAATCCCACAAGGCTCCGGACGGTGCCGTCAGTTCCAGCCGCGGCATCGCCTCGGGCACAGGTCTACCATTTACCTGATAGGCCCAGCCAAACGTATTCACACCCAGAACGACGACATTCTTGATCCGGTCCCGTTCGACGCGCTCGATACCAAGGATGTCAAAAACCTCTTGCCCGTGCGCCCAGGTTTCCATCTGGCGGGCAGTGATCGACGAGCGTACAGACATGTCGGGGCCAGCCCAGTTCACGCGTTGCTTCGGATCAAGGCCAACCCACCGAGTGCCAATGTCCGTGTAAAGTGTTCGCCACGCTTCACGCAGCTCGTTTCCGCGCAGCGAGATTGCTTTGTTCTCTGCCGGACGCAACCCTTCGACCTTGGCCTTGCCAAACAAGGCGCCAATGCGCGCAGCAAATGCATCAGGGTCCTGAAGTGACAGATCGGCCATCTGGTTCCAATAATGCAGATGCACCAGCACATCGTTCAGCGTCCATCGTTTGAACTGAGTTTGGGTGTCCCATTGATCGCCCGAAACATCGGCCAGAATGGCAAACAATGCCTCGCTTTCTTCCAGAAAATCCGTTGCCTGTTGCACTGCGTCTTCCTCTGATTTTGCGATTAATCTTCGATGGCGCTGGCAAGATTTGATTGGCACAGCGACCGACCGCATTCGCCAATTCTATCTATGCTTCTTCAATCTCGATCATTACATCCCCCGCCATCAGTTGCTGCCCAACCTCAACATGGACAAAAGTGATGACCCCCTCAACGGCAGACGTGATCTGATGCTGCATCTTCATAGCCTCCAAAACAGCCAGACAGTCGCCTTTGGATACGCTCTGCCCAAGTTTTGCCGACACCTCGATCAAAGCGCCCGGCATGGGGGCGATGACACGACCGCCCGAGGCAGCTCCCGCATCCGATGCGCCGGGACGCAGACGGCGAAACTGCAAACGTTCAGCACCGATCGCGATCTGGACTGTGTCCAGCGTTACTTCGGCGAAGACGTCTACGGTCTGGTTATTTACTCGCGCCCTCACTTTTCCTTGGCCCTGTTCGATGCAAGAGACTTCGTATGAGTTGCCCTCGACCCAAACCGTCCACCCATCCGGGCGTGCAAGTGCACGCGTTTGCATCACTTTGTCGCCATGGGCAAGCATCACGACGAACGGTGGCAAATCAGAACTGGACCAGCCCAGTTGTTCGGTTGAGACATATCCCGCCGCAGCCATTGCACGGGCCTGATCCGCATTCAACAACAGCGCCGACGCCACGGCGATGTCGCGCGCCGTCACCTGGTATGGCGAAAAGCCGTTGGGATAGGTGCGATCCAGAAATGTTGTCGTTGCATCGCCGGCAATGAAAGTTCCTTGCTGCAGCACATCTGCTAGAAACGGCGAATTTGTCACCGTACCAAGCAAAACCGTTTCATTCACCGCCTTGATCAGCCGCGCCCGCGCAGTTTCACGGGTTGGACCATGCGCGATAATCTTAGCGAGCATGGCATCATAGTAAGGCGATACCTCTTGCCCCTGTTGAATGCCTGCATCCACACGTATTCCGGGTCCGGTCGCGGCCTGCCAGAAGTCGATTGGACCAGTTGCCGGCAGATACCCGTTAGCGGGGTCTTCAGCATAAAGACGTGCTTCGATGGCGTGGCCAGTCATAGTGACATCTTCCTGAGAGATCGGAAGGGCGTCACCCTGCGCGATTGCGATCTGCAACGCTACAAGATCAAGGCCGGTGACCATCTCGGTCACAGGGTGTTCTACCTGCAGGCGGGTGTTCATTTCGAGGAAATAGAACGCGCCGGGGGTCTCCAGAAGAAACTCCACCGTTCCGGCGCCGCAATAGTTCACTGCGCGGGCCGCCTCAATCGCCACCGCCCCCATTAGCGCGCGCAATTCGGGTGTCATGGCCGGGCTTGGAGCCTCTTCGATGACTTTTTGATGGCGGCGTTGAACCGAACATTCCCTTTCGCCCAGATGAATTACATTCCCGTCCCCATCGGCAAATATCTGAAATTCGACATGGCGCGCATCGCTGATCGCTTTTTCCAGGATCAAGTCGCCGGACCCAAATGCGTTCTCAGCTTCGGATCGGGCAAGCGCAATCGCCGCAGAAAAAGCGCCGGCGTCCTGGACCAGACGCATTCCCCGCCCGCCGCCGCCTGCCGCAGCCTTCACCATAATTGGAAAACCGATCTGGTCAGCTTCTGCAATCAATGCCGCATCCGATTGATCTTCGCCCTCATATCCCGGAACGCAAGGCACGCCCGCACCGATCATCAGGCGCTTCGCATCAGCTTTGTCGCCCATCAACCGGATTGCTTTGGGGCCAGGGCCGATAAAATTCAGGCCTGCGGTCTCAACCGCCGTTGCGAATTCGGCGTTTTCGGATAGAAACCCATAGCCCGGATGGATCGCCCCTGCCCCGGTTTCCTGAGCGACGGCAATGATCTTTTCAGCGTGCAGGTAACTGTCACCAATCGGGCCGTCTCCGATCCATACCGCCTTATCAGCAAGGCCGACATGCGGCGCACGCGCGTCAGCGGTCGTGTAAACGGCGATCGTACGCAACCCAAGTGACCGAGCCGTACGCAGGATACGCGCGGCGATTTCCCCGCGATTGGCAACGAGAAGCGTGTCGAATGCCATAGCTCAGCCCCTGCTATATTGTTTTGGTTGCGAATTTGGTGAGTGATGCAGCATGGTCAGAACCTGTGCACTCCGTAAGAGCTGGGTTTGACCTTTCGCGCGCGACCTTCAAGGCACGTTTCAAGGCAAAAACCCAGAACGCGTCGCGTGTCGCGTGGGTCGATGACGCCATGATCGATACATCGGCCCGACGTGTAAAACGCGTTCTCCTGTTTTGTGAAATGCATTGTTATCGCAGCCTTCTGAGCAGCCAACTTGGCCTCGTCAGGGTTGATCCCTTTGCGTTTGAAACCTGCGCGTGCGACCAGTTCCATCGTTCCAGCGGCTTGTTCTCCGCCCATCACCCCCGTCGCCGCATTCGGCCAGGCGAACAAAAAATCCGGATCATAAGCATAACCGCACATGCCATAATTTCCGGCGCCAAAACTTGCACCGATATATAGCGTGATCTTCGGAACATCGACCGAGGTAACGGCCTGGATCATCTTCGCCCCATGTTTGATCATACCGCCTTGCTCATATTGCGTGCCAACCATGAAGCCGGTGATATTATTGAGAAAAATAAGGGGAATATCGGCCTGGTCGCATAGCTGAATGAATTGCGCGGCTTTGTTCGCGCCAGCCGGGTCCAGTGGGCCGTTGTTGCCGAGAATGCCGACAGCGATACCGTTGATTGCAGCCTGCATACAGACCGTTACCGGTCCATAATCGGCTTTGAAATCCTCAAAATCAGAGCCATCTACAATGCGGGCCACGACTTCGCGGACGTCATAGGGAACGCGATAATCGGTTGGAACAACGCCAGCAATCTCATCCGCATCGTATTTTGGTGGTTGCACCTCCTTGTCGCGACGCGCAGGCAAAGACTTGTTCCAATCCAGTCGGGCCATCACGTTTCGCGCCACTTCGATGCCGTGTGCATCGTCCTCGGCCAGATAGTCGACCAGACCAGATGTGCTGGCATGCATCTCTGACCCGCCCAAGTCGCGGTCGTTGGCCTTTTCACCCGTCGCCGCATAGACCAACGCGGCCCCGGCCAAGGCGGCCATGCCATTGTTCTTCACGCCGACCACATAATCCGCAAGGCCGGGCATATAGGCCCCGCCGGCGGTTGAAGGGCCATGCAGAACGGCGAGGTTGGGCAAGCCAGCCGCCGAATGACGGGCCAAATTGCGGAACAATTTGCCGCCATTGGCCCAAAATTCGACCTTGTATTCCATCAGGTTCGCACCGGCACTTTCGACAAGATGCACGAATGGCAGGTTCTGTTTCAAGGCCATGTCCTGCGCACTCAGGAAGGCTGCAGCCGACATCTCGACCATCGCGCCCGCTTTTATCCCTGCATCATCAACGATGACCATGCAACGCACGCCTGAAACAAATCCGATGCCGATAACGAGTGACGCGCCCGGAACGGATTGCTCAGGATCATCAGTATCGACACAGTAACCCGCCAGCCCGTGCAGTTGTAAAAAAGGCATACCGGGATCCAGCAGTTGAACGAGCCTGTCACGGGGTGTGATCTGTCCCCGGGCTTCCATCCGTTCACGCCGTTTCTCGGAGAGAGCGACTGGGCGCGCTTCGAGGGCACGCATCTCATCGACAAGCGCCAGCATCTCTGCTCGGTTCTTGGCAAAGGCGTCAGAATCGCGGACGACCTTACTGACAAAACCCATCAGTTTTCTCCTCGCTCGGTGTGTGAGGATAACTCTGCCGGAATCCTGATCGGCGTGGCCAGCAGTATTTGAGCAAAGCTTTTGCCTTGCGCGTCGTTGCGCAGAGAAGAGACACCGCCACCTCCCAACGAATTGTACAGCAGGATGTTCATGGAATGTGTGCCGGGCAGATAGAACCGTTCGACCCTGCCGGATAGGTGGTCGGAAAGTACATCCGCGAGAGTCTCTGCATTTAGGGCAGCCCAGATGTAGGGCATAAAGGCTGCATGACGCGCGATGACTCCGACGTTTGCGGTGTCGCCCTTGTCCCCCGATCTTGCCCAGGCCAAGTCTTCCAAAGGGCATGTGACCCACTCTGTCACCTTTTCTTCGGCCGTGCCCGGAGCTTTTGGCCGCACAGGTTCCGGTTCTTGTGGGGATTTTTTCGGCGGATCGAACGCTATGTCTTTTCCATCCAACGTTACGCGATAAGCCAGAGTGTCTTCTGGCACCAAGAAGGAATACAGGGCAACCACAGGCGAAGGTTTTGGCCGCCCTCCCCCTGTAAAGATGTGCAATCCCGGCGGAGCAGCCAACGCACACCCGGTCATCTCGCGTAGGAACAAACCAACGGCATTGGGGTCGTCGTGTTTCACGGCTGCTTTGAACGATATCTCTTCGTATTCGCCTTTGCCGGGGCTGCCTCCGAAGGCTTCGAAGGACACCTCGCGATAATCGGGGGCGTTCATCCGATGCAGAACGGCACGCGAACGATCAAGCCCCGCTTGGGCAAACGCCTCCGCCTTTTGTCGCGCCTTGCGCCCGTTCATCAGAAACGTCATGCCCGCGCGATACCCATCCGCCCATGTGGCGGACACTTTAAGCTGCCCGGTCGGCGCTCGCCCCTTCGCGCCCAAGACGGCCACGCGGTCCGGCGCGGCTTGCTCCATCCTGACTTTGGAAAAATCACAAATCACGTCGGGCAGTATGTAGGCCTGCGGATCACCGATTTCATAAAGCATCTGCTCGCAGACCGAAGCCGGGGTCACACATCCCGTTGTGCCCTGGGGCTTGGTCAGGACGAATCCGCCATCCGCACTGACCTCGGCAACCGGATAACCGATTTGCGCAATATCCCCCGCCAGTTCCCAATCCGTGAAATTCCCACCGGTGGCTTGTGGTCCACATTCCAGCAGATGCCCCGCCAACGAACCGGCAGACAGTAAGTCGTGGTCGTCGTGTCCCCAACCGAAATGATACATGCACGCCGCCAAAGTCAGCGCACTGTCAACGCAACGACCCGTTATGACGATGTCCGCGCCAGCCTGCAACGCAGCCAATATCGGTCCTGCTCCGATATAGGCATTGACTGAGGCGATTTTCTCGGTCGGCGGCATCGGCGCCCCGGAAAACATCTCGGCCCGATCGGTAAACTCGGCCACGCGTGGCAGCAGATCATCGCCTTCGATCACCGCAACTTTCAAGTTCAATCCCAATTCAGCAGATTTGCGTCGCAATGCATCGGCACAGGCCACTGGGTTGACCCCGCCCGCATTTGACAACACCTTTACGCCCTGCCCGACGATCTGGCTCAGGTTTTGAGCCATAACCTCAGAGACGAAATCTACCGCATATCCTCTATGGGGATCTTTAAGACGGGCCCGGGCCATGATCGACATGGTGATTTCGGCAAGGTAGTCATAGACCAGAAAGTCGAGGCCTGGGACGCGCAACAACTGCTGCGTGGCATGAAGGGCATCCCCCCAAAACCCGCAAGCTCCTCCGATCCGCAGAGAATGTGTCACGCCACGTCTCTCCTGCCCTGTCGCGATCCGCAGTTTACAGACCGACTGTTCTGTTTTTATTATCTACCGACCACCGCGGTCAACGAAGATCTGCCATTGCGACGCCACGGAAGGTGACTGAAACGATGCCAAATAAACACTCGGTCCAGGATCAGAGGTCCCAGGAAATGCAGGCCAAAATCTGCAATGCCACGGTCGCATGCCTGGATCAGCTTGGGTATGCAGAGACAACCTTTGCAATGGTACAGGCCAAAGCAGGTATCTCGCGCGGGGCAATTACGCATCATTTCCCCACCAAGCAGGCCCTGGTCGCCGCGACCGCGATGCGACTATTGGGCAACGCACAAAGCCCGCTTTGGCCACAGGATCGCTCACCACAACCCGTTTACGAACTGATTATGCACGCCTGGACCACTGTCGTAAATTCGGCGGGCGGTCGTGCCATTGTTGAAATTCTGGTTGCTTGCCGAACCGATGAAGAATTGTTCGAGATGCTTGAGCAGAGCCTGAGAGACTGGGACAAATCGAACCTAAGCCTCATCTCAGGCCGATACACCAGTGTAACAGGCGACCAAGCCGACACAGAATTGCTGTGGAGTATTACCCGAAACTTCCTGCGTGGTTTGCTGTTACACGAGAAATTCGTGTCATCGCCAGAATACCTCACGCATATGATGGATCGCTTTGCGCGCATCATGGAAAGCCAGCTTTTGGTACTGCCCGAACATAACGTCGAGGAGGTCGAATGACCCTGCCATCCCCCTTCATGACCCCAGAACGCGAGAGTTTTCGCACCAGTTTCGGGCGCTTTGTCGATACTGAAATCAAACCTCACATTGAACAATGGGAGGCGGATCGCGGTGTCCCTTGGGAACTGCATGTCGCAATCGCGGAATTCGGAGTATTTGGCTTCGGGATTGATGAAAATTATGGCGGGCTGGGCTTCGACAATGCGTTCATGCGCCACGACTACAGCGAAATCCTGTTCGGCTGTGGAGCATCCGGCATCGGAGCCGCCGTTGGGGGACGTACGATTTCAATTAGCCCAATCGCGAAATTCGCATCCGAAGAGTTCAAGCAGAAAGTGCTCCCCGAGATTATCTCTGGGCGCATGACCTCCGCACTTGGAATCACCGAACCGGGCGCAGGGTCGGACGTTGCCAACATTCAAACGAGGGCAGAGCGGAAAGGTGGCAAGTGGATCCTGAATGGTGAAAAAACCTATATCACGGGGGGGATGGATGCCGAATGGTTTGTGATTGGCGCGCGTACCGGCGGTCCGGGGTTGGCCGGTATATCGTTGTTCTTAGTCCCTCATGACGCGCCGGGGTTCAGCCGTACACCGCTGGGTGACAAGATGGGCTGGCACAGCTCACAGCAAGCGACTCTGAATTTCGATGAATGCGAGCTGGCCTCTTCCGCTTTGCTGGGCCCCGAGAACAAGGGCTTCGTCGCAATCATGGACAATTTCAACTTTGAACGGCTAGGCCTGACATCCGCTTCGTTGGGTATGATGAAGCTGTGCTACGATAGCGCGTTGGACTGGGCACGTGAACGCCAGACGTTTGGAAAGCGCCTGGTCGAGCATCAGGTCATTGGCCATAAGTTTGCGGAAATGTCCGCCCGAATTGACATGAACGAAGCCTATATCGAACGCATCTGCTGGGCGATTGAGCAAGGTTTCAAGCCAGTGGCCGAACTTGCCAAAGCCAAGGTTCAGGCCACCACGTCGCTACAGTTTGTTGCATCCGAGGCGATGCAGATCTTTGGAGGTGCCGCGTACATGCTGGGCAACCCGGTTGAGCGGGTCTGGCGCGAGATCAAAATCTTGGCCATCGGCGGCGGCTCAGAAGAGATCATGCGCGATCTGGCCGTGCGCCAGATGGGTCTGGCCGGGCAATAGGGATGGCCCCAAACACAATATGCGCACCACAGGTTTAGTTACGGTGTCTGGAAGTCGTGTCTTCGACAGACACTTTCTTCCGGCAAAAACGTTGTATGCAAACCGCCGATGGCAACTTGAATTCCCTTGGCTCGCAGGACACACGCAATTTCATACCCGCGAATGGCATCCGGTGTTGAGAAAAAGATAACCGCGATGTCTGCATGGATGCGCCTTGGGTCGCACTGTTCCCAAACCTCATCAATAAGCTGAACGTCTACCCAATCGGGGGTAGCTGCAGCTGCCGAAAAATGCTCTGAGGAGGACCACCCTGACCGACTTGTACGCCTTGAAGTCACTTTCGGCTGAAGCTTTGATTAGACCGAGTTTCATGTTCTGCTCCTTGAGGTGGATGACGCACTCCCGATTGGATTAGGTATCATACCAAAACCAGCGGTACTTTTTTGTCTCTTTGGACAAGAAAATTCGCTTCGATGTGATTCAATGGCGTCGGTAAAAACTATTTTCCTCAAGAAATTATAAGCCGTGGATCAAAAGACAGTTGTGCAATCATTTATGACAAGTTAAATTGCACCAACTCATCACACGAGGGAAAAATGGATATCTGGTTTTATGTCGGGCTCGGCCTGTTGATTTGGGCTATAAGAGACCTTGTCTTTGGTTCGACCTACTTGTGGGAGCGAGTCACCCGCGCTGAAAACCCAGGGACATACTGGGTTTGTGTAATGGTTTGGCTTGTCGTTGCTCTGGCGATTTTGTTCACTTCCCCGACGACCTACTACCTGTTCTCCTGAAGCAAACTCGTGCGGCAAACTTTACGGCCCCCTTTTTATAGGCTGGCACAAAAGGGTTTTCGCGTGGGTGGTTTTGATCGGAAGCTGGTTTTGAGCGCGAAATCAAGGTGACAGGGCCCCGAAGCAGACAGCCAAGCGCGCAATAAGAGCATTGAAACAGAAATTCTATGGTGCGGGTGGAGGGACTTGAACCCCCACGACTTGCGTCGCCAGAACCTAAATCTGGTGCGTCTACCAATTTCGCCACACCCGCAACCCAGGCACTCAGTGCCGGAATGACGGCGTGAATAACAAAGCTTGCGGCAGAGTGCGAGAGGGAAAATTGCGTTGTGTGCAAGATTATTGACGACACCGGCAAAATGCCCTCCCGAACCGAACGAGATGTCCTTGTAAGGATCGCCAAACTCGGTTGGCCGAAGGAATGGTTGAGCAATCTCGAGTATCGCTACTTGCGGCAGAAAAACGGCTTGCTTCCCAGCAGTGTCGAAAAGTTTCAACAGGAATCCCGCTTCAATCTGGCGGGCCATTATTGTTCACCAATAAGAGACACTCAGTGTTAATTGGTGATTATTCAAAAACAATCTCACGTTGAATGATATAGCGCCCACCGGAAAATGATCGCAGTGCAAACTCAATAGAATTAAATGCAAACCCAAGTTTCACCTTCGCCCGCTGGCGCGGTCCGCGCGTGCATCTGCTCGGAAAAACTGTAGTTTTAATGTTTATTTTCTGTTAGTTGCCAGAACTATGAAAATCCCACTACATTTCGCAAACTCCACGCAGGCGCCCTGCGGGCGAACGCCAGGCCCGCCACCAACATCACGCAAAATACGCCTTTAGGTTGCGCTTGAAAATCGCTAACCAACACATTTGCGCCACAATTCAAACGCCAAAATATCTTATTCGCGTCAAAATAAGACCGCCTTAAAAGTCATTGATGGGCAGAAGGAGTTAATGAGTCTTTTTGCCTTCGGGCGCTGTACGAGTTTTTCGCTCAACTCCAGTACAAGGGTCTGAAACGTGACCAATATGATGAACTCCGCTGCTGCCGAGCAAGAAGCCGTTGGTCTTGCGCGTGAAAGTTTTCTTGGCGAACTCAAATCCCTGAACCGCGACCATCCCAACACAGGGTTTGGCGTCTCATTGCGCACACGCTCCGGTCGGCAATACTTGCTCGCGAATTCGCGTATGCCGCTGCCCGAAACCAAGTCCGAGGGCTTTCCCACCGGACGCCGCCTCGCCCGCCTTGAAAACAGCGAGCGATTCAGCTCGATCGAAGTTCTGGCCGACTGCCACACTTTCGAGTCGATTTCGCCTGGTGCCGAAGCTGCAATCTTGGGCAATGCGCTGAACCTGATCGCCCGAATCGACACCGTGACCAGCACGCCAACAGACACGTTGGCCGCGACAGGAACCGGAGGCTGAACATGGCGCGTAACGACCATCTTTTGTCAGTTGGCAATGAGGCACTGACGCCCATGACGTCAGCGATGAACTCGCTGACCGCGCAGATTGATCAATTGACAGAGGTGGCGGATGCACGTTCGTCCGCACGTCTTGCCACGCTCAAGACGCGGATGGAGAATTTCTCGGCCAGCGTTACGATGGTCGGGCAAGTCAAGGCTGGTAAGTCCTCAATCGTGAACATCCTGGCTGGGCGCCCTGCGCTGCTGCCATCGGATGTAAACCCGTGGACGTCGGTGGTGACCACGCTGAACATCAACACCCGCACCGAAGGCGACCAACGCGCCAAGTTTACCTTCTTTGAACAAGAAGAATGGGACAACTTGATGGTCGGCGGTGGTCGTCTGGGTGAGCTGGCAAACCGCGCCGGCGCCGATGACGAGATGGATGACATTCGCCGCCAGATCGGAGAAATGAAAGCCAAATCCGAAGCGCGGTTGGGCCAGCATTTTGACCTGATTTTGGGGCAGAGCCATCAGTATGATTACTTCGACGAAGAGCTGATCCAGCGTTATGTCTGTCTGGGTGATGAAGACGATCCAGACATCAACCCGAAAACCGGGCGGTTCGCCGACGTCACGAAGTCTGCGGAACTGTATATGGACATTCCGCAATACCCGATTTCGTTGAAACTGTGCGACACGCCGGGTGTCAACGATACTTTCATGGTCCGAGAACAGATCACCCTACGCAGCCTGCGCGGGTCCGAGGTCTGTGTTGTTGTCCTGGCGGCCAGCCAAGCGCTGACAACGATGGACATGGCGCTGATGCGGATCATCGCTCAGTTCGAAAATCGCCAGATCATCCTGTTTGTGAACCGAATTGACGAATTGGCCGATCCGGTCAATCAGGTGCCGGAAATCAGGGACCGCATTCAGGATACACTGAAGCAGAACAACATCGACGCCAACACCAGCGTTGTGTTCGGCAGCGCCCTGTGGGCTGAGGCCGCTTTGACGGGCAATCCCGAAATCCTGTCCGATGAATCGCGTGAGGCGTTGAACACATTCTACTTGGCAGCTGGTTTCGGCGATCAGGCGCCCTCGCTCGACAAGATCTGGGCGCTGTCCGGCTTGCCCGATCTGCTGTTGGCGATGAACGAACGCATTGCCGAAGGCGCTGGCAACCGTCTGCTGGATCGTGTGCGCCACCGCGCCCGCAATATTGCAAGCCAAATCCGCGCCACGGCTGTTGCCAAGAACCTTACTGGTGGCGAGGGTCTTGTGCGCGATCTGGATGGTGTATCGCCAGAGGACGCAGTCGCCACAATTGCCGATCAATATGAAAAGAAAGCGGCTGAACTGACGGCGTCCCTGCGCGCCAAGGTCATTGAGAGACTGAATTCAGCAGAAGCCAACTTCGTCAAGCGCGCGACGGATTCACTGATTGCACACCTTGAGCTGAACGGCGAACAGGGAACATGGCAGTATGACCCGGCGGGCCTGCGAACACTTCAAAAGGCAGCTTACTTTAGCTTTGCACGATCGATGCGCAAAGAAGCGGGCGCGCTGTACAGCGCAGCGGCGGCAGATATTGAATCCCTGTACCAGAAGATCCTGGGCAACCACCTAGGAGAGTTTAGTATCGAAGCGCCCATCGTTCCGCGCGTTCCTCCGCCGCTTGGCATTGGGCGAACAATCGCACTTGACCTGCAAAGCACGTGGTGGCGTCGCTGGTGGCAGCGCCGAAAAGGGTTTGAAGCCTTTGCAGCCGACTATACTCGACTGATCGCATCCGAGGCGAATTCGATCACCAAGGATATCGAGGAAAATCAGGTTGCGGCTGTGTTGGAAAACGTTCGGGCGATCCTGTCGGATTTTATGCGCGAACAGAAAGAGACGTTGCTTAGCATTTCGGCTTCCGCCGAGAATGACCCAAGCCGCAACGCAGCTCTGATGGCAGGACTGACACCACAGAAGTCGCGTGACGATATTCTGGGTGACATCCTGAAAGATCTTAGTAACGAGGCAGCATAAGTAGCGATATGGCAAAAGACTCACAAACCCGTTTCGTCTCGCCCAAAGCATGGGAACGCATCGAGCAGTGGTCCCGCCGCAAGCCGATCTTTGCACTTATGGGAGAGTTCAGCGCCGGAAAATCGACGCTGATGAACTTTCTGCTTCGGTCGCACACGCTGCCGACCCAGGTGACGGCCACGCAGTTGCCGCCCGTCTGGTTTAGCTGGGGCAAACAATCTGCGTATGTGCAGCGTCATGACGGCACGCGCGAAAACATTGAACTGGATGCGTTAGAGTCGGTCGGCGTCAATGACGCACAGTTCATTCGTATTTTTCTTGAATCCGACATTCTCGAGGCGGTTGATCTGATCGACACGCCCGGCATCTCGGATCCCAAGATTTCAACCGATGTCTGGCGTCGCGCCGTGGGTCAGGCCAACGGGGTTCTGTGGTGCACTCATGCAACCCAAGCCTGGCGCGAGACCGAGCGGGCAACGTGGGTCGCTTTGCCGGAAAGGTTGCAGCACAACTCCCTGCTGCTGGTCACGCGCGCGGATACACTGGGCCCGAAAGACCGCCAGAAGGTGCTGCGCCGGGTCAATCGTGAGGCAGGCCATCTGTTTAACCGATCGATATTGTTCTCGGCGCGCGATGCGATCACGGCGCGTGACAAAAGCGGCGATGCCGAACTGTGGGGACGCAGTGGTGGTGGCAAGATGGTGGACAGCTTTCTTGAGATCACCGAACAGATCATGGACAACCGCGCAGATATGCTGGCGCGTTATCAGATCGACAACAGCCTTGCTGGTGCACCGCGTGTACAACCCATCCGTCCACGCAAATCCTCCGAAGGTGTGGAGCAGCCTGCCCCGCTGAAACTGGTCAATCCGGTTCAGGACGAAAATGGACACGACGAAGTCGTAACGAGCTTTCCGGTGCGCCCCGCACGTGTAGAAGCACGCTCGGGCGACACGGAACGTGCGCCCCGCATTGACGCGGATGAGGCTGAACGGATGCGGGCCGAGATGGCCGCGATCCCGGAAGAGACCAAGCCCGAAACGGAAACAGATCAGGACGAACTTCGCTCTTTCTTCCGAGAAACGCCCAGCCAGCCTCTGAATTTGGCCGATGTTGCGAATATCCCAGCCGAAGAAAACGCGTTCCTTGACCTGGATGACGACGACCTCGACGAAGAAGAGGTGCTGGAACTGGACGCCGAAGCCGAGACAGAGCTGTCTGGCACTGATGATCAGGAACCTTTTATGGCTTCGCTTGGGGACAAGCTGGCCGACGCACCGGAAGAAGCTGACGAACCAGCAGCGGAAGCCCAAAGCGCTGATGTATCTGTGTCGTCAATCGCGGCCTTACTTGCCGAACAATCCGATGGCGCGGCAGACGAGTTTGAGCCGGAACCTGAAACCAGTGGCCTGATCGAAACACAGGTCGTGCCTATGCCGAACGGCTCGTCCGAGGCAGAGCCCGAACCTGAATCGCTTGAAAAGCTGCTGAATGTCGAAGCCGGATCGCCGCTCAGCGCATCATCGATGTGGCGCGAGATCACAGCTGGCGAAGATCTTCCCACAGATACCGCGGGCTTAAATAAGGTCTTTGTGGCTTTCCTTGAAGAATTCGACAAGATCGCTGCTGAACACAGCGCCCGCGATACAAAAGACGGCGTTCCAACGCTCCCGAAAAACGGGAATAAGGGCGGGGCTGAATGGCATGTCTTATAACGTGAAACGAAGGTAGAGGGACGGGACACCCGATGTCTATCGAAGCCGCACTGAAATCCGCGATGGAAACGATACCCGACTGCGTTGCAGCCGGGTACGTGGACATGGAGACGGGGATGTTGTTGGGGACCAGCATCAGCAATCAAGAGGACGCTGAGGTGCTGGACAGTCTTGCGCTTGCAGTGGCCAATCTGTTTCAGGGCGGCGGTGCAGGTGCTTTTGAGGCACTGCTGCGGCAGTCGGGCAATGCTGATCCTGAACATCCGGGATTTGGGGAAATCGCGGTGTTTTCGAAGGATCGGCTGAACATTTTCTTGCGGACGCAGGCCTACCCGGATCACGTGGTCTGCTACATCTGTCGCAACAGCGCAAATGTAGGGCTGGCGTTGACTAAATCGCATCTTAGCCTGGGGCCGGTCGCGGCCGCAGTTTAGACGGGACCAGAGGGGGTCACGGCATGATGGATACTGACATACTCGACTTGCTCGAGGATATTGGGCGATCATCGGTTGCACGGTTGGATCCCGCCGTCGCACTTCCGGGTGACACGGCGCTTGAGCGCCGCGAAAAGGTGTTGCAGACCATTCGCGGCACTGTTTTGCCGCGTCGGCTGGAGTTTACGGCGGCCAATGGTGATTGCCTCGCAATTGAGGTCAATAGCTCTCGGGTCACTGACGTTTTTCGCGTCCGGTCCGGCGTTGCGCCTGATTTTGCGACAGAGCAACGCGATGCGCTCGCCGGTCAGCTCGCGCAACTGGTAACCGATATTGCTGGGGCGCCTGCTCCGCTAAATCTGATATCCCTTCGACCCGACAGCACGCTGGAAGCAGATGATGTCGGCATAACGTTCAGCGAAATCGCCAGTGCTTGCACAGCAATCGAAATACCAGCCGAGCCCGCCATTTCAGTCGTTCCGGATGTTGTTGAACCTGCAAATATTGCAGAACCTGTAGAAAATGCGGAGGGTTTGGCCGGCCGGTTCTATCACGGTAGCCAACGTCTGGCCGCGGGTCGGATCCACGCCAGAGCCAAGAACGGGGAATTGATACAGTCTGACGGCGATTGCGCTGAAGATCGCACACTTCATGCTGGTCAATCCTTGCTGGCGCAGTTCGCCCGTGATCTGTCAGGGTGGGATGATGACGCAGCCACAGCGCTGGACCATCCGCAACTGATCGTCATGCGCCCATCCGGTGGCAAGGGGTCTGGTTTGGCCGTCCTGAACGACGGCAAAGAATTCTCTATGGTGGTTCACGAGGCTCGCAAGCTTGGTGCCATTGTGAACCTGTGGACATCTCTGACGGGGCATTCGGAATGAGTGCGCCCGTAACATTCAATTTTTCGACTAATTCAATCTGTGATTGCAAGTGCCCAGGGTAATAGTATGAGTGAAAATAACCGTCGTGAGTTAATTCGAATTGCCGAAGATATGAACGGGGTCAGCAATGACGAGACCCGGCAGTTCATTTCGCGCATTGTTGGTGACTTAACAAATCTGAAACCGTCAATCGCATTTGTCGGGCAGATCAAAGCTGGAAAGTCGCGCCTGATCAACGGGTTTACGGGGCAGGCGGAATACCTGCCATCGGATGTAAATCCTTGGACGACCGTGATCACCGACATGCATTTCGGTCACCCCTCGGGTCGCACCGAAGGGGCGGAGTTCCATTTCTTCGATAACCGCCAGTGGCAAGCCCTGATCGCCGAGGGCGAAGAGCTGCGCAACATGTTCCCCGATGACGAGGACAGCTATAAACGTGAGATGATCGAAGAGCAGGTCGACGCGATGAAGACCCGCGCCCGGCTGCGATTGGGGGACAGCTATGAGCAGTTGCTGGGTCAGCATCACGATCTGGAACAGCTGAACTCGGACGACCTTGCCCGTTATGTGTGTGCCGGTGACGACCCAACTGATGGTGAAGAACACGATCCGGGTTCAGACCGCGGTCTATACAGCGATATTACCCGCAAGGCCGAGGTCTACTTCGACATCGGTCATTTCCCCTTTCCTTTGACGGTTACCGACACGCCGGGCGTAAATGACCCGCTTCTGATCCGCGAGGAAATCTCGCGTCAATACCTCAAGGAATCCGATTTCTTTGTCGTTGTTTTGTCCGCGCATCAGGCATTGTCGCGGGCGGACCTCAAACTGTTCCGCTTGATGCAGGCGCTGGAACTTGGACAAATCGTCGTCTTCATCAACCGCGTGGACGAATTAGGCGGCGGCGCCGAGGATGCTGGAAAGGTCCGGACAGATGTTTTGGACGGGCTGGAGAAGGCCCTTGGAAACTCGGACATTGATGTTCTTATGGGCAGTGCCCAATGGGCCCATTACGCCCTGACCGGTGATGAAACCGGAGTGAACCACGATCATGTTCTGGCATGGCTGCGCGCACATCCCGAGCAGATGAAACAATATCTAGACGGCGTTGAAGAGATCAAACAAGGTCCCGGCCCGATCAGTCGCGAGGGTGTACTACGCTTTGCCGCAATGATCGCCTCGGGCCTGCCCGATCTGCGGCGCCATGTCACCAATGCACTGACGCAAGGGCCGCGTGACGAGCAGCTCAAGATGGCTTGGCAGCACCTTAACAGTTTTGCGCAAGGTGAACTGGAACGGTCCAAGGCACATCTGCGCGCGATCGATGATGAAGGCTCTGCCGACATCACCGACGGCGATGAAAACGACAAAACACTGGCCGAGCTGCGCGCGCTGGTATCGCAAAAATCCTCTCAGATCATCGACGATATGGATGATGTGCTGGCCAACCTTCGCGGTGTCATGGACGACACTGTATCCGAGGCTGTTTCTACCGTTGTTCGGGGGCCGAATGGCGACTCGCCTTTGTTGGCAAAGGGCGGTGACACAGAGTTGAACTTCTCGCCGCTGCGGGATCGTATGCGCGAGTTGGTTCAGGGTGCTACACAGGTGGTGCGCCAACGGATGCTCAGCGAGCTTTACGCCATCGACATGAGCAGCAATGCCGCTCTTCGCGCTCTGCCGGGTTGGCAAGACCCGGCTGACAGTCGAATGAACACAAGCGCCGTTCGGTGGTTCCGCCCGGATACCACAGCACTGACGCGGGGCATTACCGTTGAACTGCGCGTAAGCTGGTTGTCGCGACTGATTTCCCGTAAAAGCGTGGTGGCACGCGCGGAACGCATGATCGTTCAAGAGTTCGAGATGATCGGCGATGACCTGGTGGATACGGCACGCTCTGATCTGCTGGAACGCCTGAATACGGTTCTTGATCACTATCTGGCATTGTTGGCCGGACATCTTGAACAACGGGTCGGAACCGGCCAAACCAACGTTCGTGCAGAAGCACAGGCAGCATTCGATCAGGCGCAACGTGTTGCAGATGACCTGGATGCGGTGTTCGGCGGTCAAGGTGCCGACAAAAAACTAGCAGAGGCTGCTGAATGATTGAATTTCCCGGAACCGAACAAGAAGTGCGCAATCTTGAACGCTTCCTGACCGCCACTGAAAACCTGCCGTCAGACACGGCCCTGGACAAAATGCGCGAACGCGCCCTGTCCCATGCCGAGCGGCTTTCGAATGCGGTCAACATCGGTTTCGTCGGGGAATTTGGGGCCGGGAAATCAAGCCTCGCCAACATGCTGGCCGGGGCAGACATCCTACCAACTGGCCCTCAGCATCTGAAGCTGCCTTTGGTCATCGTGGCCTATGCGGATGCACCAGAAACCACGGTGGGCTGGTGGGACAAAGAGCCCAAGGTCTATTCCGGCGTTGCACTGGAAAAAGCCGCGGCTGACAACCCGGATTTTATCTCGGTCGGGTTGAATACTCCGGCCTTGCAAGAAATCTCTTTGTTCGATCTGCCTGGAACCGGGGCGCTGGACGACACTTACAAATCCACTCTGGATCTGCTCTCCTACGTCGATTGTGCCATTTGGTGCACAAACGGAACCAACGCCTGGCGCGAGACCGAGCGCCACCTTTGGGCAAAAGTTCCGCAAGAACTGCGCTCGAACAGCTTGCTGGCCGTAACCCACACGGACCTTCCTCCGGTTCGTGACGCGCTGGACCGTGTTCTGAGCCGCTTGGAAAAAGAAAAAGGCGATTTCTTCCGTTCTGTTGTTCCCATCGGCACGCCTGTCGCCGTCAAAGCCATGGCGCAAGAGCCCGAACCCGATTTCGACTTGTGGGAGACCTGCGGTGGGCAAAACCTGGCCGAACAGGTCCTGCAAGTCGCGTCTGAGCGGCGCTTGAAAGATTTGGAAGCCGCCCGAAATGATATAGAGCAGGACTTTCTTCCCTATCTAGCCAGTCTGAACATCGAAGTGCCCGAGCCAACGCCGGTTGATGTGCCATCGATTCATGCCACGCTGGAATCCGCCCTTCCCCCGCTCGAAAACCCGATCCTTGAGGATTGGCTGGCCGCGATTGCCAGCATCTACGACGACTTGCGCGAGACATCGGATATCGAACCCGCAGCGTTCCTGAACAGCTGTCAGGAAATCGTCGAAGATTTTGCAGAGCGTCTGGAGCAGGGAAGCGAAATTTCTGCCGAGGCGGACTGGATTCCCGGTGAATTCGAAAAAGCAACTGATCTTCTGTTGCTGTTGCAATTCGAGAGCGGCGACGCACCGTTGAAGGACGCGATCAGTATTCTAGCCCAGCTCAGCGACAACCTCGCCTGGGCGGGTAGCCGAGTAGATTCCGTTCAGCCAAAAACCGGCACCTGACCCCTACCCGTTATAATTGAGCCATTGCGCGCGATTCGAGAGCCTCAGAATCGCGCGCTTATTGTTTCGGAATTAGTGACTAATCCGCAAAAAACCGGCAATCAGTCCGCGGATTTCGTTGCTTGAAAATCAATATATAGCACTCCCAGATATTGTGATACTATATGTAGATATTCTTTGCGCCGAGTTCTTAGTGAAGCCATCAGGCGGCCCCAATAAAGTCAAATTTGAAACGTCTAACGTTCATAAGTGTCCTGCGGTTGTGTTTGGTTGTGAGTTCGCGGGCTGAAAGCCCAGTTAAAAAAGCCGCAAAACGATTAGAACGGGCGGAAAGAAATGAGCCACAACCAGGCCGTCGGCGCGACGCACGACGAACCGAAAATTGAAGGACTTCAACCCGGCGCCAAGCTGTTGCGCGGGCAGTACGAAATCCTGCGTTTCATCAGCAATGGCGGGTTTGGGATCACCTATCTCGCACGTGACAGCTTGGAACGTGAAGTTGTGATCAAAGAGTGCTATCCTGGCGCCCTTTGCCGTCGCAACGGCGACACGGTTGAACCGGTCGAGCCGGGCTACAAGGACGATCTACGCGCGATTATCGACCTGTTCATCCTCGAAGCGCGCAATCACGCGCGCTTGGTACATCCCAACATTGTCGACGTTCATCAGGTTTTCGAAGACAACGAGACCGCTTATATCGCGATGGATTTCATCCGTGGCTGCGATCTACTGGACTATGTTGAAGACGCCAAGAACAAGGCGGGCCCGGACTTTATCATTCAGGTCACCGAAAAAATGCTGTCGGCGGTGTCTTTCATCCACCAGAGCGGCATGCTGCACCGCGATATTTCACCCGATAACATCCTGATCGACGAAAACGGTGACCCGGTGCTGATAGACTTTGGCGCCGCACGCGAACAGGCCGCGCACCAATCTGCTGCGCTTATGACGCTGCGGGTAATCAAGGACGGGTATTCGCCACACGAGTTTTATGTGCGTGGCGCGGAACAGGGGCCAAGTAGTGATCTCTATGTTCTTGCGGCGACACTGTATCACGCAATCAGCGGTGAACGTCCGATCGACGGGCAAACCCGCCTGAATGCGTTTAACAATAGTCAAAAAGATCCCTACACACCGCTCGCCGGGCGTTTCGAAGGCTATCCGGAAGGGTTCCTGGAAGCCATTGACAAGGCAATGGAAGTACACGCAACAGATCGCCTTCAGACCGCACTGGACTGGCTGCGCATGTTCCGTGGCCCCGGCGTCATGTTCGACAGCTTCGACTACCGCCCAGTGTCGGTGATCGTGGCGATGGACCAAAAAGACGAAGAAGAAGAGAAAGCCAGGATCAAGGCTGAAAGCGAAAACGCCGAAGCCGTTGTCACAGCATTGCTTGCGGGCAACACTGACATTGCATTGGGCAATGAAGACAAGAGCGAAGACGGGCTCGCGACCTTTACGTCGAAAGAGGAAACTCCGGTCGCGGTAGATACCGTGGTCAAAAGCGGATCTGGTGGCGCAGGCAAGGTTGTTGCCGGAGTGGCCGTGATCGCCGCTTTGGCGGCGGGCGGGTTCTTCCTGATGTCCAACGAAGAAACTCCGGTCGAAGACACAGCATCGACCCAAACACCTTTGGTGACCGATACGGTAGAAGAAACCGCCGTAGTCGAAACACCCGAGCAAGAGCCGGTCGCGCAAGAACAAGAACCGGTCGAGCAAGCGGCCACAGCCGAAGTGGAGCCGGCACCAGCACAAGCCGAGCCCACACAGGCCGAGGTTGAAACCACGCCAGAGCCTGTCGAGCAGGCCCAACAAGATCCGATTTTAACGGACGAAGAAGAAGCGGCGACCGCGGAAACGGCGGAAACCGTATCCGCAGAGCCGACACCGATTGTACCGGCGGAACCGGTGGAACTGGCAGAACAACAAGTCGCATTCTCACATTGGGACGTAGAAATTCCGTTTCAGACATCACGGCGTCGGGCTTCGACGGGCAACGTGATTGCGGTAACGGGCGTCGACCAGGATATGGATCCCGCAATCGTAGGTGAGTGGGTCAAGCGTGGTACGACGATTTTCACTTTAAACAGCAAGCCGGTGCAGGCGGACATGACCTTTGCCGCACAGGTGATGAATGATCTGACGGTGGATCCAGACGGTTACATCCGCGTCTCTGCCCGGTATCGAACGCTGGGCGAAACGCGTCCGCAGAACGGATTGTTGGCGCTGCCTGCAATGCGCGTGCTTGGCTTGGAAAACGGCTACGTTTTCACAATCAAGAACGAAGACGGCGCAGCGTGGCAATCCGTCCTAACCTCGGTTCCGCCTGAGGCGACAGGTGGATTGCAGAAGGGCGATGTCCTGATCGCAGAGACAAGTTCCGGAACACGCATTGACGGGTCGGATAGCCTGGAAGCCCTGCTGGCCAAGCTTGTATCAGAAAACCAACCGCAGGCCCGTTTCAGCGTCTTGCGCCGTGGGACCGAAACAAATGCTGAAATGCCACTAGCGCAGGAGTGATCTGACCGGTTCGTATGTGATCTGCCAGTGTGTGTTTGCTGAGGGTAGTGCCAAGTTCGGCATCCCTGACGGGAACCGGCCCGTCGCAGAAGTCAAAAGTGACATTGTTATCCCAGTTAACCGTGCCGTTGTGCAACCGCGCACAGAGGTAAGAAGCAGCCCCACGGGACCGTTGTCCTGTGCCAATAATCAAAGGTGTCGACACCATGTTCAAATACAAAAGCCCTCTAAGCCGGCTTCTCGAGGGTGCCGGCAAACCTAAAGAGAACGAAACCGAAGAAGCGGTCGAAACAGAAACCCCAGAGGTGGAAAAGGCCGAACCAATCGCGGATTTCAATGCCCTACGGGCAGCACTGGCAGGCGGCAATGTGTCCTCGGACAGCTACGAAGAGTCCGAGGATCTCGTGCCAGAAGAAAAAATGCCTGAATTCTCTGAGGAAGAAGCAGCAGAAAATTCAGAGCCCGAGGATGACATTGTCATAGCAGAAGTCCTGGACGCTGCGGACGAGGCACCCGAGCCCGAAGCAGAGACTGTATTGACGCTGCACTCGGCTATCGAGGAAGACGTCGAAGCGGTCACCGAAGTAGTTGTCGAGCAAGAGGTACTTGAAGTCGAGGACCCTGAGCCAGAACAGATTGTAGAGGTCGTCGCTGACGATCCCGTTGAAGAACCGGTTTCAGAAGAACCCAGCGTCGAAGAACCACATGTTGCGCCAGTACCGCAGCCCGAACCGGCCGAGGATCGTCGTGGTCGCGTCAAGACAACCTTCTTGGGTTTCGAGCGCGCCGACACACATGCTCAGGACCTCATTGAGACGGCTGAACCAGTCGCAAAAACAGACAAGGCCGAACAATCTTTCCCGGTTGGTTGGCTGGTTGTCACCGGTGGCCCTGGGCGTGGTGCAAGCATCACACTGACCGAAGGTCTGATGCAGATTGGCCGCAATGACGACCAGGCCATTCAACTAGACTTTGGCGACACCGGTATTTCGCGCAGCAACCATGCGGTAATTGCCTACGATCCCGAAGATCGCAAATGTTACTTGGGTCACGGCGGCAAGGCCAATCTGGTGCGCCTGAACGGCAAACCGGTTCTCAGCACCGTTCCGCTGTCCAGCGGCGACTTGATCCGTATCAGCGAAACCTCGATCCGTTTTGCCGCGTTCTGCGACGATGGCTTTGACTGGCGGGATTCCTGATAGATGCTGGCGACACCGGCATATGACATTGCGTTGATCCTGGACAAGGGCCGGCGCGACACGCAGGAAGACGCGGTTGCCTCGCGCATGTTCGATGCGGCGAATGCAAGCTATGTTGTCGTGGCTGATGGCATGGGCGGTCATGCGGCAGGTGAAGTCGCCTCTGATCTGGTGATCAAAGCCTGGCGCGACGCGCTGGATGCCGAACTAGAAGGTTCAACAGCGTCCGATTCCGCTTTGATCGACGCGTTACCCTTGGCAGCAATGCAGGCCAATGCGTCCATCGCCAACTATTCCGAAGAGCAAGGCGATGGATTCAACATGGGTTCCACCATGCTGGGTGTTTTGTTGCTGGGGCAGCGGCTGTTCTGGATTTCAATCGGTGACAGCCCACTTTACCTGTTCAGAAACGGCGTACTGTCGCAGATCAACGAAGATCACTCGATGGCACCTATGATCGATGCGCAATTGGCCGAAGGCACATTGACCGAAGCCGAAGCAAAGGCGCATCCTGATCGCAACCAGCTGACTTCGGTCATCATGGGGGCGGCAATCCCAAAAGTCGATTGCCCGGAAACCCCGTTGGACATGACACCGTCGGATATTCTGATTCTGGGAAGCGATGGTCTGCAATACCTCAGCAATGCTGAAATCCAGTCCATTCTTCAGTCGAATTCCAGCGCGCTTGCACAAGATATTGCCGGGGCGCTGCAGGCCGCGCTCAACGCGAAAGGCGACCCGGATCAGGACAACATCTCGATCGGTGTCGTCAAACTCACAAAAAACTAAACAAGGCAAAGCAACAGGACCCATGAGAAACCATCTGATCATATCAAGCCTGGCACTTGCTGCCGCAGCGGGCACTGCATCGGCGCAACAGGCGTGCTCAACATACGAAATTCAGCGCGGCGACAGCCTGCGTGAACTTTCAATCGACGTGTATTCGACCGAGGATTTTCGTATCATATACGATGCCAACCGGGACGTGATCGGCAATAACCCGAACATCATTCGGGTCGGCGACGTTCTGACCATGCCTTGTCTAGAAGACATCGGCCGTGCTTCGACCGTTCCGCAAACCGAAGCTGAGGCCATGGCCGCCGAAATGGCAGCAGAGCTGGTCAGGGCGGCCGAAGATCGCGCTGCAAAAGCGATTGCCGAGGCCGAAGCCCGCGTTGCTGAAGCCGAAGCTGAGGCCAAGAAAGCCAGCGAAGACGCGGTGGTTGCTGCCAAAGCAGCGGCCAAGGACGAAATCGAAGCAGCGCGGGCAGAAGCCGCGGCGCTGATCCGAAACGCGGATGAAGGCGAACGCCCGGAAATTCGCGACCGTCAATTGCTGCTGATCACCGGTGGCAACTACGCACCCTTCACCGACGAAGCGCTGCCCAATCGCGGCCTCTACACCTACCTTGTCGAGACAGCGATGCTTCGCGCTGCGCCCGAGCAGGCGTATAAGATCCAGTTCGTCAATGACTGGTCATCGCATCTGGACCTGCTGATGCCGACACTGGCGTTCGATGCCACCTTCCCATGGTCGCGTCCGAATTGCGAGGCGGCAGAGGCCTTGTCGGAAAAAGACCGCGCTCGGTGCGAAACATACAACTTCTCTAACCCGTTCTACGAAGTTGTGGACACGTTCTTTGCCCGCGAAGGCTCGGGCTATGAGCAAACACTGACTTATGCTGACTTCGCCGGGACAACCATCTGTCGTCCGGAGGGCTGGTCGCTGTCGCACATGGATGAGGTCGGGTTGTATGAACCGGCAATCTCGCTTGTGCGCCCGGTTTCGCCCGATGACTGCTTTCACGCAGTTATGGACGGGACGGCCGACATCGTCGCGATCGAGGCTCATCTGGCCATCGAAGCAATCGGACGGCTGGGATACGAACACCGTATTATCGAAAACCCCAATCTGGCGGCAATCAAGTCGCTTAACGTCATGACCCATAAAGATAATCCGGATGGGGAAGCGATCCTAGAGACGCTCAATCAGGGTCTGGCGATCATGCAGCAATCCGGAGAGTGGCGAGACATCGTATCAACCGCTCTGCGTCATCAAATGGAAAATGGCTAAGGCCCCAATTGGCCTAACTACAAGAAAAGTCTGGAGGAAGTGGACATGTTTGAATTTAACCTTAAGAAAGTAGTGATGTCGGCCACCGCCGTCACCGCCCTGAGCGCCGGCGCTGCCGCTGCACAGGAAGCGTGCAGCAACTACACAGTCGCGGATGGCGATACGATGGCCACCATCGCGATCGCAGCATACGGCACATCGAACTATCAGCCGATCTTTAACGCGAACCGCAACATCATCACCAATCCGAACGCACTTGCGCCGGGATTGGTTTTGGCCCTGCCCTGTGAGGATGGCAGCCTGCCGAACGGTCAGTCCGCTCAGGAACTGATCGCCGCGGAAGAGCAACGTGCAGCAAGCGTCAAGCGTTCGAATGTTTATGCCCCGCCGATCAAAATGGTGGCAGGTAACGGATGGGAACCGTTTACGAGTGAAGCACTGGGCGGCGGCGGAATCATGACCCGCCTGGCTACAACCAGCCTTCAGCGTGCTGGCAACAGCCGCGACTACTCGGTCAGCTTTGTCGATGACTGGAGCTCGCATCTGGACACGTTGCTGCCGCTTGGCGCGTTCGATATCTCGATCGCCTGGACTGTCCCGGACTGTACGAACCGCTCATACGAATGGTCGTCAGAAACTGAAGCGCGGTGTACGCAATTCGTGGCCTCTGTCCCTGTATACGACATCGTTGGCGGATTCTTCACACTGCCGGAAAGCGACTATGCCAGCGCGACAAAGTTCGCAGATTTTGAAGGTTCTACCATTTGCCGCATGTCCGGTTGGAGCATGGTTGTCCTGGAAGAAGTTGGACTGAACCGCGAAAACACGACTGTTGTTCAGCCCAACTCGGCCCGCGAATGCCTTGATGCCGTATTGACCGGCACAGCAGACGTCGCCGCGTTCGAAGTCGATCTGTTCGCTTCGACCATGAACGACATGGGTTTGACTTCGTCCGATCTGGTTGAAAACCCATATGTTTCGACCTTGTCCTCGATGAGCTTCCTTGCCCACCGCACCAACCCGTTCGCACGTGAATACATCGCGATGATGAACAAGGGTCTGAACGAAATGCGTGAATCCGGCGAGTGGTACGCGATCATCTCGGACACGCTGCGCGAACAAAACGAAAAGCTTAACGCAGCATCAAACTGATTTTTCGGACTTCCGAATGATTGGGGCCGGTCACCAGACCGGCCCTTTTTTGTTTAAGACCAAATGATTAGCGACAGGTGGCCCCCAAACTTCCCAAATTACGGGAAACCCCTAATTTCGCAATTTCGCGAAAGGGTTAACATGAAATCAACTACACCGGTGAGGCTTCGGCCTGACCACTCACTCAAAAAAGGGCCGACTTTGGGGGTCGGCCCTTTTTTCTATGCTTCCTACAAAGCCGATAAGCACCCACACCGCGAAGCGTGGGCTTTGTTTATCAACCGATGATCGCGTTCAGCGTTGCGCTGGGGCGCATTACTGCTGCAGTCTTCGCGGGATCGGTGTGGTAATACCCACCAAGATCAGCAGCGGCACCTTGGGCAGCCGCTAGTTCCGACAAGATTTGACCTTCTTTTTCTACCAGCTCTTTGGCAATCGGTGCGAATTCTGCCGCCAGTTCAGCATCGTCCGATTGCGCGGCCAGTGCTTCGGCCCAGTAGCGTGCAAACCAATAGTGGCTGTCGCGGTTGTCTGGCTGGCCAACTTTGCGGCTAGGCGATTTGTTGTTGTCCAGAATACCTTGCGTGGCCGCTTCGGCCGCAGCACCCAGAACACCCGCCTTTGCGTTGCCCTTGCTATCGGCCAGGAAGTTCAATGACTCACCCAAAGCACAGAATTCACCCATTGAATCCCAGCGAAGGTGGTTTTCCTCAACCAATTGCTGCACGTGTTTGGGTGCCGAACCACCCGCACCGGTTTCGAAGAGGCCACCGCCATTCATCAGCTTTACTATTGACAGCATCTTGGCCGACGTACCCAGTTCCAGGATCGGGAACAGGTCGGTCAGGTAGTCGCGCAACACATTTCCCGTGATGGCAATGCTGTCCTTGCCAGCGGTGATAGTCTCCAACGACTGACGGGTTGCTTCGCGTGGAGCCATGATCAGGAACTTGTCGGCTACGCCAGCCGCGGCAAGCGCCGGTTTGACATACTTGATCAGTTCCGCATCGTGCGCGCGGTTTGCGTCCAGCCAGAAAATCGCCTCGGACCCGGTCAGGCGCTGGCGATCCATCGCCAATTGAATCCAGTTCTCAATCGGAGCCTTCTTGACAGTACAGGCGCGCCAGATGTCATCCCTCTCGACTTCATGAGAATGCAGCGTCTCACCATTGGCCAGAACGATACGGATTGTACCGTCAGCAGGCGCTTGGAACGTCGTCGGGTGCGAGCCGTATTCCTCGGCCTTTTGTGCCATCAGACCTACGTTGGCGACAGCGCCGACCGTGGCGGGGTTCAGCGCGCCATTGGCTTTGAAGAAGTTAATGGTCTCATCATAGACAGACGCATAGCAGCGGTCAGGGATCACACAGTTGGTGTCACCCTTGGCTCCGGTCTCGTCCCAGCCTTTGCCGCCCGCGCGGATCACGGCAGGCATCGAAGCGTCGATGATCACGTCCGACGGGACGTGCAGGTTGGTGACACCTTTGTCACTGTCGACCATATACATCGACGGACGATCCGCTTTGATCGCGTCAATCGCCGCCATGATATCGGCATTGCTCTGAACACGTTCCAGCAAATCGCCCAGACCTGAGTTTGGGTTCACACCCAAAGCATCCAACTCCGCGCCAAATTTCTCGAACACCGGAGCCAGCCAAGCTTTGACAGCATAACCAAAGATGATCGGGTCCGAGACCTTCATCATCGTGGCCTTCATGTGCAGCGAGAACATGGTGCCGTCTTTCTTGGTGTCCTCAATCGCCTTTGCCAAGAACGAAGACAGCGCGTTGACGGACATGAAAGTGGCATCTGCAACGGTGCCCTCGGCCAGTGGCCAGGCGTCTTTCAGGACAGTGACGCTGCCGTCTTTGCCGACGAATTCGATCTTGGCGTCACCCGCCTGAGCAGCGGTGATGGTGGCCGATTTCTCATTGGCATAGAAATCATTACCAGACATCGACGACACTTTGGTCTTACTGTCCGAGGCCCACTCGCCCATCGAATGAGGGTTCTGCTGCGCATAGTTCTTTACGGCACGGGCGGCGCGACGGTCCGAGTTGCCTTCACGCAAAACCGGATTCACAGCCGAGCCTTTAATGGCATCATAACGCGCGCGGATCGCTTTTTCTTCTTCGCTCGAGGGCTCTTCGGGGTAGTTCGGGATGTCGTAGCCCTGCGACTGCAACTCTTCGATGGCCGCCACGAGTTGCGGAACCGAGGCCGAGATGTTCGGCAGCTTGATCACGTTGGCGTCCGGCGTCTTCACCAGCTCGCCCAGTGCGGCCAAATCGTCGGTGATACGCTGATCGTCGGTCAATTTTTCCGGGAAGGTCGCCAGAATACGTCCGGCCAATGAAATATCCTTGGTGCCGACGCCGACACCCGCAGCGCTGGCGAACTTGCGAATGATGGGCAGGAACGAGGCGCTGGCCAGCTCGGGCGCTTCGTCTACAATGGTATACAATATGTCGAAGTTCGAGTTATCTGCCATATTCTTTTACCTTTTTTAAACCTTTCGGGGCGTGCGATCCAAGAGTGTGCCACGTTTGCGTGGCGTAGGTGGGGCGCGTTTCTCCTACCGCTCCAACGGTGACTCTGATTTGACAGGGCATCCCTTAAATCAGGAAGGGCCTGGGATCAATCGTCTAAAGCGCGCGCATATTGCCACGGGTAGTCAGGTTTACGGATTGGACCATGGGTGCAGCTATTGATCTGTAACTTTGTTGGTCGTTACTGATCCAGCTTTTTTCGCCGATCCAAAATGCCTGAACCCGCCTTCGTTTGCAAGTTGGTTCACGTGATCTTCAATTGCGGTGTCAAATGCTCAACAGAACCAGCGTCCGCCTCGCGTGGAACCGAGGTTCCCGCTCGCCGCATGACTCTCAATAGTATTTTGCGGCCGTTCCCTCCGGTATCCTCCAGAAAACTCTCGAGTTCGGAAGTAGCGAGATCCGGCCTGCCGAAGTGAGCTAGCGCCACATAGCGGTGTACCCACTCTTCATTTTGACCCAAAACCAACCAATTTAAGGCTTTGCGATACCATCGCTTGTGGAAAGCCAGCTCAGCCAAGTCTCGTTGAATAACGCGATCGGCATATTCGCTCACTAATTTGATGCCTGTGTCTTCATCCCCGATCCTCAAATGAATCATGGCTGGAACAAACAATTCGTAAGTTAACCCTGGTTCCAGTCGAGCAAGCTCTGTAGACGCTGAAAGAGCCCTTTCATGATCGCCTGTGAATCTCAGATCATAGATCAAGCGAGAAAAATGCACCCATGTTTGATCGGGCCAGCGCTGTTCAGCGTGCGTCAGAAACTGTTCGAATCCGTCATATCCATATGCATCGTAGCGAGTATTGATCAGTACTGATCCCGCGCCCTCATAACTCGGGTCGAGGTCCAGAACCTCCTCCAAACCCTGAATAGCAGCTGATGTATTCCCTTGATCTTGGTCGAACTTGGCTTTGTGAAACAACGCGTCAGTGCTGTTTGGGGCAAGCGACAGAGCTTTTTCATACGCTGTTTCAGCGGATTGAACATCACCTTCCGCGTAGTAGGCAATGGCACGCCACAAAGTCGACTGTGGGTGGTTCGGAAACAGGACCAATGCGTTGGTATAATCCGAAATCGCCTCGTCGTACTGCTTGTCGCGACAATACGCCCAGCCTCGAGATCTGAGCAATGAGTTTTGTTTTTTTGGAGTTGCACTCGCACCCTCAATCACAGTCGCGCAGGCCGCGACCACGTGCGCAGCGCCGCCTTTATTTCCAAGGCAGGACTGGGTCAGCTGTGAAAAGTCTGATCCGGATTTGGATGGCTTGTTGAAGGACAGCAACACCGTGGCGATCACAATAGCCAAAGCAGCAAGACGAATGTGCATAAAACCTCTAATCAGTTCAAAATACTCACCTTAAGGTGGCAATCCAGCACCAATACTCAAGAGGTATTCCTTTCCAAACACCTGTAATTGTTTCGAAAGATAGACAAGGTTTGTCCTATGGGTTGATCAGACGCCCCATGTGTCGCTCAGCCGATACCCACCCGGCCAGGGGTCGTCCGGGTCAAGCATGTGCTGGTGGGTGCCAGTTATCCAACCGCGGCCACTTATCTCGGGAATGATAGCTGGTTGCGTGTCAATTTGCGTTTCCTGAACGATCCGCCCGGTAAAGCGGGAGCCGATGATCGAGATGGCCTCGAAGGTTTGACCGGCGAACATTTGCCCCCTGGCCGCCATCAGCGCCATGCGTGCGGAAACCGCTGTGCCGGTAGGCGAGCGATCCACCTTACCGGGCTGTATGGCTACGGCAGATTTGCCGCGCCAACCGGTCGGAGTCTGTTCGAGCGGGCCGCAGAAGGCACAAAAGGAAATGTGGGTCCAATCCGGATTTTCGGGATGCGTAAACCCCAATTGCTCGTTTGCGGCATCTGTAATCGCAACGCCATTCCGAGCAATGTCGCGGGCTTCATCTTGGGTAACGCCGAAGCCCAACTCGGAGGCGTCAACAACCACGAAACTGTCGCCCCCAAAAGCCGTATCAACAGTCAGTGTGCCCAATCCCGAAACCTCCAACGGGACAGAAAGCTTATCGGCGAAACTGGGCAGGTTTTGCACGTGAATCCGTTCAGCTTTACCTCCGTTGCACTCAGCGCGTATGCGAACCAGCCCGCCGGGTGCTTCAAGCGTCAGAGCAGTCTCAGGCTCTTGCATCGGGATAAGCCCGGTATCCAGCAATACGGTAGCGACACAGATCGAGTTCGAGCCGGACATAGGCGGAGTGTCCTCAGGCTCCATAATGATAAACGCGGCGTCGGCATCGGGATGCTTGGGCGGAACCAACAGGTTAACGTGCCGAAACACACCACCTCGGGGTTCGTTCAGTACGAAATTCCTTAGCGTCTGGTCGTTGGCAATATGCGTCCGTTGTTCCCAGATTGTGTCACCCGGCGGCGGCGCAACGCCTCCAACGATGACGTCCCCGACTTCACCTTCGGCATGGGCAGACACGACATGAATGGTCTTTACGCTGCGCATATCTCCTCCTTAGAACCGGGTGGCGGCGTATGGCGTCATTGATATTGGCGGTTCCTGCCCATCGACCAGCGCCCCGACGAGTTCCGCAGTTCCCACCGATTGGGTCAGGCCCAGATGACCGTGGCCGAAGGCGTATAGAACGTCTGCCGAGTTGGGAGACGTGCCAATCACCGGAATGCTGTCCGGCAATGATGGGCGGAAACCCATCCATTGCATGCCCCCGTCGGTTTTCAGGCCAGGCAGAAACGCTGCCGCCTTGTCCAGCAAAACATCGGCCCGTTTGAAGTTCGGCGGCAAGGTTAACCCGCCCAACTCTACAGCCCCTCCGACGCGTACCCCACCGTTGATCTTGCTGGCCACAAAACCATGGCGCGAGAATGTCAGGTGCATACGCAAATCAAATGCGCCTTCCGACAAGGTAGTATTGTATCCACGCTCGGTCTCCAACGGGATACGGTCACCCAAAGATTGCGCGATATGATGAGACCAGGCACCTGCGGCAACCACCGCTTTGGCCGCATCTATTGTTCTGTCCGCGCACGCGATCCGCACACCGTTTTCTTGCGGCGAGAGGGTCCGGATTTCTTCCCGTTCGATTCGACCGCCGCGGGTTTGAAAGGCTTTAGCAAGGTGTTCAACCCACCTTTTTGGATCAATGGTGTTCAACCAGTTCGGAGTAAACCCGGCATGAGTGAACCGAGTGCTGAGGCCCGGTTGTTTTTCTGCAATTGCCGCCGGACCTTCCAACAACTCGAACTCGATCCCGTGCTCGCGCCGCAAATTCCAGGCCGGCAAACTGGCGCGGAATTCGGCCGCGCTTTCATATAGCTGCATCTGCCCATCGCGTTGCAGCAAGTGCTCGGCATCAATATCGCAGATCAGCCGATCAAGTGCAGTCATGGACAGCCGCATCAAACTGGCTTGTGCGCCAAGAAGGTCACTGTAGCGATCCGGTCGACTGGCCCGCCAAAAGCGATACATCCATGGCGCGATTTTCAAGGCGTAAGCTGGTGGAATGGACAGTGGGCCCAAAGGATCCAACAGCCACTTGGGTGCCTTTCGCATGATACCGGGCGTGGCAAGTGGCTCGACCTCAGGGAAGGCAAACGCACCGGCGTTACCGGATGATGTTTCGGCTGCGATGCCCTTGCGGTCCAAAACCAGCACCGAATGGCCTCGTCGCCGCAATTCAAG
Organism: Ruegeria atlantica; assembly: GCF_013033965.1. Taxonomy (GTDB): domain Bacteria; phylum Pseudomonadota; class Alphaproteobacteria; order Rhodobacterales; family Rhodobacteraceae; genus Ruegeria; species Ruegeria atlantica_D. Next base: position 44,027 of record NZ_WQFE01000013.1, read on the forward strand.
TGCTGCCGTAACTCCAATTACTCCGGCACCAATGACAACGACTTGCGGCGTCATGTTTCGATCCCGACTCTGAAGGGATCGTTTTCGTTGAACAGCAGCGTTGCCTCGGCCGTGATGAATGCTTGCCCGGTGATCGAAGGGATAACACCTCCGTTCGGTCCAGGCTGGTATGACAGACGATAGGAACTGCCAATCACGCTCTGCTGGATGATCTCCTGACCCGGTGCCAATCGCCCGTCAGCCGCGAGACAGGCCAGCCGGGCCGAACTGCCGGTTCCACAAGGAGAGCGGTCGTAGTTTTCATCGGGGCACAGAACAAAGTTGCGACTATGAACCGCCGGGTCCGGTGAAGCTTCTTGAAAGACAACGTGGTCGATTGGTTCGCCGTTTTCGCCGCCAACCCCTTGCGCGATCGAGGCTTCACGGATGGCGATCGACATGTCCGTCAGCTTTCGGATGTTCGCAGGCTCGACGGGGATCGGGCTAGGGTCGATGATGAAAAACCAGTTTCCACCATATGCGATGTCGCCTGTGACCTTGCCACATGCCGCGACATCAAGGCTAACATTCTGATGAACCCTGCGGCTTTCGATATTGGTCACGGTAACGGTGTTGGCATCGTGCAGTTCGACCGTCACCACACCGGCGGGCGTTTCGATCCGGTGTTGGCCCACGGCAATTCGCCCCAGATGAGCCAGCGTGACGGTCAGACCGATGGTTCCGTGTCCGCACATCCCCAAAACCGCGTCCACATCGAAATAGATCACGCCGGTGACGCATGTCGGATCAACAGGCTCAACCAGCAATGCGCCAACCATAGCGGGCTGACCGCGCGGCTCGAGCATGACAGAGCGATAGAACGCTTGGTGCTCGGCCGCCAGTCGCTTTGCCCGCTCCGCCAAAGACCCGGACCCAAGATCCGGCGCGCCGTCCAGAATGACGCGAGTTGGTTCACCGCCTGTGTGACTGTCGATCACATGCATTCGGCGATCACTCCGCCCTGCCTCGACCAATCGGCAAACCACGTCCGGAACAGATCGTATTGCTGCTCGCAAAAATTACGCTGTGCATCGGTCAACTCATCCGTTTCGTTAAAGTGCAGACGGTATTCCCCCTCGCCGTTCAGGACCAGCAAGTGCTTGTAGTACAGCACCAAATCCGGGCCTTCGTCAAAGCTGGAAAGCACTTGAATCGCCTCTGTGAGTTCCTGCGCACGCTGGCGGGCCTCGGCATGGCCTCGCGCCGCCTTTTTGGACAGGGCGGCCAGCAGCAATGCTTCGCGCGGCAAGGCTGTGCCTATTCCTGTGATCGACCCGGTTGCACCGCAATTTACGAAACCGTGGTAAACCTCGGTATCAACACCAACCATCAGGGTGACCTGATCGTCCTGACTGGTGATATTTTCAGCCGCATAGCGCAGGTCGTCTTTGCCACCGAACTCCTTGAATCCGATCAGGTTTGAATGTTCCGCGCGCAGGGCAAAAAACAAGTCTGCTCGTGTCGCAAAGCCATAGTATGGGCTGTTGTAGATGATCGCCGGAACATCAGGTGCGGCAGACAAGATCGCTTTGAAATGGTTCTTTTGCGCGGCGGGTGAACTGCCGCGAGACAAAACACGCGGAATGACCATCAGACCGACCGCACCCACCTTTTGCGCATGCGCCGCATGGGCTTCGGCGGATTTGGTGTTAATGGCCCCGGTGCCGACGACGACAGGCAGACCCGCATCGGCCAAACGCTCAACCCCTTCCATCCGCTGCGCATCTGTCAACAAGGGCCAATCCCCCATAGAACCGCAATAAACGACTGCGGACATACCCGCGTCGATCATCTGCTTTCCTTTGCGCACTAGCGCATCAAAGTCAGGTGTGCGGTCAGGTTTGCAGGGGGTCATCAGAGCAGGCATCGTGCCGGTGAACACGTTGGTCGACATTGGTAAAATCCTCGAGCGATGGGCGGTTGGACGCGCTTTCGGAATCGCCAATAACGGATATTGGATACAAAATCCAGAAAAATTGAGAACACGCCAGATCAATGATCGGGCGCGCTCATATCACAAAATGAGTTTTTTCAGCGAAGCCTGTGACCTGTCTCGGGATCAAACAGCATGGCGCGTTCCGGGCGCACAATAAGCCCGATGCGTTCGCCCTGCTTGCTGCGCTGATCATCTCGCTCTTCGACGATCAATTTATCTCCGTTGGGCGTCAGCAGGTACGTATAGCTCACGCCTCCAAGCGCTTCGGTCAGGTCAACCGTGCAAGTGTCACCTGACCGATCCACTGTGATGTGTTCCGGACGCATGCCAAGTGTCACCTTGCTCATGCCTGCCGGCACATTGATCGGCAAGTCCAATGGCTCGCTCAGGGCCGGGTGTGAGACTTTTCCATCGACGAAATCGCAGTCAAGGAAGTTCATAGCAGGGGACCCGATGAAGCCCGCTACGAACCGATTGTCCGGGTCCCGATACAAGTCCATCGGCGCGCCGACCTGTTCGATCCGACCGTCACGCAGCACAACGATCTTGTCTGCCATGGTCATTGCTTCGACCTGATCGTGGGTTACATAGATCATCGTCGCGCCAATTTCATTGTGCAGTCGTGCGATCTCGACCCTCATTTCGACACGCAGCTCGGCATCAAGATTGGAGAGCGGTTCGTCGAACAAGAAAACCTCCGGGCCTCGTACAATTGCGCGCCCGATGGCGACCCGCTGACGTTGGCCACCGGATAGGGCCTTGGGCTTGCGCTTGAGATATTGATCCAGTTTCAGGATGCTCGAAGCTTCTTGTACTTTCTTGTTGATCTCGGACTTTTCCACGCCATTCATGCGCAGTCCAAAGCCCATGTTTTCGGCCACGGTCATGTGTGGGTAAAGAGCATAGGTCTGGAAAACCATGGCCACGCCACGCTTGGCCGGGTCCATGTGGGTCACTTCGCGTGCACCGATATGGATTTGCCCTTCGGTTGTTTCCTCAAGGCCTGCGATCATCCGCAGCAACGTGGACTTGCCGCAGCCAGATGGGCCAACGAAGACACAGAATTCTCCGTCTTCGATTTCCAGATCAATGCCGTGAATAACCTGCGTCTCGCCATACCGCTTGATCGCCTGGTTCAGTGTTACACCTGTCATGTCGCTTGCATCCTGTCTGTTTCGGCACTTTGACGGGTCTCGGGGAACCGCCAGGCCTGTGCTTCGGCTCCGATCTGCTCGGCCACACGGCGAACTCGGGGAACCCAGGTTTCCAATTGGTTGAAAGTCATCCGCTCGGTCGATCCGGTCACGGAGATCGCGCCAAGCATTCGCCCGCCCGAGGTAAGGATAGGGCAGGCAATGCAGATAATACCGGGCTCATGCTCTTCGTCATCGACGGCATATCCACGGCTGCGGATCAGGTCGAGATCGGCGCGTAGCGCCGCCTCAGAGGTTAGTGTTTTGTCAGTAAAGCGATGGTAGCTTTGTTGGGACGCGGCGCGGTCCAGCGCAACGTCATCCAGGTACGCCATCATTGCCTTACCCACCCCGGTGCAATAGGCGGGACCGACTTTGCCGGCCTGCGAATACATCTCAATCGGCTGGGCGGCATTGCGCTTATCCACATACAGCACCTGATTTGAATCAAGCTGTGCCAAATGCACCGTTTCCCCGGTTTCCCGGCTCAATGCATCCAAAAACGGTCGCGCAATTGGCGCGAGTGAGCTTTGTGTCCACGCCGCATGCGCCAGCCGTACCAGCCGCAATCCGGGAGTGTATGTCTGCCGGTCCGGATCGTATGACAGCATCCCCTGATTGGTCAGCGTTTGCAGGAACCGATACAGGGTCGCCTTTGGGAAATTGCTACTTTCCAACAACTCCGCGAATCGGACGGGGCGCGCAAACGCGGCCACCTGATCCAGCACATCACATGCCTTTCCTATTGTTCCGTCACCAGCCACGGGTGCCTGTTCTCCTCCCATTAACCCATCGCAATCGGCACGAGGGTCTTGACAAGACTAACCGAGTCGATGTGTAGTTTTCAATATATAAAACTTAGTTTCATTATTTGGAACTTTGAAAGCAAAAAATGGAAGCTAAGGGAGGAAACCATGCATTCCATGTTCAAGCGCACTGCCGCGGCTTTGGCAGCCAGTGTCGCACTTGCCGCACCTGTCGCCGCCGAACTGACCGGCGAGCTGAGAATCTTTCTCGACACCTCCAACCCAGCGCCACGCGCGACGATGGAGGCGATGATCGAACGATTCGCGGAACAGCATCCGGGTCTTGAGATCGAAACCACAGTGATAGACCGCGAGGCCTATAAGACCCAGATCCGCAACTTCCTGACCGCGGATACGCCGGACGTGGCGACGTGGTATGCGGCGAACCGCATGAAGCCCTATGTTGATGCCGGCCTGTTCGAAGACGTATCGGACCTGTGGGCCGAGCCTGAGATCGCCGATAATCTTGCGTCGACCAAGGGCGCAATGACCATTGACGGCAAGCAGTGGGGCGTACCCTACACCTACTACCAGTGGGGCGTTTACTACCGCAAAGACATCTTTGACGAACTGGGGCTGTCCGAGCCGACCACCTGGGAAGAAGAGCTTGCGAACTGTCAGAAGATCGTCGATTCAGGCCGCGCCTGCTATACCATCGGCACCAAGTTCCTGTGGACCGCCGGTGGATGGTTCGACTACCTGAACATGCGCACCAACGGGTTTGACTTCCACAACCAGCTCGCCAATGGCGAAATCAGCTGGGAAGACGACCGGGTCAAGCAGACCTTTGCCAACTGGAAACAGCTTATCGACATGGGTGCATTCGTCGACAATCACCAGACTTACAGCTGGCAGGAGGCCTTACCCTTCATGGTCAACGGAGAAGCCACAGCCTATCTGATGGGCAACTTTGCCGTTGCTCCTCTGCGCGAAGCGGGTCTGACCGACGACCAATTGGACTTCTATCAGTTCGTTGCCATCAACCCGGATGTAGAATTGGCCGAAGATGCACCAACGGATACCTTCCACATCCCGGCCAACGCGTCGAATAAGGAAGCAGCGCGTGAGTTCCTGCGCTTTGCCGTTTCCGCGGATGAGCAGACACAGATCAACAATGGCGCAAACCTGGGTCAGTTGCCAGTGAACGCTCAATCGTCCGTCGATGACGACAAATTCCTACAGCAAGGGTTTGAGATGCTGTCAGCCAACAGTCCCGGTGGCGTCGCCCAGTTCTGGGATCGTGACGCACCTGCGGAAATGGCCAAGGTGTCGATGGAAGGCTTCCAGGAATTCATGGTCAAGCCTGATAACGTTGACCGCATCCTATCCAAACTGGAACGCGCGCGTCAGCGTATCTACGAAAACTAAACCGGTCGGGCCGGGCTTCTGCCCGGCCTGCACCACTTCGTGCGTAAGGCGGGTGCATACCCGGCTTACACCTTTGACCTAAATCCGAGTGAGCGCATGTCAGCAGTCGATGTCCCCGAACAGGAAAGCTGGTTCCACAGAAATCAACAGCGCATAGCGCCGTGGCTTTTTCTGGCCCCGGGCCTGCTGTTCTTCATGGTCTACGTGATCATTCCGGTGTTCCAGTCCTTTAACCTGTCTTTGTACGAATGGGATGGGCTTGGCGCAGCGGAGTATGTGGGTTTTCGCAACTACGAAGACCTGTATTGGGAATGGGTTGATCGGGACGCGTTCTACATTTCGCTGAAAAACAACCTGATCTGGTTGATCATGTATCTTCTCTCGATCCCGGCCGGTCTGTTCATTGCTCTGTTTCTGAACCAGACAGTCTGGGGCATCCGGCTGTACAAATCACTGTTCTTCTTTCCTTTTGTCATCTCGCAGGTCGTCGTGGGCCTTGTTTTTACATGGTTTTATGATCCGACCTTTGGCCTTCTCAACGAATTCCTTGGCCTGTTTGGAATGGGACCGCTGAATATCCTCGGTGACGAGCGCTTCGTTACATATGGGATCATCTTCGCGGGCCTCTGGCCACAAACGGCCTATTGCATGATCCTCTACCTTACCGGCCTGAACGCCGTGGACCCAGAACAGATTGAGGCTGGACGTCTTGACGGTGCAAAAGGTGGGCGCATGCTGTGGCACATCATTCTGCCACAACTGCGACCCGCGACCTTCATCGCCTTTGTAGTTACCATCATCGGCGCGCTGCGGTCATTCGATCTGATCTCGATCATGACCCAAGGCGGCCCGTTCGGATCGTCCCGTGTGCTTGCCTATTACATGTTCGAGGTCGCGCTATCTGAATACGGCTTCCGCATGGGCTATGGCGCGGCGATTGCGGTGATCCTTTTCCTGATCATGCTCTGCTTTATCGCCTATTTCCTGTGGTCGATGTATCGCGAAGAAAGGGGGCACTAAGATGTTTCCCAAACCTATCGAAAAACAACCCCGCGGGGCACAGATCACCTACCAAGCGATGCTGCCGCTGGCTTTGCTGCTGTGGCTCGGCCCCCTACTGGCGGTAGCGCTGTTCTCGGTTAAACCGGCGGCCGACTTTACCAACGCAAATTACTGGGGAATGCCGTCCAGCTTCGAGGGCGCCTATAACTATGGGCAGGTTTTCTTCAACTCAGACATGCCGCGCTATTTGCTGAACTCGTTCCTGATCACCGTTCCAACAGTGATCGGCGCGGTTGCGCTCAGCTGCATGACCGGGTTTGCACTGGGGATCTACAAGTTCCGCTCGAACCTATGGATCTTTTTCATGTTTGTTGCGGGCAACTTTGTACCGTTCCAGATCCTAATGGTGCCTGTACGCGACCTGACTCTGGAATTGGGTCTCTACAATACCAAAACCGGCCTCGTCTTGTTCCACATCGCCTTCCAGACGGGTTTCTGTACCCTGTTCATGCGCAACTTTATCCGTGCCCTGCCCTTCGAACTGATCGAGGCGGCACGTGTCGAGGGCATCAGTGAATGGCGCATCTTCTGGTACGTCGTGCTGCCGCTGATGAAACCTGCAATTGCCGCGCTCAGCGTGCTGATCTTTACCTTCATCTGGAACGATTATTTCTGGGCAGTCGTGCTGACCCAGGGTGCGGAAAGCCAACCTGTGACCGCAGGCATAACCAGCTTCAACGCCCAATTTAGGGCGGCCTATCAGTTAATGAGTGCCGGCTCCATCGTCGCGGCTTTGCCGCCGGTGGCCATGTTCTTCCTCATGCAGAAACACTTCATCGCGGGCTTAACCCTCGGTGCCGTAAAATAACGTCAAACCAAAGGTTTGCCACATGACCAAGATCACCTTTATCGGGGCGGGTTCCACGATCTTCATGCAGAATATCGTGGGCGACGCCCTGCTGACCCCTGCATTGGCCGATAGCCATTTTGCGCTGATGGATATCGATTCTGTACGCCTTGCAGAAAGCGCATCCGTCGCCAATGCGATGATCCGCTCTGTTGGGACCGGGGCGACTGTCTCCATACATACCGATCGGCGCGCTGCGCTGGAAGGGGCTGATTTCGTCATTACAGCCTTTCAAATCGGAGGCTACAAACCATGCACAGTGACGGATTTCGAGATCCCTAAGCAATACGGCCTGCGCCAGACCATCGCTGACACATTGGGTGTTGGTGGCATCATGCGCGGCCTGCGTACGGTTCCCGTGTTGTGGGACGTTGCACAAGACATGATGCAGCTCTGCCCGAACGCGACGCTGCTCCAATATGTGAATCCAATGGCGATCAACACATGGGCGTTGGCGGAGCGCTTTCCGACACTGAAACATGTCGGCCTGTGCCATTCGGTCCAGAACACCGTCGAGGAACTGGCCCATGATCTGGACCTGCCCAAAGATGGGTTCCGCTACAAGGTGGCAGGTGTGAACCACGTGGCTTTTTTCCTGCGGCTGGAACATGACGGGCGCGACCTCTACCCGGCCTTGCAGCAGGGATACGCCAGCGGGCAAATCCCCAAACCACCGCTTTTGATGCCACGCTGCGCCAACAAGGTACGGTATGAGGTGATGGAACATCTGGGCTATTTCTGCACGGAAAGTTCAGAACACTTGGCGGAATACGTTCCATGGTTCATCAAAGATGGCCGCCAGGACCTGATTGAGCAGTTCGGCATTCCTCTGGACGAATACCCAACCCGCTGCGAGGAACAGATTGCCAGTTGGAAAGAACAGGCCAAAACACTGACCGACGGACGTGATATTGGCGTGATCCGTAGCCATGAATTCGCCGCTGAACTGATGAATGCAATCGTGACTGACAACCCGTATGTGGCGTACGGGAACCTGCCCAACACAGGACAGATCCCGCAACTTCCCTTGGGTGCTGCCGTTGAAACCCCCTGCCTTGTCGACGCCAACGGTGTTCAACCCTCGATCGTAACAGATATTCCGCCCCAACTGATCGCGTTGATGCGCAGCCAGATCAACGTGCAGGAACTGACGGTACGAGCGTTGGTTGAGCAGAACCCCAAATACATTTATCACGCTGCGATGATGGACCCGCATACCGCCGCCGAGCTGGACCTGCGCCAGATCCGCAGTTTGGTCGATGACTTACTGGTAGCACATACCGATTGGCTGCCGGATTGGTGCAAACCTGCCAAGGCCGCCTGACCCCAATTTAAGAAGGCTAAAACAATGACAAAAAAACGCCGCTCTCAGCATTGGTATGGCAAGCTGGACAAGGATGGCTTCATCCACAGATCGTGGATGAAAAATCAGGGCTTTCCCGATCACGCATTTGACGGGCGTCCGATCATCGGAATTTGCAACACGTGGTCGGAACTAACGCCCTGCAACTCGGGCCTGCGGGATCTGGCCGAAGGCGTCAAACGTGGCGTTTGGGAGGCCGGAGGGTTTCCGGTCGAATTTCCTGTCATGTCGCTGGGCGAAACCCAGATGAAGCCCACTGCCATGCTGTTTCGCAACCTGCTGGCAATGGACGTCGAAGAATCCATCCGCGCCTATGGCATTGACGGCGTTGTTCTGCTGGGTGGTTGTGACAAGACCACGCCAGGGCAACTGATGGGGGCCGCTTCGGTTGATCTGCCCTCGATCGTGGTCAGTTCTGGCCCGATGCTGAACGGGAAGTACCGGGGCAAGGATATCGGGTCCGGAACGGATGTCTGGAAATTCTCAGAAGCTGTACGCGCTGGTGAGATGACACTGAAGGAGTTCATGAACGCCGAGTCCGGCATGTCACGCAGCGCCGGGGTCTGCATGACCATGGGCACAGCCTCGACCATGGCGTCGCTGGTCGAAGCGATGGGCATGTCCCTCCCAACCAACGCCGCCTTGCCCGCAGTTGATGCCCGCCGGATGGCGCTGGCGCATCTGACGGGAAAGAGAATTGTCGAGATGGTCGACGAAGACCTCAAACCTTCGGACATCCTGACCAAAGAAGCGTTTGAGAATGCTATTCTGGCCAACGCGGCCGTTGGCGGCTCGACCAATGCGGTAGTGCATTTACTCGCGTTGGCAGGCCGCGTGGGCGTTGATCTGACGCTTAAGGATTTTGAAATCGGGTCAGACATTCCACTGCTTGTGAACTGCATGCCGTCTGGAAAATACCTGATGGAAGATTTCTGCTACGCAGGCGGAGTGCCCGTTGTTCTGAACGAGTTGAAGACCTTCCTGCGTCCGGCAAGGACCGTTCTGAACAAGGATATCTCGGCCCATTTTGAGGGCTCAGAGTGTTTTAACCCAGACGTGATCCGCCCATTCGATGATCCGGTGAAGCCTGCCGCGGGCTTGCGCGTTATGCGCGGCAACCTCGCGCCAAACGGGGCCATCGTGAAACCCTCGGCCGCGACGGATACGCTGCTGGAAACCGAAGCTGAGGCCTACGTTTTCGAGAACATCGAGGATTTGAAAGCCAATATCGACCGGGATGATCTGCCAGTAACGTCCGAAACCATTCTGGTTCTGAAGGGCTGCGGTCCAAAGGGCTATCCCGGCATGCCCGAAGTCGGAAACATGCCGATCCCTGGTAAATTGGTCAAAGAAGGCGTGCGCGACATGATCCGTATCTCGGATGCACGGATGTCGGGCACCGCATATGGCACGGTGATCCTGCATGTCAGTCCCGAGGCGCAAGCCGGAGGTACTCTGGCCCTTGTCAAAACCGGGGATCGTATCCGCGTGTCCGCCAGCAAGGGGGAATTGGAACTGCTGGTCGATGAAAAAGAATTGGCAAAACGCCGCGCCGCGTGGCAACCGGAAGATCCGCACTACACGCGCGGTTACGCGAAGCTCTATATCGACCACGTGCTACAGGCCGATAAAGGCGCTGACCTTGATTTTCTCGTTGGCAAAGACACGCGCCTTGTAACCAGAGAGAGCCACTGATGGACAATCCTGCCACATTCCACGACCTCAACGGCGCGTCGGTCTATATCACCGGCGGCGGCTCTGGTGTAGGGGCTGCTCTGACGGATGGGTTTTTGGCTCAGGGCGCAAACGTTGCATTTATCGGCCGCTCAGACGCCACCGCATTTGTTGAAGAAATGCGTGACAAACACGGTCGCGCGCCGCTGTTCATGCAGGGCGACATGACGGATACGGAATTGCTGCATGTCACGATGCAAAAAGCTGCAGAAACGCATGGTCCAATAGACGCGCTGATCAACAACGCCGCCAATGACAAGCGTCACTCGCTTGAGGAAACCACACCCGAGTTCTGGGATTGGATGATCGAGGTGAACCTCAAAGCATATTACTTCGCCTGTCAGGAGGCTGCGCGCCAAATGACCGGCAAAGGGGGGGCAATCGTCAACTTCAGCTCGATCAGTTACATGATGGGGAATGCGGGCTACCCGATCTATACGACTTCGAATGCCGGGATCACCGGGATGACACGATCATTGGCGCGCGAACTGGGTCCGCAAAATATCCGCGTGAATGCGCTGGCCCCAGGATGGGTTTTGACGCAAAAGCAACTTGATATGTGGGCCACGCCTGAAGATCTGGCGGCGCATTTAGAACGCCAGTGCCTAAAAGAACACCTGACGCCGGAAGACATGATTGCACCAACCTTGTTTTTGGCCTCGGATGCCAGTCGCGCTATGACAGGACAATGCATGGCAGTCGATGGCGGCGTCGTAGTATCGGGGTGAAGCCATGAATGCAGAATGGATTGCTGTTGACTGGGGAACGTCCCATTTGCGGGCTTGGGCGATGCAGGGCGAAACCGTACTGGCGCAAGCGCAGTCTGATCGCGGCATGGCCAGGTTGAACAGAGATGCTTTTCAGTCCGCGCTGTTGGATATTGTCGAAGACTGGTTGGGCCCTGAGCCAGTCGACGTTGTGGCCTGTGGCATGGTCGGCGCGCGGCAAGGTTGGGTCGAGGCACCCTACGCAGCTGCCCCGTCAGCTCCGTTGCCGGACGCGCCTATCCGGGTGCCCGGTACCGATGCCCGGATGCGCGCCTTCGTCGTACCTGGTCTCAAGCAGAACGCACCGCCGGACGTTATGCGCGGCGAGGAAACGCAAATCGCGGGTTTCCTTGCAACTCGCCCAAACTGGGACGGGGTTGTCTGCCTTCCTGGGACGCATTCAAAATGGGTTCAGATCAGCGCAGGAGAAGTTGTAAGCTTTCGGACTTTCATGACAGGTGAAATGTTTGAACTGCTCTGCAAACAGTCCGTGCTTAAGCATTCGGTCGGTGACGGTTGGGATGCTGACGCTTTCGCCGAAGCCGCGGCGGACGCGTTGTCAAAACCCGAACAATTGGCCGCGCGCCTGTTTGGCCTGCGGGCTGCGGATTTGTTGCACGATCAGGACAAGGGGACAGCCCGAGCCAAGTTATCCGGGTTATTGATCGGGGCCGAGCTGGGCGCAACACGTCCCTATTGGTTGGGGCAACAGTTGGCAATCATCGGGGCTGAAGGGGTTTCGCAGATCTACGCGGGTGCGCTGAAACTGCAGGGCGCTTTTGTGGACACCGCTAACGCAACGCAATGCACATTGGCAGGCTTGTTACAGGCCCGCAAACTAACGAGGCAAATCGCATGAGCCGCCCTATCATCGCAATTTTACGTGGCCTGCAACCGGCAGAGGCAGTCAATGTGGGAAATGCCCTGATCGACGCCGGTATCGAAAAGATCGAGGTTCCACTGAATTCGCCCGACCCGCTGGACAGTATTGAATTGTTGGTCAAATCAATCGGTGATCAGGCTCTGATCGGCGCTGGCACGGTTTTGACAGCCGAGCAGGCAGAGGCAGTAGCGCAAGTTGGTGGTAAGCTGATCGTTTCTCCGAATTTTGACGCCGAGGTCATTGGTCGCTCTGTCGCGCTAAACATGCAAAGCTGGCCCGGCGTCTACACCCCGACTGAGGCGTTCGCGGCGCTTAAGGCTGGTGCTACGGGCTTGAAACTGTTCCCCGGCGCCACAGCCGGACCAGGTGGTCTGGCTGCGCTGCGGCCAGTATTACCGTTGGGTACATTGGTCTATGCCGTTGGCGGCGCCGGATCTGAGAATTTTGCCGAATGGATCAAGGCCGGAGCAGACGGGTTCGGGATCGGATCGGCACTCTTCAAACCGGGGATGTCTGTCACAGAAATTGCCGGTCAGGCCAAGCGGATCGTCGCTGCCTTTGACGAGGCAACTGGATGAGCTTCGTTTTTGACGATCGCCCATGTGAGCTTGGTGAAGGGCCGCTGTGGCATCCTGACCGCAAGCAACTGTTCTGGTTCGACATCGTCAACAAACGCCTGATGACCCGCACAAAGGGTGAGCAACACAGCTGGCAATTTTCCGAGCATGTTTCGACGGCGGGTTGGGTAGACCGAGATACATTGTTGATGGCCTCGGAAACCGGCCTGTGGCGGTTTGGATTGGACAGCGGTCAAAAAGATCTGATCGCCTCCCTTGAGGCAGACAATCCGGTCACGCGCTCCAACGACGGGCGTGCTGACCCCTGGGGCGGATTCTGGATCGGGACAATGGGCAAAAACGCAGAACAGAGGGCCGGTGCAATCTATCGGTACTGGCGGGGAGAGCTACGCCAGCTCGTGCCCGACGTCACAATCTCGAACGCGATCTGTTTTGCCCCGGACAAGTCTTGCGTCTATTACACCGATACGGTCACGCTACAGGTCATGCGCTGGTCGCTGGACCCTGAGACAGGGTGGCCTGAAGGCACAAGCCAGGTGTTTCTGGACCTGCGTGCTGATGGCCGTTACCCCGATGGTGCGGTGGTCGACGCAGACGGAAACATCTGGATCGCCCAATGGGGTGCAAACCGTGTTGCTAGCTATGATCCGAACGGTCAGTTTCGACATGCCGTCTCGTTTCAGGCCGCACATACGTCTTGCCCCGCATTTGGCGGCGAAGATCTGACAACCCTGTTTTGCACCACGGCCCGCCAGGGACTGGACGCAAAAACGGTGCAATCACAACCAACCAATGGCATGACCTTTGGCACCCTTGATGCTGGCAAAGGCCAGGCCGAATACAGAGTCCTTCTATGAAACCAAAACTTGGCGTTTGCTATTACCCGGAACATTGGCCCGAAGCCATGTGGGCCGACGATGCGGCTCGGATGGTCGAAACCGGCATTAGCTGGGTCCGGATCGGTGAGTTTGCCTGGAGCAGGATGGAGCCGGTTCCCGGTGATCTGCGGTTCGATTGGCTGGATCACGCAGTCGACACGCTGGGGGCTGCCGGGCTTAAGGTTGTTATGGGGACCCCAACGGCGACGCCTCCACGCTGGATGCTTGAAAAACACCCAGACATGCTGGCCGTTGATGCAAATGGAAACGCCCGCAAGTTCGGATCGCGCCGACATTATTGTTTCAGCCATCCCGGCTATCTTCAGGAATCCGTCCGCATCGCCCGGATCATGGGCGAGCGCTATGGGCGAAACCCGCATGTTGCGGCCTGGCAGATCGACAATGAATACGGCTGCCATGACACAACCATCAGTTATAGCACTGCCGCTCTGACTGCCTTTCGGGGTTGGCTCAAAGATCGGTACGGCAGCATAGATGCGCTGAACGAGGCATGGGGCAACATATTCTGGGCGATGGAATATGGAGATTTCGACCAGATTGATCTGCCGAACCGAACAGTAACCGAACCCAACCCGGCACACGTATTGGCGTTCCGGCGCTTTAGCTCTGATCAGGTCGTGGCTTACAACAAGGCTCAGGTGGATGCACTGCGCACATTGACGGACGCGCCTTTGCTGCACAACTACATGGGGCGGGTTCTGGACTTCGATCATTTCAAGGTCGGAGAAGATCTGGATATCGCCACATGGGACAGCTATCCAATTGGCTTCCTCTCTGATCGGCTCGAAGCGGATGAAGACCACAAAACCGCCTTTCTTCAGCAGGGCGACCCGGACATGCAGGCCTTTCACCACGATCTCTATCGCGCAGTCGGACGTGGGCGGTGGTGGGTGATGGAACAGCAACCCGGCCCCGTGAATTGGGCACCATACAATCCGGCACCTTTACCCGGAATGGTGCAGTTGTGGTCGCTTGAGGCCGTTGCGCACGGGGCCGAGGTCGTCAGCTATTTCCGCTGGCGGCAAGCCCCTTTCGCGCAGGAGCAAATGCACGCAGGTCTGCTAACCCCCAACAACAGCCCTGCCCCGGCATTGACCGAGGTGAAACAAACAGCAGACGAATTGTCAAAATTGGGCGGCATCGTTCAGGTTCAGGCCCAAGTGGCCATCGTATTCGACTACGACTCGGACTGGGCGTGGGCGACACAGCCTCAGGGTGCGGGGTTCGACTATTTCCGGTTGATCTTTTCAGCGTATCGCGCCTTGCGGTGCGCAGGCTTGTCCGTTGACTTTATCTCGCCGGTCTCCCTTCCATGCAACGGATACAAATTCATCCTCGCTCCGGGTCTGGCGACGTTGGGCGGTGATCTGGAGCGTCGTCTGAGAGATTCCTGTGAACTGGTTGTTCTTGGCCCACGCAGCGGCGCGATTACCAGTGATTTCCAGATTCAAAACCCGCGCCCCGGTCTACGCGGCTTAAATTGCAACGTTGATCTGGTCGAAACCTTGCCACCTAACATACAGCGCGAAGTTGAAGGTGGTGGTGCGGCTCGGCATTGGATCGACAGGGTATCAGGATCAGCCCCCAATCTGTTGAGATTCAGGGATGGAACACCCACACTGTCGGGAGACGACGGTCTTTGGTACCTGGCAGGCTTCCCGGATGATACGTTGTGGGATCGGATCGTCGAAATGGCCGCGCGCGAAACCGACGTTGCCCTGCATCCGATGCCCATGGGGCTGCGCCGTCGCGAGACAGCAACGCATGTTTTCCTGATAAATTACAATGCCCAACCGGTCGTATGGAATGGTGACGTCATCGACTCCTGTAGCGTGGCCGTCACGCAAAAAGATGCGCCCGAAGAGGAATAACCTCTCCGGGCGCAAGTCTTGGGTTTAGCTTCGGAACCTACTGGTCGTTCTGCAGGCTGTTAGGGTCGAACGCCCCCCCGAAACCACCATTGTTCGAAGGCGGAGTTTCAGTATCTGAACTCTCCTCCTCGGCGTCGCCACCCAGAGCATTCGGCGCAAAGACGTTTCCAAAACCACTGTTGTTGGAAGGTTTTGGCGCGGATTGCTGTGCGTCACCCTGTTCGGCTGCTTCTGCCTCACGCTTTTTGCGCTGCTCCTCGCGCTGCTTGCGCAGCTCTTGGATGCGCTGTTCAGCCTCCAGGCGTTTTTGCTCTTTGACATTGGCGATGCACTGGCCCGGGTTGTAGGCCGTCGCGGTGCCAACGACAGTTATCGTCGCCACTGCAAACACAACCAACAGAACGGCCGCCATGTTTCCAGCAAAGAAGCTGGGCAGCTTGATTTTACCCGCAAGCTCTTCAACCGTGGCTTTCTTACGGGCTACGGCCACCAGTTCCTGACGCTTTAGCTTGGCCTCATTCAACAAGGCAAAGAAGACCGTCAATGCCACGATAATGAAGGCCAGCGCAGAGATCGCCGGCGTGATGCCATAGCGGACCTTTTGGGCCAGCTCGATCGTCAGCGTCGGGTACTCACCAAAGGTGAAGGTGGTGGTGTTGTAGTTCTCGAACGAAGCGAGAAACGCCAGCACCGCCGCCGACGCAATCGCCGGGCGCATGAACGGCAGCAGGATCTTGCGGAAGGCCTGTGCATGGCTGGCACCAAGATCCAGCGCCGCTTCGGTCAGGGCGATGTCATAACGTTGCAGACGCGCCACCAGCACCAGCATGCAGTAGCTGGCGATGAAAGTGGACTGACCGATCACTGTCAGGAAGATACCGTTGGACAGAAAACTATCGGCACCCAGACCCAGCATCCGGTTGATCCGATCCCAAAACACCAGCGTCGAGATGCCCAGAACAACACCCGGGATCAGGATCGGTGCGATGATGATGGTGTAGTAGGTCGCGCGCAACTTGGGCCAGATCTGGGTCAGCATCAGCGCCCCGGCCAGACCCATTGCCACAGACAGCACTACTGTTCCGGCGCCAATGATCAGCGAGTTTTTGATGCCGTTCAGGATACGTTGATCCTGAAACAGCTCTCCAAACCACTGAAAGGTCAGGCATTCCCACGGCGTCATTCTCGGGAAAGCCGAAGAGTTGAATGCCGTGACCGACATGATCACCAGCGGGCCAAGCAGGTACAGGAAGAAAATGGCCAGATAGACCCAGATGCTTATGCGGAGGAAGGAATTGTTCATTTCCCGATATCCCCCATATTCACCTTGAACAGGCGCATCATCGCCAGCACGAACAGGATACAGGTCACCAGAAGCACGATGGCGTAGGCGGCACCTTGCGGCCAGTCATTGTTGTCGTTGAATTGCTGATAGATCAGCTGCGTGAACCACAAGCTGGATGGCCCGCCCAAAATCTGGGGTGCAGCCAGCGCACCAGCGCTCAGCATGAAGACCATTGTACAGCCCGAGCTGATGCCCGGCTTGGCATAGGGAATGACCACCCGCCAGTGAATCCGCCACCAGGGTGCGCCTAGGTCACGCGCCGCCTCAATCTGGTTTCCGTCAAGGCTTTCGATCACGTTGTACATCGGGAAGATCATCAGCAAAATGTAGGCATAGCCTAAACCGGCATAGAGCGCGATGTCATTGCGGATGAAGTCAAACGGCGTGTCCCAGATACCCAGCCCCATGAACAACGTGTTCAAAACACCGGTTTCCCCGAAGATGATGCGGAGCGCAAAGGCGCGCAGGATCTCGTTAATCCAGTAAGGGATGATCAGCATGATCGCAAAGATGCGAATGTGGCTGCCCTTGGACTGACCCAGATAGTAGGCAATCGGATAGCAGAGGATCAGATTGAAAATCGTCACACAGACCGCTGCCAACAGAGTACGGAAAAAGACCCGCAAGTCGACGGAGTTGTAGGATTGGCTGCCGCCCTCGGGGCCATAGATCAGGTACTTGTAATTCTCCAACGTGTAAACGTCCTTGGGCCCGCCGATCTCAGGCGGCGGCAAGTTCGGACGGAAAGAAAAGTCCAGCATCGACAATTGAGGCAGGATGATCAGGCCGATGGTCCAGAACAGGACCAGACCCAAGATCGCCAGCCCCATGCTGGTGC
This sequence comes from Ruegeria atlantica, assembly GCF_013033965.1. Classification (GTDB taxonomy): domain Bacteria; phylum Pseudomonadota; class Alphaproteobacteria; order Rhodobacterales; family Rhodobacteraceae; genus Ruegeria; species Ruegeria atlantica_D. The sequence goes on from NZ_WQFE01000013.1 coordinate 61,556, forward strand.
CATTTCGGTTGAAGAATTCTTTTAGGAAGCCTGGCATTTTCTAGCTCCCTTATTCCGCCGCCAATTCACCAGCCGGAACCAGAACCGCATTGCGGGTCTCGTATTCCAACGTGATGTTCTGGCCGGTGTGATCCTCGAAAGATTGGCCGAGGTTCGGCAGCGACACCTTAATTTCCTTGCCGCCATCGCCTTCGGTGAAGATATTGAAGACGTTACCCTCAAACTCCTCATGATTCACCCGAGCGGTGACAAAATGGTCTCCGGTCGCCCCATCCGCGGCAATCGCGAACGCCTCGGGGCGAATGAACATCATGGCATCATCACCCTCATTCAACTTGCCCTGATTGGCGGTCGAAATGCGGGCTACCAGATCACCGGAACGGTTGGTTGAAATCAACGCCTCATTCCCCATGACCTGCTTGATCTTGCCGCGAAACACGTTGTTTTCGCCCACAAACGAGGCCGCGAAGGCGGTGTTTGGATCGTTGTATATGGTCTTGCCATCCGCAATCTGGTCGATCACCCCGGCGCGCATGACGGCTATATTGTCAGACATTGTCAGGGCCTCGCCCTGATCGTGGGTAATATAGATGAAGGTAATACCGACCCGCTGTTGAATCTCGCGCAATTCGGTTCGCATGTGTTGGCGCAGCTTAAGGTCCAGCGCCGACAGCGGTTCGTCCAGCAACAGCACATCCGGTTCGGCGCAAAGCGCGCGAGCAATTGCCACACGCTGACGCTGACCACCCGACAGTTCACTGGGCAGCTTGTCGCCCTGCCCCGGCAGCGCGATCATGTCCAAAAGCTCATCCGCGCGCTTACGGCGTTCCGCAGTGCTGGCCCCTTTGATCTCCAGAGAGAATGTGATGTTTTCCCAAACCTTCATCAACGGGAATAGCGCCAGGTTCTGGAAGATCAGCGCAGTGGGTCTTTTGTTCGGACCAATGCCGCGCATGTCCTTGCCGCCAATCAGAACTTTGCCCTCGCTTGGGTCCAGAAAACCCGATACTGCGCGCAGGATTGTCGTCTTACCGCAGCCCGACGGCCCAAGGAACGAAAAGAAGTCGCCCCCGTTGATATTCACATTTGCATCCCTGACGGCGACAAAGTCACCGAAACGAATCCACAGGTTCTCCAGATCTACACCGACCCCTGCACTCATTTTTGTTATCTCCGTTTGGCGCTGTTCCCCAACGCGCCCCATATGCATCCGTCACGCGGTCAAAGCGTGCGGGTTCATTGCCCTCCGCGCTTTGGCGGAGGGCAGGGTTTCAAAGCGATCAGGCGCTCTTGAATTTGTTGACGAATTCGGTCCGGGTTTCAGCATACCACGGAGCCTCAGCAGGCCACGGATTCAGGTTTGCCAGCGAGTCGCCCGGATAGGCCTCGGCAAAGTTCTTCTTGTAGGTATCGCCAGAATACTGGTCGGCACCCAGAACCGGTGAGTTGTAGCCGTGGCTGTCAATCGCCACGCCGGCCGGTTTTGCCTGATAGGCAAAGTCGATGAAGGCGTAGACCTGATCGATATTGGCAGCACCGGTCGGCATCGCCATACCGTCGACCCAAGCCATCGCGCCCTCGACCGGTGCCTGATAGTGCACCGGCTCACCAGCCGATTTCAGGGCCAGCGGCGGGCCGTCCCATGTCTGGCCGACAACAACGCCTTCGTTCAGCAGACCGTTCTTTTGGGTATCGGCGTCGTTCCAGATCAGTTTGATCCGGTTCTTGCGCTCGATACACCAGTCGGTGATCTGGCCCCAAACCTTGCGCATGGTGTCTTCGTCGCCATAAGCGGCCCAGACAGAACCCGGCTCCATTTCGCCAGCGCGTTCCATATAGAGCCCTGCTCCCAGCATCATCGAATGCGCGCGGCCCATGGTTTTGCCTGCGTTCTCTTCGGACCAGACATCGCCATAGGACGGTGCGTCGCCCTCGGGCAGCCACAGGTCCGTGCGATATGCGATGCCTTCGGTGCCCCAGATATGCGGCAGCCAGTGTACGCCGCTGTCACCAAAGTTCCAGGCATCCGTGCCAATCGCCGCCATCGCAGGATTCACCAGATCAATCGGAACCTTGTTCATATCGAACGGTTGCAACAGCTCCAGCGGTTGCCACTGCAGTGAGCGGTTGTTGGTCGGCGATACGATGTCGAAGCCCTGGCCTTTTGTAGCCTTCATCTTGTTGATGATTTCTTCGTTCGACCCAATGCCGGTGTAGTTCACCTTGATTCCAGTCAGAGTTTCAAACTCTTGCAGGAAGGCGGGCGGAAGATAGTCCGACCACATCAGAATGTTGATCTCACCCGAAGATGCCAGCGCGCTTTTGCTGTAAAGCGGCGCTGCCAGTGCAGCCGCACCCGCGCCTTTCAGGACCGAGCGCCTAGAAAGAGTATTCCGTTCAACCATATTTAGATTCTCCCGTTATTGGACAGTGTTGTTTTGTTATTATGGTTGCCACGCTAGAACTTTGCGCAAGCGTTGTCAGGCCAAAAGTGCATGATTGGAAATTTCGTATGTCCTGATCGCAATTTAATCCAGCGACTACGGGTAGTTATCGATTTGATTTATAGTGACATTATGAGACTAAAATCGCTGATATTGGCACCACCTCGCAAGGAGCTGACGCAGATATTCGACAGGTCAAGGAATGGATTTCAGGTCTAAATTCAAAAAATAAGGAAACGTGACTCTGCGCACCTTTTGAAACCGAGATCCGACGAACGTTCAGAGCGCAAACACCCGCCAATCCGCACCCAGGCGCGGCAAAGTTATGAACAGCAGGTCGTAGTGCATCCCCAATTTATTCAGCACCTTTTGTTTCAATGGGTGCGGGCTAGTGTTGTTTCCTCATAGACAGACCTTGGTGAAACAGGTGAACCTTGTCCGGATCCGCTGAAACGGCAACGGTTTGCCCCCGCATGTTTCTTTGAACCCCCGGCAGTTTTGCGATTGTGGCATCTTCACCGTCTTTAGCGGCAAAATACAGCAGCGTGACTTCGCCAAGTGCTTCGGTAAAGTCCACAATCCCTTCCATAATCGGATTGCTTTCAACTGAATAAAGATCTTCGGGGCGCACACCGATATTCACCTGTTTGCCTTCATCGCCCGCACCTGTCGGGATGCTGGACACTGCGGTACCCCCACCATCCAGCTTAATGACGGTTTGCTCGCCAGTTTGCGTAACGATCCCCGGCAGAAGGTTCATTGCAGGCGAGCCAATGAATTGCGCAACAAACTCATTGTCGGGTGTTTCATACAGTTCAAGCGGCGTACCGACCTGCGCGATCCCCTTGTTGGCCAGGACGACGATCCTACTGGCCAGGGTCATCGCCTCGACCTGATCGTGCGTGACGTAGACCATCGTGCTGTCGGGCATTGCCTCTTTCAGACGCGCGATTTCGATACGGGTTGCAACGCGCAGCGCCGCGTCAAGATTGGAAAGCGGTTCATCGAACAGATAGACCTTGGGATCGCGCACGATCGCCCGGCCGATTGCAACCCTCTGCCGCTGACCACCGGATAGGGCCTTGGGAAGCCGGTCCAGAAACGGCTCCAGCTGCAGGATACGGGCGGCGCGCTCAACAGCGGCGTCAACCTCGGCCGACGGCATTTTGGCAATCTTCAACGCAAAAGCCATATTCTCGCGCACAGTCATGTGTGGATACAGGGCATAGCTTTGGAAAACCATTGCAATACCCCGTTGCGCGGGTGGCACGTCGTTCATCACCTGGCCTTCGATCTCAAGTGTCCCGCCCGAGATTTTCTCGAGCCCCGCAATCATACGCAGCAATGTGGACTTGCCACAGCCAGAAGGTCCAACAAAGACAATCAGTTCGCCGCGTTCAATATCCAGATTGATGTTCTTGAGCACATCGACGTTGCCATAGGTCTTTGCCACGTCCGTGAGATTGAGTTCAGACATGGCTTACTCCTTTTCACGCAGCATTATGCAGAATTGGCCAGCGCCGAGGGCCATTGTCCCGGCACCCTCGACGCCGCCCAACTCCTGCCCGATTGCCTGCCAGTTACCTTCGGGCAAAGTTACATCAGCAGTGTCATCGCCCAGATTGAATGCGCAGAAGATCTGCTCGGTGCCGTCCTCGCGGAGGAACGTCAGAATTGACCCAGACTGAGCCATCTCGCGCTGCCGACCGGACATCAATGCGGAATGCGCATGGCGCAGCGCGATCGCTCGGCGATAGTGGTGTAGCATCGAATTTGGCTCTTGCTCCAATCGGTCTACGGCACGCTCGGCCTGAGATTGGCTGACGGGCAACCAAGGGGCACCGGTACTGAAACCCGACTGTTCGTCCTGCGCGGTCCATACCATCGGGGTACGACAACCATCGCGGCCCTTGAATTCCGGCCAGAATTCTATGCCGTAAGGGTCTTGTAGATGTTCAAATGGCACGTCTGCCTCGGGCAGACCGAGTTCTTCGCCCTGATACAGGCAAGCCGATCCGCGGAGGCACATCATCAGCACCGCGTGCTGACGGATGGCCGCATCGTCCAGCGCCCACCGTGTCGCGTGGCGCTGGACATCGTGGTTCGAGAATGCCCAGCATGGCCATGCATCGCCAGCCTTCATTTCCAACTGATCAAACACTTGCTTGGCGTAAGTAGCAGTCAAAGCGCGTTTTTCGAGAAACTCAAAGGCATAGCACATATGCATGCGTTTATCGCCGCTGGTGTATTCCCCCATGATCTCAAGACCACGTTGCGCATCGCCGACCTCACCCAGACAAGCGCGACCTTCGTATTCGTCCGTCAGCGCACGCAAACGTTCAAGGAACGCGAGGTTTTCAGGCTGGCTTTTCGAATAGAGGTGATCCTGATGGTTGTAAGGATTCACCATCGGCGCAATCGATGCGTTACGCTCATCCATCGGCAGGCCGGGATTGTCGCGCAGTTGTTTGTCGTGAAAGTAGAAATTGATCGTGTCCAGGCGAAAACCATCCACACCCGTGTCCAGCCAGAACCGCGCAACGTCCAGCAATGCATCCTGCACGTCTGGGCAATGGAAGTTCAGGTCCGGTTGGGACGTCAAAAAGTTGTGCAGGTAATACTGCAGACGCCGGGAATCCCATTGCCACGCGGAACCACCAAAGATGGACAGCCAATTGTTTGGTGGCGTTCCGTCAGGCTTTGGGTCAGCCCAAACGTACCAGTCAGACTTGGCATTCTCACGAGTAGAGCGGCTTTCCTTGAACCAAGGATGCTGATCCGACGTGTGTGACAACACAAGGTCAATCATTACCTTCAGACCGATTGAATGTGCCTGCTCCAATAGGCCTTTGAAATCTTCCATCGTGCCGAACATGGGATCGACATCACGATAGTCGCTGACGTCGTATCCGAAGTCTTTCATCGGTGATTTGAAGAAGGGCGAGATCCAGATGGCATCGACGCCAAGCGACGCGATATAACCCAGCCGCTGAGTGATCCCTTTAAGATCTCCAATCCCGTCGCCGTTGCTATCCTGAAAGCTGCGCGGGTAGATCTGATAAATCACTCCGCCCCGCCACCAGTCGGCAGATGCTTTGGTTGCTGTTTCAAGTTTCACGGTGTTCTGCACGTTCATCAGACGCCTCTACTTAACGGACCCGGCCAACAGACCGCGGACCAGGTATTTTTGCATTGCGAAAAAGACGATCAACGGGACGATGATCGAAACAAAGGCCGCTGTGGCAAGGATTTCCCAATTGCCACCGCGTGTGCCCAAAAGTTCGACGATACGGTTGGTCATGACTGTGGTTTGGCCGGATGCATCGATTAGGAACACTTTGGCAACCAGCAGGTCATTCCATGTCCAGAGGAACTGGAAAATCGCGAATGACGCCAACGCAGGAAAACTGAGTGGCAAGATCAGTTTGGTAAAAATCTGAAACTCGGTCGCGCCATCGACCCGTGCGTTTTCAATCAGGTCGCGGGGCAGACCCGCCATGTAGTTGCGCAACAGGTAGATCGCCAGCGGCATCCCGAAGCCGGTATGCGCCATCCAGACCCCCAGATACCCTTTGCCAATGCCGATATTCAGGTGGAATTTAAGTAACGGGATCAGGGCCAGCTGCAGTGGGACAACCAACAGGCCAACGACAGCCGCAATAAGCAACGCGCGCCCGGGGAAATCCATCCAGGCCAGCGCGTAAGCCGCAAAAGCTGCCACGAGAATTGGAATGATGGTTGCTGGAATCGTCACGGTCAGCGTGTTGAAAAACGCGCGCCCCATACTGTCGGTACTATCCTCCGCCAGAAGAACCTTGTGATAATTGTCCAAGGTAAACTCAGGTGGCAGTTCCGCTGTCACAAAAACCCGCGACCCACGGCTGCCAGTGAACTCTTCCGGGTTCTCCATCCGGTAGTTTCCCGCGGATTCTACCGTGATTGTTCCACCCTTCCGCAACTCTGCTGTATCTCCCGGAGCAAAGGCATCAACCGCACGAGAGCTGATCCCCCATTTTGAGATTGTCGCTTTAGTTCCTCCGTCAAACAGATTGCCTTCGATCACGTACATCCCGTTTTCCAGAACTTGGGTTTCCGGGGCAGCGCTACGCAGTGTCAGGTTCTGCTCGGACGGAAACAGCGACCGCCACCAGCCGCTGGTTGCGATTTGATCCGTTGTCCGGAAGGACGAGATCAAAAGACCCAGAGTCGGCACAACCCACAGCACCACCAAAAAGATGACCGAGGCATGGACGACCCAGCGAAGGGCGGGTTTGGTTCCTGCAATATCGCTCATGACCCTATTCCATCTCTTTCCGCGCGTTGCGCACGTTCCAAACAAGGATCGGAGCCACCAAGAGCATGATCACCATGGCCGACGCCGAACCCACGCCCCAATCGTTCGCCCGAAATAGCTTGTCATACATGTAGTTGGCCAAAACCTGCGTCTCCCACTGGCCATTGGTCATGGCAAAAACGATGTCGAAGACCTTGAGCACGGTGATTGTGATGGTGGTCCAGACGACAAGGATGGTGGTTTTGATCTGCGGTACCTTGATCCGAAAAAAGATCTGAAACGGGTTAGCGCCATCCAAAATTGCGGCCTCGATCGTTTCTTCGGGGATACCACGCAGGGCGGCTGACAGGATGACCATGGCAAAACCAGTTTGAATCCAGATCAGGACAACCATCAGCAAAAAGCTGTTCCAGAACGGTATCGTCAGCCACGTCTGTGGCTCGGTCCCGCCAAAGAAAATATAGAGCGCGTTCAGCATTCCAATCTGGTCTTGCTCGGCCGGACGGGTGTCATAGACCAGCTTCCAGATAACCGATGCCCCCACGAACGAGATCGCCATAGGCATAAAGATCAGCGACTTGGCCAGATTCCCCCAACGAATGCGGTCGGTCAGCTGCGCCACCAACAGGCCAAACGCCGTCGACATTGCAGGCACAATGATCAGCCAGAACATGTTGTTGCGCATCGCTTCCCAAAACTTGGGCTCCTTGGCCATCTGGATATAGTTATCCAGCCCGACCCACTTGTAGCCACCGCCGGGAACGCGATCCGTCAGCGACAGGCGTAGGGTTTCGACGACCGGATAGGCCAGATACAGGCCCAAAGCGGCAAGTGCTGGAAACAGGAACAACCAAGGCCGGATCATGTTCGCGCGGTTGATGTTGCGGCCAGCATTCGGCCCCCGAGGCGGGAACAGAACTCTGTCCAGAAACTGATTGGATAGATAGAAATAGCCCACACAACCTGACACGCCGATGGCGATGGTCAGCAGGCCTTGAAATGCCGGATGCATGCCGCTCTCCCTTGCGACGGTAGGTTCGGGCAACCCGGCTGTGCGGATTGCCCTATCTCAGACGCTTTAGTCCAGCGCGTCCCACGAGGACTGGATTTCGTCGGCGACATCCTGGGCAGGAGTTCCGCCCGTATAGTCGACCATTCCAGTCCAGAAGGTGCCTGCACCCACGCCGCCCGGCATCAGGTCGGAACCGTCAAACCGGAAGGTGGTGGCCCCCAGAAGAATGTCGTTCATCTTCTTCAGCGTTGGGTCTGAGAAGACCGAGGTATCGACGCCTTTGTGCGGCGTCAGGAACCCGGTCAGAGCCATCCAGGCTTCGTGCGCCTCGGGTGTCTCGAGGTATTTCATCAGCGCATGCGCGCCCGGGCTGTCATTGGTGATCGCCCAGACTGTGCCGGCCCCAAGGACCGGGCTGCCGAGATCCTTGCCCTCATAGGCCGGGAAGTAGAAGAAGTCAGCATCTTCGCCCACAACCGTGCCTTCAGGGAAGAAAGCCGGAATGAATGAAGCCTGACGGTGCATGTAGCACTGTGGAGGCGAGCTGAACATGCCCTTCGGGCTGTCGCGGAAATCAGTCGTTGCAACCGCACCGGCTCCACCGGCCACATAATCATCGTTGCGCGCAAACGCACCGAATTCTTCAATCGCGGCAACAACCTTTGGATCGTTAAACTTCAATTCGTTGGCGACCCAGGCATCGTAATCCTCGGGCGGCAGTGTACGCAGCATCATATCCTCGACCCAATCGGTCGCGGGCCAGCCGGTTGCGCCGCCGGATCCCAGGCCGATGCACCATGGCGTTTCGCCATCGGCGACGATCTGATCGGTCAGCGTCTTTAGCTCTTCCATCGTGGTCGGGATCTCATAACCGGCGTCTTCGAAGTTTTCCGGCACGAACCAAACCAGCGACTTCACGTCGACCTTGTAGAAGAAGCCATAAAGATGATCCTGCCCGTCCGGACCCTCATAGGTTCCCAAATCAACCCAGGACTGGCCCGCGGCATAGTTGTCACGAATCCAATCCGCGGTTCCTTCGCTCAACGGAGTCAGAAAACCTGCCTTGGCCATGTCCGCCGCCAAGCCAGGTTGAGGAAACACCGCAACATTTGGCGCTGATCCGGCTTCGGCATCAATTCTGATCTGCTGCTCAAAGCTGTCCGAGCCGACGTAGGTGTACTCATGCCCGGTCGCTGCGGCAAAGCCGTCCAGGACCTTTTCAACATTTTCCTGATCAGGCCCCAACCATGGGCCGAACACGGTGACCTTGTCGGCATGTGCCGCGCCCGCCATGAGGGCGAACGTGGCCGCGCCTGCATAAAGCGAGTGTTTCATGAAGCTTCCTCCCAACTTTGCGCGCGCCTTTGAGACTTTTTCAAAGCGCTTTGAATGATGCACTTTATCCGCTAACATTCAATTTTTGTCAATAATCTGTTTACTGGCGCCGCTATTATTAATATTTAGAGCAGTGTCAGCAAACTGCGACGGTCGGGCGACGAAGCGTCCGAAACCTGGGAATGACAAAATTTGAAGGCGCTTTGAAAAGACATGAATCTAAAGCAGCTCTCAGAAATCCTTGGATTATCTCAAACTACGGTCAGCCGCGCGCTGAACGGATACCCTGAGGTGAACGAGGATACGCGCCTGCGCGTCCAGGCCGCTGCTGCCAAGCACGGCTATCGTCCCAACAGCCGAGCCAAGGGATTAGCAACCGGACGGTCGATGGTGATTGGGCATGTGATTCCCAGCTCGTCCCAGCATGAAATGGTCAACCCAATCTTTGGCGACTTTGTTGCCGGTGCGGCACGCAAGTATTCGGATCATGGATATGACATGATGTTCACCAATGCGGATGACACTTCGATTGAAGAAGCTTATCGCAGTCTTTTTCAGCGCGGCGCGGTTGATGGCATTGTTTTGCAAGGCCCCAAGGTCAATGAACACCGAATTGAGGTCCTGAATCGAATGGGAGTGCCATTCATAGTACATGGCAGATCAACCGGGGTTGACGTGCCTTATGACTGGATCGACGTAAACAACAAAAGCTCATTCCTGCGCGCCACACGGTTTTTGATCGACCTTGGGCATCGCAGGATTGCCCTGATCAACGGGCTTGAGGATATGGATTTCGCTCAACGTCGCCGCGACGGGTATCTTGAGGCGCTTCGCAACGCAGGCCTCTCACCCGATCCCGATTTGATGCGCAGCGCCGAGATGACCGAAGTCTATGGCCACCATGAAACACGCGATATGCTGCGTCTGGATGACCCTCCGACGGCAATCCTGACCGCCTCTATGATATCCGCTATCGGAGTGCGCCGTGCGCTTAACGAAGCGGGATTGAAGATGGGCAAAGACGTTTCGGTCATCGCCCATGACGACGACCTATCTTACCTGAAGAACGGTCAGGATGTGCCAATTTTCACGGCCACGCGGTCATCTGTGCGTCAAGCCGGAGAAATGGCAGCGGAAATGCTGATCGAACGCATCAAATCTCCGGAAGATCCGGTTAAAACTAGATTGCTGGAGGCTGAGCTGGTAGTTGGCGGCTCGACCGGCCCCGCTCCCAACAGGTTCTGAAAATGAAATATACTCGTTCGGACTTCCCCAAAGACTTCCTCTTTGGTGTCGCAACCTCGGCTTATCAAATAGAAGGACACGCTCAGGGTGGCGCGGGGAAAACCCATTGGGATAGTTTTGCGGCTTCACCCGGAAACGTGGTGCGAAACGAAAATGGAGATCTGGCCTGTGACCACCTGAACCGTTTTCCACAGGACTTCGACTTGGTGCGGGATGCAGGTTTTGATTGCTACCGATTCTCGACTAGCTGGGCGCGCGTTTTGCCTGAAGGACGTGGTCCCGTTAATCAGGCAGGCCTCGACTATTACGACCGGCTCGCCGACGCCCTTTTGGAACGCGGCATTCGGCCCTGTGCGACCCTTTATCATTGGGAGTTGCCTTCTCCGCTTGCTGATCTGGGCGGCTGGCGCAACAGGGATATCGCAAGCTGGTTTGCCGATTTCACCGAGGTCATCATGGGCCGCATCGGCGACCGTATGTACAACGTCGCCCCAATCAATGAGCCGTGGTGTGTCAGCTGGCTGAGCCATTTCGAAGGACATCACGCGCCCGGAATGCGCGACATCCGCGCCACGGCTCGCGCGATGCACCATGTTCTGCTGGCTCATGGTTGCGCAATCGAGGCGATGCGCGGGTTGGGGATGTCCAACCTGGGCGCTGTGTTCAATCTGGAATGGGCCGAGCCCGCCGATGACAGCCCTGATGCGGGCAAGGCTGCGGACCTTTATGACGGGATATACAACCGGTTTTTCCTAAGCGCCGTTTTCAACAAATCCTATCCGCAAAACGTGCTGGACGGGTTGGAGCCTCACCTTCCTTCTGGCTGGGAGAACGACTTTGAAACCATCGGCACGCCTGTCGATTGGTGCGGCTTGAACTATTACACCCGTAAACTAATCGCGCCTGCTGATACGTCCTGGCCAAGCCTGAAAGAAGTTCCCGGACCGCTGCCCAAAACCCAGATGGGGTGGGAGATCGAGCCCGACGCCCTGACCCGCTTCGTTACACGGACGATGCGCGATTACACAGGTGATCTGCCGATCTATGTAACCGAAAACGGCATGGCCAGCCCCGAACGTCAACAGGATGATGACCGCATTGACTACCTCAACCAGCACCTTGGTGCCGTTCAAAATGCGCTGGACGAAGGCGTTCCGGTCAAAGGCTACTTCATCTGGTCTCTGCTGGACAATTACGAATGGTCCTTTGGTTATGAAAAACGGTTCGGGTTGGTTGATGTCGATTTCGACACGCTCAAACGGACGCCCAAAGCCTCTTACAAGGCGTTGAAATCCGCGTTGTCCGGTGGGTCTGTTTCCCTGCCAATGGCTCAACCTGCCGGAACCATGCACGAGCATTGGAATCTTGTTGCGGATATCGGCGGCACAAACACACGACTGGGTGTCATTTCGAACGGAGAGCTGACTGACCTTCGCAAACACCCAACCGGGTCGTTGCCAGAGCTTCTGGATGCGTTTCACAGCCTGCGGGATGAGATTGGCACCGATCCACGCGCCGTCGTTGCGGCCGGTGCCGGACCCGTCAAAGATGGGACAATCCGCCTGACAAATGCGCATCTGGACCTGTCCGAGAGCGACATCGGCACAGCAACCGGCGCGCAACATACTTTCGTTATCAATGACTTCACCGCTGCGGCTTGGTCAGTCGCTGAAATCACCGGCGACCATGTTGAGGTCTTGCAAGGGGCAGATACACCACCAACTGGAACGCGATTGGTGGTAGGCCCAGGTACTGGCCTTGGCGTCGGCGCGTTGTTGTACTCCGAAGGGCGATACCATACCGCATCGGGCGAAGGTGGCCATGTCGGCCTTTCGCCCCGGCACGAGGACGAAGTCGAAATCTTTAAGGCTGCGCGCCACATCGCGCCCGAGTGCTTCTTTGATGACAGTCTGGTGCTCGAAGCAGAAATGTTCCTCAGCGGGACTGGCCTTCCCATCCTGTACCAAGCCGCTGGCATGGCGGCTGGACAGACCGATGCGGCGAAGCGCAGTGCCAAGAATATCCTGCAGGATGCACTGGCGGAATCCGACCAAATTGCAGTCAAAACAGCGCATATGTTTAAAGCCCACCTCGGCGCCATTATGGGCGACCTGGCCGTCGCCTACATGCCAACGGGAGGTGTTTTCCTTGTGGGTGGTGTCGCCGAGAAAAACCGGTGGCTGTTCAAAGATGAATTCCGGGATGCCTTTAATGCCGGTGGCCGGTTCAGCGATCTGCGTCGCTCAATGAACCTCTACGTTTCAGAACAGGATGAATTTGGCATTGTTGGCGCTAACAATTTCTGTAAAAGTGCGCTCGCGCGGTAAACTGGCCGCCTGAGTTCATTGCAGAAAGGACCACGGCATGATTCTGTGCTGCGGTGAAGCCCTGATCGACATGATCGCCGAGCCGACCGTCTCTGGGTCGCGCGGTTTCGTACCCCATTCCGGCGGCGCCGTCTTCAACACGGCTGTTGCGCTGGGTCGGTTGGGGGCACCTGTTGGTCTTTTGACCGGACTGTCGTCGGATATGTTCGGACAGCAACTGACGGACGCACTGCGGGCCAGCCACGTGGACGCGAGCCATGTGATCCAATCGGACCGCCCGACGACACTGGCCTTTGTCCAGCTAAAAGACGGCCATGCCACCTATAGCTTTGTCGACGAAAACTCGGCTGGACGCATGTTGACTCCCGAGGACATGCCAAAACAGCTGCCCGCCGTATCCGCCCTGTATTTTGGAGGAATCAGTCTCGCGTGTGAGCCCTGCGCGGACGCCTACGCAGCCTTGCTGGAGCGTCACGGATCAAACCGAGCGGTCATGCTGGACCCAAACATTCGGCCCGGCTTTATCAAGGATCAAACACGGTATCGTACGCGGTTGAACCGCATGATCGCGCTATCCGACATCGTGAAAGTCTCAGATGAGGATCTGGATTGGATCGTTCCGGGCCCTGAAACACTGGCCGAGAAAGTCCCTCTGCTGCTCCAAGCAGGTCCTTCGGTGGTCATCGTAACGCGCGGCAGTGACGGGGCGTCGGGATTTCTGGCGAACGGGTCCGAAACGTCTGTGCCTGTCAAAGCGGTCAAAGTCGTTGATACTGTGGGCGCCGGAGACACGTTCAACGCCGGCGTTCTGGCCGAGTTGCATCGTGCCGGCCGATTGAGCAAGGCTAACCTGCAGACACTGGGCGTGGACGATCTGCGAGCGGCGTTAGCCAAGGGCGCAGACGTCGCTGCCATCACCGTTTCCCGCGCCGGGGCAAATCCGCCTTGGGCGCATGAACTTTGACCCGTTGAGGGACCCAGATGAAAAGATCAGACATCAACCACATCAAATCCGAAGCCGAGGCATTCATCCGCTCGTTCGGGGCCGTACTGCCTCCGTTCGCCGATTGGTCGCCGGAACAGATGCGCAGCGCGCAGGCGCAGGGCATCCGTGATCGCGGCCTTGGGTGGGACATTACCGATTATGGTCAGGGGCGGTTTGATGAGCTCGGCCTGTTCCTGTTTACACTTCGCAATGGCGACGTGCAGGATCTAAACAATGGCCGCGGCATGCTTTATGCAGAGAAACTTTTGATTTCTCGTGAAAAACAACTGTCCCCTATGCATCGCCACATCATCAAGGCCGAAGACATTATCAACCGGGGCGGCGGTGATCTGATCATGGAGATTTATGCCTCGGACCCGGACGGTGGTATTGACCGGGATAACCCGGTGACTGTTCCAAGCGACAGCTGCCCTGTCACTATTCAGCCCGGTGAATTACTTAGATTGAAACCCGGTCAGAGCGTGACTCTGATGCCGGGCATATGGCACGCCTTCTGGGCTGAACAGGGCGACTGCCTGATCGGTGAAGTGTCGACTGTGAACGATGATCGAACCGATAATGTCTTCGAGGACCCTATCCCGCGCTTTTCAACGATTGAAGAAGACGCTGATCCAGATTTCCTGCTCGTATCGGACTATTGACAAACGGTTAGCGAATTTGGTGGCGCACAGTGTACCGGTCGACGCACAGACCCATTCAATCCGGGCACTGTTTGCTGTATCGGGATAACACCCTTTCCCGAATTCAAAAAATCGAATTAACATGGCCGAGGACAAAGGAAAAAGTCGCAAGACTCATTGTCGCGCGACCATCGAAGGATCCGAGTGATGGTAACCAAAGCACAGTTAGAAGCCGAAGTCGCAGATTTGCGGCGGCAGTTGGCCGAGCATTCCAGTGCGCAAACAGGTGCCTCAGCGTCGAACGGCGACAAACAAGCCGATCCACACAAATCGATATCGGACGGAATCGTCGAAAGTCTGGATGAGTGGTCAACGCAACTGGAAGAGGTCATGACAGAGCTTGAGGAGTTTCCTCACAAAAGGCCGGTCCTGTTCGCCCTTGGGATTTTTACGCTTGGCTATCTTCTAGGCCGTTCCCGCTAGGAGTCTGACCATGAGCCGCATTTCACGTAACATTTCGATCATTCTGCGGGCCGAACGGCTGATTGCACAACGGCAACTAGCCGTCGCGGCAAAACGCTCGGGTTTTTATGCCGCTGCCGGGTTCGCCGTGGGGTTTGCGGTCATCATGCTGAACGTTGCCGGGTTCTTTTGGCTGTCCGAGACGATGTCTAAGTCGCTGGCGGCGGTCATAGTGGCTGGGGTAAACCTTGTTCTGGCCGTGCTCCTCGCGCTGGTTGCAAACTCCATGACCCCCGAAAGCGATACCTCGGCAGCCGTCGAATTGCGGGATATGGCGCTGCACGACATCGAAGACGAAGTTCGGGACAGCTTTGCCGAGGCACGCAACACGATCGTCGGTCTCAAACGGGATCCGATCGGGATGCTGTCGCCTGACGTTGTTAGCACAATTCTGGGCGTCCTGCTCAGATATGCGCGGCGCAGGCGGAACAAACCGGATCAGTAACACTCAAGCCAATCTGGCGGCAGCGCGCGCGATCACCATCTCTTCGTTCGTGGGAATGGCAAGAATGCGTACGCGGCTGAAATCGGTCGACAGAACTGTGCCGTTGTCCGCATTTCGGTTAGGGTCCAATTCAATCCCGATCCACCGCATTCCTTCGCAGACCATTTGACGGATACGGGCGGCGTTTTCACCAATGCCTCCAGTAAAGACCAAAGCATCGATACCTTCCAAAGCAGCGGACAAGGCACCCAGTTCCCGGCGGATGCGGAAAACATAATAATCAATCGCTTTTCGCGCCTCCTGAGTGTCGGCAGCCAACAAGGTGCGCATGTCTGACGACATGCCGGACAGTCCCAGCAAGCCGGACTTTCGATAAAGAAGCTCAGCGATTTCGTCGGCCTCCATCCCCTCTTGCTGCATCATGTAAAGAACAACGCCCGGGTCCAGTTGCCCGCTGCGGGTGCCCATGGGCAAACCGTCCAACGCCGAAAACCCCATGGTCGAGGCCACGGCCCTCCCGCCCGACACGGCACACATCGACGCGCCATTACCCAAGTGCGCAATGACCACACGGCCATCGTAAAGACCCGGCGCGATTTCCTTCAGCTTTTGCGAGACGTAGTCGTAACTCAACCCGTGAAACCCGTATCTGCGCACACCCTTCTCGTAAAAGCGCTGAGGGAGAGCGAAGGTATCATTCACCCACGGGTGTGTCCGGTGAAAGGCGGTATCGAAACACGCAACCTGAGTAGTACCAGGAAAAGCCGCAGCGGCAGCCTTGATACCGGCAAGGCTGTAGGGTTGGTGCAAAGGTGCGAAGGGAATAAACCCGCTTAGCGTGTCAAATACGCGATCATCCACCACGACGGGTTCGGAAAAAACCGGTCCGCCGTGAACGACGCGGTGACCGATGGCCCGGACTTGAATGTCCGGTAGGTATTCGCGGGTAAGTTCGAGAAACGCATTGATTGCTTCGTCATGGGTTTTCGCCCCGGAAAGCTGTCGATCGACCGACCGCCCCCCCGCCGATTGGGCCAACAGACGTGGGGCATCCCCCAACCTCTCGATCTGACCGCGCCAGCGCATGCTGGGGCGGCGATCCTCGACCAATTCGTACAGCGCAAACTTCAACGAAGACGACCCGGCATTCAACGCCAGAACATGTTCAGCCATGGATTTTGCCTTCATTCGCAATTGCATGCAGCGCCGCAACGGCGCATGACGCCAACCGGGACGCGTCATCATCCGCCCGAGACGTCAGGATAATTGGCACTGCAGCACCGACCACAATGCCGGCGGCCTCAGCGTGAGAGATATATGTGAGCTGTTTAGCAACCATGTTGCCAGCCTCAATATTCGGAACAACCAGAATATCTGCGACACCCGCAACCTGCGAGGTGATGCCCTTTGTCCGCGCGGCATTCAGATCAACTGCGTTGTCCATGGCCAAGGGGCCATCGACCAGCCCGCCAGTGATCTGTCCACGCTCGGCCATCTTCGACAACAGAGCCGCATCGACCGACGACGGCAAGTGCGGGTTGATCGTTTCGACCGCCGACAAGACACCAACTTTCGGCATCTCGATGCCGATGGAATGCGCAAGATGGATGGCGTTCTGAACGATGTCGGCCTTAGTTTCGAGGTCCGGTGCGATGCTCACCGCCGCATCGGTTACCATGATGGGCCGCGACATGCCCGGCACGTCCATGACGAATACATGCGACAACCGTCGCCCAGTCCTCAGCCCATTTTCCCGACGCAAAATGGCGCGCAGCAGGACATCCGTATGCAAGTGACCTTTCATCAGCATTCGGGCTTTACCATCGACGACCAAGCCGACCGCACGTTGGGCAGCCACTTCGTGGCCCTTTGCTTCAACGACTTCAACTCCGGACAAATCCGCCCCAAGCTGGGCCGCAGCGGTAGAAATCTTAGCTGGGTCGCCTACCAAAATCGGAGTGATGATGTTGTTTTCCAACGCAAGCAATGCCCCGCCCAGCGAATTCGCCTCTTCCGGGGCGACGATCACTGTGAGCATTGGGTCCAGAGGACGTACCTTTTCCAACAAAGCATCGAAGTGCTGGTGCCGTTGAACAACTAGTCCCGGAACTTCGACCGAGTCGAAGGTCATATGCCGTGACGGAGGCGTGACCTGTACGGTACCTTTCAAAATCAATGCGTTGTCCCCGACCCGGCGCACTTCTGCGGAACAGAGCAGATCGCCATCTTCACGCTTTTCAGTAACAGAAACAAAGGCGGTCAGTTCGTCGCCCGCTAAAACCGGGGCATGGAAACTCAGGTTTGCGTGACGTGTTTGTGTACCAGCCCCCGGCAATATGTTTCCTATCACTGCGGCCACTAAACCAGCGGGCCACAAAGCAGGTGCAACAGCCTCGAGGGACCCATCCCCATCTCCGTCATAGGCCGCCAGATTTAGCGGGTTGTGGTCGCCCGAGGCCGAGGCAAACGCATACAAATCGTCCACAGTACACAGCCGTGTAACCTGAGCCTTGTCGCCCACCTTTAACTGAGAATAAGTTCGATTTTCCTGAATTTTCATCTCGTCCGGCTTGTTTTTGAATGCGCGTTCGTCTTGTCATCAATTGAATAGTCGGCCCTAGGAGCCAGGACACTTCATCGTGTTCCTTACTTTTCTGCGGCGCAGCGTAGTCAGATTATTGGCGAATGACAAATGACCCCTGTTCATGGGCGGTTACAGATTATCGCTTGACCCAAAATTGGATCTCGGGCAAGCATCGCCCACGATGGTTCCCTGTGGTTCGCCAAGGGATGAAAAGGGAATACGGTGAGGATGCCAAACGGCCCCAAGTCCGTGACTGCCCCCGCAACTGTAAGCGGTGAGCGACGCCAAATATCCACTGACCCTAATGGGTCGGGAAGGATGGCCAAGCCACGACCCGCAAGTCAGGAGACCTACCATCCAATGTTCAACCAACCCGGGGCGGGGCGTCCTGGAAGGAGGCTTTATGAAACGTCTTAGACGTGATGACATCATTGGCACCTCCTTTCCGCGCTTGGAGACGAGCGGAGTGTGCCATGTCGAACAGTCCTGATCATTTTCTTCTGATTTGCGAGACCTGCGAAGGCGCTGACCAGGCGGACTCATTGCGAGCAACGCTGGATGGCAAACTTCCGGCAGCGTTTTGTATTCGCAAGGTCTCCTGCATGGCCGGCTGCGGTAGACCAACGACCGTTGGGTTTCAGGCTTTGGGTAAGGCGCAATATCTCTTCGGCGGCATCCAGTCGGTTCATGACGTGGACGCCCTTGCCGATTTCGCGCATCAGTACCGTGACAGCGAGGATGGCTGGACCAACGCAACGCAACGCCCGCCCGCCCTTCTTGAGAAAACCCTTGCGCGCCTGCCACGGCTGATAGTGGAGACAAGCGCATGACCTGCGGAACATTCCTTGAGGCGCGCGCGTTGGAGTACTACGCCCTGAATGGCGACGCTTTGTTGAAAGATGTCGACTTCGAACTTGATGAAGGGGCTATCCTGGCAATTGCCGGTCCAAACGGAGCGGGCAAAACTACGCTGCTGAACCTGTTGAGCGGTGCAGAAGAGATCGTACTGGGCGACGTGCTGGTAAAAGGACGCAGCCTTCGGCATCTTTCGGCCATGGACCGTGCCCGAACGATCGCCGTGGTCAGTCAGCAGGAGTCGCCAGACGGACGCCTGTTTCTGCGCGACTATGTGGCCCTTGGGCAAATCCCGATCCGCGCCGATCGATCTGCCAAAGAGCACACCGCAGAGCTTGATCGCATCCTGAACCTGACCGGCCTGGGCGCGCTGGCTGACAAGCGGATGGGCATGTTATCCGGCGGAGAGCGTCAGCGAGCCCATATCGCGCGGGCTTTGGCGCAAAATCCTTCGCTTTTGTTTCTGGATGAACCAACAAACCATCTGGACCCAGACGCAAAGGGACGCATGCTATCACTGGTGGCGGAGCTTGGCATAACAGTGGTTATGATCGTCCATGATCTGGTCATGATCCCGGAATTTGCCACCCATGTCGCCTTGATGAAATCCACGCGCCTGACCGGTTTCGGCCTTGTGCACGAGGTGCTGACACCCGAAAGGGTCCGTGAAACGTTTGGTGTCGATTTCCTGAGCTTTCAGCACGAAGGCCGCGTGATCCCGGCACTGGATATCAGAAGAACCACTACTTCAAACTAGGAAAAACAACATGAGCAAAACACTCTGGTGCGCGGCACTTATCAGCGGCCTTGCCAGTACCGCAACAGCGCACGAGATCACCGTCGACAATTGCGGTGAACCTTTGGTTTTTGAAACCCAACCCGAGCGGCTGGTCGTCCACGACATGAACATGACCAACATGGCCTTTGCGCTGGGTTTGCAGGAGAAGATCGTTGGCCTGACCGGCATCACCGGCTGGTACAAAACCAGCCCCGAATTTGACACTCTGCGTGGCGACATACCGGAACTGGCCCCCAAATATCCGACGGTCGAAAATCTGGTCGCGGTCGAGCCCGATCTGTTCTTTGCGGGCTGGTACTATGGCATGAAGCCGGGCGGCGACGTGACCCCTGACACGCTTGCGCCGTTTGGCATCAAAACGATGATCCTGACGGAAAGCTGCGTGCATCTGGACAAGGACCGGCCTGAAGCCAGCATGGACCTGTTGTTCAATGACGTCCTGCGCCTGGGCAAAGTCATGCATGTTGAAGAAAATGCCGAAAAACTGGTTTCAGGCTGGAAAGAAGAACTGGCCGCGATCGAGGCGCAGACAACCGAGTTGCCGAAGCCCCGCGTTTTCCTGCTGGACGGCCCCGCCGATGCCCCGTTTACAGCCGGTAAGTTCGCCATTCCCGACGCGATGATTGCCGCCGCCGGAGGCGAGAACGTCACCCATGATATGGATACCAGTTGGGGACGTTCCTCGTGGGAGGCTGTGGCCGCTTCGAACCCGGAATTTCTGGTTCTGCTGGACTATCAAACCGGAAATGGCGCAGCGGACACATTCAAGTTCCTGCAGGACCACCCTGTAATGTCTCAGACGGATGCCGTCAAAAACGAACGCTGGATCGGTCTGCGCTACGAAGAACTGACACCCGGACCGGCAAATATCGAAGCAATCTCGAAAATGGCCAAGGCTATGCACCCGGGTCTGAACTGATATGGGCCGACTTGGCCTGACACTCCTGCTGGGGGCGGCTGTACTGGCCGCCCTTTTGCTGACTTCGACTATCTACGGAACCACGTCCATTCCCGCCTCTGACGCACTGGCCGGTGTCCTGTTGGGCACAGGGTTGGTGGAGGGGGAGATGTCCCCGCTGCACCGCATCGTGTTTGACCTGCGATTGCCGCGCGCGTTGTTCGCCGCCGTGATCGGTGCCGGGCTGGGCATCGTCGGTGTTGTCCTGCAAACCACCACACGCAACGATCTGGCAGACCCGTTTCTGTTCGGCTTGTCCTCTGGCGCGGCTGCAGGGGCAGTCTTTGTCATAACGGTGACCGGAGATGTGCTGGGTTTTTGGACCCTACCGCTGGCCGCGTTTTTCGGCGGGCTAGTCGCATCAGGCATTGTGTTGGCTCTGGTCCACGGTCTGCGCACAAGCGCGCCAGAGAAACTGATCCTAGCGGGGCTTGCGGTTTCGTTCTTGTTTTCAGCTATTACCAACTACCTCATTTTTGCGGGCGACAGCCGCGCGGCCCATTCAGTCATCTTCTGGATGCTTGGGGGTCTGGGTCTTGCCCGGTGGGAGACGTTCCCGCTTGTCTGCGCCGGTTTGGTGTTGATCCTTGCGTATGCGATGTATCGAAGCCGCTGGCTTGATGCGCTGTTAACCGGCGATTTGACGGCTTCCACGTTGGGAGTGCCCGTTCAGGGGTTACGGTTCCGGATGTTCTTTGTGGCTGCCCTCGCGACCGCTGTATTCGTATCCGTTGCTGGTGTGATCGGGTTTGTCGGCCTGATGGTCCCCCACATCGCGCGCGGCATTGCGGGGCCTTTGCACAGCCAGCTTGTGCCAACAGCCGCCGTTGTCGGAGCCGCTTTGCTGACAGGTTCGGACATCCTCAGCCGCCTGTTGCTTGCCCCGCAGGAGCTGCCAGTGGGCATTGTCACAACGTCTCTGGGATCTGTATTTGTCTTTTTGTTGTTGATCCGAACCGCAAGGCCCAGGCGCTGATCAAAAAAGGGGGCCCTTCGTCTCAAAAATTAAAGTTTCCCAAAAGAGTAATATTTAAGCAGCAAAATGACCTAAATCAAAAAAGCACCCCGCAGATCACTGTATGCGGTACACTCGATCTTAGGAATCGAGTGTAGCCAGGTCGCATGCAATGCAACAAATGACCAGCCGACGCGCGTTTCTCAGCGCCAAAATCAGACCAGGGGACGGCAGTATCGCCAGGCCACCAGGCTCTGTAGAGCGGTGCTTTGTTGATCTATGCAGTAAATGCGGTAAGTGCGCAGATACTTGCCCCGAAGATGTTATTATCATCGGGACCGACGGGTACCCCCGATTTCAACCCACCGACAATCCCTGCACTTTCTGCGGCGAATGCGCTCAGATATGCCCGACCGAGGCGCTACAGACTGACCATCTGCCAGACTGGCAATGGCGCGCCGCTCTCAAGGCGGACGATTGTTTATCCATGATCGGCGTCAGTTGCCGCATCTGCCAGGACAATTGCGAGCAAAACGCCATCCGATTCAAACTGACGACCGGTGGGCGCGCAGAACCTGCGCTGGACTTTGAAGCCTGCAATGGCTGCGGGATTTGCCCAAGCTTGTGTCCCGTCGACGCCATCACGCTGGAACGCCCACCTCAACCACAAATGGAAACCACACAATGAACATCTGCGGTTGTCTTGCTCATGTCGCACCTGATCACGCCAGCGCAGCAGCGCACGTGATGACGGAAACGCCCGGTGTCGAAATTCACGCCCAAACGGAAGATGGCCGTTTTGTTGTTGTTGTCGAAGACACGCCATCCCGTCTTGCGTCCGAGGTCATCATGGACCTGCACCAGATCCCGGGCGTTATCTCACTGACACTGACTTATCACCATTTCGAGGATCTCGCGGACGCCCATCCGCAGCCCGATGCCCCAAGCCCATCCACCAGCCGGAGGCCCACGCTATGACACATTCTGAATCTCGCCGGACTTTTCTCAAGGCCTCAGCGGCCGCAGCAACAGCCTCTGCCGCTGGTATCCCGCTGGCTGCGGGTGAAGCCAAAGCTCAGGCCGGGGTACCGGATATCCGCTGGGACAAAGCGGCCTGCCGGTTCTGCGGTACGGGCTGCTCAGTTCTGGTCGGCACCAAAGAAGGCCGTGTGGTCGCAACACAAGGTGATCCCGACGCGCCTGTGAACCGAGGGCTGAATTGCATCAAGGGCTATTTCCTGTCCAAGATCATGTACGGCAAGGACCGCCTGACCACGCCGTTGCTGCGCAAAACCAATGGCGAATACGACAAAAACGGAGAATTCGAGCCCGTAAGCTGGGACGAAGCCTTCGATGTCATGGCCGCAAAATGGAAAGAGGCGCTTGCCAAGAAAGGCCCAACCAGCGTTGGCATGTTCGGATCCGGTCAATGGACGGTTTGGGAAGGCTATGCGGCCTCCAAACTGATGAAAGCCGGGTTCCGGTCGAACAATATCGACCCCAATGCACGGCACTGCATGGCGTCAGCCGTTGTGGGTTTCATGCGCACCTTCGGCATTGATGAGCCGATGGGTTGTTACGACGACTTTGAGCACGCGGATACATTTGTACTTTGGGGATCAAACATGGCCGAGATGCACCCCATCTTGTGGTCGCGCCTGACCGATACCCGCCTGACCAAGCCGGGCTGTGAAGTACACGTGCTGTCGACCTTCGAGCATCGCTCGTTCGAGCTGGCCGACAATGGCATCGTTTTTGAACCGCAGACTGATCTGGCGATCCTGAACTACATCGCCAACTACATCATTCAGAATGGCGCGGTGAATGAAGAGTTCGTCAAGAAACACGTCAACATCACCAAAACCGCCACTGACATCGGCTATGGCCTGCGCGATACCAACGCGCTGCAGCAGGAAGCTGAAAACCCGAATTCGGGCAAAATGGAACCAATCAGCTTCGAAGAGTACGCCAAAGCTGTCGAACCCTACACGCTGGAGTACACCTCTGAACTGTCAGGCGTTCCCGCAGACAAGCTGGAGAAACTGGCCCAGCAATATGCCGACCCCAACCGTAAGGTGATGAGCCTGTGGACAATGGGTTTCAACCAGCATACTCGCGGGTCGTGGGTGAACTCGCTGATGTACAACGTGCACCTGCTGGTGGGTAAAATCTCCGAACCCGGCAACTCGCCCTTCTCGCTGACCGGTCAGCCGTCCGCCTGCGGTACTGCGCGCGAGGTCGGCACATTTGCCCACCGCTTGCCGGCGGACATGGTCGTGGCAAACGACGAACATCGACAAATCTGTGAAACCGCGTGGAACATTCCCGAAGGCACCATTCCACCCAAGCCCGGATTCCACGCCGTGTTGCAGCACCGCAAACTGAAGGATGGCGAATTGAACGCTTATTGGGTGCAGTGCAACAACAACATGCAGGCCGCCCCCAATATCAACGAAGAAGGCTATCCTGGTTACCGCAACCCGGAAAACTTCATCACAGTCTCGGACCCTTACCCAACGGTCACCGCGGTTTCGGCGGACCTGATCCTTCCCACAGCCATGTGGGTTGAGAAAGAAGGCGCCTATGGCAACGCCGAGCGCCGTACCCAGTTCTGGCGCCAGCAGGTACAAGCACCGGGTGAGGCGAAATCGGACCTGTGGCAGTTGATGGAGTTCTCGAAGCGCTTCACCGTCGAAGAGGTTTGGGGCGAGGAACTTCTGGCCAAGATGCCCGAGCATCGTGGCAAGACCATGTACGATGTGCTCTATGCCAATGGAACCGTTGACAAGTTCCCGCTGTCCGAGACGGCAGAAGGGTTCCACAACGACGATGCCGAACATTTCGGCTTTTACGTCCAGAAAGGCCTGTTCGAAGAATATGCCGATTTCGGGCGCGGCCACGCGCATGATCTGGCTCCGTTCGAGATGTACCATCAGGCGCGCGGTATGCGCTGGCCGGTCGTGGACGGAAAGGAAACGCTCTATCGCTTCCGCGAAGGCTATGATCCTTATGTGTCCGAAGGCGCGGGTGTGGAATTCTACGGCCACAAGGATGGCAAGGCAAAAATCATCTTTGCGCCTTACGAACCTGCCGCCGAGGTTCCGGACGAAGAGTATGATTTGTGGCTGTCCACTGGTCGCGTGCTGGAACACTGGCACTCGGGCTCGATGACCCGCCGGGTGCCCGAACTGCACCGCGCGTTTCCGTCGGCCGTCGTCTACATGCATCCGCAGGACGCCAAGGATCGCGGTCTGCGCCGTGGGCAAGAGATTGTTCTGTCGACCCGCAGGGGCGAAGTCACCAGCCGGGTCGAAACCCGCGGCCGAAACAAAGTTCCACGTGGATTGGTGTTCATGCCGTGGTTCGACGAGCATCAGCTCACCAACAAGCTGACACTGGATGCGACCTGCCCCCTGTCGAAGGAGACCGACTACAAGAAATGCGCCTGTAAGGTCGAGCGCGCGTAACGGACAAGCGAGGCAAAGGTCGTCCCCATGCCCTTTGAAGGTAAACCTCTTTCCCCGCAAAGGCGTCGCTTCCTGCAGGATGCGGCGCGTGCGTCGGGTGGCTGCGTGGTTGCCGGGTCATTATTGGCCTGGCTGGCGCGCGATGCTCGCGCATTGCCGGCGGAGGCGTTACGCCCCCCCAGCGCATTACCGGAAAGGGAATTTCTGTCCGCTTGCATCCGCTGTGGTCTGTGTGTGCGAGACTGCCCCTACGATACACTGAAATTGGCAGAACTCGGGGTGGATGCAGTCGCAACTGGGACTCCTTATTTCACAGCAAGGGATGTGCCATGCGAAATGTGCGACGACATCCCATGCGTTGCTGCATGCCCCACTGGAGCATTGGACCCGTCTCTCGATAATATCGACGATGCTAAAATGGGCGTCGCTGTCCTTGTCGATCAGGAGAACTGTCTGAACTTCCTCGGCCTGCGCTGCGATGTCTGTTATCGGGTCTGTCCGGTGATTGATGAGGCGATCACGCTGGAAACGGCCCATAATGAACGTTCAGGCCGCCACGCAATGTTCATCCCGACAGTTCATGCGGACCACTGCACAGGCTGCGGCATGTGCGAGAAAAGCTGTGTTCTGCCAGAGGCCGCGATCAAGGTTCTGCCTGCGCGTTTGGCCCGCGGCGGCAGTGCCGATCACTACCGCAAAGGCTGGGAAGAGAAAGAGGCCAAGGGTGGCCCCCTTGTCGAAGGCCTCATCGACCTGCCAGACCGACTGCCCGGACCGGGCACCGACAACCTCGCCGCACCGGGTGGGTTCGCCCCCGCATACGATTTACCGGGGGTCGGGCAATGAGTGCGCGTACGCATATGCCGGTCGGAATGGAAGCCATCCAGGAAAAAGGATGGTTTCATGCCCACAAATTCCTGCTGCTGCGCCGCACAAGCCAATTGCTCTTTCTGGCTGTGTTCCTATTGGGGCCTTGGTTCGGAATCTGGATCGTGCAAGGCACGCTTGCCGGATCTTTGACACTGGGCGTGCTGCCGCTAACAGATCCGCTTATCCTGTTGCAAAGCATGATCGCCGGGCATTGGCCGGAACTGACAGCCCTGATTGGCGGAATGATCGTTCTGGTCGCCTACGCTCTGATTGGTGGGCGTGTCTATTGTTCATGGGTTTGTCCGATCAACCCAGTTACGGATGCAGCCAACTGGGCGCACAGACGTTTGGACATGCCGAAAGGCTGGCAACCCAAACGCAGCACCCGCCTTTGGGTACTGGCCACTGTCCTGATCGTCTCGGGCGCAACAGGCGTGATTGCATGGGAGCTGGTCAACCCGATCACCATGCTGCATCGCAGCCTGATATTCGGCGCCGGGTTCGTATGGGCCATGACCATAGCCATCTTCGTGTTCGACCTGTTTGTTTCGCGGCACGGCTGGTGCGGTCACATCTGTCCGGTTGGTGCATTCTACGGGCTGATTGGCGCAAAAGGCCTGTTGCGAGTTAGCGCTGCGAACCGTGCAGCTTGCGATGATTGCATGGATTGCTATGCCGTTTGCCCTGAAAATCAGGTCATATCCCCTGCGCTTAAGGGCAGCCCAGGTTCCACGCCTCTGATCCTGTCTCCAGACTGCACCACCTGCGGTCGTTGCATCGACGTATGCGCAGTCAACGTTTTCAATTTTACTCACCGGTTCGACGACGAGGTCGCCGCACCTTTTGATCCAGTTTCCGCGCCTGATCCGCGCGCAGCCAGACCTATCTAAGGGAGTGCCAAGATGAACCAGCCAATCCGTACAGGCTTATTAGCCCTTATCCCCGTTGTGCTCCTTGGTGGGTTCGCCCTTGCGCAATCAGCTCAAGTTGAATCCCTGCGTGGAGCCGACGTGGATGAACTAATCCCCCTGGATCAGATCCACAAAACCGTCGAAGGCCGCATGCAGCGAAATTATCGACAGCAGCCACCATTGATCCCGCACTCGGTTGAGCAGTACCAGATCGACACACGCACCAATCAGTGCCTGTCTTGCCACGACTGGACTAAAGCAGGGGAACGTAACGCGCCGACATTGTCGATGACCCACTACCTTGATCGCGACGGCAACGAGTTGGATCACATCGCAGGCACCCGTTACTTCTGCAACCAGTGTCACGTTCCGCAAGCGGACGCACCGCCATTGGTTGACAACGTCTTTCAACCGTCCTCGGGCAACTAATCCAACGCAAGAATGAAAGGAGCACCGATATGGCAGACTCTCCTGAAAAACGCGGTTGGATTGGCCGCCTCTGGAACTGGATCTGGACCCCGGCGGTGGCCTTCAGCTCGGGTTTTCTGATCCTTGCGGGCTTTCTGGCTGGTATCCTGTTCTGGGGCGGCTTCCACTGGACGCTTGAACTGACCAACACCGAAGAGTTCTGTACCTCGTGCCATACGATGGAAACCAATCTGGGCGAGTATCGTGAGACGATCCACTACAACAACCATTCCGGCGTGCGCGCGATCTGTTCCGATTGCCACGTGCCGCACGAATGGAACCACAAGATCAAAGCCAAGATCATGGCGGTCAAGGACGTTTATCACGAGCTGGCAGGCACAATCAGCACGCCCGAAAAATACGAAGAACATCGTTTGAGTATGGCGACTGCTGTCTGGAAGAAGATGAAGGCATCCGACAGCCGCGAGTGCCGGAACTGCCACAACTTCGATTACATGGATTTCACGTTGCAAGAAACACGCGCCGCCTCTGAGCACCAGCGCGCCATTGATGAAAACATGACCTGCATTGATTGCCACCAGGGCATCGCCCACAGCCTGCCGCCAGGCTATCAGGAACGGTATCAGGAAGTGACCGAAACCCTTGCCAGCAAAGCGTCTGGTATATTGCAAAAACAGGCCGCAGATGACGGCGATGACATCAAATCATTCCTGAGCACACGAGCAGACTGAAAAGGGACACGCCATGCTGGAAATTCTGGGAACAATCGGGGCCAACATCATCAGTCTGCCGGGTATCCTTGGGCTGGCCCTGGGAATGATGACGCGCCGCATATGGCTGGGCGCATTGATGGGTGGCATTGTCGGGGTGCTGGCGACCTTGATTTTTGCCCATGGGTCGTTTGCCAAGGTCGATACGGTTGAACTGTTGATCGCAATTGTCATCGGCCTTTGCGCTGGTAGCGTAGGATCGGCGATCCGTATCAAGGGCGCAACGGTCTGACGCCGATAGCCAATTGAGCACCGGCAAACATGCTTGGCCGCGCGCCAGCGAAAAAGTTCAAGAAACGCGACAAACGACGTGAATTCAGTAGTATAAACTTGCCAAAGCCCTTGGGCTTGTCATGATGGTCATTGAAAACGGACCATTCCGATGAGGAGGCAACTATGCTGCAAACACTACGAAATGGGCGTTTTTTGACCTTTGTGTTTGCAGTGGCTTTTGCACTTTTGTCTACTGATCAGTGTACGGCCCAGTCAGATACAACCGCATCCGGTGCAACCTCAGACGCCACGCGCGAAAATGGCGACTGGACCAACGTTCAGAAGATCCTGAACCACCGCTGTGTGGTGTGTCACAGCTGCTATGACGCACCCTGCCAACTCAAGCTGACATCCCCTGCCGGTCTATTGCGAGGCGCTAGTAAAGAGGCGGTTTATCACACTGAACGGCTAAAAGATGCGCAAACGACACGGCTTGGTATCGACGCACAGACAGTTCCCGGATGGCGCGCGCTTGGGTTTTACCCCGTTCTTCCGTCGTCCGAAACGACTGGTGAAGCCGGAACGGTGTTGGAACGCTACCTAGAGCTAGGCAGGCAGTCACCTTTGAAGGCTAATGCACCTGTCCCAACCGAGCTTGGACTGTCGATTGATCGCCCTCTGGCCTGCCCTACTACGCAAGAATTCGATGCCTTCAGCTCGGCAAATCCAAAGGCGGGAATGCCCTATGCAACGGCTCCGCTCAATGACATTGAATACCAAATGCTTATGTCATGGATCCAAAGCGGAGCGCCATTGCCATCGGCTGCACCTGAAATCCCCGAGAATATCCAAATTCAGATCGCAGAGTGGGAGGCATTTCTGAACGCCTCCGACCTGCGCCATCAATTGATGGGCAGATATCTTTACGAACATCTGTTTCTGGCGCGCCTCCACTTTCCAGCTGGCGAGCCAAGACAATTCTTTCAGCTGGTGCGTTCCGCCAGCCCACCGGGATCAAAAATCGAAATCATCGCAACGCGCCGCCCCTTCGATGATCCCGGCGCTGAGCCGTTCTATTATCGCCTGTAACCATTCGACGAGACGATCGTGCACAAAGATCATCTGGTGTACAGTTTTGGTCCGGACCGTCTGACACGATACCAGCAGTTGTTTCTTGATCCACCTTGGTCTTTAGCCGAGCTGCCGGCATATGGTGAAGACGAAGGCGGCAACCCGTTCAGTACATTTGCCAAGATCCCGGCCCGCAGTCGTTACCAGTTTCTTTTGGACGATGCGTTGTTTTTTGTGCGCAGCTTCATCCGCGGTCCGGTATGCCACGGTGAAACTGCCGTCGACGTAATCGAGGACCGGTTCTGGGTCAGTTTCCTTGACCCCGATGCCGATCTGTCCGTCACAGACCCCAGCTTTTTGGCGGAAGGGGCTGCCTTTCTGGAACTGCCGGTGGCTGAGTTGGATGGAAGATTCCTTGGAGATCTTCAGGGAATGTCCCACGAAAACCAGATCAAGTACCTTGAGTTTCGCGATGCCCGATATCGCAACAGCACGGCGTATCAGACCGGATTTGGATATGATGCGATCTGGGATGGCGACGGCACCAATCCCCAAGCGCTGATTACTGTGTTTCGCCATTTCGACAATGCCTCTGCCATGACCGGGTTCCACGGTGGTATCCCTGAAACGGCCTGGGTCATTGATTTCCCGGTGTTCGAACGTATCTACTACGATCTGGTTGCCGGTTATGACGTCTTTGGCCGTGTCGAACACCAGCTTTCAACGCGGTTGTACATGGACGAATTGCGGATGGAGAGCGAGGACAACTTCCTGAACTTCATGCCGCGCGGCGACAGACAAGAGATGCACGAAACCTGGTACCAAGGGGCATTGGCTGAGCTGCACACTTATTGGCATCGGCGTCGCGTCGATAACAGTTTTCCGACTGGAATAGATTTTGGAACGGGCGCACCGAAACAAGAGTTTCTGTTGGAACTCTTAAATCGCGGCAACGGTCTTTGGCCTGTCAAGGACACGATCAACAGGTGCAATGATGCCGACTGTTCGAATGGTCATTCAGATGTTCTAAACGACTTGAGCACTATCGCCGATCAAACCGGCGAATGGGTTAAGTATTTGTCAGACGTGTCCCTGCTTTTGGTAGACAAAGAAGACGGCTCCACAGCTATCTTTTCGCTGCTGCACGACAAAGCCCATTACAACGTGGCGTTCCTGTTTGAAGAAAAGGATCGCCGGAATCCGCGAGCCGACGTCCTGACCATCCTGCAGGGTGTGGTCGGAAGCTATCCTAATTTCTACTTTCAACTTCAAGAAGCACAACTGGCGTCCTTTGTATCCGACCTCAAATCAGTGCAGTCGCAGGCGGAATGGATCAAATTCATAACGGCTTATGGGCTGCGCAGGACAAGTCCTGATTTTTGGGACACCAGCGACAAGGTGATGGACATGTTTCTGCGAAGCGACCCTGTCCAAGCGGGCGTGCTGGATCTGAACCGGTACAAAGATCCGCGATCCAATGGTGATCCTGACAACAACTAAGCCAACACTCTGCGACATGGTCGTCAGCGTATCCGACCATCGTCATCGCGACTGTACAAGCAATGCCCAGCACCAGAATCGCTCGATGAGGCTATTCTGATCAAAACCTTTTTTGGGCCAGCTGATCCGGCGCATCAGAGTTTGGCAAAATCCTGGGGCGTTCAGACGTTTCGGGCGTGCCGCGCGCGGACAGCTTCCAGCAGTGGCCTCGGGTTGTTACAACGATCAATGGCTCCGTTTCGCACGAAGTAACCCCGATCTACATCGACCAAGGTATCGCAAAAAACCCGTGTGTTCTGAAGCTTTGGCCGGATGTCCATTGCTTCAACAACCCGCGCGACCGTTGCGTCATCATCCAAATGCGGGACGGCAGGGTTGTCACCGGCGACCCGCAAATGCACAGACGCCTTCAAGCCATGAATGGCAACAGCTCCGTCCGCGCCTTCCAAACTCGGGTAGACCGGATCGGCATTGCCGAGTCGAAATACGGCCCCGATCACGCCGCAAGATTTGGGCAGCCCAGCGAGGATCGCAAGCTGATCGGCATCATCAGTGTTGAACCCGTGATTGATGACATGGAAATACGTACCTTCGGACCTGATATCACCTTTGGTCCGCATCCGTGAGATGTAGATCGGTAGGCCAGTTTTTGCATGGGCCTTGGCCAGAGTCCCTGCCGACTTCGCGACATCGCCCCAATTCAATGTGATTTCCCAGTCCGTCAGATTGGCGGACTGGGATGCAATCAGATCCAGATGTTTTTCCGGGACGCCAAATCCCAGCAGAGTAATTCGGAACCCAAGATGTTTCAGAATATCAAGCCGGGCGCGGCGGGATGAGTCCAGCAGATCATGTATCGGGATACGGATGTCCCGGACACCCATCTCTTGCAGCGCCAAGAGATGATAGTCATTGCGCACAGGTTTGCGATCGAATTCATCCAGGCCTCCGCTGGGGGGCACCTCCGAAATTTCCGCCCAATTCTTACGAAGGTCAAAGCCGATCAATGGCAGGACGTTTTCCCTTGGTTCCGGTGCCAATTGCAGCGGGTCACCAGCCGGTTTTTCATCGGGCGCAAGCTCCGCTCCGTTTGTACGCACAAATTTTGTGACGTGGCCATTTTCGTAAACATTCACGACAAAGTAGCCAAGTTTGGCTGCGTCATTGCGGCCAAACTCGCTGTCTTCAGGTGGGATCGCGCGCAGCATTTCCGAGTAGTCCTGCCGAACGAAGCTGGTTGCCGGAGCCAGGTAAAAATCTGTCTCGGCGTAGCGATCATACCAGAAGTTATGCGCGTGGCCCGAGAACATGGCCTCAACGCCATATTCTTCTAGCAGCGCCAACAGCCATCCCCTGCCGGGCTGATCGGTGTTGTCATAATGATCCGGCTCGTCGGGATAACACAGATAGGCCGGGTGATGCAGCATCAACATGACGCGCTGGCCATGCGCTGCCGCAAGCTCGGTCTCAACCCAATGCTTCTGATCCGCCTCAGCCTGAAGTCCGGAATTGATCAACTGCGCGTTTAGCAGAACAAAACGCACCCCACCCCATTCGAAACTGTGAAAATGTGCCCCAAACTCACCTTTCCACGCCTCAATCATTTCAGGCGTGGTCGGGCTGGCGGGTCCCCCACAGATGGGCGTGTCACCGATGTCGTGGTTGCCCGGAAGAACGTGGATCGGCACCTTCAGATCGGACACGATCGCGCGATAGGCATCGGCGGCTTGAGCATACAGCGCGCCGGTTTCGGGAACAGGATGCAGCAGATCTCCGAGATGAACGACAAATTCCACGTCTCTGCGATTGATATCCGCGACAACATAGCGAAAGCGTCGATTGGCCCGGGCATTTACGGGAAACGGAGAATTGCATGTGTCTTCGTCCGGATTGACATGCGTGTCCGAGATCACTGCAAAGCTGTACGCAAAGCGCCCAAGTCCAACCCTGTCCGCATTAACCATGGTCGTTGTCCTCGTTTTCGGAATTAACCGCCGGTTGTCAGCACAGAGGCCTGACCCGTTTGCGATGCACGGATGCGGGATCGAACCAGCACGAATATCGACAATGCCGTCAACAGCCAGAACAACCAGCAAATCGCGTTTCTGACAAAGATCGACAGGCTGCCATCTGACAACAGCAAGGACTGACGGAAGTTATCCTCAAGCAGTGGCCCCAAGACGAAGGCAATCAGAAACGGAGCAACCGGTATTTCAAGCCGCAGCATCGTGAAACCCACCAGCCCCATGCACAGCATTACCAGGATGTCGAACAGGTTATTGTTCACCGCATAAGCACCATAGACGCACAACGTGAATACAATCGGGTAGAGGATACGGTTCGGGATGAGCGCTACGCGGCTGAAGGTTTTGATGGCGACCTTGCCTACGATGAACAAATAAGCCGAGCTGAGCAGGATCCCCATGAACAGTGCATAGATCATCGGCAGGTTTTCAGCAAAGAGGATGGGACCAGGACGCAGGCCGTGGATCATAAACGCCCCCAGGATCACTGCCGTGATCACGTCGCCAGGAACACCCAGCGCCAGCAGCGGAATCATGGTTGCTCCGGCCACGCCATTGTTCCCTGCTTCGGCGGCTGCGACGCCTTCGGGCTCACCTTTGCCGAAATTTTCGGGGTTTTTCGAGTTCCGACGCGCCTCGCTGTAGCTCAGGAAAGCCGCAGGAGCGCCACCGATGCCGGGAATTGCGCCCAGAATAACGCCGATGAAGCTGCCACGGATCACTGATTTCAGGGTTTTACGGAATTCGGCAAAACTTGCGCCGTTGCCCAGTTCCTGACGCTGCGCGCCTGCAGGCCGGGCACGTCGCGTTGCGCGATCAAGGATTTCGGGGATGGCAAACAGACCGATCAGAACCGGAATAAAGTTCAGCCCGGACATCAGCTCGTAGTTACCGAAGATGAACCGGTTCGTGCCATAGATCAGATCTAGCCCAACAGTGGCCAGCATCAGCCCCAGACAGGCAGACAGGATACCTTTGGTCAGGCTGGGACCTGCGACACCTGCGATGATCGTCAGGGAAAAGACGATCAGAGTGAAGAACTCGGGCGGGCCAAAGCGCAAAGCGAACGTTGCCAGAAATCCCGCGAACATGATCAGAGCAATATTAGAAATCAGGTCCGCCACACAGGATGCGTAAAGCGCAATATCCAACGCTTTTCGCGCCTGCCCCTTTTGTGCCAGCGGATAACCATCCAGAATAGTACAGGACGCAGCCGGCGTTCCGGGCGTTTTGATCAGGATGGCTGTTAACGACCCTCCGTATAAGCCGCCCTTGTACACACCAAGCAACAGCAGGATGCCGGTTACAGGCTGCATCGTGAACGTGAATGGCAGGGCCAGCGCGACACCCATCGGTGTGGTCATCCCTGGAATCGCTCCGATTATGGTCCCGATCAGGACGCCAATTCCAATCACCAGAATGTTCTCGAGGCTCAGGAACAGCTGAAAGGCCGTGGAAATATTCTCGATCATGCTCAGCTCCTCCTCAGCCTAACGTTTCGAAAATGCCAAGCGGCATTGGCACACCCGCGATGTGCAGAAAGAAAAGGTACAGAAGAATGGGCAAAATGATGCTGATCGGGACGATGTAGTACCATTTTCGCTCGCCGAAAAAGAGCATCATGGCAAGCATCAGAACGATCGAGCTTGCGACCACTCCCAAGGTCGTCAACGCAAAGTAGAACAGAAACAAAGCAAAGATCAGAATGACCGTTCGCAATGTTCCCGGAAGCGTGTCCAGCTTATAGGCGGCATCGGCTTCCGCGTCTTCATCCTCATCAAGGTTTGGAACTTTCAAAAAGTAAGACTCGGCCAGAAGACACAGGGCGACAACAACCACCGCCATGGCTATCACCCTTGGCCAAAATTCCGGGGACAAGGCGGAAATCTCCACGGAACCCGGTGAATCAACGCCTACGGGAATGAGCACGATCAGTGTCAGAATCCCCAGGACAAGAAACAATGCCCCTGCAAACAGGTCTTTTTTCTTTGATTGATCCACGGTCAGCGTCCTCCCTTAAGCAGATTCAGGTCAAGTTCAGCGTTTGCGATGTTTTCATTCAACGACAGCAACCGCGCCGCGCCCATGTGGGTCATTTCGCTGGATTTGATCTTGATAGGCACTTGAAGATCAGCCTTCAGATTTTCAATCTGCTTACGGAATCCCTCCAAATAGTACGGCGATTGCGCCAACGGGCCTGCAAGCAAAACCAGTTCCGGCTGTAAAACCGTTAGACTTAAAGAAAAGCAGTTTGCTGCCCTGGCTCCAAACTCCTCCAGCGCCGATCTGTAATTTTCATCCGGCTCATCCGCCAAAGAAACGACATCCCAGATTTTCTGGGCTTTTTCCTGATCAGACAGCGCATCAAAAACTTCTGGTGTCAGCAACTGGCGCAACAACGCCTTACCACCGCACAGATCGGTCAAAGAAACAGGAGCGTTTGAGCCGACCCCATCGGTGGTTTTGGCTTCAGTCAACACACCGCCAACCCGACCAATCCCACTGTAAGGCTCTCCGTTTACCTGCAACCCAATGCCAAATCCAAGCGCACAGTAGATCACAGCGACATTTTCGATGTTGCGCGCCACACCAAAGGTTACCTCTGACTGACAGATCGCTGCGCTTGGCGTTTCCAGCACCACCGGAACCCCGAGTTCTTCTCTTACAATCTCACAGACATCGGTTTCTTCGACCCACCCAAGCGTAGGAGCTGAGATGACGGTGCCACGGGCTTTGTCCAGATTACCTGCAATTGTTAGGCCCACACCGAAAAGGCGATCCCGTTCAGGAACGTGCTTTTCAATCAGCGTCCCGGCCCTCTTGCAGCATGCCTTGATGAAACTGGTTCCATCAGTCAGCCCCGCACCGCCCGCATCCCATGACGCAATGCGGTTGTTCGACAGATCGGCGAGCGTGACCACCTGTTGATACGCATTGATGCCGATGCCGATCACATAACCGCCCGCGCGATCCATGGTGAGCTTTTTCGTTCTTGGTCCCCTGCGACCCTCCGGCCGGGACACGCCGACCTCCTGAACCAGGCGCGCTTCGATCAATTCACGCGTTATCCTTGAAACACTCGCAGCGTTGAGCGCGAGGTTGTCCGCGATTTGCGTACGCGAAATGGT
The DNA here is from genome assembly GCF_013033965.1 of Ruegeria atlantica. Taxonomy (GTDB): domain Bacteria; phylum Pseudomonadota; class Alphaproteobacteria; order Rhodobacterales; family Rhodobacteraceae; genus Ruegeria; species Ruegeria atlantica_D. Next base: position 97,340 of record NZ_WQFE01000013.1, read on the forward strand.
TCCTGATCCCAGGATTTCACCAAGAACCCGCTGTCGGTTCCCGCGGCCGATTTCTTCCTGTGACCAACCTGCCATTTTGCTCCTCCTTAATGTATCTTTACTTAATTATTTACTTACTGCAAGTATTTTATTATGATGAGTCTCATTCGATTCAGGGAGACGCAACAAATGACACTCAGAACCACAATAACCGCCGCGTTGAGCAGCTTTGCCTTGCTCGCAATCCCGATGGGAGCGTCGGCGCAGGATTATCCAAGCAAACCAGTGACTTTGGTGGTACCTTATGGCCCCGGCGGCGCGGCCGATTTGGCGGCCCGCACCCTCAGCACCGAGGCGCCCGACTACCTGGGCGAGAACATTCTGGTCGTCAACAAAACCGGTGCTGGCGGAGTCGTCGGCTCGACTCAGGTCGCAAAATCGCGCCCCGATGGCTACACGCTGCTGATGGCGCGCGTAGGCTCTCAGGCTACCGTCCCTGCAATCAATCGTACGATCCCATACAAGTGGGACGACTTCACGTTTCTGGGCTTGATCGAAAAGAACCCGTTTGTATTGGGTGTCAGCGCGGACTCTCCTTATCAAAACTTTGATGAACTGAAAGCCGCGATCGAAAGTGGCGAACGCCTTTCATATGCATCCGCAGGTGTAGGTACGCTTCTGCATATGGCCATGCTCATCATGCTGGACGACTTGGGCGTCGATTCCGAAGCGCTGATCCATGTTCCTTTCAAAGGGGGCGGCAAGGCAACGGCAGCCGTTGTGGGCGGGCATGCCGACCTGATTTTCCACAATCTCTCGGGGCTATCCGGCGCCATCGAATCCGATCAAATTCGCCCCTTGCTGACCACAACGCCTGAACGCTTCTCCGCAATTCCGGACACTCCGACGGCCCAAGAGCTTGGCCATCCGAACCTCGAAAATGTCGTCGGTTGGACCGGCGTCTGGGGCCCCAAGGACCTGCCCGAAGATGTCGTGGCAAAGTGGGTAGAAGTTCTCGGCGCGATCTCGGCTGACGAAAGTTGGGTTGAGACCACCGAAAAGTTGGGCTCTGTGCCCACAATTCTGTCACCGGACGAAACTAAAACCTTTGTCGAAGGTCAGGTTCAGACATTTAGCGACACCGCCGAAAAGTTGGGGATGTTAATCCAGTAACAACTTCGGCACCCCGGGCGGCCCTCCCCTCTTTCAGCCGCCCGGGACTAATCTTCCTTTTTCTCAGGAACCGAATATGGCACGTCCAAACATCCTTTTCATTCAGGCGGATCAACTCGCAGCAAACGCACTCGCGGCCCATGGTAACAAGACCGTCAAAGCGCCCAACATTGACCGGCTTGCAGAAAATGGAGTGGTGTTTGAAAATTGCTATTGCAACCTGCCCATGTGCGGCCCGTCCCGCGCATCAATGCACGCGGGAAAGCTACCCTTTTCGATCGGCATGTATGACAACGCCAGCGAATTCCACGCCGACATTCCGACATTCGCGCACTATCTACGCAGCATGGGCTACCGGGTCGAAATGTCAGGCAAAATGCATTTTGTCGGCCCCGATCAACTGCACGGCTACGACAAACGCCACACAACTGAAATTTATCCGGCCAATTTCGCCTGGACGGTGGATTGGTCCAAAGGACGTGAATACAAACCCACCAACCTGACAATGGCCCCCATCCTGGAAAGTGGCCCGGCGATCCGAACCATGCAGATGGACTACGATGATGAGGTCGAATATCACGGCACTCAGGCCTTGTATGATCTTGCACGAAAAGGCGACGATCGCCCCTTTATGCTGACAGTGTCCTTCACGTCGCCGCACTCGCCCTTCGTGATCGGGCAGGAGTATTGGGACCTCTATGATCATGACGAAATCGAATACCCGGCGGTTGCACCGCTGGAGCTGAACGAGATGGATCATCTCAGCCGCAACCTGCACTATTGCCAGTCCCGGCACGAGTTCACAGTCACGCCCGAAGATCGTCGCAAAGCGCGTCACGGCTATTACGGAATGATCTCGTATATCGATGAAAAGGTTGGACGCCTTATAGACGTTCTGGAAAAGACCGGCCAGATCGACAACACCATTGTCATCCTGACTGCCGATCATGGCGAGATGATGGGCGAGCGCGGCATGTGGTTCAAACAGCATTTCTTCGAATGGGCTTCCAGCGTTCCCTTCATCGTCTACGCGCCGGACCGCTTCAAACCGTCTCGGGTGAAGGAGAATATTTCGCTTGTTGACCTACTGCCCACACTGACGGACCTGGCTGCTGGCGGCTCATTCGAGGAGTATGCAGCGCCCATCGACGGGCAATCTTTGGTCCCTGCCCTGAATGGCGATACCACCAGCCTGTCAGATGTTGTGATCTCGGAGTTTGCCGCAGACGGATCCACCGGACCCAGCAGAATGGTAAAGAAAGGCCCGTGGAAACTAATGTGGCTCGAAGGGGTGGAAACGCTGCTCTATAACGTCGACGATGATCCCAACGAAGTGAACAACCGCGCGAACGATCCCGATTGCGCTGAAATCCGCGCCGAGCTTGAGGTGATACTATTCGAGGGCTGGAACCCCGATGATTTGTACGAAACGATCCGCGCCAGCCAAGTGCGCCGCCTTGCCATTCACAAGGTGACCGAGGGTGATCCGACCTATGTCTACACCGTCCGCAACGATGATGACGAGCGCTATATCCGCAATGCAGGCGCAGCAGATACAAAAGCACGCGCACGCCTTCCGTACGTAGCTCCGGCAAAACCTGACCTGGTGTAACATGTCTTTTGATTACATCATTGTTGGCGCAGGCTCTGCTGGTTGCGTCATCGCAAACAGATTGTCCGCGGATCCGAATGTCAGGGTTCTGCTCCTTGAGGCCGGGGGAAAAGACATCAATCCCTGGATTCACATCCCGGTCGGGTATTTCAAGACCCTTCACGATCCGAACACCGACTGGTGCTATAAGGCCGAGCCCGATCCGGGACTAAACGGTCGTGCACTGGACTGGCCGCGCGGAAAGACCCTTGGCGGATCATCCTCGATCAACGGCTTGCTTTATGTCCGTGGCCAAAAAGAGGATTATGACCGCTGGGCGCAACTCGGTAATACCGGCTGGTCGTGGGATGATGTGCTGCCATTGTTCAAGCGGTCGGAATGTCACGAAGATGCCGCCCCTGAGCTGCATGGGAAAGATGGCGAACTGTCCGTGTCGCTGATCCGCGCCAAATCTCCTATTTCCGAAGCCTTCATCGATGCCGCTGTGGAAATGGGCGTTCCGCGCACCGAGGACTATAACGGCGAGAAGCAGGAGGGAGCTGGCTATTTCCACCAAACCGCGCGCAAAGGATTCCGTTGCTCTTCGGCCAAGGCGTTTCTAACACCGATCAAGGGAAAACGTCGGAACCTTGAGGTCATCACGCACGCCCACGCAACCGGCCTTGTGTTTGCTGCGGATGCGTCAAAACAGGTGACGGGGGTTACCTATGATCGCAAGGGTACTCCCCAAAAAGCCATGTTGAACCCCGGCGGCGAAGTGATCCTGTCCGCCGGAGCCATTGGCTCGCCTCAGCTGCTGGAAGTGTCGGGTATCGGCAATCCGGACGTTCTGCGCGCGGCAGGGGTCGACCTTCGTCACGCGTTGCCGGGCGTAGGTGAACATCTTCAGGATCACCTGCAAATCCGCCTTGTTTACGAGGTCAACGTTCCAACTCTGAACGACGCCATCAATAATATTTTTCACCGCGCGGGCATCGGCATTGAATACGCCTTGCGCCGCACTGGCCCGATGAGTCTGGGCGCCAGTCAGGTGGCCATCTTCGCCAAATCCATGGATGGGCTGGACACCCCCGACATCCAGTTCCACTTTCAGCCGCTGTCCGCTGACAAACCGGGGATCGAAATGCACCCGTTCTCAGGTTTTACCTCCTCGGTCTGCCAGCTACGGCCGGAAAGCCGTGGACATATCCATATCACGTCGCCAAATGCACACGACTACCCAAAGATCGTTCCGAACTATTTGTCGACAACCGGTGATCAGCTTTGCGCCATCCGAGCCGTGAAATTTGCCCGTGCCATGACCAAAACCAATGCCCTTTCTCCCTTCATCGTGCGCGAACATGTTCCGTCTGGCGCGATTGAAACCGATGAAGACCACCTCGAAGCAGCCCGCAACATGGCCCAGACGATCTACCACCCAACCTCAACCTGCAAAATGGGCATAGACGACCTCGCGGTTGTCGATCCCCACTTGCGCGTGCACGGTGTCCGGGGCCTGCGGGTGGCAGATGCATCTATCATGCCCGACATCGTCAGCGGAAACACAAACGCTCCATCCATTATGATCGGCGAAAAATGCAGCGAGTTGGTGATCACGGAACGCAGCAAGCGTGTTTAAAGCACTCGTCAAAGTCTTAAAGTACTGGCGCCTTTGTCCGAGAGTATGAAGCGATACAAGCTCCGGTTGAAAAGATTGGCACCGGGGAGAACTTAGGCAGGGCGGGCAAACCCGAGACTACATGACTCTGGAAAGAAGTTGAAACACCGGCATGAGTTGCCCGAACAACGCGGACGTTCTTTCTATGAGGTTCGGTTCGAAAACAAAGGCAGACCCCCCCGCGTCTATCCAAACGGTAAACCCCTTGCGCCGCAACGCCTCTTCATGAGGATGATCTTTGTCAAAGCCAGATGGAACACGTTTCAACTCTGGGTCCTCGATCCGGAAACCACTCTGCCGCATTTCTTCGGTGAGCCGGATCAGCTCTGCGCCTTCCGGACCGGCCATAGCCGTGCGGAACGCGTCCAGAGCTTGTCTGTCATACTGAAATACCCCACAGCCCAGGGACAGTTTTTCGGGCGAAAGCCCAAAGAACCACATCGGTGGCTGAACCGCATTCCCTTGCGGTATGAACGCAAGATGCAGGTGCGCGTTGTAGGGTGTCTTGTCCTTGGAAAATCGAACATCACGATAAATGCGAAAGATTTTACCGCTGTGGCCCTGTCCAATCAGGTCCTGCAAGGCCGCAGCCATTTCGTCGGAGAACTGCTTGCTGGGGGCTTTTAACTGGGTCTCGTAGGTTGTTTTGTTCGCTGCGAACCATTCCTTTGTGTTATTGGCTTTCAGGTCCTTGAGGAAACCAAGCGCCTCGGGAGAGAAACTCTCAAATGTTGCCATTATATCCTCCGTTTAGTCTTTCGCAGGAAGGGCTGCGGCATGTTCGAGGCAAAGTTTTAACCAGCGTTGCAATGCCACGTCATCGCAGGCGCCCTCTTCAACATGTACAAAGCCCCCCAACTTGCGGGTTCCATGGATCACCGTCTCGGCGGTTGGATCCTTCAGCGCCTTGCGTTCGTTCGCCTTTCCAACCCGGAACATGAACCGCCCGACCCCGTCATTGTGACGCCGCGCGCCGCAGAGCATGTTGCCGTTCAAAAAGAAACACTGGCCACCCATCATCCGCTTTTCGGAAATCCCCGCATGCGCGGCCAAGGCATCGCGCACACGAGTGTTTAGGTTTTCATCCACCGGCATCAGGCGGTTGTGCCGAGTTGCCACAGGATCGCCAATGCCAGCACCATCATAGTCAAAGTCGTCAGGGCCGCCCCAATTGCGCGTCCTTTGCTTTCCGCTGAAGCACGCAGACTGAAGTAGTGGATGAGGCGGGCAAGCAGCAGAACTCCACCACAGACCGCTATGAGCCAGGGTGGAGTCCCTACAATCTCGGCACCCGCGAGGGCAAGCACGGCAAGCGGGACATATTCGATGAAGTTCCCATGCGCCCTCATCAGGCGCAGCAGGTCATCATCCTCACCGTGGAGCAAAAGTATTCCGGTCTTAGAGCGGCGCACACCGACCGCAATTGCCATCGGAATGCTCATCAATACAAAGACCGCTGTCACAGCCAGTGCAATTTCAGGCAATTGTTCCATCTGATCCCTCCTTTTGGGCGTCGCTTAGGACGCCATGCTTTCATAGGTAATCAGTGCGAACCGCGCACCCTGCGGGTCGGTTAGCGTCGCCATGCGCCCGACCCCCGGCATATCCATCGCGGGTTGAACAACTGCAGCACCCTTGGTTTGCGCCTTTTCAACACTCGCATCCACATCGGCCACTGTGAAAAAGATCGTCCAGCTTCCGTTATCCTCGGGCATGGGGGAAAAGCCACCGATGGCGGTCTCGCCAACAACAGCGGCAGAATAGCTTGATCCGTCCTGCATCGGCATGTCGTTGATGGTCCAGCCCAGCACATCCTGATAAAAGGCTTTGGCTTTGCCCTGATCCGGTCCGGAATGCCCGATCCATCCGGAATTTCCGACAGTTGTCATCTCTAGAATACTCATAAATGTCTCCCTTGGTTGTGCCCGCCACATACGGGTCTGATCCAAGGACGCGCGAGGTGCGGCCTTCCCTACATGCCGCGCAATTCTTTTTGACTGAGCCTGATTTTTTCCGTGACGGCATCACGTTCAAGGGTCGTGGGAGCAAGCGTCATCACGGTTTCAAAGGCGGCGATGGCCGCCTTGTGATCGCCCGTTTCCTGCAAAAGCCCACCCCGCATTGCGTGATACCAGCGATAGGCGGACAGATCATTTTCCAGTGGCGCCATCGCGTTCAACGCGTATTGCGGGCCGTGCAACTTGGCCTGTGCAGCAATCTGGTTGAGTTTGACCACAGGGGTCGGCTGCAGCACATGAAGGGCGGCGTAGTGGCTCTCAATCAAGGCCCAGTCGGCGTCTTCAGATGAGGCCGCGCGGGCGTGAGCCGCAGCTATCGCGGCCTGAATGATATAGACCCCGCGATGACCAATACGTTGGGCTTTTTGCAAAAGACCCGTTGCCTCGGCGATGTCCGAACGGTCCCAAAGATCGCGATCCTGATCGTCCAACGCGACAAGCTTTCCATCTGCATCGATCCGGGCCCGCCGCCGGGCGTGCTGGAGCAACAGCAACGCCAACAAGGCGGACTGCTCACCCATGGCCGGGAACAAAGCCACAAGCAGTCGGGCGAGGCGGATGGCCTCTTCACACAATGTAAGCTTCATCTGCTTGGGACCGGCCGAAGTCGACCACCCTTCGCTGAACATCAGGTAGACCATTAGGGAAACTTCTCCCAGCCGCGCGCCCCTCTCTGCCGGGCTGGGCGTTTCAAAAGCAACCGGGTTGTTCGCAATCTTCTTTTTGGCACGGGTGATCCGTTGTTCCATTGTCTTAGGTTTGACCAGGAATCCACTGGCAATCTCTTCGACGCTCAACCCCACGACTACCCGTAAGGCGATGGCAATCTGATCCCGTCGATCCAATTCCGGATGGCAGCAAATGAACAGCAGTCGCAAGACATCGTCGCGCACCTCATCAGGGTCAGGTGTTTCGGTGGGCACCGGTTGAAACTCCTCTGAGTGGCGAGACAAGATTGCGGCGCGGCGTTGGGATTTGCGTACATGGTCGAGGCCCGCATTGCGGGCAGTTGTCAGAAGCCATGCCAACGGATCACGAGGCGCGCCATCCTTGGGCCAAACCGTTAACGCCTTCAGACAGGCTTCAGCAAAAGCTTCTTCAGCCGTGTCGATATCGCGAAACACCCGCGTCAGTGCCGCAATGGCACGCGGGCGTTGCTGTGCAAATGTGGCTTCCAGCCAGTCCGACATGGCCTACTCCGATGAAATGACCCCCCCGGCCCAAGCCACAGGTCGTACTTCCAGCCGCGCAACAGGCGAGGAAATCATCTTTGCGTATTCCAAAGCCTCATCAAGATCTTTGAAATCGGCGGCGTAGAAGCCAAGGAAATTCTCCTTCGTCTCGGCAAACGGACCGTCGGTGATCAGCGGCGCGGTGCCCTCGCTGGTTGCCGGCTCGACCATCACTGCAGAGGTAGGCGGCATCAGCTTTATCGAAACAAACTCTCCCCGATCCTTTAACGCCGTTTGCAGCGCGCCGTGGCCCGACATTACCTCGTCTTGGCGGTCTTTGGGCAGCGCCTCAAACACACCTGCCTCCCCATAGATCGTGATTGCATAAATCATTTTTGCCTCCGTCCTTTAGTTACATGCTGCAAGGACGTGCGAGCACATGCAAATCCGACAATGAACCAATTTTGGTGTTGGCGCGATATCGTGGTTCTGCAATTGAAACACACGTTGGTCAGAAGGAACGCTATCTGATCGTCTTTAACCTGAAAAAATGCACTCATTGTGCACCAATAAAACCCAAGCGGTTTAATCACGCCGACAGGGTCGGGGCAGCGAATCTAGTAGGCCCAAAGACTACGCGGGCTCCCAAAGCTCAATCGGATTCCCTTCCGGGTCATTGAGCCACGCAAACTTGCCATTCGGATATGGAGAATCTGGATCGCGACGCACTTCGATACCTTCAGATTCCAGCTGCGCAATCATTTTTTCGATGTCGCGAACACGAAAATTCAACATGAACGCCTTTTCCTGATCTCCGAAGTACTCGGTCACCTTTTCGAACGGGGCAAACACAGTTTCACCTGCTTCCTGCTTCCAACAGGGCGTTTCATAGTCATTGGGTACAAGATCAATTCCCAAGTGGTCACGGTACCATTCCGCCAACGCGGGAGGATCCTCTGCTCTGAAGAAAAACCCGCCAAATCCCAGCACTTTTTCCATCGTAGAAACCCGACCTGCTGTTAATTCGAATACGTTACTTCAATTTGCTTCATTTGATAAGCTCAGCTCATGTCGTCTTGGCTGATCGTAGGGAGCCATGAATTCGACGCCAAGATGCAGAACGGTGCTTTCCAATTTGGCGTGTCCGAACAAAACTTGCACGACTCGCAGGTTGCCCGCTCTTTTGGGGATCTGTGTTGCTTCGGTCGTCGACGGTGAACTTTTGCAATGGAATTCGCTCAATCGGAAATTGCGTCAATGGGCGAGGTTTTTTGACTGGACAGCGTGAGACAATCTTGTTTGGTTGCGCTGCGCCACGCTCAGTATTCAGGAGGTCTCAATGCCCCAAGCATCCGACACCAACCGTCGTATAGTTCTTGCTGAACGCCCCAACGGACAACCGGACGATAAAACGCTGCGGCTTGAAATCACCGACATTCCGACACCCGGCGACAAAGAAATGCTGGTCCGCACGGTGTACTTGTCTCTAGACCCCTATATGCGGGGTCGCATGAACGACGCAAAATCCTACGCCGAACCCGTTCCGATCGGCGGAGTTATGACGGCTCAGGTTGTGGGGCAGGTAGTGGCTTCGAATCTGGACGGATACGAGGCCGGGGACTACGTTCTCAACATGAGCGGCTGGCAGGATTATGCAATCTCAACTGGAGAGCAGGTCGTCAATCTTGGCAAAACACCAGACAATCCCTCCTGGGCTTTGGGCATTTTGGGGATGCCCGGCTACACGGCTTACGCTGGGTTGCTGAAGATTGGTGAACCAAAGGCCGGGGAAACTGTTGTCGTCGCGGCTGCGGCTGGTCCGGTCGGGGCAACCGTGGGTCAGATCGCCAAGCTAAAGGGCTGCCGCGTGGTGGGTATCGCGGGTGGCCCGGAAAAATGCGAACACGTCGTAAAAAACCTTGGATTCGACGCATGTATTGACCATCGCGCGGCTGATCTGGGGGCTCAATTGCAAGACGCCTGCCCCGATGGCATTGATGTCTACTTTGAGAATGTCGGCGGCAAAGTGCTGTATGCGGTCCTACCGCTATTGAATCCGTTCGCACGCGTTCCCGTCTGCGGCGTCGTGTCCTGGTACAACCTACCGGGCTTGCCGGACGGGCCGGATATGGGCCCGGTAATTATGGGTACTCTGTTGCGGATGAAGGTCAGGATGCAGGGCTTCATCATTTTCGACAATTTCGGCCCAGAGGTCTACAGCGAGTTCGTGCGGGACATGACAGGCTGGCTTAAGGACGGCTCAATAACCTACAAAGAACATGTAGTCGAAGGACTCGAAAATGCTCCGGCAGCGTTGAACCAGCTGCTGGCCGGGAAAAATTTTGGGAAAATGGTTGTAAAGGTCGATTGAACCGGGGCGGCGACAATCATACCTCCTTGTTCATTTGCGAAACAGATGGGTGTCAAACTTCAGTAGAAACAGTGGTGACATCCGATGCCAACCGGAAGGCGGTTTTGCATCTGATGGACCGCCATTAGGTGAGCTTGCCTCAGATGTGCTCTGTCTTGAATTTGGGTCCGTTATCCCCCTACCCCCAGAGTTCGCAGAAATTGCGGCTCAGGCATCGCTCACATTTCGATACCAGTGTTTTGGGCGGGGCGTGGTTAACTTGCGCACCGTGATTGACTGATTTCACTAAATTCTCTGACTTGATCGAATGTCGCCGAGCTGGTTCACTTCTTCTATCCGCGACGCCCAAATGACTCAACGACGCGCAGAAATACCACCTGTGTGGCGTGCAACAGAGAAGCCAACACTCCGCAAGACCCTGCTTGAAAGGGGCCTAAGCAACTGGTGTCTTTGCCAAAATGAGGAGGTACCTAAAAAGCGCTTATCGGCCATGAGGCCTGTTCCCAAAAAACCAATGCAGCTTAAGGAGAAGGTAAATGACCAATGCAATCTACAAGAAGATCGATGTCGTCGGCACGTCAACGGACTCCATAGATGAGGCTATCAGGTCGGGCATCTCCAAGGCGGGTGAAACTGTAAAGAACCTTGATTGGTTTGAAGTTTCAGAAATCCGGGGTCACATAACGGATAGTGAGGTTGCTCACTTCCAGGTTGCGATGAAAATCGGGTTTAGGCTGGATTGAGGCTGGACGACTTCCCAAAGACACTTAGCAACGTTTGCGGTACAACCACAGAAAATGCCGGCTACCAACAAACGCAAACGTCCCATAGACCGATGTCTTCGAATTCTCGGTATTCGGAATAGGGATAGCGATTATTGACGCGACTATTGGGGCCTTTTCTGCAACCATTGATCCTAACTCAGTGCCGCCCGCCCGTTTGTCGCAGCCGCATGATTGCAGCGTTTCTGCGATGACCCGCCTGGAAATGTTGCCGAAACCCTTAACTCGCCGTTGCAGCAGGCGTTTCATAGCCCATTAAAGCTTTCAAGGCAGGTGGTTCATTTCGTATGGCCAACAACTTCGCAACTGAACCCTCTGCCCTTAACGTGTCATTCCGCACTCAGCCGGAACAGACTCTAATTACATACGCCCGGTTAGGATCTTCACCAGGTCCGGTTCCGCTTTTCGCGTCTGCTCCAAATCTAGGCTATTTTGAACGTGCAAGAGGTGATGGCGAATTGCTTCTTCAGCGGATTGCGGATCTCGGCTGACGATAGCGTCAATAATCGATGCATGCTCATCATCCGGGCACGTTGAGGCCTGATTTGTGCCGAATAGCGCGACAATCAAAGAAGTTCGGGTTACCAATTCGCGTACAACTCGGGTCAGAACCGAGTTCTCATTGCACCTTGCCAATTCGACATGAAAGGCACCTGAAAGGCGGATAATTTCGGTTCGGTCATCGCTTTTGCGGGCGACGTCTTCCTTCTCGACATGGGCGCGCAGGCTTTTTACACCATTTTCGCCAATGCTGCTTGCCAGTTCCCGCACGATCCCGGTTTCAATCATAAGGCGGGCAACAAAAACCTCGCGGGCTTCATCAGCACTGGGGCAGGCTACATAGGCGCCACGATTGGATTGCAGGTCGACGATCCCCTGACTGCTGAGCAACAGCAACGCGCGGCGCACACGCATTCGGCCAACACCAAACGTCTCACACAATGCCAATTCGCTCAGCTTGGTTCTGGGCGCAAGCTTTTGTTCCATGACAGCTGAGTAAATCCGGTCGACGATCATTTGTTCGTCTGGATCGGCTCGCAAGGTGCCGAGCTTGTTTTCAGCTTCGTTTGTCATCTCGTTCCATACCAGTGGAATTGGCCTGAAAATTGTTAATATCTGCAAGGTTTTCTTATGACAATATATCGAAATGATGTTGACAATATCAATAGTTGCGCCAACAAAAAACGTTGACATAAATTGTTAACAATGCAGAACTTGACCTGTTCACCGGGAATCGACCGATGACACCGTCTGTTTTTGCAAGCGCCCGAAAGAGGCGCCGAGACCTCAGTAGGGAGGAAAAAATGAAACGCAGAAATCTGATGAAATCTTCTGTTGCTTTAGCGTTGGCGGCATCCGTCCTTGGATCGACGGCTTGGGCCGAAAATCCGGTTCTGAAGATTGGCTTTGTTGGCGTTACGTCTGGTCCGGCGGCTGCCTGGGGCATCTCAAATCAACGTTCGATGGAGGCACGTGCCGACTGGATAAACGAGTCCGGCGGATACAAGATCGGCGATACCACCTACGATATCGAAATCGTTTCGTTTGACGACCAAAAAGACCCCAAACGCGCAATCGCCGGTATGGAAAAGATGGCGCAGGAAGGCATCCACTATGTGGTCGGTCCCAACGTAGACGACGGTGCCGCAGCGGTGCGGCCAGTCGCCGAAGCCCAAGGGATTATGTATTTCCCTTATGCATTCCCGAAAGAGCTGTACTCGGCCCCCGCGTCGAACGCCGTTTTGGGAATGGTTGCGAACTATCAATCAGGTCCCGCAATCTATAAGTATCTCAAGGACGAAAAGGGCGTGAAGTCCGTCGCTTTCGTCGCCGCGAACGAGTCCGATCCGCTGAGCCAACGGGATGGTGGTGTCGAAGCAGCCAAAGCGTTGGGGCTTGAAGTTGTTTCGGACAATGTGACCTATCAGGTGGACACCACGGACTTCACGCCGGTTCTGACCCCGGTCATGCGCACGCAGCCTGATTTGCTGGTTTTGTCCGGCGTTTCCCCGGCCAATGCGCCACAGCTGATCCGTTCCGCGCGTGAGCTTGGGTTCCAGGGCATCATATCTACCGAAACTGCGCAGGATGCGACGGTTCTGCGCGAAGGGGCAGGAGATCTGGCCAACGGGTTCATTTCGGTTGGCGGCGCATCAACGCCTGAAATCGCATCGGATGACATGAAGGAATTCGTCAAACGCTATACCGATATGTTCGGCGAATATAACGACGAGTCGAACACCAAGGTCTACGCGCTAGAGTATATTCTGGCGACGTTGAATGCGAACCCGGCCGGCATCGAAGACGTCACTGCGTTCCAGGCCACGATGGATACGTTCGAGGCACCCAATCCCTTCATGAAGGGCGACGCCAAGATGCGCTATGTTGGCACAACCTCGTTTGGCCAGAAACGTCAGATTGCGGTTCCACTGGTCGTAAATGTCTATCAGGACGGAGAGTTTGAAACGCTCTTTGTCGCTGAAGTCGACTGAGGCAATACTCCCAACCAGGGCAAAATCTAACGAGCCACTCACTCTCCCGGGCTGATTTTCAGCCCGGGATACCCGAACCTTACGCGGGACACCTATGGAACAGATACTAGCAAATGGCATCTATCTGGGCGCGCAATACGCGATGATCGCCCTTGGATTGACGCTCATCTTCGCCCTGATGAATGTACTGAATTTTGCGCATGGGCAGATGTATGTTCTCGGAGGCTTTGTCACTTATACGTTCTACGGCCAATTGGGCTGGCCGTTTGTGCTGGCGCTGCTGGCATCCTGCATCACCTTGGCAGTGCTAGGCGCTTTGATTGAGCGTTTTTTGTTTGCACCCGTCATCCGACGATCTTCACGCGAGGAAAGCACGATGCTGTTGGCGGCTGGCCTGGCTTTTCTGTTCGACGCGATAATCCTGCTGGTCTTTGGTGAGAAACAGCGCGGCGTTCCCAAGATCGTCGATGGGGTCTTCAATTGGGACTTCCGGCTGATCATGCCCTATGACCGCATTTTGATCTGCGTTTTGGCCATCCTTTCCATCGTTTCATTCATCCTGTTCATGCAATATTCCAAAACCGGTCGAGCGCTGCGCGCGTTGGCACAGGACCGTACAGCTGCGCAGTTGATGGGGGTCAATGTTGACCGCTATTCCATGATCGGTTTTGCCCTGGGTGCGATGCTGGCTGGTTTGGTCGGCGGGCTATTGGTGACCATCACCGGGGTCAATCTGGGGATGGGAGGGCCGACATCGATCAAAGCCTTCATGATGGTGATGATCGGGGGCGCAGGCGTAATCTCTGGCGCAATCGCGGGCGGGATCATTCTTGGTTTTCTAGAAGCCATCGGTCTTGCCGTTCTCTCGCAGTACGGCGACATTACCTATCTGCTGATCTTTATCTCGTTGATGATTTTCCTTGCCATCCGCCCGCAGGGGCTGATGGGCAAGCCGTGGGGATAACATCGTGCCGAAGCTCAATATGATCCAATGGGCCGGTTTGGTGGTGTTCCTGCTGACGATCTTCGTCGCAGTACCCGGCTTTGTCGCCGCCTCCGGACGGTCCGATTTGTACTACACGCTGACTTCGGTGGCCTTGTTGTCCATCGCCAGTGCAGGTGTCTGGCTGACATTCTACATCGGGCGCATCAATATCGGTCAGGGTGCTTTTGCACTGATCGGGGCCTATGTCTCGGCCATTCTTGTGACCAAGGTTGGGATATCCTTCTGGTTGTCGCTGCCTTTGGCCGGTGTGTTCGCCGCAGCTGTGGCGGTGGTGATTGGATTGCCAATCCTGCGGTTGCGCGGGGTCTATTTTGCGATGATCTCGCTGGTGTTGACTCAAGTGGTCACACTGACTGCGCTGGCTTTACCAGTCACGAACGGGGCAAAGGGGATCACCTCGATTCCGTTGCCCGGTGGCGTGTCGATATTGGGACTGACCGTGATCCCGGATTTCGCGACGCTTGAGAACCCTAGACTGGCATTCTACTACACCGCCTGCGTGCTGATGGTTCTGACCTTCGCCGCCATGTACCGGCTGGTGAATTCGCGGCTTGGCCATCTGTGCCGGTCGATGCAACAAAACGAAGAACTGGCAAGCTCTATTGGCGTCAATATCTCGTATGTCCGGGTCATTGTCTTTGCGATTTCGTCCTTTCTGGGTGGTATCGGTGGGGCGATGTTCGGCTCAATCGCACAGTCGGTTTACCCTTCCAGCTTTCAGGTCGCCGACAGCGTGAACTTCATGCTGAACTGCTTCCTTGGCGGGTTGGGTTACGTCTTTGGTCCGATGCTGGGCACGCTGGTTCTGTACTTTGGCTGGGACCTCCTATTCGAGCTCGGCCGCTTCCAGTTGCTGGCCTATTCCAGCATGTTGATCATCCTGATGCTGTTCCTACCTAACGGCCTGCTCAGCCTGCGGCTGCCTGGCAAGAAGGAGTCAGACAAATGAGCCACCTTCTGGAAGTGCGCCATGTTACCAAGAAGTTCGGCGGACTGACCGCCAACAACGACATCTCCTTCAACGTCAATGAAAACGAAATCCTCTCGGTGATCGGGCCAAACGGGGCAGGTAAAAGTACCTTGTTCAAGATGATTTCCTCTTTCCTTCCGACGACAACCGGCGAGGTGCTGTTCAATGGTGAGAGAATCTCAAATCTGAAACCGCACGTGGTGGCACGCAAAGGTGTAGTCCGTACGTTTCAGGAAACGACCATCTTCAAATCGATGACCGTGCGCGAAAGCATTATCGTCGCCCAGCATCTACGCGCCCGTGCCTCACTGGCTGGCTATTTCTGGGGCACAAAAACAGCGCACGAAGATGTCGACAGCTTTGGCCAATATGCCGACGACCTGATCGAATTTCTTGGCATGACGGAGATCGCCAATGAGCAGGCCTCGAACCTGCCGCAGGGTAATCTTAGGGCGCTGGGAATTGCCATTGGATTGGCCACCGACCCAAAGGTACTGCTGTTAGACGAGCCTTTTGCCGGGATGAACCATGACGAGACCATGAAAATGGTCAATCTGGTCCGCAAGGTCCGGGATGACCGGGGTGTCACAGTCCTGTTGGTGGAACACGACATGCCCGCGGTGATGAATATCTCCGACCGGATTGTGGTGCTGAATTTTGGCGAGATGATCGCCGAGGGTACGCCTGTGGAGATCCAGAACAACGAAAAAGTCATCGAAGCCTATCTGGGCAGCGCAGATGATGAGATCGGGATCTGAACCATGGCAAAGATGTTGGAATTCAAGGATGTCGAACTCTATTACGATCACGTCTATGCACTGAAGGGTGTGTCGATTGATCTGGAACAGGGCGAGACTGTTGCCCTGATTGGCGCTAATGGGGCCGGCAAAAGTTCAATTTTGCGCGCAATTACCGGCTTGGCCAAAGTCAAGTCCGGCTCGGTTGCCTTCGAAGGTGAACAGATTGACGGTGCCAACCCGGCTGAAATCGTCTCCAAGGGCATCGCCATGGTGCCGGAAGGGCGCCGGGTGTTTCCATATATGACCGTGAAGGACAATCTGTTGATGGGCGCGTTCACGCGGTCAGATAAGGCAGGCATTCAGCACACGCTTGAATCAGTACTGGAACGGTTCCCGCGCCTGAAGGAACGCTTTTCCCAATCCGCTGGAACGCTTTCAGGCGGTGAGCAGCAGATGATGGTCATCGGACGAGCGTTGATGGCGAAACCGCGCCTGTTGTTGCTGGATGAGCCGTCGTTGGGCATCGCGCCGAAATTGGTGCAGGATATTGCGCGTTCGATAGTGGCCATCAACCGGGATGAGGGCGTCTCCGTTCTGCTGGTCGAACAAAACTCGCGCATGGCGCTGTCGATCTCGCATCGTGCGTATGCGCTGACAACCGGGAATGTCGTCATTTCGGGAAACTCAAAGGAACTTCTGACTGACCCACGGATCAAAGCTGCCTATCTTGGCGGAGAAGTGTGAGGATGTTGTGAAACTGCTTGTCGTCAATCCCAACACCACCAGTTCAATGACCCGAAAGATCGAAGCTGCGGCCCGAGCAGTCGCGGATTCCGATACCGAAATTGTTGCCGCAAACTCGCAAGACGGACCGGCCAGCATCCAAGGCTACCTGGATGTGTCAACCTGTGTGCCTGGGTTGCTTGACGTTGTAAATAAACACCCGGATGCGGATGCCATTGTCGTGGCTTGTTTTGATGACACAGGTGTTGACGCGGTACGCTGTGTCACATCGGCACCGGTCATTGGTGTAGGCGAGGCGGCATACCATGCGGCATCGATGATCAGTCCGAAATTCAGTGTCATCACTACATTGTCCCGCTCGCTTGCAGGGTTAGAATCGAATTTACTTCGCTATGGTCTGGACCGCCGCTGTGTACGGGTTCGCGCATCTGACGTGCCGGTTTTGAAACTAGAGGAAAACGACCCGAACACTGTCGACAAAATCAAGGCTGAAATTCGGGCTGCGATTGATGAAGACAGAGCTGAGGCAATTGTATTGGGTTGCGCCGGCATGACAGACCTG
This sequence comes from Ruegeria atlantica, assembly GCF_013033965.1. GTDB lineage: Bacteria > Pseudomonadota > Alphaproteobacteria > Rhodobacterales > Rhodobacteraceae > Ruegeria > Ruegeria atlantica_D. The sequence goes on from NZ_WQFE01000013.1 coordinate 114,618, forward strand.
ATGTCGAATTTATCAAAGGAATTTGGCCTGCCGGTGGTTGATGGTGTTGTTTGTGCCGTGACGTTTGCTGAGGCATTGGTCAAAGCCAAATTGACGACGTCGAAACTCTGTTCTTATGCCTGATAACCTCGATCTGGAGGTTCCGTAACACTCTTTAAGCCCTTGACCATCGTCGCAGTAGCAGCTGCGTGGCGTGTCAGAGGATCTCACAGGACTGAACTCTCAGGTCACGTGGTACGTTAACCCTACCCATGGTAAGCAACACGGTGCTACCGGGGTAACACCGTGTGGCATTGTCTTATGCAATCAGGTTCTGGTCGATCACCTCGAACGCAAATTCGTCGACTGTAAACATGGTGTCATCCACCGCCGACAGCTCGACAGCATCAAACGTCGTGCGCCCCAGCGATCCAGAGAAATCACCATCGTCAGCATCCGCCACCAAGGTACCAACCAAAACACCGTCATCGTAGAAGGCAACCTCGACTTCACCGCTGCCGTGGCTGTCGCCAAAGCTAAAGATGAACTCCACCGCTTCCAGATCCGTGTCCTCCAGCGCAATTCTGAGGCTTTCGTCACCGTCGACCGATGCGGCATCGCGGCCAAACAACGAGTCGTCGAATGAGAACACGCCAATCGCACCATGCTTGATCGCAACCAATTCGAAATTGGTTGGATCAACCGCATCCACTTTGATACCCACATCCGAAAACGTCAGGCTGCTGCGCACCGGACCAAGCCGGTCGACATCCACAACTTCGCCATCGATGCTTTCAAAGGCCTTGGTTGTGAACCAGCGACCTGCTTCGAACTCCACCGCCAAACTCTGGGTCTGTGGTATGAACAGGCTTGTCACCATGGGATCGTGATCCGAAGCACGCGCGCTGGTTGCGGCGAACTCCGAGTTTACGTGGACGATATCAACCTGAGCCCCGGAATGCAGATCCTCGGACACCAGAATATGATCCAACGACTGGCTGTTGCCCTGAAATTCAAAGCTATAGCGCTCGTCCTCGGGGATATCGTTTGTCAGGTTGACGAGGTTGGTATTGGTCTCAAGGTCGGCCACAGGTGAGACAAACTCGAATTCATTGAAGTCACCCAGCACAACCGCGTTGGCGCCATCGCCGAGACCATTGATGAAATCCTGAACGGCCTGGCTCTGGGCCTGGCGCTCATCCAGGCTGCCGTTCACGTCAACGTCTTCCTGTCGGGCGGCAAAGTCCTGTTCGGTCCCCAGAATGGGCGCAGAACCACCTTTGGATGAAAAGTGATTGTTGACCACGGTGACGGTTTCGCCGTTGAAAACAAAGTCAGCAACCAGCGGCAGGCGCGCACCTTCAAAGGCTTCGCCTTCACCCTGCCCTCCTATGGTCTGCACGGACCCTTCCACCAGCGAGACACGTTCAGGGTTGTACAGAAATGCCGTGCGGATATTGCCACCGGGTTGCCCGCCGGATGTGCCGTCCCCAATAAAGGTGTTGTCTATAACCTCATAAGCCGGACCACCGGCTGCCAGGATCGCCGCGGCCAGTTCCGCCAGGGTTTCCGACGCCGAGACGGTTCCGTCATTGTCCGAACCCGAGTTATCCTGCACCTCTTGCAGACCAATGATGTCAGGGCTGTTGAGGTTGTTGGTTATCTGCTCGGCAATGGCTGCAAACCGGCCGTCGGCAACGTCCTGATCGCCGTCGTTGTCGTTCGGGTCAAGATTGAGCACATTGTATGTGGCAATCGTCAACTCGTTGGCGGACCCTTCAAGAGTGGTGGTTTCCTGCTCCAACCCGGCTGACCGGATATTAGGTGTAAAGTCCTCGGTTGGTAGGATTTCGAAGTTTCCGAAACTATAGCTAACCACACCGGTGACGTCGCCAAGGTGATCACCGACATTCACGGTCGGAAAGTCGAAATCGAAAATTCCGCTGTCTTCGTCGATCTGAATTTTTTCCGGGTTGAAGTCGTCTGGTGAGATATTGAGCGTTCCACGCTCTGAAAGACCCGTCGCGCCACTTCCCTGATCGGCCACCGCAAAGATTTCGCCGAACCGGCTGGTTCCGCTGACGGCCTGCAGATCGGTGGCGGTCACGCGCATCCCTTCCAGACTTTCGAAGAAATCGATGCCATCCTGGGTTGGATCGAACGAGGCAAACGCATCATCGTCGATGCTTTGATTGGGAACAGAACGCTCACCCGGGTCATTGCCAATCAGAACCGCATCGGGCAGTTCATTACCCGATGACTGCACCTCTAGGTCAAAAACATTGGTCAGTTGTGTGGTCGGCAGATTGCGGCTGCCGGTGCCGCCGGGAAAGAACTCGGCAACGGTCCCGCCCACAGAAATGGCGTCACCTACCGAAACGGTCGGGCTTGATCCCGTGAACACGAAAATCGCATCCGACGTCGCATCGTTGCCGTCGCCATCCGGGTCTTGCAGATAGAACCCGTTGGAATCCACCGCGGTGACGATACCGCTGGTTTTAACCATATCGCCCAGAACGCTCGATGGTCCGGCGGGCAAGTTCGCGAAGAAATCGGCAGCTGTTTGGCCATCTGCCAGAACAAATTCAGACACATGGCCTGCGCCCTGGATTTCGTAGATCGAAACGATTTCAATGTCGCTGGCCGAGATGGACACCTCGACAACAGGGGCCAGAATACCGTCGAAGGCGGGATCGTCCGAGGTGACCGTGTGCTGAATGTCCACGACCTCGGCCCCTTCGGGCAGATCGTCGTCAACGGCGGTGACGGCGACTTGTTGAGGCTGGTCAAAATTGGTCGCGTCAAACACCAGTTCGGTTGGCACAACGTCAAGATCAGCTCCTGCGGCTATTGTGACCGTGACAGGCTGATCGGGCGCGACGGACAACGTGACTTCATATGTATCCGCCATACCCCCTTCATCGGCTGCAAGATCCAGATCGTTGATAATGACCGATGGCGAGGGCGCAGCATCTGTGACTGTGAACCCCGCTGGTTCGACATCATCAATCCTGGTATTGCTGGTTGTCCAGTTATCGGGATCGTTGATGGCTGCCTGTAGCTCGGCCTTTGTACCGGTAAGCGGGCCGTTATAAACGCCGTTGTCGATTTCGGTGAGGGCAATTGCGCTGGTTCCGACGGTTAGCCCTAGGGGCAGCGCAGACGTATTTGACGATGTTGCGTCGGGCTCATATCCGTCCCCATTGAAATGAACAGATGCGACAAAGCTGGGCGTGTCGTCGTCACCTTGATAAGCGTGGATCTGATCGCCGCTAGCCGAGAAGTTTGGCCCGGTAAATGCGGGGTTTATCACCGTACCCGCAGCAATGTTTGCCGGGGCGGTCCAGACAAAGACCCCCTCGTTGCTGCGGAACCCGCCAGCTGCGAACCAACCGTTGTCAGTGAACTTGATCTCGGTTCCGGCTTCGATGTCGGTCAAAGCAACAAATGTGAACTCGTCGGGATTGTCGGAATTGAACCCTGTAAACGCAATATCACCCGCAGCCAAAGTAGTAACCATGTGAACCTCGCTTTTAGATTTGATGGATGAAAGGCGTGTCGATATGCGACTCGCCCCAGCACAACCCAAGGTAGCTCAACCCGACGGCGTTAGTTAATTGGTTGTGCTCGACAGGCCGAATACGGCGGAGCTTTGCCGTTTGAAAACACACAACGTTTTTTTGATCCGAGTGCGACTGTCCAGCTGTCTGACACCTGAGGCCGTTGTTCTTGTATCGTCTCAGGATGCATTGATTATCGCGGCGCTGAGCGTTTAACCGCAGATAAAGCAGTAAAGTTGTCTGATCTTTTCTGGTTGAGCGATGAAAAATTGACCCGCCTTGAACCCTTCTTCCCTAAATCCCACGCCGGCCCCCGCGTTAATGATTGGTGTGTCCTGAGCGGGACCAATCATCAGTCGAAATAAGTTGATGTGGCGAGATCGATGGTGGGCATTTTAAGTGAAACTCACGCCGTTTCAGCAGGTCTCGGATCCGGCGGGCTAACGCGCAAACGCTCAGTAGTGTGTTCAGGTGGAAAAAACTGCGCGACAGAACTCATTCATCCTTAAATGTGAATATACGCACCGTCACCTTGCGATGTTCGGCAGACTCCTCGTCGTCAGGACCATCCGCATCGAGTTCGCCGTGTGATTTGCCGGTGAAGACCGCTCCGGACCCGATATGATCGTTCAGAAAACTAACCACCGTGTCCCTGCGGTCGCGGGCGAGTTTCTGGTTATCAGAAACCGAGCCTTTGGTTGACGCAAATCCATCGACAACAATTGGAACCCGCCCCGCTCGCACCAGCTCGATATCGCCCTTTGGTATGCCGTCGACAAATGTCTTAAGCGCACGCGCCTGATCGTCTGACAGGGTCGATTGCTTTGGCTTTTCAAAGAGAATGGTGTGATTGCGCGTGGACCGGACCTTGCCGGGCAATTTCTTGACCGACACCTGCTTCAGCGACACTATGCGCACGGCCTTTATTTTCTTGCTGCTGAATGTCGGGCTGTCGAATTCGGAAACCATCTGCTCGATATGTACCGAGCCGTCGGCCCACAGGTCGATCATGCCGTTAAAGTCGTAATCCCCCGTGCCTTTCGGATCCCAGTTGCCCGTGAAGTCATATCTGATCTTGCACATGGCTTCTTTTGGAAGACTGAGCGCCGTGGCCGTGAAATTCACGCTGAACGAAGACGCAATCAGGTCGTCAGACTCGGAAGCGACAAAGCTGATCTTTGCGTGGCGTATATCGTGGCCGTCGATTTCGGTTCGGATACGGATCTTGAACTTCGGATCGGAAAATCCGACACGTGGGTGATAGGCATCAAAGGTGAAATCGGTGACGACCTCAAGGAATCTGCTGTCCGGCTGTGTATTGGGGTGGATGTATCGCGACGGGGTGGCGGAAACCGAGACATCTCCCTTGGTGAATTCGGCCTTGAATTCCTGGAAGACCGCAAGCCCAAGACTTATGGCAGAAATGGCATCGGTGCTGCGAGAAACGCCTTCTTGAACAGCCACGTCGGGAACGACCGCTGGTAGTGAGATCGGTGTGATGTCTGGCAGAACCTCTTTTTCCGTTTCCTTGCCGCTCATTTCGGCGACGTCCGCGACCACGTCAACCGGATCGACATCGACAACCTCACCCTCGATCACGTCGTCCGGTTTGGGCGGCGGTGCGGGTTTGTAATACTTGTCGATCATGGACAGAAAGTCATCGATGGCCGCGTCGCGCATTGTGTCCTCGCTGGCCGGACGCCGCGGTTCGATGATGTGGTCGACATCGTCCGTAAGATCGGCATCATCTGGCATCGTACCGACGTCCTGAACCGAGAAGCTGCCTGCTTCGACAAGCGGGATTTCGTCATCTGCGGGCGGCGCTGTTTCTGGAGCGGCTGGTACGGCGGGGGCTTCTGCTTCAGGGGCCTCTGCCGATGGCTCTTCCCGCTGAGGCGGTTCCGGCGGAACCTCTTTCAACGGTTCGGGGACTGGCAGATCGCTGTCCCAGCTTTTGATCACGCGTTCCTTCAGAAAGACGCGGGCTACCGGAGCGGGCGCGCTTTGCTCTGCGACCGGAGCAGCGTTTTCCGCCTGAAGTTCGGGCGTATTCAAAGCAGGACGCCGGGTCCCATAACGCCCCATGAGGCGGTTGGATTTCTCTCTCTTGTAAAGCGAGTCGAAGGCTTCCAACGGGTCCGGCCCATGAGGTCTGCCAAACAATCCGTTTGTGTAACGTGTCATCTCAGGTCCCTCCCATTCAGGTCAGTTTCAGCCGCAGCCGCTCGTGCCCGAGCGTCCTGAATTCCAACTCGCGCGCGCCGTCGGGCACATTTTCCACGGTCATCATGCGTGCGCTGGACTTTGCCCGGGTCAAACGCCCGTCCAGCCTGACGCTTTCCAGATCGACTTCGTCCAGATCGGCCCCAAACACCGCAAGGCTGACGCCCAGGCCCTTGCGAAACCGGACCACACGTTCGGGCCGTGGACGGCGGCGCGGTGCGCTTGCCTGTTCCATCCGGCGCGCAAGATCCACAAAATCCACTCCATCCACCCGAACGCCTCTGCGGGCCAGCCGGTTCAAGTCTTCTTTCGAGTCCACGCCATACCGTTTCAGCCGCTTCGCCTCGTCCGGTTTGATGGCGGCCTTCTCCACGTCTTCGATAGGGGTTTTTGGAGCAAGCGCCTCGTCGGTGGTGGTCTCGGCCACAATCTTGTCGGTAATCGACCCCAGTTTGAGATCCATCTTCGAAGCACCCTCTTCCCCCGGTTTGGCGGTGCGAAATCGGACGCGATCCCCGTCGTATTCGGCAAATACATTGAGCGACAGACCCATATCCTCGACCGTATAAAGCCGCTTGCGCTGCATCGCCTTCACCCGCGCAACCTGATGCACCCTCTCCAGTTCGTCGGCGAGGCTTTCGACGAATTCCCGAAGGTCCCAGGATGAGCGGTCGCCATTCAATCGCCGGGGTCCTCCTTCTGTGAGGGCGCATCCGAATAGCGGATATTGACCCTGAACTGGTGAAGCACTGGCATGAAGCTGGTGCGATAATGCTGATCCGTTGGTGCGCTGTTCAATTGCAGCACCCCGTTGTCGCGCCGCGCCGAAAGCTCCATCGGCAAGCGCAACCGTACTTCTTCCAGGCTGAGCCCAGGCGCGCCGGGGTCCGCATCCTCCAGCATGGCCGCAAGCGTGTCCGACAGGCGCGGCAGCTTAGTCATTGATCCTGATCCCGGCTGGAATCGGCACATCGATCTTTCGGACTGTCCGACGCGCCGGGTTGCCGTTTTCATCGACATCATCGAAAGAAACAAGATAGGCCGGTGCCGCCTGCAATACTGTCTCCACCACCAGCGGCTGTTTGCCCGCCGGCAAGCGTTCAACCGCTTCGGCACCAAGCCGCATCCGCAAAGCCGGGTCCATGGACATAGCCGCATCGATTGCGGCCATGACATCCGCCGTGACCGTGTCGGGCGATAGGCGACGCGCAAGATCGGCAAACCCCGATGGCGTGACCTCAAGAGCGCCTGACAAGTGATCCCCTGCGCCGCCCGGTGTTCCGGTGAGTGGTGTATGACGGGCCAGACCAGCAACCGCGCCGGGCGCCACGAAGCGCATACCATAGCTAACATGGGTGGCGGTGGTGCGCGCATCCGACGGCACATTTCTTTTCAACGCCGGTATGTCAGCAAGTACATCGGACATCCGTGCAGGGGCCGCCCCGATCAGGAACAGTCGGTGTGGCGCGCTTGTATGGGCGCACAGGCGGATTTCATTGCCAATAAAGCTGGCCTCAGTACCTTTTCCGTTCTTCTGCACCAGCCTCACAGACACACAGATCTTTCCTGAATGCCGGGCCGCGGCGGTCAGAACTTCTGGCTCGATTTCAATTGTCGAGGACGCGCTGGCCCCTGCCTCCAAGGGTGCAAGTCTGAAGACACATCGTTTCAGGCCGGTTTTCGGAGTGCCGTCGCAGGATACGCGAATGTCCAGAAACGGGCTGCTCAGCCGCTCGGGGCCTGCCGTGACCGAAACAGGTATTTTCGCCGGGCGATCCGCTGCAAACATCCAGCTCGATTTGCCGTCACCCAAGTCTGTCTTGGTTTGCTTGGGCAATGCCAGCTTAATGCGCCGGTCCGCCTTGATCATCTTGCGGCCCGGAACAAACAGCTGACCAACGGCCCCTTCCGCGTCGCTCAGCGACAGCACCCGTTCCCATGGCAGGGTCGACACGAATTGATCGTGATTGATCTGCGGTATCCAGGCTTTGCCGTCGAACATTTTTTCAATGGGCAACCGCTCGACCACGGATTTGACCAGTTCGTGCCCTGGGCCGCCCAGCAATTGATTGATACCACCGGCGTTTCCGGCAACACCCTGTATCAGGCCGGTAATATGCTCGGGTTTAATGTTTTTGAGCAAACCGGTGATCATTGAGGGGTCGATTTTACCGCCCGCCCCGCCCAGCAAACCGGCCAGCGCAGAAGCGTCCATGCCTTGCGCCAGCAACGGCGCACCATCCGGGGCGGCAGGCGTTGGAACGTGTTCTGCTGGCGCAGCCGCCGGGCCGGGTGCTGGAGCGGCCACCGGAACCGGTTGTAAAATAACCTGCGGCTGGGGCTGCTGCTTGGGCACAAGCCCTTTTACGATTTGACCTGTGACCCCTGGCGCCGCGTCCGAAATCATCTTGGCAAAGACAGGCGCCAGCTGAGGTATCAGATCCATAATGACCTTCACGATCGAATCCAGCGCCAGTTCCGAGCTGTAAGTTCCGTCCGCCGCCAACCCATAACTGACATCAATGCCGCCGGTTCGACCCAATTGCCGCGCCGAAGCGGTGCTGGCGATGCTTTTGCCGCCGGTCAGCCCGCCCAGAAGATTGCCCAGCATTGGCGCAAGCATCGGAATGAGCGTCGGCAAAAGGCTTTTGACCATTGGCAACAGGGCCGCAAGAAACGGGATTGCCTGAGCGCGCGCCGTCGATCCCGGCTGTGCCATGGCCGCCGCTGCGCGGTTGATCGACGCTTCTAGCGCGCCCGCACCTCCGATTGGGGTGCCGCCACCCTTGATCCGACCGTTCAGCTCGGCCGCCAGTGACGCGCCCGAACGTCCCTGCGCCTGATCCAAACAATGAGACAGAACGCGAGTCAGGGTCCGTGTGGACGGTGCCCCCGGAATCCGGGGATCGCGTTTGCAAACCTCGTGCATTCGGGCAACCATCAACGCCATGCCACTGGCCAGTTCGGGTTGAGGCTTTCGTATGCGCCGCATGACCCGCTGTCTTCCGGTGCGCGTGCTTAAAGCGCCCGCCCTGCTGGCTGACGTCGGGCCAAGATCCGCGAGCATCGCCTCAAAATCGCCCCCATATCGTGACATCTCGCCCTCCAATCTGCTGTCCACGCTGACGTCCACGCCCCAGCGCCGTTCAAGCCCGCTTTCGATATCGGCATCCGGGTCAAAGCGGGACGATGACCCTCGCTTCAGCCGAAGCGCGATATGCGGGCGATGCGTCATGCTTTCGCGACCACCGCGCCGAAGTAAGCCTCTTTCCAGATCGGATCATTTGCGGGCGGAAACTCTTTGTTCGCACCCCAACTCCAGACTTTGACAGGCTTGGTGTCGTCGGTGATGGGTGCCAGCAAGGGCACCCAGTGATCGGCCACAAGGCTTGCGCCCTTGGCGCCGATTTTGCCCAGAACCCCCTGCGACGGAACATAAGACTGGGACAACTTTTTCGCGGATTGCTTGCCCTTCTTACCCTCTTTTTCCAGAAGCAGGCTGACATTGATGAACAGGACCGGCTGGTCGTCCGCTGTAACTTTGAGTTCCTTGAGATGATCAACGCTTTCATTGAGAATGAAGGTCGTCGTGGTCTGATCGTCCACCGAGCTGAACCCAATTCCAGATTTCAGCCAGGCCACCATGTCCGAGGGCCAAGAGATCGCGTCCCATGCCTCTTCTGGTGTGCCGTCGAAATCGTCGTTGCTGGTCCGACGCAGGCTGGCCAACACCATCCAGTCCAGCAACAGGCTGGGCGGAAACGGGTCGGCCTTGAACTTCAGCGGCTCCAGCCCTTCCAAACCATCAGATTTTACCTTCAGGCTGCCAAAGGTTCCGGTCCCGGTGTTATAAAGCCCGGTCACAAGGTCGACAAAACCCTCGAAATTGCGGGTTGCAAACAAGTGCATGACCGCAGCGGGGCCACAGACGTTCAGCCGGTATTGGCGAATATTGTGCGGCTTGCCCTGTAGGACCGCAAGGCGGGCGGCAATGTCGGCACGCGGCAGGTTGGGCCATACGCCATTGCCGGTTTCTGCCGCAAAAGCGCTGATCTTCTGCGCGATTGCCGATGACTGACCCGATACGACGGGCCGGGCCGGAAGCGCCTTCGCCAGATCGGCAAACGGGTCGTCCCCGGCGCCGTGATGCGGAACAAACGGACGCGGCGCGCCTGATTTGATACCGGTTTTCTGTATGTCCATGTCTCACGCTCCCTCAGGCCGGCTGGCCCGCTGCGTCCTGCTGCGCACCCTGTTTCTCGGCAATCAACGCCTTGGTGCTTTCGTCGCCGAAAAGATCCGCGAAGTTGTCGAGCTTGAAGTAATCGCTCTTGAACTTGACCTCGACGAAACCCGTGATCTGCGCGTTCAGTTCGGTGTTGGTGACCAGTTCCCGCGACGAGACGGTGATCTTGGTCGATTTCTTGGATCCACCGCCACCAAACAGGCCAAAGAAGCTGCCGCCGCCCTGACCGCCTTTTTGCTGAATATCGGTGGATTTTTCCTTGCCCTGCCCCACTTCGGTCGAGCGGACGTTAAAGACGAGGCCGGCCCGGATGATACCTTCTGTTACGACAAGGCGGTTGTTGATCTGCAACATCACCTCGCGCAGCTGCAAGCGGCGTTCTTTGGCCAGCTTCAGGCGGGCCTCGAACATCAGCTTCTGGATTTCGTCGTTGGACGTATCGACCGCCATACCCGAGTTGGAATCTGTCAGGTCCCCGTCCGGCCCCATCGTGAACCGCAGGGGATCCGAGGTTGCCATTTCCGCCTGTGCATCCAGAGACGAAATATCGTCGCGGGCAATTGCGCCCAGCGGTTTGCTGAGTTGTTTGAACATGTCGACCATGCTTTGCGACTGCTTGATCGTGGAATCCACGATAGAATCGTAGGTCCCGGTGATCAAATCTGAAACAAAGCCGACGAAATCAATTTCCCCCATAAATTCAGAGGCTAAGCCAGGGACATCCCTGATGCCGGTAGGGTCCAGATCGTCGCCCGCCGCGAACGCTCGGGCAGGACCGCCCTGCCCTTTCACCTTTTTCTGGGCCAGCGCAACGCCGCTGCTGAGCATCTCACGATACATCTCAACCTGTTTGTCGCGCGGCATGGACAGGAAAGTCGTGTTCTCTGACAAGTAGCGCTTCAGGTCCGCACGCACACGATCCACAACCGCTTGATTGGCGTCGCCCGTTCGAGCTTCAGTCATCATGACTATGTCCTTTCGCGCTTAAAGCATGTCAGCGTCTTGCAAGGCCGCTTCTTCGGCCTCGGCGGCATATTCGTCTCCGACATCCATCGGAGCCTCTTCGCGTCCGTCATAGAAGTCATCGTCGTCGATCCAGTCGCCCACGGTATCGGGCCGTCGGAAGGCCGCCAGCCAGTTCTGCAGGATCTCAAGGCCACGTTCGATTTCCGCGTCCGGCGCGGTCTGCAACGTCGACGCATTGTCCGCCAGCCAGGCAAACAGATCGAACCCGTACACCGCCAGAGTGCGGCCGCGATCGGTCAACTGGGTGCCATAAACCATGCGGCGATCCTCGCGGTCATCACCGATGGCTTCGTTGAGAAGGCCTTCAACCACGGCCCAAAGACCCGAGTTGAAACGGCCACCCCAATATTGCTGCACTTCGGGCCGTTCAAGGATCGAGAAGCAGAAATGCATCTGGTGCCAGCACCGTTCCACAAGGTCGGGCATGTGATAGCCGCCTACATCGGACAGGAAGCGCTGCAGATTCAAACCAGCCCGCACAAAGCGGAACTTGGCGTACGAATAACCGCGATTGCTGTCCTCGCTGAAATAGGCACCCGCGTTGTTAACACGTTGCAGATCAATTCCCGCCTCACCGATGGCGCCCAGCAGATTGCGGGCAGCTTCCCCGCGCGAGCCTTCCTCAAAGACCATCGAGAAGGTCCGACGCCGGTCTTCGGCAGCCGGATAAACGATGCGATAGACCTGCCGGTAATGCGACAGCAACGCATTCGCGGGTGAATTGCCAAGGTCGTAAGCAAAGCTGTGTTGCCGCGCGACCAGTTCTTCGACCATGTCGATTATGCCAAGGCGGTCGAACTGATAGATGTAGTAGGCTTTGGCCATGGTGCGGATACGATCGGCGTCGATCCCAGCTGTGAACTCATCCTCGAACCTTCGCATACGGATAGGCGGCAATCCGGGTGGCGAAGCCAGCCCGCCGATCAACCCCCCGAACGAGATGCCTCCGCTGCCAAAACCACCCCCGGCCCCGGCAATGGACAATGCCGCCCGCGCCCAGTCGTTGTCAGGTGCGTTCGGGTCGACGTTCAGGTCGCTCAGCAGCGAAATCGCCGAGCGTTTCAGCCCAGGAGGTAATGGCCCGCCAAAATCTTCGACCGGCGCGGACAATCCGTCATCGCGAAGGGTTGAGAACAGCGGCTCGTAGCTTTCGTAAATTCGCAACTCAGGCAGGCTTTCAACCAGTTTTTCCGCGAAATCCGGATCGTTGAGTGGCACATTCCGCTCGGTCAGCAACATGTAGGCTGCATTGATCCGGTTGGTATCCGCCTCGATGTAACGCGCCGCAAAGACCACTGCGATCTGATCCTTGTACAGATCGGCCTGGTTTTGACGAAAGAACTCTTCAACACCTGCACGCAGCGTTTCACGATCTACCTCAGCCGGTTTGGCCTCGGCGGCAAGCACCGAATACATCGCTGCACCGGCAAGATCGTCAAAGCCGTAGCTGGCCAGAAAGGAGGCCCCGCCATTGGCCGAAATCGCGTTTTTTGTGATCGTCAGAAAACGGTGATACGTGGTCGATGGCAGTGCCGCTTTAATTGCTCGATTCTGGATCACCATCGGGTTGTTGATCCCCGCAGCGATTAGCTCATCCGCAATCTCATCGGCCCTTCCTGGTTTCAAAGAGACAACCCTGGCGACCATTTTTCTTACTTCAGCCGGTTTGACAGGCTTGGTCAGGTCGGACGGCACATAGTCGTTCTCGCGCCCAAGCGCATCCAGTACCTCGCCTTTAAATCCCGCATCGCCCGGACCAATGCCGGACGCCTCAAGCGTGTCAAATACCCGATCTATCGTTTTGGCTTCGGCCCGAATGCCGCGTGCCTCGAGCGTGTCGGCGATAATGTCCTTGAAATAATCCTCTCGGTCACGTTTGAAGATACCGGCCGCGCGTTTGGTCATGGCAGCGTCGGGTTCCTTCATCAATTCCGCAAAGGTTTTACCCTCCATCAGTTCAAACGCGATGCTCGCCACGATGTTTGGTTCTTCGATCAGAAATCCTTGCGCATTTTCAGATCTGACCCCCTCGCGCGCGGCTGTCATCACCTTGCGTCGAAGGGCACCGTCCGCGACATCGTCCATGATCAGGACACGGACGCGCACCGGCGTACCGTATTCATTGTCATCAAGATCTTTCTTGATTTGCGCTACGTCAGACAGGATGGCGGCTTCGACTTTGTCGACTTCCTTTTTCCGTTGGTTTGCCGCCATTTGCTTTCTGATATGGGAAGGTCTGTAGGCCATATGTAAATCCTTTCACCCAGTTATGAGCGCATGTTGCTTGCGGCAAATTCCTTTGGCCCAAAGCCGAACGGCCAGGGCGGTTCAGGGTCCTCGCGGGCCCGTCGATGGTCATCAATCAGTTCCCCGGCTGCCTTGAGTGCTCGTGCCATATTTAGGACACCCGCCCCGCGCCTCGGATCGGTGGGGCGGCCCTCGACCTGTGCACTGTCGCGGATCAACCTCCGGATTGTGCTTTCCTTGAAGGTGACGCGCCGCGCCCGTCCCAGAGATATGATCAGGGCGGCGGTAGCGCTGACAAACGGCGCGGCGTGCGAAGTTCCGTCTCGGAACCGGTAACCGTTATCGAGATCGGCGGAATAGATCGACGAGCCCGGTGCTGTGATATCCAGATGCGGACCCCAACCGGAAAAGGCCGTCACGCGCCCGAACGGATCGATTGCGCCTACTGTGATCACGCCGGGAACTGCACCGGGATACACCGGGCTGCTGGTCCCATGATTCCCAGATGCCGCGACGGTCACGACATTGCGCATCCGCGCGTACCGGATCACCCGTGCATGTGGGGCCAACCCGGACGAGGCGCCCAGACCAAGCGACAGGTTGATGACATGTGCACCCCTGTCAGTTGCTTCCTTTACAGCGGCGTCTATGTCGCCCGGTGTTCCGACTCCAACTTTCGAACCATTCTCAATCGCGGTGCCCAACACACGGTAGGCCATAAGCGAACAAAGTCCCGCGGCACCCACCGGCATATCAAGGCCCAATGCGCCAATGGTACCGGCCACGTGGCTGCCATGCCCCCCATCGTCATCCCAGTTTGAATCGCGGTGCCGGATATCGCCAATCAGGGTGCCCATTCCGGGATGCGACCAGTCCTCTGCCCCAAGCGTGACAAAGTCGTAACCGCCGCTGACCTTGCCACGAAACTCCTTATGGTCGCGCGAAATACCACTGTCGAGCACGGCGACACGGATATCCGGATCACCGGGCATCGTCGCCAATGCGACATCGGCATCAACCGCCTCAAGCGCCCAACTGCCGGGTTTTCCGCTTACTGCCGCAGCCGGGTCCTTTGATGGGGAACGCTGAAAGACCTGCGCCTGAACCGGGCGTATTTCGGTTATCAAACCCTTTGACGAGAGCGTTTTTATGGCATCCGCAACCGCATGTGGGTCCGACCCGCCGATCCGGATTTGCCGGTGAAGGGAAGCCGCGCGTTCGTCCTTAGACGCATCAATTGCGTCCGACGCCGGATCATCCGGGAAGCAACGATGCGCCGCCGGAAGCGGTCTTCCGATTCGAACGCCATACGACAACCGCGCCCAGTTGCGGTCCTTCGAAATATCCCGAGCGCGCACTTCCTGGCCCTGCGCCCAATGCGGCAGGCTAAAGGCACCAAAAGGTGGATCGATGTCTTGGCGCAGTGTAACGTCATAAACGCCCATGCAAGCACCAATAGGATGTAGATTAATTCACGCGGCACTAGGGGATTAAGGGCAAATCAGCCCTTCTCGCCGCGTTTTGTTAATAACATAATGTTTCGATTCTTTCAATTATAGCGGTATATTTTATCGATTGGCGCCTAAATAGTTGTAAACACTGCCTCAGCAGAAATGACTAACACATGCGTTGGGATCCAGATTCCGCCGTATCCTGAGAATCTCGACTTTCCGACCCGCCAGAATTCAAGGTGGACGTTCCATTGAGTTCGGAGAGGTAACGCAGTTCATCGTTCGAGAACGAGCAGCGCTTGTCGTATCAGACAAATATATCGCGTGATTTTCGCCGAAGAATGTTGGGCTTCACTCCTTTGCCTGTCAGGGCTTCTCTTGACCCAGTCCCATTCGGCCAGAAGAGATCAGACGTGCTCACCGCTCGTTTCCCGAACCAGGCCCCAATTGCGTGCTTCACAAGGTGCTGGCCAGGGCCTATACAAAAGTTTGCACGAACAACGAGGCTCAAGGATGATCTCCTGCTGGTTGTGTATTTTTGCCACGACACGAAAAACAATCTCGGGCATAATTTTGGCCATATTTACTATTTAAAACAATAAATTAGAGATGTCACAATTGTTTGTGCAATTGAAGCATTTAATTTTTGTGGACGCTGTTTAGTCTCGTTAGATATACACCTTATAGCTGATTTCTTCGATTCAACTGCACTTTACAATCCAACCCCTTCGAAAGACGCTCTGTGCAGCGTATTGCTGTTCATACTCTTTCCTTACGCGCCGTGGTTCTACACGGCGGGCATATTCACTTTCATCTCGTCCATTGGATTTCTCGTAGGACTGGAAATCCCCTTGCTGATGCGGGTCTTGTCCGAGATTTTTCCGCAGGTCCTGAACTATCAGATGTCGATCCCGTCGTTTGGAGTTTGGGAGTATAACCTTGCAACCAATGATCCGACATCGACGCTGGGTAAGCTCCCTGACGGTCTGCGCTTTCTGACGCCGGAAGTCTTTGAGGCCGCTCGGGTGTTTTCCGAGGATCTGCTTCCCAAACGCGAACTGGCGATCAATTCCATTTTTGGTCCCGGAATCTATCACGAATACTCGCGTGACATTTCCGGCTATTGAGCCGAACCGAAAGCTGGATGAACCCGGGCTTTCGCGTACTTGCTGAGATCGCGGGATAATCGTGACCAGTTTGACGCTTAGTTAGGTTTCTACAAGATATGCGACAAAATCCGCCTTCTGGCAGAAACATCGGGTTATTATTGCTGAACGACCACGTTGGTTGTTAGATCCCCCCCAATCCACTCCAGAAGGGTTTCCTGTCCAGCCATCTGGGTGGATTGCTAGTCGTCCAAAGGTTATAGCGCAGCGGTCCAAACGCGGTAGCGCCCCTGCCCCGTCACCTCGCGGATCAATCCCCGGCTCATAAACCGGTCAATATTTCGTTGCGCCGCAGCGCGCGAGGCCTGCGTCAATTCTTCGGCAAGTGGCGCCGACACCATGGGCCATGCCGTCAGAGCGTCGATCAGGCGCGGCGGCGTGCGGCCGCTCAGGTCACTTGTTGCCTCACGAGCGCGCCGTTCCCAGGCGTTGATCCGGTCCAGGTGCAATAAAGCAGCCAGAATCGCCTGCCCTGCCCCCCTGACCCAGGCCGAAAGTTTCTCCTGCGGTTCACCAACTCCTCGCAGTGCGCCCGGACCCGACAAAGCGAGCGGCATGAAGATCGCCCCGCCTCGTCCCATCGACGCGGCGTGGCGCGCTGCAATGATCGCGGCCTCGGTGTCATGACCGTTGCCTTCCGACAGGGCGCGCCAGGCATGAAATCCGATCGCTGCCTGCGTGACGGGATGCAAACCTTCTGCGTTCTGCATAACCTCGGCCAAATCAGCAATTGCCTCTGGCGTATCTTCGATCCCCTGAGCTATGCGATCAAGAAATGCGGTCAGGCCAACTGCCCAGCCGCCCTCTGCTGGCCCGGCCCCTGATGTCAGGCGGCGCACAGCCCAGCCCGCCCGAAACATAGCCTGAACATCATCGCTGGTCGCCCCAATCCGCAATCCGACCCACAAGGCAAGCCGGTCGACACCGATCCGGTCACCCGTCCACCAGCCCAGATCGGACACATCCATGAGCGCCAGCCGTTGACCCCATCCCGCCGGCCCTGCGCGTAATCGTTCGTCTAGCGCCCCGAATGTCACCGCCAGTTCGGCCAGTTCGTAGGACAATTCGGCCTGCGCCGCACGCCATTCTCTTGGATCAAACAACAGGCGGCGGTCGACCGTCGGCCCTGGGGGCAGATATTCTTCTTGGGCAATGCCCTCATCCGGCGGGAGGAACCAAAGATCATCATCCTCGGGCGGATCGGTGTCATAGATGCTGGGAGGACCAATCGCATCGGCGTCCTCATCCGGGTCTGGCATCACAGGTTTCGTCGTCATGCCCTCTATAATTCGGGCATTTTGGATGGTTCACAAGGCGTATTCAGCCCTGTCCGTCGGTCACCCTGCGAATGTTGCAGTCAGAATGTCCAGTTGCTGTTGCAGATCGGTCTGTTCGCTGCTGCCGATCAGCATGTAACCATAGCCATCCTGCGCCCATGTCGCGGTTGCAACCCCGCTTATCGCAGCTAGTTTGACATCCTTTGCCGGCGCACCCTCGCCCTGCCGGATCACGCAAAAGGCCAACGGTTGTCCCTGATCATCTGCAAATACGACCTGAATCAGAGGTTTCCCTTTGAAGGACAGAATCTGAGCGCGCTTCAATTCCAGCCCAGGCAAAACTTCCAAGGCATCTTGATTCAATGACCTCCCAAGCTGCGCTTCGGCCTGCGCAAACTGCGCATCAAGCGCGGCCGGTGAACTATCCAACGAAGCAATCGTGTCCGGCGAGTACAGCGACTGATAGATTGCTGCCTGTTCCGCCCACCCCATCGGTTCCGGGCGCGTCGCCCAGAAGGTCGCCGACACCGCCACTACGGCCACCGACGCGGCAACTGCCATCAATCTCCAAAGACCGCCCGAAGTCTGAGCAGCATAAACCGGTACCGACTCCGGCAATTCAATCTGCGGGGCGTCGGCGGGAATATTCTCGAACACAGAATGAACCACAGGCGCCAGAGGGTCCAAACCCATGAGGCGTTGTTCCAGCGCAGGATCGGTTTCAACCGCCGCCTCAATCGCTGCGGCCTCAGCCACATTCGCATTGCCTTCCAGATACGCCTTTAGCGTCTCGTCGGAAAACTTCATTTGCCACTCCGTCGAACGGCATCTGCCGCATCGTGCTGCATCACGTTTTTCAGTTTCTGCCGGGCGTTAGACAACCGGCTCATGATAGTCCCTATTGGCACCTCCAGCAACGCGGCGGTTTCGCGGTAGCTATACCCTTCTACAAATACAAGCATAACCGTTTCCCGCTGCGCTTCTGGCAACTGCATCACTTGTGTAAACACTTCAGCAGCGAAAATATTCGTTTCTGAATCCGGTCCTGTCGCAATTAATTCGGCTTCGGGTGTCACTGACAGCGCCTGCGCCTTGCGTACCGAACGGGCGCGCACCTCGTTCAGCCAGATTGAACGGCAGATCGTCATCAGCCAACTGTCCAACCGTTCAAGTGACGTAACCTGATGGTGCCGCTCCAACGCGCGCACGCATGTCGACTGCAAAAGGTCATCGGCCACATCCGATGCGCCCGAAAGCGCAAGACCAAACCGCCAGACCCGCTTGGAATGCGTCTGGATTGCGCCGCGCACGGCTTGTTCGGAGTTAATTTCGGGGCTCATCGAATAAATCGCGACTTGTGTGTGTTTGCTTTCCACGGACCGGACCCGCGGGGTCAGGACTGACATAACCCGAGGAGGAAAGAAATGAAACTTCTGTTGAAGGCAGTCACGATTGCGTCGGCAATTGTTGCAACCCCAGTTGTGGCCCAAACCTGGACGTTGGTCCCCGAAGGTTCGCATCTGGCCTATGGATCGATCAAAAAAGATACCGTGGGTGAGGTTAATTCCTTCACAATTCTCTCTGGCCAAGTTGGCCCGGATGGCAAAGCCGATATTGAAATTGACCTATCATCTGTCGAAACCAATATCGACATTCGCAACGAACGCATGGTTGAATATGTGTTCCGCAAAGCCGGTAGCGCATCGCTGACGGCTCAGTTCGACATGACAGACGTAACGACCCTGAATGTTGGCGAAACAACGATTGTCGACGTCGAGGCAATGCTTTCGCTGGCAGGCACAGATGTCACATTTGATGCTGAGATGTTTGTGGCGCGCCTTTCTGAAACGTTAGTCATGGTTTCAACAAATGACATGGTGTTCATCAGCACCGAGGATGCCGGGGTCAACGCGGGCGTGGACAAGTTGATGGAGCTGGCTGATCTGCCAAGCATCACCCGGACCGTACCTGTCACGGCGCGCCTGATGTTTAACCTGGACGACAAGAAAGCCGAAGTTGAAGCCGCAGCCACGGCCGTCACTGCCGCCGTTGCTATCGAAGGTGATGTCAAAGCAGGCAAGAAAGTGTTTCGCAAATGCAGCGCTTGCCACAAGTTGGATGAAAACCGCCATACGGTCGGCCCGTCGCTTCACCGCGTCATCGGCGCTACGGCGGGGCAGGCTGACGGATTCAAGTTCTCGGCCCCCTTGCAGCAGTCGGGTATCGTCTGGACTCCGGAAACCCTGACAGCCTTTCTGGCGGATCCCAAAGGCACAGTTCCTGGAAACAAGATGCAGTTTCGTGGCCTGAAAAAGGAAGCCGATATCCTGAATGTGATTGCCTATCTGCAATCCGAAGCACAGGGCTGATCCCTGACCCGGAAAATACCGGGGGTTTCCAATGTCCACAGTGCCACGCTATCCCTTGTCCAACCTCAAACAAGGGAGATGCGCGGCATGAGCGACACGGTCACACTGACATTGGACGAGATCCGGGACCTTAGCCTGTCCATCCTGGCCAAGTCGGGATTTGGCCCGGAACACGCAGCTGCCATCACTGATATGCTGACAACTTGTCAGATCGACGATTGCCAATCTCATGGGTTATTCCGCCTGTTCATGTGCATTGACACCATGAAGGCCGGTAAGATTGATGGAAACGTAGCCCCGATCGTTGCACCCTCGGACAACGCTATTGTTCGTGTCGATGCACGGGGCGGCATGTCTTTGTTGGCTTTTTGCGAAGCACTGCCTGTGCTGATCGACAAAACCCGCACCCACGGCATCGCTGCAATGGCAATCAACCGTTGTTTTCACTTCTCTGCCCTCTGGCCCGAAGTGGAGCGTCCGTCCTCCGAAGGTTTGGCCGCAATGGCGATGGTGCCCAGCCACAGTTGGGTCGCGCCCGCCGGTGGAACCCGGGGCAGTCTTGGGACAAACCCTTTGGCCTTCAGCTGGCCGCGTCAGGGCAAAGATCCGTTCACGTTTGATTTTGCCACCAGCGCCTTTGCCCGCGGCGAGATCGAACTTTATCGCCGGGCAGGCAAACTATTGCCCGACGGAGTCGCAATCGACAAGGCAGGCAACCCCACAACCGACCCGCAAGCCGCGATGGAGGGCGCGATGCTGACCTTCGGCAGCTACAAAGGGTCGGCCCTATCGATCATGATCGAGCTGTTGGCCGGGCCGTTGATCGACGACCTGACCAGCCTGGAAAGCATGGAGTTTGCCGAAGGCCAAGGTGGTGCGCCCTATCACGGCGAGATCGTTTTGGCCTTTGACCCCACCCAGTTCAGCGGTGGCCGCGCCGCTGCGAATGATGAACGTGCGGAACGTTTGTTTGCCGATATCATCGATCAGGGCGCACGCCTGCCGTCACAAAGACGTTTCGCTGCACGCGCGCGAAACACAGCGCGTGGTTGCGTAGAGATCGCAAAAACGCTGCACGAAGATCTGTTGGTTTTGGCCGAACAAGTGTAACGACTTCGATCTACTCTTTCCCTTGACGGTACAGCTGGCTAAGAAGTTCCTCCCAAATGAATTCAGGAGGCCCCCTTGGACCGCATCGCCCGCACCATCGCCACCGAAATCAACGCCCGTCCGGAACAGGTCGGTGCAGCGGTCAAATTGCTGGACGACGGGGCCACTGTTCCGTTCGTGGCGCGCTACCGCAAAGAAGTGACAGGCGGACTGGATGACACTCAACTTCGGACTTTGTCCGACCGCCTGACCTATCTGCGCGAGCTGGAGGTGCGGCGCGAAACAATCCTGAGCTCGATCAAAGATCAGGGCAAGTTGACGGACGATCTAACGAAATCCATCGCGCGTGCCGAAACCAAGGCGCAATTGGAAGACATTTACCTGCCCTATAAACCCAAGCGTCGGACCAAGGCGATGATTGCGCGCGAAAACGGGCTTGAACCACTTGCCGACGCAATCCTGGCGGACCGTTCCGCCGATCCTGAAGATCTGGCGCAGGGTTACATCAGCGAGCCGGTTCCCACGACAAAAGACGCACTAAATGGCGCTCGGGATGTTATCACTGAGCGGCTGACCGAAAATGTCACCTTGTTAGGTGAGCTACGCAGCTTCATGCAACGCGAGGCATTGCTGACCTCAAAAGTAATCGAGGGGAAACAGCAGGAAGGTGCCAAATTCAGTGACTATTTCGATCACACAGAGCTATGGGCCAAGACGCCATCGCACCGTGCTCTGGCAATGTTGCGAGCTTCGAAGGAAGGCATTGTAACGTTGGACATCGCCCCCGAACCCGAGGCTGGTGCCGCACGCGTTGAAGCTATGGTGGCTGCTCATCTGCAGACACGAAGCGATGCGCCCGGTGACAAATGGCTGCGAAAGGTTGCCGGCTGGACTTGGCGGGTCAAATTGTCCCTTTCGATGATGGTCGAGCTAATGGCCGAATTGCGCAGCCGTGCGCAAGAAGACGCAATCCATGTATTTTCACGCAACCTCAAAGATTTGCTATTCGCCGCACCGGCCGGGGCGCGAGCGACCTTGGGTTTGGATCCAGGAATTCGCACCGGCGTCAAAGCCGCTGTCGTTGATGCCACCGGCAAGGTGATCGCAACAGACACCTTGTATCCTTTCCAACCCAAGAACGATCTACGCGGATCCCAAGCGGCAATCCTGAATCTGATCTCGGCCCATAAAATAGAACTCGTCGCAATCGGCAACGGCACGGCGAGCCGCGAAACCGAGAAGTTGGTTGCTGACACTCTTAGGTTGCTTCCGAAGACCGCCAAAAACCCAACCAAGGTTATCGTGTCCGAGGCCGGAGCTTCGGTGTATTCAGCATCCGAATTGGCGGCACGAGAATTCCCGGATCTGGACGTATCGCTGCGTGGTGCTGTTTCAATTGCCCGCCGCTTGCAGGATCCATTGGCAGAACTGGTAAAGATCGAACCCAAGTCCATTGGCGTCGGACAATACCAGCATGACGTTGACCAACATCGCCTGTCTCAGTCACTGGCTTCCGTGATCGAAGACGTTGTGAACGCTGTGGGCGTGGATCTGAATACCGCCTCCGCCCCCCTCCTTTCACATGTCTCTGGTCTTGGACCCGGTCTTGCGGAAGCCATTGTCGTGCATCGGGATTTAAATGGAGCATTCCAATCCCGCAAAGAGTTGCTGAATGTCGCGCGTCTTGGCCCGCGCGCCTACCAACAATGTGCAGGATTTTTGAGGATACGCGATGGCGTAGAACCATTGGATGCGTCCTCGGTACATCCCGAAGCATATGAAGTTGCGAAACAGATCGTATCTGCTTGTGGTCGCGATATCCGACAAATTATGGGGAACGATGGTGCCTTGAAAGGATTGCGCGCAGAGCGGTTCGTGGATGACAATTTTGGCCTTCCAACTGTTCAAGATATCTTTTCAGAGTTGGAAAAGCCCGGTCGTGATCCGCGCCCCAGTTTCGTGACCGCGTCTTTTACCGATGGCGTCGAAGAGATTACCGATCTTAAACTAGGTTTGGTGCTGGAAGGGACAGTAACCAACGTGGCCGCGTTTGGTGCCTTTGTGGACATTGGGGTGCATCAGGACGGCCTTGTCCATGTGAGTCAACTTGCCGACCGTTTTGTGAAAGACCCTCACGAGGTGGTAAAAACGGGCCAGGTGGTCAAAGTGACCGTTGTTGACGTTGATGTGCCACGCAAACGAATTGGCCTGACCATGCGAAAGCGGGGCGGGGCCGTTCGCTAGCAAAGATTGGACTATTGCCGTTGGCAAAGTCAGCGCGTGAATGACCACCAGTCATATCACGTGGAATGCCTGTTCATGATTACCTTTAAGGGCGCGCAGTTTCCGGGGGATTTGATCCTGTTTGCGGTTAGTTTCTACGTTCAAAATGGCGTTTCATATCGCGACCTGGAAGATCCAAAACAAAAGTTCTCAAGCGCCGCAGTCTGGAGACTTCAGCTGTTTTCTGAGCTCGCGGGATTTGTGTTTCCGGTTCGACGCCGACTCTGCTCGTGCCAAAAATTGCGACACAACTGACCCTGAGCCGACGCGCTGCAGACATAGCCAAAGGGGAAACCATCATCCCGATGGAACACAGGCTGATCATGCACAAACAATCACGTTGGACCCGTCAACCAATGAAAAAATCGCACTGTTGATGGGAATGGCTATGTGTTCGTCCCATTGTTCAGCAAGAGCACTAATCAGAATTCTTAGAGGAATGCAGCTGCGATTTATGGGACCAACAATTTTGAATCTCGCCAACTGGCAATTTTACGATGATCCTAAAGAAACTGTTGTAAAAAATTGCCACCGATGCGTATCTCCTACTTTTAGGTCTTAGAATGATAATGGAAGTCGCGCTTCAGGATAGCGAACTCCGGCCTCAAAATTTAAGCGGATAATCTAAGAATGTTAACTTAAGGGCCGAGCCAACTGGGTTCTGTAGCGAACTTTTTAGATGGCAAAGCATCATTGAAGAATTAAACAGTTTACCCTGCCAGTTGTGCGAACTGCTGAAACGGACGGAGTACGGGCGTGAGCTGACCTTTGCGGATCATTTCGCGACTTCGATTCCGGCCAGCGTTGCAACTGCTGAAGCGAAGGCTTTGAGCCCCAGCATCGGTCGAGTGCGCCGTCTTAAGAAACGGTGGTCCTGCTCAACGATAATGTTCAAAAATTTCCGCCTCACCATTTCGAGCGGGATCGGGCAGCCAAAGGCTTTCAGCAACATGTTGACGGCTTTGATACCAGCTGTGTTTGCGCCGCTTTTGTCGACAACAATCTTCCTCGGCAATCTATTTGTCTCCAACATTCTGGCGAAGAACTTTGTTGCTGCAGGTGTGGTCCGACGCCGTGAGAGCACAAAATCAAGGGGCTTTCCATGTTTGTCGATGGCTCGATATAGGTAAACTCTCGCGTCTTTAACCTTGATATAAGTTTCATCCATTCTCCAAGAGCGATCACAAGGCGCTATTCGATGCCGCGCCATTCTTGCAATTACATCGGAATACCGTGTCACCCAGCGGTTCAGAGTGGTGTGATCGACCGATATGACTCGCTCGAGCAAGATTTCTTCCAAATCTCAAAAGGAAACACCGTATCGGACATAGTAGAACACTGCGAAAAGGATCATATCTTCTGGATACTACGCACCTTTGAATGAAATCATGAGCTATCCTTCGGCAGAAATTCACCAGCGATCATTCGGCCTCTTCGTTCCCGAGCCTCAATGGTCAAAGTTTGCAACAGATCCAGTTGGCCACCCTTTGATCAGATCCAAACTTGGTACAGACATATACAAGCGGCAATGCAACCGCTTTCGCGAACGGACATTCTTACTCTGCATAGAGCTAAGTGTTTCATACACCGTTTCGACATTTGGTCGTGGCCAAACGATTGGCCGCTGGGTGTTAAAGCACCTATGGCAGATTTCGACGTGCCGCAGAACCATGTCTGCCAAGTATCTTTAATTGAAATCAAAGGCCACGGTGAGAAGTTTCTGCACCGCAGGCTAGCATTTCAGTCTGATACGCGGGAGCGTGGTAATGACAGTACTTATTGCCTACGGCACAATTTAAGGCCAGACCGCCAAAATCTCGCGTTTCATCAACAAAATCGCAACAGATGCCGGATGTTAAACAAAGCTGGTCGATATTGGAGAACTGATGAATTCGATATCCTTGGAAGATGTGGACCACGTCACCCTGGCGGCTCCCGTCCAAGACAGAGTGGTTTTTACAAGACTTGGACAGTCTGGACTTCGCGGTCAAACAGCTGGAAATGACCCGCGTCACCGGCAACTACAAACGCGGGAATGAACGCAAGGCGCGCAGTCACCCCCGCAACCGGTAGGCTTTGGAAAAAGATACTGACCCGGCACCGCGCCGCTGTGTTTAGCGCCCCTCAGGTCGTCGAATTGATCGATGGTCATGTACAGCTTTAGATTCGAGATCAGCCCCCCAGCCCCGCCTCGGTATCCCAAAATGGCCTGTCCTTCCCAATCCGTTCGGCAAGGAAATCCACAAAGGCGCGCACTTTCATTGGCATATGTTGGCGCTCGGGGAATACGGCATAAAGTGCCTGTTCCGGCAATGCGTACTCCGACAAGACCCGGACCAGACGGCCAGCGGCCACATGGGAACCTGCCACGAATGTTGGCAACCGCCCAATTCCCAGCCCGTCAAGCAAAGCGGTACACAGCGTCTCGCTGTTGTTAATGCGCAGGGTGCCCGTAGTGCGCGTCCGCACTTCACCATGCGGACCTTGGAACACCCATTCCATCGGATCACGTGAATAGGCGTAATGCAGGCAGTTATGCGTCAATAGATCTTCTGGTTGCCGCGGATCACCCTGCCGCGACAAGTACTCCGGTGCGGCGACAAGGACGCTATGGATCGGAGCCAGTCGACGCGCGATCAGGGCAGAGTCGGGCAGAGTTCCGGCCCGGATGGCCATATCCAGCCCGGCATCGACCAGATCGACAACCCGGTCATCCATGGTCAGGTCCAACGTGATATCGGGATAGATGGCCAGAAACTCGGTGAGGAGCGGCGCAATATGCAGCCGCCCGAAGGACATAGGCGCGCTTATCCTCAAATGCCCGACCGGTTGACCCTGTAGGGCAGCAACCGCGTCCTCCGCTTCCTGTGCCGATCCAAGCGCCAGAACAGCATGGGTCAGGTAGATTTCCCCGGCTTCTGTCAACGATATGCTGCGCGTCGAGCGGTGAAACAACTGGGTGCCAAGGTGTGCTTCCAGCCCGCCAATCCGCTTGCTGACGGCTGACTTCGTGATCCCCAATCGCCGCGCAGCTGCGGCAAAGCCACCGCTTTCGGCCACAGCCACAAATACGGGGATGGCGCCGATTTCGATCATATTGCCCTCATATGGTCAACTTTTCCTCACCCTAGCGTACACCGATTAGCCAATTATCTCACCCTTGGAAACACTATAAGTCGTCTTCGACACCTATTGGATGGAGGCGGCCATGCCCAAAATGCTCATCAACGGAATACTGCGCGACAAGCCTAAGCGATCAGATGGGCGTTTTCACCGGTTGCCCAGCCCGTTTCGTGGCTGGATCAGCCCGGATGTTAGGGCAGATTTTCCGGGCACTTCTGGCCGCTATCACCTCTATATGTCGAAGGCATGCCCGTGGTGTCATGGCGTCGATCTGGTGCTGGCGCTCAAGGGGCTGCGCCAGGCCATCGGCATCACCTGGATGGACCCGGTGATATCCGAGGACGGCTGGGTCATCGACCAAACCGACTTTGATGAGACGACCGGTGTACCACGTGACCGATACCTCTATCAGGTCTATCAGCGCGCCGCGCCGGCCCATACCGGAGCGATTACGGTCCCGCTGCTGTTGGACACGCACAGCGGCCAGATTGTCAGCACCGACTCCGCTGATATCATGCGAATGCTCAACACCGCCTTCATGGACGCAACTGGACCAGACCTCTATCCGGCCGAATTCGCCGCTGAGATCGACCGGCTGGCGGATGTAATCCACGCTCCCATTCGCAACGGCGTCTATCGTGCCGGCTTCGCCACAACGCAAGAAGCCTATGACGAGGCGATCCATCAGCTCTATGCAGCGCTGGACAATATCGACGCGCTGCTGAACACGCGGTGTTTTCTGGCTGGCGCAATGCCGACCGAAGTTGACCTGAAGCTGTTCCCAACACTCCTGCGGTTCGATCCCGTCTATGTAACGCATTTCAGGATCGACCGGAAACGGATCATCGATTACCCGGTCCTTTCGCGCTACCTGACGGATTTCGCTCAACTTCCTGGCGTGATTGAAACGATCGATATGCAGCATATTCGCGCGCATTACTTTCTCAGCCATCGTCACATCAACCCAAGCGGCATCATCCCGGTCGGGCCAGAACCAGACTTCATCATTGCGGCACCAACAAAAGGAGCCGCATGATGCCCCGCTTTGTCAGAGTTCTTCCACCGACAGCGCTGATCATTGCCATCGGCGCACTTGTCGGGGTTAGTTTTACCTTGACCAAGTTTGTGGCAATTGCGGGCATCGCGCCACAACTTGCCTTGTTCTGGCAGCTCTTGGTCGCAAGTCTGGTTCTGTTCACCATCGGGATGGTCACCGGCAAACATCCCGTGCTGCATCGCAGGTATCTGGCCTATTACTTGGGGGCAGGCATCCTTGGCATCAGCGGGCCAGCCCTGATTGGCTATACTGTGCTGGGATACGTATCCACCGGTTTCTATTCGGCACTGGTCACGCTCTCACCCCTCTTCACATTTACGATCACGGCTTTGGTCGAAAAGCGGATGTTGCCGACATATCGCCTAGTCGGGATTCTGATCGGGCTGGTTGGCATCAGCTTTGCTACTCATAGCGGCTTCGACCTGTCGGGTGTCGCGCCGCACTGGATTGCTGTTGCGATGGCCGGCCCGCTTCTGCTGGCAATGGGCAATGTCTTTCGCAGCCGTGCCTACCCGCCGGACGGTGATCCCACGGCGCTGGCGACCGGAACTCTGGGTCTGCAACTGCTGGTGATCGGTTTGCCGGTCCTTGTCAGCGGTCAGATCTCGCCCGGCTTGTTAGGTCTTGGCCCGATTGTTGCTATCATCGGAATCGGACTGATCACCGCACTCAGCTACGTGCTGACCTTCGAGGTGCAGCGGCGCACGGATGGCGTCAGATTTGCCCAGGTTGGATACTTCGCCACTCTTTTCGGGATTGGCTTCGGGGCTTTGGCCTTTGGTGAACCAATCCGCCTCACGTTGGTTGTAGCGCTCGCGGTTCTCTTTCTTGGGCTGGCCATCACCAACGGGCACATCCGCTTTGACCAACTCCGGCGTCTTTCTCTCAAAACGCAGGCCGGAATGCCAATAAACGTCACAACACACAAAACATCTGTCAAGGAGAACAAAAATGCAGATCACCAATGAACGCAACTCACCACACGCCACACTGGTTGCCGAACTCTATACAGCCGTCGATGCAATGAACGCAGACGACGTTGTCGGATTTGTAGCCGAAGATGTCACATTCCGCCTCGGGAATTTCGATCCGATTTTGGGGCGCGAACCTGTCCATCAGGCCAACAAAGCGTTCTTTCAAACCATCTTGGCCATGCGGCACACAATCACCGGCATCTGGTCGAGCGGCAACACGGTATTCTGTGACGGAACAGTCCACTACACACGCAAAGATAACAGTGAGCATGAAGTCCCGTTTGCTACACGCCTTGGCCTAAAAGAGGGTAAAGTGGCTGATTACGTAGTCTACGTGGATATCTCAGGGCTCTAGAGGCGACGATACGGATATGCGGCTTCGGGTTTCAGAAGCCGCCATTCGCGGTCAGCAAATCTCGAACTGCATCGAGTTTTTGGATGAACTCAGGGTTTGTGCTATCGAAGGCGATGAACTGTATCTGGATCTCAGATCGATCTGAACTCATATAACACTCCGCATGCGTTTAAGGCGCCGGAGTTGGCAAAAAGTTAACATTTATAAATCGAAGAAAAACCGGGGCGGTTTCACTGACCCGGTATCATCGTTCAAGCACTGCAAATATAGGGCAATACCGCCTCAATTCTGGCCTATGCAACACGGCCCGACACAATCGTTGCTAGTCTTCGAACGCCGCGTCGAAGCCCCAGATTTGCCGCAGATGTCCTAAAGTCGCATCACTGGCTATTTTGTCCAGCGGCACACCATTGCGCAGAGAGTGATGCAGCCTGAGGTGGCGATCCCCCATCAAGTCCACATCGACGATCTGAATATCGGGATCGTGTTCCGCAACGTCGAAACCCCGCGCCAGGGTGTCACGTACCTGGTGATATCCGCGCTCGTCATGAATTGCGTCAACTGTGTAGAAGGGCTTTCCCCCGTCATCGGTCAACGAAAACATGCGGAACCGGCGCATGATATTGGGGCTGAGGTACTGCTGAACGAAACTCTCGTCCCGATAATTGGCCCAGGCATCCTTTAATATTTCACGCCACGCGCCGCTGCCGGCTATGTCGGGGAACCATTCCCGGTCCTCCTCGGTTGGGTCGGTGCAGATGCGCTTAATATCCTGCATCATCGCGAAACCCAGCGCATAAGGGTTGATCCCCATTGCGTTCGGGGCGTCAAAGTCGGGCTGCGTCAACACATTTGTATGACTGTGCAATATTTCGAGCATAGCGCCATCCGTGAGCAGGCCAGAGCGGTGCAATTGGTTGGTGATGTAATAGTGGACAAAGCAGGCGCACCCTTCGTTCATCACTTTGGTCTGGCGCTGCGGGTAGAAATACTGCGCGATGTTACGGACGATGCGCAGAACTTCACGCTGCCAGGATTCCAGAACCGGGCTGTGACGTTCGACGAAATAGAGCAGGTTTTCTTCCGGCAACCCCATTTCACGCTTGCGTTTCCGCGCCTCTTCGTCAGTTTTCGACGACTGTGTAGGATGATCAAAGGCGTCCCACAGGTAATGTACCGCTCGTTCCTCTTCGATGCGCCGCTCACGCTGTCGGGTTCTCTCATCCGTGAGCGATGAGTGGGGTGGACGCCGGTGCCGGAAAACGCTCGACGGCATGAGCGCGTGCGCCGCGTCGAGTAATTTCTCAACCTCGCGTTCCCCGTGCTGTTCTTCGCATTGGGCAATAAATCCACGTGCGTAGTCGAGGTAGTCGAGAATACCCTGCGCATCGCTCCACTGGCGAAACAGGTGATTGTTCTTGAAGAAATGATTATGCCCAAAGGCCGCATGAGCGATCACAAGGACCTGCAGTGCCATCGTATTGTCTTCGAGACAGTACGAGATACAGGGGTCGGAATTGATTACGATCTCA
Organism: Ruegeria atlantica; assembly: GCF_013033965.1. Lineage (GTDB taxonomy): Bacteria > Pseudomonadota > Alphaproteobacteria > Rhodobacterales > Rhodobacteraceae > Ruegeria > Ruegeria atlantica_D. The sequence continues at coordinate 144,596 of NZ_WQFE01000013.1, forward strand.
TAGGCAAGACCGTTTGCGCCTTTGCGGTAGGCTTTTTCTTCGTGAACGAAACGCTTCCCAAAAGACCAGTGCCGATACATGAGCGGCATCCCGGTCGACGAATAAGCATCCAGCATTTGCTGATACGAGATGATTTCGATCTGGTTCGGGTAGACGTCAAGTTCGAGATCATCAATCGCCACGCGCTCGATCGCGTCATAGCTGCGCTGGATGGTATCGAAATCCCATTCCGCACCGTCAAACAGTGGCACGGTCGCTTCGGCCCGATCAGCCATTGGAAACTCCGTTCGTTTTGCGTGCAAACAGTTCGTGCAGAACCGGGTAGATATCACTGGCACGCGCGATCCGTTTCATGGCGAAGTTCGGCCAGGCCTCTGCGACCTGCCGGTACGAGCGCCACAGTTCCATGCCATTATCTTCGCTGTTCATCAGATTGGCTTCGGTCTCGTCGACGATTTCCGTATAGGCGAAATATTGGCAACACTTCATCAGTTCACTGTTCAAGAGGTCGGCGCACAGTTGCGAATCTCCGCTGAAGTTCTCACCATCTGATGCTTGCGCGGCATAGATATTCCACAGTGCAGCCGGATAGCGGGCTTCGATAATCTTTTTCATCTCGTTGAGCGCGCTGCTCACGACCGTGCCGCCGGTTTGGCGGGAGTGAAAAAAGGTGTCTTCATCAACTTCAGCGGCAACCTGGGTGTGGCGGATGAATACAAGCTCGATCTTGTCGTAGCGTTGCTTGAGGAAAAGATGCAGCAGTACGAAGAACTGCTTGGCAAGGCTCTTCTCTCGCTCTCCCATCGAGGCCGAAACATCCATCAGGCAAAACATCACCGCATTTGCCGCTGGCTCGGGGCGCATCTCAAAATACTTGTAACGCACGTCCAGCGGGTCAATGTAGGGAATGATCTTGCGGCGCCGTAGCAACTTGTCGAGCTGCTCGCGCAGCAACTGCCTTTCGGCCTTTCGCGCCTCATCTGGATTTTCAAGCGCCTCAAGCTCTGCAACCTGTTGTGTAAGAGCCTGTATCTCAGTGTTTGTTGGGCGCCGCATTGCAAGACGTCGCCCGAACGCATTGCGCATCGTTCGCGATACGCTGAGGTTGGCGGGCGTCCCGGCGGCAGTATAGCCCATGCGATGCGGTTTAGAGACGGGAACCTCTTTCAGACTGCGTTTGACCATGTCGGGCAGTTCGAGATCCTCAAAGAACAGGGAAAGAAATTCGTCCCGCGACAAAACGAACATAAACTCGTCCTCGCCCTCCCCGTCGGGCGCCCCTTCTCGTCCACCCTGACCGCCCTGACCCAATGGAGGTTTCTTGAGCCGGTCACCCGCTTTGAACGTCTTATTTCCGGTTAGAACCCGGTGTCTGAAGCCACCTTTGCTATCATGCTGAAAATGCGGTTCTCCGATCCCATCTGACGGTACTGAGACGTTCTCCTGCTGGCCGACATCGGCGATTTTCCGGCGCCGGACGCTTTCGTCAACCGCCTTTTTGACGGCAGAGCGAACCCGGCGCAGAAACCGCCTTCGGTTCCCAAGGTTCTTATCCTTGGGGTTTAGCCTTCGATCGATGAAATGGGCCATTTGAGCATAGACTCCTCATCCTGCCTTGTTGACCCGCATGTACCATTCAACCAGGCGCCTGACCTGACGGCGCGTGTAGCCGCGGCCGATCATGCGATCAATAAACTCGTTATGCTTGGCTTCGGTTTCCTTGTCCCGCTTGGCACCAAAGCTGATGACAGGCAGAAGGTCCTGAATCTGACCGAACATGCGCTTTTCAATCACGCGTCTCAGCTTTTCATACTTGCGCCAGTCAGGGTTACGACCGCGATTGTTAGCCCGCGCGCGCAGCACAAATTTGACTACTTCGTTTCGGAAATCCTTGGGGTTGGAAATCCCGGCCGGTTTTTCGATCTTTTCAAGTTCCTGTTCCAGAACACCGCGATTGAGGATCTGGCCGGTATCTGGATCCTTGAAATCCTGATCTTCAATCCAGGCATCAGCGTAGGCAATGTATCTGTCGAAAAGGTTCTGGCCAAAGTCAGAATAAGATTCCAGATAGGCTTTTTGGACCTCATTGCCGATGAAATCCGCATAGCGCGGTGCCAAATCGTCTTTCATGAAAGACAGGTACCGGCTTTCAACCTCGTCGGGGAATTGTTCGCGTTTCACCGCCTGCTCAAGAACATAGAGCAGATGAACAGGATCGGCACCGACTTCTTCGGTATCGTGGTTGAAGGTCTCGGACAGTACCTTAAACGCAAAGCGGGTAGATGTGCCCGTCATCCCTTCGTCCACTCCGGCGGCATCCCGATATTCCTGCACTGACCGCGCCTTGGGATCGGTATCCTTCAGGGTTTCACCATCATAGACGCGGAGCTTGGAAAATGTCGGCGAGTTTTCATGCTCTTTCAACCGCGTCAGAACGCTGAACTGGCTCAGGATGGACAGCGTTTCCGGCGCACATGGGGATTCGCCCAGACTGCTTTCCTCAAGCAACTTCTCGTAAATACGGGTTTCATCCGAGGCACGCAGGCAATAGGGCACCTTGACCAGACTGATCCGGTCCAGGAAAGCCTCGTTGTTCTTGTTGTTCTTGAACTGCTGCCATTCCGCTTCGTTCGAATGCGCAACGATGACACCCTGGAAGGGGAAGGCACCGATGTTCTCTGTGCCCGCATATGACCCCTCCTGTGTGGCGGTCAGCAGCGGATGCAGCACCTTGATCGGCGCCTTGAACATCTCCACGAACTCCATCAATCCCTGCGTGGTGCGATTCAAAGCACCGGAATAAGAATAAGCGTCCGGGTCGTTCTGGCTGAATTCCTCCAGCTTGCGTATGTCCAGCTTCCCGACAAGCGAAGAAATATCCTGGTTGTTCTCATCGCCTGGTTCAGTCTTCGCAACGCAAATCTGGCGCAATTTCGACGGATAGAGTTTGACAACCGAAAACTTGGAAATATCGCCGTCAAACTCTTGTAAACGCTTGACGGCCCAAGGCGAAATCAACCCGTTCAACAGCCGTTTGGGGATATTGTACTTGCTCTCCAGCAAATCTCCCATCCGCGCGCGGTCAAATAGGCCAAGCGGCGATTCAAAGATTGGGCTAAGCTCGTCACCGGCCCGCAGCACATAGATCGGCTGCCGCTCCATCAGGTTTTTGAGTATCTCGGCCAGCGTTGACTTGCCTCCGCCAACCGGCCCCAGCAGATAGAGGATTTGCTTGCGTTCCTCGAGGCCCTGGCTGGCATGGCGGAAAAAGCCAACGATACGCTCGATAGTTTCCTCGACGCCGTATATGTCCTGGAAGGGTTCGTATTGCTTAATTGTTCGATTAAGAAATATGCGACTAAGCCGAGCTTCCTGACTGGTATCGATAAGCTCTGGCTCACCAATCGCAGCGACCATCCGTTCGGCTGCGGTAGCCCGCATCGTTGGGTCTTCTCGACATTCCAGCAAATAGTCCTGCAATGTCATTTCGATGAGCTTGGTCCGCCCATACTCTTCTGCAAACTGCTCGAAAATCTCCATCTCAACAATTCCTCTAGGTTTCGTACTCCTTCGTCCCAGCGCGCTAAGTTCATCCTAGTCTACCATAAAACTGGTCCGTAATTGTTTAATTTCTAATCACAATTTGTTTCCCACCCGCCGCTTTGTTGAAATTTGCACTCATCGAAGCTTTCGAATCCCGCCACCGCCCGACCTTTTTTGCCGCCGCGGCCTTTGCATTCAGACCGCTGAATGAGCGGTCGAGCCGAATGGGGCGTCAATCAGTTATGTCGCATAAGTTCTGAAGGCTCTGTTGCAAATTTCCTGAGCTCTCTGTTTGAGTTTAAGCCCTTGTGATATCGGCGACCCGAGTTGCAACTTGGGAGTGCAGAGAAGATGGTTTCTTTCCAAGGTGCGCACTTCCCAAAGGATGTGATCCTACATGCTGTCTTCTTCTATCTGCGCTATGGAGTTTCATACCGAGACCTGGAAGAGATTATGGGTGAACGAGGCATATCTGTAGATCACACCACGCTGAACCGTTGGGTGACACGATACTCCGGTGCCATTGCTGATACGGCACGCAGACGGAAGGGATCGTGTGACCGATCCTGGCGAATGGATGAAACTTATATCAAGGTGAAGGGCTCGTCGGTTTATCCCTATCGAGCAGTCGACAAATACGGCAAAACGCTTGATTTCATGCCTTCCCAGCGCCGAACAAACCGGCTGCGACAAAGTTCTTCGCGGGGATGCTGGGTGTCAAGACTTTCGTCTCAGCATCGGCAACGCTAGCAGGCACCGAGATTGCGCACATGATCCGCAAGGGGCAATTCACGCCCGGACTCTGTCCCTCTCGGCAGTTCGCTGAGCTCGCAGCCTAACTCCCGAGCGATTGCTGAAACTGCTCGGCGTGCCCAAATCATTGCAACAGAACCTCGCGCGTGTGTCGGAAATGTCTTTTCAGGCCCGTGGCGCCCTTGGCTTGCACCTAACAGATACGTGAGATTCGGGACTGAAACCAAGAAAGCTTTGCCCTTACGGCAATCTCAATTCAAACTGCAGTAAATGACTTTGTTGTCGGAGATTTAGTTGAGATTTAGCGTGGGCATCGCTGTGTCAATTCTGGTGGCTGTGTCTATCGGGGTGTCGACATTTATCGTCCATTCCCTGTGGTGGACAACAGCGCGCGCCAATAGCCGTATGCTTGCGGCTGAAATCAACGGCCAGATCGCAAACACCGTCCGCACTGAGGTGGGTGTGACCCTCAGATCGGCCGAAGCCGCTTGGGCAGCGGTTCGCACGATCTTTGTTCAGAACGTCATCGCCACTCGACAGGCGGACAAGCGAGAATTTGTCTTTCTGTCACAATTACAGGCGCAGCCGAATATCTCTTGGATTTTCTTCGGCTGGCCCGACGGGGATTTCTTCGCATCACATCGTTTGGGCGACGGCGGGCTTGAGATGATTGAAATCGACGAAGATATCCGGGATCGAATGCTGCGGAAAGACCGCTACATCTTCATTCCCGGGGACATCCAGTTCGAAGAGCGATCCTTTACCGAAACATCCTATGATCCACGCGAACATGCCTGGTTTAATAACTTTATAGACCTCAACTCCTCCGGATGGATTGAAGCGCGCGAGCTTCCGGAAAGCGAAAAAACCGTTTACGCCTTCGTCGGTCCGATTGACGTTAACCGAACGCGGCAAGGCGTACTGGCTGTTGCGATCGAAACGGATCGTTTGTCACGCTTTCTTGCCACGCTTGCACCCGGCGAATTCGGAGCGGCATTTATTCTGAACGCCGATGGAAAGGTCATTGCGGTACCTGACGCCGAAGCGGATGAGATTACCCCTGCGCGCATGGGTGAGGGCAAGCTTTATGAAGTTGCCATGATCTCAGGTGAAAAGCTGTTGGCTGACCCAGAAGGGAACGCCCCGGGCACTTTGACGAAACGTATCGTCATTGACGGTGTGCCTTATGCGGTGGCGCTGACGCCCCTAGGGTTTTACGGCTGGCGCGTTGCCACGGTCATACCTGAAGCGGCCTTTCTCTCGGGCATCGATGAAACTCTGGTTAACCTGATCTACATTTTGATCGTTGCGGTGGTTATCGCAACCGGATTGGCAATCTGGCTGATCCGCAGAGTTGTGGCAAATCCGTTGGCGCACATCGCTGAAGACCTTGGTAAAATTGAGCGCTTTGACGTCGAACAGATTGAACGCAGACCCTCCAAACTGTCTGAGCTTGCCAATCTTTCTGCGGCAACGGCCAATATGGCGGCCGGTCTGTCCGCATTCCGGAAATACGTGCCCACTGATCTGGTTCGTATGCTGGTCGCTGAGGGCATCAAGATACAGCCGGGTGGAGAATTGAAACAGATCTCCGTTTTGTTTTGCGATGTTACGGGTTTCACTGGTCTGTCGGAAAAACTTGGCCCTAAGATTATCCAATTGATGGAGCCTTTCTTCAGCGCTTCCTCCGCGGCCATTACACAAAACGGTGGGACGATCGATAAATTCATTGGCGATGCTGTGATGGCGTTTTGGGGCGCGCCGCGTAAAGATACCAACCACGCTGAAAACGCCTGCCGTGCGGCGTTGGACCTTGTCGCCGCTCTGGGCGCGTCCGGTATTACAGATGAGGCTGGCAACCCCCTACGCGTCAGGATCGGGTTGAACAGCGGTGAGGCTTTGGTTGGAAATATCGGTTCAGAGCAGCGGTTGAATTACACCGCGATTGGCGATGTTGTGAACGTTGCCAGCCGACTGGAAGGCGCCAACAAAGACTATGGCACAGTGATCCTGATCGGGTCGGAGACGCGGCGCCAGGCGGCCGGCTCGATAGTAGTCCGCGAGCTGGACACGCTTACTGTGTTTGGACGTACCGAAGAACTGGTGGTTTATGAGCTGATCGCAATGGAGGATGGGTTTGTTGGATCCCTCGCTTGGATAGAGCTCTATGAACAGGGTCTTGCACATTATCGGGCTGGGCGGTTCGAAAAGGCTGTAGCCTCATTCGAGGCCGCAAACCAGGCGCGCAACGGGGATCCCGCCTCCGCCGCAATGATGGTCCGTGCCCAAAGCCTATTGGACAGGCCACCAACGGAAAACTGGCGTGCCGTTACAAGTACCAATAAAATCTACTAGACTGCATCAATTACCTCGCCGCTATGCCGTGTGGAAATCGACCGTTCATGCATTCGCGGCAAGAATTATTACTCAGATTCACAGGCTACGGACAAAGCGGCTGGTCAAAGTTCGTGCGAAGTTTCCAAAAATAAGATGTCTTCTCCACGTTGCCTTTTATGCGTTACGAATAGACATGAATGGAGACCGCAGACTTTCCGCCGTACTCTCGGCAGATGCAGTCAACTACTCGGTCCAGATAAAGGTGGATGAGAACAGAACTCTCAGCGAACTCCGTGCCCTGCGTCGAGCGTTTTTGGACCTGGCCCGTTTCAGTGCTGCTCCAAGTGCTCTTTTAGGCCACTTTCCGTTCGCTTGCGACCGGGCTTTTCCAACCGAGTGCTGAGTGTCGTCGTGGATTATAGAAGCCATTGATGTAATCGAATATGGCAAGCTCAACGGCCCTGCGTGTTGGCCAAGCCCGCAGTGTATTGTGCGCTTTTGAAAGAATTCATGAACCGACCCTCGGTTTGAAAAAATGTTAGACATTTCCCTGACGGTGGAATGAGCGTCTTTGGCCGAAAGATTGCCTCAGGTTCGCCTGCCATTCATGGATTATACACCTCTCCGTAAAGCGCCAGATGGACGCCCTGAAGCACGGAACTGCCGACCACGTAGCCGGTCATGAAGGATATCGGAATTGCCACCAATCTAAGAAGCAGCGAATACTCGTTGTTTGCCTTGCTCTGGGCGGCCTGCGCATTACGGGCGGCGGCGCGTTCTCGGGCCAGCATTCGTTCAATCCGCCGTATCTGGGCATCTATGTCGCCGCGCGGGTTGAGCCGCCAAGATCGCAACGATGCTTCGTCGAGATAGTAGATGCCCATCCGGGAATAGGCCGCTCCGCTGTGTCCGGTGGCCCAGTTGTAGACATTCCCGCCTTCACCCATTCGCGCATCGGCTGCCCCGCTTTGCGGGTCAACGCGCCACCAGACCGGCGGGTGTTGCGATCCGTTGTCCGATACCAGAATGCGTCCGTCTGCCAGATCCCGGGCAGCGGCAAAGCTTTGCCCGGCCAACTGCCCGGCGGCCTCGGAATCCAGGGCCATCAATGGGCCTTCCAGCAACAGGCTGGTACTTTGGACCACCGCTTCGCTATCCGGAGTGAGTATTTCGCCGATCGTGGTTTCCAGCGCCGATTGGACAGTGCCGTGCCAAAGTCTCAGCCGCCAGGCGGCGACCGGATCAGGCTCCCCCTGCGGGCCCGCAACATCAATCCCGTCCAGCGCCCAGTCAAGCGATCCCGTTGCGCCACCGTCGGCATTGCCAACCCCCAACGTGGTCAGAAACACGCGAGGCCAGCCAACAAAAGCGCATTCCTCGCCCGCGGGGTAGGCGCGGGTCAGAGCCTCAGACGCCACCGCAAAGCTCTCGGCTCTTACCCATCCCATCCAGAGTGATAGCATGGGATCGGGGTGGCCGCGTTCAGCATCCTCGATCAAACCCGGCAAGGCCAGCATGCTTCGGGCCATACGCTCAGCCGTCGCCCGGGGATCAAGGCCGCCATGGGAAACCACGATATCCCGCACGCTTTCAAGCGCGGCGGGGTAGCGTATCCCGGGCGCCGGTGTCAGCAGTTCATCCGGCGTTGGAACAGTGCCGAGGGCGCGTCTCGATGCGGGGACCAGATCGACGATCATTCGCCGTGCCTTTCGTGGGGCAGCATCCGGCGTGATGCTTTCCAGTTCCAGCCAGACCGCCGTAACTGGCGGCGGTAGGTTTTCCCCGAACAGCCCGGGTTCCGCAGGACCGGGAGCCGCAAAGGTACTGCCGCGAAACTGCTCACCATCGACCAGCAGAATCGGACGCATCGCCGCCTGCATCCCAAGGCTGGCGGACAGTTTATCCGCGACCAGACCACCGGTGCCAGGTGCCTCTGGGCCAAATCCGAGATGCATTGCGGCACCCGCAATCTGGCGCGCAGTAAATTCCTGCGACAATACCGAGGTCTCTCTGAGTTGCCCGTTGCGCAAACTCTCGACCTTGACCGAGATCCGCACGCGATGAGGATTCTTGCCGCCGCGTGAAAGCGCCACTGGCTGAACGAAAGCTTCGCCAGGGCGGGCTTCGGAGAAACTCGGATCGTAATCCCACCATCCCTCACCATCGCGCATTTGCACCCAGTAGTGAGAATGCGATGACATGGTCGACGCGACCGAACTGGGCACGATGCCCGCAAGTGCCGTCTCTAGCGCGTCGAAGTCACGCTTGGCCCGGGCCTGCAACCGCGCCACCGCCTGATCCTGCAATCCCGCCATTCGGGCTGGCCAGGGTGAATAGGTCCGATCACGACAGACGCTCGAGAATCGGCGCGCCGCCAGCTCGACAGGCAATTCGGCCGAGGCGATACGGGCGTCGAAACCCATCGTCTCAAGCAGGTGCATCAGGAATTCAGCTTTGTCCTGCGGATTGCCGCCGCCTGCTGCCAGCACCGCCTGAGGCCCACGCAAACTGCCCGTGTAGGGCTCGGTACGCAACCGGTCCCGCGCAAACTCGAAAGCGGCGTCGGGGTCGCTGCCAAGAGACAGGCCAAGGGTGACCAGATCTGTCTCCGGTTCTGCCATCTTCTCCATGATCGTCGCTATTCCGGCCAGTACCTGCGAATATTCAACAGAGGCCGGGCGTTCCACCACAGGCGGTAGTTTTTGCTTGGCGTCTGTGTCGGGCCCCCAATCAGGGTTTGCAAGCGCCGACGGCGCGGACGTGATCAACGCTGCGATCGTAATCCAACCTGTGATACGCTTGGCCAGAGCGCAGATCCGGTTTGAAAACATGTTTTTGAAGAAACTCATCGCTGCCATCTCAGCTGTAATGCTGTTTTCGCATGTTAGCCCAATCCGGGCTCAATCTGAAGATGACCCCTATCTTTTGGCCGCGCCCCATCTGGACCCAGTCTCTCAGCAACTGATCGGTGATATGGCGGATGGTCGGCAGGATGTCTGGCGATTGATCATTCCGGACGGCAGCGTGCCGCTCATTTCCGCAACTCTGTCCGGTGCCGAAGACAGCGGTGCCCGACTGCAGTTGATCGCAATCACCCGCGATGAGGAACAGCGGATCACCAGCCGCGTCGACCTTGGCGACGCAGCCCTTTTGCCGATGCTGAGCGACCAGAGCGCGGACATGCCAGAGCGCATGCTGCTGCCCGGAGAGTACATTGTTGGCATTGCCCCATACAAAGCGGGCCTGGGGCAATATGAAGTGAACTTCCGCGTAGAAACCGGTGGTGCAGAGCCTGCAGCGCTGGGTGCGGGAAAACTGTGGCGGCTTACTGCAGGCAATGATGAAACATGCCACGATTTCGAAACAGAAGCTCGGTCCCGGCTGACGCTTCACGCACCGCATAAGGCCTGGACGCCGCTGCGCTTGCTGAACCGCAAGGATGACCAGCTTCTGGCGCGCGGCGAAATCGCTCCGCTCTGGCGGATGGAGGGCCTGCCCGCTGGCGCTTATCGCCTTTGCCTGCGTGGCAAGGATACCCCGATTGCCGCTTCGCTTGTTCCCGCGCCGCTGGAGTTCGGCGAGCAGGAGCCGAACGATGAGCATGAACAGGCGAAACCGCTGATCGATAACAGATTCCTTGCGGGCGATCTGACCCGCCGTGGTGCCAACCCGGATCGCGATTGGATCGATCTGGGGCAGAGTGGTAACGACTTTGCGCTGGAAATCAGGTCAGACCACAAGGCTGTGATCGACTGGAAGCTGACCGATGGCAAAGGCACCAGTTTGAAGCAAGGCAGTTTCCGAGGCAGTCAGAAGCTTTTGCCGCTGACCGGTGAGACGCCTTTGATGCTGCAACTTTCGGCAAACGGAGTGACCCAATACACCGTCAGACGTCTGACGTTAGAGGCTGCTCGTTTCGGCGCTGAACACGAGCCCAATGACCGGGCCGGGATTGCATCGCCCTTGGCGATGGACACCGTGGGCAGCGGCAAACTGCCGTACGGGGATCGGGATTTCTTTGCGGTGGACATCCCCGGACCAGCGCAACTTTGGCGCGTTCAGGCGGATGGATTGTCTTTGCGAACCCTCAAAGTCCATTCAGCCGGAGGCGAGGTCTTTGCCGAGCGGCAGGCCGATCACGCATCGCGGCTTCGAATTTCGTCACTGTATCTCACGCCCGGTCCTTACTTCATCGAACTGGCCGGGCAAGGCCGCTATACGCTGCGGCTATTGCCGCAAGGGTCGCGGCTGCCGGGCAGCGAGGTCGAACCGAATGCCGAGACCGGTTCCGAGAATCTGTTGGAGGTTGGAACCGGCAGGCGCGGCATTCTGGAACCCGGGGATACCGACCGGTTCCGATTTTCGCTTCGTGCGCCCGAACGGTTGCGGATCGAACTGGATCCGCCTTTTACCGAGCCGATCTCGGTCCGTCTGATCGGCCCGGGTGGCCCCTTGTGGCAGCGAGAACTGACGGGCGGGAAAAACCGTCTGGATTACACGGCGCTGTTCCATCCCGGTGATTACCTTGTGGAAATGACGTCAAAAGGTTCGCAGCCGGGGTTGGATGACTACAGGTTGATGCTGTCACCGGCGGACCCATTTCCCGATGCGCTTGATCAAGAACCGAACGATACGCCTGACTCAATCATCTGGAACTGGCCCAAGGACAACCGGCTGAAAGGAAACGTCGGTGGCGGAGGGGGCATCGACCTATATGGTCTGGTTATTGATAATGCACCGACCACTCTGCGGTTTTGTGGTATGCCGGACACCGTTGCGGTGGCGGTCTCGGCAGTTGACGGGCAATTGCGCGCCACCAGCGAGAACGATGGCGACGAGACCTGCAACAGTTTCACCCTCTCATCCGCCGACAGCTATCTGATTGCAATAACACCGACCGGAAAGGCGCGCGACGCGGGTGTGGCGGTCAGCTACGATTTGCAACCCAACATCAGCTCTCGGCCGCCTCAGGCGGTTGCAGAGCCCACCGAGGACATCGAACTGAGTATCGGTCAGGCCCCGCCTTCGCCGCGTGCCTTCCTGCCCGGCCAAAGCCAGCACCTGCCCATTACGTTGTCGCTGTCGCAAACCGTTGACGCGCAGAACCCTCCCGAACTCACTCTGCACAGCTCTGCACCGGGATGGCGTCTCGCAGGTCCGCCCGCTCACGATAGCACCACAAATCAGCTTCACGCCGAACTGGTCGCGCCGCCCGATCTGCCGCCCGAACAGGTCCGCTTATGGCTGCGGCTGGACTGGGGTCGCAATCGCGGAAAGATCAGCATGACTCTGACACCGGACACGCAAGCACCCGCTGTTGCGCCTCAGCCCGATTTTCCGCTTCCGCCTGCGCTTCGGGGCGGTTTGAACCTGGCCGCGTCGGCATTGGGTGGGCAGTTGGTCGACGGCACCGGCAATCCGTTGCCGGACAATGCTCCGGGATTGCGCATGCAAAACGCTCTGATCGACGGCGAAGCCCCAGCGATCGAGACGTTTTCCTTTGGCACGGAAGCCTTTGAAAGCGGAGCGACCGTGAACCTTGCCGGAGACGATCCCGTTCCGCTGGCCGGATTAATCCTGACCGCCCGCAACGGGTTGAACAAGACGGGAACGCTGCGCGATTTCAGGGTCGAGCATTCACTGGATGGCCAGAATTTTTCACCATTGATCTCAGATCAACTCAGCCCGACCGCCGACGAGCAACCTTTTGTTTTGAAACCGCCGGTCATGGTCAAATACCTGCGGCTGATCCCCCTTTCGGCCTGGCGGATGGGTGGGCGAGACGATGGCAGGATACATCTTTCCGAGCTGCGGGCCGTTGCGCAACCCGGCTTTGTTCCGTCAAACCTATCGGAGTTCAACCTGGCCGATCCCCGACTCGGCGGGCATGTTGTCTGGACTCGCCCGGAACTGGATGTCGATGGACCCTGGGATCAGGATCTTCTGGTCGGAGGGGATGATAAGCCCGACAGCCTGCGCGCTGTGTCCGAAGCAACCATTGTCTTGGGGTTTCACCACGCCCGCGCTGCGCGTCTGACGGCATTGGGTTGGGAATTCTCGGCCGCTGCCGAGCCTGGCAGTCTGGCGTCTCCGACTGAACTTTCCGCCGCGATCAGCCTTGAGGGGCCGCTTGGCCCCTGGCTCGATGCCGGGAACTGGCAGTTTTCGCCTCAAACGCCTGCGGGACATCAGGGTAGGCTGGCGTTTTCGCAGCCGCTCAGCGCGCGTTACCTCCGTCTGACGATCAAAGGCGGCGATGGTACGCTTCCTTTGCATCTGCCGGACAAAGTGATGGTCTGGGAGGCCCCGTCCAGCAAGGAAATGCCTTCTGTTCTGGGGGAATGGGGCGAATTCAGCGTCAGTGCTACAACGGGAAGCGGGGCCCCGCCCATTTCTCGTGCCACCGGAGGCGCGGCACCGGATGCGGCCCGACCTTTACCAGCCGACGTTTGGCAGGGCTCTTCGGTGCAGCGCGGCCAGCGTGACGATTGGTGGGCGATTTCGGTGGAACAGGCCCCGGCGCTGGTGCACTTTGATCTGGATACCTTTGGTCGCGGTGGCGTGCGGCCCGAATTGAAAACGCCGGATGGGGCCGTTCTCGATGTACTGCGAGATGACAAAACACCGGGCCAGTTCACCGCTCGACTGGAAACACTCGGCACCTATCTGCTGCGGATTTACGAGCCACGTCAGGCGCTGGTGGTCGCCTATGACACCAGCGGCTCGACCCAACCTTACCGAGCACAATTGCGCCGTGCGCTGTTCGATATTGCCGAGGCGGCTGACCCCTCGCGCGACCTCGTCGGATTTCTCCCCTTCGGTGGAGCGCTTTTGGGGGGTGATCTGACCGGAAATCCGGAGGAGTTGCTCAGGCGGCTAACGTCTTACACGGATATTGCCGAAAGCAGCGCGGCCGAGACCACTCTGGCTCAGGCCGCCGATATTCTTGCCAGCCATGATGGAGCCCGCGCCGTCATTCTTATGACCGACGCTGCAACAGACCGGGACCCGTCGCTTTGGTCCAGACTGGCCGCTGCACATCCGTTTGTTGTAGCGATGGCAATCCCGGCAAGCGCAGACGCCAATTCCTCGGCTTCGCGCGAACGCGACCTGATGGAAACCTGGGCGATGATCGCCGGGGGCAACTATGATTATGTGTCCTCGCAAGGCGATTTCAGCGCGGCTTTCGAACGGGCGCGGGCGCGACTGCAAGTCGCCAAGCCTTACCGCCTGCGCGTCATGCTGGAAGCCGCCCAACCTCTGGAGCCGGGTGTGCTGCGGGTCGAGTTGGTGCAGGAAAACACCAGCGAGTCAGCGGCACCCTCTGGCAATGCGCTGATGATCCTGCTCGATAACTCCGGCTCCATGCTGAAACGTCTTGATGGGCGCCCGCGCTACCAGATCGCTCAATCAGCCCTTGAAACCCTGCTAAGTGGATTGCAACAAAGCCGCGTTTCGGTCGGTCTGCGGCTGTTTGGCATGACACCGGATCAGTGCGAAACCGCGCTTGTCGCCCCCCCGGGGTCGCCACAGGCAACATTGGGTGCAATAAACGGGATTAGGCCGCAAAACCTGGCGCGCACACCGATCGCGATGGCGTTGGAAGCCGCCGCCGAGGACTTGGCAGATTTCGACTCAGTCAAAAGGATCGTTGTACTGTCGGATGGTGAAGAAACCTGTGATGGGGATCCGGGTGCCATCATCGCCCGATTGCGTTCAGAAGGCATTACTACCCGTATCGACATCATTGGCTTCCAAATAGATGATCCCGTTCTTTCTGCGCAATTTGAAGCTTGGGCAAAGGCTGGCGGCGGCGAATATTGGGATGCCGATGGTGCTGACAATCTGGCACATGCGCTTGAACAGGCAGCCCGCCCTGCGGTTCGAGTGACCGCCCATGATGGCGAAGTGTTCACAACCCTCATCGGCGCACCGGATCTGTCCCTTCCACCGGGGCGATATCTCGTCGAGGTTGAAGGAACACAGGAGGGTGTCGAAGCGGAAATCCGACCCGGTGAAACGACAATCATTGCGTTGACATCCCCCTAAAAGCCGATGTCAGCATTCATGGTAATGCAGGGGATATGTCGCAAACTCGAGTATTAACCGAAGCTATCGCTCAAATTTGTTGGGTTTATCCAGCGAGCATCGCAAATTGACGGAACTCGCTTGACGAGAATCCAGGCTGTCCTTTGCGGATCATGTCAGCGGTCTCGATACCCGCCAAGGTTGCTGCCACCGCAGCGAAGCTTTTGATACCGAGCATCGGGCGGGGTTCGCCTTTTAGTGAAACGGTGGTCCTGTTCAATTATGTTGAGGTATCCCGATGCCTGCAAAGTCCGCGAGGTGTGAATTTGCCTAGCATCTGATTTTGCAGCCGCGGCGAACGTCGACTATGCGAGCTGCTACTGCAGCAACTGAGATATAGGTCGA
>NZ_WQFE01000014.1 GCF_013033965.1 Ruegeria atlantica
CAATCGTGCCGATGTTGACGTGCGGTTTTGTACGCTCAAACTTTTCCTTTGCCATTCCTCAGGCGCCCTTTTGCGATTTGGGGGACCCTTGGTCCCGTGGTTACATCTGCGCGCGCGAGATATTTGGTTCAAAGGGGAAAATCAAGCACATCCTGCGTTAAAAGGTCTTTAGGACGCCGGATTTTGCGTAACCTCGACGGAATCCAACGGCTGAATCAGGTCCGGACGCCGATCAAACCAGCCATTGTCCTTGTGTTCCTCGGCCAACCATTCTTCCACGCGGTCGGCTACCTTGAGGGCCAGACCGTCCATCTGTTCTTCTCTGGTGCGGGTATTTCCAGATCCCGTCAGGGCGCTTTCACCAGTCGTGTCTTCCAGAACCTGGAATTGCTTGCCCTTGGCCAGAAACTCTTTTTTGCGCACGTCATAAACGTTTACCAGAACGATTGCCGTGCTTTTGGGATTATAGATCACCGGGACACCCGGAGGGGCCAGCATATAGCCTTCAAGGCTGATCCCTATGTCATATTCCTGCGCGCCCTCATAGCGGCCAAGCCGGATATCCACAGCGTTCTGAATGGCGTCTTCCCACTCTTCGGGAGTCGCGTCCCGCGATACCGGACCCTGCCGGGCCTTTTCGGCAAAGGCATAGTTGACGCGCAGTTTGAATTCGCCCAGTGACTCAGGCTCTTCATAAAGCTGCGTCTGCGTGCATGCGCCCGTCAGGGCCAGTCCGGTAATCAGGGTCAATATGCGCAACATGTCTCTCGTCTCGATAGGCCTGTTTTTCTTTGATCTAGCGCACCGATACGGCCTGTGCCAAGCGGTATCGGCAGAAATCCACCCGCAAGCGCGGCTTGCTCACGAGAATTTATAGTCGCGCGGGAAACCATAGGGTGGCTTTTTGCCCACGCTGGCCCGTTTGGCCAGCCACTGAGACATGTCCGCCTCGTGCCGGGTTTTCTCGCCACCCATGGACCATTTGAGGCCCTCTTCCCAATTAAAGGTGGTGATGTCGGACAAGCCGCCGTCCAGTTCCAGCGTCCCCTGCCGGCCGCGTGCCATATTGTATTTTTGCAGGCGCACACCCTTACCGCGGCCCATTTCCGGCAGCTCATCCACTGGGAACACAAGGAATTTGCCATTTTGGGACACCACTGCGACGTGGTCACCTGAAACCGGCTTACAGATCATCGCGGTCTCGTCACCCTTGACGTTCAGCACCTGTTTGCCATTGCGAGTCTGCGCCAGCACGTCGTCCTCGGGCACCATAAAGCCGTTGCCCGCATCAGAGGCCACCAACAGCTTGCGTCCCGGCTTGTGAATTAAGATGTCGATGATCTGGGCCTCATTCGGCAAATCGACCATCAGTCGTAGCGGCTCGCCCATGCCCCGCCCGCCGGGTAGATTCGCAGCACTGACCGTGTAGAAACGACCATTCGAAGCAAACACCAGCAGACGGTCAGTGGTTTCGGCATGGAAGATGAATCGTGGCCCGTCTCCATCCTTGAACTTCAACTCGCGCTTGAGGTCGATATGACCAGTCATTGCGCGGATCCAACCCATCTGAGAGCACACGACCGTAATTGGTTCGCGGTCGATCATCGCCTCCAGCGGAACTTCCTCGACCTGCCCGGCTTCGGCAAACTGTGTCCGGCGTGCGCCACCCTCGTAGTCTTTACCGAATGTCTTTTTGGTTTCTTTCAACTGCTCTGAGATTTTTGCCCATTGCAGGGACGGATCGGCCAGCAGGTCTTCAAGATTGGCACGCTCCAGCATCAATTCGTCGCGTTCGCGGACTAGCTCCATTTCTTCGAGACGCCGCAGGCTGCGTAGGCGCATGTTAAGGATCGCATCGACCTGAACCTCGGACAGCTCACCCTCGCCCGGCTTGGGCGAAACATAGTCGGCCTCACTGGTGGCGCGGACATGGTCGATACCCCAATCCTCGCGCATCAGCGCGGCTTTGGGGTCCTCGTCGTAGCGGATGATGTCGATTACACGGTCGAGGTTCAGGAAGGCGACGATAAAGCCCTCCAAGACCTCCAACCGGTGGTCGATCTTGGCCATACGGTGACGCGAACGGCGCAGCAGCACCTCTTGCCTGTGATCTAGGAAGGCGCGCAGCACTTCCTTCATCGAGCAGACCTTGGGCGTCACCCCGTCGATCAGCACGTTCATGTTCAGGCTAAACCGAACCTCAAGATCCGAGTTGCGATAGAGCATGCCCATCAGCACCTCGGGGTCCACGTTTTTCGAACGCGGCTCAAGGATCAGGCGGATGTCATCGGCGGATTCGTCTCGCACATCGGCGAGTATCGGAATCTTCTTGGTCTGGATTAGCTCGGCGATCTTTTCGATCAGCTTGGATTTCTGAACCTGATAGGGAATTTCGGTGACAACGATCTGCCATTGACCCCGGCCCAGATCTTCAACCTCGAACTTACAGCGAAGACGGAACGAGCCTCGTCCGGTACGATAGGCCTGCGCGATGTTCTCGGGCGGCTCGACGATCACGCCACCGGTCGGGAAATCCGGGCCGGGCACGTAGTTCAGCAGGGTGTCGTCGCGTGCGTCGGGCGTCTTGATCAGATGCAGGCAAGCATCGCACAGCTCGGCAATGTTATGCGGCGGAATATTCGTCGCCATCCCCACCGCGATCCCGCTGGAGCCATTGGCCAGCAGGTTCGGGAACTGTGCCGGCAGCACAACCGGCTCGGTCAGGGTGCCATCATAGTTGTCACGGAAATCAACGGCGTCCTCGTTCAGACCTTCCAGCAGGGCCTCGGCTACGATGGTCATCCGCGCCTCGGTATAGCGTGAGGCCGCCGGGTTATCGCCGTCGATGTTGCCAAAGTTCCCCTGCCCGTCAACCAGCGGATAACGGACGTTGAAGTCCTGCGCCAGGCGCGCCATCGCATCATAAATCGCAGCGTCACCGTGCGGGTGATAGTTACCCATCACGTCGCCGGAAATCTTCGCCGACTTACGGAACCCGCCCGTTGCGTTCAGTCGCAGCTCGCGCATCGCATAAAGGATTCGCCGGTGTACCGGCTTCAACCCGTCGCGCGCGTCAGGCAAGGCCCGGTGCATGATGGTGGACAGCGCATAGGTCAGATAGCGTTCGCCAATTGCGCGGCGCAGTGGTTCCGCTACCTCGCCCCCGTTGTCGGGGGCCTCCATATTGGGGTCGTCGATCGTATCGTTCATATATGATGTGATACGCCGCAAGAGCGCGCTGGTAAAGCAAGCTGAGCGCATTTTGCTGGGGACAAGTCGCGCTTTTTGCAACAGGGGGAGATAAGTCCCGGATTTCCCCGGTTTTTCGACACGAGGCGCGAAATATGATAGGCTGTCTTCATTAGACTGCTGCCTATTTCTTGTACCTAACGATTGCCGGGGGATGCGCCATGACGCGCCTTATTGTTTTGACTTTCGCCGCACTTGGCTGGTGTTTTTATGTAATGAGCGGCGGGCCCAATTTTGAACCGCGCGGAATGCGGAGCGATCAACCTGCCCGCGTCGCTTCTGTTTCAAAACCTGCGACCGTCGCACCCGCTCGGGTTGAAGAGCTTGTGACAAACGTTGCCGTGCGTACACCGTCAGCGCGTGCGCAGCCACAACCCGACACCGAAGAGATCGTGCAGATCGTGGCCGAACCTGCCAGCCTTCAGGCGCTGTCAGGCATCTCGGTATTCGATGATCAGAGCGCGAGCATCACGCTTGCCTCGCTGGAAGATGGTGTGGCCGGACTACGTCAGACCGCCGATGCGCCCCTGCCTGAAACATCTGATGCAACCGTGATTCCCGAACCGGAAAAGGACATCCGCGAAATCTCGGGAACGCGGGTGAATATGCGCGATGGGCCTGGCACCATCTACCCAATTGTCGGCAAAGCGACCATCGGACAGAAGGTTGAAGTACTGAGCGAATCCGGAACCGGTTGGCTGCGCCTGCGCGTGTTGCCCGCGCAACAGGTCGGTTGGATTTCAGCCTCATTGGTTCGAAAAATTCAAAACTGACGCTGCACCGTCATTGTCCTGCCCCTCACCTGGCAATAGTTTTAGCCTGAATTGAAGGTCAGGAAAATCATGCAGAAAACCATTCTTATCACCGGCTGCTCGTCCGGCATTGGTCTGGATGCGGCACACGGTATGCGTGCGCGCGGCTGGCGCGTCTTTGCATCTTGCCGCCAGCAGCGCGATTGCGACCGGCTGCGGGCGCAGGGATTTGAAAGCCCTCGCATCGACTATACCGACGCCGCCAGCATCGCCTCGGGCCTGACCGAAGTGCTTGAAGCCACCGGGGGCACTTTGGACGCGTTGTTCAACAACGGTGCCCATGGCCTGCCCGGCGCGGTCGAGGATTTGCCGACAGATGGCCTGCGCGTGATATTCGAGGCCAACTTCTTTGGGTGGCATGAACTGACCCGGCTGGTGATTCCCGTCATGCGGGCGCAGGGACATGGGCGAATCGTTCAGAACTCGTCGGTTCTGGGGTTTGTGGCCTTCCCCTGGCGCGGTGCCTATGTGGCAACGAAATACGCCATCGAAGGTCTGACCGACACTATGCGCCTGGAGCTGGCCGGGACAAACATCAAGGCCATCCTGATTGAACCAGGTCCGATCACGTCGAAAATTCGTGAGAATTCGATCCCCTTCTTCGAACGTTTCATCAATTGGGAAAACTCGGCCCTGAGGGAAAAATACGAGTCTTCGCTTTTGAAAAGACTGTATGAATCCTCGGGACCAGATCGTTTCGAACTGCCTGCATCTGCGGTAACAGAAAAGCTGGCCCATGCGGTCGAATCCAAAAGGCCGCGCGCACGTTACTATGTCACGACACCGACCTATATCGCCGGCTACCTGCGCCGCCTTTTGCCCACCCGCACCATCGACCGCATTCTGTCGGACGTCTGAGGCGAAATTACCCGTTCGCTTTTCAAGCGCATGAGGCTAGATGATAGCCCAACGAAACAAGAAACGCGGACGGTGTGCTTATGGACCTTTTAATGGTCATTTTGCTGTTGGCCATGGCGGCGGTCGTCGTCGTGCTGGCGATCGGCATCTCCAATTTCGGCAAAAGCGGCAAAGCCGCTGCGATGAAAAGCAACAAGATGATGCGCCTGCGCATCCTGTTTCAGTTCATTGCCGTAGTGCTGATCGTGCTCTACGTCTACTTGCGCGGACAAGGAGTTCAATAAATGGTCGTTCTGAACAAGATCTACACGCGCACCGGTGATGACGGAAAAACAGCGCTGGGCAACGGGGAACGTGTCGCCAAATACTCGGGTCGTGTGGCAGCCTATGGCACCGTTGACGAACTGAACGCCTTTGTCGGCGTTGCGCGGACCGAGGCGGAGGGCGAAGTCGATGCCGCGCTAGCGCGCATTCAGAACGACCTGTTCGATCTGGGCGCAGATTTCTGTCGCCCCGATATGGAAAAAGACGCTGAGGCTGATTACCCGCCCCTGCGCATCGTCGCATCGCAGATCGATCGGTTGGAAGCCGAAATCGATGTTATGAATGAAACGCTGGAGCCGCTACGCAGCTTCATCCTGCCTGGCGGATCGCGTCTTGCCGCGCACCTGCATGTCTGCAGAACCGTATCCCGCCGTGCCGAGCGTTTGGCGGTAGAGCTGACCAACATGGAACCCGTAAACGAGGTCGCGGTAAAATACCTCAACCGCCTGAGCGACTGGTTTTTTGTCGCTGCCCGCTGTGCCAACGAGAATGGCACCGCTGACGTTTTGTGGGTACCGGGCGCCAACCGCTGAGCGCATTCAAAGCAATAAAGTTTCACTTCGTTGCGTCAAAATACACGAAACGCGACGTCTCAAGTTCATGACGTGACGATTTTGCTCTGTTGCAGCGCGAATTGAGACGTTATTCAGTCGTCCGAGAGCATTGGTGGAGTCGCAACGCGGCTTACCATTTTTTGTGAGGAGCAAGCGCAAAATGAAGGTACTCGTGCCTGTCAAACGCGTGATTGACTACAACGTGAAGGTCCGCGTCAAAGCGGACGGCAGCGGTGTCGATCTCGCCAATGTTAAAATGTCGATGAACCCGTTCGACGAGATTGCTGTTGAAGAAGCGATTCGTCTGAAAGAAGCGGGCAAGGCTGATGAAGTCGTTGCGGTTTCGATCGGCGTGAAGCAGGCGCAGGAAACCCTGCGGACCGCGCTGGCCATGGGCGCCGACCGCGCGATCCTGGTTGTTGCAGCCGATGACGTGCACACCGACATCGAACCTCTGGCCGTTGCCAAGATCCTGGCCAAAGTGGTCGAGGAAGAGCAGCCCGGTCTGGTTCTGGCCGGCAAGCAGGCAATCGACAACGACATGAACGCCACCGGTCAAATGCTGTCGGCCCTGCTGGGCTGGTCGCAGGGCACCTTTGCGTCCGAAGTCGACATCGAAGGCGACAGCGCCAAGATCACCCGTGAGGTGGACGGCGGTCTGCAGACCATCAGCGTCAAGATGCCGACCATCGTGACCGTTGACCTGCGCCTGAACGAGCCGCGCTATGCGTCGCTGCCGAACATCATGAAGGCGAAGAAAAAGCCGCTGGACGAGAAAACCGCCGCCGATTACGGCGTCGATGTCACGCCGCGTCTGGAAATCGTCAAGACCGAAGAGCCGCCGGCACGTGCCGCCGGTATCATCGTAGGCTCGGTTGATGAGCTGGTCGAGAAACTCAAAGAAGCGGGGGCTGTGTAATGGCTGTTCTTCTTCTCGCAGAAGTCAACAACGGCGAACTGGCGCTGGACGCCACCGCCAAGGCTGTCACCGCCGCAAAAGGTCTGGGTGACGTGACCGTTCTGGCCGCTGGCGGTTCCGCAGCTGCTGCCGGTGAGGCCGCCGCCAAGATCGACGGTGTCTCCAAGGTTCTGATTGCCGAAGATGCATCGCTGGGTCACCGCCTGGCGGAATCGACTGCAGCCCTGATCGTGGGTCTGGCCGATGGTTATGAGCACATTGTTGCGCCTGCCACCACCGACGCCAAGAACGTGATGCCGCGCGTTGCAGCCCTGCTGGACGCGATGGTGATCTCGGATGCATCTGGCGTGGTTGACGGCTCGACCTTCGAGCGTCCGATCTATGCGGGTAACGCGATCCAGACCGTGAAATCGAACGACGCCAAGAAAGTCGTCACCTTCCGTACCGCGTCCTTTGATGCGGCGGGCGAAGGCGGCTCGGCTGCGGTTGAGACCATCTCGGTTGGCGACAATCCTGGTCTGTCGTCGTGGGTCGAGGACAAGGTTGCTGAAAGCGACCGTCCGGAATTGACCTCGGCTGGCGTTGTTGTCTCGGGCGGCCGTGGTGTCGGCTCGGAAGAGGACTTCAAACTGATCGAAGGTTTGGCTGACAAGCTGGGCGCAGCTGTTGGTGCCTCGCGCGCCGCCGTTGACTCGGGCTATGCCCCGAACGACTGGCAGGTGGGTCAGACCGGTAAAGTCGTTGCACCTGACCTGTATGTCGCCGTCGGCATCTCGGGCGCGATCCAGCACCTTGCTGGTATGAAAGACTCGAAAGTGATCGTTGCGATCAACAAGGACGAAGAAGCGCCGATCTTCCAGGTCGCAGACTTCGGACTGGTCGCCGACCTGTTCCAGGCGGTACCGGAACTGACCGAGAAACTCGGCTGATCTAAAGCAAAGCTTTTTCGTCGAAGAATCTGAAAAGGCCCGCCAACTGGCGGGCCTTTTTCAATGCAAGTTGCGTATTGGTCCCATCAAGGCCCCCGCAATCGACCGATGCGCGGCGGGGCCAATCATGTGTTCTGCCATCGGCTGTTGTAATGTGCCAAACAGCATATCCTCAATCTCGTCAGACTGGCCGCACACCTGTGTATTGACGTCCACGATATCGTTGCAGAATTGGCCGACGGACTTAATCATCTGATCCGTTATTTCGACGTCTGCGATGTCCGAAGGCTGTTCACCTAGTGCTTTTCGAATAACCTGCAGTCGCAAGAAAATTACTGGAGTTTCCAAATCTTGCAGAAACCCAACGACTTGCCGCAACCAGTTTCGACGCAACTCGTCCAAAACGACTTCGAGGCGTGAATCGCGAAGCTTGTTTAGAGAGGTCATCAGGTGGCGCACGAAATGCACCTCGGTAAAGTCGATTTCCGGAAAAAGGCGGATCAAATCTTCCGTCGGTGCCAGAAAGCGATCGTTGCGCCTGGGATGAACGCGGTAGAAGTGGTTCGATTGCCCAAGAAGCCCCGGTGCCTGTACGACGCACAGATCTGCGCCGTTCAACATATCGCGCAGCCCATTGTCATGACACAGCGCGTCGACGCCGCTGAACAGGCATCCAAAGTTCAAAACGCGCCGTTCGAGCCTGTCTTCAAGAATCGCAGAAAATGGCCGTTCGACGAATCGCCCGAATGTCTCATCTCCGCCAACGCAGGCCACGTAGGGTTGATCAAGAACACGCCGTGTACCGCGAAACCACAGTCGCGACCCGTCATACTGGCATACCTCATGCCCGGGTCCCCCCGAGCCTGTCTGTTGATAGCTCATATCACTCACCCATTTTTCACCCGGTTGCCATCTTGCAGCCGCAAATCTTGAGAAATTCCTAATGTGCGCATTTGAAGCAAATTCGAGCGGCTTGATCCCCTTGCCGCCCACCCTGATCTGCCGATACTGTCGCCGTATCCTGAGACACAAAGGCACCTGAACATGGATGTAAAATCGGTCGGAGTGATTGGCGCAGGTCAGATGGGCAATGGCATTGCCCATGTTCTGGCGCTGGCGGAATATGACGTTCTGCTGAACGATGTCTCGCAGGACGCGCTGGACGGCGCCGTGGCGACGATTGAAGGCAATCTGGCCCGTCAGGCGTCAAAGGGCAAAATCTCGGACGAGGCGATGCAAGCCGCATTAAATCGGATCAAGACGACACTGGAACTGCCCCGACTTGGTCAGACCGACCTGGTGATTGAAGCCGCAACCGAGAGGGAAGCGATAAAGCAGGCGATTTTTGAAGACCTGCAGCCGCATCTTCTGCCGCATACGATTCTGACATCCAATACATCCTCGATCTCGATCACCCGACTTGCCAGCCGAACGGACCGGCCCGAGCGGTTCATGGGGTTCCACTTCATGAACCCAGTGCCTGTGATGCAACTGGTCGAGCTGATCCGGGGCATTGCCACCGATGAAGAGACTTTTAAGTCTTGCAAAGCTGTCGTGGATCGTCTGGGCAAGACCGCCGCCAGCGCAGAGGATTTCCCCGCCTTTATCGTGAACCGGATTTTGATGCCGATGATCAATGAGGCTGTTTACACCCTGTACGAAGGTGTTGGCAGCGTACAATCCATCGACCAGTCAATGCGGTTAGGCGCGAACCACCCGATGGGTCCGCTGGAACTGGCGGATTTCATTGGTTTGGACACTTGTCTAGCAATCATGAACGTGCTGCATGACGGGTTGGCGGATACCAAGTACCGGCCCTGCCCGTTGCTGACAAAATATGTCGAAGCCGGTTGGTTGGGGCGCAAGACCGAACGCGGGTTTTACGACTACAGAGGCGAAACTCCGGTCCCGACGCGCTAAGGGGGCCAGCCCCCTCGCCCGGATTTCATCCGGGCTCACCCCCGAGATATTTTTTGCCAGATGATGAGCGGATCAGGGCTTGAGTGTTTGCCCGAGTGCCATTGTGTGCTTTCTAAGCCAGGCCATGAAGCCACGCGGATCACGTTCCAGAAGTTGCATGTTTTCGTCCGAGATCGGCGCGCCAATCACAGGCGACTGCGGTTTGTTGCAGGAACGGACAATTTCGTGCAGCAACAGACCTTGCCGTAGGATCGGAGAAATCTTGTTGGCGATCTGATAGGCGCGCGAGTTGCTGCCGGGGAAGAAAATCGGAACCACGCGCGCGCCGGACCGGCGGATCATTTTGGCGGTAAACACGTTCCATTCCTGCTCTTGCGCAGGACCAAACCAATCGTCTGAGGACATCACCACACCTGACGGGAACAGCGCAACAACGCCACCGTCTTTCAGATGTTCCATTGCCTTGCCGCGCATCTCGAGCATTTTGGTTTGCGCTTCGGGGTCGTGTGGAAAGGGAACCGGAATCATGAATGAGGTCGCCGCCTCATCCAGCCCGGTCAGGACCGAGCGGGTCAGAATACGGTAATCACTACGAACCTGCCCGATCAGTTCGGCCAGAATCATACCGTCGACCATGCCATGCGGGTGGTTGGCAACAACCACCACAGGGCCTTCTTTCGGGATATTCGCATACTGTTCCTGCGGAGTAGTCAGGTTGATACCCATGACCTCAAGCGCGCCGCCCCAGAACCTTTGACCACGATAGTATTCGTTCTTTTTTTCGAACTTGTTGACCATCCGCAAAATGGTCAGTTTACCCGTACACCATTCAATGGCGCGGATGGCTGTAGACGTCCAGGCATCGTCGAACGAGTTCGCATAGGTCAGGGTTCTACGATCGTAGATTTCGCCCTGATCTTCCGTCCCATCCACCACCGGGCCTGTCTTGGTCTCGTGCGTCGTTTCCGCCAATTCCTGGTCTTCCCGTTCTTCGTATCGCGACCGGTAGGATCAGAACCCTTCCCCGAACTTGCCGTTCACAAGGGTTTCCAATGCATCAGCCAACGCCTCAGCATCCGGTCCGGACGTCTCGACGTCAATAGTCGTTCCGCGAGATGCTGCCAACATCAAAAGACCCATGATACTGTCCCCCGATGCAGAAAGTCCGTCTTTGGACACCTCTGCCTGCGCGTCAAACCCTTCGACCACCTCGACCAGCTTAGCCGAGGCGCGGGCGTGCAGACCTTTTTCATTGATTATTTTCAAGCTTCGGTTGGTCATTCTTAATCAATCCGGTCTTAATCCAACGTCACATTTTGGGCATTGATATACTTACGTCCAGCCTCCAACGCCCGCCGGACCGCATCCCCGATCGGCAGGTGGCGACTTTTGGCCAATTTTATCAGCATAGGCAGATTTGCACCGTAAAGGATACGGCGATCCTGTGGCGTGCAGGCCTTGAGACTCAGATTCGACGGGCTGCCGCCGAACAGATCTGTGACAACGACCACGCCATCCCCGACATCGACACCGTCTGCGGCGCTGCAGATTTCCGACTGCTTGGCTTCTCGATCGTGGTCAGCCTCGATCGAGATTGCAGCCAGGCCCGGTTGCTTTCCGACCACATGCTGCATCGCGGCCAGGTACTCCTGAGCCAGCCCGCCATGTGCTACGAGTACGATCCCGATCAATCCGGCCTCTCATTCAACGATCGACGTTCTATTTCGCGGTGCCTAATTGCCACTTGCTGCCCCTCCTCTGCAAGGGCCTTTGCGACCGCTTCTGCAGTTGTGACCGATCTGTGTTGTCCTCCGGTACACCCGAAGGCCACCGAGAGGTGTGCTTTGCCTTCAGCGCGAAACGCCGGAAGCAGCAAATTCAGCAGATCGACAACGCGGTCGAAGAATGGCGCGTAATTCGCGTCAGACTGAACATAGTGCGCGACATCCGGGTTTCGACCATCTTCTGCGCGCAATTCCGGCCGCCAATAGGGATTGGCCAGAAACCGGCAGTCAAACACCATGTCCAGCCCACGTGGCAAGCCGCGTTTGTATGAAAACGATTGGATCGACACCGCCAGATGTCTCCCGCCTTTTGGAGCAAACCAACGCTCGACCTCTTCGCGCAGTTGATGGACATTCAAAGTGCTGGTGTCGATCAGGGTATCGGCGATTTCGCGGATCGGGGCCAGCAACTCTTTTTCCTGGCGCACACCGGTTTCTGGCCCGGCCTCAGCCGCGACGGGGTGACGCCTGCGGGTTTCCGAGAACCGCCGCAGCAGGATTTCATCTCTGCAATCGAGGTAGAGCACCGTCAGATCAACGTACTCCAAAAGCTGCAGATGACTAGCCAGTTCAATAAACCCAATCGTGGAAAAGTCACGGTTGCGTGCATCTATGCCTAGGGCCAT
Source organism: Ruegeria atlantica (assembly GCF_013033965.1). GTDB lineage: Bacteria > Pseudomonadota > Alphaproteobacteria > Rhodobacterales > Rhodobacteraceae > Ruegeria > Ruegeria atlantica_D. Next base: position 11,976 of record NZ_WQFE01000014.1, read on the forward strand.
TGGGCGATCATTTGAGGGGTCTTTCAGAAGGCGCATCAAGAGGCCCATCGGCAGATTGTCGATGGCTTCAAACCCTAAATCTTCAAGCACACGGATCGCAGTCGATCGCCCTGCACCCGAGGGGCCCGTCACCAATACAATGCGTCGTTGATGCGTCATTTGTTCGGCCATTCCGGGTTCACGCGCCCCATTTTCATCAGTTGCATCAATGCCGAAGCTAAATTGGGTACGCCTTGCCCGCGAAGCAAGGGAACGGTTTGCCCCAGGGTTCGGATCGAGAACGGATCCGGCAATCGCGTTTCTTCCTGTTGGTCCAGATCCACCACATAGCGCAAACCTACTGGCCCCACCGATGACGCGCGCAATAATCCGATTCCCCGTGCTTCGATGATCCCGCGGATGTTTGGGGCCGCATCAGCCGTCACCTCACCGCCGTTATTGTGCAATGCAATGCGGTCATCACCGATAAGTTCAGCGCCCAAAGCGATCATCTGTAAGGCCAACCCGGACTTGCCTGCCCCTGACGCCCCGACAATCAGCAGACCCCGCCCACTAACAGCAACACAGCTGGCGTGGATTATAGCACTATCCTGATTTTCCAGATCATAGATTGTTGGGGCGTTCATAACTTACACAGGCAACCCGACGACAAAACGTGCACCCAGCGGATCCGAAGTGATGTCGGCGTCGGTCGGGCGAATGTTTTCGGCCCAGATCACACCGCCATGCGCTTCGACAATCTGTTTTGAGATTGCCAGCCCAAGGCCTGAATTGTTCCCGAAATGCTCGGCCGGACGTTGCGAATAGAACCTTTTGAAGACCTTGGTCAACGCCTGTTCCGGAATACCGGGACCTGTGTCTTCGACCACGACCAGCACCCTGTTTTCACGTCGCCGGACCCAGACGCGGATCGCATCGCTTTCTTCACAGAACGAGATAGCGTTGGTGATCAGATTGACAAAGACCTGCGCCAGCCGCGCCTCCAGCCCGTTGATGATGATGGGGTTGGATGGAAGATCGGTAATATAGTCGATGCCTTTTGCCCGCGCATCTTCACCCAGATACTGGCTGATATTGCCAACCAACTTCAACAGATCAAAGGGCTGTTCTTCTTCCTTGACCAGTTCAGCATCCAGACGAGACGCATTCGAAATATCGCTGACCAGACGGTCCAAACGACGAACATCATGTTCGATCACGCCCAGTAGTTTCTCGCGCTGGTCTTCCCGAGTGACCATCCGTAGCGTGCCCACAGCAGACTGAAGGCTGGCCAGGGGGTTCTTGATCTCATGTGCGACATCAGCTGCGAACTGTTCGTTGGCATCAATTCTGTTGTACAGCGCTGTCACCATGCCCCGAAGCGCGCGGCTGAGCAGGCCGATTTCATCCGGCCGTGCGGTCAGGTCAGGTATGCGGATGCGGCCGGGGTTCACGCCTGCGCCCCGGTCCTTGCCCAGTTCGGCGGCTGCAGCCAGATCAGCCAACGGGTTGGCGATGGTTGAAGCAAGAACGAGGCTAAGCCCAATTGACACAAGAAGCGCGACAATAAACATCTGAAGAATACGTTCCTGTTCGCGGCGGGCGAGAGCGTCAATTTCACCGGACGGACCAGCCATGGCAACAGCCCCCACAGCAACGCCATCTTGCAGGATCGGGGCGGCTGCGACAATGACCGTCTCGCCAAAGTCGTCCTTGACAGCCTGCACCTGCATCTGCCCCTGCAATGCACCGGGAACTATGGTCTGAACCCGTTGTGCCAGCGTGGGGGCTTCGCTGGGTTCCGCGCCTGTGAAAACGCGCGACAAGCCTGTCCAAACGGCGTTCAAGGCGTCGCTGATCAAGGTACTGCCGGTCTGAATCTCGGACTCGGACGCCATCAGAGCGGCCTGTTCAGATGCAGCGCCGCGCGCCCATCCAATCAGAGTACCGCTGGCGTCATAGACAAAGACTTCGCCCCCTTCGGACAAGGTAAGCCCGGCCAGCGTGTCTTTCACGTCCAGAACGCTGGCGTCCTGCGATTGACCAGACGACGATTGGCGCAGTTGCGCTTCGAACACATTGCTGACCAGTTGCGCGTCGCCGATCAGGTTGCGCGCAGTCTGCTTCACCTGCTCATCTCTGGAATCGTCAAGATACAGCAACCCGGTGACCAGGGTCACCAAAGCGATCAGGTTGAGGGTGATGATCTTGCGCGCAAGCGGCGAGCCGCGCATTGCAAACAGGCCGCGGCGGCGGCGCGATCCCCGAAGTTCAGCAGACTCAGGATCCTGCGGGATGACCCAATCATCCCCCAGAACGACATCACCGTCCCGCAATTCGCTGGCTTGTTCAGTATCGCGCACGAGACCCGGTTACCCCTAGTATTTGGCCACGCCTATTCTTCGTTGTATCTGTACCCAATGCCGTACAGTGTTTCGATCGCCGAAAACTCGGGATCTGCGGCGCGCATTTTCTTGCGCAGTCGCTTAATATGGCTGTCGATCGTCCGGTCGTCGACATAGACCTGATCGTCATAGGCCACATCCATCAATTGATCGCGACTTTTGACAAAGCCCGGTCGCTGGGCCAACGCTTGCAACAACAGGAATTCAGTCACGGTCAAAGAAACGTCCGAGCCCTTCCAGCTGACCGCATGGCGCAGGGGATCCATCCGCAGATCGCCGCGTTCCATAACCTTGGCATCACCGGCACCAGATGTCGTCACCTCACCCGAGGTCGCCTCCTGTCGGCGCAGCAGCGCGCGGATCCGTTCGACCAGAAGACGCTGAGAAAAGGGTTTCTTGACGTAGTCGTCCGCACCCATGCGCAGGCCGAGAACCTCATCAATCTCATCATCCTTGGAGGTAAGGAAAATCACCGGCATCTGGGTCTTTTGGCGTAGCCGCTGCAACAGGTCCATCCCGTCCATCCGCGGCATCTTGATATCCAGAACTGCCATATCTGGCAGTTTCTTGTTGAAAGCGTCCAGCGCTGCCTGTCCATCATTATAAGTCTCGACCTCGAACCCTTCGGCTTCGAGTGTCATGGATACGGACGTCAGAATATTTCTGTCGTCGTCCACCAATGCAATCTTCGACATCGGGTTAACCCCTATTCCTGCTCACTCACGCAATAATTCGCTTATTAGTAGTGTATCTTTGTCGTTTTTATGGCCGCGAATCAATCCGTATCTACGAATCGTGCGATTGTTGTCACACTGATGCAGCAAAAAAGCCGTTAATACGCACAGAAAAGCGCCTTGTTTTCCGACAAGAAATTAGTGGTGGCGCTAAACTTTAACTTGGTTGCGCTAACTGCGCCAAACCGTCCTGTTCATGCCCCAAACGACCATGTTAAGACCCGCCCATCCGCCGGTTTTTCCCGGTATACTGCCCCAAGAGCGCCTCCCGGCCGAACCGCCGGCGCGCCGCCACAGGAGAAGAAACGCATGACATCTGGACGGGTTAACCCGCAATTCCGCCTCGAAGATCAGGGCATCGAGGGTCTGGGAAATGTCTATTACAACTTCATGGAACCGGCGCTGATCGAAGAAGCGCTGAAGCGCGGCGAAGGTACTCTTGGCAACGGCGGAGCCTTCCTGGTCACTACAGGCAAATTCACTGGCCGCTCGCCCAAGGACAAGCATGTCGTCAAAACCGACAGCGTCGTCGATACGATCTGGTGGGAAAACAACGCCGAAATGACCCCGGAAGGGTTCGATGCACTGTACGAAGATATGCTCGAGCACATGAAAGGCCGTGACTATTTCGTGCAGGACCTCGTCGGCGGCGCCGATCCTGCCTATTCGATCAACGTGCGCATGGTCACAGAACTGGCCTGGCACAACCTGTTTATCCGCCACCTGCTGCGCCGTCCGGATCGCGAAGATCTGGAAGAGTTCACAGCGGACTTCACCGTCATCAACTGCCCCAGCTTCCAGGCGGACCCCGCCAAGCATGGCTGCCGTAGTGAGACCGTGATTGCGCTGAACTTCGACCGCAAGCTGATCCTGATCGGTGGCACAGAATACGCGGGCGAAAACAAGAAGTCTGTCTTTACCCTGCTGAACTACATGTTGCCGGAAAAAGGCGTGATGCCGATGCACTGCTCGGCCAACCACGCTGTGGGCAACCCGGTCGACACCGCTGTTTTCTTCGGCCTGTCCGGCACCGGCAAGACCACCCTGTCGGCTGACCCTTCGCGCACCCTGATCGGCGACGACGAGCATGGCTGGTCAGATCGCGGCACCTTCAACTTCGAAGGTGGCTGCTATGCCAAGACCATCAACCTGAACGCCGAAGCCGAGCCGGAAATCTACGCAACAACTAGCAAATTCGGCACCGTGATCGAGAACATGGTCTTCGACCCCGAAACAAAAGAGCTGGATTTCGAGGATGACTCGCTGACCGCAAACATGCGCTGCGCTTATCCGCTCGAGTACATTTCGAACGCTTCGAGCAGCGCATTGGGCGGGCATCCCAAGAACATCATCATGCTGACCTGCGATGCATTTGGTGTCCTGCCTCCGATCGCACGGCTGACGCCAGCGCAGGCGATGTACCACTTCCTGTCCGGCTTCACCTCGAAGGTCGCCGGGACCGAACGCGGTATTACCGAACCTCAGCCCACCTTCTCGACCTGCTTTGGCGCGCCGTTCATGCCGCGCCGCCCCGAAGAATATGGCAACCTGCTACGCGACAAGATCGCCCAACACGGGGCGACCTGCTGGCTGGTAAACACCGGTTGGACCGGCGGCGCTTATGGCGTTGGTAGCCGGATGCCAATCCGCGCCACCCGCGCCCTGCTGACAGCAGCTCTGGAAGGGTCGCTGCGCGACGCCGAATTCCGCAAGGATGCCAATTTCGGTTTCGACGTCCCGGTGTCCGTGCCCGGCGTGGCCGAAGTTCTGCTGGACCCGCGCCGCACCTGGGACGACCAGGCGGCGTTCGACAAACAAGCCGAAAAACTAGTGCAGATGTTTGCAGAAAACTTCGAACAGTATCTACCCTTTATCGATGACGACATCAAAGCCGTGGCAATCGGCTGATTATAAACGGGGGCGGTTTTCGCCCCCTCACTTTCTCAAAGGCGAGTAACGTTTCGGTAATCTCCCTGTAGTTGTATTATGCGCAATGCATATACAAATTCATTGCTCGCTGCGGCAGATTGCAGTACTTCACTGTGTCATTATGACGTAAAAGCCCGGCGCTTACGCACCGGGCGGGAAGTAAAAAGACCTTGGGGATACTCAATGAGCGCGCACTCACATTCGCGATTTGAGCAACCTAATCAGATATCTAGTGTAATCCATCGGGGATGGGTGTCAACATGAGACGTGCTGAAAATACTCAGCTTCAGCGGGTTTCTAACTTTCGCTCCGGCGCGAAAGGCGACAAGGAAAACAACGGGTAGGCAAATGACAGAAATCTCGAAACTGACCGAACTTCGCAAATTGATGCAGAGCATGGAGCGGACACTTGGGCTGGAACAACTCTCTCCCGTTGAGCGTGACATTTACTACGCGGCCGAAGAATTGTCGAAAGCCGATCAAGAAGTCCGCACCTTCGGTCTGATCGAGCATACCCTTGTTCAGAGCGTCTCGCGCCCGACTTTTTTCCGTGCGCTGAAGTCGCTGGTTCAAAAAGGTTATCTGTCCCAAAGTGGCAATGCCAACCGGGGGCGGTATATCGTACATGCGCCCAGGTGACGCCCCCAACCTGCACGTCGATGGTTAAACATCGTGCGCAGATGGGCCTCTGACACTTTCTACGCCTCATTGGCTTATATAGTTGCATCGTTCCTCACCTTCGAGGTCCTGATGCCGCTTCAAAACGTGTTCTTTCCAGAATACCCAAGTCGGGCCAGCCTTCTGTTCCTGCCTCATGGGGTTAGGGTTCTGGCGGCGTGGCTGTTGGGGTGGCGCGCGATTTTTGCGCTGCTGCCGGGCGTCTTTATCGTATTTGCATTCCTCGGTGGCACCGATGTCTTTTTGCCCAGCCGATTGCTTGCAATCCTCATTGCAGTCACAACTGTCCCGGCTGTGTTCTACGCACTAAAATGGGCAGGTTGGGACCTGTTTCCAAGACTAGATCGCAAACCCTGCTGGCTATGCGTGATGGGCGTCGGCGTGATCACGTCGTTCTTGGCATCCGCCATGACAAACATGAGCTTTGGCAGCGCCGGCGTAGAGTATATCGCCTTTCTGATTGGCGATATCTCGGGCCTGTTTTTCCTGATGCTGGGCCTATATTTCGCGTTTCGGTTTATGGACCGCAGAACTTAACCAATAAAGCCGCGGCGCAATAGATTTAGTCCGGCGGCCAACAACACGATCAGTGTTACTTTGCGAAACAGCGCCTGATCGATTCTCGACTGAAGCTGCATGCCCACCCACATCCCGGCTACCGCCGGTACAATCAGGGCAGCTGAAAACGGCGCCGTATCGGCGCGCAGGATGCCGGATCCCATATGGGCGATCGCCAAGGCAATTGCGCCAAGCCCGTAAATGACCCCCTGAACCCGCATTTGCACCGCCTTGGGTGTGTTCAAGGCCGTCAGGTACGCCACCGTTGGCGGCCCCCAGATACCGGACATACCGCCGACAAATCCCGCGACTGCCCCGATTAGGACTTCAATACGAGCCGACTGCTCTTTCAGCACCAGCTTCACACCCAAGACCTGGATCAGGGCAAAGAATGTGACCGGAACGCCGATCATCAGCAGAAAGGTCGACGTCGGCACCAAAGTGACCAGCTTGGCCCCGGCCAGAAGGAACACCAAGCCCACGATCAAAAAAATCCGAAACTGCCTGATCGAAGACACGGCCGCGGAAACGCCCTGTCCCAATGCCTGAAAGACGTTCGTGACCAGCGTCGGAAGGATAAGGCCCGCAATGGCCAGTTCAGGCGGCAAGAAAACGCTCAACCCCGAAACCATGACCATAGGCATCGCAAAACCGACGATACCTTTGACCCAGCCCGCCAAGAAGGCAACGGCCAAAGCCAGCAGAAGGTCCTGCGGAGTCAGTAAGGAAAACAATGTCATGGCCCCGTGATATCATTCCTGACGGGCGCTGCACTGCAAAAACGTTCGAGAAATATTAGAACTTTTTCGTTGCGCAATACGTATTTTTGTTGCGCTGCATGTGCAGCATGATATGACCAGACGACACGAAAGAAGGACACGATTCATGGCCCATGACGGACAGGATATGACCCAGATGACGACACCTGCGATTTTGCCCGATCTTCTGACGCTGACCCGTGCGGCCGCTCCCGCCGTCGAAACAGTGTTCGAGCTTGCGCGCGAGTCGGTGCGCGGCATGGTTTCCGCTGATGGCCGGGTATCCGGTGCCCTGATCGAAGCCAATCAAACGGCGGCCCATGGCCTGTCATGGCTGGCCACGTATTCTCAGTCACTGAAACAGATGCAACGCTGGGCCGAAGCGTTGGAGGCCGACGGCAAGTTCGGTGAGATCGAGCAGCTGCTGCACCAGATCGCCTTTGGCGAATACCTGCATCAGGTCGCTGGCGGCATTCCCATGAACCAGGGCGAAGTCGTACGCCTTCAGGACATGGGTCTGGGCTGGGATGCCCTGTCCGGCTTTCAGATTCCCGAAATTCAAACGCTGATGGCGCAGGCGAACTCTCAGGCCGCGCGCACGCGGCTGGTTGCGCTGATGGAAGATCAGGCCGGTGCCACCATGTTCGGCGCCTCGGGTCTGGACGAAGAGCTTGAGATGATCCGCGACCAGTTCCGCCGTTACGCGGTCGAAAAGGTCGAACCCCACGCCCATGAATGGCACCTCAAGGACGAACTGATCCCGATGGAAATCATCGAGGAACTTGCCGAAATGGGCGTCTTTGGCCTGACCATCCCGGAAGAGTTCGGTGGATTCGGCCTATCCAAAGCCTCGATGTGCGTGGTGTCCGAGGAACTGTCGCGCGGTTACATCGGCGTCGGCTCATTGGGCACCCGGTCCGAGATCGCGGCCGAGCTGATCATCGCTGGCGGCACCGACGAACAAAAAGCCAACTGGCTGCCGAAACTGGCCAGCGCCGAAATCCTACCGACGGCCGTTTTTACCGAACCCAACACAGGCTCGGACCTGGGCAGCCTGCGCACTCGCGCAGTCAAAAACGCGGAAGGTGACTATGAGATCACCGGCAACAAGACATGGATCACCCACGCTGCGCGCACCCATGTGATGACGCTGTTGGCCCGGACCAACCCGGAAACCACCGATCACCGCGGCTTGTCCATGTTCCTGGCCGAAAAGACGCCGGGTACGGACGAAAACCCCTTCCCCACCCCCGGCATGACCGGCGGCGAAATCGAGGTTCTGGGCTATCGCGGCATGAAGGAATACGAGCTGGGCTTTGACGGCTTCAAGGTCAAGGGCGAAAACCTGTTGGGCGGCGAAGAGGGCAAAGGCTTTAAACAGCTGATGGAAACCTTCGAGAGCGCCCGCATCCAGACCGCTGCCCGCGCCATCGGTGTTGCTCAAAGTGCGCTGGATATCGCGATGCAATATGCGCAAGACCGCAAGCAGTTTGGCAAGTCGCTGATCAACTTCCCTCGTGTGTCCGGCAAGCTGGCGATGATGGCGGTCGAGATTATGATCGCTCGTCAGCTGACCTATTTCTCGGCCTGGGAAAAAGACCACGGTCACCGTTGCGACCTTGAGGCTGGCATGGCCAAGCTGCTTGGCGCCCGCGTGGCCTGGGCTGCCGCGGATAACGGTCTGCAGATTCACGGCGGCAACGGTTTTGCGCTGGAGTACAAGATCAGCCGCGTCCTGTGCGACGCGCGCATTCTAAATATTTTTGAGGGGGCTGCCGAAATTCAGGCACAGGTTATTGCACGGCGCTTGCTGGGCTAATCGGAATTAGGCATCCCGTTTCCCCAACTAGACCCGGCCTTGCGCCGGGTCATTTTCTTTGTTTCGTGCACCTGTTTCGATATCATTCCGTCCGATCTGTGAGCAGATAGTGAACTTCTCTGGTCCTTGAACGAAGAAACTTCCCCTTTGCTTTTGGTCAAAATCTCTTTAGGGCACGCTGCGACCCGGACCAGGCCCAAGGATGGTGACGACAAAATGACCCGACTAATTTTTGCGCTTTGGGCGACGATTTTAGCGCTGATACTGAGCGGTTGCGCCACGACCCAACCCGTAGCGGGCTACAGCGAGCTTGATGAGCTGGCGCAGGCGATCAAAGACCTTGGACCCGAAGTCGATCCGGCCGAGGCACAAAAGGCCGCAAGCATCGCCTATACCTACTCACAGCAACTGAAACGGGAATGGAACGTCTCTGACCCAGCGATCATCCACAACGCCAAGGTCATCAACGGGTTTCGGGAAAAAGGGTTGTGCAATGACTGGGCGCAGGCCATGACCCGGCGCCTGCAACAGGAAAATTTCCGCACTCTGGACGTGCACTGGGCCACCTCGCCCCCAACCGCGTTCAGGATCATCCACCATTCGGCAGCAATCAGCGCGAAGGGCGATTCGATGTATGATGGCATCATCCTGGACCCATGGCGCAACAGCGGAGTGCTGTTTTGGGATCAGGTGCGAGAAGACACCCGATACAACTGGAGACCGCGCCGGGAAGTCCGCGAAGAACTGATTAGTGGCGAGATACCGTACTAAGCTGGCGTTCCCGGTTCCCGCGGCACCGACAAAAAAGTAAGACACCCATATGATGCGCCTGATCCTGACACTGCCCCTGATTGCCCTGTTTCAATGCGACAAGGACGAGTCTGTTGCGGCTTATGGCGCCAGCGATCAGACTTGGGTTCTGCAGGAGATTGACGGGCAACCGTTCGAGGCCAGTGCTATGCTGCGGTTCCCTGAAGAAGGCAAGATCGCCGGCAACGCCCCGTGCAACAGCTACAGCGGCACCCTGAATGCGCCTTACCCCTGGTTTGAGGTTTTAGATCTGACCGCAACACGCGCAGCCTGCGCCGGGCTTGAAGCCGAGGGATTCTATTTCGCGGCACTGATCGCGATGACACAGTCCGAAGTTTCCGGCGATGTGCTGATCCTGCGCAATGACGATGGGCACGAGATGGTGTTCAAAGCCGCCGAGTGAACTGATCCACAAATCTTGCCCGCGCATCCGGTAAAGGATTGTGCCCCAGAGATGGGGCCAGATGATGTTCCAAAAAATAGCCTGTGGTTCTTAACGCAGCTGCGATCTCGTCATCTGGTGCCTGGCCCTCACCGCGCAAACAGGGCGGCAGGGGCAACAGTTTGCCCGCCCATTCTCCGGCCCCCTCGGCACTGACGGCTCGACCGGTTTTTGGTGAGACAAAAGCCAACCCTTCGGTGGCCCCGGTCACCGCACAGGCCGACAGGTCCATGCCAAAGCCCAACTCTTCCAGCAGCGCCAATTCCCAGCGCATGTAGGCCAGCGGCCAGATTTCGTCCTGCCCCAACAAATCCAACAATTGTTCTGTCTGCTTGTAAATTGCGGGGTGCGGTTCACGCTCTGGCAGGCAAAAGGACAACAGTGCAACGGCTGCGTTCAATCCGGCCAACGCCATTCGCCCCGAAAACGCAGCCGCAGCGCGCGAACGCAAAGGTTCAACCTGAAAAGTGCCAAGATGCTCTTCCAGCCGTGCGCGCCAAAGAACATCCAATTGCGCACCGGGTTGCAGGATTGGGGCGATCTTGCGACTGGTCCCACCGCGTACGACGCCCGCATGCCGACCGTGGTCTTCAGTAAAGACTTCGATGATCGCCGCGGTTTCGCCATGACGGCGGGTGGTCAGTAGGATGCCGTGATCTCGCCAGTCCAAATTTGGCTCCGTGCCGTTTTCTGCCCTATTTGAACCACGACAGATAAGAACCGCAACCACGAAGGCTTGACGTACGGAAGATATACCCCATTATTTAACAACATGGTTAAACAAAGATCAGATCTGATGCGCGGAATCACAATCACATATCGTTATGATGGCGACGAGGCAGAATGGCAGGAGGCTGTAAGCAGCTTCATCGCAGCCATCGACAACGACCCTGCAGCAGCAGGAAAATTCACCTATCAGGTCGCGGTGGCCGATGATGGTATATCCCGGTTTCACTGGGGGCGCTGGGACAGTGCCGAGACATTGGCCCATGTGCAATCGCAGCCCTATTTTCAGACCTTTGCACCCAAGGTGAAAGCATTTGCCGGCGATACGTTAAGCGCTGTTGGTCACGATATCACGCAGAAAAGCAGAGGGTGGTAGGGTTTGGTTTGCTCGCGCAAAATGCGCGATCAGAACGTCAAACCAGCATGGATCAGGATGCCAAGGACCATAAGCAGGTTCAGCACCATTGAGATGCCGTTGCCCACATAGATGGGCAGCTTGCCCACTATCAACCCGTAGGCAAACCACAGAAACGACAGCGCGGCATAAAGCGACCACGAGAGCAGAGACTGCCCGGTCGCGTGTTGGGAATGGGTGAAGTATAGTTTTATCAGTTGCGGTAGCGTCGCAAAGGGGCCGACAACGCCGATGAACACCATGAAGCCTTCGAACCGCTGCATCCAGTGGCCGAGATTCGAGTTTTCCAGTTTTTGAGCAAGCGTTTCAGCCACGCGAGCACCTCCTTGATGTTCGGCATCGTTGGAAGACCGGATCGCTGACAAAATAGTCTCTTTGGCCTGTCTGTCCAAGCCCTGGATGCTATTCGAGCCCGTCTTCTCCCAACAGGTGACGCCCTTGCCGGTCTTCCACCTCGATCACCCACAGATCGGGGTCGAAACTGCGTTGCCGGGTGATGGCATCGTCAACATCAGCCTCGGCACCGGATGAGAGTTCGACCCATTTGCGCTCACCGCTCATCAGATCAAAACTTCGCTGAAACGCGACGGCTTGCCCGTCCAGAGTGTTCAGTTTGACCAACACTGCTCCTGCCGTGTCGTCCCCATGGGACACGACAAAAGCCGGGATCTCCTGAAAACGAAGCCGCGCCAGATAGGCGTGTACCCAGAAGTCGGCCGTCAGTCGGGTCATGCGTTGCCGTCTTTGAAATCCAGACCCATTTCCGAGTAACGCTCGGATTCTTCCAGCCAGTTCGGGCGGACCTTGACCTGCAGGAACAGGTGGATTTTGCGGTCGAGAAACTCTTCCAATTCAGCCCGTGCGGCCTGGCTGACGGCTTTGATCGTTTCGCCACGCTTGCCCAGCACGATGCCTTTATGACCGTCGCGCATGACGTAGATCACCTGATCGATCTTGGCTGAACCGTCTTTGCGCTCTTCCCAGTTTTCGGTCTCGACCGTCAGCTGATAGGGCAATTCCTGATGCAGGCGCAGTGTCAGTTTCTCGCGCGTCATTTCGGCCGCAATCATGCGCAGAGGCAAATCAGCGATCTGATCCTCGGGATATAGCCACGGGCCTTCGGGCAGTTCCGACGCCAGCCATTTGCGCAGATCGTCAACGCCATAGCCCTTTTCCGCGGAAATCATGAAGGTTTCGGAAAACGGGTAGCGTGCGTTCAGGTCACTTGTCAGGGCCAGCAGCACCTCAGATTGGACCTTGTCGATCTTGTTGATCGCCAGCGCGATCTTCCGACCCTGCCCAATCTCTTCCAATCCTTCAAGTATGCGCTCGACCCCTTCGGTGATACCGCGATGCGCCTCGACCATCAGCACGACGACATCTGCATCCGCTGCCCCGCCCCAAGCGGCGGCAACCATAGCGCGGTCCAGACGACGGCGGGGTTTGAAAAGGCCCGGCGTGTCGACAAACACCAGCTGCGCATCGCCTTCCATCGCCACGCCGCGAATGCGGGCGCGGGTGGTTTGCACCTTATGCGTCACGATCGAGACCTTCGCCCCAACCATGCGGTTCAGCAGGGTGGATTTGCCCGCGTTGGGCTCTCCGATCAGGGCGATAAATCCGGCGCGTGTGGTCATGTGTCTGGCGATCCTGTTTGCAAGTGCGCACCCCTATAGCAGAAAGGCCGCGCGGGCCAGAGGGATTTGTCGCATTGCGGCCATGCAAAATCAGTGTCACGCCTGACCCATGCCACGCCAGATCCAGCCAGGCAACAATTCGGAATATGAGGCAAGACATGAAACGTCGCGAGTTTCTTCTGGGCAGCGGGGCCGCCGTCGGCGCGCTGGGTTTGGGCGGTTTCGGATTGGCGCAGAGCACGCCGGAGTTGACCATCCAACCGGCGAGCTTTGCCCTGCGAGATACGATGACGACCGGAATGGTCAGCCTGTCCCAAAACGCGCCGCCGCCGGTGTTACATGGCAAGCAGGGACAGACGATGCGGTTGCCGGTACGCAATACCCTGTCGGAATACACCGCGATGCACTGGCATGGGATGCGGATCGCCAACGAAATGGACGGAGTGCCTTACCTGACCCAGATGCCGCTGGGTGAAGGTGAGGTCTTCAACTATGAATTCACTCCGCCCGATGCCGGCACCTACTGGTATCACCCGCATTGCATGACGATGGAGCAGATGGCCCATGGCCTGACGGGCGTCATGGTGATTGCGGAACCCGAAGACCCAGGCTTTGACAGCGAACAGGTGATCAACCTGCGTGACTTCCGGCTGAATGACGATGGTTCGTTTCTGCCTGCCTATACCCAGCGTGGTGCCGCACGGGCCGGAACGTTTGGCAATGTCCACACTGCCAACTGGATACAGGGTCCTGTCTACGATCACGCCGCAGGCAGTCTGGTGCGGCTGCGAGTGGTGAATACGGACACAACGCGCATCTACAAACTGCATCTTCAGGGCGGCAATGCGCGGATCATCGCGTGGGACGGCCATCCGCTCGAGATGGACATCCCGATGCCCAGCGCCGAAGACCCGCTTCTTGTCGGACCCGGTCAGCGTGTAGATTTTGCGGTTGCAATGCCCCGCGACGAGGGGCGCAGCGTTGCCCTGATGGCCAAGCTGCCCGGTCAGCCGCACAAGCCCATGGCGCAGTTGCGCGCAATCGGATCATCAACGTCACGGGACCTGCAAGAGCTACGGCCACTTACGGCAAACCCCGTCGCCAAGCCCGATCTGAACAATGCCGAACTGCACGAGTTCGTATTTGGTTGGACGCCCGAGGGTGGTGAACCGAATAACGGGTTCTGCGGCTCGCTGGGATACAACTTCTGGTCAATCAACCGCAAACCCTGGCCCGGTGACGCGGCGCAGGGTGTCGGTCCGCTGGCGACGCTGGAGATGGGCAAAAGCTATGTCCTGCGACTGCGCAATGAGTCGCCAAACCTTCACCCGATCCACCTGCACGGGCTGGCCTTTGTGCCGGTGCGGTCGAACCTGCGCCGACTGCCGCCGCTGACGACCGACACCATGCTGTTGTTGAAGGATGAAGTGGTCGAGATCGCGCTGGTTGCCGACAATCCGGGCGATTGGGCGTTCCATTGCCACGTCATCGAACATCAAAAGACCGGGCTGACGGGATTTATCCGGGTGGTGTAAGGGGCGGCTGGAGCGCCCCTCCGATATTCAGGCTTGTTGACGCTCGATCAAGCGCAGGACAGCGACCATGACGATCCCGTAAAGGACGTGGCCGATCAGAGCAACCCATGTGATCGCAGAGAAGTTCAAGAACGTTGGCAAACCGGACAAGGTGGTGATCCCGCCCAGTGCAAAGACCCAAAGGCCAAACCCGTAGATGGCCGAGGCGGCAAACATATGGTCAGATCCAAGAACCCCAATCCAGATCGGCTTGAAAATAAGAAACCATCCCATCGGATAGGCAATCAGACCCACAAGATAGAAATGCACGAAGAAGCCAAGGAAAGCATTGCTGGGCAAGCCAAGACTGGACAGAAGGCTTTGGGCCAGCCCTTCGGGCGACAGGTTAGCCCAACCGATGCCGGGGCTGACAACCTGGCCCCAAAAATCGAAGGCGATCGTGGCGATGAAGCCAGCGATGAAAAGAAAGCCGATATTCACGGTGGTCAGTTTTGCGCTTTGCATTGGAATGCCTCAAATCATTGTATCTGCTTCGCTTTGAACCTTTGCTCATAAGTAGGCGCCAAAGCGGATGAGTTTCAGATACGAACAAGCCCTGAGGTCTGCCATAGACTTCAAGCGAGATTGAGAATTGTGACAATTACAGACTGCGGAGCGTTGCTATTTCAACTGGTCCAGCAGTGCCTTCGCAGCGGTTTGTTCCGCCTGACGTTTCGACCCCGCCGTCGCCTGGGCTTCGGTCCCGTCCTGCAACCGAGCCGCAATGGTAAACACCGGGGCGTGGTCAGGGCCGCTGCGTTTGACCTCGACGTAAGCGGGCGGTTTTTGCCCGCGCGCCTGCGCCCATTCCTGAAGCGATGTTTTGGCGTCGCGCGCATCCGCCTCGACGTTGTGGACGCGATCCCCCCACAGTCGCAGGATGACGTCGCGTGCGGCTTCGAACCCCGCATCTCGATAGATAGCGGCGATCACCGCCTCCATCGCGTCACCCAGCAGAGCCTGCTTGCGGCGGCCGCCCGACAACATCTCGGACCGGCCAAGTTTCAGGACAGCGCCAAGATCAATCTGCCGAGCTACATCAGCGCAGGCTTCTTTGCGGACTAACGCATTGAATCTCGGCGCAAGCTGCCCTTCTGACGCTTTCTTGTCGGCCTCCAGCAGCGCGGTGGCCATGACAAGGCCCAGAACCCGGTCACCCAGAAACTCCAGCCGTTGATTGTCAGGACGTGTCGTAGACGACACCGACCCGTGAGTCAGTGCTCGCACCAGTAATTCGGGCTGAGCGAATTCGTATCCAAGCCGTTGCTGGAACGCCTTTATCTCGGACGAAAGCTTCAATTGACCGCCTTGAAGAAGCGATCCCCGCGCCAGGTCCAGAAGAAAAGCATCGACCGGCCAGCAGATGAGAACAGGATGCGATCCGCCCGCCCGATCAGGTCCTCGTAGGGCACATAACCGACCCCGCCTGCGGATTGCGGCAAGCGGCTGTCGCTGGAATTGTCGCGGTTGTCACCCATGAAGAAGTAATGCCCCTCGGGAACCGTATAGATACCGGTATTGTCCGCTGCCTGATTGCCGATATTCAGCACTTCGTAGGACACACCATTTGGCAGGGTTTCGATCATACGCGACTTTTCGCAGACACCACCAAAGCCGACAGGGCCATTTTCGCAGCGCGGTCGCAGACCTTGCGAGCCTTGCGGTTCCGCAACTTCGGTGAATACGCCATCAGGCTGCTGCGGCACCGGCGTGCCGTTCAGGATGATCTGGCCGTCGCGCACCTGAATGCGGTCCCCGGGCAGGCCGATCAGACGCTTGATATAATCGCGGCCACTTACCGGATGGCGAAAAACGATGACGTCACCACGTTCGGGGTCGCCGCCCCAGATACGGGTGTTTTCACCGCTTTGCATCCATCCGCAGAGATCTGCGGCGTCAACGTTCAGGCCGACGCTTGGGATGATCAGACTGGGGCATGACGCGTAGGAATAGCCGTAAGACATTTTGTTGACGAACAGGAAATCGCCGATCAACAAAGTGGGCTTCATCGAACCCGACGGAATCCAGAACGGCTGAAACAGGATCGTGCGGAACACGCCCGCGATCAGCAGGGCATATACGATGGTCTTGATCGTCTCCCACACGGCATTTCCTGTTTTGGCTTCCTCGGCCATACTTCTCTCCGGTCGTTAGGTTGTTGGGGTGCTACATGCGGGTCGGGTGGGGGCAAGTCAAGGCTGCGCGGGCGCATCGTGAAGCGGGCGCGCCTCGATCACCACGAATGCCTGTGCCCAGGGGTGATCGTCCGTCAGAGTGACGTGGATAATCGCCTCATGCCCCCCGGGCGTCATCTCTTTCAGCCGATCTGCCGCCCACCCGGTGACATGCATCACTGGTTGCCCCGTGCGCAGATTGCTCACCGACATATCTTTCCAGGCGATGCCCATAGCCAGACCGGTGCCCAGCGCCTTGGAGCACGCCTCTTTCGCGGCCCAGCGTTTGGCATAGGTGCCCGCTGTATCGGCACGTCGTTCGGCTTTGCCCTGTTCGATTTCGGTAAAAACACGGTTGCGGAACCGGTCGCCGAACCGGTCGAGCGTGCCCTGAATGCGTTCAATATTTGCGAGATCTGTGCCAATGCCGAGGATCATTGCGTGCTCCGTTCCTGAAGCTCCAGATCAAACACCAATATCCCTGCCGCCCCGCCGGTGCACAGCCGAACCAGACGAGTTCCCAATGCCTTATGCTGAGGGTTCTCTGCATATTGGCGCAAAGCTGATGCGTCCTTAAAATCCAAGGTGAAGCCATACGGGTAGTCGGGGGACTTGGCCTCAAAATCCCGGTTGGGACCACATACAAAACCCGAGCATCCCGACAATTGTTCCGCAACGTCCCGCAGCCCGGCCATCACATCCGACAGCTGCGACGGATCATACCCGGCGGCAAGGTTCAACATCACACAATGACGGATCATCCCTGCGCCTCCTTTGTCACGACAATCGAACAGTCAGGATCTTGTAGCTAGCCAATCCGAAGAATCCGGCAAACGCAAAATCGAACCAGCGGCGTGCACGACGATAGGTGCGGACCATGCGTTCGGAAGAAAACAGAAAGGCGTAGCCGATGAAGACCATCAACGACCCTGCATAGAGCATCCCGAAATAGCCCAGAAGCATCAACAGGCTGGCATTGCTGGGGGCGACGATTGCGTAGATCGACCCCCAACTCAGGATCGCCTTTGGGTTGGTCAGGTGGATGGCCGCGCCCTTTGCAAAAATTGTGCGCGGCGAGCCTGTCACCGGGTTGCCGATAGCAACCTCATCAGACGTCATTGCGCGTCGCAGCGCTTTGAACGCCAACCAGCCCAGATAAGCCACCCCGACATAGCGGATCACCTCGAACACCCAGACATTTGCAAGCATGATTGCTGAAAGACCCAGCGCTGCTGCTATGCCCCAAGCAGCCGAGCCTGCGCAGATTCCCAACGCAAACATCAAGCCCGCGCGGCGACCTTCGTTCATTGCGGTTCCGGCAATGCCCATTGTTGCTGGCCCCGGAGAGCCCCCGGCCATCAGCCAGGCAAACCAGATGGCTACAAAGCCAGGTGTAATCATCCCCGCGCCTCGTCCATTAGACGCCGCATCTCGGCAATAGCCGGAGTGAGCCCGCGAAAGATGGCCTCGCCAATAAGGAAGTGACCGATGTTCAGCTCGCGCACTTCGGGGAATGCAGCAATCGGTTGCACAGTGTCATAGGTCAGCCCATGCCCCGCATGCACCTCAAGGCCCAGGGAGTACGCAAATGCGGACATCTCGCGCAGCGCTTCCAATTCGCGGTTGGCTGCGTCCACGTGACCATCGGCTACGGCATCGCAATAAGCGCCGGTGTGCAGCTCTATCACTTCGGCACCGATCCGATGCGCCGCCTCGATCTGGCGCTGATCAGCAGCGATAAAGATCGACACACGGCATCCTGCATCGCGCAGCGGTGCAATGAAGTGGGCCAGCTTGTTTTCCTCGCGCGCGACTTCCAGCCCGCCCTCGGTTGTGCGTTCTTCGCGCTTTTCGGGAACGATGCAGACTGCGTGCGGTTTGTGGCGCAGAGCGATTTTCTGCATCTCGGGCGTTGCGGCCATCTCAAAGTTCAGCGGCACCGACAAGACCTCCATCAGCCCGTCAATATCCGCGTCCGAGATATGGCGGCGGTCTTCGCGAAGATGTGCGGTGATACCGTCAGCCCCGGCTTCTTCGGCCAGCTTGGCCGCCCGCAGCGGATCGGGATACGCACCGCCACGCGCATTACGTACTGTGGCCACGTGGTCGATATTCACGCCAAGACGCAATTGGTTGTCAGACATCGCTCGAATCCTTCTTAAGCCCTTGCTTTGAACCTAGGGTATTCGTCAGTGGAACGGCAGGTTTTGTTTCCGCCAAGCGTTTGATTTCGTCAAACTTTGCCTTAATCTTGTCGCGCCGGCGTTGCTGATACGTGCGGATCAGCGGCAAGCTGAGATAAGAGCAGATTACACCCGCAAGAATGCCAGGAAGAATACCACCGATCATGTAGGGAAAGAACACTTCGTTGTAGAAGATACTGAGCCCGTGCCAGTCTGCGACACGGTCGGTAAACATCGCGATGAAGTTGTTCTTCAGATCGCCCATTGCATCTGCGAACTTGCCCATCAGCCCATGCGTGTCGCCCTTGTGGAACTTGGTTCCCAGCAGGAAATGCCCGGTCTGCAGGCAGACCACGCCGATAGGTACATAGGTGAGTGGGTTACCAAAGAATGTTCCGCTTAGCGCGGCCAGAATGTTGCCGTTCAGCAGGCGCGCCAACACAGCGGCGACCACGAAATGCAATCCATAAAACGGAGTGAACGAGGCAAAGACACCCGCCCCGATGCCGCGCGCAATGCGCTCGGGCGAATCCGGCAATCTGCGAACACGGTGCTTGACGTAGTGAAAGGCGCGCGTCCATCCACCACGGGGATAGACGAGTTCAGACGCGATCTGGACAGGCGAGCGTCGATCTCGGCGCTTAAAAACCACTCCTGATCACCCCTTCTTAGCCAGCCGCAACTGCGGTTTTGGTCCTGTCCCGATAGCGTTCAACTGCGGCGACATCGCTTTCGGCCTCAAGCATCAGCATCAGCGAATGCAACTGTTCCAGATCCCGCAATTCTACACTGACCAAAAGGCGATAAAAATCGGGTTTGCGGTCGACAAATTCCAGGTTCGAGATATTGGCCTTCTTCTCGCCAATCAACGTGCAAATGCGCCCCAGCACCCCAGCATCATTGCCAATAGTGACATCCAGCGTGGCTCCGTAAACCGCCGGATGTGTCCCAGAATGCCAATGCAGATCGACCCAGCGGTCAGGTTCGCTCTCGAACTCGGAGAGGCGGTCGCAGTCGATTGCATGCACCACAACGCCCTTACCGCGATAGGTGATGCCGACGATGCGTTCTCCCGGCAGGGGTTGGCAGCATGGCGCGCGGTCAAACTTCTGACCCGGTTCCAGTCCAATCACCGCGCGGCGCGGAGAAATAGCGTCTCCTTCATCTTGCGTCAGTTCGGGATAAACGGCGCTAACCACATCATGCGCCGTCAACTCGGCACTTCCGAGACGCGCCAGTAATTCGTGACGGTCCTTCAGACGCAGGTGTTTTGCGGCCGTATCCAACGCCTTGTCGGTAGCCTTACGGCCGACATGTTCGAACCCGGAACGCGCCAGTTCCTTACCCAACTTAATAAATCGTTCGCGGTCGACCTCGCGCAAAGCGCGGCGTATGGCTGTGCGGGCTTTGCCCGTGACCGCAATCTCAAGCCAGGTGACCTGAGGCGTCTGGCCATCAGCGGTGATAACATCCACCGACTGACCGTTCTTGATCCGCGTCCACAAAGGCACGCGGATACCGTCCACCTTTGCGCCCACGCAGGCGTGGCCAATACGGGTATGGATGGCATAAGCAAAATCAATTGGCGTAGCCCCGCGCGGCAGTTTGACCACGTCGCCTTTGGGCGTAAAGCAGAACACCTGGTCCGAATACATTTCCAGCTTGACCGCTTCAAGGAAATCTTCGTGATCCTCTTCGCTGTCGAACTGTTCGGTCAGGTTTGCAATCCACTTGGCCGGATCAACGGCAAATGGGTTTTCCGAGCGGACGCCGTCGCGGTACGACCAATGTGCTGCAACGCCGGTTTCCGCCACATCATGCATCTGGCGGGTGCGGATCTGAACCTCGACCCGTTTCCCGTCACGACCCGACACAGTGGTGTGGATCGAGCGGTATCCGTTGGACTTCGGCTGGCTGATGTAGTCCTTGAACCGCCCGGGCACCGCGCGCCAGCGCTGGTGGATCGCACCGAGCGTCCGATAGCAGTCTTCTTCGGACCGGGTAATGATGCGAAAGCCGTAGATGTCGGACAGGCGCGAAAAGCCCTGATCCTTTTCCTGCATCTTGCGCCAGATCGAATAAGGTTTCTTGGCGCGGCCAAACACCTCGGCTTCGATGCCCGCCTTCTCCAACTCGTGCCGCATGTCGCCGGTGATCCGGTGGATCACATCGCCGGTTTCGCGCTGCAGCGTGATGAAACGGCGGATAATCGACTGGCGGCCTTCGGGGTTCAGAACGCGGAACGCAAGGTCTTCCAGTTCCTCACGCATCCATTGCATACCCATCCGGCCCGCAAGCGGCGCGTAGATATCCATCGTCTCGCGCGCCTTTTGCACCTGTTTCTCAGGCCGCATCGCCTTGATCGTGCGCATGTTGTGCAGACGGTCGGCGAGCTTGACCAGAATGACCCGCAGGTCCTTGGACATCGCCATGAAAAGCTTGCGAAAGTTCTCGGCCTGTTTGGTTTCACGGCTCGACAGCTGCAGGTTGGTCAGCTTGGTGACGCCATCGACCAGCTTGGCGACTTCTTCCCCGAACAGCTCGGATACTTTGCCGTAATTAGCCTTGGTATCCTCGATTGTGTCGTGCAGCAGCGCGGTAATAATCGTCGCATCATCCAGACGTTGTTCGGTCAGGATGGCGGCAACGGCAACTGGGTGGGTAAAATAGGGTTCGCCGGAATGTCGGAACTGACCATCATGCATCTGCTTGCCGAACTCATAGGCCCGGGCGATGCGGTCAGCATTTGTCTTTGGGTTGTAGTTGCGGACCAGCGCAATCAGGTCGTCTGCAGAAATCATCCGGTCCGCACCTTCATCTTTGGGGATTACCCCTGGCCTTGAGCCTCCATCAGAGCGCGCAACAGCTTCTCTTCCGACATGTCGTCATCGGCAGGCTTGTCCGATTCCGCACCCATCAGCAGAGCCATCTGATCTTCTTCCGGCTCATCAACCTCGATCTGGGTCTGGTTGGCCTCGATCAGGCGCTCGCGCAGCTCGTCGGCGCTTTGGGTTTCGTCTGCAATCTCGCGCAGCGACACCACAGGGTTCTTGTCGTTGTCACGGTCCACGGTGATCCCTGCACCAGCGGAAATCTCGCGCGCACGATGGGCGGCAAGCATAACCAGTTCGAACCGGTTTGGTACCTTGTCTACGCAATCTTCAACCGTCACGCGGGCCATTGGGCGCTCTCCGTTACTGAATCCAAGTCAGGAAGGGGTTTATCTAAGGGCGAATCCCTGCCTTGACAAGCAGGAAATGCTGCAAATGCACCGATCACGCAGCCTTGACCGCCGCAATATCCGCCGCCGACAGGTTAGCAAGCATTTCGGCCACTGTCTGGCCCAGTACGGGATGGCGCCAGTCCGGGGCAACGTCGGCCATCGGAACAAGGACGAATGCGCGATCCTGCAGGCGTGGATGTGGCAAAATCAGCTGTTCCGGCGCAACTTTGGTCTGCTCGTCTGGCGACAATGTCAGCCACCGGTCGTATTCAGCGCGATCCGGCAGAACTACTTCGTCATAGCACACCAAATCCAGATCCAACGTCCGCATACCCCATCGCTGAACTCTTTCGCGGCCAAACTGATGCTCGATCTGGTGAAGAAGATTCAACAATTCGGTCGGTGTCCTGTCCGTTTCGATCAATGCCGCCGCGTTCACGTAGTCAGGCCCGGCACCGGCCGGAAAACACGGTGTCTCGAAAAAGCGACTGACGGCGCGAATCACCACCCCGTGACGCACAATCGCGTCAAGAGCCCCTTGAAGTGTCACCTTGGGGCTCAAACCTCTCAATTTGAGATTTGCGCCCAGTGCGATAACAGCTTTTGACGATGTTTTGTTCATCATACTCCCTATATTCGGCGAATTGCATGCTTGCGATACGTCCGAAATGGCCTAATTATAGGAATACCAGCGCGCCGCTTATTTCCAATACCCACTCACGTAACACTCCGGCGCTCTGTATTATACCGGAAGGACCTATTTATGTTCTATAAAGACGAACGGCTAGCGCTGTTCATCGACGGCTCGAATCTTTATGCAGCCGCAAAAGCACTGGGGTTTGACATCGACTACAAATTGCTGCGCCAGGAGTTCATGCGCCGCGGCAAGATGCTTCGGGCTTTTTACTACACAGCGCTATTGGAAAACGACGAGTATTCGCCGATCCGTCCCCTGGTTGACTGGCTGCACTACAACGGCTTCACCATGGTGACAAAACCGGCCAAGGAATACACCGACAGCATGGGGCGTCGGAAAGTCAAAGGAAACATGGACATCGAACTGACTGTCGACGCCATGGAATTGGCTCCGCGCGTGGATCATATCGTGCTGTTTTCGGGCGATGGAGATTTCCGTCCGCTGATTGCCAGCCTGCAGCGTCAGGGTGTCCGCGTTTCGGTGGTTTCGACCATCCGCAGCCAGCCGCCGATGATCTCGGACGAGCTGCGCCGCCAGGCCGACAACTTTATCGAACTTGAAGACCTGCGCGACGTGATCGGGCGGCCCCCGCGGGAAATGCCGATGGAGCCACGCAGCGTCGCTGCGGGTGGTCAGTAATATCGGGCTGTTTTCTGGCCCCGGGGGGACGAAATTGGCGCGGTCAGGTTTTGTTAACCTGGCCGCGCTTCTTTAACTAAGGACAGGTTATGAAACACCGACTGGCTAGCAGTGTTTCATGTCAGATCAATGACAACGTCCTGTCTGGACCATGGCCGGGAAAAGACCTACCTGTGACTTATGGAGACCAAGACATGACCAAGCCGCCCCTCACTCTTTACCTCGCCGCACCGCGCGGGTTCTGCGCCGGTGTCGACCGGGCGATCAAGATTGTCGAAATGGCGCTGCAAAAATGGGGTGCTCCGGTCTATGTGCGGCACGAAATCGTGCACAACAAGTTTGTGGTCGATGGCCTGCGCGAAAAGGGTGCGGTTTTTGTCGAGGAACTGGATGAGTGTCCTGACGACCGACCCGTTATTTTTTCCGCGCATGGCGTACCGAAATCCGTCCCTGCGTCGGCGGCTCAGCGTGAGATGATCTATGTCGATGCCACCTGCCCGCTGGTCTCCAAGGTCCATGTCGAGGCACAGCGCCATGCCGAAGCGGGGTTGCAGATGATCATGATCGGGCACAAGGGCCATCCGGAAACCGTCGGCACCATGGGCCAGTTGCCTGATGGCGAAGTGCTGCTGGTTGAAACTGTCAGTGACGTGGCTGCAGTTCAGGTGCGCAATCCCGAAAAGCTGGCCTTTGTCACTCAGACCACACTTTCGGTCGATGACACCAAGGATATTATTGCAGCGCTTCAAGCACGGTTCCCGGCCATCGTCGGCCCGCACAAAGAAGACATCTGTTATGCCACTACCAACCGGCAAGAGGCCGTCAAGGCCGTAGCGCCCAAATCGGATGCTCTGCTTGTGGTGGGCGCTCCAAACTCGTCGAACTCACGCCGTCTGGTCGAGGTTGCCGCGCGCGCCGGATGCAACTATGCCCAACTCGTACAGCGTGCGGGTGATATTGACTGGCGGGCGCTGGAAGGCATCTCAACCATCGCGATCACCGCTGGCGCATCCGCACCCGAAGTTCTGGTGAATGAAGTGATTGACGCATTCAACGCACACTATGACGTGACGGTCGAACTGGTCGAAACCGCCGTTGAAAACGTTGAATTCAAAGTGCCCCGCGTTCTGAGGCAAGCCGGATGAGAGGTATCCCCAAGGCTCCGCTTTTCCTTGGGCTGGTGGGGCTGATCCCGTTTGTTTGGGGTGCTCTGACCTACCTGAGTAGCGACCTGCAGGACTGGGGCCGACAGGAACTTGGATCACGCTTTGTCGGACCATATGTTCAGCTGTTCTACGGCTCGGTGATCCTTAGCTTCATGTCTGGCGTTCTGTGGGGGTTCGCCACCAAGACATCGGGCAGCAAGGCGGCAACTTGCTATGCGCTGTCGGTCCTTCCGGCGCTGTGGGCCTTCTTCATGACCGGCGGCGGGCCCGTCGAGGCGGGCATCAACCTGATGTATGGCTTCGCCGGTCTATTGATGCTGGACGCGATGTTTACCTATTGGCGGTTGACCCCGACATGGTGGCTGAGGCTACGTGTTTTGCTGACCGTCATCGTCTTGTTATGCCTTGCCGTAGGAGTGTATCTGTGACCGACCGCAAGACAATTGACGCCTACACCACGCGCGTGGCCGAGTACCTCAGCGTCCCCTTGCCGCCTGAACAGATCGAAGCCCGTATGGCCTTTGCCGAGGCGGTTGTGCCGGGAGGCTATGTGCTGGACCTCGGCTCAGGCCCCGGGGCGGACAGTATGTTCTTCCTGCGCGAAGGGCTGCGGGTTCGGGCATTGGACGCGACGCCGGCTTTTGTGGATCACGCGCGCGAAAACGGCGTGGATGCGCATCTTGGCACATTTGATGATGTGACCGAAACGGCCGAGTATGACGGCATCTATGCCAGCTTTTCGCTGCTGCATGCCCCGCGCGAGGATTTCCCGCGCCATTTGGCGGCCATTCACCGGGCGTTGAAGCCCGAGGGTGCCTTTTTTCTCGGCCTGAAGCTGGGAACAGGTGAACACCGCGACGGCATTGATCGCTATTACACCTATTTCTCACAGACCGAGATCGAAGAGGCGCTGGCCGAGGCAGGGTTCACAATCGACCGGATCACAACCGGTGTGGGTAAAGGTCTGGCCGGGTCTTATGACGGGTTTATTCTGGTGATCGCCCATGCCTGATTTGTTTGCTTATACCGACGGTGCCTGTTCGGGCAATCCCGGCCCGGGCGGTTGGGGCGTGCTGATGCGTGCGATGGACGGCGAAAAGATCCTGAAAGAACGCGAGCTGAACGGCGGCGAGGCCGAGACCACCAACAACCGCATGGAATTGCTAGCCGCGATCAGCGCGCTTGAAACGCTGGAGCGACCCTCAAAGATCACTGTGGTGACCGACAGTGCCTATGTGAAGAATGGCGTGACCGGCTGGATATTCGGCTGGAAGCGCAACGGTTGGAAGACTTCGAACAAGAAACCGGTCAAGAATGTCGATCTGTGGCAACGACTGGACGAGGCACAGGCGCGCCATGATGTGACCTGGGAATGGGTCAAAGGTCATGCAGGCCACCCCGAAAACGAAAAAGCCGATGAGCTGGCGCGCGCGGGCATGGCCCCTTTCAAGCCAAAGAAGGCGCAGGCGTGAGCGGTCTTGCACTGCTCGATTATGCCTCGGTTTTGGTTTTCGCTCTTACGGGCGCTTTGGTAGCCAGCCGGGCGCAGCTTGATCTGGTAGGATTTGCCTTTATCGCCTGCTTGACAGCCGTGGGTGGCGGCACGGTCCGCGACCTGCTGCTGGACCGGCATCCGGTGTTCTGGGTCGGCCAGCCAGACTACATCCTGATAGCCGCTGCGGCAGCCGTTCTCGTGTTTTTCACCGCTCATTTGGTTGAAAGCCGATATAATCTGCTGGTCTGGCTGGACAGTTTCGCCCTTTCCATTGCCGTGGCTGCGGGCACAGGCGCAGCCCTGTCGCTGAACCAATCCAGCGTAATCGTAGTTCTGATGGGCGTCACCACGGGCTGCCTGGGCGGCCTGATGCGCGACGTGGTCTGCAACGAGGTCCCGCTGGTTCTCAAACAGGGCGAGCTCTACGTCTCTTGCGCGTTTATCGGGGCTTTTGCCGCCGTGATCGCGACCCGTCTTGGATTGGACGAGTTGCCCACCTTGGCCGCCTGCGCTCTGATCTGCTGGTCGCTGCGGGCGGGATCGCTGGTATTTGGCTGGCGGCTTCCGGTATACAAAGCACGCCCGCCAAGGCAGTAAACGGGTGCAAAAAGCGCGGTCAGCACTTCCTCCACCACAGATGTGAGATCTGAAATGAAATCAACTCTTCTCTTGATTGTCCCCTCATTGGTTCTTCTTGGTGCGTGTGCAGAGCAATACGACCCTGTCAGCTTCGTGGCGCAAGGAGACGAAATTATTGTTTCAGGGGCTATTGATCACACGACACTCAGCGCATTTGAGGAAATCACTGCGGCAAACCCCGGGATCAAGACACTTGTTCTGCAGAACATCGAAGGCTCGGTCGATGATGATGCCAATGTAGTTTTCAGCCGCGTTGTACGGGCCGAAGGGTTCGACACAGTGGTACCCTCAGACGGTTTGGTCGCCTCAGGCGGCACCGATCTGTTTCTGGCGGGCAATCGGCGCACTCTGGAACCTGGCGCATGTGTCGGGGTCCATAGCTGGGGTGGCGGCGGATATGTCGCGGCCAACCTGCCCGAAGACCACCCGGAGCATGATCGCTATCTCAACTATTTCGAGGATATTGGTGTCGACCCGGCCTTTTACTGGTTCACTCTTGATGCCGCCCCCGAAGATGGCATGCACTGGATGTCGGCAGAGGAAGCAAATCGATTCAATTTGGCAACGCGCAAGTCGAAATCGCTGGGATCAACCGTGATTTGCGAGGAGCGTTAGCCGCCATCAACGCCGCAGATATGTTTGCCATATCCAGATCACCAGAAGCGCACCCAGAACTGCACCGACAAAGCCAGACAGCCAGCCGGCGACGGTGATCAGGGCTCGCAACAGGAACCCACCCACCAGCGCACCGATGATACCGATCAGCATGGTCGTGGGAATGTTGGCTTCGATCCGCATCAGACGGGTGGCCAGAAACCCTGCAGCGGCTCCGATGACGATCAGGGCGATGACAGGCACGTCACTTCCTCCAATGGGTTGGCACGATGATCAGCGCACCGATGGATGAAATTACGGCGTTCAGACCCGGCGGGCCAAAGCTGATACCGAACATAATACGTACAAAATAGAATAGAAATGCTCCGCCAACACAGATGATGATGGATGGCAAATATCCGTTGTGCGTAAAGCCAGTCTTTTCAGACAGGTAGCCAACAATCCCGGCGATCACGACGGTGCCCATCAAGACCATGAACATATGGCGCTACTCCGAAAACAGGCGGCTACCAGCCGGGATCGGCCAGCCCCGCAGAAAGGTTTCCTTATCCTGCGCGCCTTTACCCGCCCGTTGCAAGCGCAACAAATCAACGGCACCCTCGCCACAAGCCACTGTCAAAGCATCGTCCAGAACTTCGCCGGGAACACCTTGCCCCTCGGCCAGACGCGACGCCAGCAGTTTCACGCGGTTCCCGTCAATCTCTGTCCAGGCACCGGGGAATGGGGACAGCCCGCGGATTTGCCGATCAACCTCAATCGCAGGTTGGAACCAGTCGATCCGCGCCTCGGATTTATCGATCTTGGCGGCATAGGTAACACCAATTTCGGGTTGGGGTTCCGGCTTCAAATCCGACAGGTCGCGAAGCGCCTCAACGATCAGTTTAGCCCCCATCAGCGACAGGCGGTCATGCAATTGGTCAGTTGTTTCCTCGATCCCGATATCCGTCGCCTCGCGTAACAGGACCGGGCCGGTGTCCAACCCGGCCTCCATTTGCATGATGCAAATACCGGTTTGCGCGTCGCCGGACATGATTGCGCGATGAATCGGGGCCGCCCCGCGCCAGCGCGGCAGCAGGCTGGCGTGGATATTCAGACAACCCTGCTTTGGCGCGTCCAGAATGGGTTGCGGAAGGATCAGGCCATAGGCCACCACGACGGCAACATCCGCATTCAGCGCCTCAAAGGCATCCTGTTCTTCAGTCGACTTCAAAGAGACCGGGTGGCGGACGGTCAGACCCAACGACGCGGCCCTTGCGTGAACCGGCGTCGGGCGATCTTTTTTACCGCGCCCAGCCGGCCGCGGAGGCTGACAGTATACAGCGACGATCTCATGCCCCGCCTCGACCAGCGCATCCAATACCGGAACCGAAAAGTCGGGCGTACCCATGAAAACAACGCGCATCTTTACCCCTGCTTTTTGGCTTTGCGCAGCAGCATGTCCCGTTTGACCTTGCTGAGCCGATCAAAATACATCTTCCCGTTCAGATGGTCGATCTGGTGCTGCACACTGGTGGCCTCAATCCCTACAAAGTCGCGGCGATCCACCATGCCCTGTTCATTCAGGAACTTTACCGTCACAGCACGCGGACGTTTCACCGTGGCCGAGACACCGGGCAGATTTGGGCTGGCCTCGTCATGTTCGCGCAGTTCGATCGAGCTGTGGAGGATTTCCGGGTTGGCCAGACGCACCGCCTTGCCACGCTCGGTCGAACCATCCACCACAGCCAGCCGCAACATGACCCCGATCTGCGGTGCGGCAAGGCCGACACCGGGCATCGCCTCCATCGTGTCGATCATGTCGTCCCAGATCGCACGGATTTCGTCGGTAATCTCTGCAACGTCCTCGACCTTGGTCCGCAGGCGTTTGTCAGGCCATGGCAGGCAGGTGCGAACGGTCATGCGCGGGCCTGCTCGCGTTTCAGTTTCTGCATTTTGCGCGTAATCATCTGGCGCTTCAACGGCTTCAGATAGTCGATGAACAGCTTGCCATTCAGGTGATCAATCTCATGCTGAACACAGGTCGCCCAAAGGCCGTCGAATGTTTCCTGCTGCAAGTTGCCATCCCGGTCCATCCACGTGACGTCAACCACCTTGGGGCGGGTCACTTCGGCAAATTGCTCGGGGATTGACAGGCAACCTTCCTCATAGACACTGGTCTCATCGGACGAGGCGATGACCTCGGGGTTGAACATGATCAGCGGACGGGGCGCTTCGCCTTCTTCCTTAACGCAGTCCAGCACGATCAATCGGTCAAGCACACCAATTTGGGGCGCGGCGAGGCCAACGCCGGGCGCATCATACATCGTCTCCAGCATGTCATCGGCCAGCTTGCGCAGCTCGTCCGTAAGGTCTGCAACAGGTGCACAGACCTTTTTCAGGCGGGGATCGGGATGGATCAGGATATTGCGTTTCATGGGGTTGATTTAGGCCATCCCGCCCCCCGCCGCAACGCCCCCCTTGCACCTGCCGGAATTGTGGCTAGCTTTCGTCTCGACAGATGGAGAAGACATGACTTTCAACGACCTGATCGACCGCCGGGGAACCAACAGTTCAAAATGGGACAAGATGGAACAGCTCTACGGCGTAGCGCCGCAGGACGGGCTGGCCATGTGGACGGCGGATTCCGATTACCCGACAGCACCTTGCGTGATTGATGCGGTTCGCAAAGCGGCCGATCACGGGGTCTTTGGATATTCGTGGATGCACCCGGACTATCTGGCATCGGTCCA
The DNA here is from genome assembly GCF_013033965.1 of Ruegeria atlantica. Classification (GTDB taxonomy): domain Bacteria; phylum Pseudomonadota; class Alphaproteobacteria; order Rhodobacterales; family Rhodobacteraceae; genus Ruegeria; species Ruegeria atlantica_D. The sequence continues at coordinate 42,000 of NZ_WQFE01000014.1, forward strand.
GTGGTGGATGAAGAACCGCCACAACTGGGACATCGACACCGATTGGGTGCTGACCTCACAGGGGCTGGGCAATGCAATTGCCCTTTGTCTGGATGTCTGGAGCGAACCGGATGACGGGGTCGTTATCTTTAGCCCCGTCTATCATGAGTTTGCGCACAAGGTGAACAAATCGGGCCGCCGTGTGGTGGAATGCCCGCTGGTGCGGCAGGGCGACACGTATGGCCTGGATCTAGAAGATGCCCAATCGCGTCTGGACGGTTCGGAAAAGCTGTTGTTGTGGTGCTCGCCGCAAAACCCCTCGGGCCGCGTGTGGACACCGGATGAACTGCGCGCCGTGGCCGCATTCGCCGAACGCAACGGGTTGATATTGGTCTCGGACGAGATCCACCACGATCTGGTTTATCCCGGAAATACGTTTGTGCCGATGGATGTGGCTGATCCGGACGCACGGCCATGGACCGTATCCCTGACAGCGGCGTCCAAGACGTTCAATATCGCGGGCCAGCGCACAGGCAACATGATCATCCCGGATCCTAAGCTGCGCGCAGCCATGCGCCACCGTATTCAGACGCTGGACTATGATCCCAGCGCGCTGGGTGTGGCAATGATCACCGCCGCCTATTCACCTGAAGGCGCCGCATGGGTCGATGAGCAGGTCGCGCACCTTGCAGGCAACCGCAAGGTCTTTGACACAGCTATCGCCGAGATCCCCGGATTATGGTCCATGCCCCTGCAGGCGACGTATCTGGCCTGGGTCGATTTCTCGGGCACCGGTATGAATCATGACGAGTTTGTTCGGCGACTGCGCGAAGACGCAAAGATCGCCACGTCCGCAGGCCCCGGTTTCGGCGCAGGTGGTGAGACTTTCGAACGGTTTAACCTGGCCACTCAACGCTCGCGGGTCGAAGAAGCGTGCAACCGGCTCAAACAGGCGTTTGCCGATCTGCAGTAACGCGTGCGGCGTGTCGCAATCATATTACTGCTTGTTGTTCTGACGGCTTCGGCGTGGTTCGGGTGGCATCGTTTTGGCCCGCGCCCACCTACCCCGCCCATGGCCCCCGAAGCCACGCAGATTGATCACATCCTGATCGAAAAATCCGCCCGCCGACTGACCGCAACGTTGGACGGCGCAGTCATTTTGCAGGCGGATGTGGCGCTGGGATTCGAACCCATTGGAGACAAACAACAGGAAGGTGACGGCAAAACACCGGTCGGGATTTTCAAGATTGATCGTCGAAATCCGCAGAGCGCCTTTTACCTGTCACTGGGGATCAGTTATCCCTTGCCGGAAGATATCGATCGCGCCCGGGCTCAAGGTGTCGATCCGGGCGGTGATATCTTCATCCACGGCCAGCCAAATGGTGTCACAGGCCTCAGCCTGCCCGGAGACTGGACCGCTGGCTGTATTGCGATTTCGAATTCCGAGATGGCCCGTCTCTGGAGCCTTACGCCAAATGGCGTGGTCGTGGAAATTCGCCCTTAGTCCTCATGCCCCAGAAGAGCAATCGGCGCATCCGGCGCGCGGTAGAAGTCCAGCGGAGCCTTGTCGGCGGCAGCGGTGCTGCGCTTGAACTCGTACCGCATCTCGCCCGCTTCATCTTCGTCCGCGATGATAAGGCACTGGTACAGGTGATTGGCACCATCGTAGATATCCACAAGTCCGCGCAGTTGCGGCGTAGTTTCGGCCTCAACTGTAAAACCATCTTTCCACAATCGAAGAATTTTGTAGCTATTGTCGCCAATTTCGACGCGCAGGCGGCTGGTCTTTTTCAGACCCGCGATTCGAGCCGCGTCTAGTTCGGCAGTAATTTCCTTTGAAACATATGTACTCATAAAAATTTCCCCCGGCAGAGTACTCTATTGTGATGCGAAAACTGTAAAAATCCAGTGAACCTGATCACAGTCCGTTGCGGGAATTCAATCTGTTGCACAGAAATCCCAATCCAACCTGTGCGTGTGCGCAGGCAGAGTGCGCGCGCCCTCGCATAGGAACGCCCTGCTCGACCGCCTATGTTTTGCGAAACGGTACTTCGGAGGGCATGAAAGATGGGCCTGTTGGTCGACGGCAAATGGCACAACACCTGGTATGATACCAAATCCACCGGCGGCGCGTTCAAACGCAGCGCCGCACAGTTTCGCAATTGGCTGACGGCTGACGGCGGCGCCGGGCCTTCGGGTAAGGGCGGGTTCAACGCCGAAACCGGACGCTACCACCTGTATGTCAGCCACGCCTGCCCATGGGCGCACCGCACTCTAATTTTCCGGGAACTGAAAGGGTTGCGGGATCATATCTCGGTCTCGGTCGTGCATCCCGACATGCTGGATAAGGGGTGGACGTTTGAAGCTGATGACAATGGGGCAACCGGGGACACCCTGTATGGTCTGGGCTTTGCCCACCAGATCTACACCAAAGCCGACCCTACCTATTCAGGTCGTGTCACAGTTCCGATCCTGTGGGATAAGGAACAGCAAACGATCGTCTCGAACGAAAGCTCGGAAATCATCCGCATGTTCAATTCGGCCTTTGACGGGATCACAGGCAATACCGACGATTATTGGCCCGAAGAGATGCGCGATGACATCGAAGAGGTGAATGCGCGCATCTATTCCGACGTCAACAACGGCGTCTACAAATCCGGCTTTGCCACAAGTCAACAGGCCTATGACGCCGCCGTGGATCCGCTGTTTGAAACACTGGACTGGCTGGATGAGCGTTTGGCTTCAAACCGCTATCTGATGGGCGATCGCCTGACCGAGGCCGACTGGCGGCTGTTCACCACCCTGATCCGGTTCGACCCTGTTTACCACTTGCATTTCAAATGCAACCGGCGGCGTCTGGTCGATTATCCGAACCTGTGGGCCTACACCCGCGAGCTATATCAATGGCCGGGTGTCGCATCGACGGTGAACATGCGGCACATCGTGCGCCACTACCACTATAGCCACGAGAGCATCAATCCACATCGGATTATCCCCACGAACCCGGTTTTGGATTACATGGAACCCCACGAGCGCGGTCAGCGACCAGCCGCGTAGTGTTCCACCATCGCCGCCAGATCCTCTGGCGGCGTTCCGCTTTGCACATAAGCGCAGGCGTTTGGGCTGTGGGCAAAGATCGACCCGTCCGAAAAGAAGGTGGTGTTGGTGACAAAGATCACACGCGCCTCGGGGCGGCGATAGCTGGCGAAATCGGCCACAGCCAAGGCACTGCCGGTTTCCAGAACCAGATCCAACACGATGATATCGAAATCCGTGCCGTACAGGGCAAGGATCGCAGCCTCTTGCCCGGCAACAAGCGTCACTTCGGCGCCTTGCCGTTCCAGATGCCTTTTCCAGACCCGACCAAGGTCGGGGTTACTCTCAACAATCAGTACTTTCATTTGCAACAACCTCGGCACTTGGTAGAGTGTGTGGTGCCGACCCCCGTGGTTTGTGATCACGCTTATTCCTTAACAAAGTGTTAACGATGCCGGTCAACCGGGCCGATCACGCGGATTTGCTTGTATAAGCGGCAAAAATCCGCTTGAAGCAGGCGCAAACACGCAATTCCGGCGAGAACACCGATGGCAAGCCCAAACGCAGATTTGAACCCCCGTGCCGCGCGCGATCATGGCGGCGGGCTGGACGGTGCCATCGCCCGGTTCGGTGGCGCGCGCGACTCCTGGTTGGATCTGTCAACCGGGATCAACCTGCACCCCTATCCTGTTTCAGGACTGACCCAGTCGGACTGGACCGCGTTGCCCGATCACGGCGCGTTCGAACGGTTGTCTGCGGCAGCACGCCAATTCTGGTCCGTGCCAGCCGGTGCCGAGATTCTGCCAGCGCCCGGCGCATCGGCAGTGATTGCGCGCATACCCGCGCTTGCGACGACGGGTCGGGTACAGATCACCGCGCCCACATACAACGAACACGCGGCGGCATTTTCCGCGCAAGGCTGGAAAGTTCAACCTGATGGCCCGGCCGAGGCGCGCGTCATCGTGCATCCCAACAACCCGGACGGTCGCATCTGGAGCGTGGAAGATGCTAACGCCCCGATGACCGTGATTGACGAGAGCTTTTGTGACGTTTGCCCCGACGCATCCCTAATTCATCTGGCTGAGCAGCCCGGTGTGATCGTGTTGAAAAGTTTCGGCAAGTTCTGGGGTTTGGCCGGGTTACGACTGGGATTTGCGATTGGCCGCCCTGACCTGATCTCAAAGCTGAACGATCTGACCGGCCCGTGGTCCGTCTCGGGCCCTGCCCTTCGGATCGGGGAACAGGCGCTGCAGGACACAGACTGGGCCAAGGAGACCCGTCGGCAATTGGCGGATGCGGCAGATCGGCTGGACGGGCTCGTCACGGGCAAAGGTGCAGAACTGGTCGGCGGCACCACATTGTTCCGCCTTTATGACGTCGACGATGCCGCCGCTTGGCAGGCCAAACTGGCCCGCGCCCATATTTGGAGCCGTATATTCCCCTACTCAAACACCTATCTGCGCCTTGGCTTGCCGCCCGCAGACGGGTGGCGTCAGCTTGAGGCCGCGTTGTGAGCACAGCTTTTCTGCTGGTTTGCGCCATGTGTCTGGACGCGGCGCTTGGAGAGCCAGATTGGCTCTGGTCGCGCATTCGTCATCCGGCAGTGATCATTGGAACCGCCATCGGCTGGCTGGACCAGCGCCTGAACCGCGGAACGAATAGGCGCTTGAAAGGCGTGGCCATCGTGCTGCTGCTGATCTTTGGCGCAGTGATTCTGGGCCGCGCGCTGACCCTGTTTGGGCCGGTGATCGAGATCATCCTTGCCGCAATTCTGCTGGCACAGAAGTCACTGGTGACCCATGTCCGCGATGTTGGTGACGGACTGCGCACCTCCTTAACCGAGGGCCGCGCCAAAGTCGCCATGATCGTTTCGCGAGATACGCGGGACATGACCGAGGCGCAGGTCGCGCGATCTGCGATTGAGAGCGCTGCTGAAAATCTCAGCGACGGTATAATTGCGCCCGCGTTTTGGTTTCTGGTTGCGGGCCTGCCGGGGATTCTGATCTACAAGGCGGTCAATACCGCCGATAGCATGATCGGTTACCGGTCGGAAAAGTACCGCGACTTCGGCTGGGCCGCGGCGCGTCTGGACGATGTGTTGAACCTCATCCCCGCGCGTCTGACCTGCGTGATGATCGTGGCGCTATCCGGTCAATGGGCGCGCTGGCCAGAAATGGTCGCGGATGCACGCCGCCATATCTCACCCAACGCCGGTTGGCCCGAGGCCGCCATGGCACGCGCCTTGAATGTCGCCCTTGCCGGGCCGCGCAGCTATGATGGTCAGGTCCGCGATCTGGCCTGGGTCAATGGTGATGCGCGACGCGACATCGGCGCGCCGGAGGTTTTCCGCGCATGTGACATGCTTTGGCGGGTTTGGGGGCTTGCACTGGGCCTCGTGTCGGTGTGGGTTGGGGTCAGCTTCATTTTCTGACGGACCCTAAAATGCGTTTACTCTCGGGCATCCTTGCCGCCACCCTGCTCGCCTCACCTGCCTTGGCCCAATGTGGCGGCGGCTTCAATTCCTTTGTTAAGGGTCTAAAAGCCGAAGCCGTTCAACAAGGGTTCGACAAATCCACCGTGAGCAGCTTTTTCAAAGGTGTTCAACAAGACGGCGCGGTTCTAAAGGCAGATCGGGCGCAGGGCGTGTTCCAGAAACCGTTTATCGACTTCTCGCGCCGCCTGATCTCACAAAACCGGATTGATAGGGGCAATTCCATGTCCCGAAAATACGACGCGGTGTTTGACCGGATCGAGAGCGAATATGGCGTGTCGCGCGGTGTCTTGCTGGCTTTCTGGGCGTTCGAGACCGACTACGGTGCGGTACAAGGAGACTTCAACACCCGGAACGCCCTGGTCACCCTGGCGCATGACTGCCGCAGGCCCGAACTGTTCCGACCGCAGGTTTTCGCCGCCATCGAGCTTTACAGCCAAGGAAACTTTGATCCCAACCGCACGACCGGTGCCTGGGCAGGTGAGATCGGCATGGTGCAAATGCTGCCCCGCGACATTCTGGAAAATGGCGTGGACGGGGACGGGAACGGAAAGGTCTCGTTGAAAACCTCGGCCCCTGATGCGTTGATGTCGGGCGGCAAAATGCTGTCGCATCTGGGCTGGCGTCCAGGTGAACCCTGGCTGCAAGAGGTGAGTGTGCCGGCCCAAATGGATTGGTCCCTGTCCGGCCCCGGCAAGTCCCGACCGGTGTCTGAATGGCAGGCGATGGGCGTTCAGGCACGCAGCGGATCATTGGCCAACCTGCCCGCCTCACTGATCCTGCCGCAAGGCCACAAAGGTCCGGCCTTTCTTGCCTACCCAAATTTTGATGTCTATTTCGAATGGAACCAGAGCTTTGTCTATGTCCTGACCGCCGCATATTTTGGCACTCGGTTAGAAGGCGGGCAAATCTATGACGCGGGTAATCCGGCACAAGGACTATCGGGCGCGCAAATGAAGCAGTTGCAGAAAAAGCTGCAAGCGCGCGGTCATGATGTCGGCAAAATCGACGGCATTCTCGGTGCGGGAACGCGCGCCGCTGTTCAGGCCGAACAGGCACGGCTGGGCCTGCCTGCGGATGCATGGCCAACAGCTGATCTGCTCAACCAACTATGAGCCCCAAGGCGTCCCGCACGGACGGGGCGCATCTTCACGCAACAGCAAAGAATTACGCAACCTCGGCGTGGTGACGCGGCGCGTTTGGTTCAAACGCGTGTGACGTCAGCGCCTCTCCCCGCGTTTCAATCGCCGTATTGGCGGGGATTTCGGTCCATTCGCCGCTATTCGCGTCCAGCGGTTCGGACGAAATAATGAACCCATCCTTGCACGCCTTGTAGTGAAGGCTTGGGGCAAAACGATCCGAGGCATATCGGGCGGCAAACAGGCGATCGCCGTCCGACCAACAGGCCGCAAAGCGAAGATACGGCATCGTCCCCCGGCGCCGCGACAAATCTTCGACACGCTGAACTGCGCGCTCCATTGCACCCACCGGATCGGCACCCAAACCTTCGCCATGCGCAATCAGAAAAATAGCTTCGCTTTCTGTTGCACCAAGTCGGTGACTGTAGAGGTCGGGCGGTATCATCCCGTCCAGCTCCTGCCGGATGCGGTCATGCCCGCCGGCCTGCCCATTATGCATAAAGCTCCATTTTCCAACACCAAACGGGTGGCAGTTGTTCCGTGAGGTCGCGGTGCCCGTCGATGCCCGCACATGGGCCAGAAAGAGATGCGACCGGGTGTGATGCGTGAGCTGTTTCAGGTTGGCATCCGACCACGCCGGGTTGGTATCTTTGTAAAAACAAGGCGTCTCACGCTCGGAATACCATGCAAGGCCAAAGCCATCCGCGTTGATCGGGGTTTTGCCGATCAGGGCATTTCGGCTTTGAATAACAAGCGATTGCTCCTGATTCAGAACCAATTCGTCCAGATATCGCTTTGCGCCTGCCCAAGCCAAAAATCGGCACATCTGCCAGCCCCTTAAATTGCGAAATATTTTTGAGAGCATACCACCGAGCAAGACAAGAAAATTCACCGTTCTTCTCAGGAAATCGCTGATGTTTCGATCAAATGACAACACAAATAACACAAACCGAAAATCAACTCGGTTCTCTTACAAGGATCCGATACCTAATCGCCAAGACAGCAACCAAACTCACTCAGGCCGGACCGGATATCTGTTACCCTTCTCGTCAATCAGGATCAAACGCTCGCCGCTGTGTACATAGAGATCGCAGCGGCTGAATCCGTTTCGATAGGCGATGCAGACACTGCCGTCATCGGCAATAGAATATGTCCCGAATGCAGACTCCCCGCTTGCATAGGTAAAGGAATAGGCCCCACCGGCTGAAAACTTGGACTGGCCGTCGTCATAAAATGTCAGAGTTCGACCCGCCAAGGCATCCAGCTCTTCGGGTGAAAGCCGGACATCGCCTGGTTTTGTGGGCCATTCCGCAGCCGCAACCGGGCTGGCAGTCATCAGAGCAAGGATCAAATATCGGGTCATACCGCCACCTTAACCCGCAACCCGGCGATTGAGGCATAACGTTGCAGTGAACGATCAGGCGACCATCTGTTCGGCTTTTTTCAGATCGACCGAAACCAACTGGCTGACGCCCTGCTCCTGCATGGTCACACCAAACAACCGATCCATCCGTGCCATGGTCACAGCATGGTGGGTAATGATCAGGAATCGTGTGTCCGTCTGGCGGCACATCTCGTCCAGCAAATCACAGAAACGGGTGACGTTGGCGTCATCCAGCGGTGCATCGACCTCATCCAGCACACAGATCGGTGCGGGGTTGGCGAGGAACACGCCAAAGATCAGCGCGGTTGCCGTCAGGGTCTGTTCGCCACCCGATAGCAGGCTGAGAGTCGAGAGCTTTTTGCCCGGTGGCTGGCACATGATTTCCAGGCCGGCATCCAGCGGATCGTCGCTTTCGACCATGACCAGATTGGCCTCGCCACCGCCAAACAGGTGCTTGAACAGCATGGCGAAGTTCGAATTCACCTGCTCAAACGCTGTCAACAGACGTTCGCGCCCTTCACGGTTGAGGCTGGCTATGCCGCTGCGCAGGGCCTTGATCGCCTCTTCCAGATCCGCCTTTTCGCTATTCAGTGTGTCAAACTCTTCCTGAACTTCTTTGCTGTCTTCTTCGGCCCGCAGGTTCACTGCACCCATTGCGTCGCGTTGACGCTTGTGGCGGTTCACTTCCGCCTCCAGCGCATCTGCTGCGGGCATCTGATCGGGGTTCACGTCCAACTGGTTGAGCAACTGGTTCGGCGTCAGTTGCTGATCCTCGGCGATGCGTTCCGCAGCCGCGACCACACTTTCCTTAGCCGCATCACAGCGTGCCTCGGCCGCTGCGCGGGTTTCGCGGGCTTCCGACGCCAAACGCTCGGCCTCACGTTCGGCCAGCACAACCTCGCGCTGCTGAGTTTCAGCCGTTGCAAGCTTGTCGGCGGCCTCGGCGCGGCGCGCCTCGGCGGTTTCGATCAGCTCATTCAGTTCTTCGCGGGCTTCGGCGATTTCACCCGGGGCGGCCATCGCCTCGGACAGCTCTTCCTCAGAGCTTTCCTTGCGCTCGACCAGTTCTGAGATGCGCTTTTCTGCCGACTCTAGCCGGTGCCGCCACCCGCTGAGGTCCTTTGTCACTTCCTGAGCTCGCCGGGTCCGTGCCTCGCCTTCGCGGCGCAGCTCATCATGGGATGAGCGGTGGGTCAGCATCGTGATCCGCGCGGCCTCGACCGTCTGCTTGATATCCTCGACCTGCGCACGCGCGCTGTCGACATCACCCAGGCCGGACAGCGCACCCTCGGCCTCGCGCAGTTGCGCGCGGGCGGACATAGCATCGTCCTTGTGCCGGTCGACCGCAAGGGTCAGCGTTTCCAGCTTGCCCTGCGCCAAATTGCGGTCGGCTTCGGCCCGACTCAACCGGCGCGCGGTTTCCGCCATCCGCTGATCCGCAGCGCGACGGGCTTCGCGGGCACGGCGGTCTGCCTCAGTAACGTCCGCCAGTTGCTGCGACAGCGCCTCATGCGCGGCGCGGGCACCATCGGCCTGCGCCTCGGTGCGGGTGAGCTCCTGTTTCAGTGCCTCAAGCTTGTTGAGCTGTTCCAACCGCAAAGCTGCCGCGCTTGGGGCATCTTCGGCCCAAGCCCGGAACCCATCCCAGCGCCACAGGTCACCCGAACGCGATACCAGCCTCTGCCCTGGCTTCAACGAGGCTTGCAGTCGCGCACCCTGATCCGCATCAACCAACCCGATCTGAGCGATCCTGCGGCTCAGTCGATCCGGGCCGGAAACATGCAGCGCCAATGGTTCGGCCCCATCGGGCAGCGGTTGATCCGCATCATAGCCCGCGACCTGCACCCAGCCTGACGGCCCGTCGCCCTCAACCAATGGCGCGCGCAAATCGTCAGCCAGCGCCGCCCCAAGCGCCTTTTCATAGCCAGGCTCAACGCGCAGCAGATCCAAAACCTGCCCACCTTCGGCCGTATCCCGTTCGACCAGCTTGGCCAGAGCGGATGTCTCGGCCCGGATCGCGCCCAGTTCACCCTCGGCCTCGGACCGCTGAGCGCGTGCCTCGGCTTCTCGTGCCTGCGTTTCATTGCGCAATTCGTCAGCTGCGGCTAGCGCTTCTTCCGCAGCCTCAGCAGCCTCGCGCGCCTCTTCCTCACCGTCCTGCGCTTCTTCATACGCTTCACTGGCGCGGGTCAATGCACCACGGGCTTCGTCCACCGCAGCACGGGCTTTCTTTTCCTCACCCTCGGACCGGGCCAGCGTCTTGCGGCTGTCTTCAACCAAACGCTGGGCTGATTGGTGACGCGCGACAAGACGCGCCATATCTTCGGTTTCCTGTGACAGGTGATCTTCGCGGTCCTGCAACACAGATGCGGCTTCGCGGGCGATTTCGGCGGCTTCGGCCACCTTATCGTCATGCCCTTCGGCCGCTTTGGCCAGTTCGCGCGCTTCCCATTCCAGACGCTCAATCATCTGGCCCGCGTCCCGGTTCAGGCCGGTTTCGCGCTCGATGTCGTTGCTCAACTGCTGAATGCGGTTGGTCAGTGTCTCAATCGTCTGGCGCGCGCGGGTTTCCTGATCGGTCAGTTGATCACGTTGTACCTGCTGCCGTTGCAAGACTGCTGCGGCAATGGCCTCTTCTTCGCGCAAGGGCGGCAGTGTTTCCTCGATCTCCGAACGCTTGGCGCTGGCTGCGCGCGCTTCGGCCTCAGCACGGGAGGCTTCGGTGATCCGCTCGCGCAGCACGTCTTCGGCTTGCTGGCGGGCCATGTCAGCCTCTTTCCAGCGGCGATAGAGCAACATCCCCTCGGCCTGCCTTAGCTGCTCGCCAATCTCACGGTACCGCGCCGCCTGACGTGCCTGACGCGCAAGTTGAGCCAATTGGGTGCCCAATTGCTCCAGCACGTCGTCCACACGGGTCAGGTTGGATTCAGTGCCCTTTAGCTTCAGCTCTGCCTCGTGGCGGCGCTGATAAAGGCCCGAGATACCCGCCGCCTCTTCCAAGATACGGCGGCGTGCACGGGGCTTGGCGTTGATCAGTTCGGCAATGCGGTTCTGCCCTACAAGAGCCGGCGAATGCGCGCCGGTTGAGGCATCGGCAAACAGCATCTGAACGTCGCGCGCCCGAACATCCTTACCATTTGTCTTATAAGCGCTGCCGACATCGCGCGTGATACGGCGCACGATTTCCAACTGGTCACTGTCATTGAACCCTGAAGGAGCCAACCGTTCCGAGTTGTCCATGGTCAGGACGACTTCGGCAAAGTTTCGCGCCGGTCGCGTTGCGGCCCCGGCAAAGATCACATCCTCCATCGCGCCGCCACGCATGGATTTGGGGCGGTTTTCACCCATTACCCAGCGCAACGCTTCCAGAAGATTGGACTTGCCGCAGCCGTTTGGCCCCACAACACCGGTCAACCCATCCGCGATGATCAGATCGGTTGGATCTACAAAGCTTTTGAAGCCGGTGAGTTTGAGTTTGCTGAAACGCAAAGGCGACAATCCATGATTCCTACATCTGGAAGTCTGCGCAACCCATTGGGGCTGAGTCAACGGAGTAACGCAGGATATGGGATTTCAAGCCAACTTATCCACAATATCTTGCCGAAATACGCAAGAAAGCGCGTATTTCAATACGGCGTGCACTCGAAAACCTGATAGCCGGTATCGTTGCTGTCGTCCTCAAATGTGCCGAAGTCGATACATTCATAGTTCGGCGTTGAAACTGCGGTCAGCAACAAACGCTCTCCGGCGTCCCGATCGCAGCCTAAGACGCCGACTGTCACCGCAGCATCGCCAAGCACGTCCAATATGGGGCAACCTGACACCTGCGCCATCGCCAGCGCTGCCCGGTCACGGATGCGCCCCAGGCGCGGCGCGTATTGCGTGTTGATCCGAACAGCCTCGGCCAGCTCACCCCGAACGCGCACGTCAAATACGCTGCCATTCACGGCCACGCGCGTCGCGGGCGCATCACGAAAGTGGGGCGTGCCAGCCGAGCAAGCGACCAGCACAAGGAGGGACAGATACCGGATCATGCCCTCAGCATTGAGCGACTTAGGTTAACAAAACCTTTCCAACAGTTACGCGCTCAGAACCTCACCCAAGCGGCGAATTCCTTCACGGATCGTATCTTCATCCGAGTTCGAGAAACTCAACCGGATCGTGTTGGTCCCGCTTCCGTCCGGAAAAAAAGCCCCGCCCGGTACAAAGGCGACTTTGACGGTTTCCAGCGCCCGAGCCAACAATTCGGCCCCATTTGTACCGACCGGCAATGTCACCCATACGAACATACCGCCCTCGGGTTTGGTCCACTGCACGCCATCGGGCATATGGTCCTGCAACGCCTGCAACATGGCGTCCCGGCGGACACTGTAAACCCGGCGCAACATCGGAATGTGTGTGTCGAAGCAGGCCCGAGCCACGTGATCTATGGCCATCTGGTTGATGGTTGCTGAATGCAGATCGGCTGCCTGTTTCATAAGGACCAGTTGCGCAATTACAGGCTTTGCCGCCACAACCCAACCAACCCGCAAACCCGGAGACAGGGTTTTCGAAAAACTACCACAATAGATCGTGCGACAGTCCTCAATTGATCCTTTGCGCGCCAATTCCAGCGCCAAAACCGGAGGGATTGCGTCACCGTCGTATCGCAGCGCCTGATAGGCTCCGTCTTCGATCACTGCACAGTTCAACTCGTCCGCCAGATCCAGCAAAGCCTCCCGCCCGCGTAAATCCACGGTCTCGCCGGTCGGATTGGCGAAATCGGGTGAGAGATAGGCGAACTTGACCGCGCCCTCACCCGCAGCTGCCGCGTATTCCGCCGCGCCGCGGTTGCCATTGATGCCAAGCCGATCAAAGCGCGGCTCATAGGCGTTGAACGCAGCCAACGCACCCAGATAGGTCGGCCATCCAACCAACGCGGTATCGCCCGGAGACAGGTAAAGCTTGCCCAGATAATCCAGTGCCTGCTGCGAGCCAGAGGTGATCAGGATGTTATCAAGTCCGCAATCCACTCCGTTGGTGGCCATGTGATCGACTAGCCATTCGCGCAAAGGCACATAGCCTTCGCTGACAGAGTATTGCAGCGCCTGCGCCTGCTGTTCCGGGCTCAATGCAGCCTGAAACGCAGCGGAAAACCCTTCGGCCGGAAACAACGCGGGATCGGGGATGCCGCCAGCGAACGTGATGATTCCAGGCTGATCCAGCAGCTTGAGCAATTCGCGTATCTCGGACGCTTTCATCCGGGATGCTCGCGTGGCGAATAATTCGTGCGTAGACATGAGCCTCCTCCGCTCTCAGATGGGCGCAGCCTATTCAGCCAATCACAAAAGTCAACAATACTGACCTAATATTTCAACCGCTGTGATCCGCCGTTCTTGAACAGCGCCACAATCCGTGGTCATATGATTTGACCAATTTAATAGACGCCCACATGCCCTTTCAAAAAGTCCAGACCGAAAAGCTTTCGATCGCGGTGGTTCGCCAGATTGAACTGTTGATCCTGCGTGGCATTTTACGCCCCGGCGAACGCCTGCCAGCCGAGCGCGAATTGGCCGAACGGCTGGGTGTATCCCGACCTTCCCTGCGCGAGGCGATTGCAGAACTGCAAGGCCAAGGGTTGCTAACCGCCAAGGCAGGGTCCGGCATCTTTGTGGCCGAGGTTTTGGGTTCAGCTTTTTCCCCGGCGCTGATCAGACTGTTCGGCAGCCATGACGAGGCGGTGTTCGACTACCTCTCATTCCGTCGGGACATGGAAGAATTGGCCGCTGAACGCGCCGCTCGTCTGGGGTCAGAAAGCGATCTGAAGGTGGTTCAGACGATCTTTGACAAGATGGAGGCCGCCCACACACGCAATGCGGCTGAGGACGAAGCACAGCTGGACGCCCAGTTCCACATGGCGATCATCGAAGCCAGCCACAATGTGGTGATGCTGCACATGATGCGGTCAATGTTCGATCTGTTGCGACAGGGCGTGTTCTACAATCGCCAGATAATGTTCCGACAGCAAACAACACGCGAAGCCATCCTTGACCAGCACCGCGCCATCAACACAGCGCTGCAGGCCCGCGACCCTGTTGCGGCCCGCGCCGCCGTCGACGCGCACTTAACCTATGTTGAACAATGCCTTTGGGACGGGAAGAAGGCCGAACGCAACGAAGACATCGCCCGACAAAAATTGATGCATGAGGCCAAAGATTAGGCAGGCGTCAACACTCTGATGTCGCGCCAAATCCACCCTCAGTTTTACCAGCGATCTCTTCATAGAGTGCCTGATATTGGCCTGCGACTGCGGCCTCTGCAAAGCTGTCCACGGCATGTTGCCGGGCGGCACCTGACATGGACATCCCGGTTTCACTGTGGCGGTTCTGCAGGATCGAGATAATGCCTTGCGCGAGGTCTTCCGCCTCGAATGGGCGCGCCAGATACCCCAGGCGTTGATTTGGAACCAGATCCGACAGCCCACTGGTTTTGAAGCCCGCGACCGGAACGCCACAGCACATGGCCTCGACACCAGTATATCCCAGCACCTCGCGCCGGGATGGCAATACAAAGATATCTGCAGCCGAATAAATGCGCTTCAGCACCCGGTTGTCGCTAATCCGCCCCATGAAATGGACCGGATAAGGAAACTCGGCGTCGATTTTGTCGCTGCCAAATACAACTGCCTGAACATCTGGAACGGCAGAATGCACCCGCCGCATAGCTTCTACGAGGTGGGCAAAGCCTTTGTTGGGATCTTGGGTCGCTTGGACGGCGCCAAACAACACCAGCGGAATTTCCTGAGGCAGTGACAGATCGGCGCGCGCCTGTGCCTTTTTGACCGGTGCCCAGAAACCGGTATCGATAGCGTTGGGGATCACGGTGACAGGCCAATCCCGCATCAATGCACTTTGCCGCACACAGTCAGCCAGCCAATTACTGGGGCAAACGATCTGAAATGGTTTTTTCCAATGTGCGGCTTTTCTTTTCCAGACCCAGCGGTTCAGGTCAAACCCACGGAATTCGGATGACATGTAACCGCCACGCCATCTGTCCAGCTCGCTCACATGCTCGGCCCCCGAGAATGGCCACATGTCATGAAACGTCCAGACCACGGGACGTTTCAGCGCTCCGATTTCGGCAATCGAAATCATGTCGGAATTCACCCAGTGCAAATTCAATATTTGCCACGGTTGGCTGTTCAGATACGCGGCCAGGCCCGACCTTGCCAGACCAAGAGATGCCAACCCATTGACCTGATTTCTTGCATATTTCTTTCGCAGATGACGTGCGTATTCGCGCTGGCAAAGCCGCTTTAGTGTTTTCTGCGGCGCGAATTTTGTGATCCGATCCTCGTCCGGGCCATCGACGACGGTCATGTACGAATCCGTCCCTTTGGACAGCAAGGCATGATGCAGCCTGCGGGCAGCGATGGCGGCACCTCCGCCAGAATAGCTATGGCTGATATGGTTTACGCGCATTGGAACGAATTTCGTGAGAATGTCCGAAGTTCATTCGTCAGAGCCTTTGGGTTTTCGTCGTCAAGTGACATTCTCATTTTCAAACGACGCCAATCACCCAAGAAGTTTATTCCTTAGCCTTCTGATCTTGCGTCTTAAACGGGTCAAACGGTTCGGTCTATAGCTGAAATGCGCCCGCAGCGCCTCAAGCGCGACCTTGTCTTCGGCGATATCGTCGGGAAATGGCAGCTCAAAGTCATGGCAGAGATCTTTTGGTTTAACCTCATCCAATGGTCCGCAATGGGTACCAGACCCGTCCAGACCGATATTCTCGGCAAAAGACCTGCAAGGGGACAAACAAAGGCCATCTTGCTTGAAAATTGTCGCGTACCAGAAAATCGCCCAAGTCCGAATGTCACCGCGCAAATTGCCTTGCACCTGACCCCATAAATCCTCCGCCCCGTTCAGGTTGAACCGATAAATGTCATCGTCGGAAAGCTGTTGCTCCAGTTTTTTCGGGTCGCGTTCGAAATGCTGCCAGCGATCGGCCCAGCTGGCCCATCCCCAGCAGCTCATGAAACGCCAGAAAACCGCGCCACGCCGATCCAACAAGGGCGGAAGGTCTTCGTTGAATCCCGCGATATGCCAGACGCGCGGGTTATCTTGATATCGGTCCAGCGCATGGTTCATGTAGGTGAGAAACGCGGGTGAGGTCACAATGTCATCTTCTACGACAATCGCCTTGCCGTAAGACTGCATCGTAGCGGTGACGCCGTCCTGAATCGAGCGGGCCAAACCCGCATTATCAACACGTGCATGCAATGTAAGAGAGGCAAAGCCAGTCTGCGCCTCAATCACTTTACGGGTTTCCGCAACCACGAGTGCTTCGTCTGCCGAACGAGGCCCATCGAGATATGCAATTACATCGGTGCGTGCCGCCAAAGGCGACGCCGCAAGCGCGCGCAAAGTCCGCGCGGTGTGATCGGGTCGGTTGAAAGCGAACAGGCAGACCGGCGCTGGATCGGCAATCGCGGGCGCTGTGTCAATCATAGCAACTCTCCGTCGGGTTTCGCGCAGGGTATTTCACGTCAAAAACATCGCCAAGAGCAGTCCCCCAAAAAAAGAAACCCGAAAGCAGTCAGCCTTCGGGTCACTCTTTGTCGAAACGGCGTTGGAAACTATCAATGCAGCTTGTCACCAACATCCGCAATGGACGCGTCGATCAGCTTGTTCGCCTGTGCCGCGGTCATCTGCTTGGCCAGAACCGCATTGGCAGCCGAAACTGCAACGGTGATGGCCTGATCACGGACTTCTTTGACAGCCGAAGCTTCTGCCGACGCGATCTGGTCCTGAGCCGCAGCCAGACGGCGGGCGATGGATTGCTCCAGATCGGCCTTTGCCTGTTCTGCTGCCAGAATGGCATCGTCTTTTGCTGCTGCAACGATGGCGTCTGCCTGGGCTTGAACTTCACGCTGCTTGCGCTCGTATGAGGCCAACAGGCTGCGCGCTTCTTCGTGCAGGGCGCGGGCTTCGTCCAATTCGGACTTGATGCCTTCGGCGCGGTTGTCCAACGCTCCACCGATCATGCCCGGGACCTTGAAATAGAATAGGACCGCGATGAAAACGATGAAGCCCAGAAGGACAACAAAGTCGGTGTTGCCAAGCGAGAAGAACGGGCCGCTTGCGGCAAATGCCGGGCTGGCTGCGCCGACGGTCAGGATAAGGGCAAGAGTGTTCCGCATGTCACTTATCCTTTCATCTGCGCGTCAATTGCACTGTCGATGGCTTTGGCATCCGCCTCGCCGCCCAGCGCGGTGACCAGTTCGGTAGCCGTATCCTTGGCAACCACTTGAATGCTTTCCAGCGCACCAGCACGGATTTCGGCAATCGCCTTTTCCGATTCAGCCGCCTTTGCTGCGATTTCCGCATCCGCCTTGGCGATTGCATCATCCAGACCAGACTGGATTTCAGCACGTGCTTCGGCAGCGATACGCTGTGCCTCAGAACGGGCATCGGCCAGCGCCTTGTTATAGGCCTCTTCAGCCTCGACCGCTTTGGCCTTCAGATCTTCGGCCGCAGCCAGGTCATTTGTAATGGTCCCCTGACGTTCAGCCAGGATTGCCGCGATGCGGGGCAGAGCCACGCGGGACAGGACCAGAAAGATGACGACCAGCGTAATGACCAGCCAGAAAATCTGGTTGGGGAACCAATCGAAGCAGAGCTGCGGCATACCAATCGCCGACCCATGAGAGTCAACGCAGGTGCCAGCTACTTCTTTGGCAAGGGGTTCAGTCGCCATGATGTCCTCCGTCGGAACGTTGTCTTTACAACAGGTGGGCCGCTATGGCTTGGACCCACCTGCGCGTAAGGATCAGGTTCCGCAGATTAGACGGCGAACATCAGCAGCAGCGAGACCAGGAATGCGAAGATCCCCAGGGCTTCTGCGAACGCGATACCGATGAACAGGGTTGCGGTCTGCGAAGCAGCCGCCGAAGGGTTGCGCAGAGCGCCGGCCAGGAAGTTGCCTGCAACGTTGCCTACCCCGATTGCGGCTGCGCCGGAACCGATTGCTGCCAGGCCTGCGCCGATGTGTGCGAGATCGCCTTCCATGATGTTTCTCCTTACGAATTGGAAGTTTCGATGTTGGGGTATCAGACCTTAGTGCGACGGATGCAGCGCATCTTTCAGATAAACACAGGTCAGAATGGTGAATACGTAGGCCTGAATGAAGGACACAAGGACCTCGAGGCCATACATTGCGGTGATCGCCAGCACGGACACGGGCGAGATCACGGCAATCGCGGCAAAGCCTGCGAACACCTTGATAACCGCGTGGCCTGCCATGACGTTCCCGGCAAGACGAATGGAGTGGCTGACCGGACGCACGAAGTACGAGATCAGCTCGATGATCGCCAGGACAGGGCGCAGCGCCAGCGGTGCGCTGGACACCCAGAACAGACCCAAAAACGCGGCGCCGTTCTTGACGAACCCCAGAACGGTCACGGTCAGGAACACAGCCAGCGCCAACGGGATGGTCACGGCGAAATGTGATGTGGTGGTGAACGACGTCGGGATCATGCCCAGGAAGTTCGCGCAGACGATGAACATGAACAGGGTCATGACATAGGGGAAGTACTTGACGCCTTCCTTGCCGCAGATGTCTTCCAGCATCTTATAGATGAAGCCATAGGCCAGTTCGGCCACCGACTGCATCCGGGTCGGGACAATCGCGCGCTTCGAAGTACTGAGAACCAGCAGACCAAAGATTGCGACAATCGCAAAGAACATCCAAAGTGTCACGTTGGTGGGCGTATACCATGCAATCGCACCGTCGCCGAACAACGGCTTGACGATGAACTGGTCCATCGGGTGGAATACCAGGCTGCTGCCTTCTGCTGCGGTGGTCTCGGTCGCCACGTTCAGTCCCTCTCGTCCTTCTCGGCCGCGCTTGCAGCCGCTTGTTTCTCTTGAACCTCTTTCGCGCTGCGGAGCATAACCTTCACGCCCGCGACAAGGCCCAGCAATGTGAACAGCACCAGAAAGATCGGGATCGTCCCGAGCAGGCTGTCCAGCCCGTATCCGATGCCAAATCCGATCCCCAGACCGGATACCATTTCTATGACCATCCTCCAGGCAAGCTCGCCCCCGGACACGTCAGCATCCGCACGAGGTTTCGGCGCTTTGGCCTTTTTCGCCGCGTCGATCTTGGCCTCCAGCTGCGCCATACGCTGCTTTTGGTCATCATCGGTCACGGGCAATTCCCTCGCACAGTCTTGGGTAGGGTGCTAAGGGGCATGAGGCGCAGAGTCAACGGCGTTGAACGCCCGAAATGCCGCACTTTACCATATTGTTACTAAAGGGTTTTTTCCTAAGCTCGATGTAAGTGATCACTGCCTGTTTTCGGCGACATCCTTCAGAACCCTTGAATCCGCATATTCAACCAAATGGTTGACCAAACCTGGGCGCTGTGGTTGAGCGAGAGGATGTCCAACGATCTCGACACCGTTTTCGCGGCCCTTGCCGACCCCACCCGCCGCGCCATCCTGGCAATGCTGCTTGAGGATGATATGGCCGTCACCGATGTGGCGGAACCGTTCGAAATGTCGTTGGCGGCCATCTCGAAGCATCTGGTGATCCTGACCAAGGCCGGGCTGATCAGCCAGGAAAAGCGGGGTCGGGTGAAGTGGTGCAAGCTGGAACCTGATGCGATGCGCACCGCATCGGTCTGGATGCAAGGCTTCGGGCAGTTCGAACCAGTCAATCTGGACGCGTTTGAACGGTTCCTAGAGGTCGAATTGCCCGCGACGGACGAGGCCTGACCTATCTGACCGCAAGCACCGAGACCTTAGCGTGCTTGGCCAAATATCCGGCGTGGCTTGAAAAGATATGGTCCGTAATGCGCGGCGCATGGGTTCCAACGACGATCAGATCCGCCCCAATCTCTTCGGCGGCGCGCGTCAGGTCACCGTCTACCTCGGCAGCTACATCTACGGAATGGATGTTGCGCGCCGAAACCTCAGAACCACTCTGCTCAGCAAGTTGATCCACGATGGCTTGCAGTTCGGTGCTGATCGCCGCTTCTGAATGCGTGACGTCGCCCGGCTGGGTTCCGGTCACACTGACGATCGTGATCCGGGCGCCTTGCCATTTCGCCATCTGCGCCGCGACATCCAAAGCTTTGCGAATTTCCGGCGGCAGGTGAATATCAACAGGGATCATAATGTGGCTGAACATGTCATCTTCCTCCTGCCGCCTATGTTATCGGGCTTTGGAAAAGACCACTTTGATCTGCCTCATCTCGATTATAGGGGCGATTTCCTTCTGTCTTGCCCGATTGCAGCTAGCCTTCCTGACTATATTCGACACCGATAACCACACCCGTTGCATCCGCAAGGCAAAGCCACGGCGCCGTTGCACCCGCAACATCGACGGTCGTAATTGTTCCGGTCGGCACGGACTCGGTCGAAACTGCATTGACGTCAGCGGCCTGAACACCCGTCTCAGCCGACACAAGCGCTTCACAACTGCCTTGAAGGGAAGTCTCTGACGACCCCTGCCCTCCTCCTTGGGTACAGGCAGATAACGTCGCACCAACGACAAACAGAAAAACTCGATTCATCACTCCCTCCGGGATAGTTCGTCAGGCCCGAAGGTTGTTGGGTAGCAATCAAATGGCAAGAGTTATTCCGAGCTCGGCGCAGCATCTTTCGCGGATTGGTCTTCGCTTTTGAGCAGCAGGACCAGTGCGATCGCGGTCAAAATCACGCCGAACAGCACCATAACTGTTGGCGCAGGCCGCCCAAGCGCAATTTCCCACAGGATCACCCAACTGGGGATCAGATATGTGTAGGCCATGACCTTAGCCGAAGGCAGGCGCAATGCTGCGAACTGGACCAGAACGAAACTGGAAGCCGTTGCGAAGACCGAAAGATACAGCAGGCTGATCCAGACGATCAGCGGCAGGTTTGCCCAGTCGGTTGCCCGAATGTCCGACCACCCCACAATCGTCAGGATCGCGCATCCCGCGACCAGCGTACCAAAGGTGAAAACCACTGCGGGTTCGCCCCGGTTCAGCTTGCGCACCATGGGTGTATAGATCGCATGGGCCATACAGCCCCAGAAAAAGATGATCTCTCCGCCGCCGATCTCGAAGGCGCGAAAGGCTTGCCAATCAGCACGGAAGATTACCCACAAGGCACCGGCCGCCCCCACCGTCAGGGCAAGTGCCATGCGCGGTGTGGTGATCTGGCGCAGCAGAACCCATCCAGCGACCGCAGACATGACCGGGGTCAAAGTAAAAACAGCGGATGTGCTGACCGGGTCGGCGGTTTTCAGGCCGTAGAACATCAACACAAAATAAGTTGCGAACAGCCCGCCTAAAATCGCATAGCGCCAAGGCGCTTGCGCCGCGCTGCGCGGTAAACCTGTGGTGGAAAGCGCCGCAATGCCAATGATGACAGCTGCGATCAGAAACCGCCCGGCGGTAATCGCCAGCGGGGCAATCTGATTGGCCACGATGGATCCCAGTGAAAAACTGCCCGCCACCAGAACCGAGAACGTGATCATGGCCAGATGGCCACGTGCCTGCGGTGTCACGAAAGCCAGCCTTTGGACTGCTCCTTCAGGAAGGACAGAAAGGCTTGAACCTTGGTTGTTCGGTGCAGGTCCACATGTGTCACCAACCATAGCTTGCCGCTCCATTCGGGCAGCGGTTCCATCACCTCAACAAGATATGGGTCGCGGGATGCTTCCCACCGAGCCATGAAGCCGATCCCGGCCCCGGCCAACACTGCCTCGCGCATGCAGAAGTTGTTGGTACAACGGAAGGCGATTGCCTCGGCGGGAACGTTTTCGCGAAGCCATTTGGAAAACGGTGCGCGGCTGTTTTCGTCATCCGTGCCGACAAACAGGTGGTTTGCGAATTCATCCAGGCTTGCTGGTCGACCGCGGCGCGCCACGTACGACTTGCTGGCAAACAGGCCGATTTCTTGCGGAATAAAAGGCTGCACAACGTTGTCAGGCTGATCCGGGGCGGCGCCCGCTCGGATAGCGACATGCGCTTCGCCGTATTCCAAACGGAACAAGCGGTCCCCAGTTAGGTACCGCACGATCAGCCCGGGATGCATTGATTGGAATTCTGACAAGGCCGGAACGACCAATGGTGCCAATGAGGCCAGAGACGTCACAACTAATTCGCCCGAAACATCATCGCCACGCCCTTTCATTCGACCCACCAATTGATTGAATTGGTCTTCGGTGGCTTGAGCTACGCGCAGCAAGTCTTCACCGGCATCGGTCGGGGTATAACCTCGGGCGTGGCGCTGGAACAATTTGACGCCCAGCCGCGCCTCGATCGCGTCTATGTGGCGGATCACGGTGGCATGGTGCACACCCAGGATCTCGGCAGCGCCGCTGACGGTGCCCATCCGGGCAACCTGATAGGCGGTTTTGACTTCGTCCCAATTGTCCATCGACTAGGCCCATTGTGCAAATTCCAACAATACCTGTTGGTATATCTGCGTTTCGTTCGCTGACGCAACAATCATATTGATCCCGGAAACAATTTCCCTGCCAAACAAGGAATCCCTGACATGACCAAGACAATCCTGCATATCGACGCTTCGGCCCGCCGCACCGGGTCCGCCACCCGTGACCTTTCAGGCCAGATTATCGGGCATCTTGGGGCAGATCGTATTATCCGCCGCGATCTGGCCAGCCCACTGCCGTTGCTGACCGAAGATTGGATCAACGCCAACTTCACCCCTGCAGATCAGCGCGACGAAGTTCAGCGCGATCTGCTGGCCCTGTCGGATGAGCTGGTCGGCGAATTACAAAACGCCGACACCATCGTCATCGGGCTGCCGATCTACAACTTTTCAGTGCCCGCAGCGTTCAAGGCGTGGATTGATCTGGTCGCCCGCGCGGGCCTGACCTTTGCCTATTCAGAGAACGGGCCCAAAGGGCTGTTGGAAGGCAAGCGCGCCATCCTAGCAATCGCATCGGGTGGCACAGAAGTCGGATCCGAGATCGACTTTGCCACAAACTATGCCAAACACGTTCTGGGTTTCATCGGTGTCCATGATGTCGAAGTCATCGCCGCGGACAAGATGGCATTGGACGCGGACGCGGCGTTGGCCAATGCGCAAAAGGCCGTTACAGAACTCGCCGCCTGATCCTCCTCTGGCTTTTGCTGTGTGAAACGTCCAATCTGCGCCTGATCGGGATTTTGCAGACTGGGCGTTTACTATGAAGAAGATCGGAATTCTCGGCGGTGTAGGCTGGGCCTCGACCGTGGACTATTACCGGGCCATTTCCGAAGGGGCGAGCCGACACTTTGCAGAACGTGGCCATAGCTCACCCCTGCCGATCCCGCCCATGACTATTGAATCCGTGACCCAGGCCAAGACCCGCGCCCTGCGAGGTGTGGCCGGGGATGAGGCAAGTTGGGTCGGGTTTGACGCGGTATTCCGTGACGCGCTGCTGACGCTTGAGGGCGCAGGCTGCGACTTTGGCATCATCGCCTCGAACACACCGCACGCGCGGCTTCATGCGATCCGTCAGGGTGTCACTATGCCGATTCTCAGCATTTTTGATGCGACCGCCGAGGCGACGGCCTCAACCGGAGCCTCCAGAGCGTTAGTTCTTGGAACGACGGTGACCATGCAGGCCACCAACTACGCTGACCGGCTGGCCGCAGAAGGGATCAGCGCAAATAATCGCCTGCCTGACGCAGAGATTGCAGAGATGCAGGCCATGATCGACAGCGACTTTTACGGAGGCGCATCCGACGCCGCGCACGCGCGGCTGCTGGCGTTTTGTAACAAGCACGCAAAACCGGGAACTGCGATCCTGCTGGCTTGCACCGAACTGCCGCTGGCTTTCCCCGATAATCTGGACGACGCTGTTTTTGAGGCCGACGGCCATCTTTTCGTCAATCCGTCTGCCGCCCATGTTGCTGCAGCGCTGAAAGAGGCGCTCAGCGATTGACTACGGAAGCCAGGTAACCTCGCACCCAACGCGATCAAAGAAAGCCAACAGATCGTCGCGCTGAATGGCGACGGTCCGGTCATTGACCAGAGGGTGCATATAAATGACGTCTGCCATCTGCGCAGCGGCGTCCATGAAAAACCGCACATCATTCTGCACGCCGTTGATCATCGCCAGTGGGCTGACCGCACCGGGGCGGATACCGAGGTTCTGCAACAATCGATCCGCTGATCCAAAGGACAGGCTACCGACTCCTAACTCTGCGCCCAGCGCCTTCAGGTCAACCTCGCGGCTTTGTTCCAGCGTCACCAGATAGTTCCGCTTTTTCTTGTCCCGCAGGTACAGATTCTTGAGACGCAGGGCGTTTTCGCCCGGCACCATGAACTCATCCTCGACAGCCTTCGACTCGTCCACCGTGCGCAAGGGCACATGGGTATGAAGGCGATAGTCCAATTCCCACTCATCCAACTGCACTAACAGCGCGTCAGAGCTGAGCGGCAGTGTGTCCTGAAAAGCAGATGAGGCGTCCATTACAATCTCCTGTCGGGGCTTTACCCGCGACCTGACACAGAAATGACCGCCCCGCAATCAATCGAAATGCAACTCGAACCCCGGCAACGCCACAAAGGGCGCGCGGAAATTGTCGCCGATGAAGTAGTACAGCCCCTGTTCAGCATCGTGCGCGATGCTGAAACAGCCATAGTTTTCTTCGGCCCAAAGACCCGTCCAGCTGGAACAATACTGATCCTTCTCGACCTTGTAGCGTGCCTCGGACGGTGCAGCGTCGCCTTCCTTAATCCACAAGGTCAAGCCTGAAGGGGCAAAATACTGACGCGTTTCCACACCATAATGCAGCCCCTTGATCGTCTGTCCCCGAAGCAGTGTTTCAATCTCAGCGCTGGTCAGGTTCTTTTCTTCGGCAACTGCGGCAGAAGCTGCGCAGGCAAGCGCAACGGCAATAAGCTTCTTTTGTAACATGGTGGCTTTCGCTTCAAATTGGTTGAGGTATTGGTCCTGCCTAGTGCAGGGGCGGTTAGCGAAATTCAAATAAACTTTGGCTCAGACCCGATCAAACGGTTGTGAGAGGCTGCAGCGCGATTTCGGCTTTAAACAGCGATGTGACGCACACCGGATAAGGCCCGCGACAGGTCAGGAAAACGATGTTAGCGTGCCGCCATGAAAGTAACGCGCAATACCCCCGACCAATTGATATTGGCCAATGCCCCTTGGTTCATAGGAGTTACACTGGTCTTCTTCATCCTCGGTTTTGTCGGTGCCGGTCTGTTCATGGCCACCGAGGGTGGTGAGGGTATATTGTTCGGCATCTTCTTTGCTCTTTTCGGTGGCGGGTTGGGCATTGGCGCATTCTGCGCCTTTGTGCGTCGCGTTCAGGTCATATTGGACCGCAAGAGCAATAGCATTTTGATCCGTCGCCAGTCGGTCTTTGGATATGACACCGTGGAACATGAACTGTCGAACCTGTCCCATGCCGAGGTAGAAACCACCACCTCGCCCCGAGACAGGACCACATCCAAGATGCATCGTCCCGTTCTGATCCTTGAAAAAGGCATGAGTGCTGGTCGTCATCCGATTGTCGAAGCTTATGTCAGCGGTCGCGGCGCGCAGCGGATGGTCGATGCGGTCAATGACTGGCTTCCGGCGCGCGTGGTTGACTCTGCTAGCCAATCGGCCTAGAGACCCCCAAACATCCGGAAGCGTGTGATCTTCCGGTCCCTTGAGTCGTTCAGGGATCGCCCCCCACCAGCGAGTTTCGCCCGTGGGGGCAATTGTGTATTTAACCGGTTCTTCTTATCTGAGAAGCGCCACCAGATAACCGGCTAAGGAGGCCGAAGGCATGTTTGAAAATCTATCCGAACGCCTTTCCGGCGTCTTTGACCGGCTGACCAAACAGGGCGCCCTGTCCGAAGAAGACGTCAAGACCGCCCTTCGCGAAGTGCGTGTCGCCCTGCTTGAGGCCGACGTCTCGCTGCCTGTAGCGCGCGAATTCGTCAAGAAAGTGCAGGAACAGGCGACCGGTCAGGCGGTGACCAAGTCGATCACGCCCGGCCAGCAGGTCGTCAAGATCGTTCATGACGCGCTGGTCGATACCCTGCGCGGCGAAGAAGACCCTGGAGCGCTAAAGATCGACAACCCGCCTGCCCCGATCCTGATGGTCGGTCTGCAGGGTTCAGGTAAGACGACTACGACCGGTAAACTGGCAAAACGCCTGAAAGAGAAAGAGGGCAAAAAGGTCCTGATGGCCTCGCTGGACGTTTATCGTCCGGCAGCGATGGATCAGTTGGCCGTTCTGGGCACGCAGGTTGGCGTGGACACTCTGCCGATTGTGCCGGGCCAGAAGCCGGTTGATATCGCCAAGCGCGCCAAACAGCAGGCGACGCTGGGCGGCTATGACGTCTACATGCTGGATACCGCTGGCCGTCTGCATATCGACGAAGTCCTGATGGACGAGGTCGAGCAGGTCCGCAACGCAGTTGACCCACGCGAGACCCTGTTGGTCGTCGATGGACTGACCGGACAGGTCGCTGTTGAAGTCGCCGAGGAATTTGACGCCAAGGTCGGCATCTCGGGCGTGGTCCTGACCCGGATGGACGGTGACGGGCGTGGCGGTGCGGCGCTGTCGATGCGCGCTGTCACTGGCAAGCCCATTCGCTTTGTCGGTCTGGGCGAGAAGATGGACGCGCTCGAAACCTTCGAGCCGGACCGGATCGCTGGTCGTATTCTGGGCATGGGCGACATCGTGGCCCTGGTCGAAAAAGCCCAGGAAACGATGGAGATGGAACAGACCGAGCGCATGATGAAGCGCATGGTCAAAGGTCAGTTCAACATGAACGACCTGAAAATGCAGCTGGAACAGATGATCCAGATGGGCGGCATGCAGGGCATGATGGGCATGATGCCGGGCATGGGCAAGATGGCCAAACAGGTCGAAGAGGCCGGGATGGATGACAAGGTGCTCAAGCGCCAGATCGCCATGATCCAGTCGATGACCAAACGCGAACGCGCTAATCCGCAGTTGCTGCAGGCCAGCCGTAAGAAGCGTATTGCTGCCGGTTCGGGGATGGAGGTCAGCGACCTCAACAAGCTGCTCAAGATGCACCGGCAGATGTCGGACATGATGAAGAAGATGGGCAAGATGGGCAAAGGCAAGATGCTGAAACAGGCCATGAAAGGCATGTTCGGCAAAGGCGGCCCCTCGCCTGAGGAAATGGCCGCAGGCATGGACCCTAAGGCGCTTGAGGCCGCAGCCAAGGCGATGGGCGGCAAGATGCCCGGCGGCATGCCTGGCATGGGCGGCGGCATGGCGCTGCCCCCGGGCCTGAGCGGGTTCGGAAAGAAAAAGTGACGCCAGCACGCTGCACCCAGCCCCCGTCCGGAAAGGCGGCGATGGCAGCAGCGCAGTATCGCGCGGCCCTGCCGGTTCTTGAGACTGAGCGGTTGGTTCTGCGTGCACCCCGTCTTGAAGACCTGCCTATTTGGACCACAGTTTGCCGCGAGAGCTTTGACAGTTCCGAAGAGGAAGCCTGGACCGAATTCTCTTTCTACACGTCTGGTTGGTTTCTACACGGTCACGGCCTGTTCACGGTAACCCAAAAGGACGACGACCAAGCCATTGGTTTCGTCATTTTGGGGTTGGAATGGGATGACCACGAACCCGAGCTTGGTTATTTGTTCAGCGCTGAACACCGCAGGCAAGGTTACGCCACCGAGGCCTGCACCGCCGTGCGGGACTTCGGGTTTGACCTACTCGGGCCGGGCCAGTTCGTCAGCTATGTCTCGCAGTCCAACACGCGATCAAATGCATTGGCGCAACGCCTCGGCGCATCTCGCGATGCTGCAGCAGAGAGCGCCTTTGACGCAGATCAGCATGTCTGGCGCTATAGCGAGGTGTCGTCATGACCCTTTCCATGGCAATCCCGACGCTTGAAACCGAACGCCTGATCATGCGGGCACCCTGCGAAGCGGACTTTGCAGCTGAGGCAGAATTCTTTGCCAGCGACGCGTCCAGGTTCGTCGGCGGCCCCCTGCGCCCGGACGAGACATGGCGATCGCTCGCCATGCTACTGGGCCATTGGGCGATGCGCGGATTTGGATTCTGGGGAGTCGAGGAAAAAGCCACCGGCAGCTATGTCGGTCACGTCGGCTTATGGTTTCCACACAGCTGGCCTGAGCCCGAGATCGGCTGGACCCTGATGAACCATGCAACCGGCAAGGGCTATGCAACCGAGGCCGCCATGGCTGCGCGCGCGCATGCCTATGATGTGCTGGGCTGGGAAACGGCGATCTCTCTGATCGACCCGGACAATCTGGGCAGCAAGGCCGTGGCCGAAAGGCTCGGTGCGCAGTTCGACTACATCTACGAACACCCGGGATTCGGTACGATGCAAGTCTGGCGGCACCCTGCCCCGGCCGATCTGGTGAATGGCGGGATGGAGGCCTACGCATGACCTCTTACACCATCCCTATCGTAGAAACCGAGAACCTAATCCTGCGCGCGCCGCAAGAAGGCGACCTGCCCGCAATGACCGAGTTCTTCGCGTCGGATCGCAGCCGCATGGTCGGTGGCCCAAAAACGCCGCTTGAAGCATGGCGATCCCTTTTGGGCCGGTTCGGGCATTGGGCAATTATGGGTTACGGGGGCTGGCACATCGTCGAAAAGGCCAGCGGCGCATTTGCGGGCTGGACCGGGATCATCAACGCACCGGGCTGGGATGAACCCGAATTGGGTTGGGTTATCTTCGAAGGTTTCGAAGGTAAGGGAATTGCATTCGAGGCCGCGACTGCCGCCCGCGCCTATGCCGCCCGGCACCAGGGGGTGAACGGTCCGATCTCATACATCGCTCATGAAAACAACCGCTCGCGCGCGTTGGCCGAACGTCTTGGCGCTACCTATGAACGCGAGGGCGAAGTTGTGGGCAAACGCTGTCAGGTCTGGCGGCACCCGAAGCTCGACATCTCTGACACCGCTTTGACCACCGAAAGGACCGGCCAATGAACAACCCCGTCACACGGGCTGCGACGTTGCTGAAAGAGCATCGCGAAAGCATCGACCGGCTGGATGCAATCCTTGTCTATACGCTGGGCGAGCGGTTCAAGCACACCCAGGCCGTTGGCAAGCTCAAGGCCGAACACGACCTTCCCCCGTCCGATCCTTCGCGCGAGGCCGCGCAGATCGCACGGTTAGAAGACCTGGCGAAAGAGGCCGATCTGGACCCCGATTTCGCCAAGGCTTTCCTGAATTTCATCATTCAGGAAGTCATCCGACACCACAAGAAACACCAGAATTAACCGGAAACGATCCCGGTCACGCCATCCAAAGGAGATACCACCATGGCAATGAAAATTCGTCTCGCCCGCGGCGGCTCGAAAAAGCGTCCTTTCTATCGCATCGTAGCGGCTGACAGCCGTATGCCCCGCGATGGCCGCTTCATCGAAAAGCTGGGCACCTACAACCCGCTGCTGCCGAAAGACAGCGAAGAGCGCGTGAAAATGAACATGGAGCGCATCCAGTACTGGCTGGACCAGGGCGCACAGCCCACCGACCGTATCGCACGTATGCTGGAAGCTGCCGGCACCCGTGAAAAGGCCGAGCGTAACAACCCCAACAAGGGTACGCCGGGCAAGAAAGCTCAGGAACGCGCAGAAGAGAAAGCTGCAAAGGCTGCTGAAGCAACCGAAGCGGCGGATGCTCCGGCTGAAGAAGCTGCGGCAGAAGAGTAAGCAGGTCGGCGCGTGCAGGATCAGGCTTTCACCGACGATTTTCGCACGCAGTTCGAACTGTTGATGCGGCTCCGGCGCGATGTGCGCCGGTTTCGCACCGATCCCGTGGACGAGGCAGTGCTGACGCGCTGCCTCGACACATTTCGACTGGCCCCTTCTGTGGGGCTAAGCGAACCCTGGCGCGTTATCCGCGTCGAAAGCGAAGCGGCGCGTGCCGCAGCGCTGGAGAATTTCCAAAACGCCAATGAAAAGGCCCTTGCGGGTTATTCGGGCGACAAGGCTCTGAAATACAGCCGCCTGAAGCTGTCGGGCATGCAGGAGGCACCTGTTCAGTTGGCTGTTTTCTCTGACGAGTCGACCAACAAAGGTCTGGGGCTGGGCGCGGGTACGATGCCTGAGATGCGCCGCTATTCCGTCGTGGCCGCGATCACCCTGTTCTGGCTCGCCTTGCGGGCCGAAGGGTTGGGTCTGGGATGGGTCTCGATCCTTGATCCCGAGCTGATGAAACGCGACCTGAACGTGCCGGACGATTGGTCCCTGGTCGGCTACTACTGTGTCGGCTTTCCAGAAGAAATGTCGGAAAGACCCGAACTTGAGCGCGCCGGCTGGGAACAGCGCAGCGCCCGGTTGCATATCGAAACGCGGTAAAGCCAGATGTTCGGACTGATACGACTTCCCATCTTGTTGCTGATCGCCTTTATTGTGGGCGTGTTCTTTGAGCGCAACAATCAACGCGAGGCATGTGCCCCGCTGGGCGACTGGCAGGACGGGATATGTGTAACGACGGAAGGACCAAATGAGTGATCTTATCTGCGTAGGCAGCATTGCGGGGTCTTACGGCGTGCGCGGCGAAGTGCGGCTGAAAAGTTTTTGCGCAATCCCCGAGGATATCGAGGCCTATTCGCCCCTGACCGACGAAGACGGCAAGGAACGGTATCCGCTGGTCCTGACCCGTCCGATCAAGAACGGCTTTGCCGCGCGTCTGGGCGGAATCGAGACCAAAGAACAGGCAGACGCCATCAACGGCTTGCGCCTGTTTGCGCGACGAGATCAATTGCCGTCGTTACCGGATGACGAATTTTATCATACCGACCTGATCGGGCTTGAAGTTTACGATACGGGCGGAACACTGCTGGGTAGCGTGAAGTCGGTACAAAACCACGGTGCCGCCGATCTGCTGGAACTGCACGGGCCAGGATTGAAGGGCACCGTATTGCTGCCCTTCACGCTTGAGGTTGTTCCGACCGTGGACCTGGACAAAGGCCGTATCATCGCAGACCCACCCGAAGGGCTGATCTGATGCGACGCGTTTTGCTGCATCTGGGGCTGCACAAGACCGGAACCACTGCGGCACAGTCGTTTCTTTATGAAAACCGCGAGTTGATCTGGCCTCATTTTGCGCTGTTGCTGCCCTATAAGACGCGAAAACTAGGGTTGTCCGATGCCGCAACACGGCATTCCATCTACGGAACAGTAAGCACGCTGTCCGATTTCAGCACCCAGACCCGCGAGTATCTGGCCACACGGAATTTCGGCTCAAAACGCGGCCTGATCGTCAGTGAAGAGAATTTCAGCGGTTTGCGCCCCAGCCGCAATATCGAACAGGGGTATGCGGCTGCACCCGATCTGGCCGCGTGTCTGGTGGATGCCGTTCGCGACCGTTTCGCGGATCAGGAGGTCGAGATCACGATCCACCTGTCCCTGCGCCAGCGCGGAGCGTGGTTACGCAGCCTTTGGGCGCATGATCTTCAGAGGACCCGCGAAGTTCAGGATTTCGAAATGTTCCGCGCGAACATGGATCATCTGCCCTCGCTTGAGGAAACGGTCTCGGAAATCCGCAGCAAATTGCCTTCTGTCACAGTGACCGAAGAATGGTTGGAAGAGATGCAATTGAGGCGCTTTGGCCCCGGAATGCCGTTTGCTGAATTCTTGAACTTGCCCCGGGAAAAGGCGCAGCTTTTGGTACCACCCACAAAGTCCAATAGCAGGTTGCCAGAAAGCGTATTGGCCGAGTTGCTGGCACTCAACCGATCCCGCCTGGACGAAGCCGCCCTGACCCGGCAAAAGGCCCTGATGATAGAACGGGCAAAACACGCGATGGTCGGGACGACATGACAGACAAGCCAAGCAAATCTCACGGGCGCAAGGCGATCCGACCCACACTGAAGCCACGCGAATTGCTGACCCCGACGCCCGATCTTCACGGGGTTTGGAAGGCGAAGATCATCTCCTTGTTCCCTTCGGCCTTTCCTGGCGTCCTGGGCGAAAGCCTGACGGGCAAAGCCCTGCAAGAGGGGCTGTGGCAGTTGGAGACCGTGGACCTGCGCCAATTCGGCGTTGGCAAACATCGCAATGTCGATGACACGCCCGCAGGTGGCGGTGCGGGCATGGTGTTGCGGGCAGACGTTCTGGGCGAGGCAATCGAACACACGATGACTGGTGTGCAAGGCAAATGGCCACTGATCTACCTCAGCCCCCGCGGCCGTCGGATGGACCAGCGCATGGTGCAGAATCTGGCGCGCTGCGATGGCATGACCCTGCTTTGCGGGCGTTTCGAAGGCGTCGATGAGCGCGTGCTGGAACATTATGGCATTCAGGAAGTCAGCCTGGGTGACTTCGTCATGACCGGCGGCGAGATCGCGGCGCAGGCGCTGATAGATGCAACGGTACGGTTGCTCCCCGGCGTCCTGGGCAATCAGGCTTCAGCCGAGGAGGAAAGCTTTTCCTCGGGTCTTTTGGAACACCCACAATATACCCGACCGGCAGAGTGGAAAGGCCGTCCGATCCCCGACGTTTTGATGTCCGGCCATCACGGGCGCATTGCCGAATGGCGGCACGAGATGTCGGAACAAATCACACGTGAGCGGCGCCCGGATCTTTGGGACTGCTATCAAAAAACGCGCGACGACTAACCCCCCGCCTTCCACCTGGCCCAAATCTCGGGCGGGCCGTTGAAGGTGTTGATGTCCACCCTGCCCTGCACGCCCGGAACCAGCCCGGTGCCCGTGTACTGCCAAAACCGCCAGATGGCTTTTGGGTAGACATTACGCGGGTGTCCGGCAACCGAGCGCAGCCAGAACTCTGTCTTGGGCAGGCGACCGATATCGGTGTCCTGGTAAAAGTCGACCGTCGTATAGACGATCGGACGACGACCGTAGTGGCGCTCCAGGATGTTCAGGAACCGCTCAGCCTCGGCCCGGACGGTTTCGCCATCCGGACGAAGGGTGCAGGTCTTGGAATGTGGTGTCCATTCCATATCCAGAACATGCGGCAGGTCCGCACCCTTTGGCACATTCCTGATAAACCACCGCGCCTGCTCATGAGCGGGGCGGCAGAAATAATAGTAGTGATACGCACCCCAAGGCACGCCCGCGGCTTGTGCGCCGCGACGGTGGTCGCCGAACATGGGATCAGCAACATCGCCGCCCTCGGTCGCTTTGATGAATACGAAACTTACGCCGGACGCTTTGGCGGTGCGCCAGTCTATTGCGCCCTGCCAGCGCGATACATCCAACCCGTGAACCGGATAGTGGCCGGGATGCCGCCCTTCCCACTCATGGGGATCAGCATCGCCAAAATTGGGGAATATGACTGAGGGCGAGGTGGTACTCAGAAAGGACTTGGCCTCGACCTGTTGGGGCGGAGGGCTGCTGCGTCCGCAAGACAAGGTCGCGAAGGCCATAACAGCCAGCATCAAAGCTGTGCGCATGGTGTTTTCCTGATGTAAATCTCTGCTCTTGTAATTGCGTCCAGAATGCCTGATCCGGCCGCCAAGGCAACGGTGTTGTATCCCAGTGGCGAAAACCCACCGCCTGTCCCTGAAGATTATGGCGATTCAGGCTTGATCCCTGCGCTCAAAGCCCGTAAAGCAGCGCAATCCGGTGCCGCGACATGCGACTCCGGTGTTTTGGTTTGCGATATGTCGTGACGCCAGGCTTTCTTCGGCCACGGCGCGGCAGCGCGAACCGGACAAAAGGAACATTCGAT
The DNA here is from genome assembly GCF_013033965.1 of Ruegeria atlantica. Classification (GTDB taxonomy): domain Bacteria; phylum Pseudomonadota; class Alphaproteobacteria; order Rhodobacterales; family Rhodobacteraceae; genus Ruegeria; species Ruegeria atlantica_D. Next base: position 75,681 of record NZ_WQFE01000014.1, read on the forward strand.
CTGACCTCTGGCGGGCTGTACGCAGGACCCGGTGAAGACCAAGAGCTCTCAGGCCGTGCCCAAACTTCGTGGACCAACCACGAGCAGATAGGAGTAATTGCGATGGACCTGATCGCACAGCTTGAGGCGGAACAGATTGCCGCCCTGGGGAAAGACATTCCCGATTTCAAAGCCGGTGACACCATCCGTGTCGGCTTTAAAGTGACCGAAGGGTCGCGCACCCGTGTTCAGAACTACGAAGGCGTCTGCATCGCCCGCAAAGGCGGCAACACAATCGCCGGTGCGTTCACCGTACGTAAAATTTCGTTTGGCGAAGGCGTGGAGCGTGTGTTCCCGCTGTATTCGACAAACATCGACAGCATCACCGTTGTCCGCCGTGGCCGCGTTCGTCGCGCCAAACTGTACTACCTGCGCACCCGCCGTGGTAAATCCGCACGTATTGCAGAGGTCACCAACTACAAGCCCAAAGCTGGCGCCGAAGCGTAAGGAACGGAAAGATGAAAAAAGACATCCATCCCGATTATCACGTCATCGACGTCAAAATGACCGATGGCACTGTGGTTCAGATGAAATCCACCTGGGGCGCCGAAGGCGATCAGCTGGCTCTGGAAATCGACCCCTCCGTGCACCCCGCATGGACCGGTGGCTCGTCGCGCCTGCTGGACGCTGGCGGTCGCGTGTCGAAGTTCAAGAAGAAATACGAAGGTCTGGGCTTCTAAGCCTGACCAGTTTCAGATGCGAAAGGCCGCCCTATCCGGGGCGGTCTTTTTTGTGGGCAAGGCACAGCCCATTTGCAGACAACTAGACCAGACGCATGATCAACTCGACCTCGCCATCGACTAGACGGCCGGTCGGCACAAGGCCAAACGATTGATAGAGCGGCAGCGCACTGCCCGGTGCGTCGACGACGCTGATCACAAGATTGGCACGGCCTTTTTCCAGCGCCACGGATTTGGCGAACTCCAGCGCTGCTTTTCCGTACCCTTGCCCCTGCCGCGATTGATCGACCATCAGCCGCCAGATGTAGACACCGTCCGGATCATCCTCGTCATCCAAGTCCGCATCGGGATGCGACATGTCGATAATGGCAATCAATCCAACTGCTTCACCACCATCCCATATGCCATAGATTTCAGATCCGGCTTCAAAAATCGACTGCGCCATTGTCATCAGATTTGTCGCAACAAACCCCGTCTGATCCTCGCGCACAGACAACGCCGCCAAGGGACGCAGGGTTTCTTGAGAAAGAAACGTAAACTCAACCATGGAGACCCACTATCACAGTCGCGCCTCCGGAAGAAGAATTTCGAACAATTGGGCCAAACTCAGCTCTTTGCGCGCGTCAACTCGGCTGCGCTGTGCACGGGAGGCACGGGCCCCCGCAGCAACATCAGGGCCAAAACCATCCCGACCAGAGCCGCCGCAGCAGCAACCAGCATCGCGCTGTCAAAGGCGTTGTCCTGCAAATCCCGCAGCGCCTTGGCCAAGCCATTACTGGTCTCGGGGTCCATTTTCGCGATCAATTGTTGGATTTGGCTGGGCGTTCCATGAGTCAAGGCATGGGCCAGATCCTCTCGCTGGGCGGACCCGGCGGGTAAGGCATTTATGACCTCAGACAGGCCTTTACGGGTCGTTATCGCCTCGGCCAGACCTCCGACCACAGCGCCCAGTGTTGCGCCAAAGTACAAACAGGCGTTGATCACCCCGGACCCCTGCCCCACATGCTCTTCCGGCAACAAACGCAGGCCAAGCCGGGGTAGTAGCGAGAAACAGATGCCTAACCCGATGCCAACGATCATCAGCTTCCACCAGATCTCGGCGTATTGGGTGGAGTTGGTGGTGGATATCAACAGCAGGAAGCCACAGGCCATTGCCCCCATCCCAATCGCGACCGGCCATTGAAAGCTGTAGGGGGCCAGAAACCGGGGCGCGGTGACAGAGATCACAAACATGCTGAGGCTCAGCGGCATAATCGCCAGTCCTGCGCCGACGGGAGAGTACCCGAAGGCGTCCGGGGATTGTACGAACGTGTTGAAATAAACAAAGAAGCAGAACAGCGTGAAGCCGGTAAAGAACATGCCCATAGCAGCCATGAAATACCGCGGATGCTTGAAATACCGCAGCTCGATCAACGGGTCGTCGCTGCGGCGGGACACAATGACAAGGATGATTGTCGCCATCGCTGCAACACCCAGGGGCATCAATGTCATCGGCGTTGCCCACCCGCTGCTCTCGCCATTGCTGAGCGCGAAGGACAGCGGACCAAGGAACAACAGTAACGCAAAAGCACCCGGGTAATCGAACTTAGCCCCGGTTTGACGCGTGTCCGGCACATACCCCCGTCGGCTGACATGCAGCCCAATTGCGAAAGCAAACACCAACAGCACCAGATCCGTCGCGAAGACAGCCCGCCAGCTGATGTAATGGGCAAAAGCACCGCCGACGATAGGGCCGACACCAATGGCCAGACCAACGATTGCCCCCCATGCTCCGGTGACACCTGCACGCTGCTCTTCAGGGGTGGCGGCGGTCAGCAGGGAAAGCGACGTTCCAAACAAAGCAGCAGCACCTGCACCCTGCGCGCCGCGTCCGAACAACAGCATCGCGCCGTCTTGCGCAAACAGAACCGAGGCAGAGCCGATGGCAAAGACGATCATGCCAAAGAAAAATACGCCCATCTTGCCGGTAATGTCTCCCAACCGGCTGACAATCGTGACCAGCGTGGCACTGGCCACGGTATAAGTTGCCATCACCCATTGCAGGCCGGATGGGGTCAGATCGAACTCGGCCTTGAGGTTGGGCAAGATCGTCGCGACGGCCGTTGTGTTAAACCCAACAACCATCATGCAGATGGCCGTCATCGCCAGAACAACGCGTGCGCCCCCTTGTTGGGTCGGCTCGGAAGGGGTCTCGTCGGTCATAATTCTACCCTCAATCTAAACTGTCTTTAATGCGATTAATCAGCAGTTTAGCGATTTTGGCCGCCACGCATAGGCCTGCGTTCAAATCCAATAGGACAGAGCCACCGGCAGAACGATGATCGTGGCCAGCGTCGACACAAGGATAAAGCCTGCAACATCCGGCCCGTACTCCGGCACATGTTGATCGATGAACAGGTAAGTCGCCACCGAGGATGGCATCAGACAACACAGGATCACAGCGCCGCGCTCGGTTCCTGTGAAACCGAACATCCAAATCAGAGCCGTGGCGATTACGATCGCCATGACCAGATGCAGAACAGTCAACAACACTGCCCGGCCCAGGCTTTTGATCCGCAATGTCGCCAGCGTATGGCCCAGTGTCAGCAGCATCAGGGGGATCGACACCCCTCCGAGGATGTCAAAGGATTTTGCGATCGGTTGAGGGAGGCTTGCACCAGTTGTCATAAGGACCAGAGACAGGATCACTGCATAGATGATCGGGGACGTGGCGAGTTTTCTGGGTGAAAATTCACCCGCGGGGATCCACATGCCGACCGTGAAAATACTGATCAGCACGACGACGACAAAGCCCATGGTATAGGCCATTCCCGCATCACCCAACGCAAGCAATGTGATCGGCAACCCGATATTGCCGACGTTACCATGCATCAGCGGGGTCAAAAAGGCCCGAACCGGCAGGCGCATGGCCCTCAACACACAAAGCCCCAACACCCCGAAGCCCGCAATGGCCAGCGCGGCAGCGGACATGACGTCCAAAAATGAGCCAACCGCAATATTTGTTGTGGACAGATGCGAGATGATCAGCGTCGGGTAACCAACGCGCGAGACGATCCCGCCAATAACCTTGTTGTCGAACGGTGCTTTGAGCACAGCAAGGGCGTACCCGATTCCGGCGCAGATCAATACCGGCAGAACCACGTTCAGGACGTTCAAAAACAGATGGTCCAACCGGTTCTCCTGCTGCAAAACCCTGATTTGAACAGTGAAACAGCCGATCCGCTTTGGCAAGCGCGCGTCCTAACCGACACACCCGATTGAGTTTTCCAAATTAGAGCCTGATATTGCCTCGCTAGGGCGCTTGGGGTTCTTCCCTTCCCGGCCTCCACAACATATAGTGGTTGGCAACAACGTGTGGTTAAGCACGGCGGGACGTGGGAATACAAGCATGGCACATATTATCGTAGTGGGGAACGAGAAGGGTGGCGCAGGCAAATCGACCGTGTCGATGCATGTCGCTACAGCGCTGGCGCGATTGGGTCACAAGGTCAGCACACTGGACCTTGATCTTCGGCAACGCAGCCTTGGCCGGTACTTCGAAAACCGCGGCAACTTTCTGAAAAACTCGGACCTGACCCTACCCAGCCCTCGTCACCATGACCTGCCCGAGATTGATGCCTCCAAGCTGAAACCCGGCGAGAACATCTATGATCACCGCTTGTCCGCTGCCGTGTCCGAGCTGGAAAGCGACAGCGACTTCATCCTGATCGACTGCCCCGGATCGCACACACGCCTAAGCCAGGTGGCACATTCGCTGGCCGATACACTCATCACGCCGCTGAATGACAGCTTTATCGACTTTGACCTGCTGGCGCGGATCGACTCGAAGGGTGAGAAAATCCTGGGACCTTCCGTCTATTCGGAAATGGTGTGGAACGCGCGTCAGCTGCGCGCACAGGCCGGGCTGAAGCCCATCGATTGGGTCGTTGTCCGCAATCGCGTCGGCACCCAACGCATGGTCAACAAGGAAAAGATGCAACGCGCGATTGAGATGCTGTCCCAGCGCATCGGCTTCCGCGTCGCTTCTGGCTTTTCCGAGCGGGTTATCTTCCGCGAGCTATTCCCGCGCGGACTAACACTGCTGGACCTTAAGGATATCGGCGTCAAGCAGCTTAACATCTCGAACATCGCTGCGCGGCAAGAGCTGCGCGACATGATGAAAGAATTGAACCTTCCGGGTGTTGAGATCGACTTCTGACGAACCTGTTCGGACGGTCAAACCCCAACGCTGACATACCCCGCTAAAATCGTAGATCGGGAAGCGCTCCCACCCTTTTGTGCAGTGGGTTTTGACGATACTGGCAGCCTGCAGTTTCAGCGCCGTTACAAGGCCGACTTTGGTCCGCCATTGGTATCTTTACCGAAAATACAACTACCCAAAGCACCTTTTCGGTATTTTTGATAATCCCGGCTATCCGACTGATCTAATAATAGACAACTTTGAATGGATCGGGATGTGGCTTCCACACCAGGCTATCAAAGGACAGGACGCCAAAATGTGCGTTGACGGGAGGACAGCCATGACAGATTCATCCATTGGGACGCCGGAACAACTCCGCGATCCAAACTACTTTCCAGCCATATACCGGGCCGTGCCGTTGGGGATTCAACACGTGCTCGCCATGTTCGTATCGAACGTTACTCCGGCGATTATCGTTGCCGGCGCGGCGGGATTTGGCTTTGGCTCAAACAGCCCGGACTTTCCCGAATTGCTGTACCTGATCCAGATGTCGATGCTTTTCGCCGGGGTAGCGACGCTGTTGCAAACGGTAACACTTGGCCCGGTTGGTGCGGCGCTTCCAATCGTACAGGGAACATCCTTCGCCTTCATTCCGATCATGATCCCTCTGGTTGCCGGAAAAGGCGTGGACGGTCTTGCTGCCCTGTTTGGGGGCGTGATTATCGGCGGCTTGTTTCACGCCTTGCTGGGCACGGTGATCGGCAGGATACGCTTTGCACTGCCGCCGCTGGTCACCGGATTGGTCGTAACGATGATAGGTCTTGCGTTGGTGAAGGTCGGCATCGAATACGCGGCCGGTGGAGTACCGGCCAAAGCTTCTGGTGCGGAAAGCTATGGCTCATTGTCTAGTTGGACACCCGCGCTGATCGTTGTGTTCGTCACCCTTGGGCTGAAGTTCTTCGCGCGAGGCATGCTTTCAGTATCGGCTGTTCTGGTCGGTATTCTGGTGGGTTATGTTTATTGCCTGCTGGTCGGGAAACTGCCGTTCGAAGTAATTTCCGGCTCGTGGGAACGCTCTGCAGCTTTCGCTCTGCCGCAGCCTTTCAAATACGGCTTTGAGTTCTCGTTCGCCGCTGTAATCGGTTTCTGTCTTATGGCCTTTGTCTCGGCGGTCGAAACGGTCGGAGATGTTTCCGGGATCACCAAGGGTGGTGCAGGTCGCGAGGCGACCGACAAAGAAATTCAGGGGGCCACATATGCGGACGGTTTCGGTTCTGCCATTGCAGGTGTCTTTGGCGGTTTCCCAAACACCTCGTTCAGCCAGAATGTCGGCCTGATTGCAATGACCGGCGTCATGAGCCGCCACGTGGTCACCATTGGCGCCATCTTCCTGATCGTGTGCGGCCTAGTGCCCAAGGTCGGTGGGTTGATCCGAACGGTCCCGATCGAAGTGCTGGGCGGCGGAGTCATAGTCATGTTCGGTATGGTTGTTGCCGCAGGCGTATCCATGCTGTCGGACGTTGTGTGGAACCGTCGGAACATGGTGATCTTTGCGGTTTCGCTTTCGATTGGTCTGGGGCTTCAACTCGAAGTCATGAACGTGGCGCCCGGATCGGCCAATGCGCTGCAGCACCTGCCCGACACTCTAAGGGTTCTGGGCGCGTCGGGCATCCTTCCGGCGGCGTTTATCGCTATCGTGCTCAACCTGATCCTACCGGAGACACTCGCTGATGAAGCGACTGAAGAAGTTTCCGGGGGTATGGCCGGCCACGGGCGCGGCTCGCTGGTCAAGGACGATCACGTCTGAGCCAAAGACCTTTGATTGGGCCTATCACAAATGGATAGGCCCAAGGCCTGCGGCCGACAAACGCCCACTCACTTCCGTTCGTCCTGAGCTGTGTAGACCGTAAACAGTTCCTTCGGTTCCGGCACGCCGCGCAACATATAGCGACCGACAGAGATCAGTTCCGAGGCGGTAGGTCGCGCCGCCTTTGCCACATCATCCGAGATCAGAATCCGTTGCCCCAGCGACCGGTGCATGCCCGCAATCCGCGCGGTTTGGTTGACAGTCGGGCCGATGACGGTGAAGTCCAGGCGGTTTTCAGAGCCGATATTGCCGTACAGGATCTCACCTGCATGCAGGGCCAGCGTATAGTTCGACACGGGCAGCCCGTCGGCAGAACGTTGCGCGTTCAGTTTTGACATCGATGTCTCCAATTCGGCGACTGCCGCCAATGCCGCGCGCGCGTCCGCGTCAATCTCTCCGACATCGAACATGGCCATCAGCCCATCGCCCATGAACTTGAGGATGCTCCCATCGCATTTATGAACCACGTCGATCGCAGCGGCCAGATACTCGTTCAGCATCTCGATTAGGGCGTCACCCGGCAGCTCTTCGGACATGCTGGTGAACCCCTCAAGGTCAAAGTTCCAGATCACCGCGTCGATCTGTTGAAGTGATCCGCGCCGGATCTCGCCGGACAAAACGCGCCGACCTGCATCACGGCCTAAATAGACGCGCATCAGGTCCTTTGATATCCGCTCGTTATTGGCCGATTTCAACGCCAACCCGAGATGCGGCAGTGCGGTATTGATCAAAGCAAGATCGCTATCCTTAAACCCCTCGGGCGCATTTGACGTCCAGGACAACAATACGCCGTTCACCGCCTTTTTGGCGTCTTTCGGTTGATTGTGGGTTGGAACGTCAAAGGACACACCCGTCGCGTAATATTCAGTCGCGCCATGCTCGCGCAGCTCATTCAGCAAGGGAAAACGGCTGGGCTCATTCTGATCCACCAACCGTTCATGTACGACGCTCAGTCCTTCGTTTAGCACCGCAAAAAGAGGGCTGGTCCGCCATTGATCGCTGGGCTGTTCAGAATATTCGAACTTTTGATACTCTCCGCCTTGACCGTGATACCAGCTATAGCCAGTGCCGCCGTAAACCGGATGCAGGGTGGACTGGGCCGCGTGAAATCGCATCAGCGGAACGCCCAGGTCCACCAACTGATTGCAGTACCCTTCTAACAGCTCTTCTTTTCCGACACCTTCAAGCCCTCGCGTTACCAGCCAGTTGATCAGATCGCTTGACTTTGCGTCTTCGGCATCCAAGGTCGTCATGTTTTGTCCCGTTTTTGTTCTGCCCTTCATCTGGGCACACCAACGGTCAATTACCAGTGCTCAACTCATATGTGCCAAACGCCAGAGCATTTTTCGCAACAAATCGCTTTCATCCTGTGAGAACAGGCCCGCAAGTTTTGCATCATATTGTTCCGCAACCTTGCGCAAGTCGCGATAGACCGCGTGCCCGGTCGTTGTAAGCGTCAATTCCTCAACCCGCCGATCCGAAAGGCTGCGCGTACGAGTGAGATATCTGCGCTGCTCGAGTTTGGATACGGCGCGGCTGACCTTGGTTTTGTGGATTTTGGCACGCTCACCGATGTCTTTAGCAGTCATCTCGCCGTAATTTCCCAGATGAAACAAGACGCGCCATTCGGTGCGAAGCATCCCATAACGGTCCTTATAGACCTGCTGAAACTCAAGCGAACTTTCTTCAGCTGCACGGTTTAGCAGGTACGGCAGGAATTCCTGCAGGTCAAAGTCATCTTTTTTGTCGGTTTTGTCCTGAGTCATGCTTGTTAGTTACAAAATCAACTATTACTCGACAAGCAGCAAATGGAGGAACACAGGATGAACCATCCGACGGATCCGCATCAGATGACACAGGCCAGCACGCCTGTAGGTACGCATTCAGGCTATATGCCTGGGTTTGGAAATGATTTTGAGACCGAAGCCCTGCCCGGTGCCTTGCCGCAGGGAATGAACAGCCCGCAGCGCTGTAACTACGGCCTTTATGGCGAACAGCTAAGCGGAACCGCCTTTACCGCGAATCCGCCCGAGAGAACATGGTGCTACCGCATTCGCCCCTCGGTAAAGCATTCCCACCGTTACGAAAAAACCGATCTTCCCTATTGGAAATCCGCCCCTTGTGTTGATCCCGACGTAATCAGTTTAGGCCAGTACCGCTGGGATGCGGTGCCTCATTCCGATGAAGGGCTGACCTGGCTGACCGGTATGCGCACAATGACCACGGCGGGCGACGTGAACACACAGGTGGGCATGGCCAGCCACATCTATCTGGTCACAGAGTCCATGGTGGATGACTATTTTTTCTCGGCCGATTCAGAGCTGCTGGTGGTGCCACAGGAAGGCCGCCTGCGGTTCGCGACAGAGCTGGGACTCATTGATCTTGAGCCTAAGGAAATCGCCATTCTTCCCCGCGGTCTGGTCTACCGGGTCGAAGTGCTGGAAGGCCCTGCGCGCGGGTTTGTTTGTGAGAACTACGGACAGAAATTCGAACTACCGGGCCGAGGCCCGATCGGGGCCAACTGCATGGCCAATCCGCGCGATTTCAAGGCACCTGTAGCGGCGTTCGAGGATCGCGAGGTGCCTTCGACCGTGACGGTCAAATGGTGCGGCCAGTTCCACACCACCAAGATCGGTCAAAGCCCGCTGGACGTAGTGGCGTGGCACGGTAACTACGCGCCGTACAAGTATGATCTGCGCACTTACTGCCCGGTTGGCGCGATCCTGTTCGACCACCCCGACCCATCGATCTTTACCGTCCTCACCGCGCCGTCGGGACAACCGGGTACGGCCAACATTGACTTTGTCCTGTTCCGCGAACGCTGGATGGTGGCGGAGGATACCTTCCGCCCGCCCTGGTATCACAAGAACATCATGTCCGAGCTGATGGGCAACATCTACGGCCAGTACGACGCCAAACCGCAGGGCTTTGTTCCGGGAGGTATGAGCCTGCACAACATGATGCTGCCTCACGGGCCAGACCGCGAAGCGTTCGAAAAAGCATCCAACTCGAACCTCGGGCCGGACAAGCTAGACAACACCATGTCCTTCATGTTTGAAACGCGGTTCCCGCAACACCTGACTGGGTTTGCCGCGAAGGAGGCCCCATTGCAGGATGACTACATTGACTGCTGGACGTCGCTTGAGAAAAAGTTCGACGGCACACCGGGTAAGAAGTGACACCCAAAAGAGGTCTGAATACATGCCATTGATGAAATCCTGGGTGGCCTCGGCCAATGGGGCCGATCACCCGTTTCCCCTGAACAACCTGCCTTATGGCGTTTTCTCGACCGAAGACGGCGATCCGAGATGCGGCGTAGCGATTGGTGACATGATCCTGGATGTCACGACCGCCGAGGCCGACGGTCTGATCGAACTGGCCGACGAGCCGCTGTTTGATCTGCCCTTCTGGAATCCGTTGATGGAAGAAGGCCCTGCCGTTTGGGCGGCGCTGCGCAACCGGTTGACCGCAATGCTTGCCGAAGGATCAGAGGAGCAGGACGAGGTTAAGCCTTTGCTCATCGCTCAGAGCGAAGCAGAGATGCACCTGCCTTTTGCCGTCAGCGAATACACCGATTTCTACGCCGGACGTCACCACGCGCAAAACGTCGGCACAATGTTCCGTGGTCCGGAAAACGCCTTGCCGCCGAACTGGTTGCACATTCCCATCGGGTATAACGGTCGGGCATCTTCAGTTGTCGTATCGGGCACCGATATTCGCCGGCCCTGGGGCCAACTCAAGCCACCCGATCAAGACCGGCCTGCGTTTCTGCCCAGCCGCCGCTTTGACATCGAGCTCGAGATGGGTGCCATCGTCGGAACACCCTCGGACGGACCGATCTCGGTCCAGGAAGCCGATAACAACATCTTTGGCTATGTTCTACTGAACGACTGGTCTGCACGCGACATTCAGGCGTGGGAGTATCAACCCCTGGGACCGTTTCAGGCCAAAGCCACAGCAACGTCAATCAGTCCCTGGATCGTGACAAAAGCCGCGCTGGAGCCGTTCCGCTGCGACACGCCTTCGCGTGAGTTCGAATTGCTGGATCATCTTAAGGACTGCGGTCCTATGCTGTATGACATTGATCTGGACGTGACGATGGCACCAGAAGGCAAAGACGCCACGACGATTGCGCGGACGAATTACAAAGAGATGTACTATTCTGCCGCGCAGCAACTGGCGCACCATTCGACTTCGGGCTGCCCGATGAACACCGGTGACCTGCTGGGTTCGGGGACAATTTCTGGCCCGACAAAACCCGAGCGAGGTTCACTGCTGGAACTCAGTTGGGGCGGGAAAGAGCCGCTGACGCTGGATACCGGCGAAACCCGCAGTTTCATCGAGGATGGCGATACGCTAACCCTGACCGGCACGGCCAAGGGCGACGGCTATACCATTGGATTTGGCGACTGCGTCGGAACCGTTTTGCCCGCACTTGATGAGCCTTTCGGGCGGTGATGTGATGGGGAAGAGCACGTCATATGTCGGCTACATCGCAATGAGCTTTGATGGGTACATTGCGGATGAAAACGGCAGCGTTGACTGGCTCAACCCCTTCAATGAATCCCTGTCCGCCGAAGGGGGCGATGGCGGCTATGGGGACTTCATCAATGGGATCGACGCCTTGATCATGGGGCGATCGACATATGAGCAGGTGCTTGGCTGGGGATGGCCCTACGAAGACCGCCGTGGATATGTTCTGACGCGAAAAGAGGGATATTCCGGCAGCCACATCGCTGCCGCTGGCAGCATTGACGCGCTCCGTCTGGCGATCGAGAGTGCGGGCCACAGCCGCGTCTGGGTCATGGGTGGAGGGGAAACTCAACGTGCGGCACTGGATGCGGGCATGTTCGATACGCTGCGCGTTTTCATAATGCCCACTCTTCTGGGAAGAGGGCTGCCCTGCTTTGCCCCGGGGGAGCAACGGAACCTGGAACTGACGGACGTCACGCGACAGCCCGGTGGGATCTTGCAAGTCGACTACCGCTTTAAGAGTTGAAGCAAGTCGCCAACGCCTGCGCGGCTCAATAGGATAGTCCAATAAAAGAAAACCTCATGCACTGAGGTCGGAGGTGGGCTTTGCACGCTCATCACCAAGGGTGACCCGAGTGCGGACTTGATTACAGGCGAACACACCGCGGTCATTGCCGTAGCTCAGGCGTCGGCACGTCCCGTATTTTATCAACCCTGTAAGACTTAAGAACTCCGGCGAATTTGATCCAGATCGTTTTGCACCGGAAAAATAGATGGGATCATGAGCCAAGGCCTTCGGGCACACCCGTGCCAGAGGGCAGAACCTTGCGCGCCCACAGGGTGCCTGAGTATCGGGGAGAACCCATGAACAAGATTTTTGAAATCCCGCTCTATGCCTATCAACGCAGCCCAGACCAGGACGCGGCAAGCTCGGTAAGACACAAGGTTATCGTCATCGGGGCCGGCCCTGTTGGATTGGCCGCCGCCATTGATCTGGCCCAGCAAGGCGTTCAGGTCGTCGTGTTGGACGATAATGACAAGGTCAGTTTCGGCAGCCGCGCGATTTGCTTCTCACAGCGGTCTCTGGAAATAGCTGACCGTCTGGGCGCGGGCCGCAAGCTGGTCGAAAAAGGTGTGTTGTGGGATGCGGGCAAAGTGTTTTTCGACAACCGTCAGGTTTATGAGTTTCACCTGCAGCCCGACACCGGTTATGCGAACCCGGCCTTCATCAATCTGCAGCAATACTATGTTGAAAAAATGCTTGTTGAACGCGTGCGAGAATTGCAAGCCGAAGGCGCGCCAATTGAAATTCGCGGCCAGAACAGGGTTGAGGCCATCGGCACCCATGACGATCACGTCAAGCTTGAGATTGAAACGCCCGAAGGCCCTTACAACATTGAGGCGGATTGGCTGATTGCCTGCGACGGAGCAAATTCACCCACCCGCCGCATGTTGGGTCTGGATTTCGAAGGTCGCATATTCGAAGACAATTTTCTGATTGCTGATGTGGTAATGCGGGCAGACTTCCCCTCTGAGCGTTGGTTCTGGTTCGACCCACCCTTCAACCGGGGACAGTCCGCGCTGCTGCACAAGCAGCCGGACAATGTGTGGCGGATCGACCTGCAGCTGGGCAAGGACATCGACCCGGAACACGAAAAACTACCTGAAAACGTGATACCGAGGCTGAAGGCTATGCTGGGCGAAGACGTCGACTTCGCGCTTGAATGGGTCTCGATCTACACGTTCCAATGCCGCCGGATGGAACGGTTTCGCCATGGTCGCGTATTGTTTGCCGGCGACAGCGCCCATCAGGTCAGCCCCTTTGGCGCTCGCGGGGCCAATTCCGGCCTTCAGGACGCAGACAACCTGTGCTGGAAGCTGAAGCTGGTCATGGATGGCGACGCGCCCGATCTTTTGCTGGATAGCTACAGCCGGGAACGGGTCGAAGCCGCGGATGAGAACATTCGCATGTCCACCCTATCGACGGAATTTATCACGCCCAAATCCGATATGTCGCGTCTTTTGCGGGATGCGGTTTTGGACCTCAGCGAGCACTACCCGTTTGCGCGCCCGCTGGTCAATTCCGGCCGGTTGAGCACGCCCTGCGCATATTCCGGATCATCGCTCAGCTCTGCGGACGCGTTGAACGGGCCAGAGGTTACGCGCCCGGGCTCCGCTTGCCCGGATGCGCCTTTGGGCGATGAATTCCTGCTGCCGCAACTGGCTGGAAAATTCACGCTGCTGACAATTGATGCGGATGCGCCTGACAGTATCGAAGAGGGTGGCGTGCAGGCAACGCGGTTGGCCCTGTCGGTCAAAGATGACCTGACTTTGGAGTTGAAGCGCAGGTATCTGGGTGATGCCACGGGCGCAGTGTACCTGATCCGGCCCGACCAACACGTCGCCGCACGCCGCGACACGTTTGAAGAAAACGCCTTTCGACAGGCAATCCGCCGGGCAACCGGTAAGGAGTAAGCGACATGACCGATCTGATCCTCACCCCAAATCTGGAAAATGCCGACGGTTTCTATGCCGATCTGACAGCCGCGCATGATGGGCTGAACAAAGCCGAAAGCGATGCCCTGAACGCACGGCTAGTTCTGGTCCTGGCCAATCACATCGGCGCTGCAAAAGTGTTGTCCAACGCGCTGAAAGCCGCCAAGCTGCAAGACACCTGACAGACCAAGGAGACCGGCAATGAGCGGCGTGGTGCTGTATGATTATTGGCGGTCTTCGGCCAGCTACCGGGTACGGATCGCCCTGAATCTGGCCGGGATCAACTATCGTGCCGTTTCAATTGACCTGTCGGCTGGCGAACAGCGATCAGGCGGCCATTTGGCCCGCAACCCTCAGAGGCTGGTACCCGTACTAGAGATTGATGGTCTGCGATTGACCCAATCGCTGGCCATTATCGACTACCTTGATCAAACTCGCGGCCTTGGGCTGTTGCCTGCGGAACCGGCGGCTCGGGCGCATGCGCTGGCCTTGGCGCAGTCCATCGCGGTTGATGTGCATCCGGTCTGCAACCTGTCAGTCGCGCAATTTGCAACTGCACTTAGTAATGGTGCCGAGGGTATGCCCGGCGACTGGATGCGTCATTACATTCGCCCCGGGTTACTGGCTTTTGAGGCACTTCTGGAAGGCTTTGAACAAGCCCCCTACTGCACCGGGACCAAGCCTGGGTTGGCCGATCTTTGCCTTGTCCCGCAAATGTACAACGCACGCCGTTGGGACGTGGACTTGTCCGATTTGCCCCGCATACTAGACGTCGAGGTCGCATGTGCCGGTCACACCGCTTTTGCCGCGGCACATCCCGATACCAACGCCCCCACTTGATCCCGTGCACAGAGGCTGTGTAACGGCGCAAGTAGCAATATCTTTCGCGGCCACATACCTTGTTCGAAACGTATGCGAGAGGCCCCAATGCCAGAAATCACCGGCTATCATGCCCATGTCTATTTTGACGCGAACACGCAAGGCATCGCAGAGCAGGTCTGCAGCGACGCCGCTCGTCTGTTTCCCGTGCAGATGGGGCGCATGCATGCCAAAAACGTCGGCCCGCACCCGCGATGGAGCTGTCAACTGAGCTTTGGCCCCGAGGCGTTTGATCAAGTCATGCCGTGGCTGATGCTGCACCGGCAGGGCCTGACGATCTTCACCCACCCCGAAACAGGCGACCACCTTGCGGACCACCGGGATCGGGCGATCTGGATGGGTGAAATGCTGGAGCTTGACCTGTCGATTTTCAACCGGATCGGCGCCTAGGTCAGCGCCCGCGCCTGGTCCCGCAGTTTGAATTTCTGGATCTTACCGGTCGAGGTTTTGGGCAAAGGTCCGAACACCACCGTTTTAGGTGCCTTGAAATGGGCCATGTTGTCCCGACAAAAGGCGATGATCTCCGCCTCACTCGCTTGTGCGTTTGGCTTTAGCTCAATGAATGCACAAGGTGTTTCGCCCCATTTTTCATCCGGGCGCGCGACCACTGCCGCTTCCATCACGGCTGGATGCTTATAAAGGATATCCTCAACCTCGACAGACGAGATATTCTCACCCCCCGAAATGATGATGTCTTTGGACCGGTCTTTCAGTGCGATGTAGCCGTCCGGATGCATCACTCCCAGATCGCCCGAGGCAAACCAACCACCACGAAACGCCTTGTCCGTGGCTTCGGAGTTTTTCAGATAACCTTTCATGACGACGTTGCCTTGCATGAAAATCTCACCCATCGTCTTACCATCAGCGGGCACAGGTTCCAGCGTGTCCGGGTCCGCAACCATCAGTCCCGACAAGGCGGTATACCGCACGCCCTGACGCACCTTGAGCGCGGCGCGGTCTTCGGCCCCCTTGTCGTTCCACTCGTCTTTCCAGGCACACACAACCGAGGGGCCATAAGTCTCGGTCAAGCCGTAAACGTGTGTGACTTCGACGCCCATGTTTTCCATGCTTTCGATCACGGCAGCGGGCGGCGGCGCGCCCGCTGTCATCACTTTGATCTCATGATCGAAATCCTTGAGGTGATTGGGCGCATTCGCCAGCATATTCAACACGATCGGCGCACCGCAGAAATGGGTCACCTTTTCATCCCGGAAGGCCGCATAGATCGGCTCGTCCCGAACAGCCCGCAGACAGACTGAAACACCCGCATTGGCAGCCATCGCCCAGGGAAAGCACCAGCCGTTGCAGTGGAACATCGGCAGGGTCCACAAGTAGACCGAGTGCTTTGGCATGTTCCAGTCCAGCAGGTCCGACTGCGCATTCAACGCGGCCCCTCTGTGGTGGTACACGACGCCCTTCGGGTTGCCTGTGGTGCCGGACGTGTAGTTCAGCGTGATCGCGTCCCATTCATCCTTAGGAAGGGACCAGTTGAACTCAGGGTCGCCTTCGGTCAGCAAGGCGTCATAGGTCAGGGTGCCCAGCTTTTCTCCGCCGTCAAAGCTCGGGTCCACGATGTCGACGACCAGTACATTGTGATCCACCTGTTTCAGCGCCTCTTTCACCACGCCCGAGAATTCCGGGTCGACCAGCAAAATCTTGGATTCCGCATGGTTCAGGATGAAGGCGATGATCGGGGCGTCCAATCGGGTGTTGATGGCATTCAGAACTGCGCCCGCCATGGGCACCCCAAAATGTGCCTCATACATCTCGGGGATGTTGGCGGCGATGATTGAAACTGTGTCGCCTGTGTTGATCCCGCGCGCGGTCAGCGCGCCTGCCAAACGACGGCAGCGGACATAGGTTTCTGCCCATGTATAACGCCGCGCGCCGTAAACCACCGAAGGGTAGTCCGGGTAGATTTGCGCTGTCCGCTCGATAAAACTCAGCGGTGACAGCGGGGTATAGTTTGCCCGGCACTTGTCCAAATGACGCTCATAGATGTTGGCTTGTGTCATTTGCAGACCCTCCCTCGTCGTTTGTGGCGAATTGAGCACAAAGTCGTTCATCTGACAAACCCGTAAAAATACGGCGCGACCATGGACTGGAATTACGGGATGATGCAATCTGGCCCTATCTCCGACAGAGCTTTCGCGGTGATCTGAGCCATCGAAAACACAAAGCCGGGCCGGACCTATTTTGCCGCCCGCGCCCCAGCCATTTTGAAAGGACATGTCATGGACGGCACGTTCAACGAAAACGATCTCTCGCACGTGGTCGAGGCCGACCGCGCCCATATCTGGCACCACCTGCTGCAGCATAAGCCATTGGAAACCAATGATCCCAAGATCATTGTCGAAGGCAAAGGCATGCGCGTCTGGGACCAGAACGGCAAAGAGCATCTGGATGCCGTGTCCGGTGGCGTCTGGACCGTAAACGTCGGCTATGGCCGCGAATCGATCTGTAAGGCGGTTCACGACCAACTGATGAAGCTGTGCTATTTCGCCAATACCGCAGGTTCGATCCCCGGTTCGATCTTTGCTGAAAAGCTGATCAGCAAAATGCCCGGCATGAGCCGCGTTTACTACACCAACTCAGGGAGCGAAGCGAACGAGAAGGTGTTCAAGATGGTTCGTCAGATTGCGCACAAGCGCTATGGCGGCAAGAAAACCAAGATCCTGTACCGTGACCGCGACTACCACGGCTCGACCCTGGCGACCATGTCCGCAGGCGGTCAGGACGAGCGTACCGCGCAGTACGGTCCCTTCGCACCTGACTTCATCCGTGTTCCGCACTGCATGGAATACCGTAAGCACGAGCTGGGCATGGAAGACCTGTCCGGCGAGGCATTCGGCAAAGCAGCCGCAGACGCCATCGAAGAGGTGATCCTGCGCGAAGGCCCGGAAACCGTTGGCGCACTGTGCCTTGAGCCGGTGACCGCAGGCGGCGGTGTGATCGAAGCGCCCGCAGGCTACTGGGAGCGCGTGCAGGAAATCTGCAAGAAGTACGACATCCTGCTGCACATCGACGAAGTTGTCTGCGGCGTGGGTCGGACCGGCACCTGGTTCGGTTATCAGCAGTACGGCATCAAGCCCGACTTCGTGACCATGGCCAAAGGCGTTGCCTCGGGCTATGCGGCGATTGCCGTAATGGTCACCACCGAAGAAGTCTTTGACATGTTCAAAGACGACATGTCGGACCCGCTGAGCTATTTCCGCGACATCTCGACCTTTGGTGGCTGCACCGCCGGTCCGGCCGCTGCGATCGAGAACATGCGCATCATCGAAGACGAGAACCTGCTGCAGAATTGCACCGACATGGGCAACCGGATGCTGGGCAACCTGCAGGCGCTGATGGAAAAGCACAAAGTTATCGGCGACGTGCGCGGCAAGGGTCTGTTCCTAGGTGCCGAACTGGTTGCAGACCGTGCTACCAAGGAGCCCATGGACGAGAAAAAGGTTCAGGCGGTCGTTGCCGATTGTATGGCGCAGGGCGTTATCATCGGGGCCACTAACCGCTCGATCCCCAGCCGCAACAACACGCTGTGCTTCTCCCCTGCACTGATTGCAACCGCAGACGACATTGACCAGATCACCGATGCGGTCGACGGCGCACTGGGTCGTGTATTCGGCTGAACGTAACTGAAAACATCTGCCATCACTCACGCACTTCGGCAGATGAACTTAAACCGGCGCGCCCACCGCGCCGGTTTTTTGTGTTTGCTCGCGCGGGTTTGTCAAAAGCGTCAGCTCAGGTACCCTGTGCTCACCTCACCCCAAACGCAGGAGACGTGACCAATGGTACTCAAGCTTATCCGGAGCCTCGCCGCAGTGGCCATTCTTGCGGTCGCCACCCCGTCCACGGCCGATGAAGGCAGCGGCTTTCCCCAGATCGTCGGCACCTGGCACGGCACTTATCTGGTGGCTTTCGCCAAATCGAATCCAAACCACAAGAAAGGCCTGCTGAAGACCGAGATGGAGCTGGAAGTCACCAAGCTGGACGGCAACCTCATCACTGCTACCAATCGCTGGCGTCGCATCGGCGATGAGGAATGGATCGTTGAAGAGGCAATGGGCACGTTCAGCCTGGACGACCCCACCCGCTTTGTTTTGGCCGAGGCGGGGATATCCGGCGACGATGTCTCATCCGGGATTTTCAACGGTGTTTATTTGGATGACGTGATTATGGTCACCTATGCCGGACCGGGAACGGGCGTATCGTTTGCGGCGCAGTTGGTGAAGAAAGGCAGCGAAAAATAAGTCTCTGAGAATCTTCAATCAGAATGACTTTGTTGCCGTCGCCATTTTCTTGTGACTTCACGCCATAACTATTGTCTGTGCTCTCTTCACTTCCAAGTGTGCTTCAAACTGGAGGCACCGCTGAATGGAAAATGACGAACCAAAGCCAGCCAAGTACTATGACGAACGCAATATCTGGACATTGGACCCAACGCCCGCGGACAAACAAGTCTACGAGGTGATCGCCTCGGATATCGTCAAGATTGTTCAGCTACTGGACGACAATAAGCCATTGCTGTCACGGGATGTGTATGCTCGCGTCTTTGCGTCACTGTTAGAGCTGTCCAGAGTATTGGGGGAGTATGAAGACGGCTGGAGCCACAGATATCGGAGCTCTGACCACCGCCAGTAGTAGTAAACCAGCTTCAGCTTCTCAAACAGAAACCCACAAAACTTCGCCCAAATAGAAAAAGGCCGCCCCTGGCGGGACGGCCCTTCATTCACTGTCTCTTTTCAGAAGATCAGGCAGTCAGAGCAGCCTGAGCTTTGGCGACGATCGCGCCGAACGCTTCCGGTTCGTGCACGGCCAGGTCGGCCAGAACTTTGCGGTCCACTTCAATACCGGCCAGGTTCAGGCCGTTGATGAAGCGGGAATATGTCAGTGCTTCGTCATGCGAACGGACAGCAGCGTTGATACGCTGGATCCACAGAGCGCGGAAGTTGCGCTTGCGGTTCTTACGGTCGCGGGTTGCGTACTGGTTCGCCTTGTCGACGGCCTGACGGGCAACCTTGAAGGTGCTCTTGCGGCGGCCATAGTAACCTTTGGCGGCCTTGATAACCTTCTTGTGACGGGCGTGAGTTACGGTTCCACCTTTAACGCGGGACATCTCTTAATCTCCTCTTAGCGGTCGTAGGGCATGTAGCCCTTGACGATCTTGGCGTCGGGGGCGGACAGGGTGGTGTTGCCACGGGCGTCGCGGATGAACTTCTTGGTCCGCTTGATCATGCCGTGACGCTTGCCGGCCTGGCCAGCAAGGACCTTACCGGTCGCAGTCACCTTAAAGCGCTTCTTGGCGCTCGACTTGGTCTTCATCTTAGGCATTTCCGTCTCCTTTCGGGGTTCGGTTTCAGACGCGACTCGGCATGCCATCTCGGCCGGTCACGCGATCAGAAGCGCCGTTTACGCAAGTTCGGTCATACTGGCAAGGGGGTTTGGACCAGAATCTGCGCTTTTTGCAGCCTGATCAGGCACCGGGGCGACACGCGCCGCCCCGGTGCATTGGTTTAATGTTCGAATTTGCGGATTTCGCCGCTCTTCAGTCGTGATGCGTAGGAAGCCAGTTCTTCCCGCACCACCTTCATCAGGAAGTACAGCGCAAAGACGTTCACGACAGCCATCGCAAAGATCGCCGCATCAGAGAAGTCGATGACCGGACCAAGGTTGGCCGCGGCCCCGATGACAACGAAGATGCAGAAGATGACCTTGAACACCAGCTCTTTGGTGTGGCCTTCGCCGAACAGATAGGTCCAGGCCTTGAGGCCGTAATAGGACCAGCTGATCATGGTTGAGAAGGCAAACAAGACCACTGCAATCGCCAGCACATACGGGAACCAGTTGAACGCACTGCCAAAGGCGGCAGAAGTCAGGCTGACGCCCGAGTTACCATCGACCGTAGCGATCGCATTGCCTGCCTCGTTCAACATGTATTTGCCTGTTTCCGGATCAACGATCAGCTGCTGCGTGATGATGATCACCAGCGCTGTCATCGTACAGATCACGACTGTGTCGATGAACGGCTCAAGCAGCGAGACGAACCCTTCGGTGATCGGCTCTTTGGTCCGAACTGCAGAGTGCGCAATCGCCGCAGAACCAACGCCAGCTTCGTTCGAGAACGCTGCGCGACGGAAGCCCTGAATCAGCGCGCCGACCATACCGCCCGCGACACCAAGGCCGGTGAAGGCACCTGCGAAGATTTGACCGAAGGCCCAACCGATTTGATCTGCGTTCATTATGATGATCACCAGCGCCGCAGCGACATACATGACACCCATGAACGGCACGACCTTTTCAGTCACCCGTGCGATGGATTTCAGTCCTCCCACGATCACTGCAAACACGATGCCTGCAAAGACCAGACCGGTGATCCAGCCGGGATAATCTCCGGTGATACCAGCAATCTGCTGGTGCGCCTGATTGGCCTGGAACATATTGCCCCCGCCCAACGCGCCCAGAATACAGAAGATCGAAAACAGCACGGCCAGGATCTTGCCACCCGGCAAGCCCAGTTCATCAAATCCTTTGGACATATAGTACATCGGACCACCCGAAACGGTGCCGTCTTCGTATTCGTTCCTGTACTTCACGCCCAGCGTACATTCGGTGAATTTCGACGCCATGCCCAGCAGGCCCGCTACGATCATCCAGAACGTTGCGCCCGGTCCGCCAATACCGACAGCCACCGCCACACCGGCGATATTGCCCAGACCGACCGTACCCGACAGGGCCGTGGCCAGAGCCTGAAAGTGGCTGACCTCACCCGCATCGTTGGGATCCGAATAGTCACCTTTTACAAGGCTGATTGCGTGGCCAAAGAACCGAAGCTGCACAAAGGCAAAATACAGCGTAAATACTGTCGCCGCGACGACCAACCAGCCCACGATCCACGGAAAACCGGTTCCCGGAAAAGGCGCAAAGATAAAGCTGACAAATGGCCCGGTGAAATCGGCGAATGCCTGATTGATCTTGTCGTCCAGCCCGGGTGCCTCTTGCGCCATCGCAGGAGCGGCCAACAAGGCAGCAATTGCCGCCAGCCAGAGATGTTTAAACATAGTCATTCTCATCCCTCCCCTCAGTTCACAACAGTGACTGGCACATCGGCGTGCATGACCAGATTCTGGGTCGAGCTGCCAAACAAGCGTTTCTTGAACCCATCGGCCGAGGCGCGCCCGACGATGATCTGCGTGCCGCCATTTTCGACGGTTATCGCGTTCAGAGTTTCGGCCACATCGCCATGACGCACGATACCGTGCACTGTGTAACCATCTGCAGTGAGGGCCTCGACGGCCGGGGTAACAATCCGGTTCGTCGCGAGCTCGACTTCTTCTTCACGCCGCTTGTGCCGCAACGCGTTCTCCTCAGGGGTTTGAAAAGTGAATGGGGACCATTCGATGACATAAACAACCAGAAGTTCACACGTGCCAATTCGGCTCGCCAGATCTTTGGCAAAGGCGATGGCGCGTTCTCCGGTTTCTGTCCCGTCCAGTCCAATGACAATTTTCGTTGTCATGACGTTCCTCCAATAATTTTTGTTATGCCGGGACCCGTGCCCCCGGCAGGGCAGCCGGAACCTGGAACTTATTAAGTGGACCGCCCATGCGCCCGAGTATCCCGGAAAAACCCTCAAAAACAGAGAGTTATCTTCCGAACACAACCGTTATTTCAGTATCTTATTGAAATTAATATACTTTTTCTGCCTAAAATTTAGGCGTATCGGTTTGATACCAGCTTTTCACGGCCCGGCATCGCAACTGTTACCCGGGATCAGTGTTGTAGATCAGCCGTTCATCGCAAGGCGCGATACGCAAAATATTGGTCGTTCCCGGGACGTTGAAAGGCACACCGGCAGTCACTACGATTTGATCGGCTTCGGATGCGAACCCTCCGGCACGGGCCGCACGGGCCGCGTTAACGACAGCGCCTTTAAACCGCTCCAACTCGGGCGTCATCACGCAATGACATCCCCAGCTCAGGCACAGGCGTCGCGCGGTTCCTGTGGCGGGCGTCATCGCAATAATCGGAACACCGGGACGTTCCCGCGCCGTCAGCAGAGCGGTGGTGCCACTTTGGGTAAAACAGCAGATTGCCTTGATATCTGTTTTTTCTGCAATCTCACGCGCGGCGGCCACAATACCGTCCGCAATCGTCGTTCCCTTCGCAGTCCGGGACGCCGCTATGATCTGCGTATAGGTCGGGTCAGCCTCGACCTCGATAGCGACCTTGTTCATCGTTTGCACGGCCTCGATCGGATAGGAACCGGCAGCCGATTCCGCGCTGAGCATGATTGCATCCGTGCCTTCGTAGATTGCCGTTGCCACGTCCGAAACTTCGGCCCGCGTGGGCATCGGGCTTTCGATCATACTCTCCAGCATCTGAGTCGCCACGATTACTGGCTTTGCCGCCCCACGGCATTTGCGCACCAGCCGTTTCTGGATCGGGGGCACGGCCGAAACCGGAAGCTCGACCCCCAGATCACCGCGCGCGACCATGATCCCATCAGAGGCATCGAGAATATCGTCGAATGCCTCAACCGCAGCAGGCTTTTCGATCTTGGACAGTATCGACGCACGGCCGTCGGCCAGCGCGCGCGCCTCGAACACGTCCTTGGCACGCTGCACAAAGCTCAGCGCCAGCCAATCCACGCCCAGCTGGCAGACAAATTCCAGATCGTCGCGGTCCTTTGCCGACAAAGCGGCCAACGGCAGCACCACGTCAGGAACATTTACACCTTTGCGGTTCGAAATAGTCCCGCCGACTTCAACTGTGCAATTGGCAAAATCCTGGCTGCAGTCCTGTACGGTTAGGCGAATCTTCCCATCGTTGACAAGCAGGCGCGCGCCCGGCTCCAACGCAGCAAAAATCTCGGGATGCGGCAGGCAAACGCGATTTATGTCACCCGGCGCAGGGTCCAGATCCAAACGGAACGCGGCACCTTCTTCAAGTTCCTCTGCATCGTTGGCGAACACCCCGACACGTAGCTTGGGCCCCTGAAGATCGGCCAGAATGGCAATCGGACTATCCAGATCCTTTTCCACCTGCCGAATGATCCGGTGGCGTTCGCGGATCTCATCGTGGCTGCCATGGCTCATGTTCAGGCGGAAAACATCTGCACCAGCCTCATGCAGGGCGCGGATCATGTCATAGTCATTCGACGCCGGTCCCAGCGTCGCCACGATTTTCACATTTCTCAGGCGTCGCATTGGTCTGGCTCTCCTATCGTCATTTCTTGATTCTGCACAAATGTTACCGCAAACATTACTCAGCCCGCTTATTGCGCAATTCCCTTTTCAAAGCAACTGCCCTACACCTGCGTCAAACTAGATGACAGGCTTATGACGTATTCCCCGTTTTTTATCCATGGCGCGGATCGGCCCTCGCGCTGGCTGATCACATGCGACCACGCGACCAACACCGTTCCGCCCGAAATCAATGGTGGCGACCTTGGCCTGCCGCGCGAGGATATGGAACGCCACATCGCTTATGACGTCGGTGCCTATGAGGTATCCAAACATCTGGGCGAGCTTTTGAATGCACCCGTAATCGCGGCCAATTTTTCCCGCCTGGTTATAGACCCGAACCGCGGCGAAGATGACCCGACCTTGTTGATGAAGCTCTACGACGGCTCGATCATTCCTGGCAACCGCCATGCAGACGCGGCAGAACGCGAGCGGCGGTTGAACATGTGCTATCGCCCCTATCATGACGCACTGGCGCAGATGGCCGCGTTGCCGCATGCGGTGATTATCTCGATGCATTCGTTCACCCGCCAATTGCGGGGTCGTGATCCGCGCCCCTGGCATATCGGGGTTTTACATACTCCTGACGAACGGTTCTCGCGCCCTTTGATCAACCGCCTTGAGGCCGAGTGCGACCTTTGCGTGGGCATCAACGAACCCTACACCGGCGTGCTGCCCGGTGATGCGATCGACAAACACTGCACCAGCTTTGGCCGTCCCAACGCGCTGATCGAACTGCGCAATGACCTGATCGCCGACAGCGCCGGACAGCGGGAGTGGGCCGAGCGGCTGGCTCCAATCCTTCAAGACGCATTGGACGAAAGCGGCTTGTGACATAAGGTCTTACGGGACCGATTCAAATCCTCACGTTATTGTGAGCACCCTCCGCAATCCCCATATATTGGCGGAAAGGAGGCCACTATGACTCAGGAATTTCTGACAGCTGTTTTTGGTTGGATGGCCGTGCTCAACATCGCGATTCTTCTGTTCACCACAGTGATGATCTTGTTGTTGCAGGACTGGATTGCAGGCATACACGGCAGAATGTTCCAGATGGAGCGCCCCGCAGTGAACCGAGCGTATTTTCGGTATCTGGCCAACTACAAGATTTTGACGCTGATCTTCTGCATTACCCCTTGGCTGGCGTTGAAACTGGCCTGATACGCTGTTTGTTGAAACATCGTCCTTGGGCCGCTAGGTCACATACAGCACGAATTCCTGTCATCCGGAGCCAAACCATGGACAAGCAAACCGAAATCGAACTTCAGGCCGCCGCATTCCGCCGGTTACAGAAACACCTGATGGAAGACCGCACTGATGTGCAAAATATCGACATGATGAACCTGGCCGGGTTCTGCCGCAACTGCCTGTCCCGCTGGTATCAGGAAGCCGCCAACGAAAAAGGCATCGAGATGGGCAAGGACGAAGCCCGTCAGATTTTCTATGGCATGACCATGGATGAGTGGAAAACCAACTTCCAGACCGACGCCAGCCCCGAGAAACAGGCTGCTTTCAAGGTCGCTTTCGAAGAGAACGTCGGCAACAAAAGCTAACTCCTCTTTGTAATAGCCCGCCAAATCCCAAGCCTTCCACCAGAAGTGTTGCGGATCAAATGCCAGCAGTTGCGCGAAAGGCAACACCTTAACGTCAGGTTCGAGCCCTTAGCGACGGTGCATTCGCGTGGATCATTGAGTTTGCCCAATGCTATACTCTGACAAACGAGAGCGTACATGAGTGTAATAGATGAAGCTTACGCTGGATTGGAATTGTGTCATCGAAGTTGAGGAGAATCGGCCTCAAGCAGAAAATGTTACTGAACTGATCAAGTTCCACCGATTGGGGCACTTCGAAGTAGCGCTTCTTGCGGCGTCGGCGTCCGAAAACACCAAATCGAAGCGCTTTCCCGGAAACGCCAACGTTTTTAAGGAAAGGATTTCAGCACTTGGATGGCAAGATTTACCTCTCGTTCCTATGCCCGGCATCTTTGGTCTAAGCTATTGGGGTTTCAGTTACATCGTTGGGGACGGTGAGAAATTCGAGCGTGATAGGGACGCAATATGGCGTGTCATTGCACCTTTGGTTCCGCGAAAACCTGCAGACCACTTGCCTGATGGAAAACTGATGACAGACGATGCAATTCAGTCAGAAGAATTGTCAAAGTGGCGGAACACTTGGTGTGATGTAATTTCTGCATATTCGCACATTCAACAAGGCCGGGATGTTTTTGTTACCAATAACACCAAGGATTTTCAGAAGAATGCTAGCGAGCTTGCCAAACTTGGGATGAAGCACATTTCTACACCCGCAGAAGCCCTCGCGATAGTAGAGCGAATACGAACCGATTAGAGTAATCTGGCGTCTGCTTTGCCCGCACAGCCGACGCTTCAAAAAAACACCCTGACAGATTTAGATTTCTGCGAGGGTGTTTTGACTTTGCATCTCTTCTGGTAAGTGATTTGCCAAGCTTAGCGAGCCTTTTTCTTTAGACTGCAGCTTTGCGGCTTTCGTCCAGATAAATCTCGCGCAACCGTTTCGCGATTGGGCCGGGCGTTCCGTCACCCAATGTCACTCCGTCGATTTCGACCACCGGCATCACAAAGGCGCTGGCCGAGGTGGTGAAGGCCTCATCCGCCTCTTTCGCCTCGTCGATAGTGAACAGGCGCTCCTCGACTTCCATCTGCGCCTCGGCGGCCATGCGCAGGACGGCTTTGCGGGTGATGCCGTGCAGAATGTCGTTCGATAGCGGGCGGGTGACAATCTTGCCGTCTTTGACGAAGTAAGCATTGTTGCTCGTGCCTTCGGTCACATAACCGTCTTCAACCAGCCACGCATCGTCACAACCTGCTTTCTTGGCCATCATCTTGCCCATCGACGGGTAGAGCAGCTGTACGGTCTTAATGTCGCGACGACCCCAGCGGATATCCTCGATCGAGATGATCTTGGCGCCCTTCTTGGCAGCGGGACTATCGGCCAGACCTGGCTTGTTCTGGGTGAACAGCACGAGGCTGGGCTTGGTATCCGCCGACGGGAAAACGAAATCCCGGTCGCCATCCGAACCACGGCTGACCTGTAGATAGACCAGCCCTTCTTCGATGCCGTTCAGCTCTACCAGCTTGCGGTGAATCTCCAGCAATTCTTCTTTGGTGCAGGGCTCGGCCATTTCAAGCTCATCCAAAGACCTCTTTAGGCGGACGGCGTGGCCTTCAAAATCGATCAGTTTGCCATCCAGAACACTGGTGACTTCGTAGACGGCGTCTGCAAACAGAAAGCCGCGGTCAAAGATGGACACCTTGGCCTCGGTCTCGGGCAGGTATTCGCCATTAACGTAAACGGTGCGGGTCATGTGTTGTCTCCTCAGCCCCAGAGGTCCGCTTTGGGCGGGTGAACTCCGGCGTCATCAAAAATCAGCGGGTTGTCGCGGTCTTCGGCCAACAGCAGTGGCCCGTCAAGGTCTGTCACCATCGCACCTTGCGCCAACAGTGTCGCAGGTGCCATGGCCAGAGAGCTGCCGACCATACATCCGACCATCACACGATAGCCCTCGGCCAATGCCTGCTCGCGCAGAGCCAGCGCCTCGGTCAGGCCGCCCGTCTTGTCGAGTTTTATATTGACCACGTCATACTTGCCCTTGAGGCCGGGAAGGCTGGTGCGGTCATGGCAGGACTCATCGGCACATACCGGCACAGGGCGCTCCATTCCGATCAGGGCGTCATCCTCACCTGCAGGCAAAGGCTGCTCGACCAAGGCGACACCCAGACGCACCAGATGTGGCGCCAGGTCCGCGTAAACAGCGGCGGACCAGCCTTCGTTTGCATCGACGATGATCGTGGCATCTGGTGCACCTGCGCGCACGGCCTCCAGCCGGGGCATGTCATCCGGCGTTCCCAGCTTGATCTTCAACAAGGGTCGATGCGCGTTGGCGGCAGCCTGTGCCTGCATCTTTTCCGGTGTATCAAGCGACAGTGTATATGCGGTGATCTCTGGTCCCGGAACCGGCAGCCCCGCCAATTCCCAGGCGCGCTTTCCGGCGCGTTTGGCTTCCAGATCCCAAAGGGCGCAGTCCACCGCATTCCGCGCCGCGCCTGCAGGCAAAAGATCCATCAGGCTGTCGCGGGTAAATTCAGCAGGCAAAGCTGCGATCTCGGCCTCGACCGAATCCAGCGTTTCATCGTATCGGGCATAGGGTACGCATTCGCCCCATCCTTGATAGGTTCCGTCAGAAACCCGAACCGTTAGCACCTTGGCCTCGGTCCGAGACCCGCGCGAGATCGTGAAGACCTGCGCCAGCCGAAACACGTCACGAGAGACTTCTACCTGCACGCGCCCGCTCCTTCATCTTTTTCAAGTTGCTTTCGCCGAAGGCGGACAACCCCGCCTCCGACGTGCCGCTTAGATCACAGTGCGGCCAGCGCATCCACCAGTTTACCCGAGCCAAAGCGGAACGGATCGGTCGCAGGCAGACCCATTTCGGCCTCAACCTTGGCCAGATAGGCGGTGGCGTCCTCTTCGGACATATGCTGGGTGTTGACCGAAACCCCTACAACCTGACACTCCGGATTCGCGACCTTTGCCAGTGCCAAGGCTGTATCACGCAGCGCTTCCAGCGTCGGCAGCTGATAGGTCGGCAGCCCGCGCATATGCTCTCGGGTCGGCTCGTGGCTCAGGATCAGCGCATCGGGCTGGCCGCCGTGGATCAGCGCCATGGTCACGCCGGAATAGGACACGTGGAACAGCGACCCCTGCCCTTCGATCAGATCCCAGTGATCGTCATCATTGTCAGGCGTCAACCATTCGACCGAACCCGCCATGAAATCCGCGATGACCGCGTCCAACGGCACGCCGTCCCCGGTGATCAGGATGCCGGTCTGACCGGTTGCCCGGAAGGTCGACTTCATACCGCGCTGGCGCATTTCGGCATCCATCGCCATCGCCGTGTACATTTTGCCGACCGAGCAATCGGTCCCAACAGCCAGACAGCGCTTGCCCTTGCGCTTAATGCCGTTTGCAATCGGATACTCCACCGAAGGAACACGCACATCGTGCAGCTTGCGGCCGGTGGCTTCGGCAACAGCAACCAGATCAGGTTCGTCGCTCAGCAGGTTATGCAAGCCCGAGGCAAGGTCAAAGCCTTCCTCCAGCGCCATGACCAGAACCTTCTTCCATTCCTGGCTGATCACGCCGCCACGGTTGGCAACGCCGATGACCAGCGTCTTGGCACCGGCCTCTTTCGCCTCGGTCAGGGACATGTCGGTCAGGCCCAGATCGGCCTTGCATCCGTCCATACGATACTGGCCGACGGCATTTTCAGGACGCCAGTCCTTGATGCCAACTGCCACTTTGGCCGCCAATTGGTCGGGCGCATCGCCCAAAAACAGCAGGTACGGTGTCTCGATCATTGCGGTAAACTCCTCTGATTCCGACGCAGACTAGGGGACGATTTCAACGAGTGTTTCGCGTTTTCGTCTGGCAACGCCCCGCCACACGGGAAATTTTTGCGCCTCATTCGAGTAAGGCGCACGAATCTTTCAAGTTTTCAAAGCGATTAAACTTTAATCGCTGTTTTACTCCTGTATCGCAGCAATTGCTGCGATTGCATTGCCGCAGCTGCACAAAGATGCTTGCTATGGCTTGCGCAATTTAATACCCCATGAGGCAAGAAAATCGTAATTTCCTTTCTCGCACGAGGTCCAGATGAGCTTTCGCATCCAACCCGCCGCCCCCGCGCGCCCCAACCGTTGTCAGTTGTTCGGACCGGGATCAAACACCAAGCTGTTCCCGA
Source organism: Ruegeria atlantica (assembly GCF_013033965.1). Lineage (GTDB taxonomy): Bacteria > Pseudomonadota > Alphaproteobacteria > Rhodobacterales > Rhodobacteraceae > Ruegeria > Ruegeria atlantica_D. The sequence goes on from NZ_WQFE01000014.1 coordinate 105,322, forward strand.
AAATGGCCGCGTCAGCCGCAGACGTGATCAACCTCGACCTCGAGGACTCGGTCGCCCCATCGGACAAAGACGTCGCACGTGCGAACGTCATCGAAGCACTGAACACAGTCGATTGGGGCAACAAGTACATGTCCGTGCGTATCAACGGTCTGGACACGCCCTATTGGTACCGCGATGTGGTCGATCTGATGGAGCAGGCCGGCGACCGTCTGGATCAAATCATGATCCCCAAGGTCGGCTGCGCCGAGGACGTCTACGCCGTGGACGCACTAGTCACTGCCATTGAGCGCGCCAAGGGTCGCACCAAACCGGTCAGCTTTGAGGTCATCATCGAATCCGCCGCCGGTATCGCCCATGTCGAAGCAATCGCGGCCTCGTCCCCGCGGATGCAGGCGATGAGCCTGGGTGCCGCAGATTTTGCGGCCTCGATGGGGATGCAAACCACCGGCATCGGCGGTACGCAGGAAAACTACTATATGCTGCGTGAAGGCGAAAAACACTGGTCCGACCCATGGCACTGGGCACAGGCAGCCATTGTCGCCGCCTGTCGCACACACGGCATTCTGCCCGTGGACGGACCGTTCGGCGATTTCTCGGACGACGAAGGGTATATCGCACAAGCCAAGCGCTCGGCGACGCTGGGTATGGTCGGGAAATGGGCGATCCACCCCAAACAGATCGCGTTGGCCAATCAGGTCTTTACCCCTTCAGACGAAGCTGTGTCCGAAGCGCGCGAGATTCTGGCCGCGATGGAGCAGGCCAAAGCTAATGGCGAAGGCGCAACCGTTTACAAAGGGCGTCTGGTCGACATCGCGTCAATCAAACAGGCCGAAGTGATCGTTGCGCAGGCCGAATTAATTGCGGCTGGAAGCTAGGAGAAACGGGCGCTCGAAAAGAGCGCCCACCACCATTCCCTATTTGCGACCGAACACGTCGTTGGGCACCCATTTCAGCTTTTCGCCGCTCTTGCCCCATTTCATCATCAGGCAGGCGGTGCTGTATTTCTGAAAGTACACCATCTTCAGTTCATACCACCCGGCCTGTGGAACCTCGACTTCGGACCGCACGTTGGACCGACAGGGCTGTCGCCCCGTGGTGCCGCTAACCTGATGACCACCGATAATGGTTTCGACACCATCATTAGACCAGGTCTCAAGTTCGTAAACACCGGGCGCATCAAAGCGAATATAGCCCGAGATGTCTGCCGCGACGTTGTAGTGCTCGGGGTGCGTCAGAACCGGATCACCTTTACGGGTGTCCCGATAGTCCAGTCCTCTGAGCGGTTTACCTGGTTCGGCGCCGCTTTGGAGCAGAGATTTTGCCGACGTCACGGACTGTATTCCGGCCGGTGGCGCTCCGCCCCACGCATATTTGACATTCAACCCCGACTTAAGCCCTGACGGCTGCGGGTTCGCAGGCTCAAGTTTCAGCGGCTCCGACAAGGCCGCGCCCGCGGTCACCGCCAGCGTAGTTGCCAGCGCTCCGATCCGAACAATATTCATAGTCTTCTCCCTGTGTGCGGCCTTTTTTGGTTTATCCCCTTTTGGCCTTTGAAAAGACACTAGGCTGTGAAAATTCGCCCTGCAAGCCGGTTCAAGATCACAATTCCGGCCTCAGGCGCGCATGTCCTTGGGGGAATCCATCACCACATAGGACGTAATCGATGTCACATGCGGCAGTGTTCCCAGAACTTCGGTGTGGAAGGTCTTGTACGACGGTAAGTCCGCACACTCCAAGCGCAGCAGGTATTCGATGGTACCCGTGATATTGTGGCATTCGACCACTTCAGGTGCTCTCTGTAATGCCCGTTCGAACCCTTCTTGTGCCGCTTTGGTATGTTCACCCAGCCCAACACCAATATAGGCGACGAAGCCAACGCCCAACGCGGACGGGTTCAAAATTGCGCGGTAGCCCGCGATCACACCCGAACGCTCCAGCTCCTGCACGCGACGGAGGCAGGCGGAAGGCGACAGCCCGACCCGGTCCGCCAAATCCAGGTTGCTGATGCGGCCGTCTTGGGACAGCTCTCGCAATATTTGCTGGTTAATGTGATCAATTTTCGCCATTGATTGCGATACTAACGAGATCACGCATTAAAACGCAATTTCATTTGTTCGGTTTGCAGCAATTATTCGGCGCATGACTTACGACATCCTTCTGGCCCTGATCGCCTTTGCCTTTGTCTCATCCATAACACCGGGTCCAAACAATCTTATGCTTATGGCGTCCGGGGCAAATTTTGGATTTCGTAGAAGCATCCCGCATATGCTTGGCATAGGGCTGGGATTTACGTTCATGGTACTGCTGGTCGGTACTGGCTTGGTGCAGCTGTTTGACCGTTACCCGGTCAGCTACGCAATCCTTAAAATCGCCTCAGTCGTATACTTGCTCTATCTCGCTTGGAAAATCGCGCATGCCGCGCCAGCAAAGGACGCGGACGCAACAGGCACACCGATGACCTTCCTGCAGGCTGCCGCGTTTCAATGGGTCAACCCCAAGGCCTGGGCCATGGCCCTGACGGCCACCACCGCCTACACACCGGATCAGACCCTTTATGCCATTTGCATTGTTGCGTTGGTGTTTGGCGCAGTGAACCTGCCATCAGTCAGCACCTGGACCCTTTTGGGGCAACAGATGGCGCGAATTCTGACAAACCCGCGCCGGTTGGTGGTTTTCAACTGGACAATGGCGGTTCTGCTGGTTGCCTCACTCTACCCCGTCCTTTGGCCAAACTGAGCTATTTCAGCGGTAGGCAGATTTCTGTCAGCAAATCCTCGGGAGCCGTATCGCGGGGATTGTTGAGGTAGATCTCAAAACAAGGCTGATCTGCGGGTTCTTCACCCGATGTGGGCAACCAGTTGCCAAACAGACTGTGGTAAGCGGCGCGGATACCCGAATATGGACCCTTGTAGGTTAATACGGCGGTTTTACCCCCAGAAAGCTCCAGGCTCTCCATTCCTTCGGGTGTTGTGTCACCACAAAACGCGGCTCCGGCATAGCTGCGCAACTGATCCTCGGGTGTGTCGTCCGGGCTGTCCAGATAAACACCAAGGACCGGGCCGACCTGCGGCCACAACTGACGGGATTCACAAAGAGCGCTGAACGCCTCGAAACTTTTGCCAATCTGGGCATAGTCACCCTTATGCGGCAGGGCAATGACGCGGCGGGCGGGCTCGATGCGGGTGATAACGGGGTGCATGGGATAATCTCCGGTTCTGAAACGTGGATTGGCCGGCAGAAACTGCCCCGCTTTTCGAAAAGCGGCTGGGCTGCTGCCATAGGCCTCTGAAAAGGCCCGCGCAAAAGATTTCAGGTTGGGGTAGCCAATATCGGTTGCGATCCGGGTCACTGGCATATCCGACATCACCAACCAGCTTGCGGCCCGGTGCAGCCGTACACGGCGCACCGCTTGGGCACATGTCTCTCCGGTGATGGCGCGAAACACGCGATGCCAGTGAAATCGCGACATCGCGGCGACATCGGCCAGTGCATCCAGCGATAGGTCGCCATCCGGGTTGTCATGGATATGGGCCAACACGCGCAGAACGCGATCTTCATAGCTGGTTGCCATCGGCATCCTTCCTTCTCTTTGCTCATCCGTAGTCGCATAATCTTCGGCCACAAATCTTGCTGAATTCACGTCGGAATATGCACGAAAAGAGTGTTACAATTGGCGAACAAATCCCGCGACCAATGGAAAACTCCACATGTGAATTGAGGTTTGATATGTTCAATCCATCCCTTCCGCTCCGCCGTATCGTTTCCGCAATCGTCCTTGCCGCATTGCCGACTTTCGCTCAGGCCGATGACATCCAGACACAAGCCATGATTGCCGAACGTGTCAGCCAGCATAACCCAACAGCAGAAGCTTACATAAAGGATCGCCCAATCCTGGGTTGGCAGCTGACCAGCGATGACTTTGACGCAATCCCCGAGACGATCCGCGAGAACCTCGGGTCGGTTGATGGCACCAGCTACGATCAGGCCTATCTGACCGAGAACACCGGCTCGATCATCGCTTTGCAATTCCGCAAGGATGGCCCGGATTTCTATATCATTGGCAAAAGCACATTTGACGAAGCCTATGAGCTTGTTCCGCTAGACGACGTTGCAGCCAAAAATGCGCGGCTGATCGAGCGGCTGGAAATGGCCCCTGCGGTCAAGGCGATGTTCGAGGACAAAACACCCGGCATGGTCGGCGCGCTAAAGACGACACCGGTTGAAATGCTGCGCGTGTCCCATCTGGGATATGCTACAAACGAAGCTTTGACCATTCAGGCCCCATGGGGCGAACAAACCAAACCAGAAGGGGCAGACGCATTTCTGGTCTGGGACAGTGGTGAAAACCAATACTACATGGTGAACTCAGACGATAACGGCCTGCCGTCCAGCTATGTACCCGCAAAGTGACCAAAACAGGCACGGCCTCGAACCGGGGCCCGCTTTACCTTGTGTTGCATTCCTCTGACAGCAAGTTCATATAGCAATGAACTTCCGCGTTGAGAGGCGTCATGACCCAGTATCTGGATTTCGAAAAACCCCTGGCCGAGATCGAAGGCAAGGCCGAGGAGTTGCGCGCGCTGGCCCGTGCCAACGAAGAGATGGACGTGGCCGAAGAAGCCGCTGCGCTTGACGCCAAGGCTGCCAAGCTGCTGGACGAGCTTTACGGTGACCTCACTCCGTGGCGGAAATGTCAGGTCGCGCGCCACCCTGAACGCCCCCATTGCCAGGATTACGTGGCCGAGCTGTTTACCGAGTTCACGCCGCTGGCAGGTGATCGCAACTTTGCCGACGATCTGGCTGTGATCGGCGGTCTGGCCCGTTTCGACGACCAGCCCGTCATGGTGATCGGGCACGAAAAGGGCTCGGACACCAAATCGCGGATTGAACGGAATTTCGGCATGGCCCGCCCCGAGGGGTATCGCAAAGCCGTACGCTTGATGGAAATGGCCGGACGTTTCGGCCTGCCCGTCATCACCCTAATCGACACCGCCGGTGCGTATCCGGGCAAAGGTGCCGAAGAACGCGGCCAGTCCGAGGCCATCGCACGTTCGACCGAGATGTGCCTGAAGATCGGAGTCCCTTTGGTGTCCGTGATCATCGGCGAAGGTGGCTCTGGCGGCGCGGTGGCGTTTGCCACGGCAAACCGCGTCGCGATGCTGGAGCATTCGGTCTATTCAGTGATCTCGCCCGAAGGCTGTGCGTCGATCCTGTGGAAGGATTCAGAAAAGATGCGTGAAGCTGCCGAAGCGTTGCGTCTGACGGCTCAGGACCTGCAAAAACTGGGTGTCTGTGATCACATCATCACCGAACCCAAGGGGGGCGCGCATCGCGACCGTACTGCAGCGGTCGAGTCCGTTCGGGGCGCCATTGCCGCCATGCTGAAAGAGCTGGAAGGCAAGGATGCGGCGGCCCTGATCAAGGACCGCCGCCAGAAATTCCTGGATATCGGCTCAAAAGGGCTGGCGGCGTAACCCGTCAGCCGCCCAACTGGCGCAACAAAGCCGCCGAAGGCTCTCCGGTCACAGCCAATCCATTGGCCCGCTGATATGCGCCGATGGCGGATTTTGTGTTGTTGCCAATGACCCCGTCCGCGCCTTGCGTGTCATATCCTGCCGAGGTCAGTCGACGCTGCAGTTCCTTGCGATCCTCAAGCGTCAGCCCGGTCTCATCAGGACCGAACGAGGCTTGAAACGGCGCGCCACCGGCGATCCGGTCCGACAAATGCCCGACACCGATCGCGTAACTGTCCGAGTTATTGTAACGCTTGATCACTTGGAAATTGCGGAACACTGCGATACGCGGCCCCGGTGTTTGTGGTTGCAACACCGCGACAGGTGTGCCCGATACCGTGCCCGCCTCGCCGCCCCAAGGCTGTCCGCGCACCCAACCGGCGCGCGCCAGATAAGCGGCGGTCGAGGCCAAAGAATCCGTAGGGTCCTCGGACCAGATGTCCCGACGACCATCACCGGTGAAGTCCACCGCATAGGCCAGGTAGGAGGTCGGGATAAACTGTGTGTGCCCCATCGCTCCGGCCCAGCTGCCGGTCATGTTTGCGGGCGTCGTATCGCCCTCTTGAATGATCTTCAGGGCGGCAATCAATTGCTTTTCGAAAAACGCGCCGCGACGCCCGTCATAGGCCAGGGTCGACACTGTCGACACCACCGGCACATCCCCCCTGCGCGACCCATACCGGCTTTCCAAACCCCAGACGGCAACGATGACCTCTTTGTCGACGCCGTACTTTGCCTCGATCGCGGATAGGGTTCCGGCATGACGTACCAGCATCTGCTTACCGGTTGCGATCCGTTCATCCGACGCCGCTATCGCCAGGTAGTCTTCGAGAGAGCGTTTGAACTCGACCTGATTGCGGTCCCGCTCGATCACGTCCGGCAGGTAGCCGGTCCCCTGAAAGGCACGGTTGATAGTGGTCTGAGAAATACCTTGCGAGGCCGCGCGGGACTTAAACCCGGCAACCCAGGCGTCATACCCCGCATTGGGAACAGCCCGCATCCGCGTTGCCGGCGCGCTGGTTGGCGTGCCGCCGGAACAGGCGGCCAGAAAGGTTGACCCGAGTCCAACTGAGAATAGGCGTCGATTGATCATGTCTGAAATCTGCTCTTGTTGTGATTTGGGTCAGCGTATCGCAGACCAAGTGCGCAAGCTAGTTCTGCGGCGCCAGACAAAGGCAACCTGAACGCTTCGGCAACAAGCCGCTTAGCTAACCAGCATACGCAGCCCTTGCGTCACATCTGAACGCACGGCCAGCCGCAGTCCCGGTTCATCCCCCGCCTTCAACGCGGCGATGATCAGCTTGTGGTAGTGTGGCGGCTCTGTCCGCCGCAGCCGCCCATAAAGCGCGCGCATCGTCGGCCCCAGTTGAAGCCATACCGTTTCCACAATAGCCAGCATCGCCGGGGCCTGCGCGCGCAAATACAATGTGCGGTGGAATTCAAGGTTTGAACGGATATAGCCGACGGCATCGCGTTTCGTGACCATTTCCGCGACGGTCATGTTAATGCTCTGCAACCGGTCGATCAGCGCCATATGAGCACGGGGCAACGCACGGCTGGCCAGCTCAACCTCTAACAGCGCACGCAGGGCTGCCAACTCTTCGATACGGTCGTTAGTAAGCTCGGGTGTGGACACACGGCCCGACGAAGACAGAAACAGCGCCCCTTCGGCCACCAGCCGTCGCACCGCTTCGCGCGCAGGCGTCATCGAGACATCGAACTCCTTGCCGATCCCGCGCAAGGTCAACGCCTGCCCGGGCGCCATCTCGCCATGCATGATACGTGCACGCAGGGCACGATAGACAAGATCATGAGCAGCGGGCTGGGTGTCGGTTGGGCGAGCGCTTAACATAACCCCATGTGATCACAAATTGCCCCATGGTCAACTCGTCACGGTATCAAATCTGTACTGATGAAGCTGCGCCCCGTTGTCGCGCAGCCAGCGCCTTTGGGCATTGCAGTCACCAAACAGGCGCTCGACCTGCGACCAAAACGCCTGCGAGTGGTTCATTTCCACCAGATGCGCGACCTCATGTGCGGCGACGTAATGTAGAATATCCGATGGGGCGAGGATCAGACGCCAGGAAAACATCAGACCACCGGCCGAACTGCACGATCCCCACCGGGATCGCGTATCGCGCAAGGTCAGGCTGGAATAAGGCCGACCCAGTATTGCAGCGTAATCGTCGCAAGCCCCGGTGAGGCGATCCCGCGCCAGTTCTTTGAGAAATCGTGCCAATCGCCGGGCTTCGGCTCCTTCAGGGACTGCTATCTCAGCGCCACGCAGAAGGACACGCCGACCCGCTACAGGTACGATTCGTCTGTCCTTGCCTTCTATAGGGATTGATTGCCCGAATCCCATGGTTGATGGGCTGGGCCGATCCTCAAGATGTTGACGGATCCAGTCTTCCTTAACCTTGGCAAAATTCAATGCCTCAGATTCAGCGACACCATTGGGATAGGTTAGTGTAACCCGCCCATCCAATTGAGAAATCCGCAAGCTGATGCGCCGTGCCCTGGCCGATTTGCGCAGCGTCAGCGGCACCGGCGGTTTTCCGGGCAATGCGTGGTCCCCCATATGCCTGTTTCTCCTGCTCAAAGGCTTTGACAGTGCCCGCTGCATGTGGCACGTGACCTGAATCATTATTACGACTCACCTGATATCAAGGGGATTTGACATGCCCAAGGAAGAATGGGGCGTAAAGCGTGTTTGCCCGACCACCGGAAAGCGCTTTTACGACCTGAACAAGGACCCGATCATCAGCCCCTACACTGGCGAGATCGTGGAGCTTGAAACCGGCAAAAGCCGGATGATCGCCGCGGACGCGGAAGATGCCGCATCGGCAAAAGCACGCGAAAATGCGTCGGAAGAGGATCTGGTTCTCGACGATGACGACAATGTCGACGTCGAGTTGGACGACGATCTGCTGGACGATGATGACGACAGCAATGATGACGTTTCGCTGGACGAAATCACCGATATGCCGTCGGAAGACGACAGTTAAAACCGGTCCGGGGCGGCCCCTGAGCCGCCTCAAACCACCCTCGAACGCGAGACAGAAACTTTTCCGCAGATTCCATTTTTGGACTTGCACTCAGTGCCGCTGTCTCATAAACGTCCGTCCACCGCAGCCGCGGTACCATGATGGGGCCTTAGCTCAGTTGGGAGAGCGCTTGCATGGCATGCAAGAGGTCAGGGGTTCGACTCCCCTAGGCTCCACCAAATTTTCATTGGAAAATTATCCATAGCTCTTCTGTCAATTCGCGTTTTCCTTTCATTTCTGGGCTCGATCGACATTTTCCGACCCAGCATGCAGTGTGGCGCTACACTTCTGAACTTAGTGTTCGAAAACAGCGGAGAGCTTAGTGTTGCCAGCTAGCTCATGTGCTTTTGACGTTTAGATGAGCGGGCTTAACTAACGAAAGAGCGGACACAGCCCTTTGCAGACAATCGTGGCACCTTCCAAAAAATGTGCGCCGTCGCTGCATCAGAACGTTGGGCTTCAGAGAGTTCGCCATGGCCCCGGTTTCACCGCTGCTTTAGAGCAATACTTCCAATTGCCGATTGCACATTCCAGACCTTACAAGCCGCTTAGCGTATCCCGGCACTTGATTGGGCGGCGATCTTCTTGTTTTACTAAAAGTCAAATCAACCCATGCCCCGGAGCGGTGTGAATAAACAGTGTCAAACAGTGTCAAAATTCTGAATCCACAGAACTTTATGACTATGCGGGCAATGGAGTAGCAGGATGGATCAAGACGACGGATCATCACGCAATGAGTTTGGAAATCCCGACTCGATCGACGATATGGTGGCGATGTACCTGGAGGCGCTGGAAGGTGTTCTCGGTTCGCTGCGGGACTACGGTGAAAAAGGCGCACGGTTCGAACCCGACGTGATGTTTCTTCTTGCGCAGGCACAGGCCCGGTGGCTCAGCTCTGCTTTGCGGTACTGGCGACAGATTGCGACCATCGTTTCGACCCAGGGGACGGACGCGATCGAGGCAAGCATGCCGAGCGCGGATGGACCGTCGCTGGAAGCCAGGCAATTGATCGTGCTGGACAAGGCTCGGGCGGCGTTGCGCGAAATATCGGATCTGTCACTGAGCGAGGCAAAACTGTTGCAGCGTGATCTTATGGAAATCGAGGCTGAGCTTCGCAAATCAGTCGGCCCCGAGGGTGACGACCGGGAAGGCCCCCATCGCTATGCAAAATCCAAACCATGAATAACGAAGGTGCCCGCGCCGATTGGGTGATACCGGAACTGGGATTTGAGGCTGAAACCGAACGGCTGCGCACGGCCATTGGTGAGTGGGTTCAATCAACCCCGGAAGAGATGCGGCCGCAGTTGGAAGAACAGTTTCTGGCCGGCTCAAAGTATTTTCGTCCGCTGACCATCTTCGCCTGTCAGACGGCTGTCGGCAGTGAAGACATCACGGATGAGACCATTCAGGCGGCGGTAACGCTTGAGCTGTTTCACAATATGACGCTGGTTGTGGACGACATTCTGGATCAGTCTGACGAGCGGCGTGGCAAACCAACCATGCATACGGCCTTTGGGCAGCTGGCGGCGTTGATGACGTCAGGGTTTATGGTTGCGGAAGGTTACCGGATGATGGCGACCGAACCACAGGTCGTGGGGTTGCTGTCCGAATTGATGTCACGGCTTGGCGCAGCCGAAATCGCACAGTGGAACAGCCGGACCATGCCACGTGGTGTCGAGGACTGGCGCAAGCTGGCGCAGGAAGACACGGGTTCAATGTTCGAGGTTGCCGCTTGTCTCGGTGACCGCAGTGAAGGGCTGCGTCATTTTGGCGGGCTTCTGGGCACCCTGTATCATGCCTGCGATGACGTATCCGACGTGCGTGGAACCGAAGCGTTGGGCGGTGGCGGTGAAGAGGATATTCGTGACGGGATTTTAACCCTGCCCGCCGCGATCGCAGTGCGTGAGCCTGCGATCGCCGAAATGTTCCGCGATCCGAACCCCGACAATTACGACGCGCTGGCCGAGGCCTTTCGCGCCGCCTTGCCAGAAGCCGAGGCCGAGCTGGACCGGATCGCCGCAAGCGCGATAGCTGAGGCCAATCGATTTGCCCGGAACCCTAAAAAGTTGATTACGCTTGTGGATCGCACGCGCGCTTTGGGCGAAGCGCGCTGATCACAAATAGGCGCGCGCGGCTTTCAGATACTGGCTGTCGAACCCTTCCTCGAACTGCGCCACCAGCGGTTCGATGAGCGCGCGCTGTGCGTCTTTTGTAGGCAACAAGGATGCCAGGCCCAAGGCCGCGCGCAGTTGCCATGCCAAAGCTGAGCGGCTTTGGGCCGCGTCAAAGGCAGCGCGATAGTACCGCTCTGCGTCATCGGTGTCGCCACGTTTCTGCGCCAGTTCACCTTTGACCAGATTTAGGTCAAGTACGTGGTTCAATTCACCGCCATCCTGCAATGGCTGGTCTAGCTCTTCCAAGACACGTGCCGCATCCTCGATCCGGTCCTGTGCCAACAGCAGGCGCGCATGGTTGGATTCGAAGCAGACACGATGGTAATGGACGCCCGCATTTTTGCAGGCAGCAACCGCCGTGGCAGTGATTTTTTCGGCCTCGTCCAGTTGGCCAAGCTGCGCCATTGCGCGGGCGCGCCAGAACGATGCCCAGACGCCCAGGAACCTGTAGCCGTATTCTCCGGCAACCGCGCTGCATTCCTCGGTCAGGTCCATGACTTGTTCCCAGTCACCATTCCAGTCGTGGATGCGGATCACCCCGTTCGACAACGCATAGACAAGCGAATAGGGATCAGGCAACGACCGGGTGTAACTCAGGATGTCATTTCCGACCCTCACCGCCTGATCCGGTCGTCCCAGCGACCAAAGCGCGGCCGCCCGGAAACACTCTGAGATTACCTTGGGTTCCGCGGCCGACAAGCGTGGGCCCGGCTGATCCCAAATACCCTCATCATAGAGCTGCAACACCCGTTCGCCGTAGCGTACCGACTCGGCGTATTCGCCACGGTTAAAATGCGACCATGCCTGCATTGAGGCGGAATAGACTTCGTAGCGGGCATTGCCACTGCGCGCCGCTTCGTCAGCAAGGGCTGCAAAGGTATCATGCCCCGAGCTTACGTCGCCCCGCATGGTCTCATACGCCCCGATTCCGTAAAGAACCGCGACGCGCAGATCGGGATCTTCCACATCCACGAACAACTCGCGTGCGCGCTCAAATGCGGTCTGCGCCTGTGGCGAGGCATAGCTGGTCGCCGCAAAATGAACCACACCGATGGTCGACTGCAGTTGCAGTTCCAGCTTTGCACGATCTGTCAGGTCATCGACCTCGCCGACATATTCCAAACCATTGCTAAGCTGGGCCAGAGCTTCTTTCATCGAGGCCCGACCCCACGCGGATTTACCAGCCGTCAACCAATACGGGACAGACCTGTCGCCCAGACCCGCGGCAACGAAATGATTGGCCACCTGTTCCGGGCCGGATTTGCAACGTTCAGGGAATTTTTCTTCCAGCGTTTCGGCAATCTTGCCATGCAACTGCTGCCGCCGCCGCCGCAATATGGATCTGTACGCCGCTTCCTGAATCAACGCGTGGCGGAACATCAGGCTGTGGCCGGTTTGGTCGGGGTATGCCAGGTCGGCGTCACCGAGTTGTAAAAGCGAGTCCGAAAGCTCCGTCAGCGGAGTTCCGGTCACCTGAGACAGCAGATCTACATCGAATTCCCGACCAATCACGGCTCCGATCTGAGCGTATTCACGGACCGCTCCCAACTTGTCGAGGCGCGCCATCAAACTGTCTTGCAAGGTTTCAGGCACCAGATCCGCGCTATTTCTTGATTCTATCGCAGTGCGTGTCAGCTCTTCGGCGAAAAGCGGTACACCGTCAGACCGTTCCAGCAGTTGCTGGCGCTGCTCGGCGGAAAAGGCATCCGAACCTGTCAGGCTGTCTAACAGCTCTTCGACCTGAGCCGGTGTAAGACGTGCCAATTCGCAGGTTTCCAGGTGATCCACCTGCCAATCATGGGTAAATTCCGGCCTGCAGGTCACAAGTAGCAAGATCTGGTGATCGGCGAGTTTGGCGGCGAAATTGGTCAGCAAATCCAGCGATGTAGGGTCGATCCAGTGCAGGTCTTCAAAATGCACCAGCAAGGGCGCCCGTTTGGATTGAACGATGACCTGTTCGATCAGCATGTCGATCGTGCGGGTCTTTTGCAGTTCGGGCGAAAGGTTCAGCGGTGGATACCTGTCACAGGGCAGCGAAAACAAAGACGCCATCAGGGCGCGTGCTTCGTTCAGATCACTTTCGGCGACGACCAGTTTTTCCAGCTTGTCCAGTCGGGCCTCGGTGTCATCGTCTTCCGTGAACCCAAGCACGGTTTCGATCTGACGGCGAATGGGATGCAAGGCCGTGTTCTCGAAGTAGGGTGCGGATTGCAGATGCAGGACGGTGGCGCCTTCGCTCTTGGCCTGATCCACCACCTCATATGTCAGGCGACTTTTGCCGATGCCCGCCTCACCCGAGACAAGGCAAACACGCCCTTTGCCAGATTTGGCATCCTCCCAGGCCGACATCAGGCGCGCCCGCTCGGGTGTTCGTCCGACCAAAGGCGTAAGTTGCCGCCGGGCCGAGGTGACGGCGAACCGATCCTGACGTTGCGCCGTGGATATGACACGCCAAGCCACCTGACCGGGTTCAAACCCCTTCAGGTGGATGTTCTCCAGCGCCTCATAGACGAACATATCCCCCAACAGCGAGTGCGTCTTGTTGCCGATAACGATCTGCCCGGGCTTGGCCAGCCCCTGTAGTCGGGCCGCCAAGTTTGGCGTGTCGCCGGCCACGGCAGAGGTCGAGTTCACACCGATCTGATCTAGATCGCCGGCCACCACCAAGCCACTCGCAATACCGATGCGGGCCTGCAGCCGCTCACCCGCTGCAGTATCCAGTGCGGCGACAGCCTCAACAATTTCCAATGCGGCGCGGCATGCGCGTTCTGCTGCATCCTCCTGGGCAACCGGATAGCCAAAATAGACCACAACGCCATCGCCAAGGTATTGTGCCACATGGCCCCTGGCCTCTTTGACCAACTGCGAAACTGTATCCTGATACAGCGCCATGAGATCGCGATAATCTTCCGGATCAAGCCGCGCCGACAGGGCGGTCGAGCCGACCAGATCGCAAAACATTATGGTCAGATGCCGACGTTCTGCGCTTTCCTCGCCGGTCATGGCGCCGCTGGGCCTGGGCTGTGCCATGTCCGGCTTCAGCGCCGCGATCGCCTTGCTGATCTTGAGCCGATGACCCAGCACCGTGACACCCATTTCTCTGAGATGGTCACCGGTCACATCCTCAAGGATGTCCAGATCGATACCGTTCTCATCAAACAGTTCGGTGTATTGTGGCAGGCCAATTTCGTTCAGCCATGCCGCAATCGATTTAGTAGTCATCAGTCGTCTCTTACTCGTGCGAGGTATTCTTGGTTACTTTTTACGGGGCTTGCCGTCTTCTGTATAGTTCCAGAACATGGGGCCCAGGCCCAAAGTCTTTTCATTCCACTTACTTGCAGGCAGCCAATCCGTAAACAGTGAACCAAGGTTTTCCGGGTTCGGTGTGAATTTCGATTTCGGAAACTTAAAGTCCTTCGGTGGCCACAGTTTGTTAATCCCCAACGCCTTGTCCGCAAGCGTCCAGGCTTTTGCGCTGGCGGCATAGGGAGCCCAGGCGATCTTGAGCGTCTGGAACATCTGACTGGGATAAAACTCGGGTGTGATCACCTCGACGGGCTGTCCTGCGTCACCTTTGTCAGGTTCTCGTTGCGCGGCCTGACGCACGCCTTCAGCAGCAACCAGACCTGTTGCACAAGCCCCTTCAACGGTCGAAACATCTGCGAAATTTCTGACATAGGTCCCGGCAAGAAACAGGTTCTCGAACTTGGTCTCGACCTCGGGGCGATGTTCCCAACTGCCGGTGAGATTGGCAAAAAGCTCCTCACCCGTATTGGTATCGACCGAGGTTTGGTACAGGTCGATATCAGCCTCGGTTATCTTTAACTTAGCGGTGATTTCCCGAAGGATATAGTCAATCGCGGTTTTGGGTTTCTTGAGATCCAGAATGAGGTTCTGGTCTTCGTCCCGGCGCTCTGGTTTTACCGACAGCAGTGATTTGAAATCCGACACCGTCACGTAAAGGAACGTATTTTTCAGACCCCATGTCGCCGAGTAGTTCAGGAACGTCATCTCATATGGCGTATCCATAAATACCACCACGTCCGACGGAATGCCGGGCAGTTTTCGCTTGAGATACAGCTCAACCGATGCCATCGGCTCGGCCTCCAAATACCGCAACTGGCCCAGGGCAGGATCGGCATTGTACAGATCATCGGTCACCATCGATGCCATCCCACCGGGTGTAATGCTGATGATCACATTCTGGTCGCTTACATCTTCAACGATGTCTTTCTTTGCAACTCTCCAATCGGGATTAACCGAGGGAGACTTGGTTACCTTGTCGAACACCAGCCGCTCGATCCGAGTGCCATCCTCATTGGGATGAACTTCGCGAAGTCGGTGACGATACTTGAGCTCGAACCGGTCACCAAACTGCTTGAGCTTTTTGTGGAAGGGATCAATCAAGGTCTCCTTCTTGGACCCGTCAAACAACCACAACTGTGGAACCGGAACGCGGTTGCCGTACTTCAGGAAGGTTTTGTAGCTGCGCGCCGAGGCCTGCCAGCTATCGATGGCCCAGACGGTCTGCCAGATCTTCTCGTGAAGTTTGGCGACCTCGTCAGTGCAATAGGGCCGCCCGCGCAACCACCCGTTGAACGACATTCGGTCCAGCTTGTCATCTTCACTGTCCGGGATCGAAAGCAGGTCGACCATCGAATACATGAACAGAAACAACTCAGCCGGCGGCGCCGCACCGCCGGTGAGATTGCGATAGAAATCCTGGATGCCGCCCGGGTTCACCATTTCGGGCATGTTGTCGAGGTCCCCGTCATAGAGAAACTTGAACGCTTCGCGCGGGGTAAAATTGTCTTCGATCCCAAGGTCTTTGGCGACCGACCAGAAATTGTAATACCAGTTGCACAACATGTGATAGCTGTGTTCACGCGGATAGTCGCCGTGGTCGTGCTCCTTGTGGGATCGCAACATTCCACCAATGAAGTTATCCTGCTCGTACAGCGTGACGTGATAGCCTCGTTCCAACAAACGAAGAGCCGCGGTGAGCCCGGCAATCCCGGCCCCGACGATAGTTACCTTATGCATGCTCACTCCCTCGGATTTCTGCGACACAACCCTGCAAATTCAGGACGGTACCGTCAAAACTCCTCTAAGGTTACGCTGCTTGGGGCATCAAAGGAAACTTTTTCAGAGTATTGCGGGAAAATGTTCCGCGCGACGAAAATCCGCAATCGGCGATGCGGTAGCCAAATCAGTGCGCAACCGCGCAGTAGCCAAGCAAAAGGGCCAGCATTTCGGCCGGCCCCTGTCTTTGCTGTTGGTGTCGTTCGTCAGTTGCAGGCCGATTGGCCGGCATACATTCCAAGTCCGGCACCAGCTGCCGTTGCAAGGGTCTTGCCCGTACCTGAACCAACCTGGTTTCCTAAGACGCCACCAAGAGCGGCACCTCCCAGAATACCAGCAGCACACCGAGCATCGCTTTGTGCTTGAGCCTGAACAGGCGTTGTCGGGGCTCCACATGCTGCCAAGAGCAAAACACCACCAAGCAGGCACGCTAAAGTAGTCTTCTTCATGTCGGTTTCCTTACGTTCACTCATGTGTCACGGTCTCGTGTTTCCAGACATGTAAGTGCTGCTGAACCTTTCTCCAACTCGTGGGCAATTCAGGCGCAAAAAACCGCCTAGCAGCAAAGCAATTTGTCGCCTGAACAGTATAGTCACGCGGCACTGGGCCGGTCACGGCTTCATCCACCAACCTGATTTTCTCGGTCAGCAACCCCAACTTCGAGTTTCCGTCTCTTCGGATTTTCTGCACGGGCACGCAGTCAAAATGTGACAATGGCGGCGCAAACTGCCTTTGAATCATAGTTTTCGCAAATACGCCCATGAGACATACCCCTTTAGCCCACGCGCGCGATTCAACGAGACACGGCACCAACGGGTGCCGCCGGTCTGTTCGCAACTGTGAACCCGCAAGGCTGTTCCATTTGGAAGGCCGACGATCACGTTGAAACCCACTCCAGGTCCAGCACGTAACTTCAGCATATCTCCGTCTTCAACGCCAAAAACTTCGTATTTTCCAAGTGATGCTGCCGCTGCTGGTTCAGCGCCAACGATGGACCCAAGAAAAAACGCTGCTAAGAATGGGGAGATTGCACTGCGCATCATATTAACCTGTTTGTTGCCTCAACTACAATCGTAGCGGCTCGGATCACCAAGAGAAACCACCTGAAACAGAAATGCGGACTTCACGATCTGTCTGGGAAGATCCATGTTCAACTGCCCTGATGGTCAGGTATGCGCTACAATCGCTGTCAAAATGATCTGATCATAATAGCAACTGACGACATCAAAGACCGGTTCCGGGCCATTGATACAACGCTTGCTCAGTGTTGAACTACCGCTATGCATCTTCCCAACCGACTATCCCATCGCTACGTTTTCGCCGCCTTTGCGATATCATCAAAGCCGACGTTCGTCTAAACCGTAGCGGCTGCCCAATTGGAGCCCTAATCGTTGACCTTTGGGCTTTGCAGCGATTGTCTGAGAAAGGATTGCGGCAAGCACGTGAGGTTCCAAGGCGAGTGGACCTTCAGTTATTGAATTAGTTTTCAGTAGGCAAATAACTGTAAGGCGCAACAGGCTTTCATTAATCAATACTACGGCGAAAATTCTAGGCCCAATCCATGACGACGTTTAGAATGAAATCTCAATTAACATGAAGGAGGCATTATGCGGGAAGGAATAATCGCGTCCGTTTTAATGGCCGCGCTGACCCTTGGGGTGGTCGATACTGTCGAAGCCGAAACAATCATCCGTAACGTCAAGAGCGGGCAGTCACCGCGCGAAGTTGTCGGACGCGGATTTCGCGATTTTGTGCGCGAGACTTGGGTTCCTGCAAGATCATATGGCGCTCAAATTGTAGCTGATCCTCCGGGAAATCTGAACGGCAAGGCTGTTCGCATGGAACTTCGATACGGAGACTGTGGTCGGGAAAAGAAATGGGATGACTGCGCGCGCAACAACGAAAGGGTTGAGTTTGCTAAGTACGATGCGTTCAAACATGGGCAGCGCAAGAAGTATCAGTGGTACGTATACTTTGCGCCAGGCTTTTCGGACACAGGTGCTCAACAAATCATTGTGACGCAGTTTTCAATGATGGGAGCGAATTCCCATCCATTTCAATTTGCCGTTCGCGGGAACAAGCTCATCGCGTTGAAGCGCGTAGAAAGCACTGACTGGAATTATGAGAGCCTGGTCAGAACGATCATTCCAGCCGGGAACCTGACAGGCCGTTGGCACAAGATTAACGTAGATGCGAAATGGTCCACAAATGACGATGGACACTTCATCGTGTGGGTCAATGACGCTGCTGTTTACCAGTGGACAGGACGGACATTGGGCGACGGCACAGTTGGGAAGTTCAAACTTGGAATGTACCGTAACAAAGTGCGCTCAAGCGCGCCACCGGTCGTTCTCTACTTTGCCGGGATTAAAGGGAATTGAGAACTTGGTCCTAGAGCTAGCTGATGGGCGCTCGTGGTAGATTTTGATCGTTTCGTATTTCCGGGCGGTTCTCCTGAATGCGGCCATTGGCACAGCTGCAGCGAATTCACACTAAGTTCTCTCGCCTGCCTTCAGTCAGTGGGAGTTCCAATATCCGGATTGTGCCGTTCGCAGTATTCTACACGTGCGATACTCAGACCGCCGATGCTGTGCCGCCAGCAAGCAGAACACTCGTTGTACCAACGGTTAACGATGCCATTGGCATGGCCATCGCACTCAACGCTGAAAAAAGCGTAATAGCGATCGAGCTGATGAAACTATGCACGAACCGAAGCGCAATCAACTCTTGCTTGGAGCAAGAAAGCTCCATTTTTGCGGATCAATACCCATACTTTCACCCGCAGCAGGTATAGCGTGGAATTCCTGCTCATTTACAACAACATCAAATTCTTCAGGCTGCATGCACAAACTTTATAAAGCCATACCCCATTCACCTTGCTCAGCATCACCACGGTACTCGTTCAGCCACGCGTCATCTGTGCGTCGCTCAACCAGAAAAGATCGGATATGGTCACCACTCGTTTTAGAGCGGTGAATCATGCCATCGAACGGAAACCAATGGGTCCTGAGCCTAGCTCTTCACTATATTGTTCTTCAATTGAGCTACCTATCAGTTTCGCCATCGCTTCAAGGTCGAGAAATCTTTATGCAATGTGTCATGCGATCCCGAACTTCGTGATCATCCTGGGCATGATAAAGTGCTAATCAAAGTCAATTTTCTTCACGCAACTCATAACATGTTGGAGGATCATTAAAACCATCCCAAAAAAACCAAAGTCGGGTACAATTCGAGCACTTTAGAAAATGCGTAAATTTTCCATATAGGTCTTCCGCATCTATTTTTTCTGAGCAGCCATCATATTCGGTATCTGATATGGTAAGCCATTCGTTTGGGTTCGGTATGGCACCTATATCAAGCCGTTGTCCACATGTGCATGAAAATGAAGGCATTCGTTCAGTTCCCAATAATGACGATATCAGTGATATTAGTTGCTCCGGCACCGTTCACGCGACCAAGTACATTGCCAAGTTGATCCGCCGTCACAGTCGTTGAATTTGAAAGACCACCGACAATGCCAATGCCCATCCTGTTTAATAGTTGAGCACAGATCTTGCATAATATTGTCCTTAGCCGCTCACAAACCTTCTGAAAAGGACTGGGCGATAGCTCTTTAGCCTACTATTTATTAAATTAGTCAGTTCGGTTTGCTCTAAGCCATGCGTTTCTAAAATTGATCGTACGAAAAAGTATCTAGACGCCGAATCCTCTTCAAGAACCGCTGTGCTCCTCAAACAAAATGCTTCAATTTCGCTCAGTGACATTTTTTGCCTTAGAAAACGCCCGATACCCTCGTACGCCAAAATGTATGTATTTTCCGCCTCTACACCTGCAATTCCATCAACTGCTTGTAGCGCGTGCTCAATATCGGCAGGCTCAAGGAGACCGAGGTCTACTATGTATCTCAAAAAAACCTATGAACGAATCAGTTTCCAAGGGCATTACCCAAATCCTTGATAAGCTCATTGGCGCAAGCCCAATCCCGTTGTGTGAATACCAATCCATCTGTGTGGTTAATATCGATCTCAAACCAAATTCGTCTTGGCGATGAAAGAAGCAAATATTTAAGTGTGCCTAGAATTTTCGTCTTCCAGCACCTTACCTAACTCATGGTCAAAATAGACAACTTTGAAGCTCGTCAATTCTTGCCTAAGACAATTCCACAGCCTCCAACCTTCTTGGTTGAAAGCCATAGCTTTTTCTGATGTTTCAAACCCGGATTGGATCGGATCAGATTGATTTAGCGTTCTATCATATACCTGCGCCCATTTACACAGCGCCCCCCTTGTATCCTCAGACAATGGAAGAGTGCTGGGATCCATATTTGTTAAATCCGATAGGTTCCAAAGGGGCCAACAATCATAATCTGCCATTAGTTTGAGCCTTGGGCGCGTGTCTTTCAATGTACGATCCTCTAAGGCACCGACGTTGGGTTCGCTCCGACGATGAAGCCGTTGCCACCGGCGGTAATCGCCATACGACGGGTCTGACCATTAAATGAATACTCATAGCTAGGTCGGCCGGTTCCAGAGCCCTGATAGCCATTGGTTTCGACATTGCTTGTGTCCGATACAGGATCATGATTGGAAGTCAGCATATTTCCAAGCAGCATATCTGGAGAGGTTATTTGCGACCTCCGCCCAGTCTTTGCCATTAGTGCCGCTACAAAGCTCCGATATCATTGCTTTTACAGAAAAAAGTCATATTATTTCACTATTATTAGCTCTCCTCCAAATACACCGAAATCACCGAGGTCGGGGTTGATCATTTTTGTGGTGATCCATTTTGGAGTACAAACAAAGAGCTGAAATATGTTACCGGAGTCCTCTCCTTTTGGACCGATAGTTGCGTCCAAGGTAAACCCAAATAGCTCTTCGTCATCTGGCCAGTATACCAGTTCATCTATGTCGGAAGAGGTCAATGACTTCAGTTCAGCTTCCATTTATTAACCTCAATCTCTAATAGCTCTCGTCATTTCTTGTTTAGCTCAGCGATAAACTTCTCCATCGCGCCTTCGTCATGCTCAATTAGTTGGTCAAGAAACTCTCGATCCAGCAACATCGGATGCATAAATGCGTCTTTGCCGCGTGTGTCTTTTGTTAAAACCAACCCATCCAACGAGGCGTCAACAACTTCACAGTCCGAAGCTGGCACCGATAACAATCCTGGATACCCTGGTTCAGGTACAATGAGATGATATCGCTCAACGTTTCCACGGTACTCAGCCCAATAGATACCGTGTACTTCCACTGACGAGGCTCGTCCTTTTTCTCTTATTTGCATTAAAATAAACCGCCTTATTGCTTTGGGGGATACACAATTTTTATATCGTATGCTTGGCCAGTGTTTGAATTGTATTGGTAGTGAATAGTCACCCTCTGTCCGTTCTCTGTGACTGTAGACGTTTCCATTTTTTGAAAGCCGTCTTCGGGTTTGAATCGAGGGTCATTGTTGAGGTCAAGATGACGCCCTGCGCTTGGGTTTTCAAGCACGCCGTTCCACGCAGCTTGCTCGGTTAGGTTCCGCGGCGTGGTTGCCTGGTTAGGTTTTGCCGTTGAAATTGTGCTGTAGTCGATACCATTGTTCGGCAATCCTCCACTGTTGGGCCCACCCAGAACAATATTCTCAATATCTCCGGCGTCATTTGCAACCGTACCGTCTGGCCGCATGATACCTGTTTCACCGTCGGGTCCTTTTACCCACTGGTGACCGTTCGGTAATTCGGGACGCGCAGCACCGACACTGTCGTCCAGTGCCTGATAGGCTGCATCTGCGACGTCGGCGTCTCCATTTCTCCGCATCCATCGGATAAGGCGCATGCCGATCTTGTCACCCGGAATGATCTGCCCCGCTGTCATTGAGATGCTAGTTTCAATGGCATAGGTCTGGGCCATTTCCGCGACACGGTCACATGCGGCCTGACTGCCTGCGTCACAGGCAAGCCCTGTTTGTGCCAGGTCATAGGCGTCCTTGCCCGTCAGGTAGTAATCAGTTGCAGTCAACCCAGCGATCAGAGCCGGGATGATAAACACACACGGACCACAGTTGTTGTCATAATCCAACAACGCGGCTGACGCCGTCGCGTAGACATTGTCGGCTT
The DNA here is from genome assembly GCF_013033965.1 of Ruegeria atlantica. GTDB lineage: Bacteria > Pseudomonadota > Alphaproteobacteria > Rhodobacterales > Rhodobacteraceae > Ruegeria > Ruegeria atlantica_D. Next base: position 127,235 of record NZ_WQFE01000014.1, read on the forward strand.
CACCACCTGATGCCAGAACGCCTGCAATCGCGGCTACGACCTCAAGCCGCTTTCGGTACTCTTCAGGAGATTGCGTGCCTGCTGTTGTGCCTGTTGCAATATTGGTATGAACAAGCGCTTCGGTGATCAGAGTGCCAACAGCACCGGAGGCGCAATCAGCACCGTTCGCTTCTGCGGCAACGCAATTGATCAGCGCCTTTGCTACAGCTTTCTCTACCGAGAAGCCAATGTGTCCGTATTTATCGGAAACCTCTTCAATTGCGGATCCCGCGACACCATTGGCGACGTAACTTACAACAGTATTCAGCACTCCTTCGCCAAAGTCTGTCCCGTACGCGGCCGAGTTGATACCGGACGTGATGACACCATCCAGACCGTTTTCAAGGAGTCCTTCGACAGAGATCTGCCCGCTTCCAAAATTTGGAATTAGGCTACCGTTTGCACCTTCTCCCAGATTTATTCCAAGATCACTGAGATCGATTGCTGTTGTCAGTCCCGCAGACAATGCTTGGATTGATGCGGTTTCAAGAATTTCTCCGAGATCGAACTCACCTGACACAACGCCGTCAACCGAGCCAAGCAGGATAGAATTTCCGAATGCGTTTAACGAGCCAACCGCGAACGTCCCTTCCGCGAAGCCCAAGGATGTACCCAGCCCTGGAACGTAGGCACTTACAACTATCGCGACGAGCGCCTTAAACGCAGGCGAGAGCTGGGTTTTCTCTTCATAGAAGTATTCATCCGCCAGTTCCTGGCTGATCAGTTCCAGCCCGTCGATGGCCAGAAGTTCCTCGGGGTAAAGATCTTGGGGATTGGGCGCGTCGACGCCGGCAGTCTGATACAGGACCAACTCCGCATCACCACCAACGTCAAAATTCATGCCCTGCCCGGCCAGCAATTCGGTCAGTTGGGCCGTTTCGGTAAAGCTGGTCTCGGTGATCGTGGTCATGGTGACCAAACCCATGTCCGTCTCAAAGAACTCAGAGCGGTGGCTGTCGATGGCCGCCTGAACCGAGAAGTCACCACCGGTTGTGATGTTCAGGTTCTGACCTGCAGACAGCGTTGCGCCAACAAGCGTTGTGTCCGTGCCCGAGACGATGCTCAGATCCAGCGCTGCCAGCGCATCGGTGCCGGTATTGATGTGATCAACCGTGTGTAGCTGGCTGGATTTGCTCAGCAATCCGCCAAGGTAGCTCTTCTCCTTGATATGCGTCTCTTTGAACACGTCGGTATAGGTGCCGACGAGGATATTGCCCTCGGTCGCTGTGAGGTTGACGTCACCAGAGGCGCTGGCAAATTCCGTCCCGGCCGTGGTCAGGTCTCCGGTTTCGGCGATTACATCGATATCACCACCAGCGGTGATCCCTACGCCTCGATTGGTGATGGCAAGCGTGGATCGCGTTTCCTTTTTCTTTGACAGGAACCCGCTGCTGGTCTTGCGTGATTCCGATTTGGCGATGTCTTGCGCGGCCGCAAGAACCACGTCGCCAGCCGCCGCCAGCTGTGCCTTTCCGCCCGCTTTTATCTGCGTACCGATCAGAACCGCATCACCACCAGCGTTGGCGATAAAGTCGCCGCCGGTGGACAATTGAGTAACCTGAGCGGTCAGGGTCAGACGATCCTTTCCGTTTTTGGCGTCACCCTCGCTGTATTGAACACCGGATTGCTCAGCGCGCAGATAGAGGCTGCCACCTGCTGTCAATCGCGTGTTCCCTGTGACCTGGGCTTGAACGCCTGCCAGAGTCATGTCGGCAGATGAGATGATGGACAGGTTGCCACCTACCTCAAACTGCGAAGCTAGGTTTTCGGTAATCTTCGTAACGCTTGTGCCGGTGTAATACTCTTCGGTTTGCGCCAGACCTTCGATGGTGACGTTACCGCCGGCAAAAATCGAAGTGTCAGAACTTGATCTGACCACCAGTGCTTTCCCAGAAAAATCCCTGCCTGTGATGATGTTGACAAAGTCAGCACCAAGCTCGGTGTCTTCGAACGTAATGTCACCTAAAGACGTCAGGGACAGGGAGCCACCCTCTGCGATCAGCGATCCACCGGTTCCGGAAATTTGGCTAGCATTGATGGTCAGATCGCCGCTGTCTGATGCACTGGCATTGTCCAGTGAGGCCAACACTCCGCTTTCGGACAAGCCGAACCGGTCACCAAACCCGATGAACTCTGAATCCGGGATCTGGACAGCGGTGCCACCATCAAAGCTTACACCGTCGCTTTGGTATCCGTTCCATTCGGCGGGTCGGTTGATGTTCTGGAACAGCTCGTTTTGAATCTGCAAACGGTCCAGGAAATAGTCGGAAGAGAACAGTTCCTCAAAGGAAACCGGCGATGTTCCGAAGTTGGTGCGCCCTTCACCAATCATAGCGTCCAGATTTGCCAGTGTCTGAAGCTCAGGCTGCACAGGGTCAAGAGACGGCAGGTTCACCACATCCGGTAGGACCGGTGCCAGCGTCGGCAAGTCCAACACATCTGGTCGTACCGGCGTAAGGGAAGCTACCGGAAAGTTCAGGTCAGGCAGAAGTGCCTCAGTTACGGTGGAGTTTTCTCTGGGAGAAACAACATTTGCGGTCCCGGATCGGATATCGCCGCTCGCAACCACTGTCGTGCTATTGATGTTGACGGCTCCGCCCGCCAAAATCTTACCTGTTGCTTCGTTTGTGCCATCCGCCTCTGCCCGATCCACCGGAGAATAAACAACCGTCTCCGTCCTGCGTGTCAGGCACCCGCAACCATTGTCTCCTCCTAAGTTCTCCTCAACCGTTTCCTGGCGCGTGTAAGTAGCCGTATGAGTAACCTTGTCGTCCTCATATGCTTTGTTCTCGAAGCGGTCACTTTCAATTTCCACCCCAGCTTCAGCAGAGATCAGCCCTGCATCGTTTATGACTGTGTCCGCCTGGATCGCAATACCTGCACCAGACAGGATTTCCGGATCGGGGCCAGATGTGGTGACTGTGCTGCCGGAGCTCCACGTCACACCGCCGACGTTTGATCTGACTCCGTTGAAATCGAAGATCGTCGCACAACTTCCCCCGAACACTGCACCAGAGTTGTTCTGGCGGCTTTGACTACAGCTGGATAACTTCAGATCAGCAGGATCAATAAAGAGGTTTTCGGTGAGTGTCTTATTGTCCGGAGTGCCTGCGAAAACCTGAACACCAGGCTGTGAAGGCTCGACCAGCAAACCATCATAGCGGTTCTCAAATCTCTCTGCCTCGATAGCGAGACCACCATCCGCCTCGATTCGGCCGGATTGGTTCAGAACCGTGCCGTCGCGCGCTACAAGCTGCATTGTGTCGCCGGACTTAAATAGCCCGCCGCGGTTGTTCAGATCGGAACCGCTTCGCAGTTGGAGGTCACCGCTCGCCTTGATTGTGCCGCGGTTTTCCAGATCACCGCCGAGATCAAGCAGAAGATCTCCGTCGATCTCCACTCGCTCTGATGCACCAACGGACAATCCACCAGTGGCCAATGTGATTGCAAGACCGTCACCTGCCCGCAACTGATCGAAGTGAGATGCATTCAGTCCGCCGTTCAGTGACCCCGACCGAAACTCCAACACAGACTGCCCCACCGCCAAAGCATCTGCACCAAGGCTGGTCTGCCCCGACGCTGTGATATTGGTTGTACGTGAGTTGATGAGCCCCTGAAGGTCCAGATCCCCAGCCGCCACGGAAAGGTCCGCCTGTTGACCCGCGATCAGACTGCCGTCAATGATCGCCTGATCCGTTGCCGTGACCTGCAAATCTGCTACCGCTGCAATTTGCGAGTTCTCTCCAGTTTGCACGCGATTACCGGACAAAGTTACAGACTGCCCGCGTGACCTGCCTGAGTGCTCCAAAGTGCCATCAAGGGCCTCGATAGAAATCCCGTTTTGTGCTTCGGCTTGCCCGCCAATTTGAGCCGTGGTCCCTGAGAGGTTGATCGATCCGGCCACAAGCTCGGATGTGTCTCCGGTGGAAAGTCCGGCACCGGCCGTCAGCGCGGCCTGGTTCTGAACCGCAGCTCGCCCGTTGAATGCGATTTCGGTCTGGGCGTCTACATCGAGTGCATCCGCCACCAGTTCAGCATCACTCTCAATGGTGACTGACATGCCGGTCGATGTGATTGCAAGCTCCGCCCCTGCGGCCAGCTCACCATTGATACGGGCCTGATCCGCGGCCGTTACGGCCAGGTCATCGACTGCTGCGATCTGTGACGTATCACCGGTTTCAACGGTGACGCCAGTTATTGAGACGCTTTGCCCGCGAGACACACCACTATGCGCGATCGCGCCATCCGTTGCCTCAATGACCAACCCTTCGATGGCCCGAGCCTCGCCAGAAATCTGAGCAGAAGTCCCGGTGAGCGCGATGGTCTCCGCAATAAGCTCTGAAGCTTCCCCAGTGGCAAGGTCAGTTCCAGCCGATATGGTCGCTGCTTCTGTCACAGCGGCCTTACCCTCAAATGTGGCACCCCGCTGCGCTTCGATATTCAGAGATCCGGCCAAAATCCCGGCTCCGGCCTCGACGGTGACCGCATCATCAGCGGAGCTGAGCGTCAGATCCTCTCCGGCAACAAGCTCTCCGCTGATAGTTGCCTGCTGTGCGGAGGTAACGCTTAAATCGTTTACCGCGGCGATCTGTGATCCGTCGCTCGTTTGAACTTCGTCGCCGGTAATAGTGATAGTTTGCCCACGGGATGTGCCCGTGTGGTCGACAATCCCACCTGTCGCCTCAAGGGTAAGGGCTTCAAGAGCCTGCGCCTGACCTCCAATCCGAGCGTCATGCCCCGTAAGAACTACAGATTCCGCAACCAGCTCTGAACGGGCACCAGTTACAAGTTCTGTTCCGGCCGTCAGAGCAGCCGTCTCAAGGGCTACCGCCTTGCCATCGAAGTTCAGCTGCGTCAGGGCATCAATGTCGATGGACCGCGCGAAGATTTCTGAGGTGCCGTCCAGCGTCACGGAAGCACTGGTTGATGCAGCAGCAAACGCCTCGCGTGCAACGATCGCGCCAGAGATGTTTAACATCCCGGCGCTTTCCAGACGGATCGCACCACCAGCCGCCTGACCGTTGAACGTCAGGTCACCATCGCTGGTTCTTATGTCAATCAGATCGCCACTCTCAGAGGTAATCGCACCCTCAAGAAGGATTGGCCCCTGATTGCGGACCTGAACGCGTCCGCCCGCACGAATCTGCGGCGTGTTACCAGCAACAGGGGCACCCAGCGTCAGTTGCCCATCCGCACGCAGCGCAATATTGGTCGAGGACGCCATGTCCCCGTTCAGACGTACGCCCACACCGTTCTCGGTGGCAATCAAACGGATCGCATTGGCGTACATGCCGCCAAGGGCCGCAACATCCACGGCCAATGCCGGGGCTGCACCCTCGCCCGCCTGTTCAGTGATCCCCGTCACCGCCCCCGTTTCCGGATCGTAGGACCAGTTATAGTCGACCTGGTTGGCACCGGCGACGACATTGAGCTGATCCGCGCGCATCTTGCCGTAGATCGCAGCCGCTCGCGCAATCACGTCTACGCGGCTGGTGTCGGTCAAACCTATCCGATTCTCTGGGTTTAGACCTCCGGCGCCGATTGTGACCGTGCCCCGACGTACGTCGAACCCTGTGAGAGCCCCATTGCCGGCAAATTGCGGTTTGCCAGTTGTGAGGGTCGCACGGCCGGTATTGATGAAACCACAGCCGTCGCAGGTGATACCAAATTCGTTGGCGACCACTACATCCATGCGCTGTCCGGCCACTTCCAGAATGCCGTTCAGTTGGGTCTGATTGCCGCCAACAACCTCGCCGATCCAAAGATTGGCCTCTTGGCCCGGTCTCAGGTTGCCATTGCCTTCGATTGCACCACCCAACTGCGTGTTGGTAATCGTGGCCGAGTTGTTCAGGATCAGGTCATCTGCCTGAAAATCGGTGTAGACATCGTGGCTAACCCCTGCGCCATTTGGGGTCGAGATGTTGATAACGGTGGTGCCATTCAGCGATTGGTCCACATGTGGGCGCGGACCTGTATTCGGGTTCACGGGTTGGATGTTCTGCGCATGTAGCAAGGCCGGGTGTACGGTCAGCGCTAGCGTCAGAACCGAAGAAATAAACTTCTCAAAAACACGTCTACGCATTGATGCAACTTCCCAAAAAACTATGAACGGCGAACAATGTCATCAGAACTGCAACCTCAGGCTGACATAACCAACGGTCTTGTCAGATTGGAATGCAGGGTTGGTATTGGACGGCGAATCTTCAGGCCGGCTCAGCGCATGTGCCACCTGCATTTGCACTGTGACCTGATTATTCATGATGATATCTGCCCCGAGACTGATCCCTGACAGATGATCCTGGGACCAGCGGCGCAAGGCCGAAGGTTTGACATAGCCAAAATCTAAGCCCGCGTTCATGCGAACTTCGAGCTTTGGCGTTTTGTATGCACTCCATTCGACAGTGTTGCGCAGATAGACCCCGGTGTCGCCAAAGAGGCTCTCGTCATGAAATCCCCGAACTGTACTCCACCCACCGATGCCGAACTGCTCGATCCCCGGCAATGTATCGCCAGAGTACTGTCCAGCGAGTGTACCCCGGTAAGTGAGCCCGCTTTTTCCAATCGGAATGGAAAAATCTGCGCGCAGTTTCACCAAGCGGAATTCCTGATCGATCACGCTGCGTTCTGGGATATCAGCTCCCAAAGCATCCAAACCTGCTTTCACCCCGACATTCCAGAAAAGCCGACCCTGCCCAATTGTCTTCTCACCCCGAAGTCCCATCGAGGCGACTGTCAGTCGCTGGCGTTGACTGGTGATGTCGATACCATTGATTGAGGTTTTGGTTCTGTTCAGCTTCAGGTCCCCATAGGCGTAAACCTTTGAGGTCTGGTTTCGCATCAAAAGTCGCTCAGCCAATAGGATCAGGTATTGGCTGCGCCCCTCCGTTACGAAGGATTGGTTGATACCTTCGGTGACAAACCGATAGTCGCTGGCCCCAAAGTCCGCATTGAACAGCCAGTTGCCCACCGGCAGGCCCCAGTTGACTGAGACGGAGTCCGAATAACGCTCTCCACGCTCTTCAAACGGAGTGGTTGTGATCCCGATCCTTAGTTGGTCATTCAGATTCAACCCATTGTCGAGGCCGAAGGTGCTGGTGCCTTTGATCCGACCGGTAGATTCAAAGCCGGAATTGTCGAACTGGAAATCCAGATACCAGGGGCGGCGATCCTGCACATCAACCTGAATGAAGGACCCGCCCGGTGTCTCCCCGGGCACCAACTGAAACTGTCCGCTTGCCGACCGTGGCGCGTTGATATTCTCCAACCCTTGTTCGAGATCACGCAGATTTAGCAGGTCACCTCGTTCAGTCGGAAAAGCGGTGTTAAGACGTGCATCCGCCGGCTTGCCGGTTCCATAGACATATCCTTCGATGCGACCCGGCACGATGGTGATGGCCAGTGACCCATCTGCTACGTCCTGTTCCGGCACATAGGCGCGGGTCGTGATGAAACCCAGTTCCTGATAGAAAGTGTTGATCAGGTTCAGCGTCTGCGCAATGTCAGCCGCCGTCGCGCAGGTGCCGATCAGATCACGGTATCCTTCCGGCTCACGCTTGAACGCCTCAAACCCTTCGAGGTCAATGCTGCGGATTTCGAAACAAGGCCCACCAGGAGGAGGGACATATAGTTCAGTTCCGGCGGTTTGATCCTGTACCACGTCCTCGCGTTCTTCGAATTCCCGGCGACGACGTTCCTGTTCTTCCGTCTGCTGGGCTTGTTGCTGTTGGATATCGTTGCCGATGCGCCGCAATTCGTCCGGTAAGATACCTTGCGCCAAGGCACCTGACTTTGACATTAGTGACAATCCAACAGCGGTCGCCGCGGGCAGGATAAAGGACCGTGGATCCATCAATTACCGCCCTCCGCGCCGAGATGCCTATAGGCCGCCGTGAATCCGCGAAGTGAAACCGGGAAATCAACAGCCTTGTCGCGTGCCGTCCAAACCCGTGCTTTCACCTCCAGCCCTTTACGGAAGGCCGACAGTACATTCCCGTTCATCTGAAATCCGGCGTGGCAGCCAAGCTGGTCGCAGACTTCGTACAGAACCTTGAAGGGTCGGCGGTTGTCCACATGCAGCTCAATTCCCGGGGCCAGATAGACACCAACCGGAACCGTCATAACCGCGTAGCTCTGTCCTGTGCCTTCCGCCTCGGATACACTCATCAGGAATATAGGCGGGCTATTCTCTTCAGCAGCGACGCTTTGCACCATTTGGCAAACCGTGCTCTCAGCTGCGGGTTGGCACAACACGCGCCAGTCCGAAAACACCTTTTCCGTAGGCTGGAGTTCCGCCACTTGCGCCAAAGCCGTCGAGTGGAAAAGGCCGAGACCAAGACAGGTGGCCAACCGGTATGCGGCGTTGCTCTTCACGAGCATTCAAACCCGTAGGTCATGCGCACATGCGGCGTGTTCACCGGAAAACTTGCCGTTTGAACCAATTGACCGATGGCTGGGTTCCACGTTTGCTGTGTATATGTGGTCTGCTTGTTGAACGGCGCAGAGACAGATCGGGAAGTGATTGACGCGGGTCCGGCACAAATTTTGTTGAAAGCGTTTTGGCTGAACTTGTCTTGCTGGCTTGCATGGTTCTCACGCACCTCGATGGTTGCCGAAAAGCTGCCATCGCTCGACGGAGCGACACTATAAATCTCTTTCAGACGCTCAGGTGAAGTAGCTGCGCATCCGCTAAGGAGGCACAGAGCAGCAACCGAGAAGAAAAGAGGATTATTCATAACAGACGAACCGATCTGAACTGACGAGAACTCAAAAATCTGAAAGCGCGGACTACTGCGCACTCTGATCCATTGGCGTTGCTTCCCATTCGCGGGCAAAGCTCTGCGCGGCCTCAAGATCATCACGATCCAGCTGTACGTTCAGGGTATCTCTCAGCGTGCGGGCCTCTTCCATCCCCCGTGCAGACGCCAGGTTGGCATATCCATGCGCTTTGATGAGGTCCTGATCCACGCCGTCTCCTGACCGATAAGCTTTGGCCATTTCGAAGAGCCCCAACGGGTTGCCGGCTCCTCCAGTGCGGGAGAAGTTTGCAAAGGCAGCCTCATAATTCTGTTCAACACCTGCACCATCACGATAAGCCTGAGCCAGATAGTTGATCGCAGCCACGTGGTTCTGGTCTGCGGCTTGCCGCCAGTAGGACACGGCTTTAACCGCATCCTTCTCAACACCCTGCCCATCCGCGAAAAGCTGCCCGCAGTTGAACGCGCTGTTTGCGTCTCCGGACTTCGCTGCCGCACAGATCAATTCGGCGGCACGCTGATAATCCTGCAGGACCAATTCGCCATTCAGGAACATCAAGCCGAGCCGGTTCTGCGCCAGAGCGCTCCCCTGATCAGCAGCAGCACTATAAAGCTCAACAGCGCGGCGCACATCGCGCTCGGTTCCCAGCCCCATCTCAAACAGACGCCCGATGAAGAACGCGCCGTCCGCGTCACCATCGTCAAATCCAGCCTGAAATTCCTCGACGGCACCTGAAACGTTACCAGCTTCAAGGGCGGCTATGCCCGCAGGAACGTCCGCATATGCAGCACACGCGATAGATGCAAAAACCGCACCGCCAAAAACGGTTCTCAAAATACGCATTCCGTAATCTTTTGTTTATTTTATTAGCTTCTGGCTAGCAAAGGGCGCAGCACACGTTAAGGGGGAAATTTTTCGGAAACCTCACTAATAAGTTATGCGCGCACAGTCTGTGGCCGCAATGTGGCAATCCATTTCGAAAAGAGAGCTTACCGGTCAGCTTGTCGCCACATTTCCACACATGGAAACGAAATGTCTGATCTTATCGATTCGACTGACAGCCGAGGCTGCTGTGGTAAAAAGATCAGTTCGAATCACCTTGGAACCAATATTCGGCGTCTCATCGGTCCATGTTACGGCAAAGGCAAGGATACTCGCGCTGAACCAATCTCCTTCACTTTACAGCACGAAGCCTCGTTGCCCCAATCGTAGGCCGATTCATGTGGCAGAACTGGCTCGTTTCACGCAAAAGATTTTTTGGCATTTTTGCTTTGCATTACTCAGGTGCTTTCGGCAATTATCAGGTGAAATGCCGCTTGGCTGCGGTTGTTTATGGTTGATGATGTTTTCACTGCGTTACGGACAATTGGACTCTAATTCTTTGGTCGAATTACCCAGGCGAAAGATGAAGCAAGTTGATATTCCTATTGATCGTGCCAGGCACGCACGGAACAAATCCGAGTTGGAAATCAGGAATTTGAGTCTTGCCGATCTGGCCAGTGCATTGGACCAATCGGTCGAAGAATTTCTCCCAGACCCTTCTCGACTAGACGTTTCTTCGAAGTAGGAGCCGTCCACGTCGTTAATCTCAAAAAACCCGAGAAAGTTCCGATTGCTGTGAGGAGGCAAAACCTTCCGCAAAAGATTGGAGGTGTACAATTTCAATCAATCGTCGAGCCTTTCACCGCACGGTAAAACACGAAAGCTATTTCGGTATAGCCGAATAAGGGAATCCAGTCGGAGACGAAATCAATCTTCAGGTAGTGCTTTGGAACGACTGTGGTCTTCTGAAAATCGGCAACTAAGGGCTAGAAGCACTCAGTTTTATGCTGCTGTATTGGCCATAGCGCCAATATAAACATGATGGGTGCAACTAGGAAGCAGCCGCGTAGTGGTCAGTTGCAACCCTTCAGGTTATTGGTCTGCGGAGGTGAGGATGTTAAGTGATTGATCCTGGGGATCAATTGT
>NZ_WQFE01000015.1 GCF_013033965.1 Ruegeria atlantica
TCGACCTATATCTCAGTTGCTGCAGTAGCAGCTCGCATAGTCGACGTTCGCCGCGACTGCTGAGTAAGCTAGTTTTTGGGTTTTTGATAAAGCACGCTACCCAGCCAAGACAGAAAAGCCATCGGGTCCTTCGCTGGCCAAATGTGATCGGCTCCGGGAATTGCGTAACTGCGCACGTTCGTTAGACCAGCGACAGCTTTGCTAGGGATAGTCCAGACGTCACCAGATTGCTCACCCCATGCCACATGAACCGGCAGCGGCAATGTTTCAAGTTCAGCAGCTGTAACCGAAACAAAGCGGTGCTTGGCACTGAGCAAGGGGATCAGCGTATGCGCATTTTCCAAGCAAATCTGGCGAAGATCCGGCGGAAGCTTTCCGAATGTGCCGGACCCGCTCACCGCGCCGATAAAGGCCTTCAAAACTCCGATCCCGCCGTCCGTTGCCGCGGCTTCCGTGACGGGTAAAAAGGTTTCCTGCATGCTTAACTGATGCATCGCGATGTCCACGGGAGTGCTGACCAGGCTTGTTGAACTCGGCTCGTACACCGCAACGCCTGAGACTAGGTTAGGCCTGTCGACGCTCAGACGCAAAGCGACGTTTGCGCCATAGGACCAACCCACAACAAAGACTGGGCCGCAATTGAAGCTTTCGATGATGAAGGCAAGGTCATCTGCATGCGTTTTCTCGTTGAACTCCAATGTGGTTTCTGACCATTCGGATGGCCCGAACCAGCGTAAGGTCGGAGCGATGCATCTGTACTGCTTCGACAGTTTCTGTACGTGAGGTGCCCAGATCCGATGATCACAGGCCGCGCCGTGGACAAACAGTATGGGTGCCCCGTTCCCGCGGTCGATACAGGGAAAAAAATTGTTTGATACATGTATAGTCATGAAGCTGACTCCGGTTAGGTATTAGATGGAAAGATGAAGATCGGGACCAGTCGGGCAGCGGTCAGGGCGTTCGCCTGGCCTAAGGGGTCTCGCATGCCCCGTTGTTTGCCAAGCAATTGGGAACGGGACCCCGCCGAGCTTGAAGGTGTCTGCGTCGACACGAAACTTTGCACGGCGTAATGCGGTGGCCGCACGGCGGTTCAGCTGACAACCGCCAAGCAGCGAGGCCCACGGCCGCTGAACAACATCCTGCACGCGCGAAACCCAAGGCGTTGGCGCGCTGACATGTTCGCAAAACAGCACCTCGCCATCTGCGCGTAGTACGCGCCGGACCTCACTCAACACTGCTGACACGTCTTGAACCGTGCAAAGCGTATAGGTCAGCACCACCGTGTCGATGCAGCTATCCGCAAGTGGAATATCCTCGCCAAAGGCCTGAACCAATTCAATCGGGATGTTTGATTGATCAGCCAGTTTCTGTGCCATTTTGAGGCTGCTCTGGCAGGGATCCAATCCGATGAGTTTGTTGACACGTCCCGTATCATAAAGCGGAATGTTAAGCCCCGAGCCGATGCCCAGATCCAGAACGACGCCTTGAGCCTTGGGAATGATGCGATTGCGTTGCTCTGCAAAGGCGCGCCCGCCACAACCGCAATCGACAATTCGGGGAAGGATATGTTTATTGTACAAAGACATGGTTTTGCTTTCCTCTAGGTGACGATGCAGTAACCATGCCGGGGTTTGACATTACGCACTTGGCGGAGTTCTGGAGAAGCAATGAAGAAACGCTGGATTTTCAGGCCTCTTGAACGCTTTGCGCAGGGCCACCCGCTGATGACTGAGGTGAGAAACCCATGATCTACGCGTTTTCCGATTGTGTTCTTGACCTCGAGCGCCGCACGCTGGTGCGCGATGAGGTTACTCAGCATATCGAACCTCAGGTCTTTGATCTGCTGGTTCTTTTGGTTCAGGCCGAAGGGCGGACCGTCACCAAAGATGAGATCATCACGCAGATCTGGAATGGACGAGCGATCTCGGACGACGCGGTTACGAGCCGGATCAAAAGCGCGCGAAAGGCAATCGGTGACGATGGTCGCGCTCAACGATTTATTCGAACGCTACCGAAGATCGGATATCGCTTTGACGGGCAAGCGGATGCGCAACCTGGCCGTTCTCAACAGCCTGCGCCCCTTGCTACGACAGACCCTGGCGATGCACCGGCAACTGATACAACCACGCCCGAGATTGGGTATATAACGGATCGAAGAGGTCGCTCTATCGGATGTGCGGTTCACGGCGACGGCCCGCTGGTCATTATCCCTCCGTTTTGGGTCACCGCGTCTGATCTGTGGCATGATCATCTGGACATCCAAGATTTCTTTCTGACCCTGGGCAAAGGGTTGCGCATATTGCGCTATGACCGGCCGGGCTCGGGCCTCAGCCGTGATGCGTATCCAAACGAGACGCTGGAGGATGAGGTCGCGCTGCTTGACGATATGGTTGCGGCGTTTGACGCTGATCGTTTTTCACTTCTGGCGATCTCGGCTGCTGGGCCTGTGGCCATCCGATACGCCGTAGCGCACCCCGCTCAGGTTGATCGCATTTGTTTTTATGGCGCCTATGGCTCAGGCAAGGATCTGGCGCCTCCGGAATCGCAGGCCATGCTGCTGGCCCTGATCCGGCAGCATTGGGGCGTCGGATCGCGCGCTCTTGCGGATATCTTCATACCCTCGGCAGATGCTGAAGACAGGCGTCGTTTTGCGGCCCAACAACGCGCTGCCGCAGATCCGGAACAAGCCGCTTCCATGCTCGAATTAAGTTGGCAGATTGATGCCAAACTCGACGCGCCCAAAGTTGATGTCCCGACCCTTGTGCTGCATCGTCAAGAAGATCGCGCGGTTTCAGTTGATCACGGGCAATGGTTGGCGCGCTCAATCCCAGGCGCTCGGCTGCAGCTTCTTCCCGGAGACGCGCATGCACCTTGGTTTGGACCGATGGATATTGCACGGCAGGCCAACTCATTTTTGCTTGGATAGCTATTCGTTTTCCAATGCGGTCCGTACCCGTCCATATCGCCAATCCCACGAAAGGCATACATTTCAAACCGAGGGTGTGGCCATGACGCTCGGTTTTGGAACTATTTCGGCAGCAAAACCATTGAGACAGTAGTGCTAAAAAACTCCAGGGTCTCGCCAATTATGCGGGTTTCTAGTGGTACTCCGCACAACAAGTTGGCTTTCAATTTCGATGCACTTAGTTGCTATTTCTGGATTTTCGATCATAGAAAGCAACATCTTAACTGTAGCCTCGGCCATTCGATTTGCCGGTTGACGAAGTGTGGTCAAATCAAAGGTCTTCCAGGCAGCCATTGCGACGTCATCATATCCAATAACAGAAACATCTCTCGGAACGTTCAGACCTAGCTCAAGCCTGAGTGCTTCAAGAACTGCAAAGGCCATATGATCATTGCCAACGAAAATTGCGTCTGGCCCTTTTCCGCTCCGGAACAGATCAAGGGTTTCTTTGTGTGCTTTCACGCGGCTGTATTCACAATCGACAATGTGAAACGGCTCCATCCCTTGCTTGACCATTTCTGCCAGAAACCCGGCTTTTCGTTCGCGACCATTCAATGACTTTTGCCAACCCGCAATGTGCGCGATCTTTGCGTGGCCACCCGCCAGAAGAAACTTCGCAGCAAGTCTTCCACCCTCGAAATTCGCCGCTGTAACAGAGGCAATGCTAGGGTCTTCCTGACCGCGATTGAACAATACGAAGGGAATGCCGTGATCTTGTAAGCGTTTTGTCAGTTCATTGGAAACACTAACAGATGCCAGAATGATGCCATCGACCTGATGTGCAAGAAGATCCTCAACCACACCGTCAACTTCATCGGTCAGGTTAGACGCGAAAAAAGTCATGATATGATAGCCGTGCTCGTGAAACTCGGCGGACAGTTTCTCTAACGCTTCAGTGTAGAAGGGGTTTTTGAGATATGCCAACACGATCCCAATAGTGCGGGATCGCCCTGTATTCAGTGAGCGAGCCAGTGTGTTGGGCCGGTATCCAAGCTTCATCGCTGCCTCGCGCACACGCCGCTGTTTGTCGGCGGAAACTTTGGAACCGGGCATGAATACCCGACTTACCGTTGGCTGGCTTACACCTGCCAGTTTTGCCACTTCTGCCGCTGTTGTTCGGCTCACTCGCATGCACTACCACCGTTTTGCCACAGGCCAATTGACGATTGCCCAAGCGGCTCTCACGGATGTTGAGCCACTCGATCACGTTCGCAGTTTATACGACCCTATTTGAGATACCAGATTGGCAGTTCATTCCGCCTGAATTCGGACACCAGTTTCCGGGTCGAACAAATAGAGATGTTCAGGCGACAGCGAAATGCCAACAACATCATCCTGGTTCTTGCGCAAGTGTCGGCTGCCTCGTGCGATGACGCGCTGCTTGCCCCATTGAACCGTCAGCAATGTGCTTTCACCGGTGTTTTCGAAGGCATAAATTGTGACGTCTATGTCGCCTTCTCCGGGCTCAAACACATTCATGTCGTCCGCGCGAACGCCCAGGATCACGTCAGCACGGTCCGCAATTCCCACTTTGACCAAGCGCGTTCCACCTGTTGTGACAAACATGCCATCCTGAACCGACCCGTTGATCAGATTCATCGCCGGTGATCCGATGAAGCCAGCTACAAATAGATTAGCCGGATCGTTGTAGATCTCGTCCGGTGTGCCGAGTTGCTGGATCACCCCGTGTTTCATCACCGCCACCCTGTCGGCCAGGGTCATGGCCTCAATCTGGTCATGGGTGACGTAGACCGTCGTAATTTTCATTTCGCGACTGAGATGCTTTAGTTCCGCCCGCATCGTGACGCGCAGCTTTGCATCAAGGTTAGAAAGCGGCTCGTCCATCAAGAATACCTTGGGCGTCCGAACGATCGCGCGCGCAAGGGCAACACGCTGTCTCTGACCTCCGGAAAGCGCTTTAGGTTTGCGGTCCAGGAACTGGGTCAGCTCAACCTTCTCGGCGGCCTCATGCACTTTAGGTGCGATGTCGGCTTTGGGTGTCCCGCGTACTTTGAGCGGGTATGCGATGTTGTCGAAGATCGTCATGTGGGGGTACAGGCCATAGTTCTGAAACACCATCGCCACGTCCCGGTCCTTTGGCAGATCATCATTGACCATTCGGTCGCCGATCCAGATCTCACCATCGGTTGGATCTTCCAGCCCTGCGATCATCCGCATGGTCGTGGTCTTGCCACAGCCAGAGGGGCCGAGCAGCACCAGAAACTCCCGATCATGGATTTCTAGCGACTGGTTGTCGACGCCAACAAAGTCGCCCCAGCGTTTGGTCAGGTTCTTAAGACGAACTTCAGCCATCAGCGTACGGCTCCCATAGTCATGCCTTGCACAAAGTATCTGCGAATGATGAGGGCGAGGACGAACATCGGTAACATGATGATGATGCCCGCGGCGCTGAGCAGGTTCCACAGGTCGCCCTCCTCGCCTTTGAAAAGGGCCAGCCCGATGGGCAGTGTGACCGCATCTTTGTTTGTCAGGATCAGCGCGAACAGGAACTCATTCCAGGCGATGATGAAGCAGAAAATCCCCGCTGTCAGTAAGCCCGGTGCCGCCATTGGCAGGACGATATTGAGGATCACCTGTATCCGCGACGAACCATCCACCATTGCGGCCTCTTCGGTGTCCAGCGGAATGCCATCGATGAACCCTTTGATCATCCAAATGGCAAATGGCATCACGATCGCCAGATTTACAAGTATCAACCCGACCCGCGTATCAAGCAGCCCTATATCGCGAAACATGACAAAGAACGGCAGGATGATCACCACGGCCGGGACAAACTGTGTGGCCAGTATCATCACCAGCATCGCCGTTTCACCCGTCAGACGGAACCGCGAAAAGGAGTAGGCCGCCATCGTGGCAATGGGGATCGCTATGACAACCGTGACCAGCGCCACAATGCTCGAATTGAGCAGCTTTGCCCCCAAATAGTAGGGCGCATCGAAGACAACCCCGAAGTTCTCCAGCGTCGGGGTGAACAACAGCTTGAGCTGGTAGACATCGACGTGGTTCTTGAACGCGGCCAGAAAGATCCAGATGATCGGGATCAGCATGATGGATATAGCGATCAGGATCAGCACAATCTGGATCGCGTTGATGATCTGTTTTTTCTGCCGTCCGGTCATGATGCTTTCCTGAACACGAACTTGGCGTAGGCATACGTGAGGAAAATCATTGGAATGACCATCAGCCAGGCAACGGAGGCCGAGTAACCGATCTGCCCGTACTTCATGCCGTTGAAATAGATATAGTGGCTGAGTGTTTGGGTCGCCGTACCCGGCCCGCCATTGGTCAGCATGAAGATTTGATCGAAGGTCTTGAGGCTGAAGATTGATTTGAGAATGATCACCACCGCCAGAACCGGCGCGAGTTGAGGCAGTGTCACATCGCGAAACACCCGCCAGCCAGAGGCTCCGTCAACCTGCGCGGCCTCGATCGTTTCGGGCGGAACGGATGCAAGACCGCCGATCAGCACAAGCGTCAGAAAGGGTATCCAGCCCCAGACATCCGCCATCACGCAAACCGCAAAAGCAAGCTGCGGATGGGCCAGCCAGCTGATGTCGGCCAGTGGCGGAAACACGGCCCCGAAAAAGGCGTCGAACAGCCCAAACTCGGGGTTGAACATGAACCGAAACGAAACACCAATCAACGCCGGCGACATCGCGAAGGGCAGGATGAGCAATGTCTGCACTCCTGACCTGAGCCGTCCGCCTGGCGCCAGAAGCATCGCCAAACCCAGTGCCAGCAGGGTCGTCAATGCGACCGTCAATACGGTATAGATCCCCGTCACCCACACCGAGTTCCAGAACGCAGGCTCTTCCCAGAACGCCCAGGTGTAGTTTTCAAAACCAAGATAGCCCTGCGGAAAGTTGGGTTTGTTGAGCCGCCCAACCGTAAAGGACAGACGCAGCGATTCAACAAGCGGCCAGATTGCGGTGGCAAAAACCACCAGCACTGCTGGCAACACCAGCAGGTATTTCAGCGTATTGTCACGCATGTCACATCCAATCCGATTGACACGGGTGTGACCGTTGAGATCACACCGTGCAATGCATCACTCAATACGCCCGGCGCGCTTGAGCACGCGGTTCGATTGCTCGGCGGCTTCGGTCATCAGTTCACGGACATCACCACCGGCTGCTGCCTTGGCGATAGCAGCCGACAGAATGTCGCCTACTTCGGGCCATTCGGGAATTTGAGGCATGATGTCAGATTCTTTGAGCGAATCCCACGCGGCCGCCTGAATCCCGTCATTGGCCGCATTTACGTCCGCATCCTGCAGCGAAGTGATATGAGTGACGACGTTGTTCACAATCGGTTTGCCCGCCACTTCGCGTTCGATGGCGTTGGCCTTGTCCATTTCAGGGTTGGAAAGCCATTTCATGAACTCCCAGGCCGCTTCTTTGTTCTCGGAATAGTCGGAAATCGAAAACGGCATCGAGATTGCATAGGTTTTCGTCCGTCCATCATAAGACGGCATTCCTGTAAACCCGACCTGATCCTTGGTCAGCGTCGATGATTCCGGGTTGTAGAAACCGGAATATGCCCACCACCAGACGGGGATCATCGCGGATTTGCCCTGCATGAACGATTGACGGGCATCCTGCTCGACAAAAGCCAGACTGTTGGGGTTGGTGACACCGTGGACAGTGTGCAATGCGATGTAATCCTCGGTGGCCTTTATCGCCTCGTCGCTCGTCCAGGCTGCGGTCCAGTCATCATTGAAGATGTCTGCACCGGCGGCCCAAAGGAAATTGATCCAGATGAACAGATTCTGACGGTTGCCATCATTGTTGTAATACAGCGCCAGAGGGGCGATATCGGGATTTGATTCCTTCAGCTCTTTGCCGATTTCGATCACTTCTTCCCACGATGTCGGAGGTTCCAGGATCAGATCCTTGCGATAAAACATCAGCTGCGGATGCGCGCGCAACGGAAAACCAAGCGTCTTGCCATCATACTGAGCTGATCGTGCAAAGGCCGCCGGGTACCGATCCATCGAAATCCCATCTTGGGCCATCATATCGTCAATCGGCATCAACCAATGCGCATTGGGCGGCCCCCAACTGTCGAGGTAATTTACCACATCGAAGGTCCCGTTGGCGGCGATCCCCTCGGCGTTGATCTTTTCTTGCAGCGATCCGAACGGAATAAACGTCCATTCGGTTTCGATCCCGGTCAACTCGGTGAATTCATCATCTCGCAACATCAGACCATCAAATTGGGGGGTCACGACACTCAGGATGTTCAGCTTTGTTCCGGCATACGGCTGACCTTCCTTCAGATTATATGGAATGTCCTCGGCACTGGCGCTGAGCGGCATCAGCATCATTACAGTCGCAGCCACTCCTGCTTTCAATAGAGTCCGTTTGCGCATTCTCTCCTCCCTTGCGAATCGCAACATAAGATTAGCTAGGGTTAAGATATCATGAATACGTATTCACAGTTTGCTTTTTTGGCGTTATTAGCCTCGAAGCCACCGATACACCGCGTTGTATGCCTCGAATTTGTTGTGGAAAACGTGGTTTGGAAACTGCAAACAGAAGTACGGTCGTCCTATTCCCGACCTTCACCTTTAAGGGCAGGTTTTCTGACCATTCCTTGAAGCAGACATCCCTATTGTGACTCACTCATCAGATCACGAAGTACTTGCGATTGTGCCTTTCCGGTCATCTGGCTTACGTTGAAACGTAGAAACGAGTTCTTGGATTGAGTCGGGCTAAAGACGTTTCCGGGCGCCAGAACAACCCCTTTCTTGAGAGCCTGCTGCGCCATCACTGCAGCATCCTGCCCGCCGGGTAGTTCGCACCATAGATAAAAGCCACCTCTGGGTTTCACGAAGGGTCTTATGTTTAGCGTGTTTAACTCTTCGATTGAACGCACGCGGGCGCGATCCAATTTGACCCTAAGCGCCTCCATATGTTTGCGGTAGCTCCCATCGGTGAGCGCCGTATACAGCAATTCTGTCACCACAGGGCTAGGACCGCCGAAGCTGATCGCAACCTGAAGATCCGCCAAGGCCGCAATCCAGTCGGGACGCGCTGCTATGTATCCACATCGCAACGATGCCGACAGGGTTTTGGAGAAACTTCCAATCGTCAGAACCCGGTCAAGCCCATCCAGTGACGCCAGTCGTGGCGAAAGATCAGGTTCGAACTCAGAGAAAATCGCATCTTCCACGATTTGCAAATCATACGCTTCGGCCAGAGTCAGTACGCGATGCGCAGTCGTTGCAGTGAGTGTCACACCTGTTGGGTTGTGCAATGCCGAATTGGTCAGGTAGAGCCGCGGACGCTCTTTCCTAAGCACGTTTTCAAATTGGACGAGGTCGGGACCGTTAGGCGTGTAGGGGACACTGACAATGGTAATCTGGTGCGCTCTCAGAAGGGCCTGAAAGTTGAAATAACATGGATCATCCACCAACACAGTATCGCCAGGCTTGATAAGCAATCTGCAAATCAGATCCAGCGCCTGCGATCCAGAATTGGTGAGTAAAACAGCATCGGGATCTACCTCTATGTTCTGGTCGCACAGCGTTCGTGCCACATGCTGGCGCAGACCGGAATGACCTTGTGCACAGCTGTAATCTGTAAGTACATTGTCGTCGCCACGTGCCACACGGCGCATCGCTCGCCGGAGCGACTCGACAGGCATCCAATCGGCAGGCATCCAGCCACATCCAGGCTTTGCCATTTCCTTGCTGGCGTCGATCGATTGTCGCGCGACCCAGAGCGGATCAATCTCGCGCTCAAGCAGCGGCCCAGTTTGCGAAACCTCGAACGGCTGTACGCGGTCCGACACAAAGAAACCTGAGCCGCGCCTGGCAAAAATAACACCTTCAGCGGCCAATACATCATAGGCCTCTACCACTGTCGAAGGTGACACGCCCAAGCGACTCGCGAGGCCTCGGACTGAGGGAAGTTTGTCACCCGTGCCAAGTGCCCGCGATCGGATGCGACGCGTGATATGTTCCGTCACAAGAGCTCTACGGGTCGCAACAGCCATATTCAAACTCCCCTGTATGGGATCAATTGCCAGTACAGTTTATGCAAATTGTATTGCTTTGTACCTACGTTTGTCGCGCCACTCCAGCTACAAGGTCAAAAAAGGACCTATAATTTATGAACTCCTCGTTTTCTGGCTGGAGCAGCGGACTGCTCGGTGTGTTGATCTTCAGTGGGTCACTACCCGCAACGAGGGTGGCCGTCAGTGGACTAGACCCGTTCTTTCTGACATCAGCCCGAGCGGTTCTTGCGGCTGTACTTGCGCTTTCTCTGCTGGCCTTGTTCAAAGAAAAATTACCGTCGCGTGCAAATCTGTTTTCTCTTGCGATAGTCGCCTTGGGTGTAGTGATCGGTTTTCCGCTTCTAACGGCGTTGGCGCTCCAGCACATCACCGCTGCACATTCCATCGTTTTCATTGGCCTCCTGCCGCTGACCACTGCGGCCTTCGGCGTTCTGCTTGGCGGAGAACGCCCGACCGCATTGTTCTGGATGTTCTCAATCCTCGGCAGCTCGGCAGTCGTCGGCTTCGCCCTCAGTCAAAGCGCCGAGGCATCACTCGTCGGGGATCTCTTCATGGTCGCTGCCATCCTCGCATGCGGGTTGGGCTATGCGGAGGGTGCACAAATTTCGCGCCGCTTGGGTGGATGGCAGGTAATTTCCTGGGCGCTGGTTCTATCCCTACCTTTTATGGCTGCTTGCGCGATTTTGACATGGCCACCTACGTTAAGCGGGCTGACCCTGCCGGTC
This sequence comes from Ruegeria atlantica, assembly GCF_013033965.1. Lineage (GTDB taxonomy): Bacteria > Pseudomonadota > Alphaproteobacteria > Rhodobacterales > Rhodobacteraceae > Ruegeria > Ruegeria atlantica_D. The sequence continues at coordinate 10,732 of NZ_WQFE01000015.1, forward strand.
TGGCTCAGTCTAGGCTACGTCTCGGTCTTTTCGATGCTAGTCGGTTTTATCTTCTGGTATCGCGGTTTAGCACTGGGCGGCACAGCAGGTGTCGGACAGCTTCAACTGCTCCAGCCGTTGTTCGGCCTGATCCTCGCGGCTCTTCTGCTTGCAGAGCCCGTTGCGCCGTCCATGATCGGGGTAACGATCTTTGTGGTGATTTGCGTGGCCGGGGCAAAGCGTTTCGCCTGACAGCGCTTTTCGGACATTGCTCAAATAGTGCACCGCTACGCTGCAGCTTCCCAGAAGCAGTCCTTGGGCAACTTTGCAACACGCCGTCTCATGTCACCTCTTCATAACGTTTCCGTTCCGCATCCATCGCGCTGCGCCACTCTGCGCGAAGAAGGTCCATTCGCCGCGGAATACAGTCCTCAAGCACATCTGCCTTGATGATCCGTTCTGTCCGAAAGTAGCGAAATTCATCGCGCAACTCGCACCAGCCAGCGATGATGCGGCTGGTGTCCCGGTATCCCAGCAGTATGGGCCAGATCACCCGACGAGTCTTCTGGCCTGAGTTATCTGAATAGGTCATGGAAATCTTTTTACGGCACCGAATGGCGAGACGAATGGCGGCCGCGCCGAGCACTTCATCTGACTGAGCAACGGGCGCGACGCTGACGGCCGGCTGAAGAAAGGATGTCCGGTATTTGTCCGGCGCGACGGCTTTCAGCTTGGTGATCAGCTTTTCAGCTGCCAATGCAAGCTCAGGCTCGCCTCGGGTTTGGACCCACAAGGCCCCCAGCGTCACGGCTTCGATTTCATCCGGGGTCAACATCAGCGGTGGCATATGAAAGCCGGGTTCCAACACATATCCGACCCCGGCCTCGCCGTTGATTGGCACGCCCTGACCGATCAGCGCAGCGACATCGCGGTAAACCGTACGCTTTGTCACGCCCAATTCTTCACCAATGGACTGGGCAGAGATCGGCCCTTTGGCACGTCTCAGAATCTCGATGACTTCAAATAGTCTGTCGCCGCGCCGCATGTGACCTCCTTTCGATGAAACAAATCATAGTGACACTATGCTGACAACACGTTGTCAGCATAGGCCAAGTAGAAGCAGGAAAGAGACCAGAAAGGACACAAATCCATGAGACGTTTCACTTCCCTAGCCCTCGCTGCAGTCCTGCCCACGACACTCGTCGCCGAAGCCGCAGAGCCGAGAGACTTCGCGCCAATCGTGGCCATGGGCGCCTATGTTCCGACCGACGACATGGAGGTGTCCGAGGCCTTTTACCGTACGCTCTTCGACAGTGCCCCGGCGATCGGGCTTCCGGATTTCGTGGCGTTCGACGTGGCTGGCGGCTGGTTCGCAATTGTTTCGCGGGACAAGTATGCGCCAGGATCCGAGCCAGGTTTCGGCGCGGTCCCCTACCTGCAAGCCACCGATCTCGAAGAGTTGCGCGCCCGCACCGCCGCCACGGGCATCTCGGCACCCGAGATCATCGAAGAGCCGGGTATTCACTTGCTCAAGGTCACGGACCCAAATGGCCAGTTGATCGAGTTTTTCAAACTGACCGGTCAGTGACACACCCACTATTCAATGCAAATACAAAGGACATCGCACCATGCAAATGAACTACTTTGTCGTTGGAACAAACGACATGGCCACTGCCACGCACTTCTATGACAAGCTTTTCGCGCAATCAGGCTTAGAGCGCGTCTCGCCGACGGACAGAATGACATACTGGTTAGGACCAGATTTTGCCTTCGCAGCCGCGATCCCCTTTGACGAAAACCCCGCCACAATTGGCAACGGAACAATGGTGGGCTTTAGCGTCGGATCAAACGTAGAGGTAGAAAGGCTTCACTCCTTGGCTATTGAGCTTGGCGGAACAAGCGAAGGCGAACCTAAGCAACGTGGGCCACGCTTTTCGGCATATGTACGGGATCTGGATAAGAACAAGATTTGCCTCTCCGCCTGAGGCAGGTAGAAGCGGTAAATTTGTGATCCGAGCTACGCTCGCTAGGGGTGTGGACGTCACAGCGGTCGTTCGCACTCCAGACAAGGCACCTGATCTCCAAAATGCAAGACTGCAAATCGTGATTAGCGATCCTGCGTTCCTCGTGTCGGTATTTCCCGGCCATGATAGCGTGATCTCAACCCTTGGAGGTCGGCTACCCACGAGAGCAGCGGCCCCCTTTTTGGTCCGATCTGCAAACGCCATCGTCGAAGCAGCGTCCGCGACGTGCCTCAAACGGGTTTTGACAACCTCGACGGCGTGATTGTCCGCAAATCAAACATTGCTTGGAAAACTCCTTCTCATCGTTGTGCACTGCGCCCGATTAATGGAAAACAATTTGATAAGGCTCGGCCTCGACCGGACCTCGGCCCGCGCAGGATTCCTCAATAACGCCCGCTGGGCTGCCGATTGCGCTCAACGAGTTGCTCTACCTGAACACGGAACAGCGGTTTCCAGATTGGTCGATGCACCGTTCCTGATTGATGCGATTGAAGACCCTGAGGCCAAAGGTGCAGCATACGGAATGTCGCAAGCGAGTGCATGACAAGACTTCACCTTTTCACGCCTGTCCACAATCCCTGTCGAAGATATTGCGGTCCATATGTCCGACCCCACTCTGCCCTCGCACAAGCACTGTCTCCCGGACGTCTGGGATAAGCAGCGTGCGGCTGATTTCGTGTTGATGAATGAGGCGCGATGGACGCACGACGCTTTGGGCCATTGGGCAATCCTGGCGGAAGATGTCTATGTGGGCTGGGGTGGCTTTCTGCGAATTGGCCCAAACTGGGACTTCGGCCTCGTAGTGAAGCCTGCTGCCTTTGGTTTTAGGATGAGAGTAACCGCCCAAGCACTAGAATTCGCGCGGCGCGATGTGAGTATTACGTCTGGGACGTTGCTTGTTCCTCCGACCCCCGCAAAATTGGGTGCGCTGGAGCGACTGAGCTCACAGTTCGAGGATCGCCGCCGAGATGGCACAAGCGAGAATCGCGAGCGCGTTCAAAGATCTCGGACATGGCGAACAAGGCCAACGGATTACCGTCGGCCAACATAACGTCGATCGTTTCCTGTGAGATTTCAACCATCTGATTTTCGACCAATTTCTTCAAAATACTACTCCAATGGGTAGGGTCAATTTTGGTGTACTATGGCATATCGACCTAAACGGATAGCTATATACCCGCCCAATTAGACACCCCAAAGCAGTAGTAAGTTACGTTGCGTCGCCAGGCAGGTCCGCGTTTCCTTATCACCAATGCACCATGACGTACATTGGTGACCAGTCCACAACCGAGGGCGTTAACAGATGGTATTTCAGATTTCCCCTCCGCTTGATATCCCCGAAACCGTAGCTGCAGGTTCGGGACCGGAGAGTACGGATGCCCGTGTTCTGGGCGAGCTAAGCGTTTTTCTTGCCGGTCGCGCGCCGCGAAAAAAGGTGTTCTGATGACGGCACTGGCCAAAAATACTCAGTCCACCCCGGACCCATCGAACTATGCCGAGGGGTTGCGCCTGGAACTGCGGTCGTTGTGGCGGAACATTTTGCTGAAACGGGCACCACATGTGGCCACATGGGCCGAGGTCTCGCCGCTGCAATCGATCCCCACCGGGCCAGAGGCATCCCCATATCTGCAGGCATTATCGATCTGGTTTCAACTGTTACGCATCATTGATGAAAACGCCGAAGTCCGGGACCGCCGCCTTACCGAGACCCAAAGCGGGGCCGAAGCGGTCGAAGGTGGATTTGCTGAGGTGTTGTCGGACCTTTCCCTGCCTAATACCCAAACGAAAAAGTTGACCGCCAACTTGTGTGCCGGTCCCACACTGACCGCGCATCCGACCGAGGCCAAGCGGGTCACTGTTCTGGAAATTCACCGGCGGATTTACCGCAACCTCGTCAGTCTGGAAACGCAACGTTGGACCCCGACCGAACGCGCCGAATTGCTGAATGGTCTGGAAGGTGAGATTGATCTTTTGTGGTTGACAGGTGAGCTTCGCCTGTCGCGCCCAAGCCTGCACGACGAAATCGAATGGGGGTTGCAATTCTTCCGAGATGCAATCTTTGACGCCGTCCCACAGGTCATGGATAGGTTCGATCAGGCCTGTCTGCACGTGTTGGGTCAGACCCTGAGCAAGACTCCCGATATCCGATTTCATAGCTGGATCGGAGGCGACAGGGACGGCAATCCGAATGTCACAACCGAGATGACCGCACTGGCCCTGAAACGAGGACGCGAAACAGTTATGTGTCTTTACCGTCAGGCTCTTGATCGGGCTGCAAGCAGGTTGAGTATCAGTGCACTCATACTGCCGTTGCCCGAGCCCAACAGGGCGCGTGTGCAAGAAATAGTCGATCGGGCTCCGGAGGACGCCGACCGCAATCGAAACGAACCGTTCCGGCAAGCTCTCAATGCCATCCGCCGTCGGCTGACGGATGGCGGCTATGATCACATCTCGCATTTTGTGAGCGATCTTGACGCGCTTGATGCCGCATTGTGCGCGGTCAACGCCGAAATACTGGCGCGACGGCATATCCGACCCCTGCGCCGGGCCGCGTCGGTTTTCGGGTTCCGAACCACTACCCTGGATATCCGACAGAATTCGACCGTCACAACCGATGTTCTGGCCGAAATCTGGTCACAATCCGGGCAGGCTCCCGAATATGGCACGCCCGAATGGTCTGGCCGTTTGCGGGCCGAACTGGCGGATCAGAACCTACCTTACCAAAATCGTGACATGCTGAGCGATCAGGCGCAGGAATTGCTCGCCCTTTTGGCGCTGGTCTATAGCGTACGGTCAGGGCCAGACCCTAAGGCAATTGGGCCATTCATTTTGTCCATGACCCGTTCTGCCGATGATATTCTCGGTGTCTACCTGCTGGCCCGTTATGCCGGGTTCGGGTCCGAGAAACTGGATATTTCGGTGGTCCCGCTGTTCGAAACAATTGCCGATCTGCGCAACGCCCCCGCGATCCTGCTGAACGTTCTGGGTGTTCCTCTTGCTCGCCGCAGCCTCAAAACCGATAGCAACGTAATCGAGGTGATGCTGGGATATTCGGACAGCGGCAAGGATGGCGGCTATTTCTGCTCAACATGGGAACTCGAGCGCGCCCAACGTCGGATCGTATCGGCGCTGACGTCACAGGGATTTCAAGCCGCGTTTTTTCACGGTCGTGGCGGCTCGGTCAGCCGAGGTGGCGCACCCACCGGGCGCGCCATCGCCGCGCAACCCAGCGGAACAATTGCCGGGCGGCTGCGCGTAACCGAACAGGGCGAAGTTGTTTCGACCAAATATGCCAACCGCGGGACGGCCGCGGCGCATCTCGAACTGCTGCTCTCAAGCACGTTGCGCCATACTGCGAACCCTGGGGGATCCCCTGCCCGGCCCGAGTTTGACGACGCGTTGGATGCCTTGTCGGAACTGTCGCAAACGGCTTATGTCTCGTTGTTGCAGATGCCCGGCTTTCTGGATTATTTTCAACAGGCTAGCCCGGTTGAAGAACTTGCTCGCCTGAAAATCGGATCCCGCCCGGCTCGTCGGTTCGGCGCAGCCAGCCTGGATGATCTACGAGCCATTCCATGGGTCTTTGCATGGTCGCAGAACCGCCACCTGATCACAGGTTGGTACGGATTCGGGGCTGCAATGGCCAGCTTCCGCAAATTTAGGGGCGCGCGTGGCGATGAAGTTCTTCAGGACATGTTTCAGCATTCCCGCCTATTCCGTCTTGCGGTCGATGAAATGGAGAAGTCGCTCTATCAGGCGGATATGGGTATCGCCGCGCAGTACAGCGAGTTGGTCGATGATGAAGAGACCCGTCAACGCATCTCACGGGCAATCAATTCGGAACACGATAGCGCCTGTAGCGCTGTGCAGTTTCTGACTGGTGGTCAAACCATCGGTCACCGGTTCCCTCGCCTTTGCGAGCGCTTCGAACGCAAGCGGGCTGAATTGGCACGCATTCACGCGCTGCAAGTTCGATTGCTGCAACAAGCACGAAACGAACCACACGCAGGATCGGTTCCTGTTCCTCTATTGCAATCCATGAACGCCATTTCCGCCGGCCTTGGCTGGACTGGTTAACCCTTTCAAAAGGTTTCAAAGTGAACACCCCTCAATGGTTCTGAGGCATGGCCGCAGCATCGGGAAACGTTCACAATGTTGGCATTGTCAGGACTGGTAGAGAACGCATTGCAGCAATTCAGCGATAAATCGTAGGTCTGTTTAGATCTCAGGCGGCGATCCCAACCCATAGCGGGCTCTCAATGCTGTTCCGGATGCTGCAGTTGCAATCCGCTTAGCGGTCATTCATTGTGCTGGGTCGTGTTGACAAAAGGGATTCACATCGGATCTTGGTCATGATTCAAGCTGGTATCTGCGATGTAGACCAGCTTTGCACGAGACATAATGTCGGAAGAAGAATGGGCGTTCATTGAGCGTTTTATCCTTTCCGCTCGCGCCCCGAACGGACATAAATCCGCCAACCACCGGCTTGTTCTTGATAGGATATTCTGGATCGTCCGGACCGGCAGGCCGTGGCGCGACTTGCCTGATGAGTTTGGCAAATGATCGAGCATCTACCACAGGTTCAGGCGCTGGACCTTAGCAGGGCTTTGGCAGGAGATCACAGAGGCGCTGAAGCAAAGCTGAGCGGTGCCAGCGGCTTCGCAAATGATCGACAATGTTGTGATCCGCGCCCATCATCCACTGCCCGGCAAGGCATTGCGCCAGCAATCTCCCGAGAGGGGGCCGCGGCGTCAACCGCTCACTCTACCAACTACGCAACCTGGGCGAGCGCTGTTTCAATAAGCGCAAGAATGCCCCCCGTATTGCAACTCGCTATGATAAAACAGCGGAAAAGCTACTTGAGATTCATCGGCATCGCTTCAATCCGCCTTTGGCTCTGGCATTTGTCAACATGACCTAAGACAACAAGCTACGAGAATCGGCGAACTTACAATCTGCGGACAGGACGGACCACCGCCGAAGGATGATAAAGGTCTGCTTGCAGCATGTGGTTTTGGCACCGCGACGTTTTTCTAGCCGGATCAGTGTGATCATAGGATCGCGCAATCTACTTGTCGGATCATGATTCCAGAAAATAGACTACGTTGAAACCTAAGATGGTGGGCCCATTCGCTTGAAACCTTCGATATCGAAAGAGACCACCAAAAAGTGGCAGCGGATTGTTGATTTGATCGCGCGAGTTGCCGATGTGCCAGCCAGCCTGGTGATGCGCACGCAAGAACCGTACCATTCCGTTTTTGTCACAAGCAAATCTGAGCGAAATCCGTATACTACTGGCCGTCGGTTCACGTTGAACGAGAAACTGTATTGCTACGGGGTCCTACAGAACGACGGAGAACTGACAGTTGAGGACGCAACCTGTGATCCCAAGTGGATCGACAATGACGATATGGAACATGGAATGCGGTTCTATATCGGATACCCTTTGAAATGGCCGGATGGTTCGGTGTTCGGCACCATCTGTGTGCTGGACTCGCGACGCAATCGACGTGCCTTGCTCTTCCGTGAAGGTTTGCAAGAGTTTGCTAGGGTAATTGAGGCGGACCTTGAACTGCTCATCGAAATTGATCGACGCATTGCCCTCGAAATCGAACTACAAGCCACCCTGGATCAACTTGAACAACGTGTAGCAAACCGCACGGAGGATCTGGAAGAGGCTAATACCGCGCTTCGCGTTCTACTTGGAAGCGTCGAAACATCGCGAGAGGAGTATGACACCAGGATACTACGCCAGATCAAAGGGTTGGTCATCCCGCACCTGGTCAAATTGCGCAGCAGGCTGGAAGGAGATCCCGCCGGTCGTGCTTATCTGGAACTGGCCGAAGAAAGTTTGAAGTCGATAACGTCAGAGATGAGCGGACAACTGACCACGGTATTCGAGATGTTGACGCCAACAGAGCAGGAAATCGCGCAGATGATTATGCGTGGTCAAACAACCAAGGACATTGCTCACACACTTTCGCGCGAACCGAGCACCATTGAATTTCACCGGAACAATATTCGCTCCAAGCTTGGTCTTCGTCGCAGCGGACAGAACTTAAGAAGTTTACTGCTTTCAATGCAATAGGAATGTGGGGATTGTCCCCATGTTTTCCCCATGAAAATTCGATGCCTGTTACAGTGAGCCCGATTGTTACCCTCACGTTATCCGAGGACAAACCCGGATCATTCGACAACGGGGACGAGTAATATGGAAAAAGACGAGCTCAATCTGAAACCGGCACTATTGCGGGGTGACGAGGATAAGATGGCGCCGGGACTGTCGCGCCGATCGTTCTTCATGGCGGCTGGCGCCGCCGGGATTGGAGGTGCTACAACCCTTCTGAATTCGACTTCCGCCAAGGCCCAGTCCACTGACTGGACCCAACCAGGCAACAACAACGGCGTAATTGAACTGCAAAAAACGACCGGCAACACGGTCGAAGGCGCGGTTGGTATCGACTATTTCGGTCACTGTGCAATCAAGATTACGTCACCGGGTGGTGCAACAGTTCTTTTTGATCCCTGGAGGGATGATCCGTCCGGCGCGTGGGGACTTTGGTTCAAGAACGAGTTTCCGGAAACGCCAGTAGATATCTGTATGTCTACACACACCCATTTCGACCACGACGCGATTCACCGGCCCATTTCGACGATGGTACTGGACAGGATGGTCGGCAATTTCGAATTTGCAGACCTCAAAATTACTGGCTTTGCCGATAAGCATGTCTGTCGCGCGCCGGGATGGTACGATTGGACAAATGCGCTGGGTGAGTTCGGTGTACAGGCTTGTCCGCCAGACAATGTTAGTCACATGGATATGGTGGTCTATCTGGTGGAGACCGGCGGTATCCGCACGTTAATTTGGGGCGACAACCGCCACAATCCACCGCAGGAGTTTTGGAACGCTATTGGCCAGGTCGACGTATTGACGCTTCCTGTCGATGGTTCACAACACATTTTGGATTACAAACAGGGAAATGACATCGTTGCCAAACTCAAACCCAAGATCATCATACCTACACACTACCTGAATGAAACCACCAGCTATACGCTGACTACCCTTCAAAATGCAGATGAGTGGGTCAAATCGCAGAAAAGCTATAAGATGCTCGACAACCCCAGCCTCTCACTGGAAGCAGCTGACGTAGCCGGGATGGATCGTGAGTTTCTGTATTTCGGGCACAACGCTCAAACAGGCTGACAACTGGGACGGTGGGGCAAACTTGCCCCACCTAACGGCTGGCTTAATACCGTACACACCAAAAATAGAACAATGACCACCTTGTAGCGCTATTCGTTTCACTCAGGCAATTGCGGCCTTTTCCTGCCGTTGAGCAGAGGGTTCCGGTACGGCAATCGCAGTTTGCTTTCCCGACATTCGCTGCATTGTCAAAGACATCAAGTGTCAAGGGTTATCGTCAGTTTGAGGTCGGCTGCACAGCAGGATCAAAAGCAGGAATGACAGGTTCAGGGCAACGTTGACTGGCGCTCCCACCAGAACAGAGCCTGTGCTGTCTGTGCAAAACCAGACCCACGCGGCGATCTTTGCCACTTTGGCTGCCGCGGTGGATGACAGAGGCGCGATGTAAGTTCCCAAGGCCCATTGCATTGCTCCCAATCCGGCGGTCAGACCCCCGGCAATTGCAAGCAACAACGGCGACGGGACCGATATGTCGGATGCAACGGAATGGATCGGCCAATAAGCCACTGTCAGAAAGATATGCGCCAGAACGTGCAAAGCTGGTAGTGCAGTCAATGCAAACAGAACTCCGGTGACGACCAGAATTGCGCCGGACAGGCGCATGGCGGATTGTTGTGGGGTCATGACGGCCTCCTTTCATTGATCTCTTTCATGCGATTGGAGCTGTGCAGAAATCAATTACGTCAGAGGTAAGTGATTTCTGTTCGCGCGGTTGTTATGCTGGCTTTATGACCCCGTATCCCAGTTTGCTGAAAGAATGGCGGAAGCGTCGACGAATGAGTCAGCTTGACCTGGCAACTGAAGCCGATGTGAGTGCGCGTCATATATCTTTTCTCGAAACCGGCCGGTCCCGACCCAGCCCGGACATGATCCTTCATCTGTCGGATGTCATGGATATTCCTGTCGATGCCAGAAACCAGATGATGCGTGCAGAAGGCTTTGCCGCCCGCTTTGCAACGACCCCGCTTGATGATGTTGCCATGGCACCAATCCGCGACGCGGTCGAATGGACGCTGAAACAGCATGAACCTTATCCGGGTATGGTGTTGGATCGGGTCTGGAAGATCGTCAAGCTGAACAGGCCTGCCGAAGTGCTTTTTGCTCCGCTCGGGATCGAAAACGGGCAAAGCCTGCTGTCGCTTGTGACAAGCTCGGTTATGGCGGAGCTCGTAGAAAACTGGCCCGAGGTTGCGCATCATACGATGCTAAGGCTACGTTCGGAAAGCGCGAATGCCGGTGGGCTGCCGGAGTTGGACGCGGCGGCACGGGCGCTTGCACCTTTTGCGAAAACCCACAGGGACAAGGCCATTGGACCAACGGTTCCCGCGATCTATCGCTTTGGAAGCCAGCGAGTTTCAATGTTTGGCACCATCGCACAATTCAGCACGGTCACAGATGTGACGCTTGACGACTTGAAGATCGAGCTTTTCTTTCCGTCTGACGAGCCAAGCGCCGTTTTTCTTAGGTCGATTTCCGATCCGGGATACGATTGACGATAGCTAAGCAGGATGATGGACGGCGTTACAGATAATAGCTGCGCATTTTTTTGGAGTAGTCATAGTCGTTCACGGCCCTTTCCTGACTTTCGCCATGCCAAAGATGCCGCATCGCAGCTTTGTTAAAGCGGACCTTGGTTGGTTGCACATTACCTAAGTCAACAATTCAAAGTAATTGACTTCTGATATTGGTCAGATGCAGTTTAATCGCGTCTTTCTGACCATCCCCTCCGGAATGAAGTTGGTGCCTCGCCGTAGCGTTTCTTGAATCGTACGGTAAGCTGGGTAGCGCTGCTAAAGCCAGTGGCTGCCGCGATTTCGGCGACCGCCATCTCGGTTTCGCTGAGCAATGCGTAAGCCCTCGCGACGCGCAGTTCGATATAAAACTGGACAGGTGAAGTTTCTACATACTTTTGGAAGAGACGCTCCAGTTGACGACGAGATATCTGTACGGCTTCTGCTATTTCAGAGATATCCAGCGGCTCTTCCAGGTTTTCGTGCATGATCTGCATGGCATTGATCAGGTATTGATTGCGACTGCCCAAGGCCACCGAGAAGGCTGATTTCTGAAGCGTTTTGCTATTGTTGGACCGAAAGTGGATACACATGTCTGATACGATGACCGCCAGGTCGTTTCCGAAGTCGGATTCGATCATGTCCAACATCATATCAGTTGCGGCATTGCCGCCACCACACGTCATAAGCTCGTTGTCGATTTCATACAGGTTTGCCGATGGCTCCAGATCATCAAAATGTTCGATGAAAGCCGGGTGGTTTTCCCAGTGCAACGTAAACCTTTTTCCCGGCAGAACCCCGGCCTTGGCAAGGGCAAAAGCGCCGGTGCAAATTCCACCCAGATTGCAGCCAAAGGTTCTCTGTCGACTGATCCAGGACAGGACTTTGGGATTCGTACTATCGGCTGGTTCAATGCCTGAGCAAACAAACAGCCGCGAGGATCGCGGCAGATTGCGTAGTGCAAAATCCGGCGTAATTTCAATCCCGTTGGAACAGGAAACCGGCGTTCCGTTCTCGGTGATCAGAAACCACTTATAAAGCTCTTTGTTTGTGACCTGATTGGCGATCCTCAGGGGCTCCACCGCGGCACTGAACGCCAGCATGGTCAGTTTTGGCAATAGCAAGAAGTAGATCTCTTTGGCCGACCCATCATAGTCTATGCGATAGCTAGCCGCGCCCTTTGGGACAAAGTTTCTTGTGTTCATAGTAGCTCCTCCCAATATCGACCAAGGCGGATGAATGGCACCAACACCCGTTATGGTGTTGGTGCAGAACGGTCAGGTGCTCATCTTCGCTACCTGCTCACCGCTTTCTTCCCAGAAGCGGATCTCTTCTTCGCTCGCTTTTGGTGAAAAGAGCCCTGTCATAGCATAGATGATACCGATGACCGGAGACAGCCAGCAAGCAAACGCGAGTGGGATATACAGCAGGTTTTCGAAGTTCCCGTCAGCGATGCCTAAGCCAAGTGCAGTGATTACAAACGCACCGCCCGCATTCCACGGGATCAGCGGGGACACCAGCGTTCCCCCCTCTTCGACTGCTCGCGACAGGTTTAGCGGGGAATAACCCATAGCGCGATAGACAGGCGCATACATTCGGCCCGGCAGTGCAATCGACAGGTAAGGGTCACCTGCCACGGTATTGGTCGCGACAGATGTCAGGATCGCCGAAATCTGTATGCCGGCAAATGTTTTTACCTTCGAAATCACAACTTTGATGATTGCCTGAAGGCAGCCGACGCGTTCAAGCGCTCCACCGAAGCCCAAAGCGAGCAATACAAGTGAGATCGTCCACATCATCGACTGAATGCCTCCGCGGTTAAGCAAAGGGTCGATCTCTGGAACCCCTGTATCGATTGAATAACCGCTGTTGGCGAAAGTGAACGTCTCATGCAGCCCAGCCCCCTGACAAAAGATTGCCATAACACCGCCCGCAACGGCCCCGGCAAACAGCGACGGGATCGGAGGTTGTTTCATGACCGCCAGAACGATGACAAGGACAGCAGGAAACAGCATGATTGGCGAAATCCAGAACGCATCATCCAAGGCCGCAGTGATTGCGTGGATGCGGTCAAATGAAACCTGGGACGTGTCGATCAGAGTGAAGCCAACGACAAAGTAAATCACCAGTGCGATCAGCATCGAAGGAACTGTCGTTGGAAGCATATTCCTAATGTGATCGAACAGATTGGTTCCTGTCACCGCCGGAGCCAGATTTGTCGTATCCGACAAAGGCGAGATTTTGTCTCCAAAGAATGCACCAGAGACCACCGCCCCCGCTGTCCAATACATCGGAATACCAAACCCGGCACCGATCCCCATAAGCGCCAAACCAACTGTGCCGGTTGTTCCCCACGATGTGCCCAATGAAACAGAGACAATGGAGCAAAGGATCATTCCTGCGGCAAGGAAAAGCTCGGGCGACAATATCTTGAGACCGTAATAGATCAGCGTTGGGACGGTGCCGCTTGCGATCCACACACCGATGATCATTCCGACCGTGATCAGTATCGATACCGACGGCAGTGAGATGTTGATGACATGGAATACACCTTCTTCGATGCTGGGCCATTTGTGACCCAACTTGAGGCCAACAATGCCGGTGATCGCGATCCCGAATGCCAGCGGAATGTGCGGGGTAAAGTCGCCGAAATAGAATAGCTGCAGCCCTAGCACACAGAGGGTCAGCACGATTGGCACAAGCGCCAGTGCTAAGCCAGGTTGCCGTATGTTGTCTTCATTCGCAGACATTTGGGTCTCCTCCATTGGAATGATCCAGAAGCATTGTGATCTGCGGAAGAAACCAAGTTTTGCCGTGTGGAACCGTCGGTCAGAGCGCACATCCTGTTAGAATTTGCGACACAGATGCATCGGGGTTCGGCTTCTTCGGGTGATTTGAAGGCCGACCAATGCACCAAGCTCAACAAATTGGCTCCAATTTCTGCGCATTCCCAAGCCCCGAACGACAGAATACTGCACTAAGGGAAATGGCAACGACCCCTGGCAGACCTCCGCCTCATTGATCGGTGCTGCGGTACAGCAGTCGTTTTTCTGACGTTAGTTTTTCTCCAAATCAGGCTTGGAAGGCGGCTTTGCGGATATATTACAAACGTGACCTTGTCGTTTCGTGTAAATGCGTCCTTCGAAATTCCGAAGGTGTCATCCCGGTTTGAGCGCGAAAGGCGCGGTTGAATGGCCCCAGCGAGGAAAATCCCACATCGTATGCGATGCTCAGGACCGAGCGCTCTGCCAGCTCGGGCGATGATAACATGGCTTGCGCCTCTTGAATGCGGAACGCGTTCACGAAGCTCGCAAAATTCCGGTGCCCCATACCTTGATTGATTGCGGACCTAATGCGGTGTTCCTGTGTCCCAAGATGTGCGGCCACTTGGGCAACGGTCAGCCTTTCGCTGCGCCACAGACCCTCAGACATCGCGGCTTCAATACGCGTTATGAGCGCGGACTGCGCTGGGCTGGCTTGGTCATCCCGCTTTGGAGTGCTCGGTATCCAGATGTCTGGAACCACGCGAACCGACCACAGCAGGAATGCGCCTGCGGACAGGAAAAATGCACTCGCCTGTAGTGCAAAGACCCAGATAGGAAGCGCTTTATCCAAATGGGTGATTTCAAATCCGGTAATGAGAATTCCCAAACTGAGGATCCAGATCAGAAACCAACGCCGAAACCGGCGGCGGGCCTCAATCAGATCCCCTGCCTGACCTGAAACTACGATCCACAGGCTATGGAAAAAGAAGATCAGTACGCAGATACCGCGAACTGCACCAAGTTGCAGCTGTAGTTGAGAAAGCCACGCCAATCCGACTATCAACGCAGCGGTCAAGATCTGCCAAGGTCGAACAAAAACGTCATCCTGGAACAGCTCAATTACGGCCCAATAAAGCAAGACAGGGATCACACCCGCGATCATCACGAACACAGACCGAACTGCGCTGTCGTTCAGATCGATGCTTGGTGAGGACACAATCAAATAGGGGCCAAAACTGAGGCACAGCAAGACAACTGCCATGCTTTTACGCTGGAAGCCCCCGTTTCTCATGAAGACAGCGGCGCATAGCACGAGCGTGCCGATGGCACTACCGCGCAGGAAGATATCCAAAATCATTGGGTCTGACATCACAGGCGCAATCGAAGTCGGATTTACCCCGCCGGTCAACGGTATAGCCATACTGAAACTGAAAAATCCTCGCCGATATTGCAAGAAACGGGTCGGTTTTCAAATTCAGCGTGCTCTGATTTGCGTCGCTGGCCACAGTCCGCCACATGACAATTCGCATTCGGAGCAGACAATGACTCAGCCAGCCACACTTCTATCCATCTACACGGATGTCTTCGGCGGAGACCTCTTACGCTATGTTATTGGCGCCGGCGGCACGTATCTATTTATCAATATCATGCTGGCGCGGCGTCTTGATGCGCAGAAAATTAGACCCTCTGCAGTGCCACAAGGTCAAATCCTCCGCGAGATCCTGACCAGCCTGCGCACGGTGCTTATCTTTACCGCCGCAGGGACATGCATCGCGCTTGGTGCCAAGGCGGGTGTCATCACAATCTACCAAGACATAGCCGCATTTGGCTGGACCTATTTTGCGTTCAGTATCGCGGTCCTGATTATCCTTCATGATGCGTGGTTTTATTGGACACATCGTGCCCTGCACTACCCGCCCCTGTTTCGCCGGTTTCACCGCTTGCATCACAGATCACACCAACCGACTCCCTTCACCTCCTACAGCTTTGACATTGGTGAGGCCGTGGTGAACGCTGCCTACTTGCCTTTGGTTCTGATCATTCTGCCAACACACCCTGTCACGCTGTTCATCTTTGTGACCCACATGATGCTGCGCAATGCAATCGGGCACTGCGGGATCGAAATCTTCCCTGCCAATGCAAAAGGCAAGCCTGTCTTTGGCTGGCTAACGAGCGTTACTCATCACGATATGCACCATGCGCATGCGGGCTATAACCACGGGCTTTATTTTTCTTGGTGGGATCGGCTAATGAAGACGGAGCACCCAAGATACTTAACCGAATTCGCCCGCGTCGCGCCGCGTTTGCGCATCCGAATGGTCAAAACAGCTTTTTTGGTGATTGCGGTTGTCGTCGGTATGTTGGCCAGCCAAGGACAAGCCTTTGACCTCAAAGGCCACTACGCATCCCCCGGACTCGGCGTGATTGTCGCTTTTGAAGATTGCCCATCGAAAAAAGCAACGAAGTGTGGACGTCTTGTTTGGGTTTGGAACAAGGACGATACGCCTCATGCGCAGGTTGGCGATATGATCCTGACCGAATTGGTCTTTGATGGCACGGTATGGGAAGGCGCATTACGCGATCCAGAAACCGGGCGGACATATCGTGGATCCATCCAGAAATCGGCCAAGCATCAGTTGACACTTAAAGGCTGCGCCGGGGTATTCTGTGCACATCAAACCTGGCATTCGACCCAGTATCTCAGAACTGTGCTCAAGCGTCATGGAAATTAGGTACAAGGCCGTCTCCAAAGACGGCCCAAACCGTTCGTTGACTACCACACTCGACCGCCGCGGTAGCAACCCGCTTTCCCAGCATTCGCCGCAGGCGCAAAAAACCCACTATATTACCGCCGACAACCAAGCGATTGCTTGGCTTAGTTTTTACTCCCTGTCTATTGTAGACCAATACGCAAAGTGCCTCGGTTCAACGGCATGCTTCAATCTCGGGCGAAACACCCGCATGAATGAGAACTGTCTGACGATGGACATACTTTGGCCAGTTGTTGATATTATACAATGCATAGGGTGCGCTTTTGATCGAAACCTGAGAAAATACAATGATGAACAGCGACATAACTGACGCTCTATCGGCGGCCCTAGAAGGCTACTTGCGGTTTTTTGACACGACAACTGCGCTAGGTGGAGCACTGTTCGGCGCGTCAGTGTTCCTCATCATTCGCGCAGTTGGCATTATCAAGGATAAAGATGTAGCGCAGATACAAAACCGAGGCCTGATTTTGATCACTGGATTGAGTGCATTGGTTATGATTGTTCTTGGTTTCATTGCCCAAAATGTCGCGCTCAGCTTCAATGTCGAAATAATGAGGGTTGAGCCTTTTGGCGGATGCGTATTTCCAGACGACCTGTCCCCGACAACCTTCTTCATGGAGTGTCATCGGAAATACTTGCGTACATTGGTATGGATTGATCTGATCGCCAGCTCTACGGGAATACTGTCTATCGGATCATGGTTTGTTTTGCAGTCAAGGAGTCTCGCAAATGAGGAATAGTCTCTTACTAGCTACACCGTTTCTGCTCTTCGGTTCGACGAACGTAACCGCACAGGGACAAATGGTTGAGGAACTCAATCAACTTCCCATGGGTGTCACTGATCTTTCGACGCTAGCAGACCAGGCTGATGCTGGGCTGGACGTCTTCTCAAGAAGCAGTGGCGACATTGACCTTTCTGACATTGCCGGTCAGCTGCAATCCGGAAGCCAAGTCTACACCGCCGGAAGTTCCGCGATCCTTGTTACCGAAGGTGCGGAGCCGGTGTTGCTGATCGAGCAACCCGATGGCGGTGTTCAAGCCATGTATATTTGTCGGATTTTGCCAATCTGCACGGAAGCGCCAGACTAGGCCTCTGACGTACCAACGAAGCCTATCGCTAGGTATCGTTTTTTGCAGATTTCAAATGGAGTATAAATACAAGCACTTGCATTTCAGGAGAACATTGAATGACCAAAAACATGCGCGACCTCAGCTTTGCTACATTCAATCTATATAATCTGCAGGTTCCAGGCGGGATCACTTACGACGAAGATAAGCCGGCCATTCCGGACACTGAAGAAGGACGGGCTGAGTATCGTCGAAAGATCGAGTGGACTGCTGCACAACTCGTTCGTCTCGATGCCGAAGTTATTGGGTTTCAGGAGCTTTGGGCAAAGCAGGCGCTCGTTGATGCCTTCGAAGCGGCCGGGCTTATCGACCACTATGATCTAGTTGCTCGGGATGCTCCGGGCCGCGGTCGACCGCAGGTGGCCTTGGCCGTGCGAAAGGATCGCAAGGGCAAAAGTCAACTCCTGCCCGGAGCGGGTTGGGAAGCGAAGTTTCCCGACAACTTCAAGTTCGAGAAAGTCCGCGAAACCGCGGGTGCCGAGGAAGAGGTCACAATTACACTAAGTGAGTTTTCCCGTCCCGTTTTGCATGCGCAAGTACAATCAGAAGGCAGAAGCCCAAAACCACCTGTGGTGACTGTTTACGTCGCACATCTTAAATCAAAGGGACCGGCGCGAGTCAGCTTTGCGCGCCCGAAGCCGCAGATTTTGAACGACTATCCTAACATAGCCAAGAGCGCCTTGTCCCACGTGCGGCGCGTTATGGAGGCCGGAGCGTTGCGCGCTATGCTAGACGAGGTCATGGTCTCCGAAGACAAGGACGCGCTGTCGCCGGTCGTTGTGATGGGTGATCTCAACGATGGAACATTGTCTGTCACCAACGAACTTATTTCGGACCAGCCTGGATATCGTGTCATTGAGAAAAGCACGGCTGGATTGTCCGCAAACAAGGGGCTCTATTCCGCCGAACGACTCCAGCAGCTGCGGTCTATGCGCCACGTCTATTATACCTACATCTTCAAGAATAAGCTTGAGAGCCTCGATCATATCCTTGTTTCCGAGGAGTTCTACGATCATTCCCGGAAACGCCACTGGAGCTTCCGCGAGATGGAGATCTTTAATGATCACGTCGGGCGTTCGGAAGACAAAGCGGAGGGTGCGGGCGATCACGGGCTGGTTCGAACCTATTTTGATTGGAACCCTATGCCGGAGGAAATTGCTAGGGTCTGATTAGTCCGGTTCCGGTTTTGGTCCGCATGGTTGAGCAGTCCACCTGTGGTTCGAGCTGCTGACTCCGATACACGAAAGCGACTTTTTAGTTAGCGCGTCTCATTAGCGGTAACCATTGGAAATGCCGATAAGAGGCTTTCGTCGTAAATGCCGCCACCGTACTTCAGCTTCACCAGACCGGCCATTCGCTACGCTCGCAAGATCGTTCGGCACGCGACTTCACGGATCGCGGACCAAATGGCCGCTCAACCGCCGACTGAAGCCGGCGGTTGTAGGAAGTGTTTATGCAGTGACTAAGCGGCCACCTGTGCCACGGGTAGTTTGCGTGGGTAGGGATCACCTTGCTTATACGATCCCGCAGCAGTGAACAGAACGTCCGTCGATGAGTTCAAACCGGTTTCCGCAGAATCCTGCAGTACGCCGACGATGAAGCCGATGCTAACCACCTGCATAGCCGTTGCGTTGTCGATACCAAACAAGCTGGCAGCCATTGGTATCAGCAGCAGTGATCCGCCCGCTACACCCGAAGCTCCAGTAGCAGCAATCGAGGCAATGATGCTCAGGAAAAGGGCCGAAAGGAAATCGACCTGAATGCCCATTGTATGAACGGTTGCCAGCGTCATGACCGTGATGGTTATGGCGGCACCGGCCATATTGATCGTGGCGCCGATTGGGATAGTGACCGAATAGGTCTCTTCATCCAGATTCATGCGACGGCAAAGTTCCATATTCACCGGAATATTCGCGGCCGAGCTACGCATGAAAAAAGCGGTGATCCCGGACTCCCGCAGGCATGTGAAAACCAACGGATAAGGGTTTTTGCGAATGCGCAGGAACACGATCAGCGGATTCACAACCAAGGCCATGAAAACCATGCAACCGATCAACAACGCCAGCAATTGACCGTAGCTTGCAAGCGTTTCAAAGCCGGTCTCTGCGATCGTCGAGGCCACGATACCGAAGATACCGATTGGGGCCACCCGGATTATTGCTGCGACGATCTTGGTGATTGCGCCGTCCAGGTCCGACATCAGGGTTTTGGTCGAGTCGCTGGCGTGGCGGAAGACCAACCCGAGGCCAACGGCCCAGGCGAGAATGCCGATATAGTTCGCGGTTGCCAGTGCATTCACCGGATTATCGACGATTTTCAGTAGGATGTTCTTGACAACCTCGGCCAAACCATCCGGTGCATCCAGAAGCTGGGGCGTACCCGTTAGATGCAATGTGATCGGAAACATGAAGCTGGCTGCAACGGCAACCAGTGCAGCTGCGAAGGTTCCGAGAATATACAATAAAACCACGGGGCCCATGCGCGCCTCGCTGTCCTTTTTGTGGTTTGTGATCGCCGCGCAAACCAGGATCAAAACCAAAATTGGCGCAACGGCTTTCAGTGCGTCGACGAAAAAGTCGCCAAGCAGGCCGACGGCTGAACCGGCGGCAGGCCAAAGGGTGGCGAGAAGAGCACCAGCAACAAGGCCGATGATGATTTGAGTAACCAGGCTACCACGCAGAATAGAATTCATGGGGACCATCCTGTTCGAATAGGGGCCTGAAGGGTGTAACTCACTCCCGCACAGGCGCAGTTAAAGTTGAAAGGTTGGTGGCTACTTGGGCGCTTTAGAATTTATTTAAACGCCTTCAGAAGGCTAAGGCTTAATTCGGTCTGGGCTGAAGTAGTTGTTTTTTGAATGAGGATGCGTGATTTATGAGGGCATAACAAAGCCTTACCTTAGGTCAACCTGATTGCATCATCAGATGATATCTAAATGATTCTTAATAACTTTCTCAAAGTGATGGCTCCAAAATTCGACTCTTAGCTGGCCGCTGCTGTCCAGTAACGAACCAAAAACGGCGCTGGCTGCGATGGTTGGTTGAAGTCCCGCATCAAAAAGTGCAATCCCTGCGGCCGAAGCGCAGGTAGCGGTCAAAGAAAGCCGCTTTCGTCACTCGGTCCAACCAAAGTCTGTGAAGATCTTCGACACAAACTTCGGTAACGTGCGCTCTCTTGTCCTGACGCGTTTGGAACAGCAACACCAAGAGCGGATATACGTGTAGAGCGCAGCATTCCTGGTTTTAGCCTCGAACCCGGCATCGGAAGTGCTGCAGCATCTAACAGAGAAGTTACTCAACCTTGATGAAGGCAGCACAAAGCTGCCATTGGCCGGAGCCCGCCTTTGCTGCACCACGGCCTGTCAAAGGAGTCGTTCGCTGCTGGTGCACATCTCCGGGGTCCTGATGGTCATCGGAGCGGGACAGAGCCGTCTTTTTCTCATGCCGCTGGTGCTGACGCAGAAAATCTTCGCGCCCACAGCACCGAGAATTTGGCAACGCGGTGATTTTCACCAGATCGGTCGTTGAAAGCTGTTCTGAGACGTAAATTTTAAAGCTCATTTTCGCAGCGAGCTACTTCGACCACCGAGACGCGGACAGACCCGACTTTTGCTCGCGCTGCCGTTGCCGACGCAGCATTCGCTCGCGGGAGCGGCACGAATATCGCTGCATTGCGACTGACGTCGCCGGAGCCGACGAGCAATGTTTGCGCAAATTGATCTCTGCCCGTAAATCCTCCGGGCAGAACGATAGGGATGAAGTTTCGTCATCGGAGCGATTGGTAAAGCTGATTTAGCAAAGCCTGACCGAGAATGTGTCGCTGGAACTGGATGCGGTACTGAAGAAACTGCGCCACCGCTTATGTCAGTTCGACGCTTCAAGTCTCGGTCAGGTGCTTCCTGACCGTTGGATCAATCTTAGTACTTTGGATCGGATAGATACCACAAGCGGCTATAGCCTCGCGCGCTGAAACACGCTCGTGCAAGCGTTTCCAGATTGTTTTAGCTGCGTAAGGATGTGGGTAAGGGCGCCATGCGACACCCATGGTCATTCCTCGCAGATACTTCAATTGTTGACGGTGCGCGGAGTACAGGATTGTATTGGCGACGCTGCCCTCTCTTACGAGTTCGTGTTCAGTCACAAATATCCTGTTTCCTCGCATAGTCACCAAACCAGCATAGCGCGAAATCTGATGAGTGCTTTTATCTGATGAGGTGGCAATCTCCCTGGAACGGATCGTGAATAGCCCATCCACTTCCTGAATGCGGATCAACGAACAGAAGATCTTTCCTTCCCAGGATGGCGTGCAAAAATATGAATGATAGAAACCTACGTAACGCCTGAGGTTTTTCTGTTGATCCCGAAAGGGATCCAGAAACGCTTCTGTGGGTGTTTTGCCAATTTGTGGCAGGACACCCTTTAACATTCGCTCAAAGCTTGTCGTTTCCGCGAACAGTTCAGCCTCTGTCAGGTCGAAATGGCGTGCAATGCGGCGCATGTTGTGGGCCGAAGGCAGGCTAGAACCATTCAGGTAGCGATTAAATTGCTGCCTGTTGACGCCGATATCACGACAAATTTGCGAAATACTTCCGTGTTCTGCGCATAACGACTTTAGGTTTGCAGAAAAATTCTCTGACATAAGTGAAACCTTTCTCGTTTTGACGCTATCTCGCGACAAATAGCATCAATTCGCGCAAAATTGCACAATTTGTTTTCCCTGCAAACTGGTTTCTTCTTCAGCATCAGCTCGCAATAGACAAGCCCGCAAATGCCATTTGAAACCATCGAAAACACATGGATCACACTCTCTGATGGGCGGAGGCTTGCTGCACGTCTTTGGTTGCCTGACACGGGTCCCGCCCCAGCTATTTTGGAATATCTGCCTTACCGTAAACGCGACGGCACTGCGCCACGAGATGAAACAACACACACGGTATTTGCCGAGGCGGGCTATTCCTGCATCCGGGTCGACATAGCCGGCACCGGGGACAGCGAAGGGCAGTTTGATGACGAATATTCTGAACAGGAGCTGCGTGATGGTGAGGAAGTCATAGCCTGGATCGCGGCGCAGGAATGGTGTGACGGCCAAGTTGGGATGATCGGAATTTCGTGGGGTGGGTTTAACGGTCTGCAACTGGCCTTCCGACAACCACCCGCGTTGAAAGCGGTGGTCAGCGTCGCCTCGACCGTGGACCGCTATGCGGATGACATCCATTTCATGGGTGGGTGCCTGCTGAGTGACAACATGAACTGGGGCAGTCAGATGTTTGCCTATCTGACCCGACCCGCTGATCCGGACCTTCGTGCGGATTGGCGAGAGGACTGGCTGGCCCGGCTGCAAAACGTTCCATTCTCAGCGGCAGATTGGCTGCGCCATCAGACGCGTGACGCGTTTTGGAAACATGGCTCGGTTTGCGAGGATTGGTCCGCGATCCAAACCCCCGTTTTGGCCATCACCGGCTGGGCAGATGCTTATGTCAATGCGCCCCCGGCTTTGGCAGCCAACCTGATGGTGCCAACCAAGGCCGTCATTGGACCGTGGGAACACCGCTATGCGCATATCTCGAAACTCGATCCTGCGGACTTTCATTCCGAAGTAATCGGCTGGTTTGACCGTTGGCTGAAAGGGCAGGAAAATGGGGCCGAGGACCTTCCTGCGTACCGGACATACATGCAGGAACATTTCAATCCGATGGCGCTCAACTCTGCCCGGCAAGGTCGTTGGATTGCCGAAACCACCTGGCCGTCGCCGCACATATCCGAACAGATCTGGCATTTGGCGCCCGGCGGGTTTTCGCAGGAACCGGCGACAGGCACGGTCGCCGTCATATCACCCAGTCACGTCGGCGGGGAAGGCGGGTATTTCTGCGCTGGCATGCGGATCGACAATGAACTTGCAGGCGACCAGGCAAGGGATGATGCCCTGTCGATGTGTTTTGACAGCGCACCGCTGCAAGCCCCGCTGGAGCTGCTGGGCCGCGCAAAGCTCAAATTCCGGTTCTCGGTGGATCAACCGGTTGCCCAGATTGTCGCAAGGCTGTGCGATGTCTCGCCCGAAGGTGTATCGCAGCGCATCAGCTATCGTCCGTTGAACCTGTGCCACTACCGCAGCCACGAAATGCCCGAAACCCTGCAACCGGGTGAAATCTATGAGGCCGAGATTGCCCTGAACGAATGCGCGCATCATTTGCGCGAGGGTCACGTGTTACGGCTGGCGCTGTCGACGTCGTACTGGCCGATCGTCTGGCCAGCGCCGCATTCGGCAGAGGTGACTTTGCACTTGCGGGATTGCGCCCTGCATTTGCCGGTACGCGACGTCACGCATGAGGTTCAAGCCTCGGAACCCGGCCCGGCGCAGAATTATCCGGTTCTTGCCGCTGAACAATTGCGCCCACCATCCGCGCATTCCGAAGGCACCGTGACCGATGATGGTCAGGTCTTGCTAAAGACGTTTGATGATTACGGCAAAACGCGCGACCCTTATCACGATCTGATCGTCGGCAGTGACGTGCGCATGCATTACAGCATTCACCCCGATGATCCGGCATCCGCTTGTTTCGAGACCGCCTGGAATTTCATCTTTGAGCGGGCGGATTGGCAAGTCGCGATCTCGACCGAATGCCGGATGACCTGCGACGCACAGAATTTTTATCTCGACCGCAAGCTACGCGCCACCGAAGGCGCGGATGAAATCGAAGTTCTGACGAAGGAATGGTCCGAAACCGTTCCGCGCGGGCTTCTATGACTTAATCCAAGGGAGGATACTATGAAGATCGAATGGACAAAGGCCAATGTAGGCCGCCGGGGGTTTCTGAAGGGCGCAACCGCGCTTGGGGCCGCTACGGCGCTTCCGATGGGATGGGCGAACCGCGCGTTTGCCGCAGATGACGGCGTATTGCGGGTTCGGGCTTATGGTGATGCGCAGAACATGGATCCGGCCCATTCTGTTGGTGTCGTTGAAGAAGAGGTTCATGCCTCGATCTACAACAAGCTGATTCAGTACAAACCCGGCGAGGAATGGGGCTGGCAGCTGGATGCCGCCACGATGATTGAGCAGGTCGATCCGACCCATATCAAATTTGCATTGCGTGACGATATCGGGTTCACCAACGGATTTGGCGCAATGACCGCCGAGGACGTCAAGTTCAGCATGGAACGGATCGTGGACGACGCGACCGACAGTCCGAACAAGCCCGATCTGGGGCCATTCAGCCATGTGGATGTGACCGGTGAGCGCGAAGGTACTATTGTGCTGAACAAACCGTTCGCACCGATCTGGTCGATCGCACTGCCGTACATTACCGGTAACATCGTCTCAAAAGCTGCAGTCGAAGCCGCCGGCGGCCGGATCGGTGCCGATCCGGTTGCAGAATCCGGTCCTTACCTGCGCGACAGCTGGTCGCCCAAGGAAAAGACGGTTCTTAAACGCAACCCTGACTGGAAAGGGGATGCCCCCACTTGGGATACTGTCGAAATCTATCCGATTGACGATGAAAACACTGCCGAGATTGCGTTCGAGGCAGGTGAGCTGGACGTTACCCGCGTATCGCTGGGTTCGGTCGAACGGTATCGTGCCGGGGTCCCCAATGGTGGATCGCTGGTCGAAAAACCCTCGCTTTATTATGTCTGGATGGGCATGAACGTCGAACACCCGAAGCTGCAAAATCAAAAACTGCGGCAGGCGATTCAACACGCGGTGGATGTTCCCAGTATTCTGGAGGCCGCGTATTTTGGTGCTGCTGAACCCTCGACCGGCATCATTGCACCGGGCCTTGCCGGTCATCGGTCATCTTCGCTGGTGCCGCCTGAGGCGAACTTCGAGAAAGCGGCCCAGCTGCTTGCGGAATCCGGTGAGACCAATGTCACGCTGACCCTCGATACGCTGAACAAGACGACCTTCACCACAACCGCTCAGATCATTCAGGCCACGCTGGCGCAGATTGGGATCGCGGTTGAGGTGAACGTTCTTGAATCCGGGGCGTTTTGGGCGTCTGGTGACAATGAGAACCTGCAGCTGGTTCTGAACCGCTTTTCGATGACACCGGACCCATACTATGCAACGTCGTGGTTCACGCCCGAGCAGATCGGGAAATGGAACTGGGAACGTTTCAACAGCCCGGAATTCAACGAGATTCATGAAACTGCGGCTGCTGAAACGGATATCGCAAAGCGGGCAGAGATGTATCAGCGTGCACAGGATCTGATGGAAGAAAGCGGGGCCTATCGCTTCATCACCCATGAGGCAACGCCGGTCATTCACAGCGCACGTGTCATTCCTGCGTTGCGGCCGGACGGCCTGTCGTTGCTTCGCTATTTCGGCAAGGCGACCTGACCTCCCCAGGTCGATCGGGTGCGGCGGGCGCGTGATGCTCGCCGTGCCAAAATGAACGCCATCAAGCCATAAGGAGCCAGTTGGCCATGCTGAATTTCGCAACCCGTCGCTTCGGGCTGTCGCTGCTCATCCTGTTCGTAGCGGTCACCGTCATGTTCCTGATGATCCGCGCCGTGCCCGGCGATCCGGTCCAGATCATGTTGGGACCGCGCGCCACGCCCGAGCTTCAGGCCCAACTCACCGCTGCACTAGGGCTTGATCAACCAATCTGGAAACAACTTTTGATCTTCTACGGAAACCTTTTGCAGGGTGACCTGGGAACTGATGTATTTTCGGGTCGTTCCGTAACCGACATAGTGTTCCAGCAATTGCCATTCACGCTGGAGCTGATTTTTGCGTCGATCCTGTGGTCGGCAAGCCTGGGCATTGCGCTTGGTGCCTATGCGGCTGCGCATCCCAATACGTTGATTGATCGGATCGCCGCCGCAATATCCGTCAGCTTCGTTGCGGCCCCGGCCTTTGTTGTCGCGCTCTTGGCGCTCTTAATTTTCGCCGTGCATCTGCAATGGTTTCCCGCCATCGGGGCCGGAGAAGGCTTTTGGGACCGCCTAAACCATCTGGTTCTGCCAGCCTTTGCCATCGGGCTCAGCTGGGTCGGATACATTGCTCGCTTGGTTCGGGCATCCATGCTGGAAGTTATGGGTGAAAGCCATGTGCGCACAGCTCGGGCCTTTGGTATCGCTGAACGTCGCGTGGTCATGGTCTACGCGTTGCGCATCGCCATTTTGCCGGTCGTTACCGTGATCGGCGTTGGGATGGGTTTTCTTCTCAGCTCGGCGGTTTTTGCGGAAATCGTTTTTGCCCGACCGGGTCTGGGCAAACTGGTGATCGATAGCATCACCACCCGAAACTACCCGATTGTCATGGGCTCAGTTCTTATTTCCACGGCGCTTTTCGTGGTCTCGACGGCCTTGGCCGACCTGATCAACGCGCTGCTCGATCCACGCGCGCGCACGGCTCATTAAGGAGGGAGAACCATGGAAAAATCTCGTTCCGAACTGGGCCAGATCATCATCGGCGTCGCCCGCGACCCGCTTGGCCTCATGGGGCTTATCATCGTCGGTATCATCGTGTTCTGCGCCATCTTTGCCGCCTGGATCGTTCCCTATGACCCCATTGCGATGGACATCAAATCCCGTATGCAAGGACCGTCCGCCGCACACCTGTTGGGCACTGACCAACTGGGCCGCGATACGTTTTCGCGTGTGATTGCCGGCGGCCAAGTCGCGCTCAAGGTGGCTTTGCCCGCCGTGTTCGGCGCGATGGCGATTGGCCTGACGCTGGGCATGATTGCCGGGTATGGGCCGAAATGGCTCGACAATCTTCTGATGCTGTTCTTCGATACCATTCGGTCCTTTCCGACGGTGATGTTCGCGCTTGCTGTTGTGGCCCTCGTCGGGCCGAGCCTTCAGACAGTGGTGTTTGTGGTCATGGCGACCTCGATTCCAACCTATGGGCGCGTAGCACGAACTCAGACACTGACGCTGCGCAACTCCGAGTTCATATTGGCCGAACGCTCGATGGGGGCCAGTATGTCCCGCATCCTTGGTGTGCATATGCTGCCCAACATCATCGGTGTTTTGGCAGTGTTGGCAGCGATGGATATCCCCACGGTCATCGCGCTGGAGGCGGGGCTGTCCTTTCTGGGTCTAGGCGTGAAACCTCCAACACCCAGCTGGGGCGCTTTACTCAAGGATGGCTATTCTCTGATCCGCCAAACGCCGTGGCTGGTGGTGGGCGGAGGCCTGCCGATCATTCTGGCAACGCTGGGGTTCACATTCTTGGGCGAAAGCCTTCGCGACGTGGTTGACCCGAAACTGAGGAAACAACGATGACCGAGACACTTCTGGAAATCGACCACCTCAGCGTCGACTATGAAACAGGCCGGGGCGATCTGAACGCCCTGAGGGATATCACATTCAACATCAACAAAGGTGAAATCGTCGGCATTGTGGGGGAATCCGGTTGCGGCAAATCCACCTTGATCTCATCCATCCTGCGCCTGACCGCGCCTAATACGCGATTCCGCGAAGGAGAGATCAGATTCAAAGGGCAGGATTTGCTGCAGGCCCCCGAACGACACATGCGCGACTTGCGCGGGGCGGACATTTCCATCGTCTTTCAGGACCCAATGCAGACGCATAATCCTGTTTTGACCATCGGGCAGCAAATGCTGGACATTCAGCACCGATCCAAACAGTCAAAGGCGGACAAGCTGGCCCACGCGGCCAAAATGCTGGGCGCTGTTGGCATTCCCGATCCCGAAGCGCGCCTAAAGCAGTATCCGCATGAATTTTCTGGCGGAATGCGCCAACGGATAGCCATTGCGATGGCCTTGATGTCCGAGCCTGATCTTTTGATTGCGGATGAGCCAACAACGGCATTGGACGCGACGCTTGAGGTGCAGATCATTGAGCGCCTGCAAGAGTTGCAGCGTGAGTTTCACTGCGCCATCCTGTTCATCTCGCACCATCTGGGCGTGATCGCGGAACTCTGTGACCGGGTCGTTGTGATGTACGCCGGAGCGGTTGTCGAAAGCGGCGATGTGCGTGAGATTTTCCACAACCCCAAACACCCTTATACGCGCCGTCTGATCGAATGCGACCCCGGTCACATAAAGGAGCGCGCCCGTGTTTTGCCAACCATCCCCGGTGAAGTGCCCGATCTGGCCAACCTGCCGGGGGGCTGCATTTTCCGGGATCGGTGCGATCAGGCGATGGCCCAGTGTGCCAGCGACGTACCGCCGCTGGATCAATTGAAAGAAGGCCACCACGCCGCGTGCTGGCTAAACCATGAGGAGGCCACAACATGAGCTTGCTGAACGTTGTGGACCTGCACACCAGCTATGGGCCGGTCAATGTGTTGGCGGGTGTCAGTTTTACCGTACAACCCGGCGAGACCTACGCGCTGGTTGGCGAAAGCGGTTCCGGCAAAACGACCGTGATACGCGCCATTGCGGGGCTTGCGCCCGCACAGGACGGTTCAGTCACATTTGAGGGGCAGGAAATTCGCGGCGCGCCGGAAAAGGTCATGCGTCCGCTGCGCAAGGATATGGCGATGATGTTTCAGGACCCGGTCGGCAGCCTGTCACCGCGCCTGACCATCCGCAGCCTGATCACCGAGCCTTACCGTATTCAGGGTATGAAGGACAAAGATCTGGATGCCGAGGCCAAGCGCCTGTTGGAAATGGTGAACCTGCCGACGCATTTCGCCGATCGCTATCCTTATCAGCTGTCGGGTGGTCAGGCACGGCGCGTGGGTGTGGCGCGCGCATTGGCGCTGGAACCCAAGCTGATCCTTGCGGATGAGCCGACCGCGGGCCTCGATGTGTCGGTACAGGGTGAGCTTTTGAACCTGCTCAACGATCTGCGCGAAAGGCTGGGGCTGGCGATGGTGATCATCACCCATAACCTCAGCGTCGTGCGCCATGTGGCCGACAGAATGGGGATCATGTATCTGGGCAGATTGGTCGAAGAAGGTACGACCGAAACGATCTTCAACAACCCGCGCCATCCCTATACCCGCTGTCTTCTGAGTGCCAACCCAGAGCCGGACCCGGATGCGCGATTGGAGCGGATCGCCCTCAAAGGCGAACCTCCCAGCCTGCTGAAACGCCCTTCGGGCTGTGAATTCCGCGAACGCTGCCCCTTTGCCAAGGACATCTGCACCCAGACGCCCGAATGGGAAGTGGACGGCGGCCACGGGCTGCGGTGTCTTGCCCCGCTGCCGCAGTAGGACGTCCAATGCCAAGCACACTCTATTTTAACGGCACAATCCTGACTATGGATGCGCAGAACTCTTCGCCAGAGGCTGTTCTGACAAAGGATGACCGGATTCAGGCCGTAGGGACCGAGACCGACCTGCGCGCGCGCATGCCAGCGGATGCGCAGGAGTA
The DNA here is from genome assembly GCF_013033965.1 of Ruegeria atlantica. Taxonomy (GTDB): domain Bacteria; phylum Pseudomonadota; class Alphaproteobacteria; order Rhodobacterales; family Rhodobacteraceae; genus Ruegeria; species Ruegeria atlantica_D. The sequence continues at coordinate 40,400 of NZ_WQFE01000015.1, forward strand.
CGACCTAGAGGGTCGTACCCTGGTGCCCGCCTTTATCGACCCACACGGGCATTTCCCGGATCCGGGGTTTATTCGGCTGTTCCGTGTTGATCTGTCCCCGCCCCCGCTAGGGGATTGCAGGGAGATGGCGCAGGCGTTGGACCGGCTTCGCAAAAAGGCAAATGCGACGCCCGAGGGTGAATGGGTCATGGGAGTGTCCTTTGACAATACATCCATTCTTGAAGGTCGAATGCCCACACGGGCCGAGCTGGACACTGTATCGCAACTTCATCCAATCTGGGTTCTGCATGCGTCGGGTCACAATGGTGCCGCCAATTCCCTTGCGCTTGAAAGGTGCTGTGTAAATCGCCAAACCCCTGACCCGGACGGCGGCCGTTTTGGCCGCGACCCTGAAACCGGGGCGCTAACCGGGGTGATCGAAGGTCTCTCGGCCATGGGTGAGATGGGCGACACGGATTTCCTGATCGACCGCGATAGATTTTGGCAGGGCTTTGACGCCTGTCGCGACGAATACCTGTCCCACGGCGTGACCTACGCCCAGAACGCCTGGTCATCGCAAACCATGCTGGATCACTTTGCCAGCCTGCCTGCAGATCAGGACCCCGGCATCGACATCGAGCTATTACCTGTCGGAAGTCTGGAGCCTGAGCTAAGCAAGCACTGGATCGGCACGACTTGGCCTGGCAACCCGCATTTCACACTAGGCCCGCGCAAACTGTTCACTGATGGGGCCTTTCAGCTGCAGACCGCCTTTCTGTCGGCGCCTTACTTCAGACCGACGGACCCGGATCATCCCTGCGGAATGGCTTACACCTCGCAACAGCAGCTAGACGCCGATGTCGCCAAACTCCATGGCGAAGGCTTGCAAATCCATTGCCACTGCAATGGTGATGCCGGTGCCGAGATGTTCATTGATGCGATGGACAAAGCGCTTCAGGTGCAGCCACGCCAAGATCACCGCCATACCATCATCCACGGTCAAGCCCTGCGGGATGATCAGTTGGAACGCATGGCCCGGCTTGGCCTGACCGTCAGTTTCTTTCCTGCGCATGTCTATTTCTGGGGGGATCGCCACTACGATACCTTTCTGGGGCCTGAGCGGTCCCAGCGGATATCCCCGGCGGCGTCGGCAGAACGGTATGGCGTTCGATATACGATCCACAATGATGCCTCGGTCACGCCAACGCGCCCGATCCATCTGGCGCATTGTGCGGTCAACCGGACAACCGCTTCGGGTCGTGTTCTCGGCGAGGATCAGAAGATCAGCGTTCTGTCGGCCTTGCGCGCGCAGACCATCGACGCGGCTTGGCAGGTCTTCAAAGAAGATCACCGTGGATCAATCGAGCCTGGTAAAGTTGCCGACTTTGCAGTCCTTTCACGCAACCCACTGCACCATCCGGACCGCCTAAAAGAGACACGGGTGCTGGAAACGGTCCGCAATGGTCAAAGCGTTTTTGCAACACCGCATACAGTACAAGAAATCGAGCCCACACAATGACGATCAAGCGTATTGTGATCGCGGGGTTTCAGCATGAAACCAATTGCTTTGGTGTAACAAAAGCTGGTCTCCCCGAGTTTGAGATGGCAGATTCCTGGCCCGGCTTGTTGCATGGCGAAAAGGTCATCTTGGAAACTGAGGGTATGAACTTACCCATCGCAGGTTTTGCTGCGGCTGCTCAAGCCGCAGGGATCGAGGTTGTTCCAATCCTTTGGTGTTCTGCCGAGCCGTCCGCACATGTAACCGATCATGCATTCGAAGCGATTTGCGAGATGTTGTTGAATGGAATCCGAGATGCCGGCCACATTGACGGTGTTTATCTGGATCTCCACGGAGCAATGGTCACCGAAAGCCTTGCTGATGGCGAAGGAGAGGTTTTGCGACGCGTGCGCGAAGTTGTGGGCCCAGAATTTCCGGTGGTCGCAAGTTTGGACCTTCATGCCAACATTTCAGCCGAAATGGTCGAACACGCAAATTATCTGTCAATTTTTCGCACTTACCCACATTTGGACATGGCAGATACGGGTGCACGGTGTGTTTCTGTCCTGCGGCGCTTGTTGGCAGGTGAAACACTATACAAAGCATTCCGTGCGGTGCCGTATCTCATTCCCCTGCATGCTCAATATACAGGTACCGCACCGTTCGACGAAATCTACCAATTGCCTGTAAAATTTGAGAAGAAGGATGTATTGGCTGAAATCGCTCTTGGTTTTACGGCAGCGGATTTCCCCGATACCGGCCCGTCCTGCGTCTCCTACGCGGCCACACCCCAGAAAGCCACCGCTGCCGCCGAGGAAATTGTCGACTTATTTTTGGACCGGGAAGCGGACCTTGATTGCTCGATGTTGTCGCTGGAGGAAGCCGTTTCGATATGTCGTCAGAGGCGGGAAAAACCCATTGTTATCGCAGATGTTCAGGACAACGCTGGTGCAGGTGGGACATCTGATACCACAGGGTTGCTGACAGCACTGATTGAAGGCGGTACGAAGAATGTTCTGATGGGTCTGTTCCACGATCCGGAAAGCGCAAGACAAGCTCATGAGGCCGGAGAGGGCGCATTGGTCAAACTGGCCATCGGTGCAAAGTCCGGCTTGGCGAGACATGTTCCGGTCAAAGCCGAGTTTGAAGTTTTGGCTTTGGGGGACGGCACTTGCCGCTATACCGGAGAAATGTATGGCGGCGGTGTAGCAACACTCGGCAAGACCGCAGCGCTGCGTCTGGTTGCACACGAGGCTGAGATTGACCTCGTTGTCACAAGCGTACGCAACCAATGTCTGGATCGTGCGCATTTTACGCACATTGGGCTAAATCCGAAAAATTATTCGGTGATTTGCGTCAAGAGCACCACACACTTTCGAGCAGACTTCGAACCGATTGCAGGAGGTGTATTTCCGGTCTCTTCGCCAGGTGCTTTTCTCTGCGATCTGGAAAAAATCCCTTACGCCTGTATCACTAGAAGGTTGCCCTACACAGGCGACACCGCATTTAACCAACACAAAATAGAGGCCTAGTGAATTTGATAAACCCCATTCTGAAAGCGTTTCTTCCTTAGATTACGAACACAACCGCTTAGCGCCAAAAGTTTGCATTCCGAATTGGTTCCTCTTTTTCGCTGGACAGTCATAGAGAACAAACTCGCGATCTTGAGGGTTCTATTCGTTCACTTGATTGGGTGATACTTGCGTATCAGATGGCGGTGGCCCAGGATATATTTTCCATTATTTATTGAACGTTAGCGCAAGTTCAGAATGTCGGCCGGCTGGCTCAGAAGATTGAGTGCTGTCGGGGCGACGTAAAGATCGGCGCTGAAGATCTACTAAAAATCTATGTGGAAGTCCTTTCGCCCCATTCTTCGTTGATTGACGTTTTCCTCGTCACTCTTTCGCACCCTGCTTTAGCAGGAACTGGTTCTTAAAATTCTTCAACCCCGGCATGACGTCGGCGTTGGCGATGTCGTCACTCGCGTGGATTTCATGCTCTAGAAAGTCCTTCAACGCCTCGCCATCATCGCTGACCAGTTCAATGATCAGATCATAGCGACCCGCGACCCACAGTATGAAAACAACCCTTGGGTTCTTTTCAAGCCGCTCTGCAACTTGGCGCGGGGTTACTCCGACCGCCACATTCAACCCGATCATTGCGTCGGTGGTGTATTCCGTGGCTACCGGATCCGACATCGCAACGATCCGTAACATGTTGTTGTCTCGCAGCCCGCTTACCCGGTTGCGAATAGTGCCTTCGGACACGTCCAACTGCAGCGCAATTTCCGAAAAAGCCATGCGGCCATCTTGCTGCAACAGCCGGATGATCTGCTGGTTCAAATCGTCCTTTGGGGATCGAATGCTCTGAGCGGCACGTGCGTTCGAATGCTTTTTGACTGCCATATTCCTGATGCTCGATTGCTGTATTCGTAAATGAGATTAGGTGAGGGTGTCGATATCCGCAATTACCCCATTGGAGTTCTCGGGTAAGAAGTGCTGAAAACGACATCCTTCGATCTCAACATCGCTGGTTCTGAGTGCTGATTTGAGAGTCCAATCCTAAATTTTCCACAAAATTCTGCCAAAACTACGGCATTCGCAACGCGCACGACCAGATTATTCGAAATTCGTACCAATATGCCGCTTTTTGACCAGATGTTTCCCGATTCTTGCTTGAGAATCCCAGATGAACACGGAAATCGAAGAATGCTCAGCCAGGTAGTGCGATATTCGTAGATCCGATCTCCAAACCCGGCGCGGCGGGACAGAGTCTGCAAACAGGCCATCCGCGAGAAACGATAGAAACCTTGCGCCTATCGGTGGACCAACGAGCGCAGGTGGCAGCATCGAAGGGAGGACAAATGACGATTGCCGAGGAAAGAGCGCAGGCCGTTGGCGGGCCTCAGCACGGGCTGACCGCCGAAGCGTATCGCAGCGAAGAGTTCTGGCAGCGGGAATGCCAGACTGTCCTAGCCAAGAACTGGGTGTTCATCGGGTTTGCTCATCAGATAGCGAACCCCGGCGATGCTCATCCGGTTACCTGCGCCGACTTGCCCCTGCTGGCAGTGCGCGGTCGTGATGGCAACATCCAGGTGTTTCACAATGTTTGTCTGCACCGCTGCATGACATTGGTCGACAAGCCCAAGAATGTCGGCAAGCTGATCCGCTGCCCCTATCATGCCTGGGCTTACGATCTGGATGGGCGCCTGCGAGCTGCACCGCATTTTGCCGGAACCGGAAAGCAGGAGTTCGACGGGTTTGACATCAAAGAGCACCGGCTGAAGCCCGTGCGCACCCATGTCTGGCATGATTGGATTTTTGTCAATCTTGATGGGAACGCGCCTGATTTCGAAGACTATGCCGCGCCTTTGATCAGCCGGCTGGAGGGGATGGATTTCACCAGAGTGGAACCAATTGGCCTGCTCGATTTTGGTGAGATTGGCACCAACTGGAAACTGATCATGGAGAACTTTATCGAGCCTTACCACGTCCAGTTCGTTCATGCCTCGACGACCGATCAACCGTTAGAAAACCACTATACCATCACCGATGGCACCTGCATCGGCAGCGCGGTGGACCTGAACGAAGAATTGGGCACATCCGGCAGCCTGGGTGTCAGCTCTCGCTATCTGACGCTGTACCCCAATTTCATTCTGGGCCGTTACTTCCCGGATCAGCTGGGCGTCTATCTGAACGTGCCGCTCGGCCCCGGAAAGATGCGCCAGTACCGAGCGCTTTATACCACTGAAGGCCAGGAGCTGAGCGCTGATGAAGTAGAGGCACTCAGAAACCTTTGGTGGGATGTCCACAAGGAAGATCACGAGATGGTTGAGCGCATGTTTGAGGGCCGTAAGTCTCCGGTCGCCAAGGACGGAGGCCTGTTATCCCCTGCCTGGGAGGACAGCGTGCGCGCCTTTCAGGATCTGATTGAACGCGACGTGGCCGGTGCTTAAGCAAGAAGGAACTAGACCAATGAACAAGTCCATATCGAAAGGGTTTCGTCTGGCCCATACGATGATGCGGGTCACAGACATGGAGAAGTCGCTGGACTTCTATTGCGGAATTCTGGGTATGGAAGTGCTGCGGCGCACGGATTACCCCGAAGGCAAATTCACCAATACATTTATCGGTTATGGGCCTGAGGCCGAATTCCCCACGCTGGAACTGACCGCCAATTGGGACCAGGACACGCACTATGACAAGGGCGACGGCTGGGGACATATCTGCATCGAAACTCCGGATGTTTATGCCGCGTGCGAACAGCTGGCTGCGGCAGGGGTGAACATCACGCGCCCACCGGGACCGATGAAAAACGGCACGAGGGTCATCGCCTTTTGCGAAGACCCGGACGGTTACAAGGTCGAATTGAACGAATCCATACTGAAACACCTGGCACAGGAAGGCTGACCAAATGGGTGACACACCTCAACTTTTCAAATTCGATCTGGTTCAAAACCGCTACGACTCGATGGGTGACAGCGACACTTACATCAAACCGATGGTGACCAGCGAATTCAGCAAGTCCATGTGCGGCGGCATCAACGTCCTGAACAACATAAAGGTGCCGTGGGATCTGACCTGCGATGAGATCATTTATTGCCTTGAGGGTACGTTCCGGTTGGTTTGCGATGGCAAAAGCTATGTTTGCAACCGTGGTGACGTGCTGTTTGTCCCGAAGGACAACCACATTTCCTACGAGTCGGACGGCAAATGCGTGATCTTCTATGCCGCCTACCCTCACAACTGGAAACAGCTTGCCGGGATCACGCAGGTTCCGGGCATCGACCCTGACGATTTTGTCCCCGGCTGAACACCTTAATCGCTGAGCGACAGAACAACCGAAACCAGCACCAGCACTGAGGGATCCCCTTGGTGAACCAAATCTGATTGCCATTCGATGGGAGGACGCCGAATGCCCAAGGACAATACCAGCACCCGCATCTACTACGAGACATTCCACGACGCTGTCGAACGTAACCGTCCACGTATCGCCGAAGTACGGAAGCGTCTGGAAGAAGCCGGGGTCAAATATGTGATGGCGGCCTGGATTGATCTGCACGGCATTCCAAAAACCAAACCCGTACCGATGAGCGATTTTGAACCGCTGTGCCTTGGGAAAGGCCCGCAATTCGCAGTTCATTCGATTTCTTACGTACCCGAACTCAGCCCCGCCGACAGCGATCAGGTGGTCGTTCCGGATCTTGACGCCGTCTATGTCTGTCCGTGGGACACTTCAATGGCGATCATCTTCTCGGACCTCTACTGGGAAGATGCCCCCTATAATGTCTGCCCGCGTCAGGCCCTGAAACGCGCGATGCACGAGGCTGCGCAAGCAGGGTACACCGGCTACGCCGGGGTCGAGCCCGAATTCATCGTGATGAAATACGACGACGCCGGTCGGCCGGTGAAAGCGTTTGACGACGACCCTGCAAGCGGCCTCCGGCCTCGCCGTCAGGCCTTTGGCTATGACGTCGAATACTCGATCGACTCGATGGCGTTTCTGAAAGACATGATCGACATCATCGAGGGTCTGGGCTGGAACCTGCATGACGTGGTTGCCGAGGGTGCGTATTCCCAGTTCGAGCTGGATTTCCACTACACCAACATGCTGGAGATGTCTGACAGGCTGGCATTCCTGCGCATCACCCTGAAAGAAGTCGCGAAAAAACACGGGATGTTCGTCACCTTCATGCCGAAACCGACAGTTGGTGACTGGCGGTCCGGTGCGCATATCAACATGTCGATGCAGCATGAAAGCCGTCCGGGTGAGAACATTTTCGAAACGCCCAATGGCGACTGGAGTGACGAAAGCCGCTGGGCTGTTGGCGGATTGATGCAGCATGCCGAAGCGATCACCGCGATCACCTGTCCGACGGTGAATTCCTATAATGGTCTGGTGCCTCGGGTCGGTGGATTTGAGGGCGGAACAGTCACCTGGGCCCCGACCAACATCACCTATGGCTTCAACAACCGCTCAGCCCAATTCCGCCTGCCGCAAAGTCGATACTGTATCGAAAACCGCGCCTGCGACATGACCATGAATGTCTATTTGGCCATGGCGATGCACCTGAGTTGCAGTGTTAAGGGAATCAAGCACAAGATCGACCCGGGTAAACCAACGGATTTCGATCTTTATTCAAAAACCGAAACCGAGCTTGCCGAACTGGGAATCCGCCGGTTGCCGCGCACATTGTTCAATGCGATCGAGGCCTTGCGCGGCGACAAGATGGCGGAACATGTGATGGGTCCCGTGATGCGAAAATCATACCTCGAATACAAAAATGATGAATGGGAACGCTATCACCAATCGGTCACCGATTGGGAAGTTCAGGAATACCTTCGGCTCTACTAATAACGGGAAGGACCGGACGATGCCGGACTACAAGATTTTTGAGTTGGGAGACCTTCCGCTTTTGTCTGGCGGCAGGTTGAAGGATGCCAAACTTGCCTATCAGACCTACGGCACATTGTCGCCAGCGGGTGACAATGTAATTGTCCTGCCCACCTTTTACACGGGCACAAATTCCCGCAACGAAGGCTTCTTTGGCCCCGGACGTGCGATTGACCCGGCGCGGCATTTCATTGTCAGCCCCAACCTGTTTGGCAATGGCCGTTCGTCGTCGCCATCGAATACGCCAGCACCGCAGGACGGCCCCCGCTTTCCACTGGTGCAGATGTGGGACAATGTCGCCGCCCAGCATCGGTTGATCCGCGATCACCTTGGGATCGAAAAAATCGCTCTTGTTGCTGGCTGGTCCATGGCTGGCTGTCAGGCCTACCAATGGGCAGCGCAGTATCCGGGCATGGTACAGGCGATCCTGCCCTTCTGCGCGTCGGCCCGAACCTCACCGCATAATTTTGTCTTCCTCGAAGGGGTCAAGGCCGCCCTTTGCGCCGATCAGGATTGGAACGGCGGCAATTATCACAGCCCGCCCGAGGCGGGGCTCAAGGCCTTTGGCCGGGTTTACGCAGGCTGGGCATTCTCACAGACCTTCTTTCGCGAAGGGCTGTATCGGCAACTGGGTTTTCAATCCATTGAAGACCTGATGCAGGATTGGGAGCGTGACCACGTGGAGGGCTGGGATGCCAACAACCTTCTGGCCAAGCTTTCAACCTGGCAAGCTGGCGATATTTCTGCCGGGCCGCTCTACAAAGGGGATTACAAACTTGCCCTGAGTGCCATCAATGCTCGTGCCATCCTGATGCCGTGCACGCAGGATCTATATTTCCCTCCAGAGGACAATGAAATTGAGGCCCACCTCATGCCTAGTGCCATCTTCCGCCCCTTTCATTCACCTTGGGGCCATTGCGCCGCCAACCCAGGTAATGACAAAGGTTTCACTGCGCAGCTAGATGCCAATATTCGTGAACTTCTGGAAGAGTAACACTTGGTAAGGAACAGCGGAACCATACGCATTCACAAGCTACCGATGCTTACCTTCAAGTGACGGGCAGCAATTCGGCAAGCTTTGCCCTACCCACATCTCCGTGCTCGATTTCCCGCAATACCAGCACCTCTACAATAAATAAAAGTGGGTCCAATCCGGAGTTTCGCCGATATGCATTGATGAGGTGGCTTTGCAAAGCGCTCTACTCATCTGCATTGACGAGCGCGAACTTTGCATTCTGGAATGCAAGTTTCTCCACATTTACCTCTGGGTGATCGTTACAGTTTCTTCCGACTTTGTAGAAGAAGCTGAGGAACGAGTTTGTCGTTCTGTCGCTTCGCGGGACGTGAGCTAATGCAGCTTGCTTTCAGCCTGTCGAAGGACGCCTGGACATAAGTTCCACCGTAGATTTATCGTTGTTGAGCTCGAACTCAAAAAATGCAGCGGCTTCTCGTGGACACCTTTGATTGAACACCGGCTCATTCGGCGTTTTAGAATGGTTGCGACCAGACCGAGAGTTTTTCGGCGTACAACGATCGAAGAGGCGCGTTAACTCCGTCATTTTAGGAAATTTCTGAACGGTACAAACCCGCGATTTGTGCTGATCACTTCAGCCAGATCAATGCCAATGTCACTGTGATGAAACCCCGCATTACTCTGCGGGGAAACACTCTTGCCAGAGACCTGCGCGTAGCTGCACCTGGATCAAACCCATCACGCGCATTTCAAGCTGGGCTTCAAACTTGACCAATGCGAAGCTATCAAACGGGCAACATCCTTTTCCTGAAGATGAATCAGATCATTTGGGAACAGGTCTACGCCGATCGAACGCATCAGCCTCAGAACATCCGAATAGTATTGCGCTTGAGTTTCTTCATAAACGATCTGTGCGTTTATCGCTCTAACCTGATATTCGAATTGATTGAGCTCATCGCGAATGTCGAAAACGGTTCGCTGGTCCTGAATGTCCGAGATCTGTTTCCATAGCGACCGACGCTCTCGTTCCAGATTTACATTCGCCCGTGACAGTTTTGCCTGAACTTCCGCGATACGTACCTGCTCAATTACCGAAACCGCGACGGTGAGTTCTTCCACTTCGCGTAACGCTTCCCTTGTCGCGTTTTGCCTGCGGATGTTGGGCACGTGCAAAATGTTGATCAAGTTGTACGTGAAAGTCTCCGACAGCTCAAAGTATGAGTTGTTCACCAGAGAACTTTCGCTGTCATATTCCAGATTGGCGGCAAGCGAAAAGTCAGGCAGAATGCGGGCCAACGCGCGATAGGCATCCAACCTGCCGTTTCTTTCCCCATATGCGCTTTGCCGAACTTCTGGCCGGTTGAGCAACGCAAGGCGTTCAAGATTTTCAGTTTTTTGACATCCCACGTTGTCGGGCAGAAAATTGGATACCCGTTGTGAAAAACTCAACTGGTTCGGATTGACGAGGACAAGAGCGGCCAGACGCGCACGATCAGCAAGAAGTTCGGATTGCCAATCATGAAGTATGGCCCGCAATTCGATGATCCGGGTCTTGAACAGCAACGCATCCAGGGGGTCGATCAGGTCCTCCTGGCCATATTGATCGGCTGTAAGTGCGCTTTCTTCGATCTGGCGCAGAACAGTGCTGATATTGCTTAACTGACGGTCTGCGATGGCCGCCCTCATATACAGCTCGGCCGTTTCGGCAATAATTTCATTTGCTGTCCGGCGCCGCTCCTCCTCAAGGATCAGATGCGCATTTGCCTGTTGTTTTGCGCGAATATAAGCCTGACCCAGGCCCAGCACGGACCAGTTAACAGAAAGTGTCCGCGTCTGCCGCCGACGATCCGGGGGGGTGGTATCGTCTACATCACCGCCTTCGTTGTTGCGGTTCGCGTTTCGCAACCTCGCGTCCACATTTGGCGCGGTTCGAAGTATGAGTTCTTGCAGCGAAAGTTGCGAGAGCTCTGAAGTTAACCGATCCTGTCGAATTTCAAGGTTGGCAAGTAAGGCCCTGCCGAGAACATCATGAAAATCCAGTTTTACGCCCTTGGCTGGTGCACCGGCGAAAGCCGCATGGTGCAGTCGATCCGCATTCGATTGCAATTCTTCAGATGTCAGAAGTTTGGGTTCGATACTGCAGGATGCAAGCAGCAAAACGGTGCCGGCAACCAACAGTTTCGACCCAACGCCAAAACGGTTTTGGACGTGATGGAGTTTCATGGCTCGATAAAACTCTGCGAAAGGGTTCTTAGGATCGGGTAGGTCAGGAATGACATGATTGTTCGATCTCCTGTTTTGATGTTGGCCTCCAGGGTCATGCCGGGCTGCAACACGAACCCGGAGGGCATTTCGCGTAATTGGATGTCTTCGATTGTGGCCCAGCTGCGAAAGACCATTTCTTGCGCTCCGGTAAAGCTCTCGCGTTCGACATCCGGGCTGATCAAGGTGACGCTGCCATGCATCACGCCATGTTTTGTAAAAGGCAGCGCATCCAGTTTCAGGATGACCGGGGCACCGGGATCCACACGGGCGATGTCGGGCAAGCTGACGTCAAATACAGCCTGCAATTCACTGTCTGCCGGTATCAATTCCATCAGGGATTCGCCCGCCTGAACCAATGTCCCCTCGGCCTTGTTGGTCCGGTTGACGACAACGCCTTCAAATGGGGCTTTCAAATGGATGAACTCGTTATTCTGAACCGCTTTTCGATGTTGATTTCTCAGGTCGTCATACTTGCGGTGCGCCTCGACCATCTCTGTTCTCAACGAACTTTCGCGTTCGATCATGTACGCGCTGATTGCAGTCTGAATCTGCTCATTACGGCGTTGCAGCGATGCGATTTCGTGTTTGACATTGATCAGGACACGCTCACTGCTGACTGAGACTGCGGCTGCCTCGAGATACTCCAGACGCTTCGGCCCGTCGCGTTGAAACCGCTCTTGTTCCTTCTTAAACAGTTCTTCGCGCACCTTGGCCAATTGGTCCATCAGCTCATAATGCTCTTGCAAAACTGGCAGTTCCCTCTCTTTCTCTTTGATCTGCGAAGCAAGCTCTTCGGCTTCTTCCAAAAGGCGAGACAGGGATACTTCGTGCAGCTGCATGTTTGCCGCATAAGCGTTCTTTTCCAGCTCATGCACAGCTTTGTCATGCGAAAATCGTTCGGGCGTTTCACCGAATATCTCGGCCTCCAGCCGCAGAATCTCGGCCTCGACTTTCAGCAAATCGTGCTCGAGCTTTTGTATGTCGACCTCGGACGAGTCGTTTCTGACCGTCACCAGAGTCTCGCCCTTTTTGACGAAGTCGCCAATTTGAACTCTTAGATCAACAACGTACCCAGAGTTAAAAGCATGGATAGTTGAACGCGGCTGGACAGTCTCAACGATGCCGCGGGCAATGACCTGCGTGTCGACCTTTGCGACAGATAGCCAGACCCCGGCTCCCGCGACTGCCAACAACAAAAGCCAAATGGCCAGACGACGTGTCCAAGGGTTGGCTTCTCGCAACAGGCGTTCGTGTTCGGGAATGAAATTCTCGACCAACTTATCTGCTTTTTTCTCTTGCGACATTGTCAGATACCTGTGGTTTTCAACTAGTACTCAGTGTGTTGCGCGGTGATTGAAACCGATGAGCCGACGCCCAGAGAGTCCGGTAGGGCTCGCATCGCTGCATCAAAACGTCGTGGGTTGCAAAGTCCGCAACTTCGCCTTCATGCATCACCAGGACATAGTCCATCATCAGCATGGTCGGCATGCGATGAGATATATTGACGATGGTTTGGTGCCCGCGGTTCTCGAGGATTTGTGAAAGGATTTGCTCCTCCATATGCGCGTCGATCGCGCTCATGGCTTCGTCCAAAAGCATCAGCTTTGAAGGCCGCAGCAATGCGCGTGCGATGCAGATTCTTTGTTTTTGACCCCCGGATAGATTTGAGGCGTGCTCTTCCAGAACGGTGTCGTAACGATCAGGCAATGTGCGGATGAATTCATGCGCCTGAGCCTTCTGAGCCACTTCGATGATTTCTGTTCGCTCAGCGTGGCGATGACCGGCAGCAATGTTTTCCGCAATGGTCCCCTTGAACAGGAAATTGTCCTGCGAAACCGTTGCCAGCGAACGCCTAAGATACTGCAGGTCATATTCGCGAATGTTGAAGCCATCGATGCGAACGTAGCCACTTTGTGGAAGATCAAATCCCTGCAGCAGTTTGGCCAGAGTGCTTTTGCCCGACCCGCTCTGACCAACGATACCGACGACCGAGCCTGGCGGGATTCTAAAACTCACGTTCTTCAGAACGGGTGGCAGACCTTCATCATAGCTGTATTCAACATTCTCCATCGTGATTTCGCCGTTGATCGGAGGCGTCACACCCCCCTTGTGCAGCCGCTCGGGCGCTCGGTTGAGAACCGAGCCCAACATCTTCACCGAAATGGCGGTTTCCTGGTATTTACTGGTCAGCCCAACCAGCTGCACCAACGGTCCTGCGATCCGGCCTGACAGAATATTGAAGGCGATCAGGGTGCCGATCGTCATCTCGCCCGCCAATACAAACTGCGCACCCAGCCAGATGATCGTGAGCTGCATGAGTTTTTGTAAAAACCCACTGGTTTCCTGCAAAAATCCATTCAGAGTCGAAACGGACTTCTGCCTGAGTACTGCCTCGCTGGTCTTTTGCATCCATTTTTGGCGCTGCTCTTCTTCTAAGGCCAGGCTCTTGATTGTGCCTATCCCCATGACGGTTTCGACGATCATGGCCTGCCGTTCGCTTTCGGTTTGATAAAGCGCTGTCAGATGTTTTCGGTGTGGCCGCAAGGCAAGCACGACCTGAATCATCATCACTGCAGAGAAGGCCAAAACCAGTACGGTCAAGGACGAGCTTAACAGGAACAAAACCGGGAGGATCAGAACAACCGCCGACAGTTCGATCAGTGTGGCCAACAACCGACCCGTGACAAATTCCCTGATCGCGCTGGCTTCCTGCAACTTTTTGGCCAACGTTCCTGTAGCTGACCCTTCAAAAAAACTTACCGGCAAGTCCAGCAGACGTTTCGAAGACAGTTTAGCCATCAGAATGTCGAGTTTAACCGTGACATTCACCAGCATGAGTGTCCGCAGATAGCCAAGTAAACCTGCGATGCCGATCGCCGCGACGGCGAACATGAAAAGTGTATGGAGTGTCGAGTAGCCTTCATACCCGATGACCTTGTCGAAAACGATCATCGTGAATATGGCTGTTATGAAACCGACTAGATGAATGAAAACCGAGATCAATCCGATTTCGACAAATATCCCTTTGAATTTTCCGGCCTCCGAAAATATCCACCGAAGGTCAAAGGGCGCGTATGGGGTTTTGTCGTCCGTTCCCAGCCGCAGCAGTATGACGGTCCCATCCCATCGCTTGCGAAACTCTTTTTCGGGAATGCGCAGCAACTCAAGTGAGTCAGCCAGCGGGTCTTGCACAAGGGCGATCAGCCCCCCTTTGGTACTTTGCGGATCAGACACCAGGCCGGACAAGATGACATATTCACCGTTCTTGAGGTGAATTATGAAAGGCATTGTTCTGCCCATGCGCCGCAGGGCCGACCAACTGACGGACGATATCTCTGCATCCAGATAGTTGGCCTCGGCCGCCAATTGGATGTCACGCGCCGTACAGTCTTTGGAGCTAACCGGAGAGTGCTGGCGAATAATTGCGTCCCGAGAAAGTTCAGTTCCCAAAAAGCGCGCCACCAGAACCAGGCATTCTAACCCCGAGCTTGTTTGCGTCATTGCGAAGTTTTCAAGATCTTTCATGATGCAACCATACGTTCCACCTACCGCGAGCGGTTGATGTGACGTCTTTCTATGGGGTTAATGGCACTGCGACGTATCCGTCGCAGTGCAAGAGCCAATGACCGAAAGTTCCGTGAGTGGTATTTGGCCAAGTTTGGCTCAGCGAAAGCGATTCAGGAATTCGGTCCAGTCGGCGCTACGCGAAAACTGGACTCAGAGAGTCTTCCCGCTTACGCGTTAAAGTTGGGCGAGTTGTTTTGTAGGGGCTCCCCTGCCACAGCTACATTCTCTTCTTGGGCGTTAGCCTTGTTTCTTTGGATGACGCCGCGGGATTCCATTTCCTTGAACATTCGATCAAAGACTTCATAAGCGCGCAAAAAACCCTGGGGGGAAAGGACGAGGCGCAGGTTTTCTTCGACCGGCGGCGATTCAGGATCAGCTTGCGGGTCGACACCGAATGAAAAACAATCGATGCGCATGTTGCTGTTGATCATCGCAATATTCGAGATACCGTCGATGTAAACTTGTTGGGCTTCACTCACTTTAGGTCTCCTCCTTTTGAGTGGTTCCGTATCCATACTGCGATAATTGTGGCGTCCTCCTTTCCTCCAAAAGAGATCAGCCGTGATTAGTCGCAGCAAAATCTTGAGCAGGGTATCGTCTTCGACATTGCAAATTGTCCGCTTCGACAGGGACGAAGTTTCGGTTATTGTCGAGTTACCCCAATTAGGTCTTATCTATTCTCCTCACTTCGTTCTTTTTTGCGACTATTACAGTCCTAATTACAAATGAATCTAGAAATTACATTGTTTCCAATGTATTCAGATTTATTGGCAACCAGTTATGTCGCTTTTCCGCTTTCTTCTTCAGCACTCAACGGTCAGATCGGCAAAGCAGCGTACATTCGTTATTCGCCGATATAAGATTCCGCGCTTGGTATTCCGGTAGCGAAGTAGGAGTCATATTCGCGTATGTATCCGATTTTCGCCAACGTAGTTTATACTCCGGTGAAATTGACAAGAGGGTGTCGCAATCACATTTGTTAAAACTATTTAACCTTTTGGATATTCTCAGGTCAAATGGACAGATAGAAATTTACGCACACAACCGATCAATAATAAATCATGAAATCGTTATATAATATTACATACCGTTAAAAAATGTTTAAAATCAACAGGTAAATAATAATTATTGCTATGTTAACTGATGTTGAATTGAGAATTTGGACTTATTTTACTTACCAACTGGATTTAAATATAGCGAATAAAATTCACCCTACTTACCCGGAAATCGGAACAAGATTTCTACTGAAATCATTTTGAGACTAAAATTGAAATTAAATACACACATCCGTCAGCAGCCAGTAACAATGTTTCAAATAATTTCAGAGCCAATTATGTGACGGAAGTGAAAAAAATTCTTTAGATACCCGCTAAACGATAATCAGGTGACCTGCAATACTATTGAAAGGAGATCTTGCATAAGATTGAACAAAAACTCGATTCTCTTTCTGAGCGATTCTCATTCACACGTTCGGCAAATTGATTCGAAGATGCGCTTCATTTCTGCGACAGTTTTCGCTCTTCCCGCCGCTTCGAGCCATAGTAACGGGCCACCCGTTTTGACTGGCCGTCATCCATCCCAATTCGATGCAACTTTGCGTAAGAGACCGAGTGGAATAACTCCTGGTCGAGATGGGTTATGATTTCTCGGACACGCCCATAGGGAGCGATGAAGTCCATGAACCACAGATGCTCTCCGCAATTCCATTCATTTGGTTTGATGTCATCCGGGTCATTTGTGAGGCGAGCATCAACCTCTTCATTCACCCAGGCCCAGGTGACAAAGGACAGGGGCGCGTTTTCTCCTTGCATAAACAAACGTCCTTGACCGATCGACAGTGGGTAGAACAGGCGGCGCTCAATCTGCCTGTATCGCATAGCGCCATGAAGCCGGGACTGAGAGACCAGAAAACAGATTTGACCAATCTGTTTCATCCGCTCGGGGTTCGGCAGGTTTTGGTCCGGTTTTACATTCAAGTCAGTATGTTCCTATCTGCTGGTTCGACGTGATCCATCTTTAAGTTAGACCGGCGCAGAACATTTGTCCCGCGCCGGTCATTTTCACTGCTCGGTTTCTTGACTAGGCTGCGCTTGTCGCCGAGTTATCCGTCTTGTTGGCGATCACACCATCAACGGCGGTTTTGGCATCGTAGATCGTGTCGTAAACCTCGGCCACAACCGCGAATTCGCCTGTGGAAAGTTCGCGACCTGTCTCCGATGTCTCAGCATCCGCTGCTTCAACCGAGTTCAGCCAATTGAGCGTTTCCTGCAGGCCTTGTGCCAGAACACTCGCGCTGTCGAAGTCTGTGTGCTGCGAAGGCGCAGCCGAAGCGGCATTCGCCTTCAGTTCGGCGAATGTAAAGTTCGACGTGCTGTCATGGTCTTTGAGACGGAAGACATCGTTGTCACCAAGACCGTTTTGCAGGATTTTCCCGACCGACGCACCGTTCACGACGATATCAATCGTCGCATCCGAGTTGCTGAGTTTCAGGTTGTCGATGGTAAGGTCAGTTGTCAGGTCGGTTCTGGCCGTTTCGATGAAAATCGTGTTGACCTCGTCGCCCCGTGCGATGTCCTCCAAGCTCGATTCACCGGCTAGCCCCTCATTCAGACCGGACACATTGAACCTTTGGCTATCCAGTTCACCAAGGATATCGGTGCCCAGATGTTCGCCAATGACCAACTCGCCACTTCCAATCGTATAGATATAGCTGTCGTCTCCAGTTTGACCCAATGCGACCGTGCGACCAAAGCCTGAGAAGAAGACATCATCGCCTCCGCCACCTTGGCTTACGACACCGGTGCCATTGACAAGGAACTGTGATGGCCCCTTGAAGGTCTCGGCCCCAAGCAGCGACGAAACCTGTTCCAACGCACTGATAACTCCACCGATAGCATCGCCAAGAATGGTAATCCCTGCTTCGGCATAGGCTTCAAGTGTGCCGAGACCGAAGTTGAGGAAGTGGTCATTACCGGCACCACCAGATGTAAAGCCGTAACCGGCGCTCAGGAACGTATCGTTGCCGTCATTGCCGAAGGTGGCAAAACCAACACCCATATCGATCAGGTAGTCATCACCCAACCCACCGGTGGTAAAGCTGCCAGCGCCGAAGTTGACAAGGGCATCGTTGCCATCACCAAGCGACGTTGCGTTGAACACGCCACCGGTAATCACCAGATCTGCGTCCCCGCCGGCGATAATTAGATTGGCCAGACCCAGGGTAAAGATACTGTCTGTACCGCCCCCGGCGTCGACCCGGTTGGCAGCGCCAAGCGTGAAGATGATATCACTACCGTTGGCCTGACCTGTCGCGTCACCCAGAACTTCGTTCTTGATGCCGGCAATGACGCCAAAGTCAGAACCTGTTCCCAGTTTGACTTCGTTTTCGAAGCCAAGCGCAACGATGATGTCATCTGCAGCCTGTCCGGCGACTTCGTTCTTGTAGCCAATGACGAACGCAGTGTCGTTTCCGTAGCCAAGCTTGACGTCATTCTCCTGACCCGCCGAAAGCACAACATCACTACCCGAGAAGGTATTGAACGCTTCGTATTCATTCTTCTTACCAAGAAGAACTGCGGTGTTGTCCCCTGCGCTTGTGATTTTGTTTTCCTCACCAATAGTAATGAGGAAATCTGTACCACCACGAGCCGCAAGCCTGTTGGTTTTACCGATGGCCAGTGCAACGTTGTTACCGGTGCCCAGAATGCCCAGGTTTGTTTCACCAGCGAGGATCGCTATGTCGTCTTCGCTGCCGCCGTAGAACACGTTCTTCTTGCCGACCAGGAGTGCGGCGTCGTCCCCGCGACCGGTGTAGACGTGATTTTCCTCACCCACTGCCACCGCGATATCGCCGTAAACGGTTTCAGTGTCTCCGGTACCGTTATAGTCGGGATTAAGAGCTATTACGGATTCCTCTGCCTCTACGACTTGCGATTGCAGAAGAGAGAATTCATGGCTGTAGTCACCAATCCTTTCATCCCACTGAATTCCCGCAATATTGGGGATGTTCAGCGCAGGGATCGTGTAGCTGAGTGCCTCCAGCTTGACCTCGTCCCTGTTCACATGTTCGGACAGATCAAAATCCGGAACTTTTAAGCCCTCACTCGGGATATCGAATTCTGGCACTTGCAATCCAAACAGCTCTCGGCCCGACAGCGCCGTCTCAACGGCCTCCAGTCCTGACAGGTCCAACCCGTTCAGGTGGAACTCTGGCAAAGTAAGATCAGGCAAGCTGACCGTCGGCAATTCGATCAGGGACACGTCACTCTTGTAGACATCGACCCCTGTGATCTCAGTAACCGGCGCACCGCCTGACTGGCTTTCCACGCTGATGGATCCGCCGTCTTCTGCACGGAACCGGAATTTCGCCGTCTGCTCTTCGTTTGCGGCGGTGGGATCGATCCTGCCGATCTCCTGCTTGCCGCGTTCATCCGTGTAGTAGACGATAATGTCATCTGCTTCTGTACCCGCAACGCTGGATGCAAGGTACGAAACCTGAACCTCATAGGTCTTGTCATTGGTGAGGTTCAAAGCAACATCGGTTTGCGTGCCGTTGATCGACAGAGTGTTGTGCGTTGCCACTGGTGTGCCCGAGAATGGAACAGCAACGGATCCTTCGATCGATCCGGAAACAACATCGCCAGCCTGCACATCCACCGAGAAGTCATACTCAACGCCGGTACGGTCGATATTGAGCTCATCCTGCGAGTCCAGCGACGTGTCCAACAGGTTATAGTTGCCTTGTGTCGCAGCGGTGAAGGAACCAGAATCCTCAAAACCGGTGTTTGTGCCGCTTACATCTACAGACCCATCTGCGTCGCCGACACCAAAGTTGGTTTCCGCCAGCGTGTAACCTTCGACGCCATAGTCTTCCCCTTCCTGCCAGAAGGTCAGATCTGTTTCGGTACCAAAGATCGTACCTGCATTACCGTCAGAGCTGTTGGCCCCAAGGAAGTCCCGGCCAAACGAGTTTGCAGCGCCGAAGTGATTGTTGCTGATATTCGTCTGTTGTTCGATTTGAACCCCGGCCTGATCAACCTGCAGGTTGAAAGCTGTGATGTCCGGGATGGAGATCGACGGGAACGATTGACCAGGCAACTGTAGCTCTGGTGTCGAGATTGTTGGCAACGAAATCTCGGGCAGGCCGTAGTTTCCAAGTTCACCATACTGATACTCAGGGGCACCTCTCAATTCCGGAATTGACGGGATCGGAAGATCATACTGGTCCAGAGTCAATGTCGGGAATTCATAGTCCGGGACATCCGGATCAGAGAACTCAATATCCGGGAAGAAGGCAGAGATATCAGCAAAGGGAGTTGCCGAAACCGAGAACTGGTCTCCGTCTTTGAGCTTAAGATCTGAAACCGGATTGAAATCGTCTTCTCCCAGCAGGCTCTTCACCTGGATCAGGCTGAATTCCAATTCGTTGTCAGTGACGATAAAGTTGAATTTCCCGGCTGCCAGAACCAAATCGCTGCCTGTGCCGCCGAAGACGACATTTGTTTCACCGATCACCCCAACAATGTCATCACCAGACCCGGAAAAGACAATGTTGTTTTGACCAATAGCTAAGCCGATATCCCGACCACCCTCATAGAGGGCAAGATTGTGCTTACCTACTAACAGTGAAATGTCGTCGCCTGCTCCTGCCGCGAGGAAGTTGTATTCGCCGCCCAGGATGGCGATGTCATGATCGTTGCCAGTCAGGGCTGCGTTGTAGCGACCGATGAGAATGACGTTATCGCGCCCGGCGCCCGTGATGGCGACATTGCCGGTTGGCAGCTCAACGCCAGTGATCGCCTGAATGATCAGGCTGACCGTCGGCACAGCAATAGAAACAACGGTGTCATCACCGGTTCCCGTCAGGACAAAGTTGCGCTCGCCACCGATAAAGACCCGGTTTTCGCCGCCGCCGTAGAAACCGATGTTGTCGGTTCCCAGTTGGAACGAAACATCGTTACCGGCACCCGTCAGAGCGAAGTTGAGCAACCCGCCCAGCACAAGGAAGTTGTCGCCGTCACCGGCATTGACAAAGTTGCCCGCCCCGAGACCAACAAAGAAGTCATTTCCGCTCGCGCCCTGAATGACGTTGGTTTTGCCAAATGCGATCGCAATGTTGTTGCCGCCACCCAGCAGCAAGAAGTTCTGGGTACCAAAGACGAGAACATCATCTACGCCACCTGCACCAATAATGACGTTCCCAACAAGACCCGTTACGTTGTTTACACCTGGCGGCACGAAAAAGCTGGGCGCAAATCCAGTTACCCGGTTTGAACCGTCGCCCAGAATGAAGAGGTTGTCATCCCCGATGAAATGCACCTCATCGTTGCCATTCCCGCCCCATACGGCGTTCTGAGCCCCGATCAGTTGCAATTTGTTGTTGCCGTCACCCGCAACCACACCATTCGCCAAACCATAGGCCACGATGTAATCATCGCCCGAACCGGCCTGGATGATGTTCGCGCCGCCATAGGATTTCACGACATTGTCGCCATTGCCCGCGATGATGACGTTGCCCAGATTACCTAGGCCACTCAGCAGGTTGGTGAAGGAGGAACCAAGGTTCTCTTCGCCATAAATAGTTCCATCATCTGTGCCAAACGCACCGCGGACGAAATCATCCTCGCTGTTGTTGGCGGCAGTAACGGCGGCGGCGGTACCGATACCCAGCAGGCTACCCGCACGAATTCTGTCATCTCCGGAGCCTGAAACTATCAGGTTCCCGGTGCCGTAGGCCTCAATCTCGTTGCCTGGTTCAACAACATCGTTTTGGCCACGCAATTCCGCGACTACCAACGGACCATCGTGAATTGCTTCGATCTGAGACTCAGACAGAACCCGGTCATAGACAGCGAAGTCGGAAACCTGACCATCAAATGCTGCGTCATTTTCCCAGTTGCTGCGACCAACATAGTTGTTCGCGCGCACCCGTTCGGCCACATCGCCATGCAAAGTTGCGGAACCCGCCAACTCGCCATCCAGATACAAGCGAAGTTCATTGGCCTGATCATCAACCACAGCCGCAAAGTCAAATTCTTCACCCTGCTGGATGACGTTTTCGACAGTGACTGCAGTGCCACCAATGCCGCTTTCGGTAAACTGGAACGTGAGATTATTAGACGTTCCTTGGCGGGCGAGAAGGATATTGCCGCCGGCTACGTCGGTATTCGTGGTTCGGTTACCGCCAAAGTCGAAGATGCGCTCATAGCTGTTGTTACCATCGAACCGGGCTTTGCCTGTGATCGTGAGCTGACCACCTGTGGTGAAGTCACCGAGATCATTATGTGAACCGCCGCTGAAGTTTTGCGTGCCATCGTATCCGGCAATCGATTCAGCGCCGTTTAGTACGTTCGCCGAGTTGGTCGCGACGCTTCCGCGCAGCGCCTGTGCCTCATCCAGCGTAACGGCCTCATTCAGGACTTGGAAATTCTCGACAGCTCCGTGGAAGGACGCGTCATTTTCCCAGTTGCTACGTCCCACATAATTGTTGTTGCGGATTTGCTGGGATACGTCACCATGAAGGGCCGCTGTGCCAGAGAGTTCGCCATTCAGGTAGAGACGTAATTCATCGCTGTCATTGTCAACAACCGCGGCAAAGTCGATTTTTTCACCATGCTGAATAGCGTTAGCAGCAACGATTTCAGTATAGCCGCTGCTCCCCTCATTGAAGGCAAACACCAAGTTGTTGCTGGTACCTTGTCTAGCCAGAACCAAGTTTCCGCCTTCGGGATCCGCGTTGCCAGAGCGATTGCCACCAAAGTCAAAAATCCGTTCCCAGTTGTTGCTGCCATCGAACCGGGCCGTACCCGCAATGGTCATCTGTCCACCGGATTCAAAGTTACCGAGATCTGCGTAGGCGCCCGATCCGTCAAAGACTGCTTGTCCGGACGACAGCAGCCCAACAGGTACCTGTCCCTCGGCCAGCAACTCGGCTACTACAGCCGGACCAGACGCAAGTTCCGTGCGCAACGATTGGGCTTGCGCCAAATCAGCAGCTTCGTTCAGCACTTGGAAATTTTGAATTGATCCTTCGAACGCCTCATCCGGATCCCAGTTGCTGCGACCGACATAGTTGTTGGCGCGCACACGTTCGGCCACATCGCCATGCAGCGTTTCTGATCCTGCAAGCTCACCATTGAGGTAAA
This sequence comes from Ruegeria atlantica, assembly GCF_013033965.1. GTDB lineage: Bacteria > Pseudomonadota > Alphaproteobacteria > Rhodobacterales > Rhodobacteraceae > Ruegeria > Ruegeria atlantica_D. The sequence continues at coordinate 63,219 of NZ_WQFE01000015.1, forward strand.
GGCGGAGTTCATTTGCTTGATCGTCGATTACAGCCGAAAAATCAAATTCGGTGCCTTGCTCAATGTAGTCTGAGATCGTGATCTTCGTGCTGCCAGCGCCGCCTTCGTTGAACTCAAACCTAAGATCGTTTGTGTTGCCGACACGGGTCAAAAGGATGTTTCCACCTTCGGTATCTGTGTTGGTTGTTCGGTTACCACCGAAGTCAAATACCCGTTCCCAATTGTTGACGCCGTCGAACCGGGCCGTCCCTGCTATGGTCATCTGACCACCAGAGGTAAAATCGCCCAGATCGGAGTACTCGCCGCTGCCATCGTATTCCGTTGCGATTGCTGCCGAGTGAATCGTGTTCTCTGGCGCACGCAGTGCGATGACTTCCTGCACGCGAACGTTGTCGATCAGACCGCCAAAGCCGGGGTTGTCTCCAACCGCGCGCAGCTCCAGGCGCGATGTGTCACCTACATCTCCGGAAATACGGAACGTGTATGTGGTCCAGTCTGTACCGTTGTTGAGGGTCCCCAGACGCTCACCGGCCCAATAAACTTCGACGGCCTGGTGTTCGGGGTTGGATGCGCTTCTTAGCCGGTAATCAATGGCTACTTCGTAAACGCTGTTTTGGCGTGTGCCAATGTCTTGATAAATTGCTGTGTTTTCGCCGTTTGCTGCGAGTTCAATAAATGTGCGGCCCGAGGAGGTTTCTACGCCACCCAGACCATCTGTATGAAACTCGGTCACGGTGCTTTGCGCTACAGTCCAGCCGTCGGGCGTACCAAACGAGAACCCGCCTTCGGGTCGCGCGTGTGCACCGGCTTCGAAGCTGCCGTTCGCTACCAGATTTGCGCCCAGATCGTCGATTGTCGGGACATGGCGCTGCGTATTGTCCGTCACGCCGCCATTGCCGGTCATGATGATGTTGGCACCGCCAGCTGCATAGATCTTGTTGCGACCATCACCCGCCAATACGATGTTCAGACCGCCCAGTGCGTCGATGTCGTTGTTGCCGTTGCCTGTCAGAACAATATTCGCACCGCCATAGGCATCAATGAAGTTATTGCCGTGACCAGAAAGAATGGTGTTCGATCCACCGTACGATCCAATCACATTGTCGCCGTAACCGGCTTGAACCACGTTCAGCGCGCCTCCAACGGTCACATTATTGTGGCCGTGACCTGCTGAGACGATGTTGACGCCACCAAAGGCATGAATCAGGTCGTTGCCGTTTCCACTGTCGATAGATTGCCCGCCTGCTCCGATCGAAAAGATCGAGTCGTTGCCCGAACCTGTCGTTGCATTCACACCGAATCCGCGTGCGTCGATTATGTTGTCTCCATTGCCTGCGTCGATGCTCGCACCCAAAACTTTGACGAAGATCGAGTCGTCACCGTCACCGACATTCACCGATCCACCCAATGCGCGCAGATCGACATAGTTGTCGCCTTCGCCCAGATCAAGCAGCCCAACGCCAGCCCCGACATAGGCATAGTCATCACCCGAGCCCGCCGTCAGTGAGGCACCTGCAGCCTCAATATCGAAGAGGTTTTCACCCGAACCTGCGTTTACAGTTGCCCCAACCGCGCGCACGCGTATCGTGTCGTCACCGCCATTGGTATTGATGTTCGCACCAACCACATCAATGTTGACTGTGTCATCGCCATCTCCAACATTTACAACGGCAATACCGCCCGTGAAATTCACCGTGTTGTCGCCGTGTCCCAGCGAGACAACACCACCAGCACCTGCAAAGATGTTTGCTGTGTCGTTGCCATTGCCTGCAGTGATACTTGCACCCGCGGCGCGTACGTTGATCGTGTTGTTGCCTTCCCGGGCATTGATGTTCACACCGATGACATTTGCATTGATCGTGTCATGACCATCGCCAACCTGAATGTCGGCAACTGCACCCGTGAAATTGACGGTGTTGTTGCCGTGCCCGGCATTTACAGCGCCACCTCCCGCTGCATGAACATTTATGATGTCATGACCGTTCCCGGCAGTAATATTTGCCCCAAGTGCGCCAAGTTCGATCCTGTTGTTGCCGTGCCCGGCATTTACGTTCACCCCTACCACGTTGGCATAAATTACGTCGTTGCCACCACCCAACTGGATGTTGCCGCCTAATGCATTGAAGTGAATATAGTTTGTGCCATGATGATCGGTCAGATTGGCACCCGCAGCATATATTCTGTAGGTGTCATCTCCATAGCCACCATCTACGTGCCCGGCAACGGCGTTTAGATGGATTTGATCGTTGCCGGAACCCCCATGTACTTCACCAATTGCAGAGGTGACATGGATGTTGTCGTTGCCACCTCCGGCATTGACATAGGTGTGCAATCCGCCTGCTCTAATTGTGTCGTGCCCATTTCCGGTAACGGCCCGTGAGTTTGCGCCATTTACGACAACATTGTTGTTTCCATGCCCTGCATCCACATGCGCACGGAAAACACCAAGGCTCTCGATATGGTCATTGCCGCCACCGGTTCTGATGTTGGCAAATGAAGATGATTGAACCGTTATGTGTCTACCCGACGTAGTACCGAACCAATTTTCTGTAACGGTTATTTCCCCCAGGACACCGCCCACGATCGTCTTGTGGCCCTGCCCAAGAGTAACATGGATATTTGACCCGCTATGAATTCGGTAAATGTCGTTTCCGGAGTCGGCTTCGACCGTCAGGTTCACGGCACCAAGATTGGCTTCGTCATTGCCATCGCCTAAATTTACCTTTGCGTAGGTGACAGCCTTGTTATGGATTTCGAGCCGGTCGTTTCCTCTGCCAAGATTGGCATCAAATTATTCGTTGTGTGGGTCTTGAGATCATCATCACCATCCCACAAATAGATCTCGTGATTGATCCCATTTATTTCCAATTCGTCGCGGCTACTCGTTCCATCCCAACGGCCTTCGTGATTGGCACCCACAGCATATTCTCCTTGTCGCCTTGTTAATTGACTCTACAATTTCAGTAGATTTTTGGTTAATTGATTTTGAGCGTGCATTACCCAGCCAAGATATGTCCAGATGGTGTTTTTCTTCGATCCAGAGGTTTTTTCACTAAATTTCAATTGACACTTTTCAGAAAATATGTCGCCGCAAAGCCCGACAGTTGAGCGCTGGAAAGCCGGATCATCAACTCGTTTTTTACCGCGCCTCTCACATTATTTGTCAGCAATACGGATACTTTTCAAATAGTTGATGTCAGATCGATGCTCCTGAAGCAGATCGGCTTGAAGACCGCCGTGAAATTATATTCAACTATCGCAATTACATTTACGCAGCCCAATCTCCCGCAATTGTCTATTTAATTTGTGAGAGAAAATAAAAAATCACAAATCTGTGTTGCAAAAAAAACTAATTCAATTATCGTTATACAACGGTTTTCCAATTAATTTACTCGACGCCATCCCAATGCAGAATAATATAGGAATAAGTCCTTCGTCAGTAGTTTTGGGGGTCGTTGGCTGCGTGAATTAGGCTCATGAGCCAAAACCAGTAATTGACGATAGCAGCGAGTGCGATTGCTTACAGGAATGTCATTGAACAGCGTTCGTATCGAGTTGCAATTTGCCACCAGTTTCTCACTCAGCCGAGCATGGTCTCAATCACTGCCCCGCAGTGCATTGTGCAGCAATGTCACGAGAGAGACGGTTGCGACGTTTGTAGCGTCGCTTGTCTTATCGAACAGGCTTCTTTCACTGCAACGTTACGACAGACCATTCTCCACCCTCTTCCAAACCACTTTACCGAGGGCCGTAGTAATGGCTGATCGAGTCCGTAATTCTGTTCTTGCTCGGAGTTGGACCGTATCGCCTGCGTAGACGGCACCCTGCTGGCTCCTGCCTTCCTAGCACCTGCCACGATATCAATCACAACGGACCAACAAAAAGTCACCTGAGTTCAGCGATGAACCAAACCACTTAAATTTTAATACGCATCTTGAATCCCCGGCAGCAACTGTATACCGATGCATACAAAAGCGATCAAGCGGGTTGCCTGAGACCTCTCTATAGCAGCAGATTCACACAAAGCGGAAACAGCCATGAGCCAGTATTCAGATTACTTGGATGAAATTGAAACGCGTAAAGAACAAGGGCTTAGCCCCAAACCCATCGACGATGGTGCGCTGGTCGAAGAAATCATCGAACAAATCAAGGATACCGGTCATCCACATCGCACAGATTCGCTGCACTATCTGATCTACAACACGCTGCCCGGCACAACCAGCGCTGCGGGTGAGAAGGCAAAGTTCTTGAAGGCTATTATCATCGGCGAAGTGACTGTCGAAGAAATCTCGCCCGAATTCGCATTCGAATTGTTGTCGCACATGAAGGGCGGCCCGTCGGTTGAAGTGCTGCTGGATGTTGCTTTGGGCGACAAACAGGATATCGCAGTTCAGGCTGGCGAAGTCCTGAAAACTCAGGTCTTCCTGTACGAAGCTGACACGGACCGCCTGAAAGCAGCCTATGATGCGGGCAACAAAATCGCGGCAGACATCCTTGAGAGTTATTCACAGGCGGAATTTTTCACAAAGCTGCCCGACGTAGACGAAGAAATCAAAGTCGTCACCTATATCGCGGCCGAGGGTGACATTTCCACCGACCTTCTGTCACCGGGCAATCAGGCGCATTCGCGGTCAGACCGTGAGTTGCACGGCAAATGCCTGATCTCGGAAGCCGCACAAAAAGAAATCGAAGCGCTGAAGCTGCAGCACCCCGACAAGCGCGTGATGTTGGTTGCCGAGAAAGGCACCATGGGTGTTGGGTCGTCGCGGATGTCGGGTGTTAACAACGTGGCGCTTTGGACTGGCAAACAAGCCAGCCCCTACGTGCCCTTCGTCAATTTTGCACCGGTCGTGGCGGGCACCAACGGCATTTCGCCGATCTTCCTGACAACCGTCGGCGTCACCGGCGGGATTGGTATCGACCTGAAGAACTGGGTCAAGAAAGTGGACGAGGATGGCAAAGCAATCCTCAACAACGACGGCAACCCGATCCTTGAGCAGCACTATTCTGTCGAAACGGGCACCGTGCTGACCATCAACACGAAAGAGAAAAAGCTCTACAGCGCTGATGGCAGTGAGGACCTGGTCGACATGGCAGGCTCTTTCACGCCGCAAAAGATGGAGTTCATGAAGGCTGGTGGATCCTATGCCATCGTCTTTGGCAAGAAGCTGCAGACATTTGCGTGCGAGGCTCTGGGCGTCGAACTTAAATCAGCTTTCGCCCCGTCGAAAGAAATCAGTCACGAAGGTCAGGGCCTGACAGCGGTTGAAAAGATCTTCAACGCCAATGCCCGCGGAACAACGCCTGGCAAAACTCTGCATGCGGGCTCGGACGTACGCGTCAAGGTCAACATCGTGGGATCGCAGGATACCACGGGTCTGATGACAAGCCAGGAACTTGAGGCGATGGCCGCCACAGTTCTGTCGCCCAGCGTAGACGGCGCGTATCAGTCCGGCTGTCACACGGCATCGGTATGGGATCTCAAGGCGCAGGCCAACACACCGCGTCTGATGGCGTTCATGCACAAATTTGGCCTGATCACCGCGCGGGACCCTAAAGGGGTTTACCACTCGATGACGGACGTCATCCACAAGGTGCTGAATGACATCACTGTGGACGATTGGGCCATCATTATCGGGGGTGACAGTCACACGCGGATGTCCAAAGGCGTGGCCTTTGGTGCGGACTCGGGCACGGTTGCACTGGCGCTGGCAACGGGAGAGGCAACAATGCCGATCCCTGAATCCGTCAAAGTGACGTTCAAAGGCGAAATGGCCCCGCACATGGATTTCCGCGACGTGGTCCATGCCACGCAGGCGCAGATGCTGGCACAGCACGGTGACAACGTATTCCAGGGACGGATTATCGAAGTGCACATTGGGACGCTTTTGGCGGACCAAGCCTTTACCTTCACCGACTGGACGGCCGAGATGAAGGCCAAGGCGTCGATCTGCATCTCCAACAATGACACGCTGATTGAATCGCTGGAAATTGCCAAGTCTCGTATCAAGATCATGATCGAGAAGGGCATGGATAACGATATCCAGATGTTACAAGGTCTGATCGACATCGCCGACAAGCGCATCACCGAAATTCGTTCGGGCGAGAAGCCTGCGCTGCGTCCTGACGACAATGCCAAGTATTTCGCCGAAGTCGTCGTGGATCTGGACCAGATCGTCGAACCGATGATCGCCGACCCGGACGTGCACAACGCCGATGTGTCGAAACGCTACACGCATGACACAATTCGCCCCATCTCGTACTACGCGGCGGAAAAGAAAGTGGACCTGGGCTTTGTTGGGTCCTGCATGGTGCACAAGGGCGACATCAAGATCGTGGCGCAAATGCTGCGCAACCTCGAAGAGGAATTCGGCAAGGTTGAGTTCAAAGCTCCGCTTGTTGTTGCCGCGCCGACCTACAACATCGTTGATGAGCTGAAAGAAGAAGGCGACTGGGCAATTCTGCAGAAATACTCAGGCTTTGAGTTCGATGACCTTTTCCCAAAGCAAACCGCACGGACCGAGTACGAGAATATCCTCTATCTTGAGCGCCCAGGCTGCAATCTTTGCATGGGTAACCAGGAAAAAGCCGCCAAAGGTGACACCGTCCTGGCCACGTCCACCCGTTTGTTCCAGGGCCGTGTCGTGGCGGACAGCGCGACAAAGAAGGGTGAATCCCTTCTGGGTTCGACCCCGGTTGTTGTTTTGTCAGCCATTCTGGGTCGCACACCGACGCTGGAAGAATACAAGGTGGCGGTCGACGGCATCGACCTGACCAAGTTCGCCCCGCCGATGGAAGCACCCGGTACATCCCGCTCGGTGCATTTCTAAAACAAGTAAGGGCGCGGCGAGTTTCGTCGCGCCCTGATTATTCTGCTGTGCCCGTCGCTTGGTAAAAACGGCGCATCACGATAGGGGTCAGGTACATCGGGATTTGATAAGCCCCGATGAACACCAAAAGTGGCGCTGTTACCTCAGGTGGAAGCGCGATTAGGAATATCGCAACATTCCGGTTTCCGGCAACAATGGACAACGCGGTGGCCTTGTCAGCGGCTACTCGGTTACGTGTCAGAAAGACCAAAACCAATTGCGCCCCAAAGTTGATCAAACATGCGAACCCTATCCAAGACGCAGCAGTGATCGGATCAACCAGTGCCGCCGCAGTCACGGACGGCATCAGGCCGATTACAAAGACGGCAAGAGTGATTGTCGCCAACCCTTCCAGGTTTTTGAGCGTAGCTGGGGATGGATTTCTAAGGAACGCGCGTCTCAGTAACACTGCCGCAACTGTCGCCACAAAAATAGTCATGAACAGGCGAAAAACTGCGGTCAAAACGGATTGAAAGTCGCCCAGTTCAGGTATCAGCGCAAAAATCGGAAAGACCGTCAGCGGCAAAGCCGCGGTCCCAATCACCATCAAGCGCAAGGCGTGTTCCGCCGGATGCCCCATCATCAGAGACATATTAGCGCTGCCTGAGATGGACGGGGCCGCCACCATGATCAGCAGAGAAAGAAGAACCGGCGTACCGGTCCATCCTCCGATCAAGCCTACGGTCACGACCAACAGTGGCAAAATCAGCTGGAACACGATCACAATAACCGCCACCTGCCTCAAATCAACCAAAGACCCCAATAGCAAGGACGGTTCTATTCGCAGAACGGTCAGGAACAGCAGCAGTGCCACCAGGGGCGGCAAGATAGCCTGCATTGGCTCGGCCAGTGCAGGCAACAGCAAGCCAGCGACTAGCCCTACGACCAGTACATAAGGTCCGTTACGCGCCGCCAGATGAAGCGGGTTCAACGCCCCCTACCCGCCCGGGCTTTGCCGAAGGTTTTCTGGCAGCCAAGTCGCCAATTCCGGGAACCAGATCAGGACGAAGACCATCACCACCATGATCAGGAACATCGGAATTGCTGCGCGGGCGATATAACTCATCTCATGGTTCGTCATGCCCTGCATCACGAACAGGTTGAAACCGATCGGCGGCGTGATCTGCGCCATTTCCACAACGACCACGATGAAGATACCAAACCAGATCAGGTCAATACCCGCATCCCGGATCATCGGTTCAACCACGGCCATGGTCAGAACAACCGACGAGATACCATCAAGGAAGCAACCCAAAACGATGTAAAAGACCAAAAGAACCATCAACAGTTCGAACCGCGTCAGCTCCCACCCGGCGATCAGATCAGCCAGCCCGCGCGGCAGACCCGTGAACCCCATGGACAGAGACAGGAACGCGGCCCCGGCCAGGATTAGGGCGATCATCGCGCTGGTCCGGGTGGCTCCCATCAGGCTTTCTGTGAACGTTTTCCAGGTCAAGGACCCCTGCCCAGCCGCCAGAAGCAGACCTCCGATCACACCAAAGGCTGCGGCTTCGGTTGCTGTGGCATAGCCCAGATACATCGACCCGATCACGACCATGATCAGCAGGATTACAGGCAGCAGGAAGCGTGAATTCTTGAGCTTCTCAGAAAAGCTCAGTTTGCCTTCACTGTTTGGGTTCCAATCTTTTCCGAATTTCGAGTAGACCGCGACGTATCCCATGAACATCGTCGCAAGCACCAATCCGGGCAGAATGCCTGCAAAGAACAGCTTGGTGATCGATTCATTGATAGTCACACCATAGACGATCAACGTCAAAGAGGGCGGGATCATCAGGCCCAGCGTCGCAGCGCCGGTCAGCGTACCGATGATCATCCGTTCGGGGTAGTTGCGTTTCCTCAGTTCCGGGATCGACATTTTGCCCACAGTCGTCAGGGTGGCAGCTGACGACCCAGAGACAGCGGCGAACACCGTGCAGCCGACGATGTTCGTGTGCACTAACCCGCCGGGCAAAGGCGCCATCCACGGGGAAAGCCCCTTGAACATATCTTCGGATAATCGTGTTCGGTACAGGATTTCACCCATCCAGATGAACATCGGCAGGGCCGTCAGTGTCCACGAGGAGGACGCTGACCAGATGGTCGTGATCATCACGTCTCCGACAGGGCGTGTCGTGAAAAGCTCCATCCCGACCCACGCGACGCCCATAAGGGCAAGGCCAACCCAGACACCGGTGCCAAGCAGAGTGAAAAGAACAAAGAGGAAGAGGATGATGACTGATACGTTTTCCATGCTCTCACTCTCCGTGGCTCTGATCGGCCAGATCACGGACGATGCGGTGATCGCCCTTAAATACGACGTGGATCAGATGATCGGTCAGGGCGATTGCAAGAATGACAGCGCCGATAAGCATCGTTGACTGCGGAATCCAAAGCGCGGTTTTGTCCTGTCCCTGGCTGACATCGTTGAATTTCCAACTCCAGTAGACAAAGCGATAGGCATACCAGCAAAAGTACCACATAACCGCCGCACCAACAGTAAAGCACCATATTTCAAGGATGCGGCGAAACCGGTGGGGAACCGCATTCAGCAAGATCGACACACGAATGTGGCTGCCTCGGTTCAGCGCATTGGCAAAGGCCAGAAAGGACGCGGTGGCCATAGCATAGCCCGCATAATCGGGCGCGCCTGGGAAAACCTCACCGGTCCAGCGGGCCAGCATTTGAACAACGATCAGAACCAAAATGGCAATCAGGCTAAGCGCTGCCAGAACCCCTGCTGCCTGATATACTAAATCCAGTACGGACCTGAGCCCTCGTAGTGCCGCCATGCCGTCCCCGCTTTGTTTATTGGATGTGAAACGGGCGGCAGGATGAACCACCGCCCGTCCAATGACATTTACTGAGATGAATTGAACGCATCGACGATGGCTTTGCCCTCGTCGCCTGCGGCCTCAAGCCACTCATTGGTCATGGTGACACCGATCTCTTTCAACTCATTGGTCATCTGCTCGGACGCTGGACCGACTGTCATTCCGCCATCACGCAGACCTTGCAGAGTAAAGCCGGTGTATTCCTTGGCGCGCCAATTGCCGGCATATTCCGCCAATTCCGCACAACCCTTAATGACGTTCTTGTTGGCATCAGAAACGCCAGCCCAGATGTCTGAGTTGACCATGACGTAATTACGCGGCAGCCAGGCATCCACTTCGTAGAAATAGTTTAGACTTTCCCAAACCTTGCGGTCATAGCCAGTCGAACCGGATGAAACCATCGAGTCCGCAACGCCGGTAGCAAAAGCCTGACTGATTTCAGCCGCTTCGATTGTCACGGGCAGCATGCCGGTAAGCTCCGCCAGGCGAGACGTGGCATTGTTGTAGGACCGGAATTTGATGCCCTCCATATCCGCGACCGAGTTTACTTCGTTCTTGAAGTACAAGCCCTGCGGCGGCCATGGCACGGCGTAAAGCAACGTCAGGTTCTGTTCGGCCAGCAGCTTTTCGATTGACGGTTTTGCTGCTTCCCAAAGCTTAGCGCTGTCATCAAACGAGGTTGCAAGGAACGGGATGGAGTCGAACCCAAACAGTGCATTTTCATTCTGGTGGCCAGACAGCAGACGCTCGCCAATCGGTGCTTGACCGGTCTGAATGGCACGCTTGATGTCGGCACCTTTGAACAGCGACCCGGACGGATGAGTAACGATTTCAATCTCGCCCCCAGTGCCTGTGGTCACGCATTTGGCAAATTCCGCACCCGTGGCCGAGTGGAAGTTCGATGCCGAATACGCCATGGGCATATCCCATTTCTCGGCCATCGCCGGTGCAGTCGCTGCGGCTGTCAAAGCGGTTGCCGCCAGAAGGCTTGTCAATTTCTTCATCTTTTTCTCCCTGTTTCATTTTCAGATGCCGGCTTGATTTGCCGGGTATTTCCTAAGTCGCGTAGCGAGACGGCGCATAGACGCCCATATTCGCGTTGGGCGTCCTTCCCGCAATCATATGCGCCAGCAGACGCCCAGTTTTCGGTCCGCCTGTAAGGCCGATATGATGGTGGCCAAATCCCATATACGCCCCGTCTACCCCCGGCACCTCGCCGATGATCGGGATCGAGTCCGCAGGTGCGGGACGGTGCCCCATCCATTCCACCTCGTCTTTCCATGTCACGCCCGGAAAGGACGCGCGGGCGTTCTTGCGCATCAGTTCGAACGGTGCCCGCGAAGGCGGTGCGTCCAGCCCGCCAAACTCGACAATTCCAGCCAGCCGGATTCGGCCATCCATCGGCGTGGCGACGAACTTGCCTGATGCAACCATAACCGGACTCTTCGGCATCGCGGAAGGTTCCACTAATTCAAGATGATAACCACGTTCTGTCTCCAGAGGAACAGAAACGCCCAATTTGCTAGCCAAAGGCCCTGACCAGACCCCCGCAGTGACTATGGCGGTGTCACAGGGGATGGTTTCACCGGCCGCCCGAACGCCAGAGACTTTGCCGTTCTCGTGTACGACATCCTCAACAGCCGCGCGGATAACCTGGCCACCGTTAGTCTCGACATGCGCGGCAAGGTCTTTCACGTACTGTCCGGGATCGGTAATATGCCCGTGACCGGCGAGTTTTGCAGCAAACCCGATATCCTTACTGAAGATCGGGTCATAGGTGTGGAACGCGTCACCCTCCAATTCCTCCCATTGAAACCCATGCCTACGTCGCACATCCCAACCAAACGCGTCGCCTTCGAAATGTTGGCGGTTTTCATAAAGGAAAAGATAGTCGGAAGGCACAATCCATTTCTCGGCCGCCGTTCCCTGAGCCAGCGCACGATGGTCATTCAGGCTGTCTCCAACGATGGGGGTCAGCGCTGCGGCAATACGTTCAACGTCCCCTGCGTTCGCGTGTTTCAGATAGCGCGTCAACCATGGCAACAGCTTGGGCACATAGCCCCATTTCATAAACAAAGGCTGCGACGGATCAAATAGCATTTTGGGTGCTTTCTTCAGCAGCCCTGGCACCGTGACGGGGATAATCGAGCATGAGGCTAACACGCCGCCATTGCCATGCGAGGTGCCCTCGCCGGGTCCTGCCTTGTCGATCAGGATGACATGATGGCCGTCACGTTGCAGCCAAACGGCGGTCGAGACACCAACGATACCGCCACCGATAATGGCTATGGTCTTGGTCCCGTTCATGCCGCTACCGATTTGGAAACAGCATAGTGGTTCAACTTTGCCTCGTCCGGCTTCCCTCCAAGACCTGGTGTGTCGGGGACAACAACCTGACCCTGTTCCACCTTAAAAGGCTCCTCAAGAATATCTTCGCTCAGGAAGTAAGAGACCTGATAAAATTCGCAGCCCAGTGTAATTTCCGGTGTGGCGGCGATCATGTGAGTGCCTGCAAGATGTGCCAGACCAGCCTCGAACATATCTCCGCCATACGCGCTGAGACCATGTGCAGCGGCCATGCGAGCGACTGTTTGCGCGCGCGTCAATCCACCGGATTTCATAATTTTCACCGAAACACCGTCGCAAATCCCTTCGCTTGCAGCCCGTTCCATATCCTCGGGGCCAAAGACGCTTTCATCAGCCAGCAGCGGCACATCCGTCGCTTGCCGCAGCTTCATCATCATGCCGTAGTGATGCGCACGCACCGGTTGTTCGATGAAATCCGGATCAAACTGCGCCACGTCCCGCACCTGCGCCGGTGCGTCTTCGATCGACAGACCCTGATTATAGTCCACGCGCACCGAGAACTCTGGGTAATGCTGCGCCAAATACTCAAGGCGCATGATATCAAAAGCATGATCCTTGAACCCAGTCTTCAACTTCACGATCCGTACACCGTCGTCCTGCAAACGGGCCAGAAGATCTATATCCTGCGCAAAATCGGGGTTAGCGATAGAGCAGCTTAGCGGGATCGAGTCGCGGCATTTCCCTCCCAACAAGGCCCAGACCGGAACGCCGCTGATCCTACCCGTCAAGTCAAGCAATGCTGCTTCCAACGCCGCCTTGGCCTCGGTGCAATGCGCCACCGCATATGCAGCCTGCGCCATGATCGCAGCCCTGTCGGCAACCTTGGCCCCCACCACCAACGGACGGAGGTAGCGATTCAGGGCGGCGTATGTCGCCTCTGGCGTTCCGGTGAATACGGACCAGGGTGAGGCTTCGCCGTATCCCTGGCTGCCATCCTCGGATGTCAGGCGCAGGACAACGACCTCGCACACACCTTCGACAGATCCAATACCGTGGTCCCGGCGGGATGTGACAGGCAGTTCAAGATGCCACAGGTCATAGCCGATGATTTTTTGTGACAGATCGCCCATTCGTCCTCCCCAGCGATGGGTGGAAGCCTGCCTTGACCGATATATCATTTCAAATACTATGTTTTCATAAATCCATCATAAGAAATGATAGGGTAAACCGTGTCTCTGCGCTTTCGTCAGTTGCAGGCGTTCCACGCCATCATGGAAACCGGCACTGTTACGGGGGCCGCATCAGTATTGGGAATCTCCCAACCAGGCATCAGCAATCTGTTGGCACAGTTGGAACGAGAGGCTCGGTTGCCCCTGTTCGAACGCAACAAAGGGCGCCTTTTGCCGACGCCTGAGGCCGAGCTTTTGTATCGAGAGGTCGATACAGTGGTCCGCGGGCTGGATCACGTCGCGCAGGCCGTGTCAGATCTTCAGAACAAGCACCCCGGGCAGTTGCAGGTTGCCGCGCCCCATCTATTGTCGTTCGGTTTCATGCCGCGAGAGATTGCGCGCTTTGCCAATTCACGCCCCAATTTATCCGTCAGTTTTCAGTCCCAGTATTCCTCGAAAATTCAGGAGTGGGTTATCTCTGGCCTGTTCGAGATCGGTATCGTCGAGATGCCAATTCTGCACGACACGCTGAATTATCAGGTCTTCCAATTTGAAACGATGGCCACGTTCCCTGAGGGAAGTCATCTGGCCGATCATGACGTTCTGACACCGGAGTTATTGGAAGAGGAACCTTTTATTGTCATGGGTCCCGAGCATCAAACCCACCGTCGGACTCGCGACATTTTTCAATCCGCCGGACGGACATGGCAAACGCGAATTCATACACATTTGTCTGAGAACCTGCTGAGCTTTGTCAAACAGGGCATGGGCGTGGCGATGATCGACCCGTTCACCGTCACCTTCGATGGAGAGAGCGGGTATCAAACCCGCCCTTTCAAACCTGCCGTCACGCTGGACCTTGCGATTATCACCGCAAAGGGGCGCCCTTTGTCGACGATTGCGCAGGAATTCTTGGCCCAGCTGACTCCGTCAATCGCGTCTTACGCCACCCATTCCGAGACCGGTGCAGCCGCTTCGTGAAGCGGTTGTGAGTGGATATCGACCAGAGTCGGGCCGTCGTGTTCAACCGCCAGCTTCAATACACGGCGCAGGTCGTCCGGGTCCTTCACTGTCCAGGATTTGACGCCAAATGCTGAAGCAACGGCAGCGTGATCAGTTCGGTTGAAGTCCACGTTGTAATAACGCTGACCAAATCCCGCATCCTGCCCGGCTTTAATCCAGCCAAAGACCGAGTTCGAGAATACGATGCAGGTAATGGGCATCTTGTGCCGAACCATCGTTTCAAACTCGCCACAGGTGAAGCCGAACGATCCATCCCCCATGACAGACAGCGTCTTGACCGACGGCCGACCCACATGCGCCCCCATCGCGGCTCCCAGCGAATATCCCAGCGCGCCATGTGCCCGGTTAGTAATGAAATGCCGCCCCGGCTTGCGCCAACGGTAGTGGGCGCTGAAGTACGGGCACGGGGTGCCCGGATCGGCAACGACAATCGCGTCGTCATCAAGAATATCCATCAGCGATGCCATCACAGCCTCGGGCCGGATCGGGGTTTCCTGACTGGCCGCAAGCGGAGTAAACGCGGCCAGCTTGGTATCCCAAGCGGCACGGGATTGAGCTGCACCACCAAATCCCGGCAGATCGGTCCGCGCCTCGAGCGACCGCGCCAACGCCTCAAGTGCCAAACGGGCATCCGCACAGATGGCGACATCAGTCTGATAATTCGCACCGATCACCATCGGATCGCTGTCGATATGTATAATCGTGGTATCCGGCGCGGGGCTGCGCCAGCGTTCAGTCGTGACAGATCCCGCGCGGCATCCGACAAAAACAACGACATCTGCCTGATCCACAACGGCGCGCGTGGCCGGAACACCGCCGTTAGACCCAACTACCCCCAAGGCTAGCGGGTCGGTCTCGGCAATTGATCCCTGTCCCGAGACTGTTGTCGCGACCGGAATATCCAGCAGGGCGGCAACACGGTGCAATACCTTTTCGGCTCTGGAAAGAACCGGTCCGCCGCCGCAAACGATGACTGCTGATTTGGCTTTGGTCAGGATGTCGGCGGCCGCTTCGATGGCGTCCAGATCCGGCCCGGCCCGTTCTGCCGGATAGCTGCGATGGCGTGCATCAGCCCAAATCTCAGCCTCGTCCACCGGCCCTTTCTGCGTGTCAAAGGGCAGCGCCAGATGTGTGGCGCCCGGCGTTCCTGTCGTCATGGCCCGAAACGCTGCGCGCACCATTGCAGGCAAACGCGAGGCATCATCCAATGACGCATTCCATTTTGACAGCGGCTTGAACAAGGCAGCCTGATCCAACTCGGTTAAAGGGTACTTTCCCCGACTTGTCGTCGCCACATCAGAAGTGATCGCCAGAATGGGAACCGAACTTTCGCTGGCCTCAATCACGCCCGGCAGTATGTAGGTAGCCCCGCCGCCGGACGGGCCTTCGCAGACGCCCGGCTTGCCCGTCACGCGCGCGTATCCATCCGCCATATAAGCAGCGTGACGTTCGTCCCGGGTTAGAATGTGCTGAATGCCATGATCCATCCGCGCCAGCGCGTCATAGAAAGGCAGCGTCGTATCCCCACACAGGCCGAACATGTGCTTAACGCCGTGCGCTTCCAGCATGCGCACCATTGCTTCGGCTCCTGTCAGATAATTCGTCCCTGTCATGGCTGGGTTCCTCTTGATCATTCTCTGCACACAGAACTGTATACAGTTTTGTATATTGATTTCAAGAACGACCTGTGGCACGCCTTGGCTAACAGAAAAAGGCGGTACTTATGACGGGTCCACGCGTTGACGACATCTATGACCAGGTAAAGGCGATGGCCGTCTCGTTTCGCCTTCGACCGGGTGATCGGTTGAACGAAGTGGCGCTGTCGAAGGAATTAGGCGTCAGCCGTACACCTCTGCGCGAGGCCCTGAACCGATTGGTGGCCGAACGCCTGTTTGATTTTCGCCCTGGTCAGGGGTTTTTCTGTCGCCCGCTGGACGCGCAAAGTGTGTTCGACCTGTTTGAACTGCGCCAAATCATCGAATCCGCAGCCGCGCGCAGTGCCTGCGAAAAGGCGTCAGACGCAGACCTTCAATCACTTCGTGATGAGCTTTACACGACCGGCATAGACATCACCGGCCTGACCGTCGAAGAAGCCGTCAACAGGGACGAGGCATTTCATCTGGGCATCGCCAAACTGTCGGGCAACAATGAACTGGTGCAGACCTTAACCCGGATCAATGAGCGCATCCGATACATCCGCTGGGTTTCTATGAGCTTGGATCGGGTTCAACGTTCGAAAGATGAACATAAACGGGTCATGCAGGCCCTGCTGGATCGAGACGCAGATTCGGCCGCACATGTCTTGGGCGCGCATATCTCAAAGCGCATGGATCAGGTGCAGGACGCCGTGCGCCACGGAATATCCAATATCTACATGGAAGGGTCCGAGAATATCTCGGCCCGCATCATCGAGGAGGCGCACGGATGATCGCTGAAGGTGGCAAATCCATTTATGGTGCGTCGGTCGGCATTCTTATGCTGGACGCCCAATTCCCGCGAATCCCGGGCGATATGGGAAATGCGCTGACTTGGCCATTTCCAGTGCTCTATCGCATCGTACGAAATGCTTCACCAGATCGGGTGGTTCGACACCGGGCTGAGGGCATGTTGGACGCGTTCATCAATGCAGCGCGTGAATTGGTCAAGGATGGAGCAGACGGCATCACCACCAATTGCGGGTTTCTGTCCTTATTTCAGAAAGAACTGTCGAAGGCGGTGCCTGTCCCGGTCGTAACATCCTCATTGATGCAAGTAGAAATGGTGAACCGGGTACTTCCCGTCGGCAAACGCGCCGGGATATTGACCATTTCCTCCTCTACGTTGACGCGCGATCATCTCCAAAGTGCACAGGTTCCGGACGGCACACCCATTGGCACCACCGAAGGCGGGCGCGAATTCACCCGCGCAATCCTGGGGAACGAACTTAGCCTTGATGTAGACAAGGCCCGTGCAGACAACGTCGATGCCGCCCTTGCGTTGCAGTCCGAGAACCCGGACCTCGGCGCAATTGTGCTGGAATGCACCAACATGTGCCCCTATTCGGCGGATATTCAACAAGCGACGGGTTTGCCGGTTTACTCGATTCTGAGCTTGGTGAGCTGGTTCCAGTCTGGGCTTCGCCCGCCCCGTTTTGCGGAAAGATGATTTGCCGGAAATTGGCGATCCAGCCCTAATACCGCTCATGTTTTGAGATGCACCAAGTCGTGCATTGCGCTTGTCGGCAAAAGACCGTAAGCGTCCCGCCCGCCGGTCGCAGCCTACCCGGCTATCAAAACAAGGACTGAAAACATGAAAACTACATTGGTCTGCTCCGGCGGGCTGGATTCCGTGTCGCTTGCCCATGTGTTAGCCACGGACGAAAATCTCTCACGGCTTGTGTCGTTTGACTATGGCCAGCGCCACACCAAAGAACTGACCTACGCCGCGGCTTGTGCAGCAAGGCTGAACGTTCCCCATCACATCATCGACCTGCGTTCGGTCGGGGCGTCGTTGACGGGTTCGGCTTTGACGGACGATGTGGACGTGCCCGACGGGCACTACGCGGAAGAAACGATGAAGGTCACGGTTGTCCCGAACCGCAACGCGATCATGCTGACCATTGCTTATGGCGTGGCTGCAACCCAGGGGGACGACGCCGTTGCTGCGGCCGTTCATGGCGGTGACCACTTCATCTATCCCGATTGTCGCCCCAGTTTCACCGATGCCTTCGATACGATGCAGCGCGCAGCGTTGGACGGTTATGCGGATGTGACGTTGCACGTGCCTTTTGTCCACCGCAGTAAGGCTGATATCGTGAGTGAAGGCGCACGTGTGGGCACTCCGTTCGATCAGACATGGTCATGTTATAAGGGTGGCGAGATACACTGTGGCCGTTGCGGCACCTGCGTAGAACGGCGCGAGGCGTTCGACCTAGCTGGTGTACCAGACCCAACCCAATACGAAGACGCGGAATTCTGGAAATCGGCGATTGCGGAGGCACAGACCTGATGTATCGGATCACAAAGGAGTTCCACTTTTCCGCCTCACACCAGCTGACTCATCTGCCCAATGATCACCAGTGCGCGCGGATGCACGGGCACAACTATATCGTTGTGGTTGAATTGGCCGGGCGCGATTTGAACGCAGACGGGTTTGTGCGTGATTATCACGAACTGAAACCGCTCAAGACCTATATCGACGACGCGTTTGATCATCAGCATCTGAATGATGTGTTGAACGTTGTGTCGACAGCGGAAAACCTCGCGCGGCATTTCTTTGACTGGTGCTTTTCTCGCTGGCCTGAAACCACTGCGGTGAAAGTGTCAGAAACGCCCAAGACATGGGCCGAGTATCGCCCATGACCCTAAGGATTTCCGAAATCTTTGGCCCGACTGTACAAGGCGAAGGCGCGCTGATCGGTCAACCCACGGTTTTTATACGTTCGGGCGGGTGCGATTTCCGGTGCAGCTGGTGCGACAGCCTGCACGCGGTCGACAGCGCCCATCGTCACGATTGGATGGCGATGGAGACCGAGGCCGTCTGGTCCGAGGTCCAGCGTTTGTCTGGCGGGCGACCCCTCACCGTATCCCTGTCTGGCGGGAATCCTGCTATTCAGGATTTTGGCCCGCTGATCCGGCGGGGCGTCGCAGAAGGGTATTCCTTTGCATGTGAAACCCAAGGGTCCATCGCCAAACCGTGGTTTGCCGACCTCGCCATGCTGGTTCTCAGCCCGAAACCGCCCAGCAGCGGTGAAGACATGAACTGGACCGCGTTTGAGGCCTGTCTTGCCGCGCGACCTGCGCATACTGTCCTCAAAATAGTGATCTTTGACGACACGGATTTCAATTGGGCACGCGGTGTTGCCGACCGATATCCGGACCTGCCGCTCTATCTTCAACCCGGCAACTCCGACACGGACCCATCCAGCCCCGTGGACCTGACCAAAGCCACCGGCCGTATGGAATGGCTGATCGACAAAACTCTGAATGCCGGGTGGTTTGCACCCCGCATCCTGCCGCAGCTGCATGTGCTGATCTGGGGCAACAGACGCGGCGTGTGACCGCAGGAGAGAAAACATGACCGAAAGCATCTACAGCAACCTCACCCAATTGGGTGGCCACACCAAAATGCCCGCCAGCCCGGAAGAAGCCGTTCTGGAACGCGTGCAAAACCCGCAGGCCGACGTGGACTACAACGTACGCTTTACTGCACCCGAATTCACTTCGCTTTGCCCGATGACGGGCCAGCCGGATTTTGCTCATTTGGTGATCGACTATGTGCCCGATCAGTGGTTGGTAGAAAGCAAGGCACTGAAGCTGTTCTTGGGGTCGTTCCGCAATCATGGTGCCTTTCACGAGGACTGCACCATCTCTATTGCCCGTCGCCTGCAGGAGTTTTTGGAACCCCGATGGTTGCGCATTGGAGGTTACTGGTATCCACGCGGAGGCATTCCGATAGACGTGTTCTGGCAAACTGGCCCAACGCCCGAAGGTGTCTGGATCCCGGATCAAGGAGTTCCGCCTTACCGTGGGCGCGGTTGAATCAGACCATGTCGAGAGACACGACGGCAAAAGCCAGATGGCGCTGTCAGGTAGCTGTACTTGCACCCTCGGGGGCACGGCTTCATTGCCGTGGCGGTAATATAGTTTCGCAATCGACGGATACCTTGAAATATCATGACATCACCGCAATGATCGGTTAGTTGTTTCCTTTAGTATAAGAACAATTTCCTGGTGGCGTTTGTGGAACAGGTGGCCTTTAATTTTGAGATGGGCGTGGTTTGCGCCCTTCTTGCCTTCACCGTATTTCTCTTTGTATCTGAAATCGTCAGAATTGACCTTTCCGCCATTCTCGTCTTGGTCATTATCGGCCTTCTCAGTTATTTGCCCGGGCTCGAGAACCTCGCAAATGTTCCGAATTTGTTTGATGGATTTGCATCCAATGCAGTGATTTCCATTATCGCCGTCATGATCGTCGGCGCGGGCCTGGACAAGACCGGCATAATGAACAAGGTTGCCGCCATTATTCTGAAGTATGGCGGTACGTCCGAAAAACGCGTGCTACCGATCATTTCTGGCACCGTCGGCGTCATTTCCTCGTTCATGCAGAACGTCGGGGCCGCTGCGCTGTTTCTTCCGGTCGTCAGCCGAATTTCCTCTCGGTCAGGTATTCCGCTGTCGCGACTGCTGATGCCCATGGGGTTCTGCGCCATCCTGGGCGGAACAATGACGATGGTCGGGTCGTCGCCTCTTATTTTGCTGAACGACCTGATCCAGACAGCCAATAAAGGTCTGCCCGAAGGTCAGAAAATGGCGCAGTTTGGCCTGTTCTCGGTCACACCGATCGGAGTCGTTCTGATCCTTACCGGCATTGCCTATTTCCTGCTGTTGGGGCGCTGGGTTCTACCAGCTGATGAAGGGTCCGACAACACCGGAACCGGACAGGGAACTCAGGAATATCTGCAGCGCGTCTATGGCCTGAAAGCGGATGTTTTCGAAGTCATTGTGCCGGCCGAAAGCCCGCTTGTCGGGCAGATATTGGCTGATATTAACCACGAAAACCACCTGTACATCATTTCGACATTCTATCGGGGCAAGACCTCGATGGTTCAGGTCCTGACAGCCGAAATTGCTGCGCCTTGCCGGTTGGCGATCATCGGTCGGCGCTGGGTCGTAGAGGAGTTCGCCCAGAAATACGGGCTGACCGTCCTGCCAGAGTTGGACATCTTTGTCGAAGAGTTCGCGCCGACCAACGCAGGAATTGCCGAGGTAGTCGTAACACCCGACAGCAAGTTGATCGGGAAGTGCCCCCGCGAGCTTTTGTTCCGCAAGACATATGGCATGTCGTTGCTTGCCATTCACCGCGGCGAGGAAACGCTGAGCCATGTTGAATCGGACACGCACGAGTCCACACAAATCGGACTTGAGGAGTTTCATGCAGGCGACATGCTTGTCGCCCATACGAGGTGGGACAACCTTATGCGGATCAAGCGCGATCCCGATTTTGTGGTCGTTACCACCGATTTCCCCCAAGACGAGTTGCGCCCGCAAAAGGTCGGCTGGGCGCTGGCGTTTTTTGCCATTTCGTTGTCGATGATCTTGTTCACCGACATTCGCCTATCGCTTTGTCTGCTGACGGGCGCTGCGGGGATGATGTTGACACGTGTGTTGAGTGTTGATGAAGCTTACCGCGCCGTTGGGTGGAACACCGTCTTCCTGCTCGCCTGCCTTATTCCTTTGGGCCAGGCGGTACAGAACACCGGCACGGCCGCGTGGATTGCACAACAAATCATGATCATTTTGGATGGCTGGCCGATATGGTCCCTTCAGGCCGGCGTTGCGATTTTAGCCACGGCATTTTCGTTGGTAATGTCCAATGTCGGGGCCACGGTCCTGCTGGTACCATTGGCCGTTTCCATTGCTGTGGCGGCTGGCGGAAATCCAGCGGTGTTTGCCCTGACAGTTGCCATTTCAACGTCGAACAGCTTCATTATCCCGACCCATCAGGTAAACGCTCTGATTATGGGTCCTGCAGGGTACAAGGTCATGGACTTCGTACGGTCCGGCGGGGTCATGACTATTCTGTTCCTTGTTGTTTCCCTGCTCATGCTCAATTTGTTGTACTGAACACTCCAGACGGCGAGAATGAATCCAACATCGCTGCCGAGCCGGTGGCCCGCTGACGTTTTTGCCGAACGCTACCGCTCGCTGAATGCGCGTTCCATGGTCAGCTGCACCGGCTTCAACAGATAAGAAAGCAGCGTCTGTTCGCCAGTGGTCATTTCCGCGACAACGGTCATCCCGGCCTGAAGCGGACGCTGCCACGGACCCGTGCCGACGTTGGCCTCGGCCAGCTCAAACGAAGCGCGGAAAAATGTTTCTCCGGTGTGCTCATCCGTCAGCGGCACAGGGTAGATTGACTGCAGGCGTCCGTCGACCTTGCCGAAACGCCGCGCATCAAATGTGTCGATGCTTACTGAAACCGGTTGATCGACCTCGATATGTCCCACCTCGGAATTTGCAATACGTGCTTCAACTACCAGGGCTTGCCGGGTCGGTAATATCTCAAAGATCACCTCGCCCGGCGCGATTACTTCGCCGGGGTTAGGATAAGTCACCGCCTGAACAATTCCGCGTGCCGGGGCAGATATGCGCATGGCCGCAAGTTTTGCGTTTACAGCATCCAGCGAAACATCCAGCTCTATGCGTTGTTGTTCAAGTTCGGCCCATCGGGATAGCACCTCATCCCGCAAGGCCAGTGTTTCTTCAGCCTTCGCCGCTCGGGCGAGCATCAATGCGCTCCGGGCTTCGGCAAGGCGGACGCGAGCGTCCGAAGCAGCGGCGCGAACCGCGTCCACTTCATCCTCTTCCTCAAGGAAATCGCTTAGGGATTTAAGGCCTTGCGCGCGCAACTGCGCGTATCTCTCCAGGATTTCCTCTTTCTTTCGGACACGGTCCTGAGCGAACCGCGTGGCTTGGCTGAGAATGCGCAGAGTTCCTTCTTGTTGTTGGATCGAAGCACGCTGAATGCGTTGACTTTCGGCAAATAAATCCAGCCTTGCGGCGGCGGCGACCAACCCCTTGCCCTTAAGCACATCAATTTCCGACCTGTTGGGCAACTCCCCACGATCCAACGCCGTCAATATGGCCGAGGCCGCTGCCAGATCCCGCTGAACCGCAACAAGCTGACCCGACGTGATATCTCTGTCCTGCGTCAGATCCGGGTGATACAGCTCGACGAGCAAATCACCTGCCTCGACCAACTGACCATCGCGAACATGAACCGCGCGGACAATGCCACCCTGCATCGTTTCGATTTGCGGATAAGCGCCGACTGGCAAGATCGTCCCCGGGGCGCGAGTGACCTGAGGAACAGCGGTTTGTCCCGCCAGAACCACCAAACTTCCAATCATGGCCGAGACCGTCAGCGAGAGGAAAGCGGCAAACCGGGGCCGCCTAAGACTACGGCTCCTTTTGGCGCGCTCCATTGGACCGGGTTTACGGTCTTTTTGAGAACCTGAAATCACTATCCCCTCCCAAGTGTTTTTAAGACGGCCTGAAGCTTTTTGCGACCCGCGTCACCCGTGCTGTTCACAACGATCCTATCGCCATTCAGAAAAATAAATCGGTCGGCAAACTGCATAAATGAACGGTCAGCTGTTGCTATGATCACAGTCCTGCACCCTTGCTGAGCACGGATCCAGTTTCTGAAACACGCCCGTCTATGATCCGACAGGCCGTTGGTTGGTTCGGAAAACAGGTAGACGGAGGACGGGCGCGCCATGCAACGTGCAAGGACCAGCGACTTTAGCGCAGCCTGCGGTATCTGTGCCAGGTCACCATCGCTCAACCGCGTGTCGATGCCATTTGGCAGCAGGCCTTGGTCATCCTGCAAGTCCATATCAGCCAACGCGCTTTCTATTTCGTCATCCCTGAGTGATGCCGAGGCCAATCTGAAATTCTGTGCGACAGTGCCGTAGAACATGGATATGTCGTAGGTCGCATAGGTGATGGATTTACGTAACTCGTCCCGGGCGATCTGGCGAATGTCGACGCCGTCATGTTCAACCGTACCCGCCAAAGGCGCATAGAGCCCGTCGATCAGATCCAATACCGCTGTGCGACCGGCTGCATCGCTGCCCATGACCAAAACGACTTCGCCCGGTTCGCAGTTGAAACTGACCTGCGAAAGGACGGGCGCATTCAAAGGGTCCGGCCGGTAAGTGACAGAGGAGAACGCAATCGCGCCACCCAGTGTTTTTTGGTGCGTTTGTTCCAGCCCCACCTCGATTTCCTCGCCAAGGTCAAGGACACGATCCGCCTGATTTCGACTGTTTCGGAAAGTAAGTAGCTGGGGGAAACTCGAATACAGCGACTGAATCGGCGCCATAATTTTGGACACCAACGCAATCGAGGCGATCAAGGCACCGAAACTGATATCGCCACGCAACGCACCATGCGCGCACAAGATAATGGCCCCCGTAGTGGCGAGTGCCGTAACAGATTGAGCAAGCGATTGCGCAAGCGCCTGAAACTGACGGCTGCGCCCGGCGGCAGCCTCTGCCCGCTCGGCAAGAGGTATGCTGCGTTCAAGCCATTGGATCTGCATGCCAAGACTGGCAATGGCACGCTGATGCAGAATCGCATCCTGAACAGCCGACTGGCTTGCAGCGGCGGTCTCGGCCGAATTTTGGTCCAGCCGTTTTTGTTGTGGAATAACAATGGCGCCGAGACAGATCAGAAAAACAGCCAATCCGAGTGTCAAAAGCGCAACTTGCGGTGCGAGATATGCAAGAACCGCAAAGAAAATTACTACGAAAGGAAGATCCAGGAGGGTCGTCATGACCTGCCCGGTGAACCCGTCGCGCAAGGACTCAAATTGGCGAAAGCGAGACAGCTGTTGGGTTAAATCCGTTTTCCGAAGCTGGCTCAGGGGTAGTGACATCAGCTTACGAAACAGCGCAATCATCAATTGGCGCTCGCCGCGCCAGCCAACATATGCCAGTGCCCGAGTGCGCGCATGACGGAAGCACAAGTCTGACGCACCCACAATCAACACACCGATCGCCAGCGACACCAGCAAGCTGAAAGAGCCCGACGGGATCACCCGCTCGTAAATCCCCATGATCAGCAAGGGTGCCATCAGACCCAACAGGTTGGACAGAAGTGAAGCGACCAGTAGCCAAGGCAACATAGGACCCAGCTCTGAAAAGGCCGAGCGAACAGACATGTGCCACGGGTTTGCACTTTGATGCGTGAACCGGTCGATCCGAATGACTGTGCACCAACGAGGGCCGGGTTTGAGGCGGTTAAAATCCGGGTTCTGATCATCGCTGAATTGCAGTGTTTGACCGGTCCGGGCCAATGCCAAGTAGCAGGCGCCATTGTCAGGTATGATCAACGCCGGGCATTCCTGATCCGTGATTTCGCGTTCACGACATCTGATCTGCGTGAATGGAACTTTGAGGTTTTCCAGCGTCTCAAAAACATCATCCGGGCGCAGCTGGTCCAACACGTGTGGAAACGCTTCAAACAGCCTGTCTTCGTTGTTTCGCCAACCACGCGCCAACAGCAGCTTATACAGCAACCCACTTGCCACCTGAGTATTCATCACGGTCACGCGGCACCTTTGTGCCAGGCTGCAGCCGCTGCGCGTTCAAGATCGGTATCCAATGCCCATGCCGCCAGATCCAGGGCATTTGAAGAACTTAAGCGAATGCTCCTGTCCGTTGCCTTTTTCATCCGAGGGTCTGGACTTGCCATAAGGATCGTGGGCCGTGGTGAAACGGACTGGAGGTAGTCTGCCAGGGCTTGGCGTTCCGTTGTATCAAGAACCGCGGTTGGTTCATTCATCAACAGAACCCTTGGACGCAGCGCCAATGCCCGTGTCAAAGCAATGAGATGCCTGTTCACCGGGTCGGATTCAAACCCGGTTCCAGTGTTAAGCCGGGTTGCATACCCCATGGGCAGACGATGAATGCGTTTCTCTAATCCGAGAGCGACAGCAACCTGCTTGGCACGATCGACAGTTTCCGCATCACCAAAAGCGCTGATGTTTTCAAGCAGTGTTCCCGACAGGATCGCGGGCTCGGCTTCAAGCGCAACCAGCGCATCTTGGCCGCGCCACCCTACCAACTGCGAAGCCGGGAACTCGTCAATGAACACGCCACCGCCATCAGGTTCACGTTGCCCCGTCATTGCGTCAAACAAGGTTTCGACCATCCAGCTTTCCTCTGCCTCGATCAACACGCTACACCCTCGTTCCACCTGAAAGCTGACCGGAGCGAACATTTTCCCCTCTCCTGTTGACCGTTGCATGGATAGCCCAGAAACCCTGATCCGGCCCATTTGGTCTTTCGAAGATTCGAAACATTGGTTGGTTTTAAGTTGCTCCATTTCCGTCAGGCGGTTTTTTGAGATGGCCGAATTTTCAGACTGAACCCACATCGCCATGAGTTTCGTCAGAGGCTGAATAATCCGGCCATTCAACAGCATACAGGCAGCCAGTTCAGCAACGCCGATCAGATCTATGATCACAAGGTAAGCCCCCAACAGCCCCATCGCGGCGACAGCCATCTGAGAGAAAATGGCGCTAAAGCTTTGTGCAAATCCCGCGAATTGGATCAACTTTCTGCTGATGTCGACGGTCTGGTCTTCAAGCAACTCAAAGCGGCGGGCCATTTGCGGCTCCATCCGGTTTGTCTTGATCGTGGGCATGTTGGACAAGATCTCGGACAAAAACGCGTAACGCCGTGTGTCCAGGGACTTGCGCCGCGAAAACAAAGCCCATTGCGCTC
The DNA here is from genome assembly GCF_013033965.1 of Ruegeria atlantica. Lineage (GTDB taxonomy): Bacteria > Pseudomonadota > Alphaproteobacteria > Rhodobacterales > Rhodobacteraceae > Ruegeria > Ruegeria atlantica_D. Next base: position 89,692 of record NZ_WQFE01000015.1, read on the forward strand.
GCTTCATCACCACGGCAAAGGCGATCACAACGCAGAATGCGCCCAGCGGCACCAAAAGCAACCACCCGCCTATCAATCCGATCAGAACTGCAAATAACGCCGTAAAGGGCAGATCGATCGAAAGTGTTTGGCCCCGCCCCGAATGGTAATCCCGCATCTGGCCGATGGCCGCATAACGTTCGGCATAGTTGCTGGCAGGCTCACGCGAAAAGGCCAAAGAATTGGCGCTGAGGACCCTGGTCAAAAAGCGACGGTAGTTCCAGACTGCTGCCCTCTCTGCCGAAGTTGTCAATAGGACGGAACGGCAATGTCTCAGCAACAGTTCCATACCTGCCCCGATCACCAACGTTACCGTCAATACGCGTAAGGTTTCGGTGGACTGAAATGGAATGACTCTGTCGAATATGAGCAGGATAGAAATTGGCATTAACAACGACAGAATATTCATCGACAAAGAGGCGACCCAAAGCGGGATGTCAAAATAAAGCGCCGAAATTCGCCCAGCAAATCCACGCGGTTCCATCATGCTTTTCACCCCTTCGGTCTTTTAAGCAGAAGTGGCCGGTTCACGTTTAGAACCCGTAAATCCGATGGCGTGAATTTCCTAAGAATTGCTTTTAAATTTAAATAGTTATCCCGCAGCTTTAGGAATTCGCGTGTTACCAAGTACAAGGAATCAATTGTAGTTTGGGGATTTGTGCCATGGGTAAACTGGAAAGCGACCTGAATTTTCACACAAAGTCCGCACAGGCGGATATGGATGAAAAACAGGAAATCGCCACTCACCTTTCCCGCAATGTTGTTGGATCCAGCCAAGATCCGACGCGCAGTACGTTACACACGGGCCAGCAGTTCTCGGGGGTATTCGAACGCAACGACCGGAGTGAGGGTGCCCCTGAAGAACTGACATCCCGCACTGTTCCCGAGCCCCAGTCAGGCAGCGCCTCAATCGCTGATCCCGTAGCCAGCACCCTTTCTTCAACGACTGCGCCGAGCCGATCAGCTGTTCAAAACACTAGGGCAGAGGAACCTGTGATCGTCGAAAATTCCGGCTTGGTCGAAACGTTCAGATCCGCAGTTTCTTCGCCCCAACCAACTGAAAACTTGGAAATTGTGCATGCGAGCAAACCTTCGGCTCGACCAGACACGCAGGACTTGCCCAATATGGATGCGCCCCCAGAAGCATCAACTAACTCGCAGAACGGGAACAACGCGCCGCAAGAGCTCAACCTAGGCAACACCTCGGTCGCCGAAAACGCTCAGGGCGCGGTGATTGGGTCCATTTCCGTCTTGGATCCCGATGCTTCGGACAC
>NZ_WQFE01000016.1 GCF_013033965.1 Ruegeria atlantica
GAAGGCGGCCGCACCGTCGGCGCCGGCGTTGTCTCGAAAATCATCGAGTAAGGCGCGCTTGCCGCGCCTGGTTGCGGCAGGCGATTTTCCAAAGGAAAATCTGCCGAGAGCAACTCGGTTGAACTAAAGAAGGCCGTCCCACAAGGGGCGGCCTTTTTCATTTAGGTGCCGTTTAACCGAGGCTCCGCCATAAGATTATCAGCCAAATTGTTGTCGGGAATACAACCAAAAACAAAATCGCAGCCGAAAGGCAGGGAGCAAACAGGAAAATTAGCAACGTCATTAAATTGGGTGCTTGCAGCAAGCCGAACCATGCGCCACTAAACGCAAAGAAAAGCAAGGTCAACACAAGAACGATTAGGCCGATCATAGTGGCACAAGTCACAATCTGCCGACCGCTAGTGTATTTTCCGTAGCGCCTAAAATACAATATAGCCGGCATGAATGCACCGATCGCAAACGGTAACAACATCAAAGATATCTGTGCAACCGTTCCCGCGACACCAAAACGCCCGAAAGGCACGCCTCGCGGTATGTCCATAAGATCATGGGAAAAAATGGAAATGAGATGAGATACCGCGACGCCAGGTATCAAGAATAGCCAAAACTGCCAGAATGATTTTGCCACTATCTCACCCCGTACTTGAATGGCAACTTTGTTGAATAGTGGCTATGTCGTCGCTATGAGAAAAGGCGGGCAATACCCCCTTGCCAAACCTCATCAACCCCACTAATACGCGCGAGTTCTCATCAAGAACGTCAAGGCGGGGTGATTCCCGCCTTTTGGGTTCGAAGAGGGTTGGCGATGCGCGCTTGTCCTCCTCTCAACCCCAACGCCTGATAAAAGGCTGTTAATATGCAAAGCCAAAACATCCGTATTCGGCTGAAGGCATTTGACTATCGCGTTCTGGATGCCAGCACGCAAGAGATCGTCAACACTGCCAAGCGGACCGGCGCGAACGTGCGCGGCCCGATCCCGCTGCCGAACAAGATCGAGAAGTTCACGGTTCTCCGTGGCCCTCACGTTGACAAGAAATCCCGCGACCAGTTCGAGATCCGTACGCACAAGCGTCTGCTCGACATCGTTGATCCGACCCCCCAGACCGTTGACGCGCTGATGAAGCTCGACCTCGCTGCTGGTGTGGACGTCGAGATCAAGCTGCAGTCGTAAGATCGGAGGGTATAGATTATGCGCTCTGGTATTATCGCAAAAAAAGTTGGCATGACCCGCCTGTTCATGGAAGACGGCAAGCAGATTCCTGTGACCGTTCTTCACCTGGACGGCCTGCAGGTCGTTGCACAGCGTACTGCTGACAAAGACGGCTACACCGCCGTTCAGCTGGGCGCCGGTGCTGCCAAAGCAAAACGCACCTCGAAGGCCATGCGCGGTCACTATGCCGCTGCAAAGGTCGAGCCTAAGCGTAAGCTGGCCGAGTTCCGCGTCTCCGAAGATGGCCTGATCGAAGTGGGCGCCGAGATTTCGGCAGAACACTTCCTGGAAGGTCAGAAAGTTGACGTTTCGGGTACTTCGATCGGTAAAGGCTTTGCCGGTGCAATGAAGCGCCACAACTTCGGTGGTCTGCGCGCCTCGCACGGTGTTTCGATCAGCCACCGTTCGCACGGTTCGACCGGTCAGTGTCAGGACCCGGGCAAGGTGTTCAAAGGCAAGAAGATGGCCGGTCACATGGGTGCTGCCCGTGTTACCACCCAGAACCTGGAAGTCGTCAAAACCGACGCCGACCGTGGTCTGGTCTTCATCAAAGGCGCCGTTCCCGGACCGAAATCGGGCTGGGTCACCGTCAAGGACGCCGTCAAAAAGAAAGCACCGGAAGGCCTGCCTTTCCCGGCTGCTGTGAAATCGGCTGCAACCGAAGCACCTGCGGAAGAAGCTCCCGCGGAAGGTGGTGAAGCATGAAACTTGATGTAATCAAACTGGACGGCGGCAAAGCCGGCAACATCGAGCTGGATGCGGACCTGTTCGGCCTCGAGCCGCGCGCGGACATCCTGCACCGTGTGGTCCGTTGGCAGCGCAACAATGCGCAGGCCGGCACCCACAAGGTCAAGACCCGCTCGGAAACCAGCTACTCGACCAAGAAGATCTATCGCCAGAAGGGCACCGGTGGCGCACGCCATGGTGACCGCAACGCGCCGATCTTCCGTGGTGGTGGTATCTACAAAGGTCCCGTCGTGCGTTCGCATGGTCATGACCTGCCGAAGAAGTTCCGCAAGCTTGGCCTGCGCCACGCTCTGTCGGCCAAAGCCAAGGCAGGTGAACTGGTCGTGATCGAGAACGCCGAAGCCGAAGGCAAGACCGCCGCTCTGGCCAAACAGGTTGCAAACCTGGGCTGGAAACGCGCTCTGGTCATCGACGGCGCGACCGTGAACGAAGGGTTCCTGAAAGCGTCCAAAAACATCGAAGGTCTGGATATCCTGCCGTCGATGGGCGCAAACGTCTATGACATCCTCAAGCGTGACACTCTGGTGCTCACCAAAGCGGCTGTCGAAGCACTGGAGGCTCGTCTGAAATGAGCGCGAAGGCAGAACACTACGACGTGATCCGCAAGCCGATCATCACCGAAAAGTCGACCATGGCGTCTGAGAACGGCGCGATTGTCTTTGAAGTGGCGATCGACAGCAACAAACCGCAGATCAAAGAAGCGGTTGAATCGCTGTTTGGTGTCAAGGTGAAGGCGGTGAACACCACCATCACCAAAGGCAAGGTCAAACGGTTCCGCGGCCAGCTGGGCAAGCGGAAGGACGTCAAAAAAGCATATGTGACCCTGGAAGAGGGTAACACCATCGACGTGAGCACCGGTCTCTGATCGGAGCCGTCTTTGGAGAGAACCGAAGGCCCCTGCAAGCGCAGGGGCCTTTTTTGTTGGCTATAGCTTGTCCGGTCACGTTGTGTATGGGTCAATCCTATGCACAGTAACCGACGAGCAGTGAGGTGGTTGATATGCAGGCTGGGCAGCAGGTTCGTGACTTCGGGACAACCCGCGATGGTCAAGTCATCAAAAGCATCGACATCGGGCAGGGGGTGCTTTCTGCACGTATTCTGACCTACGGCGCGACACTGCAGGATCTGCGTCTGCAGAAATGTGGGCATCCGCTGATTTTGGGCTGGCCGAAAATCGGGAGCTATGAGGACAGTACCGCTTATCTGGGTGCTATGGTTGGCCGTTGCGCCAATCGGATCGCGCGCGCGACATACAGTCTGGATGGCGCAACCTATCAACTTGATCGCAATTATTTGGGTACGCACACTTTGCACGGCGGAGCGTGGGGTACGGACCGCATGGTTTGGGACATCACCAGCGTGACTTCGGAAGCCGTCACTTTGAAGCTGAACCTTCCGGATGGTCACATGGGCTTTGGTGGCGACTTGGCAGTGACAGTGACCTATCGGATCGAGGCGGAGGCCACACTGAGCGTCGAAATGGAAGGGCGTACAACGTCGGCAAGCCTGTGCAATCTGACCCCGCATATCTATTTCGACCTCGACGGCGGTTCAGACATCCGCAAGCACGAATTGACAATACATGCGGATCGCTTCACCGCCGTTGACGACGACCTCATTCCCACGGGCGATACCCTCAGCGTTGGGGGCACGCCCTTGGACCTGCGGTTACCACGACCTTTGGGGGACTGGGCATATGACCACAATTTCTGCCTGTCCGAAAACCGCATGCCCTGCCGTCCTGTGGCGACGTTGACCAGCCCGTCCGGTCTTTCGATGAAACTGGAAACGACCGAGCCAGGTTTGCAGGTCTATTCAGGCGCGTCTTTGGATGAAGGTTTGCGTAGTGGTTTGGGCGGCCAGCCCTACGGACCTTTTTCCGGCGTCGCACTGGAACCACAAGTCTGGCCCGATTCAATCAATCAGAAAGGGTTTCCCAACGCGGTATTGCGGAGCGGTGAAACCTATCGCCATGTTTCACGATATGTGTTCCAGGGCGAGGTTTGAGGCCAAGCGGATCCGCCGCCAGTTGGGCCACCGGACAGACGTCAATAACGCAAATTTAACCAAGGTTGAGGGTTACACCATCGGCCAGAGCACCTATCTCTGATCGGATACGTCGATGGGTAACCATGAGGACCCCTGCGAAAGCTGAGGCTTTCCTGAGTAACGACATCAAAGAAAATGAGCGTGAGGCCATCGCCTCTTCCAGAATTCGCTTGCTATGCCCCGGCGGTAGGCTATGCGGTTTCTACAAACAAAAAAGACATGGCAGGCGCATGACCACACCCATTCCTTCGACCCGGGGCAACCCAAATATGACCGCTGCGCGGGATTGGGTTACAACACTTGCCAAATACCGCGAGCCGAACGAATGGCGCAGCTCCTTTGAGCTGGGCGTCAGCATTATCCCCTTCTTCATGCTATGGACGCTGTCCTGGATGTCGCTGTCGATTAGCTATTGGTTGGCATTTGTGATCGCAGTTCTCAACGCGGCCTTCCTGCTGCGCCTGTTTGCGATCCAACACGATTGCGGACACGGGGCGTTCTTCAAGAACCGGACGGTCAGCGACTGGGTTGGACGGGTGATCGGCGTGCTGACCCTGACGCCCTATGACGTCTGGCGCCGTACGCATTCCAACCATCACAACAGCTCGGGCAATTTGGACAAACGGGGGATGGGCGATATCCACACCCTGACTGTGGCTGAGTACCAATCCAAGACGCCCATGAACCGGTTCTGGTATCGCGTTTATCGCAATCCTATCACCCTGTTTGTCCTTGGCCCCGGTTATCTGTTCCTGTTCCAGAACCGCCTCCCGCTGGGTCTGACGGGTAGCGTCAGGTTCTGGGTTAGCGCGATGGGCACCAACGTCGCCATTCTGGCCGCACTTCTGGCGGTCTACTACTTTGGCGGGCTGATGCCGGTGCTGCTGATCTTTCTGCCCTCAACCCTGATTGCCGCAACTGCCGGAGTATGGCTGTTCTATGTGCAGCATCAGTTCGAGGACACGCACTGGAATCCCGATGAGGACTGGCAATTGCACGAGGCCGCCTTGCACGGAAGCTCACACTACATCCTGCCGTCCCTGTTGCAGTGGTTCAGCGCCAATATCGGCATCCACCACGTGCACCACCTGTACAGCCGCATTCCGTTCTACCGCCTGACCGAGGTGCTGCGCGATCATGATGAGCTGGCTAACAGCAACCGGATGACGATCCGCGAGAGCCTCGCCAACGCGCGCCTACACTTGTGGGACGAGCAAAGCCGTCGTCTATTGTCCTTCGCCGAGGCCCGCGCGCTTTATGAGTGAAGGGTAGGATCTGCGGCCAGCTGGGCCGTCGGAAAAGAGCAAAAAACACATGTAACCTGGAAGAGGGGAGCACTATCGACATGTCTACCGGTCCCTGATCGAACCCGTCTTTGGTGAGAGAAAAAGACCCCGCGATAGCGGGGTTTTTTGTGCCCCAATATGCGGTGCCGGCCTATGCACGCTATCTGAGACCCTTCAGTCTGGACTGGCCTGATCCTGTTCCGCTTCGATGAATGCCTGCCATCCGTCGACTTTGCCAAAGGCGCGCAATCTTTCGTGCAGCATAGGGCCGTAGATGGACCACATGCGTTTTCGCAAGTCCCGGCCCTTTTCCGTAACTTTCAGAACTTTTCCACGTCTGTCACTATCATATTCGACGAACTCCACCAGGCCTTCTGCCGCGAGCCGCTTGCTCAAATGAGAGAGGTTCGACTGTTCGAATATAGTGTCTTGTGCAAGCTCATACGGACGCAATCGGCCCCCGTGCCGTTCGAGAGACCAAAGTAGATCGTACCATTTCAGCGGTGGAAGGCCCGCTTTTTTCAAAGCCATGCCGATGTCAGACTGGATACGTCGGGTGGCTCGGTTCATTGCGACCCAGATTTCTGTCTCAAATTTTGTTGGCAGATCGTTCTTCACAACTTCGTGTTTGCCTTGTTTCTGATTGCGGTCTTGGCTCGATTTTATTAGATGAAAATTCATCTACATTCCAGTGCCTTTCGGATAAAAGGAATACCACCATGACCTTAAAGTCTATGATTGCCGCCGCTGCTTTGACCGTTGCAGTGACACCTGCACTCGCGCAGACCTATAAGACCGATCAGGGGCATACCGAAGTCCGGTTCGGTTGGAGTCACGCAGGTGTCTCGAACCAAACAGGCGAGTTTACCAAAGTAGACGGCACGTTGGATCTGAATGCCGATGATGTGGAAGCTTCGGCGTTGAGTGTGACGATTGATGCCAACAGTTTGGCTTCGGGATTTGGACCTCTGGATGACCACCTCAAATCTGCGGATTTCTTCGAGGTTGAAACCTATCCCGAGATCACCTTCGTAAGCACCGAAATCAAACGGACCGGCGATACAACGGCGGATGTGACCGGAGATCTGACCATCCATGGCGTGACCAAGCCCGTAACCCTGCAGGCCACGCTGACCCATCAGGGCGAGCATCCTTTGGGTGGCGCTATCGAGTATTACAAAGGAGATTGGGTTGCTTTCTCGGCGACCGGAGAGATTGATCATACGGAATTCGGTGTCGGTCCGTTCTCGACCGGACCGATATCCATCATGATTGATACCGAGATGAAGGCGGACGGGTGAAATCGTAGCTGGGCCATCGGAAGGACGTCGATTCAGCATAGTTTACTGTGGAAGAGGGTAACTCAATCGACGTGAGGACAGGCCTTTGATCCGCCGCTTGCTGCAACTATTCACGGCCTCGGAGGTTCAACCCGCCGGGGCCGACTTCGTTTCTGACCCTGCGACTGTTCGTGTGCAGGTGCTGGAACAGATGCGGGCGTTCAGCGCCGAGCCGTATTTTCAGATCGCTGATGAACGGCTTGGGCTGTTATCGGTGTTCGATGACCTGAAATACGACCGGGCGGATGTGGACATGATCTCTCCGGCGATGCGCAAGCATGTGATCGGAAAGCTTGGGCCGCTTGGGTTTCGTCAGATATCCGGCACCGTGCTGGAGCACGCCGAGGCCGATATGCGCGTGCACATCCCCAAGTTCCATGCCCTCGGTGCATCGCCCTTCGACATCACGCGATACACTGACAAACGCCCGCAGGACTACTGTTTGCTGACGCCCACGCAGGTGGCCTGCCAGTACGTGGATCACTACACGCTGGACGACGCGGTGCAGCGGATCGAGGCGCTGATTGCAAAGCACCCGATCAACCTGCTTAAACTGGTGGATTATCTGGAGGGCAAACCCAAACATCGTGCCTTTCGCGAGGTGTTGGGCCATATCAAACTCAAGCAGCGGATTGCGGTGGAGTCCGAGCCGCTGTGCCGCAGGCGGTCCCTCGGATAGGGGCACAAGCCGCGCCAGTGATTGCCCGTGGGATGGCGCGGCAACGGCTTATCAGCGCAGTTTATGGTGCCAAATACATCCGAACTCCTAGTGAGACGCAAACGTCCCCAAAGCGCCGGCCCGCCGGGACGGGCAGTCGCTGGCGCGGCGGCCTTCGGCCTTGTCCCGCGCCGGGTTAAACACGGCGGTGGGGACTAAGCATGACCAATTGATCACATTCAAAAGATTGACTGTGTGATCCTTGTGTGTAATCTGATGATGTCGGTCGCCGGATGGCGGCACGGCAGTTCGAAATGAGCAGTCGGAGACTGCATCAATATAGGAGACTTGGTATGACCAATACCAACAAGGCGACAATTGTCGTCCCGCTTGCGCGTCGCATCCCTGATCCCAACTTCAAAGATGAGTTTGGCCTCGAACGGCACATATTCGTTGTGCCGGTTAAGAACCTACCGAAAGGTATCAAACTCGATCCCAATGCTCGCCGGCCCAAAACCAGCAAACGAGTGTATCAGAAAGTAAAGGCAAGTCTTTTTAATCAAGACTGCGAGCCTGGCACCTTCCATCTTAAAAACAAAGGCATCACTATTGTTGCTCAGAGTGTTCAAACGGTAGCCAAAGACACTTATGAAATATCAATGGTTAATGGTGTTCATGGTATTGTGGATGGTGGGCACACATACACAATAATTACTGACGCCCAGTCGAGTGCCGACTTGCCTGAAGATCAATACGTCACTGTAGAAGTTCGTGTTGGTGTACCTGAGGTGTGGATACCGGATATTGCAGGTGGCCTGAATACTTCGGTTCAGGTGCAAGATATGAGCTTAGACAATTTGGCTAATGCTTTCCAGTGGATAAAAGACGAAATCAAGTCGAAATCTTACTTTGGCAAAATCGCATGGTCCGAGAATGATCCAGGCGAATATGACGCCCGCGACTTAGTGAGTCTGATGGCAATGTTCAACGTGAGTTTGCACCCAAACGATGGTGACGAACACCCAGTTTATGGCTACGAGAAAAAATCGGTTGCTCTCAAGTCATTTGAGCAAAATCCAGCCAGCTTTAAACTGATGCGCCCAATTCTCAAAGACATCCTGCGTCTGCACGACATAATACGTCGTGACTACTATCACATTTGGAATGAGAATATCGACGGTGGGAAAGCGGGGCACTTGGCATTCTCTGAAAAGAAGTCAAAGGGTGTTTGGGAGTTTCCTTTCACAGGCCAGAAATCAGAGTACCGTATGGTTAACGGTGCTCTATATCCGATACTGGCATCGTTTCGTTGGTTTGTGGTGCAAGATCGGTTCTCTGGCGAAATGAAGTGGCGGGATGGTTTTGATGGCATCCTTGGCGCTTGGGACGATGATGCTGTGACACTGCTGAAATCGACTCATGAGATGAGTAATTCTCTTGGTCGAAATCCGCAGTCGGTAGGCAAGAGCCGACCGCATTGGGCTAACCTCCACAATATCGTTGCGAAGCGAGATTTGCAGCGCAAGGCATCCATTGCCTAACTATTGGCGGACGCACGCGTCCGCCAAACATCGAAAATTCAGTCTATACCCCATGGACACCCACCCCCAACACTGCTACATGCTCCCAATCTTGCGGCCCCGGATTCGTTCCGGGGCCTCTGATATTTGTAACCGGGGACCTTCGGGGCCCTATACCCTTGGCACCTACGGGGGCCTATCACATAGCGGGGAACATCCTCGCACTTGCTAAACGGAAGACAGAAAGCATGGCACTCAAGTCGTACAAGCCGACGACGCCGGGCCAGCGCGGGCTGGTGCTGATCGACCGTTCGGAGCTTTGGAAAGGACGTCCGGTCAAGTCTCTCACAGAGGGTTTGACCAAATCGGGCGGCCGGAACAACACCGGACGGATCACTTCACGCCGCCGCGGCGGTGGCGCAAAGCGTCTCTACCGGATCGTTGACTTCAAACGGAACAAATTTGATGTCGCGGCAACCGTCGAGCGGATCGAATATGACCCGAACCGGACCGCATTCATCGCACTGGTAAAATACGAAGACGGCGAGCAGGCATATATCCTGGCTCCGCAGCGTCTGGCTGTTGGTGACAAAGTCGTGGCATCCGCCAAGGCCGACATCAAGCCGGGCAACGCAATGCCGTTCTCGGGCATGCCCATTGGTACCATCGTCCACAACATCGAGATGAAGCCTGGCAAAGGCGGTCAGATCGCACGTGCGGCCGGTACTTACGCTCAGTTCGTTGGTCGCGATGGCGGCTACGCTCAGATCCGTCTGAGCTCGGGCGAACTGCGCATGGTCCGTCAGGAATGCATGGCCACCGTTGGTGCCGTGTCCAACCCCGACAACAGCAACCAAAACCTCGGTAAAGCCGGTCGTATGCGCCACAAAGGCGTGCGCCCGTCGGTTCGTGGTGTTGCAATGAACCCGATCGATCACCCGCATGGTGGTGGTGAAGGTCGTACCTCGGGTGGCCGTACGCCGGTTACTCCTTGGGGTAAGGACACCAAGGGTAAGCGTACCCGCAACAAGAACAAAGCGTCCCAGAAGCTGATCATCCGCTCGCGGCACGCCAAGAAGAAGGGACGTTAATCTATGTCTCGCTCTGTTTGGAAGGGTCCTTTCGTCGATGCTTACGTGCTGAAAAAAGCCGAAGCAGCGCGCGAGTCGGGCCGCAACGAAGTCATCAAAATCTGGTCGCGTCGTTCCACCATTCTGCCCCAGTTCGTGGGTCTGACCTTTGGTGTGTACAACGGCCAGAAGCACATTCCCGTCAACGTCTCGGAAGACATGATCGGTCAGAAGTTCGGTGAATACTCGCCGACCCGGACCTATTATGGCCACGCCGCAGACAAAAAAGCGAAGCGGAAGTAAGTCATGGGCAAGGAAAAGAACCCCCGCCGCGTGGCTGAAAACGAAGCAATGGCGAAAACCCGCATGCTTCGCACCAGCCCGCAGAAACTGAACCTGGTTGCGCAAATGATCCGCGGCAAGAAAGTTGAGAAGGCTCTGACCGACCTGACTTTCTCGAACAAGCGTGTCGCGCAGGACGTCAAGAAGTGCCTGCAGTCCGCAATCGCGAATGCCGAAAACAACCACAACCTGGACGTTGACGAGCTGATCGTCGCCGAAGCATGGGTTGGCAAGAACCTGGTCATGAAGCGCGGTCGTCCGCGTGCCCGTGGCCGTTTCGGCAAGATCATGAAGCCGTTCTCGGAGATCACCATCAAGGTGCGTCAAGTTGAGGAGCAAGCCTAATGGGTCATAAAGTAAATCCGATCGGCATGCGCCTGCAGGTCAACCGCACCTGGGACAGCCGCTGGTACGCCGACACCAAGGACTACGGTGATCTTCTGCTGGAAGACCTCAAGATCCGTGAGTTCATCAACAAAGAGTGCAAGCAGGCCGGCATCGCCCGTGTGATCATTGAACGTCCGCACAAGAAGTGCCGCGTTACGATCCACACTGCACGTCCCGGTGTCATCATCGGCAAGAAAGGTGCAGACATCGAAGTTCTGCGCAAAAAGCTTGCTCGTATGACTGACAGCGAACTGCACTTGAACATCGTCGAAGTGCGCAAGCCCGAGCTTGACGCGCAGCTGGTTGCCGAATCCATCGCTCAGCAGCTGGAACGTCGTGTTTCGTTCCGTCGCGCCATGAAGCGCTCGGTTCAGAACGCCATGCGCATGGGCGCCCTGGGTATCCGGGTGAACGTCGCTGGTCGTCTGGGCGGCGCCGAAATCGCACGGACCGAGTGGTACCGCGAAGGCCGCGTGCCTCTGCACACCCTGCGTGCCGACATCGATTACGCACATGCCGAAGCGATGACTCCTTACGGGATCATCGGGATCAAGGTCTGGATCTTCAAAGGTGAGATCATGGAGCACGATCCGCAGGCACGTGACCGTAAAGCACAGGAACTCCAGGACGGCCCTGCACCTCGTGGTGCTGGTGGCGGTCGTCGCTAAGGAGGGAAAGATATGCTTCAACCAAAGCGTACTAAATTCCGCAAGATGCACAAAGGCCGGATCAAGGGTCTCGCCAAGGGCGGCTCTGATCTGAACTTTGGCACCTACGGCCTGAAAGCTCTTGAGCCTGAGCGTGTAACTGCACGCCAGATCGAAGCTGCACGTCGTGCCATGACGCGTCACATGAAGCGTCAGGGTCGTGTCTGGATCCGCATCTTCCCCGACACTCCGGTCACTGCAAAGCCGATCGAAGTTCGTATGGGTAAAGGTAAAGGTTCGGTCGACCGCTGGGCATGCAAAGTCAAGCCTGGCCGCGTGATGTTCGAGATCGATGGCGTCAATGACGACATCGCCCGCGAGGCCCTGCGCCTGGCTGCGATGAAGCTGCCGATCAAGACTCGCGTCGTGGTTCGCGAAGACTGGTAAGCGACCCGGGGGCGACCCCGTTCGTGACAAGAATGACCCCCGTCGGGAAACCGGCGGGGGTTTTCTTGTTGGCGATCATCTGGCTTCAGGCGCGCCACCGCGTGCCTCAGTCGAGACGCGACAGATTCGGCGTAAGCTCTCGCAGCAATTTCCGCTTCATTGCTTGGTCGTAGTCATCATAGCTATGCGTTACTTCCACAAACGAAAGAGGCCCGCGGACAACCTCGGACAGGTAGTAGACCACCGGATCAGGGCGGGCCCCTGCGACGACCAAACCATTTATGGTGATCCCCCGCGTGGCAATCGTGTCCGAGATCGGTTTGGCCTCGGGTCCGGCGTTCGAGATCCCGTCGCCTGACACATCAATCACCTGACGGCGACAGGGATTTTCAAGCTGATGAAACATCAGATCGGCATGAAGCAGGGCCTCGGAAACGGATGTTTCAGCCATCCAGAAACCACGATTGATCGTTATCAAATCTTCGACAAATTCGATGACGCTTTGCCGGTTGGACAATCGACGCCAGGCGATGGGCTGGCGCTGCTGACCGGAACCACCCCACTGCGTTACGGTGACCTGCATGCCGCCGGGCATCCAAGAAATCAAGCGAATGATTTCGTCATCCAGAAAAGCGTGGCCGATGCCATTTCGCATCAGAACATATTCGAACTTGTCTACCGAGCGCGATACGTCGAGCGCAACAACCAGCGCAACTTCACACGCACGGGACCCCAGCGGCACAAGCGTGATAAAAAGTGATAGAACCAGAGCTTTCACAGGGAAAGACGCTAGCAGTGGCCGCTGTGATCGGCAATTCAATTCATCGAGACCGGTTTTGGTTGCCGGTATGGCGAAAAGTAAACAGAAGCCATTCAACCCACATTTGGACAGGTTGAATGGATCCGGATTTACCTGGACGGCCTGCTCGGGATCATGGCCCAGAAGGCCAAGCAGCACATCGGGTTGGTCACGTTCGCGATCCTGAGCCTGATGATCCCAAACCACTAGACTAGGCTGCACTCTTCTGAAACACACCCGACAGCGCGATTTTCTAAGTCGGCTGGTCTCGCCCTCCTGCCCCGGCTGAGCTATAGCCGGGACATGGCACAGATTGAATCGCTCTTCGTTACCCGTCTTTATCGCGCCGCTTTGTCCGAGTTCGATCCCAAGATCGACGCGGAGGAATTGGAAAACTCCTGCCTTGTTATCGCCGAGGATGATGAGGCCGGGCAGGAATGGTGCGAAGAAAACGGCTATCCGGGTTATACCAGCTATGCCTCGTTGACCGATCTGCCCTGGCGCTTTCCGATCTTCGCCGATCTGGTCGCGGCGTTGGACCAGCACGTCGCGGCCTTTGCCAAAGATCTGGAGTTTGATCTGGGCGAGGGTGAGCTGAAGCTGGAAGACATCTGGATCAACATCCTGCCCGAAGGCGGCATGCACTCCAGCCACTTGCACCCGCACAGCGTAATCTCGGGCACAACCTATGTGACGATGCCCGAGGGGGCGAGCGCGCTGAAACTGGAAGACCCTCGCTCAGGCCGTATGATGGCTGCACCAACGCGTCTAAAGGGCGGGCGGCGGGACTTGCAGCCGTTCATTTATATGAAGCCGCAGGTGGGCGATGTCCTGCTTTGGGAAAGCTGGTTGCGCCACGAGGTGCCGATGAACATGGCCGAAGAAGAGCGGATCAGTGTTAGCTTCAACTACAAGTGGGAGTGAGGCTTCGATATTAGAGGCGGTTCGCTATCGGATGGGTAGTTTTTCCCCAGAGACGTAGGGATTGCGGCAAACTTTACGAGATACTTGGAAGAGGTGAATATTTGAGAACTCTGTTAATTTCATCGCTGATTTGCTTGATAGCTCAGTCTTCGTTTGCAGAGTGCCCGACCAAGAGCGATTCCGGAAAGGGTATCTCTTTGTTCAGCAATGGATCACGGGTGGTTGTAGAACTATTGCCGGGGGCAGACGGTATCATCGATAGGCGTATAAACAAGAGAACTCGCAAACCTATTCTGATCTGGCACTACCCGCACCCTATGCTATTCGGCGAAGCTTTCTTTGCGAAAACAAGTGCAGTAAATCCTCAGCGCGATTACGAACGTGAATTCGAAATGCTGGACAATTTGAACAATGAAAAAACTTGGAGTTCCGAATTTAGTGTGAGATCTGGAGATGGTGTTCCGGATAAGGGGAGCGTCTTTGTCGAGTTCCAAAAGAACCGCATAGAAAGAATTGGAGATTGCAAATACAAAGTCTGGGAGGTTCTAGTGCGTGAGCGGCTATCGGGATCTAAAGAATCTTCAATGAAGGTTCTGTATTCTCCAGACTTAAGGCTGGTTCTAAGAAGAGGGGGCTCCTTGCTCAATTCTGGTGTGGTTTGGGATAAACCGTTTGATCGCATTGAAGCCATTAGTCGGGAAAAGGGATGAGCATTGTCGTGATCCGTTTTCATTTCTGCTGCGCACGCAGTCCGGGGCATTAGCCGCCTAAACTTCCTCTTGCCACCCACCCCCTAAACCCTTATACGGCGGCATCCTGCGATCTCCCGGCGTTGTCGGGCGATTCGTATGTCTATCATTCATCCACCAGGTCAAAGGTGACCCTGTAAGGGGCCTTCTGGTGTTTTGAGCAAAGGAAAAAGGCGATGAACGCCCAAGAACTGCGTGACAAGACCCCGGACCAGCTCCGCGAGGAACTGGCTAACCTGAAGAAAGAAAGCTTTAACCTGCGCTTTCAACAGGCAACCGGTCAGCTGGAAAGCACCGCTGGCATCAAAGCGGCCCGCCGCAACGCTGCCCGCGTCAAAACCATTCTGAACGAAAAGGCCGCTGCTGCGGCATCCGAGGAGTAATCAGATGCCCAAGCGTATCCTGTCCGGAATCGTAACCAGCGACGCCAACGAGCAGACCGTGACCGTTTCGGTTGAACGCCGCTTCAAGCACCCGCTGCTGCACAAAACCGTTCGTAAGTCCAAGAAATACCGGGCTCACGACGAGAAGAACGCCTTCAAGGTCGGTGACACCGTACGCATCATCGAATGCGCACCGAAATCGAAGACGAAACGTTGGGAAGTTCTGGAAGCGTAAGCTTCCGGGATTTTTCCATTTGTCGAAACCCTGGGGGATCTAACGAGACCAGCCCCCACAGGTCGGGAGAAACCACATGATCCAGATGCAGACCAATCTGGATGTCGCTGACAACTCCGGCGCTCGCCGAGTTCAGTGCATCAAGGTCCTGGGTGGTTCCAAGCGTAAATACGCCTCCGTCGGCGACATCATTGTCGTCTCGGTGAAGGAAGCCATCCCACGCGGCCGCGTAAAGAAAGGTGACGTCCGCAAGGCCGTCGTCGTACGCACCGCCAAAGAAGTTCGTCGCGAAGACGGCACCGCGATCCGTTTCGATCGCAACGCCGCCGTCATCCTGAACAACAACAACGAGCCCGTAGGTACCCGTATCTTTGGCCCGGTTGTTCGTGAACTGCGCGGCAAGAACTTCATGAAAATCATCTCGCTGGCTCCGGAGGTGCTGTAATCATGGCTGCTAAACTCCGCAAAGGCGACAAGGTCGTCGTGCTGGCCGGCAAGGACAAGGGCAAAGAGGGTACTATCACCTCGGTTGACCCGAAAGCCGGTAAAGCTGTTGTCGATGGTATCAACATCGCCATCCGTCACACCCGCCAGACCCAGAACTCGCAAGGTGGTCGCCTGCCTCAGGCAAACCCGGTTGAACTGTCGAACCTGGCTCTGCTGGACAAGAACGGCAAAGCAACCCGCGTTGGCTTCCGCATGGAAGGTGACAAGAAAGTGCGCTTCGCCAAGACCACGGGGGACGTGATCGATGCTTGATAACGCAACCTACACCCCGCGTCTGAAAGCTCAGTACGCTGAAACCATCCGTGCCGCTCTGAAAGAAGAGTTCGGCTACAAGAACGACATGCAGCTGCCCAAGCTGGAAAAAATCGTTCTGAACATCGGTTGTGGTGCCGAGGCGGTCAAAGATTCGAAGAAAGCAAAAGCTGCTGTCGAGGATCTGACTGCGATTGCCGGTCAAAAGGCCGTTGCAACCAAGGCGAAAAAGTCGATCGCGGGTTTCCGCGTCCGTGAAGACATGCCGCTGGGTGCGAAAGTAACCCTGCGCGGTGACCGGATGTACGAATTCCTGGATCGTCTGATCACTATCGCGCTGCCGCGCGTTCGTGACTTCCGCGGTGTGAAGCCGTCTTTCGATGGTCAGGGCAACTTTGCCATGGGCATGAAAGAGCACATCGTGTTCCCGGAAATCGATTTCGACAAAGTCGACGAAGTCTGGGGCATGGACATCGTAATTGCCACCACAGCGAAAACCGACGCTGAAGCAAAGGCACTGTTGAAAGCTTTCAACATGCCGTTCAACGCGTAAGCGCCGGGAGGATTGAGACATGGCTAAAAAAGCAATGATCGAACGCGAAAAGAAGCGCGAACGCCTGGTGGCCAAATATGCCGCAAAGCGTGCCGAGCTGAAAGAAATCGCGAATGACGAGAGCAAGCCGATGGAAGAGCGTTTCAAAGCGCGTCTGAAACTGGCGAAACTGCCGCGCAACAGCTCGGCTACCCGTCTGCACAACCGCTGTCAGCTGACCGGTCGTCCCCACGCTTACTACCGTAAGCTGAAGGTCAGCCGTATCGCGCTGCGCGAGCTGGGTTCTGCTGGTCAGATCCCCGGCATGGTGAAATCGAGCTGGTAAGGGAGACATAGATATGAATGATCCTATCGGCGATATGCTCACCCGTATCCGCAACGCGCAAATGCGCGGCAAGTCCACTGTTTCCACCCCGGCTTCCAAGCTGCGCGGTTGGGTCCTGGATGTGCTGGCGGACGAAGGTTACATCCGTGGCTACGAAGCGACGACCGGTGAAAACGGTCATCCGGCCATCGAAATCAGCCTGAAATACTACGAAGGCACCCCTGTTATTCGCGAACTGAAGCGGGTCTCGAAGCCCGGTCGCCGCGTATACATGGGCGTCAATGACATCCCGCAGGTCCGTCAGGGTCTGGGCGTGTCGATTGTCAGCACTCCGAAAGGTGTGATGTCGGACGCAAACGCTCGCTCCAACAATGTTGGTGGCGAAGTGCTCTGCACCGTCTTCTAAGGAGGTCTGCAATGTCTCGTATTGGTAAAAAACCGGTCGAGCTGCCCAGCGGCGTTTCCGCCTCTGTGTCGGGTCAGACCATCGAAGTCAAAGGTCCGAAAGGCACCCGCAGCTTCACCGCGACTGATGACGTAACGCTGTCGGTCGAAGACAACGTTGTGCAGATCAACCCCCGTGGGATGTCCAAGCGCGCGCGCCAGCAGTGGGGCATGAGCCGCACTATGGTTGCCAATCTGGTTGAAGGCGTCACCAACGGCTTCAAAAAAGAGCTGGAGATCCAGGGTGTTGGTTACCGGGCTCAGATGCAGGGCAACACCCTGAAGTTGAACCTGGGCTACAGCCACGATGTTGATTTCACTGCTCCGGAAGGTGTCACCATCACCGCGCCGAAGCAGACCGAGATCGTTGTGGAAGGTATCGACCAGCAGCAGGTGGGCGAAGTCGCGGCCAAAATCCGCGAATGGCGCCGTCCCGAGCCCTATAAGGGCAAAGGCATCCGCTATAAGGGCGAATTCATCTTCCGCAAGGAAGGCAAGAAGAAGTAAGGACGCAAACAATGGCAAACAGCAAAAGAACCCTGTTTCTGAAGCGCCGCCTGCGCGTTCGGAACAAACTTCGCAAAGTCAACGCGGGCCGTGTACGCCTGTCGGTTCACCGTTCGAACAAGAACATCAGCGTTCAGCTGATCGACGACGTTCGTGGCGTGACCCTGGCTGCAGCCTCGACCCTGGAAAAAGATCTGGGTGTTGTTGGCAAGAACAACGTCGAAGCGGCCACAAAAGTGGGCGCGGCCATCGCCGAGCGTGCCAAGAAGGCAGGCGTCGAAGAGGCCTATTTCGATCGTGGTGGCTTCCTGTTCCACGGCAAGGTGAAGGCAGTTGCCGACGCCGCGCGTGAAGGTGGTCTGAAGATCTAAGACTTGCGGGCAGCTTTGCGGCTGCCCCGATGATCCGGGGGCCCTGACAACAGTCGGGGCTCACTTGGATTGAACAAACGGCGCCGAGCGCCACAGTAAAAGGGATGCCAAGATGGCAGAACGTGAAAACCGTCGGGGCCGTGGCCGCGACCGTGAAGAAGCACCGGAATTTGCAGATCGCCTGGTCGCAATCAACCGCGTGTCGAAAACCGTAAAAGGTGGCAAGCGCTTTGGCTTCGCCGCTCTGGTGGTTGTCGGCGATCAGAAAGGCCGCGTCGGATTTGGCAAAGGTAAAGCGAAAGAAGTACCTGAAGCCATCCGCAAGGCGACCGAACAAGCCAAGCGTCAGATGATCCGCGTGCAACTGCGCGAAGGTCGTACCCTGCACCACGACATCGAGGGCCGTCACGGCGCTGGTAAAGTGGTTATGCGCACAGCACCTGAAGGTACTGGTATCATCGCCGGTGGTCCGATGCGTGCCGTGTTCGAAATGCTGGGCGTCAAGGACGTTGTTTCCAAGTCGCTGGGCTCGCAGAACCCGTACAACATGATCCGTGCCACCATCAACGGCCTGCAAAAAGAGCAGAGCCCGCGTTCGGTTGCACAGCGTCGTGGCAAGAAGGTTGCCGACATCCTGCCCAAGCGGGACGAAGCACCGGCTGCTGCTGAAGCAGAAGCATAAGGAGAGCGACCCATGGCAAAAACCATCGTCGTCAAGCAGATCGGCTCGCCGATCCGCCGCCCCGCAGAACAGCGCGCAACCCTGATCGGACTGGGCCTGAACAAGATGCACAAGACCCGTGAGCTGGAGGATACTCCTTCGGTCCGCGGCATGGTCAACAAGATCCCGCATCTGGTTGAGATCATCGAAGAGCGCGGCTAATCGCCAATTCTTCAAAAGATTGCAAACGCCTCCGATTACTTCGGGGGCGTTTTTTATGTGGGTCTGTCTAGCATTTTGCCCGCAGTCAAAGGCGCGCACTCAACCTGAACGCATGCCTTTGATAACCAAGCGCATATAGTCCATGAACTGCGCGCGTTCGGGTGTACTCAAAACCTGCAGAGCCTCGGCATTCACGTTTTGCGCGGCCTCATAGGCGCTGTCTCGAAGAGCGGCCGCCTTGTCGGTTAACCAGATCAATTGGGCTCGGGCGTCAGTCGGGCTTTTTGTTCGTTTTATCAGGCCGTCGCGCTCCATACGGTTGAGCGTGTTGGCCAGCGTTGCCTGCTCGACGTCAATTTTGCCCAGCAGATCCCTTTGCGTCACCCCGTCTTTCACCCAAAGCTCCAGCAAGATCGGGAATTGCCCGACAACGATGCCCAAAGGCGCAATGCGGTTCTGCAGCTCTTTCGCAAACAGCCGCGCCATGTGATTGACCAGATAACCGGCCGAGTTTTCTTTTTCGAATTCCATATCGCAGAATAGCACTTGAATAGCATGCTATTCAATAATATATAGCAAGCTATACAAAAGAATGGAAAGGAATCGAAATGGCTGGAATTGAAGAGTTGGACAGAATCGTCACCCTCGCAGATCAGATGCAGGTCGACGAAGGCCCGGTGGTGCTGATCAACCTGTTTACGGTGGACGCGAACGACGAAGAGGCGCTGCTAAAGGCCTGGGCGCATGATGCGGACTTTATGAAATCCCAGCCGGGATACATTTCGACCCAACTCCATCAGGGCATCGCCGGCAGTTCGACCTTCGTGAATTACGCGATCTGGCAGGACGTCAAAAGTTTCCGCGCCGCCTTCACCCATCCCGAGTTCCAGCGTCGGATCGCCGACTATCCTGAAAGCGCCGTGGCGCGCCCACATCTTCTTCGAAAGATAGCGGTCGAAAACCACTGCGTCGCCTGATGCAAAAACCGGAGTAGCCACATGTTACGAGCAATCCACCCCATCGCCGGAGTAATTGGGTTTTTGACAATCCTCGTATTCTGGACATCCACCTTGTACAGCGAGTTGTTCTCAACCCACGCGACCGTCGCTGCGGTGAAGTCGATGATTGTCAGTGGGCTTTTCATTCTTGTACCCGCAATGGTGATCGTGGGTGCATCAGGCATGACGCTTGGGCGTCGGCGCAAGGATGCGCCGGCGCTTGCCAAGAAGAAACGGATGCCGATCATTGCCATGAATGGCTTGCTGATCCTTGTTCCCGCCGCGATCTACCTGAATGCGAAGGCAAGCGCTGGGTCCTTTGACCTCAGCTTTTATGCCGTGCAGGTCGTCGAACTGATCGCTGGGGCAACCAATTTGACACTGATGGGTCTGAGTATTCGTGATGGTCGCGCTATGACCGCCCGTAAGAGACATGCGCGAAAGAGGTGAAAGCAGCACTTGCTTGCTGCAGTCGGCTGACTCTGTGCGGTTGATTTCTGAAGGCGCATCTGGCCGCTCAGCTATTCAATAGACGCATATCGGCTAGACCGAAACTTCGGTTGTTAGCGTTATCGCCTGAACCTATCTCAGCCCTGTCCAAACAAGGAACGCAAACAGTATCCGGGGAATTCGCCCCGGGCAGAGAAAGGAAGCAAATCATGGCTCACACAGCAACATATTCCCGCGAAGGTTTTGGCCTGAGCGCCCGCATCGTGAACTTCTTCGAGCGTATCAAAGAGGCAAATGCCCTGCGTGCTCAGTTTAATCAGACTTACTCAGAATTGCAGAGTCTGACGGACCGTGAACTGAACGACATCGGCGTTCGCCGCTGCGATATCAAGGACATCGTTCGGGATCACGTTTATTGTTCGTGAACTCACCTATGACCTGACCAAGAGACGCCTGCGGGCGTCTCTTTTGATTCTGGGGTGCCCTTGGCACAATCGACAGGAATTTCGCGCCGACCGTTGCGACCTAGCGG
Organism: Ruegeria atlantica; assembly: GCF_013033965.1. Taxonomy (GTDB): domain Bacteria; phylum Pseudomonadota; class Alphaproteobacteria; order Rhodobacterales; family Rhodobacteraceae; genus Ruegeria; species Ruegeria atlantica_D. The sequence goes on from NZ_WQFE01000016.1 coordinate 20,616, forward strand.
GAAATGAGCCAAACACGCCGTAAGGCGCCTGTCGGAGCCGTTATTGGGAACAGTGCGAAGGGTCAGATCCAGTGAAAGAGTATCAGGTTGGCATGCTATGGATTGAAGGCCCCCTCAGCTTTCTCGAGCAGTTATGTATCAAATCTTTTCTGGATGTCGGTCAGCATGTTCGCCTTTATACTTACGGGCCGGTCACAAACATCCCCGATGGTGTTGAAGTGTGCGACGCGCGCGACGTGCTGCCGGATGAAGAGGTGATCCTGCACAAACGCACAGGCAGTCCCGCGCTGCATTCCGACAAGTTTCGTGTGCAGATGCTGGCGAAAGTGCCGGACATCATCTGGGCCGATACCGACGCGTATTGTGTCAAGCCGTTTACAACTGAAAATGGTCACTTGCATGGTTGGCTGGCTGCGCATGAAATCAACGGTGGCGTGTTGGCTTTGCCCCGTGACAGCGCGACGCTATATGACTTGATCGACTACACCAATCACCCGTATCGCATTCCGCATTGGCTGTCGCCCAAGCAACGGCGACCGCTGATTGACATGGCATTGAACGGCGATACGCCGCACGCAAGCGATATGCCGTGGGGGATTTGGGGGCCGCGCGCCCTGACCTGGCTTTTGCGACAAAACAAAGAGGATCGGTTTTCCCAGCCGCAAGAGGTTTTATACCCTGTAACGTTCAGGGATCGGCGGGCAATGGTACGATCCAACGGAAATGCCGAGAGGTTCCTGACCGAGAACACCATGTCGATCCACTTTTACGGCCGCCGCATGCGTTCATTCATCCACAATCGGTTCAATGGCATTCCGCATCCCGAAAGCATGGTTGGCCGGTTGGTCGAAAAGCATGGTATCGACCCGCATGCAGCGCCCTTGCGGGTGAAAGCCGCAGCAGACGACCGCATCGATCCACCCGACGAATGACGTGTAGGGGCTGCGGGCTTGCCAACTTGCCCCAACAGTCCTATACGCCTGCGGTGGCTTTGCGCCATACGAATCAAAACCAAGAAATGCCGTGTCTGACCCATCACGCTTCGGGGGTCATTTCCGGCTTAGGAGAAGCGAAATGAAACTGCACGAATTGCGCGACAATCCCGGCGCCACACCGAAACGCACTCGCGTTGGCCGTGGTCCCGGTTCCGGCAAAGGTAAAATGGGTGGCCGTGGTATCAAAGGCCAGAAATCCCGTTCGGGTGTGGCCATCAATGGCTACGAAGGCGGCCAGATGCCGCTGTACCAACGCCTGCCCAAGCGTGGGTTCAACAAGCCGAACCGCAAGGAATTCGCCGTTGTCAACCTGGGCCTGATCCAGAAATTCGTCGACGCCGGCAAACTGGATACCAAGGCTGCGATCACCGAAGATGCACTGGTTGCATCCGGTCTGGTCCGTCGCAAACTGGACGGTATCCGCGTTCTGGCCAAAGGCGAAATCAGCGCGAAAGTGAATCTGGAAGTCACCGGTGCTTCGAAATCTGCTGTAGAAGCAGTTGAGAAAGCGGGCGGCTCACTTAAGGTCACAAAAGCTGCTGCGGCAGAGTAAGCGCTTGTGAGCGGGCGCAGACCCGCTTACATAGACCTCAGAGTTTTCCAAGACGCCGCCCGAGCCGGAAAACGGTTCCGGGCGGTGTTTTCATAAGAGAGACCGATTTATGGTATCAGCAGCAGAACAAATGGCAGCCAACACAAGCTGGTCTGCCCTTGGTAAAGCCACCGATCTGCGCAACCGCATCCTGTTCACGCTTGCATTGCTGATCGTCTATCGTCTGGGCACCTTCATTCCGGTTCCGGGCATCGACGGCCAAGCATTGCGCGAGTTCATGGAGCAGGCGGGGCAGGGCATCGGCGGCATGGTTTCGATGTTCACCGGCGGGGCGCTGGGGCGGATGGGTATCTTTGCCCTCGGCATCATGCCTTACATTTCGGCCTCGATCATCGTGCAGCTGCTGACATCGATGGTTCCCGCGCTCGAACAACTCAAGAAAGAGGGCGAGCAGGGCCGCAAGAAGATCAACCAGTATACCCGTTTCGGCACCGTGGCTCTGGCCACCGTTCAGGCTTATGGTCTGGCCGTTTCGCTGGAATCGGGCGATCTGGCGACCGATCCGGGCATGTTCTTCCGTATGTCGACCATGATCACTCTGGTTGGCGGTACCATGTTCCTGATGTGGCTGGGTGAACAGATCACTGCGCGCGGCATCGGTAACGGCATCTCTCTGATCATCTTCGTCGGCATCATCGCCGAGGTTCCGGCCGCATTGGCGCAGTTCTTTGCGTCGGGTCGTTCGGGCGCAATCAGCCCAGCCGTGATCATCGGTGTGATCGTCATGGTCATCGCGGTCATCACTTTCGTGGTGTTTATGGAACGGGCTCTGCGTAAGATCCACATTCAGTACCCACGCCGTCAGGCCGGTATGAAAGTGTACGAAGGCGGCTCGAGCCACCTGCCGGTCAAGGTTAACCCAGCTGGCGTTATTCCGGCGATCTTTGCAAGCTCGCTGTTGCTGCTGCCGGTGACGATCTCTACCTTCTCGTCGGGTGCGACCAACGGGCCGGTGATGTCGTGGCTGCTGGCCAACTTTGGCCCCGGACAACCGCTGTACCTGCTGTTTTTCGCCTCGATGATCGTGTTCTTTGCCTATTTCTATACGTTCAACGTGTCGTTCAAACCGGATGATGTTGCGGACAACCTGAAAAAGCAGAACGGTTTTGTGCCCGGTATTCGCCCCGGCAAGAAAACCGCCGAGTATCTGGAATACGTGGTCAACCGCGTGCTGGTTCTGGGCTCGGCTTATCTGGCGGCTGTCTGTCTGCTGCCTGAAATTCTGCGGAACCAGTTCGCTATCCCGTTCTACTTTGGCGGCACGTCGGTTCTGATTATCGTCTCTGTGACTATGGACACCATCCAGCAAGTCCAGAGCCATCTGCTGGCGCATCAATACGAAGGGCTGATCGAAAAGTCCCAGCTGCGCGGTAAAAGCAAGAAACGCGGCAGGAAGGGACCCGCTCGTCGATGAACATCATTTTGTTGGGCCCGCCGGGTGCGGGTAAAGGAACGCAAGCGCGCCACCTGGTTGAGACACGCGGCATGGTGCAACTGAGCACCGGCGACATGTTGCGCGAGGCCAAGGACAGTGGCACCGAAATGGGCAACCGCGTGGCCGAGGTGATGGCCAAGGGCGAACTGGTTACCGATGAGATCGTCATCGGCCTGATCCGCGAAAAGCTGGAACAGGGTGCCGAAGGTGGTTTCATCTTTGACGGTTTCCCCCGCACACTGGCGCAAGCCGATGCACTGGGTGAATTGCTCGAAAGCACCGGCGAAACGCTGGACGCCGTCATCGCGATGGAAGTCAACGATGACGCTTTGGTGGCGCGGATCACAGCCCGGTCGACCTGCGGCGGTTGCGGCGAAGTCTACAATGACATCACCAAACCGATCCCGGCGGATGGTAAATGCACCAATTGCGGCAAGGAAAACGATTTCAAGCGCCGCGCGGATGACAATGAGGAAAGCCTCAAAACCCGTCTTATGGAATACTACAAAAAGACCTCGATGCTGATCGGCTATTACTATGCCAAGGGTAACTTGTCCTGGGTTGATGGTTTGGGTGAGATTGACGCCGTTCGGGGGGAAATTTCTCAGGTCCTGGATGGTGGTGACTACGTCGGCAACGGCTGATCCAATTCTGCTCTTGACCTAAGCGGTAAAAGCCCATATCGACCCACATCCCTATGGGAATCACGATCGCATGCGGGATTCGTCCCAACTGCCCCGACCACCTCGAATAATACTGGACCCTCTGGCGTCACTGCCACGGTCAAGTGTTGTGAAAAAAGGTTCCGGAGTTACGGAACCGCAACAAAAAAGGAAAGTGACACGTGGCACGTATTGCCGGCGTAAACATCCCGACTGCAAAGCGGGTACCAATCGCCCTCACATATATCACCGGTATCGGAAACACCTCGGCCAAAGCAATCTGCGAAGCCGTTGGCATCGAAGCGACTCGTCGCGTTAATGAACTGTCCGACGCCGAAGTTCTGGCCATCCGCGAACATATCGACGCAAACTTCACTGTCGAAGGTGACCTGCGCCGTGAAGTTCAGATGAACGTCAAGCGCTTGATGGACCTGGGCTGCTACCGCGGTCTGCGTCACCGCCGCAACCTGCCGGTTCGCGGTCAGCGCACCCACACCAACGCTCGTACTCGCAAAGGCCCCGCAAAGGCCATTGCTGGTAAGAAGAAATAAGGGAGGGTCTGACTGATGGCACGTGATAAGACTCGCGTTAAGCGCAAAGAGCGTAAGAACATCGCATCGGGCGTTGCCCATGTGAACTCGACCTTCAACAACACCAAGATCCTGATCTCGGACGTACAGGGCAACGCCATCTCGTGGTCGTCTGCCGGTACCATGGGCTTCAAAGGATCGCGGAAATCGACACCCTACGCCGCTCAGATGGCTGCAGAAGACGCAGGCAAAAAGGCGCAGGAACATGGCGTCAAGACGCTGGAAGTCGAAGTTCAGGGCCCCGGTTCGGGTCGTGAATCGGCTCTGCGTGCGCTGGCTGCAGTGGGCTTCAACATCACGTCGATCCGCGACGTGACTCCGATTGCTCACAATGGCTGCCGCCCACCGAAGCGTCGCCGCGTCTAAGCGATTTTGAATTGAGCTGGGGCTGTGTCTTTTGCACGGCCCCAGCACGTCATTTTAAACCTCGGGCGTCTGCACCTTGTTGGTCATGGGGCGCGGACAGGAATGGAGGGATTACATGATCCATAAGAATTGGGCAGAATTGATCAAGCCGACCCAGCTGGAAGGCAAGCCGGGCAACGATCCCGCACGTCAGGCAACTCTGGTTGCCGAGCCGCTCGAGCGTGGCTTTGGTCTGACTCTGGGCAACGCGCTGCGCCGCGTTCTGATGAGCAGCCTGCAAGGTGCGGCCATCACCAGCGTTCAGATCGACAACGTCCTGCACGAGTTCTCGAGCGTCGCTGGCGTGCGCGAAGACGTCACCGACATTATCCTGAACCTCAAGCAGGTTGCCCTGCGCATGGAAGTCGAAGGCCCCAAGCGGCTGTCGATCAATGCCAAAGGCCCCGCAGTTGTCACCGCTGGTGACATCAGCGAAAGCGCCGGTATCGAGGTTCTGAACCGCGATCACGTCATCTGCCACCTGGACGATGGCGCCGACCTGTTCATGGAACTGACCGTCAACACCGGTAAGGGTTACGTCTCGGCTGAAAAGAACAAGCCGGAAGACGCGCCCATCGGCCTGATTCCGATCGATGCGATCTATTCGCCGGTCAAAAAGGTTGCCTATGACGTTCAGCCGACTCGTGAAGGTCAGGTTCTGGACTATGACAAGCTGACCCTGAAGATCGAAACCGACGGTTCGATCACCCCGGAAGACGCGCTGGCGTTCGCCGCACGTATTCTGCAGGACCAGCTGTCGATCTTCGTCAACTTCGACGAGCCCGAAGCGGCTGGTCGTCAGGACGAAGACGATGGTCTGGAGTTCAACCCGCTGTTGCTGAAGAAAGTGGACGAGCTGGAACTGTCGGTCCGTTCGGCAAACTGCCTGAAGAACGACAACATCGTCTACATCGGCGACCTGATCCAGAAGACCGAAGCCGAGATGCTGCGCACCCCGAACTTCGGCCGCAAGTCGCTGAACGAGATCAAAGAAGTGCTGTCCGGCATGGGTCTGCACCTTGGCATGGATGTCGAGGATTGGCCGCCCGACAACATTGAAGATCTGGCGAAGAAATTCGAAGACGCGTTCTAAGCGCGTCTTCCCCAATGCCCGGGCTTTCCGGGGACAATACGGGCACTTCCGCCCCAAGGAGAGCCGGTGACACGCATCGCCGGCCAGACAAAGCAAAACGCAAGATAGGAATTGAAAAATGCGTCACGCACGTGGTTACCGCCGCCTGAACCGTACTCATGAGCACCGCAAGGCTCTGTTTGCAAACATGGCTGGCTCGCTCATCGAGCATGAGCAAATCAAAACAACCCTGCCCAAGGCAAAAGAACTGCGCCCGATCATCGAAAAGCTGGTCACTTTGGGCAAGCGCGGCGACCTGCACGCCCGCCGTCAGGCCGCAGCTCAGCTGAAAGAAGACAAAGACGTCGCAAAGCTGTTCGAAGTTCTTGGCCCCCGCTATGCCGAGCGTCAGGGCGGTTATGTCCGCATCCTGAAAGCTGGCTTCCGCTATGGCGACATGGCTCCGATGGCGATCATCGAATTCGTTGACCGTGATCTGGACGCCAAAGGCGCGGCCGACAAAGCCCGCGTTGCAGCCGAAGAGGCCGCTGACGAAGAATAAGAAAGCCCGGCTTTCTGATTTAAACCCCTGCGTCCTGGACGCGGGGGTTTTCTTTTGGGCTAAGCTCGCCGCCTCCTATTTCAACCAGCCCCGTTCCCGATAATAACGAGCTGCGCCCGGATGCAGTGGTGCGGGCAGGCCATCTTTGATCATGCTTGCTGGTTTCAACCCGTTCAAAGCTGGGTACCGACGCGCTAATTGGGGCAGGTTTTCAAACGTGGACTTTACGAATGCATAGACGTCGCCTTCAGGCACGTTGGCGCTGCTTAGCAGGGTGGCCTTGTAGCCAAAGGTCTTGGTCGGTGACGTCACGCCTTTATACACGTTCGCAGGAATTGTCGCTTTGCTGACCGTCCTGGAACCGGCGATCAGGCGATCAATCTCGCGCCCTGATACAGCAACCAGTTTAATCGGGCAGGTCTGGGCGGTCTTTTGAACCCAGCCTGACGGGTAGCCGACGATGCTGACAACGGCGTCAATGTTGCCGGAACACAGAAACTTTCGCTGTTTGTTCAGGTCACCGTTTCGGAACGTGCGAAATGCGGAGGTATCCCAGCTTCCCTCGTAGGGAAGTTCTCGGACCAAGCGGGAAGCCGATCCTCCCAGCTGAACACGTTTTCCACTCAGATCCTTGAGCGACGCTATCCCTGATCCTTCGCGCGCAATAACGGTAAGGGCTTCACTGTGAATTGAAAATAATGAGCGTAGCGAAGTGTCCGGCCCGTCATTTTTGAATGCGCCCGATCCATCCAGCGCGTTTTGAGCCCAATCGGATCTCGCGACGACGATATCAAACTTTCCGCGGCGCAGTTTTGGCAGGTTTTCGCGCGCTCCATCCGTGGCACGGGCACTGCATTTGTAACCGTCTGTATCCTTGACGAAGGACTTGCATAGCAGATCACCGACTTTGAAATAGTAACCGCCTTTCCCTCCGGTCCCCATGGTCAGCTTGGTGTCCGCAGCATGAGCGGCTGGTGCAATCGACCAAAAGAGAGTGATCAGAGCGAATGAGGACAAACGAGCGCAAGATAGCTTTTTCAAAGTGAGCCGTTTCAAAGGAGTTCTTCGATTGCTGTAAACTATTTCGGGCCGACATTCCCCGGGTAGCAGCCTCAAGTCAACGCGCGACGCGCATCGACACGCTTGCAATCCGACCATAGGCCTCGCATATCCGGAGAGCGGAAAAACGACGGATACACCATGCGGAAAGTTCTCTGTTCCATGTTGCTGGCGGCCTTTGCCGTCTCGGCAAGCGCCGAAACGAAAGTGCCCCAATCGCAAGCGGAAATTAGCCTTGGCTTTGCACCGGTCGTCAAACAGGCGGCCCCGGCGGTCGTGAACATTTACGCTAAGATTGTCCGTGAGGGGCGCGCCAACCCGTTTTTCTCGGACCCCTTCTTTAAGGATTTCTTTGGCCGCGGATTTGGCGAGCCGCGTCAGCGGGTACAGAACTCGTTAGGCTCTGGTGTCATCTTGACGGCGGATGGTTATGTGGTTTCCAACTATCACGTTGTCGGTACGGCTACCGAAATACGCGTCGTAACCACGGACCGGCGCGAGTTCTCGGCGCAGGTCGTGCTGGGCGACAAGGAAAGCGATATCGCAATTCTCAGATTGGATGCGGCCGAAAACCTCCCTTTCCTGTCACTTCGGGATTCGGATCACGTCGAAGTCGGTGAATTGACTCTGGCAATCGGAAACCCATTCGGAGTGGGCCAGACGGTGTCGTCGGGCATCATATCGGGTCTGGCGCGGACGGGTACGGCCACGGGCAATGCGCGTGGGTATTTCATTCAAACCGATGCGGCGATCAATCCGGGCAACTCCGGGGGGGCGCTGATCGACGTGAATGGCGATCTGATCGGCATTAACACTTCGATCCTGACGCGGTCCGGTGGGTCTAACGGTATCGGGTTTGCGATTCCGGCTAATCTGGTTGCTGAGTTTCTGCGTCAGGCGAAGGCTGGGAATGACAGTTTTGTCAGCCCGTGGGCAGGCGTGACGGGTCAACACATGAGCGCCGATATAGCTGAATCGCTTGGTCTGGTCATTCCGATGGGTGTAGTCATCGCCAACCTGCATGACCTCAGCCCGCTTGCCGAAGCTGGTCTGCGCGTTGGCGATGTGATAACCCATGTGGATGGCGATGAGGTGAACTCACCGGCCGAGATGAAATTCCGCATGTCCGTGGCCGGTGTCGGGGGCACATCGATCCTGACCCGTTTGCGGGGCGAGGACAGCGCAAATGTTGAGGTTGCCCTGATCAAAGTCCCGGAAACGCCACCAGCTGATGAAACCGTCCTAAACGATGAAACCGTGATGCCGGGGTTGAAGGTGGCACGCGTCAACCCAGCCGTGATTGCCCGGTTTGGGTTGCTACTGACGCAAACCGGTGTGGTTGTTGTAGACTCGAATCGTTATGGCGGACGTTCCGGACTGCGTTCCGGTGACGTGGTGCAGAGCATCAATGGTGCGGATATCAAGCACCCGCAGGACGTCGTGCGGGCCTTAACGGATCCCGGACGTCGCGTGAACCTGAATGTGCTGCGCGGCGGGCAACAGATTTCCCTGCGTTTCCGGCTGTGACCGCATGAGTGACCTGTTCGATACAGGGGCAGCCGAGCCTGCACCAAACCCGCACCGCCCATTGGCGGATCGGTTGCGCCCGCAGTCGTTGGCTGACGTTATCGGACAAGAGCAGGTTTTGGGACCGGACGCTCCGCTGGGGGTCATGTTAGCCTCGGGCAGTTTGTCCAGTTTAGTTTTCTGGGGGCCGCCAGGTGTTGGGAAAACCACTATCGCACGCCTGCTGGCGCAGGAAACGGACCTGCATTTCGTTCAGATCAGCGCGATTTTCACCGGCGTGCCAGACCTTAAAAAAGTGTTCGAGGCCGCTAAAATCCGCTGGCAGAACGGGCAGGGCACACTGCTGTTTGTTGACGAGATCCACCGCTTCAACAAGGCGCAACAGGACGGGTTCCTTCCACATATGGAGGATGGGACGATCCTGCTGGTCGGGGCCACGACCGAGAATCCTTCCTTTGAACTCAACGCCGCTGTGCTCAGCCGCGCGCAGGTTCTGGTGCTGGAGCGGCTCAGTCTGGCTGATCTTGAACGCCTGACACAGCGCGCTGAGAAAGAGCTGACCCGTGCCCTGCCGCTGACAGGCACAGCGCGCGAAGCTCTGCAAGAGATGGCGGATGGCGACGGGCGCGCGCTTTTGAACCTGATCGAACAGGTCGCAGCGTGGGCTGTGGATGCGCCGCTGGACCCTGATGCATTGTCCACGCGGCTAATGCGTCGTGCGGCCAAGTACGACAAGTCCGGGGACGAACATTACAATCTGATCTCGGCGCTGCATAAGTCAGTACGCGGATCTGATCCGGATGCGGCGCTTTATTGGTTTGCGCGAATGCTGACAGGGGGTGAAGACCCAAGATATCTGGCGCGGCGGATCACGCGGATGGCGGTCGAAGATATCGGTCTCGCCGATCCTCAGGCGCAAACGACATGTCTGCACGCGTGGGAAACTTACGAACGCTTGGGCAGCCCCGAAGGTGAATTGGCCCTGGCGCAGGCTTTGGTCTATCTGGCTTTAGCTCCCAAATCGAATGGTTCCTATGTCGGATTTAAAGCCGCCATGCGGTTGGCCAAACAGTCTGGCAGCGAGCCGCCGCCCAAACATATCCTGAATGCGCCTACGTCATTGATGAAAGATCAGGGATATGGAGCGGGCTATGCCTATGACCATGATGCCGAAGATGGATTTTCCGGCCAGAACTACTTTCCCGATGGCATGAAACGACCGGTTCTGTATCAACCGGTGGAACGCGGGTTTGAGCGCGAGTTGAAAAAGCGCTTGGACTATTTCGCGAAACTTCGGGCACAAAGGAACGGTTAGAACGCCGCTGCGTCACAGGCGACAGAGCGGATAAAACGGGTTTCCCTTGGGTATTGAGATTCGAGGGAGGAAACTCATGTCCGTTTCAATCGACAAGACAGATGACGTTTGGACCATCATCCTCGACAGGTCGGGCGTTCGCAACGCGGTAGACAGCGAGCACGCCGAGGCAATGGTAGCCGCGTTTCTGGAGTTTGAACAAAGCCCGGCCAAGGTCGCTGTGTTCTGGGGCAAGGGTGGCAACTTCTGCGCCGGATGGGACCTTAAAATGGCTTCGACCCTGTCCGATCCGGAATTGGGTGAGCCTTACTACGAGAAACACGCGTTTCCCATTGGCTCGGCCCCTTCGACGCTGGGCCCGATGGGGCCGTCGCGGTTGGAGTTGTCCAAACCTGTCATCGGGGCGATCGAAGGTGCAGCTGTGGCTGGCGGGATGGAACTTGCGCTTTGGTGCGACATCCGGGTGATGGCCGAGACCGCCTATCAGGGTGTCTTTTGTCGCCGATGGGGCGTCACGTTGATGGATGGGGGAACCGTGCGACTGCCGCGTTTGGTCGGGCAGGGCAAGGCGTTGGAAATTGCCCTGACGGGGCGCAAGGTCGAAGCCGAGGAATGCTATCGCATCGGTCTGGCCGAAAAGATCGTTCCGCATGGTGAGGCGCGTGGCGCCGCCGAAGCTATGGCGCATGAAATTGCCGGTTTCCCGCAGGAGGCCGTGCGCGCCGATCGCCGTTCAATCATCGAGACGCGGGGCATGCCAGTGCGCGACGCGCTGAAGGTGGAATGGACTAACGGTCTGGATGCAATCCGACGCGAAGGTACTGCAGGCGCAGGGCGTTTCCGTGACGGTGTCGGTCGACATGGGGATTTCTCAAACATCTGACCGGTGAAGGCTCAGCGCTGTCCCGGCTTGACTCTTGCGTTGCGGCGCGCGACAGACGCGCATGTTTTCTTGGGCACTTACAGATATGCTTACCGCGCGGACAACCAGCGCGACGCAGGAGATGTCGGCATGAGCGGCGTACAGATGATCACCGTGGCAGAAGGTGACGGCGACCAGCGTCTGGATCGTTGGATGCGCCGCCTGTTCCCGCATGTCAGTCAGGGCCGCATCGAAAAAATGTGCCGCAAGGGTGAAGTGCGTGTGGAAGGCGGACGGGTCAAGGCCTCGACCCGGCTTGAGGCCGGTCAGGTCGTGCGGGTTCCGCCTCTGCCGGAAGCTGATTTCAAACCTGCCGAAGTCAAGCGTCGGATCTCGGACGCGGACACCAAGATGATCCAGTCCTGCGTGATCTATCGCGACGATCATGTTCTGGCTCTGAATAAGCCACAGGGCCTGCCGGTTCAGGGCGGCAGCGGCCAGACCCGCCATGTCGATGGCCTGTCCGAGGCGCTGCGTTTTGGCTATGACGAAAACCCGCGCCTCGTGCACCGCCTAGACAAGGACACGTCTGGCGTCCTGTTGATGGCGCGCACGCGCGAAGCCGCGAAAGGGCTGACAGCTGCGTTCCGCCACCGCGATACCCGCAAGATTTACTGGGCACTCGTGGCTGGTGTACCGACGCCTTATCTGGGCGAGATCAAGACCGGGTTGGTCAAAGCGCCGGGTCATGGCAAGCATGGCGAAGGCGAAAAGATGGTCCCGGTGTACCTGAACGAAATTGACGAAACCCCGGGCGCGAAGCGAGCGCACACGCTCTATGCCACGCTGTACCGGGTGGCCGGGCGCGCCTCGTGGGTGGCGATGGAGCCGATCACAGGTCGTACACATCAATTGCGGGCGCATATGGCGGCGATCGGGCATCCAATCGTCGGGGATGGTAAATACGGTGGCTCAGGTCAGGAAAATCTGGGTGATGGTTGGGGCGCGCAATTGGGCGGAATCATCAGCAAGAAACTGCACCTGCACGCGCGGCAAGCCTCGTTCCAGCATCCGGTCACGCGCAAGACGATCACTGTAAAAGCACCGCTGCCTGAGCATATGAAGCACAGCTGGGACACCTTCGGTTGGACCGAAGATCTGGCCGCTGATGATCCGTTCGAGGAACTGCAATGAGCGCACCCTTGCGTTTGGTGCTATTCGACGTGGACGGAACCCTTGTCGATAGCCAAGGTACCATCGTCGCTTCGATGACCGCCAGTTTTCAGGCGCTGTCCCTGCCGGTTCCCGATCGCAAGGCGATTTTGTCCATCGTCGGTCTGTCCCTGCCCGTTGCTCTGGCGCGGCTCGCGTCCGACCAGAGCGACGCGGTTCAGCAAAACTTGGTTGAGGGCTACAAACAGGCCTATCACGCAAATCGTCTGGCACACGGTGCAGCAAGTTCACCGCTTTACCCCGGGGCGCGGGATGTGATCGAAGCTCTGCATGCCGTCCCCGAAGTGCTGCTGGGTGTGGCAACCGGAAAATCGCAGCGCGGTCTGGACGCTTTGATCGAAGCGCACGATCTGGAACGCTATTTCGTCACCCGACAGGTTGCGGACCATCATCCGTCAAAACCTCATCCGTCGATGATTGACACCGCCAGGTTTGAAACCGGGGTTGATGCCGCGGATACAGTGATGATTGGCGACACCCGGTTTGACATGGATATGGCGCGGGCCGCCGGGGTGAAGGGGATCGGCGTATCCTGGGGCTATCACGACCGATCCGCCCTGAACGGCGCGACCTGCATAATCGAAACATTTGACCAGCTGCCCCGTGCGCTGGATGACATCTGGACCTGAAGACATGAGCGAGTGGAAGCCCAAGCGATTTTGGACCGCAGCGACGGTTGTCCAAGCAGAAGATGGATACACAGTCGAACTCGACGGTCGCCGGGTTAAAACTCCGGCCAAGGCCGGGTTGATTTTGCCGACACGCGCTATGGCTGATGCGGTCGCGGCCGAGTGGGACGCGCAGGAAAAAGAGGTTGATCCGACCCAGATGCCGTTTACCCGGTCTGCAAATGCGGCCATCGACAAAGTGCACCATCAGCACGCCGAGGTTGCAAATATGCTGGCCGACTACGGCGATTCGGATTTGCTGTGTTATCGGGCGACCCACCCGCAGGCGTTGCAACAACGGCAAGCCGATCGATGGGACCCGGCCTTGGATTGGGCCGCTGAAACCCTGGCCGCGCGATTGGTTCCGGTGATTGGTGTGCTGCATCAGCCACAGTCTGTTTCAGCACTCGACGCACTGCGAGGCCGTGTTCACGATTTCAACGACTTCCAGCTTGCTGCTTTCCATGATCTGGTCAGCCTGTCGGGTTCGCTGGTGCTGGGATTTGCCGCCGCTTTGAACTGGCGCCCCGCCGAGGAAATCTGGGAGATTTCAAGGCTCGACGAGACCTGGCAAATCGAGCAATGGGGCCACGATGACGAGGCGCATGCGGCCGCTGAGATTAAGAAAGCTGCGTTTCTACACGCTAAACGGTTCATTGAAATCTCTATCTGAGCCTATTCCGCACCAATTTTTGTTACAGATACGGTCATCGCAGAGTTGACTCATCGTTTTCGCTGATCCGGCCCTTGACGTTTGTTTATGAATGCGAGCAAACTCATGCCCACTAAAGGGGAGACACCTTTGGGGAAACCTTTCTGGTGCCAGAGGTGCCGGACAGAGCCGTCCCGGACAGGGGCGGAAAATCAGGAAGAGGTAAAAATGAAAAAATCCGTAATCTTGGGCGCGGCAACTATTGCCGGTCTGGCTGCTGGTGCAGCTGCGGCGGGCACCGTTGACGACGTCAAGGCGCGCGGCAAACTGAACTGTGGCGTATCCTCGGGACTGGCAGGCTTCTCGCTGCCCGACGCGAATGGCGATTGGCAAGGTTTTGACGTTGCCGTCTGCCGTGCCGTAGCCGCAGCCGTTCTGGGCGATTCCAACGCTGTTGAGTTCGTGCCGACCACCGGTAAGACACGCTTTACCGCGCTGGCTTCGGGCGAGATCGACATGCTGGCCCGTAACACCACGTGGACCTTCAGCCGCGATGTTGATCTGAAGTTCGAGTTCGCTGGCGTCAACTACTATGACGGTCAAGGCTTCATGGTTCCCAAGGCGCTGGGCGTAAGCTCGGCCAAGGAACTGGACGGCGCTACTGTCTGCATCCAGACCGGCACCACCACCGAGCTGAACCTGGCCGATTTCTTCCGTGCCAACAACATCAGCTACGAGCCGGTTCCGATCGAAACCAACGCCGAAGCGCAGCAGCAGTATCTGGCTGGCGCATGTGACGTCTACACCACCGACGCATCGGGCCTGGCTGCAACCCGCGCCACGTTCGAAAACCCCGGCGACCACGTCCTGCTGCCCGAAATCATCTCGAAAGAGCCGCTGGGCCCGCTGGTCCGTCATGGCGACAACGAGTGGGGCGACATTGTCCGCTGGACTCTGAACGCGCTGGTCTCGGCTGAAGAGCTGGGCGTGACCTCGGCAAATATCGACGAGCTGAGCGCTGGCACCGACAATCCGGAAGTAAACCGTCTGCTGGGTACCGAAGGTACTCTGGGTGAGATGCTGGGTCTGAATGCAGACTGGGCAGCGAACGCAATCAAAGCGGGTGGTAACTATGGCGAAGTGTTTGCCAAGAACATCGGTGAAGAAACTCCGATCGGTCTTGCGCGCGGCCTGAACGCCCAGTGGACCGATGGTGGTCTGCTATACTCGCCGCCGTTCCGCTAAAATCCACGGAAAAGGGCGCAGGGCAACCTGCGCCCTTTTTCCATGAACTAAGAAACACTCCCGAATGGATTGAGCGAAGACCAACTTTGCCGGCAAAATATCGGGATGCACGGGGATATACATAGGTCATGACGACTCTCACTGACCCGCCGAAGGAGCAGTTCCGGCTGTCCATGCTCCTTTACGATACGCGGTACCGATCAGCGACCATCCAGGTCATTGCATTGATTGGTTTCATGCTTCTGGCAGCCTGGATTATTTCGAATACCATCCAAAACCTTGAAGGTCTGGGAAAACCGGTCGAGTTCGGCTTTTTCGGCGAACCGGCAAGCTATGACATCAACCAGCGTCTGCTGGAATACACCTCTCGTGACAGCCATCTACGCGCCGCATTCATCGGATTGTTGAACACGCTGGTCGTCGCGGTCCTTGGGTGTATCACGGCGACAATAGTCGGCGTTTTTGTTGGCGTTCTGCGTCTGTCCAATAACTGGCTGGTCGCGCGGATCATGACCGTCTACGTCGAGATGTTCCGTAACGTGCCTGTCTTGCTTTGGATCGTACTGGCCATGGCCATCCTGATCGAAAGCCTGCCCGCGCCAAGAGCGTTCCGGGGCGAGGACGCAACCGCGTCGATGAACTTTTTTGACACGGTCGCAGTGACCAATCGCGGAGTTTATATTCCCGAATTCCTGTTCTCGCGCAGTCTGGGCGACATTCATCTGTTCGGTACATCCAGCATTCGGTTCGATATCTCGCTGGATCTGATCGCGTTTTTGATTGTGCTGGGTGGCAGTATCTTTGCCATGCGCAAAGTGTCGGCCTGGGCCGCAGCGACGCAAGAGTCTACCGGCGATCGCCCGAAAATCTGGCACATCCAGTTGGGTATCCTGTTCGTTCCGATGATCATCCTGCTGGTCGCGCTGGGCTTTCACCTTGGATACCCTGAATTGAAGGGTTTCAACTTCAAGGGTGGTACCCATATGCGCAACTCGCTGATCGCACTGTGGTTGGCTTTGTCGCTCTATACGGCGGCCTTCATCGCCGAGATCGTGCGCGCGGGTATCCTTGCGATATCCAAGGGTCAGACTGAAGCCGCATCTGCGCTGGGTCTGCGCCCGGGTCGCACCATGCGTCTGGTGATCTTGCCTCAGGCGCTGCGGGTCATCATCCCGCCGATGATCTCGAACTATCTGAACCTGACCAAGAACTCGTCACTGGCGATCGCGGTCGGATATATGGACATCACGGGGACTTTGGGTGGCATCACCATGAACCAGACCGGCCGCGAGCTGGAATGTGTTCTGCTGCTGATGCTGGTCTACCTGACGATCTCGCTGAGCATTTCGGCGGTGATGAACTGGTACAACAACCGTGTCAAACTGGTGGAGCGGTAATATGAGTGATGTTTCATTTGTCCGCACGGAGATGTTGCCAGAACAGGCGCCACCCGCGTCCGAGGTTGGAATAGTTGGCTGGATCAGGCACAACCTGTTTTCTGGCTGGTTCAACTCGATCCTGACCGTGCTTTCGCTCTATGCGATCTGGTACGTATTGTCGGGCGTTCTACCATGGACGTTCCAGTCCGTCTGGAACGCCAACTCACTGAACGAATGCCGTGAGATCATGATTGCCACCTGGGGTTCAACCCACGGCCACGCCTGTTGGGCGGTGATCAACGACCGCTGGTTGCAGCTGTTGTTTGGGTTCTACCCAAGCCATCTGTACTGGCGTCCAATCCTGGCATTGATCCTGTTGTTGGTCGCGCTGGCTCCGGTGCTGTACTCGGATCGTGTGCCGACCAAGATGCTGATCGTTACTGCACTCTATCCGTTCCTGATGCCATTCCTGATGTGGGGCGGCACCATTTGGGGGCCGATTGCGGCGGCGTTGGGTTTTGTTGTCGGCTGGGGTGTCTACACCATAGTCAGCAAACAGCTGAGCGGCCTGTTCGGGATCGTCCTGGGTATCGCCGCATCAATCATCTGGTGGCTGGTTCTGTCGAGCTATTTCGTCGGTGCCCTGGACTCGATTCTGCCAATTGGCATCGAGGCCGTACAAAGCCGTCAATTCGGTGGCTTCATGCTGGCGATCTTGCTGGGTGTTGTGGCCATCGGTGTCTCGTTGCCGATTGGAATCGTGCTGGCGCTTGGCCGTCAGTCCGACCTGTTGATCGTCAAGTACCTGTGCGTGGGCTTTATCGAGTTCATCCGCGGCGTACCTCTGATCACCCTTTTGTTTGTGGCCTCGCTGCTGCTGAACCTGTTCCTGCCACCGGGCACCAACTTTGACATCATCCTGCGGGTGATGATCATGATGACTCTGTTCTCGGCTGCCTATATGGCCGAGGTGATCCGGGGTGGTCTGGCTGCTCTGCCACGGGGTCAGTATGAAGGTGCCGACAGTCTCGGCCTGAACTACTGGCAAGCTCAGCGACTGATCATCATGCCGCAAGCCCTGAAAATCTCAATTCCGGGCATCGTGAGCACATTCATCGGGATATTCAAGGATACGACACTGGTGTCGATCATCGGGCTGTTCGACGTGATCGGACTGGCATCCGCCATCCGTGCCGACACCGCCTGGAACGGCATCTACTGGGAACTGTTCGCGTTCATCGCGGCGCTGTTCTTCGTCGTCTGCTTCTCCATGTCCCGTTATTCCATGTACCTGGAGCGCAAGCTTCAGACTGGCCACCGTTAAGGAGTTCAACACATGTCTGAACTTGCAATTGAACGCGAAATCGACCGCTCCAAAATGCAGGTGAGCGACGAGGTCGCCATCGAAATCACCAACATGAACAAGTGGTACGGGTCCTTCCATGTGCTGCGCGACATCAATCTGACCGTCAACCAGGGCGAGCGGATCGTAATCGCGGGGCCGTCGGGGTCGGGCAAGTCCACCTTGATCCGCTGCCTGAACGCGCTGGAGGAACACCAGCAGGGCAAGATCGTTGTGGACGGAACCGAGCTGTCGAATGACCTCAAGAACATCGACAAGATCCGGTCTGAGGTTGGTATGGTGTTCCAGCACTTCAACCTGTTTCCGCATCTAAGCATTCTGGAAAACTGCACGCTGGCCCCGATCTGGGTGCGCAAGACGCCCAAGAAAGAGGCCGAAGAGCGCGCGATGCACTTCCTGGAAAAGGTGAAGATTCCTGAACAGGCCGACAAGTATCCCGGTCAGCTTTCGGGTGGTCAGCAGCAGCGTGTGGCGATTGCCCGCTCGCTCTGCATGATGCCTCGGATCATGTTGTTTGACGAGCCGACATCGGCGTTGGACCCCGAGATGATCAAAGAGGTGCTCGACACCATGATCGAGCTGGCCGAGGAAGGCATGACTATGCTGTGCGTCACGCACGAGATGGGCTTTGCTCGTCAGGTTGCCAACCGCGTGATCTTCATGGATGCCGGTCAGATCGTGGAACAGAACGAACCGGAAGAGTTCTTCAACAACCCACAATCCGAGCGGACCAAGTTGTTCCTCAGCCAGATTCTGGGGCACTAAGCCGGATCAGATACCTAAAGAAAGGCGGGGCTTTGGCCTCGCCTTTTTCTATTCCAGCAACTCGCGTGGAATGGCAAACCCCAGTACATCGCCGCTGCGCCACTTGAGGTCTGCCCAGCTTTCAATTTCGAACCTGAGTACCGTCGTTGCGCAGGTGGGGTAATCGTAGAACCGGGCGTGATCAGGTGGTCTTTTGACGAGGAGGCTCGCGAAACCGGCAATACCGGGATTGTGGCCCAGCATCAGAACTGATTGCTCTGTTGCGCCTGTCAGTTCGGCCAGCATATCTTCGGGATCCGCATGATAAAGCGTTCGCAGAAAGCTAAGTTTTTCGGCTGGCAACCCCATCAGATCCCAGGTTTCCCGTGTGCGGGCAGAGCTTGAACTAAGCACCTCATCCGGTAACCAACCGCTTTCTCGCAGCCAGGCTGCAATTGCGGGGGCTGATTTGCGTCCCCGTCTATTCAGTGGGCGATCATGATCAGAGAGTGTCGGGCTATCCCAACTGGATTTCGCATGGCGCGTCAGGATCAGGGTGCGTGTCATGACGGGTGAAACGCTCTCATGTGGTGGGCCGATTGTTCCGGGTCACGTCCTGCGCCAACGCTGAGGGGGCAGGATAGCCGTGCAAGGCAACCACCGGCCAAACAAGTTTGCCCTTCGGGCGTGGCAAGGTAGCCGTGGCAGGCCTCTACATCATAAAACGTCTGACTGTTCAGCGCTCCGACCGGGCAGGCTTGGGTACAGGGTGCTGCACATATTGAGCAGGGGGACGGGTCAGATGCCTTCGGTACTGCAAACTCGTCGGCGAAATGCAGAGCACCGCGGAAAGAGATCATCATCCCAACCTCGTCGTGCACCAAAGCACCCACCGGGCTGCTGAAGGTGCGGCCAGATTTCAAAGCCCAGTCGATAAACGGCGCATAGGGCGGGCCGCCAAATGGAAAGTGAGCCTGGGCCGACAGGTCCTGCGCCATTTGTCCGATCACACGCGACGACCAACGGTCAACCGGATCGTCGCTCTGCCATTCAGGTGAGGATTTCAAAGCTGGCCAGAACGCGGCCCCTGCACCTAACAGGACCAGCGTGCCGCCTTCCAATTGCTTTGCGTCAGCAATGCGGGGGTGCAGCGCCCCCATGATGATCAGGCCAACGTCCCGTGCAGCCTGTTCGATTTCAGCATAGGTAAGCGCCGCCGGGTTAGAGGAGGGGGAAAGGCGTTCTGTCATGTCTCCTCCGCCAATGGCTTAGTCCGGTCGGATCAGCGATCCGGCACCGTGTTCGGTATAAAGCTCAAGCAAGACGGCGTTTGGCGCGCGCCCGTCCAGGATAACGACGGCGCGAACCCCGCTATGCAATGCGTCCAGCGCCGTTTCGGTCTTCGGGATCATGCCACCCGCAATTGTACCGTCCAGTGTCATCTCGCGGATCTGACCGGCCTTCAGCTCGGTCACGACATCCCCGGCGGCGTTCTTGACGCCCGAGACATCCGTGAGCAGAAGCAGGCGATCGGCCTTTAGCGCGGATGCAATAGCGCCTGCGGCAGTATCGCCGTTGACGTTGAAGGTTTCTCCATCCCGGCCTGCACCCAGAGGAGCAATCACCGGAATAACGTCATGTGCAAACAGGTCATGCAGGATCTTCGGGTTCATCTCTGCCGGACTTCCGACAAAACCCAGAGATTCATCGGTCTGATCACAAATCATCAGTTGCGCGTCCTTGCCCGACAGGCCCACGGCCGAGCCGCCCTGGCCGTTGATCGCCTGCACGATGCGCTTGTTCACGAGACCGGACAGAACCATCTCGACCACTTCAACGGTTGCTTTGTCGGTGACACGCTTGCCATTCACAAACTCAGATTGGATATCCAGCTTGTCCAGCATCGCGTTGATCATCGGACCACCGCCGTGCACGATGACCGGGTTTACCCCAACCTGACGCATCAGGACGACGTCGCGGGCAAAGCTTTCCATTGCCTCGTCGCTGCCCATGGCGTGGCCGCCAAGTTTGATGACGACAATCGCGCCGTCGTAGCGTTGCAGGTAAGGCAGTGCGCTGTTCAGCGTTGCGGCGGTGGCGATCCAGTCCCGGTTCATGTCTCGTGTCTTCATGGCTGCAGTCCCTCTGGGAACCCGTGTTAGGGCCTTTGTGAAGCTCTGCCAAGACCGGATCGCGTATAGGGCCGCACCAGTTGCCCCGGTGCGGCTCCTTGCGTGTCAGCTTATCGCGCGTTTCATCGCCGGGATGTTGCTAACCACCAGCAGGTCAAAAGCAAGTACCGCAATCAAGGTCAGGCCCACCAACGGGAAGGCCATCGCGGTGAACAACCCAATCAGGATAGCCCCCTTCCACAAAGGCAGTTCAGTAGGCATCGACGGCGCAGCCAGACGCACGACCCCCTGAGGCCGACGTTTGACCCACATCACAACACCCGACACGCAGACAAAGATGACCGACAGGCAGAACACCAGATTCAGGATAAAGTTCCATGTGCCCATCAGCCCCATGTGAAACGGGATGCCAACGGCCATGGATTTTCCCATCAACGAGTAATCCTCATACCTGACATCCGCCAGAATCTTGCCGGTGTACTGGTCCACATGAACGGTGCGGTCATTTATCGGGTTGGTTGAGTCGCTGCTCATGCTGTCCCGGTTCAGGGTCCAGACACCATCCTCGCCACTGGGATAGGCAACGCGAAAGCGTCCGGTCATGTCCAGTGCGGTCCCAAGCGCCACAAGTGCATCGATGCCTACGGGAGTGCCTTGGGGAATACCGTCGATACCGGCCTTGGACCCAGAAGCGGGCATTGGCGTTTGCTCCAGCGCCCAGGGTACGTCGTTTTGGTGCCCGTGGTTCATGCTGGCATGGATATCGTCGGACAACGGAACGTTATCCCATTTCTCGGCAGGGAAACTGCTCCATGGCTGGACGATCATCCCGCCCCAAACACCGGCCCAGGACAAGCCTGAGATTAAGAAGACCACCAGCAACCCGGACATCCAGAATCCGATCACAGCGTGCAGCGATTTCCACAAGGCGCGACCGCGAACACGCAAATTGGGTACAATTGCGGCCAGGGCATTACCACGCGGCCACCACATATACAGGCCCGTTAAGACCAGCAGCAGGCTGAGCCCCGCTGCGATTTCAAGGATACGGTCTCCGGTCGTGCCGATCATTAGGGTTGAGTGGATGTTGTCGGCTAAATCGTACCAACCCGCGCGCCGGTTCCATACGGTCAAAACTTCCCCTGCATAGGGGTCGACGGCCACAAGACGCTGACCCTCTTCGGTTTTGATGCGGAAGACGGTTGCCAGATCGGCGGCCTTCGGACCGATCCACTCAACAACAGTGCCCGGAACTTCTTCCAGCGCGATAAGCGCTTGTTGGGAGGCGGGTTGCGATTGCCCGTGGACACCTACAACGATTTTTTCGCCGTCGCGACCGTCAAACTGGGTGATGAACATCATCATCAGCCCTGTGACGGCTAAAATGATCAGAAACGGGATGACGAATATCCCTGCATAGAAATGCCACCGCCAGGCGGCGAAATAGAATTTTTGCGCAGTAGTGTTTTGCGCCGGGGTTTCCCCCAGATTTTGGCTGTTCAGTGCCATTCTTGTTCTCCGGATTCGAAAAATGCCCTGCGCAGCGTTTGCGCAGGTTCAAAAGTGCTGAGGTGAATCAGGAGAAGAAGGGAGGCCCCCGCGCATCATAGCGGGCATAGAACCCGGCACTGCGATGGGTGAAGTCGCGGTGCACCCAACGTGGCTGAATCACCGCAGCGAAGGGGATGGTCGCGCCGACCAGTGGCAGTTGTGCATCCGACGTCAGACCCGCGAACGGGCACAGTGTGCGCGAATCCGTGTCGTCGTGCACAGGACCATCTGGGTCCAGATCGACCCATTGTTCGACCGTGCCCTCGCCCGTACAGATCACCAGCAGCACTTTCCCATCACTGCCCATCGCGGGCATCCAACCCTGAGGAATTGCGCTGGTCAGCACAATTGCCGCCAACGTCAGAACAGGAAAAAGGCGGCCGATCAGGATCATTCCAGATGTGCGATGATCGAACGGAGGGTCGAGATCCCGTCACCCTTTTCGGATGAGGTCAGCACGATTTCCGGATATGCGGCGGGGTGTTTCGACAGTGCGCCGCGTACCTGATCCAACACTTTAGCTCGATCATTAGCTTTCACCTTATCCGCCTTGGTCATCACGCACTGAAATGTGACAGCGCTGGTATCCAGAAGTTTCATGATCTCGGCATCGACGGGTTTCACCCCATGGCGTGAGTCAATCAGGACAAAGGCCCGGCGCAGGGTCTGGCGACCGCTCAGATATTGCTTCAGCAACCGCTGCCATTTTTCGACAACCTTCACCGGCGCGTTGGCATATCCGTATCCGGGCAGGTCGACCAGATAGAGCTCGGGGCCTTGGGTGAAAAAGTTGATCTCTTGTGTGCGGCCCGGAGTGTTGGACGCGCGCGCCAGCCCCTTGGTGCCGGTCAGCGCGTTGATCAGGCTGGACTTGCCCACGTTTGAACGTCCGGCAAAGCAGACTTCAAGCCGGTCAGGTACCGGCAGTCCGTTCATCGCGACAACGCCTTTTACAAACTCGGAAGGCCCCGCAAACAGTTTGCGGCCGCGTTCCAGCGCGAACTCGTCCGGGTCTTCGACCAGTGGGAAGGGAAGGGTGCTCATAACGGGTGAACCTTATCGCCAACTGAAATTGCGCCGCCTCGGACGACTTCGGCGTAGACACCGAAATCCTGATGGCCCCAACTGTTCAAGGCGCCCAGCGTATCCGTATCGCGCACGCCGGTTTCCGGATTAGCAGTTGTCGCCATACAGCGCTGGATGCGTTCCTTGACGTGGAACACAGCCTCACCAATCTGTACCTCGCGACCCAGCCAGCCGAATTCTTCCCACAAGGGCAGGCCATCGAACCAGATGTTGCCACGCCAGCGTTGGATCGACAGATCGCTGCCAAGCTTTTGCCCGACAGCGCGATGCGACGCCAAGTTGCACAGGCTGATCGATGGAAAGTCACTGTCGGTCATGCCGCGACCCGGCACTCGGACGATCCGGGCTGACGCCGCCCGATCCGCAGGCATCAATGGTTGAACCCAGTCCAAAAAGACTTGTTGCTCTTTATCCGGGTCAAAGGTCAGATCCGGACGATCCGAATGCGTCAGGGTTATCGTATCGCCGTTCAATCGGGCAGAGATCGCCATTAACTGCGGTGCCTTTGACCCGCGGCTGAAGTTGGCGCAAGGGACCCATTGCGAGCCATCCGCATTCGACGCCTCATGCGCGACCGCCCAAACGCGATCCCCGGGCATGGTCTGCCCGGGGCTCACTGTAACGGTCTGAACGGCTTCACGACCATGGCTTTTGATCGGATGTCGCCAGATATGGGTTACCTCAGCATTCATTTGTCGTCCGTTTTGGGCGTCCGCTTGAAGCCGGATTTGATGTTGCCGAACACATCCGGCTTATAGCCTTGGCTGCGCATGATCAGGTATTGCTGTGTGAACGTGATCGTGTTGTTGGCGATCCAGTAAACGACCAGTCCGCTGGCAAAGCTGCCCAGCATGAACATGAAGACCCAAGGCATCCAGGCAAAGATCATCGCCTGCGTCGGATCGGTTGGTGCCGGGTTCAGTTTCTGCTGCAGCCACATCGAGATACCCAGAAGCAGCGGTAGAATGCCAATGAAGATCAGCGCCATGAAGGTATCTGGTTGCGGACCGGCAAAGGGCAGCAGACCAAACAGGTTCATGATCGAGGTCGGATCAGGCGCGCTGAGATCCTGGAACGGGCCGAACCAAGGCGCCTGACGCAGTTCGATGGTGACAAAGATCACTTTATACAGCGAGAAAAAGATCGGGATCTGCATCAGGATGGGCAAACAGCCTGCGGCCGGATTCACTTTTTCCTTCTTGTACAACTCCATCATACCCTGCTGCATCTTCTGGCGATCATCGCCCGCGGCCTCTTTCAAGGCTTCCATTTGCGGCTGCAGCTCTTTCATCTTCGCCATCGAGACATAGGACTTGAACGCCAGTGGGAACAGGATCGCCTTGATGATCAGGGTCAGGCCGATGATCGACCAGCCCATATTTCCGATCAGAGCGTTGATGTTGTGCAGCAACCAGAATATCGGCTTGGTCAGGAAGTAGAACCAGCCCCAGTCGATGCTGTCGACAAACTTCTGTACGCCCTCTTTCTGATACTCGCGAATGGTCTCCCATTCTTTGGCACCTGCGAACAGACGTGTGGTGACTTCTTCGGTCGCACCGGGCGCAACCGCCAGTGTCGGTAGAACGGTTTCGGTCTGGTAGATCTTGCGGCGAGCGTCATACTTTGCCGCCGCTTTGAATGCCGACCCCTCAGCAGGGATCAGAGTGGTCATCCAGTAGTGATCGGTAAAGCCGACCCAGCCGCCTTCCTTGATCTGGAAGACTTCGGCCTGCGCACGTTCGTTCGGGTCAATGTCAAAATCGCGCACATCGCCATAGTCGATTTCGTCCAGAACGCCGTCGGCCATGACCATCACGCCTTCATGCAGGATGAAGAAGTTCTTGAGCTCCGGCAGGTCGCCGTCTTCACCCATGCCGTGACGGGCCAGGATGCCGTATGGGGCCATGCCGACCTCGGCCTGGGTGTTGTTTTCAACCGACTGGGTGACAGTGAACATATAATCCTGATCCACTGCGATGTTGCGACGGAAGGTCAGGCCCTTTCCGTTGTCCCATTTCAGAGTGACCGGAGTATCGACCCCAAGGGTTTCACCACTTTCAACAGTCCACAGCGTATTCGGGCCGGGAACGTCCGCGCCAGCTACGCCAGCGCCCGGTGCCCATCCGTACAAGGCATAATAAGCGGAATCCGACCCGACAGGCGACAGCAGCTCAACAATGGGCGCACCTTCTTCGATCGAAACTTTGTAGTCTTTCAGGAACAGCTCATCGATGCGACCGCCGGACAGAGACAGGCTGCCTTTCAGGCGCGGCGTTTCGATCTCGATCCGTGGTGCCTCGGCGTCAGGCTCGATCTCGGTGGCGTCTGCTGTTGCTTCACCAACCGTGTTCGTGCCGGCGGCGCTTGGCGTTTGCACCTCAGTACCGTCTGTCACGCTGATCTCGGTGGCATCCGGTGCCGTCGTCGGCTCGGGTGGAGGAAACAACACGAACCAGACCAGGATCACGAGAAAGCTGAGCGCGGTTGCGAGGATGAGATTCTTGTTCTGATCGTCCATCGGGGACAGCCACCTTGAGCAGTGAAAGACACCCGGTGGGTTCAACAGAGTGCGGACCCAAAGGTCAAGCGGAATCGCCCCGTAATTCATCACTGACCGGGGTTCTGTGGCGTTAATTCGCGCCTAGGGACCTGCCTGGCGTCCGATTTTTGGCATTCCATTTAGTTTGTTCTGATGTGTGGCCATCCAGTCCAATGTTTTTTCGAAGGGCATAGGCTTGCCAATTCCAAACCCCTGCACGTGGTCGCAACCAAGTTGAGCCATCAAGGCATGCTCGCCCGGCGTCTCGACCCCTTCGGCCAGAGATTCGACGTTCAGCCGTTCCGCCATTGTCAAAATCGCGCTGACCAACTGCTGCTGGCTTGCGTCCCGATCTGCTTTGGTCACAAAAGACCGATCGATTTTTATGCGTGAGACGTCAAAGCGTTTGATCGACGCAATAGACGCGTGGCCGGTGCCAAAATCATCAAGATCAATGCAGCAACCGAGTTTGGACATGCTTGTCACGTTGCGGGTGATCACATCATCGGGCCGTCTGGAAAACACTGTTTCAAGAATCTCGACAGCCAATCTGTCGGGGGTCAGGTTGTTTTGATCCAG
Source organism: Ruegeria atlantica (assembly GCF_013033965.1). GTDB lineage: Bacteria > Pseudomonadota > Alphaproteobacteria > Rhodobacterales > Rhodobacteraceae > Ruegeria > Ruegeria atlantica_D. The sequence continues at coordinate 46,884 of NZ_WQFE01000016.1, forward strand.
TTCCCATTTCAGCCGATCAATCAACGTCACGTCGCGCAGTTCGTCTGATGAGAAATTCACGCCAATCCGAGGCACGATTGCACCGGCCTGATCCCACGTTCGCATGGCGGCGAACGCGTGGTGCCGCATCACCTGGCCCAGGCGCTCCATCAAGTCGGCTTGTTCGGCAAAAGGCAGGAAAACCTGTGGTCCCAAAACACCTTTTTGGGGGTGTTCCCAACGGGCCAGTGCCTCGAATCCTGTGACGCGCCCGGTGTCGGTGGAAATCTGCGGCTGAAACCAAGGGCGGATTGCGCCGCTATCCAATGCAGCAATGAACTCGCTGCGTAGGTTGGCGCGCACCCGTGCCCGCCGCTGCGTTTCCGAAGAATAGGCGCGGATGGTTGCGGGCCCATTTCGTTGCGCTTCGGCCAAGGCTGCACCGGCGGCATCGATCCAACCAGAAAAGGCGACGTCGGGCAAAGTGGATTGCAGGCAAAACCCGATAGAGCATGTCATGTAAACGCTGGTGCCATTCAGCATGATTGGCTCATCCACGGCGGTCTGGATGCGCCCTGACATCTGAATGCAGGCCTCAAGATCCAGATTCTGTGCCGCACGCAGCCCAATTGCGATCTTGCCTTGATCCAGACCGGCGGCAATGTCATGCGATCGGATAACAGACACAACGCGGCTGCGGAACTGGTCCGCCATCACGTTTCCGGCCGCATTGCCGTGCAGGTCAAGACACTCGGAAAATCCGTCCAATTCAACGATCATGCAGGCGGCTTCGTGGCCGGTGCGCTGGTTTTGTGCGAACAGCGTTTCCATCTCGGCAGCAAACATGTCGAGGGGCATGAGGCCGTTATCATCTTTCGTACGACTGACCACCTTGCGTGCGCTTGATGCGATGGCAAGGACAAGCGGCAGAGCAAGCGCTACGATAATCAATGCCCGCTCTCCTCCGATCCAATACGCGGCCAGACTGATCGCTGGCGCGAAAGCCAAAGCGGGAGGGCCGCTCAGCCCAATGGAAAGCGCATCAAGAGTTTTTCTGACTGAGATATGTTTCCACATCGGATCTTCGGGCCTCTACCTTGCGTCTGCAACGCTTTGGTCGACCCTAGGAAACCAATCTGAGTCACTCGTTAACGGAGCTGAGGAATTTCGCCGGAATTTTCGTCGTTTTCGCTCGGGTTGAGCGCAAGATTCTGAAAATCAAACAGTTTTGGGTCCAAAAGATGTGACGGGCGCGCGTTTGTCAGTGCCCTGAACATCACCTGTCTGCGTCCTGGGCTGTTCTTTTCCCATTGGTCCAGAATCTGTTTCACCTGCTGGCGCTGAAGGCCATCCTGACTGCCGCAGAGGTCGCAGGGAATAATTGGATAGTTCATCGAAGTGGCGAATTTCTCGCAATCGGCCTCGGCCACATGGGCAAGAGGGCGGAACACGAACAGGTCCCCTTCTTCATTCACCAGCTTGGGCGGCATGGTGGCCAAACGCCCGCCGTGGAAGAGGTTCATGAAGAACGTCTCAAGAATATCGTCACGGTGATGGCCCAGTACGACGGCCGAACAGCCCTCTTCCCGGGCAATACGATACAGATTGCCGCGACGCAGGCGCGAACACAGGGCGCAATAGGTACGGCCCTGCGGAACCTTGTCCATGACGACAGAGTAGGTGTCCTGATACTCGATCCGATGCGGTACGCGCATGCGTTCCAGAAACTCGGGCAGGACGGTGGCCGGAAATCCGGGCTGACCCTGATCAAGATTGCAGGCCAGCAGATCAACGGGCAGCAACCCGCGCCACTTCAATTCGTACAAAACTGCCAGCAGGGTATAGCTGTCCTTGCCGCCGGACAGGCAAACCAGCCAGCGGGGCGGTTTGCCGTCTTTGTCATGTGCGGACGGGTCCACCATCCCATAGTGTTCGATGGCTTCGCGGGTCTGGCGCACGATGCGTTTGCGCAGCTTCTTGAACTCGGTGGTCGAGGGCGCGCCAGCAAAGAGTGGGTGGATATCGTCAGCTTCGTCAAACATGCGCAGCCCCTACAGCAGTTGCGGCAACCGGGCAAGTGGCCGGGTCAGCCAAGGCGTGTCAGCAAGGCGTTCGTGTCCAACCCGGATACCGATCCGGGGATGCGCCCGCCTTCGCCTAACAGCCGCGTGGAGATGAACCCATCGGCAACCGCAGACGGCGAGTGGCGTAACAGTTGAGAGGCCGTCAACAACAGGGCCGTGCGTTCAGCAAACCACCGGGCCTCCTGTTCAGGTGGCAGGCCTGGCCACCGGTCGCGATGGGCCTTAAGCGCGGCGTCGTACCCACGGTCACTGCCTGTGGCAGCGTTCAATTCAGCTTGCAGAACCTCAGCAGCCAGCGGGTCACGAGCGAGGGTGCGCAGGATATCGAGGCAGATCACGTTGCCCGACCCCTCCCAAATGCCGTTCAAAGGCGCTTCGCGGTAGAGCAGGGGCAGGGGGGTATCTTCGACATAACCCATGCCGCCCAGCACTTCCATTGCCTCGACCACTACGGCAGGGCACCGTTTGTTGTTCAGGAATTTGGCCAGAGCAACGCTGATGCGGGCAAAGGCTTTCTCTTCAAGCGACTGGCCGTCGAAGGCTAGCGCAACGCGCATCCCCAGCGTCACTGCACCTTCCCAATCCAAGACGAGATCGGCCAGAACGGCGCGCATCAGCGGTTGGTCGATCAACCGGCGCTGAAAGGCGCTGCGGTGCGTGACCCAATGATGTGCTTCGCCAAGCGCTGCGCGCATCAGACCCGCCGGGGCAATGGCCGTATCCAACCGGGTGTGATGGACCATCTCAATAATTGTCCGCACACCCGCGCCTTCATCCCCCAACTGATAGGCCAGCGCGTCGTGATACTCGATTTCGGCAGAGGCGTTGGATCTGTTGCCCAGCTTGTCCTTCAGCCGCATCAGGTGGATTGCGTTGCGCTCTCCCTCCAGCCAGCGGGGAACGAGAAAACAGGTCAGCCCGTCCGGAGCCTGTGCCAGCGTCAGAAATCCATCGGACATCGGGGCAGAGCAAAACCACTTGTGCCCGCGCAGACGCCAATGCTCGCCGTCCCTGGTGGCGGCCGTGGTGTTTGCGCGGACGTCCGAGCCACCCTGTTTCTCGGTCATCGCCATGCCCAGAGTCGCGCTGGTTTTTTGGTCGATTGGTTTCAGCGACGGATCATAGCAACGCGCCGTGAGTTTTGGCCGCCAAACTGTTGCAATCTGCGGGTTGGTCGCAAGCGCAGGGATCGCTGCGTAGGTCATGGTCATCGGGCAGCAATGTCCGGGTTCGATCTGGCCGGCCAGGTACACCATCGCGGCATGAGTCACGTGACCTCCGGGTTGACCGTCCCAGGCCAACGCGGCGTAACCGCCTGTTTGACTGATCTGCATCATTTGATGATAGGCTGGGTGAAACCGAACCTCGTCCAGACGTCTGCCGCCCGGATCGAAAACTCGAAGCTCGGGCGAATGCCGATTGGCCACACGCCCCAATTCCCTTGTTTCTGCCCGTCCCAGTGTCTTGGCATAGGTCGCCAGCGGCGTGGCGCGGCCACCCGTAAAGCGTACGGCGTTTTGCAGCACAGGATCTGCGGACCACAAGTCGATGTCCCCGCGCACCGGTGGCTGGTTCAAAACGTCATGTGTCGGCAGGTTGTCGCGGGCGTCGGATGTCATCTGGACCTCGGGTTGAACGCATCCAAGTGTTCAGCGGAGCTCTGGATCGGTCAAGCGTGACGAGGGGTCACAAAGATCAGCCGATGTCGTCCTTGCGATCCGGTACGGGATCATACCCATCGCCACCCCAGGGGTGACACCGGCCAATCCGCCGCGCTGCCAGCCAGCTTCCTTTGATGGCGCCGTGCTTTTCCAATGCTTCCAGCGCATAGGCTGAGCAGGTTGGCTGATACCGACAATTGAAGCCAACCCACGGGCTGAACACCAGCCGATAAGCCCGGACGGGCAGAGCGACGATATGAGAGAAGAGGGTCATTTCCGCGCGCTGTGCACTTTGCGCAGCGCATAGCTGAGGTCGTCCAAAAGCGCCTCATACGGTCGCGTGGCGGTCGTTTCCGCCCGGCCGATCAGGACGTAATCCCACCCGTCTTGCCCGTTGATGGGCAAAACAGCCCGCGCGGCCTCGCGCAGTCGGCGCTTGGCGCGATTGCGGGCGACGGCGTTGCCAACCTTTTTGGAGCAGGTAAAGCCAACCCGAATTCCTGTCGCCTCATCGGGGGCGCGTTTGCGGGCCTGCACCATCATCGAGGATGTGCCCTGTCTGCGGGCACGCGCGGCTTTCAGGAAATCAGATCGTTTCCTGAGAACGGTCAGAGTTTCAGGCGCGCAAACGGACGCCGCCGGGGGCATATCCCCGGGCTGGTTCTTACCATCCACGAGGGGCCTCCGGCGGCGTCATGTTCATAACCTGATCGGTGAGCGGTTTACGCGCTCAGCGATTTGCGGCCTTTTGCACGGCGCGCGTTCAGGATCTTGCGACCGGCTTTGGTGGCCATGCGCGAGCGGAAACCGTGGCGGCGTTTGCGAACCAGGTTCGAAGGCTGATAGGTGCGTTTCATCGCTCCGTCTCCATTAAATGCGGTCGGGTGCGGCGCGGATTCGCCTGCCCGTGGTGTTCGAAGCCCGTCCTCTACTGGGTAGCGGGGGGTAAGTCAAACCCCTAGGTGGGGGTTTTCGCGCCTTTTGCAACAATTCTGTAATCGGGGCAGGCAAAAGGTTTCAAAACAGCTGGTTTGTCGCCTCAAACCCTCACATTCGCTACCAAAAACATCAAGGCAGCGTGAGGTCCCTGTTGCCAGCGGCGCAAGCAGCGCATGTTGGGGACAGAATGAAACGTAACAAACCGGACAGCCTTATGAGCGATACGACTCAGGCGCCGCGCAATGGGCTTGCGCGGCATATTCCTTTGCTGGTGATTCTCGCCGTTGCGGTGGCGGGGTTCTTCACGCTGGGCGACTATCTGACCTTTGAAACCCTGCGGGACAATCGCGAGGCGCTTTTGGCGTGGCGTGATGCGAATTACTGGGCAATGGCCGCAGCATTTGTGGGCATCTACATCGTCATCGTCGCGTTTTCGCTGCCAGGTGCCGCAGTGGCGTCGATGACGGGCGGGTTTCTCTTTGGCCTGTTCGCCGGCACCGTGTTCAACGTGTTTGCCGCGACCATCGGGGCGTCCGCGATCTTTCTGGCCGCACGTTGGGGCTTGGGCGAATCCCTGACCAAACGGCTTGAGTCTTCAGAGGGGACAATCAAAAAACTCAAGGATGGACTGCGCGAGAATGAGATTTCGGTGCTGTTCCTGTTGCGCCTGGTCCCCGTTGTCCCGTTCTTTGTGGCCAATCTGGTGCCGGCTCTGGTCGGTGTGAAGTTTCGCAATTTCCTGATCACGACGGCGCTGGGCATTATTCCGGGTGGGATTGTCTACACCTGGATCGGCGTTGGGCTGGGTGGGGTGTTCGACCGGGGCGAAACGCCGGATGTTTCGCTTTTGTGGGAACCCTTTATCATTGGCCCGATTATCGGATTGTGTGTTCTGGCCGCGTTGCCAATTGTCATCAAATCCCTGCGTGGCCGAAAGGACGCCTGATCTATGCAAGAGTTGAAAACCGATATCCTGGTGATTGGCGCCGGGTCAGGCGGTCTGTCGGTGGCCGCAGGCGCAAGCCAAATGGGGGCCGATGTCGTCCTGCTGGAAGGACACAAGATGGGGGGCGATTGCCTGAATTTCGGCTGTGTTCCATCCAAGGCCCTGATTGCCAGCAGCAAGGCGGCTTACGGTCAGGCGCACTCTGCTGCGCTGGGCGTGGCAGACGTTGTGCCTCAGGTCGACTACGCTGCCGCCAAGGACCACGTCCACGATGTTATCGCTCAGATCGAGCCGATGGATAACCAGGAACGGTTCGAGGGCTTTGGCGTCAAGGTGATCCGGGAATACGGCAGCTTCATCTCTCCGACCCAGGTGCAGGCGGGCGACAACCTGATCACCGCACGTCGTGTGGTGATCGCGACCGGGTCATCGCCATTGGTCCCACCGATCCCGGGTCTGGATCAGGTGCCGTTTTATACAAATGAGACGATCTTTGATCTGCGCGACAAGCCGGAGCATCTGCTGATCATCGGCGGTGGCCCAATCGGGATGGAGATGGCACAGGCGCATGTACGGCTGGGCTGCAAAGTCACCGTGATTGAAGGATTGCAGGCGCTGGGCAAGGACGACCCCGAGGCCGCGGCCATTGTTCTGGACAGCCTCCGGGCGGAAGGTGTGGCGATCCATGAACAGGCGATGGTGGCTCAGATTCGCGGCAACGAAGGCGCGGTCGAGGTTGTGACCGAAAACGGCGAGATTTTTGCCGGGTCACACCTGCTGATCGCGGCAGGGCGCAAATCCAATGTGGATCGTCTGAACCTGAAGATCGCAGGGATTGAACAGACCCGGACAGGGATCAAGGTGGACGATTCGCTGAGAACGACCAATCGCAAGGTTTATGCCATTGGCGACGTTGCAGGTGGCCTGCAATTCACCCATGTCGCCGGGTATCAGGCGGGCATCATTATCCGGTCTGCTTTGTTTGGCCTGCCGTCGAAAGCAAAAACGGCTCATGTACCCTGGGCGACCTACACTGACCCGGAATTGGCGCAGGTGGGTCAGACCGAGGCACAGGCTCGGGAGCAATATGGTGACAAGGTCGAGATTGCGCGCTTTGATTATCACCACAACGACCGCGCGATTTCTGAGCGGAAGACGAAAGGGTTCATCAAGGTTATGGTTGTGAAAGGCCGTCCGGTGGGCGCTACAATCGTGGGGCATCAGGCCGGTGAACTGATCAACTTGTGGTCCCTTGCGTTGGCCAATAATCTGAAGATGGGCCAGATCGCGGCGATGGTTTCACCATACCCGACGATCGGAGAGCTTAACAAACGAGTGGCGGGCGCCTATTTCTCGCCAAGGCTGTTTGAGAATCAGACGGTTAAACGAGTGGTCAGGTTCGTCCAGCGCTGGATCCCCTGACAGAAAAAGGAGCATCATTTGAACTCGCTGTCGGGCCGTTTTCTGATCCTGACTACGGTCTTCGTGATGTTGGCCGAAATCCTGATCTTTGTCCCGTCCATTGCGCGGTTCCGCGAGGATTTCCTGCTGAATCGGCTTGAGCGCGCTCAGATCGCCTCGCTTGCTTTGCTGGCAGATGACATGCTGGCCGAAGAGCTTGAAGCAGAGCTGCTGGCAAATGCCGGTGTCTACAACGTCGTGCTGCGGCGTGATGAAGTGCGGCAACTTATGTTGTCCTCGCCCATACCAGAGCAGATTACCATGACATATGACCTGCGCGACGCCGGACCCTGGATTTTGATCCGGGATGCAATGGCGCGCCTGTTCACTCCGGAAAACGAGGTTATCCGCGTCATTGGTGAGCCCGTCAAAGGCGCGGGTCTGTTGATCGAGGTCACGATAGACAGCATGCCTTTGCGTATGGCGATGACCGACTATGGCCTTCGCATTTTGGGTCTGTCCTTTGTGATTTCCATCATTACGGCTTTCTTCCTGTTTCTCGCTGTACGCGTCGTTCTGGTGAAGCCGATCAAGGGTGTTGTCGGTTACATGCAACGTTATGCTGGCGCACCAGAGGATGCGCGCGGGATCATTTCACCCAATTCCAAAGTGACCGAGCTGCGCGAGGCCGAAGAGGCGTTGCAGAAGTTGCAGACGGAACTGACGCAAGCCCTGAAACAACGAGAGCGTCTGGCCCAGCTGGGTGGGGCCGTAGCAAAAGTTAGTCATGACCTGAGAAATATTCTGACGTCGGCACAGCTTTTTACCGACCGGATCGAAACCAGCGACGATCCGTTGGTGCGGCGAATGGCACCTAAGCTGGTGAACTCTATCACGCGTGCAGTGTCGTTGTGCGAAAGCACGCTGGCCTTCGGACGCGCGGAAGAGCCTGCGCCGACGTTGACCATGGTGCCTCTGCATGACGTCGCTGAAGATGTCGTCGCCAGCGAACAACTGGCCGTTGCAGAAGCGTGCGTCGAGATCGTGAACGAGGTGCCCAAGGATCTTGTGGCCCGTGCGGACCCGGAACAGATCTTCCGCGTCATGATGAACCTCGTGCGCAATGCACGTCAGGCCTTGGTCGCGTCCGGGACGCCGGGAAAAATCACAATCGCCGGCTGCGTTCATGATGATGATTGGTGTGTCGAGATCAGGGATAACGGCCCCGGATTGCCGCCCAAAGCTCGCGAAAACCTGTTTACTCCGTTTCAAGGTGGGGTGCGCAAAGGGGGTTCTGGCCTGGGGCTTGCCATCTCGCAAGAGTTGGTGCGTGGGCACGGCGGAGACTTGATACTGGCGGAAACCGGGCCCGAGGGAACGACCTTTGAAATAAGACTTCCGCGGGGTGATGGGACTTTTTAATTTTTTTTTTGAAGAATCGACTTGCGCGTCCTGAACGCCGGGTCTAAATAGCGCCTCACCAACGCGGACCGATAGCTCAGCTGGATAGAGTACTTGACTACGAATCAAGGGGTCGGGGGTTCGAATCCTCCTCGGTCCGCCACTTTCCTTTTTGTCAGGCGACACATAGTTCTGCCACCAGCGACAGAACCTTTCCATTTTCGCCTCACATCCTTCATCCAGCACCTAGACCGGTTTCAATGATCCTGACTTCTCCATTGGGAAAATCAGGGCTGATTTGCAGATCAGTCGCCGAAGGCGCCTGTTCCTGCTGATCTGCCATGTGGCGAACGCGGATGGGGGCGAGGCAATGCTATTCGACAATAGTGGTGCGGCCCGCAGGTGTAGCCGAGGACACGGTGTTGTCTAATAGGGTTGCCCGAGGGGGAAGGCGGCGCCTTACCCCTGATGGCCAGGGGCGTTTGGCTTGTCCAAATCCCGCTGCCCTAAAACAGGTGCAACGGAGCAGGCTGCGCCTTTACTGTTTGCGCAAGAACGCGTTGTTATTCTAATGAAACGGGCGGTAAGCGGACCTTCGCTGCGGACGCTAACAACGCCTTGCACCAGTTTAGAAGCGGACTTTCAGGTTGCCAATTGTTCGACTAATTGAAAGTGAGGGGCCTACCAGTTGAAATCGTCGAGCCAACGTGCAGGAAACCGACCTTCGCTTCGGCACCCCTTTTCGGTGCAGCATGATAGCTGACGTTTAACAAATCCTTCCACCATTCATGCACCTATTTTGAGTCTGGTTAGCCATCGTGTATTACGCTACCGTCGGTTGTGCGAGGACGTCGTCACCATTTCTGAGAAGTGATATTTTGAATATTGAAGAATTCGTTCCAAAAGCAGGAACAAGTATAGACAACTTGGGTTTTCTATTAGGCGCAGGGACGTCATTTGAGTCAGGTTATCCACTAGTTTCTGGATTGACGAAAGATGTTGTAAGAGCACTGTCAACAGACGACAGGTCCGCATTGGACGACGCTCTTGCGGCCAAAGGGCTCGCATACGATGACGGCAAAGGATTGCCAAACATCGAAGAAATCTCAGACATAGTAATCGAGCATCACACAAACAGTCAGCTTCCGAAGTTCCAGTCTCTAAGAGAAAAGATCCGCGAACTGGTTCGAGATGCGATACTGGGAGTTACTCATCCAGATATATCCAATCAAGTTGCCTTATTGGAGAGGCTCAAAAGACGGGCTTTTGACCGACCTACCAATGTTTGGTTTCTCACGACAAACTATGATCTGTTGCTTGAAGAGGCTTGCGCCGAAGTTGGCTTGAAACTGATAAATGGGTTTTGTGGCGCGACAAAGAGGTTCTTTTCAGAACAGGAGTTTTCGATCGTATCTGGGACAACCTCTGGATCCAGGTTCACCCCCGAGAGCGGTTTGACCATAAGACTAGTCAAGCTTCATGGATCGGTGTCTTGGTATCGCAAAGGTGATCGCGTTTTTGAGGCGGCTCCGAGCGCAATTGTAGAGCAAGATGCAAGATGTATGGTGCTCCCGCGGCGAAGCAAGGTAATTGAAACTCTGTCAGGACCATACGACGGCCTCTTTCGTATTTCTAACTCAGTTTTAGGGAGACGCTGCAAACACTTGATAGCTTCCGGCTTCAGCTTCGGGGACAGCCACATTAACGACAGCTTGGTGAAGCCTCACATTTCGTCCGGTGGCATCTCGCTCTGCAATTTCTGTGAAGTCGAGCCTGAAGACCTGAGTGACCTACGTGCACGCCCCAATGTTCTTCATGTTTGCCGAGACAAAAAGGTGATTGGCGGGCGTGAGACTGAAGAGGAAAGCGAAGCCTGGATGTTCAGCAAGTTTGTCGAGCTATTTTAGGAGATACGCGGTGAAGCACCAAATCGGAAAAGTAATTGAGGTTAAAGGCGATACAATTGCCGTATCACTAATTGAATTTGACGAAGAGAACACTGTTGGCGTGCCTGAAGAGATGGCGGTTGACGTCTCCACTCCAGATGGTCCGGTGAACATCCTAATTGGGCAGCCCGGATCTTTTGTTGAGCTGTCTTTACCAAACGGCACTTTGCTGTGTCTTGTCACAGAAACACGGATGCGAGAAGCAAATGTTGGCGTGACAGAAGCCAAAGAAGCCGTCACTGCGGGTGACTTTGTAATCGACCAAGTCTCGCGACAGCTTGTTACGATTCCGATTGGAACAATAGATTCAGACGGAGACTTTGAAAGGGGAACCAATGTCTTACCAACAGTGAACGCCCCCGTTTTCGCCGTGCTCCCTTCAACAATAAATGACATCTACACAAGCTTTGCCGAAGGGAACTTTTCTTTGGGGAAGTTGTCCCTTCTTCCTGAGCAAGAAGCAAAACTGAACCTTGATGCATTCCTTGGCCGTCATGCTGCGATACTAGGGCAAACAGGTGGGGGAAAGTCTTGGACGGTTGCCTCTGTCCTCCAGAAGATTGCACAATTCCCACAATCGACCGTCCTCCTGCTTGATCTGCATGGAGAGTATGCTTCAGCATTTGGGGATGAAGCCGAGGTTATTTCTGCTGCCGACATCGAGATGCCCTATTGGTTGATGAACGCAGAGGAAATTCTTTCGCTCATGATAGATCGAGCAGAGTCCAGCGCCCCGAACCAAAACGCCAAATTTAAAGAGCTGTTGCAATCTGCGAAGGAGAACCACCCCGAGAATGCTGCCCTCGGTCTAGAAAAAATTACTATCGATACGCCGGTCTATTTCGACCTTATGGACATCGTTGATGAGTTTCGGCGTTTGGATGTCGAAATGGTTCAGGGCAGTACGAAAAAAGTTAAGGGGCCACTCCATGGGCAGTTTACCCGCCTTCTCATGAGGCTGGAATCTCGGCTAAACGACCGACGCTATGACCTGATCTTCAAACCCCAAACATATAACTCCAGTGCTTCAATGGATGACCTATTTCGCAAACTCTTGGGAGAGGAGATTTCAAATAGGAAAAAGATAGTCGTTCTTGACCTGAGCCCTGTACCCTTTGATGTCAGAGGTTCCTTGATATCCTTAACTCTCAGGTGTCTGTTTGACTTCTCCTATTGGCATAGCCGCCTCAAGGGTTCGCGCTTTCCCATATCCATTTTCGCCGATGAAGCTCACATCTATCTGAGCGACTCAGGATCTAACCAAGCCCCGCGAGAGTCGGCCGAAAGGATCGCAAAAGAAGGTCGAAAGTACGGAATAAGTCTAACAGTCATTAGTCAGCGACCGAGGGAAATGTCGTCCACGATTTTATCGCAGTGCGGGAGTTTTCTGTGCTTGAGAATTTCGAATCCGGACGACCAGTCGTATGTTCGCAACCTGCTTCCTGATTCCGTTCGAGGAATAACGTCAATGTTCGCTTCGCTAAGGCGTGGTGAAGCCATCTTGATTGGTGATTCAATGATGATGCCGACGCGCATCAAAGTGGATGCACCTAACCCTGCTCCGGATAGCGCCGATGCATCCTTTACAGCGCTATGGAGCGAAGAACCGGTCGAGTTAAATGTCGCAGAAATTTTGGATACTTGGCGAAACCAAAAGGTTCGCAACTAATTTCGGTCCGGCGGAGCAAAGGCACGCTTCGACAGGACAGATGTCGAATGTCATCTAGGGGGCAGCATGTTGGGATTCTTTAAAAAGCTATTTAGTTCTCAGAAAACTCTGAAGAGCGACTCTTTCCAAGTCGCCACGAAACGGCAAGGGGGGAGCAGTGTTGGAGAACGGTCTACCCCATTCTCCGAAGAACTTGAGGAATGGGAGCCGCAAAACATAGAGACATTGGAGAGATTGTCCGCTGAGATGCCAGGCGGTGACTACTTTCCCCTGCTCGAAAGCTTGCAAAATTCGATCTCAAAGAAAAGATACGCAGAGGCTGCTGAAGCGGCCCACAGGAGCATTGCACCACTTCGAGATTGGTTGAAAGACCCAAGAGGAGATGGTGCACGGTTGCAGCTCCGCGTCCCTGCATTGCAGCAAGGTGGCACGATGATGGCCTTAACAGGGGATTTAGAGGGACTTGAGAAAATTCGTGATCTTGTAACCGAATTCGACCACCTTGAGTCTTACAGGTTCGATGCGATGAGACACTTTAAGTCTTATGAGCTTTTTGTGGCCATTCGAAAGCTTGTCTCGTCCAAGCCAGGAGTATTGCAAAACAAGGTAAAGGCCGAGCTCGGGGAAGAAGATGGCCGTCATGTGAGCAACTTGGTTTCTTGGTTGGAAAAAGCTGGCGAGATCACAAGGGAAAAGAAGGGAAAGACATATGCGCTCTACATATCAGAGCCGAGTACTTCTTCGAGTCAAACTCAGCCCGCTGAAACTAGAATTTACATACCGGCCCCAAGAACTTCGAAGGCGGACATCTCACCTGACTTAGAGACATTTACTGACCGCACATTCCGGTTTGTGGCCGTAGATGTCGAAACAGCGAACCGACAACACAGCAGCATATGCCAAGTAGGGTTGGCGATGGTGTCCACCAGCGGAGATGTTGAGACGGTTGGATTACTGATCGACCCTGAACAAGATTTCGAACGTTCGAATGTCAACCTACACGGGATTGATGAATCTTCAGTAGCAGGGGCCCCCAATTTCATGGCAGTTATTCAGTCTTTGCGCCCGTTCCTTGAGCGGCATCTTCTGGTGCAACACAGCAATTTCGACAAACAGGCGTTTTATGCGGCCAGCAAATTTCACGGTGTTCCAGAATTGAAGGCCAACTGGGTCGATAGCGTCAAAATCGCTAGAAGAGCTTGGCCAGAACTGAAAGGTAATGGTGGCCATGGGTTGGCTAATTTAAAGACTTACCTTGGCTTAAGCTTTGAACACCATGATGCAGAAGAAGATGCACGTGCGGCGGCTGAAGTCGTTCTGGCGGCAGAAGCTGCAACTGGTTCGGATTTCTTCGAACTCGCGAAGTCTAGAAATCAGAATTACCAAACTTCGGTGGCGATTGCTGGCAATCAAAGCGGCTCTCTCTACGGGCATGTTGCTTGCTTTACAGGGCAGTTGAGTATGTCTCGTGTGGAAGCGGCGACAATAGCTGCTGGAGCAGGGATAACTGTAAAGACAAGTGTTTCGAAGAAAGTAACGCTTTTGGTTGTTGGAGACCAAGATCTATCGACTTTGGCGGGTCACGACAAAAGCAGCAAGCACCGTCGCGCGGAAGATCTGCAGAGTGAAGGGCATGAAATCAAGATCCTTGGTGAGTCGGAATTTCTTAAGTTGATCGAAGCCGAATGATGTCTGGTTTAAGTGAGGCCTTCAAAGGCGGCAGGGCAGTGACAAACGGAATCCATAAAGTTGTCAGATAACTCCACCAAGAGAGTGTTTGCTGGATTGTCCACCGGGGTGAAGCTCGAGCAGTATGCGCGTTCAATTCTGAAACAGGTTTTGTCGATGGAGGACAGCTCCCAGCCAAGTGATGCTTCAATCGAGCGCTGTCATATCGGCGTTGAGCCTATGCTTTTGGCGCTGGCAATGGAATTCGCGCTTAAAGCTTGGTTTGTTTGGGACCATGATCGTCATGATCCAATCAGGACACACGATCTCGCAAAACTCTTCGACGCTTTACCCGTCTCAAGCAAGGATAGGCTGAATGCCGCATTCAAAGACAAAGTTGCTCCAATTCATCCTTGGAGCGGGTGGATGGAATACAACATCAAAGATGTCCTTGAGCACCACGCCAATGCATTTGTTGAGTGGCGCTACCTGCATGAGAAACGAGACAAGGGCTTGAGCTTCAATTTCATAACTTTCGTAGCAACGCTCGAATTGGTTCTGGACGAGTTTGGAAAGCGCTACAATACGCGGAAAATCCAGCCACAACGGCTTCTCTATTAGAACTTTTTGGTGTCGCGCGTAATTTCAGCTGCCGATCTAAGCTTGTTGTTTCGACGAATGTCCGTCCGCTTCTACGACCGCACCGCGGCATAGTTCTGGTACAATGGAGGTCCACTTCGGGCCGGACAATCATGCTGCGTTTGCAAACACATTGAACAAGAGCAAAGTCGGCAATGGGCTCATTCGACCTGTTGGGCCAAAGCACGATCGATGGCGGCAATGGGCTCATGATCGCAGATCCGCAATCACTCTGTGAGTGTAAAGATCTAGCGAACAGTCTTGTCTCACATCGTGAATCTCGCGCAATAAGCATCGAACGGATACCTACCCGTTCACAGGCACGGTGCGGCGACGTTTGCGTTTGTAATGGGCCATGTCTGTGGCCTTTCATGCAGTTTCAGAACTACATGGCACCCTCCATCGTCTGGTTCGTTAGTCTTGGCTTGAGCTCGGCTTTGACACTGAACACGCAGCCGGACTGGATATCGGATTGGGTCTTCAAAATCAATCGAAGGGAATAGGACGGCTTTGGATAGGAATTTGTGCATCGGGTCAGGTTACCGGAGAGGCCCCTTAGCCAGGGCGGTCTACAGGCAACGGATCGTTGCAAGTATTTCATGTGTGTAGGCCGCTGTCAGTTCTTTCTAAAAGCCAACTACAAGCAATTGTTAAACTGCGAGGTGAAGAGACATGACTGATGGTCGAAATGATCTTTTTGAACGGCTCAAACCAATTTGGGAGGCCGTAGTTAAGTTGGGCGAGAACACCCCCGAACTCAGTATGAAGGCCTATCTTAGTGAGATGAGGGGCGAAGTAGACAAAGCACGGACCGCTTCATTGGGGACTGAAAACAGTCCGGATCGGTGTGACGAAAAAGTAGCGGAGGATCCTGAGGCTCAGTTCAAGATGATTGCAGCCGCCTATGCCACTGGAGACATGGATGAGGTCGACCAGGTGATAAACTACCTTGCTTTTATTCGTCGTATGAAAAAACAGGGCATTTATGAATTGGGACACTGGAGTGATGAGGACCCAGGTGGGCGGTGATACAACCAGAGATCGCTTCACATAACACCCCTTCGCCGACATTTGAGCGTCCTGAAAACGCCGCCCGATCATCCAACGCTCGTGAAAAAACACGCAGAATGCAGAATGCCGCTGTCGCTTCGGGTGCTTGTTCTGAACTGCGGGTGCGAACCGACTTCTTGCGGACAAGGTCAAAGCACTCGCGCCTCCCATTGCGGCCCAATTTTACGGTCTGGCGGTCCTCAAGCCTGGGCGGTTCGGTTATTAAACAGCCTCTCTCGGCCAAGCGATTGCCTCTGATCCAGACCCACGAGGGTCGGGAGCTATTTGCCTCAAGTACGGAGCATCTTGGATCTTAGTGCCGTCCGCGGGTGGTGCCCGAGGCAGGGTTGGCGCAAACCAGTTTCAATGAGGTCGTGCGGGTGTAGTCCGCACCTTCCCTTCCAGTGTTTGGCCGGAGGGAGGCAAGGCCAGCACACAGGTTTTGAGGGCAGCTATGATTAAATCCCATCCCTTTCTTGAGAAGTTCCGTTCGGGGATGATACGCGGTGGGCGTATGACCAAACTGGCGGGTGTGGCCGCCAGCTATGCCCCGCAGTTTGCCGGAACTCTGGTTGTTGCGGGTCCGCTGATGATGTCGGTGTCGAGCGCGGCCCTTGCGGCCTGTGTTGCCAATCCGGCGGGGTCAGGCACGTTTGAATGCAGCGGCAGCGCGACGGTCACGCAGGATCTGAGCCCGCCTGCCGGGCAGGCGCTGGATGTCAGCACGACGGACCAGGTCAGCATCGTGACTACCACCGGAAACGCGCTGCGACTGAACTCGAATGCGGGAATCACCTTCACGGATGACTATGCCTCGACCTTCACCGGCGCCGCCGTCGGAATTTCTGCGACAAACGGGGGCACTGGTTTGGTGTCGATAACCACCGCCGGAGATGTCACTGGCGTGGCATTTCAAGGAATAAGCGCGGTCAACAGCGTTTCGGGCACGGGTCTGACGATTTCGGCAGCGGCGGTGTCGGGTGGTGAGGATGGAATTCATGCACGGAACTTGGGAGCCGGGGACTTGTTGGTGACAGCGACCGGCGATGTCACGGGTACCAATGACGACGGGATATCTGCATTAAATTCTCTTAACGCCGACGATTTCACGATCATGGCGGCAGCAGTTTCAGGCGGTGATACCGGGATATCCGCAACAAACGACGGCAGCGGAGCCTTGTCGGTGACGTCCACCGGAGCCGTCACAGGTTCCAGCGGGGATGGGGTCAATGCATCGAACAGTTCTAACAGCACGGATCTGACGATCACGGCGGCGGCTGTTTCGGGTGGTCAAAGCGGTATTGTTGCACGGAACTCAGGAACCGGGGACTTGTCGGTGACAGCGACCGGCGGTGTCACGGGTACCAATTACGACGGGATATTTGCGCGTAATTTTTCATCCGGCAACGATCTCACGATCACGGCGGCAGCAGTTTCAGGCGGCGACGGTCACGGGATTCTGGCCGACAACAATGGCAGTGGTGCGCTGTCGGTGACGTCCACCGGCGACGTCACTGGTTTGTCTGGAACAGGTATTGTTGCACTGAACTCTACTTTCGGTACCAATCTGACGGTCTCGTCAGCGGCAGTCAGCGGAACCGGGAACGGGATTCAAGCAGGCAATTTCGGCTTTGGTGCGACGACGGTGACCTCCACCGGTACTGTCACGGGCACCAATGACGACGGGATACTTGCGACAAGCTCTCCCTATGGTACGGATATGACGATCACGGCTGCGGCTGTCTCAGGTGGCGATAACGGGATTAACGCACATAACGACGGCAGAGGCGCATTGTCGGTAACCACCACCGGGGCGGTTACGGGCTCGGGAGGCGATGGGGTCAATGCAGGGAACAGTTCTACCGGCACGGATCTGACGATCGCGACAGCGGCTGTCACGGGTGGTCTAAATGGGATTCTTGCGCGGAACTCAGGTGCCGGGGACTTGTCGGTTGCAGCGACCGGCGATGTCACAGGCACCAATGACGACGGGATGTTTGCGTATAATTCTTCATCCGGCGGCGACCTCACGATCACGGCGGCAGCAGTTTCAGGCGGTGATAACGGGATCAACGCACAACACAACGGCAGTGGCGCATTATCGGTAACGTCCACGGCAGCTGTCACGGGTTCCAGCGGGGATGGGATTTTCGCGCAGAAGAATTCGGGCACGGACCTGACGGTCACGGCGGCAGCTGTTTCGGGTGGCCAAAGTGGGATTGTTGCGCGGAACGACGGTGGCGGGGAGTTGTCGGTGACAACGACCGGTAATGTAGCGGGCGCCACTTACGATGGGATATATGCGGTAAACTCTGGAGTCGCCGATGACCTCACGATCACGGCGGCAAAAGTCAGTGGAAACAGATCGGGGGTTTCCGCAAGAAACTACAGCCGTGGTGCGTTGACGATCACAACCAGCGGAGAGATCACAGGCTCCAGATACAGTGGGATTCATGGGCGAAACTTTAATCCTCTCGGCACGGACGTTACGATCAACGCGGCGGCGGCGGTGACGGGTGGCTCCGATGGAATTCGCGCACGGAACGACGGAACCGGGGACCTGTCGGTGACAGCGACCGGCGACGTCACGGGCATCAATGACGACGGGATATATGTGCTTAATTTACGATTGTCCGAGAATCTGACGATTTCGACGGCAAAGGCCAGCGGTAACAAATCGGGGATTGCGGCCTTCAACAGTGGCCGGGGTGCACTGTCGGTGACGTCGACCGGGGTCGTCACGGGCACGAACAACAATGGGATCATTGCGACGAACTTTAGGGGCACGGATCTGACGATCGCGACGGCAGCGGCGGTGACGGGCGGCACCGATGCAATTCGCGCACGGAACTTGGGAACCGGGGACTTGACGGTGACAGCGACCGGTGACGTCACGGCCACCAATGACAACGGGATATTTGCGGAAAACACTTCTGCGGGTACCGATGTCACGATTACCGCGGCGGCGGTGTCGGGCGGTGATAATGGGATTTTCGCGAAAAACGAAGGTACTGGCGCATTGTCGGTAACGTCCACCGGGGCGGTTACGGGCTCGGGAGGCGATGGGGTCAATGCAGCGAACAGTGGCACGGATCTGACGATCGCGACAGCGGCGGTCACGGGTGGTCTAAATGGGATTCTTACACGGAGCTCAGGTACCGGGGATTTGTCGGTAACGTCCACCGGAGACGTCACAGGCACGAACGCCGATGGGATTTTCGCGCAGAACAGTTCGGGCACGGGCCTGACGATCACGGCGGTCGGGGTTGCCGGCTCTGACGATGGGATTTCCGC
Organism: Ruegeria atlantica; assembly: GCF_013033965.1. GTDB lineage: Bacteria > Pseudomonadota > Alphaproteobacteria > Rhodobacterales > Rhodobacteraceae > Ruegeria > Ruegeria atlantica_D. The sequence continues at coordinate 65,561 of NZ_WQFE01000016.1, forward strand.
AATAAACTATGGTGCCGGCGCGTTATTAGTGACGTCCACAGGCGCTGTCACGGGATCTGGTGATAGTGGGATCGAGGCGTACAACTCCTCTGATGGCACGGATCTGACGATCATGGCGGCAGCGGTTGACGGCGGTACTTCCGGAATTAGCGCACGAAGCGCAGGCACTGGTGCCGTGACAGTGACAACGACTGGCGCTGTCACGGGATCCAGCGTTACTGGGATTTATGCGTTTACCTCTTCTGATGGCACGGATCTGACGATCACGTCGGCGGCGGTGTCGGGCGGTTATTACGGAATCTATGCGAAAAACTTCGGCAGTGGTGCGCTGTCGGTCACAACGACCGGGGACGTCATGGGCACGGATCGCTATGGGGTTTTCGCATGGAACCAATCTAACGGCACGGGTCTGACGCTCACGACGGCGGCGGTGTCGGGTGGTCGAACTGGAATTGTTGCACGGAACTTAGGAACCGGGGACTTGTCGGTGACAGCGACCGGCGATGTCGCGGGCACCAATTACGACGGAATATTTGCGATAAACCATTCATCCGGCGACAGTCTCACGATCACGGCGGCAGCAGTTTCAGGCGGCGGTGGTAACGGGATTTTGGCAACAAACTTTGGAACTGGAGCCTTGTCGGTAACCACCACGGCAGCTGTCACGGGTTCCAGCTGGGATGGGATTTTCGCTCAAAACCGTTCTTCCGCGGGCACGGACCTGACGATCACGGCGGCGGCGGTGTCGGGTGGCCAAAGAGGGATTTACGCGGAAAACGAAGGTACTGGCGCTTTGTCGGTAACGTCCACGGCAGCTGTCACGGGTTCCAGCGGTAATGGGATTGAAGCGTTAAACACTTCTGCGGGCACCGATGTCACGATCACCGCGGCGGCGGTGTCGGGCGGTCAAAGTGGGATTGTTGCGCGGAACTTAGGTTCCGGGGACTTGTCAGTTGCAGCGACCGGTGACGTCACAGGCACGAACGCCTATGGGATTTTCGCACAGAACACTTCGGGCACGGATCTGACGATCTCGGCCGCAAAGGTCAGCGGAAACACAGTAGGCATTGGCGCAGTAAACTACGGCAATGGCGCGTTGTCGGTGACGACCACCGGGGATGTCACGGGATCTAGCGATACTGGGATTGAGGCGCTTAATTCTTCTGCGGGCACGGACCTGACGATCACGGCGGCGGCGGTGTCGGGTGGCCAAAGAGGGATTTACGCGGAAAACGAAGGTACTGGCGCTTTGTCGGTAACGTCCACGGCAGCTGTCACAGGCTCCAGGGGTGATGGCATTAATGTGTTTAATAATCGTTCGGGCACGGATCTGACGATCTCGGCCGCAAAGGTCAGCGGAAACACAGTAGGCATTGGCGCAGTAAACTTCGGCAATGGCGCGTTGTCGGTGACGACCACCGGGGATGTCACGGGATCTAGCGATACTGGGATTGAGGCGCTTAATTCTTCTGCGGGCACGGACCTGACGATCACGGCGGCGGCGGTGTCGGGGGGCCAAAGAGGGATCTGGGCTCGAAACCAAGGCAATGGCGCTTTGACGGTAGCATCGACTGGCGCTGTCACAGGCTCAGGTGGCGAGGGGATTTATGCGCGAAATACTTCGGGCACGGATCTGACGATTACGGCAGTCGGGGTTACCGGCTCTAACGATGGGATTTCCGCAACGAACGACGGCAGTGGAGCCTTGTCGGTGACCACCACCGGGGCTGTCACGGGTTCCAGTGACAATGGGATCGAGGCGTACAACTCCTCTGAGGGCACAGACCTGACTATCACGGCGGCTGGGGTCTCAGGCGGTGATAACGGGATTTCCGCAACAAACGAAGGTACTGGCGCTTTGTCGGTAACGTCCACGGCAGCTGTCACGGGTTCCAGCGGTAACGGGATTGAAGCGTTAAACACTTCTGCGGGCACCGATGTCACGATCACCGCGGCGGCGGTGTCGGGGGGCCAAGCTGGAATTGGTGCAATAAACTATGGCGCTGGCGCTTTGACGGTATCATCGACTGGCGCTGTCACAGGCACAGGTGGCGAGGGGATTTATGCACAAAACACTTCGGGCACCGACCTGACAATCACGGCGGTCGGGGTTTCCGGCTCTGACCGTGGGATTTCCGCAACAAACGACGGCAGTGGAGCCTTGTCGGTAACCACCACTGGGGCGGTCACAGGTTCCAGCAGTAATGGGATCGAGGCGTCCAACTCCTCTGCGGGCACTGACCTGACGATCACGGCGGCTGGGGTCTCAGGCGGTTATAACGGGATTGCCGCGGACAACTCCGGCAGCGGCGGGTTGTCGATCACGACAACGGGCGCTGTCACGGGATCTAGCGGAAGTGGGATTGTCGCCTTGTCTTCATCCTTAAGTGCAGGCACGGATCTGACGATCTCGGCCGCAAAGGTCAGCGGAAACACAGTAGGCATTGGCGCAGTAAACTTCGGCAATGGTGACGTGTCGGTGACGACGACGGGACCCGTGACGGGCTCGACTGGAAATGGGATCGTTGCGACGGCCTTTCGCGGTGCGGCCAGCGTCGTCGCGCAGGGTGATGTCACGGCAACTGGCGTGAACAGGAATGGGGTGTATGCAGATGGTGCCAGCGGTGCCGAGGTGACGCTGTGGGGCAGTGTGCAGGGCGGATCCGGTACGGGTGCGGGGGTGTGGCTCGGTGGAAGAGATGGGGAGACCAACACGCTGAATGTAGAGGCCACGGGATCGGTGTCCGCGCTGTCGGGCATGGCGGTCCGGGGCGACGACGCGGATGACGTGGTGAACACCGCGGGCCTGATCACCGGCAATGTCGATCTGGGGGACGGGCGCAACAGGGTTAACATCCTCTCCGGTGGCCGCCTCGATGCAGGCAGCAGCATCAACGTTGGGGATGGCGTTGTGGTGAATGAGGGTACGTTCTCGCCCGGCGGCGACAATGTGATCCAGACCACCACTATAACAGGCGATCTGAGCCAGGAGGCCTCGGGCACGCTTGCGATCGATGTGGACCTGGTGGCCGGAACCTCCGATCAGGTGATCGTTACCGGATTGGCGGAACTGTCCGGGCAGGTGGCGGTCAACCAGCAATCCCCGCTGTCCGTCGAGACCCTGAGCCCGGGCCAGCAGAGCTTTACCCTTGTGTCCGCTGCAGATGGCGCGACGGCTTCCGGATTGACACTCGCAGGGTTCACGGGGTTCGGACCGGCCGTGCAGGCGTCTCTGTTGTTCCCGAATACAACGGATGTCGTGCTGAGCTTCGGGGTGAACTTCACCGATATCGCGGGGCTGAATGCCAACCAGAGCCGGACCAGTGCCGCGCTGAACGAGGCCTTCATGCTGGGCAGCGGCGGCGTTGCCCCTGTGCTGAACGGGCTGCTGGCGGTCACGAACTCATCCGATTACGCGGACGCGCTCGACCAACTGAGCCCGGAGATCTATGGCAACGTGGAAACCGGTGCGCTGCTGTCGTCGCAAGCCTTTGCAGCCAGCCTGCTGAGCTGCGAACAGCAGGCCGGCCCGTTCGCGGCCATCGCCGAAGGCGCGTGTGTCTGGTTGCAACCGCAATACCGCTACCTGGACCACAGCGGCACGACGGAAACCGTGGGCTTCACCGAAAGCGTGACCGGCGTGTCGGGCGGGGCGCAGTTTGAAGTCGCCCCCAACTGGTTTGTGGGCGGTGGGATCGGCTATGAGACCGGTGATGTCAGTGCCTCCAACGGCGCCGACAGCGACTTTGATCGTTACCAGGGCGGTGTCGCGGTCAAATATGTCGACGGGCCCCTGTTGCTGGCCGCCAGCCTGAGCGGCGGGATCAGCAATGATACGGTCACCCGGCAGATCGGGTTTGGCGGCTTCACCGGCACGGCCAGCTCGGATCCGGATACCAAATTCTTCACCGCACAGCTGCGGGCGGCTTATCTGAAAGAGTTTGAGAGCTTCTACCTCAAGCCGATGCTGGATCTGGGCTGGACCACACTGGATCGCGAGGGCGTGACGGAAAGCGGGGCCGGGGCGGCTAATCTGAGTGTCGCGGGTGATACCAGTTCCTACGTCACAATCTCGCCATCGGCAGAGATTGGCAGGGAGTTCGACATGCCCGGAGACCGGTCCCTGCGCGCCTTTGCCAAGGTCGGTGCAACCTACTTTGCCAATGACACCCACACCATCACCGCCGGCTTCGCTGACGCGCCGGCCGGAACCGGCAGCTTCACCAACACCACAGAGCTGGACCGGTTGTTCGGCGATATCGAACTGGGCGCAACATTGTTCGGCTCCGATCGCTTCAACCTTTCCGCAAGCTACCAGGGCCGCTTCTCCTCAAACACAAACATCAACGCAGCAAACCTCAAAATGGAACTCAAATTCTGAAGGCGAAGCAATGGGTCCGGGTGCATCCATATGGAGAATAAGGAGTAATGCGATTGGAACATCTGGGTCGGGATTCCAAACCGACCTAACTAAGCTTCGCGAACTGGCGGCTCGAACTTGATCACGTTTAAGACTAGTGCAGGGGAGACGTTAAGCTCTCAGTCTCCTCCGCTGTACCAATCGCAGTTGCCCAAGATTTTGGAAGCCTTTGGTGACCTAATGCTCATCTACCGCTCGCAATTTTTGCATCGTATTGGAACCAAGACGCTCCGTGGTTTGTCTTGATCGCTTGCCGTTTAATTTGTGGCCTGAGGCTTGGCTGGTGGAAACCGATCAGTATCGGCGGCCAACGGCCAATCCAAGATTGAGATTTACAGTCAACGACACGTTTGATTAGCAGAGTATTATTGTGTGCAACTTACTTAGGAAACAACGGTTTATGAAACGCACGATCATTCTAGCCCTAGCGCTATGTTTGCCATTGATGGCCAAGGCACAGGGACCGACTCTAGTGACGTTAGGTGGCAACCTGGGGACGTCCAACTTGCCTGCACGCGGGGAAGAAGATGGCGGCTTCTTCGGCTATCTTGAGATCACCTACACCGACGGCATGGGCTTTGACGCTACTACACTGGGCTTGCTGGAGCAGAAGGAACTGACCGTGCCCTTTGGCCCGCCGGGCCAGGAGACCAACCGCGCCATGACCGGTCCACGTCTAGCTGATGTGATGGCGCAGGCCGGAGCCACCGGCAAGACTGCCGTTCCCATCGCGCTTGACGGTTACCGCGCTGAGATCAACTGGGAACAGATTGAGCGGTTCGATCCTATATTGGCCACCCATGCCGACCAGAAACCGCTGGCACTTGGTGGCTTTGGTCCGGCCGTGGTGATCTTTCCGGTGGTCGAAGACCCCGCGCTAGCGGAGGAACTGGGCAATCTGCAGGTCTGGGCAGTGACATACATCGGTATTGAATGACCTAAGTTTATTGGTGAGGAATGATGCGTCTGGGACTTGTTACTGCTGCGATGGTTGCAGCTGCGTTTTGCGTTAGTGCGGAGCCGTCTGTCGAACGAGGAGAATACCTCGTAAGAGGACCGGCAGGATGTGGAAACTGCCACACTCCACAAACCCCTAATGGACCTGACATGGAAAATGAATTGGGCGGGTTCATGGTTGAAAAGAACTCCGCTTTCGAAGCTTGGGCCGTAAATATCACACCGGGTGGTCGCGTTGCCGACTGGACTGATGAGGAGCTTGCAACGGCGATCCGAGAGGGAATTCGACCTGATGGTTCTGTGATCGGGCCACCTATGCCGATGACCCTCTATAGGGGGCTTTCCGACGACGACCTCTATTCCATTGTTGCTTTTCTGCGAACGCTGCCAGCCAGCAAAAGGGAAACACCGTTTTCGACGTATAACATCCCGCTTCCTTCTGCCTATGGGCCGCCGGTCGAAAGCGTCACGGCGCCTCCGGTAGCCGTCAGTGTTGAATACGGCGAGTATCTCGCAGGTCCGGTTGCGCATTGCATCGAATGCCATACACCCATGGGTGAAAAGGGTCCTATGTTCAAAACGCATCTCGGTGCGGGAGGGTTTGAATTTCACGGGCCATGGGGTACGTCCGTGTCTTCCAACCTGACAACCCACGAAGATGGTCTTGCCGGTTACACTGACGAAGAAATACAAGTCATGATAGTTGAAGGTATTCGTCCTGATGGGTCCAAGATGCTTCCGCCCATGGGATACCACCACTATGCTGCGATGTCAGAAAACGACTTGGATGCAGTTGTTTTATATTTGCGTCAGCTGCCGCCTATCCCAAATGGGGGTTAAGGGTCGTTCAAATGACTCACTGCGAAATTCAGGTGTTGGATGCAATTCTTTTTGGGTCAGAAATGCTTGAAGTTTGGGTCAAAATTGAATGACGTGATTGACCTGTTTATTGAGGTTTTGACTGTCGACTGAGTCAAATATCAGTGACGTTCCACACTCTTTGTCAGGCGACACATAGTTCTGCCACCAGCGACAGAACATTGCCATTTTCGCCTTACTTCCTTCATCCAGCACCCAGACTGATTTCATTGATCCTAACTTCCTTTTGGGAAAATCAGGGCTGATTTGCAGATCAGACGCCGAAGGCGCCTGTTCCTGCTGATCTGCCACGTGGCGAACGCGGATGGGGGCGAGGCAATGCTATTTGACAATAGTGGTGCGGCCCGCAGGCGTAGCCGAGGACACGGTGTTGTCTAATAGGGTTGCCCGAGGGGGAAGGCAGCGCCTTACCCCTGATGGCCAGGGGCGTTTGGCTTGTCCAAATCCCGCTGCCTCAAAACAAGTGCAGCGGAGCAGGCTGCGCCTTTTCTATTTGCGCAAGAACGCGTTGTTATTCTAATGAATCGGGCGGAAAGCGGAATTTCGCTGCGGGTGCAACGGAGTATCGACAAGCCGGAAAAAGCGGACACTAAGCAGTACTCGTCGAGTTTAGGCATCCCGTCCGGGCTGTGGTTCTCGCAGTTAGTGCTGGCAACTACCAACGCCTGAAGCGTTGAGTATTTTTGTCTGCTACATCAGGAGTTTACGTTTCTAATGCCGATCCCAAAACTAGAGTGGTTGTCGTTGTCGAAACCAGCGCTCCGGCAGGAACTACTTGGAGGATCGTCAACAAGTGCTTTAAAAAGGTTCAGCCTGATATGAATCTGATAAAAGAAGTCTTGGCAAGACCTTGGATTCAGGAAATCGTTGACGCCGAGGATGGATGAAAACGGGACCATTTAAATGCAGATCGTAGGAGGCCTCTATACAGAAATCTGCGTTATTCCAAGTTGGCACGAGGAATTCGGATCTGGAGGGAGGGCGGCCGCTGCGATTTCTACGCTCTCACCGGGAAGTGTGTTCCATACATATGCGAATAATGACAAACAGCCAGGTATAGAGAGGCTTCGGTCGCTGGGATTAAAAGTTCGTCAATCGCCTTGCCGAAATGGGGTAGTGTTTGCATACTTCCACCCTCTTTCGACGCCTCACATTGAACCAGCGCCAGCCAAAATATTCCAAAACGATCCGATCCATCTGGAAGGTAATGCAGTATTGCGCTTCGGTTTCTTGGATGGAGATGCCGTTGTGAAAGCTGAGCGAGCGGTATATGATCCGCAGACCTCCAATGATCTAGCTCCATTCCACAAAAACGGTTCAACAGCGAAGGAGCTTGCGCTTGTTGTAAACGAAGCGGAGGCAATATCGATCGCTCCGAAACTCAACGCCGTAGAGGCGTGTAGAGAGATTATTTTAACAAACTTTGCCAATGTAGTCGTCCTAAAAAGAGGGCCATTCGGTGCAGTTGTTTTTGAGGATAACGGATCGGAGCGATCCATTCCGGCTTACCGATCCGATAGTGTATTTAAAATTGGAACTGGGGACGTTTTTAGTGCCATTTTCGCCTACTATTGGGCTGAAGAACAAAGGCCACCGCCCGAGGCCGCTGATTTAGCCTCACAGTATGTTTCTCGTTATGTTGCCACACGGAGTCTACCAGAACAAAACTTTGGTGACGTCAAATTGGTACCAGTTGGGCAGCCTAATGCGCTGCCACTTCGGCTTGAGGGGAAGGTTGATACAATTGGTAGGCGCTATACTCTGGAGGAGGCATGTTTTCGCCTTAGGGAGTTGGGGGTGGAGGTTGTTTGCCCATTGATTGATGGACCTCGAAGTTTTGACGAAGATTGGGGATCGCTTCTTGTACTTTCAGATCAACTAGAAGAACCTGCGATACAAAGATGCATAAAAGCCGTGAGCGACGGCCGGTTTGTAACGCTGCTATTGGAGATCAGTGACCGGCAATCGATGCTGAAGCTCGTGGACGAAGGCGTGAATGTCACATCTGACTTCGCAACTGCCCTGTATCAAGCATGTTGGTCTACATGCAATGTCTGAGTAAATAGTAACCCACCTAGGCAAGAACGCTCTCGCGTTTTTTTGAGAAACGCTGTTAAACTCTAAGGCGAGTGAATTAAGGTGTGACATTTGGCCGATATTTGTTTGATCTACTCCAGCACTGATTTCTCGCTGGTTGAGGAACTTGTGAAAATTCTAAGGCAACGTTGGACGGTCTGGTGGGATGACGATGCAGCGGGCAGATTCCAAGAAGTGATACCTCCTGAAGTTAAGAAAGCACCATGTGTCTTACCGATATGGTCGGCAGCTGCCAGATCTAGTAATCGAGTCTACAGCGAGCTTGAAATCGCACAAAAGGCTGGCGCCGCGCTTATCCCGGCTCGCATAGAAGAATGCGAGGCTCCAGACTATTATGCAGAGTGGAGCACAGTTGATCTAATAGGTTGGAATGGCGAGGCAGACCATCCTGGGCTTCGCCAATTGCAAAGGAAGATTTCAAAGGTGGTTGCTCCCAAAAGCCCACCTGAACGAACAACCCTCTTGGCAGACAACTTAGTGCGACTTCCAGTATTGTTCCATTCGACTTCAACCTACGAGACCCGGCTGGACCCATTTGAGGCGGTTGAGCTGTTAACCCTTTTTGGAACTGGAGCTACCGCCCCCAAAGACGAGACTAGGTGCCAAACAGTTCTGGTTTCTGCATACGATCTCGTCGATAGAAACTATCCAAGAGGCAAAGATAAGAAAGAGCTCCGCAAACTGAGGAACCGGATCAGGGAATTCTCCAAGCGTGGTGGATTCGTGATGGTGGACTCAGGAAATTACGAAGCAGTAAGACTCGATGACAAAACGTGGTGCCGTTCTGATTTTAGTGAGGCTTTATCGAGTATTCCTCACAACTGGGTACTTTCCTTCGACTATTCGGAACCAACTTCGCATGAGCCCCCGCAGCGAAGTATGTATTCGTCTGCGGCGAAGATCATCGAACAGTCAAAGCTTGATCAAAAACTAACCTCGGCACCCATTATTCCGATTGTTCACTCTCCAAAGGCGAAAAGTGGTTACGGGCACGACCTTCAAGACCTGCCAAAGGTTGTCAAACAAATTGCTGAAGAGCTACAACCTCCGATGATTGCTGTGCCTGAGAGAGAGCTTGGCCCTGGCATTTTTGAATGCGCAACCACGCTGGGCAGCATCCGGAAAGAACTTCAGACGCTTCCTTTCTACCAACCGATTCACGTTCTGGGAACCGGAAACCCTATCAGCATTGTGATATATACCGCCGCAGGCGCGGACAGTTTTGACGGGCTCGAGTGGTGTAGGTATGTTGTAGATGCGAAAGCTCGGACGCTTCACCATACGCAGCATTTTGATTTTTTTGAATACCAGGGCTTGATGGCAGATTCAAAGATCACTCAAGATGCAATTCGTTCGGCAGGTGACGAAGATATAGGAATTTCAGGGAAGGTTGGTCTACACAATTTGGATTTTTATGCAAATTTCTTAAACGGGCTAAGAATACATACAGATGATGGAAGGTTAGAAGTCTTTGCAGAACGCGTGCTGGGTGAAGAGAAGGTGAGCCAATCCAAAACTAAAATCCCAGGACTATTTCGATGATGAGCCCCCACCAAAATAGAATTGTTGCTGCGGTTCAAGCAGTACATACCGATATTGAGAAACAGATCGCGGCTCGCAATTCGCAACTGGATGAAGCAGGATTGTGGTATGAGCTTTCTTGCTGCATTTTGAGTAGCCAAGTTCGGTATGATCTAGCCGTTTCAGCTGCTGATAGTATCGCCGAATCCGGTGTCTTGCTGAGCGGCAATCGACATGAAGACGAGTTGTTCCAAAAGCTATTGGTGCTCTTGAAGAAGCCGCTCCGAGTAGGTGATCAATGGAAGAGGTACCGCTTCCCGAACAAACGGGCTGATCAGCTCTCAAAGCTTGCGGCTCGCGTGCATTTAGAAGCAGAAAATCTCAGTGAATTGTTAACTACTATCAGTGAACCAGAAGAAGCTCGAAACTGGCTGGTTACCCATGCACCGGGCATTGGGCCGAAACAGGCAAGTATGTTTCTTCGTAACATATACCACAGTTTTGACCTCGCGATCATTGATAGACATGTAGTGGACTATATGAAGATTATGGAAATCTATGACCCTAACAACGGCTCAATCTCTACATTACGAACATATCGAAAGCATGAGGCTGTAATGACTGCACACGCTTTAGGAATGGGCGTCAAAGTTGGACTTCTCGACTGGGCGATTTGGGTAGTAATGCGGGTCTTAAAGAATATGGAAAAGGAGCTCTTAGCAGCATGAGTATCGTCAGCCTAGTATCTGGGGGGTTGGACTCAACGCTTATGGCAAAATTGGCGGATGAAGAAGGTGTTCAACAGTTTCCGCTCTTTGTTGACTATGGCCAAATATCCCGCGATCTCGAACTTCAGGCATGTATCAATGCTATGTCAGATTTGAGCCTCCCAAAACCGAATGTCGCCAATCTTGGTGGGTATGGTGAGCTCATCCGTTCGGGTTTAACAGACAAAAGCCTCCACATCGCTGATGATGCATTTACGCCGGGTAGGAATATGTTGTTTCTGCTAACAGCAGCGGCCTACGCGAGTCAGGTCTCAGCAGATGGAGTTTCAATCGGTTTGTTGCATGAGGATACCAGCTTATTTCCAGATCAAACAGCAAGATTTCTGAGTGAAGCTGAAAACATGTTACGATGCTGCATGGGGCGCGACATAAAAGTTCTCGCCCCGCTTTCAATGTTTCACAAAATAGAAGTCGTCGAACTTGCTCGTCAAAAAGGCATAAGAGACACTTACTCATGCCACGCCGGAAATCTAGAGCCGTGTGGGGAGTGCATTGCCTGCAATGAGTTCAAATTTGAAGGGGGATCATGATGGGCGGAGGCAGCGGCGGCGGTTGGAACACACTAGGCAACATCAGTGCTCTCGAAGAGAAGGCCAAACGCTCCCTACAGGGCGGAAAACGGAACGTATTCATCAGCTTTGCTACTGAAGATTTGGATGAAGTGAATTTGCTTAGGGCAAATGCCAAAAATGACAATAGCGACATTGAGTTCAATGATCACTCTGTTCGAGTTCCTTACGATAGTGAGCGAGCCGAGTACATTCGGCAGAAAATCACGGAGCGTATCGAACGCAGCTCAGTCTGTGTTGTCCATCTCTCAGACAACACTGCTCAGAGCCAATGGGTGAAGTGGGAGGTGGAGAAAAGCCTCTCTCTTGGCAAGACAGTTATTGCTACTCACACTAAAGATGGAAAACCTGCTAAGATGCCTGAATGGGTTTCGAAAAATAATCTAAAAACAGTCACTTGGTCAGACCTGCCAAATGAATTGAGGTAAGACGTTGATGGACTACTTCTACTACGTGTTCAGTGTTGATCTTTTCGTTTGCTTCTGAGGCGTTTTTGCGAGGTTGTAACCGTCGTGTCTAGAATGTCTTTCGCTTGTTTACTTCCCTTGAAAGCTTTTCGTTTTCAGTCAAACTACTCGTCAAAATTCATATTCAGCTACATATTGGGCCTCAAATCGCTCCCGAATATGCGTTTCAAACTGAAACCCATTTAATAAGTCGGTAGGGACACATGACGACAGTTATCTTTGTGCATGGCATTTCAAACATGCCAGAAAAAGACGTTCTGATCCATCACTGGTACAGTGCACTTGCCACAGATTACGCCGGAAATGAAGGTATTGACCTTAAAACCAGTGCACACCTTAAATCAGTGCACTGGGCGGATATCATGTACGCGGCACCTTTAGGTTTGGCGTCAATTGCTGAAAGTTCTGAGTTGTCATTGGAAAGCACGGGGGCTCTTTTAAGCGGGGGTCCTGATTTGGGTGAGGTAGATGACGCGTTCTTACGCACATTTGCGGAAAACATGAATGTTGCCCCAGAAGACCTGCTTGATAGCGAGAGGCTGCCACTGCCATCGGATCTTTCTGGAATCGAAGCAGAAGCAATTCCGTTGCCCTGGTTCCTAAAAAAACCGTTGATGCGTGCGGCTGTTAGAGACACGCATCATTACCTTTACAACGTAGCTCATTCACCGCGCCCAGGCGAGACATACAAAGTTCGAGATGTAATCCGCCGTAGATTCGTTGACGAGCTGAAAGCCGCTGAAACTCGCGGGCCAATTATTCTAATCACCCACTCTATGGGAACCGTGATCGCATATGACTGCCTAAAGAACGTGCCAGATTGTCCCCAGATCAAGCATCTGATGACAGTCGGGTCCCCCTTGGGGTTGTCAGAAGTACAGACACATTTGAAGCCAGGCTACACTCGCCAAGATGGTTATGCCTACGAAAAAATCGATCTTCGCTGGGTAAACATTTTTGATCCCCTGGATATTGTCGCGCGTGCTGATCCGAAATTACGCGACGACTATTTAAAAAGCGGCGGCGAAGTCGTCGAGGACGTTCGACAAAACAATGGTGGGCTCTGGACCCACTCATTCACGAAGTATGCGCCCAAGAAGACAATGCGTGATGTGTTGCGGGAGCTTCTCTAGATGTCTCATCTCGACGATGAAGTCTTACAATTCATAGAACGGGCACAGGATGGCCTACGTTCAGCTTCAGCCAAGTCGCTTCGTAGCTTAACCCATCGACTACTGGAGCAAGAAGATGATGCGCTGAGTGATGATGATCTACAGATGGTTGTCAGTGTCTCTATGAAGGAGCGGTTTTTTGAAGAAGTAGATGCTTTTCTAGAAAGCATGAACGTTGCCAATCGATTATCAAGCAAGAACCGGCTCGATTTGGCACAAGTGTCCATTGAACTAGGCAGGTATGGTTCTGGGATCGCGCTCCTTGACGTTTTGGGAATTGAATTTGCAGATGATCCAGACCTATTTGCAGAGGCTAAGGGTATTTCTGGCAGAGCGCATAAGGACCTCTTTTTAAACGCACTGAAAGGAAATCGCGTTGCAGCCAAGCTGCATTTGGAAAAGTCCCTTCAGAGATACAAAGAAGGCTGCACCGGTGCCGCAGAAAAACGCAACTGGCTGATTGGCAATCTGCTCGCAGTGGGTACACGTGCAAGGATCGAAGGGTTCGAATTGCCGTTTGAGTTGGACCTCGACGCGCTTGCAGACGAAATTGAAGAAAGCACATCGAGACTGCCTGAGGAAGATCGTGGATTCTATGTTTGGTCATCTCTCGCAGAGGCCCGGATTAGCCGAGAAGACTGGAGCGGAGCCTCTGATGCGGTCAATGCAATGTTAGCGACGAAGGACGTAGATGTTTTCAAACTCAGTTCGACGCTGCGGCAATTTAAAACGGTTTGGGCGCTGCCGCGCTCGACGGAAGAAGCGAAGCTGCTTGTGACCGGCCTTGAACGAACAGTTCTAATTCAGGCGAATGGCGAAGTTCATATGGATGCTAGTGATATCAGGCGTCAACGTCAAACCGACGAGAGCGATCTCGAGGCTCAGTTCTCGAATGCGTTGTTACGTGGTCGCGGGTGGATGCTAAAGTTTCTAGAGATGGGCAACAGTATAGTTTCAGTTGTAGATCTGCATTCTGGTGAGGTGCGCGGGACGTGTTGCATAGTGAATGGAGGCGATCTCGCACCTCAGCTCGAGGGTACGCTTTTAGGGCTTACCAATGACCACGTGGTAAGCGAATATCCGCAGGAATATGAAACTTTACGACCACTTCGCCCACAAGATGCTGCAGTCCGGTTTACCTTGTCAGACAATCCTAAGCAGGATTATGAAATCGATGAGGTAATATGGTCATCCCCTTTCCGACATCACGACGCCTGCTTGTTTTCGTTCAAGGATACACTGCCCATCGAAACGTCTAATTTTGAGCTGATTAAGTACTTACCGCCAGCACCTCAGGATCCCCCGGCAGAAGTATTCGTTATTTCACATCCGAACCCCGATGAGCCTTCCTACTCGTTTCAGAATACAGATCTCTTGATGCACGATGGAGACACACGGGGCGCTGATACACTTTTGCCGGGGCGGCTGCATTACACGACAGGTACTATTAAAGGTAGCTCAGGTGGTGTTGCGTTGAATGCCAAACTTAAGATGATTGGGCTGCATCATGCGGGCAGCGAACAAATGGAACGTATCGATGGTGAACCAGGCTTTCATGCTGCAAACGAGGCTATTTGGATAGTCGCGATCTTAAACGCCTTTCGAGCGGACTTCGAACAAGGGCGAACTCGATCTAGCACAGCTGAGCAGGCTTCATAGCCGTAACGCTGCTTGATATGAGTGTTCTCTACGGTCCGCAACACTGCAATGATTGCATTGGCCGTGGGGCCAACCCCGTGACCACAGCACCATGCACACGTCAACCGTCTTCTCGCCAGCTTCCTGTTCCTTGATCATCTGAATGATCTGTTCGTCGGTGAATCTCGTCTTCATTTGTCCGTCCTTCAGTTGGCCGGACTCTACACAAAGCTGGAGGAGATTCAGGGGCTCAGGTCAGTGGTCACAAGCCTATAGGGCCCAGCTGGCCCGAGGCCGCAAAATCGGACAAATTATGGAACATTTGTGAACATTAATTCGGAGCTCGGTGATCCCAAGTTCTTGCGAGGTCCATGAGACGTTGATCAGTTCGTAAGTTGAGCGAACGCATCTCCAGTCACTGAGCTTAAAAACTGCGTTGATCGCTGGTTTGGTGCCGGTCCTGACGTATCGGACTCCAATCGGTTGCGATACGTCAGAGAATGTGCCGCGAAGCAACGCTGCTTGCACGGGCTTCGTCCCAAAAAGTGTCGGCCGGGATCAAAGGAACGTAAACTGGTCTTCCGTCAGAGAGGCGATACTTATCCCCTCAACTTCAACGGAACCGTTGGTCCACTCGACCCGCGTACCAGAGCCTGTATCGACAAAGCTGAGATCCGAGAATGTGGCGCCCCGCAGTTCAATCAAATCCACACCAAGCTCAAAGTCCGTGATGCGGTCCGCGCCCTGGCTGACAGATGCGTGGAAGATGAACTCATCTGCACCGGTTCCGCCGGTCAGGACGTCGTCGCCGCTGCCCCCAAAAAGGCCATCGTCACCATCATCGCCATGGAGGGTATCATTGCCGCTGCCGCCATGCAGGAAGTCGCTGCCATGGTTTCCGTGAACGATATCATTGCCACCTCCGGCAAGGATCAACCCGTTCCCGTTGCTGGTGTCGCTTATGCTGTCGTCTGAATCTCCCGCTTCTCCCACAAACAGGCCCTGAAACACCGGCCCATTGGATTCAAAATCAAACAGCTCGATTTTGTCGGCGCTGTAGATGTGGAACTCGTCGCCATCGCTGTCGGTCAATTCCAGTCGGCGTGTCCCGTCTTCCGATTGGTGCCAATGGCCCGAAAGATCAATGAGAGAGATACCCTGGAAGAGAATCCTGTCAGCATTGGACGTCGACTGCTGCTCGTCAACAAGAACGTTCCCGGACTCGGCGGATATGACATACGTGTCATTGCCCGCACCCCCATAGAGGGAATCCCAGCCATCGGCGCTGCCCCCATTGA
The DNA here is from genome assembly GCF_013033965.1 of Ruegeria atlantica. Classification (GTDB taxonomy): domain Bacteria; phylum Pseudomonadota; class Alphaproteobacteria; order Rhodobacterales; family Rhodobacteraceae; genus Ruegeria; species Ruegeria atlantica_D. The sequence continues at coordinate 81,367 of NZ_WQFE01000016.1, forward strand.
GCCAGTCATCGCCGCTGTTACCAAACAGGCGGTCATCCCCTTCGCTGCCGTAAACACCGTCGTTGCCATCGCCGCCATAAAGCGTATCGTTGCCACCTTCGCCCCGCAGATGGTCATTGCCTGCATTGCCGTGGACGATGTCGTTACCGCCGCCTGCAAAAACCAGGCCATTCCCGGAGCTGGTGTCATTGATTTCATCATCGGATGTGGCTGTCTGCCCTAGGAACAACCCGGAGAACACCAGGTTGTCGCTCCCGAATTCCCAACGCTCGATCTGGTTTGCGTTGTAGATATGGAGTTCGTCCTGATCCGCCAAATGCGTCAGTTCTATTCGGGAGTTCCCACTGGACCATTTGGCCGAGATATCCCAGATCGACAGGTCGCGGAACAGGATCCTGTCACCTGTTGAACTGGAAGACATCTCGTCGAGATACGTATCCCCCGAGGCTTTGGTGAAGACGTAGGTATCGTCGCCATCACCGCCGTGTAGCGCATCCCAGCCTGTGCTGCTTCCTGCACTTCCTTCCAACACGTCTGCGCCGTTGCCGCCCCAAAGCTCATCCGCCCCGGATCCGCCAAACAGCGAGTCATCGCCATCACCGCCGTACAGCTTGTCATCGCCATCGTCGCCCCGCAAAAAGTCGCGCCCCTCATTGCCATGAACCACGTCATTACCGGCCCCGGCAATGACCAGCCCGTTGCCCGGGCTGGTATCGGTGATCACGTCATCAGAGACACCCTCGCCGCCAATGAAGACTCCCGCAAAATTCCAACCGTCCTGCTCAAACTCCCATCGTTCAATTTTGTCGGCGTTGTAGATGTGGAAGAGATCCCCGTCCTTCTCTGACAGTTCCAGATAAGTCTTGCCTTCGTAACTGCCCCAGCGCGCCTGCAAGTCCCAGATCCCAATACCTTTGAAGAGGATCAGGTCGCCAGAAGAGGAGGCATCCTCTTCGTCGATGGCAACATTTTTCGACCAACTGCCAACAACATAGGTGTCATCACCCGCGCCGCCGTAGAGCACATCCCAGGTGTCTGCCGAGCCTCCGTCGAGCCAATCGTTGCCATTTCCGCCAAACAGCTGATCGTCGCCCTCACTCCCATAAACACCATCGTTTCCGTCACCACCATACAGCTTGTCATCACCGTGTTCGCCGCGAAGGTGGTCGTCCCCGTCATTGCCATGAACAATGTCATTGCCAGATCCGGCCAGGATAAGCCCATTGCCCTGACTGGTGTCGTTGATGACGTCATCCGACACTTCTGACGCGCCCACAAACCAACCGGAAAAGCTCAGATTGTCCTTTTCAAACTCAAAGAGCTCGATCGTGTGTGCATTGTAGATGTGAAGCTCGTCCAGATCCTCAACGTCTGTCGCCTCGATCTTGACGAACCCATTGGACCAATGGGCCGTAAAATCCCAGATGGACATGTCTTTGAACTGGATACGGTCAGCCGTTGAACTGGCGGTGTATTCGTCAATGTAAGTGTTTCCGGACGCGCGCGAGAAGATATAGGTATCGTCACCTTCCTCCCCATGCAGGGCATTCCACGTGTCGCTTTCTCCGCCCTCAAGAATGTCGTTGCCGTCATTTCCCCACAAGACGTCATCGCCATGGCCGCCAAGCAGAACATCGTGACCGGCACCTCCACGTAAGGTGTCGTCGCCTGAGCCGCCTGTCATGAAGTCCTGACCGTCGCCCCCGTGGAGCGTATCGTTTCCTATATCGCCATGGAGCGTATCGTTTCCGGCCCCGCCGGTCACAGTGTCGTTGCCTTTCCCGGCAGAAATAAACACGTTTCCGGATCCGGCCCCCGCAGTGATCGTGTCCGCACCATCACCACCATAGGCGGCCTCAACATCATGCTCTTTCAGCTCCAGCGTCACGGGTTCGCTTCCTGTCACCCGGATCGTGTCGATCCCGTCACCGCCATTCACATGGCCGGTCGTCAGATCGTCCTTGTCAACGAACAAAACATCATCACCCGCGCCACCCTGCAGATCATCCGCACCAGCGCCTCCGATCAGGACATCATTCCCGTCACCGCCAAGAATGTAATCGGTTCCGTTCCCACCCTTAAGCACGTCGTGGTTACTGCCGCCCCAGACGGCATCATTGCCGTCCCCGCCGGACAGCTCGAGCCGCCGGTCTGAGGTTGTGCCATCAAGGCGGTTGTCCCTTGCGTCGCCAATGACCTCGTCGACCTCCTGAGAACCAACGAAATAGTCTTTGGAATCCGCGCCGGTAATAGTGACCGTATTGCGATCACCAAACTGTTGGGTCCCGTTGGTCTCGAACTCGACACTGCGGGCAATCAACAGCAAAAGTTCGCCGCGTGTTACGTGACCGTCCTGCAGATGGCCCTGCCAGAGCAACAGGTCCGAATTTGACGGCTCCTTGCCAAAGGCATTCTGGTAGACGCGTCGCACAAAATCAGCGTCGCTGACCTCAGCAAGATCCGTCGCCGGATCCGGGTCTGGAAATACAGTATCCTTGGCCAGCTCTGTCGCGAGGCCGAGCAGAGACTGCGTGCCGTCAATGGCGTCTTTTGCGATCAGGTCGAGCTGCTCGTCCGAGAAGTCTCGATCGTAGAGAGATCCCAACAGTTTCCGGACGACATCCAGAACATAACTTTTGTCGAGGGAGCGTTCCGCCTGTACCTCGTTCAGAACCACATCAAAGTTGTTGGTCGACATATGGCCGTTGCCGGCCACGATGTGCTCCGAGCTTTCCGACAGGTTAGCTGCAAAAGCGGCCCGGCTGATTGTGCCGTCGGACAGTTGCGACAATCCTTGTGCAAACTCCTCCAGGCTGGCACCCCGGCCCAACGCATTGACGTAAGCCTGATCGATAAAGGCCGCATTGGTGATTTCCGGGTAGCGCGCCTTGAACTCGTCCGACTGCAGCAGCTCATTGGCCAGGCTTTCGATATTCAATTCGCCATTCTGGA
>NZ_WQFE01000017.1 GCF_013033965.1 Ruegeria atlantica
AATCAGAGCAATCACCAACGGTAATGAGTAGCGTAAAGCCCCATTACCGTATCTTAGTGCCCGCAAAAGCCATGTTCATCGAAACACTCAAAAGCGAGGATCTAACAATGGCAACTCAAACTCTGAAACTGAACGTCAAAGCCGGTGAAAAAGATGGCACGAACTACTGGGACCGCTGCGGGGTTCTCTTCGTAAACACCGACGACGTTTCCGGCGAAATCAAGTCGATCACCGTCAAACACAGCATGTTCCCCAGCGTTGAAATGGTGGCCTTCCCAAAACGGAACGACGACGATGGAGTAACCGAATAACCAAAGGGCAGGGCGGCGCAAGTCGCCCTTTCCAGTGCTCCGGCTTCTGGCCGACATCAAGATCACCAGAGAGAAGTGCCGGGATATGATAGGCGACGCATCAATTGTAACGCTTGATAGCCTGATCGCGTCGGGCAATCTTGAGCAGATTTTCCAAGTAACTGAGTGGCCGAGAGTCAGCATAGAGATCAGGGCAAATCCCGCGCCTTCAGCGCGTGACCGCGTGCTTGGCTCCAGCCGGCCTTACCGGCTTACGCCCCGAACCGGACCTGCCCATTCTCCCTGCGGCCCGAGGGCAGTGAACCTTGTCTCATCCGAGCCTGCTTTCACCGCGGCCGCAAGTCGCCTGGTTACGCCCGTTTCGGCCCTTCGGGTGACGCCCGTTCACTTCGCCTTTTGCAAGGACCACGCTCGATAGACATCGAGCAAAGCGCAGACCGACAAGCGGTCTGCTGCGCCTGTTTTCCCGAACGTCAGGGGGCCGAAAAGCTCTCGTATCTGATCCGGTCCAGGGGGAGTGCGCAAAGAGAGATCCGCGCCATGGGCGCGGCTCACATTTCTCTTTCCCATGCGCCTCAAGCAGAAAAACGGCTTTCACGCGTAAAGCGCGCAAACCTTCCGTTTTTCAGCCTGACCCCCAGTCCTCCGATCAGATCCGGATCTTTTCCATCGGCCCCCCTCCTTCGCCGGGAAAAACGCGGAGGGGCGAGGGTGGCTGATGTCAGTCCAGCAGGCCGTTTCCTTGGCCTGCTGTGTTCACAACAAACAGCAAGCGGAGTTGGGAGGATCAGGAAAGGCTCCAGTGAAGCGTTTCCCCGACCAACGGGCCACATCGGCCACCGCATCACCACAGAGGAATATTCCTGATGACTTACAATCGTTACATGCGGGGCATGTCATGCGGCGGACTGGTGACAGGAGCGGCGCTGACCAACGACCAGCTGCGCCAAGCTGTCCCGTCAATATTTGCAACCAAAGGTCACGAAAGCCGCTCTGACCGCTTTGTGCCGGTTCCGACCGTAAACGTTCTGGACGGGCTGCGGAATGAAGGGTTTGATCCGTTCTTTGCGCAGCAGGCGAACACCCGTGTTCCGGGCAAGGCCGCGTTCACCAAGCACATGCTGCGGCTTCGTCACCGCTCGATCACCAACAGCGACGGCGAGTCCTTCGAAATTGTACTGGTCAACGCCAATGACGGGACCAGCAGCTATCAGATGATCCCCGGCTATTTCCGGTTTGTCTGCGCAAATGGCCTGATGGTGGGCGATACGTTCAACGAGGTGAAGGTGCGGCACTCGGGAAATGCCGTGTCCGAAGTCATCGAAGGCGCGTTTACCGTTCTGGACGATGCCGAAGAAATCACGGAGCAGGTGCAAGACTTCAAGGCCATCACCGTGAACGACGCGGAACGGAAGGTTTTGGCCGAAGCCGCACACCAACTTCGTTTTCCCGATGCGGCCAAAGAAGACGGAAAACCCGCGCCGATTGAGGCGACACGGTTGCTCAGTACGCGCCGCACCGCTGACCGAACAGCTGATCTGTGGACCGCGTTCAACGTGGTTCAGGAGAATGTCATCCGAGGTGGGATTTCCGGGCGTGTCCGCACAGCCGATGGTCAGACCCGTCGTCAGCGGACCCGCGCTGTTGCCGGGATCGACCAGAACAAAGCACTGAACCGCGCGCTTTGGGCGCTGACCGAGAAAATGGCCGAATTGAAAGGGGGTGGCGCTTGAGCGCCCCCAATACGGTCCATTGCTCGAACTGCGGCGGGCAGAACGTCAAGCGGGACGCCCATGCAGAATGGAACGCAGAGCTACAGCAATGGGAGCTTTGCGCCGTCTATGACGCATGGGACTGCGACGATTGCGGCCATTCGGTTTCAGTCTATGAGCAGACAGTTAGTGATCCGTCTGACATCAAGGCATCAGCATGATTGCGGCGGTCAAAGATTTTGTCCGGATCATCAACGAGCTTGACCGATCCAAGCACCGGGACGAGGTTTTCCGCGATTTCTGCGAACTGTCCTATTGTGCGCTGGCAAAGCGCGCCTGCCCTGATGAGGCCCAAAGAGACGCGCTTGAGACCCAGTATATGGAGGTGGTCGGGCGCTATCGCAACAAAGACGACATCCGCCGTATGCCCGAATTGCTGGCAATCATGGCGGGCACGATCGGCAATGGCGGATGTGATTTTCTCGGCATGGTGGCCGGTGAGCTTGGCGTGCTGGATGCCAAGCTGGGCCAGTTTTTCACGCCCTTTGAAGTGTCGCGCATGATGGCGGAAATGACCTTGGCCGATGCCAATGCGATCATCGAGGCGGAAGGGTTCATAACAATTGACGAACCCGCCGCCGGGGCGGGCGGCATGTTGCTGGCCGTGGCCGATACCATCGAGGGCATGGGGTTTGAATTGGAAACAAGTGTCTGGTTTCGGGCAACCGAGTTGTCACGTGCCACCTATCACATGGCCTATCTGCAACTCACCACGCGCGGTCTGGCCGGGCAGGTCATTCATGGCAACAGCATCAGTTTGGAAACCTACACTGGCGCATACACCGCCGCTGCGCCTGTATTCTTTGCCGCGAATGGTGATCCGTTTGCAAAGCAACGCGCAGAACGGGAAGCGCAGGCCAAAGCTGATGCAGAAAGAGCCGCACAAAACGAAGCGGCCCTTAAGGAGCGCATTAAAACGCTGGGTGACGGCCCCGCGATCCAAGGCGACCAACTCAGCCTCTTTTGAGGCTGGGCTATTTCTCTTGGAATGTCGCCTCCGCTGGCAGGGCCGAGGGTTATCCAGTCCGGTCAATTTCAACCTTGGGCGAAATTGGCCTGACCGAAGCAGGCTGTAAGCAGAGATACCAAATATCTCAGCGTCAGCTTGTGGTTAACCCTCGGCCAGTGGTGCCTTGGCCGCCAGCGTGACATTGGAGGTTTGTTGCGACAGATCAAACGGGATCAGTGTACCTCTTTTTTCTGCATTGTTGTTCTGATCATCTTGGCAATTTCTTTGTCGTTTTCCAACATCACTTGCCGGAACAGGCTTCCGATATTCACACTCGCACGCAATGGCGGCGGCACATCTTCCAGCAGGTCCAGAAACTCCTTTTCTACCTCACCGCCTTCAAGGGCTGAAACCTGAAACCGGATGGGGGTGCGAACGATGCTCTTGGTTTCCTTTGTGGCTTTTTTGCGCTTGCTCATTGTGCATCCTCATTCAGGTTGTTCCGGATCATGGCCGCAATGGCGGCATCGTTGTCTTGCAGGACCTCTTTGAAGAAGGCTCCAAGGTTAAAGTTTTTCTGGAAGGCGGCAGGTATGTTGCTTCGGACCTCTTCCAGTGCCGCCGCAATCTCACTGCCGTCTGAGGTGGAAATCTGAACCCTGATCGGTTGCCCTGCGGCACTTAGGTCTTCGGGCTGGGCAGGGTCTTTCTGCTTTGGCTTCGCAGGGGCCGGATTTAAGCGTTTTGGTTTTGCGGTCGGTGTCGTGTCTGCCACCGGTTCTGTCTTCATTTCTTTGGCTGGCTCAGATTCCGGTTTTGGATCAGTTGCAGGTTCACCCTGTTCCCGCTTGCTCAGATCCGTCACGGTCGGCGCGATGTCTGAGGTTGATCTGGCAAGCAGGCTGTCGATGCTCTTAGGCCGGGACATGCTGCACCTCGCTTTCTTTCAGCGCGTTCAGCACATGGTCTGCATTGCTCAGCGCCTTTTTGCACCGATCCGCCATGCGCCGGGCGTTCGACCTGGCCGTCTGGGTTTCCGCGTGTTCCATGGTTTCCTGAGCAAAGCCCATCAACCGCCCGATCGTTGTGCCCGTCCGCAGCGCGTCATCCATAGCCGCTGTGTCGGCGATTCCGACGACACAATGAAACTGCTTTGCCAGCGCCTGTTTGCCCTTCTGAATTCCGGCTGACTGCGCGACAGATTGCCGGGTGAACACAATCCGAAACTTTTCTTTCGGGTCCGCAGTGCTGCCAATTTGCTGCAAAGCCGCCTCACACGATCTGTATGTGACCAGGATAGGCTTGTATTCTGCCGATGATCCATCAGACGGGCAGAGCACCATGTCGGCAACAGCCATCGCCATCGCGGCGGTCATGCTGGGCTCACCTTTGGTGTCGATCAGCAGGTAGTCAAAGCCCCCCGCCTCTTCGGCCGCAAGAATGTGGGCATAAGCGAGTTTCGCATTTTCTGCGTCTTCCTTGGCAAACTGCCCGGCCTCGATCAGAAGTTCATCGGCGGGGAGCGGCTCCAGCCCGTTATTCGGATTCAACCATTCCGAGAGTGTTCCTTGTGAATCCAGATCAAGGATACGGACACGTTTGCCCTGATGGTGCAAAGCGGAAGCGAAGGCGACGAGCATGGAAGACTTTCCCGCCCCACCTTTGGAGTTTACGGCTGCATAGATTTTCAATTTGGTCTCCGGGTCTGCGCCCGAAAGCCTCGCCGCGCAGCGGCGTGCCACAAACGGGCTCGCGATTGCAAGTTATCGCGCGACCCGTCACCCGCGCTGAAAACTACGCTATTGCTTTTCTAAGCAATACTCAACCGTCTACAATAAGGAAGGCCAAAAGGGTATTGCCAGCAGACGTTTGCCATATGCCAGATGGTTGGCGATTATCAGGCATTTGGAACTTGCCAATGGTCCGGTGCCATGTGCCATCTGGCAAAGCCCGCCAGCCAGATGGCGACAGCGTAATGGCATTTGCCATGGAGCAGCCGCCGGTCGGTGTTTAGTACGCGGCAAGCGGCTGTGCCTCGCGCTACGGACCGTCTACATCCTACGCTTACTTTGCTTTGCGGGATAATACAGATTGTGCTATCGACAATCTGTTAGACTTGCAGTCGGCTATCAATTCAACTTACACTTGAAACACCATACGCGCGGTCTGACGGGGCCACGCACGATTTCTGATCGTGGAGAAAGCCCCGATGCCACAAGGCGTACCTAAATCTGTCACGACAACCATGCGCTTTGATGAGGACGAATTGGCGTTCCTCAAACAGCGCAGCAAGGCCATGCAACTGCGAAGCGTAACCGGCCTGGTGCGTGTCTGTATCCGCATAGCCTTTGGTATTCCGTCGAAAGAAGAGTTCCGGACACAGCAATTCAAAGAGCACCTGGCGCAGCTGGTCGGCATGGCGAACAACCTCAACCAGATGACCCGCGCCGCAAATGCCGGGAAGTTCCGGCTTAACAAGCGCGCCGAAGATCAATTGGCAGCAATGAAGGACGAGGTTCGGGAGTTGCGCCGGTTGATCGAAGATTACTCCGACGCCGCCCATGAGAGGTCTTTTACCCGTGCATTAGAGATCGAGCGGCTTGCGGAGAAACAGCGCGCATCACGTGTGTCCCCCAAGGTGAAGGCTAGAGCATGACCAGCCTGGCCGCTGCATATGACCCGGCCTGGGACGCGCTCTTTGGAGAGTTTCAGCTTATCCCGAACCTGAAACCGCGTCCTGGTCAAAACCCCGCGCGATCGCGGCGTCGATCACCGCAACGGCAGAACCCGTCAGGTGGTGCTGCCGGCATGATTGCCAATGCACTGCTAACCAATCAGGCAGTGGTCAAAGTTGTCCCCGGTGGCGGCGTCACCGCATCCGGCCGCCTGGGCGGGCAGCTGTCCTACATCACACGCAAGGGCACCGTTGAAATGGAGCGTGGCGACACCGGTGAGGTGTGGCATGGGATGGAAGGCCTGCGCGACGTCCAGGATGAGTGGGCGAAAGACTGGGACCGGATGGACACGCGGGTCACGAACTACAGTTATCACGTCATCTTGTCTTACCCCAAGGACACAGACCGGGAAGCAGCGAAGCAAGCCGCGCGCAGTTTCGGCGCGCGTCTGACGAATGGCGAATATGGCGACCGCTATAAATATGTCATGGCCCATCACGACGACACCGGCCATCCGCATACGCATCTGGTGATCAGCCGGGCAGGGGCGTCTGGCAAGACACTTCAGATCAGCCGGTACGGGATCACAACGCAGGATCTGCGAGAACTGCAGGTTGAGACCGCGCGGGACGTCGGCATTGTCTTGACCGCCACCAGCCGGTTCAGCCGCAACCTGCGCCCCGAGCGTGAAAGCAGCGCGCGGGTTCATGCGCGGCGCGACGGCCGGGAACTGCGTGAGCGGCCGGCCCCAGCGCAGCGCAGTGGTTTTCCGTTCTTTGGCATCAGCCGACAACACCCTGCCGCGGCGGACCAGCTGCAGGTCATCAGCGATCAACGCAATGCAGACTATGCCGCCCTGGGCGAAACACTCCGGTCGCATCACGCCGGTTTTGAGCAGGGCTTTTTCACAACCCAATACCCAGGGCGTGCCGAGACCCTGGGGGCCATAAGCCACGCTGTACTCGGCGCAGCATCAATCCTGGTGACGGACGGGGTTCTTAGATCAGAGGAAATCGACATGAATCAACAAGTCGCCAACCAGATGGACCCGACACATGCCCCGGCCATTGATAGGGAGATGAAGGCCATTGGAACCGATGTCCGTGAGTTTATCACGAGGATGGACGCCAAAGCCGAAGCCATGGAGGACGAGGAGAAGCGCAGTCAAACAGAGGCCGCGATTTCACGGGTCCTGCGGGACTATGAGCTGCTTATGGATGAAGAGACCAAGACGTTCTTTGGCAAGCGTCTGGAGCGGGACGATGAGATTGAGGTAAGCCTCGACGACGTCGACCCGACACGCCAGCGTCGCGCAGCAGAACAAGACGCAGCAGATCCAACGCGTACCCAGCCCATCGGACAGGACCGGGCAGACTCAGAGGGTCGGAAGCGCGCTGATGCAAACGATCCGCGCAGCGCGGCCGCCAATGCGGTGTTGAAAGATGCGGACAGGCAGGTGGCCGAGCGGTTCGAAGCGATGGGCATCAATGGTGATCTGGTGCTGTCGCGTATCCGCAATGGCGCTGATGTAGACCGGCGGACGCGCGAGAACTGGTTCGAACGCGACGTTAAGACCTTGGCTAATGCGCATTCTCTTAGCGAGAACCAGGCGCGGATCGACATGAAGGCCGCGTATAAAGACGCTTCTGAGATCTACCGCGATGCCCGTGGCGAGATCCGTGACATCAACCGCGCCTTTGCAGAGGGCAGGGGAGACGACTTCCTGCAAGAGAAGATCAAAACCGGCGTTCAGGATGAAATCCAGACCATGAAGGTGCAGGGTTTTGATCGGGCCGCGATCGGTGGACGTTTGCTTGAGATTGAGGACCGGGTGCAGGAGCGTGTGACAGGTCGCGCACCGGATCGTGTTGAGGGCGAAGCGCGCCCGGGCCCGGAACAGCAAGGGTCGGCACCAAATGAAAAAGCCGTCAGCTCAGCCCCGTATCACCCCGATCTGGACGCGGGTGTGCGCGGGCAGATCGTCGAGGTTGGGTCTGCGCTCTTCAAAGAAGACGAGAAAGACAGCATGTCTCCTTACGTCGATCTGAAGGTAGACGGCCGCGATAAGCCTTTCCGGGTCTGGGGCGTTGATCTGCCCGACATGATGCAGCGCGAAAATTTGTCAGTCGGTGACACGGTCACGCTTGCCCATGACGGGTACAAAAGGGTGACGGTCAGCAAGGTTGATCCAGAGACTGGCGAAAAGAAAAGCATCGAGGCAAACCGCCGGGCATGGAAAGCATCTGACATCGAGCGTGCACCACGCGACAATGATCGATCACGGGAACAGCCCATGTTGCCAGATGTTACGAATGCAAAAGCAGGCGAGAAGGCCCTGCAGGCCCGCGCCGTTCGGCAGGAGGTCTCGGTAGAAACCGGCGTTACGGGTGTCATCGTCGATGCCAAGGAGGCTCTGGTGCGCCCCGATGATTCAAACAGCAAATCGTTCTATGTCGATATGAAAGTTGAGGGCAAAGACGAGCTGGAACGGATCTGGGGCACCGCCCTGCAGGACCAAATGGCTCGGAACAATATCTCAATCGGTGACACCGCCACGTTCGTCAAAGCGGGCAAAGAAGAAGTCACCGGCTCACGCCGGAACCCCGAGACCGACGAACCGGAGCGCGTCAATGTCACCCGCACGGCCTGGGATGTGAAAAACCTGGATCGACAGATTGACCGTGATCCTGCGGTGCAAGAGCAGCGGCGTCGGGAACGGGAAGAACGCGCCAAGGGCGACCGGGGTATCAGCCGGTGAGTCGTCATCTGGAAAGTACATTGAATCGGGTATTCGGAGGGCAATTGCTCTCCGATCCTCTACTGTCTGAAATCGTCCTGAACCCGGACGGCAGACTCTGGATCGAGCGCAGCGGTGAGCCTGCCATGCGTCTGCTGGACCAGCCGATGGGCGAGGATGATGCAGAGGCACTTGCACATGACCTTGCTGGCGGTAATCCCATTTCAGAAAAAACACCGCTGGCGGGATCGCAGTTTGAAATCGATGGGTCACTGTGGCGGGCGCAGGTCGCGGTCAAACCCGCCGTTGAGGCTGGCGTTGCATTTGCTCTGCGCCGGGCAGTGGCAAAGCAATTGTCGCTCGATGATCTGATGCAGGACTTGCCGGACCTAGACGCCAACATGGCCGATCTGAAATCCGGCGTTGATCCCGCCGACGAGGCTGTTTTCGACGCGTATGAGAACAAAGGTTTTGGTGATTTCCTGCGAGCGGCAGTCAAGGCCAAGTGGAACATTCTTTTGTCCGGCGGGACATCCTCCGGCAAAACAACATGGTTGCGTGCCTGTCTTTTCGAAGTCGATCCTTCAGAGCGGATCATGACCATTGAGGACGTGCTGGAGATCCGACCCAGCCAGCCCAATGCGGTCTCTTTGGTGGTCAACAAGAACGCATCGAGCAGCGATCTATTGAAAGCCTGTCTGCGATTTCGGCCGGATCGGATCATCATGGGGGAGCTGCGCGGTGCTGAAGCCTATGATTTCCTGTCCGCCATCAACTCGGGCCATCCGGGTGGGATCTCGACCTTGCATGCGGCCTCGCCGGAATCTGCGCTTTCTCGTCTGGCGTTGATGGTCATGCAGGCAGATACCGGGCTGACCTATTCCGAAATCCTCGAATACTGCCGCTCGATGGTTGATGCGATTGTGCAGTTTCGAAAAACCGGTGACCGGAGGCGACCGGTTGCCGTCAGAGTGCTCAGGGAGAAAGCAGTATAGGTTTTAGAACACCCGATGGAGAAGTGGCCGAAGTGGGGTTTTTCGGTCGCGCCGATCCTCCGAAAGGCCAAGCCGACGTTCAAGTAGCTTGCGGAGAATGGCCGCAAGGAGCCCAACGCGGTCGTTGTCATTTCTCGCGTGGCATAAACTTGAACCGGAAGACGCACTATTTAAAAGCAGCGACTTGCTGCACTGCAGCAACCTATCAACCTTTTATGCAAATCTCTGGGGGATCGACGTGCGAAGATCAGGTCGCGCGAAATGGTGAGGTTTGGGGCAGCAACTCGTTTCGGATTTTTCGGTCATCGAACGATTGCGTCGGCGCGGGTTTTGAAATCGGTGGTGAGCGTTGTGTTTCGTAGGGCTTGCAGGTTGCTTTTGATCCTGGCCGCCTGGCTGTTGCCGAGGAGAGTGCAGGCCACTGCGGGATGGGTTTTCGGGAAGGCAAGAGCAGCACTTGGAAGGGGCGTATTCGTTTCGCGGCAGAGATCGCTTAGGCTGCGCACCTTGTCGACGATGTGTTGCGGGGCCTGACCATAGTCCCAATGCGCCTCTTCATGTGCGCCTGTTGCCAAAATGCCGGAATTGAACACACCGCCAATGACAAGCTGCGTTCTTTTGTCCAAGCAGGTTTTTAGAAGCGAACGCTCGGCGCTGCGGTCAAGCAGCGTGTAGCGCCCAGCCAAAAGGATCAAGTCAAGTTCGATTTCTTCCAAGATATCTTCGCAAATCTCGACCTCATTCACACCGAGCCCAAAGGCTTTGATGGCTCCGGACGCTTTCAGACGTTCTAACGCGCGAAAACCGCCATCGCGCAGCTGTGCCATGTAAGTTTCGTTCGCGCCACCATGAGTGCGCATGCCGATGTCATGCAGATAGAGAATATCAATCCGACTGAGGCCGAGCCGCTGATAACTGTCCTCAAAGGATCGCATGATCCCATCATAGGAATAATCGTAGCTTTGATCGAAAGGCAAGGGATCGACGAAACCGTTCAGCTCGGCGTGCCGGGTGGTGCTTGGTCGCAACAAGCGGCCCACTTTTGTAGAAATCACATAATCTTCTGCTGGTTTGGTCCTCAGCGCATCGCCCAGAAGACGCTCTGCCTTACCTTGTCCGTAATGAGGCGCGGTATCGAAATAGCGTATGCCTTGCTGCCACGCTTCTTCCAGTGTTTCTATCGCAGCGGCAAGCGGCACGGGTTTATAAAGACCTGCAATCGCTGCTGTGCCAAGGCCGATATCTGGTAGCAATAAAGACATCGCTTAATCGAGCCGAAGCCCGGTCTGCGCGTCAAAGAGGTGCACATGCGTGTCCTCAAAGGTGAGGTCAAGCGTCGCGCCTGCGGCGATTGGCACATGTCCACGCAGGGCAGCAAGCACCTCAGTCTCTGCGTGGTGGGCAGTGATCAGGGTTTCCGCGCCGGTGGGTTCGATGACGCTTGTTTTGACGGATATTCGCGCGGCGTCGGTGGTCTGCTCCAGGTGCTCGGGCCGGATTCCGATCAGGATATCTTTGTCGGCTGCGACGCTTTGCGGCAAAGCAACGGAAGACCCATCCGCCAAAGTCGCGCGGCCACCGCCGTCAGATCTTGCAGGCAGCAGGTTCATGGATGGGGAGCCGATGAAAGCGGCGACGAATTTGTTCTTGGGTCGATTGTACAACTCAAGCGGAGTGCCGATTTGCGAGACGTGGCCGCCATCCAGCACAATGATCTTGTCGGCCATGGTCATGGCTTCGATCTGATCATGGGTGACATAGACGACTGTTGTTTTCAGCTTCTGGTGCAGTTCTTTGATCTCACTACGCATCTTCACTCGCAGTTTTGCGTCCAGGTTGGATAAGGGTTCATCAAAGAGGAAAACGGAAGGATCGCGTACTATGGCGCGGCCCATGGCAACCCGTTGGCGTTGCCCGCCAGACAGGTGGCGGGGGTATCTGTCCAACAATTTATCGAGCCCGAGGATTTCGGCCGCGGCCTCCACCTTGGCGCGGGCCTCGGCTTTGTCAGCGCGTGCGAGCCGCAGCGAGAACCCCATGTTCTCGGCGACGGTCATATGTGGATAGAGCGCATAGTTCTGAAACACCATTGCAATGTCTCGCTCTTTCGGTAATGCGTCATTCACACGCTCACCGCCGATTTCGATCTGCCCTCCGGTCACGGATTCAAGCCCCGCCAACATGCGCAACAGCGTGGATTTTCCGCATCCCGACGGCCCCACCAGAACAGCGAATTCGCCAGGTTCTATGGTGATATCCACACCGTGGATTACCGGGACACTTCCATAGCTTTTTCTGACGTCACGCAGAGCGATGGGCTTCATGTTACATTCCTTCCATGGCCCGCCGCATGGCGACCATCATATGGTTGCGAAGTTTCTCTTGCGCGGTGACAGGATCACCCGAGACGCAGGCTTCGAGGATTTCGACATGTTCGGCCAGCGCCCCAAGCACACGCTTGGCATCCAGCCGGATATTGGCGCGGATTAGGCGCAATCGAAGGGTATTGATCTGGTAGGTCTCTTCGACCAGATCATTATGGGTAGCCTTGATCAGCTCGTCATGGAACTGCCAATCAACGTCGACCGCAGCATTCAGAACCTCGGATGAGCTGTCGGTTTTTGCGCGTTCCAGAATCGCTTTGGTGGTCTTTAGAGTTTCTCGCGACTGCTCCTGACCGGTTTCGCAATAAAACGGGATTGCGGCCAATTCTAAAATCGAGCGCAATTGAAAGGATTCGCGGATGAACTTGTTGGTTACATCCGTGACCTGAATGCCGCGCTGGGGATGCACTTTCAAAAGTGAATCATGTTCCAGCTTCTGGATCGCCTCGCGGGCGCTGCCCAGTGAAACGCCTGCCAACTCTGCCAGTTCGCGTTGAGTCAGAAATTGCCCGGGTTTGAGCTCGCCCGAGAACAGACGTTCGCGAAAACTTTCATATGCCGAAATTCGAGAAACCAAAGCCCTCATTGCCTCCATCTGGGTTTTGAATTGGCACATACACTACCATCTGGCCGGTTATTGGCCAGCGTTCGACATCTGATAGGTCAAAATAAAATCACTTGTCAATCACTGATTAATCAGTTAGCCAATCAGGCACCGAAACTGAAAGTAACCAGAATGTCACCCATCGTTATCGACAGGATTCAAGCCTTTGCGCTAAGCGCGACGCCTTCGGTCGGGCCAGAATCATCGCTGGGTTCGATGCCGGTTCGCAATGGCGTGCTTTTGGCGCTGACGAGCGTGGACGGTGTGACCGGATGGGGCGAGGCATGGTGTAACTTTCCACCCCGAGGGAATCTGTCGCGCCTGTATCTGATCCAGGATGTGATGGCCCCCCTTGTGCATCGAAAGACGTTTTACGCCTACTCAGACTGCCGTCTCTTTTTGGAGGAAAAGCTGAGCCGACTGGCCAGGCACACAGGCGAGCAGGGAGCTTTTGAGCATTGTTACGCCGCGTTTGATACGGCGATGGCGGATATCGGGGCACGGATGAGGGGGCTTCCGCTCAACCGGTTTCTGACAGATGATCCAACACCACAGGTGCGAACCTACGCAAGCACGCCCAATGTGGAGCATTTGGACACTTCGTTGCGCGATATCGTTGAGGCGGGACACCGGGCAATCAAGCTAAAAATCGGATTTGACCGCGAGACGGACCTCACCCTGTTGCGCCGGGTTCGAGATCTGACCGATGCGTCCATCCAAATCATGGCCGATGCGAACCAGAACTGGTCACTGGCCGAGGCCATCGACGCCACCAATGTGTTCGCGGAATTTGGGTTGCAGTTTATCGAAGAACCTCTGCCATCAAATGCACCCGCACAGGATTGGAGCAAGCTTACGGCGGCCAGCGCGATACCAATAGCGGCAGGCGAAAACATCACGTCCTTTGACAGTTTTCAAGCACATCGCACCGTTGGGGGACTGAAAGTGCTGCAACCGGATGTGGCTAAATGGGGGGGTGTCAGCGGCTGTTTTGCGGTTGGTCAGGACATCCGCGCCAGTGATGCCACCTGTGCCATGCATTACATGGGTACTGCCCTTGGGTTGGCCGCCAGTATGCATGTGCTGTCGGCCATTGGTGGTGCCGGACCGGTTGAACTGGACGCCAATCCAAACCCGCTGCGCACGGACCTGGGGCAGTTAGACCTGAAAGTACACAACGGGAAGCTGACTGTGCCGGACGGGGTCGGAATTGGCTTCGTGCCCGATCCAGCGGCCTTGAAAGGCCACACACTCGCGGAAATTGACCTGAACTGAACGAAGGTTTTGCACTATTAGGGAGGATGCAATGCACCTAAAAACTTACCTTGCAACAGCGGCGGTCGCCGCACTTTCGGCTGGCATGGCTTTGGCCGATGCACAGATCACCTTCCGCTTCAACGATAGCGAGCGCGAGGAAATGCGCGCTGCGCTGGACGAATTCGAAGCGGCTAATCCCGGTATCACGGTTGAGCTGCAAACCATCGCCTGGAAAGACAGTCGCGATCAGTTCTTGCGCGAGGCTGCCGTTGGTCAAGGACCGGATGTGGTGCATATCGCCTTTGTCTGGACCCAAGAGATGGCCGAGGCAGGAATTGTAAAGTCCATCGAAGAGATGACGCAATATGGCGAGTTTCCCAATGGCTTTGACGATTTCATAGCCACGGACCTTACAATGTATGACGGCAAGGCTTGGGGTGTGCCATGGTCGGCAGACACATGGGCGATGGTTTATCGCACCGATGTTCTAGCCGAGGCGGGCATTGATGAACTACCCCAGACTTGGGACGATCTGCTGGCTGACAGTCGTAAGATCAAAGAGGCCACAGGCAAGACCGGCTTTTCCTTTGCCGCGGCCAATCAGGTCTGGTTCCCACTGAACTACTACCTGTGGTCCAACGGTCAGGCCATCGTGTCTGAGGACGGCGCGGGTGGCTACCAGGTTGGTGCCTCAGCCGAGGAACTGGCAGCGGCGATGGATTATTTCAAAACCTATGTAGACGAAGGTCTTGCGCCGCGCTCAATCCTGGCCATCGACGTGCCGCATGATCCGGCACTGTTGCAGGGGCTTCTGGATGGGTCTCAGGCAATGGCCCTGATGCCAACCAACACTTACCGCCAGTTGCTTAGCGCCTATGAAGAGGCCAATCCGGGGGCAGATGTGCCCTTCGCCTCTGGTGTCATGATGGGTGGTAGCGAGGAGCCGAAAACGCATTTGGGCGGGCGTACTCTGGTTGTGAATGCGAACACCGAACACCCCGAAGAAAGCTGGAAGCTGGTGCAATTCCTGACCGATGCAGGGTTGTTCGAGAAACACTATACCAATCAGTTTCCGGCGCAAAAAACACTGTTGGGACAGATCGAATACCGCCCCGAAGAGCTGGGCTTTTCCGAGCAATTGGCCAACAACACTCGGACATGGGGCGCCTATGCTGACAGTGGTGCGGGCGTGGGGCAGCTTTGGAACTTGACATCGCGCGCCGTCGGCACGGCAATGTCGGGTCAGGCAAGCTCGTTAGACGCGGCCAACGAACTGGTAGGCGAAGTGGACCGATTGTTAGAGAATTAATGACGACCGGGGCGGCGAAATATCGCCGCCTCACACCACCTTGCCTCAGGACGGCTGCATGAAACTCACGCCCACTGCTCGCGACCGGATCAGCGCCTTTTGGATGCTGCTGCCGACCTTTTTGATCCTGATCGGGTTCTACCTTTATCCGACGCTTTACAATCTAGAGCTCAGCTTTACCGACATCACGCTGCTGCGTCTGCGACAGGGCGGCGATTTCGTGGGCCTGGAAAACTATTCAGAATTCCTCACCAGCTCCAGCTTTCTGGATATCGCGATCAATACGATCTTTTGGCTGACGGTGGTGTCGGTCGTCTTGCGATTGGCGCTGGGGCTGGTTGTGGCCTTACTGCTGAATTCGAAGTTCCTACAAGACATCCGCATGACGACCGTGGCGCGTTTGATCATTCTGGTGCCTTGGGCAACGCCGCCCGTTGTTGCTGTGATCGCCTGGCGCTGGCTGTTTGACCCGACCCATGGCGCGATCAATTCGCTGCTGTTGTCGACCGGACTGATCTCGGACCCGGTGGCGTTTCTGGCCACGCTGACGACCGTCTGGCCCGCGATCATCACCATCATCGTTTGGAATACGACACCGTTGGTGGCAGTCTCGCTGCTGGCTGCGTTGCAGACCATTCCCGAGGAACTGAACGAGGCCGCCGCCATTGACGGGGCCACCCGCTGGCAACAGTTCCGATTTGTGACGCTGCCCTATCT
This sequence comes from Ruegeria atlantica, assembly GCF_013033965.1. Taxonomy (GTDB): domain Bacteria; phylum Pseudomonadota; class Alphaproteobacteria; order Rhodobacterales; family Rhodobacteraceae; genus Ruegeria; species Ruegeria atlantica_D. The sequence goes on from NZ_WQFE01000017.1 coordinate 15,711, forward strand.
GATGCCCACAATCTCGGTGCTGGGGCTGATGTCGGTGATCTGGACCTTCAACAATTTCGTCTATGTCTGGCTCGCCACCGGGGCTGGGCCGGGCACCTTTACCAATGTTCTGGCGACCGAGGTTTACCTAAAGGCCTTTGTCGATCTGCGCATTGGCTACAGCTCGGCCATCGGGGTGGTGATGGCGGTTGTAATGGCGGCATTTGGAGCGCTTTATTTCAGATTCTTTGGCCTGAGCGAGATGCAGGATAAAGTTGGATGAGCATTTCCGCACAAAAAACCGGACTGTCCGGATTGATCGAACGCGGCGGTATGTTGGCCCTGTTCCTGGTCCTGATGACTTTCTTGCTGGCACCTGCGGTCTTTGTGTTCAAAGGCTCGGTTGAGAATATCTCGATCTCGTTGGTTGCCAATGAAGGCGGTCTGACGTTGAAGAACTACGGCAAAATCCTGTCGGATGGCTATTTCGTCTATGTCTTCAACAGCCTATACATCTGTATTCTGGCGACGGTACTGTCCTGCACGATTTCGTTGTTCGCAGCATATGGCTTGTCGCGGTTCCGCTTTCCGGGGCGCGGGTTTGTGTTCGGGGCAATAATGGGCGGGCAGTTTTTTCCATGGATCATCCTGGTCAACCCGATCTTCATCTTCTTTGCGCGCGCAGGATTGATCAACAGCCATCTCGGGCTGATCCTTTGCTATACCGCCTTCATCACCCCTTTCACCGTCTACCTGCTGGTGGGCTATCTGACCACAATTCCCAAAAGCCTGGATGAAGCCGCTATCGTGGACGGGGCCAATCGGTTGCAAGTCATCTGGATGGTTATCCTGCCGATCATGTGGCCAGGCCTTGTAGCTGCGGCGACCTTTGGGTTCTTGCAAAGCTGGTCAGAGTACCTGCTGGCGTTGGCGCTGATCACCGAGGATGGGCTGAAGACCATTCCTTTGGGTCTCTATCAGTATTTCGGCGATGTACAGGTCGACTGGGGTGCGGTCATGGCCGGGTCTGTTGTGGCAACCGTTCCGACCCTGCTGCTGTTCCTACCGCTGCAAAAGAAGCTGGTGGCCGGATTGACACAAGGGGCCACGAAATGACCCGGATTGTGTTGGCTACGCGGATCAGGCCCAAAAAGCGCACCGAATATGTTGAGATGCACTTCCAGCCCGACCCGGAAGCCGCAAGAGCGCTGTATCGTTTCCACCATGAAAACTACCGTCTGGACTTGGTCGGGCCTTATGCAGTTGCCAGTTTTGACTACACCGGTGCTGATATTGCAGAGGACCGCCGCCAGATGCGCGCCTTACCGGAATTGACAGATTGGATGGCAAGAACTCAAGCCTGCCAAGAGCCCTTGTCGCCCGAGGACACACAGATTTGGTCGGAATTGACACCCATCTTCACCACATCGAACAGGGCTGCGGATGATTGATAGCCACGTGCATTTCTGGCGGTTGGATCGAGGGGACTATCACTGGCTCACGCCTGCGCGGACCAAGGTCTATCGTGATTTCTTACCGGGTGATCTACTGAACAGCGATCTGAACGGGGTCATAGCTGTGCAGGCGGCGCCGACAATGCAGGAAAGCAAGTGGCTGCTGCGACAGGCAAGCCAACATTCGTGGATCAAAGGTGTGACGGGCTGGGTCGACCTGCGTGCGCCTACGGTCGCCAATGACGTCATAGATCTCCGGGCGTCGGGCAATCTGGTCGGGCTGCGACCGATGGAAGCCGTCGGAAATGACACTTGGCTGGATGCCTCAGATTATCAGCTCGGCCTAGAGGTCGTCGCTTCAGAAGAACTGGTTTTGGAGGCTCTGGTGTTACCGCACCATCTGCCTGCCGTTACCCGTGTTGCGCAGTCTTATCCCGGCCTTCCTATTCTGATTAACCATGCGGCCAAGCCGCGACTGGATCTCTTTGTGACGTGGAAGGCTGCGATGCACGATGCAGCCGCATGTCCAAACGTCAGTTGCAAATTCTCCGGCCTCACAGCGCAGAGCATGGATTTTGCGTTCAACCAATCCGTATTCGACACGATCTGGTCCGCGTTTAGCTCAGAGCGAATCCTCTGGGGCAGTGACTATCCAGTTCTGCTTGAAACGGCCGACTATGACGCATGGGTGGAGTTGGCCTTTCGGCTCACGGCTGAGTGTAGCGATACCGAAAAGCAGGCTGTTTTTGAAACCAACGCAATGCGCGTTTACCACTTGCAACAAGGAGAGATTACATGACCCGCCTGAAGGGCAAAACCTGCCTTGTGACGGCCGCAGCGCAAGGCATCGGACGTGCAACTGTGCTGGCCATGGCCCGGGAAGGTGCGCGGGTGGTTGCGACAGATATCGACCACGAGGCGCTTTCCGCGCTTGCCGTACCGGGAATCGAAACCGCGCGACTGGATGTCTGCAACCCCGCCAATATCACCTCCCTGCGTGAACGGATCGGCGCACTGGATGTGTTGTTCAACTGCGCCGGGTTTGTCGACAATGGCACGATCCTCGACTGTGACGAAGAGGCCTGGGCTCGATCCTTCGATCTGAATGTGACGGCCATGTACCGTATGATCCGCAGTTTCCTGCCGGGGATGATTGACGCCGGTGGCGGCTCGATCATCAACATGGCTTCGGTCGCCTCATCCGTGATCGCAGCACCAAACAGGTTCGTCTACGGCACCACCAAGGCTGCCGTGATTGGCATGACCAAGGCCGTGGCGGCCGACCATATCGGGCAGAGCATTCGCTGCAACGCGATCTGCCCGGGCACGGTGGACAGCCCCTCGTTGCATGGACGCATGCGAGCAACCGGGGACTATGAAAAATCCTATACTGATTTCGTCGCCCGCCAACCAATTGGTCGGCTGGGAAAGGCCGAGGAAATCGCAGCCCTGGTTGTTTATCTAGCCTCTGATGAAAGCGCCTATACCACGGGTGTGGCGCATGTCATCGACGGCGGTTGGTCTAATATCTAAGGAAGTCTCATGAAGCTTTTACGTGTCGGCCCAGTGGGTCAGGAAAATCCAGCTCTTCTTGATGCAGACGGCGTGATCCGTGATCTTTCGGATCATGTCAATGATCTTGCCGGAGAGGTGTTGGGTGATACCAGCCTTGAGACGTTGCGGCAGGTCGATCCAAAGACCCTGCCTGAATTGCCAAGCGATACTCGTATTGGTGCCTGTGTCGGCCATGTGGGGAAATTCATTTGCATTGGCCTCAACTACGCTGATCATGCCGAAGAAAGCGGAATGGAACTGCCCGCAGAACCGATCGTATTCTTCAAAGCAACCTCAGCCATCATTGGCCCGAATGACGACGTTGAAATCCCGCGCGGATCGGTCAAAACCGATTGGGAGGTCGAGTTGGGCGTGGTGATCGGCAAAACGGCCAAATACGTTTCGAAAGAAGAAGCTCTGGATCATGTGGCGGGGTATTGCATCGTGAATGACCTCAGCGAGCGTGATTTCCAACTGCACCGCTCTGGCCAATGGGTCAAAGGCAAATCCGCCGATACATTCGGCCCGATCGGTCCTTGGCTTGTCACCCGTGACGAGGTCTCCGATCCGCAGGATCTGAGCATGACACTGGATGTGAACGGCAAACGATATCAGGATGGCTCGACCCGCACGATGCATTTTGACGTAGCTACCGTCGTCTCGCACCTGTCGCAATTCATGTCCCTTCAACCCGGAGACGTGATTTCCACCGGTACGCCTCCGGGAGTCGGTATGGGGCAAAGGCCTCAAACCTATCTGCGCGCAGGTGACGAAATGCGCTTGTCCATCGAGGGTCTCGGCACACAACGGCAGAAGGTTATTGATGCTCGTTCGTAAAAAAAACATGACATAACGGCACCTAGGCTTGGGTGCGCATGTGTTTGGCTCGCATACGCTGGGCGGGCATTCTGACCGGAATGGCGACATCGGCTGCAATGTAGCGGCAATCGTGTGGCACCTGCGAACGGATGCTGCGTCAGCAAACACCCGGAAGGGCAATGGCGGCAAAGTCCGCTACTTGCCAATTCACGCCCCACGCAATGAATGGCCACTGATGTTCACGTTTTCACCGCTGAACAGTGGCATCAACCTCTTGACCAGCTCGTCAGGTGAGAGCCGGTGTGCCAGGTCGGCAAGTTCGGGCTCGCTGTCTGCGCTGATCGGTGCAAGGTTCAATAGGTTGCGGAGGTTGTCCGCAAAGCTTGGTGCTTTCACCGTTTCGATTGCTTGTTTTAGCTGGCGGTCTTCGGCTGTTTCCTCGTCAGTCGCGGTCTCGCGCGGATCTTCAAAGTACCCGTAGCCGGCCACGCCCTGATCAAGGTATCCGTCATACTCAGGTGGATCATAAGTGCGGGGTCCAGTGACAGCCGCAAGCTGCGACAAGGGCGGTTTGGCAACCGGGTCAAGCTCTGGTTCTTCGACCTCAGTTGATTTTGCCGACCCGGCACTTTTCAGGAATTCATCAAACCGGGTCACAACGCTATTCTTGACCACAGGCACATCCGGCCAGGGTTTGCCCTTCTGGCTGTCACTCAGGGCTTTGAACCGATGGTCCTTGTAGAAGGACACTCGGTTCGTGCGGATCGGGAACATGCCCTTGCCGGTGATAATGACCTCTTCCTTGCCCAAACGACCGATTTCTTCCGGGGTGAGCAGCGCCCGGCTTTTCTCTGACCAACTTTCAGACCGGCCGGGCTCCTTCGACCAGTTGCGCCCGGAGACCGATTTCTGCGTCAAAGTCTTGTTTCCGAGCGCTTTGGACAGCTTTTGCTTGGTTTCTTCGGAGTTGGGCGTCAGCCACACATGCAGGTGTGAACTTTCCGACAGGATTTCCTCGCCTGCAGGACCATAGTGTTCGCGCAACGATGCCGGCGATTGCACGACCAGACACAAACGGCCGCCATAGCCGGGCAGGGTGGTCACTGCATCGAGGACGCCCTGCATCTTCCCAAGCGAATGAAACTCATCAATCAGGAACAGGACCGGCAGAAAATCCTCGCCCGAGGCCATGAACCGCCGACGCAGCGTGTTGATGGCGCACTGGATGAACAGACGCACCAGAGGCCGGGACACCTGTTTATGCGCCTCCGGGATCGAGATATAGAAGGTCTGGGGTTTCCACCGCATAGACTCAAAGTCGAAATCGTTGGTCTTGGTCGCACGAACGATCGCGGGGTTACGCCACGCATTGAGGCCGCCCCCCATCAGGACCGACAGGTAGATCCCCAGCTGCTTGTTGTCCTGGCCCGCCATCCGCAGCATCGCGCCTTTCGATACCGGATCGGGCGCGCGTGGGGCGAGAGCGGCAAACATGGCTTTGTAATCCGGCACCTCATCGTCACCAGCGACTTCCGGCGTCAACACCTGCAGGACACGACCGAGCGAGGGCGCCGACTCGTTGCAGACGATGGCCGTCGCGGCCTCAAAAACCTCCTGTGCATCTTCCATCAGGGACGCCTCAGCACCGGTTGAACTTTTGGGTGCCAACAGCGCGGTGCTGATTTCCGAGATCCGCACAAGCCGGTCTTCCAGATCATCCATTGCCGCAATCTCAACCAGCGGGTTGAAGCTGTGCGACCGGCCGACAAGGGAACCGTCCGGGTTGTTCGGAAACTGCACATCGAAGGGTGACAACACCAGCACCTTGTCGCCTTTTTCCAAGCGCCGCCGCGACGTGGTCTCAAAAAGCTCGCCTTTTACGTCATAGACGATGAGCGAGCCGGGATAGTCGAGCAGGGTGGGAACAACGATACCGACACCTTTACCGGAGCGCGGCGGCCCCGAGACAAGCACCGTGCCCTGATCATCGGTATGGGCGCGCAGATGTGGCGCCTTTCTCTCGGGTTTGCCCAGCTTGCCCAGCACCAACCCCCAATCACTGATAAGCCGGGCCGCGCGGATCTCTTTTGCATTGGCCCAACGTGCATCCCCATGCGCGTCGGTCGCGGTCACACCAAACACCATCCCGCCAAAGAGATAGGCAAGGCCCGCGCCGGTCATCAGTCCAAGTGTGATGCCACCCCATAGCACCAGGTCCCAGTCCTTCTGATGCAGGCTGTTTCGCTGGCTGAGCAGGAGCCAGGGCCGCCACGTTTCAATGTCGCCATTCACCTTCCAGGCGATCAACAGCGCGGCCCAGAGCGGGATGCTGATGAGGCCAGCTGCGATCGTGTAAGGAAGGTGGGTCTTTGCCTGTATGGTGCTCATGGCAGTCTCCTTCAGGACAAGAATGTTAAGGAGTGGAAAGCTCGAAAACGCTGCGGGGCACAACCCATGTTGCTCCCCGCCTGGAATGATGCTCAAGGCGTCACATATAGAGGTCTCGCGATACGAACACGTTGATGTTCTCGCCCTGATTCACCCAGATTGTCGGCGGGATCGACAGGTACTCCTCAAAGGCATCCTGACCGGAATTCGCAAAGCCATCGGTTCCTGTGGACAGATCGTTCTCGCTCAGAGTGCGATTCCCGAAGCTCGAAATGCCTGAGAAGATCGAGATAAAGAACGCCGCTTCAAATTTGAGACCAAAGTGGTGCTGGACGTTGCCAGTCAGACCGGCGCGGCCCAAGCCATCTACGCCGCGTGATCCAATCATGACCGATCGCTGGTCGGTGGTGATCACCCGGTTCCAAGCCACCAGAACCCGGCGTTGACCAAGGGATATATCTGACGAGTATTCACCAATCAGCGTTGAGCCTTTTGGTATCAGGATCGTGGTTGCATCCGCCGACCACACGTCCCGACTTATGGTGGCTTTCAATTCACCGGGAAGATCAGACGATATTGCTGTATCCAGAATGGCCGGAATCATGGTTCCTTGCGTCACCAGTCGATGCACATCCTGCAACTGAACCGCCCGCGCAGTCTGAACGGTACGAGACGCGGCCGCATCGAGGAAATCGTTGCCCGTGCTGTTATTCGAGCCGCCACCAGCACCCGCCCCGGCAGCACTGCGTCCAAGGCTATTGGTCAAAGGCTGGGTCAACCGATCTTCTTCCGCCGCAACCGCATCCTGCGCCGCATTGCCATCCTGTGCCGGTTCTGACGCTTGGCCCGGTTCTGTAATCGGCCGGTTGGCCTGAATCCGCGCGAGCAGTTCCCGTTGCCGGCGTTCATCGGCCAGCCGATCCTCTTCCAGCTTCTTCAAGAACGCCTCAAGGGCCTTTTCTTGCCGTTCGGTGCGTTTTTCGAGCGCTTCGAGGGCCGCTGCGTCCAGATCCGTGGCGGGCGCTTGCGGGGCATGCTCAGTCACAGGTTCCTCTTCCTGCGCGGCTTTGATTAACTCGCGCAGTTCGGCCAGCTCAGCCTCAAGCAGGGCGACGCGCGGATCTGGCTCTTGTGCAATCTGAGGCAGAGGTTCCGTTGGCACGGCTCCAAATAGGGTGCCCCCCTGATTGCGCTGATCCGGCGTCTCGTTGACTTCGGGAATGATGCTGTCGCGTCGGCCGCTCTCATCCCCGCCACTGTTGATCCAGAAGAACAGGCTAACAAAGGCAGTGAATGCACCGATGCCGAGGATCATGGGCAGGTTCGGGCCGCGTTTTTCTTCCTCAGAGCCTTCGATGCGGTTTTCGAGCAGTTTGTTTTTCTGTGCCATCAGCGGTTCTCCCCACCTTGACTTGCATTGCGCTGTGACGTTGATGACGAAACCCTGAGGGGCTTATTCGGGTCGCGGTTGCGGTCGATTTCATAGAGGGGGATGTTGAACACGCAGACGACATAAGGTCCGTCGCGCAGGACCAGGCGCGGATAGACGCCGGTGACGACAATAGTGCCGTCTGCCAGATCCGTTGAGTTGACCAGTCGTTCGCGCCCATTTGCATCCATGGCGAAGATAGCAGGCCGCACGCTTTGCTGTTTCAGTCGCAGATAGGTTTTGCGCCCATCGTCAAAGGCCACTTCCGGCCGCAACAACCTGTCACCACTTGCGCTGTATTGCAGATTGGCAGGCCGCCCGGTGGTGTTGAATGCCGTCTGGATGTTACCGGCCTGTCGCGGTTTGAAGCCCTTTTTCTGATCCGGATAGCTAAACCGATAGAGGAAACCGACATTATCAGGTGGACCAGCTTCATGCGCCTGAAGGAGAAACACATAGCTGCGCAGGTTGGTTTGCAGAATGAGGTTGCTGGCCTGTGAGGTGGCATGTTTGGCCTTCAGGACAAAGCCGTTACCAGCGGTCAGGGGGATAAAGTCCCAGGTCTTTGGATCGCCCCGGACCTCATCGACCATCTGTTCACCGTCTTGAAGGTGAATACTGAGAGCATAGCCCCGCGACACATCGATCTTGTACACCTCGTCAGGGTGGTACACGAGGGTGCGCACGCGCGCGTCTGTGCGGGTTCCCCGTCCTTTTTGTTCAGCTGAAACAGAGGCTGCGCCAAGTGCCAGCATCACAGCCACAGTGCAAATCAAACGCAGCATTATCGCGCCTCCTCATCCAGTCGGTAGTTGGTGACACAAAAGCCAGTTGGGTTGTTCCAACGCTCTTCCAGTGTCATGTTTCCGGTGCGGTCGAACTCGTAGCCCATCGTCACCACAAAGTTCCGCGTTGTGACCGGGGCACCCTGTTGTCGGCGCGCGCTTTTCGTGATGCGCAGTGTGGCCGAGTTTCCGTTGTGCAGGATGACAGACCGAATGCGCACATCGACTCGGCCATAGCTCCCATAGATGTTCATGGGACTGTTGAGGTTTTCTTCTTCATAGAGGGCGGCCAGATCTTCAGCCGCGCCGCCGCAGGTCTGGCCGTAGACAGCATTTAGCCGGTCTCGCTGATCATATGTGTCATAGGTTTCGCGGTCGCGGGCATATTGGAACAACAACGCCTGCGTGACATACTCGTCATCATCCAGCGTCAGATTACCCAGACGCGACTCCACGTTGACCAGGCCGGTATGCTTGTCCACGGTCATTGTGATCGGGATCAGTTCTTTCAACGGGGCCAGGGCCATGACGGCCGCCACGCCCATAACACCGATCAGTGCGCCAACCCCGCCGACAACGTAGGCCAGCCGGGCCCGGCGTTGCATAGACAGATACATCTCTTCTTCCCAGCGGTCGTGGCCGTCGTGAATGGTTGTCGTGTCCGGAAACGGTGCGCCCGGATCAAGCTCGCCAAGATTGTGCGAGCCGGGGGTAAATTCTGCCGTTGCGTGTTGCATATGGTGACTCCTCGTCTGTTGCGGGGTCAGCCCGCCAGCAAAACTGGGGTGATTTCAGATCAGGTTCGCCTGCTTCGCGCTTCTTCGGCCATGCGCTCAACCCCGCGTCTCACGGAGTCTCGAATGCGCCGACTGTTTGACTCTGCAGGCGAGGGGCCGTCTGCCTCACTGGCTGCGCTTGCGCGTTGATTGGCGACATCGCCCAGATTGTTCCCGCCGGACCCTACGCCTGTCAGCCTTCCGCCCAGAAGTTTCACTCCTTGATGACCAGCACCCTTTAACTGGGACTCGCCCAGTGCCAGCGCCGCACCGCCGATCCGCTGCGCGATCATCGGACAGATCAAGAGAAGTCCGGCGGTTATGCCGCTGATGCCCGCCAGTTTGAACATCTCCAGAGGAATGTCTGTGTCTGAAAGAACGCCGGCAGTCACGGACTGAGATACATCTTCGGTTGCGGCAAGAGCGATGCCCATGACCCCAAAGAGCAGGATTTGGAACAGAACCAGCATGGTGATGCCACGCACCCAGCCGTTGAAAATCTCTGCAGAACTGCGCAGGTAGGCCCAGACGGCCATGACCGGAAAGATGGCGAGTAGAATGGCCAACAGAACTTTCGAGGCGACGAGCAATGCAAGCGCAATGACGATCATGGCAAGGATCGCGACCGCAGCGAGCAATGCCATGATGACCACGCCAAGAGCCTCACCGGACAGGTAGTCTGTCACACCATACGAACCCAATGCAGTTGTGATGTTCCTGAAGGATGTGTCTGCAACATCGGCAAATGCAGTTGCCACGCCCTCGGCGTTCCCGGCTCCCCCAAACTGGCTGAGTACAGTGTTGCCGACATTGATGGGGAATTGGGTGAGGAATGGAAAAACATACTGGGTCCAGAGTGCGCCGCCCGACACTGCCAGATAGAATAAGGAAAATCGAAAAACGAAGGTAATGAAGCCGTCCAGTGAAAAACTGCCTCGGAACCCGGCTGTGATTGCCCAGACCCCCAGCGCGGCCCCGGCGAGAAAGGTCAGGAATTCTGCACTTGGGGCCGCAAGCGCCTGGAACACCTGTTGGGAGCCGCCATTGATAATATCGTCAAAGCTCTGATCGGTTCCGACAAGGAAATCTCTGATGCTCATGACCCTTCATTCCTTTTCCCGTATTTGCGCAGGCAGTCGTTGACGGCCTTGTCCGATTCATCGAAGGCTGCTGCGGCAATTCCGAATTGTTCCGAGATTTCTTCGCTCGTCATCCCCATCAGATCGTCGTCAATCACTACCGGATCCGCTATGCGAAGGTCTTTCTCCGGCATCGGTTCATCTGCCGCAAAGGCCGCTTCACATTTCTTGGCAAAGGCCAACCTGACATCCGCGGCATTACGGGTGAGTGTTGCGCGTTCGGCGGCAACCAGGCGCGACTTTTCGCGCTTTTCATCAGCCGTCAAAGCCAACGCTGGCTGGCCCACCGCCAGTGTAGTGGCGACGGTTGCTGCAATGAGAAGGGTGTGAGTGGTAATGCGCATCAGTTAGCTCCTTGAGGTCTGTACGCCTTGCGGGCTACGAGTTCCTGACCGCGCAGACGTTCGTTGACGATTGCAGCTTCCAGCTGACCTTGCGCCGACAGTGTTTGCAAGAGAGTGGCGAGCATCATCCCGTTTTCGACCGCTATACGTGTGTTCAGATCGATGCTGGCTTTCAGATCCTCGGTAGACGCGATCTGTTGGCGGTAGCCGTCATATCGCTGCATCGCTTCCCCAGCCCCGGCAAAGCCTTCTTCGGCGACGGCTAGACCTGCGAGGCTCGATCCGGACACTAAATCATGGGATTTCGTTACCGGGTCAGCCTCAGACCGCCCCAGCGCCTGCAGCCCGCTCAAGGGCTGGAAATCCACTTTCAGCGCTTCCAGATGATTGCCGAGACGGTTGTTCACCGAGCTTCCGGTCATCGACAAAGTGGTCAGCGAGGCCGCCAAACGTCTCGGCGTAATATCGCCGTTGAACAGGTTGCTGATCTGATCCCGCGCGCCGGTGATCGCGTTGTGCGTCGCCCGGGCCTGGCGCAGTTGCTCCTGAAGCTCGTTCAACTGCAACAAAGCGTTGTCGAGGATCTGGGTATCCAGCTGGACCATGTCTCCGGCGGAGTTCAACAGGGCGATCAGTTCGGCATGTTCCGTGGCGCTGTAGGTCGGCACACCCTGCGCGCTGGCTTTGTTGGACATTCCAACAAACCCGGCCAGAGCAAGGGCTGCGGTGGTGGTTTTGAGAAGGGTCTTCATCATCAAGTCCTCTCGTGGGGTGGGTCAGACTTTGCCGATGCTGAGCGGCGGGGTGGTGGCAAGGCCGGTTTGCGGAACCGGGTCCGCGTCTGCGATGTTGCAATTGGCCTTCAACTCGCGGGGCGGATCGACGACACCGCCGGCAATCGTACAGGCCCCGAGCAGGGGCGGGCCAAGGGCAACGAAAACGATGGTTCGGATCATTGGGAGGTCTCCTATGGGGCCTTGAGGGTCATGAAGAGTTCAAGCCAGCCGTCTTCGCCATGCTCAGCACGCAGGCGGTCCATTTCCGCTACGCTTTCACCAGTGGCGGACAGCACTCGATAGAAGGGGGCCGGCAAGTCCAACCGGGTCGAAACCACCGCTGATCCTTCGGCATTGCGGATCAGCGCGAGACGAGATTTTGGCGGCATTGACGCGACCGCGCTGAACTCCCCTTCGGTCAGGCGAAAGGTGTCGACATATGTGGCCCGATCCGCCTGCGGGTTGGCGAAGAAGATCTTGTTTTCTGACGATTGAACCAGCGTGTCAGCAATGGCCGATTTTGAGGCGTCCGACGCCTCCTGCGTCATGAACACCAGAATGCCATCGAGCTTCCGGATGGTCTTGATCCAGTCCCGAATGCGGCCAACAAACTTTGGGTCGTCAAACAGGTTCCAAGCTTCGTCGATTTCGATGATCAGCGGCTTGCCAGCGGCCAGTTTGCGCTCGATCCGGTAGAACAGATAATCCAGCAGCGGCGACCGGATATCGGTGTCTTTCAGCAACGCGGTCATATCAAACGCGGTAATGGGCTGATCTAGGCTGAAACTGTCTTGCTGGTTGTCAAACAGCCAAGCACGACTGCCGGACCCGTGCCACTTTTCCAGTGCATCGAGCAGTTGCACAGGCGCATCGCGGTCATCGACCGACCGCAAGGTGGTAACAAAGTCCGAAAAGGTGCGCAGGGCCGGATCACCCGACGCAAGGCGGCGCAGGCCGGTGGCAATCCGCCGTTCTTGTTCCGGCGTCAGCTTTTCTGCGCCGGTCAGGCGTTTGATAAACCCTTCAAGCCATTCGATCCCGGCCGCATCCGTTGCCACGGCAAACGGGTTGAACCCCAGATTGAGGCCGGGCTTCAGGTGCAGATAGGTCCCACCAAGCGCGCGGATGAACGTCTCAGACCCACGGTCTTTGTCAAAGGCGATGAAATGAGGCGGATCGGGCAGGCGGTAGCAGCAGGACATCAGGAAGTTTGCCAGCAGGGTTTTTCCTTCGCCGGGGGCGCCGAATATCGCTGTTGTGCCCGGGCCCGCGTCTTTGTCGGATCCTTCCCGGTGAAATGAAAACCAGTACGGAGTGCCGGCAAGCGTCCGGAACGCGGCCACGGGCCCGCCCCAACGCAGGTGCTCCCGCGAGCCCATCGGCCAGGAATGCAGGTTGGCAAAATCGGCAAAGTTCTTGTCGGACACAAAACGCTTTTTGCTCCGGGTCTGATAGGCGAAGTTGCCGGGCAGCTGCGCCCACCAGGCCGCCTCTAACCCGATGTCTTCGCGCCGCGTGCGCAGATCCGCGCCGGTCAGGGAAGAATTCACACGCGTGGCCGCGTCTTCCATTTCCTCGCGGGTTTCTCCCAGAACGGCAACGGTGAAGTGGTGCCGCCCAATGGACATGGCGCGCGAGGCAACCGCGTCGCGCGCCTCAGTCAAATCCTTCTGCAGCGACTCCGCTTCGTCGCCGGCATCTGCCATGCCCCGCTTGGCGTCACGGATCTTTGTGCCGCCGGACACTCGATCCAACGGTGCGTAGCTTTGGGTCGCTATGAACTCGCACCGTTCCCCCAGAAGTTCATCAAACATGAAGAATTTCGACTTTTCAGGATAGGCATTGATCGCAAAGACGGCAGCGAACCGATCCTTGTCTCTACCCGGTGACAGGCTTTCGACATGGGTGTTGCGGAAAGTGATACGACCGTTTGGCGCCGCATCCGCCAGATGCGTCCAGACGGCCGGGGCCGGTTGCCAGATCCCGCTTTGCAGCATCGACAGAAATGACAGCGTGCGGCTGCGATCCGCTTCCGTTCCGGTCAGCCTGCGCGCGCCGAACACCGACAGATCCCGCATTGCTTGTTCCGCCGCCACATGCAGGGCTTTGCGGTTCCTGGTGCGGGCCGCAGTTGTTGCCGGATCTGATGCTGTAGCGCGAAAAAACCGCAACCCGGCATCCAGCAGACGCTTGCCGCTGGTATAGGGGCGTCGCACAATTGTCAGGAAGTGAAGCAGCTGGAACGTCTCGTCCTTGTCCAGCTGTTCCCGATAGTGGCGATCCAGTTCTTCAGAAAATGCGGGACCGGTTACGGTTGGCAGCGTGTCGGACAGGTTCACTTTGGTTCGGATGATATGGCTGTAGAAGGCTGTTCGATTGTCTTCAAAACTAGAGACAAGTCGGGCGAGCGTGTCGTTGGCGGATTTGATTGCCTCCCGATCCGCGGTTTCGTGGATGAACCCCTTGAGTTCCAACAAAGCCACCAGATCCCCGTTGCGCGTCGTAAATGTCCCGTTCTGCAAGAAGCGCACATAGGGAATATGCGTGGTAGCTGATACCTCGTGTGCGGCGCGGCGTGCCGACGGCATGGCGTTTTGAATTTCCGGGTGCACATTCATGTCAGTCTCCGGCGTAGGAATTGCCGCCCCAGAAGGGCTTGTTTTTGGTGAACAGCTTGCAGTCGGCCATCGTTGCCAGATGATCCGGCAGGTAGGGATCGACGCTGACGATCCAGCGGGCGGCGAGGTAAGACGGGACGATGGCGAGCAAGCCCCAGAAGCCCAAGAACCCCTGCGTCATGATGAACAGCATCAGGGGGATGCTGATTGCCACGATGTGAAAAGTCATTGGCATCCCGGCCCTTTCTGAAGGTCGGGTGATCGCCTGGAATATCCGGTTGCCGTCGCTCATCAGGTCGCAAAGCCCTGAATGGCTTCGGCGATGCCAAACGCACCGTAGAAGATGCCCAGCACCACGATAATGACAAAAAAATGGCCCCAGGTTACTGGAACGCGCGGGCTGGCCGCAGAGATACCGGCAAGGGCAACGGCTGCACCACCAAGCAGGATACCGTTGGCGCCCGTGATGAATGCCCGGATCTGGGTGAGAATAGACACCGGGGCTGCAAATAAATCTTGTGCCAGAGCCGGGCCGCTGAACGACACCAGGGCAAGCACCGTCAGTAGTGCGACGACTTGAGGGTTGCGTTTCATGTGGTTCTGTCTCCTTGAATTGCGATGTTCATGCGTCGGGAGGGAACCCGGCCCCTTCGAGAACGGTTGCGACGTAGTGGGTGGTTTCCGAGTAGGGCGGGACGCCCTCATAGCGTTCCACGGCCTTGGGCCCGGCGTTGTAGGCTGCGAGAGCAAGCCGCCAGTTGCCGAACTTCAGGAACATGGCCTTGAGATACCGCGCGCCGCCATCGAGGTTTTGCACCGGGTCATGCGGATCGACACCAAGAGCGGCGGCTGTTGGCGGCATTAGCTGGGCTAAGCCGAGTGCGCCTTTGGGACTGACCACATTGGCGTTCCAGCGGCTTTCCTGATGCACCAGCGCATGAAACAGCGGCACCGGAACACCGTGGCGTTTGGCGGCGCGTTCTGCTTCCGCTGCCCATTCGCCCTTGGCGCGGGGGCTTGCGTTCCTTGAGACGACCTGTTCAGAATTGCCGCCATCCTCATAGTGCAAGCAAACCATTGCACCTGCCCGGAATGACGGTTCCAGGCAGGTGCGGGCGGGGGCGGTCGCACACAGCAAGCGCCCTCCACTCAACAGCGGGCCATCACGGCCCGCACAAACTGCGGCCTCGTCATTCTGAGCTTGGGCAAATGAAGCGAGTGCTGCGAATAAAGGGAGGCTAATCAGCAACGGTTTGAACACATTTTTCATGTGGACCGACTGCTCTTTTGAGACATTGGGGAGGTTGAAGTAGGGCGAGATTGCTGGTCGAACCCCATCCCAAATGTAGTTTGATTAGCATCCCTCTCCGTCGCGACATCGTCCTGTTGGCGGGGAGGGAACCCATCCCGGGCAGCACAAATCGCGGCCTCGTCATTCTGGGCGAATGCGGGGGCTGCAACTGTTGTCAGAAAAACAAGAGAGACGAGTGCGGCTTTAGCCATGGTCACTTGCTCCTTTGGGAAGAATGGGGCTATCCCACATCGTGTCGCGTTGATCGCCTGATGCGCGGCGCTCATTTACCGGTGATGGCCTCACACTCTGACCGGTAGCGCCCCCCTCCGGTGGTCGTGAGCGATGGCTGGAGGGGGACGCGCCTTGATCTGGGAACGGGCGCATCGGCCCGTCATCAAACCAGCACCAGCTCGCATACCGGGTTTCTTCAGCGGCTTTGGTGAGAGGTGCCAGCGCCCCGGCATCATCGGGGGTGGTGGCTACAAAGAGGGCAATCGGATCTGCGGTATCCAGCAGCACCGCCGATGCGATCGGTGCGTCCACCGGCAGGTTGAACCGCATCTGTTTCTGGAAGGCGCGGCTCTGTTCGGTCAGCGCGTTCAGCACATTCAGTTCGCGCAGGCCTTCGAACGGTATCCAGTTATCCGTCACCAGCATCATGCCGATTTCATGCAGAACCGGATAGCCCGCCTTTGCGATTGAAAAGCTGGCGATCAGGATGGCATGACCAGACCCCATCGCTTCGAGGAAGCGCAGCTGATCCCCAAACACCTTGTCGAACTTCTTGGACAGAACCTCGTCAGCAAAGAACGCGCAATCCGGGGCATGTTTGAAGATAAACCGCGCTCCATTTGGGGTGATTTCCTTGCCCTTGTATTCCGCAATCACGAAACCAAACGGAGTTGCACCGCGCCCGGCTGGACGCAGGTTTGTAAAGACCCGGTTCCGACGGGCAGCGATCTGGGACTTGTCTTCGAGTTTGAAAAACTCGGGGACATAGAGGATGCGGGCCAGATCCTGACCCTTGACGATCTTCGCCTCCGCGGCCCGGCGCAGTGCGTTATGAATCACGCCCCAGAACCGTTTTCCTTCCATCCTGGGATACCACTTGCCCAGATCTGCCTCATGCCAGAGGAAATGGAGGACAGACGTGATGGTTAGCTTGCGCGGTGCGGCCTTGGCCTCGGTTGGTTTTGCACCGGTCTGTTCCGGTGCGGTACGGCCCTTGCAGTTCTTGCGCAGCGGAAAGCCCAGTTTGAGCGTGGTGGTGCCATCGTCAGGATCTTCGGTGATGGCCGACGCCTGGATCTGCGCCAGCCCGGACAATTCTTCGGGCGCCAGAAAGCATGGGCAGTCAATCGCATGATCCGGTCCGGTTCCGGGCATACGCTTGACGATGAACCTGCCGCCTATGGCAGCGATATACATGGGTGGCGCAGGAACGCGACAGCGGCATTCAACGCGATCACCGGATTTGTGCGCCTGTGAGAGGCAGGTTTGACCTGTTGCACTATCGGGGTTAAGCGGCTTCTGCCAGAGATAGAGAGTCAAGGGCTTGGCCTTTCATCTCTTTGGTGCGGCGGCTTCTCGGCTTTGGTCTGAACATTGAGTGAGCAGCCGCCGCTTCCATCTTTCTGCACTGCGCGCGAACGGGGCTGGCGGGCATAGGCATGCTCCCGGGACAACCATTGGTGGGGCGCTGCCACCCGCCATCCTCTGGTTGGACCAACGCGTAGAACAGCTGTATTCAGAGTTCGCAAAGGGTCAGCATTACTGCCATAGTTAACATAAAACGGATTACGCGGGCCGCAAACGCCCAGAGATTTTGCTGACATTGACGGCCAGCATTCCGTGGAAACCTCTAACGGCTCCAAAGCTGAGCAAGGCTTTCGCTTGTCTACGGAAGTCAATGTGATTGACACCGCCGCTTTGCTGTCCTTTTTAGGGACAGCATCGAGGTTTGCTGTTTTCTTCATCATTACGGTTTTCTCTTGATGTGCGAGAATTGCCCCGGATGGCTTTGGGGCGTCTCTGGCCCTGTCAGTTGTTGGCGCAACCGACAGGGCCAATTACTGCTCGACTTGGTTCTCTTCCTCTTGTTGCATTGTTGTTTCCAGCCTTTAAGTTCAGGTGCACCAGGACAGGCGTTTGCCGCCCCAGTATTTGCGTGCGAGACCCTCAGAAATCAGAGTGGCCCCAACATCCCGCCCATCTACACGGCCAACCGCCAGGAAGCGGCCATGCTTGTCGACGTCGCGTTCAATTTCGAGATTGATGTGCCCGGCTGTTTGGATGAGTTCGGCGGGCCGTTTCGTGGCTTTCAAACCCAACGCTTTTTCGGCGTCACATTGTGGTCGATAGGTTTCAGGTGTGTCAAAACCCACAAGACGGTATCTGTCCCCAGCATGGTCAATAGTATCCCCGTCAACGACGAGCACACCTGTGGCTGAAACCTCCAAGGTCGCATTCTGATCCCAGAACTGGTGTGCAACGATCAGCACGCCAAATAGAACAGCCGTCAAAGAAAGAAGCTTTTTCACGTGGCTTGCCCTCCCACTGGGATCGCAAAGCCAGATCCGAGGGAGATTAGGTTTATGAAACCAAATGACAGGAAGAGCTTAGTTCGGCTCTCCGAGCAAGCCACATGCGGCGTTGCCTCAGTCCTCGTCGTCTTCTTTGTCGAAATCCAGGTTGATCTGTCCTCGGACACCATCTGTCGTGATGGTGAGATCATTGTGCAGAGTAATGTCACTGCCGTGTCTGAAGCGGCTGTGAAAGTTGAAGAGGCCCGGAAACAGCGACAGCCTTCTAGGAACAACCCCTTGAGACGTCGCCCTCTCAGAGATGAGGACGTTGTCCTTACCGTCATAGCGGTAGATGCAAATATATTGTGGACGTCCATTTTGCCCAAGCTCGACTAGGTCATACCGAAACTCATAGTCCTTACCTGATGCATCAAGGTCTCGTGCTTCACCTTGGGTGATCAATGGAAAGTTCTTTCTGTGCGGCATGGTCGTCCCCTTATGGGACGACTTCTTACATTCTTTCGAATTCCCCGAAAGTTCTGATCTGGTAATTTCGATACTGCAAAATTTTAAATTTGCAAAACAGAAAATATGATGATCTAACTTTTTTGCAGAAATCAGCGCAAACGATCCACGAAATCACGTTGCTCGAAAGGACTACACTATGTTTCGACTGAAGCTACTGGGATGCACATCTGCTATCGCTCTTGGATTCACTGCTCCGACTTACGCCTACCCAATCGACTGTGCGATTTTCTTATGCCTTGCTGCAGGGTGGCCCAGTTCACCAGATTGCAATGCCGCTCGAGCCGAGTTCATCCGGCGTATCACCCCCCTGCCGGTCGAACCGCCGCTTCAACTCTGGCGATGCCCAATGGGCGTAACCTCTGGTTCTGCCGACATGTCACCCATGCAGCGTCTCGATGCCATCAAATCATCAAGTGCCAACCAGCTTCCTGAATTTCCCGGGACATACGGCAAAACCCCTCAAGTTATAGATGTCTCTTACTCTCAAGAGACTTGGTGGTCGCTTGATGTCTCCGATACCTTGGAATTGGTGCCGCTTGGAACAAGCGAAAAACCGTTGGCAACTGTCGGTGCCGGTTCCCCTGCCCTTTCTGAGCCCACGTTGGCAAACGTGAATCTATCAGCTCCTGATTTCGATGTAGTCCGATCCATACGGGTGTGGCACGTCCGTCACTACAGCTACAAAGTGCGGGAACGCGAAGGGCCTTGCGAAACCCGTTTGGATATGGATGTCGGATCGTACGGCGAAAACGCCAGATTCAGTTGGTCCGATCGCGCACCTGGTCCGCATCCTGCGTGGCTACCCTTGCGTCGGCAATGTCCAAGCTATTTCCGCGGCGTGGGTGTCGAATGGTCAGACATTTTTGGCCGCTTCGACTATGTGCTCGTGCCGTACTAGCGAACACATACAGTAGCTATCTGAGCGCGGCCAGAACACGGCTAGCCTAGGAGGTCGACGCTATCGGCCTGTCTTTGTTTGTTTAGCCAAAAAGCTCACAAATTTGAGCCAACACGTTTTCGCGAACACTTGGCACCTCATACAAGACGTCGTGTCTCGCGTTTTGTATCAGCTCCAAATTCCCATTGGGCCAACGTGCCATTCTCTCCTTGATTGCGGGGGTCGCGACGATTTCGTCCTCAGCGCCACAGAATGTGAGACACGGAATGCTAGGAGACTTCAGCTTAGAAAGTGCTCGAGTTTCTTTGAGGGCTTGGTACAACCAAGACATACTTGGTCCGCCAATCTGCTGGTCAGGCAGGGATTCCGAAACGTTCTGATAGTACTGGTACATATCAGGGTCATGTGTCAGGCGGTTGTCGTCGAAATCCGTTGTCAGGACGTAACTCTCTCCGCGAGTGCCGGGAGCATAGGTGGCGCCTTTTCCAAGAGCTTGAAACGCGCCCGATAAAGGCCACGCCCCGAGCCGTTGCAATGTCGGTAAATTAATGTCCCACAGGGGGGCTGTGAACGCGCATGCTGAAATTGGCAGGCCTTCGATTATTGCCCGCAAACCGACACATGCGCCCAGAGAGTGCCCAATGAGGTACCAAGGCTGTGGCAGATCGAGAGACTTAGCCGCTTCTACCGCAGCCGCTACGTCCTTCTGGTAGTCAGAGAACCTGACGACATGGCCCATCATCGGATCTTCGGCGAGCCTGTCGGAAAGTCCCTGGCCGCGCCAATCAACCGCGAACGCGGTGTAGCCAGCGCAATGTAGATACTCGACGGTTCGTCCGTATTTTTCGATGTTTTCCGTTCGCCCTTGAAACAGAAAGACAGAACCTTTGGATGTGCCCTCTGTTGGCCAGTGGGCCACCCTGAGACGAACACTGTCATCGGCAAGAACCCAATAGGCACGCACATCAGATGGGCCTTCCGCGACTTCGGGATGAATGGGGGCATTATCCAAAACATTCGTTTTAAGCATCTAATTCTCTCGTTTTTATTGCGTGCGGTCGAGCAAGGGTGGGTCGAGCAAGGAAACATGCAGCCAGGACCAGGGCGGCAATCATAAGGATCGTGAAGCCGGGAAACACACCAATGAGCGTATAAGTCACCGTCAACAGGAGCAGGACCCCGTACATCGCCACCAAGGATGAGCTTTCCGCTTTCTCGTCATTCAGCAGGCCCAGGCTGGCAACCGCTTTACGTATTCTGGCCGTGCAGATCACAAAGACTCCGAAAATCACAAGCAGACAGAAGAAGCTGTAGTAGAAACCCGGCACATTCTGATGGAAGCCGTATCCATTAAAATGCGGGCCACTGCTCCGAATAGGGGCTTGCAGATCGGCTGCCAGCCAACCAACGATGTCCCTGCTGTCCGAGAGCAGGAAGCCGGCCTGAAGCTTCATCAAGATGGTGATCATCAGGCCCAATGAACAACACCGGAAAACTCCAACAATTAGGGCGTCGCCGATCCTTGCCAGACGCCGCCGCTGTTCTTCAGCCCCATCGTGGGCGAGGCCCGCAGAAAAATCGACGACATCATCGGTGAGCGTGTAAAGGACGATCAAGCCGGCAAAGAACAGATAGGACCCAAATGCATTCAGCAGAAAGACGAGCCCGGAGAAAACAATGGCGTTCGGAACTGAAATCATCTCAGGTTGGAAGATCGCAATTCTTCCCCAATCCACCGGCCAGTTTCCCGTGTTCCCAGTCAGCAGCGGGATCAGGTGTGTTTCCACCCAGTTGAAAGCTGAGGCTATCAAAACGGTCACAACAAACACTGCCCAATACACATAGGATAATGCTGTAGCCCTGCTTGCCCAGCTTTTGCTTGATGATGAGGTTTTCAACCTCGTCACTAAGTCAGGTCGCCATTCTTCTTTCCACTGCTTTAACAGATGGATCAACACGGCGAAGTAGATTGGCAGAAGTATGAGGAAAACAATTGTCCAATTCGGCGCCCACAAAAACCCGACTTGCTTTATCGTACCAGTCGGAAGTTCGAAAAGAACGCTGTGAATGTTAAATGAAAACGACATCAGCCCCAAAGCGGTGGCGGCGGCGAACACGACGGCAGGCAAGCCCAATGAAGAACGAGCACTGAACATCGCTTCCGTTCGTCCCACCAGTCCTGGTATCCGCTTTGGTTCCAGTGAAAAACTGCGGTTCCCTGTATTCGCAATCGCAGCTTGATCGCCGCCCTTGGAAGCACCATCAGAGAGGTTCGCTTCACGCTTTTGAGCACTCCGCATCTCTCTTCGCTTTGTCGCTAGACGCCTGTTGGCGGTATTGAGTTCCGCCCTCCAGGCGGCGATGGAGTCGGGATCGTCACAGCCGAATACGCGCGCCAGCCAATGAATGTTGTCTGCGCTAATGCCTTTGTTATTGTCCTGAAACCAATGCTGAACGGTCCGCAGGTCTACACCCGTTTTGTTGGATTCGAACTGCGAGATTGTGCTGGCAAGAAGTTCTGGCGTCCAGGAGCCGACTGGTAGTCCGGACTCATCGGTCGGAAGACCAGCGCCGACAGACATCAAGTACTTAAAGAGTTCTTTGATGTCGCTGCCGTTGTTCGGCGGAGGAACAAAATATTTCCCGCGCTTGGTCAATGGCTTCCACGCTTTCGTTTCGTTCCATTTCGTCCTGTGTCGTTTCGTTTCGTGCGATTGTCAATGAACCGGGGTACTCAGCTATAAGTTGAGCAAAATGCCGCTACATCCTCTGGGGTGAATCGCAATAATCGAACAGTCGAAAGTCCCCTACCCTTCGCTTAACGCTGGGTTTGAGGAATGGACCTGCAGGATACCAAGGAACGAAAATGCAGACACAGCAACCAAGCGAGCGCGCGAAAAGAGCCGAACCGATCATTGAGGTGCAGGATGCCCTTACTGGCAAAACAGTGGTGCTTGTCTACGCGTGGAACAACGGACAGGTAAGCGTCGCATCTAACAGTGGGTTGAAGGTAGTAGAGCTTACTCCCACGGCGCGCCTTCGTATTTGAGAGTCTAGTTCCAAAACCTGTTTTTTTTGCTCGTGGTCTGGATCTAAGTAAAAGAAACCGGTCAGTTCAGCGGCGGTTGTGTTGCAAACTTTCGGATAGACCAGAGCCATCATTGTGCGAGATGCAATTGGTCGGATCGCCAGCCCAACTAAGCTGCTCACAAAGGAATTAGCGATGAAACCCTAGATACACGCCCATCATTGACTCTGTATTTTCCGTACGACTTGGGAAGAAGGGCTAAAACTCGTCATCTGCGCTTCTGTTGGCCAGAATAGATCAAACATCGTAACCGCTTTGCATTCTAGCCGTGAATCATGTTGCTAGATGAAGTAGATGGGTCCTGATCCTAGTCTTGCTTCCAGGGCAGTTCTGCCTTTTTCCATCCATTGATAAGACCGCGATGACCTTGTGCATTCACCTCACCTTCCATACCAAACGCGACATTTGTACA
The DNA here is from genome assembly GCF_013033965.1 of Ruegeria atlantica. Taxonomy (GTDB): domain Bacteria; phylum Pseudomonadota; class Alphaproteobacteria; order Rhodobacterales; family Rhodobacteraceae; genus Ruegeria; species Ruegeria atlantica_D. The sequence goes on from NZ_WQFE01000017.1 coordinate 38,517, forward strand.
ATGCACATTCACACCACGCGACTGCATCTGGCGCGAGAATTCCTCTGCCGCGGAAATGGCCCGGGGACCGGCCCGGCACAGGAAGAATAGACGAGATGGGATCTCGTCACCCAAGTCATCCAACAGATCGGTTAAAAACCCAAGATTTTGGGTCATACGTGGCCAGGTATGCCATTCGACGCACAACAATCGGCGATCAATAGAAGAAAGATCAGGGCGACCTACAAAGTGCCATTCGGGATGCGTTCGAACGTCCACCATAGCGGCATCTGGTATTGCTTGCATTGCGTCCCAAACGTCGAGAGGGTCCATTTCGTCAACAACAGTGTGACTGTTTATCAGTTTGTACTCCATCGCTAGCCTCCTTTCGCGGATACTAATGAAAGTGGAAAAAAGATGATGGTCTCACAACAGTTGAAACCTAACTAAACGGAACGGTGAGCAATTGTGTTCTTGAGCCTTTCGGAGGCGCATAGTGGAGCGCGAGTATGGCTCGCGCACCACTCATGCTTTTAGAAGCTCATCGCAAAACCAAACTGGCCCGAAATGGACAATTCATCACTGCTGGTTCCGCCGAACCCGTCGGATACAGATAATTCTCCAAACAATGATCCGGTTTCAGACAGTTGCCACTGGCCACCAACTGTCAATTGCGCACGGTCGCGATTGCGTCTTGTAGGCAATTCTGTCCCGCCGAAACTGACAGCCGTCTGATTGTCGAACGCATGAAACCAATCCACTTGCGAGTAGAACTGGTTTCCGCTGGCATTGAAGTATTGGTAGCGCAGGCCAAGCCGGCCGGTCAGAGTATCTCCGTCGGTGAGCGAGCCACCGGTTGTTGCAGAATCGTCGCTGCGCACCTCGTTGTAGATCAGTTGCGCCTGAGGTACGATCTGACTGTTCGTGCCGGCAATCGGGATTTCTTTGCCGACCTCGATCGAGGCTGCGAAGCCACTGCCATTAATGTCCTCGGCCGTACCATCCGTGTAGTTCAACGTGTTGTCGAATGTCGCAAAGCGCGCTTGTCCTTCAGCGTAAAACAGATTGTTTCCCAGCCACAAACCGCTGAGGGTCGCATCGTAGCTGGTCGTGGACGAGCTTGCAGCGTTCAATGTGGCCGCTTGCGCAGTTGTGGACAGATCTGTTGCACCCAGTTCCAAACCGGCGATCAGAACCCCGGCACCGGTTTCCAAGACAGGGATTCCAAGACCAAATTCAATTCTGCCGAAGCTTGTGTCGACATCACGGCCATCGAAACTGTATCCATCGCGACCACCAGAGACCTCGAACCAGGTCAGGTTGCTCCCGTCAGTCGTGATCAATTCGTGCAGGCTTCGAGTTACGAATTGATCACCGTTACCCAGGTTTCGCTGTGCAATACTTGCAAGTCGACGGCTTGCCGAACCAACGTTCAGAAGATCGCCCAATGCTTGAACATTTGCTCCGTATATCGCAGCGTCTGAAGTCACCTGAAGTTGGCCGTTTTGATTTAGCGCTGACAGAACAAACTGATTGGTCGATTGGTCAAAGCTGAGTGTGTACAAGTGTGCCCCGCTGACAATCGCGCGTTCCCCGTCAGATGACACAGTGTCGGCGTTGCCCAATTCAAAGTCACCTGCCGTCGCTTCGCCATCGACTTCAACCAAGAGATAGGCTTGCGTCTGTCCATCCAAAGTCGCCGTCGTGCGAATGAACAGCAATTGGTTGGCACCCGCTGTGTTGCCCCCAATGTCCAACCGGTCGTTGCCGTCATTTCCAACGTCCAGTGTGACATTACCTGTTCCCGTCAGGTTTCCCCTTACTGCCAATACATCACTGGTCTGCCCATTGCTCAGCGAAATATTCCCGCTATTGGTTACGTTTGCATCTATTATTGACCTTCTCGAGATTTGGACGGTCTGAGCGAAACCGCCTGCACCGACAACAAGTAATCCGTTCACGAATGAAATGCGGCTGTCGCTCAAATTCAGAATGTCCGCACCAAGCGTGTCAGACGCGGCGCTGAATCGAAGATCGGAACCTGTATTCACATTGACAGTTTCCCAGTTGAGTAGATCCACCTGATCAAGGCCGGCTTGCACGTTGTCGAAGCTCAATGTGTCAGTGCCGTCGCCACCATCAAAATCAAATCCATCGAGCTGGTTTACCAGCACCCCGACGCCCTGCAAGGACAGCGAGTCCGCACCAGCTCCCAGCGAGACCGCACCAGCTAAGACAGAACCCGACTGGAACACTGTGTCGCTATCGCCTTCATTGTTGACGATCGCGCTGCCGGATAGCCCACCTACCCGAGATCCTGAGGTAGCAATGATTTGGGTGTGCCTGCCTTCCCGCGTTGAAGCGGTAATCGCATCTCTTGTTGTCGAAGTGACTTCTCCGGTGACCGTGATTGACAGGTCTTGCGCACCGAAAGTGCTGGCGGAAATTCCGTCTAACTGGCTGGATACATCGTTTGCAACGATGCTGACATCGCCGGTCCCATCGCTCAGTGACAAGATACCCCCATCGCGGCCATAGATAGATTCGCTGCTTTCAATTGACAGCCCTGTGGATCCCGCCTCGGAAATACCGAAAACGCCGACCCGGTTGCTGTTGGCGTTGGCGATCGAGATCGACAGGGATCCTGGACCAACCTGCACACTGTCGACTGCGTTTAACTCACTTGTGATGTCGCCAGTTGCGTTAATGATTGTGTCGCCACTGCCCCGATTGGTGGTGAATATACCTTCGCCTAAGCTGCTGCTCACAGAACCGGTTGTGGTGATCGTCAGATCGCTTGAACCATCATAGTTGACACCAATGACACCTCTGGTCATGCCCGAAACATCGACCGCAGTGATCTCGGTTGCCCCGGTGCCAGAGTTACGGACGGCAATCCCCTCTTGAAGGGCTTGCACGGTACCGGTTGCATTTGCGCTCAGGTTCGTGCCGCTGGTGGTGTTGGACAACTGGATACCATCCGTTGCGCCCGAGACGTTCTCGGCAATTACGCTAGCAGCACCGCTTCCTCTATGGGTGCCCAATATGCCTTCCTGAGTAGCGCCTGTCACTGTTCCGGTTGTGGTGATGGAAAGACTGGTTGTTGAACCTTCACTGGTCGCATAAATCCCGCGGGTCGCGCCGGATACATCAGCAGTCGAAATGGTCACCTGTCCGGCGCCTCGACTGTTAACTCTGACACCATCGGCTCCACCCCTAACCGGCCCGGTCGCGGTGACCGTCAGATTGTCGGTTCCCGATCCATTGTCTGCAAAGATACCTTCTGATGACGTTCCGGTCACAGCACCATTGGCGGAGATGATCAGATCGCCCCCATTGCGATTGATGGCATCAATCCCTCGATCACCGCCGGTCACGTCCTGATCGCTTGTGATACGCAAGTTTGCGTTTCCAGCATTTCTTGCATCGATACCAGCATCAGCCCCAGATACCACGCCGCTTGTGGTTATGGTCAGTGCGGTGCCCCTCGACAAATTGACAGCATAAATGCCATCCTCGTTTTGACTGCCTACATTGGCAGCTGCGATTGTCAGTGCAGCGCTGCCGTTATTTCGAGCCCGGATACCCCCACTGTTGTCTCCCACAACATCATTGACGTCGATGGCCAGATCGCCGGATCCGGCATGGAAGGCGAAGATGCCGATATCTTGACCTTCAATCTGCCCACTGCTCTCTATCGAAAGTCCGGTCGAAAGCTGATCGGACCGTGCATAGATACCTCTCGATCCGGCTTGCACATTGTTCGCCGAAATCGACAGAGCGCTTTGACCGTAGTGCACACTGTTGATGCCATCGAAACTCGCATTTAAGCTGCCTTGCACGTCAATCGTCATCCCCTCGGAACCGCGATTGGTTGCGTATATACCTGTGTTGCCGTTGCTGATAACCGTTCCTGTGGTCGTTATGGTCAGGCTTGTCCCATCAGTCGCGTTGAAGGCCAGGATTCCACGACGTTCTGCTGTGATATCAGAGGCGGTAATGTCCAAAACACCCATCCCCAAGTTGACCGCTTCGATACCGTCTCGAGCCCCATTGACTGGCCCGTTTGCATTGATCACCAGATCACGGGTTCCAGCCTCGCTGCGCGCCTCGATTCCGTCATTGCTCAGCCCGGTCACGTTGCCATCCGTGACAATGCTCAGATCACCGCCATTCGAATTGCGGGCCACAATTCCGAAGTTATCCCCCGAAACACCCTGAGCCGTCCTGATCGACACGTCGCCGCTGCCTTCGTTCTCCGCATTGATACCGGTGTCGCCCCCTGAGACTGAACCGTTCGCAAACACGCTCAGATCCGAGCCATTGGCAGAATTCTGCACCTGAATGCCATCGTCATCACCTGACACAACCGCGGTTGTGATGGTGACTGCACCGGTCCCGTCATGCGAGGCTGAAATACCCTCGGCACCATTGCCTGTGACCGTGCCGGTTGCAGTTATCGTCAGACCAGTTGTTGTCTGTTGCGAGCTTGCAATGACGCCTCTCAACCCGCCTGTCGCACTATTTGCAGACACGGCCACCTGCCCGGTTCCGTTGCTGTAGACACTTATTGCAGAACTTCCCCCCGTCACAGCACCTGTGGCTGTGATCGTCAAATCAGAGCTGTATTGGCCGCCACTGGCAACAATACCCGAATTCTGACCATTGACATTCACGGCGGACACAGTAGTTGACCCAGCGCCATAATTGGCAACCCCAATGCCGTTAATCCCGCCCGAAACGGTCCCCGTCGAGGTGACAGATATCCCTGTGCCATTCGCTCGGTTGTCGGCATCAATCCCGTCGCCCAACGTTCCGGTGACGTCTCCCGCGTTAACCGACAATACACCGGTGCCCCGGTTGTTAGCTTCAATACCGTCCCTTTGGCCCGTGACGAGCCCTGTTGCTGTGATCGTCAGATTGCCCGCGTCATCCTCGTTATTGGCATATATCCCATTATTTCCCGTTCCTGTTACGCTTCCCGCTGTCGTGACGGATAAATCGCCACCGCTCACGTTCTCGGCTATGATTCCGGTGTCTGCCCCCACAACGTCCTGTAGGGCTAATATCGTCAGATCCTGACTACCTGCATTGCCAGCGACGATGCCTGACAAGCCCCCGCTGACCGAACCGTTGGCCGTAATCGTCACTGCGGTGCCTGTGTCGTAGTTAAACGCGTAGATGCCATCCCCAAGTTCGCTGCCGACTTCATTTGTCATCAGCGTCAACTCACCGCTACCTCTGTTGATGGCGACGATGCCGCGCTCATACCCGTTTACAGAATACTCCGAAGAAACGGTCAGATCGGTTCCTTGGTCGAAGTTTCTTGCATAGACCCCATCACGGTTGGCAAATACACTCGCCGCCGAAATCGAAAGCGCACCGGACCCGTTATTTGTTGCATAGATACCGTCATTCTGCGCTTGGACAAAGCCCGATGTTGTCACCGAAAGCCCTGTGCCATTCAGGGTATTTTCAACTCGAACCCCAGTACCGGTAAGGGTTTGCACATTGTTCAAAGAGACATCGACCGATCCACTTCCTTGCGAATTGACACGCACCGCGTAAGGACCGCCGCCGATCTCACCCGTGGACGTGATCGAGATCGAGCCCGCGTTGGCATCCGTATCTGCGCTAAGCCCGGTGCCCCGGGCGCGAATGTCCGAGCTGTTTGCGTCCAGAAAGATCAGGTCTCCGGCATCGTTTTTCTGCAAGACGATGCCATCGCCACCACCGGATGTCTCGGTATCAAGTCCAAATCCCGGTTCGGTTGTAGCAAGCAAATTGCCAGGCCGGCTAAACGTCAGAACTTGCGTCTGATCGTTTATCGGATCCGCAGGCCCCGAGCATAAAAAGTCACCTGGCGCACTCCCGGGCAAGCAATCGCCTGCAAATCCGGGTGTCGCGCCTGCAAATTGAAGCGACGCCCCCAAGGCAATGGCGAAAATGCCGGTTTGGACCAGCCCCAGCATGGGCGCATAACTTGCGACCTGCCCTTTGAACTTGGTCATCCGACCGCCGCGCAGCGGACATTGCGAATTTTTGAAAAAACCTCTGTTTTCAGGATCAGTTTTGGAAAGCGGTTTCTGTTTCATGGGTAATAGTCTCCACAGCCCTGTGAAACACAGGGACCAGTTCTTGTTTGTTTTTGGTTGCTTAGCTACGGAGCAAGCTGCTTCGGTCAGTGTCCGATGGTTACAATCGAAGCAGCCTCCGGCGCGTCAGGCGGGATCGCGATTGGGCAGCGATAGCCGTTGATCAATTCAAGATCGTAGATTTCGGCAACCGCTCCATCGATACGGAACCAGTCCACGCAAGTTCCTTTTTTCAGATCAATGATCTGGATCCCGCACCACGGCGCGCTGTCGGTGTCACGCAATCGATGATCAAGCTCCAGACCCTCGAACCGTTTGTAACGTGGTCTGGACAGGCCCACGAAAGCATAGTCACCATGAAAGGCTAGCCCGCGCAGGAAACCGGGGCAGAATACGCGGGCCTCGAAACGGCCCATCGCGTTCTCTCCATCAAATACGACCTCGCCCAGTTCACCTGAGCCAGAGTTGAGAACCCATAGCCGCCCATGATGAAGGCGCGGAGAATGCGGCATCGACAAACCTTCGCACACCACATCGCCGGTCGTTACATCAATGACGACGCCCCCATCGGCTCGGCGATCCCGCCAACCATCAATCGTATCCGAACGGCTGACGGCGGTCACATAGCGCGGCGCTCCGTCTTGCATCGCCATTCCGTTAAGATGGCAGCGATCCTCCGAGACCAGTTTGGACACAAAATCGGGGCGCCAAATCTCTCGGAAATTATGCCGGATATCTGGCGTCGCCAGACAATTAAAGCGTGTGTTGACGAAAACCGCGTTGCCTTCCGCGTCAATTCCCAGATCGTGCTGATCCAATTCGCCAATATACTCGCTGCGCCGCGCCATGAACGCCACATCAAAGCAATTGTTCATCCGCTCATTCTCGGCCAGAATGTTTTGCAGATGCAGGATCTGTCGCTGACAGGCGATGGACAAACCGTTTGATCCGTCGCGGCATATGCCCATCGGACGCGTGACCGGCATCGTGTGAATATTCACGCCGCCTTGAGGCTTTACACCAATGAAATAGACCGCATTCGATTGATAGGACGTGACTGCAATCGAGGCCGCCAACGAATTGATCCTATGACCCAGGCCAGCGGATACCGAGTATTCGACCTTGTTTTCGATTACGTCACTTTTAACTTGCGCGGGATTATTGGTGCGCTCTTTTTTTAGAACCGTCGTTTCTTCTTCCATTTGACCACTCTTAACTAACTGCATCCAGCTTCACGCCTCACGAATGCAGACCAAACTTGCCCCCACACTCTTTCATAGGCTGTTTTGCAAGCACGCAATTGGCAACAGTGCTACTCAACACATCTAAGCCCAAAACTAACACGTTTACGTGAGTAAAATCCGGGATTTGATCTACTCGTTTCCCGGCGCACCAGACGGCAAAATTGACCGTCAAATTTCCTACAATGGACCGGCCCGTGAATTCGCTGGAAACAACAATGCGATACCGGGTCATGAAGTGTCTCGCTTCACACACTGCAGCGGCTGTTGGAGAAATTTGGTTTCAGGTACAAATGCCCCCGTCGGCGGTGCTGCCCAGACTTCGGCTTGAAACCTCTCGACAATATCCATGTGCGGATACTTCGGATGCGTAATTGCACCCAGTTCCCGTGTATTGCCCAGACCTTCGAAGGGAATGAAATCCAACCCAAATCCGTCCTTCTTGAATTGCTCAGCAGCAATCGAGTTTACGATTGTGCAAGCATCACTTTGGGCGACATGGCGACAAACGGTTTCAAATCGGGCCGATCTAATATCAATTCCGGCTTGTGCACCGGCATCTTTGGATGATTTGGGTAAATTAGCCTCAAGTTCAAACCCAAAAGGGATGTCGAAACGCAGCAGGTTTGCTTGTGGCACCTCATGCGCGGTGATGTATTTGTTTTTTGTCAATGGATGTCCCTTTCGCACACCCAGATACAAAGCTTCTCGCCACAAGGGTGCAAATCCGACGCTTTCTGTATCTTTCGAAAAGATGTCCTGGTAACTTTTGCGCGCAATCAAGGCCATTTCGATTTCGCGGGACTTGACCATTTTGGCCAGCGTCGTGGGGTATTCTTCCACGATGACAATTTGCAGGTTCTTGCAAACGCGCCGGAACGTATTTCGCAGATAGCGCGTCAGATAGGCTGCCAGCGTCGGGGTGGTTCCAATTCTGGCAGGTCGTACCTTGGATCCTTGAAGGCTTTGGACCAATCGACTGATGTCACAAACGGAGTCGTCAATCCGCTTTGCGATCGCTACGAATTCCTGACCAAATTTGGTCAGTCTGACCGTTCCATTCCTGCGTTCGAAGATTTGCATCTGGAAATTGTTTTCAAGTTTCTTGATCTGGTTCGACAATGTCGGCTGAGAGATGGCCACCCTCTCAGCAGCGCGGGTAAAGCTCTTAAGTTCCGCAACGGCGATCACATATTCTAGGTCTCTGAGATTCATGACGAGATGATTTTGACTTTCTTCGGTTTTTTCAGTCTTTGGTATGAGACACGCTCTGATTGCTCTAGCTTTCGCGAAACGATCTCACGAAATAGTCAGTGAGGGGTTTGGTAAGATAATTTAATGGTGAACGCGCACCGGTTTTGATCAAGGATTCCACCGGCATTCCGGGGATCAGAGTATTGTCGCCAAGCTTGCTGATTTCACCATCGTCTGGAACGATTTCAACGCGGTAGTACGGAAATCCGGTCGCTTCATCCTGATGGATATCAGCCGATACCCCAACCACTGTGCCTTTCAGCTCGGGTGTGAATCTCTGATCAAACGACGTGAACCTAAGGGTCGCCTCTTGGTTGATAAGCACCTGATCCACATGGATGGGTTCCACACGTGCTGAAATCACCAAGGGTTGGTCTTGCGGGATCACGAACAAGATCGGTTCGGCGGCAGACACGACCGCGCGTACAGCAAATACCCGCGAGCCAAAAACAACGCCATCGACGGGCGCCCGCACTTCGACGCGCGACAGAGTGCGCTTCAGGTCCAGGCGTCGCTGCACCAACTCGATCTCTCGCACTTCAAGGTCGCGCAGTGTCGAAATGGCTTCTTCGCGTCGTTGGGTTTTTAGCGAGATCAGTTGAATATTCAGCGCAGCAATTTGCCCTTTGAGCTGCGCTATACTTGCGAGTGTCGTACCTTGCTCACCAATAAGGCGGGCATCTTCGCGTTGTAACGAGGAAAGACGGGACGCCGGCGTCAGTTTCTCTTCAAAAAGAACGCGCACATTTTCCAATTCGCCCAAGATAAGCTCACTTTGCCTTTGGATCGCGGCTAACTGCGCTTCAGCTCCTTCGATTTGATGATTGGCCTGAGAAATCTGTTCGGTGATCTGCGCCTCATTCTCCGCCTGTGCTTGACGCCGCACGTCCAATAACTGCTGTTGATCGTTCAGCAGTTCCTTGATCTCGGGTGCTTCTTCCAGATACGCGACAAGGGATGGTGAGATCTTTAGCGTAGCCAACCCATCACGTTCCGCAGCCAGCCTGGCTTTGCGCGCGACGATTTCGAACAGTTGGCCTTCGACTGTTGTTAACTCCGATCGGATGAACTCATCTTCGAACGTCAGCAGTACGTCTCCGGCAACAACCCAGTCACCATCTTTCACGTGCAATGCACCGACCACACCGCCATCCGGATGTTGTACAATCTGTCGATTGGATTCCACCTGCGTCATGCCTTGCGCGATAATGGCTCCGTCAATCCGTGCCTGCACCCCCCAGACGCCAAGCGCACCGAACAATACAACCAAAGTCGCGGCTCCAACGAGGATTGTACCCGTTGCCTTCCATTGCTTTGTCGGATGCGCGGTCATTTCATCTTCACCATCTGCTGCGGTTTTCGCGATTGCTCAACGGGGGCAATCGTTGCCTTGAGCACCTCATCGCGGGGGCCATCTGCCGTAATCTGCCCGTCCTCGATCACCAGCAACCGGTCACATTCTGTGATGGCGGACGGGCGATGCGTCATCAGGACGGCAGATTTTCCTTGTGTCTTGAAGTCACGCAAAGCCTGGTTCAGCGCAATTGTGCCGTCATTGTCCAAGGCAGAATTGGGTTCGTCCAACAGCAGCAGAACGGGGTCGCCAAAAAACGCGCGGGCAAGTGCGATACGCTGCTTTTGACCACCCGAAAGCTGGCTCTCATCCCCTTGAAGCACGGTATTGTAGCCATCTGGCAGCGACAGGATCATCTCATGCGCGTTGGCACGCTTCGCGGCCTCGGTCACTTTGAGCTGATCCGGCTCTGGTGCCATCCGCGCGATGTTCTCCGAGATTGTCCCGGAAAACAGGGTGACGCTTTGTGGCAGATACCCGATATGGGATCCCAAAACATCCGGATCATACTGATCAAGCGTGGCGCCCCCTAGCCTGACCTCACCGGCGGCGGCCGGAAAAAGACCCAGCAAAGTCTTCGCCAGCGTCGTCTTGCCCGAACCGCTTTTGCCGATCACTCCTAAAATTTCACCTTCGCCCAAATAGAACGAGACATTCCTGACGGTCGGGGCTTTGGCACCGGGAGCGATCACCGACACACCGACAAAGGAAATGTTGGGATGGGGTCTCGGCAGGTCGTGCCGTTCCATATCTTCGGGTGTGGTTGCAAGTAGATCGCCCAAAGACCGCCAACCATTACGGGCCTGTAGGATCAATCCCCATTGACCCAGCGCCTGCTGTATCGGGGCCAAAGCCCGCCCAAGCAGGATTGAGCTTGCGATCATGGCGCCACCGGTCGCACTACCTTTCAGAACAAGATAGGCTCCTAGCGCCAACATGGCCGATTGTAAAAATAAGCGGAAGGTCTTTCCGAAAGACGAAAAAAGCCCCGTCCAGTCGCTTGCCCGTATGGATTTTTCAAGCGCGTCATCCCGCATCCCGTGCCAGCGTTCAGCGACTGAGCGGCTCATGCCCTGACCACGAACGATTTCTGCGGAACGACGGACCTGCTCGGCGAACCCCTGAGCTTGGCGTGAGGAATTCTGAGCGGCCAGGGTCTTTGTCCCCGTCAGCCAGTTGTTGACAAGTGTCGTCGCGATCTGAACCACGCTGCCAAAGACCGCCAACCAGCCCAGCCAGGGATGCAGGATGAAAATTCCGGCGACGAAAATTGGTGTCCACGGAATATCGAACAGTGCAATCATCACTGGCGATGCAAACGCCGCGCGCACGGATTCAAGATCGTTCAAACCCGCCGAAGGCGCGGCCCGTTCTTTGGGTAGGACCGCCCGTTTGACGACCGCATGAAAAACCCGGTTATCCAACCGCGCCTGAAAGCGCGCGCCGAACCGCGCAAGTACGCGACTACGCACGTAGTCAAGCACCGTCATCAACCCGTAAAGCACCACCACCAACACGAACAACGCTGCCAATGTTTCCTCGGAACCCGATGCCAGCACGCGGTCATAGACCTGCAACATGAACAGCGGCCCGGTCAGCATTAAAAGGTTCACAAAGACGCTGAACATACACACAGCCCACAAGAAGCTTCGCCCTGCCTTTCGGGCCTCTAGCAGATCATCAGATACTACCGGGTTCATTGTCCTTCTCACTCAATACAGGTACTCGGTGCAGATCAACGGGATCAGTCCCGAGCCTGCGAAAACACCGCCTGGGGTGGGTCCGTTCAGGCTAACATCTGCTTCTCGAACATGCCCATCAAACCTCGCCACGTGGGTGTGAAAAGCTGTAACATTTCACCATTCCACCACGCAGCTGACGCTTCGGCGATGCACTATCACAGGGACAGCGCATCGCTGACATGGCCCTTATTGAAAGGCAAAGTCGTCTTCGTCCAAGCGATCAAGATCGATACCTTCGACAACAATCTGATCGCCGGTTCCATAGTTGATGGAAACGCCACTTGCCCCGTTCGCGAAGACGAGATCCTCAAAACGAACACCCGAGGTGATGCGGATCAGATCAACGCCAACTTCGAAGTCGACAATGCGATCTCTTCCATCCCCGCTGGCAAACACGAATGTATCCGAGTTGTTGCCGCCTGAAAGAATGTCATCACCGATGCCACCGTTCAGGGTGTCGTCACCATTTCGACCAAACAGCATGTCGTCTCCGGCGCCGCCTTCCAGCACATCCAGACCCGCTCCGCCTGTCAACTCGTCATTTCCGGCACCACCATTGAGATAGTCGTTGCCCTCGGCCGCAAAAATGCGGTCGTTACCCCCACCACCAGTCAGTTCATTGGATTCGGAGGAGCCGAAAAGCACATCATTGCCGGAAGAGCCGATGACATTTTCAAACTCCAGGTGACGTTCGTACACACTCTGCTGATTGCGGGTGAAATCCGAGTTGATCAAATAGCTCTGCCCCGAATGTAGAATAAACTCAATTCCTCTTTGATCACCGTTACCAAAGCTGTTGGCAAAGGTGATAGTGTCGATTCCCACGCCACCGTTGGAACTGTCGATTCCCAAGCCACCATCAATAAAGTCGTCGCCATCAAAACCCAGTAGGTCATCATTGCCGCGCCCTCCGGTCAGCGAATTTGCGCCCGCCGTGCCAAAAAGGTGGTCGTCATTATGTGTTCCGATGGCATTTTCATAGTTAATGTGACGTTCAAAAACATCAGAGGTTGTAAGGTTACCATCCGGGTCTTTCAGAAACACACTGCCGGTTCTCAACGAAATAATAACGCCGCGCTGATCCGATTCAGCAATGGAATATTGGAAGCTGAGCGTATCGATTCCGTCGCCGCCATCCGAATTGTCGGTACCAAAGCCACCATCAACAAAATCGTCGCCAGCACCGGCGGCAATCTCGTCATTGCCACCGCGACCATAAATGATTTGTGTGCCTGCTCCAGCGGTGATCCAGTCGTTCCGATCAGATCCATCTGTTACAATCGCGCGATCCAAACCATCTGTTTGTAGGGTGCTTGATGGGTTTGCTACTACAAGAGCAGCGTTTATCCAGTTAGCGTGGTCGTTGCCTCTGCCATCCCCGGCCTCTGCAACAACAAGTCGGAGAGTTTCTGCAGCTGCGCCAATACTGATCGAAATATCCTGCGCCGCAGTTGCGCCGGTTACGCGACCGCTGGAATAGGCCAGCCGATCGTCCACATAGACTTCGAAAACGACCGATCCGTTATTGCCACGGGAGTCATCGACCCCAATCCGCGCCGTGAACTCTGCAAAATCGCCGCCTGTTAGATCATAGATCAACTCGGATCCGGCATGAACACCCAACCCGTTGTCATAAGTAACCCCGTCCAGTCGCAGCGGCACAGCATCACCATCGGTCAGGTAACCATTGGCATAGTTGACCTCGAAATTGCCCCAGCCATTCACAGCCGAGATCGGTTGCGCCTCGGACAGATACAGCAACTCTGCTGCCTGCCCCGTCAAATAGACGATCGCGGTTGAGGTGTTCCCGTCTTCATCGCTGACGGTGTAAGTGAACTGCGCTGGAACCGGATCTCTGCCTGAAGGTGTGAATACGATACTGCCTTGCGCGTTAAGCTCGACATGTCCCCCGATGGCATCTTGTACTGACACAACGGTCAGGCTGCCACCTTCCGGGTCGCTGTCGTTGACCAGCAATGCGCTTTGAGCAATCTCAAGCGGCTGTGCGACCGTATAAGTAAATGTGTCATCAGCCACAACCGGCGGTGCCGTGCTGGGTGAAACCTCGATCGAGGTAACCCCGATGGAACGAGCACCTTCCGCATCGACCAGCGTATAGTCAAAGCCCGCCGTTCCGTCGAAACCAGCGTCCGGTGTAAACTCGACCAGTCCCTCCGGGGTAAGGCGGACAGTGCCGTTCTGTGCATTGCCCACAGACGCAATCGAGAGCGTCACCGAGTCCACATCACTGTCATTGACCAGTAGATCGGCCAACGAAACGATCAACGGCTCATCAAACGCGCTGACAAAGCGATCTTCGACCGCCACAGGCGCATCGTTCACTGGCAAAACGGTCACGTGTGCCGTTGCGGATGTCTGATTACCGTTGGAGTCAGCTATAGTGTAACCAAAGTTGGCAGGCCCGGCGTAATCCGCATCGGGCGTGAACAGGATGGTGCCGTCGGCGCCCAGCTCGACGCTTCCATTCACAGGATTCTGTACCGAGACAAAGGTCAGCGCATTGCCATCCGCATCAAGGTCATTAGCCAACAGGTCAGCAACCGGAATGACAATTGTCGTATCTTCCTGCGTTTCCAGAGCGTCGTCACTGGCATCCGGCGCATCCTCGACCGCTGTGACCGTCACGGTAACGGTTGAAGACACGCGCGTGCCATTCCCATCGATCAGGACGTAGTCGAAGGCGGCGACGCCGTTGAAGTCTGCATCTGGTGTAAACTGGACGATGCCGTTTTCGACGCTGACACTGCCATGGCGTGCGTTTTCAACCGAATGCAGCGCAGTCTCTGGCCCGACATTCAAATCATTTGCCAGCAGATCATTAACTGAGACACTGACCGTCTCGTCTTCGACCGCCAGCAGGCTGTCTTGTGTCGGCAGCAGCGGTGAAATCCGAAGATCAAAATTGTCTGGCAACCGTTCGAACTCAATTTCGGAGGCCGCGATGGACGCGTCGGTGAAGACAAAGGATGTCACTTCATCACGGGACACGTTGCTGAAGAGGTTGAACCAGAAATCCAGAACGACAGCGAGACGCTGACCCCCATAGGTGATTTCAAGATCAAGCCCGGCACGGCGGAACGAAACATCCGCGACGGACAGATCCTGGAACTCGACCGTAGTGGTCCCGCCCGCCGCATCGATCTGCGAAAACTGGGACTGTGCGCTCAGGATGATGCGGTTGTCGCCTGCACCAGTGCTTACGATGTCCGACCCCTGGGTGGCAATGATGGCATCATCGCCTTCGCCGCCATCCAGCGTATCGTTGCCGGTGCCTCCATCTAGATGATCATCCCCATCATCACCACGCAGCACGTCGTTGCCAGCACCGCCTGACAAGACGTCATCGCCCCGTTGCCCGCTAAAGGCATTGTCGCCTGCATCCCCGTTGATGATGTCCGTATCATTGCTGCCCAATATGGCATCCCGCACGCCATCCTCGCCATTCAGACGCGCAATCAGGAAATTCTGTACGGTTTGCACACCGGTGATAAAGACACCATCCGCGAATTGAATCGCCTCGAATTGTGCGTTTGGTATCGGATTAATCCCAGGGAAGATGCTTTCGATGGTCAGGATACGGTTGCCATCGACATAGGCTTCAATGTTGACCCCTACCCGAACAAAGCTGACTTCGTCAAAACGCGCATCTTCAAACACCAAAGTGTTCCCAGTGCTCGAACGACCATCAACCAGTTCATTGATCACGCTGTCACGCGCCGTGCGGTGGATCACATAGGTGTCGTTGCCAAGGCCGCCGACCAACCGGTCCGACCCGAACTGGGCGATTAGCCTGTCATCTCCTTCATCACCAAAAAGCTGGTCATCACCGACGCCACCGTCCAACATATCGGCTCCCCCGCCACCGGACAAAACGTCGTCACCTTCGCGACCCAGCACGATGTTATCCACATTGTTGCCGCTTATGTCGTCAGAAAGCGCGCTTCCAGTGACATTTTCGATACCTCTGACCGCGGTAAGCGAAATCTGGTTGAACTCTGCTCCGGGTTGACTTGACGTCAGTTGCAGGAACGAGCTGAATTCCGGCGCAATAACAATAAGCTCTCGTCCTTCGCTGTCGCGGTAGATGATATCGGTCACTCCTTCCCGATCCGAGTCTATTTCTTCCTCGACCACTTCTCCGTCGGCAATCAGCGCGTCCAGTGTTTCTCCAAAGACATATCGGAAACCGCCCGGCCCGATGCTTTCAGTTGCAACATCATTCAGTGTCAGGCTGATTCGATGCAGATCGGCAAACGCGGGGTCGAACCCAGTGGGCAGATCCTCCAGCGTATAACTGAGCGTATCGATGCCCGCCTGGCCTTCGATGGTGCGAACGCCATTGCCCAGTTGAAGCTGGAACAAATCATCGCCCGCGCCGCCAAACAGCCGGTCATTGCCACGTTCCGAGAAGAACACATCCTGACCCGCTCCCCCAATGACGACATCGTCATCATTTGGTGCCGAGTTGGCGATGCCTTCGCCCCGATCATAGAACACGTCGTTGCCGGCCCCCAGATCGATGTGATCGAAACCGCCATTGCCAGTGACAATGTCTGTACCATCTCCGGCGTTCACGACATCATCGCCTGCGCCCGTTTCGATCCTATCTGCGCCGTCGCCGCTGTCGATTGTGACAACCGTATCACCCGTGGCAAAGACGTCATCGCCTGCGCCACCTAAGAATACAGTCGGCTGTTCGCCAGCAAGAATCTGTTGAACGAAGTGAGACGGATCAATCTGGACCCCTCCGAGAAACTGGAATCTGCCAAAGGCAGACGCCACTGCTCCAGAAGCGGCGAACCAATTTTCGATTGTCACGTTGGCTGTCGCAGAAAGCGTCAGAACCAACGCGTCACCTGACTGGCGGGCCATCACATCGCCATAATCCACACCATCAAAGACAATACGGTTCTCGCCCGCGTTTTCTCCCAGCAGAGTCTCAGAGATTGTCACCGCACCGGACGAGGTACTGACCACGAAGATATCTGCACCCTGACCGCCTGCGAGAACATCATCACCGTCCCGAGAGATCAACAGATCATCGCCAAGGCCACCATCCAACCGGTCAGCACCCGCGCCACCATCAAGTGTGTCTGATCCTGCGCGCCCAACAAGCGTGTCATCGCCTGCACCGCCCAGAAAGATATTGTCCTGTGCATTACCCGACAGACTGTCAGCATGGTCAGAGCCTTCCAGCCCTTCGATATCAACCAGCCGGTCTCCGGTGGCATCACCTCCGGTCTGCTCGGCGGACTCCAGATCGACGCTGACCCCGGTTTGAGAACTGGCATAGACAGCGATATCCACGCCTTCGCCACCGTCGATCACATCGGCACCATGCCCGCCTTCCAGCCGGTCATTTCCAGACAGCCCGGTAAGACGGTCATCGCCGCCCTTGCCGCTCAGGACGTCATCCGCACGGCCCGAACCGTCGATAACATCATCTCCATCGGTGCCGGTTCGTACTCCAAACGGGGTGACGGTAAGCGGGCGTCCGGCCAACCCATCCTGCACCAGCGCTTCAATGGCGCTGCCGCTGACCGAACCATCGGTGAAGATGACGCGATCAAATGACTGGCTGATTGCAGATGCGATCTGATCCGATGTCAGCGTAACGACATCAACGGTCGCTGGGAACAGCGCGGCAAGGCTGATACGGATCAGCGGTTGCGGCACCCCTGTGCCTTCAGTTGACTGCACCCTGCTGAACACAAGGAAGCGGTCACCGCTGTCTTGCGCCACTGAAAGCGTCAAGTCATCCGCGCTCAGATCGTCAAAGGCGAGCCGGTCAACATCTTCGCCCGCTGTCACCAGCGAATTTGTGCTGGCGGCGCTGATGGCAAAGATATCAAGGCCGCTGCCCCCAATTAGGTGATCCTGACCGCCATCTGCGCGCAACAGGTCGTCGCCCTCGCCGCCGCGAAGGGTGTCATCCCCGGCCCCACCCGACAGCACATCAGATTCGGCCCCTCCATCCAGCACGTCACTTCCTGCACCTCCGCGCAGCACGTCATTGCCTGCATGACCGACAAGGGTGTCGTCGCCATCATTGCCCAGCAGAAGGTTGTCCTGCCCATCGCCCTCAAGCGTGTCGGCAAAGGCGCTTCCTTCCAGTTGCTCGATTTCTGCCAGGACATCCCCATCGCTGTTTTCACCCGTCAGCAGCGAGACAGTGACGCCGTCGCTGTCACGGGTCGCATAGCTGACCAGATCGACACCATCACCTCCCAGGAGGACATCAGCGCCGGCCCCGCCATCCAGCTCATCATCATCGTCGCCACCGTCCAGCACATCCGCGCCTTCGCCGCCGAACAGGCGGTCATCGCCCGCACCACCGGTAAGCGTATCCGCACCGCCGAGCCCATAGAGATTGTTGGACAGATTATCGCCAGTCACGGTGTCGTCAAACGCGGTTGCCTCGATATTCTCGATTGAGATCAACTCATCCCCGGTCGAGTTCTCTGAGGTGGCCAGATTGATAGCAATGGCTTGCGCTTCAGAGGCGTAAGTCGCGCTGTCCGAACCTGCGCCGCCGACAAGCCGGTCCTGACCAGATCCACCGGCCAGAACATCATTGCCGGTTCCGCCTATCAGCGTGTCATTGCCGGCGCCGCCCAACAGAATGTCGCTGCCGCCATGTCCGGCCAGCACATCATCCCCTTCGTTACCGATGATCTGGTTGCGCCCATCATCCCCTTGCAAGCGGTCATCAAACCGGCCCCCTTCAAGGTTCTCGATATTGCTCAGGCGATCTCCGTCGCTGTTGACTGAGTCGTAAAGGTCAATATCAAGCGCCTCGGTCGCATTGCGATACGATGCCGTGTCGATACCGCTGCCACCGTCCAAAACATCCGCCCCGGCTCCTCCGTCCAGAACGTCATTCCCGGCGCCACTTTCCAGCACATCCGCACCGTCAAGACCGGTCAGCGTGTTGGCCTGATCGTCGCCGCGCAAGATATCGTCCTGCCCGGTTCCGATCACGTTTTCGATGCTGACAAATGTATCATCATCGTTGTTTTCACCTGTCGCCAGATCAACCTCGACACCAATGGTCCGGCCATCATTGTAGACAGCCGTATCTACGCCATCCCCACCATCAAGATGATCAGAACCAGCGCCACCAACCAGGGCATCAGCCCCACCGTTGCCAAGCAGTTCATCGTCACCCGCGCCGGCAAAGAAGGTATTAGCATTCGCGTCCCCGACCAGCCGGTCCGCAAACTCGGTTGCCACGACATTTTCGACGTTGCTGATCTGATCACCATCGTTGGTCGTGCCCGCGGCAAGATCCACTGTGATCCCCTGCGACAGCGTGTTGAACAGTGCTGTATCCTGGCCGTCACCACCATCCAAACGGTCTGCGCCAAGCCCGCCGTCTAGCGTGTCGTTACCGGCACCGCCGATCAACTCGTCCGCGCCCGAATTGCCAACCAGCACGTTGTTCTGTGCGTCGCCAACAAGACGGTCATCACCCAGGGAGCCGGTGACGTTCTCAAAGCCCGACAGCATATCCCCATCCGAGTTCTCACCCGTCTGCAAATCAACCTCGACACCGTCCGAGCGCCCCTCAAAGTAGGACAATGTGTCCACACCCGCACCGCCGCGCAGAATATCCGCACCCAGGCCACCCAGCACCAGGTCATCACCTGCCAGGGCGTCGATCACATCGTCACCGTCCCCCCCACTGAGGACATTGGTGGCATCCGTACCAGTTAGATCGTCAGCCGCATGCGTCCCGATCAGGTTCTCAATGCTGTCAAACCTGTCACCATCCGAGTTCTCACCCGTCGCAAGATTTGCAATGACGCCTTCCGTCGCCCGCTGAGCAATTTCTGCCTCAAGATCGGCAAGATCATCATTTGCCGCGTCCAGCGCCTGTTGTGCAATGTCTCGGTCTGAATTGCGCTGCGCGACCAACGTGTCTGTTGCCTCTTGCAACTCAGTCCGGGCGTCGATCACATCCCTTCTGGCGAATGGATCGGCCGGATCAAAGTTTGAAATCAGCGCCCGGCTGCGAATGGCCGCGTCGCGGATTTCTGTCGCCAGGACAGCTTCGGCATTGGCAATAGCAAGTGCCATTTCCGCGGGCTGCAACGCTGTTTCAGCCGCGTCGAGTTCGTCCTGCAAAGCAGCGGACGGACCTTCGGCGTCAAGCTGATCCTGCAAGGTTTGTAGCGCGCTTTCGGCTTGCGTCCGTGTCACACGTGCGGCCTCCTCCTCGCGGTCTGCAACCAGTTCGGCGGCTGTTACTTCGGCCAACCGGTCAATCGCCCGTTGCAACACAAGCGCGCGGGCATCGGCATCCCCCGTCAGCAATATGTCGAAATCCGCCAAAAGGGCCAGATTGGCCGACATTTCATCAGCGACAGACTCTACCCGCAATTCAGAAACGGCCAGGTTGGTTTCGGCCTGCAAGACCACCAATTCGGACTGACCTAACCGGTTTTGCGCGGCCAGATAGGCATCGTTACGATCCGCATAGCTGACTGTGTCGATCCCGTCGCCGCCGGTCAGAGTGTCGGCCCCGGCCCCTCCGATCAGCACATCATCACCGTCTTTGCCGTACAGTACATCCGCGCCGTCCAGACCGGACAGAGTATTGGCACCCGTGTCGCCGGACAAATTATCGTCCTGATTGGTTCCTTCCAGGTTTTCAACATTCCGGATGTCCAGATTTCCGAAGCCCGTGAGGTTTGCGACCACCCCTCCAGCCAAGGCACCCCGGAACGACAGCGTGTCGACACCATCCCCGCCATCGATACTACCCGAAAGCGACACAAACCCGTCATCTGTATGTTGCAGAATAAGGTCGCTGCCCGCGCCACCGTGAACGGTATCCACACCGTCGCCGCCGACCAACAGGTCATTACCGGCACCGCCGTCCAGGGTGTCGTCTCCGCGCGCTCCGTAGAGTGCGTTAGCGGCATCGTCGCCAGTGATATCGTCGGCGCCATCGCTGCCAACCACATCTTCAATGCCAGACAATGCGGCCCGGGCATTCAGGATGTCCAAAGTCAGCAGATAGAAGTCCCGTACTGTCGTGATTGACTCGGACGCTTCGGAATTGACCTGGATGTCACGCAATGAGGTACCAGTTTCCGGGGTTGCCGAGGATGTGGCGTCGAACAGATACAACTCTGAGCCATCCTTGGCGACCACAATGATCTGCTGACCATCAGAGAACACACGCCCTTCAAACGTGTCACGGAAATAGGCGGGTTCCAGCCCGAAGGTCGGGTTCGTAAGCTCCTCGCGCGTGAAACTCGCGCTTTGGTCGGGCTGAACAAAGCTATCTAGGCGGCCGTCATTGGTGGTGATCGTTCTTGCGATCTGCGCATCGGTCAGGAACTCGATGGACCGCCCGTCATTCTGCGCCCTAAGCGCCAGTGTTTCAAAAACCTGGGCAACGGTCACTTGCCCTTCAACTTTGTCGGTGTAGCCCAGGGAATAGGCATCGCGATAGTATTCGCGATTAACCTCGTGCACGCGACGGTAATACTCACTCAGCTCTTGCTGCGTGAAATTGCTGCCATTCTGCTCGAACGCGGCATTCGCCTGACGGTTCAACGCCGCCCGCTCATCCAGTTCCTGCAAAAGATCAGGCTCCAGCGTATCGCGGACAGAGGTCGTTACATCATAGATTCCAAAGGCCAAGGGGCTAGAGGGCGCGCTAATCTGGTCCGTAGTGCTGCGGCTGCGACCAATATCCTGGAAATCGCGCAAAACTGCGGATGAGCGAAACGGATCCGTAAGGATCTCGGGCGCATCCGAAAACACGTCATTGTCAAAGCGCGGCAGGGTATAAAGCTGGTTCAAAGCCGCCACATCATTGCCGATCTGGTCCGAGATCGCATCGGCAAAGCGCGTTGGGACTTCGAACAGCCCGTTGAGCTGGGTTGTGGTCGATCCGTCCGCAAGATCAAGCGTGTAACCGGGTGCGATGCGCAAGCCGCTGGCCAAGCCAGGGATATCGTTCAACCGCGTATCGTTTGACAGATCCAGCAGGTCCTGACCGCTGTTGCCTTCAATGACGTTGATACCCAGAACCGTCTCGATACGGTCGTCACCTGCACCTGCGCGTGCGATGTCATTGCCGCTGCCAAGCTCCAGCAGGTCATTGCCCGCACCGCCATCCAGCAGGTCATCACCACGGCCACCGCGCAGTTGGTCATTGCCCAGACCGCCTTGCAGGATGTCGTTGCCAACACCGCCCTGCAGCTCATCATCACCGCTACCGCCGATGATTTCGTCATTGCCACGACCCCCGAACAGAAGATCGTTATCTACGCCGCCATCGATATAGTCGTTTCCGGTGCCACCGCGAATAAGGTCCTCGCCACCTTCGCCAAACAGCCGGTCATCGCCCGCCGCGCCCCGGATGTTGTCATCTCCGCCACCGCCAAAGACGATATCATCGCCTTCGCCCGCGTCGATGTCGTCGTCGCCTTCGAACCCAAAGACTTCGTCATCGCCCAAACCTGCGCGGATCAGGTCGTCATTGTCCCGCCCTTCAAGCAGATTGCCGACACCTGTGTCGTCAATGATCGCAACGCGCAGATCACGACTGTTGGGATCAGCCTCGGCCGCATCGGTGAGGTTGACGTCAATGTCGCGCCGCGCCGCTTCCAGCAATTCACGCGCGCCCTGTATGCCAAGCGTGGACGCGTCGAACTGATATTGCAGAATGTCGAAACCCTGATTGGCATAGGCATCCGACAAATTGTCGATCCGGTCGGTAAAGGCATCGGATTCCAGATAATCATTGAACTGGGTGATGACGCCGGGTGGTGGGATTAGGAAGCTGATCGCAATGCTGATTGCCCCGATAACCGCGTTGATCACATCAAGGACAACCGAAATCGGCTTCAGGATCTCAGCCGAACCAAGCTCGACAACTGTGCTGACGACATCAAGTACAATCGAGATCGCATCAAGTGCCGCGGACAAGCCCAGCAAGGCCGCACGCGTGGTTTCGCCATTATTGCGAGCCTCATCTGCGGCAATCGCATTTTCAACCAGCGAGTAAGCCCCCAGACCGATTGAAACAATATTGCCGATGGCACCGGTGACCTTGGCAACGCGCGCAATCTGACTGCTGGCCACACCGCCTGCACTTTCTACCGCGTTGACAAAGCCTGCCGGATTGATCGCGGCAAGCGCCGGATAGCGGCTGAGATCGGTGAAGTTGCCGGCAACACCAAAGGCGGCACCCGTGAACGCATTGATCAAGCCATAGCTTGATGAGGCGACGGTGATGGCCCCAACGGCGCGCACACCACCGGCATCAGGGTTCAAAAGCGTGTTTAGACCGCCATAAAGGCCAAAGGCCGCTGTACCCGCGCCAAAGGCTGCGAAACCCGTCGAGAAGACCTCGCCCGTAACAGCGCGCGACACGCTGCCCTCAAACAGGCTGCCGCCCCGCAAGACACCCGCATCGTCGCCGTCAAAGCTCCGATTGCTCGGCTCGTTGGCGTCCAGCTGACGCACGCGATCCAGAATCTGTTCTTGCGCTTCGGGGTCATTGGCCAGGCCTTCCCAAATCGGGTTGTCCAGATCAGGCGCCGCAGAGCCTGGATTGTCAAACTCGCTGAGATAGCGATCCACGGCTGCGTTATCGCCATTCAGGATGGCTCGGTAGACGCCTGCAATCTCACCAAATCCGGCGCGTTCGACACCGTCGAGCAACACATTACCCGCCTCGCGAGAAGACAGATTCCGGGTGTTGGCGACAAGATCACCAAAGGTACGGTTGAATTCCTGGTTGAGCAGCCGCGCCTGCAAGCCTTCCACATCCAGCGGGGTTGTAGAACCTGCCAGAATGCGGTCGGTGCTTTCGATCAGGTTCAGATCAGCAGAGCCCGAGGTCGCACGCAGCACGCCATCAACACGCCCGTTTTCATCGACGCTGAAAGTATCAGACAACTGGCGGAAAACCGGATCGCTCAGCTCTGTTTCGATGAAAGCAAGCGTATCGTCCAGGCTGCGCGTCAGACTGGCGTCCCCGCCATCTGCCACCCCCAGCTGAGAGGTCTTGACGCTGCTGCCTTGGACCAGCCGCAGCTCTAATACAGCTTCACCATTGTTGTTATTGTTGTTGAGATTGCCGTTCAGGTTAAGGGCCAATTCGGCCTGAGTTTCCGATGGGTCGACGCCGTTGATCAGCAACCCGCCCTGAGCCACAAGGCCAGCAACACCGGCGCTGCCGGGGTCTTGCTGCGTTTCGGCAATCGCGTTGACCAGACCATCACCGCGACCGGCGGTTCTGAAATCGTCTAGCGCCTCGCCAACTGCGGAAAGGTTGAGACCGCGGTTTACTGTGTCCAGCGTTTCAGGTGTCAGGTCAGTATCCAACAGCGGCTGGATCGATGTGCGCACCGCCTCGGCCAGCTCGCCGCTGGTCGCGTCCGCATCCACGCTGACCCCACGCTCTAGCAGGAAATCGCGGGCAAGTTGGTCGAACTCGGCCTCGGCGGCACCTAGATCCCGCTCGAATTGGGCAAACCGATCCTGCCCTTGTGCAAGGGCAATATCCCCGTCCAGCAGAACACCCGTGCGCTGTTCCGAGATCGCGACATTGGTGAAAGCCTCACCATCGACCGCGTTCAACTGCTCGAATTCAAAGTTTATCTGCCGCAGCTTTTCTACGTTTTCAGGGTTTTCGATGGCATCAATCGACAGGAAGAACCGAATCCGGGCATCGAGATCGCCCAGATCCCCACCAATATCGGCATCGACGCCTTCTGCTTGCAATACCTCCTGATAAGCCCTGAACAGCGACAGCTTGCGCTCGGCCACCTCGGTTGCATCCAGATTAGATAGATCACCCTCCGCGGGCGCATCACTGGCGACCGCCTCAAGATTGCGGTTGAGTACGGCAACATCGGACACCGAGTCCACAAGATAGTCAAAGCGCGCAGGACCCAGCGTATCGGCCGACAGATCAAACCCGTCGGCCGCATCCGGATTGGTCGCCTTATACCGGATCAACCCTTCGGCAAAGGCATCTGTCGATATTTCTAATGCGTCCGGAGCACGGTTGAGACCTGCATCCAACGTGCGCTGCACCTCGGTCAGAACCGAGATCCCATCCTGCTGCGCAAGATGTTCCAGGGCTGCCTGCACGTCTTCCACAGTGCCAGTGCGGCCCCGCAGTGCCGTACTGTCTGCATTGGCCACAAGCGTCTGATACAGCTCCAGCGAAGTCGCCTCGGTCGGCTGATAGCTGCGGATGGTTTCGATCCGGCCTGCGGCGTCTTCGCGTGCGCGTATGCTGACGCGTTCGCCAATTGTATTGGAGAAGTCGCTAACGATGGTGTCAAGGTCGCTGATTAAGTCACGAGAGACGATACCCGTGGCTTCTCCTGCTTTGAGGTCATCCAATACAACCGTCACTCGGTCTAAGAGTTCCAGCCCTTGGTTTCGCGTTAGTTTTCCATCCTGGAACGCTTGTTCAACTTCAGCCTCTAAACCGCGTGCATATCGAGATACGAAATCTTCATAGATAATTTTTTCAGAAATAGGAGAACCGAACTGCTGCGCTCTGACTAGCGCCCGGAAACCTGGCTCTTGCAAGCTCCAAAGCTCAGCTCTGTCATAAAGTGAGTTCAATGGGTTTGTAAAATTTGAACCCTCCCGAATTTCCGCGACAATATAGGCGGTTCCATCCGTTTCCGTGATCGGAAGCCGACTGCCACCTGCGCCGCCAATGGAATGCTCGATGGTTTGACGACCCTCCAATGGAGAAACAAACCCAACCGGTGGAACATTGACAAAACGGAAAGGTTCCCCGGCGTCCACCCGCGCCTGAAGCGCAGTAGAAAAGATACTATCAAAACGCTGATCAAAACCTTCGTAGTTGACCGGCTCTCTGGAGTCGACAGCGTCAATACGCGCGGTGACCTGTTGACGGAAATCGCCAGGAAGATCAGACAGGATCGCAATGTCCTGTTCCGTCAAAATACCTGCAACCACGTCTTCCAGGCTGACGCGGAATTGCAGTGGGAAGTTGTCTTTGTCTACATTTTCAAAGCCACCAGTGCCGGCGGCAGATCCGTAGTAGACAAGGTGCGTCAGGAAAGCCTGCAAAGTGGCGCTTGGCGTGTCTGTGAGCTGGTTCGCCAATTCAGCACCGAACTGGCGCGCGCGGCTAAACTGATCACTTTGCGTCTGATTCAGAATAAAGTCATCGACCGAAGCGTTGACGTCCCCAATCGCAACATAGGGCAACGAGAAATTGAGCTGCGTATTGCCACCAACGAGTTGAGACGCTGACGTCAAGCTGTTGTTCGTCGGTTCAAAGTTGATGCTTGCGCCCCTCGACACTGCTGTTTCGATTAGTCGATACCGAAAACCTTCCGCTCCGATCTCGGCATCAATCCTGTCGTTAATCTGCGTGACAAATCCGGTTAAGTCGGAGGGTTGAGCTCCAAGCTTTTGAATTTCTTCAAGAATAATGTTTCGAACAGAAAAACCAACAGGGTCCTGATTGTCCGGTGAAGAAACAGGCGCGGTCACGATTTCAAGATCGTTAACGCGAGTTCCCGGCAATGGCTCTATCACGTCTGTGGTCAAGGAAAGCAGCGGGAAATTGAGTTGATCAAATGCTGGATCTGTCGTCGCCAGGAATTCGCGACCGACGCTTCCGTCCGCAAAATTGATGCGAATGTCGCCAAACTCAGATTCAAACCCGATCCGGTCAACCACGCTATCTATCAGAATGGGATCCGTTTGGCGCGTTGATTGAATCTCGGGTAGTCGAAGTACTTGGCGCGACGAGTTTTCGATGTCATGCAACGCGGCGTCGCTAAGTGACTCTACATCCCCAAGCGCCTGTGCCGATGCACGCACAAGCTCTCGGAATAGCAGAGTCGCGTTGTTACCGCGCGCGCCGCTCTCGTAATCTGCGTTGATACGGATGACAGATGCGGATCCTTCACCGTTAAAGGCTTCCGCAGGATCAACCGCGACAGCCCGCGCATAGTCGCCTGTGCTTGCCTCGGCGAACCCGTCTTCCAGATACAGAACCACGCGGGTTCCGGCAGGTAAATCCCTGTTTGACGCGGCATTCACGTTGGAGAGCGCGCCGAGCTCACTGATCTGCCGGATCTCGGCATTGCTTTCTTCTGAGAGGAAACTCAGCGTGGTGCGTCCACGTCCAGTCGGCAGGAAAAGACCCAGGTCCCCTTCGATCTTGCGAATGATGCTGTTCAGCTCTGCATCCGTCCGCCCTGCACGCAGTTGTTCAGACAAGACAATCTGGATCTGGGGGATCTCCTGACCGTCTGGCCCTGTCAAAGCCCTTACGGGATCTGGTGCAGGTAAAAGCACATCTAATGCGGACACTACATCGGCAGGGATATCCCCACCCTGCTGCAGCGCCTGGACGTTCTGCGCACCGTTGGCGTCTGCAAATGCCGCCAGATCAGATGCACTTTCAAAGCCAGCAGCAACCTCTGCAATGGCGCGCGGAAAGGCGTTCACGGGCGTGGCCAGCTCTTCCAGTGTCGCGTAGGCGTTTTCAATCGCATTGCGAACTTGGGGTACTTCATAGTCAAGCGGTTGAAGCAGCTGAACAAAATCCTCAACCGATCCCAGCTGGGACGGTTGCGCCTCGCGGTTCAGTCCAAGGTTAGTCCGGATTTGTGCATAAAGCTCGGCATCCGTCACGGTGACACCATTTCGGGTGTCCGCCAGCGCGCCGTTATTGCCGATCAGCCGGGCCTCAAAGCCCAGATCTTGCGCGATATCCACATCTGCCAGCAATTGGGCGCGCCGGATTGAAATCGACAGTTCCGAGGTCAGGTCGGCAAGAACATCACTCCCGACAGACTGCGCATCCAGCGCCAATATCCGCGTGTTTAGGTCGGCGATCTCATCCCGAAACTGCTGCGACAGCCCTTGCGGGTTTGCGGCGACAGCCGCATTCAGATCGGTCGATGCAATTTGCAACGTCGAAACCCGGTCGTTGGCCAGAGACCGCTGCGCCGCCGCGAACCCGTCAGCGGGTTGCCGAAACAGGTTTTCGTCGTTCACGAAATACAGCCGTGCCAGCCCGCTCAGTTCACGCAGGTTTTCGGTTTCTGATCCGATATTCTGCGCATCAGGGTAACGGGTTGCGATGTCGCGCAAAACGGCCAACCGGTTCGCGGCATCCGCATCGACAAAGGTCCCGACGGGCTGCTCACCCACAGGCAATAGGCTGGTCGGGTCCACGACGTTGACCCCAAGGTCAACCCGGAAATCGCCCGCTTCATAGGCATATGCCGATGCCGAGGCGAGCTCACCATTTGGTCCGCGACTTGTGACAATTGTCACCGGGCTCGCGGTATCATTGCCCAGGATGTCAAGAATGGTGGCTTCCAACCTGACCAGATCGGCGCGCTGCTCAGAGTTCTGTGGCGACCGGGAAATCCAGTCGACCAACTCGGACTGCAGCTGGGTAAGCTGGTTCAGAGTTTCTTGGTCAACGGCCTCACCTGGCGATGTCGCGATGGTTTCGTGACGATAGCGTCCAGTTGTTGGTGTCGCCTCGGGTAGAAGGAAATCATCCAGCGCGATCCGGCTGATAAAGGGCTCTGGCTCGGACCCTATCAAGCGCCGCAGGGCCCCGTTTTCGATTTCCAGACGCTCGGGCAGCGGAAAGGCTTCGATATCCGCGCTTTGTTCCAGACTAAGCTGCCGATAGAACGTATCAACGGTCCGCGCGGCCCCATCGCTAAGCGCACCACGATTGTAGGCATTCAGTATCTCAGTCGATTGGGCACGCCCAGCCAGAATAGACGTATCGCCGCCGTTGGGCACATTCTCGAGCAGCGCAGAATAAAAACTCAGGCGCATCGCTTCGGGCTGCTGATTGATCAGCTCGATAAAGTTTTGCTGCACGCTGCGGATATCGGCGTCGCTGCCTGCTGCGGCCAGCTCGGCATTGTAGATCGCCACATAGGGCGCGACATCTCCGCCAGGTTCAAGAACTGGAGGCAACCCGCGTTCAGCACGCAACTGATTTTCCACACCAAACAGCGCCTCAGTCGATGTCAGGTCGTTTACCCCCGAGATTTGCCCGACGGCACGGGCCACTTCTTGATAAAGGTTGGTGATATTGCTTTCGGCAAACCCATTTTCCAGCCGGCGGTCGATCCGGATCACACTTACAGATCCACCCTGATCACCATTGGCCGTTGTCGGATTGAACGGGGTTGCATCCCCGATCAAGAAGCCGTCAGGGCCGTTTGGCTGTACTTCCAGCGCGAAGATAAGGTTCACGTCCGGAGAAACGGTTCGGCTGTCAGCGGCTACACCCGTAACTGCTCCACTTGCGGCCAGATCACCAAGTGTGGCCGGGCGTCCTTCGGCAGCGATCGAGTTGTTGGCATTTTGCAGAAGGATGCGCCCCGTTGGTGTTTGAAACAGCGCCTCCAGATCATCCACAAGCGTTGCCAGATCAGATTGAACGCCCTGATCTCCACGTTCTGCGCGATAGGCTTCCGAAACATAAAGGCCAAATGTGGTCGCTGTTGCGTCCGGTCCGGACCCGTCCAAAAACTCAGCAGTAAAGAACTGACCGCGCCCATTGCTTTCTAGTTCTTCATAAGTGTTCTGAGCCTGAACCGCCGCAGCAACCTGCCCTGCTGTGGCATCGCTTGGCACTTCAAGCACGGCGAAGACCGGGCCGTCGTTTGCGTTCTGCGTCTCATTGAGAACCGCGTAAAGAGGACCGTCAGGGCCGTTTCCTGGCACTTCGCGAATGTCCAAACGTTGAAATGCGTCACCTTGGGGATCGATGACTTCTGAATCACCTGCTGGTGATGCCAACCGCTCTTGCAGCGTGCCACCCTCTTCCAGTTCTCGCACGGTCAACTGGCCATCCGGGCGCTCTTCGAGAACATGATAGATCGCCTCGGTTTCGCGGTTGACCAAAAGGTCATAAGTGTTTTCCGGATCTCGCTGCCCTAGTTGCTGATAAACAGGATCGGCGTCGTCAGGGGTCAATTGCAACGCAACAAACGCGTCATCCTGCCCGGCAACCTGTAGCGTGTTGTCGACCCCATCAAGGCCCGGTTCATCGGTGATGAACACATCGTCATCACCGATACTTTCAGTGGCAACAGGACCTGATGAAACCGAAATATCATCGCTGACCGGAGCCGACCCATCCGACGAAGAGCCGGAACCGTTTGTCGGGTCTCCACCGATGCCACCGCCATTTACGATGCCCGAAAAACTGTCGCTCAGCTCTCCCGACAATTCGCCCGCGATGCGGTCTAGCGCCTCAACGCCAAAGGCCTCGATAACGGTGTTGCGCAACGCAAACTGATTGCTTGCAGCCGACGAATTGATGGTGGCGACCAGGCCTTCGGCAAACACGTCGCTTGGCAAAACGCCCGCTTCGATGAGCGCATTCAAAGATGTGACCGTCGCTTGCCGGATCGCCGGGTCCACATCCGTGCGGAACAGATCGGTCAGCGCGGTGCGTAAGCTTGCTGCAAAGCCTTCGTCCGTGGCGGGAAGATCTTGCAAAACCGACTGCCGGGGCAGACCGTTGGTCAGCACATCCAGCACCAGTTGGTTGTCCTGGATATGGGTCTGGCGTGCGAAGGCAATCCGTTGTGCCAGCGGCGCCTCCCGCAGCAATTGCGGGGTGTCGGCCAGAGTAATACTCACGGCATCACGAAATGCAGCTTGTTCCGGGCTGGCGGCATCGTCGAACTGTGCGATTACGCGCTGGAATACGTCACTACCTTCTGTGATCCCATTAAGACGCAGGTTCTCCAGCAAATCAGCATGCAATTGAGCCTGATCCGGGTCCCCCAACTGGTCATAGCGCTGCTGAAGGCGCCCAATCAGCGCGCTGCTGTCCAGCGTCCCGTTGTCGATCAAACGCTGGTATTCCGCCTGCTCCCATGCTTGTAGAGGCATCCCGGCTTCAAAGCGCAACACCGCCAACTCGCGCAACGCGGCATCGCGGCCCGCATCGGTTTCTGTTGCCAACACATTCAGCGATGCTGCGTTAATCGGATCCGAGGCAGAAGGCACCAGTTGCTGGATGGTTGCCCGTGTTACAGTCTCGGTGATGAAACTGTTGCGAATATCCCCGGCCAGCTCGGCCTGCCGCAAAACAATACCTTCGGCAAGCTGATCCAGGGCAAAACCAGCCTCAGGCTCCTGACCACGCGCCACGATCTCACGTACCAATGAGGTGATACTGATATCCGATTGCAGTTCAAGGCTTTGAAAGGCCGACCGGAAGTCTTCCGCTGTGCCGGCTTGCCCGCGCAGACTCGCGATATCCGCGCTGGCAACCAGCTCTTGATACGCGGTCAGGGAAACGGGCTCGTTCGGCCGGAAGCTACGGATGAGCGCACTTGCTTGAGGAGTGATATCAGTGACCCCTTCAATGACAACTCGTCGCTGTATGACCGCTTGTAAGTTGGTATGGATATCGTCGAGTTGCTCAAGGAGTTCTGAAGGATAGACTCCTGCTGCGCGCGCTTGGTCAATCAATGGCTCCAATCTAGACAAACGGTTATTCAGACCCTCGAGGCGTGAGGTCAACGGGGATTCGCCTTGATTGGCTACGAATGCGTCAATTGTTATTGCAACACTGTCTGTCAGCCCCTCAAAATAGGCGGTGACGTAATCTTCGAATACAACACGCTGGAACACTGGCGTCCCGGTTTGCTGAAGCCGAACAAGTTGATTGGCTTCAACACTAAACAGATCTCTGAAAGGAAGATCTTCTGGATCAAAATAGAGTTCGTTAAACGAGCTGCCTTGCGCGCGAATTTCGATGACAATGACACTTTCACCGTCAACTTGTGCAACTGGCCGCCGGGCGCCTGTTCCACCAGTGGTATGAGAGATCACGTCTCTCCCATCAAGGGCGGATGTTCCTGAACCGGTGTCATCCTGCAGAGAGAACGGAGCACCATCGTGATGTTGAAGCCGAGCCTGAACGGCCTGTACAAAGATGGAGTTGTAGGCCGCCTCTGAGCCGTTGAAATTGGGTTTGACGTCAATTCCAGTATCCAAAAGAGCTGCGGTGGTTTGCTGGCGCAACTCGTTGAAAAGCGTCTGACGTTGCACAGGGTCCAAACTGGCCAACAGCTGAACGTCTGCCAGAGGAAGAATGCTGACGACAACATCTTCAAGGCTCACTCTCGGTAATACACCAAAGCGATCTTTAACCGCCGCCAAAAACCCGTCACCCAGGGGAACACTGCCCAGACGGGTATCAATATCAAAAAACTCGTTGGGGAGTACCGTCAGCGTAGAATGGTAAAACAAGTGTGTAAAGAATGATGCTAATTCGATTGAAGGTGCTGCATCAGATCCGGCAAGTTCATGAAGACGTTCTGCAAAAACTACTCCCGTGTACCTTGAAGTCACGAACAGACTTCGTGCGGCCTCGTCGACAAAGAGATTTTCAAACTGGGAATTCGGATCGGCGAAGGCATTGTATCGGATTGAGATGTTGGTCTGAATATTGCCTGTACCGATTGGTGAATCAGAAGTCGAAGGGTTGGGAAGAGAAATACGTGCATCGGCAAAATTTTCATTAATAAACAACTGGTATCGAGAATTCGGTCCGAATTCTCCTTCGATGCGTCTGTTGTATCCTTGAATGAAGTCATCGACAGTAATACCCTCGGCTGTCACTCTTCTCAGCTCTTCGACAATTATCTGCCGGGCACGGATGGCTTCGGGTGACGCGTTGTCAGTGGCACTCAAAGGCCCAGTGTTGATTTCAACGTCGTTTCTGCGTTGAAGTGAAGTTCCACCATCATTGCTACTGGTAACAACGTCAGTCGTTAACGAGAACAGCGAAATGCCTAGCTCGTCCAGAGCCGGATCTGTGAATCCCAAAACGACGCGATTGACCTGACCATCCGGCAGATCGACGTGCAACAATCCGAATTCATGTTCAAAACCGATCCGATCAAAATTTGGACGATTCTCTACCGGAGCTTGATTAGAGATATCCAGTAAAGGTGGAAGATCGACTGCGGCACGTATGTCATTTTCCAGCGCCACGGGATCCTGTATCGTTTCCGTCTCAAATCCAGTTGTTTGGGCTACGCCTCGCGCGATTTCGAGAAAGAAAAGGCTTGTATTCGTGTTTTCGATACCCCTGTCATAATTTGCGTTCAACCGGACGACACTATGAGATGCATCGCCATTGTTGGCGGCTGTTGCGTCAACGGCGATAGCTTGCGCAATGGATTGATTGGTCAGTCCTGCTGCATCCGGCTCAAGATAAATGACAAGTTTTGTCGCACTATTTATCGATGGGTCAGCCCCTCCTGACAGGACCTCAAGACCAGGCGTATTGCTCAGGCGGTTCAGGTCTGTCGAAACCTGACCGCTTTGCAAAGTGCCAAGTTGCTGCGCCCCCAAACTCGTTGCGAAGAAGCGATCCAAATCTGCGGACACACCATCAACCAGCATTTGGACCTCGGCTTGCGTTCGGCCTTCTTGCAGCGATTGCGAAACGACAATCTCAATTTCGGTGACTGTTTCTGAATTTCCGGAGGATGCATTTCGGATATACGAAAAAGACATTGCAGGCATGTTTGCTCTCCTTCTACTCATTATTCTCGCGTTGAATCCGAACTCGGACACTTCGCAAACTTGGATTTTTGCAACCCTGATTGTTGGTGCTGCAACGACCCGACACCGCGACGAACCGCTCTGGTTTGAGAGGTAGACAGGAACAGGCACGAGGTGAAATTCGAATTTTGAATGAGGCGCATAGAGGCCATGAATGATCACGAAACGCGTGAGGTTTGTAGGACAATTAGTGATTAAATTTTCGGCATTTAAGGGAAAGGCTACGGTTCAAAGTTGTGACGAGTAGCGGGAAGTCACAATTGTGTCTGTGATGTTGATGAAAGTTTCAATTGACCAATCATTAGCCGGGTTTTGCACCGCCCTGTGGCCGGAAATCGTACTGCCGTTGACACCTGCTGTGTGTTCCATGAGTTTTTTTCTGCAAAAGCTGAGAATTTCGAAACGGACAGACGCAAACTTATCGGAAAGATTGCCAGCAACTCAGATACCTGTTTTTCCGATTAAGAGAGTGATCATCACGCCATGAAAAAAGTCGCCATCGTCTATCATAGCGGTTTTGGACACACCGAAGTGCAAGCCAAATCTGTTTTTCAGGGCGCCCAGTCCATCACCGGTATTCAGGCGTTCTTGATCAAAGCCGAAGACGCCGTAAATGAACCGGCCAATCTGAATAAAATGGATGCGATCATCTTTGGGTCGCCTACCTATCTGGGGGCAGTCTCGGCACCGTTCAAAGCATTCATGGATGCGACCACGGACATCTGGTTTCAGCAGCAATGGAAAGACAAGATCGCTGCTGGGTTCACCAATTCGCACAGCCTGTCGGGCGACAAGTTGAGTACCCTGATCCAACTGGCTATCTTTGGCGCGCAACACGGCATGATCTGGGTGGGCCAGGCCGAGATGAACACTTCGCCCGATGGGCAGCCCGGCCACCCTGACGCCATCAACCGGGTCGGCACCATGCTGGGTGCAACCGCGCAGTCGGAAAACGCCGACGCGTCTGAAACTCCCGGTGGTGGTGATCTGAAATCAGCAGAGCTGTTCGGTGCGCGCGTCGCATCCGTTGCCTTGCGCATGAAGTGAAGGCACGAGGCGACTTTGCACCGCTTATTCATGGAGGGACCTCATGACCAGTGCAGACCAGATCCGTCACCTGATCAATGCCTACAGCTTTACTCTCGACAGTGGAGATCTTGACGGGTTCGCCGCCTTGTTTGCCAAGGGCGAATGGGTGTTTGACGGCGGTACGCCCCTGGTTGGCCAGCAGGCGGTGCGTGAAAAGCTATTGACCCGCGTGGTGATCTATCCTGACGGCACCCCACGCACCCGGCATCTGTCGATGAACGAGGATCTATTCGTGGACGAGGCCGCCGGAACTGCCACCTGCCGCCGCTATGTCACCGTGATCCAGCAGACCGAAGATCTACCCCTGGGCGTAATCTATTCCGGCGAGTATCTCGACGAACTTGCCCGCGATGGGGATGGCATGTGGCACTATACACGCCTGTCGATCAGCCGTCCGTTTTACGGTGAATTCAGCTGCCACATTCTGCCTTCAAGCTAACGGATCTGGGGAGTGGGGCACGATATAGTGACCACCTTCCATGGGGTGGCGGATCGGAAATCCGGCCTCATCAAAATAATGGATGCGGTAATCGTCCACCGCGATGGTTTCGGCAATCCCCGGCAGCGCAGCAAAGCGTTTTAGATGGGCCTGCAGGTTGGGATCGTCGCTCCAGCGCCGGTGCAGGATTTGGAATGCGCCTTGATAGGCGGCATCGAACCGGATGCCGGTGGCAAAAATCAGCAAGTCGGCAAGAGTTGGACTGTCGCCGTATGCATAGCCATCCGATACCAACTCACTAACCTCATCCAGCGCTTCATCCAACGCATCAATGCCTGCATCGTAGCCCTGTTGGCTGGTGGCAAAGCCGATCTTGTAGACACCTACATTCAGCACCGAATGGATCCATTCGCACCGGATGGCAAATCCACCCCCCTCGGGCATCAGATGCGGACCATGGGCCGCCGCCAGAGCCCGCACGATTTCCAGCGATTCTGCCGAAGCGATGGCCCGCGCCTCGCAATCCCACAGGACGGGCACTGTAACCCGACCCGAGTACGACGGATCAGATGCCGTATAAACCTGCCACAAGTAGCGATCCCCGGCAGGAGGTGACGCTTCAGGAAGAAAGGTCCAGCCCTGCGGATATCCGAGCCACGGATCGCAATAAGTCACCCCTAACTTGGCCGATGGCAGATGCGCCAGCATCATCAACACGCGATGGGCAAAAGGGCAGGCCTTGGCGGCAAAGACATGATAGCTTTCCGGACGCTCCCGCAAGCGGTCAACATCAATCTCGACCCGAGCCGCTGGGGTTGAAAAGCTCTGCTGAAAATCACTGTTACGGTCAGGCACAACGCTAAGGTCGGAATGCCACTGGCCTTGATACAGACCCCGTCTCGGTATGCTGCTCACAAAATTCCTCAAAGCGGAATTGGAGCAGGCGCAGGGCCCGCTCCAATCGATATCGTCTGACAGATGATTGGAAAAGCCCAATCAGACTTCGAAGCGGTACTCGTCAGGCTGCCAGTCATAGGCGTCGCCTGCGCGGTGTACACGACCAAAGGTCGGGAACGGCAGGTGCGCGGACGCAACCAGAACGCCTTCACCAGCGGCCATGTCCAACAGATTGGCACGGGTGACTTTTCCGGTGGCACCGTCCACATCGAACGCCAAGCCTGCTTCGGGATGTTCGAACTGAACCGATGCAACGCCGCATGCGTCGCCCCAGATCAACAGGTCTTCGTCGCCGGTAGACAGGCGATATCCGGTGTGGCCCGGTGTGTGGCCATAAAGCGGAACGGGGGTGAAGCCCGGGATTACTTCAGCTGTGCCAGTGAACACGTTGATCTGATCGCCATACGCCTTTTTCACGCCGATCGCTGCATCGAACCACGGCTTTGCGAAATCTGGTGCGTTCGACTGTTCGGTGGTGGAGGTCCAGTAGTCGAATTCGATCCCGCCGATGTGGATCTGCGCGTTCGGGAACACCACGGCACCGTTTTCAACCAGCGCACCGGTGTGGTCGGGGTGCATGTGCGTGATCAGGATGTCGTCAACCTGGTCGGGAGTGTAACCCGCTGCGGCCAGTGCCGACAGGAACTTACCCGCTGTCGGGCCAAAGAAGTCCGCTGAGCCGGTATCGACCAGAATCAGGCGGTCGCCTTTGTTGATCAGGTACGAGGTGATGCCGATGCGGATCGTGTCATTTGCCGGCAGTCCAGCCTTGGCAACAAGATCTTCGACCGTCGCGGTCTCGATACCAACCCAGAAGCCATGCGCCACGTCGATATAGCCGTCCAGCAGCGCGGTGACCTGCGCATCACCAACTTTGCGGCGGTAGAAACCCGGGGCCTGACCAACAGCTAGCGGCGCCTTGGCCGACGCGGTAGCAGGCAGAACGGCTGCTGATGCAGCGGCAGCTGCGGAACCCAGAACTTGTCTTCTCGTGATTTGAACCATGTTCTTTCTCCATCCAGCTTATCGACCCTGCGACAAGCCAATTTCATATGTGTTTCGTAGCTCAGCGAGTTTTCGTTCGGCCTGCACAGATCCTGAGCGATTTTGGTTGCGCCAGCCTGCAAGCTAACTATTGTTCTGGGCACGGTTAGGAAAGTACGCACCTTTTAGTTCCTGTGGGGAGTAACAAATGTTTGATGTCAAACCCGATCCATATGTCGCCATGTGTCCTTCGCGCGAGATCATCGCGGTAATCGGCGATAAATGGTCCTTGCTGGTTGTGCCACTGTTGCTGAAGGGTCCCCAGCGCAATACCGAGCTGATGCGTCAGATCGAGGGTATCTCGCAGAAAATGCTGACCCAGACGTTGAAACGGCTGGAACGGTATAACCTGGTCGACCGCCACGATTATGGCGAGGTGCCGCCTCGCGTCGACTACCGCCTGAGTCCGCTGGGCCATTCTTTGGCCACTGTGATCAGCACCTTGGACAATTGGGTTATCGACAATTACGAAAAGCTGTCGGTTCATTCTTGCGCATAAGGGAGAGCACCGCAAAGTGTGGGGCAATCAGGCTACCATTTGCGTTTCTTCGTGAG
>NZ_WQFE01000018.1 GCF_013033965.1 Ruegeria atlantica
CTCACGAAGAAACGCAAATGGTAGCCTGATTGCCCCACACTTTGCGGTGCTCTCCATAAGAGGCCGTTCAGGTCTCAGCCAGCGCGGTTTTGACAAATTTGGTGAACCCCTGAAGCAGCAGGTTTCCCCGGTTACTGGGGTGATAGAGGCTCCACAACTCTGTGCTGTCCTGCGCCACCGGCATATCGAGCCGCACCAGCCCCCGGGTTAGGGGCGCAAGATCGGGGATTACAGCTACCCCCAACCCCAAATGAACGCCCTCCAGCATAAGATTCATGGAATCGAAACTTAGAATGCTGGCTGCGCTTTTCAACTGTTCGGCCAATCCTTTACGGATAGGGTGCTGTTTCAGCGCACCGCCAGGCACGAGCCAATTCAGCTTTGAAAAATCGCCCCTCTGTGCCTGCGCGCTTTGCTCATAATCCGTGGCGCAAACTGCCACGTAACCGAACCGTTCGAGACACTGTCCCAACAACTGATCGGGGGGATTTGACGAGGGCCGGATTGCCAGGTCAAATCCCCTCTCCCACAGTTGCATGACCTGATTGCTGGTGCTGAACTGAACGCTTAGCTGTGGCATCATCTGACGCAGAGCGCCCATATTGGGTAGGATCACATGTTCAAGCAAGACATCTGTGGTGGTTACTCGCAGCTTACCCGACTGGACATCCCCGATTTCCGAACAGATGGCATCCGCCTCGGAGAGGGCCGCACTGATGGACCGGCCTTTTTCGGCTAATTCCTCAGCCACAGGAAAGGGCTGAAACCCGGCCTTGGAACGTTCGAACAACGGACTGCCTACTTTGGCCTCGATCCGTTTGATCGCCCGAAACACAGATGAGGCATCGCGGCTCAGAAACTGGCCTGCGCGCTCAAGAGTGCCTTCTCGGCACAGGGCCAGAACCACCATCAGATCATCGCTGCTCAGCTTCATAGGCACCTCTGAACTCAAGGATTGCAGTGCTGCATATTTTTCCGCTGCACGAAATGCGTACTTTCTGCGGCATCCCGATCCCTATGGCGGACACCCGTCGCAAAACAAAATACAAGGAGATAAAACCATGGGTCTTTTTAAACTCGCAGCCGCGGCCGTCGTGTCCACTGTTGCAGCCACCGCAGCCGTTGCCGATACTGGGCTGATGACCAAATACGACGATATCAAATGGATTGATATCGAAGGCACCCCGCTGTCGCTGTCGATCCTGTGGGGCAATCGTGACACCGGGCCGTACGCCATGTATCTGCGCTTGCCCGGTGGTTATGAAGGTGTCGAACATGCGCATACCTATGAGTATGAGGGCATCACTATCCAGGGCGAATGGCAGCACAGCTTTGCTGGTGAAACCAAGGTTCTGCCGGTCGGTTCGCGCGTAACCCAGCCCGGCAATGCGTTCCACAGCGATGCCTGCGTCAGCGAAGAAGACTGCATCCTGTTCATCTTCCAAGACGGCAAGGGCGACGCGATCTTTCACGACCACTGAACCCTGCTGGATCTGACCAGAACGGCCACCCCATCGGGGTGGCCTTTTGCATGGGACCTTCGGG
Source organism: Ruegeria atlantica (assembly GCF_013033965.1). Classification (GTDB taxonomy): domain Bacteria; phylum Pseudomonadota; class Alphaproteobacteria; order Rhodobacterales; family Rhodobacteraceae; genus Ruegeria; species Ruegeria atlantica_D. The sequence goes on from NZ_WQFE01000018.1 coordinate 1,546, forward strand.
AGTTATTGACGCAGGGCCCATTGTTCCTCATAGGCAGCATAGGCTTCGGCAAAGCCCTCCAGCGACCATTCCAGATCAAAGCGGCGGTTGTCGCGATCGACAAAGGCAAACTCCATCGCCTTGCCCGACAGCATGGCCTTGAGCACTGACGCCGATTGCACCTCAGCCAATTCGCAATCGGCCCAAAGCAGGCAACGGCGTTCTTGTAGCTGCCATATGGTTTTGCCATCCTTAGTCACAATGAACCCGTCGGGCAGAAACGCGGTGCCGCGCTCGGGTCCAAACATCACGTCATGCTGGCCTGGCAGGAACCCTTCGCGCGGGGTAACAAAGATGAACAGAGCGCCGAATTGAGGTGCAGGGGCGTAGACGTCCACCCAACGGATATAACAGCGCTGTTTCAACGCGCCGTCTTCTTCCCGCTCATCGCAAATGGCGTTCCAGATGCCATGAGAAGAATAGTGTGTCACCCGCCAGTTGCCAGCCGTGTCACGCCCCTGCAAATCCTGCGCATGGGACGCGCCCGCCAGACAGAGGCAGGCGCCAATCAGCAAGGCGCGCGCCCAGTTCATCAGGCCTGACCAGCCAACCGCCGGGCTTCTTCCAACGCTGCCTGCCAATCGTGGCCATGCACCGATTTGATCTGACCGCCTTGCGAAACGAAGAAGATCGGAGGGTAAATCAGATCAAGCTGCGGCGCAGCCTGACGCAGGATCGGGTCGCGGTCGCCGTAAACGCCAGCGTTCGGCACATCGCGGGTTTTTGCGATCACGTTCTCTTCGACCGCAAAGCCCAGCGACTGACCTTCGGCCTGAACATTCGCAAGGTGATTGCGTTTGAACGCCATGCAGGGTGGGCAATCCAGCGCACCGTAGAAGTGGAAGGTGATCTGATCGTCCGTCGCAGCGCGTCCGGTTGTCGCCAGTGCCAAAGCTGCAAGCGAGGTGGTGCAGAAAATCCGTCTGTTCATCCTGGTCAGTCTCCTGTTTCAATAATTTCAATATGTTGCGTTAACCGTTATTCGGCAGCATTTCTTGCACCACCGGCACCAGTGCCGTGCCCAACGCGCGTTGCGCCCCGGCCGTCAGATGTACACCATCTGCGCCATCCGCCCGGGTCACCGTGCCCGCGTCAAAGACCGGAATGCCGGTTTCGCGCGAAAGGCGCACATAAGCCGCAGGTAATTCTTCGGACAGGTCCTGCGATCTGCCGAAAATGCCTGAAAGGCCGCCGCGTTCGGGGTTGGTCAAAGGTGGAGGTGTCACGACCAGCACCTGTTTAACCCCACCATCCAGCAGGATCCGCGCCAGCGAAAAGGCGGACCGTGCGATCTCATCCGCGTCGCGGCCCTGCCCTGATTGCAGATCGTTGGTTCCCAGCATGACCACGGCCATATCCAGCGGTAAATGTTGACCGGCCAGTTCGGGAATGGGCGTTGTCACCAGCTTGCCGATATTGTCCAGCGCGCGCCCGCCGCCAAGATCGGTGCGGCGGCCGATGCGACCCTCCTCCACCACCACAGCGTTTGGGAGGGCCGCATCAAGCACCCGCCCCCACCGCACGTCATCGCCGTGCCGCGGGCCGGAAGCATTCGATCCCCAGGTGTTGCTATCGCCCAAGGCAAGTATTCGAAAATCGGCCCAAACCATCGACGGTATGGCACCGACCAGAAAGGCAAGAATTGCGACGACGCGGATCATCGGAACCATCCTGTGGCAAGGGATCAACAAGGGATCAATCTGCGCGTAAATCTAGCCTTTTTGAGCCCTGTTTCGAACAGGGCACTTTTTGGTAACTACCCTATTTGTGGTCACTTATTGGTGATCTGGACGCTTCTTCTTCCAGCCATTCGACAAACTGCCGCACGGCGCGCTTTCGCATCCCCTGAGGCGATCGTAAAACGCGGTAGAAATAGCCGGGCAATTGCGGCCCCTCCATCTCGACGAACTCGTCCCGGAACTCAGCCGATCGGACTATTGTCCGGCTCAGCAGCGCTGCGCCGTGGCCGCGTCGTAGGGCATCAAAGGCCAGATTATAGGCATCGAAACTCATCCGCCGGAAATTGTCGAAATCCTTGATACCAGCGGCATCAAACCATGCTTTCCACGAGGGCGCGGTCAGCGAGGAATTCTCCCAGCGCACGTCGATCAATCGCTTTTTGATCAGAAATTCAGTGCGGGCAGCACGGTTGGGGATCAGCAGTTCGCGGCTGACGGCGGCTACGTAATATTCCTGATACAGCTCGATCTCATCGCTGCCTTCTGATGGCTTTCCACCATAGCGCACGGCGACATCAATTTCGCTGCCGCTCATGTCGACGGCGTTTTCGCTGGCAAAGATGTTGAGCGTCAGTTGCGGGAAAGTATCATAGAAATCACCAAGCCTGGGCTGCAGCCAAAAACGGGCGAATTCGCGCGTGGTCGAAATAGTCACCGTGTTGGTATCAAGATTACCGTAAGTCTCAGCAAAGGCCGCGGCCAGACTGTCCATGCCACGGGTAATATCCGGCAGCATTCGGGCCCCCTGATCGGTCAGCGTGATGCTGCGGCCCGAGCGTTCGAACAGCTTTAGATCCAGCAGGTTTTCAAGATGCCGGATCTGGTGGCTGATTGCTGTGGGCGTTACCGACAGTTCATCGGCGGCGTCCGAAATGCTTTCCAGTCGGGCAGCCGCTTCAAAGGCACGTATCGCGTTCAGGGGTGGTAGGCGTCGCTTCATCTTGTCCTTTCATGACACGGACGTTCGGCACACACAAAGCTGAAAAAACCGTATGAAAGAGACGGAAACGAATTAAATCAGGCCGTCCGGCAGAGGGGCGGCCTGATCAAGGGGTTTAGTGGATGTCCGAATAGGTGATTGTCACCGTGTCGGCATTCACCAAATCCAGGAAGGGCTTGTTCACCGGATCTTTGACGAACTTGTCCAAAGCCGCACGGCCTTTTTCTTCGCTTTCCCAGTAAACAACCTCGATCCAGACGCCATCGGCCTGCAACGCAACATGGCGATCCACAAAACCGTCATAGGTTTCATGCATGTTAGCGTTGATTGTACCACCTGCCGCAACTTCGGCCATTTGTTCGACGGTCACGCCGTCTTTCGCCTGGAAGGTCACGTATTCGATTGTTCCGGCTTTGCTCAGATCAGCGGCCATTGCTGCGCCCATGGTTCCAATGGCCAGAGCGGTCGCCAATGCGGCGGTTTTCAGGCCCGTTGCTAGTTTCATCATGGAAAACTCCTCCTGTTGCATGATGGGTGTAGGTGTGAGTGGTGGTGTTTCGGAAAAATCAAAGTGTCTTGACACGCTCCGCGATGGCGCGGCCCAATTGTGCGTGTTGATCCTTGCTCATATGCAGACCATCCACGCCCTGCACGTTGCCGAGGACAGCGCCTGCATCAAAGCTGGCGACGCCTGCCGCATCGGCCGCTGATTTGAGCGCTGCACCCAGCGCTTCGGCCTTGGCTTTGCCGCCTTCGAACATTCCTGCAAAATCGGGGTGTGGCATGTCGTTGACCGGGGGCGGAGAGACAACCAGAACCTGCGGCGCCTCATAGTGATAGGCCACGCCGCCGCCGCAGCCTTGGGCCACCTTTGCGACGTCGATGATCGCATTGGCAATGTCTTCTGCAGACCGATCTGTTTCAGCTTTCAGGTCGTTGCTCCCCAGCATGATGATCAACAGATCCACGGGCATTTCCCGCGCAATCGCGGCAGGCAAAGTTTTGGCGCCGTTGAACATGTCCGCTTTGATGGCATTCCAATCCATCGAGTCGTCCAGATTGGTGGCACGCACGGTCAACCCGTCGACAGCGACGTCATAACCTTCGCCAAGTTCAGCGGCCATGACACCGGCCCAGCGTTCGTCATCGCCGTAGCGGGTCGAGGGGAAAGCCTCTTCAACACCGATCCATCCCCAGGTGTTGCTGTCGCCGTAAACTAAGATTTTCTTCTTGGCCATAATTGGCTCCTTTGATTTGTCGTTATCCGTTGATGATGTGGCCGTCTTCGGGATGCCAGCTGGCGGTCACCGTGGCCCCGACTTCGATATCCAGCGCCTGCATGTCGCGCTGTTGTAGCTGAACGGTGATGGCTGTGCCTGCTGCCGTTTCCAGCCTCAGGTTGACTAGCGCGCCGATAAACTCTTCGCCGACAACACGTGCGGCGACTTCGTTTTCTGCCCAGCCGGCCTTGGCCGTGACCGAGATCTGATCAGCGCGAACGATCAGGCTGACCTGCTGACCCTCATCCAGATCTGCCAGTTCAGACCCGGTACATTTGAATCTGCCATCAGGGCCTTCCAGGACCATCTCACCGGTTTTCAGGCGACGCGCCTTGCAATCGAAGATTGATGATCCCCCCAGGAAACGAGCGACAAATGGAGTGGCGGGGCGCAGATAGATATCCTCGGGGCCGCCTGCCTGTTCAATTCGGCCCTGGTTCATGATGACCACGGTATCGGCCATCGAGAACGCCTCGGAATGGCTGTGTGTGACATAGACAAAAGTAATGCCCAGCTCGCGCTGAAGCCGCTTCAGCTCGCCCTGCATCTGAACCGACAAATGGGCGTCGAGCGCTGACAGCGGTTCGTCCAGCAACAGCACCGACGGTTCGGTCACTAGGCAACGGGCCAGCGCAACACGCTGACGCTGACCGCCCGAAAGCTGGTCGATACCGCGATCGGCGTAGCCTTCCAACCCCAGCTTTTGCAGCCAGTCCAAAGCGCGGGTCTTGCGTTTGGCCTTACCGACACCTTTCATGCGCAGGCCAAATTCGACATTTTCGCGCACGGTCAGGAACGGAAACAGGGCCAATGACTGCCAGACCATGGGCATGTCACGTTCCCAAATCGACAACTCATTGATCCGCTGACCTTCGCGCTGGATGTCCCCACCGGTCACATCCTCAAGCCCTGCCAGCATCCGCAGCATGGTGGATTTGCCGCAGCCCGAGGGGCCCATGATGGCGACAAATTTGCCTTCTTCGATATCGAGGTTCAGATTCTCGACCGCCACTGCGTCGCCATAGGTCTTGCGGATGTTTCTCAGCGAGATATGCGCGTGCGACATGGGGCGCTCCAATTCTGAGGGCGCGACGCTGCGCGCGAGTTTGATTTCGGACAGGCTGTTCATGAGTTCCCTCGTGTCAGACGACGCAGCACCAGGATTTGTGCCCCCAGAATCAGGGTGATCGAGGTGATGAATGTGATGGAGCCGATGGCATTGATGCGTGGGCTAACGGCGGATTGCAGGAAGCTGAGGATTCGGACCGAGCTGGTCTCTTCCAGACCACCGACGAACCAGGTGACGGCGTATTCGTCAAAGCTTACGGCCATGCACAGAAGGAACGCGGCCAGGATCGAAGTTTTGGTGGCTGGGATGATCACCTCCCAAAAGGCGCGCCAGTTGCTAGCCCCGAGGTTTTGGGCGGCGAACTCCAGATCTCCGTCGATCTGGGAAAACCGCAGCCGGATGATCGCCATCGCAAAAGGTGAGGTCAGAACGATATGGCTGACCACGATGGCGGGCAAGGTCCCGGACAGGCCGATGCGCGACAGGTAGGCCAGCATCGCCAAACCGATGACCACTAGAGGGATCAATGGCGGCATCAGGGCAAAGATCAGTACCAGCCGTTTGCCGATAAAGTTGAACCGATAATCCGCGTAGGCCGCGGCGAAACCCATGGCGGTGGCAATCGGCGCCACGATCAGTGCGATTTTGATGGTGTTCTTGAATGCATCAATCACTAGGGCGTCGGCAAGGATCAGGCGGTACCATTCCAGGGTGAACCCTCCCAGCGGGATGGTTGGGAACCGGTCCGAGTTCAGCGAGAAGACAAAGTTCGTCAGGATCGGCGCATAGAGAAAAACCAGAGCCAATCCCATGAAGATGACGGCCAGACGGCGGGTCAGTGCTGAGACACGCATGGATCAGGTCCTCCGGTAAGCATACGCTATAGACGCAAGCGCGGTGATCAGCAGCGTCGCGATCATCATCAGCGCAACCACTGCAGCGCGCGGCCATTGCTGCCCGGATTTCACCGTGTCCGCGATTAGGATCGACATGGTGGTGAACTTGCCGCCGCCCAGATAGGTCGCGGTGACGAAATCCCCAAAGCTGAAGATGAAGGCGAACAGAGCACCCAGAACGATCCCGGGCCGTACCGCTGGCAGCACGGTGGCAAACAGCACCCGACGCGGCCCGCAGCCCAGGTTATAGGCGGCATCGATCAGTGTCTTGTCCAGCGACAGCATCGAAATCGACTGGATCACGATCACCAGCGGCAGGGTCAGTGTCACCAGCCCGATCATCAAGGCCAGCGGCGTGTTCAGCAGGCTGCCGCTGTCAATCCCGATAGCCGCCAGCAGCTTCATGACGATGCCGTTTTCTGTCAGGTAAATCTGCCAGGAATAGACCCGCACGAGGTACGAGGTGAAAAACGGCACGACAAACAGCCCCAACATCACCATCCGGGCGCGCACGCTTAGGAAAAAGCTGATCGCAAGCGAGCAAGGCAGGGCAATCAGGCTGACCAACGCAGCAGCGCTAATCGCGATGACGAAAGTCCGCAGGTAAGCCGCCCAGAAATAGGGTGCGGTTAGCATTTTCTGCCAGTTTTCCAGTTGGAAATCAGGCGTCAGAAGAAAGTTCTTCACGTCCCAGAAACTCAGCCAGATCAACAAGATCATCGGTCCCAGGAAGAACGCCGCCAGCCATAGGGGCAGTGGTAGGCTCCAGATGCCTCCATAAGCAAGGCGGGACAGCCGTCGGGTGGAAAGTGAAGAGGTCATATCTTTACTCATTTGGCCCAAGGATCAGGGCCGCCTACGCGATTGCGTTGTGAAAGGGGTTCCCCGCCATCGGGGAGAAAGAATGATGGCGGGGAAGAGTGAGCACCGTGGTCGTAAGTGGTCAGGTGCTCTTGTAGGCAGACCAGAAATCATTCCAGTCGGCCAAGTCCTGCTGCACAGGCAGCTGACGGATATGGATGCGGCCCTTCCGGATCAGGTCGATCGAATTGCCGTCACCCTTGAACATACCCAGATGGCGGGCGTCTTCGGGTTTCTCGTTGATCATGCGTTCCCAGCCAACTTTGGACGGGATGATTGCCGGGAAGACGTTCAGGTTCGCCAGTGTGAACTGCCCTTCGGGGCTGGATGTGTACTGGATGAACTTGCGCGCCAGGTCGGCCTTTTTTGAACCGCGCCCGATCGAGAAGCTTTCAGTGAACTGAATGCCGCCCTGTTCAGGGATCGTGGTAGTCACATTGGCCCCGTCCCGACGCAGAACGCCGGTGATCCATTCGCCGATACCCGGCATCACTGTGACTTCGCCCGATTTCAGCGAGGACAGAACACCGCCGTAATCGTAGAAGCCGCGCACCTGAGGTTTCAGGCTCAGCGTGGTATCCTGCAGCTTGGCCCAGGCATCGCCACTGATGTCATAGGGTGCCGCGTTGCCGTCGCGCAGGCTGAGAACGCCCAGGTTCGGCAGGTGCCAGTCGAAGTGACCAACCTTGTCCTTGTTCTTCTCGTCCCACAGCATGTCGTAAGACGAGGCTTCATTGACCGATACCGCGTCCAGATTGTGCGAAATCCCCAGGAAGCCAAAGCGGCTGATCACGGCATACAGCTCGTCATTGTGCCAGTGACCGGGGAATTTGTGGAATTCGGGGTAGAAGTCGTCAAAGTGGTAATCTGACGGATCCAGCTTTTCGACAAAGTTCGCCAGCACTAGCTGCTGAACATATTCCGCATCCGCATGGATCAGGTCATATGTGCCCGGAGGCGACTGCGCCAGCAAGGCCAGCATCTGTTCACCGCCGACATAGTATTTCGGGGTGATCTTGACGTTGTGCAGTTCTTCGAATGCTGCAACCGCATCAGGCTCGGCCTGACCGTACCAGGCCAGCATCGTCATCTCAGTTACGGACTGAGCCCGGACGACCGATGGCATTGCAAGCGCGCCAGCAGCGACCGCGCCGGACTTGAGCAGAGCGCGTCTCGTGAGTGTGGTTTTGGCCATTTTCGGCTCCTCCCTCGTTGGATGAGCTGAGTATTCGGAACCGGGGCCTCTCCAACAATCGAGCAGATTTCAGCCGTCGCAAAGTTTTTCTCAGCTTTCTGACGGAGGTGATTTGGGAGCTTTGACGGTGGAAATTCCCGCATAGGTCGTATTCACGAGAAATGATCTGAGAATACCCGAATCAATTGTCACCTTGGGGAATGAACTTCATACCATAGGGACTGTCACGGAATATGTCGGCTTCTTTCAACAGCCAGTCCTGAAACGCGCGAATCTTTGCGGATTGCGCGCGTTTTGCAGGGCAGACTAGATAATAGCTGCGGTCGCGCAGAACCATCGGCAATGGCGCCGCGATGCGCCCCCTCTCGATCTCACGCGAGGCGGCGATGACGCTGACAAGGGCCGTCGCGCGGTCGTCCATCGCGGCCTCGATACACATGATCTCATCGCTGAAATTGGCGATGGTGCGCAGGTTGGTTGCCTCAACGCCGACCGAATTGAACCAGGCTCGCCAGTTCGGATCGCCGACCTCAAAGCCCAACCATTCATATTCCACCAGATCGCGGGTCAGCAGGTCCTCGGGCCTGCGGATCTTGTTCTCGATCCTCCGAGAACAGATTGGCATGACATAATCATCCAGAACCCAGGCTGCATGTTCTTCGGGATCAGGGGAATTTGTGTATCTTATGGACACATCCACACTGAAACGCGTGAAATCCAGAACCGTGTCCGAGGCGATGACCTTCACTTCGAGCTCAGGATAAAGGCGGCTGAAATTAGGCAGGCGCGGGCTTAGCCAGCTCCAGGCAAAGGACCGCGTAGTGGTCACGACAAGTTCGCCGTCGACCTCGTCGGTGCCCAGTTGTTCGATGCCCTGTTTCAGATTGCTGAACGCGTTTGTCACAAATGGGCGCAGCAGCTCGCCTTCAGTGGTCAGTTTGAGAGAGCGGGTCAGTCGGTGAAACAGCTGCACGTCAAGCTGGGTTTCCAGCGTCTTCAGCCGATGGCTGATTGCTGTCGGCGTCAGCAACAGCTCTTCGGCCGCCAGCTTGATGCTCATGTGGCGCGACACAGCCTCAAACGCCTGAAGGCTCGTCAGAGGTGGTAATCTCTTCACTGTCAGACCTCCTCCCAATAAGGTCCGACCCCTCTGCAAGCAGAGGGGCCGTATCGTCTCAGTCTGCGATCAACTTCGTCGCGCACGCAAGACGTCCAGCGCGGCCGCCACAATTAGAACGAGACCTGTTGTCATGAGACTCAACTCTGTGGGTACATTCATCAGAATCAACCCGTTTGACAACATGCCCAACAGCCAGACCCCAAGAACCACCCTCAAGACGGATCCTTTACCTCCGGTGAAGGGAATACCGCCCAACAGAACCGCCGTCAGAACGCTGAGTTCGACCCCGATGCCCAATGTTCCGGCAGGGGCCGAATTGATGCGCGAGATGCTCATCAGTGCGGCAACGGCCACGAAGAAACCGGTTGCCGCATAAAGGCCGATCCCAATCGCCTTGACGCGCAACCCCACTAGAAACGCGGCGCGCTTGTTGACACCCAGCGCGACGATCTGTGGCCCGATGGGCAGCAACGCCATGACGCCAACGCCTAATCCGATCACAGCCAACATGATCCAGGTCAGGATCGGAAGGCCCAGAACACGTTCATATCCGATGACCAGGAATTCCTCGGGAAAGCCGAAGATGGGGTTTGGGGCCAGCCATTGCGCCAATCCCCGGATCAAAGTCAGCGTTCCCAGCGTCACGATGATCGGCGACATGCCCAGCGATGACACAAACACGCCGTTGATCATTCCGACCACGGTTCCAACGGCCAAGGTCAGCAGCACAGCGCCGGTGATCCCCAGCGGCTCAAAACTCAGACCTGCGACCACGCCACAGAGCGCCAGAGTCGAGCCGACCGAAAGATCGATCTTGCCCGCCATCAGCAGCAGCGCAAATGGGATCGAGATTGTCATCAATGCCGAAACCTGTACCGAGATCGCAATCCAGTTGTTCACGGTCATGAAGACCGGCGCTTTGATGTAGAAAAACAACGCCAACAAGGCGATTGCCATGGGCAGGGCTGCAGCCACCGCCAGTTCAAACCAGTCTTTTTCGGCTTTAGGATCAAGCGGAGCACCTGTTGTGCCGCGTGTCAGTCCCGTATCAGTCATTGCATCGCTCCCATCTCTGTCTCACCCACCGGGACATCCTGTTGGGTTCCATGTTCGGCCCCGTGTTCAGCCCTGTGGGCCAGTTCGATCAGCAGTTCTTCGTCATGTGGATTGTCGATCAGCGCCACCTGTTGCCCACGGCCCAGCACCATGACCTTGTCAGCCAGCAGGCAGATCTCGGTCGCGTCTGAGCTGGCGACGATGATGGTTGTGCCCTTGCGCTTGACTTCGGCCAGCGCCTCATAAAGCTCGTGCCGGGCGCCGATATCGACGCCTTGGGTGGGCTCGTCCAACAGCAGCAGTTTGACCCCTGCCCCATCAATCAACCAACGGCTGACCATGATCTTTTGCGCATTGCCTCCGCTAAAGCGCTGGCCTTGCAACCGCGGATTCGGGGGTTGTATGTTCAAACGCCGTGCCGCGCGCTCAAACGCTAAGCTTTCGCGATTGAAATTGCGCAACATGCGCGGCATGGGCGAGCGCCCCATATGCGGAACCAACAAGTTCTCGACCGCCGAAAAACTGGCGAACAGGCTTTGTTCCTTACGGTCACTGGCGACAAGCGCAACGCCTTGTTCCTGCGCTTCGCGGGGCGAACGAAATTTGCGGGTGGTTCCGTCAATCTTCAGGGTTCCCCCGGATTGCGCAGCCGCGCCCGACAGGCATTCCAGCAGTTCGGTCCGCCCTGCCCCCATCAGTCCATAGATGCCCAACACCTCGCCCGGATGCAGCGCGACGCTGATCGGACCGACAAAACCGGTGGTCAGATCGTCCATCCACACGACTTCCGGGCCATCCGCCTGAAACGGCGTCTTGTCCAGCCCGGTCATCAGCGCATCGGGCGAAATCGCATCGGTCATATCTGCGATGGACACTTCGGCCACCGGGCGGGTCCACAGGATGCGGCCATCGCGCAGGATGGTAACCTGATCTGCAATCTTGTGGATTTCGTCCAGAAAATGGGTGACGTAGATCACCCCGATCCCGTCGCGCGCCACGGCCTGGCGGATCACTTCGTGCAGGGCCTTGGCCTCTTTGTCAGAAAGCGACGCGGTGGGTTCGTCCAGGATCAGAAATTTTGGTTTCAGGCGCAGAGCGCGGGCAATCTCGACGACTTTGCGCTCACCAACACCCAGGGATCCCAGATCGGAGCGTGGATCGATGTCGTCAACCCCCAGCCGTTCCAACAGCGCGCGGGCCTGCCGGTTCTGGGCGCGGCGATCCACACGGCCACCGCGCCGGATTTCATGGCCAAGAAAGATATTCTCGGCAACGCTCAGGCCTTCGAAGACCTGAAAATGCTGATAAATGATCGCAACGCCCTGGTCCTGAACCTGACGAGGGTTCAACCCCCGCAGCGATGCGTTCTGGACAAGGATATCCCCTGTATCCGCATCCTGTGCTCCGCTTACACAGTTCAGAAGGGTGGATTTTCCGGCCCCGTTCGCGCCAAGGAAGGCCAGCACTTGGCCGGCCTCCACTGCAAGATCCACCCCTTTAAGGACGACAACCGATCCGTAAGACTTGCGCAGATCTTTCACCTCAAGTCGTGCAGGTGTAGTCATCGTGTTACTCCTCGTCGGCCGTGGTTCAGTTGTCGAAATTGGCCAGCAACTGATCCAGAAGCGCCTGATCGTCATGCGTGGCCAGCACGGTCGGCGTATAGGCAAAGGCTGGTCCATTGCCGCGCACCGCGTTCAGTGCCTGATCGACGATATTGGCACCCAACTCGTTCACGAGGATGGCAGCTGAGGCGCGATACGCCCCACCATCTTTGATCGCGGTCAGCGCCTCTACCGAGCCATCCTGACCGGCCACGAACATCGCATCAGGGTCGGCACCGGCCAGTTTGATCGCACGCAGGGCACCAACGGCGGCGTCATCGGCCATGCCGATCACGATATCTAGATCCGGATGCTGTTGCAGAACCGTTTCGGTCACGCGCAGACCATTGGTCTGATCCGCCGCGTCCTGTTCCGCCACAACTTCGATGCCGTTTTCTTCAAAGATCCGCTTTACCTCAGTCCAGCGTGGGCTCAGCGACGGAAGCGGCGTCAGCGTGGTCACCAGCGCCTTGGCGCCTTCGACGTTGTTTTCCTTGACCCAATCGACGGCTGCATTGGCCACGATCTGACCGGATTGTGCGTGATCAAATCCTACAAACCCGTCCGAGCCGTCCATCTGGCCCAGATAGGTCAGCCATTTGATGCCCTGCGCCTGTGCCTGACGTTGCAGCGGTTGCAGCGCGGTGGGTTCGATCGGCAGCACCACGATGGCGTCCACACCCAAGGTGATCCAGCCCTGGATCGCGTTGATCTGCTGTTCCAGATTGTTCGACTGTGTGTTGTCGTGCAGTACGGTGACACAGCCCAGATCGGCGGCGCGCTCAGTGGCAAATCGGCGTACTTGCTTGACGATGATCACTTCGGATACCGAATGGCTATAGGCGACCTTGTATTCCTTACCGTCCGCACAGGCATCTGCGGCGGCGGAACGCACCTGTTCAGTGGTGATTGATTTGATGTCGTCCGCGCTGGCCATGCCAGCAGCAGAAGCCAGCGCAAAGCTGACGGCGATTTTCTTGGCGAGGTTTTTCATGAGTATCCCTGTTGTTCTGCGGGGGAAAGACGCGGATTTCCGCTGTGAATTTTTGTTGGGTGCGGCACAGGGGCTGCGCCGCACCAGTGTGTTTCAGAATTCAAAGACGTTGGAATATTTCACCGACAGCGAGTCGCCATCGACCAATGACAGGAAGCCCTTGGTGCGCGGGTCTTCGACAAAGCGCGGCAAGGCGGCTTCGGCTGTTTCCAGCGAGGTCCAATACACAACTTCGACCCAGGACCCATCGGTGTTGCGGGCAAGGTGACGGGCGACAAAGCCATCATAGCCCTCCAGAACTTCGTCCATCGCCAGTGTTTCGCGCAGGAACTCATCAGGGTTCGCGCCATCAACCAGGTTGAACTCCAGATATTCTACGATCACGGCATCAGTGATCGGGCGCGACTCGGCCATGGCGTTAGTGGTGGCGCCAACGACCATTGCAGCTGAAAGTGCGAGTGCTTTCAAAGTGGTTTTCATCGGTTTTCTCCTGTTGGATTTAGACATAAAGGGACCGGCGCCCTGCTGCGCAGGGCGAACAAGACGCCGGTCAGGGAGGTTCTTGTGAGTTAGAGTGAGATGCGGTCGTAATGCTGTATCCAGGGACGCAACCGTTCGAACGCGGCGGCAGCGGCCAGCACATCCCCATCTGCCTGACGGCGACCAGCAATATGCAGACCTACCGGCAGGCCCGATGTCCCCAGACCTGCGGGTACCGATACCGACGGGTGACCGGTGAAGTTGGTCAGATAGGTCGGGCACCAGCCAACCAGCGGATCGACCTTGACACCATTGATCTCGGATGGACCTTTGGTGTTGCCGTCATCGGTGTTCTTGACCGGCATGGCAGCCACTGTTGGGGACACGATCAGATCGTATTTGGCGAAAGTAGCCTGATAAGCATCGAACACTTCGGTCCGCACCGACAAGTCACGATACAGGTCATCGGCGCTATAGCCGGGGCCGACACGCTCAACCCAATCCAGCAGCTCCGGCGGCAGACCGTGGCGGTGTTCCTCGGACAGCAGGTCCAGCCCACCGGCTTTCATACCATCAAAGGCATGGCGCATGATTGGCACGAAGAGACGGCACCAAATGTCGCTGTATTCGTGCTGATCGCGGGTCAGGCCAATCTTGATCTCTTCGATTGTGGCACCGGCCTGTTCAAACACCTTAACCGCATCAGCGATTACCTCGGACACTTCGTTCTCAATCGGGAACACGTCCAGATTGGGGCTGAAGCCGATTTTCATGCCTTTGATGCCGCGCAGGCCAGCATCCGCGAAGTCATTGACCATATTGTGGCAGTTCGGGTCTGCCGGGTGCATGCCCTGAAGAATGCCCAGGCTGACAATGGCGTCTTCCACATTGCGGGTGATGGTGCCCTCAAAGATGTATGGCAATGTGTTCGCAAACCCGTTGGGACGCACCAGCAGAGGCGTCCGACCTGCTGTCGCGCGATATCCCACCGTATTGGTCCAAGCCGCCGGGATGCGGATCGAGCCGCCACCATCGGTGCCTTCGGCCATCGGCAACATCCCCGAAGCCACAGCGGCGGCGGATCCGCCCGAGGACCCACCGGCATTGCGACTGGTATCAAACGGGTTCGAGGTTGGGCCAAAGGCCACGTTGTCGGTGGTACCGCGGTAGCCCATGGCGGGGCTGTTGGTTTTGCCGACAAAGATCGCGCCTGCGTTTTCCATGCTTTCAACAAAGCCACATTTCATGTCAGCGATGTTTTCTTTCAGCTGGGGAATGCCGCCCAACGTGCTGGGCCAGCCCGGCTTGAAGTCAAACAGATCCTTCATCGCCGTCGGCACACCATGCATCGCACCCAACTCATCCCCACGCGCTACGGCGGCGTCGGCCTCTTTGGCTGCGTCCATCGCTTCGTCAAACGCGGTGAAAACAAAGGCGTTCAACTTGGGGTTTGCCGCTTCGATACGGTTGATGGCAGCATCCATCACCTCGGTCGCTGAGACCCGGCGCTCGCGGATGGCAAGCGCTGTTTCGGTGGCACTGAGTTTGGCAAGATCGGTCACGGTGCGTATTCCCTGTTAAGCGTGACACACCCGGATTTTTGTGGGTGCAAGTTATGCGAACAGAATTGCCCAGCCACAAATTCCAGCAACTGAGAAAAGCTCAGCCAATGCGTGAGCGGGGAACCTCAGAGCAAGGAGTGGTTTAATATCAGTGCCTTACAGTTACGTTATAAGCTGACCAAAAAGCCAGATCGCAACACGCTCACCCGTTAATCAGGCCCGAGAACCCCCGGTGCCTTGGGTGAGCTCAGCAATCGGTGACCAGCTGTGCTCACTCACCTGAACCTCACGTTGTATTGATCGGATGCTGTGTGGATTTCGCTAAGTTTCGGACTAAGGCTGACCGCGTTCACGCAACCAATTCCAAGTATGAGGCAACTGAGTATGAACATGAAATTGATTGCAGCTGGCGGGCTGTTCCTTAGCCTGGCCGCCTGCGAGACCCCTGAAGAGATCGCTGCCGCATATCAAACCCGCAGCTGCACCGCTCTGGCGCAGGAACAGGGCGCATTGCAATATCAGCTGGACCAGGCCAATACGGATTTGGCCGTCAGCACAATTGCCGGGATTGTGACCAATGACGACGATATTCTGCTGGACAGTGACATTGCAGGATTTGTGGTCGACGACCTTGAAGACCGGTTGCGCATTCTCGCCGACGTTCAACGTGCGAAAGGATGTGTCTGATCATGTCGTTCAGATTTCCAGGCACGACGGCTTTGCTGACCCTGCTGACAGCCTGCGGTTATCCGCAGGTCGAGGTAACCACCCGTGGAGACCAATTCGCTCTGACCGGCATCATCGACGAGACCACGTTGGAAACGATTCAAGAAGCCGTGCAAAGCACTCCTGGCATTTCAACCATTTCTCTGCAAAACGTGCCGGGTTCGGCCAATGACGCGGCCTCGTTATACGCGCTAACCCGTTATATCCGAGCAGAGAATCTGGAAACCATTGTTCCATCGGACGGTATCGTGGCCTCGGGCGGAACCGACATGGCCCTGATGGGTCGCCGCCATGTGATTGAGCCCGGCGCGTGTGTCGGGGTGCACAGCTGGGCCGCAGGCGTTTTTGGTCTGGCGGTGGATACCGGTGCTGACCTGCCTCGCGATGCACCCGAACACCAACTCTACCTGAAATTCTACGACAGCATCGGCATCAACCGCGATTTCTATTGGTTCACGCTTGAGGTTGCAGGCCCTGACGAGGTGCACTGGATGACACCGGCCGAGATCAACCGATTTGAACTCAGCGATGTTCCGGTTCCCACCGATGGCGAAACCGTGGAACAGCGTAACGAACGCTGCTTTGGTCGGCTTACGCTTTGACGCACCGGCGCTGGCGGCCCCACCCCGGGTTGCCAACGCCGCAACCGATCACGAAGTGATCTTGAACAGCACCACCCCCGCGACAATCAGTGTCAGCGCCAGCATCCGCCCGACGGTTGCAGCCTCGGCGTAAAACATCACGCCGATCAAGAACGTGCCTGCGGCGCCGATCCCGGTCCAGACTGCGTAGGCGGTGCCAATGGGAATAGCCTTTTGCGCCAGAAAAAGAAAAAACCCGCTGGCCACCATGGAACTGACGGCGAAGGCAATCCAATACCAGTTGGTCCCGTTCTCACCCGACCCGTTCTTGAGCCCAACGGGCCAGCCGATCTCGAATGCGCCGGCCAGGATCAGGATCAACCAGTGATGCGTCATTCAAATAACTCCATTTTTTTGAATTTAGTGCCGTGGGTTTTCCTTGAGCCAGAACAGAACCGATCCGGCATCCGACGCCTCCATGGGCGCATCGGGGGCATTGTCGTCGAAACCGGGTTCGGACAACAGGCATTCGATCTGACCGTCGGTCACAACCATGGCATAACGCCAACTGCGCAGCCCCATCCCATCCGCGGTGTATTCCACCAACATCCCCATCTTGCGGGTGAAATCCGCGTTGCCATCGGGGATCAGTTGAACCTTTTCGATCCCCAGTGCCTTGCCCCAACGGAACATGACAAAGGCGTCATTGACCGCCAGGCAATAGATCTCATCAATGCCCTGGGCGCGGATGTCATCATAAAGTGCCTCGAACCCCGGCAGATGTTCATCGGAACAGGTGGGTGAAAACGCGGCCGGAACCGCAAAGATGACGATCCGGCGACCCGCGCACAGCTCCTGTGTAGTGGTGCTGCGCCATTCGAACGGGTTTTCCAGGCCGGGGTCGTCAACGCGCACGCGCGTCTGAAAACTGGCGGGCGGAAGATCTGCACGCATCATTAAGCTCCTGTAGGGATTGAGGGGGGCGCTTAGTCCGGCTTGTCGAGCGCACCAACCATTCTCAAAAGATCGCCGAACCGGGCCACAGTCAGGAACAGCCCCGCTGCCGCCAGCACTACAAAGACCGACACCGCTGCCATCGCAGGCGAGTAGCCATAGCGCAGCGAATTCACCACTTTGATCGGCAGGGTTTCAACCGTGAAACCCGCTACCATAAAGGCGATGATGTATTCATTCATGCTGAGCACAAAGCAAAAAGCCGAGGCTCCAAAGACAAAGGGCAGGATCAGGGGCAGGATTACGGTGCGAAAGATCTCGGCCTCGCTGGCCCCAAGGGATGAGGCCGCGTCCAGATAAGCCTCGTCAATTGTTTCCAAACCTAATGAGATCATCATCAGCGGGATGGTCACCAAAAATACCGAATGCGAAATTGTGGTGGCCCAGAAGGATCCATAACCGCCAATCTCGGACCAGAAGATCAGGAATCCCAGCGCCGAGGTGACCGGCGGCAACATGAAGGGCACCAGCCCAAGGCCGAATAGCGCCTTGGCAAACAGCACACCGTGGCGCCACATCATGAAACTGATCGGCAAGGCGATGCAGACCGCCACAAACGTGGCAATGGCGGCCACCGTCAGGCTGGTGCCGATCGGGCCCAGCCATTCGGAATTGCTTAGCACATCCTTGTACCAATCCAGGGTGAAGCCACGCGGCGGGAAATACAGCCGTTTCTTTTCGTTAAACGACACCCCCGCGACCACGATGAAGGGCAGCATCAGAAGTAGGGCAATGCCAAGGACATAGAGTTTTCCAAAACGGTTTTGCATAGGTCAGCCCTCGGTCTTTTTAGTCAGTTTGCCGACCCCGAGGATCAGCGCAAAGCAGATGATGCACAGGAATACGGACATGGCGGCGGCAAAGGGGATATTGGATTTGTAAATCGCCTGATCGGTGATTAGCACCGACAACGTCCAATCCGCCGGTCGGCCCAGCATCTGCGGGAACAGATAGGCCCCCAACGCAAAGACAAAGACCAGCACCAACGCCGAGATGATGGTGCCGCGCAAGGCCGGGATCACCACGGTGAAAAAGGCGCGGATCGGGCCTGCGCCCAGGGTGGCGGCGGCCTCGGGCAGGCTGCGGTCAAAGCGCGAGATCGGCGGATAAATCGTCAGCACCGCGAAGGGGAAACAGAAATGCAGCATGGCGATCATGATGGCGACGCGGCTGGGATAGTAAGATATGGGACGGTCCAGAATGCCCAGCCACACCAGCACATTCGACGCCCCCGCCGTGCGCGACAGAAGGATCGTCCAGCTAAAGCCCAGAATGACCTCGGACAGGGTGAGGATACACAGCAACAGGATGACGATGGGCACCTGAATGCCCCGCCGCATCTGCGACACCAGATAGGTGAACGGCATTGCTAGGCTGACACAAACCACTGAAATCACGGCGCAAAGGGTCAGAGACCGCCCCAGCGCCGTCAGGAAGACAGGATCAAAGAACGCGGCATAGTTTGTCAGTACGAAATCGGGTTCATAAAACCCATCCGGAACCCGGTAATAGAAGCTAACCGCCCCCATGATCAGGAATGGGCAAAGGAAAAAGATCAGCAGCATGATCCCCGGCGGAATCAGGATCAGGGTCTTGTGATCAACGCCCCGGAACCGGGGCAGGGGGCGGGGAATTGTGGTGTCTTGCACGGTCATCAACCTAGGCCCTGATCAGATGTGCGGTTTCGGGGATTTGCAGTCGCATCTTGTCGCCTACGCCATAGCCCAGCGGCTGGCCCGAGGTTTCCTTAACCAGAAACTCGTAAGCCCCGGCCCTTGCCTGCACTTCGATCTCGGATCCCAAATCACGTATCAGGCTGACGTCCACATCAATTGTATTTTGTGTCTGTGCCGATTGCTGCGCCAAGCGCAGCTGTTCGGGACGCAGGCACAGCAGGCCCGGTGTCAGATCCCGGCTGACCCAGTCGGGCATGGTCACTTTCAGGCTCTGCCCGTTGAATTCAAACGTCCCGTCACTGCGGGCGATTCCCTCCAGCAGGGTTGAGCTGCCGACGAAATCGGCCACAAAGGCCGTAGCTGGTTCGCGATAGATCTCAAGCGGTGATCCGACCTGTTGAATTTCACCCTGATCAATCACCACAACCACATCCGACATGGTCATCGCCTCGCGCTGATCATGGGTGACGACGATGGTGGTGATGCCCAATGTTTGCTGCAGGTCGCAAAGTTCCGTCTGCATGTGTTCGCGCAGCTTGGCATCCAGCGCAGACAACGGTTCATCCAGCAGAAACAGGCGCGGCTCCTTCGCCAGCGCACGCGCGATGGACACCCGCTGTTGCTGCCCGCCCGACAGCTGTTTGATCGAGCGGTCCGCGATATGCGGCAGCTTGATCAGCTCTAACAACTCTTCAGCACGGGCGCGACGTTCGGCCTTGGGGCGTTTTTGCAATTTTAGCCCGTAAGAGATGTTTTCCCACACATTCAGATGCGGAAACAGGGCATAGTTCTGAAACACCATGCCCACATTGCGCTTGTGGGCGGGATGCCTTGTGACATCCTCACCATCGAAACGAATGTTGCCTTCCGAGGCATCGTCCAGGCCGGCAACGAGCCTGAATAATGTGCTTTTCCCACTGCCAGATGGCCCTAGAAAGGTGATCATCTTACCCGAAGGCAGATTAAGGTTGACGTCTTTCAGCGCTTCAAAACTGCCGAAACGTTTCCAGACATGTTCCAGGGTTAGAGTGGTCATAATCTTGGGCCTTCGTCAGATCAGGAAATTGCGCGCGAAAACTCGGTCGCAGTCCAATCGCCCCAATCGGTGTAGAGGTGATAGGCAGGCGCAATTGTGTCCTTGCTGGTCGAGACCTGGTCCCATTCCTCATCGGTCAGGTCAGTGGTGTCCTTGGGCACAACCGGGCCACCGCCCAGATTGCGGGCGAGCAGCGCCTGCACTGACGGATCCAGCGTATAGTTCAGGAACTCATGCGCCTGATCACGCAGCGCGGTGCCCTTTGAGATTCCCCAATAGGCCGGGTTCTTAACGGCCCCTTCCTTAGGGAAAATGCGGTCGATCTCGATGCCTTCGGCCTGCGCCACGGTGGCCACATCGTTGTAATAGATGCCGATCGGCAACTCGCCGGTTTCCAACCCGTTCTGGAACTGCGCCTCATCACGGTACCACAGAGCCACGGTATCCTTAAGCTCGGCCACTTTGGCCAGCACTTCCAGCACACCCTCTTTGGTCTGCAGAATATCGGACCCGCCAAAATAGGTGGCGGCTGTGATGTCGATGATGTTCGAAATCTCGGGCTGGGCCATCACACCCGCCAAGCCCGCATTGGCGGGGTTCCACAGCTCGGTCCAGCTGGTTGGTGTTTCTGGGAAATCCTCTTGCAAGGTGACCAGAATGTTGAAGTAGAAAAACCATGCCACACCGTTGGGATTGCCATCGCTTCTTTTGCTGATACCCTGCACGTCGGGTAGGTATTTGGCGTTGGGAATGCGCGACATGTCCAGCTCTTCGATGATGCCTGCATTGGTGGCACGCACCATCGGAATCGGGATCAGTGCCGAGACATCCAGCGGCACATTGCCTGCCCGGATTGCCTGCGCCAGCTGCACCACCTGCGCGTCGCCATTGGGTGTCCCGATGGATTGCACCTCGATCCCCGTGGCGGCGGTGAATTCAGGATATAACTTGTCGGCCAGAACTTCTTCAAAGAATCCGCCCCACGACCCGATCTTGAGTGGTTCCGCCTGGGCATGAACGAATGGAGCATAAAGCCCTGGAGCCGCCGCTAGCGCCCCGGTCGCGGCTGAGCGTTTGATGAACTGGCGACGGTTGAGCGTCTGTTTGTTTGTCATCACGTTTCTTCCTCTGTTGGATGGCGCAAGTGTCCGAGGAAGGGGGGACAATCTCAAACGAGATTAATTCAGGCCGGGGATGAGCCCTGCTCGGCACGCCTTAAGACTCCGCGTACCTCCCTGTTTTTTCAACAGAAAGAAAAAACGGCGGCCTGTCGAGGCCGCCGTTCGAACGTCGCTATTAACGACTACAAAACTAGGCTGCGACTTGCGCGGCAACGTCTTTGGTACGTGCCTGAGCTTTGGCGACGGACTCGTCAAACCTTGCATCGCCGAATTCCTGATATTCGATAGCGATGGTTACCATGTCGTTGGCGTCGGCACCCAGGTAGTGCGCACTGGCGCGGATTGCTGGGTCCAGCCCGTTTAGATGCGCACGCTCGCCGCCTTCGGCAAAGCCGAACTCGCCGCGCGAAGACAATACCACCAATTTCTTACCGCTCAGAATTGGCTCGATCGGCACATCGCCACGAGCCAGATCGAAACTGAAGGTCACGCCGATCCGCGCGATCAGGTCAAACCAGGCCTTCAGCGCGGCGGGCATTGAGTAATTATACATCGGTGCGCACAGCGCGATGACATCAGCGTCGACAATTTCGGCCACCAGTTCGTCGGATTCGGCCAGCACAGCGTTCTGGGCGTCGCTACGCTCTGCCGGATCGGTAAAGCAGGCGTCAATCCAGGCCTCCGAGATGATGGCGGGAGGGTTCACGCCCACGTCACGGTGGGCCACTGCACCACCACCGGACGCGGCCCAACTGTCTTCGAAAATCTGTGCCAGTTCGCGGGTGAGCGAACGGTTTTCACGGGCGCTGGAATGCACGACCAAAAGTTTTTTTGACATATCGAGGGTCTCCAAATTATGTCAGGGGGATCAGATTTCGAACCGATCTGCGCTTAGGCCGGTTGCGGCAAGGGCTCGTGCGATCGACGGCAGGATGTCCCAAGCCTGTGAAGCAATGGCCCAGCCATCGGGGTTTTTGACCAGCAAAAAAGCGCTGATATCTTCGGTGATTTCACTGCGGTTTTCGTGCATTTCGCACCCCGCCATGGCTACGGCTACGTTGCCTGCGACCCAGATATGAAGGCCCACGCCCTTTTCTTCGAAAACGGGGATGGTTCCATCGTCGCGCAGCCCGGCCATTCGTTCGCCAAAGGCCTGCGGGGTCTGCCCCTTGGCAGGACGGGCCGAGGCAAAGAGGTTCGCGCCTTCGACATAGGCCGCGTTCAAGACCATCAGGTCCGGCGGCGTGGCCTCATCCCAGCATAAGGATCGGAACTGGCTTTTGATTAGCTGCGCAATTTCTGCCCGGTCCTGGGCAATTTGGGTTTCGTCACTCATGCGGCAACTCCGGTTTTAAGGTTTAACAGCGGCTGAGCGATGGCCTCGGCGACCTGCAACAGCACTTCATCCCGTCCAGTTGCAGCACTCAGCGTCAGAGATTGCCCCGGCATGCGACCGGCTACCGGCATGGCCAGCGACGGTAGATCAAGGAATGCACCCAACATAGTTAGGCTCAGCGCTTTGGCGTTTTCACTGGCGAAGCGATCAGGATCAGCGACAACAGCAGACAAGGCAGGCGGTGGCACGGGCACTGTTGGCATCAACATCATAGCGTCCGCCAACAGGCTATCCATGTCGCATTGGAACCCGGCGCGAGCATTCTGCAGCAAGGCCAGCTTGCCCGGATCGAATGGCATACCCTGCACAACGCGGCGACGCACATTCGGGTCAAGATCGGGATGATCCAGCGCCGTGAATTGCGACAGTACATCCGGAACTTCAGCTGCAACCAGCGTGCCTTCGCGCGCGAACAGCTCTCGCACATGCTGAAACACGGGAACGGGCGCGGTCTCTACTTTGTGCCCGGCCTGCTCCAACACGGTTTGCGCCAGAAGCAAAAGCAATGCGATGTGCGGACTTATCGTCCCAAGGCTGTCGGCGTCAGGGATCAAGATTCGCGTTGGCTTTGCAACGCGTGAAGTTGTTGCTTTGCGCAGAACGGTATCCAATGCCCGGATCCCCGCCATATCCCGCGCCATCGGGCCGGGTGTGTCTAATGACGGAGCAAGCGGCAGCACGCCAACTGTATCATAGCGCCCCATGCTGGGGCGATAGCCATAGATGCCTTGATACGCGGCTGGCACGCGGGTCGAGCCCGACGTGTCAGACCCCACCGCCAGATCCGCGATCCCCAGTGCAATGGCTGAGGCACATCCGCTGGATGATCCACCCGGAACCAGATCTGCATCCAAGCCATTGACAGGTGTACCGAAATGCGGGTTCAGTCCTAACCCGCTATAAGCATACTCCGACATGTTCACATGACCTAACGGCACGCCGCCCGCAGCCACGATCCGGTCCACCAACGGGGCTGATCCGGGCGCGGGGCGGGCCTGAAAGGTGCGAGTGCCTGCGGTGGTGGGCAGGCCTTCAATGTCAATATTGCCCTTGAGGATCACAACAGCTCCATCCAGTGGGTAGGCCGCGTCAGTAGCATCCAGTCGCCGTGCCACATTCTGTGCCGCGTCCACTCCCAGATGCAGGAACAAATTGGTCGCATCTTCCCTGCCCGCACGCTGTATCGCGCGAGCTAAATTCTCCTGAGCCGTCATTAGAACAGGACAGGTTTGGTGTAATAAGGCAGCTGCTCGACACGCACCGCACTGGGGTCCTTGGCGGCCTCGGTCCGGACATGGGCTGCGATTTCATGCATCGGTGCGAACCACACGTCGCCCCGCTCCAGCACGCCTTCCAGCCATTTCTCGACCTGACGCCAACGCGCCAGACGGCCCGTCAGGAACGGATGCCAGATCGCCAGCCAGAAGCCACCGGCCTCATATTGTGCCTCGAACTCTTCCCAGAACCCTTGCAGGCCGTGGCTTGGCCCTGCCACCGGCATCATATATCCGATTTCGTCATAATGGGCGAAGGGCGGCCAATCATCGGTGCCCCAATGCACCGGCAGTTCCACCAGCGATCCCTTATTCGTGTTCATCAGATAGGGGATGTCGTCCGCCATCAGTGAGCTTTCATATTCAAACCCATGCTCGATCATCAGGTCGATCACAGCCTGATTCACGTTGTAAACCGGCGCGCGATAGCCTTTGGGCGAGTTGCCGATGACGCGTTTATGGCTATCCAGCGCACGCTCGAACCATTCGCGCTGCTCGGCCGGGCCATGGGCGGTGGGGTCTTCGTGCAGATAGCCGTGATGGCCGATCTCATGACCGTCCTTCAGGATCATCTCCATCGCGTCGGGGTATTGTTCGACCACCCAGCCGGGCACGAAAAACGACTGCTTCAGACCAAATTTGCGATAAGTTTCTAGAATGCGCGGGATCGCCACAGTGGGGCCATAGCGCCCCATGGAAATTGGATAAAGCCGGTCATGACCGTCCTTGAGGCGCGAGATATGAATCAGGCTGTCGGCGTCAATGTCAAAGCTAATCGCACAGGCGCAGCGGGCACCATTGGGCCATTTGATCGGGTTCTGGATCATGTTACTTCTCCTAGTTTCACCTTGGGGGCGGGGGTCCGTGCAGCCAGAAGCGATGTTTTGTGCATCGGGAGCGGCGCGCCATAGCGGGTGATCGGGACGGTTCCGGCCTGTTCCCAATGGGCGTACCAATCCAGCAGATAGCGGCGCAGGTTGCGTGTCAGTGTCAGCGCCGCGTCATCGGGCGGGCTTTGGTCCAGCTCGGCGCGCAGTTTTTGCAGCAGCTGAGTTTCGTTCAGGCCAGTCACGGTGCCTTGGGTGACAACCAGCGCGCCGTTCACGATCACGTCGCGCACATCAGCGGCGGTGGCGCGACCTACGATCAGCTCGATCGGGTCCACATCCGGTGCGCACCAGGGCGACATCGGGCGGCTCAGGTCCAGCACTACGGCATCAGCGCAGTAGCCTGGTTGTAGTTGCCCCAGCTCATGTGCGCGGCCCAAAACCCGGGCCCCGCCCTGCGTCGCCAACGCCAGCACATCGCGCGCGTTCAGGGCTTTGGCCGACCGGTGCGGCGGCGTGTTCAACGCCAGTGCCAGACGCATTTCGGCAAAGATATCCTCGGCCCCGCCCAGCGTGGTACCATCCATCCCCAGTGCGACACTGACCCCGTTGCCACACATGTCAGCGATCGGCGCAACGCCCGAGCGCAGCCGCAGGTTCGAGCTGGGATTGTGGCTGACCTGAACGCCGCTGCGGGCCAGTTCTTCGATATCCTTCGGTCCGGCCCAGACCACATGGGCCAGAGACAGCCGTTCAGTCAGAAAGCCTTGATCGGCGAAATGCTGCATCAGATGCTTGCCGCGGATATGCTGGCTTTCCAGCCCTTCATAATAGCTTTCCAATGCGTGAGTCTGGATGCGGGTGTCCAGCCGTTCGGCCTCTTGCGAGACGCGGGCCAGAACCGTGTCCGGGGTCCATTGCGGGCCGGTGGGGCCGAACCAGAAATCGCGCAACCCATCGCCCTGTGGCACCAATGCGGCCATCAGATCGAAATAGGCATCAGGGCTTAATCGCGCACGTCCGGCCTCGCTGCGAGCAAGATCATCGCGCAGGTTTTGCGGCAGGGTGGCCAGAAATCCGGCCTCTTCCCCAGCACCATGCACGATCCGGTTCTGCCAGCGTTCACCCGGTGCGATGGCCGCGCGCAGACCGGCGTCGCGATAGGCTTGCGCCTTTTCCAGCAGCCGCGCCTCTCCGCTGTCCCGCGTCACCCCGGCCGAGCACATGTCGACCACGGCCGTTACCCCGGTTTTGAGCAATCGCACCGCCGAATGGGCCGAAGAGACATAAGGCGACAGCCCCACCATCGAGGGGCCGCAGAACATCCAGGGCTCCAGAAAATCATCCCCAACCTTCTGGTTGGCCAGTTCGACCCCGTAACAATGGTGATGGGCGTTGATCAGCCCCGGCAGAATGGCGCAATCTGCCCCACCATGTTCGGGGACACCTGCATGACGGGCGCGCATCTCGGGGGCCGGGCCGATCTCGGCCACACGACCGCCGCGCAGCAAAACGGCGCTGTCCTCGCGCACGTCATCTGCCGAGACAACAACCCACCGACCCCAGAGAAGCTTGTCCGCCATCACATATCACCCGTCGACCCGAAAGGTCAGCCCGGCGGGTGATGTACCCTCGCCGTTCACCGGCGTCACATCCTGCGGGCAGGCAGACATCACCGCGATCACATCCATATCGGCCCTGAACGACATGTAATCACCCGGCTTGGACACGGGCGGCTGAAAGCTGAGGCTGCCATCGGGGCCAATCGGCACATTCATCCAAAGGTTGAAGGGGGCCGGGATCGCAGGGACGCGCAAACCGATTGCAATCAGCGACTGGCGCAGATTGTCGGCGCAGTTTTCGTGATACTCGGTCAGGCCCAGCTGCTGATACCTTGCGTGATCGCAATTAGCGATGATCGTGTCATGGATCCCGGGCGAGGTGTCCTCGGTGATCGTCATCAGCGACCGGCGCAAGTTCGATACGACGCAGTCGCCCACCTTGGGAAAGATCGACAGGATCGAGGTGTGCAGATGCTCCATCGAGCTGTATTCCCCGATGTCATCAGCATTGAAGATCCAGAAGTCACAAACCTGATAGCCCGCCGGGTTGGTGACCGTCAGCACCTGACCCTTGCTCACCCGCACCGCACGGCCGCAACGGGCCGGGATGTCATAGATGGTGCCTAGCTCGGGCGTACCGCCATTGGGCAGGCCAAGACCAAGGCTTTGGTTGGTGCCATCGGGCTGTCCGGGGTCAAAGGGGGAATCCTTCATGGCGTAATCCTTGCTCATCAATTTGCTGTATCCAAAGACACACCATCCTGACGGCGGCGGAAACTGAGGAAATCTCAGGTCAGACTGAAGGAAATTCGCATTGTCCGGCCCTTGTCCAGGCAAAAGCGGCTAACACGCGGGCGTAGATGAAAATCTCTCACGTCCAGCATGACATTTCATCGTGTGACAAGACCGGGATGGCGGTTCAAGACTTGAACAAAAGGCGGAAATGCCGTGGATTGCAAGAATGGATATGCCGATGACAAACCTTCCCCGAGACATCCTGTCGAAACTGCCCGAGGTGACCAGCGACGAAACCTTGTCCAACACTTTCCTGGGTAATGTGGTCGAACTGGCGATTGTCACAGATAACCACATGAAAACTATGGAAGGCTTGTGCCGTCTGGGGATCGGACCTTGGGCCGTTTACGAGTTTTCGCCGGAGAACGTGACCGACCAGACGTATAAGGGTGAGCCCTGCGAATTCGCGCTGAAAGTGTGTTTTGCCAAATCCGGCAACATGATCTGGGAACTGATGGAGCCGCTCTGGGGTCCGTCGATCTTCAAGGATTTTCTGGACAAGAACGGCACTGCCTTTCACCACGTGGCCTATGATTGCAACGACGCGCCCTGGGAAGATCGCCTGACTGAGTTCGAAAAGCGCGGGTTCAAGATGGTGCAATCGGGCAAATGGAAAGGCAAGAACGCCTTTGCCTTCTTTGAAACCGACGAGGCCACTGGCACCACATTTGAAACCTATCATTTCCCCGAAGACTGGGATTACCCGGAACCTGAAAGCTGGTTCCCGGCCAAGCCCGAGGGTGAGGTGACCTGGTAACCCCAAATACCCTGCCGCTCACCTCGAATGTCGGGTGGAGATTTCTGCCGTATCGAATACTCCCAACTTGCGATATGGTCCTGGAAACTCCACCCGGCTTCAGAGCTTGCACATGTCTCGACTTCCCAATCTGAAAAGCGTTCAAGCCTTTGAAGCCGTCGCCCGACACCTGAGCTTCAAGGACGCTGCGGACGAGCTGTGCGTGACACCCACGGCGGTGTCGCATCAGGTCAAATCGTTGGAAACCCATCTGGGTCTGCAATTGCTGAACCGGTCAAACCGGTTTGTCACCCTCACCCAGGATGGCGCGATCTATGCGCAACATATCTCGACCGCGTTTGAACATCTGGTAGCAGGCACCGATGCTCTGGCGCAGGATGATATTGATGGCGATCTGACCATCTCGACCACCACCTCATTTGCCTCAAACTGGCTCAGCCCGCGTCTTGCGCAGTTCGCCGAACTGTATCCCAGCCTGTCCGTGCGCATTCTGGGCTGTGATGAGGTCACCGATTTCAAGGCCGAGCCAGTGGACATCGCAATCCGCTACGGGTTTGGCGATTACCCGGATATGCACTGCGCCTGGGTGCTGGACGATTTTGTCGCCCCAGTGTGTAGGCCTGAACTGGCCAAGACCTTACAAACACCCGAAGATCTGGCCTCAGCCCGATTGATCCAATATGAATGGTCCGGCTATTCCGAGGCTGATCCCAGCTGGCAGAAATGGCTGGCGCAGCATGGCATCACCCCCACAGGATTCCGCCCTTTTGTGACCTATTCCGAGGAACATATGTGCCTGCTGACCGCCAGTGACGGGCATGGCGTTAGCCTCGTCAGTCTGATCGCTGCGGCGCGCTATGTGGCCGATGGGCGCTTGGTGGTGCCGCATCCTGCCAAGATCAAAAACAAAAGCTATTACTTGGTCTGCCCTAATTCCGCCGCGCGCAAATCAAAGATCGAGGCGTTCCAGAACTGGCTGCTGGATCAGGCCGATCAGTTCCGCGACAGCGAATACGGGCGCGAATTCTTTGAATGAAACCCGCCCCGTTTTCGGGGCGGGCCTTGATCATTTGCGTTTGGCAAACAGACCGGCCACGCCATTGGGCAGGAAAATCACCGTCAGCACCACGGCAACCCCCAGCAACAGCAGGCGGAAATCGTCAAAGCTGCGCAGCAGCTCGTTTCCGATCACCACGATGAACACGCCCAGCACCGCACCCGGGAAGCGCCCCATGCCGCCGATGGCCAGCATAACCATCGCCATCAGAAAGAACTCGGTCCCCAGCACTTTGGGCGTCACCACCGATGTGTAATGGGCGTAAAGCCCCCCCGCTACGGCGGTGAACACAGCCGAGACGACAAAGGCCAGCATTTTGTACTTGTATTCGTTCACGCCAATGGCCTGCGCAAAGGTGTCGGCATCACGCATGGCGATAAAGGCCAGACCCATGCGCCCGCGCAGCACGATGAAATAGATCAGATAGACACAGACCGCGCCAAAGGCCAGCGCCACCCAGTACCAGGTCAGCTTGTCGATCGACGACACCTGATAGCCGAACAGGTTCAGCCACGGGATCCCCAGCAGGCCAGTATTGCCGCCCATGCCGATGGCCTTGCCCTGCTGGATCAGCGGCGGCAGCGCCAGATGCACGGCAAAGGTAAAAAGCGCCACATATTCGCCCTTTAGCCGCAGGCTGGGCATCGCCACGATCAACCCGATCACCGCCCCGATTCCGGCTGCGGCGGCAATCGCCAGCAAAGGCGACAGCCCCGCATAGATCGACAGCATCGCCGAGCCATAAGCGCCGAAGGTAAAGAACACCAGCTGCGCATAGTTGAAGATACCGGCATATCCTAGGATCAGATCCCAGCTGGCGATTACAATGCACCAGATGAACACCAGGATCAGGATGTGGTGGACATAGCTGTCTCCGATCATCCCGCCCAGCAGGGCCAGCCCGGCCACGACGGCCCAGTAGACCATCGAGTCGTGCATTAGGCCGAAACCGGTGAAGACCGAATTGATCTTGGCGAGGGGTGTGTTTTCTGTTGCTGACATCTCAGTTCTCCCACACACCGAACAGGCCTTTTGGACGAACCATCAACACGATGATCAGCATCAAGAGCCAGGCCGGCATGGCCCAGCTTGGACCGATATAGAAAATGACAAAGGCTTCGAGCACGGCCAGGATAAAGGCGGCCACAAATGCGCCCTTGGTGCTGCCCAGACCGCCCAGAACCACGATCACAAAGGCCTTGAGGAACGGCGCCCAGCCACCCAGCGGTGACACAAGAAACACCGGCGCCAGCAGAATACCGGCGACCCCAGTCAAGACAACGGACAGGGCAAAGGTGGTCGAAAACACCTGATTGACGTTGATCCCGACCTGATTGGCCCCCTGCATGTCCTGACTGACGGCGCGCACCGCCTGCCCATAGCGGGTCGAAGACAGGAACAGTTCCAACGCACCGACTAGGGCCAGTGAAATCACGAATATCGACAGCTTGTACCAGGTGATGGTGATGCCACTGATGCTGAGCGATCCTTCGACGAAGGGCGGAATGGTGCGGGTGCCGGGACCAAAGACCAGTTGCAGCCCGTTTTCGATGATAAAGGCCAGGCCCAGCGTCACCATGATAGTGTTGATCTTCCAGTTGTCTGAGCCACGCAGGGGACGGATGACCGCGCGCTCAATGACAACACCGGTCAGCGCCAGCACCGGCAAGATCAGCAAAAACGCTAGCCACAGTGGTATGCCCGGCCCGCCGACAACCAGATACCAGGCCAAAAACCCGCCAAGTGAATAGAGCGACCCGTGGGCAAAGTTCAGAATGCGAGACGCGCCATAGACAAGCGACAAGCCCACCGCCACGACGCAATAGACCGCGCCCTGGGTGATGCCGCTGATCAGAATTTCAAGTATCTGCGTCATAGCACTTCCTGCATATTGTAGGCATTGGTTTCACGCACGATGCCTTCCTCGATGGAATAAACCCGGTCGATCATGCCCTTGAGCAAGGCGATGCTTTGTTCCACGATCAGAACGGTCAGCCCGTCCTTGTTCAGCTGCGAAACGGTGGTCAGCATCATCTCGGTCAGGTTCGGGGCCAGACCCAGCGAAGGTTCGTCAATCGCCAGCAGCGTTGGGTTCGACATCAGCCCGCGGCCCAGGGCGACCATCTGCGCCTCACCACCTGAGAGCGACCGGCACAGCTGTTTGCGGCGCTCGGCAAGACGGGGATAAAGGGTAAAGACGCGGTCCAGATTGTGTTTTTCATGCTCCCGCGCGCCGGACAGATACGCGCCCAGTTGCAGGTTCTCCAACACGGTCATGTCGGGGAAAAGACGACGGTCCTCGGCCACATAGACCAAGCCCTGACCCACAAGATGCGGAGCCTTGAGCCCGGCGATATCGTGGCCTTCGAACCGGACCTGGCCCGATTTCACCGGGGTCAGGCCGCAAATTGCCTTGAGCAAAGTGCTTTTGCCGTGCCCATTGGCCCCGACTACGGAGACCAGCTCGCCTTTGCCGACGCGCAACGAGGCGTCGTGCAGCACGTGAAAATCGCCGTAAAAGGCGTTGATACCCTCAACCTCAAGCATCGTGTTTCTTTCCCAGATAAATCTCGACGACATGGTCGTCGTTCAGAACGACCTGCGGGGTGTCGAGCATGACAAACTCGCCGAAATTGATGATCAACACGCGATCGGCGATTTCGGCCAGGGCCCGGGTCTTGTGTTCGACCATGACAATGGTGATCCCAAGCTCTTCGCGCACATGACGGATGACCTGCAGGAATTCGACGATTTCCTCGGCGTTCAGACCTCCCAGCGGTTCGTCCATAAAGATGATCTCGGGGCCCGTCGCCAAAGCCGCGCCCAGCATGATGCGTTTGCGCGTCAGCAAATCCGCCTGCGCGGCGGGCATGGCCAGATGGTCCTCAAGCTGGGTCAGGAACAGGATATCCCGCATCGAGATCCCTGTATCCTCACCGCGCACTTCGCGCCCGAAAACCTGCCCGGCCAGCAGGTTCTCACCCACGGTGACCGAGGACAGCAGCGTGGGGATCTGGAACGTCTGCGCGATGCCCAGCCCACAGCGGTAATGCCGTTTGAACCGGGTGATGTCCTGCCCGTTGAAAATCACCTGCCCGGCCGTGGCCCGCAGCCCACCGGTGCAGACATTCATCAGGGTCGATTTCCCGGCACCATTCGGCCCGGCCACGCCCAGAATCTCGCCCCGTTCGATGTGAAAGGACATGTCGGTCAGGGCCCGGAACGGTCCAAACTGCATCGTGACATTTTCCAGCGACATTTGTGTCATGCAGGGTCTTCCTGTGCTGATCCGAATGTTGAAAAAATGCCACGCCCCGCAGCGATGTCGGGGCGCGGCCAGTTGGGGGAAATCAGTTGACCCAGGCGGGTTGCGCGATCTCGCCAACCTTCTGGTCACCCACAACCAGACGCACGCGTTCACCGTTTTGCACCTGGAACAGCTGCGCGGGTTGCGTGTTGGAGCCGTTGTTGATGAAGTTGCGCTCGTTGAAATCAAAGGTGCCGACAAGGCCCTCGTATTTCATGGTGCGGATCGCATCGGCCACGGCATTGTAGTCTGAGGCATCGCCTACCTGCTCGACCGCAGCAGCCCACATATAGACCATGTCATAGACGGCGGCTGCCAGACTGACCGAGGGTTCGAACCCATAGGCTGCTTCCCAGCGTTCGACAAAGGCGTTGCCGGCCTCATTGTCCTGATGCGCGTTCAGGGTGAAGGACAGCAGACCTTCGGCCTGACCTTGCGCGATCACGTCATCTAGACCGGTGGTGGCGCCGATATAGCCCACGTTCAGCAGGGCGTCGCCCGCCGGGTTTTCCTTGTATTGCGACAGGAAGGTGGTGGCGACCGCAGGCTCCAGCGCCTCCAGGTGGATCAGCGAGGGCTGCGCTTCGCGGATCTGGCTTTGGATGCCGGTCCATTCCACGGTGTCATAGGGCACTTCCTGCACATAAACGACTTCCCAACCCGCGGCTTCGGCGGCTTCGGCCATGGACTTAGCATTGTTGATATCCCATTCGAAATCGCCATGCACGATGGCCAGACGCTTGGTTTCAAAATCATGACCGGTGGTCATCATCATGTCGAACTGGGTTTTGCCATAGTTCAGGTCGATGTCAGAAGCGTTGAAGATCGCGTTGCAGCGCATCCGCTCGGCCAGGTCGATCACACCCGCCACCGCGTCGTTGTGGATATAGGGAATGCCATAGGGGCAGAAGGCCGGGATATCCGGACCCATGCCGCCATATCCGTTGATCAGGGCGCTGACGCCACCGCGTTCGATCAGATTAGCCGCTGCCGCCGCCAGTTTGTCGGGCGTCAGGTCGCCGATGTCGAAGGTCACCACTTCGATCTGGTTGCCCAACAGGCCGCCATTAGCGTTGATCTCGCCCACGGCCAGGTTGATCGCCTGTTCCATCGTCTCGCCATCGGCAGCGAAATACCCGGTCAGCGGAATCGGCGCGCCCAGCGAGATCGTGTCGGCCATTGCCAGGGTTACACTGGCGCCAAAGGCCATCGCACCCAGGGTAGTTTTCAGAAAAATCTTTGCCATTTATGTCCCTCCCGATTGGAACAGGTTGCGGGGGGCTCCGGTGTGGAAGGACCTTATTCTTTGACCTTTCCCAAACCCGCGATCTGCATCCCGGGCCCGTCACCCCATGAAGGATCAGCCGCATTACGCGACCGGACAGACGCCCCCGAACCACTGGAATCAGCGTCTTGAGCGGCGTTGGCATTTTTCATAGGGGCAAGTTTGTCAGCGCCTTGCCTGAAATCTCTTCAGCCAAGACCTGAGGTTTCATCGGGTGACATAGGACAGGTCAAGTTGCCACATTCCGTTCGACACTAGATGCACCGAACGGAGAGCAATCATGACTGATCAAGAGCGTAACAAGGCCACGGTGGCCGATATCTATGCCACCTGCTGGAACAAGAACGACATGGTGCGCGTTGACGAGATCTTTAACGAAGATGTACGTCACGGGCTGCTGCTGGATGGCTGGCCGTCGGGTCGTGATGGGTTCAAAAAGCTGGTGGCTTTCTGGCGCGAAGCCTTCCCCGACATCCACGAAGACGCGATTGATCTGGTTGCGGACGGCAACACCGTGATGTCCCGTTTCCGCCTGCGCGGCACGCATACCGGCAATTTCTACGGCATCCCGGGCACGGGCCGCAAAGTCGACATCTACGGTGCCGAATGGTTCAAGTTCGACGAGAACGGCAAAGTGACCGATTACCTTTATCACGAAGACACGCTGGGCCTGTTCTTCCAGTTGGGCGTCATGCCCCTGCCCCATCTGAACATTGCAGGTGTTGACGGCACCGAGAAGTGAGCCCGCGCGGCAACTTCGACCCAAAGCTCAAAACGGTCAGGTGCACAGGTACCTGGCCTTTTGGCGTTTCATTGATCCAAACCCGGGCGTGACCCGGTTATCTGCTTCAGGAGACCTGATATGGAACTGATTTCCGGCCTCGATTTCACCGGCCAGACAGTGATGGTGACAGGCGCAAGCCGTGGCATCGGCCTTGGTGTGGCCCGCGTATTCGCGCTGCATGGGGCCGATCTGCACATCCTCTCACAAGGAGAGGAAATCCATCAGGTCGCCCGGGATCTGGCGCAGGAAACCGGGCGCAAAGTCACGGGCTGGACCTGTGACATCACCAACAGCGCCCGCGTGAAAGAGGTGTTTTCGCAGATCCCCGCGCTGGACGTGTTTGTGGCCAATGCTGGTCTGGAAGCCGTCACCCCGATCAGCGACCAAAGCGATGAGGCCGAGGCCCGTTTTCGCCGTGTCATCGACATCAATGTGAATGGTACCTATCTGACCACCCGCGCTGCCGTGCCTTTGATGGGTCAAGGTGGACGGATCATCATCACTGCCTCGATCTGGGGCACCACAGCGGAACCGGATCTCAGCGCCTATATCTCATCCAAACACGCCAATATCGGCTTCATGCGCGTTACGGCGAAAGAGCTGGGGCCAAAGGGCATCCGCGTCAACGCCGTCTGCCCCGGCTGGGTTCTGACTGGCCCCGCGCTCAACACCTTGCGCGAAATGGCGCAGGACCGGGGCGTTTCAGAAGGCGAGATCGAAGACGAGATCAGCGCCAGCCAATCCCTGCCCGGCGTTCAGAATGCCGATGACGTTGCCTTGAGCTACCTTTACTTGGCCTCGCCCTTGGCGACAAATGTCACCGGACAGAAATTGAATGCAGATCGCGGTGCGGTCCAAGGATAATGGAGCCAAGGCGATGACAACAAATCGAAATCTCGTTACCGGCGCGCTGATCGCGGATGCTGCCTCGCTGGGGTTACATTGGCTCTATGATCAGCCCCGGATCGCCGAGCTGGGCGGTGAAAACCCCGAATTCTGCGCCACCACGGCCCAGGATTTCGACGGCGTTCCAGCATACTTCGCACACCCGCTGAAGCAGCCTGGCGACTTAACGCAGTATGGTGAACAGTTGATGGTTCTTTTGAGTGCGCTGGCCCAGTCTGGTGGTACTTATGACCAAAAAGTCTATAACGCGGCCTTCGTGGCGCATTTCGGCTATGGCGGTACATTTGTCGGCTATATCGACCATGCTACCCGTGAAACGCTGGAAAATCTTGCGGGTAACGCGTTGGACACGCCTTGCGGAGCAAATGACCTGCAACTGCCAGCCATCGCCAAACTGCCCGCGCTGGTGGCGGCAGGGTTGGAAGATCGCGCGTCGGATGCGATACGCACTACCAATGTATCGCATGCGGCGGATAAATACGGAGCCGTCGCCACGGCAATGCTGGTCACGGCGCGTGATGGTGGATCAGCCAGCGATATCGTCGATGCCGCGATGGCCGCAGCAGATGACGATACCCTGTCCCGACTGGAACTGGCACGTGCCTCTACCGATCGCAGCAACCAGGAACTGACCACAGAACTTGGTCTGGCATGTGAATTGGAAAGCGGCGTGCCCAGCGTATTGCACAACCTATTAACTTCGATGTCCTACAAAGATGCCATTCGAACCAACATCCTGTCCGGCGGCGACAGTTGTGGCCGGGCCCTCCTCCTAGGTGCGGTGTGCGGAGCCTTGTACGGTGTGCCTCAGGAATGGCTGGATCGCCTAAACAACAAATCCAGAGTTCAAAGCTTAATGGACCAGTTAGGCCTTTGACCTTTAGCGTCCGGGACCACTTGAAGGGGCCCGGACAAATCCCCTCTTCCTATAGTATATTCGCGTCATCCGTTGCCTGAATTTTCCTCACGCTGATTGGCGGGGTTTGAGCTGTATATCTTGTGCGAAAACCTATGGCTCGGAGATTATGATGTACCTACCAATGAAACCGGAAGACGTAGATTTTGCACTGGTCGATGCATTTCATGCAGAAGACCTTGACTGGGCAATGGAACTGCATGAACCCGACTGCGTCACCCATGGCTTGCCGCATGAAGGCGCAAAACTTCAAGAAGGCCGTGCCGCCATTCGTGCCGGTTTTGAAAATGGCCTATTTCGTATCAAGGGCAAGATGTCTTTGATTGTGCGTCACCTGACGGTCGCAGGTGACTTGGCACTGATGCGCTCGAGTTGGAAGGTGGTGGGCAAGCTTGATGGCACCATGC
The DNA here is from genome assembly GCF_013033965.1 of Ruegeria atlantica. Classification (GTDB taxonomy): domain Bacteria; phylum Pseudomonadota; class Alphaproteobacteria; order Rhodobacterales; family Rhodobacteraceae; genus Ruegeria; species Ruegeria atlantica_D. Next base: position 37,808 of record NZ_WQFE01000018.1, read on the forward strand.
CTGTCGAAGTTGCCCATTCCGGTATTGAAGTGGTTCGCAGACAACCCGACGGCTCGTGGAAATTTGCGATTGATCACCCTTGGGGATGCAACCCCAACTCAAATGACTACTTTGCTTCACCCCCTGTTGCAGGAGAGATTTTTCGATAGGTTCTGAAGCAGTAACCATCCTTCTGTTCTAATGCTGCAGCCTTTTGGAATACCTTCACCAAAGGGTTGCAGCAATGTTACGGCTCCACTGTTTTGCACGCGTAGTATTGTTGAGGTAAGTAAGCGTTGCATCTTCGCGCCCAGCGTTTTTAAATGCTCGTGGTCGCTTGGATGTTCATTCGAGTGCGCACGGCCTCTTTCTCGCAGTGTGCCGTTCCATCGAAGCTATATCAGCTGCTATTGGATGCCTCAATGCAGGCATTAGTGTATGGCGTTTGATGACCACTGTTGTAGTCTTGAATTTCGGCACTGTTCAGCTCTATGTCGCTTCCACATGATTGAATCACGTCACCGACAAAAAGCTCGACAGCCCGCCTGTGTAGGTTTGTCGAGCGTATTGCGAGGTAGAATGTAGAGGTCCAGTGCAACCGGTCCGGAGCCAGTTCCCGAAGTTTCCCATTCTGCAGTCTACTTTCCACAAAATGAACTGGCAGAGGTCCCAGAAAATGGCCAGTTTCAATCAGCGTCGCCATTGCCTCCATGTTGGCTACAACAGCTTTTGGATCAGTGGACTGAAGCTCTGGTGACACCAGCATGCCATATGAACGCTGACAAATCTGATAGCTTGAGATGACGTCGAAATCGATTTTATCGTCCGGCAGATCAAAAAGCGGATGATCGCGACCGCAAAAAAGCCGATGCTCTTCGTGACAAAGTTCTGTGTAGGTTAATTCGGATATTTGATTGCGAAACGGCGCAATCGCCACGTGCAGTTCGCCAGTGATCAATTGCTGCGTCAGTTCGGTAGGTGAGGCAACGACGATTTCCAGTTGAACGTCGTTGGGGCGGTCTAGGAACCGTTTCAGCGATCTTTCAAGGTTCAAGTCTTTTAGTGTATCGACCGCGTCTGCTACCCCGATCCGCAGATCTCCGGTGGTGACGTCCCGAAGTTCCAGAAGTTCGGCATCAAAATCACGTGCGCTGCGCATGATGTCCTTGGCTTTGTGAAAGGCTATCTCTCCCCTCTCCGTGAGCCGAAATCCTCCACGCCCACGCTCGCACACCCTATAGCCAAGCGCAGTTTCCAGGTCGCGAATGCGAATGCTGATTGCAGACTGAGTGATGCCCAACGCAAATTGCGCATCCGAAAAGCCGCCATAGTCGACTACAGCCACAAAAGTCTCAAGCAATGTGTTTCTAAGCAGCTTCATTGATCCGTCCTCTTGTGCCAACATTACATGAAAATTTTTTATGTTTATATAATCAATATAATATTTTTTTGTGAAAAATTCCGTGGTGTGATCTTTCCCAGAAGTGATCGATATAGCGATATGGGAGGACATTCGCGTGACATTCTCTTTCAACACAATGAAGACAACGGCAGCAGCTGCCCTGTTAGGGTTGGCGCCACTCACCGCTTTAGCCGAAGACTGGAAATTCGCCATCGAGGAAATTCCGGGCTCGATCATGGACGCCTATGCGCAGGAGTTCAAATCGCGCATCGAAGCGGCCACCGACGGTGAAGTGACCGTCACCGTCTACCCGATGGGTACACTCGGCACCCCAACCGAGACGGTCGAACAGGCCGCCGACGGTGTCATCCAGTTCACCAACGTCTCGATCGGCAACTTGGGCACCGTGGTTCCGGAAAGCCAGGTCTTCCTGCTGCCCTACTTGCTGCCGTCCGATCCGGCCGCGACCTCGAAAATGCTCAGCAGCTCGGAAACCATCTATGGCCCTCTGAACGACGATTTTCGTAAGCGCGGTCTGGAAGTTCTGACCATGTATTCCGAAGGCCCGCAGGTCTGGACCACCAACCGCGAGATCCGCACGCCGGAAGATTTCGACAACTTCAAGATGCGCGTGATGGTCTCGCCGATCCTGGTGGAGACCTATAACAACATGGGCGCCAGCCCGACCCCGCTGCCGTTTGGCGAAGTGTTCGGCGCGCTGCAGCTGGGGGCCATTGACGGTCAAGTCAACCCGATCCCGACCATCGAAGAGATGAAGTTCTACGAGGTTACCAGCCACCTGATCTGGGCCGGCGAGCAGGAACTTGTCACCACGGTTGTGGCCGGGTCCGACTGGTTCGAAACCCTCAGCCCCGACCGTCAGAAACTGGTGCGTGACACCATGGCCGACATGACCGGCTTCATCGACGGCGTGGTGACCGATTTCAACCAGAAACGTCTGGACATCATCAAGGAAGCCAAGCCCGATATCGGTCTGATCGTGCTGACCGAAGAAGAGCGTGACGCGTTCCGCGAGCGCAGCACCGGAACCCCGGCAGCTTATGTCGAAACCGTCGGTGACCGCGGTCAGGAACTTCTGGACGCGCTTGAGGCAGAACTGTCGGGCAACTGATCCCTCCCCCACCACTTACGCAAAACTACCTCACGCGCCCTGCGCGTGAGGCATTCAAAACAAGGGAGGACACCATGCAAGACAGCACTGCCACTCCCTTCGGCTTTCTGGGAAAGATAGACGCCGTCATCGGACGGTTCGAAGTCTGGATCCTGGGCTGGGGGATCATCCTGATGGCCGTCAACACCATCGCCAACGTCTTTGGCCGGTACGTGTTCAACCAGTCCATCTATTTTTCCGAGGAACTGAACGAGTTCCTGATCGTAATCGTCACTTTCATGGGGCTGGGGTATGCCACCCGCAAAGGCATCCATATCCGCATGTCCGCGATTTATGACGCGCTGCCGATCAGAATACGTAAGGGCCTGATGGTTGTGATTGCCGCCACAACCGCCGTCGTTATGGCCGTTCTGGCCTGGTACGCGCTGGAATATGTGCAGAAGGTCGCCGCACGTGGGCGGATCACCCCGGCGCTGCAACTGCCGCTGTATCTGACCTATGTCTGGGTCGTGATCGGCCTGACGCTGGCGTCGTTCCAATATCTGCTGACCGCGATCCGCAACCTGAACTTCGCAGAGGAAGAGGTTTACGTCTCGTACCTGGAAGTCGACAGCTACGAAGATCCGGAAACCGCCGCCGCCATCAAGAAATTCGAAGACTCCACGGAGACAGACAAATGACCGAATTGATGCTTGCCGTCATGATCATCTTGCTGCTGGCAGGGTTTCCGATGAAAATGCCGCTGATCTCGGCGGCGGTGCTAGGGTTCCTGGTCTATTTCCCCACGATGAACATGCAGATCCTGATCCAGCAGATGATCGGCGGTGTGAAGCCTGCCGCGCTGATCGCGGTGCCGATGTTCATTCTGGCCGCTGACATCATCACACGCGGCCATTCGGCCAACCGGCTGATCGACCTTGTGATGAGCTTCATGGGCCATATCAAGGGCGGTCTGGCGATTTCCGTCACCTCGGCCTGTGCCTTGTTCGGCGCGGTTTGCGGTTCGACCCAGGCGACCGTCGTGGCCATCGGTGGCGCGATGCGGCCGCGGATGCTGAAATCGGGCTATAGCGACAGTTTCTCGATCGGTCTGATCGTGAACGCTGCTGACCTTGCCTATCTGATCCCACCCTCTATCGGTATGATCATCTATGGGGTGGTGTCCGGCACCTCGATCTCGCAACTGTTCATCGCAGGCATTCTGCCGGGGTTGCTGATCGTGGTCCTGTTCTCGGCCTATTGCATGTTCTACGCCTATCGCCATGACATCCCCGTGCTGCCGCGCGAGGGCTGGGGCCAGCGCTTTACCGCCCTGCGCAAGGCGCTGTGGCCGATGGGTTTCCCGGCCATCATCGTCGGCGGCATCTATGGCGGTGTGTTTTCGCCAACCGAGGCGGCGGCGATCTGCGTGCTTTATGCGGTCGTCCTTGAGGTGGTGATCTTCCGCTCGATCAAAGTCACCGACCTGTTCGACATCGCGCTGTCCACAGGAGCCATCACATCGGTCGTGTTCATCCTGATCGCGGCAGGTGCAGCGTTCAGTTGGACGCTCAGCTTTGCGCAAGTACCGCAAACCATCATCGCAGCATTGGGTCTGGAAAGCGCCAGCCCGCTGATGGTGCTGCTGGCGATCAACGTGGCCTTTTTCGTTGGCTGCATGTTCGTGGACTCGATTGTGGTCATCCTGATCTTGGTCCCGATCTTTGCCCCGATGATCAAGGCCAGCGGGCTGGACCCGGTGCTGGTTGGCGTGCTGATCACGCTTCAGGTTGCCATCGGCGCGGCCACGCCGCCCTTCGGCTGCAACCTGTTTACCGCCATTGCGGTTTTCCGCCGTCCGTTCGTCGAGGTCGTGCGCGGCGTGCCCCCGTTCCTGATCATTTTGTTGATTGTGATTGGGTTGCTGGTAGCCTTCCCCCAAATCGCGCTGTTCCTTCCGGAACTGGCCTATCGTTAAACCATAAGAAACGGAGAAATCATGTCGGGACATGGTTATGAATCTGGTCGTCTGAACCTGCCTTTTGTCGGCATTTCGACCTTTGGCAAGAAACCCTATGTCGAGAACTGGGACGAGATCGACGCCGATGTGGCGATCCTTGGCGCACCGTTCGATTTCGGCTGCCAGTTCCGCTCGGGCGCGCGCTTTGGTCCGCGTTCGGTGCGCGAGGCATCGACCCTGTTCAGCTTTGGCCATGCAGGCGCTTATGACCACGAGGATGACGCCACCTATCTGGGCGAAGACGTCCGCATCGTCGATCTGGGCGATGCCGACATCATCCACACCAAGACCGAAGAAAGCCACGCCAATATCGAATATGGCGTCAAGAAGATCCTCGACGCGGGCGCGATCCCGGTCACCATCGGTGGCGACCATTCGGTCAACATCCCCTGCATCAACGCCTATGCTGAGGATTGCGAAAAGAACGGTCCAATCCACGTGATCCAGATCGACGCGCATCTGGACTTTGTCGATGAACGTCATGGCGTGACAGTAGGCCATGGCAACCCGATGCGCCGCGCCATCGAAAAGGACTACGTCTCAGGCATGACCCAACTGGGCATCCGCAACGTGTCCTCAACCGCGAAGGAAGGCTATGACGACGCCCGCGCGCGCGGATCGGACATCTTGTCGGTACGTCAGGTCCGCAAACTGGGTACGCAAGGCGTTCTGGATCGTATCCCCGAAGGCAGCCGTTACTATGTCACTATCGACATCGACGCTTTCTGCCCCTCAATCGCACCCGGAACCGGTACCCCCAGCCATGGCGGATTCCAGTATTATGATGTGTTGGAAATCCTGCAGGGGCTCAGCAGGCGTGGCGATGTGGTCGGTATCGATCTGGTCGAGGTTGCCCCCGTCTATGATCCAAGTGAAAGTACGCAGATTCTGGCAGCGCAACTGCTGCTGAATTTCATCGGCTTTATCTTTAATAATAAGGCGTAGTAGGGGTCGAGTGACGCCAAGTGCTAAATCCCCCTTTAAGCGTTTTTTCACCCTCATCTGCCGCCACCTGTATTCACCTGTGAGGATGATGTGTGCCCAGCCAAGAGGCGATATGTGCGCCAGTAGATAGGCGGGTGCTTCCAATCCGGCTTTTTTCCGCGCGGTGACCGCAGAGTCGAGTTGCTTGGTGTTCCAGTTGATTATTATGGCGGTGAGCAGGTTCAATCCGGCGATCCGGAAGTGTTGGCCTTCTGTTGTACGGTCGCGGATTTCCCCTGCCTGCCGATCCGACGAGCGCTTTTCAAGGCGTGATGAGCCTCACCTTTGTTGAGACCAATTTGGGCGCGTCGCTGCATGTCGGTATCGAGCAGCCATTCTATGATGAACAACATCCGCTCAACGCGCCCGGTTTCTCGAAGGGCAATAGCCAGGTTATGTTGTCTCGGCCGCGCCGCCAGTTTCTTCAGAATCTGATGGTGTGGATACCCCCGCCCGGAGGCATCGTATGTGCCAAGTGTCGGCG
>NZ_WQFE01000019.1 GCF_013033965.1 Ruegeria atlantica
TCCGGAATGGCGAATTGAATATCGAAAGCCTGGCCAATGAGCTGCTGCAGTCGGATGAGTTCAAGGCGCGCTATCCGGAAATCACTAATGCGGCCTTCATCGATCAGGCTTATGTCAATGCGTTGGGCCGGGGTACCAGCATGGAGGAGTTTGCGCAAGCATTGGCGGAGCTGTCCAGCGGTGCAACCAGCCAAGCCGCTTTTGCAGCCAATCTGTCGGAAAGTTCGGAGCATATTGCGGTCGGGAACGGCCATATGTCGACCAACAACTTTGATGTGGTACTGAACGAGGTACAGGCGGAACGCTCTCTCGACAAAAGCTTTGTTCTGGATGTCGTCCGAAAACTGTTGGGGTCTCTCTACGATCGCGAATTCTCGGACGAGCAGCTGGACCTGATCGCACAAGATGCGATCAATGGTTCGCAGTCTCTGCTTAGCCTTGCAACGGAGTTGGCCAAAGATACCGTAACTCCGGACCCGGACCCGGACCCGGCAACGAATCTTGCTGAATTGAGCGACGAGGATTTTGTCCGGCGTGTCTACCAGAACGCCTTTGGTAAGGAGCCGTCAAATTCGGATCTGATGTTGTGGCAGGGCCACTTGCAAGATGGGCACATCACACGTGGCGAGCTCTTGTTGCTGATTGCCCGCAGTGTCGAATTCGAGACCAACGGGACCCAACAGTTCGGCGATGGAAACACGGTCACTATTACCGGCGCGGATTCCAAGGACTTTTATGTTGGCGCACAGGACGTTGACGAGGTTATAGGCGACGCGAGGGATAACCGCCTTGATGGTACAACCTCAGACCGTCGGCTCGAGCTTTCCGGCGGGGACGGCAATGATGCCGTCTGGGGCGGTAGCAGCCACGACACACTTTCCGGCGGGAACGGAGCTGATTACATTCTTGGCGGTGCCGGGAATGATGTCCTGATCGGAGGTGCCGGCGCGGATGATCTCCAGGGTGGTGCGGGTGATGATATTCTGTTCATTGACAAGGATGATCTGACGGCTGGCCATGTGAATGGTGGTGACGGGGTTGACACAATCCGTGTGACGGGAAGCGAACCCGTGACGCTGGAACTCAAAGAGCATAACGTCGAGGCCGCCTATGGCGGTGATGGTGCAGACACGATCACTGCGGGGGCCGGATCAGGTAACGTGTTCATTTCTGCCGGGAAGGGCAATGACACTGTTACGGGCGGCAACGGAAATGACACGCTCCACGGGGATTTCGGAAACGATACGCTCCAGGGTGGCGACGGTCAGGACTTCATGACCGGTGGCTCAGGGGATGACACCCTACGTGGAGGCGCAGGCCACGATGTGCTGTTGGGTGGCTCCGGGGACGATGTCCTGTGGGGCGGTGATGGTAACGACGTTCTTGAGGGTGGCGAAAGCGATACCTGGAATGCTCTGCACGGAGAAGAAGGCGACGACACATACGTGTTTTCCCGCGCCTCCGGCAACACTTACATCAATGAATACGCTTCCAGCTCAACCGGCGACAAAATTTTGTTCAAGGACATGTCCATCTGGGATTTTACGGCGCATTGGTCCAATGGGTTTGTCAAGATTGAGGCAACAGATGTTGAGGATCTGGACGAGCTTCACATTTACAACGCACACACGATCGAACTGTTTGAGTTTGAAAAGGATAATCTGAGTTTTTCCGGTTGGTTTGTCGGTGCGTCAGAAGTTTCCGACGATGTGATCAATGACACCAGCCAGGGTAATGGTCTCATACTGGCCGGGTCCGGCAATGACATAGTTCATGGCAATGACGGGGACGACCACCTTCGCGGCGAACATGGTAATGACACGCTGTATGGTGGTGACGGAAACGACGGTGTTTATGGGAGTGAGGGCGACGATCGGCTGTTTGGCGGAAATGGTAACGATTGGCTCGACGGTGGTTCAGCGGACAACTGGGACGCGCTCTATGGCGGATCAGGGGATGACACCTATGTCGTTGGCAGTTGGTCAAAAAATGTTGTCATCGACGAAGAAGGTGCCTCCTCATCTGGCGACCTGATCCTTTTCAAGGGTATCGGGATCTGGGACCTGCAGGCCCGTTGGGGCAGTTTCGAAGGGAAAACTTTTCTCGAACTGTCAGAGAATGACGGGGATCTGTTTCACATCTACAACGCCAACAAAATTGAACGCTGGGAGTTTGAGCAGGACGGCTGGAATTTTGCGGGAGTCTTCATTGGCGGCGATGGTGTCTCTGATGACGTGATCACCGATACCAGCCCGGGCAATGGGCTGGTCATTGCCGGGGCCGGTAACGACGTCGTTCACGGCAATGCCGGTCGCGACTTTTTGCGGGGCGACGATGGCGATGACAAGTTGTACGGCGGTGATGGCGATGACTCCTTGTTCGGCGGAACCGGAGCGGACGTGCTTTGGGGCGGTAACGGCGCTGACGTGCTGGAGGGAAGTGCCGGAAGCAGCACGGGCTGGGATGCGCTACACGGTGGTGAAGGCGACGATACCTACGTATTCACCAAAGCCTCGGGAGATACGTATCTCGACGAGATGTCTTCCAGTTCAACAGGTGACAGGATCCTGTTCCGTGACCTGTCGATCTGGGATATTTCGGCCAAATGGTCCAGTGGCCATTCCAGAATAGAACTGACGCATTTGGCGGATCAGGACGAACTCCATATCTACAACGCAAACCAGATCGAGCGTTGGGAATTCGGGAGCGACAATCTTGTGTTCTCCGGGTTGTTCCTGGGACAGACAGCCACATCCGATGATGAAATCAATGACACCAGTTCCGGAAATGGCCTGGTTTTTGCAGGCGGCGGCAACGACATCGTTTACGGCAATGCAGGCAATGACCATTTGCGGGGCGAAGGGGGCAATGACACGCTTTATGGCGGTGATGGCAACGACGGTGTTTACGGCAGCGAAGGGGATGATCGCCTGTTTGGTGACAGGGGGGATGACTGGCTCAATGGGGGCAGCGCCGATGGTTGGGATTCTCTTTACGGGGGTGCGGGCAACGACACGTATGTCATATCTGCCGAGTCCGGGAACGTCCTGGTTGACGAGCAGCAGTCGACTTCCAACGCTGACAGGATTCTCTTCCAGGGGATCTCGCTCATTGATCTTTCCGGCCATTGGCACCAATCGCCCGACGGGACGCGTCGCCTGGAGTTGACCGACAGCGATGGGGATGAGTTCCACATCTACAACGCCGACAAAATCGAGCTGTTTGATTTTGAATCCAACGGGCCGGTGTTTGAGGGGCTGTTTGTGGGAGAAGCAGAAGATTCAGACGATACCATAAGAGACACCAGCAACGGGAATGGATTGGTTCTCGCAGGTGGTGGTAACGATGTCGTTTACGGAGATCACGGCAGTGACTTCCTGCATGGCGGTAGCGGCAATGATAACCTGCATGGTGACGATGGTGATGACGGCCTTTTTGGGGGCAGCGGTGACGACGTCCTGACCGGCGGTAGTGGAGCGGATGAATTCATCTTCCACGCATCCGTCAGCCAGGGCGCGGATCGCATCACAGACTTTGAACTGGGTGTGGATTTGATTGAACTGCGCGGTGCAACCTTTGCGGACCTCACTTTCGTCGACACAGGCTCGGGTACGCGGGTCGAATGGACCAACGGGTCCGTCGAACTTGACGGAATAAACACTGCGTCCCTAACAGAGGACCAATTTACGTTCCTTTGATTGCGGCCTACGCATATAGTACGAAGGGCGTGCAAGCTGGGTCGTATGGCGACACCTGCCCTGACGTATCGCAGTCAATTAGAGTGCGATACGTCGGATCGGCCACAAGTCACCGGTCGGCATAGTTTTTCAAGTTCAGCGAAAGAAAAAACATCCACTCAATTTGCGAACCGGTCAACATCTCATGGATCTGGTACGAACTTGGGATCGCCACATCCCCCTCAAAAAGTTCACAAATGTTCCAAAATTTGTCCGGTTTCACAGCCTCGGGCCAGCCGGGCCACCTACGCTGTCGCGCTCACTCAGGGCGCGGCAATCCTGCCCGAGAATTTGCAGGGGATGCGGCAAAAGGCAATCAGCCACGGTCACACAGAGGGAGAATGCCAGATCGTTGAAGCCGACCCTATGGAGTATGTTCAGGAAGGCTTTTCGCGCCTGTCCGTTCTGGGCAAGGCGGTCACAATGCGCCGTTTGATGGAGACCGGAATCGAGGCCAACACGGCGCAACGGATAGTCAACCAAGCCACGAGCGCCCTTGAAGTTGAAAGGCTAGGACGATGACTCAGAAACGGCCAAGCATGTACTACCGCCCGAACAAGCCCCTAACCATTCCGGTTAGGGTGCGGCATGACGCGCCCCAACTGGACGAGCTGAAGGCCCCCGAGGTTATCGCCGTTGATAAATTCGCCGAATGCCACGTGACGCCTGATCCCGTCGCCGCGCGGATGGTCGGTTATCTCGGGCCGCAAGGTGACTACCTGACATTGGAGCCAAGCGCCGGAACCGGCCAACTCGCAAGAGCGCTGATTGCATCAGGTCACAGCACTTGCGAATTGACCATGATCGAGCGCCACAACACGCTTGCGGCAAAACTGCGCACCATTGGCCCCACGATCAACCGTTGTTTTCTTGAGTATGCGGAGGAAGTCAAAGGCCGCGCGCAGTTTCCCCGCATCATCATGAACCCGCCTTTTAAGCAGGTCCGCGCCCACATCGAGGCGGCTTTGTCCCTGCTAGGGCGGGGTGGGCATGACGAACCGGCAACCCTTGTTGCCCTGGTCCCTGTCACCTTCCACCACGACGAGGCCGAAGAACTCGAAACCTTGCCGCCAGACACCTTTGCGACGGCCAGCGTTCACACGAAAATCATCAGAATCCGCCGCTGAGGGAAAGCCGATGTCTACAAAGCCAATTGTCAGGATCGCTTGCGATGCAATGCAGTTTTTCGAAATCGACTTGCCGGATGGAGCCGACCCGGAAATCTACGCCGGTTCAGACGAAGCCCGCGTACAGTTTGCCGATTTGGTTTCGTCCGGTTTCATTGATTTTCAATTAGTCCGCCGGTTCGACAGTGACGGAAAGGAGGTTTGACCGTCGTGTGCGCGCCGCCATGTGTGGCGCGCTATCTTGATGTTCGGCCTTTGTTGTCCCGGCCGAACGGGGCAAAATGCCCCGATCGTCCAGGACTGTGCGCTACTCGCGCGCAGGGCCGCTGAGCGGCCGGGATCGGCAGTTTACCACAGCCAAGCCGCTCTCATTCTCGCGTGTTCGCTTTGTTGTCTGCTACGGTCCCGACGAATTGTCTCCCAAGGTCGGAATTGCCGGGACTGGAAAACTGCCGATCCGCGCCTGTGGCTGCCCGTTGCGCTTCTAACTGAAGCTCGGTCCTTGTGCCGCTCTCAGTAGGGTTTGGTCCCGCTCAAACGCTTCAATAATTCCCCGAAATGGATCTGCCTGACCTTCAAATCCCCGGCACAAATCTTCGAGGTGTTGCATCTTTTGGATTGTTTCGGCCAAATTTGTGGTTCTTTGTTCCAGCATGAATTGCGAAATCGTCGCTTCTGCAGCTTGAAAAGCTGTTGTCAGTGAAGCCAGTCGCGCCGACTCCAGAGAAACCCAATCAAGGTTGGCGCCAAGGGACATACCACGCGCATTGCGACGCCGCTCAGATCGCCGATCAACGGCATCGTCAATGTGCTTTTGGCGTTCGTCCTTGTCACGCCATTTACGAAAAAGTGCAGTGAGATTGGAATCCGCTGATGACCCGATAACGCCATAGCGTTTAATAGCCACCAGAAGGGCCTTTCGGTCCGAACATTCCGGGTTGCTGATCTTGAAGTCCGCCGCGATCCGAATTTGCGGCTGGTAGTCGTATTGTGTACTGCCCTTCGGTCGGCCGCGATTGCCTGCATTTGTCACTCTGGTTCCCTTTCACACTGATTACTGATGCCAATATACGGATTCCCAAATCTCTGATCAAAAGACAAAAAAAGCTTTTGAACAAAATTATGAGACAATAATTGCGGGTGTTGTGACATTAATTGGCTCGGCCTAAGTCAGTGAGACTTGGTGTGGAGCTGCAGAGCAAATCCCGCGCCCATGGCGCGTGACCGGTCGCTAGTCGGACGCCGGCACACCGGCCTCCGACCCGAACTAATCATGAGCGATCTCCCTTTGACCTGGTGCGGCGGAATCTGTCTCTCTGAGCCAGCTTGCCGCCGCGGTCAAATGGTCGCCTGCCCATGGTTGTTTCGTCCCTGCGGGTAACGCGATTCCCTCGCTTCGCTCAGCCTTTCGCAGAAGGTCTTTGGAGATCCGCGCGTGCGCGCGGCTCGCATAGTATCAGCTGACAGGGCAGGGGACACGGGCACGCCCGCTTACCCCTGCCCAGGCATTATTCTGTTTGCTGATCGCAGCCCGCCAGGGCGGTCTGCGGCGCTGTATTTTCCCCGGCGTCAGGGGGGCGAAAAGGTCTCGTAACAGAGCCCGGCGGGGCGGAAGGCGCAAAGGGAGATCCGCGCCAGGTCGCGGATCACTTTATCCTTTTTGTGCGCCTCAATCAGAAATCGTGAAAATCCCGGTTCCTCCCACGCTGGCGCGCGGGTCCCTCCCAAATTTCCCCAATTTCAGACTGACCACCCCGGCGGGCTCCGTAACGGCCCTTTTTTGTCGCCCCCCCTCCTTCGCGGGGAAAAACGCGGAGGGGTGCGGGTGACGAGGACAGTCCAGAAGGCCGTTTCCTTGGCCTTCTGTGTTCTCAACAAACCACACGCGGATAGGTCGGGCGCACATCGGCCACCGCATCGCCACGAAAGTAGAGGTCACTATGACTGAATATCGTCTTGGATCAACGGACTCGATTTACAGCCCCAACGTAATCGCGTGGGCTATCAATGGTTATCACTTCGCAGATGATCGCCCGAAATTGTTGAATGGGATTTCCATCACTTTCCCTTCGGTTCCCACCACCGCTATCGAAAAGCTTTTGTCCAAGGCTGTGCCTTACACGGTCGAGGGTGAAACGGTCGTTTTCAGCGTGGACGAATAGTCCTGATCTGAAACGCTCAACGCGCAACTAGCGCACGAAAGGAGGTGAACACCATGAGCAATGAAACTCTGCAGAAACGCATCGCCGAGGCGAAAGAGTTAATCAAGAAGGGCGACAATTTCCACATCGCGCGCCGCTTCCTGATCCAACACGCCGCCGCCTAAGCGGCCTCGCCCTACCCCGTAAGGGGTAGGGCACCAATAACAAAAACTTAGCCACGAAACAAGGACTTGCCCAATGAGCAAACATGAAACATTCACCGCACCGGAAACCATCGAAACCGTTGCCCTGTCCGATCTGTACCTGTCAGAAATCAACCCGCGTCAGCATGTTGCCGACGAAGGCATCGCCCTGCTGGTTGAAAGCCTTGTCGCGTGCGGCCTAATCCAAAATCTCAGCGGCTTGCGTGATGCTGACGGTAAGGTTGGCATCGTTGCAGGTGGTCGCCGTTTGCGCGCTCTGAATATCGCTGTGACCGAACGGGCCGATCTGGCGCAAGTGCCGGTCAAGATCACCGATAATCCCTTTGTGGCTGAGCAATGGGCCAATGCCGAGAATACCGCCCGTGAAGAACTGGAACCGGTGGACGAGGTTCGGGCTTATGGCAAAATGGCCGCGAAATCCCTGTCTGTTGCCAAGATCAGTCAGGCGTTCGGCGTGACCGAGGCCCATGTGCGCCGCCGCCTAGCGCTGGCCGGTCTACCTGAACCAGTTCTTGATGCGCTCAAGGACGGTGAAATCAGCTTGGGAAATGCCAAGGCCATGACCGTAAGTGATGATGCAGAAAAAATCCTTGAAGTGTTGGACCTGCTAAAATCGCATAGGCATTATGGTGAATATGATGTGAAGCGCTTTTTGAAGGCCAAGGCAGTAACCGCGTCCACCCGGATCGCGCAATTCGTCGGTCGTGAAGCCTATGAGGCAAAAGGCGGAACGGTCACTGCCGACCTATTTGCCCAGAACTCCCAGACCTATTTCAATGATCCGGACATTCTCGACACCTTGTTTGTTGAGAAGCTGGAAGCGGAGGCTGAAGTGTTGCGCGAAGCCGAAGGATGGGCTTGGGCCAAAGTTACGGACGACAGCTTTCCGTTGCCGCGTGAAATGAAAGCTGAATTTGGCGCAGAACAAACAGACGTGATCGAAGGCACTTTGTCCGAAGAACAGGCCGGACGTTACGACGAACTAGCTGAGTTGGCGGAATCCGAGGTGCTGGACGAAGAAGGTCAAGCCGAACTGGATGCACTGCAAAAGATACTGGACGGTGACTATCAGGCCGAACAAAAGGCGCTGGCCGGGGTTATGGTTTATGTGGACAGTGACGGTGACGTTCGTGCGCTGCGCGGCCTGATCCTTCCCGATCAACAAGCCGAAGCGGTCGAAGCTGGCTTTATCGACGCGCCGGAGCAACCTGCCGTGTATGTGGCGACTACTTCCACAATCAGTACCAGCTTGCCGGAGAAATCGCCGTATTCTCAGGTGTTTGTGGATGACATGAAAGCAATCCGACTGGCAGCGGTACAGACAGCTTTGCTGGATAAACCCGATTATCTGCTGAGCCTGTTCGCATTTGCCGCCTCACCTGCGCCGGGCAGCTTCTATGAGTTGTTCGGGTTCGGTTACGATGGTTCGCAACGAAACCAGCCCGAGATTGACGACCAGTTCACGCTTGATCCGCGCCTTGGCGGCGAACGAGACGACGCCGCAGAAGAAGCCTATCAGGTGTTTCGTGATATGGATGATCTGAGTAAGGTCGATGCGTTCAAAGCATTCCGCGATCTTGGCAAGAAGGTTCGAAACGGCGAAATCACCACCTTCCTTGCGCGCCGGTTCAAATATCAGGATGCAGAGTTCATGTCTGAGATTGAGGCGGATATCGGGGCTGATATTCGGTCGATCTGGACGCCTTCTGCCGAGAATTGCTTCAAGCGGATCAAGGGCGAATTGCTGGAAGGCATTTACATGAACCTTCTGGGCTTGCAGGCCGACTCGGACAAGTTTCGTGCCTTCTCGAAGTCCAAGAAAGGTGAAAAGGACGAAAGCCTGCACAAGCTATTCAATGACCCGGATCATCGGGAAGCATTGAACCTGACAGCCGAGCAGAAAACCCGCATCGATGCCTGGGTTCCCGATTGCTTCTGAAACAAACAGGGCAGGGCGCATTGCGCCCTGATCCTCAGACGCCGATTGTTGAATCATGGGAAAAACTGCGTTGAATATCCCGTTTTGAATAGCTTGTATATTCGTTTGATGATATACATATGGAAAGCAGGAGGATATGCAAATGCCGCTCTATATTCGAGACGATGCTGTGGATGCTCTGGCCGAAAAGGTCAGGAAAGCAACAGGAGCCAAGAGCAAAACTGACGCAGTTCGCAAAGCATTGCAAGCACAGCTTGACGCTGAGAACAATCGCAAACCACTCTTGGAAAGGTTGCAGCCGATCTTGGAGCGTGCCGACGCTATTGGCGAGCCGGACCCGGATTTTGACATGAAGAAATACACCGACGAAATGTATGAGGGTATGTGATGTACATTGATGCTTCTGCCATCGTCGCCATTCTATTGCGAGAGCCGGGATATGAGGACCTTGTTCGCCGCATTGAGGCGGTCACAGATCAGTTGTTCACATCACCTTTGGCCCGCTACGAGGCGAGTGTTTCCTTTGCACGGGCGCGATCTGGCAAGCACAAAAAGCCAAGCCCGGAGTTGCTGACCGACAGTACAGCGGCAGTAAGCCAGTTGTTGGGCGAACTTTCGGTGCGCGACATTCACATTAGCAGCAGCATCGGCGACGCCGCGATCCGAGCCGCCGCAGAATACGGCAAAGCGGTAGGTCATCCAGCAGACCTGAATTTTGGCGATTGCTTCGCCTATGCCTGCGCGAAGGCTTATCGCGTTAAACTCATCTATAAGGGCGATGACTTCGCTAAAACGGATATGGCATGACCAAAGAAATCGCACCCACCACGCTCAGCAACAGTGCGCGCCGCGTTTGGAAGTCTGCTCAAATGTATATCAGCTTTCATAAGGACCGGAACGGCAAGGATCGGAAAGCGCCGAAGCTCTGGCCCCCTGAAAATGGCAGCGCGTCCATTCATCCTGATCCCAAGAGTCAGGAGGCAACGATCCATGTCAAAGCTATTGATCCAAAAACTGCTGATGACCTTGAAATCAAGATGCACCCCAGCCGTGTTGTTGTACGTCGCGACACCAAGAAATGGTGGCAGGGCGTAGCTATCGAAGACGACACCATTAGGGTTCGAATGGCGGACGGCACCTACATCACCATTGAATATGATGGGCGGATCAAACGATACGGACACGAAGACAACACTTACGTTGAGGCCGATGGAAGTATTTTCAAACACACTGCCTTTGCAGAGTCCTATATGGCTGCAGATGGTGTTGAAATTTCTCGGCGCACTGAAGATCGTATCGCATCGATCACGGCTGATGGCGTTGTCGATCGTTCCCGCAATCGATAGTTTTGGAAGAAAGATCAAAGAATGAAAATCATCGAAGATGCTGAGAAAGCAACGGTTGAAATTGGTCAGAACATTGATCTGGCCGTGTCCGAGTTAAGTCAGTGCAATGGCCGCGTTGTTAATGGATATGGCGTGTATTCTGATCCGTCGAGCCGCCGGGCTAATTTGCTGAAGGCAAAGCGCGTGATTGAAGCCGCATTGATGATTGATGCCGAAACGAACTGGCCCAAACTAGCCGACTATGACAGTGCAGAAAATTGACGCGTATATGTAGTGGCTTGCACTTATCCGTGGCTCGGATTGCAAACATCCCGGATTCTCGCTCGAATTATTTGACGCTATCCGGGGTATCAAACTCACATTAAGTGCGAACGTGATCAGATTATGTGCGACGGGATTGCAATCATCCGCCTCGGATCACATTAGATGCGAATAGCGTCTTCAGCGTGTTTTCAGGTGTCTGCCTTCCCATCCAGTTGTTGAGATGCTGAACGCAGTTTGTCAGACGGGATTTCAAGACAACAATCTTCAACGGATGTGGTCGCTCGCCTGCCAGCGCTTCGTGGTCTAGAAATGGTACGTTTCCCAGACCTGCCGTTCAGACAAAGCGCAGCGGATTCAACGAACGAGCCCATCGCTGACCGCTAAGTAAACTCCAGGTCTCTGTTTTTGTGAGTGTTCTGGTTTTTGTGTCGGCAGTTCGATAAGTAGCGACAAGTTAAGACAAGAGTAGACAAAACATGGTGCCAACCAGATGACCGAACGTGCTCAACCGTTATTGGCGACGCTGATTGATGCCGACAACGTACCAGCTAAATTTGCGGAAGCAATTCTCAAGGAGGTCGCTTCAATAGGCGAACCCGCGCTTAGACGGGTTTATGGCGATTGGACCAGTAGTCGGCTGAAAGGTTGGTCCGAGGTAATCCTATCGCTGGGTCTTGTTGCACACCAGCAGACCGCCAATACGTCGGGTAAGAACGCATCCGATATTGGTCTTGTGATAGATGCGATGGACATCCTACACGGAGGTCGGTTCGACGGGTTTGTCTTGGTTTCTTCCGACAGTGATTTCACCAGTTTAGCCAATCGTCTCAGAGAGGATGGCTTAATGGTGATTGGCATCGGAGAGAAAAAAACTCCGGAGCCACTTCGGAACGTGTGCAACCGGTTCATTTTTATTGAAAACCTTGTAGCAGACGAAGGCGAAGCCAAGAAACTGGCTTCTGCAAAGGAGCAGCCCCAAAAAGCTGCAAAGTTACTCTTGGATGCTATGGCTCGTATCCAACAAGATGACGAGTGGTTTCACCTTGGGCAACTTGGCCAGTCAGTAGTCGCTGCACATCCAGATTTTGATGCTCGGACCTACGGAAAGGGAAAACTGAGCGATCTTGTAGCTGCGATCAAAGGCTTCGAAACGAAGAGACAGGGCAACAGCCTCTTCGTTCGTTACGTCCAGCCAAGGGCAAAGTCCTGAGAATATCCACTTACCTTCAACCTGACTGACCGTTTTGTCCGCGACTTTTCAGTTCATCAGCCGTGCAGAGAACGGCAGTTGCTGCGCTTGCTTCCGCTCTGTGTTCTTCAACTGGCATGCCGTTCGCACGTAATGTGATCCGAGGTGGATGATTGCAATCCCGTTGCAAATAATCTGATCACAGTCGCAGATAATGTGAGTTTGGCACCCCGGATAGCGTCAAATAATTCGAGCGAGAATCCGGGATGTTTGCAATCCAAGCGCCGGATAATTGCAATTCGCTACAGCTACTCTTCTTTATTGTGATGATGGTCGTGCGGAAACTCAGGGCTGTTCGGGGCTTTTTTTCAAAGCGCAGTGGCGGGTCGGATGAGCCAAACGACTAAGAAATGCGCGACCGTCTGACAGTTTTCCTCTCGTGGCGAGAGACCTTGGCCCGCTTCGGCGGGTCTTTTCCTTTGCCGTAGTCCTGGTGTCGATCGTCCTCTGGTGTCCCTTGTCACTTGGGGTCTATGCCCCCAAGTGCCGGCACGACTGGCGCTCCGCTTGGGCGGCCGCAATCGCGGCCGGCGCGCAGCTGATGAGTCTTACCTGGTTCCGGCCGGGAAAAATGCGTCCGTCTTCTGTGGTTGCCGCCCGGGATGCAAGAGATAAAAGTTAGTTACAGACGTGATC
>NZ_WQFE01000002.1 GCF_013033965.1 Ruegeria atlantica
TGTCCAACCGTCTCTCCGGCCCGTCAGCACCGCCTCAGCAGCGCCGGTGAAGGGGTATTTACGGATTGGGTCCGGGACCTGCAACCCCCATTTTGAAAAAACTTCACATTTCCCTGCGAATTCTTAGCGATGTTAATGAAAACAAAAGGTTACCTTAAAATTTCTCTCATCATAGCGGCATACGCGCTGCCTAGAGTGAAACAGAAAACAGCCTTTCGGCGGAATCGTACCCAATGCTTGGTATGCCCGCGAGAGATCGGCCAAAGAAAACGCCGCCCGAGTCTCCTCGGACGGCGCAATTCATTGCGATGGTCGGCGGATCACTTCAGATCGAAGCGATCCGCGTTCATCACTTTATTCCAGGCCGAAACGAAGTCGCAGACGAATTTGCCCTCGGCGTCAGCCTGACCATAGACCTCGGCCAATGCCCGCAGTTGCGAGTTGGAACCAAAGACCAGATCGACACGGGTGCCGGTCCACTTGACCTCACCGCTTGCACGGTTACGGCCTTCATAGACGCCTTTGCCCGCGGACTTCCATTCGGTGCTCATGTCCAGCAGGTTGGTGAAGAAGTCATTGCTGAGCACACCAACCCGATCTGTCAGCACACCATGCTTGCTGTCGCCGAAGTTCGCACCCAGCACGCGCAGACCGCCCACAAGAGCCGTCATTTCAGGCGCGGACAGGGTCAGCAACTGCGCGCGGTCGACCAGCAGTTCTTCGGGCGAAACCGTGTAGTCCGCTTTTTGATAGTTGCGGAACCCATCTGCGGCGGGTTCGAGCATACCCACGCTTTCGACGTCGGTCTGGTCCTGTGTCGCATCAGTACGACCCGGAGCAAACGGAACCTCGACATCCTGACCACCGGCTTTGGCTGCCTGTTCGATGCCAACTGCACCGGCCAGTACGATCAAGTCCGCCAGAGACACTTTCTTGTTGCCCGACTGCGCGTCGTTGAACGCTTTCTGAACGCCTTCAAGCGCATCCAGCACTTTGGACAGCTTCATGGGTTCGTTCACGTCCCAATCCTTTTGCGGAGCAAGACGAATACGGGCACCATTGGCACCACCCCGCTTGTCCGATCCACGGAAGGTCGAGGCCGACGCCCACGCGGTCGAGACCAGTTCCGAGACCGACAGACCAGTTGCAGCGATCTTGGCCTTGAGGTCTGCAACATCCGCATCATCCACCAGATCGTGATCTACTGCAGGAACGTTGTCCTGCCAGATCAGCTCTTCCGTTGGGGCTTCCGGTCCGATGTAATTCGAGCGCGGCCCCATATCGCGGTGGGTCAGCTTGAACCATGCGCGCGCGAAGGCATCTGCGAATTCTTCCGGGTTCTCGTGGAAGCGTTTCGAGATCGGGCCATAGATCGGATCCATGCGCATCGCCATGTCGGCGGTGGTCATCATGGTCTTGACCTTCTTGGTCGGATCACCGGCCGCCGGGGCCATGTCTTCTTCCTTGACGCCGATCGGTTCCCAGATCCATGCGCCCGAGGGGCTTTTGGTCAGGTTCCACTCGTATCCGAACAACAGGTCGAAATAGCCGTTGTCCCACTGGATCGGGTTGGCAGTCCATGCGCCCTCGATGCCCGAGGTCGTGGTGTCGTCACCCTTGCCCGAGCCGAACTTGTTAATCCAGCCAAAGCCCATCTCTTCAATCGGGGCCGCTTCGGGTTCTGGACCGACCAGATCGGGATCACCCGCACCATGGGCTTTACCAAAGGTGTGGCCACCGGCAACCAACGCGACGGTTTCCTCGTCATTCATTGCCATCCGGCCAAAGGTATCGCGGATATCACGACCCGAGGCCATTACGTTGGGCTCGCCATCCGGACCTTCCGGGTTCACATAGATCAGGCCCATCTGAACGGCGGCCAGTGGGTTCTCGAGATCACGCTCGCCCGAATATCGGCTGTGCGGGTTGTCGGTCGGGGCCAGCCAGTCGGTCTCGGATCCCCAATAGATGTCTTCCTCGGGTGCCCAAATATCTTCACGACCACCAGCAAAGCCAAAGGTCTTGCCGCCCATCGATTCAATCGCGCAGTTGCCTGCCAGGATCATCAGGTCAGCCCAGGAAATCTGGTTGCCGTATTTCTGCTTGATCGGCCACAAAAGACGGCGCGCCTTGTCCAGGTTGCCATTGTCCGGCCAGCTGTTCAGCGGCGCGAACCGCTGGTTCCCGGTCGAGGCCCCGCCACGGCCATCCGCTGTCCGGTAGGTGCCGGCGCTGTGCCACGCCATACGAATGAACAGACCGCCGTAATGGCCGTAATCGGCGGGCCACCAGTCCTGCGAATCCGTCATCAGCGCGTACAGGTCTTCCTTCAGCGCCTTCATGTCCAGTTTCTTGAACTCTTCAGCGTAATCGAAATCCGGGCCCAGCGGGTTCGACGCCGGCGAATTCTGATGCAGAATCGACAGGTTCAGCTGGTTCGGCCACCAATCCCGGTTCGACCGGGTTCCTGCACCATGCATTACAGGGCATCCGCCCGTTTTGGGGTTATCACTTCCGTCCATGTCGATCTCCGATCCTGGCTAAAATCTGGCTCGTTCGCGCAGTAAAAAACGCGGGCGATCAAGAACATATATAGATGACACTTTTACCTCTTTTAGATGCACTGTTGAAAACACACACATTCCACCAGAGGTATCGGCGACTCTTGTCTTGTCGCCGCCAGACCTAACAAATTCGAACAATGCAAAAAAGTTTTGTTTATGGATGGTTTCAATAACCAAAACCTATTGCCAGGCATCTTTGGCAAATCGCCCCGTTCATGGCAGACGTCAACCTTCTGACATCAGCGATTGCAGCCCAACCCGATAGTTCGGATACATCAGGTTTACGCCCAGTTCATCCTTGATCCGGTCATTCCTGACACGCTTGTTCTCATTGTAGAAACTGCGCGCCATAGGGGTCATATCAGCTTCGTCGAAGGGCACTTCCGGCGGCAGCGGCAACCCCTGCAATTCGGCGGCATAGGCAATGACGTCCTGCGGTGGGACGGGCTCGTCATCACACACGTTGTAAATCGCCCCCGGGTTGGGTGCGGACATGGACGCGGCCAGAACCTGTGCGATATCGGCGACATGAATGCGCGAAAAGACCTGGCCCGGTTTGATGATGCGCCGCATACCCACACGCTTGAGCTTGGAAAATGGTCCGCGACCGGGACCATAGATGCCCGCCAAACGAAAAATATGCGTCGGCAAGCCGGGGATGCTCTGCCACTGCACTTCCGCCTGCACGCGCCAAGTGCCGCGCTGCGCCGTCGGCGTCGCAGGGGTGGTCTCGTCGACCCAGTCGCCTTGATGATCGCCGTAAACGGCTGTGGTCGACAGGTAGCCAACCCATTTGAATTGCGACGCCCGCCGGGCAATTTCTTCCCCCAGCGCGGCCAAAACCGGATCTCCTGCCGCGTTTGGCGCGGTCGAAATCAAAAGATGCGTCACCCCATCCAACAGCGGCACCTGCCCGGGCCAGATCACCGGCTCTGCGCCAGATGCCCTAACAATCGGCGATTGCGCGGGGTCACGCGTCGTGCCGAAGATACGCCACCCTTGGGGTTGCAGATGACGGGACAAGGCCTGCGCCGAATACCCGTGACCGAAGGAGAATAATGTACCTGTCATAAGCTTCTAGATGATCCGCAATGTCGGCGGATGCAAGAACTCTCCCAAGGATACTTGATTCGAATCCTACATTGCGCCTTTCTTTTGGGTATGAGCGACAAAACACCAGATCTGCATGCCGCCTATGCGCTGGATTCTCCGGAAGACCACAAGCGCCTCTATGCCGAGTGGGCCGGGGACTATGACGAAGGCTTTGCAGCGCGTGAGGATTATCAGCTGCACATCCACACCGCCCGCGCCTTTGTCGGGGCCGGAGGGCAAGGACCCGTTCTTGATGTGGGCGCAGGAACTGGCTTGTGCGGCGCGGTTCTGGCCCGGCTGGGCGTCGGCCCTATTGATGCCACCGATATCAGCGCTGAAATGCTGGAACAGGCCATGCGCAAGGACATCTACCGTGACGCGATTGAGGCGGATCTGAACGAAGGCATCCCGGTTCCGCGCGAAAGCTATTCCGGTATTGTCTCATCCGGCACATTCACCCATGGACATCTTGGACCTGAGGCTTTGACGGCACTGCTGCGCGTGGCCCGACCTGGTGCGCAGTTTGCGCTGTCGATCAATGCCAAACACTACGAGAAGCTTGGTTTTGCCGAAGCCCTGCACCGGCTGGCGCAAGACCAGATACGCGATCTGGCCCTGCCAGAGGTGCGTATCTACGGCGACCTCGCTTCTGGCCCCAATAAAGATGACACTGCATTGATCGCGCTGTTCGAGCGCGCTTAAGCCAGCTTATCGCCCCTTCCACACAGGATCGCGCTTTTCAGCAAAAGCACGGGCACCTTCCAGATTGTCCTCGGAGCCATAGAGGGTATCAACCGTCGGCAACTGCCGCCCGGTGATCCGATTCATGGCGTCCTGAAATTTGGAATCCTCGGCGTCGCGCACGATCTCTTTGATTGCGGCATAAACCAATGGCGGGCCGCTGGCCAATAGGCGCGCCAGTTCCCACGCACGATCCATCAGTTGATCGCCCGGCACGATCTCGTTCACCAACCCCCAGTTCTTCGCTTCTTGCGGATCGAACCAGCGCCCGGTCAAAAGCAACTCCATCGCCACGTGATAGGGAATGCGTTTGGGCAGTTTGACGCTGGCGGCATCAGCTACGGTGCCAGACCGGATTTCCGGCAAAGCGAAACTGGCATGATCCGCCGCGATGATCATGTCCGCACTCAAGGCGAGTTCCAGCCCGCCACCGCAGGCAATCCCGTTAACGGCTGCGATGACTGGCTTGTTCATGTCCCGCAATTCTTGCAGGCCCCCAAAACCGCCGACGCCATAGTCCCCGTCCACAGCATCTCCGTCTGCAGCGGCCTTCAGATCCCAGCCGGGGCAAAAGAACTTTTCTCCGCCGCCGGTCAGGATGGCGACACGCAGATCGGGATCATCCCGAAAATCACGAAACACCTTGCCCATGATGCGGCTGGTCGCCAGATCAATCGCGTTCGCTTTGGGACGGTCCAGAGTGACTTCCAGTATCGCGCCATCGCGTTTGGTTTTGACTGGGTTCATAAACTTGCCTTTCGGATCAGAGCGTCCACCGCCACCGCGCCATCTGGCGTGCAGATCAGTGGGTTTATTTCAACTTCGCTGACATGGGATGCGTTGGCAATGACATAGGCCTGCACCGCGTCGACCGCGTCCAGAATGGCCTCGATCTTCGCCGCTGGCTTGCCACGATATCCCGCCAGCAAGGGGGTGCAATTCAACTTGCCCAGCGCTTCTTTCACCGCGTCGCGAGAGGATGGGATCAGCAGAGAAACCGTGTCACGCAGAATTTCTGTCAGCACACCGCCGGCGCCCAGCGTTAGAACAAACCCGTGGGCCGGGTCTCTGGTCACGCCGACCAATAGCTCGGCCACACCACCAACGGCCATTTCTTCAATAAGAATCTGTTCGGTTCCGATATCCTCCGCTGTTTCGGCGATGGCGTTGGCATGAACTTCTAGGCGCACGGCCGCATGTTCCGATTTATGCGCCAGCCCGACGCCTTTGACCGCAAATGGGCCAGTCAAATCGGCACTGGCTTGTTCTGCCAATTCCGGCGGCACCACGACGCTTTGGGGAACGCGCACGCCGAAGTCCGCCAGAGCCTTCTTGGCTTCTGCTTCGGTCAGAACGTGATCCGCAACGGTATCCGAAGGCAGCAGGACCGGTTCGACATTCACTGTTTGCGGCCGCGCCGCCGCCTCAATGGCTGCAAGCGCTTCGTGCAGTCCGGCAAAGGGCACAACACCGCCATCTAAAAGACGCTGTGCAACGTCTTCGGGCAAAAGTTCCGGCAGGGTCGCCGTCACCGCGAAGGGACGCCCTGTTTGAGCGACGCAGTTCAAGGCAGCCTGCGTGGCACATTCCCAATCCGTCGCGTCCGTGTGCGGATAGTCGAGAATTGCCATGGTCAGGGCCTGTTCGGGACACATCATTGCGGTCCATGCCCGTGTCATGGCCTGCGTGTCACGCCAGATATATGTGTGATAATCCAGCGGATTCGCCAGGGCCACCATCGGCCCCAGCGCATCGCGCAAGCCAGCCTTTTGCGCTTGCGACAACGGCGGGAAGTGCAGATCACGCCCCTCGGCCATATCTGCGGCCAGGCTTGCCTCACCCCCCGAGCAACTGATTGATCCCAAACCGTTGCCATCCAATCGGCCGGTCACATGCAGCAGCTTGAGACACTCCAAAAAGCTGGGGATGTCGCCCAACCGCGCGATACCAAGACGATCCAGAAATGCCTGCGCTCCCGCGTCACCGCCCGCCAGTGAGGCGGTGTGGGAAATTGTCGCCGCTTGCGCATGGGCGGACCGGCCCACTTTCAGCGCGACAATCGGCACGTTTCGATCCTGCGCCTTTTGGGCCAGTGCCTCCCATTTGCGCAGGTCACCGAACCCCTCGATATGGACGCCAATCGCTGTGATCCGGTCGTCATCCAACAGGGCCGAGGCAATGTCGGCCTGATGGGTCTGCGCCTGATTTCCGCTGGTCAGCATAAAAGCCAGCGGCAAAGCGCGGCGCTGCATTGTCATATTGATCGCAATGTTCGAGCTTTGCGTCAGGATTGCCACGCCGCGATCCACCGGTCGCATGCCATGCTGATCGGGCCACACAGCAGCGCGGTCCAGCCCGTTAATGAAACCATAGCAATTCGGTCCAAGAATCGGCATATCGCAAGCCGCCTGAACCAGCTTGACTTGCAGATCCGCGCCCTGATCGTCTTCCGCCCGGGCCTCGGTAAAGCCCGAGGCGAAGCAAATCGCGCCCCCCGCACCCATCGATGCCAGAACAGCAACCGTTTCGATCGTCGCATGCCGGTTGATGCCAATGAACGCGATGTCCGGAGCTGCCGGCAGGGCTTCGAGGCTGGCAAAAGCGCGCTCGCCCGCGATTTGACCCGCTTTTGGGTGGACGGGCCAGATATCGCCTTGAAACCCAAACTTTCGGGCCTGTTCGATGACCGAGGCGCACCAGGCGCCTCCGCCGATCACCGCTATCGAACTGGGCTTCAGGGCGCGTGATAGCGAAGACATCAGGCGACCTCCACCGTCACGCACCGAGCGCCCTCAGCAAATCGCGGCTGATGATGTGTCGTTGGATTTCGCTGGTGCCGTCCCAGATGCGTTCAACCCGCGCGTCGCGCCAGAAGCGTTCCAGCGGGTAATCATCCATCAGGCCCATGCCCCCGTGGATCTGGATGGCGGCATCTGTGACGCGCGCCAGCATCTCTGAGGCATAAAGCTTAGCCGAGGCAATCTCACGGTTGGCGGGCAGGCCTTTGTCCAGCCGATCTGCGGCGGCCAGGGTCAACAGGTCGGCTGCGTCGATCTCGGTGATCATATCCGCGATCTGGAACGACACGCCCTGAAACTTGCCAATCTTTTGACCGAACTGTTCACGTGTGGCCGAGTAATCCAAGGCATAGTCAAACGCACGACGCGCGCGCCCCACGGACATCGCAGCAACGGTAATACGGGTCGCATAGAGCCAAGTGTTCATAACGTCGAACCCACCGTCGACCTCTCCCAGAACCTGGGCGTCCGGCAAGCGGCAATCGTCGAAGTCCAGCACCATGTTTTTGTAACCGCGATGGCTGACGGATTTGTACCCGTCCCGGATGGTGAAGCCCGGTGTCCCGCGATCAACCAGAAACGCCGTAATCCGCTTTTTCGGACCTTTGGGTGTCTGATCTTCTCCGGTCGCGATGAAGACAATAATGAAATCCGCGTGCTCTGCACCCGAGATGAAATGCTTGGTGCCGTTGACCACCCAGTCACCGCCGTCACGTACCGCGGCACATTTCATGCCGCGCACATCCGATCCGGCACCGGGTTCGGTCATCGCCAGCGCGTCCATCTTTTCGCCACGCACAGCGGGCATCAGATAACGTTCGACCTGCTCGCCTTCGCACGCCATCAGGATGTTCTGCGGACGTCCAAAGAAATGGTTCAGCGCCATTGAACCGCGGCCCAACTCACGCTCGACCAAAGCGAATTCTAGATGGTTCAGCCCAGCGCATCCTACGCTTTCCGGAAAGTTGCAGGCATAAAAACCCAACTCGATCGTCTTGCGCTTGATCTCATCCGCGATCTCCTGCGGGACCTCGCCGGTGCGCTCGACCAGATCCTCATGCGGGTAGATCTCGTTTTCGACAAAGCTGCGAACGGTTGAGACGATCATCTCCTGTTCGTCGGACAATCCATATTGCATCGGGCATCTCCACATCTGGCGTTGAGGCATATTCTGACGCGGCTTGCTATTCGAAACGTGCAGAAATAGATGTTTACCATGCAAGATTGGACTAAATCGCCCTCTGCACCGCAGCATATTGGGGTTCTTCTATTTGATGGATTCTCGAACCATTGCTTGGCCAACACGGTCGAACCTCTGCGTGCAGCGAACACTCTGGCCGGTCGCAAATTGTATGACTGGCAGTTCCTCGCGTTGGAGGCCGGTCCGGTGACCTCGTCATCCGGTTTGCAGGTTGCGCCGCATGGGGCATTGCAAACCGCCAGTGGCGATATGCTAATGGTCATGCCATCTTATGGGTTCCGCGCGCACGGCGGGTGGCAAACCTTGACTAGCCTGCGCTCGGCGGATCAGCGTTTTAAAGTGCTGGCGGGCCTGGACACCGGAAGCTGGCTTTTGGCGCAGGCGGGATTGCTGGACGGACATCGTGCCACGATTCATTGGGAAGAGCTGACCGGATTCACCGAAAGGTTTCCCGATGTCGATGCGCGGCGCGAGCGCTATGTCGTCGACCGCAATCGCATTACCTGTTCCGGGGCAATGGCGGCCTTTGATCTGGTATTGCACCTGATTGGGCGGGATCAGGGGCAGGCCTTGGCGCTCGAAGTTTCGCAGCTGTTTATGACCCGCGATTCCGCGCGTTCGCACAAGGGCGGCGCTGGTGCTACCAGCGGTTACGTGAACAAAGCATTAGCCCTGATGCAGGAACATCTTGAGAACCCCTTGCCCGTATCTGAAATCGCAAACCGAGTGGGCCGGTCGCAGAAAGCCTTGTCTGTTCGCATGCAAGCCGAACTGGGTGCAGGGCCTGCTCAGGTCTATCGCCGCCTGCGCCTAAACCTTGCGCGTAAACTCGTGGCGGAAACCGACCTGAGCATCGGTGAAGTTGCCCTGCGCGCGGGCTATGACGATCCCAGCGCCCTGACCCGCGCCTTCAAGGTCGAGTTTGGAACCACACCGCGCGCGCTGCGGGCCGACTAGGTATACATCTGTTTCTTATACGCCCTTGTTCGCGTCGTCGCTTCGGCTGATCCGTCGTGATAGGTGCCGAACCACTTGTCGAACGGGATTTCAGAAGTGCCGTAGTTGCACTCGAAATACCGATGATGCAGCTGGTGAAAGAAGTCTCCGGCGCGGGCCGCATCCGTATCTCCGGCCTTAAGTTTTTCAAAGCCGGAATGGGACAGAACGGGGCTAACCTGCTGAAAGTAAGCGTGAAACAGAACATGCAGTGGATGCGACGGCACGATCAGGTGGATGAAGTAAGTCGTGAAGTACAGCAGGTTTTCATACCAGTGGTTTGAAATGCCGGACCAAGGTCCGATATTCACATTGCGATGATGCACGGCGTGCACGTGCTTGTAGAGCTTCGGGTGATGCTCCAATCGGTGCACCCAGTAAAAATGCAGGCCGGACCACATCGGGATGAATACCATCCAAACCACAAACCAGACGGGCGCGCCGGACCACGTGATGGTCGGCACATAGCCATTGGCCATCGCCCAGTAGATGACCCACTGATAGACCGTCGCGACGGTCATCGCGCTGCCCAGGGTCCACCAGATATTATCTAGAACCTGATTGTGGAACGTGAACGTACCATTGTTACGGGTCAGGTCGCGACGGTCGAACTTTTTGTACATGCCCTGCCCTTTTCGCATGTACAACCACCAATGCAGACTGCCCGCGACAAGGATCTGAGGCACCATGTTCAACAGCCAGATGCGGAACATCCAACCGGGCGCGAAGCTTTGCATCGTTTCAAGGGACGGGAAAAAGAACGCGTAGGCCACAGCAGCCAGAGACAAGCACAACGTCAGTGCTGTGATCTGTAGCCAGGCGCCGCTGTACCATTTCAGCACTGCAGACGGTCGCGGAGGCCATTGAAACAATGGGTTCAATCCCACCGGCCCTTCGGGGTGATAGTGCCAGCGGGCGGATTCTGGATTCTGAGTCGTATCAGTCATGGTAGCTACCCAGTTGAAGTGGTCAGGTTGCGTAATCTGAACTTTCCGCGTCCAGAAGGGCTTTGATCTCTCGCAGATGGGCTTCGGCCTGATCGGGATAGTCTTCCAACTCTTGCGCGGTTTTCTCGGCGATCTCGTCTGACAGCACGCGCAAAGGTTGCCCTGTCTGCAGCGCGCGGATGTAGGTTTCCGCTGCGCGCTCAAAATAATAGAGTCTGTTAAAGGCATCTGCCGGATCGCTGCCGATCACAAGGACACCGTGATTGCCCATAATCATGACCTTCTTCTTGGGGTCCGACAGCATCGACGCACAGCGTTCACCTTCGCTTTCAAAGGCCAGACCACCGAATTCCTGATCAATGACGTACCGGTTGAAGAACGTGGCCGTATTCTGATCAATCGGAGGCATCGTGCTGTCCGCCAGGGACGCAAGTACCGTTGCAAAGATCGAATGCACATGCATGACACAACGTGCATGTGGGCAGTGCCGGTGGATCGATCCGTGCAAGCCCCACGCCGTTGGATCCGGAGCGCCGGGTTGGTTCATCACATCGGCATTATTCGCGTCCAGAAACAGCAGATTTGACGCTTTGACCCGAGCAAAGTGCATCTGGTTCGGGTTCATCAAAAATTGCGTACCTTCAGGATTCACCGCAAGACTGAAATGATTGGCAACGCCTTCGTGCATGTTCAATCGCTCGACCCAGCGAAAGGTTGCAGCCAGATCAACACGTTCGGCCCAGTGGTCGATATTGGCGCGCAGGTTGGTGACAGTCATTCCGGGCTCCTTTGCGGATAGCTGAGAACTTTGGGAAATCGTGCCTGCGGCATCAAAAATTGACCAACGAAAAAAACGCAACTATTCCATTAGCTGAACTAATGGCAAGATTATACACATGCAGAAACCACTTCCTCCGCTGGGCTGGCTCCGCACGTTTGAGGCGGCGGCACGCCACTTGTCCTTTACCGGTGCCGCGCGTGACCTGAACATGACGCAAAGCGCGGTGAGCCAGCAGATCAAGTCGCTGGAAGGACACTTAGGCCAGCCATTGTTCTTGCGTCGACCACGCGCGCTAGAGCTGACAGAGGCCGGCATCACCTACCTGCCCGTGGTGCGCGAGGCCTTCCGGACTCTGGTACGTGGAACCCAGGCAGTCACCGGCGCACAACAGAATGCGGTTCAGGTTCAAAGCAACATTACTTTTGCTGTGAACTGGCTGGCTCCCAGATTACCAAAGTTCCGGGCTGCGCACCCGGAAGTCCAGCTGAACATTTTCACTGAGCTCTGGGAGCCTCGTGAAATGGCCGAAGGGGCCGCAGTGGAAATCCGGTATTCTTTGCGGCCGTCAGACACGGTTCGGACCGAGTTGCTGAGAACCGACCGCTACTACCCCGTCTGCGCGCCGGGATATGAAGTGGCGCTGGACGACCTGCAACAGCAGCCGCTTTTTGACTGCTCGAACCTGTTGTCGAATTGGCAGGGCTGGCTCGAAGATCAGGGTCTAAATTGGGAAAATCCCGCTATCACGTATTCGACGACCTACTTGGTCAGTCTATCCGTGGCTATGGCCGGTGGTGGACTGTGTCTGGCACATGACACAATAGCCCGCGGGCTGATTGCACAGGGTCGTTTGGTTGCTCCTTTCGACCATCGCTCACCCATGCCCGAGGCCTATTACCTGCTGCTGTCGCCAAGCGCAGAAGAAAGCCCTGGCGCAATTGCCTTTGCCAACTGGGTTCGCCGCGAGATGGAGAGTGAACCATAGGCGTAACCGGGGGCTGCTCCCGCCTATCATCGATGCCCTGCCGGGCGTCTCTTCTGGTTGGGCCGGGCAGCGCTGGCGCGCTGCGTGACGGTTTGATGATACCTGTTCACAAGGGGTTGAACCTTCCTGCGCATTCGGGAAAGTTGGGCCATGGAATACACACCCTTCCCAAGTTGGCCCGATGTCGCCCCCCGTCTGATTGCCGTAGCCGCAGGTCGTGAAGTTGCGGATCTAGTCATTCGCGGCGGAATCTGGGTGAATGTGCACAGCCGCGAGACCCTTCCAAAACATGACGTTGCTATAGCTGATGGGCGCGTGGCGTATGTCGGACCGGATGCCTCCCATTGCACGGGGTCCGAAACGCAGATCATCGACGCAGCCGGGCGCTTTATGATCCCCGGCCTATGTGATGCGCATATGCACATCGAATCGGGCATGTTGACACCGGCCGAGTTTGCCCGTGCCGTCATACCCCATGGCACAACCAGCATGTTTACGGACCCGCATGAGATCGCAAATGTGCTGGGACTGGATGGCGTACGCATGATGCATGACGAAGCAATGATGCAGCCAGTGAACATTTTCACCCAAATGCCCTCCTGCGCACCGTCTGCGCCGGGGTTGGAGACGACAGGGTATGAAATCACCGCCGAAGACGTGGTTGAGGCAATGAACTGGCCAGGCATCATCGGCTTGGGTGAGATGATGAACTTTCCCGGTGTGATCAACGGCGACCCAAAGATGCTGGCGGAAATCGCTGCAACGCAACACGCAGGCAAAACCGTGGGCGGTCATTACGCTTCGCCTGATTTAGGGCCTGATTTTGCAGCCTACGTCGCCGGCGGACCGGCGGACGATCACGAAGGTACTTGCGAAGCTGACGCAATCGCGCGTGTTCGTCAGGGTATGCGGTCTATGATGCGGCTGGGCTCGGCCTGGTATGATGTGGAAAGCCAGATCACGGCGGTTACGGAAAAAGGTCTGGACCCACGAAACTTCATCCTGTGCACCGACGATTGCCACTCGGGCACGCTGGTCAATGACGGCCATATGAACCGCGTGGTTCGGCATGCCATTGCCTGTGGGTGCGACCCGTTGATTGCGCTGCAAATGGCAACGATCAACACGGCGACCCATTTTGGACTGGAGCGTGAGATCGGTTCGATCACACCAGGTCGGCGCGCGGATATCATTCTGAGCTCAGACCTGAGAGAGTTGCCCATTGAAATGGTCATCGCACGCGGTCAGATCGCCGCGGAGAATGGCGCAATTGCTGTTGAATGCCCGCACCTAAATTGGCCTGATACCGCACGAAACACAGTACATCTGGGTCATGTGCTCACATCAACCGATTTCGAAATCAAAGCACCCTCAGGGGCCAATCGAGTGAAGGCCAACGTGATTGGCGTGGTTGAAAACCAGGCCCCAACCAAAGCGTTGAAGGCTGATCTGCCCATCATCGAAGGTTTGGTCGAGGGCGAAGGCGACGTCTGTCAAATCGCGCTGGTTGAACGGCACCGGGCAACAGGCGGCGTGACAAACGCATTTGTTTCCGGGTTCGGATATCAGGGCAAAATGGCGATGGCCTCGACCGTCGCACATGACAGCCATCACATGATTGTTGTCGGCACGGACCGCGAACAGATGGCACTGGCCGCAAACAGGCTGGCCGAAGTGGGTGGTGGCATCACCATCTTCCGCGATGGAGAAGAACTGGCGCTGGTCGAACTGCCCATCGCAGGCCTGATGTCCGACAGCCCCGCCGCAACTGTGGCCGCCAAAGCCGAAGACATGGTCGCCGCAATGGAAGCCTGCGGCTGCACGCTCAACAACGCTTATATGCAGCACTCTTTGCTGGCGCTGGTCGTGATTCCCGAACTGCGGATTTCCGACTTGGGTCTGGTTGACGTGCGCACCTTTGAAAAGATTGAACTTCTGGAACCACTTGCATGACAATAATAAAAACACCCGACGCACCCGAACCCGAACAATTGACCGATCCCAAAGCGGCTGTTGCCCGGCTGGAAGAGTTGTACGAACAGGCGACCCGTTTTCTGTGCGACAGTTTCTCTGAAGCCATCGAGCAAGGTACGCCGACCGCACGGTTCAGAGCCTACTACCCGGAAATCCGCATCAAAACGTCGTCTTATGCGCATGTCGATAGCCGTCTGAGTTTTGGCCACGTGTCCGAGCCAGGTATTCACGCGACGACCGTTACGCGCCCGGATCTCTTTCGGTCCTATTTGACCCAGCAAATCGCATTGCTGATCAGGAACCATGACCAACCGGTCACGATCGGCGCGTCGGACACGCCGATCCCGGTGCATTTTGCTGTGGCCAATAATCCCGATCTGCACGTTCCCCAACAGGGTGCCGCCGGGTTCACGCTGCGCGATGTTTTTGACGTCCCTGATCTGACCACGACCAACGATGATATCGTGAATGGGGTCTACGATCATGAAGATCTGGCAGGCCCTTTGGCGTTGTTCACCGCCCAGCGCGTTGACTATTCTCTGGCTCGGCTTGCGCACTATACCGCAACAGATCCCAGCCATTTCCAGAACCACGTCCTGTTCACGAACTACCAGTTCTATGTCTCCGAGTTCGAAAACTATGCCCGCGAACAACTGGCAGATCCGGGCAGCGGTTATACCAGCTTTGTCTCGACCGGGAATGTCGAGATCACAAAGGCCGACGAGGAACTGGCCCAACCGCTAAAGCTGCCACAAATGCCGACCTATCACCTCAAGCGCGAGGATGGATCGGGTATTACCCTGGTCAACATTGGTGTCGGACCTTCGAACGCAAAAACAGCTACGGATCATATCGCCGTTCTGCGGCCCCACGCCTGGCTGATGGTCGGCCACTGCGCCGGCTTGCGCAACACGCAGGCGCTGGGGGATTTCGTTCTCGCCCACGCTTACTTGCGTGAAGACAAGGTGCTGGACGACGATCTGCCGGTTTGGGTTCCAATCCCCCCACTGGCCGAGGTTCAGGTCGCACTGGAAAGCGCTGTGGCCGAGGTTACCGAACTGGAAGGGTATGAACTTAAGCGCATCATGCGCACGGGCACTGTCGCCTCGGTCGATAACCGGAACTGGGAACTGCGCGATCAGTCCGGCCCGGTACAGCGGCTGAGCCAATCCCGTGCGATTGCGCTGGATATGGAAAGCGCCACCATCGCCGCAAACGGCTATCGGTTCCGCGTTCCATATGGCACCTTGTTGTGTGTGTCGGACAAACCGTTGCACGGCGAATTAAAGCTTCCGGGCATGGCTTCTACCTTCTATACCACTCAAGTCAGCCGACATCTGGCCATCGGAATTCGCGCCATGGAACATCTGCGCGGCATGCCGTTAGAGCGGTTGCACAGCCGGAAATTGCGTTCTTTCGACGAAACTGCCTTTCTCTGACGCAAAAAAGCAACGTTTTCCCCATATTTTTAGGGTTTTCGACGCTACTATTCGTTGTGTTCGCCCACAATATCCCGTTACAGTTACGCGGTGAGGCCCTATGTATCGGGCACGTTAAGGAGACCAAGAAATGGCAAAGCCTATGACAAAGACTCAGCTGGTGGCTGCTCTCGCTGAGGAAATGGGAACCGACAAGAAAGCTGCAAACGCAGCGTTGGAGGCCATGACCGGCCTGATCACCCGCGAAGTTTCCGCTGGCGGCGCAGTGACCCTGCCCGGCGTTGGCAAAATCTACTGCCGCGAACGCCCCGAGCGCATGGTGCGCAACCCCGCCACTGGCGAGCAGTTCAAGAAAGAAGCGGACAAAGTGGTCAAGATGACCATCGCGAAAGCTCTGAAGGACAGCGTGAACGGCTGATCTCAGCTTTCACTGCGATATGATCAAGGGCCGCCGGTTGGGGGCCCTTTTTCTTTTGCTTCAATGCAGACTCAGCAATACTTCGATGTCGCGACGGCTGAGCCGCGTCATCAAGGCCCGATCATCAGCAGATAGCTGCGCCCCTTTGCGGATATATCCCTCAAGATACGCCGCTATTTCACTGGTTGATCTATAGTACAGGTCGGGCGAGGACTGGCTGAGTTCATCCACCAGCCGAAACAGCAGTTTCTTCTGCTTTTCCGAATCCAAGTCTTTGCGTTTTTCTTCCAGCATGAACGATCTCTTCTGTTTCACAGAATGATAGCCCGGCGGCGGCCAATGCCAACTCTGGATCGAAATGGAAAACGGGCGCCACTTAGGGCGCCTGTTATCAAGTTAGGATGGCGGGATGGGTCAGTGAACCGTCTCAACCTTGTGGAAGTCCAGATCACGATCTTCGGGCATTGAATCGATGCTCATCACCTCCTTGCGCTTGGTGATCAGGATGTAGACCACGCAGGCCAGATAGAGGCCGACGACCACCGCACCAATCCACTGGATCTGCAGCCACTGACTCTGGAACAGCAGGGTCAGGACAAACAACAAAGCGACATTGCCTGCAACGTAGATCGCCTTGCCGAACCGCTCGACTGTCAGGTTCAGGTTGTCTGTATAGAGCCTAATCAGCGAGTCCAGCGAGTTGATCACAAAGGTCACGCCCACAATCACCATCGCGATGTTGGTGATGCCTGCGGTGCTGATGCCGTTCAGGTGGTAGTAGTAGAGAACGGTGAACCAGATCGCCAGCGGGATCGACGGGAAGATCAACAAAGCCGCCAGCAGTTGCCAGGTCTTCAGACCGCCGACAAAGCGCGACGTGAACTGACCGATCATGATCGACCATGCGAACCACCAGAACAGATAGAAGGCGTGATAGTCGGTCAGCGGCAGGACGAACTTGTGCAGATTGGCGAAATAGGCACCGATGTTGCTGCCGGTGTCGACAAACCCGCCAAAGCCCATGCCCGCCGCGACCCACATGCCGATGATCAGTGTCAGGAACAGGAAGGTCGAACCGACCGACAGGATACGGACGTATTTCAGGTCGGTTGAAGAATACGCAGCCGCCAGAATGACCACGAATACGATGATGTAGAAAGTTGTGACCACGGATTCACCGTCTCCGACCTCGGGCAGGTAGCCAGGTAGGTAGATCAGGAACAGGCTGGCGGTGAAGGCGCAGGTGCCGATGATGACCACGTTGTTGATCAGCTTGACCAGAGGGATCTCAAAGAACTTCACGCGGGGTTCGATGACGCAGAAATAGAATGCTGTCAGGAAGTAGAAGGCCCAGATCAAGAAGCCCCAGAACCCGAACTCGATGGCCAGCGGGTTGGCAAAGGCATAGGCCGGTTCTTCGGCATATCCGCCAAATTCGGTCAGCGGGAACATGATCAGCCCCACATCCAGACCAGAGGTGAACAGGATCGCGATGAAGGTGAACAGATGCACGGGCGTTACGCCCACGCAACGCAGGTTCCACCATTTCACGACGAAGAATGCGACCAGGCCCAAAGCCAGCAGGACGCCGAATGACAGAATGTACTCCAAAAGCACCAATATTCCTCCCTTGGTTCGTTAGAGTGCGGGTCGTATAACTTTAATTGACTGACCAATCAATAAACAGGTTATCGCAGAGCCCTCTAGGCGCAATCTGTGGTTTTTTTGACGCGCGGCGCTTGCGCGTGTCAGGAAATTCGGAAACAGTCGCGGCGATTGCGAAAGGGTCACCATGGATCTGCGCGCCATTGCCATGGGGCTGGCATTTGCCTTTATCTGGTCATCAGCCTTTACCTCGGCCCGGATCATCGTGGCCGATGCGTCGCCTCTGTTTTCACTGGCATTGCGGTTTCTGATTTCGGGGCTGTTAGGCGTCGCCATCGCTCGCGCCATGGGACAAAGCTGGAGGCTTACGCGCGCGCAGTGGCACGCGACTATCTTATTCGGAATATGCCAAAATGCCCTGTATTTGGGTCTGAATTTCTATGCAATGCAGACTGTTCAGGCATCCGTCGCAGCCATCATTGCCTCGACCATGCCCTTGATCGTCGCCCTCGCGAGTTGGGTGTTCTTTCACGAAAAGCTGCGCCCCTTAGGCGTGATCGGACTGCTGGCCGGTTTCGCAGGCGTCGCCCTGATCATGAGCAGCAGAATAGGGGCGGGCGCCGACTTGTTTGGCGTCATGTTGTGCGGGCTGGGGGCGCTGGCGCTCAGCTTTGCGACATTAGCTGTGCGCGGGGCAACATCGGGTGGCAATTTCATGATGGTCGTAGGGCTTCAGATGCTCGTGGGTGCGGCGGCTCTGTTTCTCGCTGCCCCTGTATTCGAGACCATATACATCCACCCCAACCTGCCTTGGGTGCTGGCCTTCGCCTACACGACGCTGTTCCCCGGCCTGCTGGCGACGTTGATCTGGTTCCTGCTATTGAATCGGATCGGTGCGATCCGGGCAGCTACCTTTCACTTTCTGAACCCGGTGTTTGGTGTCGCGGTCGCCGCAGCGTTGTTGGGAGAGAAACTCGGACCAATGGATGCCGTGGGTGTCGGCATCACGACGCTGGGCATTCTGGCGGTACAACTGTCCCGGCAAACCGATCAACGCAGCAAAGCCTCTGTCTGATTTAACAGAAAGCAGGTATTCTTTGCGCCGCGCACGAGCGCGCGAGTTGGCTGAAATATGATTTTGATTTCCGCTCCACTGTGCCCAAATAGAAAGCCAGATCACATCAACACCGGAGAAGCCATGACCCGCTACACCAAAGACCCCGAGGCCATTGCCGCTCTTTCACCCGAAGAATTCCACGTCACGCAACGCAGCGGCACTGAACGACCGGGCACTGGAAAGCTGCTGAACAACAAGGAACCGGGCATATACGTCGATATCGTCTCGGGTGAACCACTGTTCGCCTCGACCCACAAATACGAATCCGGATGTGGCTGGCCCAGCTTTACCAAGCCCATCGTACATGAACATGTCGAAGAGTTTCGGGATGCGTCCTTGGGAATGATCCGGACCGAGGTTCGCTCGAAACATGGGGACAGCCATCTGGGGCATGTGTTCCCGGACGGTCCGCGCGAACACGGCGGGCTGCGCTATTGCATTAACTCCGCCTCCTTGCGGTTCATTCATCGCGATGAGATGGAGGCCGAAGGGTACGGCGAATACCTGATCCATGTGGAGGAAATCCAATGACCAATGAACGCGCTGTTCTTGCCGGGGGCTGCTTTTGGGGCATGCAGGACCTGATCCGCAAATTGCCCGGCGTTTCCAGCACCCGCGTCGGATATACCGGCGGAGACGTACCCAATGCCACCTATCGCAACCACGGCACCCATGCCGAAGGGATCGAGATTTTTTTCGACCCGGCTAAGATCACCTATCGCGACCTGCTTGAGTTCTTCTTTCAGATCCACGACCCGACAACCGTGAACCGTCAGGGCAATGACCGCGGGATGAGCTATCGTTCGGCTATTTACTACGTGGACGACGCCCAGAAACAGATGGCCTTGGACACAATCGCCGATGTGAACGCCAGCGGTATCTGGCCCGGCAAGGTCGTGACCGAGGTTGAACCCGTCGGCGATTTCTGGGAGGCCGAGCCCGAGCATCAGGATTACCTCGAGCGAATTCCCAACGGCTATACTTGCCACTTCCCGCGCCCCGATTGGGTTCTGCCCAAGCGCAGCGTGGCTGAATAACCGGCTTGGCCCCTTCCGCTGGAGGGGGCTAGCCCGCCGCGACCCTTGGGCGTCCGCTGGCTTCGACTGTGATCATCGCTTCGACAAACACGTCCTGCGCTTCGATGCGCGCGGTGCGGATGTCTCGGTCGACGACCACCCGGATATCTGCCGCCCCAGCCTGCCGCACTGCACCCTCGGCCTGTTTCCGCAATACAGATTCCAATAGCGCCAGGGCCTTTTCGGATTCTGTGAAATCCTGCGGCCCTTCCTCCAGATGCACCCGATAGCGCCCCTCGGACGGGGACGTCACCGTGCCCGACCTGCGCAGAGTAAGCCGACCAACAACCGCGCCGATCGCATTGGCCACACCGGCATGCTCGGGCAGGATCATGCGGCAATGCAGCCGATCTCCAACGGCCGGGTAGTAACTTGGTGCCGATGCACCAAGGCCCACCACATCCACGTTCAGCGCGGCATCCAGCGCCAACAGTCCGCGATGCCGCGCCAGACCTTTTTGCGTCAAAACGTGCCGAGCCAAATCGGCCGACGAGATATCGAAACTCTCGGCTTCTTCCGCAAAAGCAGTCTCTAATAAGGTTAGAGACGTCTGCTCAGTCAACTGATCCACGATCATCTGCGCCAATCGTTTCGGAGTCGCGGCCAACCGGTCACCTGTCCCCACGCGCTTGCGGGCCACGAGTTCCAATGCCTTGCGGGCCGCCTCTGCATCCCAAGCATCCAACCGGCCCAGAACATGGCTTGCATCCGACGGCGTCACACCCGAAACCTGAACGATACCGCGATCCACCAGTCGGGACAGGGCTCCGTTCTCCATGCGGGTGCGCAGCAAGTCACTTAGGGGCAAGACGTGCTCGCCCAGCCGCTCCAACAGGGCGTCCTCGCGCGCGCCCAGCCCATCGGCATTGATACCCTGAACACGGCGGGCGAACCGTGTGTCATGTTCACCCACGGTCGTTGCACGAAGTTGCGTATCCAAAACGGCATGGACAATTTCCGGTGCTTCAGCAGCTATAAGCGAGACCGGCAGCACCCGGCGCGGACCCAGAAACACGCCGCCGCCCAGACCTTCAGTGACCACATGCACCTGACTGTCGCCACCCAAACCATGGGTGCGCATTGCAACGGCCTCGACCATGGTGCGGAACCCGCCAACCCGCGCGCCTGCCAGGTCAATCGCGGGCTTTCCGTCCCGGATCAGCGCGACATCGGTTGTCGTGCCGCCAATGTCAGAAACCAGCGCATTCTCGGCCCCCGTCAGCCAGCTTGCACCGACGATTGAAGCCGCAGGTCCGCTGAGGATCGTTTCGATCGGCCGCTCTCGTGCCTGTTCCGCGCTCATCAACGCGCCATCGCCGCGCACGACCATCATCGGCGCCGTGATGCCCAAATCAATCAACCGATCCTGCGCCCGCCCGATCAAACGGTCGATCATCCCGATCAGGCGCGCATTCAGAACGGCAGTCACTGCGCGCTTAGGACCATTCAACTTGGCCGACAACTGATGCGAACATGTCACCGGAGCACCGGTTTTCTCGCCAATGATGCGCGCTGCCTCCAGCTCATGCGCCGGGTTCCGTGTGGCGAACTGTGCAGCCACTGCAAAACCGGAAACGTCCCGATGCGAATCCAGAAAGACCTCCAGTGCTTCGACATCCAGAGGCGCAGCCTCCCCCCCCGCGTGGCTGTGCCCGCCGCGGATCACCAGCGCAGGATCTCCCTTCAGCGCATCCCGCAGTCCGTGTTTTTCAAGGTCCGTATCCTTGAACCCGATATACACCAACGCGACGCGCCCGCCCTGCCCTTCGACCAAAGCATTCGTCGCCAATGTAGTCGACAAGCACGCCATCGAGATTTGGTCCGGCGAAACCTGCGCCTGATCCAACACTGCCGAGATCGCCCGGCCCACACCAATGGCCAGATCGGTCCGTGTCGTCAGGGACTTGCCTGAGGCGATCACCTCTTTCTCATCCCGGACCAGTACCGCATCGGTGTAAGTTCCACCCGTATCCACCCCCAAAGCCAACGCCATCGGGATCTCCTTCCTGTTCGCTGCCGATTGGTGTAGCGGTTTGGACCGACACGTCCAGCCTGTTTGCGTCACTTACGACAAACGTTTGACCGCCCAGCGCGCCGCGTCCGCCACCGTTGCGTCTGGATCATCGGTAAGCGACTGCGCCACTGGCATCAGATCAGGCTGTTGCGAGTTGCCAATCGCGTACAAGACATTGCGCACAAACCGATCCCGACCGATCCGCTTGATGGGCGAGCCAGAAAATTTGGCCCGAAACGCCGCATCATCCAACCCGGCCAGCTCGGCCAATGACGGTGCTTTCAAATCATCACGCGCGGCATAGCGCACATCGCTCACCGCGACGGCGAATTTGTTCCACGGACACGCGGCCAGGCAATCATCGCACCCATATATCCGATTTCCCAGCTTTTGGCGCAACTCTTCATCAACAGGGCCTTTATGTTCAATGGTCAGATATGAAATACAGCGCCGCGCGTCTAACTGATAGGGCGCGGGAAATGCATCTGTCGGACAGGAATCCAAACAGGCCCGGCAATTACCGCAGTGATCCGTTTCGGCCATGTCCACAGGCAGGTCCAACGTCGTAAAAACAGAGCCTATAAAGGCCCAATTTCCCCAATCGCGACTGACAAGGTTAGTGTGCTTTCCCTGCCAGCCCAGCCCTGCCGCATGTCCCAAAGCCTTCTCCGGCACAGGCGCAGTATCAACAAAGACCTTTACCTCTCCACCAGCTTCCGAAATCAGCCAGCGCGCCAACCGCTTCAGCCGCTTCTTGACCAGATCGTGGTAATCCTTGTTTTGCGCATAAACAGAAATCGCCGCCTTGTCCGAGTGGTTCAGGATATCGGCCGGATCGTGATCGGGCGTATAACTCTCGGCCAACATGATCACCGACCGCGCCCTGGGCCACAATGCAGCCGGATCGCCACGCCAATGGGACCGTTCGGCCATCCACGCCATCTGACCGTGATACCCGGCCTCCAGAAACGCCTGAAGACGCGGCGGCACCTCGGGCACATCCCAAGGCCGACAGATGCGACAGGAAACAAACCCCTCGCTCAGTGCCTGCGCCACAAGCTTTTCTTTTAAACCTGATCCGTTCTTCATCTGGCCCAAAATACCTTCGGGGGTGAATTGGCCCAAGGGGCCAAGAGGGGGCAGACAGCCCCCTACACTCTCACCCTATCAGAAATCCAGATCAGCGTAATGCGGTGGCGGTCGGAATCCAGGAACCTGATCCGCGAGAATTGACCGGAACGCAGGCCGCGACTTGATCTTGGCATACCAGTCCTTGACCGCCTGAGAACGGTTCCAATCTACGTCTGAGATATAGTCCAGCGCAGACAGATGCGCGGCAGCGGCAAAATCAGCCAATGTCATCTGATCTCCTGCAAGCCAGCGCCGGTGATCCAGCAGCCAAGCCATGTAGTCCAGATGATATTTGATCGCCTTTGCACCCGCCTTGACGTTTTTGCTGTCGGGATAGCCCTGACCGGTCACCTTCTTGTTCACCCGCTCATACAACAGCTTCGAGGTGACCTCGTGATGAAACTTGTCATCAAACCAGCCCACAAGACGCCGCACCTCGTATCGCGCTTCAGGTTTCTTTGGCATCAACGGAGGTTCAGGGCGGGTTTCTTCGATATATTCACAAATGGCCGCGCTTTCTGCCATAACCTGCCCATCCAGGCGCAACACCGGAACTTTTCCGGCCGGATTGCGGCGCAGGAAATCCGGATCCTGTTCCCAGTATCGTTCCTCGACCAGTTCAACTTCGATCTTCTTTTCCGCCAGCGACAGGCGCACCTTGCGGCAATACGGGGACAGGGGAACATGAAACAGACGCGCCATGGGCTTCCAATCGAACCAGTGAATACCCCCCAGCTTTAGCCTTGAGGGGCATAGGGTTTCAATCCTCGAAACAATCCGCGCGACCATCTGCGCGGATGGTGGCCGCTCCGTCCAGGATGGATGCCGCACGTCTGCGGGTCCGAACCGACGGGTCTGTGACGGATCGGTTGCGGGGCGAGGGCAGGATCGCCGCCAGCCGGGCCGCCTGAACAGGCGACATCTTAGCCGCGCTGGTCCCGTAATACCGCTGTGCCGCGGCTTCGACCCCAAAAACCCCCTGACCGGTTTCGGCAACGTTCAGATATACTTCGAGGATTCGCTGCTTGCTCCAGAAGATTTCGACGACTGGTGTAATCGACGTTTCAAGCGCTTTGCGCACCCAGCTGCGGCCCTGCCACAAGAACACGTTCTTCACGACTTGTTGCGTGATGGTCGAGGCCCCCCGGCTGCCACCGTCTTCCAGCGCATCGCGGATGGCCTCAACGTCAAAGCCCCAATGCAGGCAGAAATTCGCATCCTCCGCTGCGACGGCGGATCGGGCCATGATCGGCGCAATCTGTTCCATAGGCACCCAGTCGCGCTCGACCTTGCCCAGCCTGCGCCATTCCGACCAGATCGTATGGGTCACCGGCGGGTTGACCACCGAATAGAGAAGGACCAACCCCAATATAAGCGCCACGGCGCCCAAAGCGACCCGTGTCACCCAACGGCGAATCCGCGGGATCAATTGTGATTTTGTTTTTGACGCTCTGCCTTTTTTTCTGCTCGGCTTGCGCGCTGCTTGTCTTGCCATTCTGTTGCTATACGACGCGGCGAACGAGTTTGGAACGGTTTATGTCACGATGGCGCGCCCTTCGCGCGGATGAACCACCGGACGCGCTGTTTTCGGCAAGGCCGGGTTTCGCCGAGAAAGCTCGGGGAACAGCCTCAAAACCTCGGCGCGCACGTCCCTGTCCGACTGCGAGATTGCGTGACCAAGATAATAACTTTCGCTTTTGGCCCCGTTTGCGATGACGATTTCATGTTGTGCAAACAACAGGTGGATATAGTCGACCTGCCCACCCTCGACACGAGTCACGGTCTTGCCGTTCACCAGACAATGCGCTGCGACCAGAACCTCGGGGTGGCCGAACAAATATGGCGCCCGCCAATCTTCGACCAGCATCCTGTGCTGCGGAGAAACGGTCAGAGGCGCATTCAACCCCAGTACGCCTGCGTCGAACCGGATCGGGGCCAATTTTCCTTGGGCTTCAACCGTGGTGCGGCCGATCCATTGCAGCTCTTGCGGGCCGTGATCGGCAGTGGAAACCAGATCACCAGGCTTTAGTTCTTCGACAAGGCGCGGACCATCCGGTGTGTCGATCAGGGTTCCGGGCGTAAAGCAGGGTGGCCCAAGATCACCCCCCGCAATATCGACCGAACCAAACCCGTTGGGATCACCGAAATCGTCGCTGACATCCGTGAAGGACGAGCTGACAAACGTTCCATTCTCTAGGACCTGATTGCCATTGGGCGTAAAGACCCGGCGCCCATCGGCGAGGTAGAATGTGACCCCTGTATAGGTCACCTGAGTCCCGTTACTCAGTTCGATCGTCACCATATCATTGAAGAACGTCGACGTGATGTCAGACCCATCGACCGAGTCGCCGTTCAACCGGTTGATCAGCCCGTTGTCATTCTGATCCACGATATCCAGAGACTGGACTGTCAGTGGCGTTCCAACAACCGTGCCGTTGTTACCGGGGTTCGCCGGATCCAACTCAAAGAACTGATCTTTATAGGTCGTGGGCATACGCCTGCTCCCGCCTGCTCATCTCTCTGGGACGCAGTGTGGCTGCAAATCCCGAGAAATTTATGGCATTAGCTAGGCGCGATCTGCGTGAAAACGCAATAAACACGCGATATTTGTCAAAAATTGATGAAGCCCGCGTGTTTCTGGTAACACGCGGGTTTCTTTGATCAGGGGTCCTCGGGATCGCTTATTC
Source organism: Ruegeria atlantica (assembly GCF_013033965.1). GTDB lineage: Bacteria > Pseudomonadota > Alphaproteobacteria > Rhodobacterales > Rhodobacteraceae > Ruegeria > Ruegeria atlantica_D. The sequence continues at coordinate 25,567 of NZ_WQFE01000002.1, forward strand.
TGCCGGGACAGCAGTCGCTTCGACGGTCAGCGGATGGCTGAGCTTGTTCAGCATCTCTTTCGGGCAGACCTGCAGGAAGTTGGTCTTTTCAACCTCCCAATGCTGCAAAATGTCCGCAGCCTTGCGGCTGTAGGTTTCGGTCTGATGCGCCTCGATCAGCGATTTCAGCTGCTCTTCCCAATGGTCCACGGTCACCGGGCAGGTCACCAGCGTTTCCATGTTCATCAGCGCCTGCGCCTTGCCTTCGGGGTCGTACAGATAGGCCATGCCACCTGTCATACCCGCACCAAAGTTGGCACCGATGTCCCCAAGGATCACCGCGACACCGCCGGTCATATATTCACACCCGTTCGAGCCACAGCCCTCGATCACCACTTTGGCGCCCGAGTTCCGCACGGCAAATCTCTCACCAGCACGACCAGCTGCGAACAGATGGCCGTCGGTCGCCCCGTACAGAACGGTGTTGCCGATGATGGTGTTGTCATCCGCCTTCAACGGGCTGACCTGCGGCGGACGCACGACGATTGTGCCGCCGGACAGACCTTTGCCGACATAGTCGTTGGCATCACCAGACACCTCGAGTTTCAGACCCGGAGCGGCAAAGGCCCCCAGCGACTGACCGGCAGACCCTTGTAGCTTCACATGCAAATGGTCGGGTTGGAACGTGTTCCGCATCCCGAAATTCTGCACGATATGGCTGGAAACCCGCGTGCCCACAGTCCGATGCGTGTTTTGAACAGCGTAGGATAGCTGCATTTTCTCACCGTCCTTCAGGAACCTTGCCGCGTCCCGTACGATTTCGGCGTCCAGCGTATCGGGCACCGCGTTGCGGTCGCGCTCGCGGTCATAGACGATGTTGTGGGCCCCATCGACCGTGATCAGCAGCGGGTTCAGGTCCAGATCATCTAGATGCGCTGAACCGCGACTGACCCGCGCCAGCAGATCTGCCCGTCCGATGATGTCGTCTATCGAACGTGCGCCCAGGCTGGCCAGCAGTTCGCGCACTTCCTGCGCATAGAAGGTGATCAGGTTCACCACCTTGTCCGCATTTCCGGTGAACTTGGCTCGCAGGGATTCGTCCTGCGTACATACGCCGACGGGGCAGGTGTTGGACTGGCACTGACGCACCATTATGCAACCCATGGCGATCAGTGCAGCAGTACCGATCCCGTATTCCTCGGCCCCCATCATCGCGGCCATTACAATGTCGCGACCGGTGCGCAGACCTCCATCGGTCCGCAGAGTCACGCGGTCGCGCAGGTTGTTCATTGCCAGAACCTGATGCGCTTCGGTCAGGCCCATTTCCCACGGCAGACCAGCGTACTTGATGCTGGTCGCGGGCGATGCACCTGTGCCGCCATTGTGGCCCGAGATCAGGATCACGTCCGCCTTGGCTTTGGCGACACCGGCAGCAATTGTGCCAACGCCCGAAGACGCCACCAGTTTCACGGTCACCTTGCAGCGCGGGTTGATCTGCTTGAGGTCATAGATCAGCTGCGCCAGATCCTCGATCGAGTAGATGTCGTGATGCGGCGGCGGCGAGATCAGGGTTACGCCTTTGGTCGAGTGCCGCAGGCGCGCGATCAAATCGGTGACCTTCATTCCAGGCAGCTGGCCACCCTCACCGGGTTTCGCGCCTTGGGCGACCTTGATCTCAAGCTCTTCACATTGATTCAGGTATTCGGCAGTCACACCGAACCGGCCCGAGGCCACCTGCTTGATCTTGGCCGATGGGTTGTCGCCATTGGCTTCCGGAACGAAATGCGCCGGATCTTCACCACCTTCACCGGAGTCGGACTTTGCACCGATCCGGTTCATCGCCACGTTCAACGTCTTGTGCGCCTCGGGCGACAATGCGCCCAACGACATACCCGGAGTAACGAACCGTTTGCGAATCGAAGTGATCGACTCGACCTCTTCAATCGGGATCGGTTTGCCCAGCGGTTTGAAATCCATCAGGTCGCGCAAATGGATCGGCGGGTTCGACTGCATCTTGGCCGAGTACTGCTTCCACAGCTCGTAAGAGGCGCGGTTACAGGCCATCTGCATCATATGCATCGAGGTCGCTTCCCAAGCGTGGATTTCACCCGATTTACGGGATTTGTAGAAACCACCGATGGGCAGCACGTCCAGACCTTTGCTCCATGCCTTGGCGTGGATTTCCTCGGCCTTGGTCTGAATACCGGTGACGCCGATACCGGAAATCCGGCTGGTCATGCCGGGGAAGTATTCAGCAACCATCGCACGGCTCAGGCCCACGGCCTCAAAGTTCAGGCCACCGCGGTAGGACGAGATCACCGAGATTCCCATCTTGGCCATGATCTTCAACAGGCCTTGGTCAATGGCTTCACGGAAACGGGCGACGTTTTCGGTCAGAGTCCCATCCAGTAGGCCGCGGTCAATACGATCGGCCAGCGAATCTTCAGCCAGATAAGCGTTCACGACGGTCGCACCGCAACCGATCAGAACCGCAAAGTAATGCGGATCCACACATTCGGCCGAACGGACGTTAAGCGAACAGAATGTGCGCAGGCCCTGACGTGTCAGATGCGAATGCACCGCGCTGGTCGCCAAGATCATCGGCATCGCCACACGACCCTCGCCCGAGTTCATGTCGGACAGCACCAAATGCCCGGCGCCAGACCGCACGGCTTCTTCCGCTTCGGCTCTAACACGGGTCAACGCTGCGCTCAGGGCGCCTTGTCCGGGCTCAAAGCTACAGTCGATCTCGGCCAGCGGGGCGTCAAAGCTTTCGACCAGCTTGTCCCATTGCGCGTTACCAACGAAGGGGCTTTCCAGAACCACAATCTCGGTCTGGCTGCTATCTTCGTCCAACACGTTCTTGAGGTTCGCAAACCGCGTCTTCAGCGACATCACGCGATACTCGCGCAGTGAGTCGATGGGCGGGTTGGTCACCTGACTGAAATTCTGCCTGAAGAAATGGCTCAGCGGGCGGTATTGCTTGGACAGCACCGCCGAGGGCGTGTCGTCGCCCATCGAGGCCAGCGCCTCTTTGCCGTCTTCGGCCATCGGTGCGAGGATCTGTTCCATCTCTTCTACCGAATAACCAGCCGCGATCTGACGTTTGCGCAGTTCTTCACCCGAGAAAATCGGAGTTTCTGTCACGCCAGCCAACGTGCTGTCCAGATCGTGGATCTTGCCGACCCATTCACCAAACGGCAGCGCGCGGGCCAGTTTGTTTTTGATCTGCGTGTCGCGGAACAGCTTGCCCTTTTTCATGTCGACGGCCAGCATCTGACCAGGCCCAAGCGCGCCTTTCTCGGTCACAGTGGCCTCGTCAATCGGCACCATCCCGGCCTCGGACCCTGCGATAACCAGCCCATCACCCGTCACAACATACCGCATCGGGCGCAAACCGTTCCGGTCCAGACCGGCGCAAACCCAGCGGCCGTCCGTCATCGCCAGCGCGGCGGGGCCGTCCCACGGCTCCATCACCGAGTTGCAATAGGAATACATATCGCGCCAGGCTTGCGGCAGCTCAACGGCCTGCTTGGACCAGCTTTCCGGCACAAGCATGGTTTTTGCCATCGGCGCTGAACGGCCCGCACGTACCAGCACCTCGAATACTGAGTCTAATGCAGCCGAATCCGACGAACCACCCGCGATGATCGGCTTGATATCCTCGGCATAGTCGCCAAAGGTGCCGCTGGCCATGCGGATCTCATGGCTTTTCATCCAGTTGATATTGCCCTTCAGCGTGTTGATCTCGCCATTATGGGCCAACATGCGGAAGGGCTGGGCCAGCCACCACTGTGGGAAGGTGTTGGTCGAATAGCGCTGGTGATAGATCGCGAACGCCGATTCAAAGCGTTCATCCATCAGATCAGGGTAGAACACGGCAACCTGCTCGGCCAGCATCATGCCCTTGTAGATGATCGAACGGCAGGACAGCGACGCCAGATACAGGCCCGAGATTCCTGCAGCAGCGGCGGCTTTTTCGATGCGGCGGCGAATTACATACAGTTCGCGTTCAAAAGTTTCCTCATCCACGCCCTTGGAGTTCGAGATCAGGATTTGCTCGATCTCGGGACGGGTCGCGTTTGCTTTGTCACCAAGACAGGTCACATCGACCGGCACGTGACGCCAGCCGTAAATGTAATAGCCCATTCGCAAGACTTCGGTTTCCACGATGGTCCGGCACTGTTCCTGTGCGCCGAAATCGGTGCGCGGCAGAAAGACCTGACCGACAGCGATCAACTCGTCCATTTTGGGTTCGTGACCGGTGCGGCGGATCTGGTCGTAGAAGAACGGAACCGGGATCTGCACATGGATACCCGCACCGTCGCCGGTCTTGCCATCCGCGTCCACCGCACCCCGGTGCCAGATCGCCTTGAGCGCGTCGATCCCGGCATCCACCACCTTGCGGCTTTTCTTGCCATCAACAGACACAACAAGGCCCACACCGCAGGACGAATGCTCTTCTTCCTCGGAATAGAGACCGTTTTCGGCCATGAACTGACGTTTGGCTTCTTCGGCCCGCACCCAATCGGCATCATATTTGGTCATTGGCTGTCTCCTTCTTCCGGCAGGGCATACATGGCTTCGACCTCAGCTTTGGTCATCTGCCGGCGTTCGCCTGCGAACGCGTACCCATCGGGTTTTTTGTCGATATATAGTTCAAGTTTCAGCGGGTTGCCGGTGTCTTCGAAAAGACCGGCAGCCATTTGCGTTTGTCCATGCATCTCGCCCGGCAAAGTAATCCGGTACCACAGCGTCGAACCGCAGTCTGAGCAAAATGCCCGCTCGGCCCAATCCGAAGACGTGTAAGTCTTTACCGGCCCCAATGCGGCATAGCCGGGCTCGGCCTCGAAGGTCACCAGCATCGAACTGGTCCAGCGACGGCATTGGTCACAATGGCACGCACCCAGCGAATCCCGCGCCGGGGTTGCGGTCACTGTGACCGCGCCACACATGCATTGACCTTGCAATTCGGGCATCAGACCCTCCTGTCGCTGGGCATTAGGTTACTCGGCAGCAATGGCGGCCTTGGCGTTGAAACGGTCGATGATCGCGTCAGCACAATCGCGACCGTCGCGGATCGCCCAGACCACCAGCGACGCGCCGCGGACGATATCGCCAATGGCATAGACGCCGTCCATCTCGGTCTCGCCAGTCTGGAACGCCGCCTTGACGGTGCCCCAACGCGTGACGGGCAGGTCGGGCTGACCGAACAGGGTGGGCAGGTCTTCAGGCTCAAAGCCCAGCGCCTTGATCACCAGATCGGCATCTTCGACATAATCCGCACCTTCGATCACCTCAGGTGCTTGACGACCTGTCGCATCGGGCTGTCCCAGGCGCATCTTCTGCACCATCACACCCGCAACGGATTCGTCGCCGGTAAAGCCTTTGGGCGCGCTGAGCCATTCGAACACCACGCCCTCTTCTTCGGCGTTTTGGGTTTCGCGCTGCGAGCCCGGCATGTTTGCGCGGTCCCGGCGATAGAGGCATTTGACGGACGTCGCTCCCTGACGGATCGAGGTTCGCACACAGTCCATCGCTGTATCACCACCGCCGATCACGACGACCTTTTTGCCTTCGGCATTCAGGCGGCCATTGTCGAAATCCTCGACCACGTCACCAAAGCTTTTGCGGTTCGAGGCGGTCAGAAAGTCGATGGCTTTTTCAATACCGTTCAACCCGCTGCCCGGCATCGACAGATCGCGCGACTTATAAACACCGGTCGCGATGATCACCGCATCATGCTTGGCGCGGATTTCATCGAATTTGGCGGCATCAACATCGCAGTTCAGCACGAACTCGACCCCACCATCGGCCAGCAGATCATTGCGGCGCTGTACAATGTCCTTTTCCAGTTTGAAGCCCGGAATGCCGTACATCAGCAAACCACCTGCACGATCATAGCGATCATAGACGGTGACCTGAATGCCCGCGCGGCGCAACATGTCCGCAGCGGCAAGGCCTCCGGGGCCGCCACCGATGATTCCAACACTTTCGCTGCGTTCAGATCCCGGAGCGACCGGTTTCACCCAGCCTTTGTCCCACGCGGTATCGGTGATGTATTTCTCAATCGTGCCAATAGTGACAGTGCCATGGCCCGATTGCTCGATCACGCAGTTGCCCTCGCACAGGCGGTCCTGCGGGCAAATACGTCCGCAAATCTCGGGGAACGTGTTGGTGGCCTGGCTGGTCTGATAGGCTTCTTCCAGCCGACCTGTCGCCGTCAGGTGCAGCCAATCAGGGATGTTGTTGTGCAACGGGCAATGCGACTGACAATATGGAACACCACATTGGCTGCACCGGCTGGCTTGTTCCCTGGCCTTCTCTGCTGCGAATTCGGCATAGATTTCATCAAAATCTTCTCTGCGGTCTTCTGCAGCACGCTTTTCGGGCATGACACGGTCGATCTGCACAAATTTCAGCATCGGTTGCTTGGCCACGGGTCAAACTCCATGAATTGGCTTGGTCGGGTCTCTTTAAGAGATGCAATGTAGGATTAAAAGTCAACTGTACTGACCTAGTTTGAAAAAAATACTCGAAATCAGTTGCTGGCTTGAAAATAGATGCGATTTTTAGTTCCGATTCGGACCTATATGCGCGCTTTCCTTTTTCTCGGCACGCTTATACCCATTGAACCAAACAAAGGCGTGACCACAACGCGGCGGGGTAGATGAGTCTTTTTCAGTTGATTCTTGCGGCGATTATTCAGGGTATCACCGAATTTTTGCCGATCTCTTCCTCTGGTCATTTGATCCTGTTGCCCAGCCTGACCGGGCTGGACGATCAAGGGTTGGCTATCGATGTGGCCGTGCATGTGGGCACTTTGGGTGCCGTGATTCTGTATTTCTGGTCGGATGTGAAACAGGCCGTGGCCGGCCTTCCCCGGGCATTGACAGGCCGGGCCGACACACCACAGGCGCAACTGGCCACGGGTCTGATAATCGCTACGATTCCCACCGTGATTGTTGGGGCCATTCTGTTCCGAACCGGCTTGATCGATGTGTTCCGGTCAATGGCTGTCATCGGCTGGACGATGTTGGGGTTCGGACTGGTGCTGTATTGGGCGGATCAGAAAGGTCCGCAAACCAAGGAAGCAAGCGAATGGGGTCTGCGCGATGCGGTGATCATGGGGTTGTGGCAGGTTCTCGCCCTGATACCGGGTACGTCCCGATCAGGCATCACCATCACGGGCGCACGTCAACTGGGCTACACGCGCGAAGACGGCGCGCGCATTGCAATGCTGATGTCGATCCCAACTATTCTGGCCTCGGGCGCACTACTGTCGGTTGACGTGATCCGCCAAGCAGATGCCCAATTGGCCCGCGACGGAGCAATTGCAGCATTCTTTGCCTTTATCTCGGCTCTATTGGCCCTGTCCTTGATGATGCGACTGCTGCGCAGCGTCAGTTTCACGCCTTATGTCATCTACCGCGTGATCCTGGGCGCGATCCTGCTGGTGATCGCCTACAGCTGATCAGGTTCGCAGGTTGCTGGCCGAGTTCTGAATGTCGTCGTACTGACCTGACGGACGGAACTTCCACAGGTAGTCCGGCAGCACCGATTCCAGCGTCGCGGGCTCGATCCCAAGATCCGCAAACCCCTTGGCCCCAACGGACACAACATTGTCGCGGCGCAGGTTTTTTAGCTGATCGCGGGTCAGGATATGGTTCGGGAACAACTGGAAGCTGGCGAATTTCACGATGTCCAGAACGCCCGCCATGACACGGGCCGCAAAGAAGGGCATTCCGATGATCACACGACGGCGATGAATCACGTCCAGCATCTGCTGCATCAACGCGCGAAAGGTTTTGACCTCGGGCCCGCCCAGCTCATAAACACCAGGCTCAGCGTGTCCAAGCACGCCCTGAACCGCTGCCTTGGCCACATCATCCACATAAACCGGTTGGAATTTGGCTTCGGCTCCAACCAGCGGCAGAAATGGGCCCATCCGGGTCATTCCGGCAAAACGGTTGAAGAACTGATCTTCGGTTCCGAAAATGACGGACGGCCGCAGGATCGTTGCGTCCGGCATATGGGTCAGCACACCGGCCTCTCCATGCGCCTTGGTCCGCGAGTACGCGCTGTCGGACTCCGCGTCCGCTCCGATGGCTGAGATATGCACCATGCGCTTGATGCCATGTTCGGCAGCAAGCCGTGCGATCCGCTCGGCCCCGTCGGCCTGTACAGCGTCGAAAGCATTCTTGCCCAGTTCATTCAGAACACCGACGCAGTTCACCACCGCGTCTGCCCCGTGCATCGCAGCCGCGACCGAGGCATCATCACGAATATTGCACAAAATGGGTTCGACTTGCCCGACAACGCCATACGTTTTGACAAACATCGCCTCATTCGGACGCCGGACCGCCACCCGGACCCGCCATCCTTCATTCGCCATGCGCCGCGTAATATACCGACCGACAAATCCCGATCCGCCATAAATCGTGACCATTTTCGACATGAGAGGGCTCCTGCTTGTGGGTCCTCTATCGATCTAGCGCCCTGAGCCTTTTCAAACAAGGCGCAATAACGCCGCGCGTCAGCGAAAAGACAGACCAATTCAAACCGAATTTGGGTGTGGGCAAAAAACTTTCAAAAATCCTCGCGAATCTGGTTGACGCCCTCCGCCAGTAGGCTTAAACGCCGCTCCACGACACCTGCCCAGGTGGCGGAATTGGTAGACGCGCTAGCTTCAGGTGCTAGTGTCCGTATGGACGTGGAGGTTCGAGTCCTCTCCTGGGCACCAAATCCCCTTACATTCAGAACATCGATGACTCCTCACGGAACTGCGTTTCCGCGGGATGTGCTCTGATGCGGGCCGGTCGATTTACCGGCCCTGCCGCAAGTCTCAAGTGACGGATTGCTCAGACACAACTTCGCCAAAACGGGTGAAAAATTTGCCCGACAGCTTTTTGGCTGTGCCGGCAATCAGACGGCTGCCCAGCTGGGCGATTTTTCCACCGACGTCGACTTTGGCCGTGTAAGCCAAAACAGTTTCATCGCCGTCTTCGGTCAGCGTTACGTCTGCACCACCCTTGGCAAACCCGGCGGCACCGCCCTTGCCTTCTCCGGTCAGGGAAAACCCGTCCGGTGCATTGCTGTTGTCCAGCGTCACAGCGCCTGCAAACCGGGCTTTGACAGGGCCGATCTTCAAAACCACCTTAGCTTCCAGATCTTCGGGCGAATTCTGGATCAACTCTTCACAACCCGGAATGCACTCCTGCAGGATTTCGGGGTCATTCAGAGCCTTGTAAACCACATCCCGCGGCGCAGCGATGCGGACTTCGTCACTCAGTTCCATTCAACTTTCCTTTGTTCAACAGCATCTTGGATAAACCAGAAGCGCGGTCTCTGTCGCCTCTTTCGGAGTTTGTTCGGGACGCGCGGGCCACAGGGACCTCAGGCGCTTAAGCACGTTTTTCATCATGGGCCTCCGTTTTGGATTTGTCACTGTTTCGCCAAAGCACAACTTCGGCCAGGATCGACACGGCGATCTCATGCGGGTCGATCGCGTGGATGTTCAGACCTGCTGGCGACTTAAGCCGCGCGGCCCTAATCGGGTCTAAACCCTGCGCAATCAACTTGGCCGTCAGTGTTTCGGCTTTCCGGTGGCTGGCCACCATCGACACATGCTTGGCATCCGTTTGCAGGGCAGCAGTCAGGGCCGCCGAATCCTCCTTTCCTTGCGACGCAACAACGACGAAATCCTGTGGCTCGACTCCCAAATCCCCAATGGTTTTGGGTGTGAATCGTTGGAAATCACCATCTGTCTTAGCCGTTTCGCTGACACAGACACGGAACCCGGCCAAGGCGGCATGCGCTGCCAGAGCCGTTGCGATCGGCGACTCTCCAAAAATCACCAGACGTGGGGCGTGCTGGTAGGGTTCCACAAGCAGATCGACTGTTCCACCGGACGGGCATCCGCTTTTGAACGTCTGAACGCCGTCAGGGTCGGTCATGTTCACCACCTTTTCCGAAGGTTTGACCCGGATCATCTGCGGCGCGCCACTGACCAGCGCCTGCTGGGCAGAAGCCCGAACCGCGCGCTGAACGCAGGCACCGCCCAGATGCCCCAGAATCCGTCCGTCTTTCGTGATCGCCGCTTTGCCCCCTGCTTTGGCCGAGGTCGCGTCAGCAGTGCGCAACACCGTGGCCACGCAAAAGGCTTCATCGGTTTTGCGCAGCTGCTCAATCGTGTCGAATATATCGAAACTAGCCATTCGGACTCCTTTCACAGCTTACGGAATTGCGGCTCCAGCGCCGCCAACGCTTCAAGCGTATTTGCGGGCAGGTGCGCATCCAAATGAGGTTCGGCCGCCTGCATCGCGGCGGCGATGGGTTGGTAGTCGCGCCAGCCTTTCAGCGGGTTCAGCCAAACGATCCGCCGAGCCTTTCGCCGTATCCGGGACAAAACATCGCCCAGAGCCTGCGGATCGGAACTGCAATAGCCGTCGGACAGGATCAGAACGATGGTCCGACCGTTCAAAGCCCGCGCGCCGTATCCGTTTAGGAAATGCTCAAGGCTACCCGAGATATCCGTGCCACCGCCAAACCCTTCGGCCATCAATGACAAACGCCCCGCCGCGCGCAAAGTGTCGTGGTCGCGCAACGCATCCGTGACGCGCATCAGGCGAGTGTGAAACAGATAAGCGTCCGCCTCTGTTCCACTGCCGATCAGACCTTTGAGGAAGGCCAAAAAGACACGCGAATAGACCGTCATGGACCCACTTACGTCACACAAGGCCACGATCCGCATCGGACGCGGCGGACGGGCGCGGCGATAGAGATCCATGGGCTCACCACCCCGTGCAAGGCTGGCCCGCTGCATGCGGCGCATATCCAAAGCAGGTCCTCGCAACGCCTGTTTGCGCCTGCGCGAACGGCGATCCCGGATGGCGCGTGCAATGGCAGTTGCGGCCTGTTCGGCCTGCCGCAGCGCGTCTTCATCCATCAACTCGCGCAAATCCCGGCGCGACAGGTTAGCCGTACGGGTTGCAATCAGCTTCCCGTCTCTCCCCACGGCCTCCCCATCGCCGGTATCAGGTGTGGCGGCCTGATCCGTGTCGGTCTCGGTTTCCTGATTATCCTGGCTTTCCTGCTGCCAGATCATCGGCTTGGCGGATTGAACCCGCACATGAGCCGTTTGGGCGGTTCCCGTGCGTTGCTTCCCTGTATTGAACCAATAGGCTTCGAACAGGTCATCAAACCGACGCCAATCGTCGGCGTCGCCAGCCAGCAACACGCAAAGTGCCTGCTGGGCCTGTCTGACATCTGTCGCCTCAACCGCCGCCAGCGCAGCCAATGCGTCGCCCGTTTCAGCCGGCCCGACGGGCATCCCGTTCATGCGCAGATGTGCGATGAAGCCGGACATGCGATCCGACAAACCGGACGCGCGCGAGGGGAAACGGGTGATCTGCATCACGCCACCTTTCCGATCAGGCGATCCATCACTTCGGGCGGGGCAGCGTCATAGTCGGCTGCGGTTTTCAGAAGGCAGACAAGGGTCGCCTGAACATCTTCACGAGATTGCGCAATATCGTTGACACCCAACCCCGAAAGGGCGGCCGCCCAGTCCAGCATCTCGGCGATGCCGGGAGTCTTTTCCAGATCCTCTTTGCGCAATGCCTGCACGACGCCGATAATCTGGCGCGCCAAAAGCCCTTCGACTGCGGGCATGCGGGCTTTCAGGATCGCCATTTCCGTTTCACGCGACGGGTAGTCGAGGAAGCTGTACAGGCACCGGCGCCGCAGCGCGTCCGACAGGTCCCGAGTCCCATTCGCGGTCAGGATCACAATGGGTCGCGAACGCGCCTTGATGGTGCCGAGTTCAGGAATGGTGATCTGAAAGTCAGACAGGATCTCAAGCAGATAGGCTTCAAACTCCTCGTCAGCCCGGTCGATTTCATCGATCAGCAGAACAGGCGGTTCTTCTTCGCTGATTGCTTCCAACAATGGTCGCTTCAGCAGATAGTCATCGGTGAACAGCTGGGCCTCGCTGGTGCCGCCCTGCGCTTCGCTCGCACGGATGGCCAGCAACTGACGCTGGTAATTCCATTCATAGATGGCGTGGCTGGCGTCCAGCCCTTCGTAGCATTGCAACCGGATCAACCGCGCTGCGCGCTGTGCTGCCAACGCCTTTGCGACCTCGGTTTTGCCGACCCCAGCCGGGCCTTCCAACAGCAGAGGACGCCCAAGCGTCTGCGCCAGATGCAGTGCCATCGCCAAACGGTCATCGGCAACATAGCCCACCTCGGCGAGGCCTTGCTGTATGTCCTGCAAGCTCATGCCATTCTCCCGGATTGCCGCCGCGCCGAGATGCAGCGCGGCGGTTTTTCCTGTTAACCGTGCATTCCCAGACCGTTGGCGATCTTCCAGATACGCCAGTGGTCATGCGGCATATGGCTCTGAACAAGGCCAAATGGGCGGAAGGCATCATGCACTGCGTTCGAGAACGCAGGCACGCCGCCGACATTCGGGCTTTCACCAACGCCCTTGGCACCGATCGGGTGATGTGGGGACGGCGTCACCGTGTGATCGGTGGTGTAGTTGGGTGTCTCCCATGCCGTGGGCAGGAAGAAGTCCATCAGAGTGCCAGTCTTCACGTTGCCCATCTCATCATAGGCGATTTCCTGACCCATCGCGATGGCCAGCGCCTCGGTCACGCCACCATGGACCTGCCCTTCGATGATCATCGGGTTGATCCGGGTTCCACAGTCGTCCAGCGCGTAGAACTGCCGGACGTCCCATTCGCCGGTATCCACGTCGATCTCCATAACGCAGATATAAGCTCCGAACGGATAAGTCATGTTCGGCGGGTCATAGTAGCTGACGGCCTCAAGACCGGGTTCCAGCCCTGGGATTGCCTGATTGTAGGCAGCAAAGGCGATTTCCTTCATCGTCTTGAATCGCTCTGGCGCACCTTTGACTGAGAACCGGTCCACGTCCCATTCGACGTCGTCGTCATGCACTTCCAGCAAGTAGGCTGCGATCATCTGCGCCTTGGCGCGGATTTTGCGTGCAGCCATCGCAGTTGCCGCTCCGGCCACAGGTGTCGACCGAGACCCATAGGTGCCAAGCCCATAAGGTGCGGTATCCGTGTCGCCTTCTTCCAGCGTGATGTCATCGGCGGGCAGACCAATCTCACTGGCGATGATCTGGGCAAAGGTTGTGGCATGGCCCTGACCCTGACTGATCGTCCCCAGCCGCGCGATGGCAGAGCCGGTCGGGTGGATTCGGATTTCGCAAGAGTCGAACATACCAAGTCCAAGGATATCGCAGTTCTTAACCGGTCCGGCCCCGACGATTTCGGTGAAATGCGTCAGGCCGATGCCCAGAAGTTTGCGAGTCTTGCCAGCCTTGAAATCCTCGATCCGTTGCGCCTGTTCCGCCCGCAGACCTTCATAATCCACGGCCTTCAGCGCTTTGTCCCAAGCGGTGTGATAATCACCCGAGTCATACTCCCAGCCTAGCGCCGACTGATACGGGAACTGATCTTTCCGGATAAAATTGATCCGGCGCAGTTCGGCCGCGTCCATGTTCAGCTTGATGGCCAGAACCTCGATCATCCGTTCGATGAAATAGGCAGCCTCGGTCACCCGGAATGAGCAACGATAAGCGACACCGCCCGGTGCCTTGTTGGTATAGACCCCATCCACGGCCAGATAGGCGGTCGGGATGTCATACGACCCCGTGCAGATGTTCATGAAACCAGCCGGGAACTTGGTCGGGTCGGCACAGGCGTCAAATCCACCATGATCCGCCGTGGTATGACACCAGAGGCCAGTGATTTTGCCATCCTTGGTCGCAGCGATCTTGCCCTGCATCCAGTAGTCACGCGCAAAGGCGGTGGACATCAGGTTTTCCATCCGGTTCTCGACCCATTTCACCGGTTGGCCGGTGACGATCGAGGCAACAACCGAGCAGACATAGCCCGCATAGGCACCAACCTTATTGCCGAAGCCACCGCCGATATCGGGGCTGATCACCCGAATGTTGTGCTCGGCCAGACCCGAGATCAGCGACACAACTGTCCTGATCGCGTGAGGGGCCTGGAAGGTGCCATAGAGCGTCAACTTACCGGTCACCTTATCCATCGAGGCAACACAGCCGCATGTCTCCAGCGGGCATGGGTGAGTCCGATGGTAATAGACCATCTCTTCGGCCACGACATCCGCCTCACCCAGAACCGCCTCGGTCGCATCTTTGTCGCCCTGTTCCCAGGTGAAGATGTGATTGTGATGCTTGCGCGGTCCGTGTGCGCCCTCTGTCTGACCCGCAAGGTCTTCGCGCAAGACAACATCTGATTTCAGCGCCTCGAACGGGTCGGTCAGAACGGGCAACTCTTCATAGTCAACTTCGACCAGCTCGGCCGCATCCGCAGCGATGTACCGATTTTCGGCGACGACATAGGCGACTTCCTGGCCCTGAAACAGAACCTTGCCATCGGCCAGCACCATTTGCTTGTCACCGGCCAGCGTCGGCATCCAGTGCAGGCCCAGCGGCGCCAGATCCTCGGCAGTCAGGACGGCAACCACACCAGGCACGGCCATCGCAGCGTCTTTGTTCACACTGACAACGCGAGCGTGCGCGTAAGGCGAACGAACAAAGGCACCGAACAGCATCCCGTCCAGTTTGATGTCATCGACATAGTTACCTTTGCCTTGGGTAAAACGCACATCCTCAACGCGTTTGCGCGAGCTGCCCAACCCTTTGAGATTGGCGGCGCGTTCTTCGGGGGTCATGGTTTGATCGTTCATTCCGCGGCCTCCTTCTGAGCGTTCAGCATGTCAGCCGAGGCCGAGATCGCCTTGACGATGTTCTGATATCCGGTGCAACGGCAGAGGTTTCCGGCCATGCCAAAGCGGATTTCTTCCTCGGTCGGGTTCGGATTCTCCTGCAGCAAGCGGTGCGCGCGAGTGATCATCCCCGGCGTGCAGAAGCCGCATTGCAGCCCGTGATGTTCACGGAACATCTCTTGCAGGACGCCAAGGCTGCCATCGTCATTGGTTAGCCCTTCGACGGTGGTGACGTCGGCGCCGTTCACCTGCGCCACAAAGGTGGTGCAGGACTTGACGGACTTACCGTCGATATCCACGGTGCAGGCCCCGCAATGGCTGGTCTCGCATCCGATATGAGGGCCAGTTATTTTCAGATCTTCCCTCAGGAAGTGGATCAACAGCGTGCGCGGCTCGGCCAGTCCTTCGACCTCTTTGCCGTTCACGGTGAGTTTAACGTGCATTTTCGACATGATTTCCTCCCCTCAGCCCGCACGGCTCTGCGCGCGTTCGATGGCGCGGCGCAGCATCACGGCGGCCACGTGTTTCTTGAATTCGACGGGGCCGCGATTGTCGGCCACCGGGTCGATCGCGTCGAGCATCGCGGCGACGCAGCCGCTGACGTCTCCGTCGGCCAGCGCATTGCTTGCGCTTTCAGACCACACGGGTGTGTCGGCAAGATTGGTCATCGCCACCGAGGCCTGACCATTACCAACCATCACCGCAGCCGCTGCTGTCGCGTAGTCGCCGATCTTGCGCTTTTGCTTCTCATAGGCCTGACCAACACCCGCACCCGGCACCGGGATCGAAATCCGGGTCAGAATTTCCTCATCCTCGCGTGCAGTAAAGTACGCGGCCTCATAGAAGTCCCGTGCCGCCACACTGCGGGTGCCGTCAGGGCCCGATAGTTCAAACGTAGCGTTCAGGCATTGCATCAGGCCCGGCATGTCATTGCCCGGATCGCCGTTCGCGACATTGCCGCCAACGGTGCCAACATAGCGCACTTGCGGATCCGCGATCTGCAGCGCAGCTTCGCGGATCAACGGAATGGCGGCGGCCAGACCGTCGTGGGTGATCAGCTCATGCTGTGTGACCATCGCGCCAAGCGAGACGGTCTCAGCACTGATCTCGATGCCTTTCAATTCATCAATGGCCTGAAGATCGACCAGATGGCCCATCTCAGCCATGCGCAGCTTCATCATCGGGATCAGGCTGTGCCCGCCCGCGATCACGCGCGCCTCGTCTCCATGCTCTTGCAGTATACCTATGGCCGAGGCGATATCGCCTGGCCGGTGATACTCAAAACCGGCTGGTATCATGTTTTTCCTCCCTGGGTCCGGACGTTGCGCCTTGGGGGACCTATGGGTAAGAAAAACGGATTGGCAGCTATGGCTTCCAGCAGGCGGAAACGGGGCGCGCGGCTTGTTTCACGAAATGCGAATGAGCTGCACGAGTTGCGATCAAAGACCCAACGCGTCCCGAATATCCGACAACCGTGATCGACTGACCGGCACCTTGGGCAGGGCGTCGACACCATCGAAATAGCAGGTGCCGTTGTCCTTGTGCCGCTCGAAACGCGAAACATGTTTGGGGTTCACCAAGTAACTGCGATGCGCCCTCAGGAACCCATCAGGTGCCAGGCGTGACTCCGCCTCGGTAATCGACCACGGACAGAACAGTTTCTCGGCATTCATATAAAGAACGGTGTAATGCCCTTCGGCCCGGATGGCTGCGATACTGGAAGGTTCTGCAAAAAACGTCTGGCCTTCCCGCTCAAATGGAACACCGGCCCGCAGCATCGCGGGCTCTGGCTCAGGGGCAGGTTCGGGGGTGCCGGGCGATGCGTCCGTTGTATCAGGTTCGATAAAAGTGATGCCGGTTAACAGGAATGCGCCGCAGATCAGGAACACGGAAACGGTGACACCCATGGCCAACACCTGATTGCTCAGGACGGGTCCGGCACCACCGGGGCTGTCGCTGGCAACAAAGTCTGTCAGTCCCGTTGCCACAAAATGCATTGTGAAAACTGCAAGACCGAAACACGCCGTGCCCAGCAGAATGTTGCGTTGAGTGCGGTTGTCATAGGCCACCCAGATCGCCAGCACGGACAGAATGACCGATGCCAGCGTTGCAATCGCAACGTCCAGGGCGTTGTAGACGGGACGACACAGCTCCATCCCGGCCATGCCGACATAATGCATGACGACGATACCCAGACCCACGATCACGCCCGCGCCGACAATCGTTCCCATTGTCCGGGGCCGGAAATGCAGGATCAGCAGCGCCAGACCAACCATCAGGATCGCAACCAGCGCAGAGATCAGAGTGATAAGCGCGTCGTAGTAGAACAGGATCGGCAACTGCAGGCCCAACATGGCCACGAAATGCATCGACCAGATACCGCCACCCAAAATGATCGCAGCCAATGCCACGACCAGCTTGCGTTTCTGGTCGTCCAGCTTGGACGCTCCATGTGTCAGGTAAAGCCCGGTGAACCCGGCCATCATCGCAACGGCCAGAGACGCCGCCACAAGCAACGCGTTATGAGAGTAATCCAACATTTGGGTTTACACGCCCTCCCCGACGCGTGGGTGACGTTAGCAAACGGATTTGATTGCGACAATTACATGTTGGACAGGAATTCCAGCCGTGACGGTGCCCGTCAATAAAATTGCTGTTCTGCAACTCGCGGATCACTGTCAAACTACTGAATAACGGCGTCTTCCCATGCCGAAAGGAACCTTGTTCGTTTCAATCCATCGAGGAAGGTCAGCAATGCGGGATCAAGGCCGATTGTCTCGCGCCCATTGTCCCCATCGCTTAGCCGCAAAAGAGGAAGCGGGTTTGTTTCTTCGTCCGCAACCGACCGCTCGGCTACGATGTAACGCAACAGCGTCTCGGCCGCCTTTGGTTCCGGGGTCGATTTCGACACCATTGCCGTGCGCATCATGATCGTTTGAAAATCAGATGGTAGTACGACCTCAAGGGCATCCTTACCCTCAGTGCGCACAGCGGCGTAGCTGCCCAGAACATTGTAGGCCACCAAAATCGAGCCATCGGCGAGGTCATTGATCATGTCGCCCGAACAGCAATAAAGCCGCACATCCAGGCCACCCATAACCTCCATCAACCGCCAATAGGTCTCGGACGCACGCGCGTCCTGGGTTGCGAACAGATAGCCCAGACCGGATTGACGCACGTCATAGGTGCCGACTTTACCCCGAAACTCTTCGGGTCGTTTGCGCAATGCCTCGATCAGACCTTGCCGGGTTTGGGGTATAGGCTGCCCTTCGAACGCAGTTCGGTTGATCACGATTGTCGCGGGCTCTGAAGTGAATGCAAAAAGGCTGTGGTGCCATTGCGCCCAGTGCGGCACCGGGACATCGTCGATTGGCAACGCATAGCCGTCATTTGCCAATTTCAGTTGCAGGTCCATAGCGCTGGAGATGATCACGTCGAATGCTTCGGGCATTGCGCGGACTCGCCGGTTGATGTCGGCGGTGCCCGAGACAAGATACTCGATACTAACAAAGGGGTTTTCTTCGACAAACCCCTCGATCACCGGGGCGAACAAAACAGTATCAGTGCTGGAAATCACACGTAGGCGTGGACCTTCGGCGCTTTCGTTGAAAACCAATCGATCTTCCCAGTCGTCGGCCCATCCGGCGAAGGGAACACACAACAAAACTAGAGCGATAAGATTACGCATGCCCCCCCCTTTGACCGGTTCTTCAGGATCAGGCTCCCGCCATGTGCTGTCGCCACATCCTGCGCAATCGTTAACCCCAGACCAGATCCTATTGTCCCTGCCGCGTTCTGGCCGCGCTCGAACCGGCGTGTCAGAGTGTCGATTTCATCTGGCGGAAAGCCGGGACCTGCATCGCGCACCTGAATTTGGGGTTCGGGATGTGCGATGATCATAACCTCGACAGTGCTGTCTGACGGTGCGTATTTCATCGCGTTGTCGATCATGTTCCGCACGGCATTCTGGATCAGGATCGGATCGCCCGAATAAGGAACCGACGGCTCACCCGTCAGAGAAAGCGTCAGCTCTTTCATTTCGGCAATCGGGATCAGGCGTTGGACCAGATCGCGGATCAGGACGACCAGATCAATCTCTTCCCGCTCCAGATGGTCCGCTCTGAACGTAATCATCGCGTGGTCCAATAACTGCCCCGCTGCCCGCGAGCTTTCGTCGATGGCCCGCACCATGGCCTTTAGCGCCTCGCGGTTGTCTTCCCGTTCAACGCGATGAAGAGTCGCCTCGGCATAAGACCTGACAGTCGCCAGAGGGGTGCGCACCCGATGCGCGGCCTCGGCGATGAAATCCTCGGACTGGCTAAGCGATTGATCCAGACGGCCCATCAGCGAGTTCAGCGACATTACCAGCGGCGCCATCTCTTTTGGCACGGGTTTCTTGAACGGGCTTAAATCCTGCGGACCTCTGCGAGTGACCGAGTTTGTCAGTTTGTTCAACTGGCCAATCGTTGTGGTCGTGACCCAAAACGATAGCGCGGCAGTCAGCAGA
The DNA here is from genome assembly GCF_013033965.1 of Ruegeria atlantica. GTDB lineage: Bacteria > Pseudomonadota > Alphaproteobacteria > Rhodobacterales > Rhodobacteraceae > Ruegeria > Ruegeria atlantica_D. The sequence continues at coordinate 44,845 of NZ_WQFE01000002.1, forward strand.
AAGAACCCGATTCCAAGATAGGCCGCATTGCGCGAAATCTGATCCAGCGTGTCGGACAATGCATCCTGTGTTTGCCCCAACGCGACCTCAATCTCGGTCTGGCGACCCAACCCGACCAGGGTCCGGCTGGCACTGACCTGCCGGATGCGCTCGCCGCGCACCAAACCGGTTTGAAAGGCCCATCTGCCGTCAATCGGGCCATCTGCGAGGCTCAGATCTTCGTAACCAGACAAGAATTCCCCATCCTGATAGATCGCATAGAACACCCGGTCGTCCGATGGCGTGCTGAGCATGGAAAACGCTGCATAGGGAATGTCTACCTCAAGCTCGCCGTTCCTAAGTGCGGCGGCGTCAAGAATGGACGAAACCGAGGCCCCCAAAATGTCGTCCTGACCCTGCTGAGCCACTTTTGCGGCGTAGCTGCGCACCGTTAAGAACAAGAGGACCGCCAATACAGCAGCGCCGCCGATCAGCGTCAGCACGAGGCGGTTCCTCAAAGATCCCGAAACGGTTGGGCTAGTCGTCATGATCCAGCCTGTATCCCAGCCCGCGTAATGTGGTGATTTTCATGTCCGACTTTTCAAGATGCTTGCGCAGACGGGCAACATAAACCTCTATCGCGTTGTCCGAGACGTTGTCGTCATAGGAAAACAACCTGTCAGCCAGCTTCTGCTTGGAAAACACCTGACCCGGCGCGTTGATGAACAGCTCGATCATTCTCAGTTCGCGATTGCGAAGCGACAGTGTTGCACCATCGACGGTCAAATGACCCGCAACCGGATCGAAGACAATTCCGCCGATTTCAATCGTCGATTTCGCGCTTCCGGATTTACGCCGCAGAACGGCGCGGCAGCGGGCTTCTAGCTCGGCGTGATCGAAGGGTTTGGTTACATAGTCATCCGCCCCAAGATCAAGCGATCCGATTCGATCCGACACCTGACTGCGCGCGGTCAGAACAATCACCGGAGTGTCCAATCGGCTGGCGCGATGCTGTCTGAGGAACTCGCGCCCATCCCCATCGGGCAGCATGATGTCCAAAAGGATAAGGTCGTATTCCTCGGTCGAAACGAAAGCGCGCGCGTCCTCTAAATTCGCTGCATGATCAACAACATGGCCATCCAGCTGCATACGGGACCTGATCGCATTCGCGAGGTCGAGATTGTCTTCGACAAGCAGAAACTTCATGGGCGGAAACAGATTCTTTTCGCATGACAGGTTGATGTCAGGTTGGCGTGTTTAGGTGTGGAATAATCTGTGCCGCCAAGCGGCCAGTTGTCAAATGGGAGGACATAATGACAACATTCAACCTGGGCCGCCGGGCCCTGATCGCAGCTGTTGCAGCAATTGGTCTGGTTGGACCAGCCGCAGCCGATGAAGTCGTGGACAGCATCCACTTTCTGATCCCCGGCGGTGCCGGCGGTGGCTGGGATGGAACCGCGCGCGGAACCGGCGAAGCCTTGACCAACGCTGGTCTGGTGGGCACGGCGTCTTACGAGAACATGTCAGGCGGTGGCGGCGGCAAGGCCATCGGTTACCTGATCGAAAACGCCGACAGCAACCACGGCACGCTGATGGTCAACTCGACCCCTATCGTGATCCGCTCGCTAACCGGCGTGTTCCCGCATAACTTCCGCGACCTGACATTGGTGTCGGGCACAATCGGCGACTATGCGGCGATTGTTGTGGGCAAAGACAGCCCCATCAACTCGATGGCCGATCTGCTGGCCGCCTATGACGCTGATCCGGGTGCAACCGCAATCGGCGGCGGCTCGGTTCCGGGCGGCATGGACCATCTGGTTGCCGCAATGGTCATGGAAGCCGCCGGTAAAGACGCACTTGGCGTGAAGTACATCCCCTACGACGCTGGTGGTAAAGCTATGGCAGCCCTGCTGTCGGGTGAGATCGCCGCGCTGTCGACCGGTTTCTCGGAAGCCGTCGATCTGGCCAACGCGGGTGAAGTCAAAATCATCGGTGTGACTGCGGAAGAACGCGTGGATGCCGCACCAGACGCCCAAACCATGAAGGAACAGGGTATCGACACCACCTTCGTGAACTGGCGTGGTTTCTTTGCTGCCCCCGGTCTGCCCGAGGACAAGCTGGCGGCCTATCAGGACGCCATCGCCAAGATGTACGACACCCCCGAATGGGAAGAAGTTCGTGCGCGCAATGGTTGGGTCAACATCCACAATTCGGGTGATGATTTCTCGGCATTCCTGGAAGATCAGGAAAAGCAGATCAGCGACCTGATGAAGAAGCTGGGCTTCCTCTAAAGCTAACTACGGCAGAGCGTTTGGTCGCTCTGCCGTCCCTAAGAACGAAAAAAGGGAGGGGACATCATGGCGCTGGATCGCTGGATCGCGCTTATTTTGCTGGGTGTTTGCCTGACATACGGGTACGCTGCCTGGTTCACGATGGATGGAAGTCTTCCTCCTTTCATGCAGAGAAACCCCATCTGGCCCAGCACGTTTCCCAAGGTGCTGTCGGTTCTGGGCGCGGTTGCCTGTGTGATTATCCTGCTTGGCCTTGAGAAAAGCGAAGTCAAAGAGGCCGACATAGATTACCGCAGATTGGGTGAGTACCACCTGGGTCAGGCAATCTCGCTTTTGGTGCTGATGGTTGTCTATGCCCTGTGCCTGCGCCCGGTTGGTTTTTTGATCGCGACCTCTTCTTTCCTGATCCTCGGCTCGTTCATTCTGGGTGAACGCAAATGGCACATCATGCTGCCGGTGGCGTTCATCGCAACCGGAGCCGTCTGGTATCTGGTTCAGGAAGTTCTTGGTATTTACATGCGCCCCCTGCCGGGCCTGTTCGGAGGCTGACATGCTCGAAGGACTTCTGATCGGCCTGCAAACGGCATTCTCAATTCAAAACCTTCTGATGGTCATCGCGGGCTGCCTGATCGGCACGTTCATCGGCATGCTGCCGGGTCTGGGCCCGATGTCGATCATCGCGATCATGATCCCGGTCGCGATTTCGATGGGCGATCCATCGGCTGCGCTGATCCTTTTGGCAGGGGTTTACTATGGTGCGATCTTTGGCGGATCGACCTCGTCCATTCTGCTCAACGCGCCGGGGGTCGCGGGCACCGTGGCCTCAAGCTTTGACGGCTACCCAATGGCCCGGCAAGGCAAAGCGGGCAAGGCCCTGACCATCGCGGCGATTGCCAGTTTCGCGGGCGGTACGCTGGGCGCGGTGTTGCTGATGATCTTTGCGCCGGCTTTGTCATCCGTGGCGCTGTTGTTCCACTCTGCCGAGTACTTCGCGCTGATGGTGGTCGGACTTTCCGCCATCGCCGCCTTTGCTGGTTCGGGGCAAGTGGCCAAAGCCATTATCATGACGACCTTGGGGTTGATCATGGCGACAGTCGGCGAAGGTGCGCTGTTCAACCTGCCACGCTTCACAATGGGGATCATGGACCTGCAATCCGGGTTTGGCTTCATCACGCTGGCCATGGCTATGTTCGCCCTGCCCGAGGCCTTGTTTCTGGTTCTGAAGCCAAAAGACCTGAAGGGCGATGACGGAGAAATCAAAGACCTGCGCGTGACCAAGGACGAGGCTAAGGCAATCGCCCCTGTTATCGGTCGCCAATCCGTGCAGGGCTTCTTTATCGGCGTCCTGCCCGGTGCAGGTGCGACCATCGCCAGCTTCCTCGGCTACGCGGTCGAACGGAACATTGCGCCGAAAGAAGAGCAGGAAGAATTCGGTAAGGGCTCGATCAAAGGCCTCGCCGCGCCCGAGTCGGCAAACAACGCAGCCTGTACCGGTTCGTTTGTGCCGCTACTGACGCTGGGCATTCCCGGATCCGGAACGACGGCGATCCTGTTGGGCGCCCTCATCGCGTTGAACGTGACGCCCGGCCCCCGGCTTATGATTGACGAGCCTCAGATCTTCTGGGCGGTGATCATGTCGATGTTCATCGGCAACCTTGTGTTGTTGATCCTTAATTTGCCGTTGATCCCCTACATTGCCAAAGTGCTGGCTGTTCCGCGCAACTACCTGATCCCGTTCATTTTGTTCTTCACTCTGATGGGGGCTTATATCGGGCAAAACAACGCGACGGAATTGCTGATCCTTGTCGGCTTTGGTGTCTGTGCAACGGCGTTGAAGTTCGCTGATTACCCGCTGGCCCCCCTGCTGATCGGGTTCATCCTTGGTGGCATGATGGAGGATAACTTCGCCCGTTCGATGCAGCTCTATGACGGCATCGCCTTTATCTGGGAACGTCCGATGACCCTTGGACTGCTCGTGATAGCCGCTCTGCTGGTTCTGTTGCCCAGTTACCGCGCACGTCGTGCACGGGCCCGGGCCGCAGGTGTGGCGGATGGCGACTGAACCGCTAAAGGGCGTTCGGATCCTTGATCTGACAAACGTGCTGGCAGGCCCGTATTGTTGTTACCAACTGGCCCTGATGGGGGCCGAGGTGATCAAGGTCGAACGCCCCGGCAGCGGTGATCTGGCCCGCGTGTTGGGGGCTGATCCCGATCGGAACAAAGCCGGTATGGGGATCAGCTTTCTGGCACAGAACGCTCAGAAGAAATCGATCACGCTGGATATGAAATCCAACCGTGGCAATGCTCTGCTGAAACAGCTTGTGAAGACGGCCGATGTGTTGATTGAAAACTTCCGGCCCGGCGTCATGGACCGGCTGGGTCTGGGATATGAGGTTCTGCGCGCCGAGAACCCTGCCCTGATCTACTGTGCAATCAGCGGATTTGGGCAGGACAGGCCGCGTCGGGATGACCCAGCGTACGACCAGATCGTGCAGGGGATCAGCGGGGTCATGTCGATCACCGGTGCCCCGGACACAGCGCCCTATCGTGTTGGCTATCCCTTGGCGGACACCGTGGGGGGTCTAACAGCCGCCTTCGCGGTGAGCGCCGCGTTAAACGCAAATCCACGTGGCGCATTTCTGGATATCGCCATGTCCGAGGCCGTGATCTCGACCATGGGCTGGGTCGTGTCCAACTACCTTGTCGGCGGCGTGACGCCCGGCGCGCATGGCAATGAAAACACGACATCGGCACCCTCCGGCACGTTTGCCACATCCGACAGCCAGATCAACATCGCAGCCAATCGCGATGAGCAATGGCAAACCCTAGCCCGGCATCTTGGCCGAGAGGACCTGCTGGATAACCCGGATTACGCAACGCGCGAGGATCGCAAACGAAACCGTCATGCGCTGCGGGGCGAGTTGGAGAAATCCCTGACATCGCGTCCGGCAAACGATTGGGTTGCAGAATTGAACGGCTTGGGCGTGCCAACCGGGCAGGTCCAGACGGTTCCCGAGGCATTGGCCGACGCGCAACTCGCTGGGCGCGGGTTGATTGGCACGTTGCAGGTACATGGCGAGGATATGCAATTAGCCGGTAGCCCAGTGATGATGGACGGACAGAGAAACATGCCGAAGGCAGCCCCGCCAAAGCTGGGCGCGGACAACGATGCAATCTGGTTGGAACTTGGCTTGTCCAAGGACGAGGTCGCCGAATTGGCACAGGATGGCGTGATATGAGCGACGTTTCCGACTGGTGGCGCACATCCATCATCGACATGGAACCCGGTCGCATCGCCTTGCGTGGGGAACCGATCGAGGGGTTGATTGGCAACCTGAGCTTTGCCGAGATGATCTGGTTTCTGGTCCGTGGCGATCGCCCCTCACCCGCGCAGGCGGACCTGTTCGAAGCGGCACTGGTTGCAGCCGTGGACCATGGGCCACAAGCACCTTCCATTGCGACGGCCCGGATGGCAGTGACCTGCGGTTTGCCTTTGAACAACGCAATGGCCAGCGCGGTGAACATGCTGGGCGATGTTCACGGTGGGGCCGGTGAGCAAGCGGTCGAGCTGTATCACTTTGCCCGCTCTCACGCTGGCGGGGCCGGTGCAGCAATGGGTGATTGGATCGACAGGCACGGGAAGATATTGCCGGGTTTTGGTCACAGGTTCCACACCCCGGTCGATCCACGCGCACCCCGGTTGATGGACTTGGTTTCCAAGGCTGTAGATCGCGGCGCGTGTCACGGGCATTTCAGAGAAATCGCGTCGGATATTGAAGCAGAGCTTGCGCGTCACAAAGGCAAACCCGTCCCGATGAACATCGACGGGGCTACAGCTGTCATCTACGCAGAGCTTGGGTTTGAACCGCCCCTTGCACGGGGTCTGTTCTGTCTCTCGCGGTCAGTCGGAATACTGGCACATGCGTGGGAGCAGAAGCAGCAAGGCGGACGAAACAAGGGACCCACGCCACCGACCTACCGTTGGACCTACGACGGGGTTTCGTCCGAGGAATAACGCGTCAGGCCTGTTTCTCGACCACGGGCTCGACGTCAGGGCGGACGGGTTCCACATCCAGTTCGATGATCTCGCGATCAACCGGTTCCTCGACGTCCTCCACTTCAACCTCGACCTCAGCTTCCGGCTCGCTGCTGTCTTCCAACGCACCAACGATCAGAGGCAGCATGTGAACACCTGTCGCGCTTGCGATTTCCGGCGTTTGCGGTGTTTGCCAGCTGAGCGTGTCAAAGCTGCCGCAGTTCTGACAGACCGGTGCCCACTCGGGCTGAATGTCATGGCAATTGTCGCAGACCCATTGCGGACCACGCGGCGCGTTTAGTGCCTTGGCCAGCCAACCCTGAACCACCGCGTCCAAGGCACCCTCGCCCCGTTCAATGGCAGCCATCAGCGTGTACCCACGCGCATCCGCCTGCTTTTCGACCACATCGCCCAGCGCGCGACGCGCCTCGGGGAAGTCTTCGGCTACGATATTCAACTCCGCCAGAATAAGCCGAGTTTCCATATTCTCGGGGTGAATGCGGGTCAGCGCTGTAAAGCGCTTGATCCGTTGTTCGGGTGTTTCATCCGGCGCAATCTCGGCAAAAACATGAGCCAGGTCGGGATGCGGCTGCACTTCCCACGCTTTCTTCAGGATCTTTGTCGCGTTGCGCGGCTTGCCTTTTTCGATATAGGCGCGCGCCGCCATTGCGGCCGCCGGCACCAGATCAGGCGACAGGCGGTTGGCCTCAATCGCGCGTTCCTGCTGTTCGACCGATGCGTCCTCGTCCAGAATCCCTTTGGCCTCGGACAGGGCCAGAACGGCATCGCGGCGTTTATACACGTCGCGCGGCAAATGGCCGGATTTCAGCTTGGCCGTTAGTGTTGACCGCGCGCCGGCCCAATCCTGCGCCTTGGTCTGCAGACCCAACAGAATGTCCTGCGTTTCCTGATGGCGCGGCTTCATGACCAGAGCCTTCTCGGCCAGTTTGCGAGCGGTTTCGTCATCGCCTTCGGCCAGCTTCTGTTTCATGATGCCCCGCACGCCAACAAAGCGGGTCGCGTTGTTCGTCACCAGCTTTTTGTAGGTGTCCGCCGCCTTTTTGGTATCACCGTTCATCTCGGCAGCCTGTGCCACCAACAGATTGGTCAGCTCTGGCTTGTTCAGCAGCCGCTCCGCCTTTGATGCCTTGTTCAAAGCCACGCGCCCCTCACCCGAAGCCAGCGCCATAAGGCCATCGGCCAGCGCCTGATACCCGCGCTTTTCGCGGCTGCGGTCGAAATAGCGCGACAGGGCAGTTTCATCACCATTCAGAAAATGAAGCGTCGCGATCAGCAGGGTCAGTAGCTTGAAGAACAGCCAGATCGCAAAAACCAGAACACCTAGCGCAATCACCGATTGCAGTGGCCCCAGCGTGTATTCTGTTCCACCGGCCGTGATCTGTACACCGCCGCTGGTTTCCATGAGGAACCCGGCACCCACAGCCAGAAGGCCGATAATCGCAACAAAAACTAGAATCTTAAACAGTGACCACAGCATGGCAGGTCCTTCAGTTTGAGTTCACGCTAGGCTGAAGCGCATTGGCGGCATCCACCGCGGAGACCCGCGCCTGAGCTGCCTGCTCCCAATCAGCCATCGCTGCCTGCGCCGCTTCGGGCAGGGATTTAAGTTCGGTCAGGGCCGTCGCGACGTCTCCGCCGGACAGGGCGGCCTCGGCGCGCGACAGGACCGCATCTGGGTCATCACCCTCTTGCGCGGTGACCGAACGAGCCCCGGTCTGCCGCTGCAGGAACGCCACCAGGCCGGTTGCCTTATCCGCCTCTCGCGCGTCCGCCAACGCGGTCCGCGCAGCAGGTGAGAACGACGCCTGCAGGGCCGAAACGGTTGCGACACCCTTATCCGCAGGACCAGAAAGCACCACTGGGACATCAACACCGCCGGCCTTCAGTTCCGCAACAAGGTCCGAGTAGGGCTGACCGGCATCCAGTTGACCGTGCAGGCGCGAAATGATCGCTGCATTGGTCGCCGCCAAAGCCTCGGCCGAGGCCTTCGCTTCAAGCGCTTGCGCGTCAGACACCATCTTTTCCACTTCGGCCCGCTGGGCCGCCAGTGACTCCTGTAGTTTTTTCAGCTCGGCCTCAAATGCAGCCGAAGCCTCGGGGGATGCGCCTTGGGTCAGCGCCTCGCTTTCAATTTTACTTAGGCGGTCGGCCAGTGGGTCGATCTTGCCCGCCAGTTCATCCACACTGGATTTGAGCGTATTCAGGTCGGAAGAGATCGGCGTCATCTGGTCTGTCAGCGCTGCAATCTTGCTATCGACGCCAGATGTGTCGGACAGGGATTTGGTCAAGCTCTCAAGCTGTGCGGACTGATCGTTGAGCTTCGCCTCAAGTGTCGTAACCGCATCGGTATCCCCAGATCCGAACAAGCCCGCGCTTCCTGCCGCAAACCCGATTCCAGCCGCAATCACACCACCAAGAAGCGCCGGTACGAACCCACTGCGGCTTTCTTCTTTCTGTGGTTCTCTACTGAGCGTTTCTTCTGCGCGCGCGAGTGGCTCTTTCTGAGCCGCTTCGGCTTCGGCTTCGGCTTCGGCTTCGGCTTCGGCTTCGGCTTCGGCTTCGGCTTCGGAAGGGGCCTCTTCTAACGGTTCGTTCGGGTCAATAGCCGTCTCATCACGTTGCGAGGTGAACTCAACCGTTTCATCCGACTTGGGGTCTTCTTCCGGCCTTTGATCGGTCTTTTTCTTACGAGCCACCGCGACGTTCCCCTTATCGAATCCAAATAAACATGAATAACAGGCTGCTCTAAGTTAATCAGTGGTCTCTCCGCGCTCAACCCGCATCGCGTGTTTAACAAGCTTTTTCACGGCTTTCCGCATTTTCTTGGGTGTCGGCTCTTTGGCGATCTTCAGGCGCTTGTAGTCCAATGAATAAAGGGGCTCTGCCGTGGCTTCGCTGATGGCAACAAGCCACAAAGGCGCGGACCCGGTCCAGATTTCGGCAAATTGTCGCGCCGTTCGGGGCGAAAACAGCGGTGCAAACACGGGTCTGTCACCGGATGCGGCAGCAGCCGCTTCGGATGTCAGCGGTAACAGGCGCTGTTGATAAACAATCTGTTCGTGAACTGTCAGCCCCGATTCGGTCAGACGCCCGGCGACGTTGCCGCGGGTATGTTCACCCCGCAGATGCAGCAACGGGCTTTCAGGCCGGTGTTTCAGCAAATGGGCGACCAACTCTTCGGCTGTGTTTCCGACCATCATTGCATCCCACCCGGCCCCTTTGGCGGTTCCGGTGGTCGCTGGGCCGACACAATAGGCGGGCAGATCAGGATTGACGCCCAGCGACGCGGCGGCATTGACCGAATTGGCCGAGGTAAAGATCAACCCGCGAATACCTTTGGTATCGATCTCGACCCTCAGGGGTCGAATTTCCAGGATCGGGGAATAGATGACATCCACCCGTGACCTGACGCGGGCCGGCAACTGTGCGACAAACCTTTCAGAGGCGGCGCGAGGGCGGGTCATCAACAAATACAATGGCGGGGCCTTCGGCCTTGGGATTGTTTGCGTCCGCGCAGGGTGATACCCCGCTTGGCAGTCATGATGCAACGGATCAGACCAATGGTGCAAACACTTACCGTTCTTGGATTGGAAAGCAGCTGTGACGACACAGCCGCCGCCGTTGTGCGCCAATCCGATGGTGCGGGTGCCGAGGTGTTGTCGTCCATCGTTCACGGCCAGACCGAATTGCACAGCGCATTTGGCGGGGTCGTTCCCGAAATCGCCGCGCGGGCTCATGCCGAAAAGCTGGACATATGCGTGGTGCAGGCGTTGGAAGCCGCTGGTCTGACGCTGGCCGATATGGATGCGATTGCTGTCACTGCGGGCCCCGGCCTGATCGGGGGCGTCATGTCCGGCGTCATGTGCGCCAAGGGTCTGAGTGCTGCGACCGGGCTTCCCTTGATCGGCGTGAACCATCTGGCCGGCCATGCACTGACGCCCCGGTTAACGAATAGCATCGCCTTTCCCTATCTGATGCTGCTGGTTTCAGGCGGCCACTGCCAGTACCTGATCGCGCACGGACCCGAGAATTTCACCCGTCTTGGCGGCACAATCGACGACGCCCCCGGCGAGGCGTTCGACAAAACCGCACGCCTGCTGGGCCTACCCCAACCCGGCGGTCCTTCTGTCGAGGCCGAGGCACGCGCTGGCGATCCCAAACGTTTCCGGTTCCCGCGACCTCTGCTTGATCGACCGGGTTGCGACATGTCCTTTTCGGGGTTGAAAACGGCGCTTATGCGGATGCGTGATCAAATTGTCGCCGAAAACGGGGGTCTTACCCGTCAGGATCGCGCCGATCTGTGCGCCGGGTTCCAGCAGGCGATCGTCGACACTCTGGCCGAGAAAACCCGCCGCGCAATTGATCTGTATCTTGAGGGAAATCCCTCAGATCCGGTTATCGCCGTCGCTGGCGGTGTGGCGGCAAATTCCGCTATTCGGTCAGCGTTAGAGACTGTTTCTAGCGAAAAAGGCACACGTTTCACTGCACCGCCACTCAATCTTTGCACGGACAATGCCGCGATGATTGCCTATGCCGGGATGGAACGGTTTCGCACAGGCGCGCGTGACGGGCTTGACCTGACGGCGCGCCCCCGCTGGCCTTTGGACAAGACGAGTCCTGCGATGCTTGGCGGCGGCAAGAAAGGGGCCAAGGCATGAGTGTTTCCGTTCTTGGATCCGGGGCCTTTGGGACAAGCCTGGCCATTTCACTGTCAGGGAATGGACCGGTTACGTTGTGGTCTCGAGATCCAGATCAGGCCCGACAAATGCAGGACAGTCGCGAGAATGCCCAGCGCTTGCCTGGCGTGAGTTTACCAGATGAAGTCGCGGTAACTTCGAACATCAATCAGGCGGTCGAGGCCGATGTCTTGCTGATGGCCGTACCCATGCAGAAATTGCGCGATGCCCTGCAGGAACATGCCTCGGCCCTGGCCGGAAAGACCTTAGTTGCATGTTGCAAAGGCATTGAGCTTTCATCCGGGCTTGGCCCCATTTCAGTCATTCAGCAAACAATCCCGAGTGCGCGACCCGCCTTGCTGACCGGGCCCAGCTTTGCTGACGACATCGCGCGCGGGTTGCCAACCGCGCTGACCTTGGCCTGCGCCGATGAGGCACTTGGCCGGAAGTTACAGGAAGAACTGACAACTGCGAACCTGCGCCTTTACCGCACGAGCGATGTGATCGGAGCCGAATTGGGCGGCGCGTTGAAGAATGTAATGGCCATAGGATGCGGTGCTGCGATCGGGGCGGGTTTGGGTGATAGCGCCCGCGCCGCCCTGATGACTCGTGGGTTTGCCGAAATGCAGCGCTTTGCGCTGATGCGCGGGGCGCGGCCCGATACACTAATGGGGTTGTCCGGCTTGGGCGATCTTGTCCTGACTTGTTCTTCGGAACTATCGCGAAACTATCGCTTTGGCCTGTCATTAGGTCGGAATATCCAGTTCGATTCCCACACCACCGTTGAAGGCGTCGCCACTGCGCGCGCCATGACAGAGATCGCCACTACAGAAGGGTTGGACATGCCCATCAGCACAACGGTGGCAGACCTGAGCAGTGGCGCCTACAGTGTGGCGCAAGCCATTCAAACCCTGCTCAACCGACCCTTGAAGGAGGAATAACATGCTGATCGCTCTCATCGCCCGTGACAAGGACGGCGCGCTGCAAACCCGGATGGACAACCGCGCGGCCCACCTCGCCTATATCGAGGAAACCGGCGTCGTTTCGCAGGCCGGTCCGTTGCTGGATGGAGATGCAATGATCGGTTCGCTGATCATTCTCGAGGTCGAAGACATGGCCGCCGCGCAAAACTGGGCCGACAATGACCCCTATGCCAAAGCCGGGCTGTTCCAGTCGGTTGACCTGATTGCCTGGAAAAAGGTCATAGGCTGATGGCGTACTGGCTGTTCAAATCCGAACCTTCGACCTGGAGCTGGGACCAGCAGGTTGCCAAAGGGGATGCAGGCGAAGAATGGGACGGCGTGCGCAACTATCAGGCGCGCAATTTCATGCGACAGATGGCGGTCGGCGATCGCGGATTCTTCTACCACTCGCAAAAGGACAAGGCGATTGTCGGTATTGTCGAGGTCTGCGCCGAAGCCCACCCCGACAGCACCACGGATGATGAGCGCTGGGAATGCGTGGATATCAAAGCGGTGCGCCCATTCACGACGCCGGTTACCCTGGATCAGATCAAGGCTGACGAACGTCTTGGTGACATGGTGCTAGTCAAGAACTCACGCCTGTCCGTTCAGCCGGTCAGCGAGGCGGAATGGCAGGTGATCTGCGATCTGGGTGGTACGCAGGCGACTTGAGCTGGATTAAGGGAAGGCCCTGACGAATGCAGAACCTTCCCTACCCCGCGTGCTCCCTACTCACCACACGCGTATGGAAATTTTGGCTCTGACCGTCCTGGTCGTTGTCTGACACTAACCGATCCTTGCGGCGTAGTTCAAACGGCAAGTACCTAAAATTGGAGACGCCCGCCAGGGATCTGACGGGCGTCGCAATAAGGTATTACGGATTCAGCCGTAGACGGCCTCTTTGCCGAAATGCTTGGTCAGCATGTAATACACGACGGCGCGGTACTTGTTGCGCTCGGACATGCCATAGGTTTCCAGTGCCTTGTTGATCGCTTCCATCAGTTCCGGTCCGTCCGACAGGCCCAGCTTTTTGATGAGGAAGTTGTTCTTGACTGTCTCAAGCTCACCTTCCTGAGTTGCCGCGACAGTCGATGCGTCGGCGTCATAGATGGCAGGACCACAGCCGATTGTGACTTTGGTCAGCAGATCCATATCTGCGTCCATACCGCATTTGGACTTCAGGTCCTCGGCGTATTTTGCGATCAGCTCGTCGCGTTTTCCCATGGTTATCTCCCGGTTGAAACTCGTTTTTGGCCATACCAGTGCCGCAAACACGGTAACTGGAGCGGGAATTTGCACAAAGGGAAAAATTAGCGGCATTCCCCCTAAACCTCACCCGTCTGACCTGAGGCTTGATTTTGACTGCTTTTTATTTAACAATATTGTTAAATATATTGTTCATTCCGAATAAAGGAGGCCACGATGTCCGTGTCGCTACCCAACGAAAGTTCGCAATACAGAACCGCGCGTAACGCCCTACTGTCGGCCGAGGCCGAACTGCGGGCTCAGGTTGAAAATGTTGCGCAGCTGCGCCGCGATCTGCCCAAAGGCGGGGCAATTCCGCAGGACTATGCATTCCGGTCAGAACGGTGTGCGCCGGCACCCCTGTCGTCCCTCTTTGGATCACATGACACCCTGGCTATATACTCGCTTATGTACGGACCGGATGCGCAGGCACCTTGCCCGATGTGTTCCGCTTTTCTCGACGGTTTAAATGGACAGATCGCCCATATTTCCCAGAAAATCGCCTTTGCCGTCGTGGCCCAAAACACGTGTGAAACGCTGGCGGCTCTGAAAGCGGATATGAAGTGGCACGATCTGCCACTCTATTCTGCGCTGGGCACGGACTATCAACGCGACTATCTGGCCGAGGCCGAGGATGGAAGCCAACTACCGATCTTGAACGTCTTTCAGCGCGATGAGAACGGCATAAGCCATTTCTGGAGTTCCGAGCTGTTCTTCGAGCCCAGCGACTGGCATCCGCGGCACGTGGATGCGGCATGGCCCCTGTGGAACATTCTGGATTTCACGCCGCAAGGTCGTGGGGATTTCTTTCCGTCACTGCGTTGAAGAGCCACCGGGTTGAATTATCGGCAATACCCCCAGCCCGGACCCTGCAGATGAAAATGGTCAGCGTGCAAGCGATTGAAATCCGGTCCCAATACGACCCGAAACCAATCGCAGGCACCCTGCCAGATCTCGCGCAGAAACAAGGCCTCGGGTCCTTCGGTTCCCCAGTCCGATAGCAGAGTCAGGCTGCGCCCATCAGCCAGTTGCACTCCAACAATATCGATGGAATCCGCCGTTGCATGGCTGCTCCACCCGCTGGACTTCCCTTGCGCAGTTCGCATCTGACGGCAATTGTAACTTCCCACATGCCGCAACCGGCTGACCTGCGTGCCCAGCAGGCTTTGCGCCGCGGGCTGGACCACGTGATGTTCCCACATGGTCAGCCGCAAGGTTGTTGTGCAACTGGTTTCAACCGCTTCCACTTTCGATGCCACCAGCGCAGACAACCGGCCGCGCCCTGCTATTCCGCAATTCTCATCCACGACCAGATCTTCCATCGCTTCGAAATTCACACCAGCTTCGGCCAAAACAGCGCGGCACTGTCCTTCGTTCGCCAGCGCGCGATTGAGTTGAAACCGGGTGACTGGCGTGACCGGCGCGTTTACTTTCAACTCTCGCAGGGGGTTCCAATGCGGTGGCACGGGCGTTTCCGGATGCGCCAATAACCACCATCCTCCCCCTCCCAACAGGATGGCGACAACGGCGATACTGAAAACAAAAGACGCCGCCGATAACAGGAATCGGCGGCGTCCGGAGCGTTTACTCATGCGTATTTAGCACTCAATAGCGATAATGTTCCGGCTTATAGGGGCCTTCGGGCTTCACGCCGATGTAAGCTGCCTGCTCACTGTCCATTTGGGTCAGTTTCACACCGATGCGATCCAGATGCAGGCGCGCGACCTTCTCATCCAGGTGCTTGGGCAGAATGTAGACGTCGTTGTTGTACTCATCACCCTTCGTGAACAGCTCGATCTGCGCCAGTACCTGGTTGGTGAAGGACGCTGACATCACGAAAGACGGGTGCCCGGTGGCATTGCCGAGGTTCAGCAGACGGCCTTCGGACAGCAGGATGATGCGGTTGCCCGAGGGCAGCTCGATCATATCTACCTGTTCCTTGATATTGGTCCACTTGTGGTTCTTTAGGTTGGCCACCTGAATTTCGTTGTCGAAGTGACCGATATTGCCAACGATGGCCATGTCCTTCATCTCGCGCATGTGCTCGATGCGGATCACGTCCTTGTTGCCGGTTGTGGTGATGAAGATGTCGGCCGACGCGACTTCGTCTTCCAGCAGGGTAACTTCGAACCCGTCCATCGCCGCCTGCAGGGCACAGATCGGGTCAACTTCGGTCACCTTCACGCGGGCACCCGCGCCGCGCAGCGAGGCGGCTGACCCTTTGCCCACATCTCCGTAACCGCAGACCACGGCAACCTTACCAGCCATCATGGTGTCGGTGGCGCGGCGGATACCGTCGACCAGAGATTCCTTGCAGCCGTATTTGTTGTCGAATTTCGACTTGGTGACCGAGTCGTTCACGTTGATGGCAGGGAATGGCAGTTGGCCGTCTTTGACCAGCTGATACAAGCGGTTCACACCGGTGGTGGTTTCCTCGGACACGCCCTGAATCTGGTCGCGCATCTTAGTGAACCAGCCAGGGCTTGCCGCCAAACGCTTGGCGATTTGGGCTTTGATGACTTCTTCCTCTTCCGAAGACGGAACGGGGATGATGTCTTCACCCGCTTCGGCGCGGGCACCCAGCAGAATGTACAGCGTTGCGTCGCCGCCATCGTCCAGAATCATGTTAGGGCCGTCTTCGAACAGGAAGGATTTGTCCAGATAATCCCAGTGCTCTTCCAGCGTCTGACCTTTGATGGCGAAAACCGGAATACCGGCCTCGGCAATCGCAGCCGCCGCGTGATCCTGAGTTGAAAAGATGTTGCATGATGCCCAGCGCACATCCGCGCCCAGCGCGACCAGTGTTTCAATCAGAACGGCGGTCTGGATCGTCATATGCAGCGATCCGACGATGCGCGCGCCTTTCAGCGGCTTGCTCTCACCGTATTCCGAGCGCAGCGCCATCAGGCCCGGCATTTCGGTTTCGGCGATGTTCAGTTCCTTGCGGCCAAACCCGGCCAATGAGATGTCTTTGACGATATAGTCCCCGGCCATCAGGTGCTCCATTCCGGTAAATCACAGTCCGGGCAGCCCCTAGCACTCCTTGGGGCAAGTGGCAACGTGGATGGCCGGAAACCGGATGAACCGGTTCAAATCAACTTGGTTCACCCTTGAGCTCTATCTTTGGAATCGCTTCAAAAAAATCGGTGCCAACGGCGACAATACAACTAATGCCGTTCGCCTGGGTCACCAGAACCGTATAGCTTCCGGTTTCCTTCGAGGTCCAAACCTCCATAACAGCCCGCGCGCCCCGCGTTTTCTGCAATCCGCCAAAGACAAGTTCTTCTGAATAACTGTCCTGTAGCTTAGCGATCACATGTTCGCGCTGTGCACAGCTTTTGGCGAGGGCAGGCGGTGCGGTTGCGGCCATGCCGAAGGTCAGGGTTATCGCGAATAAACGTTTGAACATAACATGCTCCTTTCGATACGTGTTTCAGTACGAGAGGGCATAACTGAAAGGAGTACGCCCCCCTCAGTCCATATGTCGGGATCAAATCGTGTAGGTTCAAAGCACGAAAGCTCAAGAATTTGTTGGCAGCCTGTGATCCAGACAGGTACATCATAGCATAAAAACGCGAACTCAACGTGTCCTACTTCACAAGGCATGGCATAATGGCAACACAACCCAGGGCATGGCAACGAATGCTTTCCGGTCGCAGGCTCGATCTGCTGGACCCGACACCGGTGGATATCGAGATCGAAGATATCGCGCACGGTCTGGCCTTTGTGGCGCGCTGGAACGGGCAAACCGCTGGCGATTATGCCTATTCCGTGGCCGAGCACTCCCTTCTGGTTGAAGAGCTTTTCGGTCGGATTGCCCCCAAAGCGCCTGTAAAATGGCGATTAGCCGCGCTGTTACACGATGCGCCGGAATATGTGATCGGAGATATGATCTCACCCGTCAAATCCGCCGTAGGTCCGGATTACGGTGCGCTGGATGATCGTCTCGCGGCGGCGATTCACATCCGGTTCGGTTTGCCTGCTGCGGTGCCGAAAACGGTGAAACGGCAGATCAAGAAGGCCGACAAAATCAGCGCTTGGATGGAGGCAACGCAGATTGCAGGGTTTTCCGAGGCCGAAGCGACAAAGTTCTTTGGTCGCCCAGATAAGGCAGTGTTGGAGGGGTTGGCGATCACGTTACGCCCGCCAGTTGAAGTGCGGCGGGCGTATTTGGAGCGGCATGGAGTATTGCTGACTCGGCTTTAGCCGAATACGTAAAAACACAGCTTGTTGCCGTCCAGATCGCGAGCATAGGCACCGTAGAACCGATCAGGGACGCGCTGCCCGGGTTCTCCTTCATCTGTGGCTCCCAAGCTGATTGCCTTCTCGTAAAGCGCCTTGGCTTCATCCTTGCAGTCTGCTGCAAAAGCAACCATTCCACCGTTGCCAGTCGCGCAGGCTTCGCCATCGTAGGGTGTGCAAACGGCAAGCATGGGAGCTGACGGGTCATTTCCGATGAAAGCGATGCGACCAGCGTCGATCACAACTTTTGCGCCCTTGTCCGCAAACAGTGTCGTGTAAAATCTTTTAGCGCGCTCCAAGTCCGAAACGCCGATGGTCACATAGCCGATCATTCTTTTGTCCTGTTTTGACGATGATTATTCCAAGCTGAAACTTGTTCGGGCACTCCGTATTATCAAGTCACGATGCGGTGACGCGGGAGGTCCGACGTGCATTGAGTCCGCTGAAACCCAAGTTATTCAGAGTAACCAGTTACTACTCGGTCGATAAAGACGCATTCATAACCGTCCGAGGCAGGCCTACATGACAGATTTAGAAGTTCATCCAGCATCAATTCCGTTTCATCTCGACTTACGAAGAACGCATTGTCTTCACGGGCCTCATTGAACCTTACTCGAAATAGCCAATCGTGTCTTTCGGTCCGAAAACGCTGCGCTTCATAGTACATGTTACCGCAGCTACTTGTCAGTAGCGCAGTTTCACATTGCCCATCTGTACATAGATCAACTTTTCTTGGGTGAGAGGCAAAAGTGGGATTGCCGAGATCAATGCATGCTGATGACGCTTCAGAGGAAGAAACAGCTAAAACTGCTACCGTTAGGACCGGAAGCCACAGCTTCAACGCGGACTACGCTTCGCCAAAATCCGCTGCAGCGTCCGCCGATGCATGTTCAGCCGCCGCGCAGTCTCGGATACGTTCCGATCACACAGCTCATAAACCCGCTGGATATGCTCCCAACGAACACGGTCCGCGCTCATGGGGTTTTCCGGGGGCGGGGGCAGCTCGTCGCCCTTGGCCAGCAGCGCATTGGTGATGTCGGTGGCGTCGGCGGGTTTGGACAGATAGTCAGTCGCGCCGATCTTGACGGCGGCCACGGCTGTGGCAATCGCGCCGTAACCGGTTAGAACTACAACCCGGCTGTCAGGGCGTTTCTCGCGCAACACTTCAACGACATCGAGACCATTGCCGTCCTCAAGCCGCAGATCAACGACGGCATAGGCGGGCGGGCGGGCAGTTGAAATTGCGCGGCCAGCGGCGACGGACCCTGCGGTTTCAACTTCGAACCCGCGTTTCTCCATCGCTTTGGCCAGACGTCTCAGAAACGGTTCGTCATCGTCCACCAAAAGCAGGGATTTATCGGGGCCGATGTCGAGGTCAGAGCTGTCCGCCATATTCTGTTCTTTCCGCTATTTCACGCCTTTGGCTTAACCATGAGTAATAGCAGCGCCATCCCAAAGGTCAAACAACCCGTCACGTTCTAGATCTTGTCCAGAAAACAGCCGACCTTGTCAGCCATCTGTTCACCTGTGTCATCCCGATTGAAAAACTCGATGAACCCTTCTTCGGGCGTGACCAAGTAGGTAAAGGTCGAATGGTCGACCAGATAGTACTCATCGCTTTTGTCATGGGCCTTGTAATAGGTCTTGTAGGCCTGGCTTGCCGCCTTGACCTGTTCGGGCGTGCCGGTCAGCGCGATGGTTTTGCCACCCAGGTTAAAGGCATAGTCCGCCACCACCTCGGTTGTGTCACGGTCCGGGTCGATTGAGATGAACAAAGGAGTCACCGACTGGCCGCGTTCAGCCAAGATATCCACCGCTTCGGCGTTGCGGGACATGTCAAACGGGCAGACATCGGGGCAGAAGGTATAGCCGAAATACACAAGCGTCGGCTCGGTGATCACATCCTTGTCGGTGACCGTTTCGCCCTTGCCGTTGATCAGTTCGAACGGGCCACCAATAGCCGCCGCACCGCCTGCGATCTGACTGGTCCGGCATTGCGCGAACTTGTCGTCCGATCCGGCACCGCGCGTCAGCAGCCACATGGCCCCAAGGCCAACGGCCAGAACAACGGTTGCGAGGATGGCATAAAGACGGACCATGACATCAATCCTGACATAAGAGGGGTTGTTGATCGTTTCGGCCGGGACACCTATCAAGAAGTTCAGCCGATGCAACAGGACATAATCGACCGATGGCAAATTCCAACATCACATTATGGCGCGGCCAGGAACGCAGCAGCTGGATCCGGTTGCGAACTCTGATCCTGTTACGTTGGGTTGCCATCTTCGGACAGATCACAGCGATCACCGTCGCGCAGCAGACATATGACATCCAGCTGGACGCGACCCTGTGCTATCTGGCGATCGGAATCTCGATCATGGGGAACCTGACTGCGATCCTGCTGTTTCCCCGCAATAAACGCCTGTCCGAGTTCGAAAACTTTCTGATGGTGCTGTTTGACCTGCTCCAGCTGACCATTCTGCTGTATTTGACCGGCGGGTTGAACAACCCCTTTGCGCTGTTGCTGGTGGGGCCTGTCACGATTTCCGCCAGCGTCATGAGCACGCGATCTACGCTGATTATCGGGGGTGTGGCCATTGTCCTGACCACCCTTTTGGCCGAATTCCATCTACCCCTGCGCACCGGACTGGGGGCTGAGCTGGACATCCCCGACATTTTGTTGTTCGGGAACTGGGCTGCAATCGTCATCGCGATTGTATTTCTGGGCGCCTATTCGCATCGCGTCAGCTCTGAGGTGCAGTCCATGTCCGAAGCGCTGGCCGCCACCCATATGGCGCTGGCGCGCGAACAGAAGCTGACCGATCTGGGCGGCGTGGTTGCTGCCGCCGCGCATGAGCTGGGCACGCCTCTGGCGACGATCAAACTGGCCAGTTCCGAGTTGATTGAGGAACTGGACGACCGGCCCGACCTGATCGAAGACGCCGCCCTGATCCGGGAACAGGCAAACCGCTGTCGGGATATCCTGCGGGATATGGGCCGAGCCGGCAAAGACGATCTGCATTTGCGGCAAGCCCCGCTTTCGACCGTGGTGCACGAAGCGGCCGAGCCGCATATCAACCGCGGCAAGACGGTTCATTTCGAGGAGGGTCCGGCCGAAGATGGCGATGTCCAGCAGCCCTCGATCCTGCGCAAGCCCGAGATCATTCACGGCCTGCGCAATCTTATCCAGAACGCTGTGGATTTTTCGCGTGACAATGTCTGGGTCGAGGCGGAATGGTCCACCAAACAGATCACCGTCAGTATCATGGATGACGGTCGCGGATATCCGTCTCAGATGATCGGCCGGATCGGCGATCCTTTCATGCGCCGCCGCCGCAGTGAGACCGACAAAAGGACACGCCCGGAATATGAGGGTATGGGCCTTGGTCTTTTCATTGCCAAAACACTGCTTGAGCGCAGCGGAGCAGAGCTGGATTTTGCCAACGGTTCGGACCCGTACCAAACGCTGTCGGATAACCCTGATCGCCGAGGCGCGATTGTCAAAGTAACCTGGCCACGTAACCTTGTGGATGCGCAAACCGGCGATACGCCCGTGCCTTCGGGCGTGAACCAACGGTTCCAGACCTGAATTGACTTGGGTGCATTGGTTGAGGCCTCATAGGTTAAGACCCCGTTAACCATTAAGGCGCATAGTGCCGTTTCGTGGTTTCGCGCACCGGAGGGCGCATGGTCGACTGGATTATTCTGGCCATAATCGGCCTGGTTTCCGCAAGTCTTGCAGTTCAGTGGCTGCTGCCGCGCCGGCGGGCCCGAGGGGACAACTTTGGCCTGTCCTCACCTGCATCAATGTTCGATGCGGCGTTCCTGTTCGATGGGGATCGACTTATCAGCCATTCGGACATCGCACTGGAAGGGTTCGAGCAAGTTCGCGACTGGGCTGATCTGTGCCGGTTGCTGCACAGGGACTTTCCAACCTTCCCTGAAACGCCTGACCGGGTCCGGCGTGAAGGCAATCTGGTCATCCCAGCCATCGACTGTACGGTTGAACGCGACGTTCTGTGTGAATGGATAGACGGCATTGTGCGCGTTCAACTGCGCGACCGGACTGACTGCCCGTCAATGACCCAAAGCGCATCAAATGATCCAAACCGCCTTGCCATGGAAAAGGCGCCCTACCCTGTTTGGCTGCTGGACCATCAGGGCAATGTGCGCTGGTGCAATGCCGCTTATATTTCGCTGGTGCGCAAAGTGCGGGATCAGGACACAGACCTGACTGCGCCGCTGTTTCCGGTCCCCGATGACGACCAAAGGTTAAGCACAAAGGCCCGCGTCTCAATTTCCTCGGAATTCAGTGACAACAAGCTGTGGTTCGATCTTACCATTGTGGACCACCCCGAAGGCCACCTGTCCTATGCCGTCGACATCAACGCAATCGTCGAGGCGGAAATGGCGCAGCGCAAGTTCGTTCAGACCATGACTAAAACCTTTGCGCAACTTTCCATCGGGTTGGCGATTTTTGACCGCAACCGCCAGTTGGCGCTGTTCAACCCGGCCCTGATCGACCTGACCACCCTCCCCCCGGATTTCCTGAGCTGTCGCCCCAGCCTGTCCAGCTTTTTCGATCGCCTTCGGGACCAGCATATGATGCCCGAACCCAAAAACTATCGCAGCTGGCGCAGTCAGATGAACGACCTGCTTGAGGCGGCAGAGGACGGAAACTATCAAGAGACATGGTCTCTGCCTTCGGGGTCGGTATATTCGGTCAGCGGCCGTCCTCACCCCGACGGCGCTGTGGCATTTCTGATCGAAGACATCACCGCCGAGATCACCCTGACCCGCAGGTTCCGCTCGGAGATGGATCTGATGCAATCCATTCTGGACAAACTGGCCGACGCCATCGCCGTCTTCAGCGACGACGGTACGCTGGCATTTACCAATTTCGCCTACCAACAGCTCTGGGGGGATACCGGCGACGCCGGGTTTGACGCAGACACCGTTCTTGAAGTGACCAGAAACTGGCAGGAACACTGCACAGCGACTCCGATCCTTGGCGAAATTCGCGAATTTGTTGAGGCGCGGGACAATCGCGCCGAATGGTCGGGTGTTATCTATCTGCGAAACGGCGCCCAGGTGCTATGCACGGTCAGCCCGATGCAGAATGGTGCCACCATCGTTCGTTTCTCCGTCGATCGTGACGTATCAATGCAGCAAGAGGCGCAGCAGATCAGCGCCTGAACCGGGTTGCAGCCGACCGGGCACGGGGCCATTGTGGCGCCATGACCAAATCGCCCTGCCTGATCACTTTGAATTCGCCCGAGGAAACTGCGGAATTCGCTGCTCGCGTCGGTACAGAACTGCGATCCGGGGATATCCTTTTGCTTAAGGGTGAGATCGGCAGTGGCAAAACCCATTTTGCCCGCAGCTTGATCCAGTCGCTGATGGCCGAGCCCGAGGATGTGCCCTCGCCCACATTCACGCTGGTTCAGGCCTACGACACACCGGTCGGGGAAATCTGGCACTGCGACCTGTACCGTCTAAGCGCTGTTGAAGAGGTCGAAGAACTGGGGCTGACCGAGGCGTTTGACACCGCAATCTGTTTGATTGAATGGCCGGACAAATTGGGGCCATTGAATCCGGATTCGGCTGCGACCCTGTCATTTGAAACAGACCCTAACATGACTGACATACGCCACCTGACCCTGTCCTGGTCAGATCCGAAATGGCCCGCAAAACTAAGGATTCCAGCATGACAAATAGGGCGGTATTGGCCGAAGCGCTGATTGCGCAGACCGCATGGGCCAACGCAAAGCGTGCACCGCTGGCTGGGGATGCCTCGAACCGCCGGTACGAACGGTTGACCGATCCGGAAACTGGCAAGACCGCGGTGTTAATGGATTCGCCCCCGGGTAAGGCAGAAAATGTCGAAGACTTTGCCCGAGTGGCCGAATACCTTCGGTCCCTTGGCCTGAGCGCCCCCGAGATTTATGCCGAGGACTCGCATTACGGTTTCCTGTTGCTCGAAGACCTCGGAGACGACCTTTTTGCACGTGTTCTTTCACAAACCCCCGGAATGGAACGCGAGCTTTATGAGGTTGCAACGGATGTGCTGATCGACCTTCACAACGCACCAAGCCTGTCTTTGCCGTCCTATGATCCGACCCTGATGACGGAACTGGCCGCGCTGTCCTTTACCAAATATGCGCAGGCCGTTCTGGGCACGCACGACTCCGATGCGCGTAACCGGTTCGAAAACCGGTTCTCGGACATTCTGCACCGGGAAACTTCGGGGACCAAAGTTGTTGTGCTGCGTGACTATCACGCCGAAAACCTGATCTGGCTGCCGGATCGCGACGGGGTTAAACGCGCTGGTTTGTTGGACTTTCAAACCGCGATGTTAGGCCACCCGGCCTATGATCTGGTATCGTTGCTGCAAGATGTGCGTCGCGATGTTTCACTCGGAACCGAAATGCGGATGGTGAACCGCTATATCGCCGCAACCGGAGTGAATGATCATGATTTCCGCACTGCCTACGCTGTTTTGGGCACACAGCGAAACCTGCGCATTCTGGGCGTCTTTGCCCGGCTGGCAACCGAGCGCGGCAAACCCGGTTACGTCGATCTGATTCCGGCAACCTGGGCGCATGTGATGCGGGATCTGGAACACCCCGCACTGGTTGCCGTCGCCGACCTGCTGCGCGAGGCCCTGCCCCCACCGACCCCTGAAAACCTGGACAGGCTCAGACAGAAATGACCCAAGACCCCGAAGCCGTCATGCTGTTTGCAGCCGGGTTTGGCACCCGTATGGGCCTTTTGACCCAAAAACAGCCCAAACCATTGATCGAAGTGGCCGGCAGGCCTCTGATTGATCACGCATTGGATCTGGTGGATGACGTGCGCCCCAAGCGCATAGTGGCCAACCTGCATTATCTGCCAGACCAGCTTGAGGCTCACCTGTCCCCAAAGGGTGTTCTGCTTTCGCATGAGGCCCCGGATATACTGGAAACTGGCGGCGGGATACGTGCCGCATTGCCTTTGCTGGGCCCGCACCCGGTCTATACCCTGAACCCCGACGCGATCTGGTCAGGACCGAACCCTTTGGCAATGCTCCGCACGGCGTGGAATCCTGACCACATGGACGCGCTGTTGATGTGTATTCCGGTGGGTCAAACTGTCGGGCACACAGGGAAGGGCGATTTCACAGCTGATGAAACAGGGCGGATCGTGCGTGGTGGAGAGCTGATCTACGGTGGCGCGCAGATCATGAAAACCGACGGATTGATGGATATACGCGAGAAGGCGTTCTCATTGAACGTGCTCTGGGACCGGTTGCAGCAGCAAGATCGTCTGTTTGCCCTCACCTATCCGGGACGCTGGTGTGATGTCGGCCACCCCAAGGGGATCACTTTGGCCGAAGGGCTCATTGCCGATGTTTGAACCCAGCCACGCACCGCGCGTTTTTGCCGTCCCACCCGGTGCGGATTTCCCGAAAATGCTGGTTCAAGGGCTGCGCGCGCGCTTCGCTGGTCATCCTCCTGAAGCGCTGGCCAAGGTTCAGTTGGTCGTCAACACAAGGCGCATGGCACGGCGGGTCCGTGACCTGTTTGACCAAGGCCCGGCTTGCCTGTTGCCGCGCCTGTCACTGGTCACTGATCTGGGTGAAAGCGTTGATCTTGCGCAGATACCTCCGGCGATACCACCGCTGCGGCGCAGGCTGGAGTTGACGCAGCTGATCTCTAAGCTACTGGAACAACAGCCGGATCTTGCTGCGCGGTCCTCGCTATTTGACCTGTCCGACAGTTTGGCCGCACTGATTGACGAGATGCAGGGCGAAGGTGTTTCACCAAATGCAATTCGGCAGCTGGACGTCAGCGACATGTCCGGCCACTGGGCCCGCGCGCAGGCGTTCATTGGGATTGCGGATCACTTTATCAACTCGGGTCATGACGCTCTGGATGTTCAGGCCCGGCAGCGCCTTGTGGTCGAAAACCTGATCGAACGCTGGCGAACCGCACCACCTCAGCACCCAGTCATCCTCGCCGGGTCGACCGGATCACGCGGAACCACTCTGATGCTGATGGAAGCGGTCGCACGCTTGCCGCAAGGGGCACTGATCCTGCCGGGGTTTGATTACGATCAGCCCGATCACGTCTGGCATGGCTTGGATGACGCACTGTTATCAGAAGACCACCCACAGTACCGGTTTCGCAAGCTGATGATGCAGCTTGGGTTGGAACCGAGCCAGATCAAACCCTGGACAGGGGATCAACCACCCTCGCCCGCCCGCAACCGTTTGGTTTCACTCGCTTTACGCCCTGCCCCGATCACAGATGCCTGGATGTCAGAAGGCCCGCGGCTAACGGGTCTCGATGGCGCCACAAAGGACCTGACATTGGTCGAGGCGCAATCGCCCCGATCCGAGGCGCTGGCCATCGCGCTGCGCCTGCGCCAGGCGGCTGAAACCGGTCAGACCGCCGCATTGATCACGCCAGATCGGATGCTGACACGGCAAGTCAGCGCCGCATTGGATCGTTGGAACATCCTTCCCGACGACAGTGCTGGTCTTCCTCTGCAATTGTCGCCACCCGGCCGGTTTCTGCGTCACGTGGCGGGACTTTTCGCCCGGCGTCTGGATGGCGAGGCTTTGCTGACCTTACTGAAACACCCGCTATGTCATGATGGCGAAGGGCGCGGCGCGCATTTGCTGCACACACGTGATCTGGAACTCGATCTGCGCCGACACGGTCCACCGTTCCCGGACAGTGTCTCCCTCACCGCCTTCGCCATCCGCAAAGAGGTGCCTGAGGACTGGGTGCAATGGCTGACCGCTCATTTCTGCGATCAGCAAGTCTTGGGTCAGCTTTCATTGACCGACTGGGTCAAAAGGTTGCGCGCGCTGGCCGAGGCCATTTCTGCCGGTGCGTCAGGGGAAACCGGGACACTATGGGATAAGAATGCAGGCCAAAAAGCGCTGGGCGTTCTGACCGCACTGGAAGATGAGGCACAACACGGCGGCCCGATGACTGCCTATGACTTTGCCGATCTGTTGGGTGCATTGCTGGCAGGAGAAGAGGTCCGCGACCGCGACGCGCCGCATCCCCACATCATGATCTGGGGCACGCTTGAGGCGCGGGTGCAGGGGGCAGATCTGCTTATTCTGGGAGGCCTGAACGAAGGCAGCTGGCCCGAAGCAGCCGTGCCAGACCCTTGGCTGAACCGTCAGATGCGCGATCAGGCCGGGCTTTTGCTGCCTGAACGCCGGATCGGTCTGTCGGCACATGATTTTCAGCAAGCCATCGGTGCGCCCGAAGTCTGGCTGACCCGTGCAACCCGGTCCGACGATGCAGAAACCGTGCCGTCACGTTGGCTGAACCGACTGACGAACTTGCTTCAGGGCTTGCCAGAGCAGGGCGGACCTGAAGCCCTGTCGGAAATGCGTAAAAAGGGGCGGCAATGGCTGCGATGGTCGGAACAGCTTGAGGCCGCGCCACACATTGCACCGGCAACGCGCCCTTCTCCACGACCACCAGTGGCGTCGCGCCCGAATCAGCTGAGCGTAACGGAAATCAAACGGCTGATCCGCGACCCTTACGCGATTTACGCCAAGCACGTACTGAAACTGAAACCACTGGACCCACTGGTGCAGGCACCGGATGCGTTGCTGCGCGGCATCGTGATCCACGAAATCCTGGAGCACTTTGTCAAAGACAGTGTTCTGGACACCGCCTTGCTGACGCGCGAGAACTTTTTGAAACGCGCGGAAACTTTGCTAGATCAACATGTTGCATGGCCCACGGCGCGGAAACTTTGGCTGGCGCGGCTGGAACGTATCGCAGACGATTTTCTGGCCGCCGAAATTGCACGCCGCGGGGACGGGGGCCCGGTCGCCTTTGAAGCGATGGTCAAACTTGTGCTGTCGCCACTGGATTTCACCATTGCGGGCCGCGCGGACAGGATAGATCGCAACAAACGCGGCGCGTTGCGTATTGTTGACTACAAGACAGGAACGCCCCCGACCGAAAGCCAGCAATCGAAATTCGACAAACAGCTATTGATTGAAGCCGCCATGGCCGAAGAGGGCGGCATTGATGGTTTCGACCCATCACCCGTAGCAGAGGCGATCTTCATTGGCATGGGTGGAACTTACAAGGAGGTACAAGCACCGCTGGCAAAAGAGCCGCCAGACAAGGTGCTGGCAGAGCTAAAAGAGCTAATCTCAGCTTATTTAGAGCCTGATCAGGGGTATTCATCGCGTCGGATGTTACACAAGGATTCGGATATCGGTGACTACGACCAACTGGCACGGTTCGGTGAGTGGGACCGCACTGATGACACAACGCCCGAGGACCTGACATGAGCGCCCGCAACGACGCAACCGAGCGGCAGGTACAGGCCGCGCGGCCCGACGCCTCGACCTGGTTGGCGGCCAATGCAGGCTCAGGAAAAACGCGGGTTCTAACTGATCGGGTGGCGCGTCTGTTGTTGGGCGGCGTACAGCCACAGCATATCCTTTGTTTGACATACACCAAGGCCGCCGCCAGCGAGATGCAAAACCGGTTGTTTGATCGCCTTGGACAATGGGCAATGAAGGATGATGTCGGCCTTCTTTCCCAACTGACCGATCTGGGTGTTCCGGGCGTTATCGACCCCGAACGGCTGGCACAGGCCAGAACGTTGTTTGCGCGCGCTATCGAAACGCCAGGCGGCCTGAAGATCCAGACAATCCACTCGTTCTGTGCCTCACTGCTGCGACGTTTCCCACTTGAAGCCGGTGTCAGCCCGCAGTTTTCCGAGATGGAAGACCGCGCAGCAGCCCTGTTGCGCGAAGAGATTGTCGAGGATT
This sequence comes from Ruegeria atlantica, assembly GCF_013033965.1. GTDB lineage: Bacteria > Pseudomonadota > Alphaproteobacteria > Rhodobacterales > Rhodobacteraceae > Ruegeria > Ruegeria atlantica_D. The sequence continues at coordinate 73,098 of NZ_WQFE01000002.1, forward strand.
TTGCCGCAGGTCCACAGGCTGAATTGATCGAAGACGTCGCCCGGTTTGTCACAGATACCGGGTTCGACAAACTCACCGCAGCCATCACCCAGAAACGCAACCTGTTTGCACAACCGCTGGAATGGGCCGATGTGCTGCAGCGGTTTGAGCTACCTGATGGGTTCGATGAAAACGCATTGATAGCACGTGTGTTTCTGGGCGGTGAAGTAGAGCTGATCCGCACCATCCTACCCGCTTTGAACGGGAGTGGACCGAAAGATGCCAAGGCGGCAGCAAAACTGGCGGCCCTTACTGAGGCGAAGATCACCAGTTTACCCCTGTTAGAGAACGTGTTTCTGACTGGAAAGGGGGCTAAGGAGCCGTTCGCCGCCAAAATCAACAGTTTCCCCACCAAAGCTCTGCGAGAAGGCGCGCTAGCGGGGCAGATGTCCCAGCTCGAAGCATTGATGCTGCGGGTCGAAGCCGCGCGCGAGAAGCGGCTTGCTTTGGTCGCGGCGCGCAAGACGTTGGTCCTGCACCGTTTCGCCACTGCTTTTTTGCCGGAATATGAACGGCGCAAGCAGCTGCGTGGCTGGTTGGATTTTGACGATCTGATCCTGCGCGCACGGCAAGTGCTAAACGACCCAGCTGTGGCTGCGTGGGTATTGTATCGGTTGGATGGCGGCATCGATCACATTCTGGTGGACGAAGCGCAGGATACCAGCCCTGACCAATGGGACGTGGTCGAAAAACTGGCGCAGGAATTCACCAGCGGGGAAGGGGCCCGGTCCGGGGTTGAACGCACGATTTTCGTGGTTGGCGACAAGAAACAGTCGATCTATTCCTTTCAGGGCGCCGATCCACAGGCATTCGACCTGATGCAGGCCGAATTTGGGCGGAAACTGTCAGAATCAGGCTCTAAACTATGGGATTCCACGCTGGAATACTCATTCCGCTCCTCAAGTGCGATCCTGTCATTGGTCGATATCCTGTTTGAAAATCGCGCCGAGGCCGGGTTTCACAAAGAAAGTCAGCACCGCGCCTTCAAGGCCGATCTTCCCGGTCGCGTCGACCTGTGGCCTGTGGTTGAAAAGGTCGAAGACGATGACGATTCCGACTGGACCGATCCGGTGGATCGACCCGGTGCGCGGCATCATAATGTCATTCTGGCCGAGAAGGTGGCCCAGTCGATCAAGGCGATGATAGAACGGGGTGAAACAATCCCAGAAGACGGTGAAACGTCGGGCACGTTTGTGCGGCGCAAGGTGCAGCCAAGGGATTTCCTGATCCTCGTTCAGCGCCGTTCGGACCTGTTTGCCGAGATCATCCGGGCCTGCAAGGCCGCTGACCTGCCGATCGCCGGGGCAGACCGACTAAAGGTTGGGGCGGAATTGGCGGTCAAAGACCTGGCGGCTCTGTTAAGCTTTCTGGCCACGCCTGAGGACAGCCTGTCGTTGGCCACCGTTCTGAAATCCCCTTTGTTTGGCTGGACCGAGCAGCAATTATTCGACCTGGCGCATCGGCGCAAGGAACAGTTCCTTTGGGCCGCTCTGCGCCAGCGCGCTGAAGAATTTCCCGATACACTGGCAGTCCTGAACGATCTGCGCAGCCAGATCGACTTTCTGCGCCCCTATGACCTGATCGAACGCATCCTGACCCGCCATGATGGGCGGCGCAAATTGCTGGGCCGGTTGGGGGCCGAGGCCGAGGATGGGATCAACGCACTGCTGTCACAGGCGCTGGCTTATGAACGCTCCGATATCCCTAGCCTGACCGGTTTTCTGGTCTGGATGCAGACCGATGATCTGGAAATCAAACGGCAGATGAGCGGCGTCGGAAACATGATCAGGGTGATGACAGTGCATGGCTCCAAGGGGCTGGAGGCTCCGATCGTGATCCTGCCGGATACGGGTAAACGGCAAGCGCCGCGCGACGCCGAGATCATGGTGGCGGAAGGGACACCGCTGTGGAAAGTTCCAGCCGACGCATCTCCGGCGTTGATTGCGCGTGCGCGAGACGAAGCCCGCACGCGGGAAGAAAATGAGCGGCTTCGCTTGCTTTATGTCGCACTAACACGGGCCGAGAAGTGGCTGATTGTGGCCGCCGCCGGTGATGTCGGCAAGGACGGAACCAGCTGGTATCAGATGGTGCAGGCTGCGATGGAACGGGTAGGGGCCGTGGCTTTGCCGGGTTCTGATACTCTGCGATTGTCACACGGGGATTGGAACGCACCACCACTGGTGGACACCGCAGAAACGACGGTTGCGGTGGCGGATCTGCCAACCCCGTTCCTTTCACCCGCTACGTCGCAAGAACCAAAACTAGAAACTCTCAGCCCTTCGGATCTGGGTGGAGTCAAAGCGTTGCCAAGCGATGCAGGTCAGAACGAAGAGGCGGCAAAGCTACGCGGCACGCGCCTGCATCTGTTGCTTGAGCATCTGCCCTCAACCACACGGGAAAACTGGCCACAGCTTTGCGCCCGGGTACTGCCCGATATGCAGGACGCAGAACGGCAAGAGCTGCTGGATGAGGCCTGCGACGTTATGACTGCGGCACATCTGCGGTTCGTCTTCGGTCCGGACGCCTTGGCCGAAGTTCCCGTGACAGCGGACCTGAATGGGCGCCGCTTGCATGGCATAGTCGACCGGTTGATCATCACCGAAACCGAGGTTCAGACCATTGATTTCAAATCAAATGCGACCGTTCCCGAGACCGCGGAAAGTTGTCCCGAAGGCCTGTTGCGGCAGATGGGGGCCTACGCGCAGGCGCTTTCCCAAGTCTATCCGAACCACGAAATCCGCACAGCAATCCTATGGACAAGGACAGCCGATTTGATGTGGCTGCCACACGATCTTGTGACGCAAGCATTGTCTCGCACCCAGATATCTTGACCTTGGATTGACGGACCCCTACGTTCAGTTCCCGAGTTTACCCCATTCAGGAGACAGAATATGTCGACCGTTGCCGTTACCGACGATACCTTTGACGCCGAAGTCAAAAACTCCGATGTCCCCGTTGTGGTGGATTTCTGGGCCGAATGGTGCGGCCCCTGTAAACAGATCGGCCCCGCTCTGGAAGAGCTGGCCAACGAATACGGCGGCAAGGTGAAAATTGCCAAGGTGGACGTGGACAGCAACCCGAACTCGGCCGCCGCCATGGGTGTACGTGGCATTCCGGCGCTGTTCATCTTCAAGGACGGTCAGGTTGTTTCGAACCGCGCAGGTGCGGCACCCAAGGCCGCGCTGCAAAGCTGGATCGACGAATCAATCTGATTTGATGTGATCGGTTTTGAATGCAGGGCGTCCGGTAATGGGCGCCCTTTTTTGTGATCGGCCGGATAGGGCCAAGACTCAGGGAAAACACATGGCAAAGACACGGGTTCTGGTGGAATTCGGGATGGGCACATCCCTGCGGCGCGAGGATTATACCGAGGCTGCGCTGCGGGCGATCAAAGATGCGCTGTGGCACAACTCGGTCAACATGGCCGAGCTGTTCGACTTTCCGAAAGAGGCGATGATCATTGACGTCGAAGTGGGTGTGCAACAGCCCGACAAGGTCGATACCGAGACGCTGAAGGCGATCTTTCCCTATGGCCAGCCCAACATCACTGTGACCGAGGGCGGATTGGATATTGATAAACCCCACACCGATGGCCGCACCGTGATCGCCAACGCCGCCGTTATCGTTTCATTCGATATGGAGCCCGCCCAATGACCGAAAAACGCATCATTTTGGAAATGGGCACCGGCAACGATCTTTATGGTCAGGACTACACCAAAGCCGCCTGCCGCGCAGTGCAGGACGCGCTGCATCATTCATCGATCACTTTGTTTTCCAAACTTGGCATCGACCACAAGGAAATGCGGGTGCAGGTAACGATTGCGGTGCAAGACCCTGATCAAGTCGACTGTGACAGGGTCGCTGCCGACCTGCCACGGGGCCGCGCCGAAGTGCGGGCCGTCAAAGGTGGGTTGGATGTCGTGGATGACGCCGCGGGCACGCGCCATGTCGTTGCAGCCGCCGCGATCGAGGCGTTTGTGCCGGATTTGGCAGGCAAATACGTGCAAAGCTGACAAAGAAAAAGCCGCTCGGATACCCGGGCGGCTGCTTCATGTTCTGGTTCTGATTGCGGAATCAGATCTTTGCGATATCCGCACGCGCCAGACCGATATCTTCCAACTGTGCGTCGGTCAGACCCGACAGGATCTTGCGTGTCTTGCGGCTTTCGTAACGCTCAACAGCGGAGTCGAAGACATTGATGAATGCGTCCACTACGTGCAGGATGGTAGCTGCTCCGAGTGGGGCATGGATGTTTGCAGTTGTTGCCATGTTCCCAGTCCTTATATCTGAAACAGCCGACCCGTTGTCGGTTGTGAGCCTCATGTAGTCCCACGGGCGGGGACTCACAATTGCTGGTCCGGTAACCCCGGATTGCGTTTTGTGCATATCTTTTCGGCAGTTGTGCAACGGGTTGCGCCGATCACGCGCCCGGCCCATATATAGCGACTGAGAACACGGAGGCTTTCATGGCGGACAGCGATTTTCCCGGATGGCACGGGACCACGATCATTGGTGTCAAAAAGGGCGGCCAGGTCGTCATTGCCGGGGATGGGCAGGTCAGCCTGGGCCAGACCGTGATCAAAGGCACCGCGCGCAAAGTACGCCGCCTGTCGCCGGGCGGATTCGAAGTTGTCGCCGGGTTTGCCGGATCAACGGCGGATGCTTTCACTTTGCTGGAGCGGCTTGAGGTGAAACTGGAAGCGACACCCGGCCAACTGGCCCGTGCATCCGTTGAACTGGCAAAGGACTGGCGCACCGACAAGTACCTGCAAAAGCTTGAGGCGATGTTGATCGTCACCGACGGTAAGGACTTGCTGGTGATCACCGGGGCAGGGGACGTGTTGGAACCTGAACACAATGTGGCGGCAATCGGATCAGGCGGCAACTTCGCACTGGCCGCGGCCCGCGCGATGATGGACAGCGACAAACCCGCCGAAGAGGTCGCCCGCGAAGCGATGGCCATTGCAGCAGATATCTGCGTTTACACCAACGGCAAGCTGACGGTTGAGACGATTTAGGCCAACAGCGCCGAGATTTCCTTCCCTTTCCAGCGCCGGTACATGCCGACCAGCCCAAGCAGGGCGGTCGCGATGACGATGTAATAGGGCAGTCGGATATCGATGCTCATCAATCCACCGCCGATCAGGGACATGACGCCGCCGGCAAGGCAGAAAACGGCTGTGGTGACGCCCATGACCCAGCCCTGATCTGCCTCGCTGACGCTGGACGAAAACAGACCCAGCAGGGTTGGATACGACACCCCGAAGAAGAAATAGAAGAAGAAGACCGGGACATAGCTCAGCACCCCGCTCGGGCTGAAGGCGAAGCCGAAACCGCAGATCACCATGACCACCAGTGACGTTTTGATAATGGAATGCTTGCTGAACCTCTCTTGCGCCGGTTTCACAAGGAAGGTGCTGGAAAACGCCAGAGCAAAGCCGATGACCACCATCGCCATGCTGCCACCGATGACACCATAGCCCCAGGCGCTGGTCAGAAAGTTGTCGACGAATACGTAGAATGTGACGTTCGCGATCATGAACAACGCATAGACGGGCAGGATTTTCAGAACCATCGGATGTTCGCGTACCGCGATCAGGCTGTCGGTGATATCACGTGGACGGAATACGAAAGCCGCGCGTTCGGTGCGGGTGTCCTTGAAGTAGACGCTCACCAGGAAGATGGCGATCAACACCAGAACAAACGCGCCATAGAACGGCATCTTGAGCGTTGCATAGCTGCCGAGAATTGCTGCGTCGGACAAAACGGCGCCGATAATCGGGCCGCCGACAAGGCCAAAACTGACGCCGGTGATGATGTAGCCCATATTGCGGTCTCGGTCAGCGGCATCGGTGCTGCCGTCGATCATCGCCGCCTGTGCGATGGGCTGATTGCCAGCGGTAAAGCCGGTGATCGAGCGGCCAATAATCAGCAGAAGCAAGGAGTTGAGGTAAAGCGCGGCAATGGTGATGGCGTAACCGGCCAAAGCCCCGCTCAGGCAGACCAACAGGGCGTTCTTGCGCCCGATGGAATCCGAGACTTTGGACACGTAAACAACGCCAAGAAACCAGGACAGAAAGAAACATCCGATCACGAGGCCATAGTAGAAATGACGCCGACCCATCGGCGTACTTTCCGGCAGGAACCCGGATTTCGTTTCCATGATCAAAGAGTTGATGATGGGAAAGACCAGCCCTTGTCCGATCAAATCCACGAAAACCACGAATAATAATGTAATCTTGGCAATCTTCGTCATGCAACACACACCCCGGAACTGGTTCCTTGGGAGGAGTGTAACAGACGGGCGCTATAGCACCTAACGCCTTGTCAGAGGCCGGTAATTTACCGGCCTCCGGGCGCGTTTTCGTCGTTGGGTTACGAAAGCGCCGCGACGCCAAGCGGAACGCCTGCGACCTCGCACCAGATGTAAACCTCATTGTAGCCCGAGATATCCATTGTCGGCGGCACAGCGTATTTCTGCTTGCCTTTCAGATTCAGCAGCGCGCCCAGTTTTGAGTTGGGGTCATAGGTGCCATCCTTGCCGAAGGCCACACGCGGGTCGGGACCATTATCCAACGAAAAGTCATCACCCAGCTCAACGATGTAACGCTCGCCATCCTTGACCACTTTGACCGAACCGGTGGTGATATGTTTCGAGCGGCCCTCGAATGTGCCCTTTTTCTTGGCACCACCGGCAACGGCGACATTGGCACTGGCCAGGGTCAGGGCCGCGCCGGTAGCAGCGGCATTCAAAAAGAGCGAACGACGAGTCATCATGATGTGAGTCTCCATTTCAAAGTGCAGGCGAATTTGCCCGTCGCCGCAGACTATGCGCATCGAACGCGCCACTGGCGATTCACATCACCACGAATTTCCGTGTGCAGTCCGTGTGTTGGCGTGAGTTTTTCGTGATCAGCTTGTGTTTTCGCGGCTTATGATTAGGTTCCGGAGCGAAACAACTGGATTGAACACTCATGACCGACCTTACCCCGCGCGAGATCGTCTCGGAACTTGACCGTTTCATCATCGGGCAGAAGGATGCCAAGCGGGCCGTGGCCGTTGCACTGCGCAACCGCTGGCGGCGCAAGCAATTGGCTGACGACATCCGGGACGAGGTCTATCCTAAGAACATCCTGATGATCGGCCCCACTGGCGTCGGCAAGACCGAGATCAGTCGCCGTCTGGCCAAACTGGCCCGCGCGCCCTTCATCAAGGTCGAAGCCACCAAATTCACCGAAGTGGGTTATGTCGGTCGCGATGTTGAACAGATCGTTCGTGATCTGGCGGATGCTGCAATCCTGCAAACCCGCGAGTACATGCGTGAGGACGTCAAAGCCAAGGCTCATCAGGCCGCCGAAGATCGTGTGATCGAAGCCATCGCCGGTACCGACGCCCGCGAAGGCACGCGCGAGATGTTCCGCAAAAAACTAAAAGCGGGTGAGTTGGACGATACGGTGATCGAGCTGGAGTTGTCCGACTCCTCGAACCCAATGCCTATGTTCGACATTCCCGGCCAACCCGGCAGCCAGATGGGGATGATGAATCTGGGCGATATCTTCGGCAAAGCCTTTGGCGGGCGAACCGTAAAACGCAAAATGACCGTCGCCGAAAGCTATGAGGCGCTGATCGGGGAAGAGGCCGACAAGCTGCTGGATGACGAGACAGTCAATCGGGTTGCGCTGGAATCTGTCGAACAGAACGGCATCGTGTTTCTGGACGAAATAGACAAGGTCTGCGCCCGCTCAGACGCGCGCGGTGGCGATGTCAGCCGGGAAGGGGTACAGCGCGACCTGCTGCCCCTGATCGAAGGCACGACAGTATCCACCAAGCACGGCCCGGTCAAAACAGACCATATCCTGTTTATCGCATCAGGCGCATTCCACATCGCCAAGCCATCGGACCTGTTGCCGGAATTGCAGGGCCGCCTGCCGATCCGCGTGGAGTTGCGCGCGCTGACCGAAGAGGATTTCGTGCGCATCCTGACCGAAACCGACAACGCGTTGACCCGCCAATACACTGCCCTGATGGAAACCGAAGAAGTTACGGTCAGCTTTACGGATGATGGAATCGCGGCACTGGCGCGTATCGCGGCGGATGTGAACCAAAGCGTCGAAAACATCGGTGCGCGTCGTTTGTACACGGTGATGGAACGTGTGTTCGAAGAGCTGTCCTTTACCGCACCCGATCAGGCCGGAACCTCGATCACGGTTGATGCGCAATTCGTGGATGACAATCTGGGCGAATTGACCAAGTCCACCGACCTCAGCCGTTACGTTTTGTAACACGGCCAGCCGGTTTTTGCCGCTTTGGCTGCGTTGTGCCGCTGGACGCCAGGCCAGAATGCGATAGCGTAAGCACGATTCACCCCCGAGGGTTTTCCCGTGCTTCGCTGTTTTTTCATTCTGTTCTTTTCCTTTTCGTTGAGCGCCTGCGCCGACCGGACCGTGACCGAGGTGGTTCCTGCGGCCGTAAGTGTCGGTACCCCTGAAACCATCTTCGTCAGCACCTCCCGGGCGCGTGAAGCGAACGGATACTACGGATTCCGGCGCGGTGAGTCGCTCAAGTTTTTGGACACCACGGTTTCGATCCCGCCAACGCACACGCCCGGCACGCTCAAGTTCTCTTACGCGAATCCAAATCCGCAGAAAGAGTTCGTCATGGCCAACGTGACCGAGCTGGAGGGGCCGCAGGGGTTGCGTGAGCATCTGCGCGGCCAGGATGACGTGACAATCTTTGTGCATGGTTACAACTCGACCCAGACCGAAACGATCTTTCGTGCGGCGCAGCTGACCCATGACATTGGTCTTCCGGGATCTACGCTGGTCTATTCCTGGCCCAGCCGCGCAACGGGCTACGGCTATGCCTACGATCTGGACAGCATGCTGTTTGCGCGTGACGGACTGGAACAAACCATCCGTGAGCTGAAATCCATGGGCGTGAAACGCGTCATTCTGGTCGCGCATTCCATGGGCGGAGCGTTGACGATGGAGATGATGCGCCAGACCGAACTGCAGGAACCGGGTTGGGCCAAGGAAAACATCGAAGGGGTCGTACTGATCTCACCCGATCTGGACCTCGACCTGTTTCGCTCGCAGATGAGGCGAATCAAGAACCCGCCCGATCCCTTCGTGGTTATGGTTTCGCAAAAGGACAAAATTCTGAATATCTCGGCCCGCCTGCGTGGAACGGCGGAAGGAGAGCGGTTGGGCAACATCAGCTCGATCAAATCGTTGGAGGAATTCCCGATTAACGTCATTGATACCACTGCGTTTAGCGGTGATGCCGAGTCTTCGCATTTTGTGGCCGCCACGTCCCCGGCGTTGCTGGCGATCCTCAGCTCGGTCCGGCGGGTCAGCAATACATTCGGACCCGACAAAAGACCCGGTATCGATGTTCTGGTTCCGCCAAGTCAGCGTAACCCCGACGGTGCGACCGAGATTGTTTTGACAGAAACAGGGCAGGCGCAGGTCGCTCCGTGACGCGGTTCAACCTGCGCCAATACCTTCGTGACAATGCAACCTGGCTGGGTGCGGGTGTTCTTTTGACTTTTCTGTCCAGCTTTGGGCAAACCTTCTTCATCTCGGTCTTCGCTGGAAACATACGCGCAGAGTTTGGAATTGGACACGGCGCGTGGGGCGGTCTGTATTCCCTCGGCACCACCGTTTCGGCCATCGTTATGATCTGGGCCGGGGGGCTGACAGATGTCTTCCGCGTCCGTGTCCTGGGTCCGGCTGTTCTGACCGGTCTTGCCGTGGCAGCCGTTGCGATGGCCGTGAACAGCTGGCTTGTTCTGTTGCCGCTGGTCGTTTTTTTGTTGCGACTGTTCGGGCAGGGGATGAGCATCCATCTGGCGCAGGTCGCCATGGCGCGATGGTTTATTGTTACACGTGGCAAGGCCTTGTCGATTGCATCAGTCGGCTACGCGATTGGTGAGGCGCTGCTGCCATTGGTTTTCGTGGCCGCGTTGGCGTTTCTGGATTGGCGGTGGTTATGGGTGGTGTCCGCGGTGATCGTCCTGATGGGGATACCGGTCCTGACCCGGCTCTTGCGTCAGGAGCGCACTCCGCAAAGTCTGGCTACCGAATACTCGGCTACGGGAATGTTGGGGCGTCATTGGACGCGCAGAGAAACACTGTTTCATCCACTTTTTTGGTTCATGACCCCTGCTTTGCTGGGTCCGACGGCCTTTATCACCGCGTTTTTCTTCCATCAGGTCCATCTGGCCGAAGTCAAGGGTTGGCAACATTTTGATCTGGTTGCTCTGTTCCCGATCTTTACTGGAACTTCGCTGGTTTCGATGTTCGCAGCTGGTTGGGCGCTGGACAAATGGGGCACCGCGCGCTTGATGCCCTATTATCAGCTCCCAATCGCAATTGGATTTGTGATCGCAGGACTGACGAGCTCTATCGGAGGCGCCCTGATCGCGATGATCTTTCTGGGCCTGACGGTTGGGGCAAACAACACGTTGCCCAGCGCCTTTTGGGCCGAATTCTACGGAACACGACACATAGGTTCTATCAAGGCGATGGCCACTGCAGTTATGGTTTTGGGATCGGCAATCGGCCCTGGTCTGACCGGGGTACTGATCGACGCCGGTATCCCGTTGAGCGTGCAATTCCTGTGGATCGGCGGTGTCTTCGTACTTGTCTGCTTGTCCGCGAAAATCGGAGTTACGCGCGCGGTAAGCTCTCTCTAACGGGTGCGACGCAGATAAACGTAATAGGCCCCATCGCCACCGTGGCTGATATGGGCAGGGGTCACTTGCAAAACGGCCTGCGCAAGCGGTGGCAAGGCCAGCCATTGCGGCACTTGATTGCGCAATACCCCACGTGGGGTTGGAATAGGGCCAGGTTCATCCCTGTCCTTTCCTTTTCCGGTGACGACCAGAACAAGACGTTTTCCCGAAGCTTGCGCCGTCAGGACAAACCGGATCAGCGCCGGATACGCGGTGTCCACGCGCATTCCATGCAAATCCAGTTTCCCTTCAGGCTTGATCTTGCCGCGTTTCATACGGCCAAAGGCCTTGGTGTCCATCTGCACCGGGCTGTTCCGCAGGCTTTCGCCGATCGAGGGTTTCAGCGCGTTTCGCGCAGGTTTACCCGGCGCGTTTTGCCCGACCTCAAAAGTCTCGAACCGGGGCTTTGGCGTTTTTGTCGGTTTGGGCTTGGGCAGCGTGACCGGATGGACCGATTGCGGGATCTCGGGATGCAGACGCTCAGCCTGTTTGGCAACCTTGCGCCACAGCTCGACCTCATCTGCCGTCAGTTTGCGTCTGGACATCAGAATTCATCCGGTAACAGAGCATAGGCCCGCTGGATCGGCAGCAACAGAACCATCCGCCCCGGATCCCTGAGGCGGCCGGCGGCCTTTCCGGCTTCGTCCCCCGTGCCAAAGAAGATATCCGCTCGCTGCGCTCCTTTGATGGCAGCACCCGTATCCTGCGCGATCATCAACCTGCGTAACGGGGTCTTACCGTCTTTTTCCACCCAAACAGGGGCACCCAGCGGTGTGTAAGCTGGGTCAGCCGCGATACTACGCATCGTCGTCACCGACCGGTTCATGGCCCCCAGTGGCCCAAACTCAGGCGCGACCCGCGAGACTTCGCGAAAGAACACGTAAGACGGGTTGTGAAACAGCAGTTCAGCCCCGGCTTCGGGGTTCTTGCGAACCCATGCGCGGATCATCTGGGCACTGACCTCATGTGCGCCCAGCGCGCCCTGTCGGATCAGCTCGGCCCCGATGGAACGATAAGGGTGGCCGTTTGCCCCGCCATAGCCCACGCGCAGGGCACTGCCATCTGGCAGGCGCACACGTCCCGAACCCTGAATTTGCAAAAAGAACAGCTCGACCGGATCATCCACCCAAGCGATCTCGAGCCCACGGCCCTGCATTGCGTCTCCAGTCAGGATTTCGCGACGGCTGAGCCATGGTCCTTCGGCCCGCGCTTCGGGTGGCATTTTGTAGATTGGATACTTGAACCGGTCGGTCCGGATTTTAGACCCATCCAGTTCCGGTTCAAAATAACCGGTGAAAAGGGCGTCTTCGCCGTCCTCGACCAGAACCGGGCGAAAGAACAGCTCAAAGAATGAACGCGCCGCATCCGCCTCGTATGTTTGGGCAACGTTGCACAACGCCTGCCAATCCGGATCGTCCAGATCACCGCAGGTGTTCAGAAAAACCGAAAGGGCCGCCCCGTGATCGTCAGCAGCCCAACCATCAAGATCGTCGAAAGACAGGATTGATCGCGTCGGTTCAGCGCTGGCGGCAGTGGTCATGACTGCCACCAGAAATAGCGACCGGAGCGCGCCAATCATGCGTCCGTGGCGACAAGCAGCCAGTTTGGATCGTCAGCGCCCATCACTCGGGCAAAGGTCCAGCTGTCCTTTTGGCGTTTCACAGTGTTCGGGTTGCCTTCGATGATATCACCGCCACGGTCACGCACGACCGAGGTCAGCTCACCCACAAACCGCATGGTGATTTCTGCCTGGTTTGTGTCTTTGTCGAAGGTTACATCGGCCAACGTGGTTTCACGCACGCCGATAAATTCGGCTTCTATGGTCAGACCCTGATCTTCGCGGGCCGCCACGACCGATACAAATGTGTCAAACACCTCTTCGGACAGGAACGGCTGGATTTCGTCCAGATTGCCCTTTTCGAACCCCATGACGATCATCTCATAGGCGCCGCGTGCGCCCTGTACGAACTCACTGACCGAGAAACTGGGTTCAACCCGCTTCATCGCGGCCAGCGTCTGAGCTTGCTCGCTGTCTTCGGCAACATGGTCTGTGATATCGTGATCCGGACCACCTTCGATCACTTCGAACCCGCGACGGGATTTGTCCGCCTCGGGTTGCTGCTGAACAGGAGGTTTCTCAAACCCCTCACGTGTACCCAGCACACTTTTCAGGCGCAGGATCAGGAAAACGGCAATTCCGGCCAGGACCAGCAACTGGATCATCGGTTCGTTCATTTCATCCTCTTTTCAGACCGCGACTTTGTATACGCAGCCTCATGCCACTATGTAGGTGACAGATCGTGGCAAGTCCACAGCCCGGCCTAAGGGAAAGGATAAAGCAAATGTACCTGTTCTTGGCATTTTTGTTGGTGCCCATCATCGAGATAGCCCTGTTCATACAGGTCGGCGGCCTGATCGGCCTGTGGCCTACAATGGCGATAGTCGTTCTGACAGCTGTAATCGGCACCATTATGGTCAGGACACAAGGTCGCATGGCACTGGTCAATTTGCAGCGATCCTTTTCTGAACTCGATGATCCGACAGAGCCGCTGGCCCATGGCGCGATGATCTTGCTATCTGGCGTTTTGCTGCTGACCCCGGGATTTTTCACCGATGCTGTTGGTTTTGCTTTGCTTGTTCCTGGCATTCGGGTGGCGGTGTTTCGTTATCTGAAATCCAAGGCCACAATCACCCATTTCAAGATGGGCACCGGGGCAAAATTCAGAACCGGCCCTACCCAATTTGATCAGGATGACGTGATCGATGGTGAATTTACCGAAGTGCGCCCCCGTCAAAACCCTTCAAAGCCATCCAAATGGGTTGAAGGTCCGCCTCAGCATTGAGGTGTTGCGCCCAACTTGCTAAGCAGTGGCGAATTTCATTTTCGGAGTAGATCCATGGCTGACGAAAGCCCTGCAGAAAACACCGCGGCACAGGCCGCCCCTCAGATTCAGATGCGCGTTCTGGGACAATTCATTCGGGATATGTCTTTTGAAAACGTGATGGCGCAAAAAGGCGTGTCGGGCGATGTTCAGCCCGAGATCGCCGTTCAGGTGAACCTGGACGCCAAAAAACGCCCGACCGAGCATCAGTACGAAGTTGCGGTCAAACTGAACCTGACTTCCAAGGCCAAAGGCATGGAAGACGTCCTGTTCCTGTGCGAGCTGGATTACTGCGGCCTGTTCCACATCGAAGGCGTGGCCGAAGATCAGCTGCACCCGTTCCTGATGATCGAGTGCCCGCGCATGCTTTTCCCCTTCCTGCGCCGCATCGTCAGCGACATCACCCGTGACGGTGGCTTCCCGCCGGTCAACCTGGACAACATCGACTTTGTTGCGCTGTATCGTAACGAACTGATGCGCCGTCAGGCCGACGCTCAGAAAACCGAAGCTTAATCAGGTAAACCCGCGCCGGGCAGGGGCCTAGGCGCGGGTCCACAGAGCGTTTTCGCCCAATTTCTCTACAAAATCATCATGCGCCGCGCGTTCTTCCGCCGTGATCTTTGACGGCAAGGCCGTCGGACGCGCTGTCGGACGCCAGTCATCGCCGCCACCGGCGGCCGACGCCGCGCTTGTCGACAAGCCGAAATCCGGTTGCCGTCCGCCAATCAGCTCAAGATACACCTCGGCCAGAATTTCCGAGTCGAGCAACGCGCCGTGCAAAACGCGGTTCGTGTTGTCGATGTTAAAGCGGCGGCACAACGCATCCAGCGAGGCTGGCGAGCCAGGAAACCGTTTGCGCGCAATCGCCAGCGTATCCAGCGCCTGATCCATCGGAAGGGTCGGCAGACCCATCCATTTCAGCTCGGCATTCAGGAATTTCATGTCGAAAGACGCGTTGTGGATCACCAGCTTGGAATCCCGGACGAAGTCCAGAAACCCCTGACCAACTTTTGCAAAGACCGGCTTGTCCTTCAGCGTAACCTCACCTTTTTCCGGTGGACGCGGATTTTCCAACAGGTCCGGGCCGATGCCATGCACGCCAAACGCCTCTTCGGGCATCGAGCGTTCTGGATTGATATAAACATGGTAGGTCTCGCCGGTGGCCACGTGATTCCACAACTCGACCGCACCGATTTCGACAATCCGGTCACCGCTTTCGGGATCAAACCCTGTGGTTTCGGTATCGAGTACAATCTCACGCATCTGCCATCCCCGCCCGTATCTGCCTGACCACATCCTGCACCTGGGCGCGGGCGTGGTCCAGCGTATCTGTTACGATCACAAAGTCCGACCGCACGCATTTTTCGTCATTCGGCATCTGCTTGGCGCGGATCTGTTCGAACTGAGCCTCGGTCATCGACCCACGTTCCATAACACGTCGTTTCTGCTCGTCCGCCGGGATCGAAACGCAGACAACCGCATCCATCGCCGCATCACCACCGGTTTCGAACAATAAAGGGATGTCAAAAACCAGAATATCCGCCGTGGCATTTTCCCGAAATTCCGCCCGGTCGGCGGCCACCAGCGGATGCACGATGCTTTCGATCACTTTCAACGCTGTCGGATCCGCGGAAATGACCTGTTTCAATGCGTCCCGGCTGACTGCGCCATCAATAATTGCCTCAGGAAACATATCGTGCATCGGTTTTACCGCAGCACCGCCGGCTGAATACAGGCGATGCACAGCCGCATCCGCATCCCACAGCGCACAGCCTTCATCCACAAACAATTGCGCCGTGGTGCTTTTCCCCATTCCGATTGAACCCGTCAGGCCAAGAGCAAAGCTCATCCCAGCACCGTAGCCCGCAGATCATCTGTTACTTCGGGCCGTTTGCCAAACCAACGCTCAAAACCCGGAACCGCCTGATGCAGCAACATGCCTAAACCATCTACAGTTGTGCACCCGGCTTCTTCGGCGGTTTGCAACAGCTTGGTTTTCAGGGGTGCATAAACGAGGTCAGTAACAACAGAACCCGCTTGGAGGCCGTCCAGCGGCACCCGCAATTCAGGCTGCCCCTGCATACCCAGTGAGGTGGTGTTGACCACCAGCTCGGCATCTTCGATTACATTGCCGGCTTTAATCCAATCAACAACAGAAATGCGGGAACCGAATTCTTCTTTCAGCTGATCGGCGCGAGCACGTGTTCGGTTGGTCAGCATGATCTCGGGCACTCCGGCATCCACCAGAGCCTGCAATACAGCGCGCGCAGCTCCGCCCGCTCCGAAGACTACGGCCGGTCCATCCTGCGGATTCCAGTCAGGTGCACCGGCCCTCAGGTTTTCCATAAAGCCAAAGCCGTCGGTGTTGTCTGCATGGATCGAGCCATCAGGTTGAAAGACCAGTGTATTCGCCGCGCCAATCTTTGCCGCCCGGTCCGACACATGATCCGCAGTTCTCAAGGCTGCTTCCTTGTGGGGCACAGTTACATTTGTGCCGACAAATCCGGCTTTGGGCAGTGTCCGCAGAACGGTTTCCAGGTCATCGGGCGCAACATCCATGGGGACATAGTGCCCGGCCAGCCCATAGGTCTTGAGCCAATACCCATGCAGTTTAGGGGATTTTGAATGCCCAATCGGATGCCCAATCACTCCAGCCAAAGGAATTCGGTTATCCGTCATTGGTCAATCACCCGTTTAACAGCCAGAAAATTCAGCAACTCCAACAGGGGCATACCCAAAACGTTAAAATAGTCGCCGTCAATGGTGGCGAACAGGCGCACACCTTCTTCCTCAAGCTTATAAGCCCCGACCGCATGACAAATGCTGTCCCAGTTGCGGTCTATGTAGTCGCGCAAATAGGCATCCGAACTCGCCCGCATGCGCAGACGCACTTGACCAACATGGCGCCAGATCGGCTCGCCATTCTGATAGATCACGGCTGCAGACAATAGCATATGTCGTTTGCCCCGCATGGCCTTGAGCTGTGCAAGTGCATCAGCGGGGGATTCCGGCTTGGATAACAGCTGACCGTCGAAATCCAGTACCTGATCACAGCCCAAAACCATCGCGCCTGGGTTCTTGTCGCTGACCTTGCGGGCCTTCATCTCGGCCAACGTGTCCGCGATATCACGCGGTGGCGCGTCTTCGGCCAACAGGGCGCGTTTGACAGTGTCCTCGTCCACCCGCGCGGTCTGCACGGTGAACGGCACGCCCGCATTACGCAAAAGTTGCGCGCGGATGGATGACCCCGAGGCAAGGATGATGGGGACAGACATGTGGAAAACCCCCTGAGCAAATCGTTGAGTGTTCTGGGATGGTTTGTATGGTTTTCCGGTTGACACGCAACCCCGGGAATTTCGCGAGATTCTTACCCGAGTCGCTCGAAGACCGTCCTTTCGGGACAAGGATAACTTTCCTGCACGGGAAAACCGGGATGTCCCATCTTACCCATTGAGTTATCCCCAATATTTCGTAAGCGATACCTATATAACAATTTGAAAATAATTACTTATTAATGAAATCAACAGAATCATCTGTTCTCACAGTATTTCTGTCCACCTGGGGAAAACATGCGAGTAAAAAAGTAATCCACGAAATTTACGCACCCTACAAAATCATCTTCCTTTTTCTTTTCTTATTTTTTTTATAGGGAGGGTTCCGAGCAACGTCCGGAGCCAGAATGACTGATCTTCTTTTCACGATTTACCCGTGGGTGAAGTCTGTACACATCATGGCCGTAATCTCGTGGATGGCCGGGTTGTTCTATTTGCCCAGACTGTTCGTCTATCACGTAGAAAAGGCGCAATCGGTCGAAGGCGCTGAAACCATTTTCTTTGAAATGGAAGAGAAGCTTTTGCGGGTGATCATGCGTCCGGCGATGTACGTGGCGTGGCTTTGCGGGCTGATCATGGTCTTCACGCCGGGTATTGTCGGGTGGGACTGGTCCTGGCCTTGGGTCAAGGGTGCAGCCGTGATTGGCATGACCTGGTTCCATCACTGGCTGATGGCACGGCGCAAGGATTTCCTGGAAGGCCGAAATAAGCTCACTGGGCGGCAGTTTCGCATGATGAACGAAGTCCCGACCGTTTTGATGGTTGTCATCATTCTGGCGGTCGTTCTGAAGTTCTGAGGGCCTGTTTGACTCCGAGGGCGCACGCGCTTATGTAAGGATCAACGCGCCCGTCCGGGCGATGTATCTTCCGTACTGAAATTCCACTTCGTGCCGCGCAGTCAGCGGCGAAGGTATATATCATGTCCACTGAATCTCTGAATCTGGCCGACCTGAAGGCCAAAAGCCCCAAAGACCTTCTGGCGATGGCCGAAGAACTGGAGATCGAAAACGCCTCGACCATGCGTAAAGGCGAGATGATGTTCCAGATCCTGCGCGAACGCGCGGATGAAGGCTGGACCGTTGGCGGCGACGGTGTGCTTGAAGTTCTTCAGGACGGGTTCGGCTTTTTGCGCTCGCCTGAGGCGAACTATCTGCCGGGTCCTGACGATATCTATGTTTCGCCCGACATGATCCGCCAGCATTCGCTGCGTACCGGTGATACGGTTGAGGGGGATATCAAAGCACCTGATGACAATGAGCGTTACTTTGCGCTGATCAAGGTCACCAAGATCAACTTTGAAGAGCCGGAGAAAGCCAAACACAAGATCCTGTTCGACAACCTGACGCCTTTATACCCCGATGAGCGCTTGAAGATGGAGATCGAGGATCCCACTATCAAGGACAAGTCGGCCCGTGTGATCGATCTGGTCTCACCCATCGGTAAAGGCCAGCGTTCTCTGATTGTGGCGCCTCCGCGGACCGGTAAAACCGTGATCCTGCAGAACATCGCGCACTCGATCGAACAGAACCACCCCGAGTGCTACCTGATCGTTCTGTTGATCGACGAACGCCCGGAAGAGGTGACCGACATGCAGCGCTCGGTGAAGGGTGAGGTTGTGTCCTCGACCTTTGACGAACCGGCAACGCGCCACGTGGCTGTGTCTGAGATGGTCATCGAAAAAGCCAAGCGTCTGGTCGAGCATAAACGAGATGTTGTTATTCTTCTCGACTCGATCACAAGACTTGGTAGGGCGTTCAACACTGTGGTGCCATCCTCGGGTAAAGTTTTGACTGGTGGTGTGGACGCAAACGCCCTGCAACGACCCAAGCGCTTCTTTGGTGCCGCGCGGAATATCGAAGAAGGTGGTTCGTTGACCATCATCGCCACCGCCTTGATCGACACCGGCAGCCGGATGGACGAAGTGATCTTCGAAGAATTCAAGGGCACTGGTAACTCGGAAATCGTTCTGGATCGCAAGATTGCAGACAAGCGTGTGTTCCCGGCGATCGACATCCTTAAGTCCGGCACCCGGAAAGAGGACCTGCTGGTCGACAAGGGCGATCTGGCCAAAACCTTCGTTCTGCGCCGTATCCTCAATCCGATGGGCACGACCGATGCAATCGAGTTCCTGTTGTCTAAGTTGAAACAGACGAAGACAAACGGAGAGTTCTTCGATTCGATGAACACCTGACATAGGTCTTAAACGACGCGAGGCCTTCGAATGGATACGATATTCGCCTTGGCCAGCGCGCAAGGCAAAGCCGGGGTGGCGGTCATCCGCCTCTCTGGCCCTCATGCTCATTCCGCCGCTGCTGGTTTGACCGGAAGCCCGTTACCAACGCGCGGTATGCGGGTCCGTTCGTTGTACGCGGCCGATGGTGCGCGGTTGGATGACGGTTTGGTTTTGACCTTTCAGGCGCCTGCCAGCTTTACCGGCGAAGACGTTGCTGAATTGCAGATCCACGGCAGCACGGCTTCGGTAGATGCGGTGATGCGGTGTCTGTCCGATATGGACGGGCTGCGTCTGGCAGAACCCGGTGAGTTCACCCGACGCGCACTGGAAAACGGCAAGATGGACCTGACGCAGGTTGAAGGGCTTGCCGACCTGATCGATGCAGAAACCGAGGCGCAGCGAAAACAGGCGCAAACCATTTTGTCCGGCGACTTGGGTGCTCTGGCCGAACGATGGCGACGTGATCTGATCCGCGCCGCATCCTTGTTGGAAGCTGTCATTGACTTCGCTGACGAAGACGTACCAATGGATGTCACACCAGAGGTCAAGTCTTTGATTACCGCGGTCATGGCTGATCTGCAGCGGGAAGCGGACGGTGTGAAAATTGCCGAACGAATTCGGACAGGGTTCGAAGTCGCGATCGTTGGTCTTCCGAATGCAGGAAAATCGACCTTGCTGAACGCATTGGCAGGGCGTGAGGCCGCGATTACTTCGGAATATGCCGGAACCACCCGCGATGTGATCGAGGTGCGAATGGACCTTGCTGGGCTGCCGGTGACATTGCTGGATACTGCAGGGTTACGCGAAACCGAGGACCATGTTGAAAGCCTGGGAATCGAACTGGCAAGAAAGCGCGCGGATTCAGCTGATCTACGTGTTTTCCTGACCGATAGCCCAAAGGATTTGGGTGTTCAGATGTTGAATGGCGATATTCAGGTCTTGCCAAAATCTGACCTTCGGGACCCGTCTGAAGGCGGAATTTCCGGCAAAACCGGGCAGGGTATTGATCAACTCATCTCCCAGATTTCGGATGTACTTAGCAATCGAACCACAAGCAGTGGTATTGCGACCCGCGAAAGGCACCGAGTTGCATTGATCAGTGCGCGTGAAGCGCTGAATTCTGCCATCGCGGTTCTGGAATCAGGTCCAGACTTGTATGATATCGCAGCAGAAGAATTGCGCACGGCGATCCGTGCTTTGGAAATCTTGGTTGGCAGAATCGGTGTTGAGGACCTCTTGGATGAGATTTTCTCGAGTTTCTGCCTGGGTAAGTAAGGAGTGTTTCACGTGAAACATTCAGATTTTGATGTGATTGTCGTCGGCGCGGGTCATGCTGGCACAGAAGCGGCACACGCGGCTGCGCGTATGGGTGTAAAGACAGCGTTGGTCACATTGTCTGCGTCCGATATCGGCGTCATGTCCTGTAATCCGGCGATTGGTGGATTGGGTAAAGGTCATCTGGTTCGCGAAATTGATGCCCTGGATGGGGTCATGGGGCGCGTCGCTGATCAGGCTGGCATCCAGTTTCGATTGCTTAACCGACGAAAAGGCCCGGCCGTCCAAGGTCCCAGAACACAGGCAGATCGCGCATTGTACCGCGCGGCTATGCAGAAAGAGACAGAGAAGCAACCAAACCTTTTTGTCGTTACCGGAGAAGTCACTGACTTTCTGATGGAAGCAAACCAGATCACAGGTGTTGAACTGGCCGATGGCTCGGAAATCAAGGCGAAGGCGGTTATCCTGACGTCAGGCACATTCTTGCGCGGCGTCATCCATATCGGGGATGTTTCTCGCCCCGGTGGCCGCATGGGGGATCGTCCATCTGTAAAACTGGCAGAGCGCCTTGAAAGTTTCGAATTCCCCTTAGGGCGTTTGAAAACGGGGACACCACCACGGTTGGATGGAAAGACAATCGATTGGAGCGATCTTGAACAGCAAGATGGTGATGATGATCCGACTTTGTTTTCTTTCCTCTCGACAAAGGTTATTGCCCCTCAGATATCCTGCGGCATAACCCATACAAATGCGCGTACACATGAGATTATTGAAAAAAACCTGTCTCGGTCGGCGATGTATGGTGGCCATATTGACGGGATAGGCCCCCGATATTGCCCCTCTATCGAAGACAAGATCGTCCGCTTTGCAGATAAGGAATCCCATCAGATATTCCTTGAGCCCGAAGGTATTGATGATCACACGATCTATCCGAACGGGATATCGACCTCTTTGCCTCAGGATGTGCAGCTGGAATATGTACGTTCGATCAAGGGCTTGGAGGCCGCAGAAATTTTGCAACCCGGATACGCGATCGAGTATGACTATGTCGATCCGCGTATTTTGACGTCGTCTCTCGCGTTGCCGGATATCGATGGTCTATATCTAGCTGGTCAAATCAATGGAACCACAGGATATGAAGAGGCCGCCGCTCAGGGCATGGTCGCTGGGCTAAATGCTGCGTTAATGGTGCTCGGTCGGGAGCCGCTGCACTTCACCCGGGCTGACAGCTATATCGGCGTGATGATTGATGACCTGACAACACGTGGCGTTGCGGAGCCGTATCGCATGTTCACCTCGCGGGCAGAGTTCAGATTGTCATTACGTGCTGACAACGCGGACCAGCGCCTAACCCCTATTGGTCTGGAAATCGGCTGTGTTGGCGACCAGCGTCGTGGTGTCTTTAGGCATAAAATGGAAAAACTGTCGGAAGCCAAATCACAACTGACCGAAAAGACCTATACTCCAAAAGAGGTTCGGGCAGCGGGTATCAATGTTAATCAAGATGGAAATCGCAGGGATGGGATGGCAATTCTCGCATTTCCAGATGTCCATTTTGACGATCTTGTGCCCCTTATACCTGAGATTGAGCGTGTTGAGCCAGATATCCGCCTGCAAGTAGAGCGGGACGCTTTGTACGCGAACTACATTGCCCGTCAGCAAAAAGACGTTGAAGCGATGAAACGCGATGAATCCTATGAGATTCCAAGGGGCTTCGATTATTTTGCGATGGAAGGCCTGTCTTCTGAAATGAAGCAGAAACTATCAAATGCAATGCCCGAGAACATTGCGCAGGCGGGGCGTGTCGAAGGGGTTACTCCTGCGGCGCTGACGTTGTTGTTGGCTAAACTTCGTCGGGATCAGAAGGTCCGCAAGGCATGAATGAGGCGATATTTGATGATTTGGATGTTTCACGTGAAACATTTGAGCGCCTCACAACATATGTGGAGCTTGTGAAACGGTGGAATCCGAAGATCAACCTAGTTTCACGAAAAAGCCTGGATGAAATTTGGATTCGACACATAAAGGATTCTGTCCAAGTTTATAGATGCGCGGGGCCCTTCGAAAATTGGGTGGATTTAGGAAGCGGAGGCGGTTTCCCTGGCATGGTGTGCGCCACAGTGGCCATCGAAGACGCTCCGGATGCCAATTTTACTTTTGTCGAAAGTGATCAACGAAAATCCGCCTTCTTGCGTAACGTAGCCCGTGAATGCGGTGCTAATTGCACTGTGGTTTCGAAGCGAATCGAAGTGGTTGAACCATTGAACGCGGATATTCTTTCTGCCCGGGCGTTGGCCGATCTGCGCACATTAATGTCCTTTTGCGACAGGCATTTAAGCAAAACGGGTCTTGCTCTGTTGCCGAAAGGCGAAAGATGGAAAAAAGAGCTGGAAGAGGCGCGGGAAGAATGGAATTTCGACGTTGACCCGATTACAAGTTTAACTGAGCCTCAGGCCGTTATCCTTAAAATCAAAGGAGTATCACGTGGTTGATTTGTCTCGTCCCTCAGGGCCCCGGATTATTGCGGTAGCCAATCAGAAGGGCGGGGTCGGAAAGACCACAACAGCAATCAATCTAGCTGCTGGTCTGGCTGAGGCTGGGTGCAAAGTATTGGTCGTGGACCTTGACCCACAGGGCAACGCGTCTACGGGGTTGGGAGTCGAGGATCGGGATTGGACAACCTATGACTTGATTTTGGATGATGCACCTTTGGAGGCCGTCGTTCAGGAGACTGAAATTGAAGGGTTGTTTGTCGTTCCGGCGACGGTGGATCTGAGTTCGGCGGATATTGAGCTTATTTCCAATGAAAAACGCAGCTATCTTTTGCACGATGCTCTACGCCAAACCGCGATCGACCAATTTGATTTGGATTTTGTGCTGATCGACTGTCCGCCGTCCCTGAATCTTCTGACTGTTAACGCCATGGTTGCCGCGCATTCTGTCCTGGTTCCGCTGCAAAGTGAGTTTTTTGCGCTGGAAGGGTTGTCGCAACTGATGCTTACCATTCGAGAGGTTCGTCAGACCGCGAACCCGGACCTCAGAATCGAAGGTGTTGTGTTGACCATGTATGACAACCGCAACAACTTGTCCCGTCAGGTGGAAAAAGACGCACGTGACAATCTGGGTGAGATGGTATTTAAGACCAAAATACCCAGAAATGTGCGGGTCAGCGAGGCTCCGTCTTACGCATTGCCCGTGCTGCAATATGACTCGGGATCTCTGGGGGCGATGGCCTATCGGCATCTGGCCCGTGAAGTCATGCACAAGAACAAGAAAATCGCCGCCTAAGCGGTAGTGAGGAGGGCGCCGTGGCCGCCAAAAAAACAAAACCCAGAGGTTTGGGCCGGGGATTGTCCGCTCTGATGGCGGATGTGACGCAGGATACCGAAGGGCTCATGCCATCTGAGCCGCGCCGACCGGACATGAAGGTGCCGATTGAAAAGCTGCGCGCCAATCCAAACCAGCCACGCAGGACTTTTCAGCCCGAACAATTGGATGAGCTTGCAGCCTCGGTCAAGGAAAAGGGCATCATTCAGCCGCTGATCGTGCGTGAAGTTGGCGGTGGCAGTTATGAAATCGTTGCGGGCGAACGTCGCTGGCGGGCTGCCCAGATGGCGCAGCTGCACGATATTCCTGTTATTGTACGAGATTTTGACGATACCGAAGTTCTGGAAGTCGCCATTATCGAGAACATTCAGCGTGCGGACTTGAATGCGGTTGAAGAGGCTGCGGGTTACAAACAGTTGATGGACCGCTTTGGCCATACACAGGAAAAGCTGGCCGAAGCACTGGGTAAAAGCCGCAGCCACATTGCAAACCTTTTGCGTTTGTTGTCGCTGCCGCTGGATGTTCAGAAGCTTGTCGTCGAAGGTAAGCTATCCGCCGGGCATGCTCGGGCATTGATTACCGCTGAGAACCCGTCTGAACTGGCGAAGATCGTCGTCAAGGACGGGCTGTCGGTACGCGCGACAGAGTTGCTGGTCAAAAAACAGCATCAAAGTGATGCCCCGCAAACGGCTCCGCGGTCCCGAAACCTGGATGCCGGTAAGGACGCGGATACGCGTGCGCTGGAAAAAGATCTTTCCGCCATTTTGGCCATGAAGGTCGTGATTAACCACAAAGCCGGATCGGAAACGGGGCAGGTTGTTCTGACTTATGAGAACCTGGATCAACTGGACGATCTGTGCGCCAAGCTCAGCCGTTAGGGCGGGTCCAGATAAAAATCATCACGCCGCTGAGCACCAGAGCCTGAATGATCAGGACGTGGCTGGGAAACGCAAGAAATACGGAAAATCCAAAGACGGCGGCGACCGACAGAGTGGCCGCCTTTTTTGCGGCCGGTCGAATGGCGCCTGAGCGCTGCCAATCCAGAATCATCGGCCCAAAGGTTCTGTGACCGATCAGCCAATTATGCAGTCGTGAGGACGACCGGGCAAAAAAGAACGCGGCCAGCAATAGGAACGGGACCGTCGGAAGCAGCGGCAATACAATTCCGACAACCGCCAACCCAACGCAGATCAATCCCATTGCGGCCCAGAGGTACTGCATACTTTATCCCAATAACTCTCGGATGACCGCGTTTAGAACCGCGCGACCGTCTTTGGTGGCAATCAACCGGCCGTTTGATCGGTGTATCATACCAAGCTCTTCCAGATCCTTCAGTTTGTTTGCCGACAGCCTGAGATCGGAAAGTGCGTGGAATCGATCAATATCTAGTCCCTCTGTGACCCTTATACCCATCATAAGGTGTTCGCTAGCCTGATCTTGGGCTGAAAGCAGCGTTCTTTCTTTCTCGCCGCTTCCTTTTTCAACCGCATCGAGCCAGGCGTTGGGTGACAGATAGGTTTCTGTCGCGATTTTCTGGCCGTCCAGCGTAATGCGCCCATGCGCACCAGGGCCTATGCCGACGTAATCTCCGTACCGCCAGTAGATCAAGTTGTGCCGGGATTCCGCTCCGGGGCGAGCATGGTTCGAAACCTCATAAGCGGGCAGGCCGTGGGCCTCGCAAATCTCTTGCGTTGCCAAATACATGTCGGCAGCATGGTCATCCTCGGGCAATCCGCGCAACTTGCCGACTGCATAGCGATCGCCAAAGGCGGTGCCTTCTTCGATCGTTAATTGGTAAAGTGAAAGGTGATCGATTGCCATCGACAGCGCCTCGGTCAGTTCCGCTTGCCAGGCATCCGGGGTTTGATGTTGACGCGCATAGATCATGTCAAAGCTGACACGGTCGAAACAATTGCGGGCGATATCAAATGCAGCTCGGGCCTCGGTGACCGTGTGGATGCGACCCAATCGGCGCAGGTCTTCGTCATTCAGGGCCTGAACGCCCATCGAAATTCGGTTCACGCCAGCATCACGATACGCGGCAAACCGGCCTGCCTCGACCGAGCCGGGATTGGCCTCAAGCGTGATTTCCATGTCATTGGCGGGGCGCCAGAGGCTGCGTGCCTCGCCGATAACGGCAGCGACCGTTTCGGGTGCCATCAATGAGGGCGTGCCGCCGCCGAAGAATATCGTGTTCAAAACGCGATCGGGCGTTTCAGATGCTGAGCGGCGCAATTCGCTTAGATAAGAGTTAAGCCATTGTTTTTGATCAATATTACGCGAAACATGGCTATTGAAGTCGCAATAGGGGCATTTGGCCTCACAAAACGGCCAGTGAACATAGAGGCCGAAGCCCCCGCTGCGCCAATCATCCGCCAAAGCAGCCTTTCACGAACATCTCCACCGCGCGACCGCGATGGCTGATCTTGTTCTTTTCCCAGCGATCCATCTCGGCAAAGGTAATGTCGTATCCATCAGGGACAAACATTGGATCATAGCCGAACCCTTCAGTGCCGCGGATCGGCCAGACAAGGTGGCCCGGCGCAACACCTTCGAACACTTCATCATGCCCATCGGGCCATGCCAGAACCAGCGTGCTGCGGAATTGAGCGGTGCGCGGGTGTGGGGCGTCTTTGGCCTCCAATTCGTTATGCGCGCGCGTCATCGCCATCAGGAAATCACGGCCATTGCCGGTTTCTGCCCAGTCGGCAGTGTAAACACCCGGCGCTCCCTCCAGCGCATCGATGGTAATCCCGGAATCGTCCGACAGGGCAGGCAGGCCGGTGGCCTTGGCGGCGGCATGTGCTTTGATCCGGGCATTGCCGACGAATGTATCTTCGGTTTCCTCCGGTTCGGGCAGGTTCATTTCGCCCGCGCCAACAACCGCCACACCAAAAGGTTCGAGGAGATGTTTCATCTCCTCAAGCTTGCCTTTGTTGTGCGTGGCCACCAGCAGCCTGTCACCGTCGAACTTGCGGGTCATGCGGTGGCGGCCTTTTGGGCTGCGGCCAATTCACCAACGCCTTTTTCGGCCAGATCCATCAGTTGATCCATCTGGGCGCGGCTAAAGACCGAGCCTTCGGCGCTCATCTGCACTTCGATCAGTTTGCCGGATCCGGTCATGATGAAGTTGCCGTCAACGCCGGCTTC
The DNA here is from genome assembly GCF_013033965.1 of Ruegeria atlantica. Classification (GTDB taxonomy): domain Bacteria; phylum Pseudomonadota; class Alphaproteobacteria; order Rhodobacterales; family Rhodobacteraceae; genus Ruegeria; species Ruegeria atlantica_D. The sequence goes on from NZ_WQFE01000002.1 coordinate 100,071, forward strand.
GCTGTCTTCGGGATAGTCCAGATCCAGAACCGGCTGGCCCGCGTAGATGCCGCAGGATACGGCAGCGACGGGATCGATCAGCGGGTCGGAAATGACGTCCCCGGTTTTCATCAGCTTGTTCACGGCCAGACGCAGCGCGACCCAGCCTCCAGTGATTGAGGCGCAGCGGGTGCCGCCATCGGCCTGAATCACATCGCAATCCACCGTGATCTGACGTTCGCCCAATGCAACCCGATCCACACCGGCGCGCAGGGCACGGCCGATCAGCCGCTGGATTTCCACGGTGCGACCACCTTGCTTGCCCGAGGCCGCTTCACGCCGCATGCGAGTATTGGTTGCGCGGGGCAGCATGCCGTATTCGGCGGTGACCCAGCCCAGGCCCGAGCCTTTGATGAACGGCGGCACGCGATCCTCGATCGTGGCGGTGCACAGAACATGGGTGTCGCCCATTTTGATCAGGCAGGAACCTTCGGCATGTTTGGTAAAGCCCGTCTCGATTGAAACGGCGCGCATTTCGTTTAGATCACGTCCTGAGGGTCGCATGGAAAATCCTTTGTTTGCTGGGTTGGGGATAACGTCCCCGTGCCTTAGGATGCAACCCCGATTGACCTTTCATATACCTGCGATTTAATGCCGATCCAGCAGAGGATTGCCGATGAGCAAAGCAAGTAGAGTTCTGGACGAAATGAATGACCGGTCACGTGAAGTGTTCCGGCTGATCGTCGAGAGTTATTTGGACAGTGGTGAACCGGTCGGAAGTCGCACGCTGACGCGCACGTTGTCGGAAAAGGTCAGCGCGGCGACCGTGCGAAACGTCATGCAGGATCTGGAGTTCCTGGGCCTGCTCGACAGCCCTCATGTCAGTGCAGGGCGGATTCCAACGCAGCAAGGGTTGCGGATGTTCGTGGATGGATTGCTTGAAGTTGGCGATCTGGGTGCGGACGACCGGCAGAAACTGGACGAGACACTAGGCTCTAACGCAGGCGATGTGGGCGGAATGCTGGATCGTGTCGGCTCGGCTTTGTCGCACGTGACACATGGTGCTTCGCTGGTTTTGACTCCCAAGCAGGAGTCCGAGATCAAGCATATCGAGTTCGTCTCTTTGGCCCATGACCGTGCTTTGGTCGTTCTTGTCTTTGCGGATGGTCATGTTGAAAATCGTCTTTTCACGCCTCCGCCGGGACAGACACCCAGTTCGATGCGCGAGGCGGCCAACTTCCTGAACGCGTTGATCGAAGGACGAACGCTCAGCGAAGTGCGGCGTCAGATGCAAACCCAGATCACCGCGCGCAGGCAAGAAATTGATGTTTTGGCGCGCGACATGGTCGAAAGCGGCATAGCGGCTTGGGACGGAGACGGCACCGACTCAGCCCGTTTGATCGTGCGCGGACGGGCGAATCTGCTTGGAGAACCCGGTGAAGCCGAAGAGCTGGACCGAATTCGAACGCTGTTTGACGACCTTGAACGTAAACAGGACATCGCTGAATTCCTTGAATTGACCGAGGAAGGCGAGGGTGTGCGCATTTTTATCGGGTCTGAGAACAAACTTTTCTCACTTTCGGGTTCCTCTTTGGTGGTGTCTCCATATATGAACGCTGATCGAAAGATAATCGGTGCGGTTGGGGTCATCGGGCCCACACGTCTGAATTATGGACGGATCGTGCCGATCGTGGATTATACGGCGCAACTGGTCGGCAAGCTGATTTCCGACCGGAGCTAGAGGGTAAGAGATGGCAGAGCCCAAGAACGAAGATTTTCTGGACGATATCGCAACCGCCGAAGCGGAAGAGCTGGCCGAGGAATTTGCCGAGATCAGCGAAGAGGCGCTGGAACTTGATGCGCTGCGTGCTGAGCGGGACGATTTCAAGGACAAGTTCATGCGCGCGCTGGCGGACGCCGAAAACGCGCGCAAGCGGGGCGACAAGGCGCGTCGCGATGCCGAACAGTATGGCGGATCGAAACTGGCCCGCGACATGCTGCCGGTTTACGACAACATGAAACGCGCGCTTGAGGCCGCGACCGACGAACAGAAAGAGGTGGCAGGGCCGCTTCTGGAAGGCGTCGAGCTGACCATGCGCGCGCTGAAGGACGTATTCCAAAAGCACGGAATCGAAGTGATCACACCTGAGGTTGGGGATCGGTTTGACCCGAATGTGCACGAAGCAATGTTCGAAGCTCCGGTGCCGGGCACCCGCGCCGGTGACATCATTCAGGTTTCAGCCGAAGGCTTCATGCTGCACGATCGCCTGCTGCGCCCGGCACAGGTTGGGGTTTCCTCGACGCCTGCGAGCTGAACGATTTCAATTCAAACGAATAACGAGGCGGTCAGGTTCTGGCCGCCTCTTTCAGTTTGTAGATCAGGTCGAGGGCCTCACGAGGCGTCAGCTCATCCGGTAGGATTTCATCCAGCATATCTGAGATTGGAGATGCTTTGGGCGCCGGTGGCGGCGGAGGCGGTGCAGCTGAGAACAAAGGCAGATCGTCGATCAGCGCCTTCTGTTTGCCACCTTCGCGTTCAGTTTTTTCCAGTTGCTCCAATACCACACGAGCGCGTTCGACAACAGAAGTCGGCAGACCCGCCAATTGGGCGACCTGAACACCATACGACCGATCGGCTGCGCCCTTGTGGACTTCATGCAGGAAGATCACTTCGCCTTCCCATTCCTTGACGGCAACGGTGGCGTTTTCGACGCCTTCAAGTTTGCCAGCCAGAGCCGTCAATTCGTGGTAGTGCGTGGCAAATAGTGCGCGACATTTATTGGATGCGTGCAGATGTTCCAGCGTGGCCCAGGCGATCGAGAGGCCATCATAGGTGGCGGTGCCGCGCCCAATTTCATCCAGAATGACAAGGGCACGATCGTCGGCTTGATTGAGGATGGCGGCGGTCTCGACCATTTCGACCATAAAGGTCGAGCGACCACGGGCCAGATCGTCAGACGCTCCAACGCGACTGAACAGCTGGCTGACCACGCCGATATGGGCCCGCTCGGCCGGGACATAGCTGCCCATCTGAGCCAGCAGGGCAATCAACGCATTCTGGCGCAGGAAGGTTGACTTACCGGCCATGTTTGGACCGGTCAGCAGCCAGATCGCCGCGCCGGTCTCGGCGCTGAGGTCGCAGTCATTGGCGATGAAGGCGTCACCACTTTGTTGCCGCAGGGCGTGTTCGACAACCGGATGCCTGCCGCCCTGAACGTCGAAGGCGCGCGAGGTGTCGACCTGCGGGCGACACCAGTTCTCACCTCGCGCCAGATCGGCCAGAGCGGTGGTCAGATCCAGTTCAGCCAACCCTCGGGCGGCTTGGTTCAGGTGTGCCGCCTTGTTCAAAATTTCGTCAGAAAGCGTTTGATAGAGCCGCTTTTCGATCTCCAGCGCCAGATTTCCGGCGTTCAGAATGCGGGTTTCGATCTCGGACAGTTCCACCGTGGTGAACCGCACTTGGTTCGCCGTAGTCTGCCGGTGGATATAGGTTTCGCTGAAGGGCGGATTCAGCATTTTCTCGGCATGGGTGGCCGTAGTTTCAATGAAGTAACCCAGCACGTTGTTGTGCTTGATCTTTAGAGACGTGATGCCGGTATGTTCCGCATATTTCTGCTGAAACCCGGCGATGACCGAGCGGCCCTCGTCGCGGAGGGTGCGGGCTTCGTCCAGCTCTGCGTCATAACCCGGGGCGATGAAACCACCGTCGCGGGCCAGCAGTGGGGGTTCTGCCACCAGGGCGTCGTCGAGCAGGTTCAACAGGTTGTCGAAACCAACCAGATTTTGCAGCGCTGTCGCCAGAAGGACGGGTAAGTCCTTATCTGCACAAAGCTCGGTAATTGCAGTTGCCTGTGTCAGGCCGTTGCGAATGGCCGCGAGATCCCGGGGGCCGCCGCGATCCAGTGACAGGCGGGACAGGGCCCGGTCAAGATCGGGTGTTTTGCGCAAAGCCTCGCGCAGGTCCGATGCAATCAAACTGTCTTCGGCCGCAAAACTCACCGCATCCAACCGCCCATGGATGACGTCCAGATTGCGGGAAGGGCTGGAAAGGCGTTGCTCCAACAGTCGAGCGCCACCCGGTGTCACGGTTCGGTCAACCACAGACAGCAATGAGCCGGCGCGGCCTCCGGACAGGGAGCGAGTCAGTTCCAGATTGCGCCGTGTGGCGACGTCGATCTGAACAACTCGATCCTCGGATTCCTTCAGCGGCGTTTGCAGCAGCGGCAGCTTGCCCTTCTGGGTGATCTCCAGATAGTCGATCAGCGCGCCCATGGCCGAAACTTCTGCGCGCCCAAAATTGCCGAACGCGTCCAGCGCGCCCACGTGGAACAAACCGCAGATGCGCTTTTCCGCCGCAGTGCTGTCAAAGCTGGCCCGCCCGATCGGGGTCAGCGAGATGCCCAGATCCATGACAGATTCGTTCAGTTTGTCTTGAACCCCATCGGCCACGATCAACTCGGATGGTGCCAGTCGAGCAAGTTCAGGGCTAAGGCGCACGGACGGCAACGGCATCACGTGAAACGCCCCGGTCGAGATATCGGTCCAGGCCAGCGCGGCCTCATCGCGAACTTCGGCATAAGCGGCCAGATAATTGTGGCGGCGGGCCTCTAGCAGCGCGTCCTCGGTCAGTGTGCCGGGCGTCACCAGACGCACGACATCGCGCTTTACCACCGATTTAGAGCCTCTTTTCTTCGCTTCAGCTGGGCTTTCCATCTGTTCGCAGACGGCGACGCGAAACCCTTTGCGGATCAGCGTCAACAAATACCCTTCGGCTGCATGAACCGGCACACCGCACATCGGAATGTCGGTTCCGTTGTGCTTTCCGCGTTTGGTCAGGGCGATGTCCAACGCCTCGGCGGCGTTGACGGCGTCTTCGAAAAACATCTCGTAAAAATCGCCCATGCGGTAAAACAGCAGGGCGTTGGCATGAGCCTCTTTGATTTCGAGATATTGCGCCATCATCGGCGTGACTGTGGACAAGGCTGACCCCTTTTGGCGTATTCCGGTCGCGACCTTACAAATCCACCCATCTCGACGAAAGGTGAAAAGTATTCTCGTTGAGGCGCGCGCCTGCCTGCGCTATGAGGCAAAAGTCCCGCAGATGTAAAGAAACGACCCATCACATGCCCAAAGCGAAGATCACCAAAGAAGAGGCGTTGGCCTTTCACCTCGACCCGACCCCCGGCAAGTGGGAGGTTCAGGCCACTGTACCCATGACGACGCAGCGCGATCTGTCGCTGGCCTACAGCCCCGGTGTCGCTGTTCCATGTGAAGCAATCGCCGAAGCGCCTGAAACGGCCTATGACTATACGAACAAAGGCAATCTGGTGGCCGTGATTTCGAACGGGACCGCTGTTCTGGGTCTTGGCAACCTTGGCGCGCTGGGTTCGAAACCGGTAATGGAGGGTAAGTCAGTCCTGTTTAAACGGTTCGCCGATGTGAACTCGATCGATATCGAACTGGATACCGAGGATCCGGACGAATTCTGCCGCGCCGTACGCCTGATGGGGCCGACCTTTGGTGGCATCAACCTCGAAGATATCAAGGCGCCGGAATGTTTCATCATCGAACAGCGCCTGAAGGAAGAGATGGATATCCCGGTCTTCCACGATGACCAGCATGGCACAGCGGTGATCTGTGCAGCGGGTCTGCTGAACGCGCTGCATATCTCGGGCAAGAAGATCGAAGATGTGAAAATCGTCCTGAACGGCGCGGGTGCTGCGGGTATTGCCTGTATCGAGTTGCTCAAATCGATGGGTGCCAGGCACGAGAACTGCATCGTCTGCGACACCAAGGGTGTGATCTACCAGGGCCGAACAGAAGGTATGAACCAGTGGAAATCGGCGCATGCGATCACTACGGACCTGCGCACTCTGGAAGAGGCCATGAACGGCGCGGACGTCTTCCTTGGAGTTTCGGTCAAAGGTGCCGTGACGCAGGATATGGTTGCCAGCATGGCCGACAACCCGGTGATTTTCGCGATGGCGAACCCCGATCCGGAAATCACGCCGGAAGAGGCGCATGAGGTGCGGGTCGATGCCATCGTCGCCACCGGGCGCAGCGATTATCCCAATCAGGTCAATAACGTACTCGGTTTCCCCTACCTGTTCCGCGGTGCGTTGGATATTCATGCGCGCGCCATCAATGACGAAATGAAGATTGCCTGCGCCCACGCGTTGGCCAATCTGGCACGCGAGGATGTGCCGGATGAGGTCGCTATGGCCTATGGAAAGTCGCTGACCTTTGGCCGGGACTATATCATCCCGACGCCATTTGACCCGCGACTGATCCACCGCATTCCGCCCGCCGTCGCCAAAGCAGGGATGGACACCGGCGCGGCCCGCCGTCCGATCATCGACATGGACGCCTACGAGCTGAGCCTGAAATCCCGCATGGACCCGACCGCCAGCATCCTGCGCGGCCTGAATGCCCGTGCACGTCAGGCGCAAAGCCGCATGATTTTTGCCGAGGGCGATGATCCTCGCGTCTTGCGAGCCGCGGTGATGTATCAACGTTCGGGCTTTGGCAAAGCGCTGGTGGTTGGTCGTCCTGACGATGTGAAAGAAAAACTGGAAGCTGCCGGTCTGGGTGATGCGGTGCGCGAATTGGAGGTAATCAATGCCTCCACCACCATGCATCTCGATACCTATAAGGATTTTCTGTACAAGCGCCTGCAGCGGAGTGGCTTTGACCGTAAGGACATCCATCGTCTGGCCGCGCGGGATCGTCATGTGTTTTCCTGCCTGATGCTGGCCCACGGCCACGCGGATGGCATGGTGACCGGAGCAACGCGGAAATCGGCGCATGTGCTGGAACGCATCAACCATGTGTTTGACGCCGATGCGGAACACGGGGCTGTTGGAGTGACGGCACTGTTGCACAAAGGTAAGATCGTCCTGATCGGTGACACACTGGTGCATGAATGGCCGGATGAACATGATCTGGCTAATATCGCCGAACGCTCAGCATCGGTTGCGCGGCATATGGGGCTCGACCCACGCGTTGCCTTTGTCAGCTTTTCCACCTTCGGCTATCCGGTATCTGAGCGGGCCGAAAAAATGCATGTGGCACCCGAGATTCTGGATCAGCGCGGCGTCGATTTCGAATATGATGGCGAGATGACCGTAGACGTGGCGTTGAACGTGGAACAGCAAGAGGCTTATCCGTTCTCGCGCCTGACTGGCCCGGCGAATATCCTGATTGTTCCAGCGCGGCACTCAGCCTCGATCTCAACCAAGCTGATGCAGGAGATGGGCGGCGCGAATGTTATTGGTCCGATCCTGACCGGTGTCGATAAGCCGATTCAGATCTGTTCGACCGGCTCGACGGCAAATGACATTCTGAACATGGCCATACTGGCCTCGTGCGATATTGGATAAGTTGTGACGATCTGGAACCTTGGCTCAATCAATGCGGACATGGTGTACGCCCTGCCGCATCTGCCCACTGCGGGTGAAACCCTGGCCGCTTCGAATTTGGAGCGGTTTTTGGGTGGCAAGGGCGCTAATATGTCCGTTGCGGCGGCGCGCGCCGGATCGCGCGTGGCGCATATCGGCGGTGTCGGGCCTGACGGGCGCTGGGCACGGGATCGTATGACAGAATACGGCGTCGACACGCGGTTCATTGCTGAGGTCGACGTGCCAACTGGCCACGCCATTATCGCGGTGGATGCACAGGCTGAGAACCAGATCATTCTGTTTCCCGGCGCGAACCACGCCATCGAGCAGGGTCAACTAGACCAGGCCTTGTCGCAGGCTGTTCCCGGTGACCTTCTTGTTATGCAGAACGAAACCAACGCTCAGGTCGAGGCCGCCCGCATGGGGCGTGAAATGGGTCTGACCGTCTGCTATGCCGCCGCGCCGTTTCAGGCCGAAGCGGTGGAGGCTGTTCTGCCCTATCTGGACTTTCTGATCCTGAACGAGATCGAGGCGGAACAGCTGCGCGAAAGCACAGGTTTGTCGGTTGAGGATCTGCCGGTAAAGCATGTTCTGGTCACGTTAGGATCGAAAGGTGCGCGCTATATTCCCAAGGGTGGTGACGTTCACGAGGTGTCCGCTCATAAAGTTCAGGCGGTGGATACGACGGGTGCGGGTGACACCTTCACCGGTTATGTTCTGGCCGGAATGGACCGCGGGTTGCCGATGCCGCAAGCGATTGCACAAGCAAACCGTGCCGCGGCCCTGATGGTCACGCGGCACGGTACGGCGGATGTTATTCCTGACCTCAAGGAGGTCCTTGAAGCCCGGTTTGATTAAGACCCGGCGAAGGGTGCATTGCTGCCCCACAGCTGCTTGACACGAGCGTCCCGACCACAAGCTTTGCGGTAGGCTTTGTACGCGTTCTTTTGCCGTTTCGGGCCAAAGCGGGTGAATACCAGCTTGTCACCTTTGTAATAGTCCTGGTGATAGGCTTCGGCTGGATAAAACGCGCCCGCTTGTAGAACAGGTGTAACGACCTTTTGCCCCAGAGCATTTTGTGCATTGGCCTTTGCTTGCTGTGCTAATGCCTTTTCGCCCGGGTTAGAGACAAAAACGGCAGTGCGATAGCTGTCACCGCGGTCACAGAACTGACCACCGGCATCCGTTGGATCAACCGAGCGGAAGAACATGCTCAGCAGCGTTTCACGGGAAACCTGCGCCGGATCGAAAGTGATCTGAACAGCTTCGTAATGGCCGGTGCCACCTTTGGTTACCTGATCATAGGTTGGATTGGCTGTCTTGCCGCCGGTAAAGCCGGACACGGCTCCAATCACGCCGGGTACGGATTCGAAGTCGGATTCGACACACCAGAAACACCCTCCGGCAACAGTCAGGGTTTCTGTCCCCGCGGCGGGTGCCGGCAGGGCGCGCAGCATAGCGGCCAGTGTGATCAGGACAAACAGAAGCGACGGTTTTACGAAATCGAGGTATGCGGTCCGGGTCATGACAGATCTCCTTCTGAGATCAGGCTGCCCGGACTTTTTCGCCGTTGCAATCCGCTGACATGGTTTGTCACGCGCTGGTGAGACGAGTTTATCGGCGCTTAGCCCAGAAGTTGCCCCAACTTCATAGCAACACCCATATTGCCCGAGATCTTGAGCTTACCCAGCGCTACGCCGGTCATCGGGTTCAGCTTACCGGTCAGCAGCTTTGTCAGATTTTCCTGGGAAATTCGGATGGTGCAATCCGTATCTTGATCCTGTGTCGTCGCTTGATTGTCGACCAGCACAATCACCCCGTCATCGCCGCAGTCGAACTTGAGAGATCCATCAAATGTCTTGCCGTTCAGACCTTTCTGGATCCCGTCGGCGATGTCCTGAAGCATGGTATACCCTTTCCCTGTTGACCTTTGCGTAAAGACAAACATGCGAGGCAGGCAAGGGTGACGCTGCTGGAACTAACGGGGCGGTGAAGACAAAGCAAAACCCGGCACCTGTTGTAGGAACCGGGTCTGTCATCATCAGCGTCGGCGTGACTTACTTGGACAGACGTTTGTCGCGCGCGGCCAGCAGCTTCAGGCGCAAGGCGTTCAACTGGATGAAGCCAGCCGCGTCTTTTTGATCATACGCACCGGCATCGTCTTCAAAGGTCACATGCTCTTCGGAGTAAAGCGAGTGATCCGACCAACGACCAACGGTCGATGCCAGACCTTTGTACAGCTTCACGCGGACAGTGCCGGTGACGTGCTCTTGCGATTTATCGATCGCGGCCTGCAGCATCTCACGCTCAGGCGAGTACCAGAAACCGTTATAGATCAACTCGGCATATTGTGGCATCAGCTGGTCCTTCAGGTGCATCGCGCCGCGGTCCATGGTGATGGATTCGATCCCACGGTGCGCTTCCAACAGGATGGTGCCGCCGGGCGTCTCGTAGATGCCGCGCGATTTCATACCGACAAAACGGCCTTCGACCAGATCCAGACGGCCAATGCCGTGCTTGCCGCCATATTCGTTCAGCTTGGTCAGGATGGTGGCGGGGCTCATCGCCTCGCCATTGATGCTGACCGCGTCACCTTTTTCAAAGCCGATTTCAATGAATTCGGGTTCGTTCGGCGCATCCTCGGGGTGGACGGTGCGCTGATAGACATAGTCGGGTGCCATATCGGCGGGGTCTTCCAGAACCTTACCCTCGGACGAGGTATGCAGCAGGTTCGCATCGACCGAGAAGGGCGCCTCACCACGTTTATCCTTGGCAATCGGAATCTGGTTTGCCTCGGCAAATTCCAGCAGCTTGGTGCGGCTGGTCAGGTCCCATTCACGCCATGGAGCGATCACCTTGATGTCGGGGTTCAGCGCGTATGCCGCCAGCTCGAACCGCACCTGATCGTTGCCTTTGCCGGTCGCACCATGCGCCACGGCATCGGCACCTGTTGCTTCGGCAATCTCAACCAGACGTTTGGAAATCAACGGGCGCGCAATCGAGGTGCCCAGCAGATACAGCCCTTCGTACTGTGCATTGGCGCGGAACATCGGGAAGACGAAATCGCGGACGAATTCCTCGCGGATATCCTCGATGTAAATGTTCTCGGGCTTGATCCCCAGCAGCTCGGCCTTTTGGCGGGCGGGCTCCAGCTCCTCACCCTGACCCAGATCGGCGGTGAAGGTCACAACCTCACAGCCATACTCGGTCTGCAGCCATTTCAGAATGATCGAGGTATCAAGGCCACCGGAATAGGCCAGAACAACTTTCTTGGGCGCGGACATCTGACTTCCCCTTATTCGTAAGACGATTGGCCCCTAGCGGGTTTTGGACGTGGGGGCAAGTTGTGACGATTGACGCAGGCGGGGAATTAAGGTGAAACGGTCGGATAGAGAACAAAGATCGGTTGAGAGGGCAGGATTTAGATGTTGGGACTCGAGATTTTCGTGCATTCGGTGAAGATGGTATTGAGGAACCTGAAAGAAGCCCTTCAGATATCTTTGGTGCCTGCGCTAATCGGCGGCGCGATTGTTATCGCACTGGTTTTTGTCTTTGGTATCTCATTCGAGGACATTTCAACCGAAACAAATGGATTGCCCGATGCGGCTGATCCGACCTCGGTTCTTGGCTTTGTCCTTTGCGCTCTGTTTGTCGGTTTGGCGATCATGCTTTGGATTGTGGTTTCCTGGCACAGGTTTGTCCTGCTCGAAGAGTATCCAGTGGGTTTCGTTCCCATATTCAGGTCTGATCGCGTTCTGGCGTATCTTGGCCGGCTCCTGATGCTGATAGTATTGGGTGTTATCGCTATGATTCCTGCCATGTTTGTAATTGGGATGATGGCCCAGGCGTCTGCAGTTGTGGGAATCTTCGTCTGGTTCGTTGCCATCATTGCCCTGTCAGTCGCATTCTATCGTGCTTCCCCAATCCTGCCCGCTGCCGCAATAGGGCATTCACTGACACTGTCTGAGGCTTGGCGGGCGACGTCGGGCGCTAGCGGAGCGATCACCCTGTTGGTTATCCTGTCCCTTCTGTTTCAACTGCTGTTGCAGTTTCTTGCATCACTTCTGCTTTTTGTCCCGATCATTGGGTTCCTGATCGTGATTTTCGCAACCATGCTGATCGTTCCGCTGATCAACGTCAGCATCCTGACCACGATTTACGGCATCTACATCGAAAAACGCGAACTCAACTAGGTCTTCGCACACATATGTATTCCTTGCCCTTCTCGCTTTGATGCGGCAGTGAAACGGCCATGACCGATTTCATGACCAGCGCCCGCGCTGCCGAACAGGCGATGCGTTCTGTATTCCCGGCAACACCGCTGCAGCGGAATGCTCATTTGTCTGATCGCTATGGGGCCGATATCTGGCTCAAGCGCGAGGACCTCAGCCCGGTGCGATCGTACAAAATCCGCGGTGCGTTCAACGCCATGCGCAAGCAGCAGGGGCAAGAGTTGTTTGTCTGCGCCAGTGCGGGCAACCACGCGCAGGGCGTGGCCTATATGTGCAAACATCTGGGCGTGAAGGGCGTGATTTTCATGCCGGTTACGACGCCACAGCAGAAAATCCAGAAGACCCGCATCTTTGGCGGCGACAATATCGAGATTCACCTGACCGGCGACTATTTTGATGACACGCTATCCGCTGCACAGGCCTGGTGCGCCCAACAGGGCGGGTACTTCCTGTCGCCTTTCGACGATGAGGATGTGATCGAAGGGCAGGCGTCACTTGCGGTTGAGATTGAGGCGCAATTGGGCGGTGTTCCCGATCATGTGGTTCTGCCGGTTGGCGGCGGCGGCATGTCGTCCGGCGTGGCCACGTGGTTCGGGGATCGTACTCATTGTTTGTTCGTGGAACCGGCTGGTGGGGCCTGTTTGCGTGCCGCTTTAGCGGCGGGTCATCCTGTGGCGCTGGATCATGTGGATACATTCGTGGATGGCGCGGCCGTGGGTCGGATCGGGGAAAAGCCGTTTGAGCTTTTGAAGTCCCGCCATTTGTCCGACTTGCTGGTTCTGTCCGAAGACCGCATTTGCGCGACCATGATCGAGATGTTGAACGTCGAAGGCATTGTTCTGGAGCCGGCGGGTGCCTTGGCGGTCGAGGCCGTGGGCGATGTGCAAAGCTTCATTCGCGGCAAGACCGTAGTATGCGTCACCTCCGGTGGCAATTTCGATTTCGAACGCTTGCCCGAAGTCAAAGAGCGAGCGCAACGCTATTCGGGCGTCAAGAAGTACTTTATCCTTCGCCTGCCACAACGCCCCGGTGCGCTTAAGGAATTTCTGAACATTCTTGGACCCGAGGACGATATCGCCCGGTTTGAATATCTGAAAAAATCAGCACGCAATTTCGGGTCGGTCCTGATTGGGATCGAGACGCGAAAGCCCGAGAACTTTGTGCGCCTGTTCGCACATCTGGATGACGCGGGCTTCACCTATACCGACATTACCGAAGACGAAACGCTGGCGCAGTTCGTCATCTAAAGGCACAGAATGCGAACGCCAACTATTGCGCGTTCGAATTCTCCCAAGCTCAACCTTGTCTGGTTCGGCGTCGGTTTTCTTTTGGGGCCGGAGGGCGCAGGCATTTTCACGATAGTTTCAATTGCTGTCCTGACTGTTCAACTTTCGTGTCCATTTCGGGGATTGGCGGGAAATACATCTTGGCGAACAGGAGTGAACTCCGTTCGACAATGAGACCACGGCTGACGGTGAGACAATCAGAAAGTCGCCGGGTCAATCTCTTGGCGCTGGCTGCGGTTAAAGACCGTCGAGCCCGGACTTGAAATCGGTGGTCGAACGCTCGAATACGCCGAGGATGTTTGCCAAGTCGACTGCCTGGCTGTCTCCTTTTGCGGACTGTCGTTCCCCGTCCTGACACAGCTTGGCCAAGGTCTCGAACCCGAGGCTGAGCGCGCTACCTTTTACAAAATGCAGGTTTTGTTCAAACTCTGAACGGGCAGTGTCGTTGCGAAGTCGGGTGAGCGCCTCGTTCACCTCATCAAGAAAGATGTGCACCACCTCATCAAACTCGCTGGCGCCAACCTCGTCCCTTAACTGCCGGACCCTGGACCAGTTGATCATGCCACCCTCGCTTTATCTGCCGGGGATATTGGTAATGCAGAACAGGTAAAGGGCAGGTTAAATGGAATGAACTACGACTTTCACCCATTATTAAATAGACGCGCTTTAGGGTCACCCTATTCCAACAGGCGTCGCTGGGTAGAGGGTTAAGGTGACAGAGGTCAGTCAGGCAGACACTGGATCAGATCTGGAATTTGGTGTGATCCAAAAGGTGCTTGTTGTCGATGACAGCCGCCTGCAGCGGCGTATTCTGGTTGCCTCGCTCAAGAAGTGGGGCTTTGAGGTGCTTGAGGCTGACAGCGGCGATGTGGCCATCGAAATGTGCACGGCGGACCCGCCGGATCTTGTGCTCAGCGATTGGGTGATGCCGGGGATGAGCGGGTTGGACTTCTGCAAGGCGTTCCGTGCCCTGGACAGCAAGCAATACAGCTATTTCATCCTGCTGACGTCTAAAAGCGAAAAGCAAGAGGTTGCCCGCGGTCTGGATGCCGGTGCGGATGATTTTCTGATCAAACCGCTTGAGGCGGATGAACTGCGGGCGCGCATTTCGGCAGGTGCGCGCATTCTTGGTATGCAGCGCGAGTTGTCCAAGAAAAACCAGATGATCGAATCCGCGCTTGAAGAACTGCGCGTGGCCCATGATGCGATCGATAAAGACCTGATTCAGGCCCGAAAGATACAGGAATCGCTGGTGCCCGAACTGACACGCGAGTTTGGCAAGTCGCGGGTCAGCATGCTGTTGAAACCCTGCGGTCATATTGGGGGCGATTTGGTGGGGATGTTCTCTCCGGGTGTGAACAGGCTGGGGTTTTACAGTATTGACGTCTCCGGGCATGGCATCACATCGGCCATGATGACGGCTCGTTTGGGGGGCTATCTCTCCAGCAAACATTTCGATCAGAACGTTGCGATGGCGCGGCGGTTCGACAAATTTTTCGCCCTGCTGCCGCCGGAGGAGGTCGCTGAAACCCTGAATTCGCGGCTGATGGCAGACAAGGGTATCGAAGAGTATTTCACGATGGTCTATGCCATCGTGGATCTGCGCAACGGGCATGTGAAAATGGTGCAGGCCGGACACCCACATCCGCTATTGCTATGCCAAGACGGCAGAACCGAGTTTCTCGGCGAGGGCGGGTTACCCATCGGACTGCTGCCGGACGTTACCTTTCAGCGGACCGAGTTCTACATGAAACCCGGCGACCGGCTATTGCTGTACTCCGACGGATTCACGGAATGCAGTCTTGCCGATGGTGGCCTGCTGGAAGAGGACGGCTTGCGACAGATGGCGCTGGATTGCGGTCCGGGTCGCAATGGAACCGAGTTTCTGGACGATATGTTCTGGCGTCTGACAGAGGCCATGGCACCTGGCGGTGGTATGGATGATGACGTGTCGGCCGTCTTCTTTGAATATAATGGTCACTGAAGCTGCTGTTCATGCAGCGCGGCAAAGTGGCGATCGCCACCATTTCCCAACATCTGGGCCGCATCGGCTGTGTCCATCCAAATGGCTTCATGGAACGGTTCAGATGGCGGCCCCAAGCGCCGGATCGGGCGCGCGCGATAGATATGGCAGAGCTTTTCGGCCCACAGATCGTATTCGGGCATATAGGTGAAGCGACGAAAGGCGCCGACACGGCGGGGCGACGCGATCGACCAGCCGGTTTCCTCGAAAACTTCGCGGTGCAGGGCAGTGATGGGCGATTCGCCCGGATCGATCCCGCCGCCAGGCAATTGTAGGTCGGGCCCGGGTTCTGTCTGACAGGTCAGCAACAGGCTTCTGCCACGCGGCAGTAACGCATAGACACCCACCCGGCGCGTGTATGTCCGCCCAGACTGAGGGGTTTCACCAAACCGTCTGATCATGTATGGCCCCTTACAACCCAAATAGTTCGACCTATATGCTGGCGGTATGCCAACCTGTGGCGTGTAAGGAAACCCCATGTCTCTTGGAACAAAAATCGCGTGGGACGACACCGTCCTGCCCTTTCAACTCGATGTATCGGATATCCGTGGCCGCGTGGCCCGTCTGGATGGTGTGCTTGACGGCATCCTGAAACAGCATGACTACCCCGAAAAGGTCGAGGCACTGGTGGCCGAAATGGCCCTTTTGACTGCTCTGATCGGCCAGACCGTTGCGCTGCGCTGGAAGCTGTCCCTGCAGGTTCAGTCCAAGGGTGCCGTGCGGATGATTGCGACCGATTACTACGCCCCCAAGTCCGAGGGTGAACCAGCGCGCATCCGCGCATATGCCAGCTTTGACCGTGATCGCCTGACTGATGGTGCGCCGTTTGACCAGGTGGGCGAGGGGTATTTTGCCATCATGATTGATCAGGGTGAGGGAACCCAACCTTATCAAGGTATCACCCCCTTGGACGGTGGATCGCTTAGCGCTTGTGCCGAGGCGTATTTCGCCCAGTCGGAACAGTTACCGACCCGGTTTTCGCTGAGCTTTGGCAAATCGACCGAGCCGGGCGTTGGCGAACACTGGCGCGCCGGTGGTGTCATGTTGCAGCACATGCCCAAGGCTTCGCCCTTCGTGGCTTCGGGCGAGGGCGACGGGAACATCCTGACGGCAGATGACCTTGTCGATGGCGAAGAAGGTGAAAACTGGGGCCGCGTCAACGTACTGCTGGATACGGTCGAAGATCTGGAACTGATTGGGCCTTCGATTGCACCCACGGACCTGTTGGTCCGACTGTTTCACGAGGAACAGCCGCGCGTTTACGATGCGCAGTCGGTGCAATTCGGCTGTACCTGTTCAGAAGACCGGGTGCGCCAGAGCCTGTCGATCTATTCGGCCAAGGACATCGAAAAGATGACCACGCCCGAGGGTGAGGTGACGGCTGATTGTCAGTTCTGCGGTGCACACTATGTGCTGGATCCTTCCACGGTCGGATTTGATGCTGACAACGCCTGATCCAACAGATCAGCTGCGGGCGGCCCTGCGCCGCCCCGGCCAGGGGTCCAGCGATTTCGACCTGAACCCCGATTTCGTGCTGCCCGAGGGCCGTAAATTGCGCCCTGCCGGCGTTTTGGTTCCCATTTCAGTAGCAGACGGTATGCCGCGCCTGATCCTGACCAAGCGATCTTCGGCGCTTAAACATCACCCCGGTCAGATCGCCTTTCCCGGTGGCAAGCAGGATGAAGGCGACGCCGATGTCACCACCACCGCATTGCGCGAGGCGCATGAAGAAATCGGCCTGCCGTCTGACCTGCCGGAAATTCTTGGCCACTTGCCGACACATGAAACAGTGACGTCTTTCACCGTCACACCTGTTGTGGCGATCTTGCGGAAACCTTTCCAACCTGTGCCGGAGCCGGGTGAAGTAGCCGAGGTGTTTTCGGTTCCACTTGCACATGTGCTCAACCCTGCGAATTATATTGTTGAATCGCGCCGCTGGCGGGGACAAAGGCGGTACTACTTCACGGTACCCTTCGGTCCCTATTACATTTGGGGCGCAACCGCCCGAATTCTGCGGGGATTGGCAGCACGGATCAACGGATGATGCAAATCACAGAAGACTGGGTGTCGGAACCAGCAACGCAACGGGTGTGCGCCGCCCTGACCGATGCCGGGCAGCAAGCCTTGTTTGTGGGCGGATGCGTGCGCAACGCTCTGTTGGGTGCCCCGGTATCCGATATCGACATCGCCACAGATGCGCGACCTGACAAAGTCGTCGAGCTGGCACAAGACGCAGGGCTCAAAGCAATTCCAACTGGCATAGATCATGGCACAATCACCGTGGTCAGTCAGGGAATCCCGCACGAGATCACTACGTTCCGCCGCGATGTGGAAACGGATGGCCGTCGCGCTGTCGTCGCCTTTTCTGACAAGGTCGAAGAGGATGCTGCGCGTCGCGATTTCACGATGAACGCAATTTATGCGCGGCCTGACGGGGCGGTTCTGGACCCTCTGAACGGTTTGCCTGACCTACAGGCCCGTCGCGTGCGGTTCATAGGAACCGCTGCAAACCGCATTCGCGAAGATTACCTGCGCTCGCTGCGTTATTTCCGGTTTCACGCGTGGTATGGGGATGCCGAGGCAGGGTTTGATCCAGACGCTCTGGCTGCTATTGCGTCCACCCTGGACGGTCTGGCCGGCTTGTCCCGCGAACGTGTCGGGGCCGAGCTTTTGAAGCTGTTGGGCGCACCGGACCCCGCGCCGTCTGTTGCCGCGATGCGCAGTGCCGGAGTTTTGGTACATCTATTGCCGGGTGCTGACGACCGATCATTGGCGCCGTTGATCACTTTGGAACAGCAGGCAGGCGCTGACCCGGAACCGGTGCGGCGACTGGCGGCAATTGCGCCGCCGGAAGTCGCAAAAACCCTGCGCCTCAGCCGCGCGCAATTGCAGCGCCTGACCCGGATGCGGGATGAGGCATCCAGCCCGGCCAGTTTTGCCGAATTGGGGTTTAGATATGGCGAAACTGATGGATTGCACGAAGCACTTTTGCGGTGCGCCTTCATGGAGCAGCCCTGGTCAGAGGACATCAAACAGGACCTGCACGCCGGTGCGGCCGCGACGTTCCCAATCAAGGCTTCCGATCTGATCCCAACTTTTTCCGGTCCTGCGCTGGGCAAGAAGCTGGCCGAGCTTGAGGCGCAATGGATCGCGTCGGGCTTTACGCTGAGCCGCGAAGACCTGCTGGGCGGATAAAGGAAGTCTCAAAGGGGGATGACAAGTAAAAGAGTTTATGCTTACTTGCCCATGTCACATGAATGGAGGGATGCGAATGTATTACGGGATCTGGGACAGCTAAAGCTGGAACACGTTGACCCGTAGGGGTGGTGTTCTGGCGCCATCATACTTCGCATGACTAATTTTCTGCTCAATCGGAGCACTCTCTATGTTTCGCTATTTCGAAAACCTCGTTGACCCTTTTGTTGCCTACAAGGAAACCGACACACCGCCGACGCGGTTGTGGCCGTTCATGCTGGACTACTCGCAACCCTTCATGCGGGTGTTCTTCTGGGCCGGTTTGATTTCTGTCGTTGTTGCGGCAGTTGAAGTTGGCCTGATCTACTACATGGGTCGCGTGGTTGACCTGTTGTCGGGTCCTCCGGCAGAAGTGTGGCAGGCCCACGGAACCGAACTGATCCTGCTGGCATTGTTCGTGCTGTTTCTGCGCCCTTTGCTGCATGTTGTGGACGTGCTGCTGCTGAACAACACGATCCTGCCGAACTTTGGCACCCTGATCCGCTGGCGTGCGCACAAACACGTTCTGCGCCAATCCGTCGGGTGGTTCGAGAATGACTTTGCCGGTCGAATTGCCAACAGGATCATGCAAACGCCACCTGCCGCGGGTGAGGCCGTGTTTCAGGTATTTGACGCAATTTCATTCTCAATTGCTTATCTGATTGGGGCTGCAGTTCTGTTGATGGCAGCGGATCCGCGGCTGTTGTTGCCGCTGCTGGCCTGGTTTGCACTTTACGCCGTTCTGGTGCGCTGGACGGTAAGAAGGGTTGGTCCCGCGTCCCAGGCTGCGTCGGATGCGCGTTCGGCTGTGACGGGTCGGGTGGTGGACAGCTATACCAACATCCACTCGGTCAAGATGTTCGCCCACGGTGCGCAGGAACTGGATTACGCCCGCGAAGCTATCGAAGAGACGCGTCGCACCTTTCAGGTCGAGATGCGGATCTTCACCATCATGGATGCAGTTCTGGTCACGCTGAATGGCCTGTTGATCGTCGGCGTGGTTGGCTGGGCGATTGCCTTGTGGATGCAAGGCAGTGCCTCTGTCGGTGTTGTTGCGGCGGCAACCGCACTAACCCTGCGGCTGAACGCGATGACCGGTTGGATCATGTGGGCGTTGACCAGTTTCTTTCGCCAGCTTGGTGTCGTGGCCGAAGGCATGGAGACCATTGCCCAGCCAATTGATCTGCTGGATACGCCGGATGCCAAGCCATTACAGTTGAGCAAGGGCCAGATCGATATCCAGGATTTGTCTCACCACTACGGGCGTAAAACCGGTGGTCTGGATCACGTCAACCTGACCATTCATCCGGGCGAAAAGATCGGATTGATCGGGCGGTCTGGGGCGGGTAAATCGACCCTAGTTAAGCTGCTTTTGCGGTTTTACGACGTTGAACAGGGTGCGATCCTGATCGACGATCAGAACATCGCCAGCGTCACCCAGGACAGTCTGCGCAGCCATATAGGTATGGTTCAACAGGACAGCGCTCTGCTGCATCGCTCGGTGCGGGACAACATACTGTATGGTCGTCCCGACGCCACCGAAGAACAGATGATCGCCGCCGCCAAACAGGCTGAGGCCCATGAGTTCATCCTTGACCTGCAGGACCCCGAAGGGCGTACCGGCTATGACGCCCATGTGGGTGAACGCGGTGTGAAACTGTCCGGTGGTCAGCGGCAGCGGGTCACGCTGGCGCGGGTGATCCTGAAGGACGCCCCGATCCTGCTGTTGGATGAGGCGACATCTGCCCTAGATTCCGAGGTCGAAGCCTCAATTCAGGAAACTCTCTACGGCATGATGCAAGGAAAAACCGTGATCGCCATCGCCCACCGGCTGAGTACCATTGCGCAGATGGACCGTATTCTGGTTATGGATGGTGGCCGGATCGTCGAACAGGGCGGGCATTCGGAATTGCTGGCTCAAGGCGGGCTTTACGCCCAGTTCTGGGCACGGCAATCTGGCGGCTTCCTGAATCCGGAGGCTGCCGAATGAAGGTTACGGACCTTATAAACCCGTTCAAGAACATCGAAACGCCCCCGCCTCAAACGCTGGGGGCGTTCATTCGCTGGTGCCTGTCCGGCGCATGGCTGATGATTTTCGTCGCGGCTTTCTTCTCGGCCATGGCGGGTGCGATGGAGGCCGGAACAGCCTGGGTGTTGGGTCTGGTGATCGACGTGGCCACGTCAAGCGGGCCAGATAGCTTTCTGACCGCTGACAACGTGTGGATGATGTTGGGGGCCGTGGCCTTTTTCATGGTCCTGCGCCCGATTTTGTTTGGTCTTTCGGCCTATTCCAATGCCTATGTTGTGATGCCCAACATTACGCCTCTGGTTCTGGCCAAGCTGAACCGTTGGACGCTGGGTCAGTCGGTCACCTATTTCGATGACGACTTCGCCGGACGGATCGCGCAGAAGCAGATGCAAACGTCCAACGCGATGGCGTCGGTCGTGTCCGAGACGATCAGTGCGATCGTGTTTGCTTTGGCCTCGTTGGTAGGTTCTTTGCTTTTGTTAGGGTCTATTCATCCGCTGGTTATGTTGCCATTTGCGGCGTGGCTTGCTGTCTACTTCCTGCTGATCCGCTGGTATCTGCCTCGTATCCGCAAGCGGTCTGCTGCGCGGGCTGGCGCACGGGCAATGGTGTCCGGGCAGGTCGTTGACACAATCACCAATATCAAGACTGTCAAACTCTTTGCCCATTCCGAGTTCGAGGATTCGGCGGCAAGAAACTCAATGGTTGATCTGCGGGACAAGATGCTGGCCTTTGGCAGTTTGTCGGCCAGCTTCCGCTTTATCCTGATGTTGCTGGCCGGTGTTCTGCCTGTTTTGCTGATTGGCGCGACCCTGTGGCTGTGGCAGGCTGGAACCGCAACCGCGGGGGATATCGTGGCCGCTGGTGCCGTATCCATCCGTATTGCTCAGATGACCGGCTGGGTCAGCTTCACGCTCATGGGTCTTTACGCAAATGTGGGTGAGATTGAGAACGGCATGAACACGCTGGCCAAGCGTGAACGGGTCGAGGATCAAGCAGGTGCGACGGATTTGTCCGTGCCCGAGGGTCAGATCTCTTTTGATCACGTCAGTTTCGCCTATGGGCGTGATATCGGCGGCGTATCGGATGTGAATATGATCGTCCATCCTGGCGAAAAGCTGGGTATTGTCGGCGCTTCGGGGGCGGGGAAATCGACCCTGGTTTCGTTGCTGTTGCGCCTTTACGACGGTGAAAAGGGCGCCATCCTGATTGATGGTCAGGACGTGTCGCAAGTGACGCAAGACAGCCTGCGCCGTCAGATCGGTATGGTCACGCAAGAAACCGCGATGTTCAATCGGTCTGCGCGTGAGAACATCCTGTATGGTCGTCCGGACGCCTCAGAGGATGAAATGATCGAGGCTGCCGAAAAGGCCGAAGCGCATGAGTTCATCCTCAGTCTTCAAGACGCGCATGGCCGCACCGGCTATGATGCGCATCTGGGTGAGCGCGGTGTGAAGCTGAGCGGTGGGCAGCGGCAACGGATCGCGTTAGCCCGTGCCATTCTCAAGGACGCGCCTATTTTGGTGCTGGACGAGGCGACCTCGGCGCTGGATTCCGAGGTCGAAGCCTCGATCCAAACGGCGTTGCATCGGGTTATGCAGGGCAAGACGGTGCTGGCGATTGCGCATCGGTTGTCAACGCTCAGCGAGATGGACCGGATCATAGTCCTGGATCAGGGACGTGTTGTGGAAACCGGCACGCATGATGCGTTGTTGGATCAGGGCGGGCTGTATGCGCGGTTCTGGCATCGCCAGTCGGGTGGGTTCATTCAGGCCGAAGCTGCCGAATAAGGGTTTTGTTGCGGCCCAAGCCCCGGTATCAGGCGTCTCATGACGCAGACCTACACCATTACCCGCCTTGGCCATCAGGGCGATGGTATCGCTGACGGCCCAGTATACGCTCCGCGCACCTTGCCGGGTGAGGTGGTCAGCGGCACGCTGCTGGATCAATTCTTGACAGATATCCGCGTCGAGACACCCTCGGACCAGCGGGTCAAGGCACCGTGTCGTCATTACAAATCCTGCGGCGGATGCCAATTGCAGCACGCGGCAGATGGATTCGTCGCAGACTGGAAAGTTGATGTGGTGCGCACAGCGCTGGCCGCCCAAGGTTTAGAGGCCACGATGCGGCCAATCCACACCTCTCCAGAACGATCCCGCCGCCGGGCTACAATCGCGGTTCGACGGACCAAGAAAGGCACGCTGGCGGGGTTCCACGGTCGCGCGTCTGACACGATCACCGAAATCCCGGATTGCCATCTGCTGGACCCGGCCCTGATCGCCGCCATTCCAGTCGCCGAAGCGTTGGCGGTTCTGGGCGGCAGCCGCAAAGCTGTCCTGGCTGT
The DNA here is from genome assembly GCF_013033965.1 of Ruegeria atlantica. GTDB lineage: Bacteria > Pseudomonadota > Alphaproteobacteria > Rhodobacterales > Rhodobacteraceae > Ruegeria > Ruegeria atlantica_D. The sequence continues at coordinate 122,595 of NZ_WQFE01000002.1, forward strand.
GACGCTGACCTTGTCTGAAGCCGGGTTAGATGTGGCCGTCAAAGGTGGCAAACCGCTGGACGGCCCGCTCGAATTGTCCTTGGCACAAGCGACCGAGAAGCATGGTCTTGCGCGCCTCAGCTGGGATGGTGAAGTGATTGCGATGCGCCAGTCGCCAGTCCAGCGCTTTGATCAGGCGGAAGTCGTGCCACCACCCGGAGCGTTCTTGCAGGCTACGAAAGACGGTGAACAGGCTCTGTTACAGGCTGTTTCGGAGGCTGTGGGTAAATCAAAGCGCATTGTCGATTTGTTTGCCGGCAGCGGCACATTTTCGTTGCCGTTGGCCGAAATGGCCGAGGTTCACGCCGTTGAGGGCGAGGCTGCGATGACTAAAGCGTTGGATCAGGGCTGGCGCCGGGCGCCGGGCCTCAAGCGGGTCACGACCGAGGCGCGCGACCTGTTTCGTCGGCCATTGATGCCCGATGAGCTGAAATCTTTTGACGCGGTGGTGATCGACCCCCCACGCGCCGGAGCCGAAGCGCAGGTGACTGAGCTGTCGCAAGCCCTGCGCCCGGTGATTGCGTATGTGTCCTGCAACCCGGTGACCTTCGCCCGCGATGCGAAAATGCTTGTCAATGCGGGCTACACCCTTGAATGGGTACAGGTCGTTGACCAATTTCGATGGTCGTCACACACCGAACTTGCCGCGCGGTTCACTCTGAACCCCTAAGAACTACAGGAGACCACCCGAATGGCGATCACCCAACGCCTGCTGACCCTAATCGAAGCCCCAGCATTCGGGAAATTCATTACCGGTGTCATTATCTTTAACGCGGTGCTGCTGGGGATGGAGACATCGCCCGCTCTGATGGACGCAATGGGTCCGGTGATCGTGGCGTTGGACAGTCTTTGTCTGACCATTTTTGTTGTCGAAATTACGATAAAGCTGCTGGCAACCGGACGCCGGTTTTTCACCAACGGCTGGAACGTCTTTGATTTCGTGATTGTCGGCATCGCGTTGGTTCCCGGCGGGTCCGGCCTGTCGGTGCTGCGGGCCTTGCGAATCCTGCGGGTATTGCGTGTGATTTCAGTCGCCCCGCGCCTGCGCCGCGTGGTCGAAGGGTTCATCTCGGCCTTGCCGGGCATGGCCAGTGTTTTCCTTCTGATGGCAATCCTGTTCTATATCGGTGCGGTGATATCGACCAAGTTGTTCTCGCAATCGTTCCCGGATTGGTTCGGTGATCTGGGCCTGTCCGCCTATACGCTGTTCCAGATCATGACGCTGGAAAGCTGGTCCATGGGGATCGTGCGCCCGGTGATGGAGGTTTATCCCTACGCCTGGTTGTTCTTTGTGCCGTTCATCATGGTGACCACCTTTGCGGTGGTGAACCTGCTGGTTGGTCTGATCGTGAATTCGATGCAGGATGCGCACCATGCAGAGGACGAAGTCAGAACCGATGCCTATCGCGATGAAGTGCTGGAGCGGCTTGAGAGCATCGAACGACGCCTGACAGAACAGCAATACATCAAAAAGTGATTTCAGTTTTCACGTTTTCTGGCATAATACACAAAAAAAGCAGCAGGCAGTGAACATGGATCGTCGAGCATTTGGATTGGGCGCGATGGCAACGCTGAGTCTTTCAGCGTGTGCTTCGGCAAGCCCCAGATTTCTGACTTATGATGGGCCCGAAGTGACCTCTTTGGTCATCAACAAGGGCGCGCGAAAACTATATCTTCTGCACAATGATAAGATCCTGAAAGAATATAAGGTCGATCTTGGGTTTGCACCCAACGGTACCAAAGCCAAGAAGGGCGACGGACGCACGCCGGAAGGCAGCTATCTGATTGATCGCCGCAATCCCAACAGCCGCTATCATCTGTCGCTGGGGATCTCGTATCCGAACTCTGAAGATATTGCGAAAGCAAAGGCCATGGGCGTCGATCCCGGAGGAGATATCTTTATCCACGGACAACCGAACCGTCGAAAAGAGCGCAAGCGCGCCAAAAAGACGCCGGATTGGACCGCGGGCTGCATCGCCGTCAAGAACGACGAGATGGAAGAGATCTATGCAATGGTAAACCGCGGGACGCTGATCACTCTGCGCCCTTAACCGGTTTCCAAGCCCCAAACCCGAATTGCATATAGTCGCGCTGGTACGCTTGGGCTGCCAGCGTTTCCAACTTTTCGTCATAAACCTCAGCCAGCGAGTACGGAGTATCCGCTTCGCTGAGTTCAGGTAAGGGTGGTGTCTTGTGCCCCATCCTTCGCGCCAGATCGGGCAGGGCGTCAGAGATTTCCTCTTCGCGAATGATTAGGTCTGGCAAAGCAAATGCCGCCATCCCCTCAAGAGCCTGCGATTGACTGCACCATGCCGCATCCACGCGTATTGCTGTTTGCAGCGAAAGGTTCTGTCGCAGGAAGGTCAGGAACGCTGAAAACGCTTCGTAATGCTGCTCAACCGGGTAGTTGCCTTCGCGCAGCTGCCCAGGGATCGGAACCTTGAGCCGGTTGCGCAGGACGTGCCGGATTTTCGGATACGCACCGGAACCTGTGTTGAGGATATGCCGGCTAAAAGCACCATGGGCGCGGGCCAATGGATGCTGGAGCACGGTGAACTTGCGATGCCCGGGATTGGATTGAAACCACCGACGGGTCTGCTTTCTGTTCTGATTGGTCAATAGCTGATCGACATCGACATGATCCAGCGCGGCCATCCACCTTGCGACCGGGGCTTCCATTCCTCCGCGTATCGGCATGTACATCAGCGGCGTCTTTGGCGTGGCAACATAATTGGCCACCAGAGGGCGACGACGCGGTTCAAAATTCGGTGTGCTGTGCAAGTTGAAGCTGTCGATCTGCGACAACGCCTGCTCCATCTCATCCGGGTTTGTCACCTTTGCCAGCGCAGGTTCCGGATTTTGCGGTTTGAGCGTGTCATCGATTGCCGACAGCCTGCCAGACACACCTAACCATTTGGCAAGGCCATTCAGAAGGTGCACCTGACTGAGGTCGTCATATGTAATGTAAAACGCGGTCTGCCCGCTTTGCTGCAAACGCTGTGACAGCATGAGGTGAAATTCATGCTGCCGGTTCAGATATTTTACGAACGCTTCGGCATCGAACGTGACCTGTGCTTCGCGACGGCGCTTGATGTTTTTCAGCTGCCACTGCTTGGTTTCCCGCGCGATGTTCAACGAGATGTAGCTGTCCAACGCGTTTCGGGTCAGAATGATCTTGGCGCAGCGCGGGTCATCCAAAGCAGGCTCTAACACGCGGGGATCATGTCCCTGAAAAAAGCGAAAGCCGTTCATCTCTCCGGGCGCCTTGCGGATCGCCTCCAGCAGTGTGGATGGGTCCCGATCCCGCTCTTCCACCGAGATGCCCAGCAGAGTGTCGGATTTCAGCCGCCCAATGAAATGGGGATTGAATGCTTCGCCATGGCTGGTGATACCTTCGATGGCGTTCAGGTTCGCCTCAAGCAGATTGGAACCAGTTCGCATGGCTGCAAGAATGATAAAATAGTCAAAGTTGGGAGTCATAGGGCTTTACTGCACCAGATAGGGTTTTCGGTACGGCCGTATCCGATTGGTGAAACTGTCATCCGGTGGGAAATCGCCCATAAGATAAGGATGCATGCCCTGATTCTTGAGGTTTTGCAGAAACTGGCCGAATCCGGTCAGATCCACCATTTTCGGCGCTTCGGTCAGGTGGCTGGTCTGCACGGTTCCGGCATCCTCGACCACGGCCTGCAAAGGCTCGACCGGGGATTCTACGAACTCTGCCAAAGTCCAGGTGCGCAAGCGCGCTTTGGTCCAGACAGAAGACAGGATTTCCAGCTGCTTGGTTTCGATCTGCTGCAGTCGGGCGGCCTCGGCCCGGATATCGGCAAAGTTCAAATTGGATCGAAACAGCGGGATCGCCCATGCGCCGGTAATGACAGATATCTGCGCGTTCTTGTCCCGGGCCAGGAACCAGTTGATTTCTTGCGTGTCAGCGGGGCCGAACTGAAAACACTGTTTCTCGCCTCGCGTGTTCCAGATCAGGTTCGAAACGAATGCCGTTGGGTTGTAGTCTCGCAGCTTTGCGCAATCGCTGAGGCCGCCGTTGACTATGGTCTCTCCGCCGGCGAATTCAGCCCGTTGCGGGCCAAACAGATGTCCATGCACGCGCGCGCCAGTGATATTGGCCAACCAGGGCTCGAAATCTTCGAACACTTCGGTAAAACCCTGAAAGACCGAATACGGAAATGACGTCAGGCCGTTTTCGTTGCCGTGCCTTGGAAAACGACTTTGCATATACAACCCGTCGCGCCCGCGTGTGCGCCGTTCGACCGCTTTGGAAAACACCCGGTCAATCTTGCTCGGGTTGGGTTCAGCGGGTTTCATGGCACCGGCCTGGTCGGTCAGAAAGGCCTGATACAGGCGGTTCGCGTTGGGCCAGATTTTGCGGGCTACGAAGCAATCCGACCTGCGCAGGAGCTGCAGGTGATCGTCGTAGAAAATATGCGGACGACCCTGGTAGTCGAACTTGGACAGGGTCAGAGAGCGGCTTTCGATATGAGTGGAATACAGGCGCGTCAGCGTCTGGAAGTAACTCTCGTCAGGAATCCAGACGCGCCGGAAATACCGATCATAGGTCGCGCGCTTCGGATCCTGCAATATGGCAGACAGCGTTTGTCGGGTCAGGCACCACCACTGGCTACCCATATGCGGCACAAGCCCTTCGGGTATATGGCGACGAATGCGCAATGCGCGTTGCAGTTTCACGTAGGCATCAAACAGCTTGCGGTTTTTGCGCCACGAGAACGGAAATCTCAGGGTAAAACGCTCTTGATCCAGGCCGCCGATAGTCCAGCTGACATCGGAGGTTGTGGCGCTTTCGATAAAATCAACGCGCGGGCGGTCAGAGAGATATGTGACCAGTTCATCCACCGGTCGCAAGGGAAGGCAGGCCCCAGACGTCAGGAAGACATGGCGCACATCGGGAAACACCTCAAGCATCAAGGCGGCAGCAGATTGCGAGGCGGCAACTATGCCCCAACCACCCCAGTTGCAGACATGGCGTTCAGAAAAACGGATCAGCGGATCATCGGAACAGGCGGCTACGAACTCTGCATAGACCTTATCGGGAACTTTCCGGTCCACGTGGATCACCACAGGACACCCTGACGCCGTCCAGTGACGCGCCACTTGCCCGGCCCGGTTCAGTGCGGTGTGGACCAACATAACGATGCCCAGGTTGCTCATGCCCAGTTTCCTTTCGACATGAGGCCCAGAATCTCAAGCTGCCGCCAGTTGATATAGGATTCCGATTTGTCGCACCAAAACTCTGGCATGTCCGCCAGGTGTTTCGCATAGGCGCGATATTCGCCCGAGCTGCGGTAGTGCTGTCCGCGCTCCATCTCTTCCTGGGCTTTTTCGCCCAGCGTGCTGATGAGTTTGGCGTGCAATAGCGCACCACTTGCCTTTTCGCCCCCCCATTCATCATAGACCTGGTTCAGCCCGCGTGGCAGCAGCGCATGGGTCGAGCTGACATAGACATAGCGTTTGTCCCATTTCACCAATGGGATCTTGTTCAGCGCAGGTGCTTTTTTGGGTTCGTCCCTGAAGAAAACGCGCGCGCGGGGACCGCCTTGGATCCAGAGATTTCCGTAAGTCGGGTTTTTCGTGATCGTGTAATTCCCCGCATCAAACCAATTGGCGATGTCGAACGGGTTTTGTCCTTCGGAATAGACTGCGTCTTCCACCGGTCCTTCAGGATACATGTCGATTAGCATCGCGCTGAAGCTGCGCACGGCGCAACCGTCCAACCAGTCGGTCAGGGCCCGGATTGGGCGTGTGTCGCAAAACGGGTAAATGAAGAATTCGTCCGGATCGACTGTCAGAACCCAGTGCCGGTGTGCAAACTTTCGCAGCAGGTAGTTTGTCCAGTCCACCCCAAATGACGCACGCCTATAGCTTGCATCGGCACGCCAGACCGACACATCGGGTTGGCCTGCCAGATACTCAAGCGACCCGTCGTCGCTGGCGTTATCAACGAACAGAAAATGGTTGATACCCAGTTGCCGGTAGTAGTCCAGAAAATACGGCAGGCGGATTTTCTCATTCCGTATCACGCTGATCAGCAGGATGTCTTTCCGTCGTATTGAATTTGTATTTACGGAAACGGGAACAAGGTCGCGCCGCTTTCGAAGGCAACGTAATATACGGCGCTTGCGCCGCAATCTCATTCGGTATGAATCCAATAGGCCCACGCGACTGCCCAACCTTTGTTATTTACGCGAGCGTGCCCGGTGCCTGGACAAGCCAGAGTGGTGCCGGGCAATTGCCGTTTTATGCCATTCTTTCATCTTTCGAAGCAACGACTTTAAAAACCGTTAGTTCGAGTTGTGACCTTCCCAGTCGATCGTTCCCATCAGACCTAGTGTCTGCAAAAATCTCCAACTGGTATATAGTTTGGAATCCGGCGTCCACAAAACGGGGCGATCCATGATGCCGTCATAGTAGCCTGCAAACTGTTCGGGATCGTGAAAATGTTGCCGGCGCGCTTTCTCAATCTTTGATTTTTCCACAACTTCCGGCAGGAATTTTGTGTGCAACAATACGCCGGAAGGGGCAGTGTCGCCGGGGCCTGCGTAAGTGCTATTCAGATGGCGTGGCAACGCGGAATGGCACGAATTCACATAGGCAAAGCGCCGCGACCATCGGACCAGCGGGATTTTGTTCAGTGTGGGGGATCGGCGAGGGGTATCGGCAAAGAACATGCGTTCGCGCGCGCCGCCCTGCACCCACAGGTTGCCCATCGGGCTTTGCCGTTGTGCCCGGTAAGGACCGGCGTCAAACCAACCCACCAGTTCCGTCGGATCGGTCTGAGGGTCGTAACTTTGTTCCGCCAGCGGGCCTTCGGGATAAAGATCCAGCATCAGCGCGCCAAACGCGGCACGCTCCCGATCATCCAACCAGTCCGTCAGGTCGCGCAGGGGCCGGGTGTCATGATCAGGGTAGATCAACAGCTCATCCGCATCGACCATCAGGGTCCAGTGGTTGTGGCCATAGCGCATTTGCAACCAGGTCAGCCAATCCAGCCCATAGCGTGACGCGCGGTAGCTGTCCGGGGTCCGCCACAGCGACACGTCCGGTTGTTCCCTGAGATACGGCACCGTGCCGTCATTGCTGCTGTTGTCGACGATCAGAAAGTGATCGACCCCCAATGCCCGATAGTGGCGCAGGAACCAGGGCAGGCGGGTGATTTCATTTCGCAGCGTGGTGAAGGCCAGAATGTCGCCGGGTTTGATGTTCCCAGTACGGTCGATCAATCCGGACAATTGATGGCGGCTGCGAAAGGATCGCCACAACAGCCGCTGTCGTTTCAGCCGCAACCGGTATCTTTGCACCCATGAAATGGGCGGAAGTGTATCTTCCTCTGTACCAGTCACCACGGGCTCATTTTTCGTAGTTACCGTTTTGGTGCCATCGCCACGCATCGGCAATCATCGTCTCTAACGTGGATCTTTCCGGGGACCAGCCAAGCTCGTTACCTGCACGAACAGAACCCGATACCAGCTTGGTGCAATCCCCCGCCCGGCGTGGCCCGATCGCGAAAGGCACGTCGCGGTTGGTAACGGCTTTGGAATGGCTGATCACCTCCATCACCGAAAAACCCGATCCGGTGCCAAGGTTGAAGATGCGGCTGCCTTTGCCTTGCTCCAGCCAGTTCAGCCCCAAGACATGGGCATCGACCAGATCGCAGACGTGCACGTAGTCGCGAATGCAGGTGCCGTCCGGAGTATCGTAATCCGTCCCGAAAACAGTCAGCCCGTCGCGCTTGCCGTCGATTGCGTCCAGCATCAGGGGCACAAGGTGGGTTTCGGGGCGATGAAACTCACCAACCTCGCCATCGGGGTCCGCGCCCGCCACGTTGAAATACCGAAAGATCACATGGTTCAGCCCGTGCGCCGCCTGAAAATCGCGCAGGATATCTTCGATGGCACGTTTTGAGGCACCATAGGCGTTCAAGGGCAGTTGCGGTGTGTCTTCGTCCAGAACGACGTTGTCATGCTCGCCATAGGTGGCGCAGGTGGACGAGAACACAAAGTTCAGACACCCGGCGGCCACCGCGGCCTCGATCAGGTTCAATGATCCGGTAACGTTATTGGACCAATATTTGCCGGGCTCGGACATCGCCTCACCTACTTGGCTGAGGGCGGCAAAGTGCATAACGGCCTCGGGCTCGTATTTGGCAAACACCTCATCCAGCCGGGCTCGATCCAGCAAGTCGCCCTGTTCGAAGGGACCGAATTTCACCGCGTCCTGCCAGCCGGTTACCAGATTGTCGAAGGTTACGGGCGTGTACCCGGCCCGGGACAGCGCCTTGCAGGCATGAGATCCAATGTACCCGGCGCCGCCGGTGACAAGAATATTTTTCATAATTCGTTCCAAATTGTGGTGCCGCGTCCAGTTAGACGTCGTCCTGACAGAAGTGCAGGGGAAAAAGGGTCAATCCAACCCCATCGCGGCCATCATTTCTTCGAGCTTCGGCACATCCTGCGGATTGTTCAACTCCCAGAACTGGCGCCCCTTGGCCTCGACCTCAACGCACAGAACTCTGCGACCGTTCTCCATGAAGCGTAGCTGTTCCAGCCCTTCCAGCTGCTCTAATGGTCCCACCGGCCAGGTCGAATAGGCAGCCAGAGCATCGGGGCGATAGGCGTAGACGCCGACATGGTGGAAGACCGGCGTCTCATCCTCTCCACCGTAGGTTTCGGCGGTGAACGGGACGACCTCTTTCGAAAAATACATGGCACTGTGATCAGCTGCGAAGACGGCAGTGGTGCCACCAACGCGCCCGTGCTTGCGGTCGTTCAGCAGGCTGTTCAGTGCGTCGCCATCGCAGCGCAGTACAGGTGTGGCCACGCCTGCCTCGGGGGCGGCGCGAAGGCCGGCGATCAGGTCTTCGACAAACCAATGCGGCGTCAGCGGCGCGTCGCCTTGCAGGTTCACCACGATGTCAAAGCCAGCGCCAAGGTTCGCATGCGTCTCAGCGCAACGTTCGGTGCCATTGCCGCAGCTTTCCGAGGTCATCACCACCTCGGCTCCGAACCCTTCTGCCACATCGCGGATGCGGTCGTCATCGGTGGCAACAACCACTTTGTCGACACCCGACACCGAACAGGCCGCGCGCCAGGACCGCTCGATTAAGGTCATCGCGGTGCCATTGGCTCCGGTCAGCGGAACCAGTGGTTTGCCCGGATAACGGGTCGAGGCATAGCGGGCGGGAATGGCTATCAGAACAGACATCAGGCCTCCTTCAGGTCAACGCCCGGAGCGTAGGCGATAAAGAACGGGTTTGCATAGCCGTCCTTACCATATGTCAGCGGCGCGTGGTCGTCGAAGCGTACAACCTTGCCGCCTGCGCCTGCCAGAACAGCGTGGCCAGCAGCGGTGTCCCATTCCATGGTGCGACCGACGCGGGGGTAGAGGTCGGCCTCGCCGGTGGCGACCAGACAGAATTTCAACGACGAGCCTGCGCTTTTGCTGTCCTGCACCTGATACTTGTTGATGTAATCCTCAGTGGCCTGATCGCGATGTGACTTCGATGCGACGATCAAAAGTGCGGAATTGTCCGGTTTAGAAACCGAAATTGGCTCTAAATCGCCAATTTGATCCTTTTCCAGTGCGCCGGTTTCCTCGACCGATAGACCGTCCGCTTGTGTGTAGAACATACGACCCTTTGCCGGGGCATAAACAACACCCCGCGTCGGCACACCATTTTCGACCAGTGCGATATTCACAGTGAAATCACCACGCCGGTTGATGAATTCTTTGGTGCCGTCCAAAGGATCGACGATCAGAAACGTGTCGCCCTTTTCAGAATGTGAGGCAGCCTGTTCTTCGGTCACCAGCAGAATATCCGGGAACGCTGCGCGCAAACCTGCCGAAATCAGAGCATCCGCGGCCTCATCCGCTTCGGTAACGGGGCTGGCGTCGGATTTGACTTTGACGTCGAAATCATCTGCCTCGTATATCTGCATAATCGTGTCCCCGGCTTCTAGTGCAAGACGTCTGATTACGGGAATAAGGGCGTCGTAGGTCACAAAAATGCTCCGTTGCTGTAGTTTGTTGATCGAAATCCTTGTGGGCCTTATGCTGCGCCGGTTACGGAACGGCAAGAATTTCGTGAAAGATTGCAGGCAATTCAGCGGGAAAGAGAGCACTGAGTGTTTTATTTTAAGCGAAATCAGACGCTTCTGGGCGGTGCCTTCACAACTGCCGAGCTTATATATCATGCGGTCGTGCATGGGATACGATCGAGACATGCGAATGCTGTGATCGCGATCATTATAAATATCGTACAAATTCTCGCACTTGTGACCGTATTTTACTTTATCTTGTCAATGCTTGGTACCCGGGTCGCCAAGATCAGAGGGAACTTCATCCTGTTTTTGTTGTCAGGCGTTTTTCTGTTCCTGACCCACATCAAAGCTGTCGCGACTGTTGCTGGTGTCGGCACCGGGAACAACCCGATGATGTTGCATTCTCCGATGAACATGATGGTGGCATTGTTGGCCACCGCCTTTGGGTCGCTTTACACACAATTGGTCTCAATCCTTGTGATCCTTTTCGCCTACAGCGTTTTGGTTGAACCCCTAGAGATCCAAGACCCGGGCGGGGCATTCTACATGCTGATCCTGGCCTGGTTTACGGGATGTGCAGTGGGTGTTGTCCTTATGGCGCTAAAGCCGTGGTTCCCTGGCACTTCTGAAATTTTGAAAAACATGTACCGGCGCATGAATATGTTGTTTTCCGGCAAGATGGTTGTCGGGAATGCGCTGGGCGGCTTCTTGCTGAGTTTTTTTGCATGGAACCCGTTGTTCCATGTGATTGATCAGTGCCGTGGTTTTGTCTTTCGGAACTACTATCCGCGAAATTCCAGTTGGGAATATGCACTGTGGGTTGGGCTGGCTTTGCTGATGATCGGATTGCTGGGGATTTTCTACACCCGTCAGCACGTCTCGGCCAGCTGGGGTGCGCGTCGCTAGTTCGCGACCCGTAAAGTCAGGTTGATCCGTCCGCCTTTGGGCAAAAGTTTGGATGACCCAAAACGGATGCGGTCCACCCCGTGATAGGTCAGGCGCGCTGGTCCGCCCATGATCACAACGTCGCCCGAGTTCAGCCAGATGGATTCCGTCTTGCCGCCGCGCGACGTGTTGCCGATGCGAAAAAGGGCATCATCGCCCAGCGACACCGACAGCACTGGCCATGAAAAATCGGCTTCGTCCTTGTCTTGATGCAGACCCATGCGTGCGCCCTCGCCGTAGTAGTTGATCAGACAGCAATCGGGGTCGTGTTCATTGCTGGCAAGATTGCGCCAGATTTCAAGAATGGGTGCGGGAATGGCGGGCCACTCCATCCCCTTCGGATGCTGCGCCTGATATCGGTATCCCGCTTTGTCGGTAACCCAGCCAAACGCCCCGGCTGAGGTCATGCGCACGGACATTTCTTTGCCGGACGGCGTGGTGGGCCGAAACAGGGGTGCGGATTTCAGAATCGGGCGCAAAGCCTCAATCAGCTGCGTTTGTGCCGCAACGTCCAGATAGGCTTTTCTGATATCAAATCCGCGCAAGAGCAGCCGCGCCATTGAAGATTCCTCAATCCTTGCCAAAACCTTGCCCAAAAAGGCCGCAGATTCCCGAAAACCTGCCTTTTAGACCGCTTGCAGGCTTTTGGTCTCGCCCTTATATACGCCGGGACGCGCGATGGTGTAGTGCTATTGCGCAAACCAGATCGGGGCCGGATGCCATAACGGGTCCGGGCCTCGGGACATCGCCTTGAAGAGAAAGGGATTGAACATATGGGAAAAGTAATCGGTATTGACCTCGGGACCACCAACTCTTGTGTGGCCATCATGGACGGCTCGCAGCCGAAGGTCATCGAAAACGCAGAAGGGGCGCGGACCACGCCCTCGATCGTCGCCTTCACCGAAGATGAGCGACTGGTCGGTCAGCCTGCAAAACGTCAGGCGGTCACCAACCCCGACAATACCATCTTTGGCGTCAAACGTCTGATCGGTCGTCGTGTGGATGATGCAGAAGTCGAAAAAGACAAGAAAATGGTGCCATACGCCATCGTTGATGGCGGCAATGGCGACGCGTGGGTCGAAGCCCGCGGTGAGAAATATTCTCCAAGCCAGATCTCGGCCTTCACTCTGGGCAAGATGAAAGAAACCGCCGAGAGCTATCTGGGTGAGGAAGTCACGCAGGCGGTTATCACCGTTCCTGCATATTTCAACGACGCACAGCGTCAGGCCACCAAAGACGCCGGTAAAATCGCCGGTCTGGAAGTGCTGCGGATCATCAACGAGCCGACAGCTGCTGCGCTGGCCTATGGTCTGGACAAGGAAGAAACCCAAACCATCGCGGTTTATGACCTTGGTGGTGGTACCTTCGACGTGACCATTCTGGAGATCGACGACGGCCTGTTCGAGGTTAAGTCGACCAACGGCGACACCTTCCTCGGTGGTGAAGACTTTGACATGCGCATCGTCAACTACCTGGCGGATGAGTTCAAAAAGGAACACGGTGTCGACCTGTCTCAGGACAAGATGGCCCTGCAGCGTCTGAAAGAAGCTGCTGAAAAAGCCAAGATCGAGCTGTCCTCGACCTCGCAGACCGAAATCAACCAGCCGTTTATCTCGATGGGTGCTAACGGACAGCCGCTGCACATGGTCATGAAACTGACCCGTGCCAAGCTGGAATCACTGGTTGGCGACCTGATCAAGAAGTCGATGAAGCCCTGCCAGGCTGCTCTGAAAGACGCTGGTCTGTCGGCTGCTGACGTGGACGAGGTTGTTCTGGTCGGCGGTATGACCCGGATGCCGAAAGTGATCGAAGAGGTCACCAAGTTCTTCGGTAAAGAGCCGCATAAAGGTGTGAACCCGGACGAAGTTGTCGCCATGGGTGCCGCCATTCAGGCCGGTGTTCTGCAGGGTGACGTCAAAGACGTGGTTCTGCTGGACGTGACCCCGCTGTCGCTGGGCATCGAGACACTGGGTGGCGTGTTCACCCGCCTGATCGACCGCAACACCACGATCCCGACCAAGAAGTCTCAGGTCTTTTCGACCGCCGAGGACAACCAGAACGCTGTGACCATCCGCTGTTTCCAGGGTGAGCGCGAAATGGCTGCGGACAACAAGATCTTGGGTCAGTTCAATCTTGAAGATATCCCGCCCGCACCGCGTGGCATGCCTCAGATTGAGGTGACTTTTGACATCGATGCCAACGGCATTGTCTCGGTTTCGGCCAAGGACAAAGGCACCGGTAAAGAGCAGAAGATCACCATCCAGGCATCGGGCGGTCTGTCGGACGAAGATATCGACAAGATGGTCAAGGACGCCGAAGAGAACGCGGAAGCCGACAAGGAACGCCGCGAACTGGTCGACGCCAAGAACCAGGCGGAAAGCCTGATCCACTCGACCGAAAAGTCGATGGAAGAGCATGCCGACAAGGTCGACCCGACCACCATCGAAGCCATCGAGCTGGCAATTGCCGCGCTGAAGGACGAGCTGGAAACTGAAAATGCCGACAAGATCAAGTCGGGTATTCAGAACGTCACCGAAGCGGCTATGAAGCTGGGCGAAGCCATCTACAAGGCACAAGCCGAAGAGGGTGAAGATGCACCGGCGGCCGCAGATGAAGCGCCGGGTGAAGACGATATTGTCGACGCCGAGTTCGAAGATCTGGACGACGACAAGCGTAACTAACGGGTAACCGGGCCAATTCGGGCCGGTCCGGTTGCCGGGCCGGCCCAATTACGTTGAGGCAGAAGGAAACACTGATGTCCAAACGCGACTATTACGAAGTGCTCGGCGTGTCCAAGGGCGCTTCGGCGGATGAGATCAAGAAAGGCTTTCGCAAGAAAGCCAAGGAACTGCATCCGGATCGCAACAAGGACAACCCCGACGCAGAAGCGCAGTTCAAAGAGGCGAACGAGGCCTATGATGTCCTGCGCGACGGTGACAAAAAAGCGGCTTACGACCGCTTTGGCCATGCCGCTTTCGAAAATGGCATGGGCGGCGGTGGCCGCCCCGGTGGCGGATTTGGCGGGCAGGGCGACTTCTCCAGCGCGTTCTCGGATGTGTTCGACGACCTGTTCGGCGATTTCATGGGTGGCCAACGCGGTGCGACCGGGGGTGGCCGACGCGCCGCGCGCGGATCCGACCTCCGCTATAACCTGCGCGTAAACCTGGAAGAGGCATTCTCGGGACTGCAAAAGACGATTAGTGTACCTGCCGCCGTGGCCTGTTCGGCCTGTGACGGATCAGGTGCGGAAGGTGGGGTGGAACCCACAACCTGCCCGACCTGCTCGGGCATGGGTAAGGTTCGGGCGCAACAAGGCTTTTTCACGGTCGAACGGTCTTGCCCGACCTGTTCAGGTCTGGGTCAGATCATCAAAAACCCCTGTAAAGCCTGCGGGGGCGCCGGGCGCGTCGAAAAAGAACGTGCGTTGTCGGTCAACATTCCGGCTGGTGTCGAAACCGGAACCCGTATTCGTCTTGCCGGTGAAGGCGAGGCCGGTATGCGCGGTGGCCCTCCGGGTGATCTGTACATCTTCGTCGAAGTCTCGGACCACAAGTTGTTCGAGCGCGACAGCGTGAACCTGTATTGCCGCGTACCGGTCAGCATGGCCAAGGCTGCGCTGGGCGGTTCGATCGAAGTGCCGACCATCGACGGTGGTCGTGGCCGCGTGCAAATCCCGCCTGGCAGTCAATCAGGTCGTCAGATGCGCTTGCGGGGTAAAGGTATGCCTGCACTACGCGGCGGGGGTATTGGCGACATGTTCATCGAACTAGCTGTGGAAACCCCGGTCAATTTGACCAGCCGGCAGAAAGAACTGCTGCGCGAGTTTGATGATCTGGGCGAAGATAACCACCCGGAATCGAAAAGCTTTTTCTCATCCGTCAAATCGTTTTGGGACGGCATGAAAGGCTGAACCAACACTTCGTGAACTTCTATCGCAAGTCGGCCCATCAAGGCCGGCTTTTGCATTTCATAAGTCCAGTTTGGCCGCAATCTGCCACAAAATTGGCCCTTGATTCCCTTTTGATCCCCTGAGATTGTCCGCCCAACCGTTGGGGTGCCCTGCTTGGGGCTGAGAGGCGTGAATGCGCTAACCCATCGAACCTGATCCGGGCAATACCGGCGTAGGGAACGGTCTTATAGTGCTTAGACGTTTTCCATGCCCCGTTGCCCATTTTGAACCGGAGCAACGACATGGCACCTATCGCCTTAACAATCGCAGGATCTGACAGCGGCGGAGGGGCCGGAATTCAGGCGGACATCAAGGCGATGTCGGCGCTGGGCGTCTACGGGGCCAGCGTGATCACTGCGGTGACGGCTCAGAACACGCGCGCGGTAACGGCGGTGCATGGCATCCCGCTAGACGTGATTTCGGCCCAAATCGAGGCTGTTCTTACCGATCTGGACGTTCGCGCGATCAAGATCGGAATGCTGGCGACCCCAGAGATCATCCACAACGTCGCTGAAAGCATCGCGGGTTTTGATGGGCCGGTAGTTCTGGACCCGGTCATGATTGCAAAATCCGGCGATGCGCTGCTGGTGGCAGAGGCCGTGCAGACTTTGCGCGATGTTTTGCTGCCGCGTGCTGCCGTGTTGACGCCAAACCTGCCCGAAGCAGCTTGTCTGCTGGGCGTTGAACCGGCGGACAGTCTTGATCAAATGGCCGCACAGGGACACGACCTGTGCGCGATGGGTTCGGGTGCGGTTCTGATGAAGGGCGGTCACGGCAAGGGCGACATTTGCCACGACATCCTTGTTTCCGCTTCGGGCGTTGTTAGTGAGTTTCAAGCGCCGCGCCAGCGGACGCGCAACACGCATGGAACCGGTTGCACCTTGTCCTCTGCCACCGCCGCCGGTTTGGCCAAGGACCTGCCGCTGACCGAGGCCGTCACCCAGGCGCATGGGTATCTGCAGGGGGCGATCTTACAGGCTGATGCTTTGAATATCGGACAGGGTCACGGGCCGGTGCACCACTTCCATCAGGTATGGCCCCTATGACCGTCTGGTCAGTCATAGGGGCCGGCGTCGCCGGTTTGGCCGTCGCGTCCGAGCTTGTCTCGCGCGGGGCAAGGGTACGGGTATTTGATCCTGGCGGTCCGCCGGGACCGCATGGCTGTTCCTGGTGGGCGGGCGGAATGCTGGCCCCCTGGTGTGAGTACGAAAATGCAGAAGAGCCGGTTTTGCGCCTTGGTCAGATGGCAATTGATTGGTGGGCTGAGCGCACAAAGGTTCACAAGCGCGGTACGTTGGTCGTTGCCAACCCGCGGGACTTTCCGGACCTTCGCCGCTTCGCTCGCCGCACAGAGGGTTTCTCCGAAGTCAATAAGCGAGAAATTCCCCGATTAGAGCCTGATTTACAAGATTTCAGCAAAGGTCTCTACTTCGGTGCCGAAGCGCACCTGGATCCACGTCAGACTTTGCAAAACCTGACCTGTCAGCTTCGCGATCAGGGGGTCCAGTTCCACAATACGCTAGCGCCGCCGAACTTGGAAAACGCCATCGATTGCCGTGGCTTGCGTGCGCGCGATGACCTGCATGATCTGCGTGGTGTGAAGGGTGAGATGCTGGTGATCCGGTGCCCGGACGTTACCTTGACCCGACCCGTTCGGCTGCTTCATCCACGGATGCCGCTGTACATCGTGCCACGCGGCGACGGCGTATACATGCTGGGCGCAACGATGATCGAATCCGAGGACAGCAGCCGCATCACCGCACGATCGATGCTGGAACTTCTCAGCGCTGCCTATGCACTGAACCCCGCCTTTGGTGAGGCCGAAGTTCTGGAAATCGGTGTCGATCTGCGCCCTGCTTTTCCGGACAATCTGCCGCGCATCCGTCGTTTGAGACGGACGATTTACGCCAATGGCCTCTACCGCCATGGCTACCTGCTGGCCCCCGCGCTGGCAAAAGGCGTGGCTGATCTGGCGTTGGACAACAAACATTCGGAGATGGTCGATGAAGATCGTGCTTAATGGCGAACCGCGTGACGTGAGCGCTGAAACTCTTGCCGACCTTTTGTTGGAATGCGGGTTTTCCGGACGGGTGGCGACGGCTGTGAACGAGGATTTTGTGCCCTCTGGCCTGCGCATATCCCAAACACTCAATGAGGGTGACAGGGTCGAAGTCCTGGCCCCGATGCAAGGGGGCTGAAGGATGAAGACGTTCTACGGCACTCAACTGCCCAATCCCCTGATGTTGGGTACCGCGCAATATCCCAGCCCGGCAATTCTGGAACAGGCGTTTCGGGATAGTGGGGCAGGGGTCGCCACAGTGTCGTTGCGGCGCGAATCTGGTGCCGGGCAGACCTTCTGGCAGATGATCCGTGAATTGGGTGTGCTGGTTCTGCCGAACACGGCAGGCTGCCACACGGTGAAAGAAGCCGTGACCACCGCCCATATGGCGCGCGAGGTGTTTGACACCAAATGGATCAAGCTGGAACTGATCGGACATACCGACAGCCTGCAACCTGACGTGTTCCAACTGGTCGAAGCCGCGCGGATTCTGACCGACGACGGGTTCGAGGTGTTTCCATATACCACGGACGACCTGATCGTGGGCGAACGCCTGCTGACGGCGGGGTGTGAGGTTCTGATGCCATGGGGGGCTCCGATTGGTTCGGGCCGCGGGCTGAACAACGAATACGCCCTGCGTGCAATGCGGGCCGAGTTTCCGGATGTCCCATTGGTGATCGACGCTGGTATCGGCCTGTCCAGCCATGCTGCGCACGCGATGGAGCTGGGATTTGACGCCGTTCTTTTGAACACCGCCGTGGCACGGGCCGGCGATCCTGTCGTCATGGCCAAAGCGATGATGCAGGCCGTCATGGCGGGGCAACTGGCCCATCAGGCCGACCCGATCGAAGCGCGCGATATGGCCGAACCTTCGACCCCTGTTATCGGAAAGGCGTTTTTGTCATGAGCCTCGACCGGTTTTACCCAATTTTTGATCATTCCGACTGGCTGCGCCGGATTCTGCCTTTGGGCGTAAAACTGGTGCAGTTGCGGATCAAGGACCAGACGGACGCAGTCGTGCGTGAACAGATCACGGCTTCGCGGAATTTGTGCCGCAAATATGGGGCTGTTCTGGTGGTGAATGACTATTGGCAGGCGGCCATCGACTCAGGTTGTGACTGGATTCATCTGGGACAGGAAGACTTGGATGAAGCGGATCTGAAAGCCATCCGACGGGCAGGGTTGAAACTGGGTGTTTCAACCCATGACGATGACGAGCTCGAGCGTGTGTTGGCTATGAGCCCCGATTATGTCGCGCTGGGGCCGGTCTACCCAACGATCCTGAAGAAGATGAAATGGGAACAGCAGGGCCTTCCTCGTGTCACCGAATGGAAAGCGCGGGTAGGTAACATCCCGTTGGTCGGTATCGGCGGGATGACCGTCGAGCGTGCGTCAGGCGTTCTACAGGCCGGGGCGGACATCGTTTCGGTCGTGACGGACATAACGCTGAATGCCGACCCAGAGGCTCGCGTGCGTGCCTGGATCGAGGTCACCAGATGAACCGCTATGCCCGTCAGACAATCCTGCCCGAGGTCGGCGATCACGGTCAGGCCCGCTTGTCAGACGCACGAGTTCTGGTTGTGGGGGCCGGTGGCTTGGCAGCGCCCGTTCTGCCGTTGTTGGCCGGTGCCGGGATCGGACATCTGACTATCGTGGACCCCGATGAGGTCGCCCTGTCGAACCTGCATCGCCAGACATTGTTTACCGAGCGGGATTGCGGTCGTCCCAAAGCCCAAGTCGCTGCCGAACGGAGCCGAGCTCTAAACGCCGAAGTTACAATTTCGGTCCAAAAAATGACTCTAACAAGTGCGAATTCTCAGGACATTGTCGCCGACGCCGACGTCATCCTCGATTGCGCAGACAGTTACGCGGCAACTTATATGCTGTCGGATACCTGCCGTGCGCTGGGCAAGCCGTTGATAAGTGCCTCGGTGCTGGGGATGTCGGGGTATGTTGGCGGTTTCTGTGGCGGTGCGCCTTCATTGCGGGCGATCTTTCCCGATGCGCCGGACAGCGGGGCAAGCTGTTCGACGGCCGGAGTTCTGGGTCCGGTTGTCGCAATAATTGGGGCGATGCAGGCGCAAATGGCGCTCGGTCTGATCTTGGGGCTGAGCCCTTCACCGCTGGGGCAGATGGTTCAATTCGACGCCCGCACGATGCGCAGCACAACATTCCGCTTTGAAAATGCGCCTGAGCCTACTCATCATTTCCCATTCGTATCGGCATGCCAACTGAACCAGGATGATCTGATCATCGAATTGCGCGGCCCTGAAGAAGCCCCCGAACCCATACATCCCAAGGCGCTCCGCAGGCCTCTCGATTCGCTTAGTATAGAGCCTAACAAAGGCATAAGACTGGCTCTTTGCTGTGCCACCGGGCTGCGCGCGTGGCGTGCTGCTGAACAATTGAAACCAAATTGGCCGGGCGAGATTGTCCTCGTCGCGGCCTCAACCTCGTGAACGAAAAGGATACGCGATACATGAAAAAGCTGATAACCGCGATTGCCCTGCTGGCCGCCGCGCCTGCCTGGGCCGAGGACAAGATGACCGTTCTTCTGGACTGGTTCGTCAACCCCGACCACGGGCCAATCATTGTGGCACAAGAAAACGGCTATTTCGCCGATGAAGGACTGGAGATTGAGATCGTGCCGCCCGCCGATCCGTCCGCTCCTCCGCGTCTGGTTGCTGCCGGTCAAGCCGATCTGGCAGTGTCCTATCAACCGCAATTGCACCTGCAAATCCATGAGGGCCTGCCGCTAAAGCGCGTTGGTACGCTGGTCGCTACGCCGTTGAACTGTCTGCTGGTTTTAAAGGACGGCCCGATCGAAACGCTTGCCGATCTGAAAGGCAAAAAGGTGGGCTTTTCAGTCGCGGGTGTCGAAGAGGCCGTGCTGGGCGCCATGCTGAAGGCCCATGGTGTCGCGTTGGGCGATATTGAGATGGTCAACGTCAACTTCTCGCTGTCGCCATCGTTGATGACCGGGCAGGTGGATGCGGTGATCGGCGCCTTTAGGAACTTCGAGTTGAATCAGATGGACATCGAAGGCGTTGCAGGTCGCTGCTTTTACATCGAAGAAGAAGGCGTGCCGTCTTATGATGAGCTGATCTATGTCGCAAATCCCGACACAATGGATGCGGACAAGGTTGCCCGTTTCCTGGCCGCCACTGAAAAAGCGACCCAGTTCATCGTCAACAACCCCGAAAAAAGCTGGGAAATCTTCGCCGCTACTTCACCCGAATTGCAGGACGAGCTGAACGCGCGCGCATGGGTGGATACACTGCCTCGTTTCGCGCTGCGCCCGGCGGGGTTTGATGCGGGTCGCTATGCCCGTTTCGAAGCGTTCCTAAAAGACAGCGGCATGATCGACAGCATCAACCCGGTCAGCGACATCTCAGTCGACGTGACCGTGCAATGAGCGACTATGGCAAAGCATTCGCGCTTATGCGCGATTCCGCGCAGGGGCCATGGCGGGATTACACCCGCCACGCCTTTGTCGAAGGGATGAGAGATGGCTCGCTGCCGCGAGAGGCATTTCTGCACTATCTGCGGCAGGACTATGTGTTTCTGATTCATTTCTCTCGTGCATGGGCGCTTGCGGTCGTGAAATCGGAAACGCATGAGGAAATGTTGGCAGCCTCACGCACCGTGAACGGGTTGATCAGCGAAGAGATGAAGCTGCATATCGGGATCTGCGAGGCCGAAGGCATCCTGCAGGATCAGTTGTTTGCGACCCCGGAGCGGGCTGAGAACCTCGCCTATACGCGGTTCGTGCTTGAGGCTGGGTACAGCGGTGATTTGCTCGACCTTCTAGCGGCGTTGGTGCCTTGTGTGATGGGCTATGGTGAGATCGGCACAAGGCTAGCGGCTGAGGCGACGTCAGACACCTATTGCGATTGGATCACCACTTATGCCAGCGATGACTATCAGGGCGCCTGTGCGGCGGTTGGGGAACTGCTTGATTCGGCTCTAACACGACGTATTGGAGCAGATTTCCAGGCATCTCCGCGTTGGAACCGCCTGTGCCAAACATTCCGCACTGCAACCGAACTTGAAGTCAATTTCTGGCAAATGGGTCTGACCCCATGATCCTGGCCCCCGATCTGACCATCAGCGGGTCCGCCGCGATAGGCGACGCGACATTGTTCGCGCCGCTGATTTTGACCCTTTCGGCTGGGCAGTGGACGTGTTTGTTGGGCGGATCGGGGGTCGGAAAAACCACCATACTGCGCCTGATTGCAGGCTTGGAAACCGGCGCAGAATTCACCGGTCAGATCACGGCCAGCGACGGGCAATCCGTGCGGGAACGGGTGGCATATATGGCGCAGGACGATCTGCTGTTGCCTTGGGCCTCCGTAGCGCAGAACGTCACGCTGGGTGCGCGATTGCGCGGGGAGAAGCCGGATTTGGACCGGCGCGACCGGCTGATCGAAGGGATGCGCCTGCTGGATCATATGGATAAGAAGCCCGGCGAACTCTCTGGCGGGCAACGTCAGCGCGTGGCCCTAGCCCGCACGTTGATGGAAAATCGCCCCATTGTGCTGCTGGATGAACCATTCTCAGCACTTGATGCACGCACCCGGGCAGATATGCAGGATCTGGCCGCCGAGGCGTTGCAGGGCCGGACCGTTCTTCTGGTCACACATGACCCGGGCGAGGCTGCTCGGTTGGGTCAATCCATCGTGGTCATGGCGCAGACGGGGATAACGCCTTGCCAGCCTCCCCATGCGCCGGCCCCGCGCAAGGTCGACGATCTGGAAACGCTGGAAACGCAGGGCGCGTTGCTGCGTCTGCTACGTGAGGAAGCGGCATGAAGCTGCTGTCGGCCCTTGCCGCATCGGTGTTTGCGTTGGCGATCTGGCAGGGGATCGTATCCCTGACCGGTCTGCCGAAATTTATCCTTCCTGGCCCGGCTTTGGTGGCTGAGACCTGGTGGCAGAACCGCTGGGTTATCGCTGAACACACATGGGTCACTGCGGTTGAGGTTGTAATCGGCTTCGCCTGCGGAACAGTTCTGGGAGTCGTCACCGCGCTACAGTTGGCTAATTCCCGCGTCGCGCGCGTGTTGATACAGCCGATGCTGGTGTTCACACAGGCGTTGCCGGTCTTCGCATTGGCACCTCTGTTAACCCTTTGGTTGGGTTATGGGCTGTGGTCCAAGGTCGCAATGGCAGTGCTGATCATCTATTTCCCGATTACCTCGTCTTTCTTCGATGGCTTGATGCGGACCCCATCTGGATATCTGGACCTTGCGCGCACGATGCAGGCCAGTCCGCGCGCCGTGCTTTGGCACATTCGTGTCCCTGCAGCCTTACCCTCGCTGGCGTCGGGCATGCGGCTGGCGGCTGTCTATGCGCCGATCGGGGCAGTGATCGGCGAATGGGTCGGGTCGTCGCAAGGGTTGGGATACCTGATGTTGCTGGCCAACGGGCGGGCCAAAACCGATCTGATGTTTGCTGCAATGCTGACGCTGGGGGTGTTTTCGATCCTGTTGCACCTGATTGTTCGACGGGCAACGGCACGCATTGCGGGTGAGACGCGTTAACCATTCAGAAACCGATTCTGCGTCACGATGGTGTTATGACACAGGATGCCTTTGCCGAAGCCCCGATGCTGTTTGAAACGGACGAAGCCCCGGTTCAGCCGCTGCCGACGGGTCGCTTGCCGTCGTACATCAAAGATCATCGCAAACGCCTGCGTGAGCGGTTCATGTCAGGCGGATCGGCGGCGATGCCGGATTACGAGTTGCTGGAACTTGTCCTGTTCCGATCTATCCCACGGCAGGATGTAAAGCCTCTGGCGCGCGCGCTTATGGATACGTTTGGTGATTTTAACCGTGTTTTGACCGCGCCGGAGGAGCGGCTGCGGCAAATCAAAGGCGTCGGCGATACGGTGATCACCGACTTGAAAATCCTTGAGGCCTGCGCGCACCGGATGGCCCGCGCCCGGGTGATGCAGCGGCATGTGATTTCCGGCTGGGACGCGCTTTTGGATTATTGCCACACTACGATGGCACATCGCGAGACAGAGCAGTTCCGCGTCTTCTACCTGGATCGCAAGAACGTGCTGATCGCGGATGAGGAACAGGCCAAAGGGACAGTAGATCACGTACCGGTTTACCCACGTGAGGTTGCAAAGCGTGCGCTGGAACTGAACGCGTCAGCGCTGATTCTGGTGCACAACCACCCGTCGGGCGATCCCACCCCATCACAATCGGATATCGACATGACCAATCGAATTCAGGATGCCTGCGTCGCGCTGGGTCTGACCCTGCATGACCATCTGATCATCGGTAAATCGAATGAGCTCAGCTTTCGGTCCGAGGGTTATTTGTAACGGTTACTGAACCCAGACCTCGACCCTGCGGTTGACCTTGCGGCCCCAGTCCGTGTCATCGCAGGCCATGGGCATCGCTTCTCCAAATGCATCCACCGCAATTTCGACACTGTCCGGAATGGCCGTTTCTACGGCTGATAGAACCGCGTTGCGCACGGTTTTTGCCCGCAGCAATGCGATCCGGGCATTTGTTGAGGCTGCGCCGTCGCCGTCGCTAAAGCCTACAAAAGTCAGTTTGCGGGCATCAAGCGCTCCGGTTTCCAGCGCCTGGGCCAATTGCCGGATGTTCGACCGCGATTGCGCATCAGGTCTTGAGGAACCGGCCTCGAACCGGAACGACAGCGACAGGCGCGATTGTGGGCGCAGCGTGTCGATCATGCGCTGCAACTCTTCCAGCCCGACCTCGGCACCCCCGGAAACCACAGCATTGGCCAGACGATCCCCTTGCAGCCCGATCCGCATCGTTTCCGGTGTTTGATCCACAAATCCCGCATCGCGGATCGCCATCTGCGCTTCGCCGCTTTGCGAATAGGCCAGAAACTTCCGTGCAATGCGGGGCAGGCGGATTTCTGGCAGGTACAGGAACATAGGCGACGTCAGCGGGTAGTCTTCGGTCTTGATGGATTGCCGCGTGGCAGTCAGCGCATGACCGCAACCGCCGGTCAGAGGCAGGCCCCGAGCCGATCCGATCTCGGCATGGCTGGCGATACCGATCGCAAACGGGTCAGCGGCGACAGCGCGCACCAGATCACTGCTTCGGGTGTGACGGGTAACGTCCTCGGCGAGCGTCGACTGCGCTGGAACCAACAGCCGATCCTCGACTCCTTGCGCCAAACCTGAGCCGGCGTCTGGCAAGTGCAGGGAAACGGGGGCATCTGCCCCCCCTAGTTCAGACCAGTTTCTGATTTCGCCGGAAAACACACGCACCAACTCAGCGGGCGAAATTTGTCGCACCGGATTGTCTTGGGCCACAATTGGCACCAGCGCGTCCAGTGCGATGACCCGGGACCGCCTTGCATCAGCCAGATCGCCCAGTCCGGCGTTCGCTACGGCCTCGTGTTCCGTTGGCCGAATTTCACGCAAGGCCATGACGATATCGGTCTCATCTGCGATCAGATTCGCAAAGCCGCCGCCTGTATTGCTTGGGTTGAAAAAGAACCGTGCCAATGGGGCATCGCGCCCTGTCTTGTACAGTTCATAGGTGAACTCCCCTGAATCCAATCGCTGTGGAGTCGCGGATAACCCCTCTTGCTTGGCGAATCCGACGAGCAAAGCTGGCAGCACCTTTTCCGCCATCACGGACGAGCCCGAAAACCGGACCTCGGCGACAAAATCTGTCAGATTGGGGCAGGCGGGGCCTTCGCAGGTGACACCCGACCCGTCCACGGTCAGCTCGCCGAATTGTGTGTCGACGCGATAGAACTCGCCGTCAAAGCTCAGCAGATTGCCGGTGACCTCGACCTTTCCGTCCTGCGAGGTCAGCGTGATGTCCTGTGCGTTAACCTGCGACGCAAGGGTCGCTGAAATCAGTGTGGCCGCTGCCACACGAAAGAATGTCATAAGAAAGTCGAGCCTGCCTGCGGGTTAGTTTGCCGCGATTGTCAGGTCTTGGAGCAGATTATTCAACACCAGAAACTCACCGGCCTGCGCGCAATCGGGCATGGGCAGCGACAAGTCGCGTGACCGCAACCGGCGATCACCACGCAGTTCCAGTGATTGTACGGCCAAATCCCGGCCGCAATTTGCCGCAGTCACTTCAGCTTCGACCGTCAGTTCGATCGAGCCGGTCTGGTTGGTTTCACCCACGGGGAAAGAATAAACTTCGATATTCTGTGCGTCGCCAAATGCCCCTTGGCCCAGGTGCATGACGTTGCCCGCACCCTGTGCATTGGAATCCGACGATACATGCCCTGCCGTGCCATAGCTGGCCCCAAATTCCAGCGCATGAATCTGCAGGTCTGTCTCGCCCTGCCATTGCAGGGCGATGCGGTTGTAGTTGGCCAGGTCGGGGATGTGAGTGGTGGCTACGGTCCCGGTCTGATCGTCTACCGAGATCAGAAAGATCGCATATTCCGACAAGGCCGGGATCGTCAGATCCAAGGCACCATTTTTGTCCGTTCTTTGAGTAACTGTCAGTCCGCTGTGATGAATTTCGATCCGTTCGTCTTGGTGGCAGGGGGCTTTTATAGACAGTCGGGCTGCGGCACCCGGCACTGCCCTGGCGCGGGCGCTCAGGGAACAGTTTGCCAGATCAGAGGGGGCTGATCGGTTGGGCTGGAGTGCCCGCTGCGGTGTTTTGATGTCGGCGGTTGCTTCAGCAGCTGGAAGCGAGGAGGTCAGGACAATTCCCTCCAGCCCGGCAATCACCGAGGATTGATTGGCGGAAGCCAAAGCTTCAGCAGCCTGCGCATCTTCCGATTGCGCTGGCGATCCATATTGCATCAGGTAACCAATGGCCAAGGCACAAGCGACAGTGCCGCCAGTGGTCACGTAATTTTTTATTACAAACAAAACACCCTCCCCAGTTGAAGGAGCGAGTCGCACATTGGTGTTGAATCACGGCCAATATGTGGCCGTGAGACGGACTCAATGTGTTTTGATTAGGGTGACGTCAGGTCAGCCGGCCGTGGCAATGTTTGAATTTCTTGCCCGATCCACAGGGGCACAGATCGTTGCGCGACGGGTTCCCCCAGGTCGAAGGATCGTCTTCAACAAACCCGGGTCGCGCGTCGCCGGAAGCCTGGGCTTCGGCCACCGCTTCGGCCCTGTCAGCGGCCTGATCCACCGCCTGTTGCGCCTGTGCCTGCTGCGCCTGCATCTGGGCCAGCATCTCGCGCTGTTCCTCTTCGGTCAGCGGACGGACCCGCGACAATTGCTGAGTGACGGTCTCACGCAGACTGTCCAACATCCCTTCGAACAGCTGGAAGCTCTCGTTCTTGTATTCGTTCAGTGGATCGCGCTGGGCGTAACCGCGGAACCCAACGACCGAGCGCAGATGTTCCAGCGTCAGCAGGTGCTCGCGCCATTTGCTGTCGATTGTCTGCAGCAGAACCTGCTTTTCGATGTTGCGCATGTTCTCGGGACCAAAGGCCGCTGCTTTTTGCGCCATCATCTCATCGGCCGCATTGACCAGGCGCTCACGCACCTGCTCATCATCCACACCTTCTTCGGCGGCCCAGTCCTGTACGGGCGCGTCTATGGTCAGCTTTTCCTTGATCGCCTCGTGCAGGCCATCGGTGTCCCACTGATCGGCATAGGTTTTCGGCGGCATGTATTCGTCGATCAGATCGTCGATCACCTGTTCGCGCATGTCCGAGACGATTTCGGACAGGTCATCGGTCGACATGATCTCGCGCCGTTGGCTGAACACCACCTTCCGTTGATCGTTCATCACGTCGTCGAATTTCAGGACGTTCTTGCGCATGTCAAAGTTGCGGCCTTCGACCTTGGACTGCGCGCGTTCCAGCGACTTGTTCACCCAAGGGTGCACGATCGCCTCGCCCTCTTTCATGCCCAGCGTGGTCAGAACCTTGTCCAACCGCTCGGAACCAAAGATGCGCATCAGGTCGTCTTCGAGGCTCAGGTAGAACACGGTACGGCCCGGGTCACCCTGACGGCCCGAACGGCCACGCAGCTGGTTGTCAATCCGGCGGCTTTCGTGACGCTCGGACGCCATGACGTACAGACCACCTGCAGCCAGAACCTTTTCTTTTTCTTCTGCGTGGCGCGCTTCTTCCTTGGCGCGCAGCTCGACCGGGTCGGCCTCGGGATTTTCGGCCAGCGCCTGCAGAACCTTCATCTCGACATTGCCGCCCAGCTGAATGTCGGTTCCGCGACCGGCCATGTTGGTGGCAATGGTCACCGCACCATATCGGCCAGCATCTGCCACGATCTGCGCCTCTTGCTCGTGCTGGCGGGCGTTCAGAACGTTGTGTTCGATGCCTTCTTTTTGCAGCAGCTGGCTTAGCAGTTCTGATTTCTCGATCGAGGTCGTTCCGAGCAGAACCGGCTGACCCTTTTCCTGCGCCTCTTTAGTCTCACTGATCATCGCGCCGTATTTTTCACCTGCGGTGCGATAGACCTGATCGTCTTCGTCCAGACGAGCAATCGGCTTGTTTGTCGGAACTTCGACCACACCCAAGCCATAGATTTCCTGGAATTCCTCAGCTTCGGTCAGTGCGGTGCCGGTCATGCCGCCCAGCTTGTCATACAGGCGGAAATAGTTCTGGAAGGTCACGCTGGCCAGCGTCACGTTTTCTGGCTGAATCTGTACGCCTTCTTTGGCTTCGATGGCCTGATGCAGACCTTCGGACAGACGGCGTCCCGGCATCATCCGGCCTGTAAACTCGTCAATCAGAACGACGTTTCCGTCACGGACGATGTAGTCTTTGTCACGTGTAAACAGCTTGTGCGCGCGCAGGCCTTGATTGACGTGGTGTACTACCGTGGTGCTTTCGGGGTCATACAGCGAATGGCCTTCTGGGATCAGACCGTTGGCGATCAACCGTTGCTCCAGGAACTCGTTGCCCTCATCGGTGAAGGTCACGTTCCGGGACTTTTCATCCAGCGTAAAGTGATCATCGCTCAGCGACGGAATCAGGGCGTCGATGGTGGTATACAGGTCCGAGCGGTCCTCGGACGGGCCCGAGATGATCAGCGGAGTTCGCGCCTCGTCAATCAGGATCGAGTCGACTTCGTCCACAATCGCGAAATTGTGGTATTTCTGGTAGATTTGATCCAAATCCGCCTTCATGTTGTCGCGCAGATAGTCAAACCCCAGCTCATTATTGGTGGCATAGGTGACGTCGCAGGCATAGGCGGCTTTTTTCTCGGCATCTGGCTGACCCGACCAGATCACGCCGATGGTCATACCAAGGGCTCCGAACACTTTGCCCATCCACTCGGCGTCACGCTTGGCCAGGTATTCGTTTACCGTGACCACGTGTACGCCCTTGCCGGTCAGCGCGTTCAGATAGGCGGGGAAGGTGGCAACCAGGGTTTTGCCCTCACCCGTCTTCATTTCCGAGATGTTGCCCTGATGCAGGAATGCACCGCCCATCAGCTGCACGTCAAAGGCCCGCAGACCCAGCGCGCGCTTGGCGCCCTCGCGGACGTTGGCAAAGGCTTCGGGCAGCAGGTCGTCCAGCGCTTCGCCATCCAGTGCACGCTTGCGCAGCTCGGCGGTCTTTTCGATCAGGCCCTCATCGGACAGTTTCTCGAACTCAGGTTCCAGCGCATTGATCTTTTCGACCAGCGGGCGGGTCGCCTTGATCTTGCGGTCGTTCGGTGTTCCGAACACCTTTTTGGCGAGCGTTCCGAGTCCCAGCATGTTCACTCCAGCGGATCTGTTCTTGTCTTGGTTGCGACAGGCTTGCCCACCTTGCTTGCAACCCATAGATACGGGGAATGAAAGGCGGCCCTGTCCAAGGCTTCAAAGCGATGTAAGCGGCAGGTCCCAGAGTGTCAACGCCACGCCCTGTCGCGGCAAAGAAATAGGATGATTCCATGCCCAAAGGCCTCACTTTTCTGCCATCGCTGGCTTTGGCTGCCGTGATGGCGATGCCGCTTGCCGCCGAAACCAAGCCGGACGCGGATACGGTCGTCGCCAATGTGAACGGGGATGAAATCACATTGGGTCACGTTATCGCATCCGTTGCGGCGCTGCCGCCGAACTACGCCGAGATCGAAGATGACGTTCTGTATGAATTCATCATCGAGCAGTTGATCCAGCAACAGTTGCTTGCGCAGCAGCAGGACGACCTGAACCGGCTGAACCAACTGGGGCTGGAAAACGAAGGCCGGTCCATGCGGGCAGTACAAACTGTCAATGCGTTGCTGGGCGATGTCGTGACCGACGAGGCGATCCAGGCTGCCTATGATGCGGAATTCAGCAACTTTCAGGGCGAAGATGAGTTTGACGCCAGCCATATTCTTGTAGCGTCCGAAGACGAGGCCAAGGAAATCAAAACCTTGCTGGATGACGGCGCCGATTTTGCCGAGATGGCCAAAGAAAAGTCAACCGGCCCATCGGGTCCAAATGGCGGGTCATTGGGATGGTTCGGCAAAGGTCAAATGGTGCCGGAATTTGAAAACGCCGTTGTTGGGCTGGAAAAGGGTCAGATCTCGGACCCGGTGCAGACGCAATTCGGCTGGCACCTGATCATTCTCAACAACATGCGAAAGACCGAAGCGCCGGCGCTTGATGCCGTTCGCGATCAACTGGCCCAGTCCATTCAGCAGGAGGCGGTTCAAGCCAAGATCGACGAATTGACGCAACAGGCACAGATCGAACGCCCTGCATTGGATGGCGTTGGCCCAGAGGTCATCCGTCAGATCGACTTGGTTCAGGAGTAACTCCAGTGGCCACCATCACCAAGGTTTCGCCGCTGGCCCCAGCGGCCTTCCCCGATTTGCCGGCCATCGACGGTGTGCGTTTCGCCACCGTCGAGGCGGGCGTCCGCTATCAGGGCCGCACTGATGTGATGCTGGCGGTGCTGGACCCCGGCACATCCGTGGCTGGGGTGTTCACCCGGTCCGCCACTCGCGCCGCTCCGGTTCTGGACTGTCAGAAGAAAATCGGTGGCCCCAGTGACGGGCCTGCGGCGATTTTGGTGAACTCGGGCAATGCAAATGCCTTTACGGGGCATTACGGCCAGACCTCGGTGGTCGAAGTCATACAAGCCGTATCCGCCGCGACCGATGTGGCGGCGGAGCGGGTGTTCACCTCGTCCACCGGCGTGATTGGTGAGCCGCTGCCCCACGACCGTATTGTGGCACAGCTTGAGGCGCTCAAGGCGGGGCTCAGTCGCCATGCGATCGAGGACGCAGCGCGCGCCATCATGACCACCGACACGTTTCCGAAAGGGGCCAGTGCGCAGGTCGAGATTGCGGGCAAAACAGTCTCTATTGCGGGGATTGCCAAGGGCTCAGGTATGATCGCGCCGGATATGGCGACGATGCTGGTTTACATCTTCACCGACGCACAGGTGGAACAGTCTGCCCTTCAGGCGATGCTGGGCGCTCAGACCGACCGCACGTTCAACTGCATCACTGTAGACAGCGATACGTCGACTTCGGACAGCCTGCTGTTGTGTGCAACCGGGGCCTCGGGGGTCGATGCCACCGGTAATACGGCGTTTGCCGAGGCACTGGAAAGCGTCATGCTGGATCTGTCACAGCAAGTTGTACGTGACGGTGAGGGGGCCACAAAATTCGTAGAAATTCGTGTAACCGGAGCGGCCTCGGATGCTGACGCCAAGGTGCATGGTCTGGCCATCGCCAACTCACCGCTGGTGAAAACCGCGATTGCGGGCGAGGACCCGAACTGGGGCCGCGTGGTCATGGCTATCGGTAAGTCCGGTGCCGCAGCCGATCGCGACCTGCTGAGCATTTCTTTCGGCGACATTCTGGTGGCCGAGAAAGGCTGGGTCAGCCCCGATTACCGCGAAGAAGACGCCGCCGCCTATATGAAAGGTCAGGATTTGGTGATTGCCGTCGATCTGGGGTTGGGCGCGGGCAAATCCACCGTCTGGACCTGCGATCTGACCCATGGATATATCGAGATCAACGCGGATTACCGGTCGTGAAAACGGTTCTGGTATCTGCGGTCGCCCTGATCGACATCGAGGGCCGCGTCTTGCTGGCCCAACGCCCCGAAGGCAAATCCATGGCCGGTCTCTGGGAATTTCCCGGCGGCAAGATCGAACCCGGCGAAACCCCCGAGGCCGCCCTGATCCGCGAATTGCATGAGGAACTGGGAATAGACACCTGGGCTTCATGCCTCGCGCCTCTGACTTTTGCCAGCCACAGTTATGACGATTTTCATCTGCTGATGCCGCTGTTTGCTTGTCGCAAGTGGGAGGGGATTCCGCAGTCGAAAGAAGGTCAGGCGCTGAAATGGGTGCGGGCGAATGAGTTGCGCAATTATCCGATGCCTGCGGCGGACGTGCCGCTGATCCCGATCCTGCGGGATTGGTTGTAGTGGTTGCTATTCAGATGTCGCTTCAGACAAATGAAGGATAACTTGATGTGTCATACTCTTTTCAGCTTAAGCCTGTGTTGCAGCAAGTGCATAAACATAGAAGTATGAGATTCAATGAAGTGGGTATCTATTGCTGGCTCAATTGCAATCCTAGGGATAGCCGCGGCGGCGCAAGCTCGTGACGATTGCCCCGATGCCAACTACAATTTAAGGGGCGAATGGTTTAATCCAATCAATTCGGATGAACCTGTGAATGAATTCCAACTTGTGTTCGATACACTCGATGATGGCGCATATGGCTGTTACTGGGTTCGGCAAATGTACTTTGACGATGCTAAGCCCGGTGAGGTTTTTCTTGCATTTTTAGCTGGTCAAACTGAAGAGAGCCTTTCCGTTGTAATTGCTGCGCCTGACGGCAGGATTACGACGCCCGATGGCCGCCCTAGTGTAAGCCGGGATTCGTTTATTTATTCTTTTGGAATATCAAAAACGGGTCTTACAAAAACCACCTTCGAACACGCCACCTTCAACCTTCGCGTGCGAGGCAGACCGCGCTCCCACACCCAGATCGAATAGCTTGTTACAATTCGTAAGAATTGAGAAAACATCAGGCAAAACTTGACGCTGATCTTTCCTGCGTCCCTTATCGGGGCGTTGGCGCTCGGGGTTGATCCCCGGTCCGCCGTTTCCGGCCCGGAGGAGGGATCGGATGGGGAGGAGAAAGAGATTGGCTCAGACGCAGTCGGGCGCTGAAGGGATGCACTCTCTTCCGGCGCTGCTACACCGCAATGCGACCCAGTTCGGGGACGCCCCGGCCTACCGGGAAAAGGAATTCGGAATCTGGCAATGCTGGACCTGGGCCGAGGCAGCCGCAGAGATCCGCGCGATTGCTTTGGGATTTCTGGAACTTGGTGTAGCACAAGGCGACCACATCGCCGTGATCGGACGCAACCGCCCGGCGCATTACTGGTCGATGGTCGCGGCCCAGATGGTGGGCGCAATTCCTGTCCCGCTATATCAGGACGCTGTGGCCGAAGAGATGGCCTATGTGCTGGAACACTGTGGCGCGAAATACGTCGTCTGCGGTGATCAGGAGCAGGTCGACAAGGTCATCGAGATTCAGGAGAACCTGCATCAGGTCAAACACATCCTCTATACCGATAAGCGGGGGATGCGGAAATACGACCACAGCCAGATGAACGCGCTGGAAGACTTGATGGCTGAGGGCAGCGCCGGCCACGCGCGTTTTGACGCGGAACTGGACCGTCGGATTACCGGGATCGGATATGACGATACATGTGTGATGCTGTATACGTCGGGCACCACCGGCAAACCCAAGGGCGTGGTGCTGTCGAACCGCAACGTAATTGAAAGCGCCAAAAACTCGGCCGATTTCGATCACCTGACCCGGAACGAGGACATCCTGTCTTACCTGCCGATGGCCTGGGTAGGCGATTTCATCTTTTCCATCGGTCAGGCCTATTGGTGCGGGTTTTGTGTGAACTGCCCCGAAAGCGCTGACACGATGATGACCGACCTGCGCGAGATCGGGCCGACCTACTTCTTCGCCCCACCGCGCGTGTTCGAGACCCAGCTGACCAATGTGATGATCCGGATGGAGGACGCCGGCAAGCTGAAGCAGCGCATGTTCCACCACTTCATGGCGCACGCGAAAAAGGTGGGTGGTTTGCTGCTGGACGGCAAGCCCGTCGGTTTCGGCGATCGGATGAAATACGCGCTGGGCAATATGTTGGTCTATGGGCCGCTCAAGGATACGCTGGGTTATGGCCGCTTTCGCGTGGGTTACACTGCGGGTGAGGCGATCGGGCCGGAGATTTTCGATTTTTACCGCTCGCTCGGCATCAACCTGAAACAACTTTACGGTCAGACCGAAGCGACGGTTTTCATCACCGTTCAGCCGGATGGTGAGGTGCGCGCCGACACGGTTGGCGTTCCAGCGCCCGATGTTGAGCTGAAAATCGACGACAGTGGTGAGATCCACTACCGCTCGCCCGGTGTATTTGTCGAGTACTATAACAACCCGGATTCCACGGCCTCGACCAAAGATGCCGAGGGCTGGGTTGCCACAGGCGATGCCGGGTTCATTGAGGAAAGCTCGGGCCATTTGCGGATCATCGACCGGGCCAAGGATGTTGGCAAAATGGCCGATGGGTCGATGTTTGCCCCCAAGTATGTTGAGAACAAACTAAAGTTCTACCCAGATATTCTTGAGGTTGTTCTTTTCGGTAACGGCAAGGACCGTTGTGTGGCCTTTATCAACATTGACCTGACGGCGGTGGGCAATTGGGCGGAACGCAACAATGTAGCTTACGCATCTTACCAGGAACTAACGGCAAATCCACGTGTGTTAGAGACAATTCGTGGTCATGTCGAAGAGGTGAACAAATCCGTGGCCGCGGATGAGATGTTATCGGGCTGTCAGGTGCATCGCTTTGTGGTGTTGCACAAGGAATTGGATGCGGATGATGGTGAGATGACGCGCACGCGGAAGGTACGCCGCGGGTTTGTCGAGGATAAATTCAGCGACATCATCGATGCGCTTTATGATGGGTCTTCGAGTGTCTCGACCACGACCGAAGTGACCTATGAAGACGGCCGCAAGGGCTCGATCAGCGCGACGCTTGAGATTGTCGACGCGCCGGTTGTCCCGGTCGCGCAGCACAAGGTGGCGGCGGAATGAGGGCCGGTCGTGCGCCGCTCGACCTGCGGTCATCGCCCCGCCCGCCGTCCCGTTTTTCCGCAAGTCTGGGAGTGACTGATGCTGGATAGCTCCGAAGGATATGTCACCGAAGACGGCCGCAAGATCGGCGGAGTGGTGATGGAGATGAAGAATATCACCCTGCGATTTGGCGGTGTGGTGGCGATCAAGGATATCTCGTTCGATATCCGTGAGGGCGAGATCCGCGCCATCATCGGTCCGAACGGGGCGGGTAAATCCTCAATGCTGAACGTGATTTCCGGGTTCTATGTCCCTCAGGACGGTGAGGTTTGGTTCCATGGATCGAAACGCCCACCGATGCGGCCTTATGAGGTTGCGCGGCAAGGCATTGCTCGGACATTCCAGAACATCGCCCTGTTTGAGGGCATGAGCGTGCTGGACAACGTCATGACCGGGCGGCTGAACTATATGAAGACAAACCTGTTTCAGCAGGCCATGTGGAAGGGCAAGGCTGAGGCGGAAGAGGTCGAGAACCGTGAGGCGGTCGAGAAGATCATCGATTTTCTTGAGATTCAGCACATCCGCAAAACTCCGGTCTCGCGCCTGCCATACGGCTTGAAAAAGCGGGTCGAACTGGCCCGCGCGCTGGCGGCGGAACCCAAGCTGCTGCTGCTGGATGAACCGATGGCCGGGATGAATGTCGAAGAGAAAGAGGACATGAGCCGCTTTATCCTCGACGTGAATGACGAGTTCGGCACCACCATTGCACTGATCGAACATGACATGGGCGTGGTGATGGACCTGAGCGACCGGGTGGTCGTGATGGATTATGGCCGCAAGATCGGCGACGGTACGCCTGACGAGGTGCGCAGCAATCAGGAAGTCATCGACGCCTATCTGGGGGTGAGCCATGACTAAGCAACTGACAGACATGAGGGGAGGCATACATGCCTGATCAGCTGATTTTTGCGATGGAGGTCATCCTCAACGGTCTGATGGCCGGGGTTCTTTACGCTCTGGTCGCTTTGGGCTTTGTGCTGATCTACAAGGCGTCCGGAATTTTCAACTATGCCCAAGGGGTTATGGCGCTGTTCGCCGCCATGACGCTGGTGGGCATCATGAATGGACAAGTGCCGTTTGCCCATCTGATCAACGCGACCTTCGGGACGCATATCCACAAGTTCGGGTGGAACGTGCCTGCGTTTGTGGCGATTATCATGACGATGGCGGTCATGGTTTTGCTGGCCTGGGCGGTTCAGCGTTTTGTCATGCGGCATCTGGTCGGGCAGGAGCCGATCATCCTGTTCATGGCCACCATTGGTCTGGCCTACTTCCTTGAGGGTGTGGCCGACCTGATGTGGGGGTCCGAGATCAAGGCGTTGGATGTGGGCCTGCCGCAGGGCATCAACCTGTGGATCGATGAGACCACGTTCAACATCTTCGGCTACGGCTTCTTTATCGACAATCTGGACATTGTGGCGACGGTGATTGCCGCGCTGCTAGTAACCGCGCTGGTCGCGTTCAGCCAATATACCAAGCAGGGCCGGGCCATGCGCGCGGTGGCGGATGACCATCAGGCCGCGCTGTCGGTGGGGATTTCACTGAACTTTATCTGGATCATGGTGTGGTCGGTGGCCGGGTTCGTGGCATTGGTCGCTGGCATCATGTGGGGCACCAAGTCGGGCGTTCAGTTCTCGCTGTCGCTGATCGCACTCAAGGCGCTGCCGGTGCTGATGCTGGGCGGGTTCACCTCGATCCCCGGCGCCATCGTTGGTGGCCTGATCATCGGTGTGGGTGAGAAACTGTTCGAGTTTGCCATCGGCCCGCTGGTCGGCGGCGCGACCGAGAACTGGTTCGCCTATGTTCTGGCGCTGATCTTCCTCGTGTTCCGGCCGCAGGGCCTGTTCGGTGAGAAGATCATCGAGAGGGTATAGCCGAATGACCAAGCTGATCGCTGTCATCAACATCATCGCGTGGGCCGGCTTCTGGGCGTTTGGCTATATCGCCCTGACCTCAGACGATCTGACGGAAGGCCAACTGGTGATTGCAGCGATCCTGGCGTTTGCCGGGCTGGTCATGGGGATCCTGGCCTACATGAAACTGGTGCGCGCCTCAGAGGCGAGCGGATATGCAAAAGGCTCCAAACAACTGGACGCCGAGGCCCGCAACCGGGCGCAGGAAGAATGGGGAAAGTAAGACATGTTTTATCGTGAGGCCGGGGATTTCAAAACCTCCTACACAGATGACAGCCAGACCTTTCCGATCAAGTTCGACCGGTATCGGTATTATGTCGTGCTGGCGGTGGCCTTCGGGATCATTCCCTTCGTGATCAATGACTACTGGGCCAATGCGCTGCTGCTGCCCTTTCTAATCTATGCGATTGCGGCGATCGGGCTGAACATCCTTGTGGGGTATTGCGGGCAGGTATCCTTGGGTACTGGTGGTTTCATGGCCGTGGGTGCCTATGCCTGTTACAAACTGATGACCTCTTTCCCGGATGTCAGCATGTTCATCCATGTCATTCTGGCGGGCGGCATTACAGCCATAGTGGGCGTGCTGTTTGGCTTGCCCAGCCTTCGTATCAAGGGGTTCTATCTGGCGGTGGCCACGTTAGCGGCACAGTTCTTCCTTGTGTGGCTCTTCAACCGGGTGCCGTGGTTCTACAACTATTCTGCCTCGGGTCAGATCAACGCACCGGAACGGGATGTGTTTGGCATCATCATCACCGGCCCAAATGCCCCTGCTTGGGCCACCTATATGTTCTGCCTGATTTTCCTGGCCGTCAGCGCCCTGATCGCGCGCAACCTGACGCGCGGCACGACGGGCCGGACATGGATGGCGATCCGTGACATGGACATCGCGGCCGAGATCATCGGGGTGAACCCGCTGAAGGCCAAGATGAGCGCCTTTGCTGTCAGCTCGTTCTTCATCGGCATCGCAGGAGCGCTGTTCTTTGCAGTCTATCTGGGCGCGGTCGAGGTCGGCGAAGTCTTCGGCATCCAGAAATCGTTTCTGGTGTTGTTCATGATCATTATCGGCGGGTTAGGGTCTATTTTCGGATCGTTCGCCGGTGCTGCTTTCCTTGTTTTGCTGCCGGTGGTCCTGAAAGTGGTGGGCGTCGACGTTCTAGGCTGGCCCACGGATATCGTGGCGCATCTGCAGTTGGTGATCGTGGGCGCGCTCATCATCATGTTCCTGATCCTCGAACCGCACGGGCTGGCGCAGCTGTGGCGCGTGGCGAAAGAGAAACTGAGACTATGGCCGTTCCCGCACTAAGGGATCGGCCCAATGAAAAAACGGGCGGCACAAGCCTGAACGCAACATCGGACTAACCAAGGGAGGAGACACCCGATGAAATTGAAACTGGCAACCGTGGCGCTGAGCGCCCTGATGGCCGCAGGTCCGGCTTTGGCGGATCTCGTAATCCCCGATCTGAGCTATCGCACCGGGCCTTACGCCGCTGGCGGCATTCCGTTCTCGGATGGCTATAACGACTATTTCACGCTGCTGAATGAACGCGATGGCGGCATCGGTGGTGTTCCGATCCGGATGGTCGAATGCGAAACCGGCTACAACACCGAAAAAGGCGTTGAATGCTATGAAGCCACCAAGGGCGAAGGCGCTTTGGTGTATCAGCCACTGTCGACAGGCATCACCTATCAGCTGATCCCGAAAGTTACTGCGGATGACATTCCGCTGCACACGATGGGATATGGCCGGACCTCGGCCAAGAATGGCGATGTGTTCAGCCACACCTTCAACTATCCGGCCAACTATTGGGACGGAGCCTCGGGCGCGATAAACTATCTGCTCGAGGAAAACGGTGGCGATCTGAGCGGCAAGAAAATCGCGCTGGTCTACCACAACTCGGCCTACGGCAAGGAACCGATCCGCACACTTGAAGAGCTGTCCAAGAAGCACGGCTTTGAGCTGGTCGCGCTGCCGGTCGATCATCCAGGTCAGGAACAGAAGTCACAATGGCTGCAAATCCGTCGTGATCGTCCCGACTATGTGCTGATGTGGGGCTGGGGGGTCATGAACCAGGTTGCCGTGCAAGAGGCCGCCAACATCCGGTTCCCGATGGAAAACTTTATCGGTATCTGGTGGTCCGGTTCTGAAAACGATGTGTTGCCAGCGGGCGAAGCCGCCAATGGCTACAAGGCACTGACTTTCCACAACGTAGGCACGGATTTCCCGGTCTTTGAGGATCTGCAGAAGCACGTTGTCGATGCGGGCAAGGCCGCTGGCGCGGGCGATCAGGTCGGTACAGTTCTGTACAACCGAGGTCTCTATGCGGCCGTTCTTGCC
Source organism: Ruegeria atlantica (assembly GCF_013033965.1). Lineage (GTDB taxonomy): Bacteria > Pseudomonadota > Alphaproteobacteria > Rhodobacterales > Rhodobacteraceae > Ruegeria > Ruegeria atlantica_D. The sequence goes on from NZ_WQFE01000002.1 coordinate 160,962, forward strand.
GCCGAGGCCATCAAGAAGGCACAGGAAATCTCGGGCAATGCGGAAATCACCCCGTCCGAGATGCGCGCCGGCATGGAAGCGCTGGAGATGACCGAAGAGAAAATGGCCGAACTCGGCCTGGCGAACTTTGGTCCGACCTTCTCGGTCTCGTGTGAAAACCACGGCGGTGACGCCCTGGTTGGTGTGACCCAGTGGGACGCAGCGAACAAAACCTGGACGCTGATCTCGGACTTCAAGCCAACTGATGGCGACGTGATCGGTGCGCTGATCGACGAAGACTCCGCAGCATATGCCGCGGAAAACAACATTGAAGGGCGCTGCTGATACGGCGCTTTGAACTAACGGGGCGGCGGCAGACCGCCGCCCCGAAGCCCACACTCGCTTAAGGACACGCGCAGATGCTGGATGCGGCTCAAACCACTGACGTAAAGGCGGAAACCCTGCTTGAGGTCAACAATATCGAGGTGATCTACAATCACGTGATCCTCGTCCTGAAAGGCGTCAGCCTGACCGTACCCAAGGGTGGTATCACGGCCCTGCTGGGCGGCAACGGGGCGGGTAAGACGACAACTCTCAAGGCGGTGTCGAACCTGCTGCATTCGGAACGCGGTGAGGTCACCAAAGGGACGATCGAATATCGCGGCACCAGCGTGCATGAAAGTGACCCCGCCGATCTGGTGGAAAAAGGCGTCATCCAGGTGATGGAAGGCCGCCATTGTTTCGAACACCTGACTGTTGAGGAAAATCTGCTGACGGGCGCCTATACCCGCAAGGATGGCAAAGCCGCGATCCAGCAGGACCTTGAACTGGTCTACACGTATTTCCCCCGCCTCAAGGAACGCCGCCGGTCGCAGGCAGGCTATACTTCGGGTGGTGAGCAACAGATGGTTGCGATGGGTCGGGCCCTTATGTCGCGACCCGAGACGATCCTGCTGGACGAACCCTCGATGGGTTTGGCGCCTCAGCTGGTCGAAGAGATTTTCGGCATCGTGAAGGACCTGAACGAGAAAGAGGGTGTATCTTTCCTGCTGGCCGAACAGAACACCAATGTGGCTCTAAGGTTTGCGCATTACGGCTATATCCTTGAATCCGGGCGTGTCGTGATGGACGGTCCCGCCGCTGATCTGCGCGAAAATCCGGATGTGAAAGAATTCTATCTGGGCATGTCCGACGAAGGCCGCAAAAGCTTCCGCGACGTGCGATCTTACCGCCGCCGCAAGAGGTGGCTGTAAGGGAATGGAGGATCTGGCGATGACCTATTACGACGCTCTCGAAACCCGATCAGCCGACGAACGTGCCGCCGATCACGCCCAGGCGCTGCGCACTCAGATGACCCGAGCCTTGTCGGCCCCCGGCTTTGCAGCGCATCTGGCTGATGCGGACACTGGTGCTGTTAACTCTGCCGAAGATCTGGTCAAATTGCCGGTATTGCGGAAGTCCGATCTGGCAGCGGCGCAAGCGTCACGCCCGCCATTCGGCGGGTTCACCGTCAAACCCGCGCGGCATTTTCATCATGTGTTCCAGTCGCCCGGCCCAATATACGAACCCGGCAGCACGGATCATGACTGGTGGCGCATGGGACGGTTCCTGCATGCGGCAGGCGTAGGCCCCGGAGATATCGTTCAAAACTGTTTCGGGTATCACCTGACGCCAGCAGGGATGATCTTTGAAAACGGTGCCCGTGCAGTTGGCGCGGCTGTACTGCCAGCTGGGACCGGACAGACGGAACTGCAGGTGACAGCAGCGCGCGATGTTGAATGCACGGCTTATGCGGGCACGCCCGACTATCTGAAAGTCATTCTGGACAAGGCGGACGAGATGGGCGTGGCCCTGAATATCTCTAAGGCCGCTGTTGGCGGCGGGGCGCTGTTCCCCTCGTTGCGTCAGGACTACGCCGACCGCGGCATTTCCTGCCTGCAATGCTATGCCACGGCTGATCTTGGCAACATCGCCTATGAAAGCCCCGCGATGGAGGGGATGATCATCGACGAACATGTCATCGTCGAGATTGTTACCCCGGGCACTGGAACACCGGTGGCGCCCGGTGACGTGGGTGAGGTTGTGGTAACCTCTCTGAATCCTGATTACCCGCTGATCCGATTTGCCACCGGTGACCTGTCGGCGATCATGCCGGGCGTGTCGCCTTGCGGGCGGACCAATCTGCGGATCAAAGGCTGGATGGGGCGCGCGGACCAGACCACTAAGATCAAGGGCATGTTTGTGCGGCCCGAACAGGTGGCGGCGCTGGTCGACAAGCACGAGGAAATCGTCAAAGCCCGTGTCATTGCCGCCCGACAGGGTGAGATGGATACGATGACCGTTCAGATCGAAAGCCCGGGCGGTGACGACGTGACCTATGCCAGAACCGTGGTCGAGGTACTGAAACTGAAGGGCGCGATCGAGGTTGTGGCCCCCGGATCGCTACCTAAGGACGGGCTGGTGATCGAGGATCAGCGCGTCTACGAGTGATCGGATCGCATGTCTGCGGCAGTATGTGCCGCAGATTTGTGCGCCCCCACACTGGTGTTTCTTAGCATTTTGGTCGATTAAAGGCTGATCAATAGCCAACGGCAGTCACAACCCGGATCCATGGCCGAAATCGACTATTCAGAACACGGAACGCGCAATCGCGGTGCGCTAGGCACCCGGTTGGTGGCATCTGTGGCCTATCTGGTGGCGGCGGCTTGCCTGTTGCCGATGGTTGCAGTTGTTCTGGCTGCGGTGACGGGCGGTACGGATACAGTCTCGCATTTGGTCGAGACGGTTCTGCCTGGTTATGCGCTGACGACCGTGATCCTCGTCGTTCTGGTGGCCGCGGGCACGTTCTCGATCGGGGTCGGCGCGGCTTGGCTGGTGACGATGACGCGCTTTCCGGGCGTGCGCTTTCTTGAGATCGCGCTGGTCTTGCCGCTGGCCTTCCCGGCTTATGTTCTGGCCTATGCCTATACCTTCATTCTGGATCATCCCGGTATCGTGCAGACCACGCTGCGCGATGTGACGGGGTGGGGGCCGCGCGACTATTGGTTCCCCGAAATCCGCTCGACCGAGGGCGCGGCGGTGATGCTGATCCTGGTGCTTTATCCTTATGTCTATTTGCTGGCGCGCGCGGCGTTTCTGCAGCAAAGCGCCACCGCCTTTCTCGCCGCCCGCGCGCTGGGTAAAAGCCCGTGGCTGGCGTTCTGGCACGTGTCTTTGCCGATGGCCCGCCCGGCGATTGCCGGGGGTGTTTTGCTGGCCATTATGGAAACCATCGCTGATTTCGGCACGGTCGCCTATTTCGGCGTTCAGACCTTCGCCACGGGTATTTACACAAGCTGGTTCTCGATCGGGGACCGCGCCGCCGCTGCGCAGTTGGCCCTGTGCCTGTTGGGTTTCGCGCTGGTCATGGCTGTGGCGGAACGGATGCAGCGCGGCAAGGCAAAGTACTATCAGGCGGGCAAAAGCCATGCATCCCTGCCTTCGGCGCAGCTTAAGGGCTGGCAATCTGCGGCAGCAATAACACTATGTGCAATTCCAGTTGTGCTGGGTTTTTTGCTGCCGGTGTTCATCCTGATCCAGATGGGCCTGACTTCGGAACAAAACCTGCTATCACGGCGCTACATCGGGTTCATTCAAAACTCACTGACACTTGCAGGCGTGGCCGCCGTGGTAACAGTCTGCGCCGCGATCTGTATCGGCTTCTTTCAGCGTCTTCGCCCGGGTCGAGGATCATCGACCACAGGTTATCTGGCGCGGTTGGGTTATGCGGTGCCCGGCGGAGTGATCGCCGTTGGTTTGATGGTGCCTTTTGCCAGATTCGACAACGCGCTGGATTCGTGGATGCGTCAGACATTCGACATCTCGACAGGACTGTTGGTGACGGGTTCGATCTGGCTGTTGGTGGCGGCCTATATGGTGCGCTTTCTGGCAGCGGCGCTCAGCGCATATGAAGGCGGGCAGAGTACAGTGCATGCCAATATGGATGCCGCTTCCCGGTCTTTGGGCCAATCGCCATTGGGCACCTTACGCCGTGTGCATTTGCCGATCCTGACACCTTCATTGCTGACGGCCTTGTTGATCGTGTTTGTCGACGTGATGAAAGAGCTGCCCGCAACCCTGATTATGCGCCCTTTCAACTTTGATACGCTTGCGGTGCAAGCCTATCGTCTGGCCTCGGACGAGCGGTTGGAGGGGGCGGCGGTGCCGTCGCTTGTGATCCTGGCAGTCGGGCTTTTACCGGTGATTTTGATCTGCCGGCAAGTTGGTCGGCGCTAGGACACAGCGGTCCAAAAATACCACACCTATTGGCATCGGGCTTGATTCAAACGCGTTTTCCGGCAAGGCTGAGGGTATGAACATGCAGCCTCCCAGCCGGTTTTCTGCAAACTCGGCCCAGATGCCCGTCGCGTTCGACCGGCGCGAGATGTCACATATTCTGTCCGTCTACGGCAAGATGGTAGCCGCCGGAGAATGGCGCGACTACGGCATTTCCAACCTGCGTGACATCGCAGTGTTTTCCATATTTCGGCGCACGGCAGAGCATCCGATTTACCGGGTCGAAAAACACCCCCGGCTGCGGTCAAAACAGGGAATGTACTCGGTGGTTGGCATGGATGGGCGCATCCTGAAGCGGGGCCATGACCTGCGCACGGTGTTGCGCGTGTTGGAGCGAAAACTGATCCGGTCTGTTGACCTTGATTAGAGCCTTTTGTGGGATGTAACTGGCCCGTCGCCCTGCTCCAGAATCCGTGTGATTGCTTGATCCATCGGCTCGAATGTCACATCCATGTGGTAGGCGTTGGCATGTAGCAGCATATTTTCGCCATAGATCCAGGCCACGTGGCCCTTCCAGAACAGCAGATCCCCCCGCTTTGGCTCTGTCCCGGCGGGTAACGGCTTGCCCAATTCGCGCTCCTGATCCCCACTATCACCGGGGCAGGGAGTGCCGCAGGCCAGCAAACCGGCCTGAACCAGCCCGGAGCAATCAATACCGAAGCGACTGTTGCCGCCCCACAGGTACGGCGTGCCCAGAAACAGTTCGGCCACGGCAACCGGATCGGTTAGCCGTGTTTCGCTGAGCTTGGCGTGAATCGCAGGAATGAACCCCAGTTCCGTCTCAAGAAACTTCCCATGTTCCGACAGCACGTTCAGTTTGCTGCCGAAACTCAGAGTTGCCCGGTCGGGGCTTTTCATGTCCGGCTGCTCATAGGCATGTGTTGCTGGCGCTGTAACCCAGTGGGTCCCGGCTGTTTCAGGCCCAAGTTGATCGGAAGAAACCCAACCGGGATAGCCATCCTTTTTTGCGGTAACCCGGGCCCACCCGTCGGAGGTTTCGAAAACATCGACCTCATCGCCAAACAATAGCTGCCGGTCCCGAGGGCCGTCGGGATTGCGCAGCAGATCGACAACCGGCTTTATGATGCGCTTGCGGGTCATAGGCCCAGGATCTCAGGCAGCGCGGTCAGCAAGGCGCGCGGCCCTTGACCCAGCCCCCCCTTACTGCGTCCGGGGGCCTTGTTGGGCTGCCAGGAATAAATGTCGAAATGCATATAGCGGCTTTCCCCGACGAAACGACGCAGGAACAGCGCAGCAGTGATTGATCCCGCGAACCCTCCCGGAGGTGCATTGTCCAGATCAGCGATGCCGGGTTCAATCATCGCCTCGTAGGGTTCGTGAAAGGGCATCCGCCAGACCGGGTCGGCGGCATTCTTACCCGCTCGTGCCAGCGCCTCGGCCGCTTGGTCGTCATCGGTGTAGAAAGGCGCCAGATCGGGACCAACGGCCACTCGCGCGGCTCCGGTCAGCGTCGCCATCGAGATGATCATGTCCGGATCACCTTCATCCGCAAGCGCCAAGGCATCGGCCAGAACCAGCCGTCCTTCGGCGTCGGTGTTGTTAATCTCGACCGTCAAACCCTTTCGGGAAGTCAGGATATCCCCCGGCCGGAAGGCATTGCCGGCAACCGAGTTTTCGACTGCCGGGATCAACACACGCAGTTGGACAGGCAGGTTCAGGGCCATGATCATCCGTGCCAGTCCCAGCACATTGGCCGCGCCGCCCATGTCCTTTTTCATCAGGGACATCGAATTCCCGGGTTTCAGGTTCAACCCGCCGGTGTCAAAGCACACACCTTTGCCGACCAGTGTCAGTTTGGGTCCGGTTTTGCCCCAGTTCATCTCGATCAGGCGTGGAGCTTGTGCGGCTGCCCGGCCGACCGTGTGGATCATCGGGAAATTCTGATCCAGCAGAGCGTCACCATGAACCGTTTTGCACGTCGCGCCGAATTCCTGCGCCAAATCTTCGGCTGCGGCCTGCAGCTGATCTGGTCCCATGTCGGAGGTCGGTGTGTTGACCAGATCGCGGGTCAGCGCCTCGGCATTGGCCAGCGCTTCAATCCGCGTGGCATCGATATCTTCCGGAGCAACGAGTCGCGCCTTGGCAGGAGATTGGTTGGCATAGCGGTCAAAGGCATATCCGGTCAGCAGCCAGCCCAGGCATTCCGAACTTAACGCATCAGCGGGTACGCCGGACGCAATGTGATAGGATCCTTTCCGCAAGGCTTCGGCCGCCGCGGCCAGTGGGAATCGTTTGCGCGCGCGGCCGTTGCTTTTTCCGTAACCAGCCAAGGCCATTTCCGGTGTGCCATCCGATTGCGGGATCAGCAGCGCCTGTCCCAGGGCCCCGGTGAACCCGCTGGCCTCGACCCAGGACGTAACGCTGTTTGGCTGGTCTTTCAGCCAATCGTCCAGATCAGGTTGCGCAATGACATGCAGCGGCACGGAAGGCTCTGAAGGTGAAGCGAAGGACAGGGTCATGGGTATCTCGACTGGTTCGGGTTGTGCCCAGCCTATCCGCCCACACTCCGTCCGCAAGCCCCGTCAGACGGAAAGATCCTGCTGATCCCAGATCACTGTCAGCGATTTCTCACCGACCCGGATCAGGCGGGACAGCGTAGCCCCGGTTGCGACCGCATCCCCGGCATCGACGTTTTGCGCCACGTCACCAGCGACACGGGCCAGTGCGGTCATGCCGATTTGTTCGGCTATTGCCACCAGAGACCGCGCGCATTTGCGCAGCCCGGCCCAGTCGCGTTGACGCCAATACCGTTCACAGTTCGACAGGCGCACGGCCAGTTCCTCGACCGTGCGACACAGAACATCCAGAGCGTTCTTGTCACCCAGTTGCCGGTACAACCCGTTCAGACGGTCCAAATCCAGTCGAACCGTTTCCTTTTGTTCAAGCGTGACTATTTTATCCACCACATCTACCCCAATTCTCTACGCCCCCACGGCATAGCTGGACTTTGGCGGTAGAAACCTTTGCAAATCCTTGCGTCGATGCTGGAAAATGGCTCGAATTTTTTGCGAATTCAGGTTACAGCAGCCGACAGAGACAAGAACAGGGACATGAGAATGGACTTAGCCAAACCTCTGCCGACCTATCTGGTCAAGCGGTACCACGGATGGAAAGCCACCACCTATTCGGAAAACCAGGTCTGGTATCGCCGTCTGGCCACCGAAGGACAGCGTCCGCGTGCGATGGTGATTTCGTGCTGTGACAGCCGGGTTCACGTGACATCGATCTTTGGTGCTGACCAGGGCGAGTTTTTCATTCACCGCAACATTGCCAACCTTGTACCGCCATACGCCCCCGATGGGGATCACCACGGCACAAGTGCTGCCATTGAGTACGCGGTAACGGCGCTGAAAGTGGCGCATCTGATCGTGCTGGGCCATTCGCAATGCGGTGGCGTTCAGGGCTGCATCGACATGTGCAAGGGCAAGGCGCCGCAACTGGAAGCAAAAGAAAGCTTTGTTGGCCGCTGGATGGATATCCTTAAACCGAAATACGATCTGGTCGCCGATGTCGAGGACAGCGTCGAACAGGCGCGACAGTTTGAACGGCAGGCGGTTGTGGCCTCGCTGGAAAACCTGATGACCTTCCCGTTTGTGTCCTCTGCGGTTGAGGATGGCTCGCTCAGCCTGCATGGGCTGTGGACCGACATCGGGGAAGGTGGGCTGCAATGCTATGACCCGGCAGAGAAGAAATTCGTGGTCGTCTAAGCGAGCTGACATCTGAAGAATTCGAATGGCGCGGATCAGGTCTCTGATTTCGCGCCATTTTTTGTTATGATCAAAACCACATCTTTTCGATCAGGAGCGCGTCATGCGATTCATTAAACGTATTCTCGTCACTCTGCTTGTTCTCATTCTGGTTCTTGTCGGCGTGTCCTATCTGCTGCCCAGTAAGGCGGAAGTGTCCCGCAGCATCACGATCGACGCACCTGCCAGCGCGATCTTTCCTTACGTGAACTCGATGCAGGAAACCGAAAAATGGTCGCCCTGGCTGTCGCGTGATCCTGAAACGCAACTGTCCTATAGCGGACCTGAGGCGGGCGTCGGCAACACTCTGAACTGGGCATCAGACCACCCGCAGGTGGGCACCGGCTCGCAAGAAATCGTCGAAAGCGTGCCGGACCAGACGGTTAAGACGGCGCTGGATTTCGGCCCGATGGGGCAAGCGACGGCATCCTTCGATCTGACGCCCGAGGGAGAACAGACACAGGTGACCTGGGGGTTCGAATCCGATCTTGGCATGAACCCGATGTCGCGTTGGATGGGTCTGATGATGGATAACTGGGTCGGCGGAGACTATGAGCGGGGTCTGACCAACCTCAAGGCGCTGGTTGAAGGACAGGGGTGATTTTCCGCAGCTCAACAAGTTGTAAAATACCCGATTTGCTACCTCAGGAGAGAAGCTGTTGATGTTTGCCACGAGGATGCAAGAGTTTCAGGATCATATGTCTGAGGCCGGAATAGACGTTGCTCTCATCACCGACGATGACAACGTCTATTATTTGACCGGGTATTATGACTTCCTCCATATGGAGTTCGGCAGACCTACGATACTGGTCGTGCACCGCAGCGGCGAAAGTCTGTTGATCACACCCACGATCGATCTGAACGCGGCCATTTCGGCGGCCAAGGTTGATCGCATCGCTGCGTGGAACGATGGCATGGGTGATGAGTGGCGGGCCGAGCTTCCTGCCGCAGTAAAGGGTGCACAAAGTGTCGGGGTTGAACCCGATCATATGCCACCGATTGTTCGTGCCTATATGGATACGATTGTTCCTGCGCAGCGGATGGTTAGCGTCACGCCAATACTTGCTGAAATGCGCATGATTAAGTCCGCCGAAGAACTCAAGCTTGCCCGCTATGCTGGTCAGGTGGCTATGGCGATGATGGAAGCCGGGCGCAGTGCCATCGGGCACGGGGTGCCGGAATATGAAGTCGCCTTGGCGACGTCTCAGGCGGGAACACGAAAAGCCGCGGACCTGCTAGCTGCGCATTACGATGATGCGGATATGTCCCCGAACACTCATTTTCTGCAGATCATGGCCTCGGGCGACACCATCACCAAAACGCATCACCGCGCGACCACCCGGATCATGAAACGGGGCGAGCCGGTGTTTCTGTGTTTCTGCGGGATGACCAATTTTCACCGTTTCAAACTGGGGTTCGACCGCACATTCTGGATCGGCGAAGTAATGGATAAGCGGCAAGAGAGCGTCTACGAGGTTGCTGTGGCCAGTCAAGCGGCTGCGTTAGATGCGTTGCGTCCTGGCGTGACCGCCGAAAGCGTACATGCCGCCTATGCCGAAGTCATTCAGGCCGCAGGCTATGAATATCCGTTCCGATGTGGCCGTGCGACCGGATTTAGCTATTTGGAGAAACCGCAGCTAGTTACGGGCGACAAGACCGTCTTGCAGCCTGGCATGGTATTTGCCGTCGATGGATCGGTATCAGTGGATACGTTCCGCGCACAGGTGGGCGACAGTTTCATCATTAACGAGGATGGCTGGGAAGCTGTCACCGAGCATCCGAAAACATTGGATGCCGTCATTCTCTGAATGTTTTGACTGGTTAAGTCCTCCGACGAGTCCCAAAAAAACAGGCATTTGCAAAAAAAGAACCCGCCGGATTGGCGGGTTCTTTGGAAAATGCGTTTTGGGTTGAAAGATCAGCCTTTCTTCAGAACCTCACGGCCCAGCAGTTCGGCGATTTGAACGGCATTCAGTGCCGCACCCTTGCGCAGGTTGTCAGAGACGCACCACAGGTTGATACCATTCTCAATCGTCGAATCCTGACGGATGCGGCTGATAAAGGTGGCAAAATCACCTGCGCATTCAACTGGCGAGACGTAACCGCCGGGTTCGCGCTTGTCGATCACCATGATGCCCGGTGCCTCGCGTAGGATGTCGCGGGCTTCGTCTTCGTCCAGGAATTCTTCGAACTCGATGTTTACGGCCTCGGAGTGGCCGACGAAGACCGGGACGCGGACGCAGGTGGCTGTAACCTTGATCGACGGATCGACGATCTTTTTGGTTTCCACAACCATCTTCCATTCTTCCTTGGTCGAGCCGTCTTCCATGAAGACGTCGATTTGCGGAATGACGTTGAAGGCGATCTGCTTCTGGAATTTGTTCGGCGGAACGTCCGTGGTGGGGTTGTAGACCGCTTTGGTCTGATCCCACAGCTCGTCCATGCCTTCCTTACCGGCACCCGAAACCGACTGATAGGTCGACACGACAACGCGCTTGATCTTGGCGCGGTCATGTAGCGGCTTCAGCGCGACAACCATCTGCGCGGTCGAGCAGTTGGGGTTGGCGATGATGTTCTTGTTTTTGTAGTCGTGGATCGCCTGCGGGTTACATTCCGGCACGATTAGCGGAATGTCCGGGTCATAGCGATACAGCGACGAGTTATCGATCACCACGCAGCCGGCGGCCGCCGCCTTGGGGGCGTACACTTTAGTCGCCTCGGAACCCACGGCAAACAGTGCCATGTCCCAGCCGGTGAAGTCGAACGTATCCAGGTCCTTGGTAGTGAGTGTCGTGTCGCCAAAGCTTACTTCGGTGCCCAGCGAACGACGGCTTGCCAGAACAGCAAGTTCATCGACGGGGAACTGGCGTTCAGCCAGAATGTTCAGCATTTCGCGGCCCACGTTACCCGTGGCGCCGACGACTACGACGCGATAGCCCATATCATGTCTCCAAAGTTAAGGACGCGCGTTCATAGCTGCGTTGCGGCAAAGAAAAAAGAGTATTCGGGGCCTAATTGACGCAATAACGCCGATTTTACGCGGCGCATCGCCTCAGGTGTCGGTCAAAAGACGTTCGTAGAGGGCTACAAGCGTTCTTGCCTCGTCATTGATGTCGAAATTTTGTTCGACATGCGTGCGGGCAGCCCCACCGGAACGCGCAAGGGATTCGCGGTCAGACAGCAATTCGGCAGCGGCGTCGGCCAGCGCCGGTACATCGCCCGGCTCGACCACGCGGCCCAGCGACGGGTCGGTGACGATTTCGGAGAACGCTCCCACATCCGTAGCAACAACCGGGACTCCGCAAGCCATTGCTTCCAGCGGCGTCAAGCCAAACCCTTCCCACCGTTGTGGGGCAATGAACAGATCCAGCACCTGATACCATTCGGCGATCTGATCAACCGTGACTTCGGGCTTGAACAGGATGCGGTCGGACAGACCCGCCTTGACAACCTTGTCTTTCAGCTCAGCCAGAAAACTGGTGTGTTTTTCCGTGGCCCGGCCCATGACGATGCCATGGACGTCATCAAAGCGACCGCACAGATCGATCATCGCGTTGACAAAAGCATCGGTGCCTTTTTGGTGCCGGATGCGGCCATAACACCCCAGCAGCAGCCCGTCAGGTAAACCCAGCCGGTCGCGGATGGCAGCCTTATCTTCCGGCGGCGTGAAGTCTTGCAGGTTGATGCCGTGCATGATCACCTGCGCGTCGCGCTCCAGATACCCGGCGGTTTTGCGCGAGGTGGCGACCACGGCGTCCATCTTGTCGATCAGCCATTTTGTATAGCCGCTATGGGCGCGCTGGGAGGCGCTGGTGAACAATAGTTTCAACCGCAGCCGCAGGACGTTGCGGAGGATCAGGCCCAGCAACATCTCGGTATTGCGGCGCGCGTGCCAGACGCGCAGCGTTTTGCGCGACAAAAAAGGCAGTCGGCCCAGCGGGATATGCGGGATGTCATCCGGCAAGCCCGGCCCGGTTGCGGCGATATCGATCCATTGCACTTGTAGCGGCACCAAGCGGGCAATCGTCGCGGTTACGCCTGACAGCCTGCGTTTGAGGTTGGGGGCAATGACGCGGGGGTCTGACACTGGGATACTCCTGGCGGTTCTAGCGTCAGTCGACGCTGTCGCGGCTGAACAGATAGATCACGCATCCGATGGTCAGCGTGACCGCAAAAAAGCCGAATATCGCTGTGTAGGGCGCGGTTGGGCTGATGTCCACCGTGGCGGCGTGAATGCGCCCGGTGACGAATTGCGCCAGCCCAACGCCGCCGATGCCGAACAGATTCAACAGGGTCATGCCGCGCCCGACCAGATGCGGCGGCACAAAGGCACGGCCATGGGCCATGATGACCGGAAAGCTGGCCCCCAGAAATCCGATCGCTGCCATCAGAATAACCGACAGCCAAACCGCGTTGTCGATCCACAGGCACATCAGGACCAAACCCGCCACAGCCAGCGCGTTGCCGCCGAAAACCACCCATTTTCGTGTACCCAACATTCTGTCCAGTGGGCCGTATGCAAAAGTTCCAGCAATCATCGCTGCGCCCATGATCAGGGTCGCCGTCCCGATCTGGGTGGTGCTGAGGCCGAAGATATCGCTTAGGTACGGTCCTGCCCAAAGGCCGCGCGTTGCTGCCGACGGGGCATAGGCCACCAGCATCAATGGCAGTATCGCCCATAACGCGGGCTCTTTCAGCAGGTCCAGCACTGATCCCTTGTGTTCGGTCTCGACACGCTTGGGATCATGCACGCTGACCCAGATACCCAACGCGATGGCCGCAGAAAATCCGGCCAGCGTCCCCATCGTGGCCCGCCATCCCATCAACTCAACCGCCAATGCCGTAGGGTACGAGGCGACCAGATTGCCAACTGACCCAACGCCAAGCATGACCGCGGCCAAAGTGGCGAACCGGGCAGGGGGGTACTCGCGCGCGAAGATGTAGTACGACGCCATCAGAACCGGTGAGCAGCCAACCCCGATCAGCCCCATGGCGATGGCGACATGAAAGGGAGTGCTGGATACCGCAAACAACGCCGCACCGCCCGCACCACCTGCCAGCAGCAAGACCGCCGCTGTCAGGCGCGGGCCGACCCGGTCCAGCGCCCAGCCCACCGGCAATTGCATCGCCGCAAAGATCAGAAACCAAAGACCGGACGCAAAGGCCAAATCCTCGGGCGTGGCGCCGATATCGCGCCCCAGATCGACGCTGAGAACCGCGAGAAAGGCGCGAAAGAACTGACTGAGCACATAGCCCAGACACAACACCACCAGACCTGTCTTCATGAAAAGCCTCTCCCCGCACCAGCGGAGAAATGCTTGGCACGTCACGGTGCCATGCACAAGCGCGTGTGCTATACTGTTTTCACCGGACAGTGATCACATTCGGGCTATTCTTGTCCTTACCGAGTATTCGAGGTGCCCATGAAAGACGCCCAGGCCGCATTCTATGACAGCCTTCCCCTGTTGCGGGAGTTTACACGATTGGTGGATCCGGCGCGGTTTTCCGCTGTCCCGGGCGATTGGGCGTTGGGCGTGGCCGATATTGTTGATTCCACCGGTGAGATTGCAAAAGGACGATACAAAACGGTGAACATGGTCGGTGCCGCTGTGATTTCGGCCATGATCAATGCGCTTCGGGGCAAAGAGTTTCCTTACGTTTTTGGCGGCGATGGCGCCGGATTTGCCGTGCCCGCAAGTGAGATTGACACCGCCAACGCGGTGTTGGCGGATCTCAGGCGCTGGGCGGAAGAAGAGTTCTCGATCTCATTGCGCGCGGCGTTGGTTTCGGTTGCTGAAATCCGGACAGCTGGCAAAGACCTGCGAGTTGCGCGCTATGCGCCATCTGATGGGGTGGACTATGCCATGTTTTCGGGTGGTGGGTTAGCCTGGGCCGAAGCTCAGATGAAGGCAGGCAAATTCACGGTGGCACCCGCAGAACCGGGCGCGCAGCCGGACCTGACCGGATTGTCCTGCCGGTGGTCCAACAGCAAGGCACGCAATGGTCAGATCGTCTCGGTCGTGATTCAGCCGACGGCAAATGCAACCGAGAGCGATTTTGCGGATCTCGCCCGCTCGGTCTTGTCGGCCTCTGAAGAATTGGAGCGTTCGGGGCATCCGGTGCCGGAAAACGGCCCGCCGATCAGTTGGCCGCCCCCGGATGTTGGTCTGGATGCCCGCGTATCGCGTGCTGGGCGCAACCTGTTGGTGCAGCGGATCAAACTGCTGGGGCAGAACTTTTTGATCGCTCTGTTATTCGCATCGGGCAAACGGTTGGGCAATTTCGAACCCGAGCATTACAAGCGTATGGTCAGCCGCAATGCTGACTACCGAAAATTCGATGACGGGCTTAAAATGACCCTGGATTGCGACCCGACCACTCTGTCGCAAATCCAGATGATGCTTGAACAAGCACGCGGGCAGGGCAAGATTCGCTATGGGTTGCATGCGCAGGATGAGGCGATGATGACCTGTATCGTTCCTTCGGCGACGCGCGACGATCACGTTCACTTTGTCGATGGTGCCTCGGGTGGTTATGCGCAAGCCGCCGCCGCCATGCACGCCTGACGCGCTATTTCGCTTTCCATTTGGCTGCCAGAGCCCGCGATGTCTGGGCCAGCAACATCACATCAATGCCGACCGCAAGAAACTGCGCCCCCATTTCAAAATAGGCCTGGCTGGCCTCGTCATTGGTGCCCAAGATGCCAGGGGCTTTGCCCGCGGCCTTGATACGCGTTATAGCATCTGCAATGACGGCACGCACTTCGGGTGCTGCGCTGTTTCCTTGATAGCCCATGTCGGTGGACAGGTCCGCCGGGCCAATGAACACCCCGTCGATCCCCTCGACTTTCAGAATGTCATCCAAGGCAGCCATTCCGGCGCGGTTTTCCACCTGCACCAGCAGGCAGATTTGATCGTCGGCGGATTGGATGTACTCGGGAATCGAACCGTACATTGTCGCCCGGGCCGCACCTGCCCCAACGCCGCGCGCACCCGTTGGTGGATAGCGGCAGTCTCGCACCAGTTGCCGCGCCTGATCGGCGGTTTCGACCATCGGCACCAGGACAGTTTGCGCCCCTGCATCCAGCGCCATCTTGATCACTGCCGTATCTCCGACTGGAACGCGGACGACCGGGTGCGAGGGGCTAGCCGCCAGCGCCATCAACTGATCCCGGATCGAGCGGATATGGTTCGGCGCGTGTTCACCATCAATGACCAGCCAGTCGAAACCGGCCGTACCCATGATCTCGGCGGTGATGGATTCAGCAAAGCTCATCCAGCAACCGATCTGACGATCTCCCTGTTTTAGAGCCTGTTTGAAGCCGTTCTGTGGGACTGGCATGGCCGGGCCTCCTGTCTAAGTCAATGAGCGGGCGATTTCAGTAATGACGTCAAAGGCCATTCGAACATCCTCTTCGGTGGTTTCGAACTGACCGGCCTGGAACCGGATCACCAGATCGCCGTCAACGCGTGTTTGCGTCAGATAGATGCGACCATCGTCATTGATGGCGTTCACCAGACGCAGATTCAATTCGTCCAGATCCATATGACCAGCCGGTGCATAGCGGAATGTCCATAGCGACCACATGGGCTGGGTGACTATCTGGAAATCCGCCTCGCTCGCGAGCCGATCATGCAGCGCCACGGACCAGTTCACGTGATTACGCAGCCGCGCGCGCAGTCCTTCCAACCCATACGCCCGGATAACGAACCACAGTTTGAGCGCCCGGAACCGACGGCCCAATGGCACCGACCACTCGGAGTAGTTGATGATTCCATCTTTGCCGTGGGTCTTGAGGTATTCGGGACTGATCGCCAGCGTCTGCACCAGATCGTCGGGGTCTTTCAGGAAATGCGCGCAGCAATCGAACTGCACGCCCAGCCATTTATGCGGGTTGAAGACGATGCTGTCAGCCTGATCCACGCCGGGCCAGTAATGGCGGTATTCCGGGCAGATCATGGCCGATCCCGCCCAGGCCGCATCCACATGGGAATAAAGCCCGTACTTTCGCGCGATTTTCAGGCAATCATCTACAGGGTCGGTGGCCCCTGTTCCCGTGCCACCAACGCAGAGAACAACGCCCGCTGGATGCAAACCAGAGTCTAAATCGGCTTGAATCGCTGCTTCCAACGCCTCGGGGTCCATGCCGCGCCAACCGCCCTTGATTGGAATCCGCACCAGATTGTCCTGTCCGATCCCCGCAACCCAAATGGCACGATCAACCGAGGTGTGTACCTCGGCCGAACAATAGACACGCAGCGGTTTTTGTCCGAACAGACCTTGCTGATTACCCCTCCATTTCAACGCTTTCTCGCGCATCGTAAGAACAGCAGCCAGAGTCGCGGACGACGCTGAATCCTGAATGACGCCAGCGAAACCCTCGGGCAGGTCCAGCGCATGACGCAACCAGTCCATCATCCGCGTTTCCATCTCGGTCGCAGCAGGTGAGGTCTGCCACAGCATGCATTGCGGCGCGATGGCGCTGGCCAGAAACTCGGCTAGAACCGATGGGGCCGAGGCGTTCGAATTGAAATAGGCAAAGAACCTTGGATGTTGCCAATGGGTGATACCGGGCATTACGATCTGTTCGAAGTCCCGAAACACATCCTCGATCGGCTGCGCCGCCTCGGGTGGTCGCGCCGGTAGGGCGTTCAGGATATCCCCTGGCTCGGTCCTGGCGCGGACGGGTTTGTCACCGACAGTCAGGTGGTAATCCTGCGTCCACTCGGCAATTCGTTTGCCCCAGTCCGAAAACTCATCCCACTTCATGTCAACCTCGGATCTCTGCCAACCCGGGATAAGGCCGGGTTTAAATTTCTTCATGCGTCCAGTGATGGTCATTTTAAGGAAAACGTCAATATTAATTGCTTTGTTTACTAATTTTGACACTCCCAAAATACTGGGCGGCACTGGAAAAGGTGACATCCAAACTGGTCAACTTGCTGATATCATGAATAAAATTCTTGACCAGTTGAATTTCGACCCAATTTCGGCAAAAATTCATTTATGACCAGCGACTTACCTAGGACGTCCCGCTCATTGCCGATTGCATTGCTGCGGGCGCGTGAAAGGGTCATGGGACCCATTCGGAATATGCTGGCTGATGCGGGTGTTACGGAACAACAATGGCGCGTTCTGCGTGTTCTGAAAGAAGAAGGTCCGCAAGAGCCGACGCATATCGCGGATCGTGCGTGCCTTTTGCTGCCCAGTCTGACGCGCATTCTGCAAAAACTGGAAGCCAAGGGTTTGATCGGGCGCCGGACCCATTCCGAAGACAAGCGCCGTCAGATCGTTGAGATCACGGCCACAGGCGAAAAGATCATCGAAGATAATATGCAGGTGACGCTGCACTTGGCCGAAGAGATCAAAACGCAACTTGGCCCTGACCGGCACGAAGCCCTTCTGGACCTGCTGAATGATCTGCATGATCTAAAAACCTGAACTTGCGTTTTGCATGCTATGTGCATTGTCCCCGCCAGAGAAGCATGGGTATCCTCCGGCGGGGTGGCCAGACTTTGACTGGACTGCATGTCTGGCCTGCGGCCAGATGTTCAGGTTTCCCTTAGCACCCGGCTCACACCTCAGAGAAGCAGCCGCCTGAAAATTGGCGGACATCCGAACGCAAAGATCGTGTGGGGGGTACAGATCTTTGGCCGTCGTTCTCTGATTCAGTTGCACCTGCCTGCAAGCAAAGCGCTTGATCAGCGGCAGGTGGGTTAAGGTCTTCGCCATCGCGTGGCTGTCCTGAACGTTGATAGCAGGACCCTTATTGCAACCAAAGGTAGCTCAAGTCCGGTTCATTCCAAGGCGAAACCGGGAATTGTGAACAGCCCGACGCCAGGGCATGTTCGCGTAATGGTGATGGTAGGTGCGTTCCGGCATGGCTTGTCCATGTGGCGCTGCCAACATAGAAGTAAGCTGTCAGTTACAGTTAGGGGGCTTTGATGCCGGACGACCTGTTTTCCTTACCCGAACCGATCTCAATCCCGGTCGAGGGCGAAGAGTCGACATATCCTGTGGGACGTATTTTCTGCGTTGGCCGCAATTATGCGGCCCATGCGGCGGAAATGGGCGACGAGCTTGACCGAGAGGCCCCGTTCTACTTTACAAAATCAGCCCCGAACGCTGTTCTGTCAGGTGCGACCGTGCCCTATCCTCCGGGAACTGAGAACTTCCACCACGAGATGGAGCTGGCAGTTGCGATCGGCAAACCTGTTTTCCGCGCAACTAAGGCCGAGGCGCTGGATGCGGTCTTTGCCTATGGCTGCGCGCTGGACATGACGCGCCGTGACCTGCAAATCCGTGAACGGAACAAGCAGCGGCCCTGGGATCTGGGCAAGGATCTTGAAAACGGTACCGTGCTTGCGCCGTTGGCCCGCGCGACCGATTGGTCTCCGGACGACAACAAGCGCATCTATCTGAACGTGAACGGGGAAACCCGGCAGGATGCGACGCTGGAGGAATTGATCTGGAAGATTGATGAGATCATCTGCCACCTGTCCGGGTACTATCACCTGCGACCCGGCGATCTGATCCTGACGGGAACGCCGGCTGGGGTAAGCCCGGTCGAGGCAGGTGATGTACTGGACGGAGGGATTGACGGGCTACAGCCGATTCACCTGAAGTTGGCCCAATAAGCCGACTCTATCTTGGGGCTTTCAGCCACTCACGGTCGAATTCCACACTGTCCAATCCGGCAAATCGGCGGACACGCTCAAGCTCTGACTGCAATCTGTTGGTCCTGGCGTCGGACCAGCGCACGGATCGTTCAGGCCATAGAGCGCTGACCTGTAGCACGCCGCGATCCCGGTTGGCCTTCATGTCAATCCGCCCGATCATTCGGTCGCCCTCTAACAAGGGGAATACATAGTATCCGTATGTTCGTTTGGCGGCAGGGACAAAGACCTCAATGCGGTAATGAAAGCCGAACAGTCGCTGGGCACGGGTACGGTCGCGCAGCATCGGGTCAAACGGGCTTAGGACGCGGATGCGACCCGAAGGGCGGGGCACGGCCCCTGCGTCTTCGACAATGTTTGGGCGTGCGAATACCTTGCGCAGTTTTCCATCCGCGCAGGCAATTTCGACTTCTTCAAGTATTCCCTGTGTTAGACCCTGTTCACACCAGTGTTTGGCCTCACTGACCGACACTGTGTCCCAGAACGCAGCCAGTTCGCCCGAGGTTGCAAAGCCTAGCCGATCCAAGGCTGCGTTGCACAGCCAGTCTACGGTTGCTTCTTCGTCACAAGGCATGTTCCCGGGGCATAGATGCGTTTCAATCACGCGCTCGGTCAGATCATAGCGCTTTTGGAAACCTTGCCGTCCAATGACTGTCAAAGCGCCAGAGCGCCACAGAAACTCCAACGCCGTTTTCGACGGATGCCAGTCCCACCAACCGCCAGACCCCTTCTTCTCGTCCTTGCCAACATCGGACGAAGAAACCGGCCCGTGGTCCCGAATATGCTGCAGGACAGTGGCAAACCGCTGCTCGAACCCATCGCGGCGCCAGTTTTTCCATCGGGATTTCAGCAATTCCGCATCGCGTTGGAACCGCAAGTGCCAGTGCTGGTAGAACTCCATCGGAATGACGGCAGCGTCATGGGTCCAGTGTTCGAAAAGCGCTCGGTCGCGTTCGTACAGGCGTTTGAGGTTGTTGGCGCGGTAGGAGGGCCTACGCGAATACAGGATCATGTCGTGCGCGCGCGCGACCGTGTTGATGCTGTCCAATTGCACAAAGCCAAGTCGATGGATCAGCTCAAGCAAGTCGGTGCCTTTTGCACCGCCGGAAGGCGGCTCAGCCAGCGCATGGCGATCCATGAACAGCGCGCGGGCTGCCCGGTTGTCCAGCCGCTGCAGCGCCATGTTTTCAACGCCGCTTTAGCGTGTCGCCATAGCTGATCTTGGGGGTCAGGGTCACACGTGTGTCAACCTCGGCTGTGGGATCGGCCAGTTGCGCCGCAATGATTTCTGCCGCTTTCCGGCCAATTTCTAACCGGCAGGCGTCCATTGTGGCCAGCTTGCGTGGCAGGCCCTGCAAAAGCTCGACATTGTTGAATCCGGCCAAACCGATCTGCCCTGGCACATCAATTCCCTGATCAAGCAGGTACAACAACCCACCGGCACCGATCATGTCGTTGGAATAATACAGGAAATCCAGATCGGGCGATCGTTCCAGCATGGCCTGCGTCATCTCACGCCCTTTGGCCAGGGCCGAACCGCCAGAGTAGAATTCGCGATCTTCGATCTCGATCCCATGCTTGCCCAGAATTTCGGTGAAACCTTCGAAACGTTTGCGGGCCCGGTGATCCAGCGGCATTTTGGTGCCCATAAAACCAATATGCTCATATCCTGCCTTCAGGATTGCCTGCGCCATTTCGCGACCTGCCCGACGATGCGAAATCCCAACCATCGCATCCACTGGCTTGCCGTCGGTGTCCATGATCTCGACCACTGGAATACCGGCCGAGTCCAGCATCGCCCGCGCCGCGTCCGTGTGCTCCAGTCCGGCGATGATCACGCCTGACGGCCGCCACGAAAGCATCTCGTACAGCACTTTCTCTTCTTTTTCTGGCATATAGTCGGTGACGCCGACAACAGGCTGCAGTTCGGTATCTTCCAACACCTGATTGATGCCGGTCAGAACCTCTGGGAAAACCATGTTCGACAGCGAGGGAATGATCACCGCCACCAGATTCACCCGGCTGGACGCCAGCGCGCCCGCGATCTTGTTGGGCACGTAACCAAGTTCTTTTGCCGCAGCCAGAACACGCGTGCGTGTGGCATCCGAGACGTCGCCCCTGTTTCGCAAAACCCGACTAACCGTCATTTCTGACACTCCGGACGCTTCCGAGACATCACGAAGGGTAAGTGGGCGTTTGGTTTCTGTTGTCACTGGGGCACCTGCGATGTTGTTTTGCCCGATGGTAGCGTGAACAGCGCAAGATTTACAACTGTTGTGCAAAGGCCATGACAACCTGGAAAAACCCGTCTACAGAGGGCCATGCGCGGCCCCGTGGCTCAACTGGATAGAGCAGCCCCCTCCTAAGGGGCAGGTTGCAGGTTCGAATCCTGCCGGGGTCGCCAGGCCAGGCTCCAATCTTGCGCTTTTGTCAGGTGCCAATGGTTGCAAAAAGTGAGGACCGGGCGTTCTACCCCGCTAGTGGCTCGTCAATAGTTACTGAAAACGCTTCCGCAAAACCCAGGTCGCACCTGCCGTCAAAAACTCAGAGCTGATATCTTTGCAGGCATGCGCATCATTTTCCGGCTAGATCGTCCTCCGACACAATTCCTGTGGCGGAAACGCTCCGACCGCCAGAATCAGGCTGGCTATTACCGCCCTTTCTACGATAAAGAGCGGGCAATATCGTTTCCAAAAAAGGCTGCGTTTCTTTGTTCGCGACAGACACCAATATCACCCACTTTTCAGTGGACATATTTGACACGCTAGTATTTCGATTAACAAAAACGCCTGTCGACGTATTTGTCGGAATGGAGGCGGATCCTGAAGTGAAGCGCATCATTGACAACTTCACGGATTATAGGGTTCACGGTGAATCACTTGCGCGTCGAATGGCTGCAACCGATGGCCGCGAAGAAACCTCGCTGGATGAGATATATGAATGCCTGAGTCTGCTTGCTCGCTGCAGCGAGGAAGATGCGCGGGTTTTGAAGGCAAAAGAAATCGCTGCCGAAAAGCGTGCAATCAAGCTCTCGGTATTCGGTCGAGAATTCCTGGACCACATCAAGAAAACTGGCGCGCGGTACGTGGTGACTTCGGATATGTACCTTCCGCGTGACGTCATTGACGATATTCTCGAGAACGTTGGCATTACTGGTTACGAAAAGCTGTTCCTGTCCAGCGAAACACAGAAGTCCAAGCACCACGGTACAGCATACGACCTGGTTGTGGACCATTTTAAAGTTGCTCCGACCGAGATTATGCATATCGGCGACAACTGGTACCCAGACGTTCGCATGGCAGAGTTGAGGGGGTTCAGGACACATCACCTAACGCCGTCCAACTCACTTATGCATCGCGTCAAACGGGCCAAGGACAACACCTTTGCTTATTATGGCGGCCATGCGCTGTCTCAAGCATTTATTGCCCGTTTCCTGGAGGAAGAGTGCTATAAGCGCGCAACTGCAGATGTCACCGAGCTGAGTGAAGAAAAGTACTTTGAAGCCATTGGTGCGACTATACTTGCGCCATTTGTGACGGCTTTCAGCATTTGGCTGGCGGAAAATGCCAGCAAGCATGGCGTTCAAAAAATGGCGTTCCTGGCTCGGGACGGCCAGTTTATGCAAAAGGTCTTCGATCTTTTGCATCCAGAGTGGGAAACATCATATGTCGCTGCGTCCCGGCGCCTTACAACCTTGCCATTTACGCTTTTGCGACCGGAAGTTGTAAAGAACTTCTTACACACGACTTTAGAAAACTCAGAAACCATTTCAGAGTTTTTTGTCAAGTTGCGCGTGGCGGAATCGATAAAAGCACATATGCAATCTTTGGGTTTCGACCCTGATGCGAAACTTGATCGCAGATCGCGAAAGAAGTTCTTGCACGGGCTGTCCGAGAATTCCGGTCCGCTGCTACGCGCGTTCGGAGCAGAGCGCGAAGCCGTTGTTGCTTATTATGAACGGGAGTTCCCAGAAGGTCAAAAATCCGGCCTGGTTGATTTGGGCTGGCGCGGCAGCCTGCAAGCGGCAATCGAAGAATGCCTAAACGGCAAAAGAGACATCGTCGGCTTTTATGCCGGAACCAGTTGGGATGCGATCGACATTCTTGAGCGCCGGGGTTTTCCGCACGAAGCCTTTACCTGCAT
Source organism: Ruegeria atlantica (assembly GCF_013033965.1). Lineage (GTDB taxonomy): Bacteria > Pseudomonadota > Alphaproteobacteria > Rhodobacterales > Rhodobacteraceae > Ruegeria > Ruegeria atlantica_D. The sequence goes on from NZ_WQFE01000002.1 coordinate 183,862, forward strand.
GAATGGTATGGGGTCGTACCAAGCTGAAATGACTGGCCGGTATCGCGACATTCTTGAGTTCTTTTTTTCCGCTGATCACGGCAGCGTCTATTCTGTTGTGAAGGAAAATGACGAATACACCTGGCTCAAGTTTGATGTTTCCGAAGCAGAACATTCCGCTATGCAAAGGGCGCGGTACATTCAAAACGGTGCCTTCAAAGCAATTGAAGACCTTACCGAAAAACTGTCGTATGACGATATCAAGGTACTCACTCAAGGCTATGATGCCTCGGATGCTTGGCAATTCATGCAAACTCCATCACGGCATGATGCACATCGTTTTTCTTCCGTCAGAGTTTTTTCGGGGATTGGGGACGAAATTGGCGAGAGCCTAACAATGATTGGTGAAAAGAACTCTCACCAGAGAAATCTAAAGCGTAGTCGTTGGCCCGAGGCTTACGCGGCGACACTGGGCAAGTTGACCCGTGCCAGAGTCAACTATGTCCGCAAGAAAAAGAAACTCTCTAAAGTTTGAAGACCGGAGCGAATATGAAAGTAGCTGTAGTCAGCAAAAGCGATGTGCGCGGCGGCGGTGCAAGCGCAGTCGCGGCCGATGTTACCCGGTATCTGCAGAAGTTCGGGCATACAGCCGTCCATTTCAACGCTGATGACGATTCACAACACCCAATTTACGGTGGTGCCGGCCCTGTTATACGGGCATTGAAGAACCTTGAGGGAAAGCGCGGTTACCGTGATCACAACCCTTTCGAGTTGTTATCTTCCACGGTACGGAGCCTGCGACAGGACTTCGACATCGTCCACATGCACGATCTGTCCACGACACTCTCACATGAGGCCGTGAATTGGATCTCGCAAAAAACTCCGGTTTTGTGGACACTCCACGATTGCTCTCCGTTTACGGCCGGCTGCCTTTACCCAACCAATTGCACGCAGTTTCAATCGACATGTGAGTTTTGCCCGCAGTTGGGAAACTGGCCTATGCAGACCAGAAAGAACCGGGTCAAAACCTTGCATACTCGGCGTAAGAAGTTGCAGCAGGAAAACGTCCATTTTTCTGCGCCGAGCCGCTGGATGATCGAGCAATACAAGTCCGCGGGCTGGCCTGCCGACAAAGCGCATTTTATCACCAATGGGGTGGACCTCGAGGGTTTCCGTCTTCGCAACGTCAGCGAGATGAGAAAAAAGCACGATATTCCAGACGATGGCCGCCCAGTTTACCTGTTTTCCGCCAGCCACCTTGGGGACTCGCGTAAAGGACCTAACAAAGTCGCCGAAATTGCGCGGATTATGGAAGACAAAGACCCCGTAATTGTTCTTGTCGGGCGCTATTCTGAATTGGCAGCTGACCTGTTTGAAGGTTTGTCCGTAGTCCACGCCGGCTTTGTAAAAGACCAAGAGACACGCGCGGAACTATACAGCCTTTGTGATACCGCCTTTGTGTTTTCGGAAGAAGAAAACTGCCCTCTTATTGTTCTGGAATGCTTAGCATCTGGTACACCGATTGCTGGTTTTGCAAACGGAGGCATTCCTGAGTTGGTGGATAACGGAGTCACCGGTATCCTGACAAAGAACAAGATCGAGCCCATCGTGGAGTTTTTGCGCGAACTCACACCAGAAAAACTGACCGATATCCGAAAATCTTGCCGCGAGGCCGCGACAAGCGGGCATAACTATGAGGACATTTGCAACTCGTATATAAAGTTGTATCAACAGATCCTCGGAGGAACAGTTTCAGGCGCGTCGCAGCCTGCGACCGCTGGTGCTTAGTAATTTGTGAACAATCGGTTAGTCACGAGGACGCATTTGCTACAAGTTTCGTCTGCAGTCATGCGTGCCACTTGAAAAGAAAAACACGTGGAACAAGAGAGCAAACCAGTCGTGAGCCAAGAATTAACCAGCTGCAACTGCTGCAACTCTGAGGATGTGGTCCCAATCCTCAAAGCGCCGGACTTCGAAATGGCCCCGGTTCAAATCTTCCATTGCAAGAATTGTGCCGCGTTGTGTCCCGATTATCCTGAAGTCGTCGAAGACGAAATTTCTAGGCAGACATCTTTCCATGAGGAGTTTTGGAAGGATGAAACGCCGGAATCCTTGGCCGAATTGGTTGCTGGCATGGAAGCCGTTGTTGATTTTTACGAGGGAATCATAAAGGCACCGGGCGAAAACACTATCGCTTATGATATTGGATCAGGTCGCGGCAACCTTTTGGCCGCATTGCTTGCCAAAGGTTATGATGCCTACGGATGTGAACCATCGGCCGAGTTAAGTCATCGTGCGCGCGCAGCTTTTGATCTGCCGGGTGATCGATTGATAACGACCTCGGCTTTGGATTTTCTGGCGCAGCGCTCTGAAGAACAGGGACGCGTGAACATTATCTTCCTTTGGCATGTCATCGAGCACTTTGAGAATCCGATGGAAATCCTAAGGGAAGCCGTTAAGTCTCTTGCTCCGGATGGCGTGCTTATCTGTCAGGGCCCGATGCTTTCGCCTGGTTATGTGTATCCGGCGCACCGGTTCTTCCATAGCGAGTCCAATATAGCGTGGATTGCACGTGAGCTTGGACTGAAGGTCATCTTTTTGGATGGTTTCACGAAAGAGAGATTTATCTCGTTTGCGCTGGCTAAAGAAGAGCATCCTAAGCCAGGGATCGATACTGTTTTTCTGACATCTCCGGAAGATGCCGTCGGCAGCTTGTACTATACGCTTTCGAAAGCGCTGGCGAATAACTAAGTTTTGACGGCAAGAATGAACTAAAATGGCGGAATGCACTTTTCGTTCCGCCATTTTTTCGACCTATGGCAATGTTGGGATCCTGCTGGGCCCTTGCGCATCACAGCCAGAAAGCGTCCTCCTCGAGCAAGCTTTCAAGGATAACCTCTTCCGGCATCATTTCCTGATCAATACCGGCGCTGCCATTGGCGGCAACACGGAGCGCTTCATGCGGGGCGCTGATCAGAACATCAAGATCGCCGGCTTCAGCCCTTTCGGAGGAATTGGAATTTGCCAGTCTTTCCATTGATTCCGCGTGGAATTGGAAGTCGTCTTCATCGTCATTCCCGGGCAAGGATGCCTGACGCCCTTCCGCGATTTTGGACTTCTGATTGTCGCTCGGCTGTAGCGCCAGTCTAGGCTCATTGAACCCGACAGTTCCGCTCCCGTCGATATCATATCCATAAAAGCTCTCGACACTTACAACGTCGTCCACTTGAGCGTGGCTTACGTAATTGCCGTCGCCATCAAGGGTCCATTCAGTGTAGTTACGGTCGCCATCTTTCCACAGGACACGGTAGCCGCCTGCGGTAGCCTCGACGTGAATGGCGACCCAGCCTTCAAAACTGCTGGGGCTGACGTCTTGACCGTTAAATTTGATCCGTGTCGCGCCATCAATCAGGTAGAAACCCTGACGCGCAATTGCCAATGACGTTGATCCGTTTGTCTCGACCGTGGTGGTTTCATACCCAGTTGTCCCATTGTCATTCAGATCAACGCCGAAGAGAATTTCAGCATCTTCAATGACTCCGACGGGAGCATGAGACACATACTCACCGTCGCCGTTCAGGGTCCAATCCGTGTATTCACCAGCTTCGTTCTTCCAGAGAACGCGGTACCCGCCATCCTTGGCTTCGACCTGTACGGCCTGCCAGCCAGCAAAGCTGCTTGGTCCGACATCTTCATCGTTGAACTTGATCCGTGTATCCGCGCCAATCAGGTAATACCCGTGGGTCGATTCCGACAGGGTTGTAGATCCGTTTGACTCGATGGTTCTGGTGGTATGGCCGATCGTACCATCGTTGTTAAAATCGACGTCGAACACGGTTTCAACATCAACAATGTTGTCGACAGTCGTATGACTTACATATGAACCGCTTCCGTCCACGGTCCAATCCGTGTATTCCCCCGCGCCGTTTGTCCACAGAACCCGGTAACCATCGCCATCGGCCTCAACGTGAGTGGCTTTCCAGCCGGCAAAGCTGTTGGGTCCGACATCCTGACCGTTGAATTTGATCCGGGTATCCGTGCCGATCAAGTAGTACCCTTGAGTGGCTTCGCGGAGATTGGTCGAGCCATCTGTTTCGACGATGTTGATCGTGTGCCCGATTGTCCCGTCATCGTTCAGATCAGCATTAAAAAAGGTTTCCAGGTCGACAATGTTTTCAATGCGGTCAAATGTGATGAAATCACCTGAAGAATGTACGACCCAATTCACGTATTGACCGTCGGATTTTTTCCACAAAACCCGATAACCACCGTTGGAAGCCTGGGCTTGTACAGCCTGCCACCCTGCGAAGGTTTGGTCGCCGACGATTTGGTCTTTGTACTTCAAGCCAATGTTCAATGTGCCGCCGTCCAAAATGTAAGCGCCTTGCGCGGTGTGCTGCAGAACAGTGCCGTTCGTTTCGATATTCTGAACGGCCACTGCAGGGGTCAGGTCCGCCAGATCGTAGGTCCATACTCCATTCTGGAACTGAAACAGTTCGACATCAGTGCCGACCGTGAATGTGAGGCGAGTGATCAGGTTAAGAAACTCGTAATTTCCGCCGTTGTTCAGGAACAGAAAATTGCTTAACGCGCTGGCAAATCTGACCGTATCATGCCCGGCGCCGCCAAAAAACGAACCCGCGTTGCTTGATACAAGGGCAATGTCGTCATCGTTTTCGCCATAAACGGTATCCGCACCACGCCCGTCCGCGAGGTGAATGACGTCATTGCCATTCCCGCCGTAGATTGTGTTGTTGTTGTATCCGTTTGATGCCGAGAAAATCGTATCGTGGCCATTGTGACCCCGCAGATCATTCACGGCACTGTTGCCGTGGATCGTGTCGTCGCCCCATCCGCCTGCAGCGTTTTCAATCACGACGCCATGGGCGATCGTGAATCCACCTTTGACCCCAGCGGCATGAGAAACGACACCACCGCCGGTACTTGAATAATCCAGAGTGGCTGATCGCAGATCGATAGTAGCCCCCTGATGGCCATTATGGGCAATGATGTCGATGCCGCCGGTATCCCAGATGGCTTGGTAACCTACGCCAGCAACATTCGCGGCCGAAAGGATATAAACGTTGTCGCCAGAATTGGTTGACGTGTTTGCGCCATACATTTCCTGCAAGGCGGCAATATCCAGTGCGCCCAGTCCGGTTGACCCGCCATAAGTTGCCGAAGTCGAGAGCAGACCATTTTGCTGGGTCCAGCCGTCATTATAGGACATGACGGTGTAAACACCCTGATTCAAGTTTCCGGCCCCGAAAGAATCGAAAGGGGAGGTCACTCCGGTCATGACAGATGTGCCAAGTCCGTTGTCATGCGGGTGCGCCAAACCCAAGGCATGCCCAATTTCATGAACGATTGTGGTGAAGAAAAACCCGCCGGGATCTCCATTACTCTGAGTGCCCGGTCTCCAAAAATCAGTGCTGTATACACCTGCGGATGGACCGAAAAAGTTTATTTGATGTGAACCTAGTGTGCTTGGTCCTCCGAAGACCGAACTAGGCGCAATAAATTCGACCAGGTCAGCCGACGGGCTGCCAGATTCAACAAATCTGATGTTTGCTACAGCTTCAATGACGGCGAGCGCTGCCCTGAATTCCGCTTTGTATGCTTCAGTCCAGGTCTGCGAGTCGACGGCTTTGCCGAAGTGATACGTAAGTACGGTCGCCGTGCTGTCAATTCCATCACCATAGGCCACAGACCCTTGAATTGAGTGAAGTGGTGAAGAGGAGGAGGGCCTCGAAACACTGGTGACCATATTTTAGCCTCAAGATGAGATGTTGTAATTTACGCGGCAATGTCATTCCGCAACTTGTCATTTTCATGGCGGAGAAGAAGTCTCTGAATTTTTTAATTAAATCTCTGGTTGTGAGAGTTTAAGTCTCAAATTCAAAGTTTTCAAAGATGATGGGACACAAATGCAACAACTTTCTGGCGGTTCCCAGCGCGCCTTAATCCGGTACCGCATCTCCGCCATGAACCCAGTTGCCACGCCGCCCCTGCCGCGGTGGGGTGACGCGTCTATACAATCAGCGTCGCGAAGATCAATCCGCGATTTCGGTCTGTGCGCTGGCTGCAGGTTCGCGTTTCTTGAACTGCCGGTCGAACAGATTGCGGAACTGGCCATTGAGTTCCATAAGCTCGTCCAAATTGCCTTGTTCGACAACGGCCCCATCCTGAACGACCATGATCTTATCGGCTTCAAGAACGGTCGAAAGACGGTGCGCAATAACAATCACAGTCATGTTCTGCGTCAACGCGTCCAGGGCCGACTTCACCAGCGCTTCGGATTCTGCGTCCAATGCGCTGGTGGCTTCGTCCAGCAACAAGATCTCGGCATTGCGTAGGATCGCGCGGGCGATGGCGATGCGTTGCTTCTGACCACCGGACAGGAATGTTCCGTTTTCCCCGACATGTGTGTCATAGCCGTTGGACAGTTCACAAATAAAGTCATGCGCATGTGCGGCCTTCGCAGCCTCGATGACCTCTTCATCCGTTGCATCTGGTGCCGAGCAGCGCAGGTTTTCCATTACCGAAGCGGAAAACAGGAACGTGTCTTGGCCCACGTAAGAAATCTTGCGCCTCAGCGAAGAGTAGCTGGCTTCCCGGAGGTTTTGACCGTCAATTTCGACACTTCCCCCATCGGGGTCGTAGAACCGCATTATCAGACCGAAAATTGTCGACTTACCGCCGCCCGATTGGCCGACCAGCGCAGTGGTTTTTCCGGCTTCGAAAACCAAATTCATGTCTTCGATCACTGGCATTGAACCTTGATAGCCGAAGGTGACATTGCGCAGAGCTATTTCGCCGGGCCCATCAAGCAGATCGCGTGCCTCGGGATTTTCCTGCATCGTGTCTTCCTGATCCAGCAGGCCGAACAAAAGACCAACACCCACCATTGCGGTCTCGATTTGAACGCGCATTCTCGACAAGCGTTTTGCCGGCTCATATGCCATCAGCAGGGCGGTAATAAACGACATCAACTGGCCTGCAGTTGGCTGTTCACTGCCCGCAATCCCAAGTGTGCTGACGACCAGAACACCTGCAACGGCCAAGCCGGCCAGAAACTCCATCAACGGGCTGGCAATGGATTGCAGTCTTGCAATGTCGTTCGAACGCTCTTCGACCTTGCGGATAGCTGTGTCCATGCGGGTGATCATCCGATCTTCAAGCGAGAAGACCTTGATTACCTTGATACCGACCGTCGTCTCCTGCAGGACGCGGATGATTTCAGCCAAAGACTTGAACTCGGCCTGCATGATTGCGCGAACGCTTTTTAGAAGGTGCCGCACGCCCAGCAAAGCGATAGGTCCGACGACGAAGAACATGATCGAAAGTACAGGTTGCTGGTACACCATGACGATCACAAGGCCCACCAACGTCAATGCATCCCGAACGAATCCGGTGACAAGAACATCGATAAGTTGCCGGGCTGCCTGAGCACCATGAGTCGTTCGCATCAGCAAATCTGCAGATTCGTTTTCAGCGAAGAAGGAAACGCCGTGCCGCAACAGTTTGCGATACACGCGGTCTTGTTGTGTCGCGACGATCCGGTTGCCCGCACGCGCCAGGTAGATGGCTTGGATGTAAGAGGCGACCGCCTTGGTCAGGAAGAGCAGAACAACGCCCAGAGCGATCACGGCTGCCCAGTCACGCATTTCAGGGCTGGTCATCGCATCAACGATGTACTCCATCATGAAAGCGGAGCCTGCGGTGGTCGCAGCGACGGCGATCATTGCAACGATGGCAACGGCATAAAGAGGACCCTGAGCGAAAAAACTCTCGGAAATGAGGCGGCCCATATAGCCTGATCGCCATTCGGTCCAGGCACGCTTAATCATTGCATTCTCCAGATCATGAAATCATGCGCTCGCTCAGATAACCTATAATCGTTCCTGCCTAAAGGGCAGATCAAATGACGCGACAGAGTTGCCCAATCGAACGGTTGCGCAGAGAGTCCGCCAAATAGGGAGTGCCAAAGCGTTGTGCAAGGTACTGACGTTCGCATTGAGCGGGGTGGCACAGTATACTGCGAGTTTTCCCGCGCCGACCATACCAGCACTTTTTGGGTCGAGGCCCGCAGTTGTTTGCTCAACTTTAAGGGGTTCTGTGTGGAAAATATTGCGCCGAAAAACTCCTGAAATCTGATAAAAAACATAGCTGTTGGCAAAATCTCGCGCTACCGCTATCGGTGCTGTCAAACGATTTTCATTTTGGTTTCATTGTGATATGTATATGCGGGGAAGAATGGAAGCTCTGATTTTGTAGGGCTGAGAGCTGTAGTGTGAGTATAACGATTGAAATTCGGCGGTTTTTTGCCGCAGTAAGTCCTCGTCGCGTAGTGGGAAAAGAACAGACCTTTTACCCTTGTGCTTGGTAAATGCGGCCCATAATTACGCGGTGCAAAAATTATTGGTAATGGAACAGTGTCGATTAAGACCGTCATTCTGAGTTTGCCGAAAGATGTAGAACGGCGACGTTTCTGCGAAAGCGAATTTGCCCGCTTTGGCTTGAACCATGAGTTTTGCGACGCCATCCCCGGTGAGCAGCTGAACAACTCGGAGTTGCATCACCTTTACGATGCCGACATGAACCGGACCAAATTCAAACGTCCGCTCAGCCGCAATGAAGTCGCCTGTACCTTGGGGCATCGCCAGATATGGCAGGAAATTGCTGACTCGTCCGACTATGTGAATCTTGTTTTGGAAGACGACGCAACTTTCGTGCAGGACCCCAGACCATTTTTTAATGAGCTGACCGAATGCGGAGAATGTTTCGAAGACGTTATGATCAAGATTGATGGTGTGTCGGGAAACAACGGGCAGGTTATCAAATCTGTTGCAGATCAAGAGCTTGTGCTGTCTGATCGCCTGCCACCCAGAACCACAGGCTATATCATCGGCCGTCGTGCCGCCGCTCGGCTCTTGGCGCTCGAAGCCCCTATTGCGCGCCCTATCGACATAGACCTCAAGTTCTATTGGGAACACAACGTGCCTATTCTCACTCTTGCCGAGCAGATGGTTGCAGAGCGCAAAGAGACAGACAGCACAATTGACCCCTGCCGCAGTAAAATGAAACCCGGCTCACCCATGGCCAGATTTGTCCGAAACATAATGTACCAGACAAAGTACACCTACGGGCGGTTGAGCCATCCTCTGAATCCAGACATGATTGAAGGGCTCGGCCCCTTGATGCAGGCCGGTAATCGGGTTCGGAACCGCGTATGAAGAAAAGCCTTGTGGTTGTCCGTGCGGGCAACAAGTCATTGCACCATCGGTGGCAAGAAATTCCCTATGAAGATCGCAAATTCGATCTTCTGATAAGCTACTTCTCGGACGAGGCGTTTGCGGCGTTTGAACCCGAACCTGGCGTCGAGGCTATTCTCGTCAAAGGCGGCAAGTGGGACGGGTTGTACAAAACCCTCACCGACCGTGATCTTGATCAGTATGATTACTATTGGCTGCCGGATGACGATCTGGACATCAGTGCCACGGATGTAAATGCGCTGTTCGATGCCATGCAGGTTCACGGTTTACGCATTGCACAACCGTCGCTCACTCCTGACAGCTATTTCTCGCATTTTGTGTTCAGCCAATGTCCGGGCTTTGTGTTGCGGTATACGAACTATATCGAGATTATGGCTCCATGCCTTCACAAGGATATCCTGAAAATAGCACTGCCTCTGTTCCAGGGTACGATGAGCGGATATGGCCTGGACTATATCTGGTGCCGTTGGGCGGAGGCCGGCGCGTTTCGAACCGCCATTCTGGACGAAATCGCGATGCACCACACAAGGCCGATCGGAAAAAACCTGAAAGCGGCGATGGCCGAGTCGAACAACCTCAGTTCTGAGGAAGAAGAGGCCGTCCTGAAGCAGATGTTTGATCTGTCGCGGCGCACCGTCCCGGTTGTTTTCGCGGCGATCCTGCAGGGTGGGCAACCCATCTCGGGTCGTCTGCAACTGGGTTGGCACATGTGCCGTGCATGGATGTCGGTCCTGTCAAAGTTCCGCAGTACCAGCGAAGCGCGATCCGGCATTTTCAAGATTGCACGGCGTCAGTTGATCAAACCGCTCGACATGACGACGATCTCTCTGAAACAGGAAAGCACCTGATATGCGGTTTTTGATGGTTGGGGCCGGGCTGTCCGGCGCCGTGATCGGTCGGGAACTTGCGGAACAGGGGCATGATGTCACCATCGTCGACAGCCGTGACCATATCGGTGGCAATTGCCATACGGAACGGGACACGGACACTGGCGTTATGGTGCACGTCTACGGGCCGCATATCTTCCATACCGATGACGAAGAAGTTTGGCAGTATGTGAACAGATACGCCAACTTCCTGCCCTATAAGAACCGGGTCAAAACCACGTCTCAGGGTCAGGTCTTTTCGCTGCCTGTGAACCTGCACACGATCAACCAGTTCTTTGGCAAGACCATGCGACCGGACGAAGCGCATGCGTTTATCACCGAAGAACAGGCCGACACATCCATCACCGACCCGCAGAGTTTCGAGGAACAAGCGATGCGGTTTGTCGGTCGTGATTTGTATGAGGCATTTTTCAAGGGCTACACGATCAAGCAATGGGGATGCCACCCATCCGAGCTGCCAGCGTCGATCCTGAAGCGGTTGCCTGTGCGGTTCAACTACGACGACAACTACTTTTTCCATAAATTCCAGGGCATGCCCGAGAACGGCTATACCGACATGATTTCTGGTATCCTTGACCACCCTGGCATCACGGTGAGGCTGAACACCACGTTCGAACGCGGCATGGCCGGTGACTTCGATCATGTGTTCTATTCCGGCCCGCTGGACGGCTATTTCGACTATGAGCTTGGGCGCCTGGGCTATCGCACCCTCGATTTTGAACGTTTCACCTATGACGGCGACTATCAGGGGTGCGCGGTGATGAACTATGGCGAAGAAGAGGTGCCGTATACCCGGATCACCGAGCACAAGCACTTTGCACCGTGGGAGACACACGAAGGCTCGGTCTGTTATCGCGAGTTTTCTCGCGACGCTGGTCCGGATGACATACCTTATTATCCGATCCGTCAGGTAAAGGAAAAAGCGTTGCTAGGTGAATACGTTGCGCTGGCCGAAGAAACCCGAGACGTCACTTTCGTTGGCCGTCTGGGCACCTATCGGTATCTGGATATGGATGTCACGATTCGCGAGTCGCTGGATACCGCGCGCGCGGCGCTGTCGGCGATCGCAAGCAAAGAACGGTTAAAGCCGTTCTTTGTTCCAGTTCTCTGACACAGACGGCGCAGGTTCCGGAAACTGTGCGCGTGTTCGGTTAGCGAAGGCCACCAACGACAGCATCACCGGGACCTCAACCAGAACGCCAACAACGGTCGCAAGTGCCGCGCCCGAGTTCAGCCCGAACAGGCTGATTGCCACAGCGACGGCCAATTCAAAGAAGTTCGACGTGCCGATCATGGCGCAAGGTGCGGCGATCCGGTGCGGCACCTTCAGCGCAAAGGCTGCGCCATAGGCCAGGGCAAAGATGCCGTAGCTCTGGATCAGGATTGGCACTGCGATCATGACAATGACCAGTGGTTTGGCCAGTATGGTCTGACCCTGCAGGCCGAACAGGATAACGACCGTGGCGATCAAGCCCATGATTGACCAGGGTTTGACACGGGCAGAGAAGGCATCGACGGCCTCTTGCGATCCCAGTTTGTGCCGCGTGATCAGACCAGCGATCAGTGGCAAAACCACGTAAAGCACAGTTGCCAGAACCAGTGTCTGCCACGGAACCTGAATATCGGTCACACCCAGCAGAAAGGCCACGATTGGGGCGAACGCCACCACCATGATCAGGTCGTTCACGGAAACCTGCACCAGCGTATAAGTCGCGTCGCCCTTGGTCAGTTGAGACCAGACAAACACCATCGCAGTGCAGGGGGCGGCACCCAGCAGGATCAGCCCTGCCGTATATTGGGCTGCGTCATCGGGTTCGATCCACGGCGCAAAGACGTGGTCAAAGAACAGAACCGCCAGAAAGGCCATGGTGAACGGCTTGATCAGCCAGTTGACCGTCAGAGTCACGATCAACCCGCGCGGTTGGCGCGCAACGCCCGCCACCGAACCGAAATCGACGCCCACCATCATAGGGTAGACCATCGCCCAGATAAGTACGGCCACGACAAGATTGACGCTGGACACCTCGGCAGAGGCGACCAGCTGGACAAGGCCGGGTGCAGCCAGCCCGATCAGTACGCCGCCAACCATCGCGAGGGCGACCCAGACGGACAAAAAGCGCTCAAAAATGCTCATGAATATGCCTCACGCGGCTGAGAGGTCAGCTTGCCGGATGCCATGGCGGCCAGCGCGACCATGGCGGCTGCGGTGCCCAGAACCAGTGGAAGCCCACCGATTTGGTAGGTCAGGCCGGACAGAACTGTCCCGATAAGACGGCCCGCCGCGTTGGCCATGTAGTAGAAGCCCACATCCATCGTCACCCGCTCGGACTTGGTGAAAGCCAGGATCAGGTAGGAATGCAGCGATGAGTTGACCGCGAAGACGGCCCCGAAGACCAACAAGCCCAACACAAGCGTAACGGTCAGCCAGGTTGCGGGTCCGGAGGAGAACAGAACCGCCACGGCCAGGGCAGCAGGCACACAGAACAGGGCAGCAGCCCAGTTTCGGGCAGCGTGGATCAGGTCATCTTCCGTGCGTTCTTTGGCACGCAGGATGTTCGGCGCGCTGGCCTGAACAGCCCCGTAAAGGATAACCCAGACGGCCATGAAGGTTCCGATCAGGAAAAATGCCGCGTGGTTGCCCGCCTCGGTGCCGTCGGACAGGACGGCGTAGAAATAGATCGGGATGCCGACCACGAACCACACGTCCCGCGCACCGAACAGGAACACGCGTGCGGCTGAAAGCCAGTTCACATTGGCGGATTTCGAAAAAACCTCGGAGAATTCCGCGCCCTTGCGCCCTTTGGGCAGGCCAGGCGGCATCAAAACGAAGACAGCGACCAGAATGACCGCCAGCACAATCGCCATGGCCAGTGTCGCCCACATAAAACCAACGGTCGCCAGCAGGCCTGCCCCCAAAAGGAACCCCAACCCTTTGACCGCATTCTTAGACCCGGTCAGCACGGCAACCCAGCGAAACAGTCCGCCGCCCTCGGTCGGTGCCAGCAGTTTCACAGCTGATTTCGAGGACATCTTGGCCAGATCCTTGGCTACCCCGCTGGCCCCTTGAACAACCATCACAAAAGCAACTTTTGCCGGAATCGGCCAGTTAGGATCTAGTTGGGTAAGAACCAGCAACGCCCCAACCTGCAACGCCAGCCCCGCATACAGCGTCGAGGTCAGCCCGAACCGCGCGGCGATCCATCCGGCGGCCAGGTTCGTACCCATGCCGGCGATCTCATACAGAACAAACAGGTATGCCAGCTGAACCGGTGAGAATCCCATCGTGTGAAAGTGCAACAGCACCAGCATACGAAGCGCCCCGTCGGTCAGCATAAAGGCCCAGTAGGCTGCCGTGACCGCGACATAGGCCGACAAACCTTCGGGCCGCCGGGTCACAGCGAGGCACCAACCATCAGTGCAACATCGACCAGCCGATGCGCATAGCCCATTTCATTGTCGTACCAGGCATAGATCTTCACCTGGGTGCCATTCACCACCATGGTCGAGGGCGCATCGACAATCGAAGAGCGTTCGTCATTGGTGTAGTCGGTCGAAACCAGCGGCCGCGTTTCATAACCCAGGATGCCCTTCAACTCAGCCTCAGAAGCGGCTTTGAACAGCGCGTTGACCTCTTCGACAGTGGTTTCACGTTCGACTTCGAACACACAATCGGTCAGCGACGCGTTCAGCAGCGGTACGCGAACCGCGTGACCGTTCAGCCGCCCCTTGAGGTCCGGGTAGATCAGTGTGATCGCCGTGGCCGATCCGGTGGTGGTCGGGATCAGCGAGTTCAAGGCGGACCGCGCCCGGCGCAGGTCTTTGGCGGGGCGGTCCACTATGGTTTGTGTATTGGTCACGTCGTGGATCGTGGTCATCGACCCATGGCGAATGCCAAGGTTCTCATGGATGACCTTGACGACCGGGGCCAGACAATTCGTGGTGCAGGACGCCGCCGTCACGATACGGTGGACAGCCGGATCATATGTGTCCTCATTCACGCCCATGACGATGTTGGCGGTCGGCCCATCTTTGACCGGGGCCGAGACAACAACCTTCTTCACTCCGGCTTCGAAGTAAGGTGCCAGTTTGGCCCCGGTCTTGAAGACGCCGGTGCAGTCGATCACCACATCGACACCCTCCAGCGGCAGGGCTTTCAGATCCTTGGTGCCGATAAAGGGCAGGCGGGTGCCGTTGATCGTAACGCTGTTGGCGTCATGCCCGAAGCTGGTGTCCCAGCGCCCATGCACGGTGTCAAATTCCAACAGATGCGCGTGCATTTCCGGGTCGCCGACTGCGTCATTGATCCAGGCGATCTTAGCGCCCTTGTCCAGCAGCGGTTTCAGGGCCAGCTTTCCCATCCGGCCCAGCCCGTTCACAGCGTAGGTTGTCATTTCATATCCTCGGGTGACGTTCTGCCGATTTCATCGACAGCAGATTGCAGGGCAATCCGGTCAAGGCTTTCGACCGGCAAAGACGTAAAGGCTTCGATCCGGCGCTTGAGCGCGCCGTAAGCATTTTGGAACGCAAGGCTCTTTTCGGCATCCGTACCGTCCGCCTTGACCGGGTCTGGCATGCCCCAGTGGCCACTTATTGGTTGGCCTTCCCAGGCTGGGCATTCCTCATTCGCAGCCTGATTGCAGACGGTGAAGACAAAGTCCATCTCGGGTGCGCCGGGTGCTGCGAACTCTGACATGTGCTTGGACCGAAGGACGGACGTGTCGTGCCCTTTATCACCCAGAACTTGCATGGCGAACGGGTTGAGCTTTGACGTGGGCTGCGTACCTGCCGAATAAACATTGAACCTGTCACCCCCCATCATGCGCAGCAAGGATTCGGCAAAAATCGATCGGGCGGAGTTGCCGACACACAGAAACAGAACGTTGTATTTCCGATCGGCCACGACCTCAGTTCCCTGAGCATAAGGCATGCAGATATCGGGGCGGCCACGGCAGCAATCGACGATAAGGTAGTCAAGCATCTGCTGCACGTTCTCCATTTCAATGGAATAGAGCAAAGAGGTTCCTGAGCGTTCCTGCTTTATCAGACCAGAACGCTGAAGCGCATTCAGGTAGTTCGACAGGGTGCTGGCCTTCAGGTCGAGTTCCGCCGCCAGTTCTCCCGCAGGGACATTGTCAGGAAAACGTCGCATCAACATGCGAAACACAAGGATGCGCTGCGGATGACCAAGTATGGCTAGTTGGTCTGTTATTCGTTCTATCATATTTCATGAAATATAGAAATAATATAGATCAGTCAATCGTAATGATGCGGTCACGAAACGCGAGGGTAACTGGCCAAAAAGGCGACGCTTTTTCGCTGGGCTTCAAAGGCGGTGCGGGTGGCCGGAGACTTTAGCGTCAGGAATCGCAACAACGCTTACAAAGGACATCCAAGGCTATCGAGACTTGCACGCGTCAGCACTTGAGTTTAAAGGAACCATCGCTTGCCTCAATAGCTCAGCTGGTAGAGCAGGTCCTTCGTAAGGACAAGGTCGGGGGTTCGAGTCCCTCTTGAGGCACCATATCTTTCAAAAATAAGAATAATTATCAAACTGTTAAGTCATGCGGTGCTCTTTGAGCCACCGGATAATCCACATATCGAATTGAACTCTTTGGACCAAATGATTTGCTGTTCAAAATCGGCACGAGCGCCAGCTATGGTTTACAAATTTGGCTTCCCCAAAGTCTTGTGACACTTAACTCACTGAACTGACGGTCCAATCTGTTGAAAACAAGTAGTCTGAATCTTAGGGCGCTGTGAAAAAAGCTAACGAGTTATTAGTTTTCCCTTTCGTCCAAAAATTGACTTTTTGAAATAAACATGTGTCGTGTTTTGGTGCGCCTCCAACACCGGAACTTGAATCTAACCTCGTTTCCCTCCGACACTAACCTGTCAATTAATCACCCCGAAGGCCCGCTTGCACAACAGTAGAGTGACGACACCATCGGCAGAAACCTGCTTCCATTGGCACCTTCATTCGCATTCCTCCTCGGCAGCACGTATGCCTGACTCAAGTAGAACCGCGAGGAAGATGTTTTGACTGCAACAGTGATTCAAAAAGACCTGACGATTCAGGGTGACCTGGTCGCCAATGAAGGAACCATCTCAGTTGCCGGCAACGTGACTGGCAATGTCGACGCTAAGTCCGTTGATGTACTGGCTTCAGGAACAGTGAAGGGTGGCATTCAGGCTGAGGAAGTAAAAATTGCGGGCGGTGTCGAAGGGAGCGTAAAGAGTCGCGCTTTGGCTATCGAAGAAAAAGGTGAGTTGAAGGCAGACGTGACGACCGGAACCATGACGATGAGCTCTGGTGCAAAGATCAGCGGTCGCGTTGACGTTCGAGGTGGTTAATTTTCGTGACTGGCTTCTACACTTTCATCGCGTATGTCGTTTGACAGCGATGTTGGGTATTGCAAATGTCTGATAGCGGCTTTTGCCGAACCAAACGCCAAAACTGATCTTGCACAAGTTGCGCAACACATCCCAGTAGGTTTCAGTTGCTGTACTCGACGCTCAGAAAAACCAGTGTCCGCTTTTCATTGCCTTTGTCTTTTTTGGCTGCACGATAGACGCGGTTTCCAGAGTTAAATTCTCTCAGGTCATAGCTGTCGGGGTGATTGACGGGGCTGTTGTCAGAAGTTGAGGAGCCTTCGCGACATCGAACGACTTCAGCCCATGCGTCTTCGAAATAGCTTGCGGCTTCCGCGCTTCTAAACGGAAACGTCCAATAGCATGAAACGCCTCGGGAGCTATCCAATCCCTCGAAGGCCTGGCATACGGAACCATAAGGCGCGACACCGGTGCGATTGTAGTCTTCGACGGCGTAAATTCTTGGGCATTCGGCCGCTAATCCAATGGCTGGCTGAACGAGTGTGATTGCTACAAATGAAAGCCAAAGTGGTAGTGAAACGCCATTTTTGGGGTTGGCGTTGGGTGATGGCACTGGGAAGACAGCACCCCAGTTGCCATGCTCTTCTTTCACGCCAAAAACCCCCATACGTTTCGCCAGGGCGTGAATATCCCTTTGATCAAACCGGTTGTGACAGAGTTTTCATTCCGCGGCATCAGGAACATCAGCTTGTGAATAGTTACCCTTCACTCGTTCCTTTGTCGGATCAAAATGCGGGAAGGGCACAATTTTGGCTTTCAGGCGCTTTTGTTGTCCATCCAACTGGCCGATTTCGATGTCGCTGCCGACGTTAGCATGTGTGGTTGCAATGCGACCCAACGCAATGACTTTCCCGAGAATGGGAGACTTCATTGCGCTGGTGATTTCTCCAACTTGGGCTTTACCAACACGCACGCAGTCACCGGGTGAAGGAACTGTCCCTCCATCAATTTCAAAACCTACCAGTTTCCGATGAGGATGAGCCTTGCGTTCTTCAATCGCCGCGCGGCCAATAAAATCGTCAACCTTTGATTTCAGTGGCACGGTGAAACCGATGCCTGCCTCGAAGGGATCGGTTTGATCGTCGAATTCAGACCCGGCAAAAATCAAGCCGCCTTCGATCCGCAACATATCCAGCGCGGCAAGCCCCAGAGGAGCGATGCCGTACTCCTGACCAACCTCCCAGACGCGATCAAAGATCTCGACGGCGTCCTTCGGATGACAGAAGATTTCATATCCCAGCTCACCGGAATAGCCCGTCCGGGAAATCACCACGGATTTCCCCTGCAAATCACCAACCCGAGCTATGGTAAGCCGGAACCATGGCAGTTCTTCAATTGTCGGTTGTTGTGGTGGTGTCCAGAATATCCGGGACAGGATTTCACGGCTATGCCGTCCCTGAACCGCAATGTTGTGCAACTGATCCGTGGAGTTGCGCACCCATACATTCATGTTTCGCTTTTGCGCCTGTTCCTGCAGCCACAAGCCGCTGGTGTCGTTGCCGCCAATCCAGCGGAAATTGGTCTCACCCAGCCGGTAGACCGTGCCATCGTCGATCATACCGCCATGTTCGTAACACATGGCTGTGTACACGACCTGACCGACGCTTAGTTTCTTCATGTTGCGGGTCACGCAGAGCTGCATCAACTCTTCCGCGTCGGGTCCAACCACCTCGTACTTTCGCAAAGGACTAAGATCCATCACGGCAACCTTGTCCCGGCAGGCCCAGTATTCGGCAATGGCACCATGATTGGTCATCGTGTTGGGCAGCCAATAGCCGTTGTACTCGACAAAATCACGGGTATGCCGCGCGAAGCAGTCGTGAAATGCAGTTTTCTTGGTTTCTTCCACATCCGCCTCCGCAGATTTTCTATAGCCGTAGGATCGTGTGAAATCCTCGGTCGCCTTGTAGGTTCGCACTTGAATATCGGTTGGGTTCCAGCCATTCGCCGGATCGATGTCACAGGGACATCCGGTGCTGACGCAGACCAGATCGGTCCGCGCCCGCAGCAACACAAAGTCACCCGGTCGCGACCACGGATCGTCCATTCCAATGGCGTTGGTGTCATCCAGCATCGTGTTAAAAAAGAAGTTGATCGCAGGCCATCCACCGCGCGGCTTGATGCCATACTGATCCAGATCCTTGTTGATGTTTTCCGAGCAGTTCACGTGGCCCGGATAGCCAAGGTCTTCGTAGTATCGTGCGGTACAGGCGAGGCCGAATGTGTCATGGCGCCCGCACGTATCCTGTACAATCTCGACCAGAGGTTCCTGATCGACCGACCAGTATTTCGAGAATATGCCCGGTTGCGGATATAGGCTGCCCATCAGGCTGCGGGTTGTTGTCGGGTCGATCTCGCGCTCAATCCCCTGATCCAGTGCGCGGCGGCTGAACGCCTGAAAATCCGAGCACTCGCGTCCGCGGACATCCACGATCTGAATGAACTCGCCAGCCTTCACTTCGTAGGAGTGCGCATTGCCCGGCTGAATATTGAAATCCTTGAGCGGATCGGCCAGCGGATCGGGCGGTCCTACATCGGGTTTTTCCAATCCGGGCGCAGATCGCTGAATGTACAGGATGATATCTGTGGGTGGGTTGTTGTCCTCTGGACGCATCGCCTCACCCGGTGCGGCGACGATTAGAAGACCATCATTTTCAGCTACGAAATGTACCATGTCGCCGGGGCGCGATCCGTCTGAGAAAGCCCGGATTGCGTCACCTTGTCCGATGTTGAACCCGGCAACCTCCAGGGCGCGCAGCACTTTCTTTCCGGACGGCGATCCGTTCGCCAGCGTCGCAATCAAACCGTCTGGTCGCCCGTGTCCCTGTGCGCCAAGCATAGCTGCATCGGAGCTTCGGTCAGGGGCAAAGAAAACCAATTCTGCCGGTTGCATCCCATCGCGGTCCAGCAGCGTAATGGTGTCGCCCTTGGACACCGGAACAGCGCGCGACCCCATTCCGGGGATCGGATGACGTTCCGTTCCATGCGGCAGGATCGGAAGACCCGGGGTCAGAACCCCGCTGCGTTCGAAAGGAACTTCGAATACCGGCTTCACGTTCATAGTGCATTTTCCTGAATGGCTTCGGTTTGGCCGCGGTGGGTAACGACCAGCAGGCATCCCGCCTCGGTTCGCGAATAGTGACTTGACCCCGCTGCCAGGCTAACAAAGTCGCCGCTGCGATATTGAAACCCGTCGTTATCGGTCAGGTCGCCGTCGAGGACGAAGAACTCTTCCGGTCCGTGATGGATGTGAGGGTTCGAATGGGTACCCGGTGCCATCTTCATCAGATAGCTGCCTTGCCCGGTTTCCTCATCAAAGCTGACATTTTTCCACCAGACTTGCGCGTCAGGCAGGCCGTCCATCCGCATCCGGACGAATCCCGGGTCTTCAAAACGTGTGACGGTGCGTGTGATTTGCTGCTGTGCCATCTCAATCCAACCCCAACCGCTTTTTGCGTTGCTCAGCCCAGCTGCTGATTGCCATGTCAAAGGTAAGTGCCATCAGCGACACGTTCAGGCCCAGCACAAAATTCTTGCCCAACTCGGTTCCCGCCAGCGTTCGTTGAAGTTCCTGCCCTAGGTCTTGCGTACCGATGAACGCCGCAATGATGACCATGAAGAAGGCGAACATGATTGCCTGATTGAATCCGACCGCCATTGTCGGCAGGGCAAGCGGAAACTGCACGGACATCAGTTTTTGCCGACGGGTCGAGCCGGACATATCAGCAGCCTCGGTCATTTCCGGCGGCACGCTGCTGAGGCCAATAATAGTGTACCGGATCAGCGGCACGGCGGCGAAAATCAGGATCGAGAATACAACGGCCACGTCGTTGACGCCGAACAGCATGATCGCCGGGATCAGGTAGATGAAGCTGGGGAAAGTCTGTGCTGTATCGCAGGCCAACAGAATGCTTTTGGACCAGCGGTTGGACCGGGCCGCGACAACGCCCAGCGGAATGCCGATCAGGGTCGCCAGAGCGACGGCTGAGATCACGGTGTACAGCGTGATCACCGACCGATCCCACCAGCCTGAGAACGCGACAATCGTAAAGAAGATCGCGGCATATATTCCGGGCTTACGGCCTCCGACCCAGTAGGCAAAGGAAACCACCAACAGGATGAAAGCGGGCGTGGGAATGGCAAGCAAAGTGTCGCGGAAGGGGATCAGAACTTTGACGTTCAGGAACCAGCGCAACCATTCGGTTGTTCCTTTGATCACATCGATGGCCAGGAACGATTTGATCACCACGTCGATTTCCTTGCCCTGGCTCAGATGCTGCTTGCGGCCAACTTCGGCCAGGATCGGGAACACCTGCGCCAGCAAAGTAAACCCAACAAACAGAACCAGTGCGACCAGAGAAATTTGATGCCGTTTCCACCACGGCGTCCCACGTTCGAAGTGAACAGGCTGTTTGACGACCCAGGCCTTGGACATCCGGTCAAGCGTGACAGCAAGAAGGACGATGGTCACACCAATTTCGAAAGACCGGCCAAGTTTGAAGCTGCCCATCATTGCCAACAGTTTAGCGCCAAGGCCGGGCATACCGATGAAGGCGGTTAGAACCACCATGGCCAGACACAGCATGATCACCTGATTGACGCCAACCAAAACTTCGGTTCGCGCGGCGGGAACATAGACATGGCGCAGCATCTGCCAGCGGGTGCAGCCAGACATCTGGCCTGCTTCAATCACTTCGGGGCTGACCTTTTTCAGGCCCAGAGTGGTCATCAGGATCATCGGCGGGATAGCGAAAGTAATTGTCGCGACGGCTCCTGCTGTTGGACCCACTTTGAAGAAGATCACCGCCGGCAAAAGATAAGTGAAGAAAGGCAGGGTTTGCAGCACTGAAAGAATGGGCTTCAGCATCCGTTCGAACCAGCCGTACTTCCAGGCGGCGATGCCCAAAACCAGACCCAGTAAGAAGGCCAGAGGCGCTGCGACCACGATGACGGACATCGTCTGCATGGCGATCTTCCACTGGCCGATTGCGGCGGTCCAGATGAAGGTTCCTGCCCCCAATGCGGCAAGCCTCCAACCACCGACGGCATAGCCGACAACAGCTGCCACTGCGGCGATCGCGGACCATGGAATCGGACCCAGATAGGGCCAGCGCCGCTTGCCCTCCAAAAGATTTGCCGACGTATCCAGCAGGAACTCCAGCGGACCTTCAGCAATAAAGCGGGTGACATAGATCAGACCGAGGTCGTTTTGAATGAAGTCAAAGATTGCATCCAGAATCTGCGCGGTCGGCGGTATTGCCGCTTCGGGGATGCGGTTCAGCCATTCGGGCAAAACGCCGACGGCTTTGGCGAGGATCAGAGCAAGGGCGGTGACCAGCAGTGCGGTAAGAACCTTGGTCCGCCCCCAGGTCCCGTCTGATGTGTCCGGTATTTCGGTGGACAGCGTCGCCATCATTCCGCTCCAAGCAGAACGTTCAATGCGGTGTCGCGGTCCAGAACCCCGGTGACGACACCTTTGTCATTCGCAACTGGCAACAGGATCCGGTCGTCGTTGACCAATATCCGCGCCAGTTCGTGAATGGTTGAACCGCCATTGATCGGAGCACCTTCCAATGCATGTCCGTTCACGGGTTTTGCCAGGCCCTTCGCATGCACGACGCGGGCTTTGTCGATGTCCTCGGTAAACTTGGCTACATATTCGGTGGCTGGGTTCATCACGATCTGATCGGGCGTATCGCATTGTTCGACGGCGCCGTTTCGCATGATCGCGATCCGGTCGGCCAGACGCAGTGCTTCGTCAAAATCGTGGGTGATAAAGACGATGGTCTTACCCAGCATCTCCTGCAATCGCAGGAACTCATCCTGCATTTCGCGGCGGATCAACGGGTCCAAAGCCGAAAACGGCTCATCCAGAAACCAGATATCCGGTTCGATGGCCAGGGATCTGGCAATGCCAACTCGTTGCTGTTGGCCACCGCTGAGTTCGCGCGGGAAGTACTCCTCCCGTCCCTCGAGGCCCACCAGCTTGATGACTTCCAGCGCACGTTCGCGCCGGTCGTGGCGATCCTGCCCGCGCATTTCCAGTGGAAAGGCTACGTTGTCCAAAACCGTGCGATGCGGCAGCAATCCGAAGGACTGAAACACCATACCCATCTTGTTGCGGCGCAGCTCAATCAGTTCGCGCTCGCTCAGGCTCATGATGTCCTGACCGTCAACCTCAATCGTTCCGCCTGTAATATCGTGCAGTCTTGAAAAACACCGCACCAGAGTGGACTTGCCTGATCCAGACAGCCCCATGATGACAAGCATCTCGCCGCGGCCGACCTCAATCGAGACGTCCTTAACCCCAGCGATGTACCCATCGGCACGGATTTCATCGAAGCTGCGGCCCGCGGGCAGAGATTTCAGATAGCTCTCTGGCGAGGGTCCAAACAGTTTCCAGACGTTTTTTGCTGAGATGACAGGCGCTGTGGCGGACATGGCTGCCTTTCTTTCGTGTTGAGCGCGGCCTTGCATCGCTGAGATGTGCTAGGCCGCGCCAGTTTCAGTGGATAAGGCCGGATTAAGAGCTGCAGGCGCTGATCCAAGGATCAACGACGTCGCGGTTTGCGTCCAGCCATTCTTCAGCCGCTTCTTCCGGCTCAAGCTCATCAGTGTCGACCAGCTTGGCCATCTCAGCAATCTGAGGGTTGGTGAAAGAAATCTTGGTCAGGGCGCAATATGCGGCTGGCCACTTGTCCTTCATACCGTCCCATGCTGCCTTTTTGAGATACCCCTTGGCAGGGTTGCCGCAATCATACAGCGCTTCGGGATTGGGGCCCTTGGCCGGGTCTGTATCGCACCCGTCTTCCCATGCGGGGAACTCAACGAACTCACCTGGCCAGACAGCCTCAGCGAAGTTTGGCGTCCAGTTGAAGACCAAAACAGGTTTCTTGTCGGCTTCAGCCGCGCCAATTTCCGCCCACAGAGCCGCAGCAGAACCTGCGTTGATCACAGTAAAGTTCAGATCGAGCGCTTCGGCGCGTTCTTTACCATGCTTCAACCAGTCCACCGGTCCATCCAGATAACGGCCCTTATCGCCGGTTTCGGCTGTCGCGAACAGGTGCGCACAGTCGTTCAAAGCCTGCCAGTCAGGCAGACCTGGACAGGATTCCTTGGTCCACATCGGATACCACCAATCCTCGCGTGTAACCGCATCGTGATCGCCCGCGTCATGCAGGCCGCCTTTTTCCAGCGCTGCCCGGTATGACGCACCAAACGCGCCTTCCCAGACTTCCATCTCCAGCGCGACGTCGCCCAGGCGTACCGATTCATAGACGGCCTGACTGTCGGTGGTGACGTATTCGACATTGTTGCCCATCTCTTCGAAGATCAGGCCGACAACATTCGACATCACGATCTGACTGGACCAGTTGTGAATTGGGATGACGATGGGGTCGCTGCTGTCTTCGGCAATCGCCCCGGTTCCCGCTACTGCTGCCAAGGTTGCAGCAGAAAGTAGGTTTGTAAGTTTCATGTTTGCTCCCTGAGTGACGTTCATTTTTGAGTTAAGGACTCTTCCGGCCCAGAATTCGATCATTCTGCCCAAGATCGGCGAATGTGCAGAACAGAAATTTGAGGGGCCTTGGCCATAAATTCTTGAGGCTAACTCGACTTTTTGCTATCTTAACAGGCAGTTGCCTGATCGGATGCTGACAGATGCGGGCAAATGTTTTTGATCGCGACCACATCCAGATCGGGAATCTGCGCCAAGATGTCAAAAAAAGCGCCAGTCACCGGGAAAGTTCTGCCACCGCTGGACTATTTGCTGGCATTCGAGGCCGCGGCCAAGGCGCAGAGTTTTGCGCAAGCCAGCAAGGTGCTGAACATCTCAGAGACCGCGATCAGCCGCAAAGTGCGCTTACTGGAACAGCATTATGACGTGCCTTTGTTTGTGCGGGGGCATCGATCGGTTTCCCTTACCCAACAGGGTGCGATCCTGCTGGCCACTGTAGAAAAATCGCTGGACCTGATGCGGGAGGTCAGCCGGGACATGCTGGCCAAACATCAGGCCAATACGGTTTCGATATCTGCGACCAATTCTGTTGCGTCACTATGGTTGATGCCGCAACTTCGTAAGTTCAACAAATCCAATGGCCGTATCCGCATCTCTTTGGTGTCTTCTGACAGTGATGCAGAATGCCTGTCGGACTCGATGAACCTGACAATTCTGCGTGGGGATGGCGACTGGCCGGGTTACGAGGCGAAACTTCTGTTTGGCGAAACCGTTTTTCCGGTGTGCAGCCCCGAGTACCTCAAAAACAATCCCAGCGCGGCTGATATTTCTGCGCTGCCGGAACTGGACCTTATCGAGGTCACTAGCGGCCATGCAGAATGGATGACATGGCGAACATGGTTCAGTGGAAATGGTGTGTCGACATCATCAATGGAACAAGCCGTTGCGTTCAATACCTATCCTTTGTCGGTGCAGGCTGCGGTTGATGGATTGGGGATTGCATTGGGCTGGGCCCATCTTGTCGACCCATTGCTGGAAAGCGGCGCCTTGGTCCGGCCAGTACAAGATGCATTTGTGCGAACGCAGTCAGGATACTATCTGCTGAAAAGGCCGAGTCACAGTGCATTTCCAGAACAGCGCATTGTCGAAGGCTGGTTGTTGGGTCTCAGTGCGGGGCGAAAAAGATACGCCTGACCCCGATAGTCTGCACCAGATTCGGCTGCATCGCGTCTTTCAGCAGCGCGGTCATCGCCACCAAAACCGCGCTGAAAGTCGCCGACTATGTGGTCACCGAAGCGGGCTTTGGTGCCGGTTTGGGTGTGAAAAAATGTCGATGCTGTGAAATCTGGCTGTGCCAACCTGGGCCGTCACATCGAGAACGTGAAATCCTTCGGCGTGCCGGTTGTTGTCGCCATCAACCACTTTGTCACCGACCCCTCCTTGCGCGGCGCACCCACCGGCCACTCGGTTCCGGTGCGCGAGGTGCGCCTGTCCGCGGGTGCGGGCTTCATCGTGGTTGTCTGCGGTGAGATCGAGGGCTTGTTCTAAGCCGCCGAATAGGCACTGAACTTGGTCAAAGCTCAGAGCGCAAGATAGCCGATACCAGCAAACGCTATGATACAACCGAGCCATTGGCTTGGGGCCATGCTCTCTCTGAGAACTGCCCATGCCAGAACGACAGTCAATAGCCCGAACACGGAGGCAGCGACAGAAGCGTACTGGGCGTTTGGAAGCCCTCCGGCGGCAACTACACTTAGAATTGCAATGGCGTCCAAAAGACCCATCAGGCACAACAATGGCAAGGCTTGCATTCCGGGCCAGACCGAACTGCGTGACACAAATGCTATTACCGCCAGAGCAAGAATTGCCGTCAATCGACCAATCAGCGAAACCGTGTATTCATCGCTGATTTCGGTGGCATACTGACCCAAGGCAAATGCTGCCGCAAATCCGACTGCCGCCAGCAAAGATAAGACAATGGTCGGACCGAACGCGGGGTAGGTCGTGGTTGTGTCATCGGAACGTACCGCGACGATCGATACACCGATCCCGATTGCAGCCACGGCGAGCCAATGCCAGGCGCTGATTGTCGTACCACGCCAGATTGCGGCGCTGACGGACAGGACCGGGTAGCTGGCAACAAGAGGTGCAACCAGCCTTACAGGTCCACGATGAAACGCCTCGTACATGCTGAGACCGGCCAAGAGGTAAAAGCCACCGGTTGCCATTGCGAACGAAATCGCGCGGCCAGGTATCGGGGCGAAATCGCCCTTCGCAGCCACCAGACAAAACTGCAGCACCGCGCCGATCACCAATACAGTCATGAGCGAGGCGATTACGTTGACGGTCCGGCTGACGTAGCGGACCGACAGATCGTGGACGCCCCAGCACAACGCCGCAAGCAGCCCAAGAGTGAGAGCGCTCATGCGTCAGCCAAAGGTGATCGTTTCAATGCTGCCCACATACACTTTCTTCCACAAATTTGCAGCGCCAAGATGTCACTGTTGATAAACTAATATTCCTGATATGCAATATTCAGCTAGCAAAAGCTCGGAGAAATCATCAATGTCTTCTGCTTTGGAACAACTTGGCGGCGAAGAACAACTACGGGCACTAGTTGAACGATTTTATGATCGCATGGAGACCGACCCGGCGGTGCATTCCCTGCACAGGCTGCATTTTCGGGGACATGGGTTAAACCACACCAGGCAGGCTCAGTTCGAGTTTCTCAGTGGGTTTCTGGGCGGACGGGCCTACTACCGCGAACGTTTTGGCCACATGGATCTGCGTGAAATCCACGCGCATATCCCTATTCGCAAAGCCGACGCAGAGTTATGGTTGGACACGTTTGATGCTGCATTGGCTGACTGTGACATGTCGGGCCCGGTTGTCGATAAAATGCGCGCGACGTTGCGCAGGGCCGCTCTCGTGCTCGTCAACGACGTTCCGGACTGGCGGCTAGAGACGGATGAAGGACTTGTGTAGAGACAATTTGCGCATCTGGCTGTTCTGATCAGAGCTGGCGCATCGCAGTGTACATTCTTGATGTCATCCTAAACTGATCAGCTGCGATTTTGTCGCTGTCACGCTCCATAGCCAACGCCGCGTCAGCCGATCCCAGCCAGTCAACAGCGCACTGATGGTTGCCTTGATCGCCCATCCAGGCGCTGATCGTCCCCTGAACGATTTCGGGGTGAAACTGAACACCCCATGCCCGGTTCCCGACGCGTATGGCTTGCACCGCACATCCCACTGATCCTGCAAGAACGGTCGTGCCAGGTGGCAGATCCTGAGCGCTGACCCCGTGCCATTGAAGGACGGTGAACTGCCGGGGCTGGGCGGCAAATAGGGCATCCTGATACGCGCTGTCAGTCAGCGCGACAGGTAGCACGCCGATTTCGGGGGTCTGCATGCGCTGGCAAGTGCCGCCCAGTGCATCAACAAGCAATTGATGTCCAAGACAGATACCGAAATACGGTCGATTGAGATCACGCACCCATGTCCTGATGGCCTGCTTTTCAAGAGTTAGCCACGGGTAGGTATTCATCTCCCAGACATCCATTGGACCACCCATCACCAGCAAAAGATCAAAATTGTCCAATTGTGGAATGGGTTGCCCTTTGTAGAGATGTACGATCTGCATATCATCCTGGTGATTGGCGATGTGGTCGCAAAATGCGCCGGGACCTTCACCTTGGGTATGTTGAAAAACCAGAACGTTCATGGCGTGCCTCTTGGGGCTTGAAGAAACAGGGCCGCAGCTTGTGCCACGGCCCAGAGACGCAATCCTGTAATCCGGCCTAGATGTCCAATGTGTTGTCTTTTTCCCAGCGCGAGAAATGAGAGACGAAAGAGTTCCACTCCTGATGTTTCATCTTGAGGAACGCGGATGAGAACTCGGCACCCATCATGGCCTTCAACTCCTTGTCCTTGTCGTATTCACGCAGGGCATCAAGCATGTTCAAAGGCAGCTTCGGTGCGCCGCGTACCTTGTGGCCTTCTGCGTACATGTCGATGTCCCAGCGCTTGCCAGGATCCGCCTTGGACCGGATACCGGACAGACCTGCCGCTATGATGACGGCTTGCAGCAGATAGGGGTTGGTGGCACCGTCTGGCAGGCGCAGCTCAAACCGGCCGGGGCCGGGGACGCGCACCATATGCGTCCGGTTGTTACCGGTCCAGGTCACGGTATTGGGCGCCCATGTTGCGCCTGACATGGTTCGCGGCGCGTTGATACGTTTATAGCTGTTCACTGTAGGGTTGGTGATCGCTGCCAGCGCTGAGGCGTGTTTCATGATGCCGCCCAGGAAGTGTTTTCCGCGTTCGCCCAGACCGACCTCTCCGGTGGGGCCTTCGCCTTCACCAGCAAATACGTTGGTTTTTGCATCCGTGCCCGGCGCATCCCAGACCGAGATATGCGCATGACAGCCATTGCCGGTCAGTCCTTCGACTGGTTTCGGCATGAAGGTCGCCCGAAGCCCGTGTTTTTCGGCCACGGATTTGGTCATGAACTTGAAGAACGAGTGCTTGTCTGCCGTGCGCAGAACGTCGTCAAATTCCCAGTTCATCTCGAACTGGCCATTGGCGTCCTCGTGATCGTTTTGATACGGCCCCCAGCCCAGTTCCAGCATATAGTCGCAGATCTCGCGTACCACGTCATAGCGACGCATAACCGCCTGCTGATCGTAACAGGGCTTTTCGGCTGTATCGAACGGGTCGCTGATCTGCTCTCCGTCTGGGGTCAGCAAAAAGAACTCGGCCTCGATGCCGGTTTTGACATGCAGACCTTCGGCGGCGGCCTCGTCGATCAGGCGGCGCAACACGTTGCGCGGCGCTTGCGCCACATCCTGGCCTTCCATCACGCAGTTGCCAGCGACCCAGGCCACTTCGGGCTTCCAGGGCAATTGAATGACCGAGGACGGATCAGGTACCGCCAACATGTCTGGATGTGCCGGTGTCATATCGAGCCAGGTTGCAAAGCCGGCAAAGCCAGCGCCATCTTCCTGCATCTCCGCAATTGCCTGTGCGGGCACCAGTTTGGCCCGCTGTCCGCCGAACAGGTCGGTGAACGAGATCATGAAGTATTTGACGCCTTTTTCTTTTGCGAAAGCTGCGAGATCTGTCGTCACGATTGCTTTCCTTTCCCTGTTGAATTTTAGTTTTTCAAAGCAAAAACGCGGCCCCCTTCAGGGAGCCGCGCAGCATCGTTTCAGAACCCGTCCTTGCCCGGGTACCAACTGGTTCCCGCCAGCGGCACCCGCGCCATGGCGGCGGCCTCCATTGTCAGGGCGCACAAGTCCTCGGGCTCGAGGTTGTGCAGATGGTTGTGACCACAGGCGCGGGCGATGGTCTGCGCCTCAAGTGTCATAACTTTCAGATAGTTACGCAGCCTGCGGCCCGCATCGACCGGGTCCAGACGTGCGGCCAGATCAGGGTCTTGCGTGGTGATACCAGCCGGGTCTTGGCCTTCATGCCAGTCGTCATAGGCGCCGGTGGTTGTACCCAGCTTTTGATATTCAGATTCCCATTTCGGGTCGTTATCGCCCAGCGCCACCAGTGCGGCCGTGCCGATGGCGACCGCATCTGCACCCAGCGCCAGCGCTTTGGCAACATCGGCCCCTGTGCGGATACCGCCCGAGATGACCAGTTGGACCTCGCGGTGCACGCCCAGATCCTGCAGCGCTTGCACGGCCGGGCGAATGCAAGACAGCGTTGGAAGTCCGACATGTTCGATGAACACGTCCTGCGTGGCCGCCGTGCCACCTTGCATACCATCCATGACGACAACGTCGGCTCCGGCTTTCACGGCCAATGCAGTGTCATAGTAGGGGCGGGTTGCGCCAACTTTCACATAGATCGGCACCTGCCAATCCGTGATCTCACGCAGTTCGAGGATCTTGATCTCCAGATCGTCCGGGCCGGTCCAATCCGGATGGCGACAGGCCGAACGCTGGTCGATCCCCTTGGGCAGCGTGCGCATCTCGGCCACCCGGTCACTGATCTTTTGGCCCAGCAGCATACCGCCGCCGCCGGGTTTCGCACCCTGGCCAACCACGATCTCGATCGCGTCCGCTTTGCGCAGGTCATTGGGGTTCATACCATAGCGCGAAGGCAGGTATTGATAGACCAGCTTGGTTGAATGACCGCGTTCCTCGGGCGTCATGCCGCCATCACCGGTGGTGGTAGACGTGCCCGCCGCAGATGCGCCACGGCCCAAGGCTTCTTTTGCCGGGCCGGACAAGGCACCAAAGCTCATGCCCGCAATGGTGATCGGGATATCCAGCTCAATCGGCTTTTTGGCAAAGCGCGTGCCCAGTGTGACCGAGGTATCGCAGCGTTCGCGATAGCCCTCCAGCGGATAGCGTGACACCGACGCTCCCAGAAACAGCAGGTCGTCAAAGTGCGGAACCTTCCGTTTGGCACCACCGCCACGAATATCATAGATGCCGGTCGCAGCGGCGCGACGGATCTCTGCGTTGATCGGGTTGGAAAACGTCGCCGACTGAATCGGCAGGGTGCGGGGGATCTGATCGTCCATATCTTTCATACCCTTCTTCCTCAGTAAGCGGCGGAATTGTCGATGTCGAAATTGTAGAGCTGACGGGCCGAGCCATAGCGTTTGAACTCTTCCGGCTTGGCGTCGCTGCCCGCACGATCCAGCAAGTCTTTCAGGATATTCAGATGCTCGGGGCGCATTTCCTTCTCGATGCAATCGGCGCCGAGGCTTTTGACCGAACCACGCACGAATAGCCGTGCCTCGTAGAGTGAATCCCCAAGCGCATCGCCTGCGTCTCCGCAAACCACCAGATTTCCTGCTTGCGCCATGAAGGCGGACATGTGGCCGATATTGCCATGCACCACGATGTCGATGCCTTTCATCGAGATGCCGCAGCGCGAGCTTGCATTGCCTTTGATCACAAGCAACCCGCCGTGGCCCGTGGCCCCGGCGTACTGGCTGGCGTCGCCGTCAACAATGACCTGACCGGACATCATATTCTCGGCCACGCCCGGACCAACTGAGCCTTCGACCTTGATGGTCGCCTGCTGGTTCATCCCGGCACAATAGTACCCGGTCGAGCCCTTGACCGTCACCTCAATGGGTGCGTCCAGCCCGACGGCAATCGCATGACTGCCCTTGGGGTTCACGATTTCCCAGCTTGTTTGATTGGTCTCAGCGTTTTGCGCCTGCAGGGACGAGTTCAATCCGCGCAGCCCGTCTGCCTCTAGATCATAGGTCTGCATATCAGGCGGCCTTTTCGTGTGTTGTTGGGCTGTTGGTGTGCGACCAGAAATAAACAGTGGAAGGCTCAGGCTCCCAAACCCGGGCGTCTTCGATTCCGGGCAGGTTCACAAGGGCGCGGTATTCGCTGCCAAAGGCCACATATTGATCTGTTTCCGCCATCACCGCGGGTTTGCAGGCAATCGGGTCGCGCACGACGCCAAAGCCGTCTTTTGTGCCCACAACAAAAGTAAAAAATCCGTCCAGATCATCGATGCTGGTTTCCAGAGCTTCCCCCAAAGTGGCTCCGTTCATCATTTTCCAAGTGAGGTATGCAGCACCAACTTCGGTGTCGTTCTCGGTTTGGATAACCACACCCTCGCGGCGCAGCTTTCGGCGCAACGAGTTGTGGTTGGACAGCGACCCATTATGGACCAGACATTGATCGGATCCCGTATTGAAAGGGTGCGCGCCCATAGTCGTCACCGCAGATTCCGTGGCCATTCGGGTGTGACCAATGCCGTGGGTCCCGCTCATGCCGCTCAGGTTGAAGCGGTCCGCAACATCCTTGGGCAGGCCAACTTCCTTATAGATTTCGAGGCTGTCACCCCGGCTCATGATCCGAACCGAGGGGCGGATTTCGGCCAGTGCTGTGCGCGCGGCTTCGAACTGACCGGCGGGAACTTCCAGAACAGTATGTGTATCGTTGTCCGTCTGACCAACCATCGCACCTAGGCTTTTGCCCAGCTCATCGGCCAAGCCGACAAAGTCGGTTTCGGGGGTGGGGGACTGAACCGTTATCTTGGTTTTCCCGTCCCTTTCCGCGCCGTAGATCGCAATACCGGCACTGTCGGGGCCACGATCTGTCATCGTGATCAGCATGTCTGTCAGCATATTGCCCAGTTGGGGCGCAAGAGACTGGTCTTTGAGGAATAATCCAACAATTCCGCACATGGCTGGCAGATCTCCTTGTGTGTTTCGTTATGATTCGACGGTACCAACAAATTCGCAGGACATCAATAATCATAGGAAAGTTTTTTTCCTAAGAGGCAATGGGCGAGACCTCTGGTTTCTCGCCCATTGCAGGTTCTTTTTGAAGCTGAGTCAGTATCGCTCTAACTGGGCTTTCACTTTTTCTTCGTCACCAGTGTGGCGTGCCTTTTCCAGGTGTTCGCCTTCGCGGACAAACTGAATGCGATGCCAGCCAATCCAGAACACGACGCCGACAATGACCATTAGAACTTCGTAGCCCTGGAAGGGGTAGATCGGTCCAACCTCAGCAAGATCGACAGCCCAGCTTGTGTATCCATTTGTAGACATGTCTCTCTCCTTTACTTGGCAGCCGCGCCTGCACGGGCGGCCAGTTCCTGTTTGTCAGCTTCGATGATTGCGGCCTTTGCGTCCTCGTAGGCGTGATGCTCGGCATAATCGAGGCCTTGCAGTTCAACCTCTTCCGGGATGCGCAGCACGCCCATGGAAGATTGAATCTTGGCCAGAGCCCATCCAGGCAGGAAGCCCAGAACAAAGAACATGATGACCGCGCCGGTGATCTGCCCGATCGGGTTGATCGTTGCATAACCTTCGTAAGGCGATGACGGGACACCCCACAGGACAAACCCTGAGATCACCAGACCAACGAACCCGGCGTAACCGTGCACCGCAACGGCACCCACCGCGTCATCCAGCTTGAACCGGCGTTCGACCCAATAGTGCAGCTTGTACACGATGACGACACCGATGGCGGCAATGATCATCGCCTGGATTGGGTGATACAGATCGTTACCGGCCGAGGCGGTGATGATTCCGGCAAGCCCGCCCGAGAATGTCCAGAACGCATCACCTTTCGAGATCACATATGCTGCCATCAGACCGCCAGACAGCGACATGAGGAAGTTGAAGGTGATCGCCGACAGGGTCGTCGGAGCCAGATAGATGTTGGTTGCTGTCCAGGTTACGCCGGTGATTTGGCCGTCAATCGCCTCGGGCGAAATGGCAGGAACGTTGCAAGCGGCATAGAAGCCCCAGAACCCGGTATAGATCAGAAAGATTCCGATCGTCAGCAGCCATGGATTGTGCGGCGGGATGTCCCGCGGCGTGCCGTCCTTGGCGAATTTGCCGAGGCGCGGCCCCAGAACCATAATCACGCCAAGCGCGTAGCCCCCGGCAATGGCATGGATAACCCCAGAGGCGTAAGCATCATGGTAGCCTAGGATTCGCACCATCCAGCCGCCATAGTGCCAGCCCCAGGCGGCGTCGATGATCCACCAGACCGATCCGATCATGACCGCATGCACCCAAAGGGCCGAAGATCTGATCCGTTCGATCACAGACCCGGAAACGATTGATGCTGCAGTCCAAGAGAACAGCAGGAATGCGGCCCAGAAAACCCCTGTGATTCTATCGCCAAGGTTGGTCGCCATCGTGTCGGCCCAGGGTAGGTTTGCTGCACCCGCTTCTGTGTCGAGCCCACCCCAGAACGGAAAGTTTGGAAAAGCCCAGTAGATCCACCATCCGAAGAAGAAGAATGTGACCGTCACAAGCGGGATGATCATGATGTTTTTCATCAATGTGTGCATATGGTTACGGGCTCGGCTGGCGCCGACCTCGTACATGCAAAAGCCCACATGGATGAGGAACATGAAAACGACCGTTACCCAGTAATAAAACTCGGTAAAGACCGTCGTAAGTGCGTTTAGATTACCATCCACTTCGTAGTCTCCCTGTTGTTGCAGCAGGAGGTCTCTCTCCGGAGTTTTCCTGCTGGGAAATTTTATCTACTCAGGGGACAATTTCATTGACGACCTGTCAATAGATATGTGGGGCAAACATCTTTTACATGGGCGTCGCGACCGTGCCTTGATGAGAGATTTCACTATTCAAGGTACTGATAATAAAAAGTTTTATAGGAAATCTTTGGATGTTCCAGGGTGCAAAAAACGCAGGCTAATATTCCCAACAGGAAAAAATTCTGCACACAGGTGTTGATTTTGAACCCGACATCGGCCTCAATATGGGCAACAAAAGCAATCAACGGGAGACTTGAACCATGGCCATTCTTTGGAGGACGTCAGCCCTTGCGCAGCGCCATGCCGAGATCGGCGGCGAACTTGAGGACTGGAACGGAATGGGGACCGCCTGGTTCTATGACCACAGTCCTGAACGCGCCAAAGCGGACTATGAAGCGATCCGTACCAAAGCGGGTCTTATGGATGTATCGGGTCTGAAAAAGGTTCACGTGGTTGGCGAAGATGCCGCCTATGTCATTGACCGCGTCACCACGCGGAACGTGGAAAAGATCATGCCGGGCCGGTCGACCTATGCTTCGATCCTGAATGCCGAAGGCAAGTTTGTTGATGACTGCATCATTTATCGCTTATCGGTGAACACATGGCTTGTCGTGCATGGCACGGGGACAGGCATGGAGCAGCTGACATCGGTTGCGGCGGGCAAGAACTGCGCGGTCATATTTGACGACGACATGCACGACATGTCGCTGCAGGGACCGGTGGCCGTT
Organism: Ruegeria atlantica; assembly: GCF_013033965.1. Lineage (GTDB taxonomy): Bacteria > Pseudomonadota > Alphaproteobacteria > Rhodobacterales > Rhodobacteraceae > Ruegeria > Ruegeria atlantica_D. The sequence continues at coordinate 218,582 of NZ_WQFE01000002.1, forward strand.
GATTTTCTGGCCAAGCACATTCCCGGAATTCGAGACCTGGCTTATTTTGGGATTATGCAGACCAAGCTCTATGGTTGCCCGGTAATGATCTCGCGGACCGGTTATACCGGTGAACGTGGGTACGAAATTTTCTGCCAGGCCAAGCACGCTGTGCACCTTTGGGACAACATTCTGGCTGAGGGTAAAGACATGGGTATCGTCCCGGTTCAGTTCTCGACGCTCGATCTGCTGCGTACCGAAAGCTACCTGCTGTTTTACCCCGGTGATAACTCTGAAACCTATCCGTTCGACGATGAAACCTGTGGTGATACGCTGTGGGAGTTGGGTCTGGAATTCACCGTCTCACCTGGAAAAACCGGGTTCATCGGGGCCGAGAACCACTATGCCTCTCAAGGCAAGGAAAGGTTCAAGATCTATGGTGTTAAACTCGACGGCACGACCCCCGCGGACGAGGGCGCTGACCTCCTGCAGAACGGTGAAAAAGTCGGTGTTGTCACCTTCGGCATGTACTCCGAGATCAACGGACACAACGTTGGCATTGCGCGGATGCCGGTTGCCTGCGCGTCACCCGGAACCAATCTGACGGTCCGCAACGGCGATGGGACAGAAATAGCGGCGACCGCGGAAGAGATGCCGTTCTACGATCAGGACAAATCGATCAGAACCGCAAAGGGCTGAGTTTCAGGGGGCGCGACGGGCAAACCGTGGCGCCCTTTTCCTATTTGAGGGCACAATGTCAAAGTTCGAATTTCCCAAGTCAATCGCAAGCCGCCCGGTCTGGGGCACGCTAGAGGTTCGCCAGGGCGAACATCATCTCATGATCGCTGAGGCCGAAGGCGCCGAAGCCGTTCTTGACATCGCAACCTCCGACCTGATGGCCAAAACCCATCTGATCTACATTCCCAAAGGCACGGACTACTCGGAAAAGCTGCAGGCGCTGAACCCCGCACAATTCTACGAAGGCCCGTCCTATGAAGCCGCGCTGCAGCGCATTCGCCGCGTGCTGGAGGACGCGCATATGGGGTTGCAGGTCTATCTGACCGGTACAGAGGGCATGATGGGGCAGGCCATGAACGAGGTGATGGCCGTCGGTCTTCCACACACGGCGATCCAGACGGAACATCGCGGCTCGACTGCGCGCCGGATGCAATGCGTCCACTGCAAGGGCATTACCGAAGACGTTGAGATTGATCCGTTTGTCTGTTCGCATTGCGGGCTGAACCTGTTCGTGCGCGATCACTATTCCCGCCGACTAGCCGCTTATCAGGGTGTTCGCGTTGATGCCGAAGATCATGGTAACGTGCCCGAGCCGAAGGGGATCTACGAATGAGTGGCGCCGAAAAAATTCAGGTCAAAGTGACCGAGATCACCCCGCTGAACGAGTTGGTTACGCGGTTCCGGTTCGAACGAACCGATGGCAGTCAATTGCCAACCTTTTCGGGCGGAGCGCATACGGTTGTCGAAATGCAGGACGGAGGCATCACCCGGCTCAACCCATATTCGCTGATGTCCGACCCGTTCGATCAGTCATCCTACACCATTTCGGTTCGGCGCGATGACGAGGGCAGGGGCGGGTCGTTGTTCATGCACCGTCAGGTCAAGCTGGGCGATGAAATGACAATCAGCTATCCGGTCAACCTGTTCTCACTCGATCTGCGTGCCCGCAAGCACCTGTTACTGGCCGGCGGCATCGGGATCACCCCGTTTCTGGCGCAAATCAAACAGTTGGAACTGCTGCACGGGCATTGGGAGCTGCACTATGCCTGCCGTAATCACACGCTGGCATCTTATGCCGAGCAATTAACAGACAGGCATCCGAACGAAACGCACCTGTATTACGACGATCAGAACCAGCAGATCGATCTGAAGAATCTGCTCAGCGGGCAGCCTCTGGGCACACATGTCTATGTCTGCGGCCCCAAGGGTATGATCGATTGGGTGCGAAGCACCGCCGCCGCCGAAGGTTGGCCAGAAGATTGCGTACATTACGAAGAGTTTCTGGCACCTCAACCCGGCAAACCGTTCGAGGTGCGACTGGCGAAGTCGGACAAGGTCATTCATGTGGGTGAAAATGAAAGCCTGCTCGAAGCTATTGAACGGGAAGGCGTGGATGCGCCGTATCTGTGCCGCGGCGGGGCTTGCGGTCAGTGCGAAACCGTTGTGCTGGATCACCACGGAAACTTTGTGCACCGCGATCACTGGCTGACCGACGAAGAAAAGGCTGCGGGCAAGAAAATAATGCCCTGCGTATCGCGTTTCGAGGGCAAGTCCCTCGTGTTGGACCGCTGAGAGGAGGCCCTACATGACCATTCAATTCAACGACGAATCCTTCCGCGACGACTATACGTTCCACAACTCGGACTGGGCGATCAAACGCTTTCCCTTCCCGTTCCACGAAGACAGCTACATGTATTCGGTCAACATGGAACAGCATCGCGGTGGACCCGAGGGCTCGGTCTATGAGATGCGGTTTGATGTCGACGAGCATTATGTGTCCGAGATGAAAGACCGGGCCATCGTTTTGGATCAGGACCCGCTGCGCTGTCAGTCGTTGCCGCATATGACATTGGCGGGTTGGGACTTGCTGGAACTGATCATGGTCAGCAAATCCGAGGACTACCCGGACCTGTTCGAGCTGCACCGCAACGGCAACCAGTGGCGTTGGATCAACAAGCCGCTGGGGATTGATCACAGCTTTACCTTCATGGATGAAACGACGCTGCCTTACGGTCCGATGGAATACATCACGCGTCAGGCTCAGGGCGATTTCGCTGTATTGGATCAGCGTGATGAGATGCTGTGGATGGATGCCGGTATGGTCACAACTCAAGCCGACTGGAGCCTGGACTTTGACATCGGCATGAACTTTTTCGAATGGCATGCACCGGTTCCAAAAGCCCATGAGATGGGCATTTTCCAGCGTGCCCTGAAGTTCCTGCTGAATATCCAGCAAGGCGCACCTGCGCGGCGTTTGAACTGGACCATGACGGTGAATCCGCTACTAGATACCAGCCCGGAAAACTACCACAAATGGGGCATCCAGAAGACCACGCTGACACCAGAAAACATTGCGCACAAGCAGCATCTGCGCGTCGAATTGCAAACCTTCTTCCGTCTACCGCGGTCCAATGCGCTGGTGTTTCCGATCCGTTGTTATCTGTGCAGTTTTCAGGACCTGATGACCGTTCCAAAATGGGGCCGTCGTCTGCACCGCGTTATCCGGGACCTGCCGGTAGAACTGGCCACTTACAAAGGGTTCATCGACAACCGTCCAATGATGCTGGACTATCTCAGCCAGTTCGACGATGGGTTGCCAACTTCGCCGGGGATCTGGCCGGATCTTGAAACGGAACCGCCGTTGTCAAAGTAAGCGCACGCTGCGACGTGTCTTCGCCCAAATGGTTGATCCGGACAAATCACCTTGGTTGATTCCAAGCAATGACATCGCACTTCGAGATGTGCTTGCTCTGCTGCGCGCGTCATTTCGATATATGGATGGCCGGGTCGACCCTCCGTCTTCCATCCATCGGCTGACGGTGGAAAGAATGCGCACCTTTTGTCAGGGTGGCGGTGAAATCTGGGCCATCGGCCGACCACTATTTGCGTGCATGTTCCTGACGCGCAAGCCCGACAGCTTGTACTTGGGAAAACTGGCGGTGAATGAAGGAAGGCGGGGGCAGGGTATCTGCCGCTTGTTGGTCAATCACGCCGAAAGCCGTGCAGCAGAGCTTGGTCTGCCTGCGCTGGAACTGGAAACGCGCGTGGAGCTCACTGAAAACCATCGCGTGTTTTCAAGGCTCGGATTTACCATGGTGGGCACGGGCAGTCATGAAGGCTATGATCGCCCCACAGATTTCTTACTGCGCAAGAAGATCAATTTGTCTGCGGATAGCTGATGACAGAAATGTACCGGGCTGGCAGCTTTACCAACCGTTCTGGGCCGTGCGGGGCATCAGCGTCAAAGAAAAGGGTGTCGCCGGGCTTCAATGGGTAAATCTGGTCTCCGTGGCGGTAATCCACCTCGCCTTCCAATATGTAAATCGTCTCGATTCCGCCGTGTTGGAAAGTTGGGAACACGTCCGACTCGGCGGTTAGAGTGATCAGGTAAGGTTCTACGATCACCCCCGATCCATTGGACCCAAGATGTCCCAATAGATTGTATTGGTGATTGGCGCGCGTTCCTTCCCGTTCCTGCTCAACGCCTTCACCGGCCTTTGTGTGAACCGCTTCGCGACGCTCTTCGAATTGTCGAAAGAAGCTTGTAAGGGGAACCGAGAGAGCATGAGCCAGCGACTGCAATGTTGTCAAAGAAGGCGACGTGTTTCCGTTTTCGATCTTCGACAGCATACCAATCGACAATCCGGTCATCTGAGCCAATTCTGCGACCGTCGTATTCTGCTGCTTGCGGAAGGCCCGAACTTCGCGACCAATGGCAACTTCAAGAACTTTTTCTCTGTCACCCGAACGAACGGAATGTGGGTCCTGCGTTAAGTCTGTCGCCATTTCTTTGTCGCGTTTCTTCAATTTCACTCTTTCAATTTCTTGCTACACTTGTCGAAACCGGTTCTGCAAGCAGGCGTGGCGCAATACCCAATTCAATTCGAACCACGATAGCACAAAATTTTCCTGATAGTAAAATAATAACGCTGGCAGAATAATTGTTGAGGCCGGAATCCCGCAGTGTTCCTCCTTTGCTCTCCAGAACCAATGTGTTGAAAATCTGCCTCCAGGTGGCACGTCCTAATTCATACGAGAATCGTCAGATAACCGGCAATTAACTGTTTCAGAACAGATATTTGTCGGCTTTGGGTTCTGCCGATCTGGTGGTAGCCTTAAGCTTGTAAAAGTTGTTTCCACGCCAGTTTTTTAGACACAGCCAAGGAGTTTCATCATGAAGGGTGACAAAAAGGTAATCGAGTATCTGAACAAAGCCCTGCGTCACGAACTAACCGCCGTCAGCCAATACTGGTTGCACTATCGCCTGCAAGACGATTGGGGCCTTGGCAGCATGGCCAAGAAAAGCCGTGAAGAATCCATTGAAGAGATGGAGCATGCCGACAAGCTTATTGAACGTATTATCTTTCTGGAGGGCCATCCCAACCTGCAAAAACTTGATCCCTTGCGGATCGGTGAAAACCCGCGTGAAACCCTGGAATGCGATCTGGCAGCAGAGCAAAGCGCGCGCGCGCTTTACAAGGAAGCACGGGATGTTTGCAAAGAGGCTGGCGACTATGTCTCGATGGGATTGTTCGAAAGACTGATGTCGGATGAAGAAGGTCACATCGACTTTCTTGAGACACAGATCGAGCTGTATGATCGCGTCGGACCTGAGCTTTTTGCGCATCTCAACGCAACCAAGATGGAAGATGCTGAATAGGCGGTCGTGTTGGCGACGATGGTCGTGGACATTGGCGTGCGTTTCACGGGGCGACTGCGGGGTTAGTGTATCGTCGCCCTAGGCGCATTCCTGCACGCCAAGACCTATCAGGTACTCGCCCGTCACATACAAAAGCTCGTTGGGTCCGGCGAACCGCGCCTTGGACATGAACCAGTTTCTGACCGGTTTTGGGTAGTAGCTGGACAGGGTCGCGCTTTTTCGGTCGAACTCATCGGCCGTCATTTTTTTGCGGTTCGGGTGATGGGGGCCGTGAAAGCCAAAGATCGTGTTGGGCGAAACGCAGACATCGTCCGCACCCAGCAGCATAGTGCAGCTGGAGTGGCAATAGTCCCCGTTGATCTGGAACTGCGCGTTGATCCGGTTGGCGATTTCGATCTGGACCATACGATCCACAATCCGCCCGCCCGGATCATTGCCAACCTGAATCTCTTTTGAACTTGCCGGCATGCTCATCAGGAAGATCGCTGCCAGCGCTGCTATCGTGTTTCTCATCCGCCCGCCTGCTCAAGGGTGGAGTTTTCGTTTTTCTTACGCTTAGCAGAAAAGCAGGGGCACCGGAATGTTGCGACAGGACGCAATCGGTCCCTGTGCCCTCAAAGACCCACCGGAAACCGGATGAAGTCTGCGGATTTCCAAAACGGCCGTTTAGAGATTTTCAAGCAACAGTGGTTTTCGAGAGCTGAGCATCCTGCCTCAGGCGCGTTTTTCACCGATGGATGCGACGCCCAGTACAGATAGCACCTTGGCCTCGATCTGTTCAGCATTCAGACCCGCAACCGCATACATATCCGCAGGGCTGGCCTGGTCGATAAAGGTGTCGGGCAATACCATGGAGCGATACTTAAGACCCTGGTCAAAAACGCCTTCATCCGCCAACAATTGCGCAACATGGCTGCCAAAACCACCGATAGCACCCTCTTCAATGGTGATCAGCGCTTCGTGGTTGGCGGCCAAATCCAAGATCAGATCGCGGTCCAGAGGTTTGGCGAAACGTGCGTCGGCGATTGTGGGTGTGATGCCCCGCGCAGCCAATGCTTCCGCCGCTTTTTGCACTTCGGCCAGCCGGGTTCCGAAGGACAGAAACGCGACGCGCGCGCCTGATTGGATGATCCGGCCTTTGCCGATCTCCAAGACCTCTCCGCGTTCGGGCAGGTCAACGCCAGCTCCTTCTCCACGCGGATAACGGAAAGCGATGGGGCCATCATCATGCGCAGCAGCTGTGGCAACCATATGTACCAGTTCTGCCTCATCGGCTGCAGCCATGACCACGATGCCGGGCAAATTTGACAAATAGGCGATATCGAACGACCCCGCGTGGGTGGCGCCATCCGCGCCCACCAACCCCGCGCGGTCGATTGCAAAGCGAACCGGCAGGCGCTGAATGGCCACGTCATGCACGACCTGATCATAGCCCCGCTGCAGGAAGGTGGAGTAAATCGCACAAAACGGTTTCATCCCCCCCGCAGCCAGAGCGGCGGCGAAGGTCACGCCGTGCTGTTCGGCAATCGCCACATCGAAACAGCGCGACGGGTAGCGTTCCGCAAACAGGTTCAGCCCGGTGCCGTCGGGCATCGCGGCGGTGACCGCAACGATCTTGTCGTCCCGTGCGGCCTCTTCCACCAGCGTTTTGCCAAAGACCGACGTATAAGACGGTGCGTTTGAAGGCGCCTTCTTCTGCTCGCCCGTGACCACGTCGAATTTCGCGGTCGCATGGCCTTTGTCGCGGGCTTGCTCGGCGGGGGCATACCCCTTGCCCTTTTTTGTCAGTACGTGGATCAGGATCGGGCCGGTCGCGCGGGCTTTGACCGTGCGCAAGACCGGCAACAGCTGGTCCATATCGTGCCCGTCAATCGGGCCGAGATACGAAAAGCCCAACTCTTCGAACAAAGTGCCGCCTACGGCCATGCCCTTGAGCATCTCTTTGGCCCGTTTTGCACCTTCGCGGAATGGTTCCGGCAGCAGGGACACCGCACCTTTGGCGGCTGCCTTCAGGTCGTGAAACGGTTCTTCGGCATAGATCCGCGACAGGTAATTGGACAACGCTCCGACGGGCGGCGCGATGCTCATCTCGTTGTCGTTCAGGATGACGATCAGGCGTTTTTTCAGATGGCCGGCGTTGTTCATCGCTTCAAAGGCCATGCCGGCGGACATCGAGCCATCGCCGATCACGGCAATCGCATCACCCAATCCCTCGGGCGTCACACCGCCCAGATCGCGGGCAACAGCAAAACCTAACGCGGCGCTGATTGAAGTTGAACTATGCGCGGCGCCAAACGGGTCATAGGGGCTTTCGCTGCGCTTGGTGAAACCGCTCAGACCGTCTTTCATCCGCAAAGTGCGAATTCGGTCGCGCCGTTCGGTCAGGATTTTATGTGGATAGCACTGGTGTCCAACGTCCCAGATGATCTTGTCGCGCGGCGTGTCGAACACCGCGTGCAGGGCGGTTGTCAGTTCAACAACGCCCAAACCCGCGCCCAGATGCCCGCCAGTGACGGATACGGCCGAGATCGTCTCGGACCGCAATTCCTGCGCCAACTGATGCAATTGCGCATCTGAGAACTGCTTGAGATCCGCAGGGCGGTTCACAAGGTCCAGCAGGGGCGTGTTCGGGCGGTCAGACATTTGGCGTTCCTGGCTTAGCTGTCCCGGGCAATAACGAAGCGTGCCGCGTCCTTCAAGGTTTCAGCCTTGGCACCGTACCCGTCCAGCGCGGCGCAGGCCTGATCCACCAGATCTGCGGCGCGGGATTTCGCGGCATCCAGACCCAAAAGCGAAACAAACGTGGCCTTGCCCGCCTCGGCATCCTTTTGCAATCGTTTGCCGGCCTTTTCGGCATCACCTTCAACATCCAGAATGTCATCAGTGATTTGAAAAGCAAGGCCAAGCGCTTGGGCATATTGGCGCAACGGCTCTGGATCCGCTTGCGCCAGACGGGCACCTGCACAGGCGGACCATTCAATCAGTGCTCCGGTTTTGCCTGCTTGCAGCCTGGTGATCTGCTCCAAGGTCAGAGGCGCGGCCGCTGTTTCCGCCGCCATATCCAATGCCTGGCCCAAAACCATCCCCTGCGCACCGCTGGCTTTGGCAAGCGTCAGAGCCAAATCTGCGCGAACCTCGGCATTTCCAACCTCGGGCCGGACGCACAGCTCGAAGGCCAGCGTCTGAAGCGCGTCGCCGGCCAAAACCGCAGTGCCATCATCCCATTTCACATGCACGGTCGGGCGTCCGCGCCGCAAATCGTCATCATCCATGCAGGGAAGGTCATCATGAACCAGCGAATAGGCGTGCAGGGCTTCAATTCCCGTCGCAGGCCAGATTGCCTGCGCAGCGTCAATGCCGTGCAGTCGCGCGCTTTCCAGCACCAGAAAACCGCGCAACCGCTTGCCGCCCTGCGTGGTGTAGGCCATCGCCTTGGTCACATCCAGATCGTCCAGCGCGCTCAGGACCAGATCGAACTGAGCCTGAATCCGCGCGGCATCCTGCGCCAGAACTTCCTTGAACATTTACTGACCTTCGACAGGGGTCGTCCCGGTGGGTTGCCCGTCGGCATCCAGTGTGATTGCCGCCACCTTTTCCTCGGCCCGCTTCAGTTCGTCCTCACAGCGTTTCTTCAACGCCGCACCGCGCTCGTACAGTGCAATGGACTGATCCAGCGCCACATCCCCACGCTCCAGCTGGCCAACAACGGCCTCAAGCTCTTTCATCGCTTGTTCGAATGTCATCTGATCAACAGGAGTATCGGTCATCGGGCTGCCTTCATCAGTTCTTCCACATGGGCACGAGTGGCCTCGGCCAGGGCGTTCAGATCATACCCGCCCTCCAGAGTCGAGACGATACGACCCTCACACAGCTCATCGGCAATCTTGCACAACTCAGCCGTGACCCAGGCAAAATCGCCTGTGGACCAGTTCAAGTTGGCCAGCGGATCGTCCTGATGCGCATCAAAACCTGCTGAAATGATGATCAGCTCCGGCTTGAATGCACGCAGGCGCGGGAAGGCCTGAGTCTCATAGGCCGTGCGCATCTCAGCCCCACCCGAACCGGGGGGTAGCGGAATATTCAGCACCGTTTCATAAGCGCCGGTCTCGTCCGGACGGCCCGAGCCAGGCCAAAGCGGCATCTGCTGGCTGGTGATCACCAGGGCGCGGGCTTCGTCCCACAGCAGATCCTGCGTGCCGTTTCCGTGGTGGACGTCGAAATCCACGACTGCCACACGCTTCAGCCCATGATGATCCAGCGCATGTTTGGCCGCCAGCGCTGCATTGCCAAACAGGCAGAAGCCCATGGCCGTCTCCGTTTCAGCATGGTGTCCGGGGGGACGGATCGCGCAAAAGGCATTCTGGACCTCGCCGCCCAAAACCATATCCACCGCACGTACGACCGCCCCGGCGGCGCGATAGGCCGCATCGACCGACCCCGGAGACATGAACGTGTCGCCGTCAATCTGCTTGAAACCGTCAGAAGGCCTGCTGTCACGGATATCGCGGATGTAGCTTTCCGGATGCACGCGTAGCAGGTCGTCATCTGCAGCCAGCGGCGCGGTAACACGTTTCAGATCCAGCCCTTCCAATGCATGCAGAATGTGCTCCAATCTTGCCACCCGCTCGGGGTGTCCCTGTGGCGTCACATGGTCAAGGCAATCGGCGTGGGTCAAAAGGGCGGTCGTCATTGGGATCCCATCTTCATCTGGCTAACAATATCCTCGCCGAAGGCACAAAAACCCCGCGTAGCGGCTAAATCAATCCGGCGCCAACATATATCCTGCACCCCGTACGGTCTGCAGATAACGCGGCTGCTTGGGGTCTTGTTCGATCTTGCGGCGCAGGCGGGTGATCTGCACGTCCACCGCGCGTTCCTGTGCCTGACCTTTGTCGCGGCCCAGATCTTCGACCAGTTTGGTCCGGCTGATCGGCTCACCCGGCTGGGCCGAGAAAATCTTCATCAACTGGCTTTCGGTCGCTGTCAGGCGTACCGGGTCCTCGCCCTGCCACATCTCGCCACGCTCGATATCGTACCGGATCGGGCCAAGGTGCAGTATCTTCGCCGTCGCATCCTGCGCGGGTGTTTCCGGCATTCGCCGCAATATCGCATTGATCCGCAGCAACAGCTCTTTGGGCTCAAATGGTTTCGCCAGATAGTCATCCGCGCCGGCCTCAAGCCCGGCTATGCGGTGCTCGGTCTCACCGCGCGCCGTCAACAGCAGGATCGGTGTGGCATGGGTCTCGCGTAGCGCCTTGGTCAGGCTGACGCCATCCTCGCCGGGCATCATCACGTCCAGCACGATCATGTCGAAATCCAGCCCCGACAGCACCCGCCGTGCATGCGCCGCATCCCGCGCGGCCGTCACCAGAAATCCGTTCCGCATCAGAAACTTCTTCAACAGATCGCGAATACGCTCGTCATCGTCGACGATCAGCAGATGGGCGTCCATATCGCTCATGAGGTAGTTTCCCGCAGTTTCGTATAGGCATGACGCATATCAGCATCCATCATTGCTTCAAGCACTTTACGAAACCCCGACACAGCCTCGGGTCCCGCCTTTTTGTACGCTGCGCGCATTCGAACGCGCTGGGCTTCAGAGAGTTTGGCCTCCAGCGCCTTACCCTGTTCTGTCAGAAATAGGTGTCTTTCGCGTTTGTCCACTGATCCGACCCGGCTTTCGACAAGCCCGTCCTCAATCAATGTCCGCAAAACCCTGTTCAGAGACTGTTTTGTCACGCCCAGAATGGCCAGAAGGTTGTTTACCGTCGTCCCCGGTGCCCGGTTGATGAAGTGGATCGCCCGGTGATGCGCCCGTCCATAGGCCATTTCGGTCAATATGCGATCCGGATCTGCGGTAAAGCCGCGATAGGCGAAAAACATCGCCTCAATTCCTTGCCGCAACTGCTCGTCGGTCAAAAACAACAGGCTCTCGCCACCAAAGGCTGGGGCGGGGCGGGTATCCGACATAGTATGCCTCATTCGTTACTCGTTCCGAGTTTATGTCAGCGTTATTGACATTCCAAGAGTGGACAGGTATCGAATCGCAGTTTTTGCGCAATTTTATGTCCGATGTGGACTTAATTGACGCAACAATCGGAAAATAATCCCAGGTCTGGAGGTTTCGCATGGCGGGGTATGATGATCGTGACGGTGTCATCTGGTTGGATGGCAAACTGGTGCCCTGGCGCGAAGCCAATGTGCACATCCTGACCCATGCGATGCATTATGCGTCTTCGGTGTTCGAAGGTGAGCGTGCGTATAACGGCAAGATCTTCAAAAGTCGCGAACATTCCCAGCGTTTGATTGCCTCGGCCGAGGCTCTGGATATGCCGATGCCGTATTCGGTGGACGACATCGAGGCCGCCAAGGAAGAAGCGCTGAAGGCCAGTGGCCTGCAGGACGCCTATGTCCGCGCGCTGGTCTGGCGCGGCTCGGGCGACGATATGGGTGTGGCATCGGCCAAGAACCCGGTCCGGATGGCCGTGGCTGTTTGGCCATGGGGTGCCTATTATGGCGACGCCAAGATGCAGGGCGCCAAGCTGGATATCGCGGAATGGAAACGCCCCAGCCCGGAGACCATTCCGGTGCACGCCAAGGCGGCAGGTCTTTACATGATCTGCACCATCTCGAAACATAAGGCCGAGGCCAAGGGCTGCTCGGACGCGCTGTTCATGGACTGGCGCGGTTATGTGGCCGAGGCGACCGGTGCGAATGTGTTCTTCGTGAAAGATGGTGAGGTTCATACACCTCTGGCCGATTGCTTCCTGAACGGGATCACCCGCCAGACCGTCATTCAGATGCTCAAGGACAAAGGCATCACTGTTCACGAACGCCGCATCAAGCCCGAGGAAATGGCCGATTTCGAACAATGCTGGCTGACCGGCACGGCTGCCGAAGTGACCCCGGTGGGCCAGATCGGCGACTATACGTTTGAGGTCGGAGATCTGACCCGCGAGATCGCCGCCGATTACGAGGCTCTGGTCCGCGCCTGATCGAAACCGGAAACATCTAGTGAAGCCCTCGCGTTTTCGCGGGGGTTTTTCTTTGCTGGTCGTTCAAATGAAATTGCGGTTCGTTCACCGGGCTGGACGAATGCGCAACCGGATGTACGTTAAACCCATGTTAGATCTACTGAGCGATATTCTCACCCGTTTGTCTCTGCGGGGTACGTTTTACTTCCGCACGTCTTTTACTCCGCCGTTTGGCATTCAGGTGCCGGCCTTTCAGAACGTCGCTCGGTTTCACTTCGTGCAGCGCGGAGAATTGAATGTATACGTCTCTAATACAGGCGACATGCTGCGTCTGAAGCAAGGTGATCTGATCCTGATTCCGCATGGTTCTGCCCACGCGTTGTTGTGTAATGAGGTCAAGCCACTGGATGCATTGCCACTCGAACAGGTGCTGCAAGACTCCGGATACCAAGGCGATGGCGTTCTCATTTACGGCGGCGAAGACAAAAGCCGTGATACGCAATTGATCTGCGGTCATTTCTCATTCACAGGCCCGCCAGGGCGGCAGGGTACCGGGCATATGCTGATTGACCGGCTTCCCCCGTACATCCTGATCGAAAATTATGGCGAAGAGGCCGGGGCCTGGATCGAAGCCACCCTGCGTATGATCGGGTCCGAGATCACCGGCGCGCGGATCGGTGGTGACCTTATTGCGCTGAAACTGTCCGAAGTATTGTTCGCGCAGGCCATCCGCGCCCATCTTGAACACCAAAGCCCCAGCGATACCGCGCTTGCCGGGTTCGCCGACCCGCGCATATCACGCGCATTGACTGCTTTTCATCGAGCCCCTGCGCAGGAATGGAGCGTCGAGTCCCTGGCACGTGAGGCTGGAATGTCTCGCACTGCGTTCGCGCAACTCTTTACAGAGAAGTTAGGCACAACGCCCATGCAATACTTAACCGATTGGCGAATGCAGATTGCCTGTCACGGTCTGACCGAGGCGCGCTGGAACGTGGCCGACGCGGCGGCCGAAGTCGGCTATGCCTCGGAGGCCGCCTTTTCGCGGGTGTTCAAGAAACAGGTTGGCGTATCACCGGCTGCCTATCGCTCGATGCACTAATTGATCCGGTATTCTGAACGATCTGCAATATTTCACGAACGATCCCGAATTAAACGTTCCGATTTTCTTTCCTAACTTGTGGTCATCCCATGAAAGGAAAGGAACTCTCATGTCTCTGCGATTTGTCACCCGTTCTGTTCACGCCTATCTGGATTATCCGGTTGCCTTGGCACTGATGGTGCTGCCCTTTGTGTTGGGTCTGGGCCAGTCCAACCCGATGGCCTTGTGGCTGTCTGTTGTTACCGGCATTGCGGCCTTTGTGCTTACCGTCCTGACCGATCACCACTTGGGGATCTGGCGCGTTCTTCCATACAAGTACCACCTTGCGGTCGATCTGCTGGTCGGTGTGGCGTTTCTGGCCGCGCCCAGCCTGTTTGGATTCTCGGGGCTCGATGCAGTCTATTACTGGCTGAATGGTGCTGCGGTGGTTGCCGTCATTTCGCTTAGTGCACCAGAGGAGGGTGTTACTGCCTGAACCAGAAGCATTTTTCTCCGCTTAATAACGTAAAGCCTCCTGAACCAATGCCGCCTGCCTAACGGACGGGCGGCATTTAGCGTTCATACAGAGGCGTTGATTTTTGACCTTGCAAAGTCCGACAAAAATAGTCAGATAAAAGGCAAGGCCAGATGTGCTAGCATCCAGCACAGAATTTCGAGGCGGTCTGCGTGCATAGCACATGGTAAAGTGAGGGCACGCCACCGTCTCGAAAACGACGCGCATCGAAGGCGCGGACAGGTTACGGAGGTTGATGATGGGCGATCCGCTCGACGAAATCATGGCTCGGCACGAAGCGGCCACTGCTTGCGGGTGTTGCTGTGACGACGACTATTGCGCCTATGTCGACAAGCCGAAGGCAGCCCGGGGCAGCAGGGGTGAACAAACGTTGCCTGCCAGCGCTGCCAGCCAGCGCGGGTCGGTCCGGTTTCTCAACGAAAACCCGCAAGCGTAACAGCCCCGGTTTGGGGCTGTTTAGTCTCTGATGTTTAGAAATCCACGCCGCGCTGGGCTTTGATACCGGCCTGAAACGGGTGCTTTTCTTCGGTCATTTCGGTGACCAGATCCGCATAGTCACGCAAAGCCTGCGGCGCGTCTCGACCTGTCAGGAACACGCCGGTCTTGTCAGACCGCTCATTCAGGCCGTCGATCACCTGATCGACCGTCAGGTACTCGTACCGAAGCGCGATGTTGATCTCGTCTAGCACGACCAGATCGTAGTCACCGCTGGACATCAACGCGCGTGCCTTATCGAAAGCCGAGTTCGCGGCGGCGATGTCGCGTTCCCGGTCCTGGGTATCCCAGGTGAAACCTTCACCCATCGTGTGCCAGGTCACCAGATCGCGTTCTTCGAAAAAGCGACGCTCGCCGGTTTTCCACTTGCCCTTGATGAACTGAACAACGGCGACCTTCTGACCCCAACCCAAGGCGCGGATTACAACCCCGAACGCGGCCGAGGATTTGCCCTTGCCTTTACCGGTGTTGATCAGCACCAGCCCGCGGTCCGGATCAACGGCCTCGGACACTTTCTTACGGTGCTGGGCCTGCACCTTTTGCATCTTTTCCTTGTGATCCTGTGCATCGCTCATGGGAAACCCTCATCTTGTGTTGGGCACACCCTAGGGGAAGTTTTGCAAAGGTAAAGATCAGGCTTTGGGATCGGTGACCGAGCGTGCCTTGCCGCGCTCCAATCCCAGTTGGTGTTCCCGCCAGATCACCACGATATTACCTGCAATCACCAGTGCTGCCCCGGCCAACATCACCGCCGTCGGCAGTTCACTGAACCAGACATAGCCAATGACGATAGCAAACAGCATCGAGGTATAATCATACGGTGCCAGCATCGAGGCCTGACCAAAGCGATAGGACGAGGTCACCAGAATCTGGGCAACGCCCCCGATCAGACCAGCCAGAATCAAAAAGGTAGCCTGTTCCCAAGTGGGCATGACCCAACCCCCAAAAATTGTGAGCCCGGACAGGATGGTCGCCGTCATCGAGAAATAGAAAACAATCGCAGCCGGATGATCGACCTGCACCAGTTGCCGGATGTGGATCTGCACAAAGGCCCGGGCGACAGTCGCACCCAGAATGCACAAAGCGCCTAATGTGGCCGCAGCCTCCATGTTGTTGCCACCCAGCCGCGGCCAGATCATGATCAGAACACCCAAAAGGCCGACGGATACGGCGGCGATCCTGATTTTTCGGATACGTTCTCCCAACATGGCCGCGGCAAGGATCAGGGTGAAAATAGGCGTGGCGTACCCGATCGCAGTGGCTTCGGGCAACGGGATCAGGCCAAGGCCAGTGAACGTAAGCCCCATCGCCGTGGTCCCCAGAACGCCGCGCCAGAAATGGCCCGAGGGTTTGCGGACAACGAAACCCTGCGCCAATTCTCCACGTGCGACCAACCAGATGACAATGACGGGAATGGCAAAGAGAGATCGGAAGAATACCATTTCGCCGGGCGGAAAGTGATCGGACTGCGCCTTGATAACGGCTGCCATCACGGTGAACAGAAACACCGCACTCACTTTCAGAGCGACAGCCAGCAAAGGTCGATGTGATGTTAAGGATTTTGCCATCGGCGCGAACCTGCGCTTTTGGCGAGGAAAGATCAACGCGCCGTTTACAGATTCGTCCAATCAGGTGGCAGAGGGCTCCCGATCTCTTGCGCGAACTCTTCCAGAAACCGGATCATGCGCGAAATTCTGCGCTGTGCAATTTCTCGGCCACCCTCGGTCAACATATCACCTGGCAGGCCCAGCAGTTTGACTTTCCAGTGGTCGATCGAAAAATGCAGGTCGTCCAGTGGACGGTTGGCGGCAAAGGGATCCGCCGGATCATAAAGCGACCGTCCCAACGCGCCGGAGACCGAGAAGTTCCGGGCAACGCCAATCGCCCCCAGCGCATCCAACCTGTCCGCATCGCGCAAGATGCAGGCCTCGGGCGTCTCCGGTGTGATGTTGGCCGAAAAGCTGTGCGCTTCAATTGCGTGTTTGATCGCCTGAATCTGGTCCTCGGAATAGCCCAGATTAGCCAGAATAGACTCTGATTTCTCAGCCGATCGGCGCGATGCCAAATGGCGGTCGGGGTCGTCCTTCGACAGGTTGACCAGATCATGCAGGTATGCGGCTGCCAGCAGCACGGGCATGTCGGTCTGATCATCGGCAATGGACTGAGCGTTCACCCAGACCCGGTCCAGATGGGCCAGGTCATGGGCGGGGTCGGTTTCCATACGCTGCGCAACGACGGCACGCAGGCGTGTGCGCAGATCAGCCGATCCGTCCACGGTTCTCTCCGATCTGGCCGCGATGCAGCAACAGGTGGTCGAGGATCACGCAGGCCATCATCGCTTCACCCACCGGTACGGCGCGAATACCGACGCAGGGGTCATGGCGCCCCTTGGTGATGATCTCGGTCTCTTCACCGGACTTGGTTATGGTCTTGCGTGTGGTCAGGATCGACGATGTCGGTTTGACTGCGAACCGCACAACAACGTCCTGCCCGGTTGAGATTCCGCCAAGAATACCGCCTGCGTGGTTTGAACTGTATTGTGGGCCATTCTGACCCATGAAGATCTCGTCCGCATTTGCCTCACCCGTCAATTCGGCAGCGGCCATCCCTTCACCGATCTCAACGCCCTTCACCGCATTGATCGACATCATCGCAGCGGCCAAATCAGTATCTAACTTGGCATAAACCGGCGCGCCGATCCCGGCAGGGACGCCGCGTGCCACAACCTCAACAATCGCGCCAACCGAGTTTCCGGACTTGCGCAGATCGTCCAGGTAAGCCGCCCAGTCCTCAGCCGCTTGAGCATCGGGGGTCCAGAACGGATTCTGTTCGATCTGGGACCAGTCGAAGTTGTCCCGGTCGATTTTATACGGCCCGATCTGAGTCATGTAGCCGGTGATTTGCACATTCGGGGCAATTTGCTTGATCGCTTCGCGGGCCAACCCACCAGCCGCAACACGTGAGGCAGTTTCCCGAGCCGAACTGCGCCCGCCACCGCGATAGTCGCGAATGCCGTATTTCTGCCAGTAGGTGATGTCGGCGTGACCGGGACGGAACTTGTCCATGATATCGCCGTAGTCTTTCGAGCGCTGATCGGTGTTTTCGATCATCAGCTGCACCGGCGTACCCGTTGTCTGGCCTTCAAACACGCCGGACAGGATTTTCACCTGATCGGGTTCGCGCCGCTGAGTGGTGAATTTGTTCTGACCCGGTTTGCGCTTGTCCAGCCAGTGCTGAATCATGCCCTCATCGATCGCAACGCCCGGAGGGCAGCCATCGACGGTCGCGCCCAACGCGGGCCCGTGGCTTTCACCCCAGGTGGTGACACGGAAGAGGTGGCCATAACTGTTCATCGACATGGGGCATGCTCCTTTGAGCGTCGTGATTAGCGGGCAAGGCCCTTGGCCTCAAGCGGATTTGCGGTTGGGGCGTGTTTGCCCCAACCCAATGACCTTACGCAGCAGTGGCCAGTTGTGCGCGTGTCGTGTTGATTTTCAGCGCAGCTTGTGCGGCTTCGCGGCCTTTCTCTACAAAATGCGCGCGGTAGATGGCGTTGTGGTGATCGGTCTCCTGATACTGATGCGGCGTCAGGGAAACAGACAGGACCGGTACGCCTGTATCCATGCCAGCGCGCATCAACCCGTCTACAACGGCCTGAGCCACGAAATCATGCCGGTAAATGCCACCGTCCACGACAAACGCCGCGCAGGCAACCGCAGCATAGCGGCCGGTTTGGGCCAGATCGCGGGCCAGCAGCGGCATCTCGAACGCGCCAGGGACGTCATAAACATCAACCTGATCGACGGGGATAAGCTCCAGAAACCCTTTGAGAGCCTGGTCAACGATATCGGAATGCCAGTTGGCTTTCACAAAAGCATAGCGGGTGTGTGTCATCATGATCTCCTTTCGTAACAGACACGTCACCCAAGGCGATCACGGGCAGGCGCAGGCAACAGCCGACGCACTGCACGTTCTCTTTCATCCGGACTGTAACCGTCGGCTCTGGCATCTCACCAGATCTGCTGACACCCCGCAAACCGGGGCCGCTCGCGGGCTTACGGGTCAACGCCCGCATACCGCCGGTGGGGAATTTCGCCCCGCCCTGAGAACAGCGGGACCTTGCCAAGGTGCGAAGGGTTCTGCAAGAGATTTTGCAGGAGGACCGCCATGCATCCCAATCCGTCTTTTCGCGCAGAAGAGACCGCGCGACACATCACCTTTGCACTCGACCGCGCGTTCGGGGTACTGGCGGTTTCGACGGACGAAGCACCGTTGATCAGCCATGTACCGTTTCTGCTGTCTGAGGATGGCGCGCAGGCTGAGCTGCATCTCGTCAGGTCCAACCCGATCGTGCGCATACTGAAAGACCCTAAATCAGCCCGAATCGCCGTCACGGGTCCGGACGGTTATGTGTCACCTGATTGGTATGGGATCGACGATCAGGTCCCGACCTGGAACTACGTCGCCGTGCATCTGTCAGGTCATTTGGAGCAGCGACCTCAAGAAGAGTTGCTGGACCTGCTAAATCGCCAGTCCGCCTTCTATGAGGAACGTCTGATGCCCAAACCCCCATGGACGACCAGCAAGATGAGTTCAGACGCATTGGATCGAATGATGCGGATGATCGTTCCTTTCCGTCTGCGTATCGACGACATTCAGGGCACCTGGAAATTGAACCAGAACAAACCCGACGCAGCCCGCCTGCGCGCGGCGGAACATATTGCACATAACGGGATCGGATCCGAGCTTGAGGCTCTGCAAAAGTTGATGAGCGGTGGTGGCGAGGGCACCAATTGACGGGTTTTGTTTTGCGTTTCGTCCTGTAGAGTTTCGGCAATTCAGGGAGACCGCTTATGAAACTCTATTTCAGCCCTACTTCGCCCTATGTCCGCAAAGTCATGGTTTTGTTGCATGAAACAGACCAGTTGCAGGATGTTGAGCTGGTCACTGCAGCAACTACCCCGATTGACCCGTCAGAGGCGTTGCTGGCCAAGGTGCCATTGACGAAAGTTCCGGCATTGGAGCGTCCCGATGGCCCAACCCTGTTTGATAGCCGCGTCATTTGCGCCTTTCTGAACAACCGCGCAAAAGCGGGGCTGTATCAAGAAGGGGCCGCGCAGTGGGATGTGCTGACGCTTGAGGCGCTGGCGGATGGTATTCTGGATGCGGCGTTGCTGATTACCTACGAGGGTCGGATGCGGCCTGAAGACAAACAGTGGGATGGCTGGGCGGATGCGCAGTGGGACAAGATCGAACGTGCCTGTGCCGCATTGAATCAGAGATGGATGGCGCACCTGTCGGGTTCGCTGGACATGGGGCAGGTTGCTGTAGCCTGCGCGCTGGGCTACCTCGATTTCCGTCACGACGCGCGCGGGTGGCGCAAAGGAAATGACGCGCTGGCCGCGTGGTGCGAGAACTTTGCCGAACGTCCCAGCATGGTTGCTACGCAGCCGCCGACTTGAATTGAGACTGAAACGCTGGCCGCTCTGATATCAGAACGACCAGCAACGGCGATCACTCGCTGAAGGTCGCGAGATAGGCCGCGATGTCGTCAGCGCCCTTCTTTAGCCTGACGCTCATATTGGGGCGCGCGGTTTCGTCGTCCAGATATTCCTTGATGAATACGATCGGGTCTTTGGAATACGTGGCGATATTCTCTTGCGTCCAGACCAGCCCTTCCTGACCGGCGCGGATCATGTCGTCGGTGAACATTCCGATGGGCAAACGCTCGCTTCCGTTCAGGTAATCTGACTCGGTTCCGGCGACACGCCCGACGACTCCGTAAAGATTCGGGCCGGTTATGCCGCCTTTGACCAGAACTTGGCCATCTTTGATGATTGCGTGGCAAGAAGAGCAGCGATTGTAGAGTTTTTCACCTTTCGCCGGATCACCGGCCGCGGCGACCTGAGACGACATGGTCAGTGCGAAGGTCAGTACATGTGCAAAGAGCTTTGACATAGAGAACGTCCTAAAGTGGTTCGGATATCTTCAGGGCCATCGTCGATTCCCGTCAAAAGTGCAATCGAAAACAGGCATGGCTAGACCATTGTAAAATATGTATTTTCTACTCAATTTATGCACAGTTGCGGACCTGCTGCACAATAAGGCTTAAGTGGTATAACAAGGTCAGGATTTCGCAAATCCGTACCCGATGAACTGTCTGGGACAGGAACAGATCTACAAATCTTGATCATGCATACGCAGAGCGAATCACATTAGAACTGAACAGCGGCGGTTGGCGGATTTCTTCGCATAAACGCGCCGATAGCTTGAAAATTTTGCCCTTCGTTGTGACATGAAAGCCCAGATACGGCGCACTGCGCGCCTATGACCGCTGGACGAACCGATTTCTCCCGGCTAGATAGCCGCGATGAGACGCCGCTTTGATGCGGTGCTGATGCATGTTTGCCCGCGCCCGCGGGCGCCGGAATCGGAGAAAACCTCGTGTCCCACGCAGAAGACCACGAAGGCACCCGCAGAGATTTCCTCTACTACGTCGCAGGCGGCGCAGGTGTCGTTGCGACGGGTGCAGCCGTATGGCCCCTGATCAATCAAATGAACCCATCGGCAGACGTTCAGGCGCTGTCCTCGATCCGCGTGGATGTGAGTGGCGTTGAACCCGGTACACAGTTGACCGTGAAATGGCTGGGTAAACCCGTGTTTGTCCGCCACCGCACAGGTGCCGAGATTCAAGAAGCACAGGAACAGGATGCCGAAGGTGTTGACGCACTGCCTGATCCGCTGGCGCGCAACTTCAACCTCAGCGCTGACGCACCGGCGACCGACGCCAACCGTGTGATGCCGTCGCCCGAAGGCGAAGCGCCGGGCGCGTGGATTGTGCAGATGGGCGTATGTACGCACCTCGGCTGTGTGCCTCTGGGCGATGCAGGTGACTTTGGTGGCTGGTTCTGCCCCTGCCACGGATCGCACTACGATCTGGCCGGACGTATCCGCAAGGGACCCGCACCTGAAAACCTGCCTGTTCCGCCTGCGGAATGGGTGGACAACAGCACCATCAAGCTCGGCTAAGGGAGACCCAAACTTATGTCCGGAATTCCCCACGATCATTACGAGCCGAAGACAAACGGCGAGAAGTGGCTGAACAGCCGCCTGCCCATCGTCGGCCTGATTTACGACACCATCATGATCCCCACCCCCAAGAACCTGAACTGGTGGTGGATCTGGGGCATCGTCCTGGCGTTCTGCCTGGCGCTGCAAATCGTCACCGGTATCGTTCTGGTGATGCACTACACCCCGCATGTTGATCTGGCCTTTGCCAGCATTGAACACATTATGCGCAACGTGAATGGCGGCTACTTTATCCGTTATCTGCACATGAACGGCGCGTCGCTGTTCTTTGTCGCGGTCTACATTCACATGTTCCGTGGCCTGTACTATGGCTCGTACAAAGCCCCGCGTGAAATCACATGGATCATCGGTATGCTGATCTATCTGATGATGATGGGCACCGCCTTCATGGGCTACGTTCTGCCTTGGGGGCAGATGTCCTTCTGGGGTGCGACCGTGATCACCGGCCTGTTTGGCGCGATCCCGTTTGTGGGTGACGCGATTCAGACCTGGCTGCTGGGCGGACCGGCGGTGGACAATGCCACGCTGAACCGCTTCTTCTCGCTGCACTACCTGCTGCCGTTTGTGATTGCGGCGCTGGTCATCGTGCACATCTGGGCTTTCCACACCACCGGCAACAACAACCCCACTGGTGTTGAAGTTCGCCGCACGTCGAAAGCCGAGGCCGAGAAAGACACCCTGCCTTTCTGGCCGTACTTCGTGATCAAGGACCTGTTCGCGCTGGCCGTGATCCTGGTCGTGTTCTGGGCGGTTGTCGGCTTCATGCCGAACTATCTGGGCCACCCGGACAACTACATCGAAGCGAACCCGCTGGTCACACCTGCACACATCGTGCCCGAATGGTACTTCCTGCCGTTCTACGCGATCCTGCGCGCCTTCACCGGTGAGGTCTGGGTCGTTCAGTTCGCCAGCTTCATCACCGGCGGCATCATCGACGCCAAGTTCTTCGGTGTGATTGCGATGTTCGGTGCGATTCTGGCCATGGCGCTGGCGCCCTGGCTGGACACGTCGACCGTGCGTTCGGGCAAGTATCGCCCGATGTTCAAATGGTGGTTCTACCTGTTGATCATCGACTTCTTTGCCCTGATGTGGTTGGGAGCGATGCCCGCGGAAGAGCCCTATGCGACCTTCTCGCTGATCGCATCGGCCTACTGGTTCGCCTATTTCTTCGTGATCCTGCCGATCCTTGGTGTTATCGAAAAGCCGCTGCCGCAGCCCGAGACCATCGAGGAAGACTTCAACGCGCATTATGGCAAGGCTGACGCCGACGCCACGCCGGCCGAGTAAGAAGAGGGACCGGAAACATGTTCAAGAAACTTGCAATCGGTGCCGCGTTTGCTTTGGCCCTTACCCCTGCTGCGTCCTTCGCAGCAGGTGGCGGCGAACAGCACATCGAAGACTTCCACTTCTCGTTCGAAGGCCCCTTTGGCACCTGGGATCAAAACCAGCTGCAGCGCGGTCTTCAGATCTATACCGAGGTTTGCGCGGCCTGCCACGGCCTGCGCTATGTGCCTCTGCGTGATCTCGAAGCGCTGGGCTATTCAGAAGAAGAAGTCATCGCCTATTCGGCAGAAAACTTCGAAGTGTTCGACCCCGAGCTGGACGACTTCCGTCCGGCCATCCCAACCGACCACTTCCCGGTCAATGACGGTGTTGGCGCACCGGACCTGAGCCTGATGGCCAAGGCCCGCGCCGGTTTCCACGGACCCTATGGTCTGGGGATCAACCAGTTTTTCAAAGGTATGGGTGGTGCAGAGTACATCGCCTCGCTGCTGGACGGCTATACCGGTGAAGAGAAAGAAGAAGCAGGCACCATCCTGTACGAGAACAAAGCCTTCCCTGGAGGCTGGATTTCGATGGCGCCGCCTCTGGCCGAAGATCAGGTTGAATTCACCGATGGCCATCCGGCCACCGTTGAAGCCATGTCCGAGGACATCGCGGCCTTCCTGATGTGGACCGCCGAGCCGAAGATGATGGAGCGCAAATACTCGGGCTTCGTCGGTGTGATCTTCCTGTCGCTCCTGTCGGTGCTGCTGTACCTCGTCAACAAACGCTTGTGGGCTGGTGTGAAAGGTAAGCGCCAGCACTAAGTCCGCCTGCAGACAGAATTGAAAACCCCCGCACCATCCGGTTGCGGGGGTTTTTTCTTGCCTGCTCGGTGAAGGGGCCAGCCCCTTCTTGGCCTGCGGCCAATTCAACCCCGAGGTATTTTTGGCCAGATGAAGAGCGGATCAGGCTTTGAGTTGGGTGTCGGTTTGTCCGATGATCGTTGCAGTCACGATCTGACCCTCGGGCTGGGGGGTGTTGAACGCGACCTCGGTGAATTGCTCGGTTCGGCCCATATGCGGGTTCTCCATCAAGATGTGATGGGTATTGCCGATCTGAGCCTGCAGATGCTTTGTAACCTGTGCTTCGCCCGCTGCACGCAGGCGGGCAGCGCGATCCTTGATGAGTTTACCGTTCACCTGCTGTGGGATGCGGGCCGCCGGAGTACCTTCGCGTTTGGAATAGGGGAAGACGTGCAGCCAGGTCAGCTCGCAGTCGCTCACCAGCTTTAGCGAGTTTTCGAAATGCGCGTCTGTTTCGGTTGGGAAACCGGCGATAATGTCGGCGCCAAAGGTCATGTCTGGGCGCAATTTTCGCGCCTCTTCGGTAAAGCGGATGGCATCGTCACGCAGGTGGCGTCTTTTCATCCGTTTCAGGATCAGGTCGTCACCATGCTGCAGTGACAGATGCAGGTGGGGCATCAGGCGCGGCTCGGTCGCAATCGCCTGCATCAGGTTCTCATCCACCTCGATCGAGTCGATCGAGCTGATCCGCAGGCGCGGTAGATCGGGCACCAGTTTGAGGATGCGCATGACCAGATCGCCCAGCTTGGGCTGTACTGGCAGGTCTGCGCCCCACGACGTCAGGTCAACGCCTGTCAGAACGACCTCGTTGTAGCCCCGGTCGACCAGCCGCTTGATCTGATCCACCACAACGCCCGCAGGGACGCTGCGCGAGTTCCCACGACCGTAGGGAATGATGCAGAAGGTGCAGCGATGATCGCAGCCATTCTGGACCTGCACATAGGCGCGAGACCGGGTTCCGAAACCGTCGATCAGGTGGCCTGCGGTTTCGGTAACGGACATGATGTCGTCGACCTGCACCGCCTCGGTTTCGCCGATGAAATCAGCGGCCATGCCAGTCCACGTCTCGGGTTGCATCTTTTCCATGTTGCCAATGACCGCATCGACCTCGTCCATCTGGGCAAAGGTTTCGGGCTCGGTCTGGGCCGCACAGCCGGTCACGATCAACCGTGCATCAGGGTTTTCCCGTCGCAGCTTGCGGATTTCCTGCCGGGCTTTGCGCACTGCCTCAGCTGTAACGGCGCAGGTGTTCACGATCACCGCGTCGGTCAGTCCGGCCTGCGCCGACAGCTCTTTCATCGCTTCGGTTTCATACGCATTCAGGCGGCAACCCAGCGTCGTGAATTTGGGGGCGCTCATCCCAGCGACTCCAGGAATTCCGGTGTCAGCGTGCCCGAGAAGACATGGCAGGTGGGTCCGGTCATCCAGACGCCATCGTCGCGCCAGTCGATCCAGATCGTCCCGCCATCCAGCTCAATTTGTACTTTGCGCCCGGTCAGGCCGCGACGTGCGGCCGCAACGGACGTGGCGCAAGAGGACGAGCCTGAGGCCAGAGTGACGCCTACGCCACGTTCCCACACGCGCATACGGATATGATCCGGCCCGATGATTTGCGCGACCTGCACATTGGTGCGCTCGGGGTAAAGCGGGTGATGTTCATAGCGCGAACCGAACTCGATCAGAGGGATGGCTTCCGCGTCGTCGACAAAGAATGTGCAGTGTGGGTTGCCCATCCCGGTGGCTGTCGGTGTGCCTTCGATCGGAAGCTCCAATGTGTCGACCTCTTCAGCCAGCGGAATCTCGTTCCAGTTCAGCTGTGGCTGGCCCATGTTGACCGAGGTCAGGCCGTCGCCGGCGTCTTGCGCATAAAGGGTGCCGCGTTCGGTCGTCAGTGTCAGTTCGGATTTGCCCGACTCCTCCATCAGGAAGCGGGCAATGCAGCGGGTGGCATTTCCGCATGCCGCCGAGGTGGATCCATCTGAATTATAAAACACCAGATGCGCATCCGCCTCGCCGTTTTCGATAACAGCCAGCTGGTCGAAACCTACGCCGAATTGCCGATGCCCAATTCCCCGCGCAAGCGCTGGGGTAATCCGCGCCAAAGACGCGCGCGCATCCACAACGACAAAGTCATTGCCCAGCCCGTGCATCTTCATGAAGGGCAAACCAGTGTTCTGTAATCCTTGCATGGCGGGCATATAACCCTGCGCCCGAAAGGAATCCACCCTGCGATGCAGATTCCTGAAAAAAGGGGGTTGACCCCCCTGCGCCACCTGCCTAATTAGGCCGCCTATCGGGTCGCCGGAAACACTGATTACTCTGGCGAAACGAGGTGCAATTAAGGTCTTGAACCCGGTTGGGAAAATGACTTAAAGAGCGCCACGGATCGACGAGATCCAACAAAAGAGTGGGCCGTTAGCTCAGTTGGTAGAGCAACTGACTTTTAATCAGTGGGTCGCAGGTTCGAATCCTGCACGGCTCACCACTTTAACCGATTGATCGGAAACGAAAAACGGGCAGCGTTGACGCTGCCCGTTTTCGGTTTTTGCAACATTTTTGCAACGTCTAACGTTAACTTATCGATCTCATTTTGTTGAATACCGCGCCGGATAAGATGGGGAGCCTAGCCATTTTTTTCAGCCATGGAACAGTTCGAATGAAACAGTCCAGTTTGCGTATCAGAAAACTAGCCCAATTGGCTCACTCTGCAACGTGATTATAGGGCGTCGGCTTGGGCGGCTGGCACGAGATGTAACTCTGTGCGTTAGCGGCCTGTGAATTGTTGCAATGCATGGTTGAACTGTGTCTAGTGACAGAAAGTGCAATAACCGTTGGTTTACAAATAGATGATTGAGCAACCCGTAACGATTTACTTCGATCTTGAGCCTAATGCCCGACCGACAATCGGGGCGATAGGGCGTGCTATGGTTGAATTTGAGAAAATGGCTGGTGAGGCCATCTATTTGATGGAGCCAGGCGTTGAATTTTCGCTAGTCTATGAGACATCTGGAGAGGGAAGTCTCCGTATCATAACTCTGCTTAGAGGAGTCGTGACGCGCGATAGATTGAAGACACTTGCTATCATTTTGACAACAACTCTATTCAACAACGCAGTGGGACACTTTCAAGGTAAAGCGATGGATGAGGTGGTCGAGGCTTTGGCTGACGAGAACACAACCTTAACCGATGAGGACATTGCCCGAATTGCTGAAGCCGTGTCGAAAATTGAGCGTTCAGAAACTGTCAAAACACCTCGGAGAGAGTTCTTTAAGGCAGTCGAACAAGATCAGGCGATTTCGGGGGTTGCCGCTGTTCCAAACGATAAAGACAAAAGGCCCGAAGTAATCGTGCCACGAGATGAGTTTCTGGAGCGCGCTACTCGCCATCCTGCGATAGAAAACGAAGATGTGGCTGAGCCACGTGTGGTCCCGGAACGGTTGGAAGTGGTTCTTGTTCAGCCTCCGCTAATCGACAGCAATCGACAGTGGAAGTTGTTCGCGAATGGGCATGAGTTTGGAGCAAAAATGCTTGATGAACGCTTCAAGCATCAAATCCTTGAGGGCACAACTGATCTACGATTGGCGGGTGGAGTGATATTAGATGTTACGCTTGAGGTAACCCAAGTCAATGAAGGTGGCTTGTGGTACAATAAATCTTACGCTGTGACAGAAGTTCATAGTTGGCGGCAAAACCCACAGCAGGCTGACCTATTGCTCGCGCATGGCAGCGATGACGACGAGCAAGACGATCAGAACGACAACAAGAATGGGCCACGCTGATTGGAACCCGACCCAATTGATGAACACTTGAAGGAGCACAACGGTAACGGCAATCGCGAGAAGTTCCGCGACGAGTTTTATTAGCCGTTTGACATAATCCTCGCTCAAAATGTTGCACCCTGTTGTGTATTTACCCCAGCATTTGTCAAACTCACTGCAGAAAAGTAAACGCTCTTTCGGTCTTATGGTGTTTCGTCTTGAAGTCTTGGGATTCTAGGAAGGCCCACTCCCAAGCTATGATCTCCGCATCTTGTCGCGTCGGCCCCTTGCACAGTCGTAGCACGTATCGTCACCGGGTATTCTACGCTCCCCATGGCATTTTCGACACTTACGGTCAGGAGCAATGTAATATGCTTCTCCTCGCGCCCATGCCTCTGCCCTTGCTGGGTTAGGAGATGGTACACCAAGATCACCACGGTGATAGGCGTGCCATACTGCAATATTAGATACGCCAAGCAACTCAGCAATTTCCACACATTCGAGGGATTGGCTAAGGTGTTTTTTCTCGCGATATAGGCTTCTCGAGAGTTCAAGCGCTCTGGGAAACTCTCTCAAGTCGACCAGAGTTTTTCGTCTGTTGATGGCCACGTGTGTCAATCCTCGGTCAGTCCAGTAAAGCACCGACCTTGACACCCAGTGCTTTTGCCAGCTTGTCCACGACGGTGATCGTGGGATTGCGGGCTCCACGCTCAAGATCGCTAATATAGGTTCTGTGCAGCCCAGCTTCATGAGCAAATTCTTCCTGTGACCAGCCTTTCGACTGGCGCAGTCTGCGCATGTTTAAGCTTAACCGAGAACGAATGTCCATGCGGCAGTCAGGCCGCAATTGTCGGCAATCAGTCTACAGACGATCAGTGACATTTTACTTGACTGGCGGTAACTTAGGCGCCTACTTGATGTCACTAATCGTCGACATCTTGGGCTTTGACCTTGAACTTTGTCTCAATATCTTTGGTCGCAGAACTAGCAGATCAAATTGAGAAAACTGATCTCGAGATTCCGGCCTTGGCTGGCGAGTACCGTTATGCCTCACTTCCCCTATGTGTCATTGACGCAGTTTTCTCAATCAGCGCACGCTACAGCAGCACGCAAAATACCGTGGAACGGTTTTGTCAATTTTCTGGTTGGACGCTCTTTGCTGCCGCGCGTGAAACTCGAGGTCCCGGTGAACATAGCGTTCATGAGTTCGTAGCAATTTGCGAAAACATCGTCCCCAAGGAAATGGCCGCATCTGTCTACGAAAATCGGCAAAGAACTTCTTCTCGCTCAGGCATTTTGAAGGCGGAGGCAGTCTATCTGTTTTGCCGCGCGTTATTAAGTGCTGGTATTGACGGTTTTACGGACTTGACTCAAGAACGCAGGGAATT
Organism: Ruegeria atlantica; assembly: GCF_013033965.1. Classification (GTDB taxonomy): domain Bacteria; phylum Pseudomonadota; class Alphaproteobacteria; order Rhodobacterales; family Rhodobacteraceae; genus Ruegeria; species Ruegeria atlantica_D. Next base: position 247,405 of record NZ_WQFE01000002.1, read on the forward strand.
TGCCGAGGCAATAATCTTAGGGTTACCTGGGCAGTCTAGTGGGATCGCTTTCGACTATTTTTTGATGCTTGCTGGCGACGACGATCTTGGAAAACCAGATAGGAGAGTTCAAAGTTTCATCGGCGAAGCCTTGCAAATGCAAAATCTTCCTCAGCCACGTCAAACCTCAGTGTTACTTCGACTTGCCGCCAAGGAGTTGCGAAGAAGAGGACAAAACTGGACATCGCTGACGCTGGATCGTGCAATCTGGGAGTATCATCGCACTAACGCGAATTTGGGTCTGTGATTGTCCTCTGGCACTGCCATTCTGATAGCCACAAATGTTTTGAGTTTTCTGCGTAAAGCGTAAATGGCTGCATCATTGGAGTAGCTGTTTACAATCTAAGATTGACACCTCCCGAAGGCTTTGCTTTCTGTCTGGCATGGCGTGAAGCCTAGGTGGGGCGTGATCTACCTGGCCCTTATAGGGTCGATGACGACCTTTTCGGGAAACTGAATTGGCGACAGTGGTTCGAGAGATCTACTGGATGGTATCGGCGACCAAAGGTTGCCGTTTCCCCTTACTCTATGCGCCCCACCGAAATTTAAGAGAGAAATAATGCGCAACGAATTAAGGTCAGAAATCAAACGCTTGAGCAAGAAAGCATTTGATAAAGAGCGTCAGCAGGCGGAAAAAGAGGCTAAGTACCGGGAAAAGTTTGAACGCCGAACCGGCCTATCAGCAGCGTCGCCATCTGTACGGTCACGAACTCCGCTGCACCGTCATTTTGATCCGCGACATTGCAAGCGAAATGCCAACGTTATCGCGACCGCGATTTGGCACAAGATTCTGCGAGAAGAATACGATCCCGAACCCGCCGTTCATTTCCAGATACCCAAGCCGGACGGTTCCAAGCGCGAAGTCACGGCTTTTGGAATTCCAGACGCTGCGGTGGCAAACGTTTTGCTTAGACGGACAATAAACAGAAATAAGAAACGGCTGTCCCCTCACTCATATGCCTACCACCCGGATAAGAACGTCTTTGATGCTATTTTGGCGTTGAGAGATTTTGACAAAGGAGGGAAACTGTTCGCGGTACAAATCGACTTCGAAAAGTACTTTGACAACATCCCCGCGAACTATCTGAAAAAGAAGATCGCTGACCGGACAACGGTTAGTTTGACACCCCATGAGCGGCACATCTTTGAAGCCTTTCTTCATCACCGATATGGAGATGCCGAAGGCCACCGAACTTCGACGTTCAAGCGCAAAGTAAAGGGGACGCCGCAAGGTTCGTCAGCTTCCCTGATATTGGCGAACCTCGCAAATCATGACCTCGACAGAAAACTGTCTGCCGAGTCAGGGAAATTTGTACGGTTCGCGGATGACGTAGTGGCGATTTGTGGCAGCTACGAAGAAGCGCAGCGGCTGGAGCGATGCTTTGATCGGCATTGTGCGGAAAGCGGATTAATCGTTAACCGCAAAAAATCACCCGGCATTGCGGTGATTTCTGACTACCAGCATGAAGTGCGGACCATCAATGATTTTACGTACCTAGGCTATGGTTTCAAAGATGCCGGCCTTACGCTTCCCAAAAAGACTGAGAAGAAACTACAGCAAAAAGTATCTCGGCTGATCAATGTTTACTTAATAAACGCGCTAAATCACGGCTTCAATCACAGAAGAGCCAATAGAAGACGAGGCTACGATTGGGATTTGCTGGGCCTGATATATGAGCTTCGCAGAGGTTTTTATGGTGGTCTCAAGGAGCAAGATATCCAAGACTTTCTCTATAATCAGGGACAACTCAGGACGATGCGCGGCCTGATGGGTTTCTACTGCCTGATTGAAGACCCCACGATACTGAAAGCGCTGGACGGTTGGACAGTCAACATGGTCCGTCGGGCTTGTGTTCAAAGAAGGCAAATACTGCGAAGCAGGTATGGTAGAAACTGCCCAACTCCGTCAAACGAAGAACTCATTCTAGGCAACTGGATTTCTCCGTCGGCATGGCGCGATGAAGGGGATGACGATGATGACGTCGAGGTTCAATTCCCTAGTTTGGTGAGAGGTTGGCGGGCTGCAAGGAAGCACTTTTTCACCTTTGGTTTGGAAGGTGTTCAGGCTCCCGGTTATGATTCCTCATTTGACGTTTCTGCGTTGTTTGATGCGTTTGACTATTAATCTGGTCAGGTGGGTTTTCAGTACATTCCGATTAAACTGCGGACCTGTATCGCCCGCCCGGTCAAATACTGCGAGGCGAAAGCCGCCACAATCAGCCCGATCCCAAGATCGCCGTGGCCTGACGCGTTGCGGGATTGGGTGATGATCTGATTGCCCGCTGCCGTTGTCTGCGTCGTGAACGAGGCCAGGTCTTCCTCAATCTCATCGCGCAGAGGCAGGTCGTGTGCGAACTTCAATTCACCCGATGCGAACAGCACGGCAAGGTTTTCGACCATCAGGGTTTTGGAAGCGTTGCAGTATCGGCCTTTGGTCGTGTAGTCCGAGCCGCCAGTCATCTGAATGGCTGTATGCGGGACGCTCTGTTCGAACAGCATGTCGGATACGACCCGGCCCAAACTGGTCCCGTCGATGACCAAATCCGACTTACCGCCGAATGGTGGGGCATTGCGCAACTTGATCAGGTGATCGACCACATCCACATAGGACACCCCGCGAAACTTGTCGGCATAGACAATTGTGCGGTCGCGCTGCCCGAGAGTGACTTGGCATCCATCGTAGATGGGTAGCTGCTGATCCTTGATCACGCAGACGGTGCTAAAGTCATTGGCCTGACCAAGGTCGGCCCCGATCCAATACCGCACATAGCCTTTCACTCTCGGTATAGCTGGGTCTTGGTTCGTTTCGTTCACTACATCGCCATTGGGACGATAGATCAGGTTCAAATCCTCGGGCATACCGCGCCCTCCATGCTGGTCGCGTTTTCAATGATGGACAGGTCGAAATAGGACATGCCGTCTGACAGGAATTCGCACATGACCTCCTGCCTGAACCTTGTGGCCGATAGCTGGGCGCGGAGCCGTTCGACACGGGGCGCAAGGCGGGGAATCGACGTTCCGGGCACCTTGATCCGATGCACGCTGTCTTTGGGTTCGAGAAACAGGTTGGCGAACAGGTTGTTTTTCCCTGCGGGCGTGCTGGCGTAGAATGTCTGTCCATCGTCTTTCAGCATCGGCAGCAAGGCGACAACAACATCTTCGCCACCGTTGGCACCGGGCAGATACGCCATCTCATCAACAAGCAGCAGATCGGCGGTGTAACCCCGGATCGTGGCCCCGGACGCTGGAACGGCAATGAACCGCCCGCCATTGCTGCACTCAATCTCTGTCTGTGTCGCACGCTCAACGACGAGATCGGTCGCGCGCAGGTACAGTTGCACTTTGCGCGTTATCTCGCGTGTCTGACGTTCTGCTGGCGCGAGACATATGGTTGTGCCGCCGCGCTCAAGTTCACGAACACCGCGCGTTGCCAGAACGCAGGACTTACCCGCCTGTCGGCAAACCAGCAGCGCGACTGTCTGCGCGGCTGATGTGATCGCCTCGACCTGCCAAGGGTCCGGCAAGGCGTTCGGGATTTCCTGTTGCAGGAAATGCGCTATCTTCGCCGCCGGGTCGAGATCACGTTCGAGACCAAGGCACCAGTCATGGAAGGCGTCAAATGGCATCGCCGCTCTCCTGACTGACAGACAGAACATGGTGGCGCATTCGGCGCAGCAGCGGTTCGCGGGCAGCGGGCACCTCGTCACAAACCTCTTGCAGGATGGTGCGGAGCGTGACCCATTCCTTGGACTCGGCCAGAGATACGTTGACCGTCAAGTTTTGGGCCAGCTTGCCCTGCATGGTCGCAATATCGCGCAGGACTTTCCGCAACCCCTCCATTGCGGCCAAAGCAAACCCGTCATCTTCGTTCTGCTCCGCCTTGGTGATCAGTTTTTCGACCCGCCGCGCCAAGGACTCATAGGTCATGGCGATGTCCATGCGGTCTTGGTTGATGATCTCGGTATCTGCCTCAATCCCCTGAATGCGTGTCTCGGCCATGATTTCCCGGCGCATTTCTTCGGTGATCTTCTCATCCCGATAGCGTTGTACGGTTGAATAATCGACACCGAGACGGCGGGCGATTTCAGCCATAGACCGCCGTCCAAGCACAATGTCTTTGATGATCTCGTTCTTGTCAGGCCGCATGTCGATAATCGCCCGACGGCCCGAATTCTTGTTCCCACCCTGCGCCATAATCAGGACTCACCTGTAACCTTGGTTGAGCCAATGATCGGGGCAACGTTATCGTCGCCGTACCAAACGATGCGCTCTCGCAGCCGCTCCCATTCCTCCACGGAGACAGATTCCAAATGATCATGAACGCGCTTTGCAAACTGTTCCCCGACGCCCGACCGCACGAGATCGTCGCGCAGCTCGGCAAACCCGAAGCCATGCAGGTGCAGTTTCATCACCTGAGCAAGCGTGACGACAACAGCGTCTTGCGGGCTTCCTGACGGCTCGAGTTTGACCAGTTCGGATTCCCAGAAATAGTGCTGGCCGTCGCGCGCAACGATAATGTCGTCCTCTGGCCCCAAGCCCATGGTGACAAACAAAGCGAACTGGATGCAGGCGCGGTCCTCAGGTGTCACTTGCGCTGGCATTGGCCGCATTCTCCATCAGGCGCAGTTTGGTCTGCATATGCTGGGGAAGGTCGTCAGGCTGATCCCACGACACAGGCGTGAAACCATCCTCGCGCAGTTTCCGATACTGTGCCCGGAAATCGGACGACCCCATCACATCGCGACGGATGTAGACGCGGCAAGCATCCTCGTCTTTTACGACGGAGGTGCGCGTTGTTGCGGTGTTCGGTCGGCCACGGTTCTGCGCGTCGCCCGATGTGCTCGGATCGAAGATGTGCAGATTGGCCCCGGCCTTCTCAGCAGCGGCTTTCGCTTCGCGATACTTCACGGGGTCACGGGCTTCTTCGCGGGTAAGGGAGTGCGCAGGACGGATGCCCTTTGGATACCAGTTTCCGTCGTCAGCACGTTCAAGGCCAGCATCGCGCATCTTCTGCTCTTGCCGCTCCTCCTGAACAATATCCACGATGGATTTCTTGGCCGGGGTGCTATCCCGTGTGCCTTCTTTAATTTGATCAAGCAGACGGGAGTTGTGCTCATACAGCCCGTCCATTCGTTTCTGCTGATCAGTCACCGTGGTGGTGAGCGTTTCAACCTGCTTGATCAGGGCTTGCAGGGCAGCCGTGGTCTCATCCGACATGTTATTCTCCTATGGTTCCAAACAAAATTGAGCGTGACGCAATTCGGGACGCCACGCTCAATCTGGTCTGGACAGATAGGAGCGGTGCGTCGGCGTTGCTCAGACCAACAATCGGTCCCGCTCCCGGGTCTTCTCAACCGAAGAAGAAGGTCTTTTAGGCGGTGATTTCAGGTACTTCCAACGCACCCGAACACGCTCGACCCCTTGGAGATGTTTTCGGAAGGAGGACGCGTTTTTGTCCGAAACAATGGGGAATTCTTCACCTTCCATCATCCGGCGAATACAGGCGGCAAGTACGTCACCATCCCAGCCGATGAGAGAGCAAAGATCATTTCGGTGGCGCGCAAACGCGCCCTGATGATCTGTCAGAAATGAAATGGCCTGATCTTGTTCCAGCTGTGTGATACCGGCACTGGCAGCGTTCTTTTGTATCGGCATAAACAGATCGCGATAGGCCTGCATGATGATTGCCACAACGAACGCCTCTTCGGGCGTCTGCGGGCGGTCTGTTCCCGTCAGCCCCATGGACACCCCGGATAAACTGTTCCGGGCGTCACATGACGCACAATCGCGGCATACACGATGTTCTCGGCTGAACGACGTTGCCAGTCGGCTGGCAGTTCCGACCAGACGACATAGACAAGGCGTGGAGTCGGATCGTCACCGATCTTGAAAACCCCGCGCGTCGGCAATTGGGCATCTGCCAACGCGCTTTGAGTTCGAGGCAGTGAATGCCAATCAGACATTGGCTCGCAGCCCGTCCACAACAGTAGTGATGTGCCGCCAAGGGAGGTCGAAATCGCCCTGTATGGCATGGACGATCAGACCTGTTTCGTGAGGCACAAGCCGGTAGTGGCGATTGATTGCCTCGGCATCGGGATCGGTCAGGAAACGTTCCAGATCATCAGCCAATCGGTCCGCATCGTTGACCTTCAACATGGAACGGCTGGAAATGGTGGTGAGGCTCAGGATGGCGTTGCCATCTTCAATACGCGCGCTGATCTTCATCGCTTTGTCCTTCGGAGATGAAGCGCGCCCGAGGGAAAAAGGAATATCGAACCACCCTCAGACACGCGGTTTGTCAACGGGTCCGACGAATGATGCGTATCACCTCGCTTTGGGACGATGTTCCGAAGAAGAAGGTGGAGATGCGGGAGATTTAGGTGGAAAACTAAAAGTGGTGACTGGCGTGGTTTTGGTCGGTCAGCTAAACTTAAAGGTGTATTGTAGAAGGCGAGGATTTAATGGGCTTCCGTTTCCAGAAGAGAATAAAGATTGCTCCCGGCGTGCGGCTGAACGTGTCAAAGAGCGGAGTCAGTACCAGCCTTGGTGGCCGAGGTGCTACTGTGAACCTCAATTCGAAAGGTGTACGCACCACCGTCGGGGTGCCCGGGACAGGCCTTTCTTGGTCAAAGCAAACAGGCTGGGCAAATGCCAACGGTCTGAAACCCGAAGACGAGTTGATGCAGTTGGGTAAGCTGCTTGACCAAAAGGCGAAGACTTTCAATTCACTATCCCCGAAGACCAATAAAGTGTCTGCGAGTTGGAACAAAGCTGTTGAATCCTTTGAAGGGGGACGAGGGCCGAGTTCTTCTAAGTTTCAGACGTTGGTAAAACGGTTTGAAACAGCTATGGCAGGGTACCAAGGTATCGAGGATTCAGTCGACGAGCAAAGAGCCGCGTTACGCGCCATCATCAGCCGTCTCAAGGGCATGAAATTTGGTATGTTCAGCGGCAGACTGAAATCGGCGCAAAGGGATCTACTAAAACTGGCAAGCGAGCATGAGCAAGGCGCGCAAAAGTTGTCTGCTGCACTTGATAGGGTAAAAGCCGAGGTAACCACCGAACTAGCCGCAGCAGAGCGAAAAACTTGATCTTGCCAACTTAGGTCTGACAATTGCATCGACAGATTCAATGACTCTATCAACTGAAATAGCTGCCGTTTTGCTCGGTGGTGGATTTGCGATTCTGGGCACGTTTTTGGGTGCGTATCTAAACAAGCGCGCCACACTTTCGACTGCACGTGAACTGGCGGAGATCGAGCGTTTCAAGTACGCGCAAGACCGCATCTGGGATTTCCGAAAAGAGACGTACACTGCGATCCTTGCGCACCTCAGAAGGGCATCCAACCACGCGGATAGGGTGTTTTCTGGCTACTGTGACGAGCAAATGCACCCCGAAACGTATTTCGCCAGCGATAGTCGCAAAGAAGACGAAGAGGCCAAATGGGCGGCATGGGTTGATTGCCGAAAAGAGTTCGAAGACAATCTTCTCACGCTGTCCGACGACTTCACCAAGCAGTTCTACTTACTCATCCACAGCTTTAAGATCATAGACGACAACGATCTTCCGCCAGAAGCGGCTCAAAAAGCAGCAGACATTTTCAATGGATTTTATCCTAAGCTGCTTAGAATTGCCCAAAATGAGATTGCACCCTCTAGGCCAAATAAGTCTTAGCGCTTAGCTTAAACCTGATTTCAATTGACCTTTCCGCCCGGCAAGTAGCACCTGTTGCAAGATGCGTTGCAAAAACCATCTAACCATTTGATCCATAAGGCTAGAAATACTGATTAGTTGTCAGTTGGGCGGTATTGGCCGCCCAATTACGACCGGATCGCAACGAGTGGGCGGAGATTTCGGAAAGAGCTAATACAAGGCCGCGGTCGGAGCGCATTCCAGCGCACATGTCATCCATGTGTTTTGCTACGTGCCTATGATAACTAATTGTTTTTATGTCGATTTCACACATAGCACACAAAGAACACATAGAAATGAAATACACTTGTGCAATCACTTCATGCCCGCAAGGATACCTGCATTCGCCACACTTTCACAAAGCTGAGTTCATGTGTGTTTGTGCGCTATGTGATAATATTGTTTACTATCATAAAGTTAGTCGGCGCACAAAGAACACATAGCATCCATGTGCGCCGATTGATGGCTTAAAACGGTGTTTCGTCTCGCACCCACCTTTGCGTCAGATACTTTTCAACCGCATCAGGATCACCGCCATTGGGATCGGTGTCGTACCCAGGGTTAGGTGGCTGGTAGACGCGCCACTCGCCATCTTCTGGGTAGGTGTTACCTGTTTTGTGGGCGACTAACCGGCGGAATTCGCGCAACGGAGGCAATACCACACCCGGCCTATCGGTCGAGTAAACCGGCGTCACTGTCAGGATACCATTGCTATCGGTTCCACGATGTACAGTCTCAATCCACGTGCAGTTGCGACCAGCAGTTTGTGCGCCGAACTTGTCGCGCATTTGGTTGGAAAACTTCCTTGGATGGTCTTTTCGCGACGCTCCCCGTGCATAGCATTCCCTCGCAAGTGTTGCGGTTGATACCTTGCCTGCGCCGCTAAGGTCATCTGGCAAAACGCCGGTTTCAGCGATCTCGTCCATCAAAGCCAACAGCGGATCAGAAGCAACCTTGTCACGAGATTTAGCTTCGGTGACGTGTCCATAGCGGATTAAGTCGTGGTCGACTTCAAACTGCAAAAGGTAGTCGAGAACAACACCTGGGTTGTCGTCAATCAGCCGGTAATATGGCTCCCACCACGCTATTGCTTCCTTTGAGTGACTATCAAAACGCGTGGGCACCTCGATTACAGTCCAACGGCGGTCGTCATGGTCTATGTGAACAGCTTGATCGTCATTAGTTGTCGCAATGATGCGGTGGACATTCTTGCCATCAAACTGAGCCAAATACTTTTGTTCATACGACCACGTATCTGAGGTAATGAACGACTTCGCAATTGCCGCCTGTCGCGACGACCCGGCAAACAAAGATTCTTCACACAACACAAATGTTGATCCGAACAGACCACGATTGAAGCGCGCAAACATGCGATCAGATTCCGCTATTTGCTGCGCGTGTGCGGGGCCAATGAGTTTACGTATCGCGCGCCCAAGAAATGATTTACCAGCTCCTTGTCCACCGCGTAGCGCAAGGGCGCTGCCGGGGTGATGCGACCATGGCCGTTGTACGCCGTCAGCTAGGTAGGTCATTACCCATTGCGCCAAAGCCGCGTCGCCTGAGCATAGTACATCTTGGATGTATTCCTCCCAAAGCGTTGAATTGCCATTTTGAGGTTGGCACGCCCAGCCCTTAAACACATTGAAGCCGGGGCCGTTATAGTCTGGTGGTTCAATAACAATGCCGCGATACTCGGCTCGATCGATGTCATGCAACCAGAGTTTTGATATCGGCGTGCGATGTTTGCCCATCATGACCATTTGGGGTGCGGTGGCATCAAGAAACGCGTTCTTGGCGTAACATTCGCCCTCTTCACGGTTCAGGAACTCCACCTGCCCGTTGACACGCATTACAGCCCATTCGCGATTGAACTTTTCAACCAACCGATAGTGGAGTGGTGTTGGCGTGCCTTTTTCGCGTCTTTTCGCGGAACGCAGCAGGTTCACGATTTCTGCTTCGGGTAGTGCGCCATCAACGAACAGTTCGTGGAAACCAGTGTCGCCATTTAGCCTTCGAATTTCCGCATCCATTTCCGTATCAGGCCAGCCGCGCGCCTGCATCGACATAGCGACCCTCATTAATAGATCGTTTCGTCCAGCTGGATTGTCAGGCACCTTGTAGCCGATTTCCGAAGTGTCGAGTGCTGGTGTAGCATTAACGATATCGGTTACGATCTGTGTAGGTGTTCGACAGTGTTTATCGATGTGATCGAGCAACATTGACGTGCTGATCTCGTCGAGAGCACCTTTCATACTCTCATGATCTATCAACCAAGCGAACTCGCGTTTCTGGCCGTTGACTGGCAACCAGACCGCCGTTGGTTCATTGTCAGGCGCCACCACCGTTTGCGTTTCCTTTGGAAACACTTCGGTCTTCTGTTGCACCTTCTTTGGCAATCGTTTGCGTAGCGCGACTAGATACTGATGCATCAATTTCGCAGGCACGGGTTCGTCCACGAACACAACAATGTGCAAACCGCGCGACTTTGTTCTGAAAGCGGCAGAGCGTGCATGTATACGTTCACGGAGGGCGAAAACGTCGTCTTCGGGCATATCGTAGCAATCAACATCGAGCACGCCCCAAGTGCACGTGCTATCAACACGCACGGGAGCAACGCCAACGGGCTTTTCACCGGCGATGTGACGTGCAACCAATTGGGTGGTCAGCGGGCCCGACACCGTTTGCGTTTTGCCATTCACTTTGCCTTTGTCGTTGGCGGCCAATTCGCCACCCATTTCAATGTGCCGTTTTTCATATCCGTCAAATAGGCGGAGCATAATACCGGCGGATTCGTTTAGATGTTTGTCCATTCCATTTTCAGGTTGGACCCGCATCACAAGTTCAGAGTTGCCGCGTGCTCGATTATAAGCGAGTTATCCAACGTACTTGCGGCATCACTGATCATGTGGGGCGGGTCGTTAAACCTGCCCCACTTCTTTCTGTTTCGCCCAAGCCATCACCGCATCACGGTCATACCGCACAGTGCGTTCTGACCAGTAGATTGCGGGAGGCGTATCACCAGCCTTCTTCCATTCGTAGAACTGGCGTTCTGAGATATGGAGGAATTCGCACACCTGCCGGGGTGTCATCAGTTGTGGGAGGTTAAGCCGTATTTCCAGCTCTTTAATGCGCCGTTCGAGCGCGCGTAGTTCGGACGTAGCCATAATCGACGGTTTCCTTCTGTCCAATCATGAACAGACAGAGGCCTCCGTTGATACTCGCTGGTTCGGCTCATCACCTAGGGCCGCTTCCAGCGCGGCGCTCCCTAGGCTAGTCTCACGCCCACCATAACGGTGCGCGGCGTCTCACGACGCGGCATTAGGCGCGTATCGAACATGGTGCGCTTAGTCGCTGAGTTCAAGTTCGAAATCAGGTGTTTGCTTTATGCGTAGCAAAATTACGTTCTCAATGTCGGCCACCAAATCCTCAATGGCGAGGTCTTCTTGATAATGCATCGCCATGTCGTCGTCGGTATCTTTGGATGTTATGTCACCCCGGAGAAATGCGACCGCATATGATGGAATTCGCGCGGGGCCACATGCCGACGTAAAATGGTGACGTGCATCATGTTGGCGTAAGACCGGTGCACCCTCCATGATAGGCTCGCCGTTTTTGTCGGTGCGTCCGCTGTCTCGTATAATGGCCGGATGCCTGAGGACGTCGAGATGGTCTAAGTAACCCGTTTGGGACGACGCCGGGAACACTTGCTCAGAGCCACCGCCTCGGATCGACAAGAGTGCGCGAACCACTGTTTCGCAAATCGGTAGAGTCCGGTCTTCGCCATTTTTCAGTTTCGGTAGGCGAATGGTTTTGCGTTGTAGGTCCACCTGATCCCAACGTAGCGAGCGGACATCATCTGCGCGGATACCGGTGAAAAGCATTACGACCCAAGCGATCCGGCGCAGTGGGTTTTTTACAGCCATGATTGCTTCCCACATGGGCGACCAATCTCGTCTGTCGATGGTTTCATCAGAGTCGCATAAGACTTTCCAAAAGGTGTCTCGTGACCCCACCTGTTTCAGCTTGATCTTACCGCGCTGGATTGGTGTCGGAATATCGAGCATTGAATAGGCGTTGTTGATTCCGGCTTTGACATGGTGCCGAGTCGAGACCGATGGAATCGCGTTTAAACAACGGCGGACATCCAAAAGCGAAACCTGCGTTGGGCTCTTGTCGAGTATGTCTGACGCATACCGTTCCAGCTTCCGCTCCATGTCGGTCAGGTGTTTTTCCGACGCCCGCTCGTTCGCTAGCGCATCGGCAACATACTCGCGCCAAGCGTCGCTCACCTTGCGGATAGCGGCGGTTGTTTCATTGCCATGGTGGGCCGTTTCCTTTGACGCCTGCTTGAGCGCCTGCGCCGCCGTCATGATCGGGAATACACCGAGTTTGACTGACTTGGTTTTGCCGTTAACCCGCGCCTTGAGATACCAAGTTGAGCGCCGTTTACCGACATTGAGATATAGGCCGGGGAAGGCATCGCCCTTGTGCCGATACATGCCGGGAGCGGCTTTCAGAAGCTGAGAATCTCGACGAAAATCAATTGCTGTGGTCATCTGTCTGGTCCAAATTTTGCAACGTTTTTTGCAACAGACCATTTCACTAAGACGCATTTCGGCGCACTGTCAACCGACTGATGTTCGTTGCAATAAGATGATAACCAATTGTTTTAGATGATAAACTGCACCAAGGCGCACCAACCGTATAAATCCAGTGAGGTGTCTTTTAATCAGTGGGTCGCAGGTTCGAATCCTGCACGGCTCACCACTTTTTTCAAAGGGTTAGCAAGAATAGGCGAGATTTTCCCGCGCCTACAGCAACCACCTAGCAACCACGCGGCATAGATTGACGTAGAAGTGGGTGGAATTCAGTAGTGGCTGGGTGACTTAATCCAAGTCTGCTGCCGCAGGTTAACTTTTTGATAAATGGTCTCTTTTTGACATTTTTGCCGATTAATAGTACACTAACAATGCGCAGCCAAAGCAACACTGCTTTTTTGCGTGGATCATACCCAACAGTATAGCACACGCAATGCGCGTCAGTTTCAGGAAGTGAATTCCTGACCGTTTGCAATCTCTATACATCCTAAATGAAAGGACCTTTTCCATGGCTGGAAACGGAAGCATCAGTGGTGCCAATCAATCTATTGCCGTATCGCGAGTTCATAAGAACCGAACATTGAACGACACTTTCCGCAAATCGGGTGCAGACGGTATCGTCATGATCTCGATGGGCATACACAATCTAGGTCGCGCCGAGGTCGATACCATAGTCAAACAACTGGGTGGAAAGGTTGGGGACGATAGTTGCGAAGCAGGCAGTGAACATGACTTCGGAGAAATCCGTGTGAACAACCGTCCCGTTCATTGGGAGATCAACTACTACAATAAAGATTTGGACGACGACTCCCCAGACTCCACGAACCCAGAGAAAACAACGCGCCTCATGACACTTTTGCTTGGTAGCGAACTCTAACGACTTAATGCTGACCATAACTGGTCAGCATTTTTATACCTTGTGACTGTGGTGCCAGACTTCCCTATAGCCATTGTCCCCCGCCTTAGTAGCTTCCCTGTAACCGGTCTGATAGATAAACCCGGTCAAGAACTCAACGGGCACGCCATGCTGATAAGCATAGAGTAGCTGACGCGCTGATTTCGAGCGTTGGTCTCTGGAAATCTTTTTCTGGTCTCCAAGGATAAGGTGATACACCCAAAAGAATGGGTTTACGCTCGGGCGAGGCGCATTCTTGTGAATGGCTCTTAACTTATCTTGCGTGTTCAGCTTCCAAACAGTCCGGACTAAGGTTTCCTCTTGTTCATATCGAAGAACATGGGCTCCTACAGCGTAAACGATACGCTTCAAAACATCCGCTGAACGGTGGAATGGTCTCACCGACGCGGCTTCGTGCTTTTTGAGATAGTCGTGAAGCTTGTCCACTTCCATCGCAAGCCTCTCCAGGTCTCGTGATAGACGGTCGCCACGCTTTGCAAGTTTTCGCATCAGGAAGCCGTGCTCATCAACGTAAACTGTTTTGAACTTATTGCGGTTTGACTGATTCGTGTTGTGTAGCTCTAGATCGCTCGTTTCGTGATCCATTAACTCTCTCAAACATTGTATTCTGTATTAAATACCATGATTGACTTAATATCGCCAAAGAATGCTTCTTTACAGCACTTTGAGCAAATTCACCCGGAAAAAAAGCAAGAGAAAAACTGTTTTTGCTGCGCGATAATGCTCCATGTCACCTGACGCACAAAGCGACAGGGCGCAGAACATCGGTAGACAAAAAAGGAGATTTAAATGCCGACTAAGAAAGTACACGCAGGGAGCAGCAGCAAGCCCGCCAATGCCTCAACTAAACTGGCGTATTGGGCCGAAGGCCAAGTTGCCAATCGGCTTGGCGTTTCTGTTCAGTGGTTGAGGAAGCAACGCGCTATGGGAACCGGAATTCCCTTCCACAAATTTGGGAGGTCAATCAGGTATCGCATTGACGATGTGCTTTCATATGAAGATTCGACGACACAATCGTTCACGGGACAGAGCCAGGCGCCATCCACCAGTAACACGCGCTTTAGTAGTATGTACTGATCAATGGCAGATTTACCCATTTCCCAGTCTACAGCCATCTACAGCGTGGTTAGACATAGAAGATTGCCAAGTTCAGGAAAATCACAGCCCCACCTCGTTCATCAGAGCAGTATGAAAAGAACAAAAAAAATGACCTACCACAAACCCCACAACCCAGATCGTACCCCTGACTCAATCCGCGAAAATTGGCTCAATAATGAGCGTTTGTTTGGTGACTCGGTATTTCGAGGCGCTCGTAAGAATGATCGGTTTAGTCGCAAAATGGGGCATTTCCTAAACGGGCTCATTGATGAAGTTCCAAACTGTAGTCGACTCATTGCTTCGAACACAAAGTTCAGAACCTGGGCAAGCGACTTACTCGTTGATGCGATGTTGCTTCAAGAACAAAGGATTCCAAAAGAAGGTAGCCTGTATCATGTCACCATCGTGAATCCGGAGGACTTCACTGGTGATCGAGTTACCGAGATAGACTGGGCCAAGATCCGCAAACGTTGTGCGACTGTAATGAATGACCTTGGCCCTAATTTCCTCGGAATGGGAGAGGTGCAGGCCACAGTGAACCGCCAGCACAAAGACGGCGATGTGGATTGTGGGCGGATTTTGAGCCCGCACTACCACATACTGCTTTGGACGACGGAAAAAATAAACTGCAGAAAGAAAGGAGCACAGCTTTCGAAAAGATTCCCGGAAGACGAAGGCGGCGTTACTCCGGTCCGCATTGTCGAATTCGAAAAGGGAAAAGATGATGTCTGTGCGCTTGCTCGCTACATCTTGAAAAGCCCATACAAGTGCAAAACACTCTACCAAAAGAATGAATACGATGCGGATGGCAGCGTTGTGAAGACGCACAAGAACCAACATGAGAGCCCTAAAGGGTACACCGCTGTTTTGCACAGACGACTGGCCGAGATAAACTCGCTTGTGGAACTTCCTGACCTGATGATCTCTGGCGGTGAAGGAGTGAAGCTCAAGAACAAACTAATTGGTGCCTTGAAGGCGATCGCTGATGTGTACCGCACTGACGAAGGGGAAGACTATTCGGACGAGAGAATAGAGGATTTTTGGCGAGCTGTAAAAAAACGCTCTGCCACCAAACACTATGAGCCACCTGTCGTCAGAACTAAGGCTTCACAAAGTCCGAGGGGTCCAGAGTTGTTCTTGTGAAACCTTCTGCGAGCAAGAAGCCCAAAAGTTAGAACACCTAGGCGGGATGTTACTCCCGCCTTTATTATTCGCAGATTGAGGAACGTACACGGAACCGGCCATTCGAGCGTTGCGCAGAGAGAGTCGGCAGCGAGCCCAGAATATTCCTTGACGGTGTGAAATTGGCCGTGCAAGCGATTTGGGGTACCCCATTTTGATTGGTGCGTTTACGATATTAGACTGCCGGTAATCTACCCCACGGTGTTTGACTTCTGGCAGTCGCCCAAATCGATTGCGTCCACATCCTGCTTCGTAAGAAATGTGTTCCAGACTTCGTCCGCGAGAACAGCCTGCAAAAGTACTTCTTCAGGGGTGACGCCATAGATGCCTGCATGCGCTGGATTGTCGTCAACTGGATAGTAAACAGCCCGTGCCACAGCTCCATGCGCCTCGATTGTCGCAATGATATCCGGTGTCGCGCCAACACAAAAACACGCTTTGGCCTTGACGTTCATATTGCTGTTTCGAAGCGCTTCGATTGCGCATCGAAGCTGAGCCTCTTCATTGCCTTGGAAGTACTCACACCATGTTACCGACAAGTAATCGTCGACTGGTCTTTCTACGAATGCTTCGGGCAGAGGGCCAAGGTAGTTGTCATCAGCATCGCGGCGCATCCTTGCGTATGGCACGTAGCGAACAACTTTGCTCGGGTTAGGAAGATCGTTGCCCTCACCCGTCAAACCACACCTCTGGCTCAAACGGTGCAAGAACCGCACAGAGTCGATCAGGACGCATCGGAGCAAAAGCAGCTCGCTCCGGTTCATCTGTCTCAAAGGCACGGGTCAGAACCAGCGAAGCTTTCCCACTAGGCAAAAACTCTATGGTCAGTCGATTTGGCCCTTCTGTCCAAGCGGCAGTGACCGATCCTATGCCATTAGTTCCAATGCCCGGACGTTTTCTGGCTTTAGTGAGCACGAGAGCCACCAAAAACGCGCTCAGAGCATTAGAGCTAATGAGTTCGTCTGAACTTTCCCAAGCGTCTTCATCCATGAGGTTAGCAAACTGGCGATTCAGACCGTGTGCGAAGCCACTCGGAAGGTGCATTGAGACATCGGATATTGCATCCTGAACAAATCTAAGCCGCTCTTCTAACGGGCTTCTCGCTGCAGTCGCGGGATCAGTTTCCTCATCGAGATACTGAGAGCCCACCGAACGCTCCAGACGATTGAAAAAACCGTCGATCCTGTCAAATGCTCGCCCGGGCATGAGCGGGCTTCTGGGGAAGTTCATTGTGTCGACAAACGTCATTTCTCTACTCCTCCAAACAGCTCACGAGCCTTATTTGTAAGGCATTCCTCAAATATATGGTTCTTCTGTATCCGCATTTCATCTAGGGTGTCCGTCAACTCAATTCCGCTTGAAGGGACGACTTTCTTTGTGAAGACGTCAATGTCGAGGAGAATTGAGACGTAATCCGGCATGGGCGGTGCTGTAGTCGCGAGTACAAGTGCATAGTGAATGCCAGCTTTCTCAGTTGGCTTCACAACCCTCATCTGGAACTCTTCAATAATGCCGCGATCCTCTCGTGGCCCGTTGAAGTTAAAAGTAACGTAGTCGTCTGTATTTATCCCATTACTGTCGCGACTTGGGATATCGATACGATTGACAAATCGAAGACCGATGCGTTCGAAGGCATCGACTTCAAGTAGTTTTATTACCGGATCAACAAGCGATGTAGCTTGCTCGCTAAAGTAAGCCCAACGGTCGTATGGTGCGCGCTGAACAAAAACAAACTGTCGTTGCTCGAGAAATACAATCTCGGAGCCGTTCCGAAGCGCGACCTCAAAACCCAGTTGCTTTTGCTGGTGCGAGAACTGGCCTTGGTCCACATCAATTGATGCGCCAACTTGGATGCGTGGCTTTGGCTCGTCGAAGCGCTCAAAGGCGGGCAAAGACAATACTTCCTTAAGCTCATCCAATGACTTTTCGGACGACCAACTAAAGGCTAACACCGCTTCCAAAATTGGCGCCTTCTTGTAGCGCACAGATAACCTCTCGAAGTAAGTTAGACGAGCATCAAAAAAACCCGCGACTGCCCATTATTGAATCGAAAAACCCATTCTGATTCAACTGGATAAAACGATTCTATGCCAATGACTTGGCGCATCAAGGCGTTTTCAAAGGTCACGGCATACCAGAATCAAGTGTGACCATCTGACCAGAATAGATGCAATTTATTGTATCACCACTGCGTAAATACATCGTTCTCCCGACAACACATCGTGGATCAAATATTCGCATGAGGGTAATCCCTATCTTCAACCTTGGCGCCGACATCTACGAGCAAGTAGTCTTCCAATTTCGATCAGGTGCAGGAGATGCCTGTACTATGTAAGCGGCGCTGAATGCTTGGATAACAATTTTTACTGCACCTGAGTTGGCTACCTACGGTACCAGTAACAGTCTTTAAACCGTGATAAGCAAGTTAGATCAGCTCGTTGGCATTGTCTCTCACGGTTCAATCATTGTGGTGAGAATTTTGCAGAAAGCCTCAACGCCTGTTGTCGCCTCCGCCCATCTCGCAAACTCAACTACATCCATCCGTCTTTCACCAGTTTCGGACTTAGCGACAAACGACTGAACCGTGCCCAGACGTTCTGCAAGCGCAGCTTGCGTCAAGCCTGCTTGGAGTCTGGCTTCTTTGAGGCCAGCTATCAAAATTTGATGTTCTCTGGTTCTGAGGGATTTCAATGTCAGGTGCCGTATTGATCAGTCGTTGGCGACCTGATAATCCCAAGTTAGAATAATCCCATTTTGGAATAAGGTTGTCTAACTTGCTGAGAAATTTACTGACATTCCTCCTGCTTGCTTTCGCGAGCGCTGCTTCTGCACAGACAGAGACCATGCGTCACAATCTTGAAACTGCATTCCGTGCCCTCAACCATACTTCGCGCGAAGAGGCACAAGCTGAACTCCAACAGCACAACTTGTACCTGCATCAGATTGACGGTCTTTGGGGCGCTGGCACCGAACGAGCTCTATTGGCCGCGTTGTTTATGTTGAATGAAGTTGGAACCGATGTTTCG
Organism: Ruegeria atlantica; assembly: GCF_013033965.1. GTDB lineage: Bacteria > Pseudomonadota > Alphaproteobacteria > Rhodobacterales > Rhodobacteraceae > Ruegeria > Ruegeria atlantica_D. Next base: position 265,956 of record NZ_WQFE01000002.1, read on the forward strand.
ATCGAGACTGAAGCCGACGCGCAGTATTTCCTCGAACTCATCATTGCTGGTTCCGCACGAGGTTTCATTTTTGGTGAAGCCGATGAGCCTGTGGAGAGTATTGGCTTGCCAAGTTGGTTGGCGAATTACCTGTCCTTTGATGCACAGATCGCCGATTGGCGATATGCAACTTACCAGATCAAAGTCGCGTCTGCCGCAAACTACTACACCGGTTTGATCCAATCCGACGCCCAAGTGCAGCACCTGATCCAATCCGGGCAGTTGCAGATTATCGCGGAACGCATCGCACCATGTATGGATGAGATGATCGAGTTCGGTGTGCAGACCGGGCAAAAACACGCGTCTGATCCTATCTACCCTGATTTTTCGCAAGTGTGCGCAGCACTGGTCCTTCAATAGACCTCAAGACTTGCCAGACGTTACCTAGTCCGAACCTTCTAACCCCCGCTATGACAGGATACAAAATGAAGTTCTTAATCGGCGCGTTCGCCATGATGGTCTGCTTCTATCTTGGCCAATCAATGTTCCGCAGTGGAATACAATTGAAGGCCAATGGTCATAAGATTAGCGGGTGGTTCCGCGTAATCTGTTCAATCCAGTTCATACTAGGTCCACTGATCGGCATGGCGATGATTTTGTCCGCCAATTAGCCACTGACCAACGAGGCGGCCTGGCCTCGGCCTCTGCACCCTCTGACAACGTGTCCCAAGATCGCCACGGCGCAATCGCAGAAACCTCTGGCTCAAACCAACAAGCAATTCAGACATAAAATGAGTAGTGAACGATGGCCTTAACAACCTGCTACGAATGCGAAGCTAAAATCTCTGACCAGGCCGCCGCTTGTCCTAACTGCGGCGCACCGCAACAAACGGTTGAAGACAACGTAGCCACAAAAAGCGCTGCACATGAGCTTGTGAGGGTTGTTGTAGGTTTTGTGGTCGTAAGCTTTATCTTGACGTTTGGGCTGAACTGGTTGTCCCAAGGTGAGCCGCCGAACCCCTTTGAAATGGTCACTGACCTCTTGCGGCAAATGGATTTTGAAGTTGGCGATCTGGATTGCGAGAGCATCCACGATGAAATCATAGCGCTTTCCAAAGAGCAGGTTATTCAGAATAGTGGTGTCACGATGCAGGCCCTCGTGAACATATCGACAGAGTCTCAGTCGCCAAAGGAAGCTTATTGCATAGGTCGCGCGACTTGGTCGAATGGCACCAACAGCAGGGTCGAATACTCAAAAACGTATAGGGACGGAGGGGCGTGGTTTGAGTTTCAAGAGCTGATGTTTTGATGATCTTTTTTGTTTCAAAATCTCAGGCTTAGAGGCACTGCAATGAAAGTTGGCCCATTATTCGCGCCGAAACGTGCTGAGCGGCGCTCTACTGCGCAGAGCATGGCAGTTCCGCTATTTGACACAGTATTTGGCATTGACGCGACGTCCGTGCATCAGCGCCGCGCTCTCAGTCGGACAGCTTTCGTTGCAGTAACCGTCAAACATGACAGCGCACATGCATTGCTGCTGGTCACTAACCAAACGAATAGACAATGCTTGAGGCCGTAGCTTACGTCCCACATCTGTATTGTAGACTCGAGCGGACAAGTTCAGAAAATTCAAACCAACTACTTGAAACTACTTGAAGGTTCCATCAGGTTGAATTCATATTGAAGCACTAAACCAACGAGTTCCTGCATTGTTTGAAGGCCTATCTAAAGAAACAAAAAACCTCCTCAGAGGTCTACTCGACCCCAAAGGAGACACCCAGCAAATCGAAACTTTGAATCGTCTTCGGAAGAGAGTGCCTTTTTCCGAATGCCAACGTGTAAACGACCTATTGCACGACCATCTGCTCTTCAAACATCTTAAACTCCCACCTGAATTCCCCAAAGAACCTTCTAATTTTGAATCTCACGTAAGGTTGACAAGGCAGCCCATCCATAACGAGATTGCTACTTGTGCTTCGCGCTTACGTAAACATCAGGAAAGAATAAACGCAGCTTTAGAGGATTTGTACTCTCTTAACTGCCATCTCGCGGACGGTGATCTATCTAAGGCGTTAATGGAAGTCGACAAAATCGAACATCGCGTTGGTTGTTCCTACTTCTTGATGATCAAGCTTGTGCATATTTACACGCAACTCGAGGAGCTTTCACCTGAAAAAGAAATTTGCGCCAACGCTTTGACGCGGTACGGCTTGTCTGCCAACAATATCGTAGCGCTTTCAATAGCAGATACTATGGGAGAAACGTATGATCTGTTTTCTGTCAGGAAGAACATACTAGGAATTGAGGCACGAAATGGCTTGAATCAATTTACTCTGGATTTGGCCAAATTCGTTCATCTTCCATGCTCTTATAATGTGGGTGATTTTCATAGCAAACTTCAAAGTTTCAATCAATCATCGCTGTTTGATGGTGTAATATTTTCTGCAATACACCATTTTAACTTGAACAAGACAGCACAGTTTAATTTGGGCGGAGATGCTTTTGACGAGATTGAAGAAATTATTGGAGATATCTGGGGCATTATCTCAGGTGAAAATATAAATTTCGGAAAATTGATAAAAGATAGTTATCTCGAAGCCGACTATGGCTTTTACCGCCAGTCGATTACTTGGATCGAGATCGCAGAAGTTTCAAGGTACAGAAATGCAATTGATCGGTATTACCATGATCAAGAGCATCAGATACTAATAAACGACCCCGAAGGTGATGAGTTCATCAGAAATTATTTCGATGGCTTAGTTACCTTTCAACAGTTACTCGAACGTAAGACGCCGCAAACCATAAACCTAAGAAAATTTGACTTCGAAGCTTCTGGAATTTTCTCAAGAACGGCTGGTTTTATACACCTTTTGGAGGAGAGCGAAGGAAAGCTCAACATTTCTTCGAGTGATTTCATGACGTTGATGGGCGTCACGCGTGATGTTGCTAGTATTGCCAACCGTAAGTATCTGGCCAATATTGCGGATGAAAATCCCGACGATCTAATAAAATTTGTCACAAAGTGCTTGATTGCAAGGCGTTCAAAAAAGGATGCTGACACCTTCCTTCTTCGGCGGCTGATCCAGGAAATAGTTATCAAAGACTTCCACTCAGATTTGCTTTCCTTTCTGAAGTTTATTGACCAGACTTCATCTGTAGTCGCTGATTTTGTTTATGAAATGTGCGACGAAGCTTTCCTTAGTCAGCTTTTCAGGCTTTTCGAGGACACGGATAGCTTTTTTGAATGCAGAGCAGATATGCATGAGTGGTTTGGTGAGCGCACCAACGAACCTTTGCTTTTAGAAAGGGCAAAGACACTTAGAATTGATTTAAGGTTGCAAAAAATACGCGGGGAAATCGATGACACACGCGTATACGTTGACCCGAATCGGTATTCTGAATGGCTCCAAGATAACTTTTTTACTGAACTCAGCAGTATCTTGAGGTCTAATAGAATAGCACTATTCGCGTATCTGATTACAGATTCGGATTCCGAGTTGGCACAGCAGCAGAAGCCTGAAGTCAGGATGGCAAATCTGATTTCCAAGGCCTTTGACGAATTTTGCAGCAACACAAAATTTGGGATTGCGTCTTACTTGGGAAGGCGAATTCGGCATGGTACTTTAAAAGGTGCTATGCTGGGTCCGGTGCAGAGTTTGCTGGATGATCCTAAATTTGAAGACCTGCTCAGCAACGATGATAGTGCTAAGGCGATCCACCGTTGGATTTCGAATTATCAGTCAGGGATCGACGAATTAGGTCGGGATTTTCTGCAGATCAACAGTAACAAAAAGCCAAAGGGTTTGTTTGATACAGATGTTTTCAGAAAGGATCGAAGCGATGTTCTTCGAGCCGCTATTCTTGACATTGATCAAACCTATGCTGACACAAAAAGCTACGCTCATGTGAATGCAAAGATCTATAGCTATTGCTGGCGTTTGGCTGAGCGAGACTTGCGTCGAGTCCGAGAGCACTTGGGGAATTGTAAGCAGGTATGGGGAACGTTCAATGCCGCCGAATTTCGTCGATTGGTACCAACGGAGCTAAGAGGCCTCGCCCATGCTTTTACGCGAGAGCTCGGTACTTTGCTGGATGATCGTTTTCGAACGGTTATCAGTTGGTTTAAAGAACCTACGAACCTCTCTCCCAGCGCACCATTGAATTTGCTCTTCGATGCGGTTCAAGCCGAGGTTCAGGAAACCTTCCCCGATTTTTGGCCGTTGGTCGAGTTTGAGAAAAACAGCGACATTCAGCTTTCTGGTGGCACCTACCACTTGCTCTACGACGCCTTATACGTAGTGGTCTATAACGCTGCAAAACATGGAAAAAAACGTGGACAACTACTCTGCGACTTTGGCTTCTCTCAAAGCTCATCTGGTCGCAAAGAACTCGTGATGATGATTTCTTCGGAAGTCTCGCCGGGTGCGACAGACACTGAAGTCAACGACAGCATTAAGCAAGCAATGGAAGGTAGCGACGACGATGCTCTTGTTGTAGAAGGCCGAAGTGGCTTCAAAAAGCTGGCCAGAATGCAGAAAGATACCCAAGAGATGACTGGTTTCAATGTTGTCTGCGTGAACGAAAGAGTTCGAGTAACGTGTAAATTTGGGCTAGTCTACTAATGGTCGATGTCTTGATAGTTGAAGACGATCCGCACAAATCCGAAGAGCTGGTAGAGTTCATTACGTCGGAATTGAATGTGCAGTGGGTCAAGACTGCTGTCTCCGTAAGTGAAGCAATCAAAGAAATAGACAACCAAAAATTTGATTTAGTATTGCTGGACATGGCCTTGCCTAGCCACACGCAGCAACCTGGAAAAGGGCCTCCTTCCTCCTTATTATCCGGCGGCTTAGAAGTAATTCATGAGTTTGATTACACTCAGCGCATTGACCCTATTGTAATTCTAACTCAATACCATGAGGTGGAAATTGATGGGGAGTTAGTCGCCCTAAAGTTTGTAAAGGAGCGACTCTGTTCAATGTTCACAGTGCGTCTTCTAGATTGTGTCCACTACGAAATGGGAAGTGATATGTGGCAGAAAAAGCTTGGTGAAGTGGTGCGCAAACTATGAAAGTTCTTATTGTTGAAGATAATCCAGAGAAGTTGGCTTCTGTTCAGCAAGAAGTCTCTAGCCGATTCTCTGATTTTGCGACCACAATCGATGCAGCTGATTGCCTATCAGAGGCAAGTAAACTGATTTATGAACGGACATACGATCTGATCATACTGGATCTTATGCTTCCATTTCGTCACGGAGATACGCCGACAGACGTTTCAGAGGAAGTATTGGACCTCGTGAAAGGCAGTTCAAACAATCAATCAACCAATGCAATTGCTTTGACCGGGTTCGATGATCTAGTTGATACGAGAATACGTAGCTTTGCAGAAGCAGGCATCGGTCTTGTTCTATTTGACGAAGAACGCCAGCAATGGAAACAGACTCTCGCACTCGAATTGGAGAAAGTAAAAGCGGTTCCCGCCATAGACTTTCTATTTGTTTGCGCTCTTGAAAAAGAGAGACAGGCACTCAAACATTCTGGAGCGACCTTAGGTGCTCCAATAAATTACAGAGGACTCGACTGCATTTCAGTTGAGATTGGGAAGCTTAGGGGGGTATGTGTCCGCACAGCGCGTATGGGGCTAGTAGAGGCCGCAATATGTACCGCAAAGAGTATCGACTACTTCAACCCATCAGTCGTGGCAATGCCCGGTATCTGTGCCGGATTCGATGACGAAACCAAGCTAGGCGCACTTATTGCGTCAGATATTTGCTGGGAATATCAAACGGGGAAATGGACCGATGAAGGCTTCAAAATGGAAGCCTATGGCGTCAATATGTCTCCTGAAGCGCGAAGTGAAATTGCAACCATTCTTGCCGAAGACCCGACTGGCAGCCGTTATAAGGATGGTTTGTTCAACGATGAAGTTTCATCTTCAACAATTCAATTAGCACCTAGCACGTCTGGTTCTGCGGTTGTTAGTAGTGCGGAAGCTATGGAGCGTATTGGCACGCAACACAGGAAAGTTGCCGGCTTGGACATGGAGATGTTCTCGGTTTACCAAGCTGCATCATCGTCGCAACGAAAACCTGTTTTCTTCGGCGCGAAAACAGTCGTAGACTTGGGTGATGCTCAAAAGAACAATCACCTTCAAACACCAGGTTCCGTTCTTTCGGCGCGATTTGTTGTGGATGTTACCAAGAGGTTGGCGAAAAAAAACTTTAAAAGTTGAGACTGGATTTCTTGCCAACTCAAAAGGGTCGCGGATCGGTGCACGCTCGGAGATAAACTGGAGGACGCTCGCAAGTCTGGGTATTGCCAATCGAAAAAATTGGTGAATTCGGCAACAGGAACCACAGGCTACGGAAAGCTCAAATCACACACTGCATTGTTGTGTTTATCCGATTGAGTCATCGATAGCATTGCCAATAGCATTGGCGGCAGCCAGCGCAGGATCGCTGTCAACATGTGCGTAGCGAGCGGTTGTTTGAGTTTGTGTATGGCCTAGCAAGCGCCCGATAATAGGGAGGGCAATACCTTGGCCCACTGCGATACTGGCAGCGGTGTGGCGAAGATCGTGTATCCTGATGTCTTTAAGTGCTGCGGCCTCGCAGATCACCTTCCAAGGTTTTGACAAGTTGACCAACGGTGAATCCTGTTTCTTGCCGGGGAACACGTAAATTGAACCCGGATCGCGCGTTGTCACTTTTTGTCGCCCTAAAATCTTAACTGCACTGTCGCCCAAAAACAGTGGCTTCGCCCCAGTCTTACTATCAGGCAGCAAGATTCGCCGCCGGTCCCAGTCAATCCAATCCCACTCACACTTGGCGATTTCGTTCCGTCGGGCACCTGTCAGCAATAGGAGCCTGATTAGATTAGCTACGTCTGGCCAAATAGCGCCTTCGTCTACTAGATCGCGCAACGCTTTCCCGAGCCGCTCCAGTTCAGGGCCAGATAAGTATCGCTCCCGTGATAGCTCTTCGAACTTCTTAACATAGCGGCATGGGTTAGTTCCCTGTTCTCGCCATTCCCACGCTTCACATCGGTTCATCAATGATGACAACAAGGCCAGCATCCGATTTGCCAAGTATGGCGTTTCACTCAGCGACCGATGTAACCGGCTAACGTCTGATCGTGAAACATCTACAGCTTTGGTGCTGCCCAGTTTCGGACCAATGTGCCGTTCCCAACAAGAGGTGTAATCTCGGATGGTCGCTGGCTTCTTGTTGGCCAGCTCCTCGTGTTCGAATTTCTCCCACGCATCCACAACTCTAGGCGCACCACGTATGGCAAGTTTTTCACCTTGGGGATCTTCGCCGCGTTTCACGGCCGCCAATATTTGTCGCGCATCCTCCTTCGCTTGGTCGAACGGGATTTGCCCATGTGTGCCAATAGTATACCAACGTTGTTTGGCGCGACGTCCACCGCCATAGGAGCGATATTTGACGACGTATCGTTTCGCACCAGAGGGCAGCAGCTTGACGCCAAACCCAGTTAAGCTGTCATCCCAAAGGCAATACGCTTTGTTCTCGTCGCATGTGGCGTTGTCGATTTGTCGTTTAGTCAATTTCATTAGCTTTGGTTCCTCAAAACAGCCACAGCAACCACCTAGCAACCACTGGGCGTAGTACTTTGTGACAAATAGTATGAGGGGGGTGTGGAGAAATCTCAATAAAAACACAGATATTTCAAATGGTTATACACCAATGTGGCGCAGCGTAGAAAACCGTAGAAATGCCGGTTGAACTAACTTTTAATCAGTGGGTCGCAGGTTCGAATCCTGCACGGCTCACCACTTTTCCACCTGCGAACGTAAGCTTGGTGTCATCACCGAGTTGCTGACAGATTTGCCGCTGTCGGTTGCGATTGATTTCGTGAATTTAGCCGCTCGGCCATATCCGACAGGTGCTGACGGCGCTGGGCTATGCCTTCGGATTCGGCTATTTGCAAGTGCTCCAAAAGCTGTGCCCACCGGTGTACCCAGTCATGCTTGTTCAAGGCCGCGGCAAGGTTGATGCGGCGCATCCGATCCAGTTCGGCCGGGTCGTCCAGCAGTTTGACGATCTGATCGACCGCCTCGTCCGGGTCCTCTGACAATCTGACAACTGATTCAGGCCAGTCAAAATACTGACGATAGTCGTCGGTATCCGGCGCATACCCGACCTGAGCGGCCCCGCCCGCAATGCCTTCGACATGCCGCGGGCCCCACGCAACGTTGCCACGTTTTTGATCCGCGTGACCAATCTTGGCGATATCGACCATGAAGAGCTTTGTATGCTGGACCAGATTTGCCAGCAGATCACGGTGCACGGTGTGATCGGCAGCGATCGGAGGTTTGGTGGCTGAATCGTATAAATAGAATCCCGCGCGATCCTTGATGACTTTCAACAGCCTTTCATGGATTTCGGGGCGTCGCCTGCCCATGCAATACACATCGATTGGTCGGTCCGCAGCCAGAGTTTCCGGCGCGAACCGAACCATGTCGGCCGCTCCCGGAAGGTGAATGACCGGTTTACCGGTAACCCGGTGTAACGCGTCGCAGGTCTCGGCAAAGGCGCATCCGATAAGGTCGAAATCCGCAAGTGTCCGAACCAGCGGCATATGACGTTCCAGTTCCTGGGTCCAAACCTCTTCCAGAACGCAGATCGCGACACCGCAGCGGTCCCGCCAATTGGGAAGCGCGTCAAGCACCAGCAGCTCCTGAGGTTTTTGAACATCGCAAAAGAAGATGTCGTAGTCCCGGTCAAGGCGTGTCTTGGGAACACCGGACGGCCAATATCTGAATAGGTCCGTCCGCTTTGAAAGCCAGCGTTTCGGATTGTAGGGCAGTCGTGGTTCCCTGGCGCGTCGGGGCGAGAGGATATCGGCGGTTTCAATGTTGGCGATCACGTCCTCGAACTCGAATCCAGAACAGCGGGATACGTTGTCGTTCAGATTGCGTTGGGAAAAGATCAAAACCTCTCGGGACGGTGGTATGGGCACGGCTGGGCTGGTCAAACGCTTAATCCTTTAGGAAAAAATATAGACATAATACACATCCCGAGAGGTACCGTTTCAAAGAAAATATTGGCAGGGTTTCCGGCTGGGGTGCCGTTTGGCCCGCTGAACGAACAAGTTTTCCGCACGCGGCATAAGCTACATTCGATGCTCGCCGAAAACTATGGAAAACACAGGGCGTGTCTGCTTAAGTTTCAGTGTCAGGCGCTCTCTTCAGGATCCTTGCAAAGCGGCGAACTCGCCCGGACATCTTTGCCAGATTTCAAGGCAGCCGGCTGGCGTATTGTTTGCGTGCCGTTGAAAAAGGCGGAATTTTAATGATTTTTACTGAAACCCCTTTGAAGGGTGCATTTGTTGTCGACCTGAAGGAAATTTCGGACGACCGTGGGTTCTTTGCCCGCGCCTTCTGCGCGAATGAGTTCGAAGAGCATGGCCTAAAGCCAGCCATCGCCCAGGTAAACCTTTCATTTAATGAGAAAAAAGGAACGATCCGTGGACTTCACTATCAACAGTCCCCGGCGACCGAGGCCAAGTTCATGCGCTGCATTACAGGCGCGATTTATGATGTGATTGTGGACCTGCGACCTGACAGTCCAACTTATCATCAGCATTTTGGAATTGAGCTTTCGGCGCAGAACAGGCGCGCGCTTTACGTGCCCGAGATGTTCGCACATGGCTATCTTGCGCTGACTGACGGGGCGCAGGCTTTCTATTCAGCCAGTGCGTTCTACACCCCGGGTGTCGAGCAGGGGATTCGATACAATGACCCTGCTTTGGGTATACAATGGCCAATACCTATCACGACTGTTTCCGAAAAAGACGCCAGCTGGCCATTGCTTGACGCCTGATCCCAGAACAGATTCTCAGAACGGTAGACCACTGCATGACGAGCTCGAAAAAGGATACAACCAAAGTGCTGGTGACGGGGGCCGCTGGCTTTATTGGCCGTGCCTGCGTTCGACAACTCGCAGATGCCGGTCATTCGGTGATTGCCACCTATCGCAGTGATCCGCATCCTGACGTTGATGGCGACGCGAGTTGGGTTCAGGTCGATATGACTGATGCAACAGCGGTTGCGGCAGTCTTACAAGAGCACAAGCCCAGTCATCTGTTGGCGCTGGCCTGGTACATGGGACCAGGCAATCAGCAAGCCTTGGACAATTTCCAATGGATGCATCATTCAATCGACCTGCTGTTTGCCTTTGCCAAAGCCGGTGGCCAGCGCGTGACCTTTTGCGGGTCGTGCATGGAGTACGATTGGAGCGGAACGACAAAGCTGCGTGAAGGATTTACGCCTCTTGATCCGGCTACCGAGTATGGGGCGGCAAAGGCGGGGCTATCCGTTGCTTTGGGCCGGATGTGTGGTGCGCTGGGCCTTTCGGGTGCCTGGGCGCGACCTTTCTTTCTGTACGGGCCGGGTGAAAACCCCAAGCGCCTCGCGGCGGATGTCATTGTGTCCTTGTTGGAGGGTCGCGAGGCACTGTGTACCCATGGGCGGCAGAAACGGGACTTTCTGCATGTCGAAGATGTGGCCAGTGCGATGGTTGGATTGTTGAACAGCAATCTCGAAGGGCCGTTTAACATCGGCAGTGGCACAGCCATTCCGCTGGCTGAACTGATTATGGAAATCGCTCGCCAGATCGGCGCGGAAGATTTGGTTCGCCTGGGGGCCCGCGAGGCGCGCGCGGGCGATCCGCCATTGGTCGAGGCCGACAATACGCGTTTGCGCGACATGCTGGGTTGGACCCCGAAATTCACATTGGAAACCGGAGTTGCGGACACCATCGCATGGTGGCGCCGCGAAATTGCGAGAGAAAATTGATATGAGCAACGAAAATATAGTTATTCTTGGGTCCGGCATGGCCGGTTTGGGTGCGGCCCACCAATTGCATGGTCAGGGCATTCGTTCGCGGATGTATGACAAAAACAGTTTTCCCGGCGGGCACACCGCCACCTTCGTTCATGACAGCGGTTTCATCTTTGATGATGGCCCGCATATCTCGTTCTCAAAAGACCCGCGTATTCAGGACCTGTTCGCTGAAAATGTTAGTGGTGCGTACGAAAAGCTGCAGGCTTACGTAAACAACTATTACCACGGCGCGTGGGTCAAGCATCCGGCGCAGGCCAATCTGCACAACTTGCCGGACGAGTTGAAAACACAGTGCATTCTGGATTTCATCGAAGCGTCGAAGAAAGAAGTGGTCGAGAAACCGGCCAACTATCTGGAATGGCTCATTTCGGTTTTTGGAGAGACCTTCGCTACACATTTCCCGGCGGTTTACGGCAAAAAGTACCACACGGTCGATGCCGACCAGATGAGTACGGTCTGGATGGGGCCGCGGCTGTATCGTCCGTCGATGGACGAGGTTATCCGCGGCGCTGTTTTCGCGGAAACGCCGGATGTGCACTATATCACCGATTTCCGGTATCCGACCGAGGGTGGTTTTATCTCGTACCTAAAGCCCTTCATGGAGAAGTCAGAACTACATCTGGATCACAAAGTGGTCGCGATCGACCCTGTTGGGAAGACCGTCCAGTTCGAGAATGGCGTGACAGAGCATTACGGTCAGCTGATCTCGTCCATTCCGCTGCCCGATCTGATCCCGATGGTCAAAGGCGCGCCGCAGCATGTTCTGGATGCGGCTGCCAAACTGGCCTGTACAACATGCGTCACCGTCAACCTGGGGCTTGCGCGGGATGATTTCACACCTGCGACCTGGACCTACATCTATGACGAAGACATCGTGTTCACGCGTCTCAGCTTTCCACACAAGATGTCGACCAAGACTTGCCCGCCGGGATGTGGCTCTATTCAGGCCGAATGCTACTATTCTCACAAGTACAGACCGTTGGATGTGTCACCACAGGATTTGATCCAGCCGGTGATCGACGATCTGGTCAAGATCGGTCTGATCAAAGAGGACGAGGAAATCCTGCACACCGATGCTCGTCTGATCACCCATGCCAACATCATCTTCGACCTCGATCGTGAAGAGGCGCTGCCGATTGTACACAAATGGCTGGATGAGGTCGGTATAACTTATGTCGGCCGGTTTGGCGAATGGGGGTACCAGTGGACGGATGAGGCGTTCAAATCCGGCGAACGGGGTGCCCGGACCGTTATGGAAACGCTCCAGGCTGTGTAAATCAAGGAGTGCCGATCACGATGCGACCGGCACGGTTCTGCGAAAATCCTGATCCAGCTGGTCTTCCTGCAACAGCGCCTCCAGTTGGGCCAGACGTTTGTATTTCCGGCCCTCGAAGTCGTCTACTTTCAGATCGCAGGCTTTGACCGCCTCATACAGCTGCTGTGCGCCCCGAGCCGCATCCCATTTGGGTTCGAACCCCGGAATGCATTTCTCGATCTTGGCAGAGCTGACGCGGTACGACCGGTTGTCTGGCCCGGCATCGGCGGCATAGTCGATCTGGGCGCCGGGCACGGTGTCGGCCACGATTTCGGCCAGGTCTTTGATCTGATAATTGTTTTCAGTGCGGCAAACGTTGAACGCCTCGCCCGAAATCACCTTTGGGTCGGCTTCAAGCGTGGCAAGGAAAGCGCGGGCCATATCCTCGACATGGATGATCGGCCGCCACGGCGTGCCGTCCGACATCATCAGAATGCGGCCCGAGGTATAGGCGTGTGCGATCAGATTGTTCAGCACGATGTCAAACCGCATCCGCGGGCTTGCCCCGTAGGCCGTGGCAAAGCGCAGGAAAGTCGGAGTGAACGTCTCATCCGCCAGCGGTTTCAGATCCCGTTCGGCCAGCACCTTGGACACGCCGTAGTCAGTCTGCGGATTAAGCTGGCCGTTCTCGTCGACGAACTCCTCTCCCGCGCGGCCATAATTCGAACAGGATGAGGCGAACACGAAACGAGAAACGCCGGCGGCTTTTGCCTGTTTAGCCACGTGGATTGTTCCCTCGTGGTTGATCTGCTGTGTCAGGCCCGGGCGCAACTGGCCCAGCGGGTCGTTTGACAGGGCCGCCAGATGCACAACCGCGTCAAAACCTTTCAGGTCCTCGACCGTCAGATCGCGGATGTCCTTGCCAATGTTCGGAATGTCGGGAACGTCCCCTCCAGGCGCGAAATCGGCCCGGTCAAAGAGATTTATATCGCACCCAGTCACCTGGATTCCCGCCGCGGCCAAGACCGGGGCGGTGACCGTCCCCACGTAGCCGAGATGACCCGTTAACAGGACCTTCTGAATGTTCCCATGTTGCCCACGGTCGGTTGCCATTTTTCCACATCTCCTCAAGCCGGCGTTTGTCCGCCAGGTGATCCATACAATACCAGAAGCCGGGATGGCGGTACGCCATCAACTCGCCCATCTCCATCAGCCTGGGCAGCGGTCCTTCTTCCCACATGATTTCGTCGCCATTGACGCTGGCGACGGCATCGAACACTTCGGGTTCCAGCACGAAGAAACCGCCATTGATCCAGTCGGCTGCGGTCTCGGGCTTTTCCATGAACCCTTCGACCAGCCCATCCTCGCGCACCTGCAGGTGACCGAAGGTGGTCAGCGGGCGGACCATGGTGATGGTTGCCAATTTGCCATGCGATCTGTGAAACGCGAGCAGGGCATCCAGATCGACATTTGACACCCCATCGCCATAGGTCAGCATGAAAGTCTCGCCACCCAGATAAGGTTGAAGCCGGGCCAGACGGCCACCTGTCATCGTGTCCATGCCAGTGTCGATCAGATCCACGGTCCAGGGCGGCGTTTCCACGTCCCGGGCACCGTTGATATAGTCTGGTTCGCCGAACAGTTCTCGCTTGTCGAAGTCGATGCGCAGATTGCCCTCGTATTGGCACAGGTTGGAAATGTAGCGTTTGATCAGGTCGCCCATGTACCCCAGCGCCAGTACGAATTCGTGGTGACCATAGGTCGAATAATGCTGCATGATGTGCCACAGGATCGGTCGGTTGGCGATTTCAACCAAGGGCTTGGGGCGTACACGGGTTTCCTCGATCAGGCGAGAACCCTTGCCGCCGGCAAATATTGCTGTCTTCAATTGCGCCTCCTCAGAGGATTGGACGATTAGAAAAAGACTCAAAGTACGAATGCCAAAAGTGCACACCACCGGGGCGGTTGCTGTCAATTGTTCTGCCCGGGTCGTGTCAGTAGAAATGTACTACTTTTCGAAACAATGGGATCAATTTAACGAAAAATGAATAGTTTTGGAAACTCTTCCTGCCATGACGTTCAAACGACTGACCCACCTTGCAGTCTTGCGCTGCGACGCAAGGCTTTGGCGACGAGGCTGATCTTTGTTCCGTATGCTACAAAGAACATCCAACTGTCGCTAAGCCTGCTGAGTATGGAACTTTCGGTAATGTTAGAGAAAAAATAGAGCATCCCCAAAACGAAAACAAAAACGAACGCGTCCCTCTGCGGGATGTAGCGCATGCAGTAGAAGACTGAGAAAAACAGGCGAAAAAACGCACAAAATAAGAGTATTACCCCAACGAAACCAACATTCAGAAACGTTTCGAGCAACCCGTTGTGTGAGTAATGAGGCGGGTACTCCAGCTTCATTGCGTAGTAGAGGGCATAGGTTCCCTCCTCGTACCAGTGGGCAGCATATCCGTAGCCGACCCAGAACCGTTCGGTGACAAAGGGCCAGACCAGTTCCCATGTCGGGATTCGGTCCGACAGAGTTGGTTTACGGCCGATCAGCCCGAAAATTGGCTCGGCAATGGGGGACGCAAGAATGAACGTCACCACCCCAACCATGAAGGCGGAAGACAATATGTATGTAATGGCCCAAATTGTTTCCCTCTTCGGCATGATTTGACTGGCGAGCATGGCGGACATCGAAAGAATTGCCACGATCTGCGAGGTGCGCGATTGAGACATCACCAAAAGGAACAGTGAGAGGACAAGCCCGGCAACAAAGACCGCCTTCAACCGTCCGGTGAATTGCCAAGAGGCATAGTAGCAAGACACCATGCCCAGAGCGGCAGCAAGACCAAAACCGTTTTTGTGTACATAGATGCCGTTCCAGACATCGTCCCACGGAGGGATCCCGCGGGCTTGGGGCAACGCAATAATAGCGCCCAGCGACAGCAACATCGTCGCGGCAAAAAAGATCGAAATGAACAGCAACAGCCCGCGCAGTGACATCATACTGCCCAGGGCCAAAGCAAATGCCGAGGTGACGACCAGAGGGATGCACCGTTGTATTGTGTGCCGTGGGTAGTCGCTCCAAACAATTGATAAGACGGCAAATAAAACCATCAGCGCAATCTCGGGCGAGGCAAGCACGCCGCGAATAAAATGCTTGAAATACAAAAGCGTAATCGCCAGCAGCGGGATAAGAAGGATGACTTCGACCTTCTTGGCCATTGGATGCTGCCACAAGACGATTGAGATAAAGTCCGTTCCGATCATCAACATGACCACCATCCCCACCGCCAGGATAAGGTGATGGAACAAAAGTCCTGCGGACTGCTGCGACGGAATGTTTACATTGGCAAGCGTCATGAATGTGTCTTGAATGGCCAAACGCTCAATTCCCGAGCAAGGCACTAACTGTTGAACTGTTTAATCTACGTAAGAGCGACAGGCTGACTGAAAATGACGCGCCAAACCTATCTGAGCTGCATTAGCATGATACCCGCCAATCGGCGTGTGTGAAGCTTTGTTTCGAAACAATCAGCACCCTCTGAATCGACAAAGAAGGGTGTCTATGCCTAAAAAGACATCGTGCCAGACCGGATTGTGGGTCTTAAAAGTACAAAATTTGGCACACTGCAAAAGCGCTACGTGATAGTTATTCGCATCGCGGTATTTTGGTTAAAATAGTTTTTCGCCCATGTCGGGCGGTTGGGTGAGAGTTTATGAATGTTCGGCAGCTAAAGACGGTAAATCACTTCCAATGACGTGGTATTTTGCCCCCAGAATGCTGTCGGCATTAATCGCAATCGCGATCCTGATTGTTCTGACACGCGTGTTGGGGCCTGCGGATTTCGGGCGGTACAACCTGACGCTTCTTCTGGGAAACCTGATTTTTTCCTTCACGTTCCATTGGCTTGCCATCGCTATCGGCAGGTTCCATCACTCGAAAGAGTTCGAAGGCAGGACGATCGCGTCCGTGCTTGGTACGTCGGTCGCGTTGGCGTTGGCGCTGTTGGTTTTTGCCAGTCTCATTCCTTTGATTGTTCCGGGCTCCTGGATCGACAGCCTGTTTTTTGCCGCTGTGTATTGCGTCAGCCACGCAATGCACGAATTGGGAACGGCCTGCCTGCGCCAATACAATGAAGGGCCCAAATACGCGGCGGTTACGCTACTGCGGCATTTGCTGGGCGTATCGCTTGCCGTCCTATTCGTATTGAACGGGGGCGGCTACCAAAGTGCCTTGATCGGAATGTCGCTGGGCGCAGCGTTGCCGGGCGCTTATGCCTTGCTGATTGCACTTCGAAGATCGGGTATCGAAGTTCCCAGCTACTCGGCGTTGAAAGCCTATTTGTTATTTGGTTTTCCCGTCGCCGTGGTCTCGTCGACCGCAACGTTTTTTGCGATGTCAACGCAGTCTCTGTTGGCGATTTTTGCAGGCATGGAGTTCGCCGGGTATTTTGCGGCTGCCCAGTCTCTTGCTTCGCGGACGTTGCGGTTGCCGATGGATACCTTGTCGCGCGTTGTGGGTCCATCGGTTTTTGAGGAACTGGAAGTCCGTGGAACCGCCTCTTCGAACGCGGTGCTGACGCGCTACTTTTCGTTCCTGATGCTAATCGCGATGCCAATCGTTGCCGCACTGGTCTGCGCCGCAGATGTTTTTGCAAATTTGATGTTTGAACCCGCTTTTGCGTCTCAAACACAAGGGTTCTTGCGGGTTCTGGCCCTGGCATCATTGGCTTTCGGCTTGCAAGGCGCGTATTTGAGCTTTTCGTTTTCCAGATCCAAAAAGACGGGGCTTCAGCTTGGAATCACCATCTGCTCATTGGCCGTGCACGTCGGGCTCTCGTTTGTTTTCATTTACCTGTTTGGAGCGTCAGGAGCTTCGCTGGCGTTTTTGGTAAGCGGTGTGCTTGGGCTTGTCGCCTATTACTACTTCGGAAGTAGAATTGACCCCATTACCATTCCGATCGACGAAGTGATCAAGGCTTTGGTCGGTGCGATGGCATTTGCGCCATTTGGTTTCTGGGCCGACGCACTGACCGATGTTCCTGCGCAATTCGGGGTATTGACGCTTGGCGCGCTGGTCATGTTTGCAGTCTTGGTCGGCGTACGACAAACGGCAGCTGTGGCGGTGTTTCGGAAGGCAACCCGGTGGTTTGCCCTAAGCGGATTTTCCTCCTGATTTACTTTGCAGAACGACATCCACATCAAAACAAAGGTCCTGGCGAACCCCCTCCGGCCAGATGCCATGCGAAATTCCGCTTATACGCGCCCCTGGGTGCTGTGGCTGGTTTGGTTTTCGTTTCTGATTTGAGCGCTGTCACGATTGGCAAAAGTGTCATGAGAGTTGATCTCCTTGGCCCTGCGCTGTCCTTCGTTTGCGCGGGCAGGTTAAGTATATGAAAACCAGTAGAAACCGCTGACCGACAACGAACCGCGAAACTTCTTGCTTGGTTTTGAGCCACCGTCGGACAAGCTGTTTCTTCGGGCTATACGAGCTATCGTTGTCTGCTTCCGAACGGGGATCAAAAGGCCAGCCTCAATACTGATTGTGACTTCAGAACATGTGTTTGTTGGGGGTCATCTTTTTACAGGAGGTGGGGCACTTGAATGCCTGCCCCAAAATGTACACATTCCAAGCCTAAACTGGGCAGATGCAGAATCGTTACTGAATTCCGAAAGCAAGAGCTAAGAACAATGGTTGCCGTGTATTTATTGTCGGGTCCCCTGGTTTTCGCGCTGTGTTTTGTCGCATTTCTGCTGCGCGGCGCAGGCTTGGGCGAGGCCGCGATTTCCAGCATCCTGATCGGATGCCTGGCGCCTGTTTTGCTTGCTTGCTTGCACGTCGCCTTTAACAGCAAACTACGCCTGAAAATCATCAACAAGTTGCCGGTAAAATCCCGCAACTGAGAAATCTTCTCGTCAAATGACGCGCGCACCAGACTGATCTGCCCGCAAGACCGGTATCGTTGCTCCTGTGGAAGCTGTTCATTTACTTGGCACAATGGGCGTGCACATGCCTATTCTTAACAAATATGTTGTCACTTAAGGTTATAAGTGCGATATTTTTTAAGGTTATGAACGCTTGGCATTTTTAGGTGAGTCGGACCAGAACTCTTGGGTAAGCGCAATTATAAGCGTCCGGTCCCAGGTCTATCGAGCGAAAAGTAGTTGAACATTGCCTTGGTTTGCCATTGTGGCGGGCAATAGTCGGAAGTGAGTGTCGCGCGCGGTTGGTGCCCGTGCGCTGTTAGTATTGTGTGCTGTGTTAGTTTTGGGGGTTATTATGAACCAAATACGAGGTTCTTTTGAGTTAGAAGACACCAATATTTATCAACCAAGTCAAAGCTCTACAAAGAATAAAGACGACTATTTTAATCTGAGAAGTTTTTATGCGATCAAAGGCAAGCGTCTCTTGGACATTGTCTTGGTGCTGGTTGGTGCGCCCTTTGTTTTGCCGCTTATGTTTGCAATCGCGGTTTTGATTAAGTTGGACGGTGGAGCGGTCATATTTCGGCAGCGCCGCGTCGGCTTAGGTGGACGCGAGTTTGATTTCCTGAAGTTTCGTTCGATGATTCCAGATGCGGACGGTTTTCTCGAGAAACACTTGAGCAAAAATCCTGCCGCTGCCGCGGAATGGGAAACAAAGCAAAAGTTGGACAATGATCCGCGCGTTACAAAACTTGGTCGCTTTATCAGAACGACGTCGTTGGACGAGTTGCCGCAGCTCTGGAACGTGCTTGTCGGAGACATGAGCTTGGTCGGCCCGCGACCGATGATGCCGGAACAGAAGGCTCTTTACCCCGGTCACGACTACAATCTGATGAAACCAGGAATAACGGGGCTGTGGCAAGTGTCGAAACGGAACGAGGTCGAGTTCTCGCATCGTGCGGTTTATGACAGCGACTATGCGCGCAGCATCGGATTCTGGGTCGACCTCAAAATTCTTTATCGGACCATCGGGGCCGTGTGTAGCGGCACCGGTCGCTGAAATGGTAGGATCATGAAAACCAGATCGAATTGCGGTGTGATATTCACATCAGCCATGTACAAACGAAGTCTGCGGGTCGTTGGGCTGTGGGCTTTCATTGTCGCATTGTTTCTAAGCGCGGGGCCGTCAGCCGCGGATTTCAATTTGGAACCCGGCGACGAAGTGCGTGTATCTTTGACAGGCCTGGATGATTTATCCTTCGATGCAACAATTGACGTGCACGGGGACATCAATCTGAATTGGCTGGGGCATTTCAGGGCTCAAGGTCTGTCGTCCGAAGAGTTGGAGCAACTGGTTCGGCAGGACGCCGCCGGAAAGATCGTCAAGCAATACGACCTTCAGGGTGAAATCTACATTATCCAGCTGGATGGAGACGAGATTGAAATCGCGCGGACTGGGTACCGCCCGATCGTGATCGGCGGAGATGTGGCGCGAACGGGAATGATTGATTACCGACCGGCTATTACGGCGCGTGAGGCGGTTGCGTTGGCGGGCGGCGTTAGAAGTCAACTACTGACGGATGATGTGACGATTGATCCAATTCAATTGGTGCGCTACCAGACCACTTATGGTCAAGCCGCCGTTCAGCACGCTCAAGCCGTTGTTGAGGTCTGGCGCGCATCTACCGAACTGGCAAACAATTTGGATCTTGCCCCACCCAAACCCGAGGACGTGACCATTTCGCCAAAGGTTTTGCAGGAACTTCTGGCTGAACAGATTAAGATCCGGACCATTAACCGTGACAACGAAGCCGGCGAGCGTGCTTATTTCGAGAACGCGAAAAAGCAGGCCTCGGAAAGAATCAGAATTCTGGAGCAACAAAAGTCAGAGCTGGCCAAGGCTTTGGCCGCTGACGAAGAAGAAGAAGCGAGGGTCGTAAGCCTTGTAGATAAGGGTTTGGCCCCGGGTTCCAGGCTTGCCGACACGCGCCGTACCACAGTTCTTTCGGCCACACGTCTTCTGGACGTTGAAGAGGACTTGGCGACCACCGGGCTTATTTTGACTCGGCTTCGTCGAGATCAGGAGCAATATGAGCAAGAAAGGTCGCTACGATTGCTGCAAGAGCGCCGGACCGCAAGTCTTGCCATTCGGGATGCAGGTGTTCGCATGGATACCATCTCGAAGTACCTTGCGGGCGCTTCGAGCGAGATTGGCACAGAGTCGCTGATCAGCGATATTGATTACACCGTGGTGATTTTTCGGGTGGTGGACGGGCAACTTCAAACGCTCGCCGCTGAAAAGCTGACGGAACTTCTTCCTGGCGATAGTCTGGAGATATCCGTTCAAGAGATCATGACGGACGTTCCACTGACCGAATAGTTGTCCCAAGTGGCCCGCCATGATTTTGTTCCCTGATGGAAATCGGTTTGGCAATGTGAAGTAACGTTTGGCAGGCGTACGGCATGAAGCGTTTTAAAAATTTGATTCCTTACACGGCAGTGCGCTTCGCATCACTTATGGGATCGTCCCGAAGCCAAAGCGGAAGGCCGATATTTGTCGTATCGATGCCGCGCAGCGGTTCAAGTTGGATCGGCAGCTTGTTGGGTCTCGGCCCAGATATTCAGTACCTCAGAGAACCCTTCACGCGAACCTACGTGACACGGCACTCAGGTGAATCCATGGTAGAATTTGACATCGCGGCGCCACCGGAGATTTACCTTGACGTAAAACAGCGGATCCAGGCGGGTTCAGCGGCCTTCCGGCCCAGCGTGTTGGCTCATTTGTCGCAATGGCCGCCTTATTCCCACGGCCCAGCCCGAATGGTCATCAAAGAAGTGAATCCCTTTGCGTGCGGTTGGTTTTTTCAGGAATACAAGCCTGTTTTGATTTTCCTGACACGTCATCCGGCGGACATTGCGCTAAGCTTCCAGGAGCGTGGTTGGTGGGACGCAGGCGGCGACCAACTACGACGCTTGGAAGAGTTCGGACGGCGTGTTGCAAAATGTTGGTGCGCGGCAATCAACCATGCCGAAGGCCATGACCAGTTCCTGCATGTAAAATATGAGGATCTTTGCCTGGATACAGAAGGGGTTCTGGAAACCGTTTATGGGTTCTGCGGTCGCGAAATGAGCCCAAGTGTCCGGTCATCTGTACAAGAGCTGTCCTCGGCGACTGCCGACGACACAGAAAACCCATATGATATCCATAGGAACAGCCGAAAACAGGTCGATAAATGGCGTGACAAGTTGACCCAAGAGGAAGCAGAAGCTTTGTGCACCGGCTTTGAAAGCGTCCAGCTGCCCGACGCGTATTGCTACCAATTTGATCGCGGGTACGCGGCACAGAATGAAGATAGAGACGCCGCGTCTGGCTGATGAAACCTATGCTTCAGGTTTGCAAAAACGGAAATTGCTGAACCACGATCCGCAAAGACACAGTCTCACCTCAATATCGGGTCCGCGTAGTGCTTGACGTGTTTCATGTCGACGCGCGTTGCCACCAAAGCGGAAGGGCGGACGCCTGCGTTTTCCAGTTCGCGCATGGCTTGCAAAACTGAGTTTCTGTCTGTGCTGTTCCACCTTGCAAACAGGATAACCCTTTGTGAAATCTGGGACAGGTAGGCCGACTCCACAGATTTGAGAAGCGGCGGAGTATCCAACAAAATGACCTCGTATGAGTCCGAAAGAGAATACAGAAGGTTCAGGAACGCCGGTGAGCAAAAGAAATCTTCTACTGCCTTGGTGCGGACCTCATCATCCCTGGCGCCGATCAGGGGCAAAATGTCCAAGCCATCCTGTGGGGTCCCGACAATGAAGTCCTGCATGGACTGGGGTTCGTTTACCGCCTTCTTAAGAGCTTCGACCGAAAGCTGGGACAAATCCCTGTAGGTCGATGTGACGGTGTCGCAATCAATGATAAGGGTTCGATATCCTGCCTGGGCGCAACCCGAGCCGATTAGAAGCAGAGACGAGGTTTTCCCCTCATCAGGTAGTGCGGAAGCACCCGAATAGATGATGCAGGCTTCGTCCGAGATCCGTTGACCGGACTTCCCATCCAGGTTTTTGGAGAAAAATTCAGCAGCTTGCGGCGAAGTCGGAGAGGCGTCGTTTCTCAGGGTTCGCAAGCCGATATCACTACTGGCCAATAGCTTTCTGCCAAAATGTGACAGTTGGGGGTCGAATTTTCCATCATTCGTAAAGAAGGATTCAAAGGGTGGCTCGTCTTTGATTTCGGGCACAATTGCGGTCAGCTTAGTTCCGGTTGTGCTTTCGTACTCGAACGTAGTTCTCAGACGGTTTTGAACCAACTCTCTGAGAACGGTCCAGCACATACCGGCGAAGAACACAAAGAACAAAGCAACAATCGCAACCTGCGAGCGCTTCGGATCGGAATGATCAACGGAGACCCTGGCCGTTTCGATGATATGCGCGCCCGCATCCAAATAGTTGCCTTGTTCCGTCCGTCGGCCCAACTGCGAGACAAAGTCCCGATAGATCTCTTCAGCCACCAAAATTTCGTTTTCGATTCTCTTGGTGATGGAGTCGTGTTGAACTTGTTGAACCTGTTGTTCCCGCAACGTATCGATACGCAGGCTCAGCCCGGCAAGTTGCCCGTTCAGAACTTCGATTTTTTGCTCTGCGGCTGCCTGAGCTGCATCCAAGGCTTCCAGGTCACTTTGCAAGTCTGATTGCACAGATGAACCTTGCGGCAGTACTCCCAATTGCATTGCAAGCGCGACAGCTTCCTTATCCTTTCCATTACTTCTGAGGTTTTTAATGGCCGCAATGTCATCTTCGATAACGATCAGCTCATCCGTCGCCAGCTTTGCGCGTTTCTCCGCTTTGATCCGCTGCGCTTTGATCGTCGCATACTCGTCAGGCGTATAAGGGGTCTCAATCGAATGTGCTTCGAGATCCGAGCTCAGTTTGTTCAGGTCTTCACGAATTTGTCCAATCCGCGTCGCCAGCCATTCCTGAGATTGAAGAAGGTCGTCGCGCTTCATCTTCGTCAGAACTGTAAGATATTCGGACGCGAGACTGTTGGCGACATTCGCCGCTTTGTGCGGAGATTTTGCGGTAACCTGTATCTGGTAGACGGCAGACGTTTCGCCGATTTGTTCGATACTGCTGGATTTCAACAGGTTTTCGATGGTCGTTTCGCGAAGAAGTTCGGCTTCAGATTGTGTGCCGTCCCCTGCCGACCCGGTATCATTCCCGACACCAACAAGGCTGAGCGCGCCTTTGATAGCGCCGCGCAGCAACGCAACCGGCGACAGAGAAAAGCCGGTTTCCTCCCCGGAAAACTCCGGGTCGGAGGTCAGGTCCAAGCGATCAACAACATTTTCGATCAAATCGGTCGAGCGCAAAAGCTCAAGCTCGCTTTCCAGGGATGTCAGTGACAGCGGAAGCCCCGAGACCTGAGGGGTAAACTCGGTTTCCGTCTGGACGCGAGTTTCAATCATCACCTTCGCACTGGAGGTGTACTTCTTGTCAGCGGCATAGGTAAGAAGATAGGCTAGAACTGCCCCGCTAAAGCTGAAAAGCACAATCCAGAGAAAAGAACGTCTGATAGCCCATGCGACGTTCGACAGTACCCTAAGTTCCGGGTCACCGGTTGATGGCGCGCCTAACCCGGATAGCTCTACATCCAAACCTCTGCGGTACTGATCGGTCATAACAAAATAAACACTCGAAAAAAGGACTATTGCGAACATAGGCCCTGGACGGCTTTTTCAACAGAGAAAACTGCACTAGACGGCGACAATGTGCTAGGATCTAGTGGATTGGTTTGGAAAATGGTGGTTATGTGGCCGTGATCACCTGGTTTGGAGTGAATTTGACTAAAGACTGAGTATTTGGATTTAACCTTACATTTAGAATCGCTGCGCTTGGTTATTGTTGTTTGTACCCAGCTATTTTGCTGGGAGGTTTGTGGGATCTGTAGGGATGAATAAGACAATTGACATGCGATTACCGCATATTCTTGTCGGAGGAATGCCCGTCGCTCTTGCAAGCGACGAACAGCTTAATGCGGCGATGCTTGAAGATGTCGAACGTCGTAAAAGCGGAAGTTTACATCGCGCAGTAACGGTTTTTGATTCCAATGCACACGCGATCTCTTCTTATGCGAGCGATGAGCGCTTTGCGAAGGTGATCAACTCGGCGGACATCGTCCACGCGGATGGCCAAATCGTCGTTTGGGCATCGAAGATATCCCACAACGGACCAGGAATCCCAGAGCGCACGGCAACAACCGACTTCATCCATACGGCCGCTAAAATGGCGCAAGAGCACGGGTTGAGCTTTTATCTGCTGGGTGGAGTGGAAGACATCAATCGCCACTGCGCTGAAAAGCTGGTTGAACTTTACCCCGGGTTGAAAATCGCGGGCAGGCGAAACGGCTATTTCAGTGATGCTGAGGAAGACGATATTGTCGCCGACATCAATGCCAGCGGTGCCGATATTTTGTGGGTTGGTCTGGGCAAACCCAAAGAGCAGTATTTTTCCGCCCGGATCGCGCCAAAACTGGAACATTGCGCCTGGGTTGTTACCTGCGGAGGGTGCTTTCACTACGTCGTTGGGGATTATCCCCGCGCGCCGCTTTGGATGCAGAATTTTGGGTTAGAGTGGGTTCATCGCATTGCAACGGGTCCAAGGTATCTTTTCACAAGGTATCTGGTGACTGTGCCGCATGCGTTGAGCATCGTTTTGAAGAAGGATGTATCAAGACTGTTTTCGCGCCGCTGAGGGCAGTTGGTTGTTGTTTTGTATGGTCTGAAAGGTGCGGCACGTCACGAGTTCAAAAGGTATTTTTTGTGTTTATCATTGATTTTCTTAGACGTTTTTTGATCGACATTCCGGCGGAAGGGGTCCGGATATCCCTATTTCGTGCGTTTGCCTGGCACGAGTGTCATGTGTCATTGGCGCTGGCATCGGTTAGACCGGTCAACGGGATAGTTTCAAGAAAGATGGGCGTTGTTGGGTATGATCAGCGCAGGTGCCATCGTTTGACGGTGCGAAATGCGCATGGCTCTTCCATCACCAACAGAGGTGGATAACGCATGAGTGTTTCAAATACGGTCCAGTTGGCCGGCGATCTTCGCATCAACCAAGTAGTCAGAATGACAAAGCGTGTTCTTGGCGCCCGGTTTTTAAATGACGAAGATTTCATGCCCCGAATTTCGCCTGAACAGGGGAAGCATCTGGCCGATCTGGCGCGTCGTGCCCGGGGCGACATTAACACGCCCATTCTGGTGTTGGGAGTTATGCCAAGATCGGGCACAAATTTTGTTCGCGACCTTGTGTCAAAACACCCGGATGTTTCAGCCGACCCCGGCAGACTTTACGAATTCCCTTTGCTGCACGCAGCAGGAGACGCAGCCGCATTCACCCGTGACTTTCTGCGGTATTTTCCAAGAAACGAAGAAGTTATGGGAAAGTACGACGTTCTGGCCATGCTCGCCGGGGCCTGGTTTCGCGAATTGCAGGCGCAAGACGATGCGAAGCACATTTTGCTGAAATGCCCGCACGTTCAGGATCTGACCCTCGCACGCTATATCTTTCCCGACGCAAAAATCATTTTGTGCCTGAGAGATGGGCGTGACGTGGTGGAATCGTCACTTAAGACGTTCTCGCGGTATTCGTTGACCAGTAAGAACTTTCGCCAACTGGCCGATGAATGGCGCCTTGGGACCGAGGCGATCATGACTTTTGATGACACCGGCAAAAACGCAAATTCAGACACGATGATCGTCAGATACGAAGACGTCGTCGCAGATACGCATGAAAATGTTCGCAGATTGCTGTCCCATATCGGATTGGCCGAGGACCGTTATCCCTGGGACGAGATCGACAAAATGCCCGTCCGTGGTTCGTCGCGGTCGAAAGTTTCGAATGATGACCGGTGGAAACCCGAAGAAAAATCGGCGGATTTCAACCCGGTAAAGCGCTGGGCATCCTGGTCGGACGCAAAAATAGCCCGGTTTGACAGGCTGGCGGGTAACGCGCTGGAGCTGGCTGGTTATGAACGCTGATCTGCGAAAGCACTCCCATCCTCATATTGCAATTTGCATTGCCACATATCTGCGACCTCAGGGGCTTCGCTCATTGATCGAAAGTCTCAATGCGCAAAAACTTGAGAAGAAGACCGTGCGTGTCACAATGGTGATTGTTGATAATGCGCCGGAGGCAACCGCAAAGGACACATTGGGCGACATACAGAATTTAACCAAATGGCCGGTTTGCTATGTTGTCGAACATGCGCGTGGAATTGTATCCGCGCGCAATCGGGCGCTGGCGGAAGCACCGCAAGACGCTGACTACATCGCCTTTCTGGATGATGATGAATCCGTGTCAGCGCATTGGTTGGAACAGATGCTTGAAACGGTAGTGCTGCCCGATACTGTCGCGGTTCAGGGGCCGGTAGAGCCAAAATACCGGAAGGATCCGCCGGGCTGGGTTGACGCATTGAATCTGTTCCGAATGGGGCCTTACGAACAAGGGACACGCCTGAATTCGGCTGCCACCAATAACTCCCTCGTTGATGCGAGTGTTGTCCGCAAGCTTGGGATCTGGTTTGATCCACGTTTCAACATCACCGGCGGTGAGGACGAAGAGTTCTTCACGAGGGTGCGCGAAGCCGGGGGTACAATCCGGGCGTCGTCGGACGCCTTGGTCTGGGACGACGTCCCCGAAAACCGGACTTCAATGCGCTGGCTTGCACGGCGCTGGTTCCGAAAGGGCAACACGCTGGGTCGCATCGCACTGATCCATCGCCGTGGGGTTGTGATGCGCGCCATCAAAGGATTTGGCGCTATTGGCTGGGGCTGTCTGATCTGTGTTTGTTTGGGGTTTGGTTCAAGTGCCAGGTGGCACCGCGGCGTGTTGGAAATCTTTCGCGGATTGGGGATGCTAGCGGCTCTTTTGCGGTTCGACTTCGCCGAGTACAGCGCGTCGGCAGTTCAGGTTGACCGGGTTGGGGGGCGATGACATGGAGCAAAAGTCTGCACTCCGGTTCTCGATCATTATCCCGGCTCGGAACATGGAGCGGTTCATCGAGGAGACGCTGAAAAGCGTCTGCCAGCAAACCATGTCAGACTTCGAAGTCCTTTGCATTGATGACGGGTCGATTGACGGCACTCGGGACATTCTGGAAAGGTTTGCTGGAAAGGATGACCGTATCCTGCCGATTTCAGGACCGGCCAAAGGGGTCAGTGCAGCCCGAAATCTTGGCTTACGAATGGCAAAGGGCCAACTGCTTTTGTTTCTCGACGCGGATGATGTTTTGCATCCTCAGGCGTTGGACAGATTCAGTGCAGCCCTGACTGACCCGCATGTGGTCGGTGCGGTGGCCGGTGTGCAGCGCATCAACATGGATGGTGAGGAGCTGCGGGGGGCAGACAACCGCTTACTTGTCCCTCAGCACGATCAACTAGCCGCTTTGCTGCGAAAAAACTTCATCGTAAATGGCGGGGCGCTGGCTCTTCGTGCGGAAATTGCGCGGCAGTCCGGGGGATTTGACGAAAGTCTCACGAATGGTGAGGACTGGGAGTTTTGGTGCCGCGTCGCGCTGATCGGTCCGTTTGCCGTGGTCGCAGGGCCCGCGCTATTGTTTTATCGTCAGGTCGCAAGCGGTGCCAACTACATGACTCGTGGTCCGGTGTTTTCCCGCCGAGTTCCGTGCATCGACAAAGTCGCCGACAATCCGGCGATGCAACAAGAGTTCGGATCGCGCTTGCGACGTCTGCTGCGGGCCAGGCAAATTGACGTGTTCTGGACCGGCGTCAGAAATCAATACCAGTACGGGCGCAAACCAACCGCGCTCGTTGAAGGGCTGTGCGGAATGCTTATGTACCCAGATAGCCTGTTTCGCCCTAAATTGATCTGGCGGTTCGTTCGCAGCCTGGATCGACGAGTTTAGGTCTGACGAGAGTGTACGAAAGACCCGTGCGGAGGATAAAGGCAATGGCGCTGTCACGACGCATGCTGTTGAAGCAGGGAACCGCGTTAGCGGTTTTTGCGCCGTTTGCCAGTTGTCTCGGCGCCTCTGCGGCCTCGGGTGAAACGCAAGACAGCATCATTGGGTTTGCGGGTGGCAATATGGTGCACATAACGGTTCTGGATACAGCTTTTGATCTTGCCGAACCCGTTGCCGTTTCCGACACGGACCGCGTGAAATGGTCCCCGGATCCCTGGAACCCATTTGGGTCCGCGGGTCAGCTGAACGGTCGGTCAGGGTGCTTTTCGGGTGACATGAACCTGACCGAACCTCAGCTGTTCATACCGTGGCCGGAGGTTGTCCCACAAAGCCGTCGCAGCGGATTTCGGCAAGGAAAGAAAGCGCGCCAGAAGCTCGCCCTGGCAGACCAGCCTAAGAATTGGCGCATCACGATCAATGGAGAGCCCGCCCAGATCGTAGCGCTTTACCGCAAATCAACACCGATCGGCACGCGGGCGGTCGCGGTCAGACGATGGGAAAGCAGCAAGCGGCACTATATGACGTTCGAGCTGGATCGCGCTGTGCCTGACGGTGCGCTTGTCACGCTTGAGGGGCCTTCGGTTCCGCTGACCGAACGACGTCGCGAGCCCCAGGTATTCAGCGAGGCCATCCATGTTTGTCAGGCCGGGTATCCGCTGACCGGTCCCAAGATCGGATATGTCGGCAGCTGGTGGGGTCACGACAAAGACGGTCGCACCGGCAGCACTGACGCGCTGTTGTCACAAGGCACGGGCTGGAGTCTGATTTCAGCGGAAGACGGTTCCGTGTTGAAGTCCGGGCAGTTGGCATTGGCAAAATCCGTCGGGGAACCGCATCAAAAAGGCGCAAACTTCAACGGCTGCGATATATACGAGGCCGACTTTTCGAATATCGAACGCGCCGGGCAATACTATCTGCATGTTGAAGGTTTCGGGCGTTCGTTTCCATTCGAGGTGTCACCTCGGCCCTATGAAAACGCACTGAGGCTGGCCGCGCGTTGGTATTTTCACCAAAGATCAGGCTGCGAGATCGCTGAGCCCTATGGTGAAGGCAGGACGCGCCCGCGCAATGGCCATCCCGACGACGGGCTGACCGTTTGGCAAACCCAAGTGACCATAGGCCAGACAATCGAAGGGTACGCCAAAGCCGACGCGTTCAAATTGCTGTCCGAGTATGCAGCAGCGCATCCGGCCAACGGTTCGGCTGATCAGGATGCGATGGCCGCCAACCCGGACGCATGGGGTGGCTGGCATGACGCCGGAGACTGGGATCGACGCATCCAGCATATGGATGTCGTCTACCACATGGCGGATATAATAGAGACCTTTGAACACACCCGTTCGTTGTCCCTTAACCTGCCGGAAAGTGGCAAGCCGTTCGCTGACCCTGTTGTTGCTGCCAAAAAGAACGATCTGGATTTGGGCGATGGGGAAACGGTTCTGCCAGATCTCATTCACGAGGCACTTTGGGGGGCCTCGGTGTGGCGCAGAACGCAAGGTGACGATGGCGCGATCATCGGCGGGGTCGAATATTCAAGCAGCGGCATTATCGGGTCGGTCTCGTGGAATCCGGTTCAGACAACCTACGCCTACGGCGCCGAAGACTGGGCCGCCTTCCGTTTCGCCTTTGGAGCGGCAAAACTGGGCCATGTGATCAAGACGGTTTGTGGCGATGCCGTTTTGGGTGACGCCCTCATCAATGAAGCCGTCCGTGCCTGGCATTGGGCAGAGAGCCAGCCGGTGCCTGCCCAGGATCAGGCGGGAAACAATCGCGATAGTGTGCAACGGGCGCGCATCGCTTCGGCGGCGGTTGTTTTCCGCGCAAGCGGGGATGAGACCGCCCGTGTTTTGTTCGAAGACAACAATCCTTTTGCACCGCAATCCGACAACCCGATCAAAGCGATCGTGGCAGAGAGGTATCCCAACTCGTACCTCGAATATGTTCTGGCGTCCCGCGAAGGACGCCCGTCAAACGCGAAAATCGTTGCGGCAATTGAAGGATGGATCAAATACCGTGCCCTGCAATTGAAACGCATGGGACGCGATTTCGGGTTGCACACAACTGCAACCTATCCGTGGAGCCGGGCCTGGATGCGGTTTGGGCCGGGCTCGAACTGGCGTGCCAGTCAGTGGATGATGTACTACGCCGCAAGGGGCGAATTGCCGACCGAAATATCCAACGCTGCCATTGAGGGGATGTGGTTTGGCCTGGGCTGTAACCCAGCCAACGTTTCACTCGTTCAGGGCCTCGGAAAGCGGGATTTCGCGGACCCGTTGATGACCGAAAGGTTTGGGGCGGCCACTATTCCCGGTCAGATCAGCTTTGGCGTAACCGGGGGAAAGATGCATGAATGGGAACTCAGAAAGGTTCGTGGTTCGATTTATCCGACGAACCAGGAAGACTGGCCTGTTTATGCCCAGATTTTTGAAAGCCGGAGTATCGTGATTTCAGCCGAACATGGTATGAAGTCCAACGCCCTTGAGTGGTTGATTGCCTGCGCGCTGGCGACCGCGCAAGAACGCTGATGTGATCCCTTATCACAAACTCAAAGGTCCCCCTTTCACCAACCTCCTGCATTGACTATGTGTAGCTGAACGCCAGCGGAGCGTCGCCGGCCCTTGATGTCTGCCTTGAACAACCGGGAGCGCGCCAATGTTGTTTCTCCGTCCGGCACTTGTTGCATTTTGCGTATTCGCATTGCCTGCAATTGCTATGGCACAGACCGCAGCGACTGCTTTGGAAAGCCTTCAAATCGAGCTGAATACGGTTCAGGACGTCGAAAACGCCTGCAGATTGACCTTTGTGGTGGAAAACCAAACCGGGACGGCCATTGATGAGGCCAGCTTTGAGACTGTGATATTTGACGCTTCTGGCAGCGTGGTCAGACTGTCACTTTTCAACTTTCGCGACTTACCCGTAGATCGCCCGCGAGTACGACAGTTCGATTTGCCGGGTATGGGCTGCATTGCAGTCGGACGCGCCCTGATCAATGGCACAAACACCTGCAAGGTGGCCGGAGCAGAGAGTTCGATATGTGAGGACGGGCTAAAATTGCGAAGCCGAACAGATGTGGAGTTGATTGGATGAGCCCCTTTGAAGCGCTGCGCGAAATCCTTGATCTGGGCGGGCCGGTTGTTGCCATCCTGATCGCGATGTCCGTGGTGACCGTTGCGGTCACGCTCTACAAACTCTGGCAATTTGCGGCCTCTGGCGTCGGGCGCCACCGGGTATTGTCCGAGGCGCTTGCGGCCTGGGATGCGGGCGATCCGCAAACCGCCCACGCGCGCCTGGCCCAAAGCCGCAGCTATCTTGCCCCGTTGGTGCAGGTCGCGATGGAAGCCCCGGATACGCCTGGTCTGGACCAACGGCTGGATGCCGAGGCCGGTCTGGCGCTTGCAGGGCTTGAGCGTGGGTTCCGGATGTTGGACACGGTGGCACAGCTTGCGCCGCTACTGGGCCTGTTTGGCACGGTTCTGGGGATGATTGAGGCGTTTCAGAGCCTGCAATCCGCCGGATCATCTGTTGACCCATCACTGCTTGCCGGCGGCATCTGGGTCGCCCTTTTGACAACGGCTGTAGGGCTGGCTGTGGCGATGCCGACCTCGATGCTGCTGTCCTGGTTCGAAAGCCGCACAGCGCGTGAGCGGGTGTTTGCAGACAAGGCGCTGCGCACGATTTTGGTGCCAGGGCAGGCCGTTCCGCAGGCTGACGATACACGGGCAATGGCGACCGCGCCCGGACATGCGTAACGTCGCACCCTTTGTCCGGCGCCCTTTGTCGATGACCCCCCTCATCGACGTAATTTTCCTGCTGTTGCTGTTCTTCATGCTGTCGTCGACCTTCTCCAAATATGGTGAGATCGAGCTGAGCAACGCAGTAGGCGGCAATGCGACTTCGGATACACCGACCGAGCGGTTGTTCCTGCAACTGGGATCGGAACGGCTGATCCTGAACGGGCAGCCGGTTTCGCTTGCGGATCTGGAAACGCAACTGGAGTCTGGGCAGGTGCTGGTCAGTTTGGACGCAGATACGACGGCGCAGCGCGTCATAGATGTTCTGGTCCGGTTGCGCGGGCGTGACGGGCTAAGCATTCTGGTGCTGGAATGATCAAGTACAGACGCCCCAAACGCAACCGCGACTCGACGATTGCGTTGATCAACGTCGTTTTCCTGATGCTGATCTTTTTCCTGCTCACCGGCACGCTGGCCCCGCCGCTGGATCCGGATCTTAAGCTGGTGAACACGTCAGACCTTGAAGGGCGCGAACCGCCCGATGCGCTGATCCTGCACGCAGATGGCACGCTGAGCTTTCGCGGAGAACCAACCGACCCCGAAACGCATATGCGTGACCAAGGGGCCGAGGCTGTACGCATTGTTCCCGACCGAAACGCACCGGGTCCCCGTTTGATCGAGGTGACAGGTGCGTTGCGCCGCCTGGGCGCATCATCTGTCTTTGTTGTGACCGAGAAGGCCCTGGAATGATCCGGCGCTCGGCCATGATAGCGGCAGCGGCTATTCTGGTGTCGCTTTTCCTGCACCTGATGGGGCTGAG
Organism: Ruegeria atlantica; assembly: GCF_013033965.1. Taxonomy (GTDB): domain Bacteria; phylum Pseudomonadota; class Alphaproteobacteria; order Rhodobacterales; family Rhodobacteraceae; genus Ruegeria; species Ruegeria atlantica_D. The sequence continues at coordinate 298,508 of NZ_WQFE01000002.1, forward strand.
CGTGACCGGGCAGCGGCTTGCGGAAGGCACGCCAGATGGTCAGGCGAATGAATCAATAGAGCTAAGCACGACGTTCGAGGACCTTGCCGGGGTCGTCGCCGAGCCGGTTGAACCTGAACCGGCCGAAGCACCCGAACCCCCGGTTGAAACGCCGCCCGAGGAACCGGAAATCCCGGTCAGCGAGGCGCTTGTTGCGTCTGAAAACCCGCAGGAGGTTTACGCGCCTGATATCGGCGAGGCGGAGGTGGTTCAGTCGATTGCGACGGAACCGGTCGAGCCGGATGTGGCCGATACCGAAAACACCGCCGAAGAGGATGCCGCCGCCAGCGATGATGCAAATGAAACCCCGCCGGTCGAGGCCGAAACAGCGGCAGAAGTCACTGAAGGAAACCCCGAAGCAGACATTGCCGAGCCGGAGGTCGCGACCGAGATCCAGCCCGTGGCCCCTGCTCCACAGGAGTTGGCGGCATTGCCGATCACTCCGTCGCCCGAGGCTGCGATCCCCGTGGTTCCGTTGGAAGCCGAGGCGATTGATCCTGACGATCCGGTTGAACCGACCGAACAGGATGCAGCCGAAGACGGGACAGAGCTGGCCGTGACGTCCTCGATCCGGCCGCAGCGCGCCGATCGCCAGCCGACGCCGGAACGGCGTGGCGTGCTGAATGGCGCGCGGGACTTCAGCGAGTTGCAGTTCCCGACAGAAGAGGTTGAATCGCCGCTGTATGCCTATAGGCGCGAAGGGTTGGATGCATTCACATCCGGCAGCAGCGGCAGCCGCTCGGGTGGGCGCGGTCCTGGGAATTCGGACACAACCAACTATGCCGGTGAGGTTCTGGTTCACCTGAACCGCGCGCCACCGATTTTTGTAGCGGCCCGGGGGTTTGCCAAAGTGTTTTTCGAGATCAATCCCGATGGCACCCTGGCCTGGGTCGATGTCATCGACAGTTCCGGATCGTCCGAGGTTGACCGGGCTGCACGGGCGCAGGTACAGGCGGCCTCGCCCTTTCCGCTGCCGCCGGGTGGGGTCAGCCGCAAACTGTCCTTCTTCTACACCAGCAATTGACCCGGGGCCGGTCCGCAGGACATCATTTCTTTTCGAAGAACAGGATAACTTCGCCCAATCGCACACCGTAACGCGAGACATAGGCCCGGTTCAGCAGGCGATCATCCTCTAGCAGCCACATCCAATCATCGAAATTGACCCGCATGGTGCCTTCTTTGATTGGCAGGTCGATCTTGTACTTCCAGTTGAACGTATCGCCGCGCTCAACCCCGCTGGCGGTTCCCAGTACGCCGGGGGCGGTGCCTGTCCAGGTGTCCGCGCCGGTTTTGGTCAACGTCCAGATACGTTGCTCGGTCGCGCCATCGTCATAGACGAAGTCCTCAACCAGAGTCAGGGTTTCGCCATCCCACGTTCCGTCGATATCCACCGTAAAGCGGCGCGGAACGTTGCCCAAAACATCCTGAAACTGGCCATAGGCGACGGTCTTACCCTCAAAGAACTCTTCAAGGTTTAACTGCCGGTCAGATAGAAAGGTCTTGGGAATGCGCGGTTTAGCTGAACAGGCAGTCAGAACCGCCAGTCCGGCGACTGCCAGACCCGCAACAAGGACACGGCGCGAGATCATTGTACTGGCCTTTGCTCTGCGTCCGCATCATAGCCGTTTGAACCGGGGACATGAGCGGATTTGACCTCGGGCGCGGGGCGCATCGTGGCGATCAGCTCTGCGACCTTAATGCCGAACTTGCGCATCTCAGATCGGTTCATGATCACACCGTTTTCGGTCAGATACATCCAGTCGGTTACATCCAACGTGTGCCCACCGGCGTCCTTGGGCAAAATGATGCGGTAGGTCAGTTTGACGGTTGATCCCGAAATCGTTCCATGGCCTTCGCCGACGATGTCGTCAGCCGTGGCGGTAAACGTATTGCCAGTGCCCAGCGTCAGAAACCATTTGCGTGTCATTTGCTTGCCGTTGGAATAGGTGAAGTATTCGGCCAGCGTGCCGGTGTTGCCATCCCATTTCCCAACCATGCGGGCGACAAAGCTGTTAGACATCTTGCCATTCGGTCCATAGATCAGACCTTCTGACAGGATCTCTCCGTTCAGGACCTCTTTCATTTTGAACGCTGGTCCTGTGCCTGTGTAGTCGTCCGGCGATTGCGCCCGAAAGCTCAGGAACCGGTTCTTGGCAATAAACAGAGCGAGGGCGGCGAGCAGTAAAACAACAAGCGTTTTCATTTGGCTGAGACCTCCGTTGGCAGCGTCAAGACCATGCCAAACGCGCCGAGTTTCAGGATGCAGGGAAGCACCGCATAAGCTAGGTTGAGTGTGTCCAAGGCTTGTGCGGAATTCGATTGACCGGGTGCAAAGCCGCTGCGTTCAAGCAGGGGCAGTGTGAAAAAGGCAGCAAGCGCAAGCCCAAGCTTGCCTGCAAAGGACCAGATACCGAACGCGGCTGAGGCATTCAGGCCAGCGCGGGTCAAAACGACCGAAAACATGGCAGGCAGAACTACCATGTCGGCCCCGAGCGCCGCGCCAGAGGCAAGGCAGATCAAGGCAAAGCCCAGCAGTTCGCCTGATGGCAACATCGCCGCCCCGATAAAGCTGGCAATGGACAGTGGCATGGCGATGATCAGAGTCTGTTTCGGCCCAATTCGGTTGCTGAGCTTAGCCCAAAGCGGCACACTGGCGCCGGCGCTGAGGAAGAACAGGATCAGCAACGGACCCGCCTTGCCCGGCAGTTGCAGCCTGTCTTCGACGAAGAACAGAAACAGGGTCGAAGTGATGGCGACTGGCAGGCTGTTGACCAGGGCCAGCGCCAAAAGGCGCAGTGCCCCGGCCTGACCCAGCCCGGCGAAAGACAGGCCCTCGCCAGTAATAGGCGTGCGCCGCCACATCGGGAAAGTCACTGCAATGGTCATAATGGATAGAACACCCAGGAACAGTCCAAAGGCGGGGTACCCCTGCGCGCCGGCCCCCAAAGCGACGAACAGGGCAGGGGCGCTGGCGGCAATGACAACACCTGCCAATTGTCCACCTTCACGGAAGGCTGCCAGTGTCATCAACTCTTTGGCGTCTGGTGTCTTGGCCAGCGTGGCGCTGCGCCCATACAGCAGAATGGTACCAAGGCTGTAGGCCGAAAACAGCAGGATCAGGATAAGGACCAGCGATGTTACGCTCGCGCCCTCGGGCAGGGCAAAAAGCAGCGGAAAGCCAACTGCCAACCCCGCGGCGGCAATGGCGGCAAAGGCCAACTGACCACTCGGCCATCGGTCAATTGCCCAGCCAATCAGCGGGTCCTGCACCAGATCCACAAGCCGGATCACCAGCAACACCGTTCCAATCACGCCGAGACTGATCCCAAGGTTCACGGAGGCAAAGCGCGGCAAGTGGATATAGAGGGGAATACCCGCCGCCGCGAGCATCAGCGCATAGAAGCTGACCCGTGGATACAGCATCATTGCCCCTTCAACTGGCGCGTAAAGCTTGCCGATCTGGTATTGTCGCCAAGAAAGATCGACATGAATGTCTTTTTGATGCCCTGCCCGGTCAGGGTGCAGGTTTTGCGCCCGTTGAGCCAGAAACCAACCTTGTTTGGCCCATCCGAGACAGCCAGATAAACATCACCTTTGCTGACGGCCTCAAAGCACTGTCCCAGATTAGCCTGTGTCAGCCCGCTGTTGCCCTGCCGTGTCATTTCATCAAGCGTGGATTCGATCAGAGCCTTCTGCTTGATGTTCTTGCGGTAGGTCAGCTGCAACCCGAAATCCTCACTCCAGCTGAACGGGGCGCCACCGGGCGTAAACAGCTTGGCGTCATAGATGGGCAGGCCCAGATAACGGAACGTCGCGGATCCGCGCAGCTCGGCATTTGGCAACTCATTCGTCACAGCTGATGCTGCTAGCTCGCCGGGGGCCAGCAAAGCCAGTGACAGAAACGCAGCGCGCCAGATCGCGTTATTCGGCCGGGACACGGATGACCGGATCTTTTTCAAGAACGCCATTGTCAGCTCCGTTGGATAGAGGGGCAGCTTTCAGCCGTTCGACGACATGCATCGCGCTGGCAATCCCGTCTTCGTGAAAACCGTGCCGGTTATATGCGCCTGCAAACCAGGTTTTGTTCTGCCCCTGCATTTCGCGAATTTGACCTTGGGCCTTCAGGGCTGCCTGATCAAACACCGGATGGGCGAATTCGACTTCGTCATAAACTTTGTCTTCCGGAATATCTGCCGAGACGTTGAGCGTAACAAACATCGGATCGCTGTCCGGAATGTTCTGCAACCGGTTCATCCAGTAGGTGACGCCGACATTTCCGGCCTGGGAACGATAAGTCCAGCTGGACCAGCAGGCGCGTCTTTTGGGCATCTGGCCGGGATCGCAATGCAAAACGGCCTTGTTAGGCTGATATTTGATCGATCCCAGCGCCGCCCGTTCCTCAGTCGTTGCGCTGTCACCCAGTATAGCCAATGACTGATCGGAATGGGTGGCCAGAATGATCTCATCATACAGATCCGCCTGACCCTCGCTGTGTACTGTCACGCCCAGTTCATTCCGCTGAATGTGCTGGACGGGTGAGGCGACGCGGATCTCGCTGCCGCGAGCGCGCAAGGCGGCCTCGATCCTGCGAACATATTCGATGCTGCCACCTTTGACTGTCCACCATTGGTGTTGTTTGGCCCGATCGCCAGCCAGCAATGCATGGTTCTGGAAAAACTGTACCAGTGACCGTGCGGGAAAGCGGTCAATGAACTCAACAGGGGTGGACCAGATTGCTCCACACATGGGCATCAGGTAGTTGTGGCGGAACCAGTGGCCCAGTCTCAGTTGATCAATCAGTTCCCCAATCGTGGTGTCATCGTCCTTGGCAGCCTCTGGCGCCTCTTTGCCAAAGCGCAAGATGTCTGAGATCATCTTGTAATAGGCCGGGCGCATCAGGTTGCGTTTTTGCGCCGTCAGGGTTCGCAGATTGTTTAGGCCATATTCGAGGCGACCATTGTCGATGGTGGCGCCAAAGCTCATCTCGCTTTTGATGACCGGCACGTGCAATTCATCGAACAGCTTGGTGAGGTTGGGGTAGGTGGAATAGTTGAATACGATAAAACCGGTGTCGACCGGTTGATCACCGTTTCTACCTGCCATCACCGTCCGGGCATGGCCGCCCAGTCGTGGCTCGGCCTCATAGACCGTTACGTCATTGTCTTCTGACAGGTAGTAAGCTGCGGATAGACCTGAAATGCCTGCACCTACAATTGCGATTTTCTTGCGTACGCCCCTTGGTTCGTCGAACATGTGATCCTCTTAGTGCGACATTTTAAAAGAGATTACGCATCAGATGTGGATACGGATCAATCTGGCTGGACTTTTTTTGAACGTGCGTTACTTCGTAAAGTCTGGCCCGATTTTTGATGCGTTCACGTGATCCATCTTTGTCGCTGGCCCGTAAATTCCCTAACATGTCTGAAACAACACGAAACCAATGTCCGGGCCATGTGTACCCGACAGTTCGAATGGCCCACGCATGAGCAGTTTTGACGGAAAAACCTATTGGATTGTGGGCGCCAGCGAGGGGTTAGGCCGGTCCGTGGCCGAAGCGCTGAGCCGTCAGGGGGCAAACCTGGTCCTGTCTGCCCGCAATGCGGCGCGGCTGGTCGAGATTTGTGAAACTCTGCCGAATGCGCGAATAGTACCCTTTGACGTAACTGACCTTGATGCTGTTCGCCGCGCCGTGACAGAGGTCGGCGAGGTGGACGGTCTGGTCTACAACGCCGGTGCCTATGAACCGATGAGGTCCGCCGATTGGGACACCGAGACCGTTCTGTCCATGACTGACGTGAATTACCTTGGCGCGCTACGCGTGTTGGGTGAGACGGTGCCGGGTTTTGTGCGTTTGGGCCGGGGTGACATAACGCTGATCGGGTCTTTGTCCGGCTATCGCGGGCTTCCGGCTGCGGTTGGGTATGCAGCGAGCAAGGCAGCGCTGGTCTCATTGGCTGAAACGATGCGATTTGATCTGTCAGGTACGGGGGTAACCGTGCGGATCGTCAATCCAGGCTTCATTAAGACCCGCCTGACTGAAAAGAACACTTTCAAGATGCCGATGCTGATGACACCCGAGGACGCGGCGGACCGGGTGGTCAGGGCGATGTCGCGCCGCCGGTTCCGCACCGATTTCCCGGCGCCGTTTTCCTGGGTGATCCGTTTGCTGGATTACCTGCCGGATTGGCTGGTTTACCGAGGAAAATAGACTCTAATCAGATATTTTAACCAAACTGCCCATGGCCTGATCCAGCCGCGACACCAGCCCGCGCCCAAATCGCCGCGCCAAACTTGCACGCGGCTGGCCCAGCAGATCGCCGATCTGGCGCAGGCCCAGTCGATTTAGTTGTGCGACTACCTGATCCTCAAGCCGCAGTGCTGCGATGGGCAGGGGGCTGAGCGCGCCATAGGACTGCCCCGGCGCGGCAATGCGTGCGCCATCGCCCAGGGCCATCACCTGCGGCGCGGCCCCGCCCTTGATCCAGTGCCGCCGTTTTGCCTGCGCGCGCGGGTGGCGCGGGCTTCCAGGCTGATGGCGTCGCCGTTGCGATCCGATGTGGCCTCGTGCCCCGCATAGCGTGCCAGTGCCCAAGCTGCGCCCAGCGTGTCGGCAATGCCCATCTGCACGCTCAGTCCCATATCGGCGCAGTCGGTTTCGATCACGCTCAGCAGCGCTGCCTCGGCCGGGGCATTGCGATGCCGCGTGATCAGGGTCGCGCACATGGCATGGGCGTCACGCACCGGCTGACCCACGCGCAGCCCGGCGGTCTGCGCTTCTGCGTTCAGCGACGTAATCACCTGCATGTTTGACTGTTCCGCAACCACGGCCAAAGGGCCAGCATGCAGCCCCCGCGCAGCACGGATCAGCCGTTCAGCCTCCAGACGAGGGAACCACAATGAGAGTATTCGGCGTTTTGGCATCGGCAGACATTAAATGTTCTTACTTTGTTCTTATCGCAGAATCACCTACCGAGTCGAGAGCGACCCAGCCGAAAAAGGCGGTGATCAAGTTGCAATTTGCCCTATGGCCTGATTCAAATTTTCCAGCCAATGGGCGCAGTTCACCCTCGTTCAGGATTTTATAAAAGAGATGATTTTCTATCGCGCGGCACTTCTTTCCGTTTCATTGCTTGTGATCTGGGGAGCGGTATGTACCGCGAAGATTGCGGCAGAAAGTGCCCCGCCGACGAGGGGTCCTATCGGAAATCCGCTTGAGCGTTTTCAGGAATGTGAAGATTGCCCCGAAATGATCGTCATGCCTCCCGGTTCATTCATGATGGGGGCCATCCCCGGTGAGTCCCGCAATCCTTTCACGTTTTACGGCAAGGACGGCTATCTTGGCGTGCGTGGGCCAGATGAGATCAACATCATCCCCAGCGAACACCCTCGCCATCGGGTAAAGATGGATATTCTCTATGCGATTGGTCGCAATGAAGTTACGCATGCGGAATGGATGGCCTGCGTTGACGCCGGAGGGTGCTCACATGTGCCAGAGCACAGTGTGCAAACGCTATACGGGCAAGTGACCCTGGGCACTGACCACCCCGTGATTAATGTGTCGTATCTGGATGCGCTGGAATATACGGCGTGGTTGAACTCGCTGGTTGGCGAGGAAGTTTATCGTTTACCAACCGAGGCAGAATGGGAATACGCCGCCCGCGCCGGGACGGAAACTAGGTTCGCGCAAGGGGACGAACTGACTGCTGATCAGGCGAACTTTTCGAGAAGGGCGACAGAGCATCTGCGCGGGCGCGAAGTATCACTGCCTGCGCTCAAGAACCGACGAATTCCGGTGCCGGTTGAAGACCTCGATGCAGCCAATGCGTGGGGTGTTCGCCATATGGCGGGCAATGTTGATGAGATTACCCTGTCTTGCTGGACGGAAGAGCATTTAGGTTTGCCAACAAGTAGTGCCTACCTGTCTCTCTCAAAACAGCAAAGTTCTTGCGAACGCGTGGTCGCCAAAGGCGGGGCGTTCAATACCGCCATGGATGGGTTGCGTCCAGCGTCTCGTATTCGCCCGACTTTGGATCGCAGGAGACCTTACCCAGGTATTCGGGTTGTTCGCATCTTTGAAGTGGAGAAGTAAAGAAATCCGTTCAGAGCTGATGAGGCACTGCCAAAATGTGTACTACCCGCAGGTCAGGCGTTGAATGATACCTGATCCATTCACAAAAACATTCAGCCGGTCGATGCGATAATCCTGTGTGGCAAGGTCATCGGGGCCCAGAACGCGCGACCGTTCCGGCAACTGCGCCTGAATGGTCGAAACGGGTTGGCCGATAGAATCGGCAAAGTCTTCGCCCAGGCAAAAGGCCAGATCAACCGGCGCGGCTTCGGGCGGGGTCGGGTTGTCCTCGGGTACGGGCGCTGTTTCGGCGCAGGCTGCCAGCAGGGCCAGCGCGGGCAAAAATCGGTGCATTGGCGTTTCTCCTTCTGACAATGTCGTTACTGCAATATCAAACAATTAGCCAACCTGTCACCAAAGCGCAGTTGAAAACGCCCTGCAATTAACGCAGGGTCGGGGCAAATAAGACAGGGAGACAACGACCATGCGTACCCGTGCCGCCGTCGCCGTTCAGGCGGGCAAACCTTTGGAAGTGATGGATGTGAACCTCGAAGGCCCCAAAGCGGGTGAGGTTCTGGTCGAGATCAAGGCCACCGGCATTTGCCACACCGATGAATTCACCCTGTCGGGTGCTGATCCCGAGGGCCTGTTCCCGGCCATTCTGGGCCATGAAGGCGCGGGCGTGGTGGTCGAGGTCGGCCCGGGCGTGACCAGCCTGAAGCCGGGCGATCACGTGATCCCGCTTTACACCCCGGAATGTCGCGAGTGCGAATACTGCCTGCACCCCAAGACTAACCTGTGTCAGGCGATCCGTGAAACCCAAGGCCAGGGTCTCATGCCCGACGGAACCTCGCGCTTTTCGACGCTGGATGGCGATCCGATCCTGCACTACATGGGCTGCTCGACTTTCGCGAACCACACGGTTCTGCCCGAGATCGCGCTGGCCAAAGTGCGTGAGGACGCGCCCTTCGACAAAATCTGCTATATCGGTTGTGGCGTGACCACCGGCATCGGCGCGGTGATCAACACGGCAAAGGTGGAAATCGGCAGCCGTGCCATCGTGTTTGGTCTGGGTGGTATCGGCCTGAACGTGATCCAGGGCCTGCGTCTGGCCGGGGCCGATCAGATCGTTGGCGTCGATCTGAACCCTTCCAAAGTGGAAATGGCGACCAAATTCGGCATGACCGATTTCGTCAACCCGTCCGAAGTTGAAGGCGATTTGGTCCCCTATCTGGTCAGTCTGACCAAGGGCGGCGCGGACTACACTTTTGATGCCACCGGCAATGTTGGCGTGATGCGCGCAGCGCTGGAGTCGGCGCACAAGGGCTGGGGTGAATCGATCATCATCGGCGTAGCGCCTGCCGGGGCCGAAATCTCGACCCGCCCATTCCAACTGGTCACTGGCCGCTCGTGGCGCGGCACGGCCTTTGGCGGTGCACGGGGCCGGACCGATGTCCCCAAGATCGTGGATTGGTATATGGACGGCAAGATCGAGATCGACCCGATGATCACCCACACCATGGGTCTGGACGACATCAACCACGGCTTCGACCTGATGCATAAGGGCGAGAGTATCCGATCGGTGGTGGTTTACTAAGACTCTTATACGAGGCGATCCGCGAAATGCGAGTATCAACGGCGCGCAGAACAGTGCGCCGTTTTTTCTGGGATTTACTCCCCCGGCCGTGACGCCCCGGTATCTGACCGCGGTGACCGGACCCGCAGAACAGGGGTGTTGGCCGAGGTGGTGTTGGCCCTGCTCTCGCGCCAGACCACATAGACGCCGGATGCGATTATGACGCTTGCGCCAACCGCCACCCAGATGTCCGGGCGTTCACCAAAGAAAACCATGCCAAAAATCGTGGCCCAGATGATCTGGCTGTATTGGCTGGGGGCAATAACGCCCGCAGGCGCGGCGCGATAGGCGAGAATGATCAGGTGCTGGGCGATGACCGAGAACACGCCCACCAATGCCATCATCGCCAGATGCAGCAGGGATGGGGGGTGGTACACCGCAGGTTGGGCCAGGCTCATCACCGCGATGGCCAGCAGCATGGGGTACAGGATCAGTACGGCCGAGCGTTCTTCATTCCCGATCTTGCGCACCAGCACGGATGCAAAGGCGCTGCAGAAAGCGGCTGTCAGAGCGGCCAGATGACCCAGCGTGATATCCGTTGCGCCTGGGCGCAGAACAATCAGAACGCCGATCAAGCCCACGCCCACGGCGGCCCAACGTTGTGCGCGGACCACTTCGCCGAGAATGGGAATCGACAGGACTGTCACAATCAGCGGGAAGGAAAATAGCAGCGAATAAACCTCGGCCAACGGCAAAACTGAAAACGCATAGAACGCGCAGGACATTGCAGTGACCATCAGGCCAGATCGCAGCAACACCAGCCAGGGGTGATGGGGCAGAAAGTTCCCTGTTGTCCGGTCGGTCAGAATCGTGACGGCCATCGGCACAAAGGAAAACAGCGTGGCAAAAAAGATGATCTGCATCACCGAGTAGACGCCGCCAAGCGCCTTGATCAATGCGTCATGGCTGGCAAAGACCGCAAAGCCCAAAAACGCATAGCCAAGTCCCCGGAGGGTAGAGTTCTGAGTGCTCATCGGTGCGGCCTCGGGTGATATATCGGTGTTGTAACTGCGCCATCACTCCGCCTGTGCTGCGGGTGGCTTGCCTTTGAGTAAACCCATTTTGGTGGCACGCATAGCCCCTAATTTACCGCTAACATCGCATGGCCGGTATGACGCAAGATCATCGCAGGATCGGTGGTGCGTCCTTGGGTTGGCGTGCGGATTGCACGCCAGCTTTCATTCCCACCCCGATGCGACGGGCCAGCGCGACCCAAGGTGCCGCGGTTTCAGAGGGCAGCGTCTGGGTTGCGACTTCTTCGAACAGGTCCAGCCAATGGGCGAAGAACTCGGGCTTTACGTCGGGCCGCTCGATATGGACTCGTTGCGGGTTGCCGTCATAACTGCGCTCGAACAAAATCGCGTTGCGCCAGAACGCGGCGATCTTCTCCTCATGTGCGGGCCAATCGTGGACATGTTTGTTGAAGACGGGCCCCAGTACCGCGTCCTCTCGCACTCGGGCGTAAAATGCGTGGACCTGTGCGCTGATCTGGTTCGGCGTTGCAGGAAAGCGCGGGGGTAAGGTTGGTTTGGTCATTTCAGGCCCGATTTCGACTCTGTTCAGGGCTAATATCTCGTTCTGTGATCATGCAACAGGCGTGGTTTTGTCGCGCGGGTCCGGCGTCAGGAGGTGCCGCAACAAGGCCACCGGGTGTGCTTTGAGGCTGAGGCGGGTGGCCACGTAATCCTCAACCACCTGTTCGCCCAGCGTCATCTGCGGCAGGTAGGCCTCGGGCTCGTCCAGCGCCTCGCCCTCCAGATCCTGTGAAAACAGGGGCAGCGGTTTGGCGGTGGCAATCGCCTTGGCCTGCCATAACGCCTCACGCCGGGTCAGATCGCAGGCAGCAAAAGCATCGGCCTCGGCCAGCCGTTCGATCACCGAGGGCCTCAGCCCGGCACGGCGCCAGACATCGTCGACCTGATGGTAGCCGTTGCCACGCGCAGCGGTCAGCCAGCTGGCGTCTTCTTCGCGGCGCTCGTGATCAAAATCCACATCAATGTCGGGGGGCTCATCGCGCGCCTCGGAGACGAAGCGTTCAAATACCATGGTATCCTCTTCGGGGCCGACCTCGGTGATACGCAGGCAGTAGCAAACAACTGAATTGGCTGCTGAGCCGCGCCCCTGGCACAGGATGTCACGCGAACGGGCGAATTTGACGATGTTGTGAACAGTCAGGAAGTAAGGTTCATATTTCAACTTTTTGATCAGGGTGAGTTCATGCGCCAGCATCTTCTGCACCTTGTCTGACGCCCCTTCGGGGTAACGCCAGTTCACCCCCTCATGCGCCAGACGGTGCAGGCGTTTAGTCGGGGTTTCCTGCGCGCTGCCCTCGCTGGGGTACTCATAGCGGAGCTCGCCCAGCGAGAATTTCAGGTCTTTGCTGAGTGCGTGAGTGCGCGTAACGGCGTCCTCATGACCTTTGAATATCCGCAGCATCTCGGGTTTCGAGCGCAAGCGTTGCTCACCATTGGCCAATGCTTCACGGCCTAGCTCATCCACCTTGCGGCGCAGACGGATGGCGGTCACAACATCGGCCAGCTTGCGCCGTGCGCCGTGATGCATCAGCGGCGTGGCGCTGGCGAGGGTTGGAATGCAAAGTTGACTTGATTCAGTCTCTAATATTGAGAAATATGCACTATCTGCGCCATCATACCGGAGGTGCCTCAACAGATGCATCCGCCCACCAAAGCGGCGCGTCAATTGTTGCGCCTGTGTCCGCCATGCGTCCGCGCCGCCCGGAGGCCGGGCCGCCTGTGGCCAGAGCAGCAGGTGGAGACCGTCTGAGAACTCCAAAAGATCGGACATGTGCAGGATGCAATCGCCGTTCTCGGCGCGCAGGCGGCCTTTGGAGAGGATACGGCACAGGTTGGCCCAGCCCTGCCGGTTCAGGGGCAGGGCGGTTACGGTGGGCGCATCGGTGAAGATCAGCCGCGCCGCCGGGATCAGGCGCGGCACCGCGTGGACGGGATATGAGGGCGGTTTGGGGATGTGATCGAGGCAAGGCGGACCGATAGAGGTGTTCTGCGCCTCCCACTCCAGCCGTTCGCGCACCTTGCGGGCGATCTCGCGCGCTTGCGTGTGGGCGCGGACGATGCCGGCGACCGAGTTGTCATCGGCAATCACAATGGCAGGCAGGCCCAGGGTGACGGCACGCTCCATATACTCCTCGGGGTGCGAGGCCCCAGTGAGGAAGGTGAAGTTCGACGTGATCGACAGTTCGGCATACATGACGATTCCATATTATATTCACGCTTTGTTCCTTTTCGAGTCCTTTGCGTCATTGCGCAGGAAACGGGTCGCCTGAAAGCTGGGTACCGGGCATGTTCGAGGCAAAGAAGGAGATCCCAATGTTCAAAATCACCGCATTACCGACTGACGAAGTTCGCGCCCTTCAGTCTGGTCACCCGGATGCATATGGCATAACGCCAGAACGCGCTGTTTCGACCGGAGCAGGCAATCCCTGCCGCCATTGTTTGCAGAATATCCCCGAAGGGGAGGATATGCTGATACTGGCACATCGCCCCTTTTTAGAGACGCAACCTTACGCCGAAACCGGCCCGATCTTTCTGTGTGCAGCGCCTTGTGAGCGGTATGAGGGTACCGAAATGCCAGAAATCCTGACCACCTCGCCAGACTATCTGATCAAGGGCTATGGAACAGATGACCGCATCGTCTATGGCACCGGTGCCATCACGCCTACGGGCCAGATCGATGCAAAAATCAGAGATATCTTTGCCCGCCCAGATGTGGCCTATATCCACATCCGATCCTCGCGAAACAACTGTTATCAGGCGCGAATTGATCGCGCCTAAAGCTTGACCCGGTGCATCCCCCGGTGCGGCTGATCCTGATCGCCGGTCGGTGTGCCTTCCGATCGGCTGGACGTCAGGGCGAGGAACACATCCTCCAGATCAGCCTCTTCGGTGCGAACGTCGCGGATGCGGATATTGGCTGCGCGCACGGATTCCAAAACCTGCTCGGCACTGGTCTGGGCGCTGTGGTATTGCAACACTAGGCTACCATCGTCGCGCAACGCGGCTTCGACGCCTTCAGTCACCGGCAGTTCAACGACAGGGCTGTCGGGCACGATGACCATGGTGCGGCTGTCCATGCGGCCAAGCAGGTTGGCAGTGCTGTCCTGCGCGATTTTCTCACCGTGGTTGATGATGGCGATCTCATCACACATCTCTTGCGCTTCTTCCAGGTAATGTGTGGTCAGGATGATGGTCATGCCTTGGTCGTTCAGCTTGCGCACATTTGTCCAAAGCATCTGGCGCAGCTCGATATCCACGCCTGCCGTAGGTTCGTCCAACACCAGAATCCTGGGGTGATGCACCAGCGCTTTAGCCAGCAGAAGCCGCCGCCGCATACCGCCCGAAAGGGTGCGGGCATAGGCCTCGGCCTTGTCGCTGAGGCCGACCAGTTCAAGGATCTCGTCACTTCGGCGCTCGGCCTTGGGTACGCCATACAGCCCGGCCTGAACCTCCAGCGCGCCGCGCGGGGTAAAGAACGGGTCAAGGTTCAGTTCCTGCGGCATGACCCCAATCGAAGCACGGGATTGGCGCGGATTGCGGTCCTGATCATAGCCCCAGATCGACACGGAGCCGGCCGATTTCACCACCAGACCGGCCAGGATGTTGATCAACGTCGATTTTCCAGCCCCGTTTGGTCCCAGCAGGCCAAACACCGACCCTCGCGGAATACTGAGATCAATGCCCTTCAACGCCTGTTTCTCGGGCTGGCCCTTGCCGCCGCGATAGGTCTTGCGCAGCCCTTCGATCCTGATTGCCGCATCGGCCATGTGGCTCTTGCCCCCGGTTTGCTCATCGCTCATAAACGCACCTAATGCATGCCCGCGAGGCCGACAACCAGTGAAGGATCGCCAGCCGTGACAATTGAAGCGCCGGAAACCAAGATCGTCGAGACCGCCCGTGTCGCCTGTGATGGTGGCGAAGGTGCATTGGGCCATCCGCGCGTCTGGTTGCAGATCCCCGAGGACAGCGGCTGGGTCGAGTGCCCATATTGCGACTGCAAATATGTTCTGAAAGGCTCAGAGCAGGGCTGACGGCCCGTCAGGTGCCGGGTTTGGCAAAATTCTGACACAGCGCGCCAGCATCGACATCGCCATATTTATTGATCAGGAACTGATCGACATTGGCACCGGACCACACATGAAATGCCTTTCCGTTGCTGAGGCGGCCAATGCCACTGGCGGTGCCGGTTTCCGGATGCTGGTACGTAAAGAAAGCCTTTCCGGTTAGCCCATTGTCACATTCAAGTGTGGCTTCCCCGAAACCAAAACTTCCTTGGGCGCGCCACTGTCCATGACAGCCAAAATTCGCACTTGTCCGCCCGGCGTGGGTTCCTTCACCCCATCCGATAGCGCGGCCTGTGAAAAATATACCGCTGTTGCCCAAGCAAGCCAGGATCGGGGCGCAGTTGGAAGAAGTGCCCTGAATTGACAAGCAATCAGCGGGCAATTTTGGCCCCGCCTGCGCGGTTGTGGCGACAAGAGCGATTGCGGTTGCGGACGCGATGGCCGATAAAACGTGCAGACTGAACATGACCACGATCCTATAAGGCAGGGCACCATGAGCAAGAGCGAATTCGGAAAAGGCTGTCACCTGCATCTGATCGATGGATCAGCTTTTATTTTTCGAGCCTATCACGCGCTGCCGCCACTGACGCGCAAGTCGGACGGACTGCCAATCGGAGCCGTTTCGGGCTTTTGCAACATGTTGCAGAAATATGTCGAAGGAAACGCCGGTCCAGATGCGCCCACCCATGTGGCGGTGATCTTTGACAAGGGTTCGCACACGTTCCGCAACGATCTGTATGACCTCTACAAGGCCAACCGCGAAGCGATGCCAGAAGACCTGCGCCCGCAGATGCCGTTGACGCGTGAGGCCACCAAAGCCTTCAACATCGCCTGCAAAGAGCTTGAAGGCTATGAGGCGGACGACATTATCGCCACTTTGGCCGTTCAGGCGCGCGAGGCGGGCGGGCGTGTGACCATCGTCAGTTCCGACAAGGACCTGATGCAATTGGTCGGCGGTGGCGTCGAAATGCTGGATGCGATGAAGAACAAGCGCATCGACCGCGATGGCGTGGTCGAGAAATTCGGCGTCGGGCCGGAACGCGTGGTCGATGTGCAGGCGCTGGCAGGCGACAGTGTTGACAACGTGCCGGGGGCACCGGGGATCGGAGTGAAAACCGCAGCTTTGTTGATCAACGAATATGGCGATCTGGAAACGCTGCTGGACCGTGCGGAAGAGATCAAGCAGCCCAAGCGTCGTCAGACTCTGATCGAAAAACGCGATCAGATCGAGCTGTCGAAGAAGCTGGTGCAGTTGGACGAGAACACGCCGCTGGATTTCACGCTGGATGATCTGGAAGTGAAAGACCCCGATGCCGAGACCCTGCTGGGCTTCCTGGCCGAGATGGAGTTTCGCACTCTGACAAAGCGGATTGCCGACAAGCTGGGCGCCGAAGCACCGGTGATTGCCGATGCGCCTGCGCCCGCAGATGAAGTAGCCGAAGCAGAGGCCATCCCGTTCGACGCGTCCAAATACGAATGTGTGCGCGATGCCGGGGCGCTGCAAAAGTGGATTGATCAGGCCTATGAGCGTGGCTGGGTCGCAGTGGATACCGAGACCACCGGGCTAAATGAAATGATCGCCGAACTGGTCGGAATATCGCTATGCGTCGAGGCGGGTGAGGCCTGTTACATCCCGCTGATTCACCGCGAAAGCGCAACGGATGATCTGTTCGGCTCGGATGCACTGGCCGAGGGGCAGATGCCGCTGGACGAGGCTCTGGCCCTGCTGAAACCGATGTTCGAAGACCCGTCTATCCTTAAGATCGGGCAGAACATGAAATACGACGCCAAAATCTTTGCGCGTTATGGCGTGAATGTTGCGCCTATCGACGACACGATGCTGATGTCTTATGCGATGCATGGCGGTGAACATGGGCATGGCATGGACACGCTGTCCGAACGCTATCTGAACCACACGCCGATCCCGATCAAGCCGCTGCTGGGCTCGGGCAAGTCGGCGATCACCTTCGACAAGGTGCCGATTGACGAGGCCACCGCCTATGCGGCCGAGGATGCGGATATCACCTTGCGCCTGTGGCAGCTGTTCAAACCGCAACTGCATCAGGTGCAGGTGACGACGGTGTACGAAACGCTCGAGCGGCCGCTGGTGCCGGTTCTGGCCGAGATGGAGATGCACGGCATCAAGGTCGACCGCGATGTGCTGAGCCGCATGTCCAACGCCTTTGCCCAGAAAATGGCCGGGTTAGAGGCCGAAATCCACGAGTTGGCCGGTGAAAACTTCAACGTCGGTTCCCCCGCACAGCTGGGTGAGATTCTGTTCGACAAGATGGGTCTGGAAGGCGGCAAGAAGGGCAAGACCGGGAAATACTCGACCGGGGCAGATGTTCTGGAAGATCTTGCCACCGAGCATGAACTGCCACGCCGGGTGCTGGACTGGCGGCAGCTGTCCAAGCTGAAATCGACCTATACCGACGCATTGCAGACCCATATTAACCCCGATACGGGCCGGGTGCACACGTCCTATTCGATCACCGGGGCGAGTACCGGGCGTTTGGCCTCGACCGATCCGAACCTGCAGAACATTCCGGTGCGTACTGAAGAAGGCCGCCGCATTCGCGAGGCGTTCATTGCCGAGCCGGGCAACGTGCTGGTCAGCCTCGACTACAGCCAGATCGAGTTGCGGATACTGGCACATATCGCCGATATTTCGGCCTTGAAACAGGCGTTTTCAGATGGGCTGGACATTCACGCCATGACGGCGTCCGAGATGTTCGATGTGCCGCTGGACGAGATGACGCCGGATATCCGCCGTCAGGCCAAAGCGATCAACTTTGGTGTGATCTACGGCATCTCGGGATTTGGTCTGGCCCGCAACCTGCGCATCCCGCGGGCCGAGGCGCAGGGGTTCATCGACCGCTATTTCGAGCGTTTTCCGGGCATTCGCCGGTATATGGACGACACCGTGGCTTTCGCCAAAGAGCATGGCTATGTGCAAACCCTGTTTGGGCGCAAAATCCACACGCCGGAAATCAATGCCAAGGGGCCGCATGCGGGCTTCTCGCGCCGTGCTGCGATCAACGCGCCGATTCAGGGCACGGCGGCGGATGTGATCCGGCGCGCGATGGTGCGGATGCCGGATGCCATCAACGGATTGCCTGCAAAGATGCTGTTGCAGGTGCATGACGAATTGCTGTTCGAAGTCGCCGAGGATGCGGTGGGTCAGGTGATCGACGTGGCGCGCGACGTGATGGAAGGGGCCTCGGACCCCGCGGTTAAGCTGGACGTCAAGCTGAGCGTCGATGCCGGGCAAGGCGCGAACTGGGCCGAGGCGCATTAGGGGCGCTGCTCATCAGGCCCTCTTCGCAGCGGCTCAGTCCTGCGGTCTGACCCAGCCCTCGACCATGCGTTTCACAGTGGGTCCAAGGGTCAGGATGACGGCAAACGCTATTGGCCAGCAAAAAGCCCAAGATGCCATCCAATCACCGAAGGTGTTTGGGCCGAAGCCGACCGCTTTGACGGTGGCGATGCCGGTGACAATACATGACATCAAACCGGACATGATCAAACCAAACACGGCATGGGCAAAGCGGGCAGGGATCATTTCGGGCATCCTTAGGGTCGCGATGCCCCGTTTTTAGATACTTTCCGCTCACTTGCCAGACTGGATCAGGTGGCGTGTTGTCCCATCCAGCCAAGTGATGCGGCGGTGCGCGGTGTAGAAGGGGTGTATTCGGCACTGACCCAATTGGCGTAGCCAGTGTTCTCCATCGCTGCAAACAGTCGCGTGAAGTCCGTCGGGCCGCGCCCCGGTTCAGAACGGTCGGGTGCCGCTCCGACCTGGGCATGTGTGACCTTGTGGTGGAACTTGTTCCAAACGGCCAAGGCGTCTCCGTGGATCATATGGGCGTGAAAACTGTCAAATTGCAGACCGACATTCGGGCGATCCACACGATCCAAAATTTCAACAGCCAGATCATAGTCATTCAGGAAGTAATCGGGTTGAGACACCGGGTTAAGAGGCTCGATCGTGAACTGTTGTTGCGGTGCCAGGTCAGCCGCCCATTGCAGGTTATGGACCATGCACGCAAACGCATCCGGTCCGCTGGAATAGCCTGACATGATGTGGATCAGCCCTGGGCGCAGAACCTCGGCATACCGCAGAACGCGGCGGATATCGGATTGGAATCGGCCTTCGCCACCGGGAATAGCGGCATAGCCGGGATCACCGCCCGTGTAGTTTGGCGGCGGCGCGTTGATCAGAACCAGTTCAAGCCCGTTGGCCAACAGGGCGCGTTGGGTTTCTTTGGCCGCCAACTCGTAAGGGAACAGAATCTCGACCGCCTTAAACCCCGCGTCTGCGGCGGCCTGGAATCGGTCCAGATAGGGCAGTTCAGTAAAAAGCAGGGAAATATTCGCTGCGAGTTTTGGCATGAGTGGCCTTTGGATAGCTGGTGCGGTGACCTTATCTGCGTGGTGATTTCAGCGAAAGAGACTGAAAACGACAGTTTGTCGAAATTCGACCAGAATGCGCCCATTGAATCAGCGAGGTTCGGGGCAACGCGGCGAATCATTTCAGAACGCTGTGCCAACAAAAGGTTTGAATATGATGGCGATGAGCCCTGACCCTGTGCGCGGGAACACCCTTTCTGTGTCCACAGGACGGAATTCTGCTTTGTCCGGCAATGGGTTGGCAGTAGCCTCTATGCTGACCTGGGCGGCCGGGTTTCCGGCGGCCGAAGTGCTGTTGCAGACGTGGCCCCCTGTTGCCTTGCTGACCGCGCGTTTGGCGTTGGCCGTTGTTGTCATGATGCCAATCTGGATGCTGATCGACGGGCCGCATCGGGTTCTTTCCGCCCGCTGGCGGCACGCGATGATCGTCGGCGGATGCGGCATTGGGGTGGCCATGTTCCTGATGATCGTGGCGCAAAAGCTGACCGATCCGGTGACGGTTGCGATTGTCGCGTCGTGTGCGCCTTTGATGGCGACGCTGTTGGAATTGGCCGCGGGAACGCGTCGGCTGAGGTGGAATTTTGCGCTGGGCGTAATTGTTTCAATTGTCGGAGGTCTGATCGCCACAAGCGCGTTGGCGCCAGCCCAACTGGGATTGGGTGCAGCTTGCGCGGTTGTCTCGACGGCTTTGTTCTGTTGGGCCAGCATGGCGACCGCCCGGGATTTCCCTGAACTGAGCCGGGTCGGACGCACCACCATCACCTTCGTCGGGGGTCTGGCGATGGCGTCGGTGCTGATGTTCGGATCGGCACAATTAGGCATGGATGTGATGCCTGCGACATCGTTTGATATGCAGCAGGCAGGGATGCTGATGATCTATGCGCTTGTGTCTATGGGGCTGAGCCAGGTTCTGTTCATCGCCTCGATTGGCAAGCTGGGCGTCGCGCTGTCGTCCTTCCACATCAATGTCGCCCCCTTCTATGTGATGCTGATCATGCTGGTGCTGGGGGAAGAGTGGAACTGGACCCGTGCGCTGGGCGCGGGAATCGTTGCAATGGCAGTTGTTCTGGCGCAAGAGCGGCGATCCGCCAAGACCGCCTAATCGGTCAGGTCTTCCGAGCGGATCAGTGGGAAAAACTGCCCGCTGGACCAGACGCCAAACCAATCATCCTTGTGCGTGGCGATGTCCACGAGGCGGTAGAAACTTTTGCGATCTATACGGGCCTCAAGATTGTTGCGGACCAATACATAGGGAGACGGCTCTTCTGTTTCTGAATCGATGACAATCCGGATCGGGTGATCCGGGCCGGCAATCGCTGTGTCGCCAACATGGGTTGTGAATGTCAGCATTTGGGTCTGACCCTCGCCTGATGCGTCGACATCCACGGCGACAAAAGGTGCATCCTCGACAGTGATTCCCACTTTTTCCACCGGGGTCACCAGGTAGTATTTCCCCTCTTCTTTCTTAAGAATTGAGGAAAAAAGCTTCACAAGCTCGAACCTGTTGATGGGCGACCCTAGATAAGTCCAAGACCCATCTTTTGCGATATGGATGTCCAGATCGCCGCAAAACGGAGGATTCCACAGGTGAACGGGGGGTAAACCCCTGGTTTTGGCCGCTTTGACTGAGGCCGCCAGCCCGTCCGGAGAGGGGGTCACAGGTTTTTGTCCGCTCATTGCTTTTGCCATTTCCTTTTCGCGCGATACACTTCAATCATATTAGTCCACGGAAGGGAAAGTCATGACCGAACCTGCCGACCTCGTGTCCGAGATCGAAGCGCTGGAAATCAAACTGCAAGAGGCCAAGGCCTCGATCACCCGTCGCTTTATCGGACAGGAAAGGGTCGTGGACCTGACCCTGACCGCGTTATTGTGTGGGGGGCATGCGCTGCTGATCGGTTTGCCCGGCCTAGGTAAGACCCGCTTGGTGGAAACGCTGTCGACCGTGATGGGGCTCCACGGCAACCGCATCCAGTTTACGCCCGACCTGATGCCCGCCGACATTCTGGGATCCGAGGTTCTGGATACAGCCGAAGATGGCAGCCGTCATTTCCGATTCATTCCCGGCCCGATCTTCTGTGAATTGCTGATGGCGGATGAGATCAACCGCGCCAGCCCAAGAACCCAGTCGGCGTTGCTGCAGGCGATGCAAGAACGCACCGTGACCGTGGCCGGTGAAGACCGCGATCTGGGTGTGCCCTTTCATGTGCTGGCGACACAGAACCCGATTGAACAAGAGGGCACCTATCCACTGCCCGAGGCGCAGCTGGACCGTTTCCTGGTTCGGATCGACGTCGATTACCCCGATCGCCAGACCGAGCGCGATATTCTTTTGGCCACGACAGGTGTCGAAGAAGAAGCCGCGCACGAGATTTTCACCAAGGAAGAGCTGTTGGCCGCCCAAGTTCTTTTGCGCCGGATGCCGGTCGGGGACTCGGTTGTGGAGTTGATCCTTGATCTTGTCCGCGCCTTCCGCCCCGAAGAGGCGGGTGTTTCTGAACGGGTCGCCGAAACTGTTGCCTGGGGTCCCGGTCCACGTGCCGCGCAGGCACTCATGATGACAGTACGCGCGCGCGCGATGCTTCAGGGACGGCTGGCCCCAAATGCCGAGGATGTTCTGGATATGGCCCGTCCGGTGCTCAGCCACCGGATGGCATTGAACTTTGCGGCGCGGGCACGCGGTGACAGTTTGGCCGATCTTATTGAGTCCACCGCCGCAGGATTGGTCCGGACTGAGGCCGCGGCGTGAATGCCGCGCTGACCCTTCGTGAAAGATCAGAGGCCGAGGCGTCCCGGCTGCCGCCGCTGTTGGCGCGCGCTGAACATCTGGCCGGAACGGTTCTGTTGGGTGATCATGGGCGCCGCCGCTCGGGCCTTGGCGATGACTTCTGGCAATATCGCCCCGCCCAGATCGGCGACAGCCGCCGGATGATCGACCATCGACGTTCCGCGCGCGGAGATCAGCAATTCGTGCGCGAACGTGAATGGCAGATTGCGCAATCGGTTATGCTGTGGGTCGATCAGGGTGCATCAATGCGGTTTGCATCCGACAAGAGCCTGCCCACCAAGGCTGACCGCGCGCGGCTGCTGGGCCTTGCGACCGCAATACTGCTGGTGCGCGGTGGCGAACGCGTGGGCTTGACTGGAACGACTTTGCCACCGCGACGTGGCAATGCGCAGATAATCCGGCTGGCACAGGCATGGTCCGAAGACGCCGAGACCGACTACACGCCCCCCGAACACCGCGCCATGATCCCACATGCGCGCGCCGTGTTCATTTCCGATTTCCTGGGTCCGATGGATGAGGTCGAACTGGCCCTGACCAAAGCCGCTGACCGGGGGGTGCGGGGGCTGGTTTTGCAGGTTCTCGATCCGGGAGAGGAAACGTTTCCCTATCGGGGCCGCACGATCTTTGAAAGTGTCGGAGGGTCGGTCCGGCACGAAACGCTCAAGGCCGGAGACCTGCGTGAGCGGTATTTGGAACGGCTTGCCAAGCGCAAGGACGCGCTGACCCAACTCTGCCGCGCGACGGGATGGCAACTGGGCTTGCATCACACCGGTGACAGTGCGCAGGCGGCTCTGTTGTGGCTCTATCGTGCGTTGGACGGGGGGACGGGATGACGGTTCTGGCGGGCATTGGCTTTACCGCTCCGTGGGTGTTGCTGGGTCTTTTGACCC
The DNA here is from genome assembly GCF_013033965.1 of Ruegeria atlantica. Classification (GTDB taxonomy): domain Bacteria; phylum Pseudomonadota; class Alphaproteobacteria; order Rhodobacterales; family Rhodobacteraceae; genus Ruegeria; species Ruegeria atlantica_D. The sequence continues at coordinate 321,437 of NZ_WQFE01000002.1, forward strand.
TGCCGATCCTATGGCTGATCCTGCGCGCCGTACCGCCCGCACCGATCCGTCGATTGTTTCCGGCGGTGACGCTGCTGTTGGGACTGAAAGATGATGAGAGCGTTTCGGATCGCACCCCATGGTGGTTGCTGTTGCTGCGTATGCTGGCGGCGGCGGCGATTATCATTGGCTTAGCCGGGCCGGTCCTGAACCCCTCGCGCGATCAGGCGGGGTCCGGGCCGTTGCTGCTGGTGCTGGATGCCAGCTGGGCCGGAGCGACGCGATGGTCAACGACGCTGGACCAGATCGATGCACAATTGACCGAGGCGGGGCGTGCGGGTCGAACCGTTGCTATCCTGCGGCTGACCGAACCCGAACCACCTGTTTTCCAAGCGGCCGAGGCGTGGCGGGGCCGTTTGCCCGGGCTCACACCGACACCGTGGCAACCGAATCAGGCGCAGATAGACATAGCTCTGGATGCTCTGAATCAGGCGGATGGAGGGTTTGACACCCATTGGTTCAGCGATCGCCTGGCCTATGAGGGGCACGAGGCGATCCTGTCTGCATTGCGCGCGCGCGGCGATGTGACAGTCTATCAGGCTCCGACACCTGCGATAGCTATTCTGCCCGCCACATATCAAGACGGCGTCATTCAATTGTCTGCGCAACGGGCCGAGCCTGGTTCCGCAGAGCGCATCACCGTTCTGGCTCAGGGTCGCGACCCTGCCGGTGCGATGCGGACCTTGCAATCGATCGACTTAGACTTTGCCAGTGGTGAGACTTTGGGACAGGTCGAGCTGGCCCTGCCGTCGGAACTGCGCGCCCGGATCACACGGTTTGAAATTCAGGGCCAGCGGTCGGCCGGGGCTGTGACGTTGACGGATGACAGCCTGCGTCGGCGCGAGGTCGCCCTTATCGCCGGAACGCTCAACCGTGAAGGGTTGGAGCTGCTGTCGCCGCTGCACTACCTGACGCAAGTTCTTATCCCGACGGCGGATTTCGTTGACGGCGGATTGCTGGAAGTCCTTCCCGCAAATCCGGATGTGATCGTGCTGGCCGATGTGGCGAAACTGGCTGAATCTGAACAAGCGGCCCTGATCGAATGGGTTGAACAGGGCGGTTTGCTGTTGCGATTTGCCGGCCCGCGGATGGCGGCCAGCGATCTTGGCCGGGATGCTGAAGATACATTGTTGCCGGTGCGCCTGCGCAGTGGCGGACGCTCGGTCGGCGGGGCCATGAGTTGGGGTGAGGCCAAGGGGCTGGCACCCTTCCCGGAAAATTCGCCTTTCTATGGGTTGCAGGTGCCTGAGGATGTAACGGTAACAACTCAAGTCATGGCGCAACCAGACCCTAATTTGGCGGATCGTGTCATTGCATCGTTATCGGATGGAACGCCCTTGGTAACCCGCAAAGCGCTGGGCTTGGGGCAGGTTGTGCTGTTTCATGTGACGGCGGATGCCGAATGGTCCAGCTTGCCTTTGTCAGGATTGTTTGTCGAAATGCTGGACCGGCTGGCAGTGGCATCAGCAGCGAAATCGCGGCAGGAGTCACAGTTGCAAGGCACGACTTGGGAGCCGATTCAGGTCATGGACGGCTTTGGCGTCCTGTCGGATGCAGGCAATCTGGCAGGCGTCGATGGTGTCGAACTTGTGTCTGGTCAGATCGGTCCGGACCTGCGACCGGGCCTCTACGAAAGCGGCAAACAGAAACTGGCCCGCAACGTTCTGAATGATGAAACGGTGCTTAGCCCGGCGATCTGGCCATCGGATGTTCCGATCAAGGGGCAGGAGATCAGCACCGAGACACCTATCGGGGGCATTCTGCTGAGCCTTGCGTTGTTGTTGCTGACGGTCGACGTGATCGCCTCGCTGGCTTTGTCCGGTCGCTTGGGTCTGGCCAAGGCGACCGCAGTCGCGCTGGGTGCAATTTTGCTGGTGCCCGAGGCGCAGGCGCAAACCCCCGAAGATACCGATTTTGCGTTGAACGCGACACAGGAACTGGTTCTGGCGCATGTTCTGACGGGTGATGCGCAAGTTGATGACATCGCCGCCGCCGGTATGCGCGGTTTGGCGCAAACGCTGTTCTATCGAACCTCTGTCGAGCCGGCGGACCCCATCGGAGTGGATTTGGAGCGCGATGAGTTGGCGTTTTTCCCGCTACTCTACTGGCCGATTTCGCCGGACCAGCCGCAACCCTCCGCCGAGGCCTATGCCAAACTCAATGCTTATCTGCGATCCGGGGGCATGATCCTGTTCGACACACGCGATGCAGACGTCGCACGCTTTGGGGCGGCCAGCCCAAATGGGCGCAAGCTGCAACAGATCGCTGCGCCACTGAATATCCCTTCGTTAGAGCCTATTCCCCGTGACCATGTCCTGACCCGTGCCTTCTACCTGTTACAGGATTTCCCGGGTCGCTATGCGGGCACCGAGGTGTGGGTCGAGGCCGCACCTATGGATGCGGAACAGATTGAAGGGATGCCGTTCCGCAACCTCAATGACAATGTGACGCCGGTCGTGATTGGCGGCAATGACTGGGCCGGGGCCTGGGCCATTGATCGCAATGGTCAGGCGCTGTTGCCGGTGGGGCGTGGCTATGCGGGTGAACGGCAGCGCGAACTGGCAAATCGTTTCGGCGTCAATCTGGTGATGCATGTGCTAACCGGAAACTACAAATCCGATCAGGTGCACGTGCCTGCCTTGCTGGACAGGTTGGGACAATGACAGGAACCGTCATATTCGATCCGCTGATCCCGTGGCCCGTTCTGGCAATCGTGGCCGCAATTGCCGTTTCTGGGGTCTTGCTGGCCCTGTGGCGCGGCCTGTCGGGCTGGGCCCTGCGCGGATTGGCGGCTTTGGTGGTGATCGCAGCTTTGTCCGGGCCGGTCTATCAGGTCGAAGATCGCGCGCCGCTGACCGATATCGTGTTGATGATCGAGGATGAAAGCGCCAGCCAGACCCTATCAGATCGGGCGGACCAGACCGCACAAGCTGCCGGGGAACTGGCGGCCGAGATTGGATCCCGCGACAATACGGAACTACGCCGCATTCGCGTAGGTGACGGCGACGGGGACGAAGGCACACAGGTGATGGCGGCCTTGAACGAAGCGCTGGCCGAAGAACCGCGCGCCCGGATCGCCGGAATTCTGGTGGTATCTGACGGGATCGTGCATGACGCTGATCAGGCCCCCGATCTGCCCGCGCCTATGCATCTGCTTCAGACCGGGCGCGAAGCGGATTGGGATCGCCGTCTGATCGTCCGCAACGCGCCTGCCTTTGCCATTATCGATGAGCCTGTCACCCTGACTTTGCGGGTGGAAGACAGCGGAGCCGCGCCCGCCGGGGCCACGACCGCGCCGCTGGAAATCTCGGTGGACGGCGCCGAGCCCGAGCAATACACGATACCCATTGGTGTTGATGTTGAGCTGCCGATCACGCTGCCCCATGGCGGGCGCAACGTGATTCAGTTTACCGTGCCAGCAGCCGAGGGCGAGCTGACCGATCGCAACAACACCGCGCTGATCCAGATGAACGGAGTTCGTGACCGTCTGCGCGTGCTGCTGGTATCCGGGGAACCGCATCCGGGCGGGCGGACATGGCGTAACCTGCTGAAATCCGATAGCTCGGTCGATCTGGTACATTTCACCATTCTGCGCCCGCCCGAAAAGCAGGACGGGGTGCCGGTGGACGAACTGTCGCTGATTGCCTTCCCAACGCGCGAGTTGTTTCTGGAAAAGATAAACGATTTCGACCTGATCATTTTTGACCGCTACAAGCGGCGCGGCATCCTGCCCGCGATCTATCTGGACAACGTCACCAACTATATCAATGAAGGTGGTGCCGTTCTGGTCGCAGCTGGTCCGGATTTCGCCAGCGCCGACAGCATCTTCCGCTCACCCCTGGCGCCGATCCTACCCGCACATCCAACCGCGCGTGTGATCGAGGAACGCTATGTCCCGATGGTTACTGATCTGGGGCATCGCCACCCGGTCACGACTGACCTGGGTGATGCCGAAAACTGGGGCGCATGGTTGCGCCAGATCGACGTCAAACACCGCAAGGGCGAAGTGTTGATGACCGGAGTGGATGACCGGCCTCTGCTGGTGCTGAACCGCGTTGGTGAAGGGCGCGTGGCGTTGTTGGCCTCGGACCATGCGTGGTTGTGGAGTCGGGGTTTCGAGGGCGGCGGCCCGCAGCTTGAACTGCTGCGCCGACTGGCGCACTGGATGATGAAAGAGCCTGAGCTTGAGGAAGAGGCGCTATGGGCCGAGGCCAATGGCCAGGTGATGCGCATTATCCGCCAGACGCTTGGCGATGAGGTCGGGCCGGTGACTGTGACGCGCCCGAACGGTGAAACGCTGGAGATTACATTGGATGAGGTCTCTCCGGGGCGCTTCGAAGCTCAGTATTTCGGGCCTGAGATCGGCCTTTATCGCCTGCAGGAGGGGGACCATTCCACCGTCATCGGACTTGGCCCCGCGGCACCCAAAGAATTTGAGCGCACCATCGCGACGGCCGAAGTGCTGGAGCCTGTGATAGCTGAACTGCGCGGCGGTGCCGTGCGTTTGGAGGACGGTTTGCCAACGATCCGCAATGTACGTGCCGGACGTCCTGCATCGGGGCGTGGATGGATCGGCCTGACCCCGCGCAACGCCTATGAAACACGTGACGTGACACAGGCAGGGCTGTTGCCGCCCTGGCTGGTGTTGTTGCTCGCAGGCGGGTTCCTTCTTGCGGGCTGGCTGCGTGAAGGGCGGCGCTAGATCACTCGAACACCACGCTGACCGTCGGGTCTCCGGGCAAGCCGTCATAGGATACTGTTGCCCCGCCTTTCCCCTTTGCAGGCGGAAACAGCGGACCGAATGATCCAACGGAAATCAGATCGCCCGGTTTAAACTCGATCCCCTTGGACATCAGCCAAAGAGCCGCATTGGCCGGATGTCCCAGCACGGCAGATCCCGGTGCTTGCGCCAGAACCTCTCCATCGGCGGCGCGGAGTGTGACGGTCATGTCCACCAATGCCTTTCCCATGGCCGCCGCGTCCGTCACAGGAATTTCTGCACCCAGAACACCCAATCTGGGTGAGACGCCGATTGCGGTCAGAGTGACCGGGGTAATCGGTTCGCCTTCGGCGAGTGTCAGATCCGGCAATTCGATAAAGGGGCGGATTGCCGCGATGTTCTGAAGCACTTCCTCGGGCGTTTCGGCTTGATTTAGCCGCGCATCCCCAACGACTAGCACCAGATCGGCTTCGAATACCGGTCGCGCGCCCCAGTCCGAGGGAACGCTGGCACCGTCATGCAGCATCATGTCGCGAAACAGGACTCCCTGAACCGGTTCGGATGCGCCAAACCTTTCTTGCGCTGGCGCGCTGGTAAGTCCGGCCTTGTAGCCAATGATGGGCCCCAAATGCGGCTCTAACGCTGCTGCTAGTCGGGATTGCGTGCACAACGCGTCCTCCATTGAGCCATCTGGCGAAAGCGCAGCTGCGGGCGTACCCAAGATGTAGTCGGCGACAAACTGATCGATCTGAGCCTCCGTTGCGCAATCCGCCGCCAGTGGCTGCGCAATCACGCCGAAACCCATCAAAGCACCAAAGAAAACACGCATAGCACTCCTCCGTTTTACCAAACGTGACATGAGCTTGGATATTTCGGCAACGGTTTAAACAGTTCTTCACGCTCTGTCCGGATGCTGAATGCGGATTGTCCCGGGATCACCAAAGATGAGTCTTGCAGGAAAACTGGCACAGGAACGGCGCGCGCGCCTGGCGGCCGAACGTTTGTTGGAAATGAAGCAGACAGAGTTGTCGGCCGCGAACCGCAAACTGGGCCTGCACGCGATGGCGCTGAGCAAGCGCATCGGTGAAACGCAGGCCGAGGTTGAAACGGTCCGCGATGAGAATGAGAAGGTCAAATCCGACCTGACGGTTGCCAACGCCAAGATCGAAGTGGCCGAACGGCGGTTGTGGCATTCCATCCAAACCATTCAGGATGGGTTCGCGTTCTTTGACGAGGAGAGCCGTCTGATCGGGGCAAACGCGGCGTATCTGAGTGTATTTGACGGGCTGGAAGAGGTTGCGCCAGGTGTGACCTATCCCAGGATTCTTGAGATACTGACGACCGAAGGACTGATTGATATCGGGTCGGAACCGACGTCCGGATGGCATGACAGGATGTTGCAGAGGTGGGCAATGCCACACCCCCAGCCCGAGGTCATCCGGCTGTGGAATGGCCATTACATCAAATTGATCGACCAGCGTGGCCATGGCGGCGATGTGGTCAGCCTGGCCCTGAACATCACCGCATCCGTGCGCCACGAGGCTGAGCTCACCGCCGCCCGCGAACGGGCCGAGGCAGCAAATCGCGCCAAATCGGCGTTTCTGGCCAATATGAGCCATGAGATTCGAACCCCGATGAACGGCATCGTGGGCATGACCGAATTGATGTCAGAAACGCCGTTGGATGAAGAACAGCGACTGTACCTGAACACCATCCGCAATTCAGGCGAAGCGCTTTTGGTGATTATCAACGACGTCCTGGACTATTCAAAGATCGAGGCGGACAAGCTGACCCTGCACCCCGAACAGTTCGACTTTGAACGCTGCATTCTTGAGGTTGCGATGCTGTTGCAACCCAGCGTGCGCGACAAGGGTCTGACGCTATTGGTGGACTACGATCTGTTCCTGCCCACCTTGTTTGTTGGCGATCCGGGGCGGGTGCGTCAGGTTTTGACCAATCTCGTCGGCAATGCGGTCAAGTTCACGTCCAAAGGCCATGTCCTGATCCGCGTCACCGGCGTACCCAACCCGGACGCTCAAACCTGCGATGTGCATGTTGCGATCGAAGACACCGGCATCGGCATCGACCAAGACAAGGTCGGCCATATTTTTGGTGAATTCAATCAGGTCGAAGACGAACGAAACCGGGCTTTCGAAGGAACCGGTCTGGGACTGGCAATTACGAAACGGTTGATCACTTTAATGGGTGGATCGATCTGGGTGGATAGCGAGCCGGGGCAGGGGTCCTGCTTCGGGTTTCGGTTCTCGCTGCCGACGGCAGAAGGCCCGCAACCCGTTCCTCCGGATCTTCAAGGCCGCCTGCGCCATGTGATGATCGTCGAGGATCTGGCCGCCAACCGTGCAATTCTGTCCAAACAACTGGGGCGCTTGGGGTCGCAGGTCACCGTATGCGCATCTGGTCGAGAGGCGCTGGATGCGCTGGATGACAGCGTGAACCTTTTGCTGTGCGATCATGACCTGCCCGACATGGACGGGCTTGAACTGGCTGTGATACTGAAAGACAGAGGTATGGGCGATCTGCCGGTTGTTGTGATGTCGGCCAACCCCGGGGTCATTCACGCCCACCCAGCTCGGCATCTGATCGAAGGCGTCCTGCAAAAACCGATCCCCAGAGCCGAGCTCTACGCACGCCTGCAGGCGCTTGGCCGCACAAAAAGCCCTTCGGAGCTCGCGCCAGATGATCCGGGGTCAAACAAGCCTGAATGTAGTGAAACGCAGCGCATCATGCGCGTTCTCGCGGCCGAAGATAATCGGACCAATCAGTTGATCCTCAGGAAAATGGTCAAGGATCTGAACATCGACCTGCGGTTTGCCGGAAACGGGATCGAAGCGGTGCAGGAGCATCAGGACTTTGATCCTGACCTAATTTTTATGGATATTTCGATGCCGAAAATGGATGGAAAACAGGCCACTGCCGAAATCCGGCGTCGCGAGATTGAAACCGGCAGACATGTACCCGTTGTCGCCCTGACGGCGCATGCAATGGCAGGCGACGATCAGGGGATATTGTCTGCGGGGTTGGATCACTACCTGACTAAACCTCTGCAAAAACGGAAGATTCACCAAATGGTCCTGACCAACAAACCGGATGATTGTTGCCCGGTCATTGCAGAGGAAGGCCGGGCTGATTAGATTGAGTTCATGTCTGAAGATCGTGGATTTCGGCCCCGCGCGCTGGGTGAAATTGCCATCCGCTGCGCGGATATGGCAGCCATGGTTGCATTTTATGAAAATGTCATTGGGCTAAAGCGACTTAGTGGTGACCACAACAGCGCGATCACCTTCTTCCAGATCGCGCCCGGATACGGTGGTCACACGCAAGTATTGGCCCTATTTCACCACGCTGCGGCCCCGCGACCGGACCTGCATCCGACTGGATCGCAAAATCCGGTGACGGGTGGCGCGTCGTCCTTGCATCACATCGCCTTGTCGCTGCCATTCGACGAGCAAGACGCGGTGATGCGATGGTATGACCATCTTGGTCAGCCCTATCGGGTTGAGCAGTTTGGATGGATCGGCTGGCGCGGCATCTTCACCGAAGACCCCGAAGGCAACACGGTCGAGCTGGTCGCATACGATCCGTCGATGCTGGATCAGGCCTGATAGGGGCGCACGAAGACGGGTTTATCTTCTTCGGACAATTCGGGCCGGTATTCATAGCCGCCTGAGTCAAAGTCCAGCAGCCCCTTAGGATCGTTCAGCCGGTTCTGAATGATGTAGCGCGCCATCGCCCCGCGCGCTTTTTTGGCAAAAAAGCTTACGATCTTTGGCGTGCCGGCTTTGTCTTCCATGAAAACAGGGGTGATAACGCGAAGTTTCAGCGCTTTAAGGTCTACTGCGCCAAAATATTCCTGGCTGGCGCAGTTCACCAGGACTTCTGATCCAACCTCAGCACCTTGCGCATTAAGCGCTTTGCTCAGTTGATCGCGCCAGTACTCATACAGGTTCTTTCCGCGACGAGTCTTGAGTTTGCTGCCCATCTCAAGCCGATAGGCCTGAATGGAATCCAGTGGACGCAGTACACCATAAAGACCGGACAGAATACGAAGATGATCCTGCGCCCACGCCATTTCATCGGACTCCAGCGACGCCGCCTCCAGCCCTTGATAGGTGTCTCCTGCAAAGGCCAGCGCAGCAGGGCGGGTTGCCTCGGCTTCGGGCGCGTCTGAAAAGGCGCGATATCGATCTCGGTTCAGACGCGCCAGATCATCGCTCAGGTCCATCAGCTTTTTCAGATCGCCCAAAGTCAGGTTGCGGGCAGTCTTGGACAGGCGGATGGCATCGTCCTGAAAGTCGGGCTGCGTGACCGCGACGTCCCGTTCTGCCCAATCCAGCCGTTTGGCCGGGGAAATCACTACCAGCATATCCGCCCTCTTTCCTTGCCTGTTCCGGCGTATCTAGTGCGTCTGTCGCAACACGTCCAGAAAAGCTGCCCCAAACCGTTCGTGACGACGCTCACCCAGAACATGCTGCATCGCGCGCGGGTCGTCTGACCGCAGCTGAGCAACCTTGGCCAGTTGCGAGGCGGAACAGGTCAGCGGTTTGTCGATCCCGTCGGGACCCCGCGACAGCTGTGACTGCACTTCAAGCAATTGGTCGTAAATATCACCTTGATCCCGGCCAGCCAGTTTGCGGCGCGCAGGGTGCACGGCCTCGACCGCGCCGGCAATGACTTCAAGAAAGATATCGCCGTAGCGTTCCAGCTTTTTCGCACCGACCCCACCAATTCGGGCCATATCGTCCAGCGTCGCAGGGCGTTTTTCAGCCATTTCGATCAGCGTGCGGTCGGGGAATATGACATAGGCCGGGACTCGCGCGGATTCGGCCAGAGCGCGCCGCTTGGCCTTCAAAGCCGACAGCAGCGGCGCATCTTCCTCGGACACCATCATTTTGACTGCGGGGCGGCGTCCGGCCTTACGCAGCGTATCTTTGCGCAGACTGATCTGCGCCTCGCCTTTCAGGATCGGCTTGGCCGTTTCCGTCATGCGCAACGCGCCGTGGCGTTCGGGGTCGGGGCGGACCAGATCATGGCCCATCATCTGCCGGAAAATGGCTTGCCATTGCGGGCGCGACCACTCTTTGCCGATGCCGTAGGTCGATAAATTGTCGTGGCGCCGCGCACGGATCTTGTCGGTTTCATTGCCAAGAAGAATATCGATCAGGTGACCGGCCCCGAACCATTCCTCGGTGCGTAGGATCGCTGACAGGGCCATGCGGACAGGCGTTGTGCCATCGAACACCTCGGGCGGAGTGTCACACAGATCACATTTTCCGCACGGCTTTGACTGTTCACCGAAATACCCCAACAGAGTCTGACGGCGGCATTTCAGCGCCTCGGCCAATCCCAGCAAAGAGTTCAAGCGCGCGTGATCGGCCATACGGCGCTCCGGAGGGGCAAGCCCTTCGTCGATTTGCGAGCGGCGCAGGCGGATGTCGTCGGGACCGAACAGGGTCAGGGTCTCGGCGGGGTCGCCATCGCGTCCGGCGCGTCCGATTTCCTGATAGTAGGCCTCGATGGATTTGGGCAGGTCCGCATGGGCGACCCAGCGAATATCGGGTTTGTCGATGCCCATGCCAAAGGCGACGGTTGCGACGACAATCAGGCCGTCTTCGCGCGCAAAGCGGGTTTCGACAATGCGGCGATCTTCGGCTTCCATTCCACCGTGGTAGTGGCAGGCCGAGTGCCCTTCGGCGCGTAGCGCCTGCGCCAGCACCTCGGTCTTGTTGCGGGTGCCACAATAGACGATGCCTGACTGACCCTTACGCGCTTCGGCAAAGTCGAGGATCTGTTTGCGGGGGCCATCCTTGGCTCCGAAGGCTAGGTGGATGTTGGGGCGGTCGAATCCGCGCAGGAACTTGTTAGGAGGCGTGCCGTCGAACAGTTTTTCAACAATCTCGTCCTGCGTTTCAGCGTCGGCCGTTGCAGTGAAGGCCGCAAGGGGCACATTCAGCGCGCGCCGCAATTCTCCGATCCGCAGATAGTCCGGCCGGAAATCATGGCCCCACTGGCTGACGCAATGGGCCTCGTCTACGGCAATCAGACTGACATTGATCCGGCGCAGCATTCCCAGCGCCGATCCGGCAGCCAAACGCTCGGGTGCCATATACAGCAGCTTGAGACGCCCGGCTTCCAACGCATCCCATACGGCATCGGTTTCTTCGGGGGTATTGCCAGACGTGAGCGCGCCGGCCTCGACACCGGCCTCTTGCAGGCCGCGCACCTGGTCGCGCATCAGGGCGATGAGGGGCGAGATCACGACCGTCACACCATCGCGCATCAGGGCAGGCAGCTGATAACACAGGGATTTGCCACCACCCGTTGGCATGATTGCCAGCACGTTTTCGCCCAGCGTGACGGCATCAACGATCTCTTCCTGCCCGGGGCGGAAGTCGTCGAATCCAAAGACATCTCGCAGCATCGGTGCGGCGTCGAACATGTGCGGGGTTGCCCTGCTCTAAGGTTTATCTGCTCTTAAGACAGGACAATCACATACTAAGATTCAGTGAACAAGAGGTCAGACGAAATAGACCGCATTGTTGATCAGGATAATCCGCAGCGCATAAACGGCGATCAGTACCACCAAAGGCGTCAGATCCAACCCACCCATATTGGGCAGGATGCGGCGGATCGGGCCATAGATGGGTTCAAGGATGCGGTTCAGGCCATACCAGATTTGCGCGACCAATTGTTGATGCAGGTTGAGAACCTGAAAGTTGATCAGCCAGCTCATGATCACATGGGCCAGGATGATGAACCAGACAATGTCCAGGATCAGCAGAAGGATTTGGATCAGCGACAGCATGGGCACTCCGATTTCTAACTAGCTGAGACCTAAGCGCCTGTGCAGCAAAGAGCAAGTGCGCGCCAACAGAACGCTTGCGAATTGGTCCAAAGACCCGTCTTATGAAAGCAACGATAAACAGGGGCAGAAATGGCGGAAATATCCAAGCGCAAGCGCATCTGGGGCTGGTGGTTTTTCGATTGGGCAAGCCAGCCGTACCATACTCTGCTCGTTACATTTGTCTTTGGTCCCTACTTCGCCGGAGTGGCGGCAGAGTATTATCTGACGTCCGGTCTGGATGCCGACGCCGCAGATGCGCGGGCGCAGACAGTGTGGGCGAATTGCATGACCATCATTGGGCTGATCATCGCCTTTGGCGCGCCGCTGATGGGGGCCATGGCGGACGTGTCGGGGCGTCGGATGCCATGGATATTTTCGTTTTCGGTAATGTACGCCGTTGGCTCTGCCGCACTTTGGTACACGATGCCCGACGGGTCGAACATGTGGCTGATGCTGTCGGCCTTTGGTCTGGGCTTTGTCGGGGCGGAATACGCGCTGATCTTTATCAATTCGCAGCTGCCCGATCTGGGCGACGACAATGAGGTTGGCGAGATCTCCGGCTCTGGCTTTGCCTTTGGTTACTTTGGCGGACTGATCTCACTTGCGATCATGCTGGCGCTGTTTGTCGAGCAGGGCAACGGCAAGACGCTGATCGGAATGGACCCGCTGTTTGGGCTGGATGCAGCGACCCGCGAGGGTACGCGCTTTGTCGGGCCGTTCACCGCTGGCTGGTTCATTCTGTTCATGGTGCCCTATTTCCTGTGGGTGCGCGATGATCCGAATGCGGAACGCAAGGGCAGCGTCGGCGAAGCCCTTCGTCTGCTGGGAAAATCCATATCCAACCTGCGCCACCGCACCAGCCTGGCAGCCTATCTGGGCTCGTCCATGTTCTACCGCGATGCGTTGAACGGTCTTTACTCGTTTGGCGGTGTCTACGCGACACTGGTGTTGGAGTGGGATCTGATCAAGATCGGGGTCTTTGGCATCGTCAGTGTTCTGGCGGCGGCTGCGTTTTCCTGGATCGGCGGCAAGCTGGACCGAAAATTCGGCCCCAAACCGGTCATTCTGGTGACCATCTGGGTGCTGATCTTTGTCTGCACTACCATTGTATCGATGGACCGGACGCAGGTCTTTGGCATCCCCTTGGCTGAAGGGTCGGGTCTGCCGGATATGGTGTTCTTCGGCTGTGGCGTGCTGATCGGCGGCATGGGCGGCATTTTGCAGTCTGCCAGCCGCTCGATGATGGTACGCCATACCGATCCGGAGGCGCCGGTCGAAAGCTTTGGCCTTTATGGTTTGTCGGGTCGTGCGACCTCATTTGCGGCACCGATGCTGATCGCGATTGCCACAGCGGTCACGGGAAGCGCGCGTTTGGGGGTTTCACCAATCGTTCTGTTGTTTATTCTGGGTCTATTCCTGATGCGCTGGGTCAGACCGGAAGGGGATCAGAGCAGATGATTTTATTACGTTTTTTGGCGCTACTGGCCGCAATTGCGCTGGCGAACACCGCCTCGGCTCAGCCCTTGGCAAAGCAGTTGTTCGGGGCGCAGAAAGAAAGTTCGCAGCAAAAATCCGCAGCCTTCGGCAGTTATTCGCGCGGATGCGCGGCAGGGTCGGTGCAATTGCCCGAGACAGGACCGACATGGCAAGCGATGCGTCTGTCGCGCAACCGCAACTGGGGCCACCCGGTTGCGATTGACTATGTACAGGACCTCAGCCGAATTGCGGCGAAACAGCCGGGCTGGAATGGTCTCTATATCGGGGATATCAGCCAGCCGCGCGGTGGCCCAATGACATCCGGGCACCGCAGCCACCAGCTGGGTCTGGACATTGATATCTGGATGCTGCCCGGCGACAACATGCGGCTCAGCCGAAAGGCACGCGAGAACATCTCGTCGATATCGCTGCGCCGGTCGAATGGCGCTTTTGTGAATGGCAACTGGACGAAGCAGCACCACGCAGTGCTGCGCGCTGCGGCCAAGGATAAGCGGGTTGCGCGAATTTTCGTTTTTCCCGGGGCCAAAGTCGAAATGTGCAAGAACGAGACAGGCAATCGCGCCTATTTGCGTAAGATCCGGCCCTGGTGGGGTCATCACTACCATTTCCACGTGCGCCTGAAATGCCCGCGCGGATCTGGTGGTTGCGTTAATCAGGATCCTCCGCCAAAAGGCGATGGCTGTGCCGAGGCGCAGCAATGGGTGAACAACATCCTCAACCCGCCCCCGCCCGACCCGAATGCACCGGCGCCCAAGAAACGGCGTGAATACCGATTGGCCGATCTGCCTCAGCAATGCGTACAAGTTCTGCAATCCAACTGATCATCGCGCTATTGCTGGCAGGCGCGGTTTGGGCACTTGATAACAAGAGACCTGATCACATTGGCAGCTTCACTTGGCGTCACTCGGCCGAGTGGTTTGGCGGGTTTTCAGCTGTCCACATCTCGGATAATGGCCGCGAATTGATTGGCATGACCGACCGGGCAACGCTGATCACCGCGCAGATCAAGCGCAAAAGTGACAAGATATCCGACATTCAGATCACTGGAAACTGGCCGCTGATTTCCAGCAGGGGACGTCCACTGACAGGTGGGGCTGGGGATTCAGAAGGCATAGCCGTTGCACCAGATGGCGGCCTGTATGTGTCGTTTGAAAGCACACATCGAGTGGCATTTTATCCTGCGCCAGGGAAAAAGGCACAGGTTCTACCGCGACCTACAGCGTTCGATGACTTTGAGGTCAACGGGTCACTAGAGGCGTTGGCCATTGATCGCCGTGGCCATCTTTTCACAATGCCCGAGGAAAACCGAACCGCGGCCGGTGATATCCCTGTTTACCGCTGGGACGGTCGGGCGTGGTCGACGCCTTTTGTCTTGCCGCAACGCGGAAAATTCCTGCCGGTTGCAGCAGACTTCGGACCAGATGGCAGGTTTTACGTTTTGGAACGAGACGTTGGCTGGACCGGGTTCCGATCGCGCCTGCGGCGATGGCAGTTGGACGGCGATATCCCACGTGCCGAAGAGGTTCTGTTTCAAACCGGAACTGGTGCGCATGACAACCTCGAAGGTTTGTCCATTTGGCGCGATGATCAGGGCCGCTTGCGGGCGACAATGGTTTCCGATGACAATTTTCTGGCGCTTCAGCGCACCGAACTGGTCGAGTACGTGCTGCCCGATTGACACGTCCAAAACAAAGGTCTAGAAGCGCGGCTTGCCTTGGGACGGTCCCTTGGCCAAGTCGCCGCTACCTTGTCAAAACGGGCATCTGAAAATGCAACGCGCTTATATTCCCGGCATCATTGCCATGGCTACTATTGTTGTGGCCTCAAACATTCTGGTCCAGTTTCTGCTGCTGGATGGCCTTCTGACCTGGGGTGCCTTTACCTTCCCGGTGGCTTTTCTGGTCACGGATATCATGAACCGTGTCTACGGCGTGGAAGCTGCCCGCAGGGTGGTATTCGCCGGTTTCGTCACCGGTATCATCTGCTCGCTGATAGGAACGCAAATCATTCTGCAGGGTGATGGGTTCACCTATGCCGCTGTACCGCTGCGGGTTGCGGTGGCCTCGGGCACCGGATTCCTGATCGCTCAGCTGACTGATGTGGCTGTGTTCAACAAGCTGCGCGGCGGCCGGTGGTGGCGCGCGCCTTTGGCATCGACGCTGGTCGGGTCGGCGCTGGACACCACCTTGTTCTTTATCATCGCGTTCTCGGCCTCGGTTACGATTTTCGGCGCGGATGCCGATGCGGCAATCAGCTGGGCATGGGAACCTGTGCCCTTCATGCTGACGGGTCCGATGGCACCCCTATGGGTATCGCTGGCGTTTGCGGATTGGCTGGTAAAACTGTCGCTGGCCCTGATCGCGTTGATCCCGTTCAAAGTAATCGTGGCGCGACTGACGGCGCAGCCCGCGTAAAAAAAGCTTTGCGTTTCGCGCAACTCGTGGCACGATTCCGGGTAACGGAAACAGATTGAAAGGAGGTGATCCAATGTCGAGAAAGGGATTGGAGAGAGGTGTTGGAACAACCGGGGGGATCGCCTGTTAAGGCAGCCCTTGGCGGAGCGCTCGCTCCGGCTGGTCGATTGATCTAACCGACCCAACCTCCTGAGCTTTCGAAGGGCCGTCCCGCTGGGACGGCCCTTTTTGTTTTTGGATCAGGCCTGTAAGGTCGCGCCCATGTTGCGCGTCACCGACGATATCACCCTGCAAGACTGGGAAATGACCGAAAGCTTTGTTCGCTCATCCGGTCCCGGCGGGCAGAACGTGAACAAGGTGTCCACCGCCGTCGAATTGCGGTTCGAGGCGGCGCGCTCACCCTCTTTGCCTGATCCGGTCAAATCGCGGCTCAAGCGGCTGGCGGGGCGACGCTGGACCAAAGAGGGTGCGATCATCATTCAATGCGACGAAACCCGCAGTCAGGCGCGCAACCGAGAAATTGCACGCAACCGTCTGGCCGAGCTTATTGTCCGCGCTACGATTAAACCCAAGCGCCGTATCGCTACCAAACCCACCTATGGGTCGGTCAAGCGACGATTGGCTTCCAAAAAGGCACGGTCGGACGTCAAAGCTTTGCGCGGCAAGGTGGCCGAAGATTGATCTGGTATCTTTGTTGCGCATCGCTACTCTGACCCGGCGCAGTTGCAAGAGGACAAGATCATGAGGTTAGAGGGAAAAACCGCCATTGTAACTGGCAGCGCATCAGGCTTTGGTGCTGGTATTGCGCGGAAATTCCTGTCCGAAGGCGCGCGCGTCATGATCGCGGACATCAACGGTGATGCGGCCGAAGTGCAGGCCAATCAGTTGGGTCCCAACGCCTTTGCACATCAGGTCGATCTAGCCAATGGCCCGTCGGTGCAGGGCATGGCGGATGCGGCTTTTGACCGGCTTGGGCACCTTGATATTCTGGTCAACAACGCCGGCGTAACCCATCTGCCCACCCCGCTTGAGGATGTCAGCGAAGAGGAATTTGACCGCGTTTTCAACGTGAACATAAAGTCTGTCTACCTGACGGCGCGCGCTCTGGTTCCTCATATGAAGTCGCGCGGCACCGGCGCGATCCTGAACGTCGCCTCAACCGCCGGTCTGTCGCCACGCCCGAATTTGAACTGGTACAATGCGTCGAAAGGCTGGATGATCACCGCGACAAAGACCATGGCGGTCGAATTGGCCCCATCCGGCGTCCGGGTGAACGCCATTTGCCCAGTTGCGGGGGAAACGCCACTGCTCAAATCCTTCATGGGCGAGGACACGCCCGAGATACGGGCCAAGTTCCTGTCGACCATCCCGCTGGGCAGATTCTCGACGCCTGAGGACATGGCTAACGCGGCTTGTTTCCTGTGTTCCGACGAGGCCAGCATGATCACCGGCGCAGCATTGGAGGTCGACGGTGGCCGCTGCATCTGATCCGCTCCAAAATCTGAAAAAACAATGACACCCGGACCCCGAAACCTGATCACCGATATTCCCGGCCTTCTGGTCGGAAACGCGCAGGATGATGCGCTCAAATCCGGGGCGACAGTTCTGACGGCAACTGAGCCTTTCACGGCGTCTGTACATGTTATGGGTGGCGCACCGGGTACGCGGGAAACCGACCTTCTGGCCCCCGACAAATCCGTGTCGCGCGTCGATGCGATCGTTCTGTCCGGCGGTTCGGCCTTTGGCCTGGACGCCTGTTCCGGAGTGGCCGATGCCCTGCAAGCGCAACACCGTGGGTTTGAGGTTGGCAATGCTGTCGTTCCCATCGTTCCGGGTGCAATCCTGTTCGACTTGCTCAACGGTGGAGACAAAGCCTGGGCCGAGAATCCCTATCGCGTGCTTGGGCGTCGCGCATTCGAGGATGCCGCAGACCAGTTCGATCTGGGCACCGTCGGAGCGGGGACCGGCGCATTGGCCGCCATGCACAAGGGCGGGCTGGGCTCTGCCTCGTTCGTGTTGGACAACGGGGTCACGGTTGGGGCCTTGGTGGCGGCCAATCCACTCGGCAGCGTCACCACGCCCGGTGATCGTCATTTCTGGGCCGCTCCGTTTGAATACGGCGACGAATTCGGCGGATTAGGGCCTGATGCCAGCACGGGCCTTGGTCGCAGCGTGACCAGCCGCAAGGCAAAGGCAATGCGACCTGCCGAACCGGACAACGCCAATACCACCATCGCAATCGTTGCCACGGACGCTGCGCTGTCCAAGCCACAATGCCAACGACTGGCCGTGGCTGCCCACGACGGGATCGCGCGGGCGGTTGTTCCCGCGCATACGCCGGGCGATGGCGATCTGGTGTTTGGCGTCAGCACGGGTAGCCACCAACTGGCAGAGGTCGAATTGGGGCTTCTCGGCCATGTGGCTTCGATCTGTCTGGCACGGGCCATCGCGCGGGCCGTATACCTCGCCTCGCCGGCGCCGGGAGATCTTTTACCCTGTTGGTCCGACTTACATGACTTAAGTTAAGGACGGCCTATATGCCGCAGTGGCACAGTGCCCTCGCGCGGCAATCTGCGCGTTGACTCTTTTTTGCGCCGACGGTCCATTCGGTGCAGCCAATTCGTATCGGAGCAAAAGCTATGAATCGCATTCTCGCGACCGCAATCGTCGGCCTTCTGGCCCTTCCCGCTTATGCCGAAGGAGACGCCGAAGCCGGAAAGAAAACCTTCAACAAGTGCAAATCCTGTCACCAGATTGCAGACCCTGCAGGTGAGGTGATCGTCAAAGGCGGCAAAACCGGTCCGAACCTCTATGGTATTGCAGGCCGAACCGCGGGGACCGTCGAAGAATTTAAGTATGGTGACAGCATCGTCGCCGCTGGTGAAAACGGGCTGGTCTGGGATGAGACAACCTTTGTGGAATACGCAAAAGATCCCAAGGCGTTTTTGAAAGATTACCTGGGTGAAACCTCGGCCAAGTCCAAGATGACCTTCAAGCTGAAGAAGGGCGCCGAGGATGTTTACGCTTATATCATAAGCGTTTCTGGCGAATAAAGCCGCAGACCCAGTACAGTTTGAAGTTACAAAAGGCCGCAGCCCCTGCGGCCTTTCGTGCGCTTGATAACCGTGTTGAACAACGCCAATTTGAAAGCGCGCGGTTTTTGATGCGTTGCATGCACAATTTCGCAGAGCTAAGCCGACCTGGCGGCAGCCAATTTCGAATTTCCGGCCCTTACGGCAGATCGGCAGCAGGAGACGACAGATGGGAATCATGATCCCGGCCTGGGTTGATGGCGAGTTGACCCCAGTTGACAAGCTTGAGGCGCATGAAAAAGGCCTGCGGCACAAGGCTGTGTCGGTTTTTGTCGTGCGCGGAACCGAGATTTTGATGCAGCGCCGGGCTTTGGGCAAGTATCACACCCCCGGCCTGTGGGCGAATACCTGCTGCACTCATCCCGATTGGGGCGAGACGCCTTCGGTCTGCGCCGTGCGCCGGTTGCGCGAGGAATTGGGAATTACCGGGCTGTACCCGGAATACCGTCACCGGCTGGAGTACCACGCTGATGTCGGCAACAACATGATCGAACACGAAGTGGTCGACATCTTTCTGGCGCATGTACGCGGCCCGCTGAAAATCGAGCCTAATCCGGACGAAGTCATGGAAATCCGTTGGGTCGATTACCATGATCTTCTGGCCGAAGTGCAGCGATACCCCGAGCGGTTTACGCCGTGGCTCAAGATATATCTGCACAATCACGCCGACACGATTTTCGGCCCTGATCTGATTATCTCGGCCACCTCCTGACGGCTACGGCTTGCAAGGGCCGCCCAAGCCGCATAAGTCAACGCGTCATGGCCAAGCAGAAGCAGAAAACAGACCCGAACTACAAAGTCATCGCCGAAAACCGGCGAGCCCGCTTCGATTACGCGATCGAAGAGGATATCGAGTGCGGCATCGTGCTGGAGGGGTCCGAGGTCAAATCCCTGCGCGCAGGCGGGTCGAACATCGCCGAAAGTTATGCCTCGGTCGATGATGGAGAGCTTTGGCTGATCAACAGCTATATTGCGCCCTACGAACAAGCGAAGGTCTTCAAACACGAAGAACGCCGCCGTCGCAAGCTGCTGGTGTCCCGCAAAGAGCTGTCGAATCTGTGGAATGCGACCCAACGCAAAGGTATGACGCTGGTGCCGCTGGTTTTGTATTTCAACCACAAGGGCCGGGCGAAGCTGAAGATCGGCATCGCAAAGGGTAAGAAGCTGCACGACAAGCGCGAAACCCAGGCCAAGCGCGACTGGTCACGTCAGAAACAGCGGTTGATGAAGGATCACAGCTGATCCTTCATTCTGCTCAGAACGCCATGGCGGCGGAGACGGCGCGTTTCCAACGGTCATATGCCGCGTCACGCTCATCGGCGGACAGTTCGGGTTCAAACCGGCGATCCAACGCCCAGGTTTCTGCAAATCCCTGTTGATCCGGGTAAACACCCGCCCGCATCCCGGCTAGCCACGCCGCGCCCAGAGCCGTGGTTTCCTGCATCACTGGCCGATCCACCTCGGCTCCAAGATAGTCGGACAGCCCTTGCATCGCCCAATCCGATGCACTGGCGCCACCATCCACGCGCAGGGTGACATCGGTATCCGCACCCCAATCGCCCTGCATGGCATGCCACAAGTCGCGGGTCTGGTAGGCGATGCTCTCTAACGTGGCCTTGGCAAATTCGGCACGGCCTGAGTTTCGGGTCAGGCCGAACACCGCGCCACGGCAATCCGGTTTCCAGTACGGCGCGCCGAGGCCGGTAAAGGCGGGCACCAGCACCACATGCTGGTTCGGGTCGGCCTTTTGGGCAAGTTCACCGCTTTCTGGGGCGCTTTCGATGATCTGCAACGCATCGCGCAGCCATTGCACGGCGGCACCGGCCACAAAGATTGACCCCTCCAGCGCATAGGTCCGCTTGCCATCCAGTTGATATGCAATTGTCGTCAAAAGGCGGTTCTTCGATTCAACCGGATTGTTGCCCGTGTTCAGCAGTGCGAAACACCCTGTGCCATAGGTCGATTTCATCATTCCGGGCTGGAAACACGCCTGACCGATCGTGGCCGCCTGCTGATCCCCCGCAACACCCAAAATCGGGATATTTCCCCCTAATAGGGTCGTATTTCCGAAGTCCGAGGCGCAATCATGCACTTCGGGCAGCATATTCATCGGCACGTCCAGCAGATCGCAGATCTCTGCGCTCCACTCTCCCTTATGGATGTCGAACAACAACGTGCGCGCGGCGTTGGTGGCGTCGGTGGCGTGGCTGCGCCCTTCGGTCAGGCGCCAGATCAGAAAGCAATCTATGGTGCCGAACATCAGCTCTCCGGCCTCGGCCCGTTCCCGCGTGCCCGGCACGGTATCCAGCAGCCATTTGACCTTGGTGCCCGAGAAATAGGGGTCCAGCAGCAGCCCGGTCTGGGCGGTCACGTCATCTTCACACCCGGCTTGTTTGTAGCGGGCGCAGATATCAGCGGTGCGGCGGTCTTGCCAGACGATGGCATTATGAATCGGCTCGCCGGTGGCGCGGTCCCAGACCACAGTTGTTTCACGCTGGTTGGTGATGCCGATTCCGGCAATCTGATCGGGGGTCACGCCCGTCGATTCCATCACTTCGCGGCAAACGCGTAGGACGCTGTCCCAGATTTCTTCGGCGTCGTGTTCAACCCAGCCTTCCTGCGGAAAATGTTGGGTGAATTCGTGCTGCGCGGTGCCTGCGCGCTGCATCTCTGCGTCAAATAGAATGGCCCGCGATGATGTGGTGCCCTGATCAATGGCAAGAATATAGGTCACGCCTCATGCCTCTCCCGTTTCGTTTTGCGGGACTTTAGCGCAAACAATGACAATCGTGCCAGAGCGTTCAGACAGGAATATTGTCGATCAATCGCACACCATCCGCCCAGGCCGCAGCAAACAGGCGGGCAGGGCGGTTTGCATAGGTCAGAGGTTCAAGCGTTTCAGCGCAGCGCAACTGCACATATTCCACCTGCGTAAATCCGGCGGCCAACAGATCGGTCTCAGCCTGTCTGGCCATCGGATCGAATGGCGCACCGTCTTTCAGGGCGGTAGCAAGGTCTCGCATGATCCGGTTCTTGTGGGCGGCAATGTCCAGCCCTTCGGGCGACAGGCGCAGATTGCGTGAGGACATGGCCAGACCGGATGGTTCGCGTACTGTGGGGCATCCAACAACCTCGGTCGGGATGTCCAGATCGCGGGCCATGCGGGTTACGATCATCAGCTGCTGATAGTCTTTTTCCCCGAAATAGGCTCGATCTGCCTGCGTTTGCAGGAACAGTTTGGCCACGACCGTGGCAACACCGTCGAAATGGCCGGGGCGAAATTCGCCCTCCATCACATCGGTCAGACCTGCGACGGAGACGGTGGTGGCAAAGCCCTGCGGATAGATCTCTTCGGGTTCCGGGACATAGATCGCATCAACGCCAAAGGGTGCCAGTTTTTCGGCATCCTCGTTTTCGGTGCGGGGGTATTTCGCCAAATCCTCGGGGTTGTTGAACTGTTTGGGGTTCACAAAGATCGTGACGATCACGCGGTCGCACCCGGTTTTCGCGGCCTCAACCAGCGACAGATGCCCCTGATGCAGCGCACCCATGGTCGGAACCACGCCGATCTCTTCACCTTTTTGCTTCCAATCCGAGGTCAGAGCGCGCAGATCAGTCAGGCGGCGCAGGATTGGGGCAGTCATGTCTTGGGCCCTTTGGCCGGAGCTTGATCGGCAAAGACATGTTCGTCCGCCGGGAAGCTTCGCGAGCGTACTTCGGCGGCGTATTCGGCAATGGCGGCTTCGGCCAATGGGCCAAGCTCGGCATAGCGTTTGACGAATTTCGGTTTGAAGGCCGTGAAAAAGCCAACCATGTCGTCCACAACCAGAATCTGTCCGTCGCAACCGGCAGAGGCCCCGATGCCGATCGTTGGAATTGCGACTTCAGCCGTGATCTGATCGGCCAGCCCCTGCGGAACCTTCTCGAGCACGACCGAGAACGCGCCCGCATCATCCACGGCGCGGGCATCGGCCAACACGGCTTCGGCCTGTTCATCACGGCCCTGAACCTTGTAGCCGCCAAGTGTGTTGATCGACTGAGGGGTCAGGCCGATATGCGCCATGACGGGGATGCCGCGCTTGACCAGAAAGCGGATAGTTTCGGCCATCTCGACGCCGCCTTCCAGCTTGACTGCACCTGCGCCGGTTTCAGACATCAGCCGGGCGGCGTTGCGGAATGCCTCGGCAGGCGAATGCTCGTAACTGGCAAAGGGCATGTCGATGACCATCATCGCACTTTCCAAACCGCGCGCGACAGCCTGGCCATGCATCACCATCATCTCCATCGTCACGCCCAGCGTTGATTCCAGCCCGTGCAGCACCATACCGACGCTGTCGCCCACCAATACAAAATCGCAGTGGTCATCCATCAACCGCGCTATCGGCGTCGTATAGGCGGTCAGGCTGACCAGCGGCTCGCCGCCTTTGCGGGCGCGAATATCCTGGGCATTCGGGGCTTTTTTGCGGGCGGTGGCGCTCATTGTCGCTCCTCCGGTTGTCATGTTGCAGCGCGGCATAACAGATGGGAGCGGCCTATAGAAACCCCGGTTGCGCGAACATTTCCTTGAATGACCTAAGGTTTAAAGGGAAGTTGGGTGCAGAAAGGCCCAAAAAATCACAGGGTTCCATTTTTCAGTGGGGAGTAATTTATATGACAAAGCAGACATTTCGGTCCTTTGCCTCAGTGCTGGCGGTCAGTGCCAGCCTGTTTGCCACGCAGGCTTTGGCCAAATCCGACATCACCATCGCGATGCAGCTTGAGCCGCCGCATCTGGACCCGACCAGCGCTGCGGCACAGGCCATCGATTCGGTGGTTTACACCAATATCTTCGAAGGCCTGACCCGATTCATGGGCGACGGTTCGGTTGTTCCCGGTCTCGCTGAAAGCTGGGAGATTTCGGACGATGGTAAGGTCTATACCTTCAAGCTGCACGACGGGGTGACCTTTCACGATGGCACCGCGATGGATGCCGAAGACGTCAAGTTCAGCCTGGATCGCGCCCGCTCCGAGGATAGCGCAAATGCGCAAAAAGCCCTGTTTGCCGGGATCGAAAACATTGAAGTGGTCGATCCGTTGACCGTCAAGGTGACCCTGTCTGAGCCGAACGGGAATTTCCTGTTCAACCTTGCCTGGGGCGACGCGGTCATTGTCGCGCCCGAAAGTATCGAGGGCATCAAAACCAACCCCGTCGGAACCGGTGCTTTTACCTTTGGTGAATGGGTTCAGGGCGACAGTATCACCCTGAACCGCAACCCTGACTATTGGGGCGATCAGCCTGCATTAGAGACTGCTACATTCAAGTTCATTTCGGACCCAACGGCGGCATTTGCGGCTATGATGGCCGAAGACATCGATGTGTTCGACAATTTCCCGGCGCCAGAGAATCTGCCGCAATTCGAAGCTGATCCGCGCTTTCAGGTGCTTGTCGGTTCGACCGAGGGGGAAACCATCCTGTCCACCAACAACAAGATGCCACCCTTCGACGATATCCAAGTGCGGCAGGCCTTGGCCCATGCGATTGACCGCCAGGCGATCATTGATGGCGCGATGTTTGGCTATGGCACGCCCATCGGCACCCATTTCGCGCCGCATAACCCGGCCTATGTCGATTTGACCGGGAACTCGGCCTATGACCCCAAGAAGGCCGCTAAGATGTTGGCAGATGCGGGCTATGCCGACGGAATTGAAACCACCCTGCACCTGCCGCCGCCGTCTTATGCCCGGCGCGGGGGCGAGATCGTGGCTGCCCAACTGGCCGAGGTTGGGATCAATGCTGAAATCATCAACGTAGAGTGGGCCCAATGGCTGGAATCGGTGTTCAAGGGCAAGGATTTCGGCCTGACCATCGTCAGCCACACTGAACCGATGGATATCGGCATCTATGCGCGGCCCGACTACTATTTCCAGTACGACAGCACCGATTTCCAGGCGCTGATGGACACGCTGAATTCGACGACAGATCCCGAAGAGCGTACGCGCCTGTTGGGTGAGGCACAGCGCCTTATCGCAAGCGATTACGTCAACGGATACCTGTTCCAGTTGGCTAAGCTGGGTGTCGCCAAGGCTGGTGTACAAGGGCTGTGGAAAAACGCGCCGACGGCGGCGATCGATCTGACGCAGATCAGCTGGTCCGAGTGACCAATTAGCCGGGGATTAACTCCCCGGCCATTAACCGGCTCCGTCGACCAGCCAGTTGCCATGGACCCAGCCCTTGCGGCGGGGTTGGCCATAATACACACCGTACCACTTACCCTCTCGGGCGCAGGTTCTGACCATGTCCCCATTGTGCAACTCGTCGATTTTGCTGAATTGCGATCCCGGTCCTGTGCGCACAGACAGAAACCCGTCGCCGTTGGGGTCCAGACCCGAGACGAAGCTGCTGGCGCAGCCTGCCGCCTGATCGTCTTCGGTGATCGTGAATTCCTGATCCAATTGTTGCGCCGTGGCTGTGCCTGCCAAAAATGTAAGCGCAAAAGCCAAGTGTCTGCAATGCATGGCTAAACCTCCTGAAAACAATGCCAGAAGCCTAAAGTGCACAGTTTAGTGCCGCAAGTTTCGCCGGTTTTCCTGCCAGTTGAAAGGTCGTGCTGGACCCGCAGCGCGTGCGCCCCTAACGTGGCCTCGATGCTTCGCTATGCTCTCAAACGACTGATTTCGCTGATGATCAGCCTTGCCGTCGCCTCGGTGGTGATCTTCGCCGTGATCGAGGTAGCTCCGGGTGATCCGGCGTCTTTTATGCTGGGCGTCAATGCGCAAGAGGATACGCTGGCCGCCCTGCGGGCCGAGCTGGGCTTGGATGTCTCCAAAGTGCAGCGTTACTTCAATTGGATCGGCGGGATGGTGGTGGGAGATTTCGGAACCTCCTACACCTATCGCACGCCCGTGTCGCAGATGATCGCGGATCGGTTGTGGGTCTCGCTGCCCTTGGCGCTGTACGCGCTGACGCTGTCTACGGCGATCGCCTTCCCTGTGGGTATCTATGCTGCCGCCCGCCGTGGCAAACCGGGTGACCTGACCGTGATGGGGGCGACTCAGCTGGGGATTGCGGTGCCAAATTTCTGGTTCGCGATGATGCTGGTTCTGATCTTCGCCATCAATCTGCGCTGGTTCAACGCTGGTGGTTTTGCTGGGTGGGACAAGGGAGTCTGGACCGGGCTGCATTCCCTGACGCTTCCGGCCATCGCGCTGGCTTTGCCGCAGGCGGCCATTCTGGCGCGCGTGATGCGATCATCCCTGTTGGACATCCTCGGGGAAGACTTCATGCGGACCGCGCGCGCCAAAGGCTTGTCACGTCGTCAGGCGCTGTGGCGGCACGGGGTGCGCAATGCCCTTATCCCGGTTCTGACCATCATCGGGCTGCAGTTTTCGTTCCTGCTGGCCGGCTCCATCATCATCGAGCAGGTCTTTTATCTGCCTGGTCTTGGGCGGCTGGTGTTTCAGGCAATCTCGGCCCGCGATCTGATCGTGGTGGAATCGGTCGTGATGCTGCTTGTCTTTGCCGTCATCACGGTGAACTTTCTGGTCGATCTGGCCTATGCCGCCGTGGATCCAAGATTGAGGAGCCGGACATGAGCCGTAACCTGATCCTTGGTGCATGCCTGTCCTCGCTGGTCGTGCTGGCAGCGCTGGTGTCATTTGTCTGGACCCCTTACGACTATGCCGCGCTGAACATACCCGACAAGCTGCAGCCGCCCAATGCGCAACACTGGTTCGGTACGGATCATTTCGGTCGTGACATGTTCTCGATGATCATGGTCGGTGCGCGCACGTCGATTGCGGTGGCACTGGTGGCGGTTGGCATCGGCATGGCGTTGGGCGTACCGCTTGGGCTGACCGCGGCGGCGCGGAAAGAGTCTTGGCTGGATGAGTTAATCATGCGCGGCAACGATCTGGTCTTTGCCTTCCCTTCGCTGGTCATTGCAATTCTGATCACTGCTGTGTTCGGTGCAGGCGCGATCAATGCGATTATCGCCATTGGCATCTTCAACATCCCGGTCTTTGCGCGCATAACCCGCGGTGCGGCGCTATCTTTGTGGGAACGAGAGTTCATCCTGGCCGCCCGTGTCTCGGGCAAAGGCGCGGCGCGGATATCAGCGGAACATATCCTGCCCAATGTCGCCAACCTGCTGATCGTGCAGGGCACCATCCAGTTCAGCCTTGGCATTCTGGCCGAGGCTGGTCTGTCTTATGTCGGTCTGGGTGCGCAACCGCCTACTCCAAGTTGGGGCCGGATGCTGGCCGATGCGCAGACAATGGTCAGTTTTGCCCCGCATTTGGCTCTGATTCCCGGTTTGGCGATTATTGTTACGGTGCTTGGGTTGAACCTGCTGGGCGATGGGTTGCGCGACTGGTTGGACCCCCGGATCAGGGTGGCCCGCGCATGAGTTTGCTTGAGATCGAAAACCTGTCGCTGTCCATTCATGGCACAGACATTCTGAAACAGGTCAATCTGTCCGTTGCGCCGGGTCAGATCGTCGCCGTAACCGGCGAGAGTGGGTCGGGCAAGTCGATGACTGCGCTTGCGGTGATGCGACTGTTACCACAGGGGGCGGTGACGGACGGGGCCATTCGGCTGAGTGGGTCAGATCTGCTGAACCAGAGCGAAACTGACATGTGTGCCTTGCGCGGTGCTGCGATCGGTATGGTGTTTCAAGAGCCGATGACAGCTTTGAACCCGGTCAAAACCATTGGCGATCAGGTGATGGAATCCATCCTGATCCACAAGGCCATGCCACCAACGCGGGCGCGTGACCGGGCAGAGGAAGTTCTGACCCGCGTGGGCCTGCCGTCAGACCGCTTCCCTTTATCCCGCTATCCGCACGAGCTGTCGGGCGGCCAGCGCCAGCGCGTCGTGATCGCCATGGCCATCGCACTGCGCCCCAAGCTGTTGATCGCGGATGAACCGACCACTGCGTTGGATGTGACTACGCAGGCACAAATCCTTGAGCTTTTAAGGGGGTTGGTGACCGAATTCGGCATGGGGCTGCTGATGATCACCCATGACCTTGCCGTGGTGGCGGACATGGCCGACCAAATTGTGGTCATGCGTCATGGCGAAGTGGTCGAGTCCGGTGCCACCGGCCACCTGCTGCGAAACATGCAGCATCCATATACCCGCATGTTGTTCGATGCTTCGGGCCATCAGGTGGCACTGCCAGAGCCCGCCCAATCCCAGCCTTTGCTTGAAGTGACAAATGTCGTCCGTGACTACCCTTTGCCTCGCAAAAGCCTATTCGGTTCCCCTGGGCATTACAGGGCAGTGGACCATGTGAGCTTTACCCTCAATCGCGGAGAACGCCTGGGTCTGGTTGGCGAGTCTGGATGTGGGAAATCGACCCTAACAAAGGCTGTATTGGGTTTGGAAGAGGTTCAGGGCGGTGACATCCTCCTAGACGGGCAGCCTGTCTTTTCAGGCCACAAACCCAACCTCGCCGTTCGGCGCAAGATGCAGGTGGTCTTTCAGGATCCTTATGGCAGTTTCAACCCTCGGCACCGTGTTGCCCGATTGATCACCGAGCCGTTCCATCTGCTTGATGCTCCGCCAACAAATGCGGAAAGGCAGGACCGGATCGCGGAAATGCTGAGCGCGG
Source organism: Ruegeria atlantica (assembly GCF_013033965.1). Lineage (GTDB taxonomy): Bacteria > Pseudomonadota > Alphaproteobacteria > Rhodobacterales > Rhodobacteraceae > Ruegeria > Ruegeria atlantica_D. The sequence goes on from NZ_WQFE01000002.1 coordinate 349,651, forward strand.
TTGGTCTCAGCCCGGATGACGCGGGTAAATATATCCATGAATTCTCGGGCGGTCAGAGACAACGCATCGCCATCGCCCGTGCCCTGATCATCCGACCCGAACTGATCCTGTTCGACGAGGCGGTCTCGGCCCTTGATGTTTCGGTCCGGGCTCAGATCCTCGACCTGTTGGTCGAGCTATGTGAGGCTTATGATCTGACCTATCTGTTCATCAGCCATGATCTGAGTGTCGTGCGCACCATCACCGACCGCGTAATGGTGATGCGGGCGGGAATTATCGTCGAAGAGGGGGAGACCGAAAGCGTCTTTTCTGATCCGAAACATCAATACACAAAAGACCTGATCAATGCCGCGCCAACACTGCCAGACATTGGTCGGAATGTTGCCTAGACCATTTGTTAGAGCCTGAAAAAGGAATGTCCCATGTCCACCCCCCTTTGGTTTGACCCCAGCCTCTGTCTGATTGGTGGCATCTGGGTACCGCCAAACTCAGAACAAACATTGCCTTTGATCAATCCTTCTGACGGGTCTGAGATCTGCCAAATCGCAAGGGGTAATGCGCAGGATGTGGATGCGGCGGTCAGGGCGGCACGGACTGCGCTGGATGAGGATTGGGGGCGAAAAACTGCGCTGGAGCGGGGCCGTATCCTTACGCGTTTGGGGAGAATGGTGTTGGATCGTGTTGAGGACCTTGCCCGGTTGGAGGCGATCGATGTGGGCAAACCGCTGACGCAGGCGCGGGCGGACGCCGTTGCGTTGGCGCGGTATTGTGAATTCTACGGTGGCGCCGCAGACAAGGTGATGGGTGAGACCATTCCGTATCTCGACGGTTATACCGTCTATACGCTGCGGGAACCGCATGGCGTGACGGGGCATATCGTGCCTTGGAATTACCCGATGCAAATTATCGGTCGGTCGGTTGGGGCCGCCCTGGCGATGGGCAATGCCTGCGTCCTGAAACCCGCGGAAGAGGCTTGTTTGACCGCGTTGGCCTTTGCGCATCTGGCACAAGAAGCTGGGCTGCCTGCCGGCGCCCTGAACGTCGTCCCCGGATTGGGGGCCGAGGCAGGGGCAGCTTTGTCGGGCCATCCGGGCGTGCATCATGTCTCGTTTACCGGCTCTGTTGCCACAGGTGCGCTGGTGCAGCAGGCGGCGGGGCGAAATGTGGTGCCCGTGACGCTGGAGCTTGGGGGGAAGTCGCCTCAGTTGGTGTTTGACGATGCCGATCTGGACGCCGCCCTGCCGTTTCTGGTTAACGCGGGGATACAGAATGCCGGACAAACTTGTTCGGCTTCCTCGCGTATACTGGTACAGCGCGGGGTTTATGATCAGGTCAAGCATCGGATGGCAGAGGCTTATGGAGATCTGACCGTTGGCCCGGCGCAGGATGATCTGCGCATTGGACCGCTGATTTCTGCCCGTCAAAAAGAGATCGTTTCAGGGTTTCTGACCAAGGGCGCAGACCTGACAGTCGCAGGGCAAGGGCGGATCGTAGACGGTGCTCCGTCAGATGGGGCTTATGTTCTGCCGACCCTTTTTGCGGACGTTCCGCCCGATCACAGTCTGGCCAAGGATGAGATTTTCGGCCCTGTGCAGGTGCTGATCCCATTCGAGTCCGAAGAAGAGGCGGTGAAGATCGCCAACGGCACCGACTATGGGCTGGTCGCCAGCATCTGGACCCGCGATGGGTCGCGGCAGATGCGACTGGCAAAGCAACTGCGCTCGGGACAGGTCTTCATCAACAACTATGGTGCGGGTGGCGGAGTTGAGTTGCCTTTTGGTGGTGTCGGAAAATCCGGTCACGGCCGCGAGAAAGGGTTTGAGGCCCTCTATGGGTTTTCACAATTGAAAACGGTCGCGGCTTACCATGGTTAGAGCCTAAACGATCACCTCGATCGCCTCTTGCACCCCTACGCCGAACACTCGTTTGTAGCGTTCGATCTGATCTTTCGGACCCATCGCCTTTTCAGGGTTGTCCGATAGCTTCACGGTCGGCTGGCCGTTGGCGGACACAGCCTTGCAAACCAGTGAGAACGGCGCCAACGCGTCGTTTGGAACGAGTCCGCGGAAGTCGTTGGTCAGCAAAGTGCCCCAGCCGAATGAGACCTTGGTTCTGTGGGCGAATTGAGTGTGCAGTTCCCGAATTTTGTCGACGTCCAGACCGTCCGAGAAAATCACCCGTTTCTCCATTGGGTCTTCTCCACGGGACTGCCACCATTTGATCGCGGTTTCTGCACCAGTTGCCGGATCGCCGCTGTCGATCCGAATGCCGGTCCATCCAGCCAGCCAGTCGGGCGCGCGATCCAAAAAGCCCTGCGTGCCATAAGTGTCCGGCAGAATGATACGCAGATTGCCGTCATGTTCCTCGTGCCAATCGCTCAACACATCGTAAGGCGCCTGTGCGAGTTGGGCATCGTCGTTGGCGAGCGCCGAATACACCATCGGCAGTTCGTGTGCGTTGGTGCCGATGGCCTCAACCTCGCGCCGCATGGCGATCAGGCAGTTCGATGTGCCGGTAAACGATGACCCCAGACCCTCGATCATGGCCTGCACGCACCAGTCCTGCCAAAGAAAGCTGTGTCTGCGCCGAGTGCCGAAATCCGCGATGCCTAGCCCGTCGATCTCGCGCAGTTGCTCAATTTTTTTCCAAACGCGGGTCATGGCCTGGGCATACAGCACCTGCAGTTCGAACCGGCGCATGTCGTTCAGAACCGCACGTGAGCGTAGTTCCATCAGAACCGCCAGCGCCGGAATTTCCCACAGCATGACCTCATGCCATTTGCCTTCAAAGGTCAGCTCGTACTGGTCGCCCTTCCGTTCCAGATGATAGGGCGGCAAACGCAGGTTTTCGAACCACTCCATGAAATCCGAGCGGAACATCTGGCGTTTTCCGTAGAATGTATTGCCCCGCAGCCAGGTGCTTTCGCCCCGGCTGAGGCTGAGCGACCGGATATGATCCAATTGTTCGCGCAGCTCGCCTTCGTCGATTAGTTTGGCCAGAGGAATATGATTCGACCGGTTGATCAGTGAAAAAGTCACGTCCGTTTGGGGCTTATTTCGAAACACTGACTGGCACATCAGCAGTTTGTAGAAGTCCGTGTCGATCAAAGACCGTACAATCGGGTCAATCTTCCATTTATGATTGTACACACGTGTCGCAATATCGACCATGGGGAACTCCTGCGATTTCCGTTGTTAGATCAATCGGTGCGTAGAATGGCAAGAGTCGCTAGAATGATAACAATGACAAGGTCAGGTCACATTGCGAGCATATTGTGTGATCTTTTCACAGTTTAGTGAAAAGAAAGGGATGGTTGAACGAGGTTAACTTGGTGAATGGTTCTCGAGTACGATTTTGACATCGTTGTTAACGAGCAAGAGATAGATGACGCGGGTCCAGAACAGTTGGACCAGCCTGTCGCGCGCGCTCGATTCCGTCACGTGAAAACAGCTGACGCGCTTCGGGCGACGTCACCGAAGATTCGCAAGATTTTTCAGGAAGCCGGATTCGATCTGGATTCAACCGACAGCAAAATTTCGCATGGGTACTACTCGTCAAGGTACGTGGACCACCGCGAACGCATTCTGCACGCACTTTTTGCAAATATTCGTGAAATGGGACTCGAGGGCGAATACTGCGGCGAATTCGATTTCCATCGCTTTTTGGATGACGTCAGAACGGCCAAGCCGCGCAACGATCAACGCCCAAAAGTCGAGAATTGGACGCCAAACCCACGCTACAAATCCCCCGCCACGCCCGAGCGTCGCACATTGCCGGGTCGAATTGGCGTCGCATTGGGATTGGCGGTGATTTTGTTTGCAGTGCTCAGGTATCTTGCCGAAAAAGGCGCTACGCCTTAGATCAGCGCGACGCCGGCTTCACGCATCGCGTCCTTGGCCGCAGCCAATGATCCATCCAGATCAATCGCCCGGCACGCGTCCATGCGAACGGTGACGTCAAACCCCAAACGGGCCGCGTCAACAGCCGAGAAGTGCACGCAGAAATCAGTGGCCAGCCCAACGATGGTCAGTTTTGAGATGCCACGTGATTTCAGGTAGCCTTCCAACCCGGTTGGCGTCTTTTGATCGTTCTCGAAAAATGCGGAATAGCTATCGATGCCGCGTCGAAAGCCTTTGCGAATGACAAGATCGGCGTGGGTATTCAGTTCCGGGTGGAAATCGGCACCTGCGGTGCCCTGAACGCAATGGTCCGGCCACAGGACCTGCGGTCCGTAATGCATGTCGGTCATATCATAGGGGGCCTTGCCGTCATGTTCACTTGCAAAAGACGAATGCCCAACCGGGTGCCAATCCTGCGTCAGGATCACGGCGTCGAACTTTGGTATCATGGCATTGATTTGCGCCACGATCTCGTCGCCTCCGGGCACGGCCAGCGCGCCGCCGGGGCAGAAATCGTTCTGAACATCGATTACGATCAGGGCATGGGTCATCGGGGGCCTCCTTGCTTTGATCTATCGGTAGGGCGCTGAACAGGGGGCGTCAATCCGGTCCCTTGCGACTCGTGCCCAGCAGGTTTAGACCGCGCGCATGTATACGATCGCTGCCCTTTATCACTTCACCCGGTTTTCGGATCACGTGGCCCTGCGCGACCCGCTTCTGGATTTATGCCGCGCGCAATCGGTCAAAGGCACTTTGTTGCTGGCTGCCGAAGGGATCAACGGAACCATTGCCGGTCCGCGTGCTGGGATTGATGCGGTTCTGGCCCACATCAAGGCTTTGCCCGGATGTGCGGATCTGGATTGGAAAGAGGCCACATCCGACCACCCTCCTTTTGGCAAAATGAAGGTGCGTTTGAAGAAAGAGATCGTGACCATGGGGCAGCCGGACGTCGATCCGCGCGCCCGCGTCGGCAACTATGTCGAGCCCAAAGACTGGAACGATCTGATCCGATCTGACGATGTGGTCGTGATCGACACACGCAACGACTACGAAGTGGCGATTGGCACGTTTGAAGGCGCGTTAGACCCTGAAACCGCCAGCTTCCGTGAGTTCCCGGCCTGGTGGGAAGAAAACAAAGACCGCTTCCACAACAAGCGGGTCGCCATGTTCTGCACCGGCGGTATCCGCTGCGAGAAGTCCACCAATTACCTGCTGGGGCAGGGGGTAGAGGATGTTTACCACCTGAAGGGTGGCATCCTGCGTTATCTGGAAGAAATGCCCGCCGACGACAGTAGCTGGCAGGGTGAGTGCTTTGTATTCGACAACCGCGTTTCGGTCGGCCATGGGCTAGTCGAAGGACCGCACAAGCTGTGTCACGGTTGCCGCCGCCCGATCCTGCCCGAAGATATGAAGCGCCCGGAATACGAGCACGGTGTGTCTTGCCATCGGTGCATTAATGAGACTTCGGACGCGGACAAAACGCGATTCCGTGAACGTCAGAAGCAAATCCTGCTGTCGCGCCAGCGTGGGCAAGAGCATCTGGGTGCCGAATAAACGGATTTACAATTCCGGTTGCGAGCCTGTACCTAAAACCGGATGATCCGGGACAATTCAGCGTATCGGAGGCGCAATGTCCCGCAAACCCACAACTCTGGCAGAATGGAAATCAACCCTGCTGGCCGCCGCCGGGATGGTTCTGGCGAGCTTCCTAGCCTGGTTCGGCCTGTCGCGCCTGAGCGAAGCCACCGCTGGCGACACAATCGGCAGCATCGCATCGGTGGTCCTGTTTGTGTGGATCGTTTCTCAATCCTGGTTCTACATGACGCAGGTAAAGTCGCCGCGCAGACTGTTGTTCCTGATGGGAGTGTCCTTCATCCAGGTGGTGCCCTTCCTTTTTGCCGCTGTTTACGGGGCGTTCGGTTATATGGACAATTGTGTCCTCGGTGCGCAGGGGCCAGGTGATATCCTGTATTTCTCTTACGTTACCTTTACGACGGTCGGGTACGGCGACATGTCCCCGACAGGATTGTGCCGCGGGCTGGCTGTGTCCGAGGCTGTAACCGGCTATGTTTTGCTTGGAATGTTCGTCGCGGCAGCAGTTTCGCTCTATGCACGAAATCATCAGGGTTAGACCCAAATATTGGGCTACTTGTTGTGATCGATCCACAAGGACATCGCGTGTTTGTCCCGGAAGCACTCTGACGGAATCGGGCGACGTTTGCTGCGCGAGATCCTCTCGGCAAAGGCAACCTGCTTGCCGGTAGGATAGTTCGCAAAGGGCGACGGGTCGGCTGGCTTGTGCGCCGAAATCCAGGCGGACATAGACCTGCGGTCCCGTTGCGCCTCGACCGGGATTTCCAGGGCCGACTGCTGCGCAAGCGCTCGGGCGTATCGCATTTGCCGGTCAGTGACGGGCAACAGATGATAGTCGTTCGATGGGCCATCCATGGCCGAGTTGCGGGCTTGATAAGACATCGGAATGTTCCTCTGACTATGTAGAACATAAATGGAACATTAAGCTTTTTATTCAAGAGGGGGCCGATTCACATCAGCGGGAGTCCGCCGTGATCTACTTTTATTGACTGATCAATCAATAAAATATAAATGCGAATGAAAGCACTTCTGAAAGGGAAAGCGGCATGAAATTCCAGCCCAAGGCGAGCCATTTTATCAACGGCGAATATGTCGAAGATACCAACGGCACCCCCATTGACGTCGTTTACCCTGCTACCGGCGAAATCATCGCGCGGCTGCATTCTGCAACGCCTGATATCGTGAATAAGGCTCTAACAAGCGCCAAAAATGCGCAGACAGAGTGGGCAGCGCTAACCGGAACCGAGCGTGGCCGTATCCTGCGCCGAGCGTCTGACATCATGCGCGAACGTAACCGCGCGCTTTCGATCCTTGAAACGCATGACACCGGCAAACCCTTGCAGGAAACTCTCGTGGCGGACGCCACGTCGGGCGCAGACGCGCTGGAATACTTCGGCGGGTTGGCCGCTTCACTGACCGGCGAGCATATTCCGCTGGGTGGTGGTGACTTTGTTTACACCATTCGCGAGGCGCTGGGCGTTTGCGTCGGCATCGGTGCCTGGAACTATCCAACCCAGATCGCCTGCTGGAAAGGCGCTCCGGCGTTGGCTTGTGGCAATACGATGGTTTTCAAACCCTCGGAAACCACGCCACTGTCGGCACTGCAGGTGGCCGAGATCCTGATTGAAGCTGGCGCGCCCAAGGGCGTCTACAACGTGGTCCAGGGCTATGGCGACGTTGGGGCGTCTTTGGTGACCGATCCGCGTGTAGCCAAGGTGTCGCTGACTGGCTCTGTGCCGACCGGTCGCAAGGTCTATGCCGCAGCCGCTGACGGAATGAAGCATGTGACCATGGAATTGGGCGGGAAATCCCCGATGATCGTGTTTGATGATGCGGATATCGAAAATGCCGTATCCGGCGCGATTCTGGGCAACTTCTATTCCTCGGGTCAGGTCTGCTCTAATGGCACCCGCGTGTTTGTGCAAAAGGGCATCAAAGAGGCGTTCCTGAATCGCCTGTCCGAGCGTCTGGCCACCGCCAAAATCGGTGACCCGCTGGATGAGGACGTGAATTTCGGCCCTATGGTCAGCGAAAACCAGATGAACATCGCGCTGAGTTATGTCGAAAAGGGCAAGGCGGAAGGCGCGCGTCTGGTCTATGGCGGTGAGCGGATCGAAGGCGACGGTTTCTACATGCAGCCCACCGTTTTTGCGGATGTGACCGACGATATGGCCATCGCGCGTGAGGAAATCTTTGGCCCGGTCATGTCTGTGCTGGACTTTGACACCGAAGAAGAGGTCCTGGCCCGTGCAAACGACACCGAATTCGGACTGGCCGCCGGCGTGTTCACCAAAGACCTGACCCGCGCGCACCGCATCGTGGCCGGGTTCGAGGCCGGCACCTGCTATATAAACACCTATAACCTGGCTCCGGTCGAGGCCCCGTTTGGTGGGTCTAAAATGTCGGGTGTCGGGCGCGAAAACTCGAAACTGGCGATCAATCACTTCAGTGAAATGAAGACGGTCTACGTTTCGATGAACGACGTCGAAGCGCCTTACTGATCAAAACCGGCCATTCAAGCTCTGTTCCCGACATTTCGCGTCGGGAACAGAGCATAAGCCACATACGACATGTGGCTGACTTCCTCCAAAGGGTGCCGTTTTCGGTTCCGTCGGTGGGAGATCAAGTTCATGAAAACGCATGCACAGGCCGTAGTCATCGGCGGAGGATTGGCTGGCTGTTCAATCCTGTACCATCTGGCCAAGCTTGGTTGGCGGGACGTAGTCCTGCTGGAACGCGATGAACTGACCAGCGGATCAACCTGGCATGCGGCGGCCAATATCCATGGGTTGCATGACAACAACAATATCACCCGCATCCAGCATTACACCATGAACCTGTACAAAGAGCTGGAGCAGGAAACAGGCCAAAGCTGTGGTGTTTTTCAGCCCGGGTCGCTGTATCTGGCCCAGACCGAAGACCGCGAATACCAACTGCGTCTGCAAGAGGCCAAAGCCCGGTTCTATGGGTTGAACTTCTACGAAGTCAGCCGCGAACAGGCGATGGAGCTGCACCCGCTGGCGCAGTTCGAAGATATCCGCTGCATCATGTACGAACCCGACGGTGGAAACGTTGACCCTTCGGGTGTACCGCATGCCTACGCCGCCGGCGCGCGGGCCATGGGCGCTACGATTGAGCGGTTCTGCCCCGTGTTAGGGACTGATCAACAACCCGATGGGTCATGGATCGTGCGCACGGAAAAGGGGGATATTCATACCCAATGGGTGGTGAATGCCGCCGGCCTCTGGGGGCGCGAAGTTGCGGCGCTGGCCGGGCTGACCCTGCCTTTGCAACCAACCGAGCATCAGTATTTCGTAACCGAATCCATTGATGAGGTCGCCAACCTCGGTCGCCGGTTGCCTTCGATCGCCGACAGGGATGGCGAGTACTACTTCCGACAGGAAGGCAACGGGTTGCTGATCGGCGCCTATGAGAAGGACATGAAGTTTTGGGCCGAAGACGGCACGCCGCTGGATTTTGCCCATGACCTGTTCCCCGATGACTTGGATCGGATCATGGAGAACGTGATCCGTGCCACCGAACGTGTGCCGGTTGCCGCCACAGCCGGGGTCAAACGAGTGATCAACGGCCCGATGATCTGGTCTCCGGACAGTTCGGCCCTGTGGGGTCCGGTGCCAGAGCTGAAGAACTATTTCCTTTGCGGTGGACTGATCCCCGGCTTCTCACAATCAGGCGGTCTGGGCCTGCTGGCAGCGCAGTGGATGATCGAAGGTGAGCCGCAATACGACATGTTCGCCTGGGACCTGGCCCGGTTCGGCGACTGGGCGGACAAGAAGTTCACCAAGGCGCGGGTCGAGGACCAGTATACCCACCGGTTCGCCATCCATTTCCCCAATGAAGAACGCAGCGCAGGTCGTCCGGCCCGTGTGCGCCCGGCGTACCAGATGCAAAAGGATATGGGCTGCGTCTTCGGACTGAACTGCGGCTGGGAACACCCGCTATGGTTTGCCGATCAGACCGGCACGAAAGAGACGATCGGCTTCACCCGCCAGAACTGGTGGGAACCGGTAGGCCGTGAGGTGAAGATGCTGCGCGAAAGCGTCGGCGTGATCGACATCTCGAACTTCGCCAATTACGTCATCAAAGGGCCGGGTGCCTACGACTGGCTGGATCGGCTTGTGGCGAACCGGGTGCCGACCGCGGTTGGACGCTCCTGCCTGACACCGCTGATCTCTGTGCGCGGAGGTGTGGCTGGCGATTTTACCATCACCAAGGTAGCCGAGGACGAATACATGATGATCGGCTCGGGCATGGCCGAGCGCTATCATCAGCGGTTCTTCAACATGATCGACCTGCCCCAAGGCACCACGTTTGAGGTGGCGACGGATCGTATCGCGGGCTTTAACGTTGCGGGCCCCAAATCGCGCGATCTGCTACAGCGGCTGACAAACGCGAACCTGTCGAACGATGCATTCCGCTTTATGCGCTCGCAAACCATCGATGTCGCAGGCGTCACCTGCCTTGCCATCCGCGTCAGCTTTACTGGCGATCTGGGGTGGGAGCTACACTGTGCGGAAGATGATCAAATCAGGCTCTATACAGCGCTTTTGGATGCAGCACGCGAATTGGGTGGCGGGCCTGTGGGTGGCCGCGCACTTGGGTCGCTGCGCATTGAAAAAGGCTATGGGTCCTGGGGCCGAGAGTATTCGCAAGAGTATTGGCCGCAAGAGGTCGGTCTGGAGGGCTTGATCAAGCTCGACAAGGAGTTCCTGCACAAGGACGCCTATCTGAAGATCAAGGACAACGCCGCGCGCGAGGTTCTGTCGATTTTCGAGGTCGAAGTCTCGGATGCCGACGCGTCAGGTGGGGAACCTATCTTCACCCTAAGCGGCATACCGGTCGGGCGGGTGACGTCCGGTGCCTACGGGTATTCGGTCGGCAAATCCCTAGCGATCGGCTACGCAAATCCGGAGGTCGCGCAGCCCGGAGATACCGTAGAAATCTTTATCCTCGGCAAACCGCACAAAGCCAGAATTCTGGTCGAACCGCCCTTTGATCCATCGGGGCACCGGCTGCGCGATGTCCAACCCAAGGTGATAGAGGCGGCCAAATGACTGGCACACTTGACCGGGTCACAGATTTCGCGCTGAACCTTTCGGCGCAAGACATGCCTGACAGCGCGAAAGAGGCCGCCGCCCTGATGATGTTGGATACAATGGGTGTCCTGATCGCGTCCGGCCCGATGGAGGCTGGCGTGATCGCCCGCGATACGGCTGCGCTGCTCTACTCCAGTTCCGATGCGGCGTTCAGCGTTCCGATGATGTTTGACGGCCGCCTCGTCAGCATGGCAGGCGCGGCCTATGCGGCGGCCACACAAACCGACAACCTGGATGGGCATGATGGTTACAACCCGACCAAAGGGCATATCGGTGTTGTCGTTCTGCCCGCGTTGCTTTCACTTGGAAAGCACTGCCCAGACCTGTCCGGCCCCGAAGCTCTGGCTGCTGTCATCACTGGGTATGAAATCGCGGGGCGTGCGGGTCTGTCACTGCATGCGTCGGCCAGCGATTATCACACGTCAGGTGCGTGGAACGCTCTGGGTGTGGTGGCCATAGCCGCACGCATGCGTGGGCACACGCCAGAGCAATTTCGGCAGGCATTGGGAATCGCGGAATACCACGGACCCAGAAGCCAGATGATGCGCGAGATTGCGAATCCGACGATGTTGCACGACGGATCGGGTTGGGGCGCGATGGTTGGCATATCATCCGCGATACTGGCCGAACGTGGTTTCACGGGCGCCCCGGCCATCACAATCGAAGACGGCGGCGTTGCCTCGTTCTGGACTGATCTGGGCCGGTTCTGGCAGGTTGAGCACCAATACGTGAAGCCTTATCCGATTTGTCGCTGGGCACATGCGGCCATTGATGGTGTTCGGGCTGTGATGATGGCGAATGACCTGACCTACGACCAGATCGAGACCATTCATATCAACAGTTTTAACGAAGCGGCCTGCCTGTATAGCGGGATGCCCGAATCCACGTCTCAGGCACAGTATTCATTGCCTTTTGCTGTGGCCGCTCAGGCGGTTCATGGTCGGATCGGGGTTGAACAAATCTCGGGTGCGGGATTATCTGATGCGGTGGTGGCCGAGATGTTGCCGCGTATTCACGTTCTGGAAGATCAGCGTCACAGCGTACGCTTCCCACAGGGGCGGTGGGCCGATGTCACCCTTAAATTGACCGACGGGCGTGTGTTGCAGTCCGGTGACATTAACGCGCGTGGCGGGCCAGAGGCGCCGCTCAGCACGGCTGAGGTGATCGCCAAGTACACAGAATTAGCCGCGCCTGTTGTTGGCTCGGATCGCGCGGACCGGATCTGCGCGGCCATATTGGGTTGGGTCGAACCCACATCCAAAATGTCGGACCTGCTGCCTTTCGTCATTGACCCGTGAATAAGGCCAGTTCAACTGGTGAAGACGACGCGTCACGGATACCCGATGAGCTGCGATCCGCGAAACAGGTGGCGGCGGCATGATCCGCTATTGGTCCACCTTCGCAAGCAATTCCCGAATGTGCTGCCGTGTATCCGCACTGTCATCCAACAAGCCTTTTGCATCGGCCAGTGGTTTGTCTGGCGCGCGGGTTGGAGGCACAGACAGGCGTTGCGATGTTCGCTGAACCGCGAGAAACTTTGTGTCGCGTTCGGGGTCGGCCAGGTCCGGGCGATCAGCCAACCAAAAGAACCGATCAGCTTTCTCGTTTTCACCCATGGAGCGCAGTATTTCACCGGCTGCCAAATAATCATCCGCCATTTGCATCGCCTTCCCGCGCAAAACCTGCGCCGCGTCTGATGAATCCTCGCCAAGCTCCAGCATCGCTTGATGCGGTCGGCGCTGCAGCAGAGCGACGCGCGCGCGTAACCGTGCCCTCTCCGCGCGTCTGGCCTTGTCCTGCGGCCGACTGGCCAGTTCCAGCGCAGCGTCCGCAAAACCAAGGGTGACCAACCGTTCGGCCAGAGCCACGATCGTGTCCGTAAAAAGCGCCCGTTTCTGATCGGGCGTCAGGGTCACGACCCGTCTAAGAAATGTCGCATCATCGGCGCGTTCGGTCAGGATCAGAGCGGCGCGATTCAACGTCTGGGCGGTTTCGCCCTTTGTATTCGGGGCATTCAGCAGATCCATCGACGTGTCGAATTCATTACTTAATGCCAAGGCGACGATCTGAGTTTGCAGCATGCGCGGTCCGATTTCGGACCGGCGAAACTCCACCACGTACGAGGCCGCAAGATCAAGTTCTTGCGGCGACATAGCCCCACGTTCCAACCAACGCTTGTCAACCAGTCGCGCAAGAGCAAGCGGTGCCTCCAGCTCTGCGCCCGACGCGGCGATAACCTCATTCAACAGGGCTTCTGTCTTTGGGCTATCGCCCTCGGCGGTCGCGACCGAAGCTTTGGCTTGGGATGTATCGGCGCTGTCCTCAGTTTCTACGCGGTCGACTGCGCGCAACACGCGCCTTGCCGGTTCCAGTTTGTCAGCATCCGTCAGAATTTCCGCCAATGTCGGTCCGACGTGGCGACGCAGGTGGTCCGGCAAGCGCACGAATGACTGTTCGATCGACTGCAATTGGGCCTCTTCCTGCAGCTCACCTTCGATCAAAAGCGCCCAAAGCGCTGCATCGCTTTCGCACCGCTGAAGATCGAAAAACGGGTTCGTTTGGGATGGCTGTGCGTCATCCAGATACCGGGCTATGGCGGAGACGCGATCTGTGTTCGGCGAAGGCTGTCCAAGCAGTTCAAGCGCCCGAAGCGCCTCTGCACCGAACCCGGAATAGGCGTATAGCTGAGCCAATTTCAGTGCCTTTTCTTCGTCGACATGATCGAATTCCTTGAACAAGGTCGCTCGCAACGAAGCCACCTGTTCCGGAAAGGGGGCTGTCCCGGCCCAATGATCAAACCCCAGTTCAGCGCTTGAAATACAGGGTGGACGTTGTTCGAGCTGTGGCAGGGATGGCCCCAAAAGCTCATTCAATCCGTCCAGAACTGATGTCACGTGAATGTTTGCATTCAGATCTGAAGGAATAAAGGGGCTTTGCCTGGGAACTGATGGCCTTGGCCCCACAGGCGCAAGTTTCAAATCAACGACTTCCCGGTCGGCTCCGCGTAGCAGCAGGGCCGACAGCTGTTCCTCGTAGCGCTGGGCGTTCAGACTGAGAAAAGGCAACTCGAGACCCGGCGGAATTTGCGTGGCCAACAGGTCTTTTTCCTCCCGCTTTTTGGGCAAAACCAGTGGCGGTAAATCGGCGCTGATAGGGGGAGGCGCCGAGGCAAGTGCAATATCCACCACGATCATCTTGCCCTTGTACAAAAAGGCGGAGGCAGCACAGTCGCAACCAAATTGCATATCAAGTGCGGCACCCGGCTGTACTTGTGAGATCTCGGCCAGACGGTTTTGCGTCAGGCGTCGAAATACAGCAGTCGTGTCGAATTGCACCTTTTCCAGTTCGACCTTCAGACGCGCACCATTTTTTTTGTGCGACAGGGACCACTTAGTACCCTGTGGAACCTGAATGACCACACGAGTGTACCCGTCATGTTCGCCCGATCGCACCGTCAGGTCCTGTGCCTGAACTTGCGTTGTCGCAGAGGTCAGGGCCAAAGCAAGGAAAATCGACCGGATCATGCCGCTGCCTGCTTGAGTTCCTTCAGCGCGTCTTCCAGCTCTGAAAACCCCGGCCGATTATGTGTTGGTGTGTTCTGACGACCGACTTCGATACACATCGCTGCATTGTGGTTGTGTAGGTTGGCAACCAGAACCTCTTTGATCAGCTGATAGAAATGGTTGTCCTCTTCGACCACGGCTTTCAGCTTGCCGGCGAACGGACCCACAAGGCCATACGCCAGAAACACGCCGAGGAACGTCCCGACCAAAGCGCCGCCGATCAGTTTGCCCAGCACTTCGGGCGGTTGGTCAATCGATCCCATCGTCTTGATCACGCCCAGAACCGCGGCCACGATCCCAAGCGCGGGTAGGCCGTCGGCCACTGTTTGCAGCGCATGGCTGGAATGCATGGCGTGATGGAAATTCGCCTCCATCCGCTTTTCCAGAACCTCTTCGACCTGATGTGGATCGTCATAATTCAGGGACGCCGCCCGCATCGTGTCACAAATCAGATCGACAGCTTCCTTGTCGGCCTGGATCTTCGGATAGGCCGAGAACAAGGACGAATTCTCGGGGTCTTCGATATGCTGTTCCACTTCGACCGGGTTAGCCTTGGCGATGCGGATCAGAGAAAACAAAAGGCACAGCAGATCGCGGTAGTCTTCAGGCTTCCATTTGGGGCCTTTGAACACCTTGCCCATATCCTTGACCGTGTGTTTGACACCACTCATGTCGTTGCTGATCAGAAACGCGCCCACTGCAGCACCGCCGATCATCATCATCTCGAACGGGAGTGACTTCATAATGATCGTCATCTTGCCGCCTGCGGCAAGATAACCGCCAAACACCATGGCGAAAATGACGACGATTCCGATGATTCCGATCATGAGCGATCTCCTGCAGTGTCAGATGCGGGGGTAAAGGGCATGAGCGTCATTCCTGTGGAGCTGCGGCATTGCGACCGGCCATGATAACGCTGATCGTATAGGCGGCTTCGGGGCTGAGACCGGCCAGAACACCTGCTGCTGCTTCAGGCGGCATCCGCGACAGAAAGCCAGCCGCAAAGCCGGGATCCATGGTTTCGAACAAGGCCGCCGCGTCCTTGGGCTTCATGCTCTGGTACACATCCGTCAGGCGTGTCAGATCGGTCTCGGCGGCTTTTTCGGCAAAGGCCAGCGTTTGTCGCAACGAGTCTTCAGCTTCCTGCAATGCTGCCAATCGCGTCTCAATCGCCTGGTTCGCGATGTTCAGCGCCTTTTCTTTGTCCACCACAGCGGCCTCTCGTTTATTGAGCGCCTCTTCGCGACGGAGCAATTCAGTCAACAGCTCTTGCGTACCAGGCCGTTTGGGTTGGCTCTGCATGGCCTCCGGTGCTACTGGATCAGACCCTTTGGCAAGCGCGGGCCCGGCCTCGAACCCCACTCTAATCGCGGCGGAACCGATCAAAAGCATCGCTATCACCGCAAGAACGCCGCGTTTGGGACGGCTTTCTGCTCGTTTCCGCCTCATGTCGTGGCCTCGCTCCGGCTGTGGCGCAGGAACATCAATCCGCCCGGGCGTTTGACTTGTTGCTCCCTGGGTTGGTCGTCTTCACCTTCGGTTTCGGTGCTGGCGTGGTCCACTTTTTTAGGAATAACCGGTTCAGGATCAGGCGCAGAGGGCTTGGCTGCATCTTCCTCTTCCGGCACGACGTCATGCATCGAAGCCATCATCAATTCGAGCCGCTGTGCGATTGTTTCGGCGCGTTCGGTCAATTCCTTAAGCGCGACGCCAGACTGATCCGAGGCGTCCCGCGCAGTGTCCAGCGACTTTTTCAATTCTTCCGCTTGCGATGACAGCACGCTCACGGCGCCACCGACGCCCTTTTCCAGGTCAGTAAAGCGTTTCAACCGCCGGGACAGAACGAAACAATAAAGACCCGCACCCAAGGCGCCGGCGACCAGCAAAATATCTGCAATCAGCTCCAACTTCGCCTCCTAGTTCAGTACGAATTCCATGATGAGAACGTCACGCACGCGACCTTCGCCGACAACGATCTCGATACGCCGCAACAGGTGTCCGCGGATGCGTATGAGCGCGAGCGAATCCTCAAGATCGGACACTTCGATCGCACGCAGATACCCGTTCAACACATCCATGATTCGCGGTTTCATCTTTTCAACATCCGCCATGTACGATGCGTTCACTTCGAGCTGGGCGTGAAACTTCAGATGGCGCGAATCGCTGGTGTTTACCGAGACGACAACCGGGGTAAGGTCAACGAATCCGACCTTTGGCAGCGCTTTGGCAGGCTTGTTTTTCTCAGTTTCTTCGGGATTTTGCACAGCGGTCTTTCCGCCAATCGGCAACAAACCCGACGTGGTCAGAAAATATCCGCCAGCCGCACCGGCTATGGCTAGAATCGCCCCTATTATCATTCCCTTTTTCCCAGATTTTTCCGAGACTTCTGCCTGTTCTGCAAGCGCGTCGGTCATGACGTCCTCATTCCTACAATCTGCAAATGTCATAACCCGACAGGGACTAACCGATTGTTAAGGGCAATCGTCCAAACAAGGGACGCGCCGCACAGAATGTCGGTGAGACGGAGGTGAGCGTGCAGCAGATCGGAACTGTCTGGGCAAGTTTGGACAGGCGAAAACAAATCATCGTCGCCGGTGCAGTCGTGCTGGTCTTTCTAGGAATTCTTACGATGTCGCGCCTGGCGACTGCGCCGTCGATGACGCTGCTGTACGCCGGGTTGGAAAGCGGCGCTGCAGGCGACATCGTCCGCTCGTTGGACCAGCGCGGTGTGCAGTATGAGATTCGGGGCGGCTCTATCTATGTGCCGGGATCACAACGGGACGAGTTACGCATGACGCTGGCCAGCGAGGGCCTGCCTGCGAACGGGAACAGAGGCTACGAGTTGCTGGATTCGCTCAGCGGATTTGGCACAACGTCGCAAATGTTCGACGCCGCCTACTGGCGCGCCAAAGAAGGAGAATTGGCCCGAACCATCGTCGGTAGCCCCCATGTCAGTCAGGCGCGCGTGCATATTGCCAATGGGTCATCCAATCCGTTCCAGCGCAGTGTAGCACCAACGGCGTCGGTTTATCTGGTCGCATCGGGTGCAGAGATCACGTCGGATCAGGCAAAGGCGATCCGGTTCCTGGTGTCGTCTGCAGTCAGCGGGTTGGCCCCCGAGAATGTTGCGGTTATCGATTCGAACGGCGCAGTAATCGGTGCACAGGATGGCCCGGTGGCCGCGGACACCGCAGACGATAAATCTCGCCAGTTGCGAGAACGGGTGCTGCGTCTGGTTGAGGCCCGCGTCGGAGTGGGAAACGCTGTGGTCGAAGTCAGCGTCGACACAGTTACCAAAACAGAATCAATCCGCGAACGGCGTTTTGATCCCAATGGTCGCGTGGCCATCAGTACCGATGTCGAAGAACGTTCGGACAGCGCCCGCAACCAGTCCGCTGATGTGACAGTTGCGTCGAATTTGCCGGATGGAGATGGCGCGGGTGGTGACGAATCCAATTCGAACGCGACCCAGACCCGAGAGCGGGTCAACTATGAGGTTTCCGAGACAGAGCTTGAGGTTCACAACGGTCCCGGTGCGATCAAGCGACTGACGGTGGCCGTACTGGTGAACGGCACACGGACCGTGGGCGCGGACGGCATTGAAACGTTCACGCCGATGCCACAGTCCGAGCTGGAGGCACTGCAGGAGCTTGTGGCCTCGGCGGTAGGGTACGATGCCGAACGCGGCGACGTGATCACTCTGAAATCCCTGGATTTGCCGGTGGTCGAGCCGCAAGGCAGCCTGGCAACTACCTCTCTGTGGCAAAAAGTGCATTTCGACGCGATGTCATTGGTTCAGATGGCAGTTCTGGCGCTGGTCTCTCTGGTGCTTGGAGTTTTCGTCATCCGCCCCATCTTGACCCAACCGTTGACCGCTCCGGCGCTGTTGCCCGCAGGCGCGGCCCAAGACCCCGACTCATACCTGACCGGCGAAATTGCGACAGAAGAGGGCGGGCAATTCACCAGCTTGCCAGGGCAGGCACCCACCGGGAACGTTCCGGCGCTGGCGACAGATACTGGGGCGGACCCCGTTGATCGGCTCAGGGCGATGATCGGCGACAAGCAGGAAGAGACGGTCGAAATTCTGCGCAGCTGGCTGGAAGAAGGTGAGGAGCGTGTGTGATGTCGATTGCCCACCTTCTTGAGGACTTCACTTTGCAAGCCAGCGGCGGACAACTGCACGTTCTGGATGAGGACGCGTTGGAAGAACAAAGGCTGGCGTCGTTCGAGCAAGGCTACAGCGCTGGCTGGGAAGACGCGGTCCAGGCGCAGGAGCAAAGCCGGGGCCAGGTTTCGGCCGAACTGGCCAAATCGCTCGAAGATATGTCCTTTACTTATCACGAGGCGATTACTCGGATGTCTGTGTCGTTGGAGCCAATGTTTCAGAGCCTAATACAGGTGGTATTGCCTGAAACCCTGGACCGGGGATTTGCCGTTCGGATTGTCGAGCAACTCACCGATATGGCGCGCGCGCAGATCGGACAACCTATGCAGGTCTTTGTACCCACAGGTCGCGCGACCGAAGTTGAGGATTTGATCCCCACCGAGCTGTCATCTCCCGTGCAGGTGATTGAAGACTCGTCTTTGGAGGCGGGGCAAGCGCGGCTCAAGGTCGGAATTTCCCAGCGCGAGGTGGATTGCAGCGGGTTGCTCGCTTCGGTCGATCAAGCCTTTCAGGCATATATTTTTCAGGCAAAAGAGGCAGTGACCAATGAGTGATCCGCAAACTCCAAAATCCGAAAAGCCCAATCCTTTCGAGGCCGTTCCGATTGAAGTCACCGTGTCGGTTGGCCGGGCGCGCCCTCTGATCCGGGACTTGTTGAGCATGGGAGAAAACGCCGTGCTAACACTGGACAAACGCATTGAGGACCCGGTTGACCTGTATGTGGGCGACCAGCTTGTCGCACGCGGTTTGCTGGAGGAGATGGAGGGCGAGCAGGCCGGTCAGCTGGCGGTGCGTCTGACCGAAATCGCGGACCTGCAAAACGGGATTGGCTGATGCACCGCCTTCTGGTGCTGGCAGTTGCGCTTGCGGTGTTGACCCCGTCATTGGCCACGGCGCAGGAACTTTCCGTCTCGCTGGGTGAGGGCGGTTCGATTTCCGCGCGCACGATCCAGTTGATCTTGTTGATCACCGTGCTCAGCCTCGCGCCGGGACTGGCGATCATGATCACCTGTTTTCCGTTCCTGATCACCGTTTTGGCGATCCTGCGTCAGGGAATTGGATTGCAGCAATCGCCGCCCAATATGCTGATCGTCAGCCTGGCGCTGTTCCTGACCTATTTCATCATGGAACCGGTCTTTTCCGAAGCCTGGACAACAGGAATTCGGCCGTTGGTCGATGAAACGATGGAGGTTGAACCTGCGCTGGAACGTGCGCTGCAGCCGTTTCGCAGTTTCATGGCTGCGCGACTGGACCCAGATACGTTTCACGCGATGGCCGCTCTGCGCCCCGGTGGTGATGCCACAACGCTGTCGCCCGAAGCGCCGCTGTCCATCCTGATGCCGTCCTTCATGCTGTCTGAAATTGCCCGCGCCTTTCAGATTGGGTTTCTGGTCTTTTTGCCATTTCTGATCATCGACCTTGTGGTGGCAGCAGTGCTGATGTCGATGGGGATGATGATGGTGCCACCGGCCACCGTGTCGCTGCCGTTCAAGCTGGCGTTTTTCGTCATCGCCGATGGGTGGTCGCTGATCGCCAGCGCGCTTGTGCGCAGCTATGCGATTTAGGCGCTTATTGCCGGGCGATTTGCAGACAGGCGCGAAGGCCGCAGTCGCCAGCCTCAAAGCGCATCTCTCCGCCATGCTGTTCAGCAACGGTAGCGGCGATTGTCAGGCCCAGGCCGTATCCGTCGGATGAGCCGGTATTGGACCCACGACGAAACGGAGCCATGAGGTTTTCGATGTCCGACACCGACAGATCAGTGCCTTTGTCTTCGACCGTGATCGTTGCGGTGGTAGCATCGGTTTCCAGTTGCACTTCGGCGTGCCGACCGTATTTCAACGCATTGTCGATCAGGTTGGTCAGCGCGCGCCTGAGTGAGATGGGTCGCGCCATCACCAGCACGCGACGTGTCTCGGTAAGTTGTCCGTGGCCGCGTCGGGACATGAACACCGATGTGGCCCCTTCGACCGCAACGGGATCGGCCTTTTTCAGGGTCACGGGCAGATCCATGTCCTGATAGTCGGCGACCAGAGACTCTATCAGCGAGGTCAGAGAGATTTGCCGTGGCTCTTCGACATCCAATTCGGATCGGGTATAGGTCAGGACACTTTCGATCATCCCGGTCATCTGATCGACATCCGCCTCAAGCTTTTCGCGCAGTTCATTGTCGGGGATCAGAGCCGCACGCAGGCGCACGCGGGTGGCAGGGGTGCCCAGATCGTGGCTGACACCGGACAGGACCGTCGCCCGTTTTTCAAGCTGCGCGCGCTCGGCCTCGAGATTGGCATTTACCGCCGAAACGATATCGCGCAATTCATCCGGTCCATCCACCTCATAACTTTCAGGCCCGCCAAGGCGCTGACGTTCGCGCAACGCGCGGGCAAATCGGGTGAACGTATCTGATACGTTGCTGACCGAGGACAGGATGACCGCCAGCGCGACGATTCCCATTAGAATTGCAGGCAGGCGCAGATCAACGGGCGCAGCCTGACAACCCCAGATCTTCGTTCCGTCGACCTGATGCCAGGCCTCGCGTCCGAATTTCGCAATCAGGATTGGTTCACTACAGTACGTTGCCAGCAACCGGGTCAGGTTTCCCATCTTCTCGGGTCCGGTCTGATCACTGCCCGACACAATGTCCGAAACCGGATAAACCAAACGGTCGGACAAGATGGCCACGGTCAACTCTCGCCCGCTGAGCGGCGAAGAACTGTCCGTCAGGATCGAAAGGTTGGTGACGAAACGACGGTCCGAGAACCCAGGCAACCGCTGAAACTCACCATTGTCGGCAAGGACCGTATCTTGAGGCGGCAAGCGGGTGATGGATAGTCCTTCGGAAGGGACCATACCCGTTCGCAACTCTTCATAGACTGAAAAACCGGCAACGAAAGACTGCAGCAGGTACTCGTTCCAGGCGCGTGCTGAGGCGAACCACAACCCGGCCGAGATAAGCCCAGCAGCGAAGGCCGAGAGGCTCCATAGCCACCCCAGATTGCGCAGGCGCAGGGTCATTCTTCGACCGAAATGTCGGCGGCAAAGATGTATCCGACCCCGCGTTCAGTGCGCAGCATTTGCGGATCTTTCGGGTTGGCCTCGATCTTGGAGCGCAAACGGCCGACCAGCATGTCGATGGCGCGGCCCTGCGCTTCGGACTTGTCGCTGTCGCCGGTGACATCCAGCGCGGCCACGATTTCATCGCGGGTCAGCGGTATGTGCGGATTGGCCAGCAGAACCTTGAGCAGGGCAGTTTCTCGCTGCGACAACGCGACCAGGTAACCTTCGGGCGAATGCAAGTCATCGCGCTTGCCGTCAAAGACCCAGCCATCGAACCGGAAGGTATGCGTTCGGCGGCGATAAGCAAGCGAAGACGACCTCCGCGCGCGCTGCATCACCGCCCGGACACGGGCGAGCATCAGTTGAGGGTTGAATGGTTTGGCAATGTAGTCGTCTGCCCCGACTTCGTATCCGGCCATACGCTGATGGTCGGCAGACAAAGCCGAGACCAGGATGATCGGCACGTCCTGTTCGCGCCGCAACCGGGCGCAGATGTCGATGCCGTTCTCATCCCCCAGCATGACATCCAGCAGGATCAAGTCGATCCGCCCGGCTGACAGGTGCGCGCGAATTTCCTGTTCGGAACTGGCGGGCAGCGCGATGAAGCCGTTTTGCTGCAGTAACTGCGTCATCATCGACCGCATCTCTGGGTCATCATCCACCACCAGCAGTCGCGGAATGCTCACTCTGTCGTTCCTCCCGATCTCTTTCCTCTGTCGACCTCCATTGTAACGAATGGAAACAGATTCAATGTCAACGTAACACGCTGTAACAGAAGTGGTGAAAATTTGGGCTGTTTCTGTGCTTTACCGTGGATTCCAAGTTGTCAGATAGCGATCTGGTCGCAGTATGGCGCCATCGCTGCTTTGGCAGTCACTGAGTTCTCAGGGAGGAGACAAGAAATGAAGCGTTTTGCATTTGCCACCGTTTCGACTTTGGCCGTTGTGGCCGGATCGTCCGTTTTGGCCGAGCCGCAGGCAGAAGTTCTGCATTGGTGGACCTCGGGTGGTGAAGCCAAATCGGTCGCCGTTCTGCAGGAAGAGTTTGCCTCGAACGGCGGCACCTGGACCGACATGCCCGTTGCGGGTGGTGGCGGTGATGCGGCAATGACCGCGCTGCGGGCCCGTGTACTGGCCGGTAATGCACCGACCGCCGTTCAGCTGAAAGGCCCCGCCATTCAGGAATGGTATGAAGAAGGCGTCCTGGCCGATATCTCGTCTGTCGCCGAGGCCGAAGGCTGGGCAGATGTGTTGCCCGCGTCTATCGCCGGACATATGCAGTGCGAGGGCACTTGGTGTGCGGCACCAGTTAACGTGCACCGCGTGGACTGGATATGGGCCAATGCTGACGTTCTGGCGGCCAATGGCATCGAGATGCCGACCACCTGGGACGAATTCAACGCTGCCGCTGACAAGCTGCAGGCCGCTGGTGTGATCCCGCTGGCGCATGGTGGTCAGGCGTGGCAGGATGCGACTGTGTTTGAAACGGTGGTTCTCGGCATCGGCGGACCCGAGTTCTTCCAGAAAGCACTGGTTGATCTGGACCCCGAGGCGCTGACCTCGGATACGATGGTGCAGGTCTTTGACCAGATGCGCACTCTGCGCGGCTATGTGGACGAAAACTTCTCGGGCCGCGACTGGAACCTTGCCACTGCGATGGTCATGAACGGCGAAGCGGCATTCCAGATCATGGGTGACTGGGCCAAGGGTGAATTCCTGGCGGCTGGCAAGAAGCCCGGCGAAGATTTCCTGTGCGCCTCGACCCCCGGCGATGGATACCTGTACAACGTCGACAGCTTTGCCATGTTCGACGTGGACGGAGACGACAAGAAAGCCGGTCAGGACCTGCTGGCCAAGCTGATCGTTGCGCCGAACTTCCAGAAAGTGTTCAACCTGAACAAAGGCTCGATCCCGGCACGGACCGATGTTGGTCTGGAGGATTTCGACATCTGCGCCAACTTGTCGGCCGAAGATATGGGTTCGACCTCGGCCGCGGGCTCGCTGCTGCCGTCCTACGCCCATGGCATGGCACTGCGCGGGTCGCAGTCTGGTGCGATCACTGATGTTGTGACCGCGCACTTCAACTCGGATATGTCCTCGGCTGACGCAGTTCAGCAACTGGCGGACGCAGTGGCCAACAGCTACTGATCCAACACGCTCTGCCCCCTATAGTGAGGGGCAGAGCATCTTTCCCCGGAGGCTAAAATGTCCGAATGGCTGGAAAACCACCTGCCCAAGGTGGTGCTGGCACCGTCGTTCATCGCCGTATTGATCTTTGTCTACGGATTTATCGGATGGACCGCGTGGGTGTCGCTAACCCGATCGAAACTACTGCCGAAATACGAGATCAAAGGCTTCATTCAATACGAGCGCCTGTTCGACTCACCCCGCTGGGATACGGCAATCAACAACCTGTATATCTTTGGCGCGTTGTTCATCGTGATCGCGATGGTGCTGGGCCTGCTGCTGGCCATCCTGCTGGATCAGAAGATCCGCGTCGAAGGTGCGATCCGCACGATTTACCTGTACCCGATGGCGCTGTCGATGATCGTGACCGGCACGGCATGGAAATGGATCCTGAACCCGGGCCTGGGTATTGAATCCATGGTGCAGGGCTGGGGCTTTACAAACTTCGAGTTCGACTGGCTGGTGAACCCCGATTACGCCATCTACACCATCGTAATCGCGGCAATCTGGCAGAGCTCGGGCTTTGTGATGGCGTTGTTCCTAGCCGGGCTTCGTTCGGTGGATGGTGAGATCATCAAGGCCGCGCAAGTCGATGGTATCCCCACATGGCGCATCTATACAGCGATCATTATCCCGTCTATGGCCCCGATCTTCCTGTCCGCTTTCATCGTACTGGCACACCTTGCGATCAAGAGCTTTGACCTTGTCATCGCCCTGACAGGCGGTGGTCCGGGTTACGCGACGGATCTGCCAGCCACCTACATGTACGCCATGGCGTTTTCGCGCGGCGATATTGGTCAGGCGGCCTCGTCCGCGATGATCATGATGTTGGTCGTTTTTGCCATCGTGGTTCCTTATCTTTACTCAGAGCTGAGGGCGAAAAATGACTGATCTGTCGATGCCCCAAACCCAAACCCGCACCCAAAGCGCCACCGGCAAGATTGCCCTGCGTTGGCTGCTGTATGTCCTGCTGGGCCTGTTCGCGCTGTATTACCTGATGCCGCTTTTCGTGATGGTAACCACATCACTGAAAAGTCTTGAGGAAATCCGCACGGGGTCCCTGATCTCCTTGCCGCGCGAAGTCAGCTTTGACGCCTGGAAAACGGCATGGTCCGGCGCCTGTACCGGTATCCAGTGTGAAGGTCTGCGGCCCTATTTCTGGAACTCGGTCCTGATCGCGGTGCCTGCGGTGGCCCTGTCGACCCTGTTGGGCGCGCTGAATGGCTATGTCGTGGCGCAATGGCGGTTCAAAGGGGCCAATATCATCTTCTCACTGATGCTGTTTGGCTGCTTCATTCCGTTTCAGGTCGTGCTGCTGCCCATGGCGCGCCTGCTGGGCATGATGGGGATCGCCGGAACCATTCCGGGTCTGATCTTCGTCCACGTGATATATGGCCTCGGTTTCACCACCCTGTTTTTCCGCAATTACTATGTCACCATTCCGGCCGAGCTGACCAAAGCTGCCCGGGTCGATGGGGCTGGATTCCTGCGGATATTCTGGTCGATCTTCCTGCCGCTGTCACTGCCGATCATCGTGGTGACCGTGATCTGGCAGTTCACGCAGATCTGGAACGACTTCCTGTTCGGCGTGTCCTTCAGCCAGGCAGGCACGCAGCCCGTGACCGTTGCGCTCAACAACATCGTAAACTCCACCACCGGCGTCAAAGAGTACAACGTCGACATGGCCGCCGCGATCATCGCGGGGCTGCCGACGCTGCTCGTCTATGTCGTTGCCGGTAAGTATTTCATCCGCGGTCTGACCGCCGGTTCCGTGAAGGGATAAGACCCATGGCTCCCATCCTCGATATCAACAAACTCTATAAGAATTACGGTGCGACCGAGATTCTGAAGGACATAAACATCTCGATCGAACCGGGCGATTTCCTGGTGCTGGTCGGCCCCTCGGGTTGCGGTAAATCCACCTTGCTGAACTGTATTGCCGGGCTGGAGGAAATCACCGACGGGACGCTTGCGATTGGCGGCAAAGACATGACCCATGTCAGCCCCAAGGACCGCGACATTGCGATGGTGTTCCAGTCCTACGCTTTGTACCCGACCATGTCGGTCGCCAAAAACATCACCTTCGGCATGAAGGTGCGTGGTGTCGATCAGGCCACACAGGACGCCAAACTTAAGGATGTGGCCTCGCTGCTGCAGATCGAGCCGCTGTTGAACCGTCGTCCCAGCCAGCTGTCTGGTGGTCAGCGTCAGCGGGTGGCGATGGGTCGTGCGCTGGTGCGTGACCCCAAGCTGTTTCTGTTTGATGAACCGCTGTCGAACCTCGATGCCAAGCTCCGGGTTGAGATGCGCACCGAGATCAAAAAGCTGCATCAGACGCTGGATGCGTCCATTGTGTATGTCACCCATGACCAGATCGAGGCGATGACGCTTGCGACCAAGATCGTTGTCCTTAAAGGAGGTGTCGTTCAGCAGATCGGCAGCCCGGCCGAGATTTACAACAACCCGGCCAACCTGTTTGTGGCCGATTTCATGGGGTCGCCCGCAATGAACCTGATCCCAGCGCAAGCGACCAGAAATGGGTCCGGAACGCAGATCGCCATCTCGCGTGAAGCCGGTGAAACCCTGGTTCTGACCGATACACGCGATCTGTCTCTGCCCGAGGATGTGATCCTGGGTCTGCGTCCTGAGGACATCGCCGAGGCAGGGTTCCGCGCCGGCGACGGCGTACAGGAAGCCGCCTGCATGGTCGACATGGTCGAGCCCGCAGGGGCCGATACCTATGTGGTCTCAGAGCTGGGCGGTAAACACGTCACCGCACGTCTGCACGCGGAAACCAGCGCGCAGGCGGGCAAGATGCTGAATCTGGCCTTTGATATGAGCAAAGTATCTTACTTTGCCAGGGAAACGGGCGAACGCCTGAACTAAACGAAAAATCGCCGCGCGAACCCAATCGCGCGGCGTTTTTTTCACGCTTGAACCGGATCAGCTGACCTTGTTCTTGCTCATGTCCTTGATCAGACGGTTCAGGTCTCCTCCGCGGGCATCCAGCATCGCCCCAACCTCGGTCCGCTCGGTCAACAACATGTTCACCCCTTCGATGAACATATTGAAGAACTTGTCGCGGCCCGATTTGTCGGACACCAGGAACGTCACCTCGAAGGGTGACGAACCCTGCAGTTTGACCGAGGTGCGCACCTCGTAACCCGCCTTGATCTTGCGGGCATTGCGCACGGTGACTTGTCCGCCGATGAATTCACGGAAACGTCGACCATATTTGTTCGAGATATAGCCCTGAAACGCTCTGGTGAACTGCTTCAGCTGCGACGGGCTGGCCGAACGGGCGTCCGCCCCCAGCACATAACGCGCCATGATCGGTACATCCGCATATTGCACGAAGATTTTCTCAAAATCGCGGATCATCGCCTTTTCGGACTTACCCGAGGAGATAACGCGGTTGATGTCATCCACGACACTGACGACCAGAGCCTTGGCGCTGGCTTCGGTCTGGGCAAAGGCGGAAATGGGCAGGGCGGTCAGTGCCAGACCGGCAAAGCCAGTGGCGACAAAACCGCGACGGTTCATATAGTTACTCGGCATAGGGGTCCTCATAGGGGTCCTCGTATGGGTCTAGGTAGGGATCTCTGACAGGGTCGGTCCCGATGTCTGCATAAGGGTCGTCGTAGAGACCCAGATAGGTTTCTTCATCGTCTCTCGCCAGTTCGAAGCGGCGATTTTGTAAATAGATTGTGCGGGTCTGCGCATAGCTGTCGGCGCTTTCATACAGGATCGAGTCAACCGTATCTGAGAAACGCCCCCGATCGCCCATCCGGCGCACGACCTCTGCGTAGACGCCGATGTTGTCGACGGGACGGACCGGAGTGAAGTTGATCGGGTTTGAAAACAAGTTGACGATAACACCAATCGCGTCCCGCTGCGTTGACGGACCGTAGAGGGGCAGTTCAACATAAGCGCCCTCGCCAACACCCCATACATGCAGGGTCTCGCCGAAATCCGTATCCACCGGCGGCAGATTCAGTTCGTCGGCGGGGGCTGACAACCCCAGGCCACCAACGGTCGAATTGATTACGAACCGAAGCAGTGCGTTACCGGATTGCTTGATGTTGCCTTGCAGCAGGTAGTCCAGCGCCTGCCCCGGCATTGTCAGGTTCTCGGCAAAATGGTTGAAACTGGTGACCATCGGGTCAGGCACGATTTTTACGTACCCTTTAGAGGCCGGACGAAACAGAAACCGATCGACGCCAAGATTGAACTTGTGGACGCCCCGGTTGTTACGTTCATACGGATCAAACACTTCACCCGGCGGCGCCCCTTCCGGAGGCCGCGTCGCGCAAGCGCTGAGAACTGCCATCAGGGTCACAACAATCAGGGGCTTAAAGCTGATTCTGCTCAACACGGTTTTTGCCACTCCAAAACGTTCGAACAACCCATGCCCGAACACTCAATCAATACTAGCTATGGCCGTTGTGCCCGGCCTATCCGGAGTCACATAGGTGTTTCGCCACCAATATGAAACAGATAGCGTTTAACCTGCCGAATAGGTCGAGGTAAAGTGACACAGGTTCAACAGTTCGGAATAAGAAAAGTTACGCCCACAAGCGGTGCTGGTCACATCGCCGTTTTCGCACTTTTCGATCTCTGCCTTCCCGGTTAGCTTCGCCCCGACTCAATTTTGGGAGGAAACCTCATGAGCATCGCGGCTAAATTGGAAAGCCTTGGCGTCAACCTGCCGGACGCTCCTGCGCCTGCGGCAAACTACGTGCCTTTCGTTCGCGTGGGCAACATTGTCTATGTTTCGGGTCAGATTTCCAAGGATGACGATCTGATTACCGGCAAGCTGGGCGACGACATGGAAGTCGAGGCTGGTGCCGCGGCCGCCAAGGTGTGTGCCATCAACCTGTTGGCCCAGGTTAAGGCGGCTTGTGGCGGCGACATCGAAAAGTTGGTGCGTGTGATCAAGCTGACCGGCTTCGTGAACTCGACTGCTGATTTCACCGCGCAACCACAGGTCATCAATGGCGCATCAGACTTTTTGGTCGAGGCGCTGGGTGATGCGGGTCGTCACTCGCGGTCGGCCGTCAGCGCTGCGGCGTTGCCTTTGGGCGTTGCGGTTGAGATCGAAGGCATTTTCGAAGTTCAATGACGCCTTCGCTGCCCGACGTCTTTCTTCAAGTCCCACTGGCGCACCGCGCGTTGCACGACAAAGAAGACAACCGTCCGGAAAACAGCCGGGCGGCCATCCACGCCGCTGTCGAGGCCGGGTATGGGATCGAGATTGATTTGCAACGGACCTCAGACAACCGGGCGATGGTGTTTCATGACTATGACATGACCCGCCTGACCGGGCAGAGTGGTCCGATCCAGCAGATCACGTCCGCGCAGGCGTCAGAAACGGTGCTGCTGCACGCGGAAGATGGCATCCCGACGCTGGATGAGGTGCTTAACATCGTGTCAGGGAAGGTCCCGCTTCTGATTGAACTTAAGGATCAGGACGGCGCAATGGGCACTTCTGTGGGTCCATTGGAACAGGATGCAGTACGTGCCTTGCGGGGGTATGTTGGGCCAGTGGCATTGATGTCGTTCAACCCCAATTCGGTCGCTGAATTGGCACGGCTGGCACCGCATCTGCCGCGTGGTATCGTGACAGGATCGTACCAGCCCAAGGTTGAATTGCTGCCGCAGCGCGTCTGTGATCATCTGCGCGAAATACCGGATTTCGACCGGGTCGGGGCCAGTTTCATCA
Source organism: Ruegeria atlantica (assembly GCF_013033965.1). GTDB lineage: Bacteria > Pseudomonadota > Alphaproteobacteria > Rhodobacterales > Rhodobacteraceae > Ruegeria > Ruegeria atlantica_D. The sequence goes on from NZ_WQFE01000002.1 coordinate 378,950, forward strand.
GTCATGAGGTCGAAGACCTTGACCGCCCAAGGGTGGCCGAGCTGAAGGCACGCGGAGTACCGATACTATGCTGGACCGTGCGGTCACCTGAACAAGAGGCAAAGGCCCGTGAAGTTGCGGACAATGTGACGTTCGAAGGGTATCTGGCTGCGCACCCGGGTTGAACCAGCCTCACGACGTCACAGATAAAGACCAGACGCGGAGGGCATATGGATCAGGCACAGATCGAAGTTCGGGTACTGGGCTCACTGTCGCAAATATCCGCGGCTGAGTGGGACAGCTGCGCCTGTCCTGAGGTCGCCGATGGTGGTCGCCCGCTTGATCCATTCACCACCCACCGGTTTTTGCTTGCGCTCGAACGCAGCGGCTCTGTCGGGCTTGGCACCGGGTGGCAGCCGCAATACCTGACGGCCTATCTGGACAGGATGCTGATCGCGGCGGCACCGATGTACGCAAAGTCCCACAGTCAAGGCGAGTATATTTTTGACCACAACTGGGCTCATGCCTACGAAAATGCCGGCGGGCGGTACTATCCCAAGTTGCAAATTGCGGTACCATTCACGCCCGCGGCAGGCAGGCGGTTTCTGGTCCGCCCTGGCTATGACGGGATTGGCATGTCAGCGCTGGTGCAGGGAGCGGTACAGTTGGCGGCAGACAATCAGGTGTCTTCGGTCCACGCGACCTTCTGCACCGAGGATGAGGCGCTGGCGGGTGAGCAGATGGGTCTGATGACACGCCATTCTCAGCAGTTTCACTGGCTGAATGATGACTACGCAGGTTTTGACGGGTTTCTTGCGGCGTTATCTTCGCGCAAGCGCAAAAATATTCGCAAGGAGCGGGCTCAGGCCTGCGATTTTGGCGGCGAAATCCGAACGCTGACCGGGGATGATCTGCGCCCCGAGCATTGGGACGCCTTCTGGCAGTTCTATCAGGATACCGGGTCCCGCAAATGGGGGATGCCCTATCTGACCCGTCAGTTCTTTGAAATTGCACATGAAACCATGGCAGATGATATGGCATTGGTGCTGGCCGAGCGCGACGGATACCCGATTGCGGGGGCTCTGAACTTCATCGGCCGCGAAACACTCTTTGGTCGCTATTGGGGCTGCACCGAGCATCACGCATGCCTGCATTTCGAACTGTGCTATTATAGGGCGATCGACTTTGCCATTGCGGAAGGTCTTGCACGGGTCGAAGCAGGTGCGCAGGGCGAACATAAGCTGGCCCGTGGCTATCTGCCCACGCGCACGCATAGCTTGCATTGGGTCAATGACCCGGGCTTTGCCGATGCGATCAAAAAATATCTGGACGCCGAGGCCCACGCAGTGGGAGAAGAGATCGAGATTTTGACGGACTATGGTCCGTTCAGAAAATCGAATCCGGAGGAACAGCAATGACAGAACTATTGTCGACCGAAACGCGCGGCCCTCTTCTTGATCCGCTGTTCGACAACGGCTGGACCATGGTCACGGACCGGGACGCGATCACCAAGACCTTTATCTTCGAGGATTTTGTCCACGCCTTTGGCTGGATGACCCAGGTGGCAATATTTGCCGAGAAATGGAACCACCACCCCGAATGGTCGAACGTTTACCGCACGGTCGAGGTGGTTCTGTCGACGCATGATGTCGGCGGGTTGTCGTCGCTGGACGCAAAGCTGGCGCGCAAAATGGACAGTCTCGTCTAACGATCCCCTCCGGACCCCATGCCGCCGGCCAAAGAGGCAATTTCGCCCAGACGACGGAAATCGGCAGGTGTGACTGTGCCGTTGCTGACGTTGATATCGCGGGGAATACCGGTTGTCTTGTTCCCAACCGAGCGAACGCTGCGCGCGGCCGGGTTGATGTCCAGGCATCGCGTATCATAGCACGTCAGGCCCGACGTGTTGATCTGGATCTCGGTCTGCCCGTTTGCTCCGGTTACCACAGGGGCCTGCGGCGTATCGCAGGCGGCGAGGGTTCCCAGAATGCTGAGGACCATCCATTTTTTCATAGCACGCTCCTATGGATCCACCCGGTCGAACAGTCAATCCAACTGGCCGTTTCCGTCCTGATCTGCCGTCGAGAAATCATCGCTCATCTGCCGGTCATACTCTGATCGTGAGATAAAGTTGTCGTTGTTTCGGTCAACATTTTGAAACTGCTTTATGTCCAGAAACGGCTTGGCCTCATCCAGGCCCAGTGTTCCGTTCTTGTCCTCGTCCATTTCCTGAAACGCATAGTCGGAAAAAGCGTTGAATTCGTCCTTGGACAGGAAACCATCGTTGTTCGCATCAATGGCGTTCAGTTCCTTTTCATTCAGTTCCGCCACCGTTTCCGCCGAGGCTGCACTGGTCATCAGAATGACTGCCGTCGTCAATATAGCTGTTCTCATCATTCTCTCCTCAGCACGCGTACCGCTGGCCCGAAACACCGCCCGCTACGGCCCCTGCCGCGGTCAGGATGTCCTTGCCGGATCCTCCACCGAATTGATTGCCGATCGCTCCGCCGATCAGCGCGCCGCCCAATGTCCCGCCAAGGCAGGCAATTTCATGCTGCCGCGCCTGTTGCTGCTGCGGTGTCGGGGCAGGGCCACAGGCGGCCAGTGCGCCCGCCGCACCCAGAATGACTGTGATGTGTTTGAGCTTCATCTAAAAATCTCCCTGAATGAATAGGGCAAGTATCGACCCATCAGGAATTTGCATCAAGTGAAATAGGGTTAACGAGGCCCCGGTTGGACCGGGGCCTGAAAATCTTAGATGGCCTCAAGCAGGCCCTCGCCAGCGGAAATCTCGCAGGCACCGGGGTTGTCTTCCAGGTTCAGCGCAACGACTTTGCCGTCTTCAACCAGCATCGCATAACGCTTTGAGCGTGCAATCAGACCAACAGGCGGAGCATCGAAGTCCATGCCAATGGCCTTGGTGAACTCGGATGCGGCGTCGGCCAGCATGGTTAGACCGGCAGCCGTCGCGCCAGTGGCTTCGCCCCATGCGTTCATCACAAAGGGATCGTTGACCGAGACGCAGATGATTTCGTCCACGCCCTTGGCGCCGAATTGGTCTTTGGTCCGCATAAAGCTCGGCACGTGGGCCGAATGGCAGGTCGGCGTGAATGCGCCGGGCACGGCGAAGATCACAACCTTGCGGCCTTTGGTCTTGTCTGAAATCCGAACCTCTTCGGGTCCTTCTGCCCCCATTTGAGTCAACGTTGCGTCGGGAAGCGTATCACCGGTTGAAATCATCTTGTTCCTCCTGTCGATTGGATTTGCAGAGTCGGCCTCAGCCGCAATATAGGTGAGCCAGAGAATGAAACCACGGGAATTTGACAGGACAGGACGAAGATGAGCCATATTGTTGTGATCGGAGCCGGGCAGGCGGGATCATCTCTTGTTGCAAGACTGCGCAAGGACGGGTTTGAAGGCGACATCACGTTGATCGGTGCCGAACAGCATTTGCCCTATCAACGGCCACCGCTGTCCAAGGCTTATCTGCTGGGTGAAATGGAACTTGAACGCCTGTTCCTGCGCCCCGAGAGCTTCTATGCCGAAAACAACATCACCCTGCGTCTGGGTCAGCGCGTAACTGCGATTGACCCCAAGGCCAAGACTGTGACCTTGGGTGACGAGGCGATTTCGTATGATGAACTGGCCCTGACCACCGGTTCCGACCCGCGTTACCTGCCCGCTGCGATTGGTGGTGACCTGGAAGGTGTCCATGTTGTTCGCGACCTGACTCATATCGACGAGATGGAGCCGCGCGTGAAAGAGGGCGCCCGCGCCCTGATCGTTGGCGGTGGCTATATCGGGCTTGAGGCGGCTGCCGTCTGTGCCAAGCGCGGGGTCAAGGTCACCCTGGTCGAGATGGCGGATCGGATTTTGCAACGCGTCGCGGCCCCGGAGACCAGTGATTACTTCCGTGCTCTGCACACGGAATACGGCGCCGACATTCGTGAGGGCGTCGGGCTGGATCGTCTGGTCGGCGAAAACGGCAGGGTCACCGGAGCCATTCTGACTGATGGCACAAATCTTGAGGTTGATTTCGTAGTTGTCGGCGTGGGTATTGCACCCTCGACTCAATTGGCGGATATGGCAGGGCTTGAGCTGGACAACGGCATCAAGACTGACGCTCATGGCCGAACGTCTGATCCTTCGATCTGGGCTGCAGGCGATTGTGCGTCCTTCCCGCATGGCGGTGGCCGCATCCGGCTGGAAAGCGTGCCGAACGCAATCGATCAGGCCGAAATCGTAGCGCAGAACATGCTGGGTGCCGCCAAGGACTATGTGGCAACGCCGTGGTTCTGGTCAGACCAGTATGATGTCAAATTGCAAATTGCGGGTCTAAATACCGGGTATGACCGCGTCGTGACCCGTAAGGGTGACGGGCAGACTGTCTCCTTCTGGTACTACAAAGGTGATCAGCTGATTGCGGTTGATGCGATGAACGACCCGCGCGCTTACATGGTCGGCAAACGCCTGATAGACGCGGGCAAGACTGCTGATCCGACGGTCGTGGCTGACCCTGACGCGGACCTGAAGCCGCTGCTCAAGGCGTGAGGATCATCGCCGGAGAGTTCCGGGGCCGCGCCTTGGCCTCGGTCGGCAAGGGTGATGTCGGGGCGCACCTGCGCCCCACCACGGACCGGGTTCGCGAAAGCCTGTTCAACGTGTTGAGCCATCAGATCGACTTTGATGGGCTGCGTGTTCTGGACCTGTTTGCCGGTACCGGCGCGTTGGGGCTAGAGGCGCTCTCGCGCGGCGCGGCGCATGTGACGTTCGTGGATGACGGGCGTGTGGCGCAGGGACTAATCCGCAAGAATATCGATCTGACACGCAGCGCTGACCGCACGGACCTGATCCGTCGCGACGCGACACGCTTGAGCGAGAATACAAACGCGCCCTATGATCTGATTTTTCTGGATCCACCGTACGGAAAGGGGCTCGGTCAAAAGACCGTTGCGGCCCTGACCAACGGCTGGATCGCTGACGGTACGCTGATCGTATGGGAGGAAAACGCCCCGATGCAGCCACCCAAGGGGTTCACGCTGCAGGACAGCCGAAAATACGGCGACACGCATATCACGCTGATGTGGAGCGGCGATCCGGATGCATGATCTGGTCATTTTCGACTGTGATGGGGTTCTGGTGGACAGTGAGCCCCTGTCCAATCAGGTGATGGTCGCGAACTTTGCCCGATACGGGCTGCCGATCACGGCGAAGGAGTGCCACAGGATTTTCACCGGCAAGACTATGCCAGAAGTACAAGATATCGCACGCGGTTTAGGGGCCGATCTACCCGAGAACTGGATTCAGGAATTCGATGCAGAAACCGATGCCCGCCTGAGGCAAGGAGTTCCTTTGGTCCCCGGCGTCGCGAAGTTGCTGACGCTTCTGGACAAGCGCGGGATTCCTTTCTGCGTTGCCTCAAATGGTGGACCGGACAAAATGCGGGTCACGCTTGGGCAGAATGGTCTTTGGGACCGCTTCAAGGACGTGATGTTTTCGGCTTACACGTTGGGTGTTGGCAAGCCTGACCCCACTATGTTCTTGACAGCGGCACGCAAGTTTGAGGCTGTCGCGCCAGTTGTAATTGAAGACAGCGCCAGCGGTGTCACCGCAGCAATCCGTGCCAATATGCGCTGTCTGGGCTATGTGCCTGATGGAAAAGGTGCATTTCTGGCGGACCTCGGGGCAGAGGTTTTCACCGATATGGCCGAGGTTCCAGCCCTTTTGGGAATTTGACCCTAGCATGTTAATCTCGGCTTATGGACCGAGCTCTGCCTAAGCCATTCTGGACACTTTCAAAAGACGCCGACACGGCTACGGGCCCCGAGCCTAAGCCAATGCGCGCGCCCGTGTTCATCCACGACGCGGTTACGCCGTGGGGGTCCGAGACAATGCTGCTGAAACTCCTGCGCGAGCAGGCGTCAGATCAGGACGAATAGGTCGGATGGAACTTGTCGCCAGGTGACAGGGTAAAGATCTCGACCCCATCTGACGTCACACCCACCGAGTGTTCAAACTGCGCGGACAACGATTTGTCGCGCGTTACGGCGGTCCAGTCATCGGCCAGCGTCTTGGTCTCAGGGCGGCCCAAGTTCACCATCGGTTCGATGGTGAAGAACATGCCCTCTTCCAGAACCGCGCCGGTGCCCGGACGTCCGTAGTGCAGCACGTTCGGCGGCGCGTGGAACACGCGGCCCAGACCGTGGCCACAGAAATCGCGGACAACGCTCATCCGGTGCGCCTCGACATAGGCCTGAATGGCATGGCCAATATCACCGAATGTGTTGCCCGGCTTGACCGCCTCGATGCCTTTGAACAGCGCATCATGGGTCACCTGGATCAGACGCTCGGCCTTGCGCGGCAGTTTACCCGCCACATACATGCGCGAAGTATCGCCGAACCAGCCGTCTACGATGACCGTGACGTCGACGTTCAGAATGTCGCCATCCTTCAGGCGCTTGTCGCCGGGAATGCCGTGGCAGACCACGTGATTCACGCTGATGCAGCTGGCGTGCTGATAGCCTTTGTAGCCAATCGTCGCCGACGTCGCGCCTGCATCCTCGACCATCTGCGTGATCATGCCGTCGATCGCACCCGTGGTCTGGCCCGGAAAGACATGTTCTGCAATATCGTCGAGTATCCGCGCAGCCAAGGCCCCTGCCGCATGCATGCCGGCAAAGTCACCCTGTTCATAGATGCGGATGCCGTCCTTGGTCAGGCGGCCACGATGTTCTTTCATCGACGCTAAGCTCCAAATATTTCGCGCAGCGCTCCTTTTACGCTGCTTGTGCAGAAAGTTCCAGAGGGTGTTGGGCCGCGGTTACTATATCTGTGTTTGCGGGCTGCGTATCTCATGTGGACCCACACGGCAGAATGAATTAGCACAAGACGAATTTCATACGGTTGATTGAGCAAGAAGGAAGGCAGGCCGATGCAGAAAGCTGACCAGTTGAAGGCCGAATTGTCCGGCATTGCAGAACTGCTTCAATCCGGTCGGTACGAGAAGGCATTCAAACGGGCAACCAAGGCCGCGAAAAAGTGGCCGAAGGCTGCGGCCTTGCCCCGGCTGGCGGGTTTGTGCGCCGTGCAGCAGCAGAAGTTCAAGCTGGCGCAGACGTTTTTTGAGCGTGCCTGGCGCCTTGAGCCGGGCAATCAGGATTTGATTCAGAACTATGGCCTGAGTCTTGTTCAGGGCGGTGAGTCTGAGGCCGCTTTGCGTTTTATTGACAAAATCGAGGCAAAGGGTCCCTTGGCCCCTGGTCAGCAGTTAATCCGGGCGCTGGCCGCGCTGCGCGAACATCGGGCCGCTGAGGCCTTTGCCGCCATCGAGCAGGTTTTGGAACATCAGCCCGAAAATTTGCAAGCCTATTGTCTGAAAGCGGATATTCTGGACGATATGCAGCACTGGAACCGTGCGCTCGACGTTTTGACTGCGCTAACCAAACAGCACCCAAAGTTTCAATATGGACAGCTGCGTCTGGCCAAGGCGCATGTGGGGCTGGGGCATCTGGATCATGCGCTGACGCATGGTCGCATCGCGATGGAGTTGGATCCGGATCATGCCGAAACTCTGCAATTCATGGCGACGCTCCCAAACCTGTCCGATCAGGAAAAGAGAGCGCTGAAAGCACGTATCTCAAAGCTGATCGAGGCTGATCCGGCAAATCGCGAAGCGGCGGCCATGCTTCATTTCGCGGCAGCCAGTCTTGTGAAATCCGAAAAGGATATCCCGCAAGAAATGCAGCATTTGAACCAGGCCCACAAATTGTTGCGTAAGGGGTTCGACGGGTGGGAAGATCGCAACGCGCAGCAGTGTCGAGCGATATTGTCGGCACCGCTACCGGTTGAAGCAACCCTGCGCTCGGACCTGCCGCGACCCATATTTGTCATAGGCTTGCCCCGGTCCGGCACAACGTTGGTTGAACGCATTTTATCCTCGCATTCTGGTGTGCAGGGTCTGGGTGAGCTGCCGACCATACATCTCTGGGCCCGGAAAACAGTACCGTCAAATTGGAACGAAGCGCAGGCGTTGTCGGATTTCTACTTCCAGAGCTTGCCCGAGCTTGGTGAAGGCTCCATGGCTTTTGTCGACAAGGCGCCGGGCAACTACGCCTATGTCGGTGCGATGGCGCAGGCTTTCCCAAACGCCGTCATCCTGAATGTCGAGCGCGACCCCAGGGACATCGCCCTTTCGATGTGGCGCGCGCAATTCGGTGCCGGAGGGTTGTATTTCACTCATGACCTGAAATGGATGGCGGCCGAAGCAAACCGGTATCAGCGCTACATGCGGCACTGGCGTGATATTCTGCCCACCCGTGTTCACGACATTCGCTATGAAACGCTGGTCAACAATTTGCAATCCACCGCCGAGAAACTGGCCGAGGTTTGCGATCTGGCCTTTGAAGGCGCAATGGTGTCCCCTGACAAATCCGAAAACGTAATTAAAACGGCCAGTAACCTGCAGGCGCGTCAGCCGGTAAACACATCCTCAATTGGTGGGTGGCAGGCTGTAGCGGATCAGTTTGAGCCATTTGTGAAAGGGCTGGATCCGAATTTGTGGCCAGAGGTGTTTGAAGGGCAGACTTAAGGCCAAGTCATAGATCGGTTAAGACCCAAGTCAGCGGGTGTTCGGCCTAGTGCCTTTGATGGCGATCTTCAAGCGGCGCGTCCAAATACGTGGCGACTGGACCTTGTTACAAGCGCGTTCCTACCCAGACCCCCTCTGGCGAAATCCGAGTGTCATAGACCAACCGTTCAACACCTTTGGCCTGCGCGTCTTCAAATGCCGCCGCATAGACCGGATCGACATCCGCAGCCAGTGCAAGCCGGTCGCAGTCGGTGCGCTGCACCAGATACAGCATGATCGCCCGGTGCCCATGTCCTACCATGGCCGCCAATTCGCCCAGATGTTTGGTACCACGCGCTGTGACACTGTCCGGGAACTCTGCCAGCCCAGGTTCGCGGGACAGGGTAACACTTTTGACCTCGACATAGGCATCTGGCAGGCCCGGCTGAGTCAGCAAAAAGTCGATACGGCTGTTTTCGCCGTATTTGACCTCCGGTCGGACGGACTCATATTCGGCGAGTTCAGGGAGTTCGCGTGCTTCCAGCGCCGCGCGCAGGGCTTTGTTGGGCACCGAGGTATCAACGCCTGTGAAATGCCCGTTCTCATGATCGACCAGACGCCAGCCGTATTTAAGTTTCTTCTTCGGGTCGTCGTTAGGTTCCAGCCAGATCTTCTCGCCGGGTTCTGCCAGTCCCATCATTGAACCTGGATTGGCGCAATGGGCGGTTACTTCACGCCCGTCCTCCAACTGGCAATCGGCCAGAAAGCGTTTGTAACGGCGGATCAGGCGGGCGGGGATCAATGGGGTAGCAAACTTCATGCCTTCCGGCTTAACCCGCGCCCGCCCGCATGGGAAGTGTCAGACGAGGCCCGCCATCACGCCGCCGTCCACGTCCCAGACAGCCCCAGTGACCCAACCGGCACCATCGGACAGAAGGTGGGTGACCGTGTTCGCCACATCTTCGGGCCGGCCAACGCGTCCAATCGGGTGGAAAGCGTCGAAGGCCTCGGTCAGGGTTGCCTCGATCTGATCCGGTGCGATGAAGGCGCCGTAGATCGGGGTCACCACCACCGCTGGCGAAACAGCATTCACCCGGATGTTATGTTCCGCAAGCTCCATGGCCAGGTGCTGTGTCAGGGAATGAAGCCCGGCCTTGGCCATCGAATAGGCCGAGGACGGTGTTGCCCGAACCGCCTGTTTCGCCCACATAGAGCCTATGTTGACGATATTTCCGCCTCCGTTGGTCTTCATGTTTTCGGCCACGGCCTGCGTGATGAAAAAGGTTGCGCGGTTCAGATCCAGATAGCTGTCATAATCTTCAACCGTGTGTTCCAGGAACGGTTTTGGCGCGAATGTCCCGGCTGCATTCACCAATCCCTGAATGTGACGCGTGTCCGATTTGATCCGGTTGATCAACCTTTCGACGTCTGCCGCGTCACGCAGATTCGCGCGGTATGTGTCCGCGTTGTCGCCAAGTCCGGTTTTCGCCGCGTCCAGCTTTTCGGCGGATGATCCGACAAGGGTCACGTGTCCGCCATTGGCTACGATCTGCTGTGCGGTCGCCAGACCCATTCCGCTGGACCCGCCGATGATAAGTGTTGTGTGTGTCATGATCAGATTCCCTATCTACTGATAGGTAGATATATTGAGCTTGGAAAACGGATTACAACCCCCTATCTATTGATAGGTAAAAATCAGATAGAAATGCAGATGCCGAAAACGGAAAAACCCCTGTCAGATACCGCCAGCAAAATACTGGATGTAGCCGAGCGCATGGCGCGGCAAGGCGGTTATTATGCCTTTAGTTTCCGCGACATCGCGTCTGAAATCGGTATCAAATCTGCCAGCATTCACTACCATTTTCCCACCAAGGAAGCTTTGGGCGAGGCGCTGGTGACCCGATACACGGATCGGTTCCTGGGGGCTTTGGGACGGTTGGACGAAGCCACGCCCCTGGAATCTCTTGAACAATATGTGGCAGCCTATCGGCGGGCGTTGATCGAACAGGACCTGATGTGCCTGTGCGGCATGTTCGGTGCTGAAATCGCAAGGCTGCCTGATCCGGTGGCCAGACGAACGCGCGAATTTTTCGAGCGCAACCTTGTATGGCTGGAAACGGTATTCCGGGCTGCAGGTGCCCCGAACCCCGAAGCGCGGGCAGGTGAAACGATTGCCCGTTTGGAAGGCGCGATGATCCTGGCGCGGTCGATGAATGATATGGACCTGTTCCAACGCGTGACAGCCGATTTGCCGGCCCAAGTGTTGCGGGACTGACAAACGGGCCTTGCGAGGCTCGGTAGGAACGATATCTTGCGGCCTGTGCCATAGCAGGAAAGGACAGGTCATGCCGAACCCAACCGCAGCGATGCTTGTGATCGGGGATGAAATCCTGTCGGGACGCACCCGGGATGCGAACATGCATTACCTGGCACAGGAACTGACCAAGCAGGGAATTGACCTGAAAGAGGTCCGGATGGTCAGTGATGACGCCACTGCCATCGAAGAGGCCGTCCGAGTACTTTCCGAGCGGGTCGATCATGTGTTCACCAGCGGCGGAATTGGCCCGACCCATGACGACATCACCGCAGATTGTATAGCCCGGGCTTTTGGTGCGTCGATCGACGTACGCGCCGACGCCCGAGCGCTGCTTGAACGGCACTATGAGAATTCAGGGCTGGAGCTGAACGCCGCACGCCTGCGTATGGCCCGTATTCCGGAAGGCGCGGCATTGATCGACAATCCGGTCTCGACCGCGCCGGGGTTCACTCTGGGGAATGTGCATGTGATGGCGGGTATCCCCACGATCTTTCAGGCCATGGTCGCCAGCGTTTTGCCAAAGCTGACCGGCGGCGATCCGTTGTTGTCGCAAACTCTGCGGGTCAATAGGGGTGAGGGGGATATCGCCTCGATCCTTTCGGCCTTGGCGGACGATTTCCCCGAGCTCGCCATTGGCAGCTACCCGTTTCAGGTAAATGGCGTATTCGGCTCTAACGTGGTGGTACGGGGTACGAATGGCGCACAGGTCGATGCCGCCACAACCCGGTTGGCGAAAGAGTTGGAGCTTTGAGCCTGAACTGGGCTGACATCGTCGACGGAACTTGGCCTGCTGCCCGGTTCGAAACACTAGGCCCGTTTCGCCTGCGGCAGGGGTTGGGTGGCGGTTCGCGCGTTTCCGCGGCCAGTGCATTGGCACCAGCGACCGACGCGGACGTCGCAGCCGCCGAAGAAGCAATGCGCAAAATGGGGCAGCGACCGCTATTCTGCCTGCGGCCCGGCGATGACGGGCTAGATCAGCAGCTTGCGGATCGGGGCTATGACATCCTTGATCCAGTTAACATCTATAAATGCCCTGCGGACCACCTGACCGATACTCCGATTCCTCGGGTTACCGCCTTTACCATCTGGAACCCTCTGGCGATCATGAATGAGATCTGGGCACAGGGCGGTATCGGGCCAGAGCGACTGGCCATCATGGATCGCACTGAGGGGCCGAAAACAGGGATTTTTCTGCGCCGTTCCGATCACCCGGCAGGGACCGGGTTTGTCGCTATTCGCGACAGTGTCGCTATGGTTCATGCGCTGGAAATTCTGCCGGCCTACCGGCGTCAGGGCCTCGGCCAATGGGCCATGCGCGCCGCCGCGTTCTGGGCGCAAAAGAACGGCGCGCATACACTGAGCGTGATCTGCACCAAAGCCAATGACGGGGCAAATGGTCTCTACAAGGCGCTCGGGATGGAGATCACCGGAGAATACCATTACCGTCAGCTTGTCCAAGGAGAGTGACTGCTGTGACCAACCAATCCCTGCCTACCGCGCTGGACCTGCCGATGGTGGATCCGCTGCCGCCTGAGACGCAGAAATATTTTGATATCTGTGTCGAAAAGCTGGGCTTTGTGCCCAATGTTCTAAAGGCTTACGCGTTCGACATCGACAAGCTGAACGCGTTTACAGCGAACTATAACGACCTGATGCTGGGCGACAGCGGTTTGTCAAAACTGGAACGCGAAATGATTGCGGTGGTCGTGTCCGCGATCAACAAGTGCTTTTACTGTTTGGTGGCCCACGGCGCAGCTGTCCGGCAATTGTCAGGAAACCCGCAACTGGGCGAGATGCTGGTGATGAACTACCGCGTCGCCCCGCTGGATGACCGCCAACGCGCCATGCTGGATTTTGCGGCCAAGATGACGACCGCCAGTACCGAAATCGAAGAACCTGATCGCCAGCGTCTACGCGATGTTGGATTCAGCGACCGGGACATTTGGGATATCGCCAATGTGACCGGCTTTTTTAACATGTCGAACCGGGTGGCCAGTGCAACGGCCATGGCCCCCAACGACGAATACCACACGCAGGCCCGATGATCAGAACTGCCGCCCTTTTTCTGATAATGACGGCCAGTCAGGGTCTTGCACAGAACCTGACGATGCCTTCCGGTGCGCGGCTTATCAGTGAGCGGTCCAGTGAATTGGACAGTTATGAGTTGCCAATCGGCCCTTTCGCCGAAGGTGTGGTGCCCGCAAGAGAAATAGAAGGCAAGGTCGAGCGCTTTACCTGGCGGCTGCGATCCGGTTCCAGTACGACGTTGCAATTGCTGGCCCCGCTGCGGGACCAGATCGCAGCGCAGGGGTACGAAATTCTGCTCGATTGTCAGGCCAATGTTTGCGGCGGTTTCGATTTTCGATTTGGCACCGAGGTAGTGCCCACGCCAGACATGTATGTCGCCATTCAAGACTATCGCTTTCTGTCCGCCATTCGGGGCGGCAATGTGGTCAGCCTGCTGGTCAGCCGCAATCCTCCCGACGGATATGTGCAGATGATCCGGGTCACCCTGGTTGGTGCAGAGGCGGCGCCGCCTCTTGTGATTGACGAGCCGGTGACGTCGCCAAGCGACCTGTTGGCCAGTTTGGAACAAAATGGACACGCGATTTTGGATGACCTCCATTTCCGCACCGGAGAGATCACGTTGGGCGAGGGGCCTTTTTCCTCGCTTGATCTGGTTGCGGAATTTCTGGCCAAGAACCCAAGTACCCGATTGGCACTTGTAGGTCATACGGACGACACCGGCGCGCTGGACGCCAATATCTCGGTCAGTACGGGGCGGGCTCAGGCCGTGCGTGCCCGGTTGATCGAAGCGCATGGGGTCGCAGCAGACCGGGTTGAGGCGCGTGGGATTGGCTATCTGGCCCCGCTTACCTCTAATTCGACACCGGAAGGCCGTGACCTGAACCGTCGGGTCGAGGCTGTTTTGTTGGTCAACTGAAACCTGCAGTACAGATCAATTCTCGATCAAAAAAACCCGCGCACTGGGCGCGGGCTGCTAAGTTTCACCGAGGTTAGTTCACCAATCCATCGGGCCTTTTTCGTGAAAGGCATCGACAAGAAAATCTATGAATGCCCGCACCTTGGGCTGCGTAAAGCGTCCGGGCGGGTAAACCGCGTAGACGCCCTGAACCTCATCCGGAAGTGACGGCATCGCGTCCAGAACGGCACCGGATTTCAGGGCATCCGCGTAGAGGTAGCTGGGCAGATATGCGATCCCAAGCCCCGAAATGGCCGCATTCAAAAGCGACTGACCGTCATTCACGCTTAGCCAGCCTGCGGTGCGCACCTGCCGTTTTTCGCCCGAAGGCGCGGTCAGTTTCCAAACATTGCCGGAGGATTGGCTGGAGTAGTGCAGAAGCTTGTGTTCGTTCAGATCGTCAATCTTTTGCGGTCGACCGAATTTCTCGACATAGCTGGGGGCTGCGACCATACGTTTAACAGTTTCGGTCAGTTTGCGGGCCCGCAAGGTGCTGTCTTCCAGCTCGCCAATCCGGACGGCTACATCAAACCCTTCCGAAATCAACTCGACGTAGCGGTTGTTCAGAACCATGTTCACAGTGATATCCGGATAGGCTGCCAGAAAATCCGACAGGACCGGAGACAGATGATTGACGCCGAAATCCGTCGCAACGCTGATCCGAAGCAGACCCGAGGGGGCGGACTGCATCGAAGTGACAAGTGCATCGGCTTCGCCTGCGTCATTCAGAACGCGGCGCGCCCGGTCGTAATAGGCCAGACCGATCTCGGTCGGTGACACGCGCCGGGTCGTGCGGTTCAACAGCCGCGCGCCCAGTCGGGCCTCGAGGCTGGAAACGTGCTTTGACACGGCCGATTTGGAGATGCCCATTTTTTTGGCCGCATCGGTGAAGCCACCCTGGTCCACCACATTGGCAAAGGCTTCCATTTCGGTCAGTCGATCCATTCTAGTACCCCAGGAATTAGTTCTTTGGCTGAACTTGACCTCCAATCTGGGCGGAAACTGGGCAGACATTGGATAATATCAGGGTTTCCAATCGGATCGTTTGCGTATGGGAAACGCGGAAACGATGGTTTCCGAGATGGCCACAAAGCCTGTAAGTCAAGGTTTTTAGGTGATTACGGCTGAATATGTTACGATGACAATGGCAAATTTGTGACCACGGAGGAGATCATGAAAGCCATTTTTACCGCCGCAGCTGTATGTTTATCCGCGACCCTCGCATGGGCTGGTGGCGAGACGCCCTCGAACCCGGACGCAAGGGTCTATTTTGTAAACCTGTCGGATGGCGACACGGTTTCGTCTCCCGTGACGGTGGTCTTTGGGCTTAGCGGTATGGGCGTGGCCCCCGCCGGAACCGAGGCGGAAAACACCGGCCACCACCATTTGCTGATTGATCGCCCGCCCATTGGTGAAGGCGAGGATGGTGTGGATGAATTGGCCTATGGTCTTCCATCAGATGACAATCACATGCATTTCGGCGCGGGCCAGACCGAAGTGACATTGGAATTGGCCCCAGGTGCGCACACCTTGCAACTGGTGCTGGGGGACGCAGGCCACGTGCCGCACTCGCCTCCTATTGTGTCTCAGGTGATCACCGTTAAGGTGGAATAAGATGCCTTCAAGCTGATGTTGTGTTCTGCGCTGCGTCACCCTTAGGGGGCGCACCCACAAAAGACAGAATCGCAACGATTGCCAGCAGACTGCCGATTGAGATCGCTACAATCGCCCACAAGACCGCGCCATGATGTGCAATGGCGGCCAACAGCATTGATACCGCGATAATCGCCAGCCGTCCGAGTGTTTTTGATACCGCTTGTGCGGTAATCCTTTGCTCTTTCGGGGCGATGTCCATGAAATACAGCGTCCGTGCGCTGCCCAGCCCTGTGACCGCGACGGTCGCCACGAACAGGGATACCGCGTGCAGGTGCATCGTATGATCCAGCCCCTGACTGTGCAGTGCGATCAGGCAAATGCCGGAAACGGCGATCATCGCCGCTCCGGCAATCATGACTGAACGGTTGGAATAGCCTGACAGAGCACGCCAAAGCGGCGCAGCCACCATCAGGGCGGCCGCTGATGACACGACCAGCGCCGTCAGCCCCTGCTCGGAACTGTGATGTGCCTCAGCCGCAATTAGGGCGAAGAACGGCACCGATAATCCTGCCAAGACAAAGGTAAGCCGGACGAACATGTACTTTCGAAACCATGGCTCGACCAATAAACGTGCCGCATCTCGCCAGAACGCGCGCATCGACTCAATGCGCGTCTCTTTGGTTGCCTGCTGCGCTTCACCAGGGCGCTCTTGCAACGCCATCACCAGTGCCGCCGACACGGCAAAGCACAGCGCGCCGAACCCGATCACCATACTGTGGCGCGTCAGGGCCGGAGCGTCCTGAAAGATCTGATGTAGCACCAGAACAGCCGCTATCGTGGCCGCACCGCCGATGGCCTTTTGCGAATAGCTCACACGCATCCGATCGCGGGACGGAAGATTGTCACCCACAAACTCGATGATCAGCAGGCTTTTGACCTCTTCCAGAAACCCGATCAGGAAAATCCCAACGACGAACGCCCCGATCACGACGGTCCGGTCACTATGGGTCACGGCCAGTACAACAGCAGCGAAACACAGCCCGACCACGATATCGATCCGGGCAATGGCGGCTTTCTTCTGCGCCAGACGCCCGATTGGTCCCGCAGCGCAGATATCCGCCAAGGTTCCGGCTGTATGGCGGATCGCCACCAGCGCAGCGGCCAAAAAGATTGGTAAGTCCATCGACACTGCCAGAAACGTCAGCACGACCGAGGGGCTGGCCATCGACCACGCCATGACAGAAAAAGCCCCCTGTCCCGCCAAAAGCGGAACATTTCGGGACGGGGGCTGGAGCGTCTCGTGGGTCATTCTCTCGCGCGGTTTCTCCGGAACGGAAAGCTACCGCGCGAGTTCACGATATGTCGGCGCGCAACGCAAGGCGCAGGGCGGTGCGCCTAGAATGTTGCAGCCAGCCGCGTGCCCTGATTGATCGCGCGTTTGGCATCCAGCTCCGCCGCCACATCCGCGCCGCCGATTACGTGCGGGGTGATGCCACGGTCGATCAGCGCGTCAGCAAGACAGCGTTCGGACACCTGACCAGAACACAGAACGATTGTGTCCGCCGCGATCACGGTCGGGTCAGCGCGCTCTTCGCCAAAGCTGATATGCAAGCCGTCTTCGTCGATGCGTTCGTAGTTAACGCCGCCCACAAAGTTGACATCCTTCATCTTCAGTGTGGCGCGATGAATCCAGCCTGTGGTCTTGCCCAAACCTTTACCATGTGCCTGTTTCTTGCGCTGCAACAGGGTGACGTCACGCGTAGGTGCGGCCGGTTGCGGGCCTTCTGGCGCCAGGCCCGAGCGGTGTTCGGCCGGGTCGGTGACGCCCCATTCCTTCATCCAGGCGGGCAGGTCGGTTGTGATGCTGTGGCCATCTTCCAACAGGAACTCGGACACGTCGAAGCCAATGCCGCCCGCGCCAATCACGGCTACGGTTTTGCCGACTACGGCCTTATCGCGCAGAACGTCGATATAATTGACAACATTGTCCCGATCCTGGCCGGGAATCTTCGGGTCGCGCGGGGTGACGCCGGTGGCGATTACGACCTCGTCAAAGGCGCTCAGGTCATCGGCAGACACTTCGCGGTTCAACTCTACCTTAACGCCCAGATCGGCGATCATCGTGCGGTACCAGTCGACCAGTCCCCAGAATTCTTCCTTGCCCGGCACCTGTTTGGCCATGTTCAGCTGACCGCCAATCTCTGAGGCACGGTCGAACAGCGTCACGTCATGGCCGCGCTGGGCGGCGGTCATCGCAGTGGA
This sequence comes from Ruegeria atlantica, assembly GCF_013033965.1. GTDB lineage: Bacteria > Pseudomonadota > Alphaproteobacteria > Rhodobacterales > Rhodobacteraceae > Ruegeria > Ruegeria atlantica_D. Next base: position 396,653 of record NZ_WQFE01000002.1, read on the forward strand.
CAAACCGGCCGGGCCTGCGCCGACAATGGCCACAGTCTTTGGCGTTTCTGCGGTGGTGATTGTTAGCTCGGTTTCATGACAGGCGCGTGGGTTCACCAGACATGAGGTCAGCTTGCCGCTGAATGTGTGGTCCAGGCAGGCCTGATTGCAGGCGATACACGGCGCAATTTTAGCCGCTTCACCTGCCATCGCTTTGTTCACGAAATCCGCATCAGCCAACATCGGACGGGCCAAAGACACCATGTCGGCGCAGCCGGTCGACAGGACCTCTTCTGCGACCTCGGGCGTGTTGATCCGGTTCGATGTGATCACCGGGATGCCGACCTTGCCCATCAGCTTTTTTGTCACCCATGCAAAGGCCGCACGCGGCACGCTAGTGGCGATGGTGGGAATCCGGGCCTCGTGCCAGCCGATGCCGGTGTTGATGATCGTGGCACCGGCTTCTTCGATGCGTTGGGCCAGTTCAACGACCTCTTCATGAGTCGAGCCATTGGGGATCAGGTCGATCATCGACAGGCGGTAAATGATGATGAAATTGGTGCCCACGGCCTCCCGCGTGCGGCGCACGACCTCAATGGGCAGACGCATACGGTTCTCATATGACCCGCCCCACCGGTCGGTGCGCGTGTTGGTATGGGTTACAAGGAACTGGTTGAGGAAATACCCCTCGGAGCCCATGATCTCGACCCCATCATAGCCCGCCTGCTGGGCCAATACGGCGGCATTCACGATATCGGCGATCTGCTTCTCGATACCCTCTTCATCCAGTTCATTTGGCGGGAAGGGCGAGATCGGGGACTTCACCGGGCTGGGGGCCACACATTTGGGACCATAGGCATAGCGGCCCGCGTGCAGGATTTGCATTGCGATCTTGCCGCCCGCCTCGTGCACGCGCCGGGTCACGATGGAGTGGTTCGCGACCTCTTTGTCATTGGTCATCATCGACGCACCCGGCAGAACCGAGCCTTCAAGGTTCGGTCCAATCCCGCCTGTCACCATCAGCGCCACACCACCGCGTGCACGGTCGGCATAGAACTCGGCCACCCGGTTCCAGTCGCCGGTTTCCTCGAGCCCTGTGTGCATCGACCCCATCAGGACGCGGTTCTTCAAAGTGGTAAAGCCCAGGTCCAGCGGGGCCAGCATGTTTGGGTACGCAGTCATGGCGAACTCTCCCTCCCGAATTCTCAGCGTTAGATTGACGTTCGCGTAAACTTTGTCACGCGAAACCTAACGTCACACCCTTTGCCTTCACTCTGCCGCTTGTTACAGACACTGCAAAGCATGTTTACGAGGCCACGCATGACCCCCGAAGAGATCGCCAAACTGCCCTATCGCCCCTGCGTGGGGCTTATGCTGATGAATGCCGAGGGCAAGATTTTCGTCGGTCAGCGCAATGACCGCCACGTCGACGCCTGGCAAATGCCTCAGGGTGGCGTCGACAAGGGCGAAGATCCGCGCGACGCGGCGCTGCGCGAATTGTGGGAAGAAACGGGCGTGACCTCGGACCTTGTTGAGATCGTGGCCGAGACGGATGGTTGGCTGCCCTATGATTTGCCCCACGACATCGTGCCCAAAATCTGGAAGGGCCGCTATCGCGGGCAGGAACAGAAATGGTATTTGCTGCGGTTTTCAGGCCACGATGACCAGATCGACATTCAGACTGAGCACCCTGAATTCACCCGGTGGAAATGGCAGGAACCCGGCAAGTTGATCGAAGAGATCGTACCGTTCAAGCGCGATGTTTATCAGCAGGTGGTTGCCGCCTTTGCCGAACACCTGACATAAAGCGGCATGCAGATTGAAGACATCTGGCCCAAGTACCGCGCACGCCTGAAGGCGTTTCTGCATTCGCGTGTTTCCAACGCGGCAGATGTGGATGACCTGTTGCAAGAGATCTCGGTCAAAGTCTTCACTGGTCTGCCCAACCTGAAAGACCCTGCCAAACTGCAGCCGTGGCTGTTTCAAACGGCCGACCGCACGATCATCGACCATTACCGAAAATCCGGCCGTGCCGAGGCCCACCCGGATGATCTTTGGTATCACCGGGATGATCCGGAAACGCGTCAGGAACTTGAGGGGTGCGTCGAACCTTTCATTCGCGGGTTGCCGCAGGAAACCGCGGACATGCTGATGGCGATCGACATCGGTGGCATGTCCCAACAGGAATACGCGCAGGCACAGGGGTTGGCGTATTCAACCCTCAAGTCCCGTGTGCAAAAGGGCCGGGCAGAATTGCGAAAAGCCTTCGAGGATTGCTGCAACATCTCGATGGATGTGCGGGGCAATATCTCGGACGTTCAGGAAAAACCGAAATCCTGCAAAAAATGTTGATCTGATCGTCGTCTTTTTGGCGCGGGCTTCGTCTGACAGATGAAACCAGCAAAAGGAAAGACACATGATCCGTATCATCAGTTTCAAAATCTGCCCCTTTGTTCAGCGCGTCACCGCGCTGTTGGAAGCCAAGCAGGTGCCGTATCAGATCGACTACATCAGCCTCAGCGACAAGCCGGACTGGTTTTTGGAGTTGTCGCCCACAGGTCAGGTGCCGGTTCTGGTGACCGAGGGTGGTACAGCACTGTTCGAGTCGGACGCGATTGCGGAATACCTCGACGAGGTAGCAGCACCGTTGCAGCCCGACCTGACGCCGGAACAGCGCGCCCTGAGCCGCGCGTGGAGCTATCAGGCCAGCAAGCATTATCTGGTTCAGTGCAGCGCGATGCAAAGCGCGGATCAGGCGATCTTTGTGGATCGGTCGACCAAGCTGAACGCCGCTTTTACAAAAGCCGAAAAGCAGCTTGGGGACGGCCCGTTCTTTACAGGTGAAGTGCTGGGCAATGTCGATATGGCGTGGTTGCCGTTGCTTCATCGCGCTGCAATTGTGGCTGATCACAGCGGGCACGATATGTTGGCTGACTATCCCAAGGTGAAGGCATGGCAACAAGCTCTGCTGGCAACTGGTATCCCTCAGAAAACTGTTTCCGAGGATTTTGCCACCAGGTTTGCCGACTTCTATCTCGCCGAGCGGACGTGGTTGGGGCGGGGTGCGAACCAAAACGAGGCACCTGCAATGGCACCGTTGAAACAATCCGGCGGTTGCTGCGGCTAGTTCAATCACCATCCCGCACGTTGGCGTGAGGGGGCGTGGTCGCTACTGAATGGGCCGTTTAGCTTCAGCTTCATGAAGGACACCGCCCCAATTTTCTCTTCCGTTAGGCCCGCCGGGCGCAAGTTCACCGGCACCGACCGCCGCGCTCCGTTGCGCGGCGGTCTACAAGAATGCGGGGAATATGGTGCGGGACAGACAGCTGGCCGGTTCTATCCCATCGCCTGCGTCGCATTGGAAGTCACGCAGCGTTGTAATCTGGACTGCACGCTCTGTTACCTCTCGGACCGGGCTGAGATGACCTATGATCCACCGCTGTCGGTTTTGTATGCGCGCATTGCAACAATCCACAGCCACTACGGCCCCGGTGTATCGGTCCAACTTACGGGCGGAGATCCGACCCTGCGCAAGGCCGAAGATCTTGAGGCGCTCTGCCGCGAGATCCGGCGTTTGGGTATGCGGTCCTGCCTGATGACCAACGGCATCCGCGCCAGCCGGGCATTTCTGACGCGGCTTGCTGCGGCCGGATTGGACGATGTGGCGTTTCACGTGGACATGACGCAAGAGCGCAAAGGCTTCGACAGCGAGGCTGAACTGAACATCGTGCGACGGGCCTATATCCGCCACACGCGCGGGCTGGGCCTGCGGGTGTTGTTCAACACGACGGTCTTTGGGGGCAATTTCCACGAACTTCCCGCGCTGGCGCGGTTCATGCGAGACTGCCCCGAGGTCTCCTTTGTCTCGTTCCAGATGCAGGCCGACACCGGGCGCGGAGTGCTGCGCGAACGGCCCGATGCGATCACGCAGGATAGCGTGATGGCCGCGGTTGAGGCCGGGTATGAAACGCCCCTGCATTTCGACACGGCCGCCGTGGGCCATGCAAAATGCAATCGCTATGCAAGTGTTGTCACCGCTGGAGGGCGCGCGGTTTCGCTTTTGTCCGCCAAGCGCCTGACGCACAAAGTGATCGCTGCGCTCAGCCGGGTCGATCAGTCGGCAGACGGCCATATCGACACCCGCGACAGCATCTGGCGCATGGTGAGGCGCAACCCGCTGCTGGCGCTGCGGGCCGGGCTACATCTGTTGGGATGCGTGCTGCGGTTGGGTCGAGGGTTGTTGCAGGGTCCCGTCCGTCGGCAGTCAGTGTTTATCCACAATTTCATGGCCGCCGACGCGCTCGAAGAAGACCGCTGTGCGTCTTGCGTCTTTATGGTCGCCACGGCGAACGGGCCGCTGTCCATGTGCGTTCACAACGCGCAGCGTGACATTCATCTGGCCGCGCCAGACCGGGTTGACGGGCCGACTGGCCCAAGCTGGTGGAATGCCGCAGTTCCTCGACTGTCCGGTGGTCCCGACCTGCCGGACTTGAATGATCCGCGTCTGGCTCCGCTCAAGCGGCTCAAGGGGCAGATGCGGGCCATGCGACGGAATCAAAAGGATGCGTCATGAGAAAACTTCTGATCCTGTTGTTCCTTCCCCTTCTGACGGCCTGTGCCAGTGTTGAACGGTTAGCTTTGCCCGCGCCAAAGGCGCTGCCCGGGCAGAGCCTGACCCGATTTGCGTCACCGCCAGGCGAAAAGATCGATCACCGCGACTGGACGGTTTTCCTGAACCGCTATGTTGCCACGGATGAGACGGGCGTGAACCGGGTCGCTTATGGGCAAGTGACACAGGCAGATCGGGCGCGTTTAGACGGTTACTTGGCCGACCTGCAAGCCGTAAACCCCGCGCTTTTGACACGCGATCAGCAGCTGGCTTACTGGATCAACCTGTACAATGCGCTGACAGTGCATGAGGTCCTCGACAACTATCCCGTCGCTTCGATCCGCGACATCAAGGACAGCCCGCTGTCGATTGGCCCGTGGAATCGTGCTCTGGCGTTGGTGGCGGGGCAAGAGCTGACGCTGAACGATATCGAACACCGCATCATACGCCCCACCTTTGACGAGCCGCGCATTCACTACGCATTGAATTGTGCCGCTGTGGGCTGTCCCAACCTGATGGGTCGGGCGTGGCGGGCCGAGACGCTGGAGCGCGATCTGACGGCTGCCGAACGCGCCTATGTCAATGATCCACGTGGCGTCCGGTTTGACGATCGCGGCGGGTTGATCCTGTCGAAGATCTACATTTGGTTCCGCGAAGATTTTGGGCCGAATGAAAAGGCTGTTCTGGCCTATATTGAGACGGCAGCAGAGCCCGAACTGCGCGCACGCCTGCAGCAGACGCCGCGTGTCAAAGCATACCAGTATGACTGGGCCTTGAACGACGCGGCGGCTGGGTCTTAATCAACGGACTACAACAACCCTTCGGTGCGCAGCAGGTCCTGCATGTTTGCCTCGGGGCGCGGACCGATATGGCTGATGACTTCCCGCGCACAGACATTGCCGATTTTGGCACAGGTTTCGTAATCGCGGCCCGTGGCCATGCCAAACAGGAATCCGGCGGCAAACTGATCGCCAGCGCCGGTTGCGTCCACAGGCACGACTTTCTCAACCGGTACGTCGACACGTTGGCCAGCGCTGAGAACGGTCACGCCGTCGCCAGAGCGGGTGCAGACGACCAGGGGGCAGATTTCGGCAGTTTTGGCCAATGCTTCTTCCAGATCGTCGGTTTCGAACAGGGATTTGATCTCGGCCTCGTTGCCAATGACAAAATCCAGTTCGTTTTCGATCAGCAGCAGGAAGTCGACCCGGTGGCGCTCCACGCAAAACGGGTCTGAAATGGCGATACCCGCTTTGCCGCCGCCTTTGTGACAGGCGCGTGCGGCCTCAAGGAACGCGGCCTTGCCCTTTTCCTTGTCGAACAGATAGCCTTCAAGGAACATGATCTGGCTGTTCCCGGCGACCTCATCCGATACGTCCTGCGACGACAGTTCCGAGGAAATCCCCAGATAGGTGTTCATCGACCGTTCCCCATCGGGCGAGACAAAGATCATCGAACGCGAGGTCGGCAGCTCGCCACCCGGCACCGGCGGGTTCACGAAATCGACGCCATCTTCGTTCATCGCGTCCGCATAGAACCGCCCCAGAGCGTCGTCGTGCACGCGCCCGATAAACGCCGAGTCCAATCCCAGCGCCCCAGCGCCAGCGATGGTGTTTGCAACCGAACCTCCCGGCGTCTGAACCCGACCTTCCATCGAGGCATAGAGAACTTCACCACGCTCCTGCTCAATCAGTTGCATGATGCCTTTTTCGATGCCCATCAGCTCCAGGAAACTGTCGTCGGCTTGGGAAATTACGTCCACAACAGCATTTCCGATGCCGGTCAGTTGGTAGGTTTTCATAGGTTCTTGTCCTCAAATTCGCAGAGATCGCGGATGATGCAGGTGCCGCACATGGGTTTGCGCGCCTTGCAATGATAGCGGCCATGCAGGATCAGCCAGTGATGCGCATGCAGCTGAAAGTCAGTTGGAATATTGTCCTCGATGGCGCGCTCGACGGCGTCAACATTCTTGCCGGGGCATATGCCCGAGCGGTTGCCGACCCGAAAAATATGTGTGTCCACAGCCTGCGCCGGATACCGCCACCACATGTTCAGCACAACATTGGCCGTTTTGCGTCCGACACCCGGCAGAGATTGCAGCGCCGCGCGGGAATTGGGAACTTCACCGTCGTAGTCCTCGACCAGAATCCGGCTGAGCTTGATGACGTTCTTCGCCTTCTGGCGGAACAGGCCGATGGTCTTGATATGTTCGATCAGACCTTCTTCGCCCAGCTCCAGCATCTTTTGTGGTGTGTCAGCGATTTTGAACAGTTCGCGCGTAGCCTTGTTCACCCCAGCGTCGGTGGCCTGCGCAGACAGTGCCACGGCGACGACCAGAGTATAGACGTTCACATGCTCCAGCTCGCCCTTGGGTTCCGGGTCGGCGTCATGGAAACGCGTAAAGATCTCGCGGATCGTGTGATATCCGAGTTGTTTTGCCATCCGCGCCTTAATGCCGTTCAGGGCGCGTTGATACAAGTCCAAAGCCAATGCGCAAGTTCCGGGTCGCGAGCGCGTAACCTGCGCGCTATGATTTGGTCAAGACAATGAGGTGAGAACCATGAACGTCCAGACCCCCGAAAGCGGATACCACTACAACGTCATGCGCCGCGCGATTGACCTGATTGATCAGGGCGGCGAGGGCCTGAGCCTTGAGCAGCTGGCCCGCCAGATGGATATGAGCCCGGCGCATTTCCAGCGCCTGTTCTCGCGCTGGACCGGGGTGTCGCCGAAGCGCTACCAGCAGTATCTGACGCTGGGCCACGCCAAGGCATTGCTGCGGGAACGGTTCACCACGTTAGAAACCGCGCATAACGTCGGTCTGTCCGGCAGTGGTCGCCTGCACGATCTGTTCCTGAAGTGGGAATCCATGAGCCCCGGCGAATACGCGCGCAAGGGCATGGGGTTGACCATCTATTGGGGCTGGTTCGAATGCCCCTTTGGCCCTGCTCTGGTGATGGGAACCGACAAGGGCATTTGTGGCATGGCTTTTGGCGCGGAAACCGGCGAAGAGGCCGCGATGGAAGACATGATCTCGCGCTGGCCCAAAGCCGCGTTCGTCGAAGATCCTATGCGCCTGCGCCCTTGGGTGCTGAGTGCGTTTGGTTCGGTCAGCGAGCGGCTGGAACCCACGCCGCTGTTTCTGATCGGCTCTCCGCTTCAGATCAAAGTGTGGGAGGCGCTGATGCACATCCCGTCAGGCCAGGTCACCACCTATTCCGAAATCGCCCAGCGTGTGGGATCACCACAAGCCGTGCGCGCAGTGGGTACCGCAGTGGGCCGCAACCCGGTCAGCTGGCTGATCCCATGCCACCGGGCGCTGCGAAAATCCGGCGGGTTGGGTGGTTATCACTGGGGCCTGCCGGTCAAACGCGCGATGTTGGCGTATGAGGCTGCTCAGGCCGACGCATAAAGAGGTCAAAAAACTAACTTTGTGCTGCAGCTTCATGTGGTAGTGAGAACCCATGAGGCAAGAAAGCAGGCAGATCACACAGACTTTCGCGGCGTGGGCAATTCCGGTTTCGGTTGCAGTGTTGCTGCTGAAACTGTTGGCTTGGTGGGTGACCGGTTCGGTTGCACTGTTGTCGGATGCCCTGGAATCGGTGGTGAATGTCGCCGCGGCACTGCTTGCCTTTTTTGCGGTTCGGGTTTCGGGCAGGCCGCCAGACAAAAAACACCCCTTTGGGCACAAAAAGGCTGAATACCTGTCGGCCGTGGTTGAAGGAACGCTGATTGTTCTGGCAGCCCTGCTGATCATACGCGAAGCCGTTTCTGCCCTGCCTGACCCACAACTGGCCGGTGCACCGTTGCTGGGTATTGCCATAAACGTGGGTGCGACCTGCCTGAATGGCATTTGGGCGTTTCTGCTGTTGCGCGTTGGGCGACGCGAAGCCTCACCGGCGCTGGTGGCAAGCGGCAAGCACATTCTGACCGATCTTATGACCTCGGTCGGTGTTGTTGTCGGGTTGCTGATTGCAATGGCGACGGGATGGCTGATCCTTGATCCCATCATCGCGATTCTGGTGGCCATCAACATATTATGGGAAGGTTGGAAGGTGATCCGCAGTTCGGTCGACGGGCTGATGGATGCGTCGCTGACCGATGGAGAATTGACGTCTGTCCGCGAGACAATCGAAGGCAATTTAGGCCAGGCGCTAGAGTATCATGATCTGCGCGGTCGCCGGTCCGCTAATATGATCTTTGTTGAATTTCACCTTGTGGTTGACGGTGCCATGTCCGTCGCTGATGCGCATGATATCTGCGACGATATCGAAGAAGCGCTGGTGCAAAAGTATCCGGGGTCAGTCTTTGTCATCCATCTGGAACCGGACAGCGAGTTGAAAAGTACGGGCGCCTGATTGACAGACACATCCGCCGGTGCCACATGTTGCTCAGGTTCGGGTCCCCTGCCGTTCGCGGCCATTTGGCATTGGTGAAACCCGGTTGATGAACATCTGTTGCCCTTTCCCGGCGCGCGGATGGCAATGCGAACCCCGTCCTGATTTGGCGCCCGTTTTTGGAAACGAGGCAAGACATGACTCTATCGAAAAACATCGCTCCGCTTGAGGAGTTGAAAGCGCAGGCAAAACGATTGCGCGACAGATTGCGTGGTGCGGGGGTTGCGCTTTCGCACAGTGAATCGCTGGAACTGCTGGCGCATCAACATGGGGTGCGCGACTGGAACACACTGCACGCAATGGCTGGAAACCGCATGCTCTTGCGTGTTGGTGACCGGGTCGAAGGGTCCTATCTGGGCCAGCCCTTTCGCGCAAAGATCCGTAGCCTGACAACGCTGGGCGATGGGTCGCACAGGCGTATTACCTTGCACTTTGACACGCCCGTGGATGTTGTTCAGTTCGACAGCTTCTCGGCCTATCGGCAGCGTGTAACCGGAGAGATCGGTTGGGATGGTCGTTCTCGACGGCATACGTCCGACGGTCAGCCACACCTGATTGTGCGCCCCGCGTAAGAAAAAAGCGTGGCGGGTAACACCGCCGCGCCTTAATGCTCAATACGGGCTTGGCGTCACTCTGCCGCCCAGCCGCCGACGGCTTTGACCTCAAGGAAATCCTCAAGACCCCACAGACCGCCCTCGCGCCCGTTGCCGGATTGCTTCATGCCGCCAAAGGGCGACCCGGCTGAGCGCGAATGGCCGTTCATCTCGACCATGCCGGACCGAAGCACCCGTGCCATTCGGTTGGCTCGCGCGCCGTCTTGCGTTTGCACGTAGTTGGTCAGACCGTAGGGCGTGTCATTGGCGATCTCGACCGCCTCTTCTTCGGTGTCGAAGGGGATCATGGTCAGGACAGGGCCAAAGATCTCTTCGCGCGCAATGGTCATCTGGTTGTTGGCGTCCGCAAACACAGTCGGTCGCACAAAATAGCCCTTGTTCAGCCCATCCGGGCGACCGGTCCCACCTGCAACCAGACGAGCACCTTCGTCGATGCCCTTCTGGATCAGATCTTGAATCTTGCTCCACTGGACCTCGTTCACGACGGGACCGATGTGTCGCCCTTCTTCCTGCGCACTGCCGACCGAGACCATGTTGGCAACTTCGGCGGCTGTTTCCACGGCCTGATCATAGATCGGGCGCTGTACCAACATGCGGCTGGGCGCGTTACAGCTTTGGCCGGTGTTGTTCATCATGTGCAGGACGCCTCGCTTAACGGCCTTTTCATCGGCATCGGCAAAGACCACGTTCGCGCCTTTGCCGCCCAGTTCCAGATGAACTTTCTTCAACGTATCAGCTGCGCTTTTTGAGATCGCTGTCCCGGCACGGGTCGAGCCGGTAAAGCTGACCATATCCACATCCGGATGCGCCGACAGTTGCGAGCCGACGCCGACACCATCGCCATTTACCAGATTGAAGACACCTGCGGGGAAGCCCGCCTCATCCATCATCTCGGCAAAGATCATTGCGTTCAGCGGGCTTTGCTCGGACGGTTTCAGGACCATGGTACAGCCTGCAATCGCTGCCGCGCCGACCTTGAGCGTGATCTGGTTCATCGGCCAGTTCCACGGGGTGATCAGGGCGGCCACGCCGACGGCTTCATAGATAATCCGGTCATTAGGTGCGTGATCACCCAGCGGGCGGTCGAATTGGAACGCTTTGGCCGCCCGCACAAAATTCGACAGGTGATACATGCCCGCACCGGATTGCTGCGTGCGAGCCATGTCGATCGGCGCGCCCATCTCCTGGGACATCGCGTTGGCCAGGTCTTCAGAGCGGGTCTGATAAACCTCGATCAGTTTTTCGACCAGCGCGATGCGGTCCGCAACTGGCGTCGCCATCCAACCGGGCAAAGCCGCTTTGGCGGCTGCAACAGCAGCATCGGTATCGGCCTGACCACCCAGCGATATTACCGCGCATGGTTCCTCGGTCGAGGGGTTGATGACTTCGAAATCATTGGGCGCGGACGGGGCAACCCATGAACCGTTGATGTAGAAATTGCGTTTCTCGATCATCGCATGTTCTCCTGATCCAATAGCCCGGATACCGGGAATTCGCGCCACTCTGGCACCGGCATATCAGAGTGACAAGAGGAAATTTGATCAAATTATTTTCCACAAAAATGAATACCCTTTAAGGCGGCAAATGGTTTAACAATGGCGCTGAGTAATTAGATTTTATCAATCGACTCGGTTTGTTCACAAAAAAGGAGATGCCCCATGGGTTTGCGCATCAATGACACCGTTCCGAATTTCACTGCAGAAACGGATCAGGGCACGGTTCAGTTCCATGACTGGATCGGTGACAGCTGGGCGATCCTGTTTTCGCACCCCAAGGATTTCACTCCGGTCTGCACCACCGAGTTTTCCGCCGTTGCACAGTTGAACGACGAATGGGCGGCGCGCAACACCAAGGTGATCGGCGTCTCGGTCGATGGTGTCGAGGACCACAAGAAGTGGAAGAAAGACATCGAGGCGTATGGCAACGCCAACCCCGGTTTTCCGATCATCGCCGATGACGGTCTGGCCGTGTCCAAGGCGTTCGACATGCTGCCCGCCGAGGCGTATTTGCCCGATGGGCGCACCCCCGCCGACAGCGCCACCGTTCGTTCGGTATTCATCATCGGCCCGGACAAACAGCTGAAACTGTCTATGACCTATCCGATGACGGTAGGCCGCAACTTTGCGGAAATCCTGCGCGCGCTGGACGGCCTGCAGATGAGCGCCAAGGGCGTGGCAACACCTGCCAATTGGGTGCCGGGTGAAGATGTGATTATCCCGCCAGCCGTGTCGAATGACGAGGCGAAAGAAAAGTTCGGCGAGTTCGAAACCATCTTCCCGTATCTGCGTAAAACCAAAGCACCCAGCTAAGATTGCTTGGGCGGGGCGCACAGCTCCGCCCGGTTCATGGTTTCCAAAAAAAGTTGTTTAAGCTGCGGATCGTTGTGGGTGCTGATACAGTTTCCGACGATAAGCAGCACGCTTGAATTCACGCGTTAGCTTGTCTGCCAGCGGCGGGCTTGACTGTATGGTCGAACCGCCGATTTCCTTCGCCACTTCCTGATTGCCACTTCCCTGTAAGGAAAGGATCGGCTGTCCTGTCACCCAGTGCATCTGCAGGAACGTATCGACCGGCCGGTCAATTTGGTTGGTTACGGCAAGCAAGCGTTCAGCCGCACGCCGCCCCACCATCTGGCAAACGCACTGCAGGCCAATGACCTTTGGCAGGATCAGACGCAATCCGTTTTGTTTGGCGAGGGTCAGCGCTGCATCCTCGCGTTGTTTCACCGGAATTCGGATATAGTGATCCGGGGTCGCAATCGGATCCAGCATCGCCAACGCATTAGCCATCTGGCAGGGATCTATGCGCAGATCGTCCTCGGTGATGATGGCGCGATCGATCTTTTCATCCACCAGCTTCCGCCAGATTCGACGATGACTTTCAAAAACTCCGATCTCGGCCGGGCGCAGCGGAAAAGGGTATCTGGGCCGATGCAGATCACCCGGAAACAATTGCACATCCGCGATTTGAGCGGGGTCCTTCCCATTGACGGCCTCGAACAGTTCCGCATTGGGCAGATTGGCACATAGTCGTTCGGCATTGGGTCGCCGCGCTGTGCTTGCCGTCATATGGATGACAAAAGTCTTCATGCCACAGTGCATAGAACACAGGGGCGGAAGGGGGAAGAGAAACCCGAAAGAAACACTTCCCCGTGAGGTGTCAGAACCCGTAGCGCAAGCCGACATTGATGCTGAAGGCGTCGATATCGTCTTCAACTGTGCCTGTAGACGCACCATTTGGTGCCAAACGCGCAGAGGACACGTCGAATGCGCGGGCATATCGGGTGTCCAGGGTCAGAGCGGTGTTGGGGCTGATTTCATATGCGACACCTGCAATGACCTGAGCCGCAAAGGTCGTGTCGGTGTCGTTCAACTCGACGCCCGGTCCATATGCAAAGTCCAGATCAGAGTAGGTGGCACCCAAACCCAGACCGATATAGGGCGTGAACGCTCCGGCCTGCTTGAAATCGACCAGCACGTTGGCGAACAGCGATGTCTGCGACACGTCACCCGAAATGTTGCCTTCCGCACCGGGTCCATTTCCAGAGAAATTGACACCATCCACGTCGTTGTCACGATAGGACAGCTCCAGCTCGATCCGGGTGCCGATCCGATCATTCGACCATTGCGGGATCTCTTTGCCGACCGCGATGCCCAGCCCATAGCCGCCGTCGAAATCGGTATCAACCGATTGCGTCGATCCATTGATCGTGCCGCTAAAGTCGCTGTCCTGCAGTTGGCTGTACCCGGCAAAACCCTGCAAGTAGAGACCTTCGGACAAGCTTTGTGCGGCCAGCGCGGACGCGCTGATCGACAAAGCTGCAGAAGCGAGAAGAAGACGCGTAACCATGACCATGTCCTTTGTTCCATAATTGGTATGGCGGACATGTGGGCAATAACGGCACGAAAGAAAGGTGCATGCCCTTCACTTCAATTCACAGGATATTGGGCGCGTGTGAGTGAATAAGATCAACGCCAACCTAACACTTTGAAAAACGGTCTATGTGGTCGAATTCGAGCTGTCCAAGCCGTGTGTCACCAAAGGTTCGGACAGCAGTTCATCGATGAAGAGGCTGAGTAACTGAACGCGTCCCGTGACACCCGCCTTGCGGTATACTGCGGCGCATTGCGCTTTGACTGTGCCTTCCTTGGTCTGCCGCAACGATGCGATTTCCGCGATTGACAGACCTTTGATAGATAACAGGGCAACGTCGCGTTCGGCATCACTGAGGTCCCATTCGCTGAACTGAGATTCAATGAGTTGAGCAAACGCACCCTGCGCCACGCTCAGTTGCCGTTGCATGTCGCGTACACGCCTGTTCTGAAACCGGATCAGCGCAATGGTCGCGGAAAGGCCTGCGATCAAGGCCAGCGCCAAGACAAGTTCGAAACTGTGGAGGTGGCGAAAACCCGCGCTTTCCTTGCCGGTAAAGTCCAGCATCGCGTCAGTCATGAAAAAGGCGGCGCAGACGGCCTGCACCACCAGAAGGAGCCAAAGCAAAGACGTTTGTGAAAGCTTCATGGGGCTCCTGAGATTTCCTTCGATCAGTCGTCCTTTTCGAGTTCGATGGCCGTTACCACGCCGTCCGTCTCGGACAGGACCAGTTCAGTTTCTATGCCATCCTTGATGAGTTCAACCTCGATCTCACCGTCTTCGAACTCGATCTCTTCGATCTGGTATCCCTGCGCCTCCAGGGCGGTGCGGATATCAGCCTCGGTGGTGCCCAGTTTGTCTCCTAGTCCGACATTGGCCAGCGCAAGCACGGGCGCTGTTGCAATCAGTCCAGTCAGTGCCAGCAGTTTCAAGGTTTCCATTTTGCATCTCCTATTTTTACGTTGTGGCGATGCAGTGGATTTGGGGGCAGGCCGGGTGCACTGCGATTGGCTTTTGGTTGAAACGCAAGGTATTGCACCAAGGTTTATGCCATGTAGCGTGGGGTTTCAGATCGCTTGGTTCTGCATTTGGGTGAATTGTGCTAGGGTTAGGCGGGGGAATTCTACAGGCAAGCAATCAGGGCATCGGGCTTTCAGACTGTGTAGAACAGGAGAAGACGATGGCATTTACAGATTGGTACGTTGAAGGCGATGCGTTCGGGAACTGCAATTGCGGCTATGCCTGCCCCTGTCAGTTCGAAGAGCTACCAACCCACGGGCATTGCCGTGGCTTTGAAGTGCTTGAGGTTTCCAAAGGGCATTTTGGCGACACCGATCTGGTGGGCACAAAGGCTGCGCTGATCTATGCATGGCCGGGCCCGATTTTTGAAGGCGGCGGTGAGATGCAGGTGATCATCGATCCCAGTGCTTCGGATGCCCAACGCGCCGCGCTGGAGAAGGTTTTTCATGGGGAAGAGACCGAGGAAATGGCGACCCATTGGTACGTCTTCCGCGCCATGTGCAAAAAAGTCCACGAGACCCTGTTTCTGCCGATCAACTTCGAAATGGACATGGATGAGCGTACCGCCAAGGTTTTGATCGGTGACGTGCTTAATTCAACGGGTCGCCCAATTGAGGCACCACATGGCGGTGGCCCGCATCGCGTACGGATCGACATTCCCGGTGGTATCGAATTTACCCTGGCCGAGATTGGCAGCGCATCGACCACGGCGGACGCGGCGATCAAACTCGATCTGAACGACAGCTACGGGCAGTGGCACGTGATGAAGCATGGCCCGTCGGGTGTGGCGCACTAAGGTAAACGTTCGATAGTTGCACCCACTCTCAGGCTGTACGGCGTGGCCCTCCAGCACGTGTGGTCTGGCGGACACCCATCTACAGGTTCCGAAGTTGCGGCAGCTCTGATCATTTCGGAAAGGGGCAACGTCAAGCCAATGTCATCTGGCGTGACGGTATAGTCTTCCGCATAGACGTTGAAGTCCAGAGCCTCGGCTATTGGCCGCAATTCTTCGTCGGCTGTCCGCTCTAGTTGATTGCGATCCTCTTCGGACAATTCGGGCAAGTATGCTGTGACGGTACACATATGTCCTTTGCCGGGGAGGCCCGAAGTGTCCCCTTCTATCAGATACAGTGTTTCTGACCATCCAACGGAGATCTCCAAAGCTGCATCTTTGGGGTCTTTTGCTGATGCCCATTCGTTCACTTCGTAGACTAGTCTCAACCGATCTGCTTTCAGCGAGTGCTTTAAGCCGAGACGACGTGCTGTCGTTTCAAAATCCGCTAGACGAGTCAGGCTGTTCAAGCACAAGTCTTTGAACAGCTGCACAAACTGACTTTGACTGACGATGGGGCTTGGCCCCGGAAGAATGTAGGCATCGGCATCTGTCGGTTTCGGGTACGTGTCAGGTTCACATGCACAGAGTAGAGATAACCAAGCTAGGGCGATCAATTTCTTCAAATGAAATGCTCTCTCTGCTGGGTAACTTGGCTAAATGTGTCACAATCCCCTTATTTTCAAAAGACTTAGCTGACATTTGATTGCTGAGGCAGTGGGTTTCGGTTTGTTGCGCAGGGCAATCGAACAGCCAGACACCAAACAAAACGACCAAAGAAATAGGCCCCGGCGTTTCCACCGGGGCCTTGATCATTTGAAAGAAGAGCAGATTACTCTGCGCTTTCCTCTTTCTTTTCTTTCTTCTCGGGAACGATCTCTTCGCCGGTTTCCTGATCGACAACTTTCATCGACAGGCGGACCTTGCCGCGGTCGTCAAAGCCCAGCAGCTTGACCTTAACTTCCTGGCCTTCCTTCAGAACATCCGACGGATGGTTCAGGCGGCGGTTTTCGATCTGGGACACGTGCACCAGACCGTCGCGCTTGCCAAAGAAGTTCACGAAGGCGCCGAAGTCGACGATCTTGACCACTTTACCGGTGTAGATCTGGCCTTCTTCCGGCTCAGCGACGATCGAGTGGATCATTTCATAGGCCTTCTTGATCGATTCACCGTCAGGCGAGGCGATCTTGATGACGCCGTCGTCGTTGATGTCGACCTTGGCACCCGAAACCTCGACGATTTCGCGGATGACCTTACCGCCCGAGCCGATCACTTCGCGGATCTTGTCGGTCGGGATGTTCATGGTCTCGATGCGCGGCGCGTGGACCGAGAACTCGTTGGTCTCGGACAGGGCTTTGCCCATCTCACCAAGAATGTGCATCCGGCCGTCCTTGGCTTGTGCCAGGGCTTTCTCCATGATCTCGGGCGTGATGCCTGCGACCTTGATGTCCATCTGCAGCGAGGTGATGCCGTTTTCGGTACCCGCAACTTTGAAGTCCATGTCGCCCAGGTGATCTTCGTCACCCAGAATGTCCGACAGGATGGCGTAGTCGCCGTCATCTTCCAGGATCAGACCCATGGCCACACCGGCAACCGGTGCTTTCAGCGGAACGCCTGCATCCATCATCGACAGCGAGCCGCCGCAGACCGACGCCATCGAGCTGGAGCCGTTGGATTCAGTGATCTCCGACACGATGCGGATCGTGTAGGGGAAGTCGGTCGCCGCAGGCAGAACCGCCTGCAGGGCGCGCCATGCCAGCTTGCCGTGACCGATCTCACGACGGCCCGGGCCACCAACGCGGCCAACTTCACCAACCGAATACGGAGGGAAGTTGTAGTGCAGCAGGAAGTTCGATTTGAAGTTGCCGTGCAGCGCGTCGATGAACTGTTCATCGTCACCGGTGCCCAGCGTGGTCACGGCCAAAGCCTGTGTTTCACCACGGGTGAACAGGGCGGAACCATGGGTCCGGGGCAGCATCGAGGTTTCTGCAACGATTGAACGGATATCGGTGGTCGAACGACCGTCGATCCGCTTGCCGCCCTTGACGACGTCACCGCGCAGAATGCCCGCTTCCAGCTTTTTCATCGCGGAACCGAGGTTGCCGTCTTCCAGCTGCTCTTCGGTCAGCGCTTCCTTGATAGCTTCACGGGCAGCAGCAACAGCGGCGGTGCGCTCCTGCTTGTCGGTGATTGCGAAGGCGGCGCGCATCTGCTCTTCACCGGCGGCCTTAACCGCTGCAGACAGTTCGGAGTAATCCGGCGCTTGGAAGTCAAACGGCTCTTTCGCGGCTTCTTCGGCCAGCGAGATGATCAGGTCGATCACCGGCTGGATCTGCTCATGGGCAAAGTTCACCGCGCCCAGCATTTCCGCCTCGGACAGTTCGTAGGCTTCCGATTCAACCATCATCACGGCGTCTTTGGTGCCGGCAACAACCAGATCCAGACGCTGTTCAGGGTTCAGGCGCAGGTCCTGCATGTCATCGACGGTCGGGTTCAGAACGTATTCACCGTCCTCGAAACCAACGCGTGCACCGGCGATCGGGCCACGGAACGGCGCACCGGAAATGGTCAGCGCAGCGGACGCAGCGATCATTGCAACGATGTCGGGGTCGTTAACCAGGTCGTGGGACAGCACGGTGCACATCACCAGAACTTCGTTTTTGAAGCCGTCAACGAACAGCGGGCGGATCGGACGGTCGATCAGGCGCGCGGTCAGCGTCTCTTTCTCGGTCGGGCGCGCCTCGCGCTTGAAGAAGCCACCCGGAACCTTGCCGGCGGCATAGTATTTTTCCTGATAGTGGACGGTCAGCGGGAAAAAGTCCTGACCCGGTTTTTGAGCCCGTGCAAAGGTCACGTTCGCCATGACGCTGGTTTCCCCCAGAGTCGCGATCACGCTGCCGTCAGCCTGACGGGCAACCTTGCCGGTTTCCAGTGTGAGCGTCTCTTCGCCCCACTGCATAGATTTTTTCGTTACATCAAACATATGCGTATCCTAGATGGGAGCACTCCCGCCCCTGCGGGTCTCCCGTTTGCATGGCGGCCCCATTGCCGCCGATCCCGTTTTAGCTTTCGTCTGAGTGCCGGGATCAGGGCACAACGTCTCAGATATCGCGCGCATACATCAGATTGCTGTCGAAGGAAAGGGGAACCGCACAAGACCAGGGGAGGACCGCGCAGCCTACGCCCGATCCTTGCTGGACCGGGCCGGGAGTGTTCAGAGGATTGCGTGCGCGAGGATCATCACCACGCCGCATCCCAAGGCGTAACTGGTGTCGACCGCAATCGCGAACGCGCTTTTTTGCGCCCAGGCCCCGACCGAGGCCGCCTGCGCCGCCACCGCAAGGATGGCCAGAACGGCGACACCCAGACTGTTGGTGGTTTCGGTGATCCCAATCACGGTGGCCAGCAAGATCAGGAATACGATCTGTGCGGTCATCTGTGGCAATGGCGGCGAATCCGGCGGCGTCGGATCGATCCGGGTTCCTTCGGCCCAGCGTTTTTGGAAGCCGACCGGTCCGTAGACCAGCCACCCCAGCAGAAAGGCCGCGATTACCCCCGCGGCAAGGGCCAGCCAGTTGATCATAGCGCCGCCTCCAGCGCCACAAGGATCGCAGTCCAGCCGCCCTCGTGATTGTCACGGCTTTCCTGTGATGGAAAGCGGATGTGATGCAGGCGCAACTCAGTTCCCGTGTCGATCGGCGTGAAATCCAGCGTCACGGTGGAGTCGTCCTGACTGTACGGAGAATTCCAGGTGAATTGCAGCCGGTTCGGGCGGTCGATGACCTTGTATTCGCCCTCATGTGGCAGATCTCCGGCTTCGGGCGCGCGCATGATGATCTTGAAACGCCCACCTACCTTTGCGTCGGACTGCGCCTCGGGCACGGTCATACCCGGCCCCGGCAGCATGAATTTAGCCAGCATCTCAGGGTTCAACCAGGCGTCGAATACCTTCTCGGGCGGGTGCGGGATTGCGCGTGTGATTTCAAGAGACAGTTCCGTCATCTTCTGGGTCCTCCAAAGCAGTTTCCAAAGCGTCCAACCGAAGCGCCCAGATCGAACGCAAACCGGCAAACCATTCATCCACGGCTGACAAGGGATCCATTTGAATCTCGATCAAATGCTCGCGCCACTCAGTCCGGCGTCGCACCAGCCCGGCGTTTTCCAGCACCTTGATGTGCTTGGACACCGAATTGAGGCTCATCTCGAAGCGCCGCGCGATATCCGTCACCCGCAAGGGACCCTGCTGCGCAAGCATTGTCAGGATCGCACGGCGAGTTGGGTCGGACGCGGCTTTCAATATCGCGCTCAGATCAAAGCGACTCTCTCGTTCAACCATATGGATGAATTACAACCTTCTTCTGCGTCAGTCAACCATTTGGGTGAATAACATGTATAAAGCCCCTTGGCCAGCAGATGTGGCGAGCACTCTCAACGCTAACTGAGATCTCTTAGTAAGCTCCATAAATTCATTAACAGGAATGCGTTTGGTGAAATTATGTCGTCAGTGTAGGCTGTTATCACGAAGCCCGCGGTCGAATTGACGGAGAAGCGCCAAGGGACAAAATCTCGTTTCCGTCCGCTGGTCGAATACCTTGGCGTTTGCACTTAGCGAACAGAAGGGCAGACGAATGGCTGAAACCAAGAAAATGCTGGATCCGGATCCCCGGATTTATGATTTTGAGACCGAATACGAGCTTGGGCAGGACAACGTCCGACCCTTCGGTCTGGACATCCACAACCCGGTCTTTTTGATCTCGAGCATCCTGATCTTCGCGTTCGTACTGATCGCGCTTGCAAACCAGGAGGGGGCCGCGGCACTGTTTGGCTGGCTTCGACCATGGCTCACCAGCACATTTGACTGGTTCCTGGTTCTGTCGGTCGATGCCATCACCCTGTTCTGCCTGGTCCTGATCATCCTGCCGGTCGGCAAGGTGCGGATCGGTGGCAAGGACGCAAAGCCCGATTATTCCTATGCCGGATGGATCGCTATGATGTTCGCGGCTGGTATCGGTATCGGCCTGTTGTTCTTTGGGGTGATGGAGCCCGTTTACTACAACTTTGCCGAGGACGGTAACGCGGTGCCTCTGGGCATCGACATCGCGGTTCCGGGCAATGAATATGCTGGAATCGTCGGCACGATCCATCACTGGGGGCTGGAAGGCTGGGCGGTCTATGCCGCAGTTGGCCTGAGCCTGGCCATCTTTGCGTACAACCTTGATCTTCCGCTGACCCTGCGGTCTGCCTTCTACCCGATCCTCGGAGAGCGTGTCTGGGGTTGGTGGGGCCATATCATAGATACACTAGCTGTATTTGCGACGCTGTTTGGGTTGACCACCTCGTTAGGTCTTGGCGCGCAGCAGGTTGCGGCAGGATTGAATGAGGTGTTCGGCATCGAACCCAGCCCAACTGTCACGGTCCTGCTGATCATCGGTATCACGTTGATTGCGTTGGGCTCGGTCCTGATGGGCATGGATGCCGGGGTCAAACGGTTGAGTGAAATCAACATGATCATGGCCGTGGGTCTGTTTATCTTCGTGATCGTTGTTACCGGTGTCGGCACGGCCATTGCGCGGTATTTCAACGTGATGGTGGATTATGTGTTCCACCTGCCGGCGCTGTCGAACCCGTTTGGGCGTGAAGACACCAGTTACTTCCACGGCTGGACGACCTTCTACTGGGCCTGGTGGATTGCATGGTCACCCTTTGTGGGCATGTTCATCGCCCGCATCTCAAAAGGTCGCACAGTGCGCGAGTTCATCCTTTGCGCCCTGCTGGCACCGACGGCTGTCTGCGCCTTGTGGATGTCGACCTTTGGCGGTGCCGCCATCGACATGCTGAACGCAGGCGGAGCCGAAGGTGTCCGCGCCACGGTGATCGACAGCTACGCCCCTGAAGGTGCGCTGTTCGGATTCCTCAAGGAACTGCCGCTTTACGGTATTGTTGCGCCAATCGCGCTGGTCCTGATCGTGGTGTTCTTTGTCACCTCGTCGGATTCCGGTTCCCTGGTGATCGACACGATTACTGCGGGTGGCAAGATGGACGCACCGGTGGTTCAGCGGGTGTTTTGGTGCACGCTTGAGGGCCTGGTCGCCATTGCGCTGTTGCTCGGCGGGGGTCTCTCTGCACTGCAAGGTGCTGCGGTTTCGACAGGTATTCCGTTCACGTTGGTGGTTCTGATCATGTGCTACTGTTTGTGGCTGGCGCTGAAATCAGAAAAAGCCAAGATGTAGGGGCTTGATCCCGAAATACTGAAACGCCCGCCTTTTGGCGGGCGTTTTTCGTCCCCAGACAACCATAAACGCCCGGATCATTCGAAGCCAAATGGCATGGGCCGATGGCCCGGACATTTATGTTTTGGCAACACTCACGGCAGTTTCGAGCGCTTGATCAAGACTATCCGCCACCTGATCCACATCCTCCAGCGACAAACAAAGCGGCGGCACCATCCGCAAGCATTGTTGAAACGGCCCGGACTTAGACAGAATAATTCCCTGTGCACGGCAGGCTTCGAAAACCTCTGTCGTCATGTCCTTGTCGGGCGCTTTGCTGTCCCGGTCTTTCACAAACTCCAGCGCAAGCATAAGGCCTTTCCCGCGGACGTCGCCGATGACGTGATACTTGTCTTTCAGGCCATGCAGCCTTTCCAGCAATGCCGCACCGACAGTGCGGGCGTTTTCTTGTAGTCCCTCGTCCCGCATGACGGCAAGAACGGCCCGGGCTGCCGCAGCCGAGGTTGGGTTGGCACCGTAGGTATGGAACATAAATCTCTCTGCCATGGGTTCGGCGATATGCTTCTTGGCCACAACCGCCCCGATCGGGAAGCCGTTTCCAAGACCCTTGGCCATGACGACGATGTCGGGCACGACGCCGTCCGCTTCGAACCCCCAGAAGTTTTCGCCAGTGCGGCCAAAGCCGGACTGTACTTCATCCGCGATATAGAGACCTCCTGCCGCGCGCACACGTTCGGCTGCGCCGGACATATAGCCGGGGGGCATTTCGATGATACCGCCATAGCCCTGAACACTTTCGACAAAGATGCCTGCGACCTGACCGGATGTCGCTGCGTTTATTGTGTGGCCGATCTCTTCCAGATAGGGCTGGGTGCCCGGTCCAAAGATGCCACGGTACTGGTTGGGTTCAGGTACAAAAGCCACGTTGCCGGGCATGCCCGGATGTCGCCAGCCCGAGATACCGGTAATCGACTGGGCCGCTGCAGTCGGCCCGTGATAGGCCGTCCGCAAGGCAAGCAAGTCCAGATTGCCTGTATAGGTGCGCGCCATGGTCATCGCCAGATCAACCGCCTCGGACCCCGAGTTGGTCAGGTGCACAACCCAGTCATGTCCTTTGGGCATCGTCGCGGCTAATTCTTCGGCCAGATGTGCCGGGGTCGGATGGTAGAACATCGTCGTGCAGTGCGTCAGCTCCTGCGCCTGTGCTGTTGCCGCCGCCACCACGCGCGGATGCGAATGTCCGACTGAGATACATACATTCATGCCCAGCAAGTCAGTGTATTTCCGACCATCCGTATCCCAAAGGTACTGGCCCTGGCCTTTCTTGAACACGATGGGCTCGCGAAACGGGGTAAAGCGCGTCAGCGAGGCAGCATAATACTGGTCCCGCCGCGCGGCGGTGTTCGAGAAGTCCCAGTCGGTGTGAAGGGGGTGGTCGGTCATTTGGAACCTCCGGTTTTCAGGCGTGAGTTTTCGGGGTCAAAGGGGGCTTCGGGCAGGATGGTAGCGGCACGATGCTGGCCAAGGATTGAAATGGTCAGCCCCTCGCGCCCGCTTGGCTCGCGCAAATAGGCCAGGGCCAAAACTTTGCCTGTCCGGTGTCCATATGCGCCCGATGTGGCGATACCCACTGGCGTGCCGCCCTTCCAGATCGTATGCGCGTAGAACGGGTCCACCTCTCCGGCGTCGACCTCAAGCAGCACCATGTCCCAAGGATTGTCCCGGGCCAGATCTTTGCGCAGTTCTTTGCGGACAAAGGGGGTCAGACCAGCCTCAAGCGGGCTGCGTTCGGTCGTCAGGTCGTTGCCCCAGCCGCGATATCCTTTTTCGAGGCGCATGGAGTTTGCTGCATAGGCCCCATAAAATCCAAGGCCATGCGGCATGGCGATCTCTTCAAGCGTCAGGAATAACTGCGCGGCATGTTCTGCAGCCACATGCAGTTCCCAGCCGCATTCGCCCAGATACGACACCCGCAGAGCGCGCAGGGGAAACCCGGCAACATGGGTTTCTTGCGCGGTGAGCCAGGGCATATGGTTCAACTCGGGCAGCACGTCGGTGGATTTGGGGCCCATGACGCCGATAACTGCCAGATCCTTGGTGACGTTTCGAACGGTGACGTCAAAGTCTTTCGCAACCTGTGTCAGAAAATCGTGGTCGATCTGCTCTGCCGCGGCGGCGCTGGTCAGATAGGCGTGATCTTCGGACAGGCGAGTGACCGTGAATTCCGACAGCACGCCGCCCGCAGGGGTCAGTGCATGGGTCAGCCCGATGCGTCCCGGCAGGATCGCGCGGTTTGCCCCCAACGCTCGCAGAAAGGCCGCAACATCCGGGCCAGTGACGTCGAATTTTGAGAATACCGACAGGTCCGCCATGGCGACGCGATTGTGCGCGGCCTCGACCTCTTGCGCCACCGGTTCAAACCAATTGGCACGGCGGAAGGTTTCATCGGCGATTGCTCCGGGCGAGTTTGAGAACCAGTTTGGCCGCTCCCACCCATAAGCCGCGCCCATCACCGCGCCACGTTCGACCATCAGGTCGTGCAGCGGAGACAGGCGCAGTCCTCGCCCCGCTGGGCGTTCCTCATGCGGGTAATGCACACCAAACTGCAGGCCGAAACACTCGACCGCCTTGGCAACCCGATAATTGCGATCCGCCCAAGACCCAAAGCGGCGCGAGTCCACTGCCAGCGCGTCCATCGGTGGCGCGCCGTGTGTCATCCAATGCGCCAGGAACCAACCCGCGCCGCCGCCCTCCATCACCCCCATCGACGAACCGGTCAAAAGCCAGGCATTTTCCAGCCCATGCGCAGGTCCGATCAGTGGATTTGCATCCGGGGTAAAGGTAATGGGTCCGTTGATAACCGATTTCACACCACCTGTTTCCAGCGCCGGAATGCGTTCCATCGCGGCCATGATGATGTGTTCTACACTGTCCAGATCGGGTGGCATCAGGTCAGCGCCAAAATCCGGCGGCACGCCGTCAACGGACCAGACCTTGGCGTCCTTTTCATAAGGTCCAAGGATAAGCCCGTCACGTTCTTGCCGCACATACCAGCTTTCTTCGGGATCGCGGATGATCGGTAGTTCGGGCAGGCCTTCTTTGATCCGGGATGACACGGCCTCAACTGTGTCTGTCACCAGATACTGGTGCAGCACAGGAACGGATGGGATGTTAAGCCCCATCATATGCCCGATTTCCCAACCCCAGGTGCCTGCGGCGTTGACCACGTGGACGGTCTCGATGACCTCTTTCGCGGTCTCGACCCGCCAATGATCCGGGTGGCGTTCAATTGCGGTGACCGGGCAGTTCCGCATGATCCGAGCCCCTCCACGCCGGGCGACTTCGGCCATTGCGTGGGTCGCCAGAGTGGGGTCAACATGGCCATCGTCGGGCTCATAAATCCCGCCGATTAGCCCGTCCAATTTGGCCAGCGGAAACAGCTCGGCGATCCGGTCGGGGGTCAGGACTTCCAGCGGGTAGCCGGTGAATTCGGACAGGCCGGCCACATGGCGGAACTCGTCCATTCGGTCGGGGTTGCGCGTGATCCGCATCGCACCCGAACGGTGAAAGCCGCAATCGCGTCCGGTTTCCTGCGGGAGGATATCCCGATACAGCCGGACAGATGTGGCGCGCAATTCCTGGATGGTGGGATTATGCGCGAAATGGGTGCACAGCCCTGCCGCGTGCCATGTCGATCCATGGGTCAGGTCGTTTTTCTCGACCAGCAGAACATCGGACCAGCCTTCCTTGACCAGATGATACATCAGCGAAACACCCATGGCCCCGCCGCCGATGATTGTAACCTGCGCCTTGATCATGCACGCATCCTTTCGCCTGAGGGATCAAAGGGCGGGCGACGCAAAGGCTGCGCCGGATAATTCTGCCCGGCGACCCGAACCGTGAAGTTTCGTTCGCATGTCTGGACCAGTGTCTCGCCTGGCTGGACCGAGACCATGGCAAAACACAGGTTCAACCCCGTTCGCGGCCCGCGCCCGCCCGAGGTGGTCAACCCAACATGGGCGCCGTCCTCGAACACCGGTTCGTCATGCAGCATCAATGCATTGCCGTGAATGTGCAGAAGGATCAGGCGCTGATGCAGACCACCGGTCTTTTGTTTCTCTAGTGCCGCCTTGCCCTGAAAATCCTTTGACCAGTCGATAGTGAAACTCAGACCGGCTTCAAGTGGCGTAATCTCTGGGCCAAGTTCGTGTCCCCAGTGTTTGAAACCCTTTTCCAGCCGGCAGGCATCCACCGCGTAGTGGCCCAGCGGGCGCGCGCCTTCTTTGTGAAGGGTATCGAACAGCTGAGGGGCCTGAGTATTGGTTACGGTTAACTCCCAGCCCAGCTCTCCGACAAAACTTACGCGTGTGGCACGGCAGTGGATGCCTGCCAGTTCGGCGGTGGCGGCGTAGCCAAATGCCATTTCCGGAAGGTTGCCAAGGCCCTGCAGCAGCGCCCGACTGCTGCCTCCCATCACGCCGATTGTGCAAAATGTTTCGGTTACATCTTCGACAGATACATCGCCCTTCAAATGTCTGCGCAGGAACATCAGATCGCGTGTGCGTGTGGCGGCGCCGGAGGTCACGTGAAACGCATCGTTGCCCAACCGCGTGATGGTCACATCCATTTCGATCCCACCAAGCGCGTTGAGCATCTGGGTATAGACAGCCCGACCGATGGGCACGTCCATCTGCGCGGTTGTCAGACGGTTCAGTGCCGCCAGAGCATCCGGCCCGGTTATGTCCAGCTTGGTAAAGGGGCTCAGGTCAACCAGCGCTGTGCCCTGATTCATAATCGCGGATTCCGCTTCGGCCAGCGGCCACCAAGCCTGATCCGTTGTCGAATAGGGCTGTGCCGGTCCGTAATACAGCCCGCGTTCCCAACCGGCGGTCAGGCCAAAATGTGCTCCGGCCTGAGCCCAGCAATCATGCAGCGTGGATTTGTGCAGACCCCGCCCCGCCTTTGGTTGTTTGTATGGCCAGTGAAGGGCAAAGAGATCGGCAACCGCCTCCTCCATGCGGTCGGCCATGTGTTTGGCTGTGGCTGTTTTGGGATCGACTCGTGCGACGTCGACCTCCCACATGTCCATCGGGGGGTGGCCGTCAACCATCCAGTCCGCCAAAGCCCGTCCGATCCCCGCCGAAGACATCACCCCGACCGAGTTCATTCCTGCCGCTACAAACAACCCATCCACCGATGTCTCCCCGACAAGTGGCCTTGTGTCCGCCGTAAAACTCTCGGGGCCATTCATGAAATGCTGGATGCCGACCGCTTCAAGGCTGGGGCACAACTCTAACGCGGCTTCCATGAAAGAGGCGAAATGGTCCCAATCCTCGGCCATCTCAAGGAAAGGGCGGTCCCCTTCGGGGCCATAGGCGTCCCAGCATTTGGCGTTGGGTTCAAAGCCGCCGATGACCAGCTTGCCGGCATCGCCCTTGATATAGATGCCACGGTCCAGATCCCGGATCACCGGAAACGGGTTGGGCAGACCGGGGATGGGTTCGGTGACCACATACATGTGCTCAACGGCCTGCAATGGCAACGCCACGTCCACACCGGCGGCCAGTTCGCGCGACCATGCCCCGGTGGCAATGACGACCTGGTCGGCGTCCAATTCGGAGCCGTCCGCAAGGGTCACGCCGATGATGCGCCCACCCTCTTTTCGCAATGATTGAACAGCGGTGTTTTCATGTATCGTCACTCCACGATCTCTGGCGCCCTTGGCATAAGCCATGCACAGATCGACGGGGTTCACATTGGCATCTTCGGGTACGCAAAGCGCGCCCACATGGTTACTCAGATCGAGCTGTGGCAAAGGCACGTCCGACGCGTCGACCATGCGCGGGGTCAACCCTAGCACTTGGCCCAGATCGGCGATCCGGCGCAGCTCATCCAAGCGGGCGGGCTCTCGTGCCAGCCAATAGCCGGACGTTCGGCGGTACCCAGTGGACATGCCGGTCTCGGCCTCGAGGGCCGGAAAGACCTCAAGTGCGGCCATCGCCAGCTGGGTCATGTTTGGTGTCGCGCGCAATGGGCCGACAATCCCCGCCGCATGCCATGAGGTGCCCGAGGTCAGCTGGTTTCGTTCCAGAACCGTGACGTCATTCGCCCCACGCTTGGCCAGATGGTAGGCCAGGCTCAGGCCAATAGCGCCACCTCCGATGATCAAGATACGGCTCATCAAAAGTAATCCTGATCTGGTTTCTCGGCCTTGCGCCGCGCGATATAATCTTGCAGTGCCGCGTCAGTATCGGGATCGAGACCGGGGTCTTCGTAAGTTTCAAGCCGCTCTTTCCAGATCGCATTGGCGCGGGCTGCGGCGTCCAGCTCTCCGGCGGCTTGCCATTGCTCGAACGAATTGTCGTCCGGTGTCCAGGGTCGGAATAATGCGGACATGAAATTGGTCTGCGTATGCTCGGACCCCAAAAAATGCTGCCCCGGGCCGGTTGCCGCAATGGCTTCCATAGCCTGCGCGTTCTCGCTCATGTCGATGCCATCGAAGAACCGCCCGATCTTGCCGCACAGATCATGATCCAGGATCGTTTTTTCGAACGACGTCACCAAACCGCCTTCAAGCCAACCGGTGGCGTGGTTGATCAGGTTGGCCCCCGCAAACATCGACATCATCAGGCCCCACGTCGCCTCTTGCTGGCTTTGGGCGTCCGGAATTTTCGATGCGCTGAGCGTGCCGACCGTGTGCAGCGGCACCCCCAGCCTGCGGGCAAGCTGACCAGCGGCGAGAACCATCAACCCGGCTTCGGGCGTGCCAAATGTGGGGGCACCGGATTTCATCGACATGGTCGAGGCAAAACTGCCCATCAGGCAGGGTGAACCGGGGTTTACCAACTGGGTCAGCGTCATCGCTGCCATGGTTTCGGCCAGCACCTGCGCCAATGTCCCGGCGACGGTTGAGGGCGACATGGCCCCGGTCAGAACCCAAGGGGTGCAGGCAACAGGTTGTCCTGCGCGGGCATATGTTTTCAATGCGCCGGACATGTGGCTGTCCATCACCAACGGCGCGTTGGTATTCGAGACGCAATACAGCACGGCGTTTTCCGCCACGAAATCATCACCAAACACGATCCGGGCCATGTCAATCGAGTGGCCTGCTCGTTCCGCTCCGATAAAGGCCCCCATAAAGGCGCGGTCAGAATGGCGTATGTGGGCATAGAGCATGTCGAGATGGCGCTTGTTAGCCGGTAAATCCACCGGTTCGCAAACCACGCCGCCCGAATGGTGCAGCCAGGGCAAGCTGTGATGCAGCTTGACCAGATCGACGAAATCCTGATGCGATGCATAGCGCCGACCCCGGTCCAGATCGTGCACAAAGGGTGGCCCCCAAGCCGGGCACAATACGCTGGCCTCGCCGCCGAGCTGAACGTTATTGGCCGGGTTCCGGGCATGTTGAATGAATTGTTTTGGCGCGGTCGCCATGATCGTATTGCGGCAGAACCCCGGCGCGAACCGCACGCGCGTGCCGTCCACATCACAGCCAGCATCGGCAAAAATGGTCAGAATCTCCGGGTCGTCCTGAAACTCCATTCCGGTTTCGGCAAGAATGGTATCGGCATTGGCCTCGATCTGTTCCAGCCCGGCTTCGCTGAGGACGTTGAAGGTCGAAAGCTTGCGCAGAATATACGGCGCGTGCGCCTCGGGAAGAGTGCGAGGTTCAGCAGCCCTGCGGCGGCGGGATGAACGTGAGCGTGCCATGGCCAAAGCGTTGACCCAGAGCTTGACGAAAACCAAGAAATTTCCAACAGTATAATTGTTATTTATACTAAGGTTGAGCAATGCCCGATCATCGCAAGCTGTCACCAAGCCTGATGCGTTCACTTGAGGTGTTCGTGGCCGTCGCGGAAACAGGTCAAATGCGGGCGGGGGCAAAGCTATTGAACCTGTCACAACCAGCTGCGTCCCAGCACGTCACGGCGTTGGAAAAGGCCTTTGGTACTTTGCTTTTGGACCGCGGTACGCGCCCGGCGCGGCTGACCTATGCAGGCGCGCGTTTGCATGGCAAGGCGCAGAAGATTCTGGATGCACTTTCGGATATGGAAACCGAATTGCGCCATGTCGGCCAGAAGCCTCTGAGCTTGCTGCGGGTTGGAATTCAAGCCTCGATTGCTACGACACTGACGCCCTCTTTGGTCGCGTTTGCGCAGAGGGAATTCAACGTCGAAGATATCACTCTGCATGCGGGTCAAAGCGGCAACCATGAACACCTGCTGCGAACGAAACAAGCGGACCTTGCCATCACATCAAACCCGTTTCTGGATATGGATGGTCTAGAGCGTCACCACGTTCTGACCGAAAGATACCTTCTGGTCCTGCCGGAAACATATGATGGCCCGACAGACAGTCTGGAAGCGATCCAAACGCGACTTCCTCTGGTGCGTTTCGGAGATACAACCAACGCGGGCCGCCAGATTGCGCAGCATCTGCGCCGATTGCGGTTCGAACCCGACAAGGTCATTCAGGCGGACCGGTCGAGTATGGTTACGTCCTGTGTTTCCGCGGGGCAGGGGTTCAGTCTTTTGACGCCGACATTGCTGATTGATGGTTTGGTAGAGAACATGCGATTGCGGTTGAAAGACCTCCCGGTATCGGGCCTTTCGCGCACATTGACCGTTGTCGCCAGAAAGGAAGAGCTTCAGAGTTTTCCGAAAGCGCTTGCTGACATGTCCAGACAGATACTGGTACAGCGCATTACCGGTCATATGGGTGGTATCGGAACCAAAAACGTCGGTTATGATATGGGCTAGCGCACTGCTACGAGTTGAACGGTTTCGAGACCCTCGGACCTAGGTTTGGTCCAAGGTCGATACCTGTTGGTGAACTTCGACGACATTGCCTTCGGGATCGCGAAAGAACACCTGATGCCACTCTTTCGAAAAAGCAGTGCCATAGTCTGAATAGGGAACTTCGTTTTCTTCAAGTATCCTCAAGACTGCGGCAAGATCATCTGTTCGGAACGCAATGTGACCGCGACTTACCGGATTGATGACCTGACTGTTTTTGAATGCGACATCAAAGTCCCGTTCCGCCAGATGCATCTGCATATTGCCTTCCGTCGCAAAGCGGATCTGGCCATCATAGCCGGAACCTTCGGTCGCTTCGGAACGCGGAAAGTTCTGCTGCGGAATATCATCCAATCCCAAGACGTTTGTATAAAAGTCATGCAAACGGTCTACGTCGTCGGCCACGAGGTTGATGTGGTGAAATTCCAGCTTCATTTGGTTCCGTTTTACTTGTTGTCACTTTGGATTTGCGCCGTGGGGATTGCGGGATAGTGCCGACAGAGTTTGTGAACTGCAAGCTGGATTGAACCTTATGAAACCATTGCTCCGAGTGCGCGGTTCCAAAACCAACAAAAAACGCCCGCCAAAAGGCGGACGTTTGAAACTTTAAATCGGTGGAATCCGATTTTAACGGCGGATGCCCAACTTTTTGATCAGGTCCTGGTAACGCGCTTCTTCTTTGCCCTTCAGGTAGTCCAGCAGCTTACGACGCTGGGCGACCATTTTCAGCAGACCGCGACGACCGTGGTTGTCTTTTTTGTGGGTCTTGAAGTGCTCGGTCAGGGTGGTGATGCGCGAGGTCAGGATTGCAACCTGGACTTCAGGCGAACCGGTGTCGCCGTCCTTGGTTGCGAATTCTTTCATGACGCGTGCTTTTTCAGCGGCAGTAATCGACATCGGGGTCTCCTTTAGAAGGTTAGAGTTAATGGCGCAGGCCGGGATGTCGTCCAGCACAGGCCCATGGAGAAAACCGCACCGATTCCGATGCGGATGCGCGCGTATAAGCGGATTTCAGGCAAATGGCAAAGGGATTCTATGGGTTCAACTTAGCGCGCTGAGCTGCGACAGCTCCTGACCGTTGATCAGTTGGATATCATCCAGGGTCAATCCTTCGGCGCCAAGCAATTGGGCGACGTTTTGCCCGTCGACCATTATCCGGGTCACGTTCTCATTTTCGGCGTCGGTTTCAATGAGGACCTCCGGATCCTCCTCGCCCTCCCACGAGATCAAAAGCTTGTCCTGCCCAGGTTCGAAATCCATGACCTTAACGGCATCGTCGTTATCCTCGGGGTTCAGGTGGATGCTGTCAGCGCCTTCGCCTCCGGTCACGATATCACCGCTATGGGCAACAATAGCGTCGTCGCCAGCGCCGCCATTCAGAAAATCCGCGGAGTCTTCGTTTTCGCCATCCTCACCAGTCAGAACATCGTCACCGTCGCCACCAAACAAGACGTCTTCACCTGCGCCACCAGCGAGCACATCGTCGCCGAAACCCCCATGCAGCGCATCCGCGCCCGCACCTCCGGTCAACGTGTCGTTGTTCTGACCGCCATACAGGTCGTCATCCCCATCACCGCCGTCCAGCCTGTCTTCGCCGAAATGGCCAAAAAGCGTGTCGTCGCCATCATCTCCGGACAGGACGTCATCGTCACCTTCGCCATGCAAAACGTCGTCGCCTTCGCCGCCCTGGATCGTATCTCCGCCTTCACCGCCATGCAGGGTGTCATCGCCCATGCCCCCCAGCACAGTGTCGTCGCCGCCGTAGCCGTTGATCTGGTCGTCGCCATCCTGCCCGGTCAGAATGTCTGTTCCTTCACCCCCGGCCACGACCAGATCGCCCTCGAACTCTGAGATGATGGTCCCGGTCGAGGGGTCTTCGGGTTCGTCTATGTTTTCACCAATCTCGAGGAAATTGCCGTCAGAAACCTCCTGTGGTTCATCTTCGATGATCTCATCTTCTTCGCTGTCTTCGTCGGCCTCGAGTATCCCACCCATCGCGTAGGCCGCTCCGCCCATTGCGGCCAGGCTCAGCAATCCGATCAGAAACATGGCAACCCTCCGAGAACGCACTGCTCCGAGGATGAAATATCCCATGCGATCAGTCAGTTGGTCAAAGCCAAGCTGAACTTGTGGTTAACCTTTTGTCACCAGGGTTCGGGTTGTTGGGTATAGGCGATGTAAAGTGGATGTTTGGGATGCCCGTCCTTGGTCAGACCCAGATGAAACAGCGGTTGGCCGGTGCCGCGCAGAAGGGTTTCAACCGCGGGGCCGCGCTCAAGATGTGCGCCATGGGTGCCCCAGGCGGCGATGACCTGATCGGCCCATTGCACGCCATCCAGAATTGCCGCGTCATTCTCGGGACCTACCGGATCGGCGGCGGCGCGCATCTTACGCGGATCGGTGTCACGCCAAGCAAAGATGTTGGTCACCT
Source organism: Ruegeria atlantica (assembly GCF_013033965.1). Taxonomy (GTDB): domain Bacteria; phylum Pseudomonadota; class Alphaproteobacteria; order Rhodobacterales; family Rhodobacteraceae; genus Ruegeria; species Ruegeria atlantica_D. The sequence continues at coordinate 429,430 of NZ_WQFE01000002.1, forward strand.
GAAAAGCGCCGAATCCCAGTGCCCGCGCGCGGCGCTCACAACGCTCCACTGTCGGGTCGTTTTGCACTTCGGTTGCAGTCGACGGATTTAGCATTACGAACAACGCCTTACCTCCGCCTGCGTCCCAGACGCGGGTCAGGCTATAGCGATACTTTTCGCAATCGGAATACACGGCGGTCGAGGGCGCGTCGCCCTTGGTGTGGGAACGAGTGATCATGCCTTCTCGCCTAACACGGGGCTTATTCGACGAACACCCGGCTGGGGTGCAATTCGCCGGATTTGTAGATCCCGACGGCCACAGCTTTGCCGTCGAGCGAGGCCCAGGCCTCGTCGCCGTATTCCACGTCCGAGGCCAGAACCATACCCGGATTGCCGTTGCGCAGGCGGGTGGCGCCCTCGGGTGTGCATTTCAACTCGGGCAGGTCGGCAAGACCGGTTTCCAACGGATGAAGGTATTCGTCCAGCGCGGTGGTCTTGGCCATCTCGTCGATCTGTTCGATGCTCAAGCTGCCTTCGATATCGAATGGGCCGGACCAGATGCGGCGCAGTTCCCGGACGTGACCGTGGCACCCCAGCGCTGCGCCCAGATCGCGAGCGATCGAGCGGACGTAGCCGCCCTTGCCGCAGGTCATTTCCAGCGTCACGTGGTCTTCGTCGGGGCGGTCGACCAAAATCAACTCCTCAACCCATAGCGGACGCGCGGCCAGTTCCACATCCTCGCCATCGCGGGCCAGTTTATAGGCGCGCTGGCCGTCGATTTTCACGGCCGAGAACTTGGGCGGGACCTGCATGATATCACCCAGAAACGGGTTCAGCGCCTGTTTGATGTCCTCATCCGAAGGGCGCGCATCGCTGGTCGCAATCACTTCGCCCTCGGCATCATCGGTATTGGTGGCCTGACCCAGACGCACGGTGAACGTGTAAGCTTTCAAAGCATCGGTGATGTAGGGAACTGTCTTCGTCGCCTCACCCAAAGCCACGGCCAGTACGCCCGTCGCCTCTGGGTCTAACGTACCCGCGTGGCCCGCTTTCTTGGCGTCCATCGCCCAACGCACCTTGTTGACAACCGACGTAGAGGTCATGCCCGCGGGCTTGTCCACCACCAGCCAACCGGAAATGTCGCGACCCTTGCGTTTGCGTCCCATTCTACACCCTGATTCTTGCCGAGGCGCGCGACCTAACGGATCGCTCTGCCGCTGTCAATTTCAGGGCGTATCTTCGACCACACCCACAATCGGGCCAAGGGAAAATCCGACATCTGATCGATTTCCTGCGCGCTCATACATGCGAGAGATATTGCCGTCGAAGAACAGCGCATTTGGGGTTTCCAGCACATCTCGGAACAGGCTGCCGAACTCATGGAAGGTGACATAGTCATCCGAGATCGCGAAAACCGCGAGCGAGCCATCTTCGCTGGTGCCCACGCCGTTGCGGATATAGCGCGAAGTCGAATCGGGTAGAAAGCGTGGGTGCAGCTCTCCATCGATTACCAGCATGGGCCCGGATTGGGTGGCAAAGCGGCACTGAGGCATCTGATCTACATAGTCCAGTGTCTCAAAGACATCGGTGCGGCCTTCGCGGATGCAAAATACTCCGTTCGGCAGCAATCCGAAGTTGCCCGGCCCGGCATTGGGGATGACACGCATCTGTTCCTGACCGCCCTCGACATAATGCCCAACGGGCGAGCGGTCGTCATGATACATGCCCGCGTTCATCGCAAATGCCAGACGCTTGCCATCCCGGGCCAACGTTTCGTTCACCGAAGAAAAGTGACCCAGAACGTCGCCGCTTTCGTCATTCAGAAACAGGCGCAAGTCTTCCGAGGCAGCCACCTCACAAATGGTGTAACGCTTATCCTCATGGGTCACCTTCTCGCAGGTCACCGCCGAGGCCTGCGCAGCCCAGAGAGCCGCGCCCAGCGTGACAAGTGTTCGGATCACTCGTCCAAATCGCGGCGCACCGCGTCCTGTTCGAACATGCGGCGGGTGTCATCCAGCCGGTCGAAGGTATCATCCAGACGGAACCGCAGATCGGGTGAGAATTTCAGGCCGACCTTTTTGCCGACCATGCGTCGCAGCTCGCCCTTGTTGCGGGCCAGCAGTTCGATCACGTCCTCCTGTCCTTTACCACCCAGGGGCAGTACATAGGCAGTGGCGATCTTCAGATCGGGCGAGGTGCGCACCTCACCTACAGTGATCGACATACGGTTCAGGTCGGGGTCGTGGACATCTCCGCGCGCCAGAACTTCGGACAGGGTGCGACGGATCAGTTCGCCGACGCGCAGCTGTCGTTGGGACGGGCCGGGGCCATCGTGGAATTTGTTCTTTGCCATATCCCCGATCTAAGCGCAAAGCTGGGCTTTGCCAAGCGGGCGCGAACCGGGTAGGAGGCTTTGAGCCGACTTTAGAAAGGACCAGCGCAATGACCCATATTACCGGGATCGTCATCACAGGGGCTTCGGGCCGTATGGGGCAGATGCTGATCAAGACAGTGACCGACAGCGATCAGGCGCGTTTGGTTGGTGTTGTTGAGCGGACGGGCCATGACTGGATCGGTCAGGATGTGGGCGAGGCGATGGGCGGTCAGGCACTGGGCGTAAAAGTCACCGACGATCCGCTGGAGGCTTTTGCGCAAGCACAGGCAGTGATCGACTTTACCGCGCCCGAGGCGACACTGGAATTTGCCGCGTTGGCGGCACAGGCCCGTTGTGTGCACGCGATTGGCACCACCGGCATGACCGAAGAACAGATCGCAGCGCTGGAGCCTGCTTCGCGTCACGCCGTAATCGTGCGGGCGGGGAATATGAGCCTCGGCGTCAATCTGCTGGTGCAACTGACCAAAAAGGTCGCCGCTGCGCTGGATGAGGATTTCGACATCGAAGTGATCGAAGGCCACCACCACCACAAGGTCGATGCGCCTTCGGGCACTGCGTTGATGCTGGGCGAGGCGGCCGCTGAAGGGCGCGGCGTGAAACTGGAAGAAGTGTCTGACCGGGGTCGCGACGGCATCACGGGTGCCCGCAAACGCGGCAATATCGGCTTCCACGCCATTCGCGGCGGCGACATCGTAGGCGAACACGACGTCCTATTCGCCGCCCCCGGAGAACGCATCGTCCTACGCCATCTGGCCACCGACCGCGCCATCTTTGCCCGCGGCGCGCTGAAAGCGGCATTGTGGGGGCAGGGCAAAGCGCCTGGTCAGTATGACATGGTGGATGTGCTTGGGTTGTAGAAGTCGCTATTAGATGTACGCGGTTACAAAAACAAAAACGATGAATGCAACGACCCAGAAAAGCGCTGCTGTTACCAGTGAAGCAAACTGTAGCAGCAGCCAGACAAAAATATATCTATTCGGGACAAGACGTATCGCGTTGGGCATATGCTGATCGTTGGTTTTCTCAACCATGAAAAAGTAGTTTGCCGCCCCATAGGCGTTTAGCAAAAAGCCTTTTGCGCGACGGAGGTGTCCCCCTCGCTCTTGTCCAAAACTCGATAAATTCATCTTTGAAGTTAAACACCGGGAAAATCGAAGCGAGAAGAATCGTGGCGGCCCATGAGGAAAGAGCCACGACAACCACGAACCCGAACATGATCAAAAACAGAGTGCCCAAACCGTGTCCCAGTCATCGCCGTAATCTGGCAGTTCTATTCATGAAAGACCGCGAGGCCGGGTGGTTCCGCGCCATCCTGTTGGGCTTTCGTGAACAAGGCACCCAAACGCTGATCCCATGTCGGTAACTGACCTGTCATGGCATAGGTTAGGCGTTCAGCCCCGATAGAGATGCCCAGGGGTGCAACCTCTCCTCCGATGATGATCTCTCCGATCTCGGTCCAGTTGTCGGACGGGGGATAGGCCTTGGGCGCGACTTCTTCCAGATCGCCGACGCGATAATAGACGCCCATTGTCACCAGGTATTCGTCTCCAAACGGATCGGGGAAGAAAAAGCCCGAGGCATCGCGGGCGGCCAACGCCTCGGCCTCATCACGCAGCAGGACCTTTTCTGCAAAAGGCAAATTCATCTCATCCAAAACCGGGCGCATGTCAGCTGCTTGCGGAACACTGACGAAGGCCGTGCGGGCCGGGTCGAGCCCGAATTCTTCTGTCAAAAGACGCAACATCAGCTGCGTTGTGTCCCGGCCGCTGGCCGCTCCGCCGGGGTGGCAGCCGACCTCGTGAAACAGTGGCAGGACGTCGGGACGCGCTTTTTCGTCAACATCGCCAACTCGGGCCAGAGGTTGGATGATGAACTGATCTGTCGGCAATGAGTTCTGATCGAAATCGTGCCGCAGCCCGCCGTTATAGTCATTATTCCCCGTAGCAATCGACAGAGGTTGCGTCTCGGAAAACCCGAGGTTGGAAAAAGCGGCTTTCAGGCGATCCAGCGTGTCCGCAAATTGCGCTTCGAACGCATCGTTCTGACCGGTCGCTCCTATGGCAAATCGCGGCAGAACCGTTCCCACCGCAGCTGCCGTTCCCAGTTGGACAACCTTCCGCCTGTTCAATCCCATCGGACGCCTCCTTTGCAACCATGTGCTTAAAGTATCGCAGAAGTTCGGCGCAAAGGTTAAGGAAATCTAAAAACCGCACCACACGGTGGCAGCGTTGACCTACAGGTCCCTTATTCTGTCTGCACGCAACGGACAGGCGAGATACACGCCGAACTCTTGGCCGATATCCGCGCTGACGCGGGCGTGCACCCGGCCCTGCCGGTCGAGGAATCGCTGATTGTCTTCGACGGGGAAAATCCCCTCGTGCCAGATGCCGGGGTGGATATAGAGGCCGCGCGTTCCATCGCACCAGAACGCGACCACCTTATCCGGTGTCAGGTTGTCGCCAGGCAAGGCAACCGGGACGATGAACGGCTTGTTATCCAGCGGCCAAAACATCTGCCCACCATCCGGATGATAGTTCATGTGCCACAGCAGCACCTGATCACGAGGTGCGGTTTGCCGGTCGGTCTGCGCTTGTTGCGGATCAGCGGACCAGCCGAGCACATAGTGGCCCTTGACCGCTTCGTTCTCACCATAAAGCACATCGCCCTGCCAATCGCATTTGAATGTGCCTTCTACCCAACCCGCTTCGTCGCCAGTGCCTTGGTCAATCGGACGCCAGCCCTGTTGGGGCCAGCGCACGATTTCAATCTCAAACGTATCGGGGTCATCGACCAGACAGCCATAACCCTTAACGGATTCGTAGGTGGCGCGGATCAGCGGAACCTCGTGCCACGGTAGCGACGGTTTCGAACTGGCCTCAAAGATGTACTCCGGCGCGCTCATGCTGCACCCAGATGCCTGTCGACCATGCGCTGTACCATCGGCGCAAAATGATTGAAGTCCGGGGTTTCCATGTCCGCGCGCTTGCCTGCCTCATCCAGATAGCGCACCTGAATGATCTCTTTCAGGTTTGGGTTGGCCTCGAATTCTGCGACTTCCTCGGCACTCATTGGCCCGCCCTGTAGCTGCAGCGTGTGGACCGAAGCCGCAGACAGGCGGTTGAAGTATTCGGGTTTGGTGGCGCAGAGATACCGCTTGGCCGCCACGTGATAGCGGCAACAATCCGTGATGACCGAGGGGAAGAACTGTTCCAGTACTTCCGCGCCCGCGTCCTCGTGATGGCGATCTTCGGTGTCGTCGGGGTGGTAGGTGCCGAACTCGGACGTGAAATGGCCAATATCGTGTAGCAGGGCACCGACGATGATTTCTTCTGGTTGGCCGTTCTGTTCAGCAATGGTGGCACCTTGCAGCATGTGTTCGGCCATCGTGACGGGTTCGCCAAGGTATTCTTCGCCGCCGCGACGGTCGAAGATATCGCCGATGAAGGCCACAATGTTATCGCGGCTTAGGGTCGAGAAATCGGGTTTCATTCTGCTGCCTCCGGCTGGGCCATTTCCATCGCGGCCAGAGTGGACAGCAACCCGTCCTTGTCGGCATAGCAGCCTTGTAACCAGCGTGAACCCGCGCCGGAATATCCCAGACGGGCATGCAGAACGCGGGTGTTATCGACGATGAAGCTTTCGCCCGGTTCCAGCTTGAACGACACGCCCATTGCCGGATCGTCGATGATCTCGCCCAACTCGCGATAAGCGGCGTAATAGGCTTCCATCTGGTCGAAGGGGATGTCTACGAATGGAGCGGATGAACGGTTATTGAAGCGGATACCGACCAGCTCACCATCCGGCGACAGTTCGATCATCGGGCGGCGCGAACGCAGGCAGACACCGTCGGAGCCTTTGTATTCAAAGCGGGCAGGATAGCCAGCCAGCAAAGCAAAGCCTTCAGGGTTCTGTTCGCGCAGCTTTTCAGCGGCGCGGAAGCCGTCAACCACGATGGAATCACCACCCTCGGCACTGTTTTCCAGGCAATACAGAATTTGCAGCGTCGGAACCGGATCGCGATAGGGGTTGTCCGTGTGCGCCTGCAAACCAAGGCCGGTATAGGCGAGGTTGGTCGGGTTCACCTCGGTCCGAACCTCGAAATAGGGGCCGTAGTTGGTTTGGCGGACGTAGCCGAACAGATCAGCGACTTTCAGCAGGGATTCCGGTTCGGTCGGGCCGCCGGTCAGCTTGGCAAAGCCGTACTCAGCGACTGCCGCCAGCCAGTCACGCTTGGCAGCGGGATTGGCGTGAACTTCATCCCAATCGGCGCTTGGGGCTTCGATGCCGCGTTCCCAGGTGGTGATACCAGGGGCTGTCCGCCCAGTGGGCAAGCCGTGATCGCGGTCATAGCTGTTCTCGGCCAGCCAATCGGCGGGGAAGATGACTGTCTTATCCTCGGGTTGGAAGGTGACAGTCAGATCGCCATTACTGACCTCAGCAGCGCTGACCGAAATGTCTGAGGGGATATCACCAATGGTGATCAGACGTTGGCCATTGCCGGGCGAGCGGGTCTCAGAATCCAGCGCGTTGTCGCGCAGCCAGATGGCATGAAAGCGAGCCTTTGTGCCGGTGTCGAATTCAACGGTCACAACCGAGGCGTCATGGGTGGCAGAGCGCAGCATGGGGGTCTCCTGTTCAGCGCGGGCTTTGGTTGAGGAGATACGCCTCTTATGGCATTACGACAATTAATCCTTCTTTCTGCTGAGGCTTGGAAAAACTTATGGCTAAGGAAAAGATCGGTTTGCCGCCTTTGGACTGGCTACGCGTTTTTGAAGCGGCTGGGCGTCTGGGCGGATTTTCGGCGGCGGCACGGGAATTTGGCCTGACGCAGGCTGCAGTCAGTCAGCGGATCGGCAATCTTGAGGCCTGGTTGGGGCGGACGTTATTTGTGCGTGAGGCGCGGGGCGTGTCGCTGACTGTCGAAGGCGAAAGCTATCTGCCGCTGGTGCAGGACAGCCTACAAGCCCTTGAACGGAACACTGAGGATCTGTTCGGAAAATCCCCGCGCGAATTGCGCGTGGCCGGGTTGTCGTCGCACATCCATGCGCTTGTAGTGCCCAGCCTTGCCCGATTTCATGAGAGGCAGCCGAAGGTGCGTATACTTACGGATTCTGTGGCGCGGCGGTCCTCTCTTGATGAAGAACGAACGTGGCTGCAAATCCGTTACGGGCGCGGCGTGTGGCCTGGACGGGATGCGGAATTGATAGCAGCCGAGGTGCTGGTGCCGATGGCTGCTCCGGGCGTGGTGTGGCGCGCGCCATTGATTGATCTGCGAGGAGAACGGCCGGGTTGGCGGGATTGGGCGCAGAAAGCGGATCAGGGTGATGTGACACCGTCGAACATCAGCTTCGACTCAATGGAGCATGCACTTACCGCGGCGCGTCAGGGCTTGGGCGTGGCGTTGGGGTCGGTGCCACTGGCCAAGGCGGATCTGCAGACAGGGCGGCTGCGCAGACTGAACCTGCCAGAGCTGAAAACAAAGGATGGGTATTGGCTGACATGGCCCGAAGAGCGAGCAAAATCGAAAAAACAGCGTGCTCTGATCGCGGATTTTCTGGAAGCTTTGCGAGGATGAGCGATCAGAAATCGATCGCGATGCCCTTCTTTTCCCAATCGCCATAGCGGGCAGGGTCGGGGCCATCACGACCGCCAAGTTCTTTGGGCGACTTTTTCGCTTGGGCGTCCGCCTTTTTGCGACGCTCTTCGGCTTCGGCCAAGGCGCGCTGGGCGGCGGGCGGCAGGTCTTTGCGGTCGTCACTCATGACATCGGGTTCCTTTCCGTGCATGGGCTTGATATACGCGCGCGTCCGCCCTTGGCAATGCGGGCGAGGATTTATTCAAAGGCGATTCCATGTCCGACAACGCAACAGCGGCCCGACGCAGCGCGATCTTTCTGCTGGATCAGATACTTGGCGAAGGGCGGTTGCTGTCCGAATGTCTGGCTGCGGGCGCGCTGGAACGGCTGGGGCCAGAGGATCGCGCACGGGCGCAACGCCTGACACTGGAAACCTTGCGCGGGCTGGAACGAGCGGATCGTCTGTTGGACAACCACCTGCACCGCACCCCTGCTTTGACCGTTCACAACGCCCTGCGCCTTGGAGCGGTTGAGCTGTGCAACGGCGAAGCCGCGCATGGGGTCGTGAACTCCATGGTCGAGATCGTCGGACGCTCGCGCAAGCACGGGCGCCTGAAAGGTCTGGTGAATGCCGTGCTGCGCAAAGTAGCCGCCGAAGGACCGGAAGCATGGCCAAGAATGCGCGTGCCGCGTTTGCCTGAATGGCTGCGTGATCCGCTGATCATGGCATGGGGCGAGGACGCGATCACGGGAATGGAAGCGGCACATTTCGACGGCGCATCGCTGGACCTTACTGTCAAGCCGGGTGCCAGCGGACCGGGAGGAGCGCTGCCAACAGGTTCGATGCGGCTGCACGATGCCGGTCAGGTCACGGCTCTGCCGGGATATGACAAAGGTGATTGGTGGGTGCAGGACGCGGCAGCGGCCATACCCGTCCGCATTCTTGCGCCGAAATCGGGTGAAAAGATCCTCGACCTTTGCGCGGCACCCGGGGGAAAGACGCTGCAATTGGCAGCTGCGGGGGCCGATGTTACGGCGCTCGATATCTCGGAGTCGCGTTTGGCGCGCGTTCGCGACAACCTCAAACGCACCGGACTGAAGGCTACTGTTGTCGCTGGCGACGCGCTTGAACATCATGGGCTGTATGACGCCATCCTGCTGGACGCACCATGTTCGGCGACGGGCACCATCCGTCGGCATCCGGATCTGCCCTTTGCCAAGGACGGATCTGAGTTTGGTGAACTGATCGAGCTGCAGAGCCGGATGCTGGCCCATGCCTGGAGCTTGCTGAAACCCGGCGGGCGGCTGGTTTACTGCACCTGTTCGTTGTTGCCGGATGAGGGCGAGGTGCAGGTCGAAGAAGCTCTGGACCAATATCCGGACATGGCAGTCGATCGCGCTGCGTTGACCATTGCCGGAATTGAGCTTGACTGGATTACCGAAGAAGGCGGTCTGCGCCTGCGGCCCGATTTCTGGCCAGATCGCGGTGGAATGGACGGGTTCTATATCGCGCGCCTGAACAAATCGACGAAGTAAGACGCTTTTCGATGACTTGACGATCGCCCCGGTCTATCGTTGGGTCTCAGGCGCCAGCAGAGCGCAAGGGGCAGAGTAACGAGCGTCATGTCAAAGACAGATACCATGACCAATCGGTGGACACGGTTTCAGAACCGTCTCTATGCACGGCTCAGTCAGCGGCAAAAAGCGGTCTCGGGGTTTGTTGGCGAGCCTGAACCACGCACAGTAGGCTCGTTTGCGCGCGGGCGTCAGCTGGTCGCGGGTAATCTGCTGTTCGCAGGCTATCTGGTTGAGGCGCAGGATACCGAGTTGTGGGACGTGGCCGCGCCCAGCACCGGGTTCGACAATGAACGCCACGGGTTTGCCTGGCTGGACGATTTGGCGGCTGTTGGCGATATGCGCGCGCGCGAAAAGGCCCAGCGGTGGGTCTGGGGTTGGATTAATGCGCATGGTCGCGGTCAGGGGCCGGGCTGGGCGCCGGATTTGACCGGGCGGCGCGTAATACGCTGGATCAACCATGCGATATTCCTGTTGCGCGGCGCAGATGAACACCAAAGCAGAATGTTTTTTCGCTCGTTGGCCCAACAGACATGGTTTCTGTCCAAGCGTTGGAAAGCGGCGACCCCGGGTCTTCCCCGGTTCGAGGCGCTTGCCGGGCTGGTGCAGGCCGGTTTGGCGTTGGAGGGGTTGGAGCAAATGGCCGATCCAGCCCTTCGTGCCTTGGCGCGCGAGTGTGACAGTCAAGTCGACGAACAAGGCGGTATCCCGACCCGCAATCCCGAAGAATTACTTGAAGTCTTTATGCTGCTTTCATGGACTTCAGCCGCGCTGGGCGAGTTGGGGCGAGGCACGCCCGGAGCGCAGGCAAACGCCATCAAGCGCATGGCCCCTACTTTGCGCAGCTTGCGCCATGCAGACGGGGCTTTGGCCCGGTTTCACGGCGGTGGGCGCGGTGTCGAAGGGCGTCTGGATCAGGCATTGGCGCAAAGTGGGGTGCGGCCACATCATGCGGCGGGACTGTCCATGGGGTTTGCCCGGCTTTACGCGGCCAGAACCAGTGTGATCGTGGATGCCAGCCGCCCACCCAAGGGGGCGGCGTCGTACAATGCCCATGCGTCTACTCTGGCATTTGAACTCACGTCGGGCCGCAGGCCGCTGGTGGTTAACTGCGGCTCGGGCGAAAGCTTTGGGATGGAGTGGCGGCGTGCGGGTCGGGCGACACCGTCTCATTCGACGCTGTGCCTTGACGGGTATTCAAGCGCTCGGTTGGCACCTCCGACGCCGGGTTCTGAGCGCGAAGCACTTGTGGACGCGCCGCAGGAGGTTCCCATTGATTTCGAGGACGCCTTTGAAGGCATGCGATTTATGGCCGGGCATGACGGCTACACCAAGGTCTTCGGTCTAACCCATGCGCGTACCTTTGAGTTGCGGTTTGATGGGCGTGAACTGGCCTGCGAGGACATTCTGCTGACGGCCACTGACAAGGCGAAACGGCAATTTGACAAGGCGATGGATGCCTCGGGCCTTAAAGGCATCGGTTTTGATATTCGGTTTCACCTGCATCCGGACGTGGACGCGGCGCTGGATTTGGGCGGCGCGGCGGTGTCGATGGCGCTCAAAAGCGGTGAGATCTGGGTTTTCCGCCACGATGGCGTGGGAAAATTGTCTGTTGAACCAAGCGTTTATCTGGAAAAAGGCCGTTTAAAGCCACGCGCGACAAAACAGATCGTTCTATCCGGGCGCGCAATGGAGTATGCGACGCGCATCCGGTGGACGCTGAGCAAGGCACAGGATACTGCCTATGCCGTGCGCGATCTGCACCGGGACGAGCCCGAGTTTGACTGACGCCAAAAGGACCTTTGGACCCATGACCGATCTTCACCCCGTGCGCCGCGCGTTGCTTTCCGTTTCCGACAAGACCGGGCTGATCGAGCTGGGTAAGGCGCTGGCTGAACGCGGGATCGAGCTGCTGTCGACCGGCGGCACCGCCAAGGCGCTGCGCGATGCGGGGCTTGAGGTGAAGGACGTGAGCGAGATCACGGGTTTCCCCGAAATGATGGATGGGCGCGTCAAGACATTGCACCCGATGGTGCATGGCGGTCTGCTGGCACTGCGGGACAACGACACGCATGTCGCGGCGATGGATGAACACGGCATCGGTGCAATCGATTTGCTGGTCGTGAACCTCTATCCGTTCGAGGCGACCGTGGCCAAAGGTGCCGATTACGACACCTGTATCGAGAATATCGATATCGGCGGCCCTGCAATGATCCGCGCAGCGTCCAAGAACCACGCTTTTGTAAACGTGGTTGTGGATGTCGAAGATTACTCGTCCTTGCTGGATCAGCTGGAGGAGAATTACGGAAAAACGTCCTACGGTTTCCGTCAATGGTTGGCGCAAAAGGCTTATGCTCGCACGGCCGCCTATGACACAGCGGTGTCCAATTGGATGGCCGACGCGCTGCAGCTTGAGGCCCCAAAACGCCGCGCCTTTGCCGGTGAACTGAAACAGACTCTGCGCTATGGCGAGAACAGTCATCAGCAGGCGGCCTTCTACACCGATGGTACGAACCGCCCGGGCGTCGCGACCGCCGTGCAGCATCAGGGCAAGGAACTGAGCTACAACAACATCAACGACACCGATGCGGCCTTTGAACTGGTAGCCGAGTTCGATCCGGCGCAAAGCGCCGCCTGTGCGATCATCAAACACGCCAACCCTTGCGGTGTGGCCAGGGGCGCGACCCTGCTGGACGCCTACAAAGCCGCGTTCGACTGTGACCGCACCTCGGCCTTTGGTGGCATCATTGCGCTGAACCAGCCATTGGATGCCGAAACCGCGCAGGAAATCACCGGCATTTTCACCGAGGTCGTGATTGCGCCGGGTGCGTCGGACGAGGCCAAGGCGATCTTCGCCGCCAAGAAAAACCTGCGTCTGCTGACGACTGAGGGCCTGCCTGATGTGGCTACAGGTGGCAAGACGGTGCGTCAGGTGGCCGGAGGCCTGCTGGTGCAGGACAAGGATAACGGCTTTGTTGGCATGGATGACCTGAAAGTCGTCACCAAGAAGGCCCCGACCGACGAACAGATGCGTGACCTGTTGTTCGCCTGGAAGGTTGCTAAACACGTCAAATCCAACGCCATCGTCTATGTCAAAGATGGCGCGACCGTTGGTGTTGGCGCAGGCCAGATGAGCCGTCTGGACTCGGCCATGATTGCCGCCAAGAAAGCCGAACGTATGGCCGATGCGCTGGGCTTGCCGCAGCCGCTGACGATCGGGTCCGCCGTGGCCTCGGATGCGTTCTTCCCGTTCCCCGACGGCCTGATGGAGGCTGCGGAGGCTGGCGCGACCTGCGTGATCCAGCCCGGCGGCTCGATGCGTGACGACGAAGTCATCGCTGCTGCAGATGAGGCAGGGCTGGCCATGGTCTTCACCGGCATGCGCCACTTCCGTCACTGATGCGCTATCGTTTGCTTTTTTGGGCTGGGCTGGCCGCATTTCTGATCGACCAGATCAGCAAGTATCTGGTCGTTCATGTGATGCGTGTGGCCGAAGGGAATATAGACGTCCTGCCGCCGCTCTTGGTGTTCAAATACGGTGAGAATCGGGGTATCAATTTCGGCCTGTTTCAGGGCAATACCGATGCTGCCCGCTGGGTGCTGATCGGGATATCGCTGGTGATCTCGGTCGGCGTGCTGATCTGGTTGTTGCGCACAACACCGTCGAAGCTGATGCTGTTTTGCGGCGGGTTGCTGATCGGCGGCGCGATGGGCAATGTCATAGATCGCTTGCTTTATGGGTATGTTCTGGATTTCCTGAACATGTCCTGTTGCGGCATCAATAACCCCTTCGTGTTCAACCTTGCCGACGTGTTCATTTTCGCCGGAGCGATCGGATTAGTGCTGTTCGAAGGCAAAAAGGCCTCGTGACGCGCCATTTGAAATGCGATAAAAGCGCCTGAAACAGGCTGGAGACTCTGATGCGGCTGCCGCGTTCCATAATTGCTTTGACATTGGCCTTTGCCGCGGCGGGGTGTTCCGATATCGGGCTGCGCCACCTTCAGGCACCTGGCGCGGGTCCGGATGAATTCTCAGTTCTGCCTGTCAAACCGTTGACCGAGCCCAAAGACTACGCCTTTCTGCCCGCGCCTACGCCAGGTGGTGAAAACCTGACTGATCCAACCCCAAAGGCGGATGCGGTGGTTGCCTTGGGCGGGAACGCAGCATCGCTGAACCCAAACACGGCCATTCCGTCCGCTGACGCCGCCCTTGTGACTGCTTCCAGCCGCTATGGCGTTCCGGCTAATACCCGGCAGGAGATTGAAGCTCAGGATGCCGAGTTTCGCAGAAAGCAGGCCCGCCTGACGCGCTTGCGCTTGTTCAATGTGGACCGTTATTCGCAGGTTTATCGCCGTGAAACGCTGAACCCCGACATTCAGAACGAGGCAGCACGCCAAGCCGGGATCGAAACGCCTTCGTCGCCGCCGGTAGATGAATAATCTTTAACTTTTCGTCATCGGTCTTGAACCCGCGCGGCACCACCGTAGTTTGAACAGCATAAATCAAACGGAGGATGCCCTATGGTTCGGGCCCTGGCATTGTCGGCTGCCCTGATCGCCGCAACCCCTCTTGCTGCAAGCGAGGGGCACGAGGCGGTCACTACCTTTACGCTGGACAACGGCATGGATGTCGTCGTGATAGAAGATCACCGCGCGCCTGTGGTGCAGCATATGGTCTGGTATCGCGCGGGGTCAGCAGATGAGCCCGTGGGATCATCAGGCGTGGCGCATTTTCTGGAACACCTGCTGTTCAAGGGCACCGACACTCTGGCCCCAGGAGAATTCTCCGCCACCGTTGCGGCCAATGGTGGTACCGACAACGCCTTCACGTCCTATGATTACACTGCCTATTTCCAACGCGTCGCCGCCGACCGGCTGGAATTGATGATGCGGATGGAAGCGGACCGGATGCGCAATATCCGCCTGAGTGAAAATGATATTGTCACCGAGCGTGACGTCATCCTTGAGGAGCGCAATCAGCGCACCGACAACAGCCCCCGTGCCCTGTTCGGCGAGCAGATGAGCGCGTCACAGTACCTAAACCATCGCTATGGTGTTCCAATCATCGGCTGGCGGCACGAGATGGAAACGCTAGACATGGAGGACGCGCTGTCCTTCTACCAGACCCATTATGCCCCCAATAACGCCATTCTGGTCGTCACCGGTGATGTCGAACCGGACGAGGTCAAATCGTTGGCCGAGCAGTATTACGGCGTGATCCCCGCCAATCCGGATCTGCCAGAGCGCGTGCGCTCGCAAGAGCCGCCGCAAACCGCAGAACGCCGTCTGACATACAAGGATGCGCGCGTTTCGCAGCCATACGTGCAACGCAGCTATCTGGCCCCCGAGCGTGATCCGGGCGATCAGGAGAAAGCCGCTGCTCTGTACATGTTGGCGGAACTTCTGGGGGGCAGCACCACATCCTATCTGAATGAAAAGCTGCAATTCGAGCAGCAAAAGGTTGTCTACACCGGCGCGTTCTACCGGGGTGTCTCGCTGGACGATACAACCTTTGATCTGATCGTCGTGCCGGCTGCAGGTGTTTCTCTGCAAGAGGCCGAGGATGCAATGGATCAGGTGGTTGCAGACTTCATCGCCGAAGGTGTGAACGAAGACGACCTTGACCGGATCAAGATGCAGCTGCGCGCGTCGCAAACCTATGCGCGCGACAATGTGGACGGGATTGGAAACCGCTATGGCCGCGCCCTGACCAGCGGTCTGACGGTCGAGGATGTGCAGGCCTGGCCCGATATCCTGCAGGCAGTGACAGCGGATGAAATCATCGCCGCCGCCCGCGAGGTGATACAACCGGAAACATCGGTTACCGGCTGGCTAATGCGCGATGATGAGGTGACGCAATGAAACGGATTTTTGCAACCCTGATCGCCTTTGTCATCGCACTGCCTGCTTGGGCTGAAATCGAAATTGAAGAGGTCACTTCTCCCGGTGGGATCACCGCATGGCTGGTCGAGGATCACTCGATCCCCTTCACCGCGTTGGAGCTGCGCTTTCGCGGCGGTACATCGTTGGATGATCCGGACAAACGAGGCGCGGTCTACCTGATGAGCGGTTTGATCGAGGAAGGCGCAGGCGACATGGATGCCCGCACCTATGCGCGCGAGTTGGAGTCGCTGGCGGCCTCTTTCCGTTACAACGCAACTGACGACACGGTGTCGATCACCGCGCAGTTCCTGACCGAAAACCGCGATGATGTGATTGACCTGCTGCGCACAACCATTCACGATCCCCGCTTTGATCAGGATGCGGTGGACCGGGTAAAGGCGCAGGTGCTGTCCGGCCTCAAATCCGACCAAACCGATCCAAATGACATTGCGGGCCGCAACTTTGCGCGCATGGCTTATGGAGATCACCCTTACGGCACAGAAGGCAAAGGCACGATCGAAAGCGTGACAGCCCTGACGCGCGACGACGTGGTCACTGCGTATCAGGATGTCTTTGCCAAAGACCGGATGTATATCGGGGCGGTGGGTGACATAACCCCCGAAGAGCTGGGTGCGTTGCTGGATGAATTACTGTCTGACCTGCCGGAAACGGGCAAGCCGATCCCTGAACGTGCTGATGTATCCATCCCCGGAGGTGTCAGCGTGGTCGAGTTCGACACGCCGCAATCCGTGGCCTTGTTTGGTCAGGCTGGTATTGACCGCGACGATCCCGATTTCTTTGCCGCCTTCATCCTTAACCACATCCTTGGCGGAGGCGGGTTTGAAAGCCGCCTGATGCAGGAAGTCCGTGAGAAGCGCGGCTTGACCTATGGTATTGGCACTTACCTGGTGCCCAAGGATTTAGCCTCGGTCTACTTGGGATCCGTGTCGTCCAGCAATGATCGCATTGCCGAAGCGGTTGAGGTTATCCGAGACGAATGGGCTCGCGCCGCGTCCGAAGGTGTGACCCAGAAAGAGCTGGACGATGCCAAGACCTACCTGACCGGTGCTTATCCGTTGCGATTTGACGGCAATGGCCAGATTGCGGGGATCATGGTCGGGATGCAGATGGAAGACTTACCCATCGACTATATCGCCACCCGTAATGACAAGGTGAACGCGATAACGCTGGAAGAGGTTAACCGGGTCGCCGCCGAACTGCTCGACCCGGAGGGGCTGCATTTTACCGTGGTTGGAAAGCCCGTGGGTCTGGAAACCACGAACTAAGAAATAGGGGCTGAGCGCTGCTCAACCCTTTTTCATACTGCGCAGCATCTGCCCCATCATCTGGCCGAACTTTCCTGACCCGCGCTGGTACAGTGCGCCGTCAACGGCCAGAACCGTGCCGCTGATATAACTGGCCATGTCCGAGCTAAGGAACAGACAGGCGTTCGCCACGTCCTGCGGCTGCCCCCAGCGGCCCAAGGGGACGTCCTTTCGCAAGGCTTCTCCGGCATCCGGAGTTGGGGCCAGACGTTTCGCACCTTCGGTGCCCTCGATAAAGCCCGGTACGACCGAGTTCACGCGGATGCCTTCTACGCCCCATTCCATAGACAGGGTGCGGGTGATCTGATCGACGCCTGCCTTGGCGGCGCAGACATGAGCCTGACCTTCGTAAGGCAGATAAGACTGTGGGGCCGAGATGTTGATGATGCTGGCGCCGGGGCGCTTCAGATAGGGATACGCCCCTTTCATCACGTGGATCGTGCCCATCAGGTCGATATCGATCACGGTTTTGAAGGCATTGACCGACATCTCGGCGGCCAGCGCGGGGAAATTACCCGCTGCGCCCGACACCAGAACGTCAAAATCGCCAAACGCGTCGTGGAACTGCTTCAAGCCCGCAGCTACCGCTTCGGGGTCGCGAACGTCAAAGGCCGCCCCAATGGCGTCCTGTGCGCCCGCTTCTTTCAGCGCGGCGATGGTGTCATCGACCTTTTCCTGAGAACGGCTGGCGACGGCCAATTTGGCACCCGAGGCCGCAAAAGCCTCGGCAATGCCGCGATTGATACCGCTGGTTCCGCCAATGACGATGGCGGTTTTTCCTGAAAAATCCATGTAGGCCTCCCTTGGAGGGGAGCCCTACTCGCCGTAGGGCACCCAGATGTTTTTGACTTCGGTCGCAGCCTGCAGGAAGCGGCGAGAATGGTCCACGCCCCAATCAAATGCCGTCGCGTTATTCACCCAGGCCCGTTTCAGGTTCCCGGCCGAGACGACCTCGATCTCTTTTGACAGGTCGGTGGAGGAGAACGACCAGACCGCATCGACGTTCAGGTGCGAGGCCAGCGGTTTCGCCAGCTCTGCATGGCTGCCGGTCAGGATGTTGACCACGCCCGCAGGAACGTCGGACGTCTCGAGGATCTGGTAGAAATCCGTCGCCGCCAGCGGATAGGGTTCCGAGGCCACCAGAACCGTCCGGTTGCCCATTGCTATTGCCGGGGCCATCGCCGAAACCAACCCAAGCAGAGGTGCTTCGTCGGCGCAGAGCGCTCCGATGACACCCACGGACTCCTTCATGGCAATCGCCACGCCGCGGATCGGAACACCGTGTACCTGACCGTCATACTTGTCGGCCCAGGCGGCGGCAGAGAACAGGCGCTGGATCGAGGCCTCAACCTCTTTCGAGCCGTCTTTCTTACCGGTCATGGCGTCGATACGTGTGGCGAACTCGTCGGCACGGGCCGAAAGGTTTTCACCGATGTAATACAGGATCTGCGCCCGCAGATGGCCGGTGGTCCTGGACCAGCCTTTAGCGCCCGCCGCGGCCTCAACCGCGTTCCGGACGTCCTTGCGATTACCAAGCCCCACATGGCCCAGCAGGCCGGACTTGCCCCAAACAGGTTTCGAATAGCCGCTGTCAGGTCGCGCCTGCTTGCCACCGACATACATTTTGGCGGTGCGATCGATGGGATCGGCCGGAGCGCCCTCGCCACCGGTCGCTTCAACTTTCGCCAGCGGCTTGGCTTTGCCTTTGGGCTTGGTGTAGGCCGCCAGACCTTCCCAACCGCCTTCACGGCCAAAGCCGCTTTCGCGTACACCGCCGAACCCGGCAGCCGCGTCGAACAGGTTGGTGGCGTTCACCCAGACCACGCCCGCAACCAGCTTGGGCGCGATGTCCAGCGCCAGGTTCACGTTCTCGGTCCAGACTGTCGCGGCCAGCCCGTAACGGGTGTTGTTGGCCAGTTCGACCGCCTCTTCCGGCGTGCGGAAGGTCGAGGAGACCAGCACGGGGCCAAAGATCTCTTCCTGCATTAGCGGGTCCGAGGTCTCCAAGCCCGAAATCAGCGTCGGCGGGTAGAAGCAGCCATTCGCGGGCAACTCGCAAGCCGCCTGATGGACGTGGCCAACCGTGTTGCTTTCGACCATGCCCTTGATGGTCTGCAACTGGACCGGATCCACAACTGCGCCCACGTCGATGCATTTATCCAGCGGATCGCCAATGCGTAGCTTGTCCATCCGGGCGCGTAGCTTGTCGTGGAAGCGGTCAGCGATACCTTCTTGCACCAGCAGGCGAGAACCCGCACAGCAGACCTGACCCTGATTGAACCAGATCGCATCGACCAAGCCTTCGATGGCACTATCGATATCGGCGTCGTCGAAAACGACGTAAGCAGACTTACCGCCCAGCTCCAATGTCAATTCCTTGCCCGAACCGGCAGTTGCCTCGCGGATGCGGCGACCTACGACGGTCGAGCCGGTAAAGGCGATTTTGTCTACATCTGCGTTCACGATCATCTCGCCCACGGCTCCGTCGCCGGTCACGATGTTGACCACGCCCTTCGGGAGGCCAGCTTGTGAGCAAATATCGGCAAACAGCAGCGCGGTCAGTGAGGTATACTCGGCCGGTTTCAGTACCACCGTGTTGCCCATGGCGATCGCGGGAGCAATCTTCCACGCCAGCATCAGCAAAGGGAAGTTCCACGGGATGATCTGGCCGCACACACCCAGCGCCTCAGCGTCTGGCAGTTCGCTTTCCATCAACTGTGCCATGCCCGCGTGATAGTAGAAATGCCGCTGCGCCAGTGGGATGTCGATGTCGCGCGACTCGCGGATCGGTTTGCCGTTGTCGAGGCTTTCCAGCACGGCAAACAGTCGCGAGTGTTTCTGCAGCAGCCGCGCAATGGCATAAAGGTACCGCGCACGGCCCGCGCCGCCCAGCTTTTCCCATTTCGGTTGCGCCTTGCGCGCGGCGGCAACGGCGGCGTCCACGTCGGCCTGTTTTGCCTGTGTCAGTTTGGCCAGTACTTCACCGGTCGCCGGGTTGCGGCTTTCAAAGCCTTTGCCGGGTTTAGTGAAGGCGCCGTCGATGTATTGACCGAACTTGTCACCCTGATCGACCAGCCAGGCCAGAGCCTCGGCAACGCTTTCGGGGGCAGGGCCATAGTCCATGGTCTCGAAAATCTCTTTGACTGTCATTGTTCCTGTCCTCAGCCCATGGAGTGACGGTAGCCGGCGGAGTATGCGCCCGTTACATAATGTTCCAACTGCCGCTCGATATCGCCCAGCAGCGACGACGCGCCAAAGCGGAACAGGTCCGGTTCCAGCCAGCGATCGCCCAGCTCGTCCTTGATCAGCGACAGGTAGACCAGCGCGTCCTTGGCTTTCGAAATGCCACCCGCAGGTTTGTAACCGACCCGGTATCCAGTGCGGTCGTAATAGTCGCGGATTGCGCGGATCATCACCAGCGAAACGGGCAGGGTGGCGTTGACGCTTTCCTTGCCGGTTGAAGTCTTGATGAAATCCGCACCCGCCATCATGCAAACCAGCGAGGCGCGCGCGACGTTGCGCAGGCTACCCAGCTCTCCGGTGGCGAGGATGGCTTTGACATGCGCATCGCCGCAGGCGACGCGGAAGGCCTTCATCTCATCATACAAAGCCTGCCAGTCCCCGGAAAGAACGTGACGGCGCGAGATGACGATGTCGATCTCTTCGGCCCCGGCTTTTACGCTTTCTTCGATCTCGGCCACGCGCAGGTGAAACGGTGATAGACCAGCGGGGAAACCGGTGGATACCGCAGCGACCGGAATGCCGGTGCCTTTC
Source organism: Ruegeria atlantica (assembly GCF_013033965.1). Lineage (GTDB taxonomy): Bacteria > Pseudomonadota > Alphaproteobacteria > Rhodobacterales > Rhodobacteraceae > Ruegeria > Ruegeria atlantica_D. Next base: position 449,935 of record NZ_WQFE01000002.1, read on the forward strand.
AGCGCCTCTACGGCGGTTTCGATCATGTCATGATAAACGCAAACGGCCCCAGTTGTGATCGCGGGCATGTCCAGTGCTTGCAGAACCGAAGATGCGACCGGTTGGCGCGCTTTGGCGCACAAGCGGCGCACGCGACCCACGGTATCGTCGCCGGACAAGGTGGTCAGGTCGATCATCGTGACCGCCTTCAGCAGCCACGCAGCTTGATACTCTTTCTTCACCGACCGACGACCGGGTAGGGTCGCGGCGCGGCGTTCAATGGCCGAAGTATTGACCTGCACGGCGCGCACCCAGTCCAGATCAAGATCCATACCGGGGTTTCTGGGCTCGGTCACTTGCGGCAGATGCGCGGTGCGCACGGGGCTTTCTGAGCTCTGCGTTTCCATCTTCACATCCTTTGGGAGGTTTGCGCCAAAATCGCACGGCTTGCGCCTGAATGGAAGGCATACCGGCGTCCCGAGTGCAATTTTTTTGACCAAATGGACAAAATTGAAGTTTTCTTGCGAATAATTCGCAATAGCGTTGACTTAGTTGCGAATGGTTCGCATATTCAGGAGCATGAGGATACCTAAATGGGGTCAGCAATGATTCGTCGTAGTTTTCTTGCAGCTTTGGCTTTTGCCGCTGCTTTGCCGGTCGCGGCGTGGGCCGAGGCACCACTGAAAGTGGTTGCAACCACGGGCATGATTGCTGATGCGGCGCGTCAGGTTGGTGGTGATCAGGTTGAGGTCAAGGGCCTGATGGGGCCGGGCGTCGACCCGCATGCCTATCGGCAGACCCGCAGTGATATCGTGGCGATGACGCGCGCGGATCTGATCCTGTGGCACGGTCTTTATCTTGAGGCGCAAATGGAGGACTTCTTCCATGATCTCGGACGCAAACGCCCGGTCGTGGCTGTGGCCGAGGGTGTCGACAAGTCCAAGCTGCGCGCGCATGACGATTATGCCGACAAGTACGACCCTCATGTATGGATGAGCCCGGCGCTGTGGCGCGACGTGGTGGTTGAGGTTCAAGCAGCCCTGACCGAGGCCCGCCCGGAAGCTGCCGATATCTTCCAAGCCAACGCGCAGGCGCACCTGGCTGAGATCGATCAGTTGGAGGCCTATGGCAAGCAGGTGCTGGCTGCTGTGCCGGAAAACAACCGTGTGCTTGTGACGGCCCATGATGCCTTTGGCTATTTCGGTGAGGAATATGGCTATGAAGTGTTGGGCATTCAGGGCATTTCGACCCAGTCCGAGGCCGGCCTGAACCGGATTGGCGAGTTGGTCGACACCTTGGTGGATCAGCAACTGACGGCTGTGTTCGTCGAAAGCTCGGTATCCGACCGGTCAATGCGTGCGCTGATCGAGGGTGCTGCGGCCAAAGGTCATGATGTCGGCATCGGCGGAGAGCTGTATTCCGACGCTATGGGAGAACCGGGCACCTATGAGGGCACTTATATCGGGATGTTGGATCACAACATTTCTGTGATCGCCGGAGCACTGGGCGCCGATGTGCCCGAACATGGCATGAACGGCAAATTGTCGGCGGGGTTTTGAGTGATGTTGGAGCTGGCCGCGCAACAGGGCGTTTCGGTCGCCGGGAAAGGCCTTGAGGGAAGCCCGCTGGCCATCCGTGGCCTGACCGTGTCCTACGGTCAGAAACCAGCGGTGTTTTCGGTGGATATGACCGTGCAGTCCGGCGCGATGACTGCGATTATCGGGCCGAACGGGGCGGGGAAGTCGACCTTGCTCAAGGCGGCGCTGGGTATCGTCACACCGTTGTCCGGGCAGGTTTCCGTTTTTGGTGAGCCGCTGGAGAAACAGCGCGCCAGAATTGCCTATGTCCCGCAGCGGGCAAGTGTTGACTGGGACTTTCCCACGCGCGTGATTGATGTGGTGCTGATGGGTCTGTCTCGCGAGTTGGGCCTTCTGGGCCGCGTGCGGGCGCGCCACATGGCCTGCGCGATGGATTGCCTGCATCGGGTCGGGATGCGCGATTTCGCGGATCGCCAGATCGGTCAGCTTTCAGGTGGTCAACAACAGCGTGTATTTCTGGCTCGTGCCCTGGCGCAAGACGCAGACCTGTACCTGCTGGATGAACCTTTCGCAGGCGTCGATGCGGCGACCGAAAAGGCGATCATCGCTGTGCTTAAGTCATTGAAAGAGGCGGGCAAGACAGTGGTCGTCGTGCATCATGATCTGGCCACCGTGACGGACTATTTCGACCATGTTTTCCTGATCAACACGCGCAAAGTGGCCGAGGGAACTGTGGCTGAGGCCTTCACCGCCGAAACCCTGCAATCGGCCTACGGAGGCCGTCTGGCCACCGCCCAGATCGACCAGATCTCGCGCGCATTGGGGTAAATCATGCTTTGGGATGCTCTGACCCTGCAGCTGGGCTACAACGCCACGCTGGTCGCTATTGGTGCGACTTTGCTAGGCGTATCTGCCGGCGTAACGGGCACGTTCCTGTTCCTGCGCAAACGCGCGCTGGTCAGTGATGCAATCAGCCACGCGACGCTGCCCGGGGTCTGCCTCGGGTTCATGGTTCTGGTCGCCTTTGGGGGCGACGGGCGCAATCTGATTGGCTTGTTGGCCGGGTCGGCGGTCTCGGCCTGGATTGGGTTGCTGTGTATGAACTGGCTGACCCGCCACACGCGGCTGGCCGAGGATGCCGCGATTGGTGCGGTCCTTTCCGTGTTCTTTGGCTTTGGCATTGTGCTACTGACCGTGATCCAGACAATGGGCGTAGGCCGCCAGGCCGGGCTCGAAGGGTTCCTGCTTGGCTCTACCGCCGGGATGCTGTGGGCGGATGCATTAATCATCGCGATCGGTGGGGCGGCAACACTATTGCTGGTCATGATTATTCGCCGCCCGATGACTATGGTGGCTTTTGATCCGGAATATGCCGCCGCCCGAGGGCTGCCGGTACACCGTATCGACCTTGCCATGATGGGTTTGGTCATGGCGGTTACCGTGGTTGGTCTGAAGATTGTCGGACTGATCCTGATCGTGGCACTGCTGATCATCCCCCCCGTTACCGCTCGATTCTGGTCAGAGCGTTCCGACCGCGTCGTGTTACTGGCTGGATTGGCCGGAGGGTTGGCCGGCTATCTGGGCGCGGCGTTGTCAGCTTCGGCCCCCAACCTGCCGACCGGTCCGATCATCGTGCTGGTCAGCTTCGGCTTCTTCGCGTTGTCCATGTTCTTAGCCCCGGTCCGCGGTGTTCTGGCAGCCGTCCTGCGACATATGCGGTTCCAGCGTCGGGTCCATATCCGGCAGGGGCTGCTGGCACTGGCACAAGGGCAGAAGATCTATGAGCCTTTGACCCTGCGCCTGTTGCGGCGTGCCGGCTTGGCCAGAGCCGACGGCGTGGCCACTGAAACAGGCAAAGCCCGGGCTGCTAAGGCGCTGCGTGACGAGAAACGCTGGGAAATCGTCAGGGCAGATCAAACGCATGAAGCGACGGCTGCGCTTTATGACGGGCTTCGAGATATCGAAACCGTCCTGACCCGCGACCAGATAGCCGAGATCGACCGCCTGATCGGTGGCCCGCAGGAGGTTCCGGCATGAGCGGTGAAGAATTCGTGCCCCTGTCACTGACGCCCCTGCTTATCGGCACATTTGCGGCAATCGCCTGTGCATTGCCCGGCAACTTTCTGGTCTTGCGAAAACAGGCCCTGATCGGCGACGCGATCAGCCATGTAGTGCTGCCCGGTATCGTTGTGGCCTTTCTGGTGACCGGAGCGATCTCGACCTGGCCCATGATGCTGGGTGCTGCGGGTGCGTCCGTTATGGCTGTGGTTCTGATCGAAGCCGTTCGGCGGTTGGGGCAGATCGAGGCAGGTGCCGCGATGGGTGTTGTCTTTACGACCATGTTCGCGGCCGGGGTCCTGTTGCTGGAACAGACCGATACATCGACCGTGCATCTGGATGTCGAACATGCGCTTTATGGTAATCTGGAAAGCTTGATCTGGTTGGACGCGACGGGTTGGTCTTCTGTACTGGACCCTGTGGCGTTGGCGGGGCTACCACCGGAATTGTCCCGGATTGCGCTGACCTTGCTGGGGGTTTCGCTATTTGTGTGGCTTTTTTGGCGGCCACTAAAGATTTCCACCTTTGACGAAGGGTTCGCGCGCACCATTGGTATCCGGACCGGAGTTCTGGGTATGGCCTTGGTGATCACGGCCGCGATTGCCGCTGTGGCGGCATTTGACGCCGTTGGATCGATCATCGTGATTGCCATGTTTATCTGCCCACCTGCAGCCGCGCGCATGATGACCAACCGCCTGGAAACCCAGATCGCATGGAGTGTCGCCTTTGCCATCCTGTCGGCTGTCTTCGGATATGTGCTGGCCGGATATGGCCCGCTTTGGCTTGGGGCGGCGGATGCGGTCAGTGCAGCAGGCATGATCGCAACGATATCTGGTCTGATCCTCGCGTTTGCGGCTTTGTGGGGCCCCTGCCGGACACGGGCGGGTGCACCCGGAACCGCTTGACCCGGCACTTTCCCGCCACCGGGCTTTGCACCGCATCGGCCAAACTTTGCCACCCGGATTGGGGACAGGAGAGTCTTCACGTCCCGTAATCGGATTCGTGGTACAAAATGTCTCAGGATTATTGGATGACCACCACTCACTCCGGATCGTTCGAGCAATCGCACCCAGACTAGCTACTTGTCTGGAAGGTACGGTGTGATTGTTCGAACGCCCCCTCCCCACAATTGAATTATGTGCCTAAGCGGTGGCAGAATCGTGCATGGTTGTGCTAGGTCTGGTGGTATGGCGCAGGCACACCCCAATATCAGCGAAAATCGCCCGGTAATCCGGCAACTTGATGATGCGGCGATCAACCGTATCGCGGCGGGTGAGGTTGTTGAACGCCCGGCATCTGCAGTTAAGGAATTGGTGGAAAACGCCATCGACGCAGGCGCAACCCGCATCGCGATCGACATCGCTGATGGGGGCAAGACGCTGATTCGCGTCACCGATGATGGCTGCGGGATTGCTGCTGAGGATCTGCCATTGGCCCTGTCGCGCCATGCGACGTCGAAAATCGACGGGTCGGATCTGCTGAATATCCACACTTTCGGTTTTCGCGGTGAAGCGCTGCCATCGCTGGGCGCGGTTGGCCGCTTGACCATCACCAGCCGGGTGCCGGGGGGGGAAGCGGCCTCGATCCACGTCGCAGGTGGTCGAATGGACAGGGCAAAACCTGCGGCCTTGCGTACCGGCACAGTCGTTGAACTGCGCGATCTGTTCTTCGCCACCCCGGCCCGATTGAAGTTCATGCGCACAGACCGGGCCGAGGCGCAGGCGATCAACGACACCGTCAAACGACTGGCCATGGCCGAGCCTGCGGTGACGTTCACCTTGCGTGACGTCTCTGGTGGTGGAGAGGGGCGCGTGACCTTCCGGGCCGATCGCGAAAATGGCGATCTGTTCGACGCGCTTCATGCCCGGCTGGCTCGCGTGATCGGGCGTGAGTTTGCGGAAAATGCGCTGCAGATCGATGCGACACGCGAGGGGATCCGGTTGTACGGCTATGCGGCCCTGCCGACCTATTCGCGGGGCGCGGCGGTGGCACAGTATCTGTTCGTCAACGGGCGGCCTGTTCGGGACAAGATGCTGACAGGGGCACTGCGGGCGGCCTATTTTGATTTCCTCAGCCACGATCGGCATCCGGCGGCGGCGTTGTTCATCGATTGTGATCCGACGCTGGTGGATGTGAATGTGCATCCGGCAAAGTCCGAGGTCCGGTTCCGCGATCCGGGTGTGGCCCGCGGATTGATCGTTTCGGCCCTGCGGCACGCGCTGGCCGAGGCTGGGCACAGGGCCTCCTCGACTGTGGCTAATGCAACGCTGGGCGCGATGCGCCCCGAACCGGCGCAACCTGCGCCCGCTCGGGTGTACCAGATGGACCGCCCCTCGTCAGCTACACGGCAGGCGGCGTATCAGGCGCAAGCACCCGGCTTCGCCGAGCTTTCACGAGATTACAGCGGCAGCGTGGTCGAACCACCCCCGGCCCCGGTCGCAGAAGCTCCGGTCGAGGACCTGCCATTGGGCGCTGCGCGTGGACAGGTGCATGAGAACTACATCATCGCGCAAACAGCGGATGGCATGGTGATTGTCGACCAGCACGCCGCGCATGAGCGGCTGGTCTATGAAAAGCTCAAGACCCAGATGGCTGAAAACGGGGTTTCTGCGCAGGCGCTGCTGATCCCCGAAATTGTCGAGCTGTCCGAAGGTGATTGCGCCCGTCTGATGGCGGTGGCTGACGACCTGTCGCGTCTTGGCCTGACAATAGAGCCCTTTGGCGGCGGTGCGGTCGCCGTGCGGGAAACGCCAGCCATTTTGGGTGAGGTGGATGCCCGCGCGATGATCCTCGATATCCTCGACGAACTGTCCGATCAGGGCGAAAGCCAGACCGTGCAGGCGCGGATCGAGGCGATCCTTAGCCGGGTGGCCTGTCACGGCTCGGTCCGGTCGGGTCGCCGGATGCGGGCCGAGGAAATGAACGCCCTGCTGCGCGAAATGGAGGCGACGCCCCATTCCGGTCAATGCAACCACGGGCGGCCAACCTACGTGGAATTGAAGCTGAGCGATATCGAGCGATTGTTCGGCCGTAGTTGATCCAATGGCCTTGTTGGGTTAAGGAGAATAAAACAAGAACATCCGAGGCGACATGATCGAGATTGCAGGAACCCAATATGCGTTGAACGACCCCGTGGTATTGGCCGTGGGTGGGGTTGTTGCGCTGATCCTTTTGCTGCTGTTTTTGTCACTGCGAGCGGCAAACAGATCTGCCCGCATGGCAGAACCGCTGGCACGGCAACTGGCGCATCTGGGGCAGAATGTTCAGCAGTTGGGGCAGGGGCAGGAACAGTTACGCGGCGGGCTGCAGCATGTCTCGGACACGCAGGCCAATGCACAAGTGCAGGTGATACAGACGGTCGAATCGCGCCTGTCCTCGGTCCAGCAGCAGATGAATGACCGGCTGGCGGATAACGCGATGAAATCGGCGCGCGCGATGGCCGAGATGCAGGAACGGATGAAGGAATCCCTGCACGGCTCGTCAAAACAGACGGCGACGTCGCTGACGCAGTTGCAGGAACGTCTGGCGGCCATCGACAAGGCACAGGACAATATCACAAAATTATCGGGCGATGTGCTGTCCTTGCAGGACATCCTGTCGAACAAGCAAACACGCGGCGCGTTTGGAGAGATTCAGCTGAACGACATCGTGTCCAAGGCGCTGCCTTCTGACAGTTTCCAGCTGCAGGCAACGTTGTCGAACGGGCGGCGTGCAGACTGTTTGATCAATCTGCCGAACCCTCCGGGGCCGATTGTGATCGATAGTAAATTCCCGTTGGAGGCCTATGAAGCGTTAATCGGCTCAACCAACGATATGGAGCTGAAAGCGGCCGTCCAGATGTTCCGCAGCACCGTGCGCAAGCACATCAATGACATTTCCGAAAAGTACATTCTGGATGGCGAAACCGCTGATGGCGCATTGATGTTCCTGCCGTCTGAAGCAGTCTATGCCGAATTGCACGCCAAATTCCCGGAACTGGTGCAGGAGAGTTTTAGCAAGCGTGTTTGGATCGTCTCACCCACCACATGCATGGCAACATTGAACACAATGCGCGCGATCCTGAAAGACGCGCGGATGCGTGAACAGGCAGGCGCGATCCGCAAAGAGTTGGGCTTGCTGCACAAAGATGTGGAACGTTTGGGCGACCGCGTTTCTAACCTAGATCGCCATTTCGGGCAGGCAGCCAAGGATATCTCGGAAATCAAGATCAGCGCCGAAAAGGCTGGCCGCCGGGCGCAGAGATTGGACAATTTCGATTTCGAAGAACTGGCACCGGACGATCACACCAACGTCGTGCCCCTGGGCCAGTCCGAGGGGTAAGCGCTACTGGATCGACAGGTCGAGATTGTAGCCGACCGTCTTGTCCGTATCGCGGTCATTGCCCATCAGGTAGACTCGGATCGTGTAGTCTCCGTCCTCGGGCAGTTCGATGCGGGCGGTGTTTCCGTCGATAGAGCCGTTGTAGATCGCAACACCATCACTTCCGGGTGGAAGAATGTTGAAGTAGATCACGCCATATCCGTTTGTGTCGCTGACCTTGAGGTCAGCAAACATCTTTTGCCCGGCTTTTGCGCCGAGCTTGTAGTCGAAATACTCGTTTCCAGTGACAGCGCCGTTTACCATCGTTCCGAAATTGCCCTGTTCGAACTTTACAACAGCAGCACGTTGAGGCAACGCGCCTGATGCAAAGCCCATCAGGGTGAGAGTCAAAATCAGAACTCGGACCATTCTTATGTCTCCACCATTCGGTTCACCGCATCACACTAGCACGTGAGCGCCGCCCGCGTCAGATGCGCAGGAAGGGCTGGAACAGACGTGGCATCAGCTTGTTGAATTTCAGCGGCGCGTCGGTGACCGCCAGACAAATGCAATCTTCGGAGATATCGGCTGTCGGGGTATGGTGCAGATCTTCATCCGCAATTTCCACATCACCCCGGGCGAAACGGTCGACCTCGTCCGAAAACGCGCCCTTCAGGACCATTGTTAACTCCACGCCATTATGGCTGTGGTCAGGCACCGCGGTTCCCGCCGGAATGAACAGCAGCCGGGCGGTCGCCTCGCCGGTCGTCGGTAAAATAGCCTGCTTGACCCCCATGCCGATTGGCCGCCAGCGGATGTCATTCACGTCACCTCCGACATAATCCTGCAACGGGGTTGGCAAAACCGAACAGCTTGGGCGCTTGGGATTTGCAACCGGCGCGCCGTCTGCAATCAAAGCCATTGTCTCCGCAAGCGCCTTGTCATTCATCGCAACGGTCGCGTCCTGTTCTTCCAGAACAAATCCACCGACGGCGTCAAAACTTTCCGCCCGTGCGCGGCAATGATCACACAAGGACAGATGCGTCGCGACCATCAGGTCGAACGCCTCGGGCAGAGTGCCTGCGGCGTAGGCCATCAGCAGGTCGTCCGTCAGGTGATGTTTGATCTTGTTGCTCATATCCGTCATCTCAATTCATCGCATGGCGCAAGCGGTCCAGCGCCAGCCGTATCCGTGATTTGATCGTGCCCAGTGGCAATCCGGTCTGAGATGCAATTTCCCGATGACTCAGATCGCCAAAATAGGCTTTCTCGATCAGCTGTCTTTGCGCCTCTGGCAACGCGGTCAAAGCGCCGCGTAGCTGCGCGGTTTCCTGTTGCAGCGCAAGTACGTCGTCCTGTTCCGGCTCTGCCTCAGGCCCCCATCCCAAATCCTCGGGCTCGGGGCGGCGTTGCTTGCGCAGTACGTCGATGCGCTTGTTCCGGGCAATTGTGAACACCCAAGTGGCCACGGTTGCCCGTGCGGGATCAAACAAATGCGACTTGTGCCAAAGAGTTGCCATCACTTCCTGCGCGCACTCTTCAGCCAGGGCCGCATCCGAGCCCGACTTTATCAGGAACGCCTTGATCCGCGGTGCGAAATGCTGAAACAACTCAGCAAACGCGGCCTGATCCTGTGCATCCCTTATGCGTCTGACGTGGCTCACCCACTCAGCTCTGGTGTCACAACTGTCTTCCGCTCGGTTCACCGGTTTTCCCTTGATGCGTTTCTTCGCGCGCCACGGTTTCTGTGAAGGCCTGCTGGCCACCGGTTCATCCAAGGTCGCGGTATCGATCTCGGTAAACATAACAACATTACGCAGTGTGGCCCAAGCTGGATCACATTGTGGTGCTATTTTAATCCGAACCGGACCATGTTTCGTATGATAAGTATGTATATGACGAAAAAAAGAGCGCCGTTTGAACGGCTTGCAGGCAAGATGGGAAATCGCTTGGAATGAATAGAGTCGATCATATTGCGGGCCATACCTATCACGGTCGCAAAGGTAGGATTGAGAATGCGTTTCGGTATTCCATCGACTACATCCTGCTGGACCCCGAAGCCCGGCCTGACACGCCTTTTTTATTTTCGATGAACCGCGCCAATGCGATGTACTGGCGAGACCTCGACCACGGTGGTGAGCCCGGCAAAGGCCAGGGCGCGGTGTGGTTGCGTGCGAAATTCGATGAGATGGGTGTGACACAACCTAAACGGCTTGAGTTGTTGACGCAGCCGCGGGTGCTTGGGCATGTGTTCAACCCGGTCAGCTTTTGGTTCTGCTTCGATGCCGACGGGCAGCTATTTGCCGTGGTGGCCGAAGTCACCAACACCTACGGTACGCGCCACAACTATCTGTGCAATAATCCGGGTTTTGCGCCGATCCAACCAACAGATTGCATCGTTGCGGACAAGCTGATGCATGTCTCGCCGTTTCAGAAAATAGAAGGCACATACGAGTTCCGGTTCGATCATCGCCCCGAGCGTGTCGGTGTCTGGATCGACTATGGCCGAGAGGCTGGTGGGTTGATTGCCACCTTGACCGGGCCACGTGCGCCGCTAACCAACCGGGCGATCTTGTGGTCGTTGCTGCGCCGGCCCTTCGGGGCCCGGCGTGCATTTTTCCTGATCCTGTGGCAGGCGCTCAAGCTCAAGGTCAAAAAGGCCCGGTTTGTCCCCTTCCGAACGGCTCCAGTTCCTGATCAGCCGATGTCCCGCAGCGGCAAGCCCTAGACCACGGGTTTTTGCTCAAGATCAAAGACTCAGGCCGATCACCGTGGTTGTGGTATTATTGAAACCGCGAATACGAGGAGCTGGGTCATGATGGAGATTTCGCCAAGGAAAATCGCTCAGGTCGCGATGATGGGGCGCGAGTTGGATCGCGCCGAGGGCGAATTGCGCGCCTTCATCGACCGGATGAGCGAGGACGAGCAGGCTGAACTGGTAGCTGTCATGTGGGTCGGGCGTGAAAGCTTTTTCGCCGAAGATTTGCCCGAGGCCATCGCGACTGCCAAGTCCGAAGCCTCGACCCCTTGCGCGGATTACCTGATCGGAACGCCGCACCTGTCGGATCACCTTGAGAACGGCTTGGACGCGCTGGGTATTTCGGCCGAGGATGTTGAAAACGACCTGATGTAAGTGCACTGGCTGCGCGCAGCCGGCCCAGATCACAAATTGCAAGATGTTCGCCGCGCACCCGGTTTTCGGATACCATGACTAGGAAATCCGAGAGCAAACCCATTCAGGTTGGGGTGTCGGGAAACGGATCATGACCCGTGTGGCGCGTCTTGCAAATGGTTGCAGTACTCGCGTTTTGCCTGGGCTTTGGGTCTCGGCCCGCCCAATCCTGCGGCGTCTGCATCGAGCTTCCGGAGTATTCACTGGCGGATCACATTTCTTTCCGCGCACGTGATTGTGTTGGCCGCACCATCGTCAGAAACCCCTTCAGGTTCTCTCCAGTTTCGATCGTGCAGGGCACACCGGAACAGGTCGAGGCTTTGCCCGAAATACCCTTTCTGGTCGACAGCGTCACGCCTTTCGTGCGGATCCGAACACAACGGTATCAATGGTCTACAGCGCAGGGTATCGGGACAAGGTCGACCGGGGTCTGTCGAGCGGCTGGATCAATGGGTTCCTGATGACACCGGATCGGAATCGTTTCCTTGAGATTTTGCGTGCAAGTGGGAGGGGTTGGGCCAGTGGCGTAACAGACCGTGCGGCGCAGGTTGCCTTCTACAGCGACGATCTCGCGCACGAAGGTCGCATGCTGCGCAACGTGGCATTTATCGAAATCCACCGCGCACCGTATAGGTTTGTGATCTAACTGACCGATGCCCTGCCAACCGCACAATTGTTGCAGGATTTACGCAATCCCAATCGTCTGGCCCCCGCACCGGCGCTCATCCGATTGTTGGGACTTCAGTCGGACCTGAGGCAGGGAACGCGTAAGGTTTGCGTATCAAATGCGCCTCGCAGCAGAGGCCTAAATATGTACGAATGGGGGCTGGCGGGGAACTCAGTGGATGGTGATAGGGCGATTCCGAAAATCGAAAACTCGCTGCAGCGGCGTCGCTTACGGTTCATAATAGTAGACTGGCGCGGATAAGACGTGGCTTTCACCAAGAAAATGTATCCGTGATAGCACCGACGTAATCCGTTTCAGAAAAATAACGAGCTTGATCAAAATCGCCTTGTATCTGGTCGACAGGCAAGGATATACCGGCCAGCGGAGACGTGGCCGAGTGGTCGAAGGCGCTCCCCTGCTAAGGGAGTAGGCCCGGAAGGGTCTCGAGGGTTCGAATCCCTTCGTCTCCGCCACTTTTTTCCGAGATGGCTGTAATCGCGAAGTCGACGCCGTCCGTCGCGCTTTCCACTTTTCGCAACGCAGTCAGAGGCTCATCTCCAGTCGAGCGTCCGGGAAGCGGTTCAGGACAGTTGTCATATCTCCTTTGGGAAGAGCGCAAAGGGCGGTTGAAAGACCGTCGGCAAGAGCTGCGGTTTTGGCTGAGACCGACAAAACCCGATGCTCTGGAGATTGGCCTTTCGGGCTGAGAATATGTCCGTACCTGTCCGTTAACATCAGATCCGCGTTGTCCGAAGTAGCTACGGCTCGGTCACGCAGCGCGATACGCTTTATGAGCCGCCGTTTCGGGCCGACAAGACCGACCTGCCAGTCCTGCTTGTCATAACGCCGTCCCAGGGCGGCAATTTCGCCCATGTCTACCAGCACATCTGTCAGACCTTGTGACTTAAGCAGGTCGGCAATTCGATCCGTGATCGCCCCTTGGGCAATGCCGTTTAGTGTTAGTGCCGATTGCCCGGGGTAGGGCAAGCGGATGATGTCCCTGCCAACCGAGACCCGGGTCCACCCAACGGTCTTTCTGGCCGCCGCAACGTCGCCACTAGTGGCCAATGCTATCCAGAGAGACTGTATTGTCGGGTCGAAAGCTCCGTCGGAATTCTCGTGCAAAACCGAGCAAAGGCTGAGCAGGTTCAACAATTCGGGGGCCGGATGCGTCAGAGATCCATCTCGGTTCAAACGAGAAAGTTGGGAATTCGGGCGGTAGAGGCTGAAGATGTCCTCCAGACGCGTCACTTCGGCTTCGACGGCGGCAAATATCGGGCGAGCTTGCGCGTCTGACAACCCGACCAAATGCATGCTCGCTGGTGCGCCTAATGCAGAACCCCGCCACCGGGCTGGTGTCACCGGTGCGGCGATTGCCGGGCAGGCCGCGCTTGCAGCTGAGATGGTCAGGAAACGGCGGCGGGACAGAAGGGTCATGCGGGTGTCTCCAGTAGCAGGTCCAGGTCGACGGGGCCCAGCACTTCGGTGTCAGGGATGTCAGACAGAGGCAGGGCTGCACCGCCATATTGGTCAATGAAGGATGCGGCATCGTTCGGGTCGGAAAATGGCACCACCTCGCGCGCGCCCATTCCGCCCGCGACGTCCGAGCCGACCACAAAGGTGGCACTGTCGGCGTCGATCCAATTCGAGATACCGGGCTGGCGCCAATTGGGCGCGACGCTCATGTCGCTGACATAGACTGCCGTGATTTCGGCATCCCGCTCTGGGCTTTTCAGGTAGGCCACCATGTCGCGCACCTGCGCAAAGAACAGCGGCGTGGGGTAGCCTTCCAGATGGATCTGCCCCTTGGGTCCGCCATGTTCGGCGATGTTCATCTGACAGAAATAGCTTAGCGCATCGGGCGTCAGATCGACCGGGTCGGGAGCAACGGCCACCTCCTCTTTGCAGGCGGTCAGAGCAACCAGCGCGATGAGGCACAGACGTTTCACGGCTCGACCCTCCGAAATGCGGCCCGGGCAAGGGCAAAGCCGATCACCGGCCAGATCAACAGCGACGCAGGCGCAGCCCAGACGGGCAGGGCCTGTGCGGCACCGGTCATGCCGGACGCCATCGCGACACCTTCAGTCGCGGCGATGTTCCAAAGTCGAAATGCGTCGGCCGGGTTGGCTACCATCACCCACGGAAAGACGGATTGAGTGAAGGTGCCGCCCTTGTCCATGACGACAGCCCCCAACAGGCCCAGATCATAGAGGACGACAAAAACCAGCCAGAGCCCGGCCGACAGACCTGCTGCCGCCGTAGCGCCCCTCGCCAAAGCAGACAGCAGGTATCCCAGCGCCAGAAACACAGCGCCCAGCAGGATGGATGTGAGGATGAGGCGGACCAAAGCCATAAGGCTTTCCGGCCCAGCGCCACCGAACCAAGCAGCGACCGCACCCGCAGTGCCGAAACCGACGGTCATGGCAAAGGCCAATGCCGCCAGGTGGGCGGTGAATTTGCCCAGCAGGATTTCCCCGCGACCAGCGGGATAGGACAGCAGTAGCGACAGACTACCGCGGTCCACGTCTCCTGCGATGGCGTCGAATGCGATCATCAGTGCCAGTAGGGGCGCAAGATAGACCGACAGCGTGGTCATCGACGCGACCGAGACGGTCAGCATATCGACCCCTAGCGTGCCGGTCGGTGCGCTGCCCGCAAAGGTCAGCGCCAAGGCGAACAAAACCATGATCAAGGTAGCCATCAACAGCCAGCGGTTCCGGCGCAGGATCAACACTTCAGTTCGGGTAATGGCGAGGAAGCGGGTCATTACAAATCCTCTTGTGCATAGTGGCGATAGAGGTCCTCCAGCTTGGGCGGCGTCATTTCCACATCCGCCACCGCGTCGCCCATACCGGCGATGTGGCGCAGGGCCTCCATCTTGTCTTCGGGTGTGCAGAGCAACTCGACGGATGCGCCATTTATCCGGTTGCCGCCTAGCTCGGCGGCCAGGGCGTCAGGGTTGGCACTGGCACGTACCCTCAGGCGGATTGGCAGACCGGCCAACGCCGACAGGTTGGTCAGCGTGTCATCGGCGACCATCCGGCCCTTGCGCATGATGGCAATGCGGTCGGTGCGGGCCTCGACCTCGGTCAAAGCGTGCGAGGCGATCAGGACGGCGGTACCCTGTGCGGCCAACTCGTCGATGATGGCGTAAAGATCCTGCCGAGAAATTGGGTCCAAGCCCGATGTCGGTTCATCCAACAGGGCCACTTTTGGCTGACCCAGTAGCACCTGGGCAAGACCCAGACGTTGCCGCATCCCTTTGGAATAGGTGCCGATCCGTCGGTCTAATGCGTCACTCAGATCAACGCGCTCTAAGAGGCCGGGCACATCGGCTTTTGCGCCTGAAAGCTGCGCAAACAGGGTCAACTGCTCACGCCCGGTTAGCGCGGGATGAAACGAAACCGCCTCGGGCAGGTACGCCGTCTCGCGCCGCGCCTGCGCGCTGCCGGGGGTGGCGTCTCCGACCCGGATAGCTCCGTCCTGGATCGGTGTCAGACCGAGGATGGATTTGATCAGGGTCGACTTGCCCGCGCCGTTATGGCCCAGCAGCGCGACGCGCTGACCGGGGGCAAGTGACAGGTTGATATCGTCAAGAACGCGGGTTTTCCCTCGGTCCTTGCTGACATGGTCGATAATTAGGGCCTTATCCGTCATGAGGCACCTTTTTCATTGCTGGGGGTTCAGGGGCTTGCATCAGGGGATTGCTGTCCATCACGCCGCCCGGCAGCAGGGCCGGGAACGCGGATTGCGACCAGCGCACCAGCTGCACGGCGGGGGAGCCGAGCAGAAGTTTGGCTGCGGGTTGGGTCCACAGCACATGGTCCATAGAGTCATTGGGGCGATAGGGGGCATCGGCAATGCCGTTGCCATCCACGTCGTAGGCGACGAAATCGGACCAGTAATTGCCGCGCCCATCCTCGGACCACTCGACCCATTTGGTCGAGACGTATTTCACCTGTGTCCGGTTCCCGATGAATGAATTGCCAACGATGCGGTTGCGTTCGCTTCCGGCAGTAAAGTGGATGCCGATTCCGCATCCCTGGAACCAGTTGTCGGTGAATTCGTTTTTGTTCGAGTTATAGAGGAAGGTGCATTTTTCCTTGGCACCTTTCACCACATTGCCGGTGATGGTGCTTTTGTTGGCGTAGTTCAGCATTACGCCATGTTCGCGGTCACCAATCGAGACATTGTTGGCCACGGTCACATTGGTCGTGAACATCACCGCATAGCCCAGATCGTTACCGATCGAGACATTGTCACTGACCACCGAATTGTCCGCATACATATAATGCACCGCAAAGCGCAGATCGCGGAACAGGTTGCCGGTGAAGGTGTTCTTCTTGGACGAGTTCACAAAGATCCCGTCACGGCCATAGCGGATGTCGTTGTCTTCAACCCGCGCACCCGGCGCGTTCCAGACATAGACACCGTTGCCGCGGTCGTTCATCCGCCGGTCCTGACGGCCCTCGATCCGGTTGCCACGCACAATGCTTTCCTTGGCCCCGTGAATGTCGACGCCATAGAGATTACCCAGCAGCACGTTGTCTTCGACAACCGGCGCTTTGGCCGTTTTGGTCAGTTGGATACCGCTGTCGATCCCGTCATGGCTTGAGCCTGATCCGATCACGGTCAGCCCGCGTACGGTCACGCCCGGCCCGGTCACAGTGATAACACTGCCTTTGCCTTGTCCGTCGATGGTGGCCTGGCCCAACCCGTCAATGGTGACGGGCCGGTCCAGAACCAGGGTTTCGGTATAGATACCGGGGCTCAGGCGGAGGGTGTCCCCATCCGCCGCCTGTGCCAGTGTTTCATTGATGGCCCCCGCCCGGTTGGGCACATCCCAGTCCGCCGCCCAAAGGGGCGAGCCGAGCAGGAGCGGTATGAGCAGGGACCAACGCATAAGTTATGCTCCCTGAGGTTCGACCAGCATCCGGCCGCGCATCTCCATGTGCAGCGCGTGGCAGAACCACTGGCAGTAGAACCAGTGCACGCCCGGACGGTCTGCGGTGAAGGTGACCGAAGCGGTTGCCATCGGTGCGACTTCCATCGCGATGCCGTAGTTGCCCAGGCAGAAGCCGTGGGTCACGTCGTCCACGTCATCAAGGTTGGTGATGTAAACCGTCACCTCGTCACCCTGTTTGACGGTGAACTTCTCAAGGCTGAAGGTCGGAGCCTGCGAGGTCATGTAGACCCGCACCTTGTTCCCGTCCCGGATGGGCTCTTCGGCGCCTTCTTCCAGATCGATGCCATCAGCTTCGGCCTGTTTGCGGGCGTCTTCCCATGTGACGTCGTTGCGGTCCCAGACGTTGACCGGGTTGACGATGTCGGCGCGCACGATGATCGAGTCATGCGGCTCGGCAAAGGTTGGGCCGTCGTGAACCACTTTCATCTCGTTGGACGAGATGTCGATCAACTGCTCGTTTTCAGGCTTCAACGGGCCTACATTCAGGAAGCGGTCTTTCGAGAACTTGTTCATCGAAATCAGCCACTTGCCATCGGCCTCTTTGGTTTCGCCCATGGAGGTCGAGTTGTGACCCGGCTGATAGTGAACGTCGACCTTCGAGATGATCGGGTCCACATCGACACCGCCGTAGGCCTCGATTGCCTTTTCGATGTTCCACTTCACGATCTGGCTGTCCAAGAACAGCGTGGTGAACGCGTTGCCCTGACCGTCATAGGCTGTGTGAAGCGGGCCAAGACCCAGTTGCGGCTCACCCACGATGCACGACCGCGGATCGGCATCGCTTTCGAACAGGGCGTCCAGCTTGGTCACATCCATGATCGATACGGTGGGCGACAGCTTACCGTTGATGCAGACATGCTTGCCGTCAGGCGCGGTGTTGATGCCGTGCGGCGAGTTCGGGATCGGGATGTAGCGGGTGTATTTCTTGTTCTGCCCCTTACGTCCGTCCAGAACCTTGACGCCTTTCAGCTCCTGATAGTCGCCGGCTTCGATCCCTTTTTCGATTTCCGCGAGGTTGAAAACCACTACGTGGTCCAGCTCGTTCTCGGTCATCTCGGCCAGGTTCATACCCATTTCCGAGTTGTACGAGGTCGAGTAAGCGTATTTACCCTGATAGTCGCAGTCGGTGTTGTCGAGGTTACCCGACACGATCACCTGCCACGCCACTTCCATGGTGTCACCGTCCAGCGCGGTGAAGATGTTCACGTATTGCGACGGATCGTCCAGCACGCTGCCATCATTGACCAGCGGAGTTTCATCTTCACCATTGGCAAAGACATAGCCGGTGCGCGGGAATTTCTGCGGTCGCAGACCGTGGATCGCCTTGGCGTTCGGGATCTCGGTGATCTTGTCGCATTTCATGACGTCACAGCGCACACGAGCGACACGGGTGTTGGCCTTGTCGTTCATGAACAGGTAGCGGCCATCGTAGGTGCCATCGGTGAACGACATATGCGGGTGGTGCAGGTCGCCGTTGTCATAGGTGTTCATGCCACGCTTGGCGAGAAACTCTTTGGTCTCCGGCAGCAGGCCGTCAGTCATGATCTTCAGCGATTCATTGGTCTGACCCCAGCCTGTGGCCGAGCAGCGGTTGAACACAGGCACCCGCATCAGCTCGCGCATGGACGGGAAGCCCAGGATGCGCAATTCGCCGGTCTGACCCGAGGACCAGAAGCCGTAGTATTCGTCCAACTCACCGGGCTGCAGATTGGCATTGGCTGCGGCGCTGGCCTGTTTCGCGGTCATCAGGGTCGAGCCGAGACCGGTCCCGGCCAGCACGGCGCCGGTGGCGGTCGCCCCCAGCATCCCGCGGCGTGTGATGTTCAGTTTGTTTTCATTGTCCGACATGATCGTTCCTCCTTTTTTAGGAAACGGATTGCGGTTTGGCGTTCGGATGGTTCGCCGGTGGTTGCCCGAGGGGGGTCTTGGGATTGACCGACCCTGTCTTGGCCCGCCGTTTCAGTTGGCGGATAACGACGGGACATTTGTCCTCGGACTGGTAGAGCACCTGACAATGCAGGCAGGTGACGCACTCGTTCGGATTGATCTCACCGGTGGGGTGGATCGCCTGAACGGGGCATTCGTTGGCGCAGGTCTGACAGGGGGTGCCGCACTCTTTGTAGCGGCGCAGCCAGTCGAACATGCGGATACGGGCGGGGATCGCCAGCGCTCCGCCCAGCGGGCAGAGGTAGCGGCAATAGAACCGTTCGATGAACAGCCCGATCCCCAGCAGGGTCAGCGCAAAGACCACGAAGGGCCAGTCGCGCATGAATTTCAGAATGATCGCGGTCTTGAAGGGCTCGATCTCGGCATAGGTCTCAGCCAGCGGGATCGAGACAAAGCTGAGCCCGAAGAGTCCGAGGAAGATCATGTATTTCGCCGGCCACAGGCGTTCGTTCAGTCCCCATGGCAGCGTCCATTGTGGCACTTTCAGCGCGCGCGCGATCTTGTTGGTCAATTCCTGCAGCGCACCAAACGGGCACAGCCAGCCGCAATAGGCCCCGCGTCCCCAGAACAGTAGAGCAGCGGCCACGGCAAACCACTGGATGAAGACCAGCGGGTCCAGCAGGAAGGCGTCCCAGCTAAATCCGGTCCGCAGGCTTCCGGCCAGAGCCATCAGGTTCACGACGCTCAGCTGCGCGTTGGCGTACCAACCGATGAAGAACAGGGTCATGGTCAGGTATCCGATGCGGAACCAGTAGAAGACCCGTGCGTTCATCGTCGCGTGGAACTGGAAGAAGAAGGTCGCCGTCAGGACCAGCAGCATGACGCCAAGGACGCCGATCTCGACGGTGCGGTCCTTCCAGATACGCTTCCACAAGGCGGCCTTGGCGGCGGCTTCGCCGGTGGCGTCATCCACAACGGCAGGGGCCGCAACCGGCAGAAGGTACTGTTCCGGCAGTTTATAGCCCAGGTCGAAGGTCAGGAATGTCTTTTCCACTGCGCCCACGGCCCGTTGCACCAGCAATTGCAGGCGGAACGGCTCGGCCGGATCAAACTCGGCCTCGGCGGGGATCTTGAAAATATCCAGCTCGGTGAAGCTGGGTGCATCTTGGGCTGCAACCTTGCCCAGACGCTCTTGCTGCTTGTCGAAGAACCGAACGGAGTTGTCACCCTGGATCAGCTGAATGCGATCAAAAATGCCGCCGCGGACATAGCCCGACCCCTTAAAGCTGTAGGCCCCGCGACCCAGCACCAGAATGGCCTGTTCGCCTTCGTCCAGCCACTCTGTCAGATTCTGATACTCGGCCTCGCCCAACAGGGACTTGCCGATCGAAGGAACCGAGACCAGCGCCACATGCATATCGATGAACGTGTCATCCGGCTCACCCGGTTCCGGGCGTTTGATGGCGCGTTGGTCGCCTGTGGCCTCAAAGGCCGCGTTGACCTGACCAACATCCAGCGTCAGGCGCCGGATCGAGCCGTCGCCGGACAAGGTGGTCCAGTCATATACGGCGTCCTGTGCCATATCGACTTCGCGTTTCGGCCCGTCTGCCTGTAGCGGAGACAACCCGCCCAGCCCCAGCGCCCGCGCAACTTTGATGCCGCCGCGCACGAGGCTGTCATCGATCACCATGATCGTGACCGTCGCGCCGGAGATAATGTCGAGGTCATGCCCCTCGCCCCCGGTCTCGGCTTCGACCTTCAGGTCCAGCCCGGCATAGCCTTCGGTCAACTCGACCATGCGCGAGTTTGGGATACCGATCAGGACGATGGGCTCCGAGTGTTTGACCAGTTTCACACCGGTCAGAACCGCATCGTCGTCGATGGCGGCCACCACATGGATAGGTTTACCCGAATAACCGGTTGTGCCGACGAAATCGGATGTAAGGAAAGCCCAGGCGACAGTCTCGCCACCTTTCAGAACCGGGGCAACGGGCACGTCATCGCGCACCGGGCCAAAGGTATCGGCACCGGGAACCAGATCGGTGGGCGGGATATCGGGCAGGAAGCTGGCGAGGCTGTCGGCACGGGCGCTGATCGCCATCAGGCAGGACAGGGTAAGGGCCAGCAGGAAATGGATTGCGCGACTTACGACCACAGCGCACCTCCGGATACTTGGATTGACGCTATGGACGCGCGCAGGGCGCGTTCTGTTATGATTTTGAGCCCGCGCGGAGGACCTCGGGTTTCGGGCCACAATCGTTTCGAGCCGTAGACCTGAACCAGTTCGCAATACGAACGGTGCGCAGTGCGAACAGTGCGGTCCCGCGTCAGGACGGGCAGATCGGGCAGCGGCGCTGCAGTCGTGACCGCGCATAATGCGCAGTCGGCGCATTTTGGGCAGGGCGCAGTTGGGTCTCGGTCTTCCTCCTCAAAGTCAACCTCTACCCAAACCGCGCCCGCCTCCGAGCAGATCTCCACCCACATGCTTTGTCCGGGACTCGCCAGCGCCGGGCCAAGCAATTGCAACAACAGAAGGAGGATACCCGCCAACGCACATGTCGCGCGCAATGCGCGAACAGGGAGATTGTGCAAAGGGCTAAGGGCGGGCATTGAGAATCCAACTCGGAAGTCTTTCCTAAGTCGTAGGGGATTCTGTCGTAGTGATACTTGACTTCGGTTAGGCCACTGCGGAATTCGGGTTAGTTGTCCGCTTCATCCATCAAGCCGCGCAGCCAACGCCCAGCCAACCACGCGGCGGGTACGCCCAGAGGAACGGACCACAGGATCGCGGTTACAGGCTCGATCACCGCTAACCCGGCGCTGTTGGCGATCAGACCGGCCAGAAACAGGTTTATGGCCACGGTCAGCGCCGTGGCCGGATACAGCAATATCGCCAGCTTCCAGACCGGCCACTTGCTTTCAGTGGCTGGTGCCTTCCGAGAAGGTGATTTTGTTCCAGACATTGTATTTTCCCGAAGGTTTGCGCATCGGCAGGCGGCGGACCTCTTCCAGCGTCTGCGCGTCATAGACGATTACCGCGCCATCATCTTCCCAGATGGACACCAGCGCGTGCTTGCCGTCTTTGGTGAATTCCACATGGGCTGCGGTTTTGCCCGGAGCAGGGCGCAGAGTCTTAACGATCTCAAGGCTTTGCTTGTCGATCACGTGCATGGCGTCCTTATTGGGGCCAAAGAACACATCGGCCCAGACGTAAGGCGAATTCTCATGGCTGCGCATGAAGAAACCGGGGCCTTCGGTCTTGATCTGCTTGACGGTCTCCCATGTCTCCATGTCGATCACCGACACAGTGCCATCGGTCAGGTGCGGTGTCGCCATTACGGTCGTATCGCCATGCTTCCACGTGATGCCGGATCCCAAATGTGGCATGCCGGGCAGGTCCAAATCGGCCACTTTCTGACCGATGACCAGGTCAATCACCTGACCGCCCTCACCGCCTCGGGACGCGCCCATGACGTATTCGTAACTCTGGTCGAAAAAGAAGTCGTCCAGATAGTCGGGCGTTGTGATCTTGCGCACCGGGAACGGATTGGGGTTCTTGAATTGACCCTCGATACGGAAGTCGTGGCCAATGCCGAATTGCGGCGGGTTGTCCCCGTAAAAAACCTCCCAAATCTCGGGCACGTCTTTCAGCGCCAGAACAAAGCTCTCACGAGGCGGGGCCTGATAGACCGCCGAGACGCGGCTGGGTTTGCCTTTTTTGCTTTTGACCTCAATGACTTTCGCCACCGATAGATCGTCGGTCGACAGCAGCGTTAGAGAGTTCGGCAGGTAATTCGCCACAGCCACCCACTTACCATCGCCGGACATGGCGATGTTGCGGCTGTTCAGGCCAGCGCGCACGCGGCCCACTTGTTTCAGCGCCCAGATGTCGTATTTCTGAACCCAACCATCGCGGGACATGATGAAGACGTACCGTCCATCGGGGCTGAACTTTGGCCCGCCATGCACTGCAAAGGGGGTTTCGAACCGGTCCAGCACCTCGAACGTGTCTCCATCCAGAACGCTGACGTGGTGATCGCCGGTTTCGACGGCCAGCGTGATGTTCATCGGGTCGCTGTCCCAAACAGGCGCGTCCACTGGCGCATAATCCTCGTCCAGAGTACGGCTGGCCATGATATCGGCCTCGCCCCATTCGGGATCGGTTTCCAGCGGCGATTTTAACCACCCCGCCAGTTCCTCGATCTGCAACGCGTCCAGCTCATGCGAAAACGCAGGCATCTGTGTCGCGATACGCCCCTCGGCGATCACAGCGGCCACACGCGGCCCCCGCATCCGCTTCAACGTTTCGGGGATCAGCGCTGGACCGACCCCACCCAGACGGTTCTCGCCATGGCATGAGGCGCAATGCTCGGCGTAATCCGACGGCGCATCGGCCCATGCGGTGCCTGCCAGCAGCAGCGAACAGAATGTGCCGATTTTCAGAGTGTCAAAAGAACTGATGCGCCGGATCATGGCTTTTTCCTCGGAACGGCGTGACCTGCAGGCGCTCGCCCGCATCCTCGACGCCGATTTCTTGACTTGTCAGATAGCAGGCCGGATCTTCGGCCCAGGGGTCGCCGGTCAGTTGCAACGCCCGTATCCGGGTATTGCCGCCGCAGACATCCTTGAGCTGACAGGCCCCACAGCGCCCCTTCAGCGGACGCGGGCGGGTGCGCAACATGGCGAGCATCGGATCATCGCTGGTCCAAAGCTCGGAAAACGGGTTCGTCTTCACATTGCCGACTGTGTAGTCGGACCAGTAGGTGTCGGGATGGACCCGGCCCAGATTGTCGATATTGGCCACGCCCAGCCCGCTGGAATTCCCGCCCCACGCGGCCAGATGTTCGCGCACATGAGCGGCCTTGTCGGCATCGAAATGCGCATGTACCCAGTTCAGAAAATACCCGGCATCGGCGTCATTGTTGCCGGTCACGATATCCAACGGGTGCCCGCCCGAGGCGGCCTTCCACGCACGATCCACCAGCAGGTCCAGCCCTTTGCGGGTGCGCAAGTGCTCGGCGTCCTCGCCCCGGTTCTTGTCGCCGCGTCCGGCATAGACCAGGTGGGACAGGTAGAATTTGTCGACCCCTTCGTCGTCGCACAGTTGCAGCAGGTCGGGCAGGTGATGCTGGGTGCCTTCGGTCAGGCAGAACCGCAACCCAACCTTGATGCCACGCTTTTTGCATTCGCGCACGCCGCGCAAGGCATCGGCAAAGGCGCCCTCGACGCCCCGGAACCAGTCATTGGTGGCGCCGATTCCGTCCAGTGAGATGCCGACATAATTGAAGCCCACATCGGCGATCATGTCGGCGGTTTCGTCGTGAATCCGCGTGCCATTGGTCGACAGGGCCAGCATCGGCACCAATTCACGCGCGCGCTTGGCGATGTCGAAGAAATCGAACCGGTCCAGAGGTTCCCCACCCGAGAGGATCAGGGCCGGGACGCGAAACTGGCCCAGATCCTCTAGGGTTACCATGGCTTGCTCGTGACTGAGCTCACCGGGGAAAGCCACATCCGCCGAGACGGTGTAGCAATGGCGGCATTTCAGATTGCAGCGCCGCGTCAGGTTCCAGATCACCACCGGTTTCACGGGACCGGGGCGGCGTTTGCGCACCGGGGTAGGGGTGACGAGTTGCTGCATGTATTCGGTCAGGCGGAACATGGTCTCAGCCTTTCGTTTTCAGGCGCAGCCCTGTCTTTTTCAGGATACGCGTGGAATAAAGGATATCTTTGGCCCGGCAGGCATCACCCAGAATGGAGGTGATTTCCGCCCGCTTTTCCTCGACCTCATTGCGATCCTGCCCGTGGACCATGGCAAACAGGTTGTAAGGCCAGTCGGGCAGAGCGCGGGGACGTTCATAGCAATGGGTCACAAAGGGCAGAGCCCCGATTTGTGCGCCCAGTTCAGTGATGCGGGCGTCTTCGACATCCCAGACGGTCATCCCGTTCGAGGTCATGCCCAGCTTGTAGTGATTGGGCGCTGCGGCAATGCGGCGGATCACACCACGCGATTTCAGGTCGGCCAGACGATGCAGCAGCGCGTCTTCGTCGATGCCAAGGCTGTCCGCCACCTGCGCATAGGGTGCCGGCACCAGGGGCAGGCCGCCTTGCAGCGCTTCGATAATCTCTCTGTCTTTTGCGTCGATCATGCCGCCACCCGGAAGCCGATGAAAAATTCCTGCAATTTGGGGAAACGGAGAACGCAGATCCCCGTTTCCCGTTCAATCGCATCGGCGGTGGCCTCGATCCCCTCGGGTGTTTCGGTGGCCAGTACGAACCACATGTTCAGCCGGTGCGTACGCTCATAATTATGGGCGACCTCCGCGTGCGCATTGACTTTGGTCAGGACGGTTTCGAAATGCTCGGGTGGTACGGCCATTGCACATAAACAGAACGCACCCCCAATGGCGGCTGCGTCAAAGAATGGGCCAAAACGCGTGATCACCCGCTCGTTTTTGAGCCGCGTCAGCCTAGCCAGCAGGTCAGGTTCTGAAAGACCCAGTTCCTGTGCTGCGGAAGCATAGGGGTACGCGGTTAGCGGCAAGTCATCCTGCAACCGGTTCAGGATGGCACGGTCGGTTTCATCCAACGTCATGCGGCGGCTTCCTTTGGTTGAATCAATGCGCCGGTTTGTTTGAAGCACCGGGTCGAGAACAGAACCTTGTGCTGCGCCCCAAACAATTCCGGCAGCGCACGCGCACTGGCCAACGCCTCGAGCGCTTCGCTACGCGTGCGGGCGTGAAACATGGAGTAAAGGCGATATGGCCAGATCCCTTCGACTGGCCGCCGCTCGTAACACAAGGTCACTCGGGGGTGGGCTGCAAGGGCAGGCCCGGCGGCGTCGATCTGTTTGACCGGCATGTCCCAGACGACCATCGCGTTGGCCGACCATCCGAGCGCACGGTGGCGCACGATCACGCCTAGGCGCGAGATAATGCCGGCATTGTGCAATATCTCGATCCGCTCCATGACCTCCGCGGAATCGCGTTCCATCGATTGGGCCAGTGCGGCATACGGCTCTGCGACCAGCGGTAAGCCCGAACTGAGGGCCTGTAACAGCGCGCGGTCGCCATCTTGCAGGACTGAGCGGTCGACTATGCGTGGGTCAGGCACGTTTCGGGAATCGCCCGACATACGGAACCCCAGATCGACGTTGAACGGGCGCACCAAACGCAGGTCCAGGACCCGCAGCCTGGTGCGCTGCGCGATCCGGGTCAGCGTGTCATCCACATGCGCGCGGTCGGGGCCGGTGGCGACGAACCACAGGTTCCATTCGTCCTCACGCTGGTAATTGTGGTTCACGCCGGGTTCGGCGTCGATCAGGGCGGCGACTTCTTCCAGACGTTCCCCCGGGGCGGCAACGGCGGCCAGGGTGCTGGCGGAAACCGTGCCCGGTGCAATCGTCGCGCCGACCCGAGTAATCCGGCCGGTTGAACGCATTCGGGCGAGGCGATCCAGCACTTCGGCTTCGTCCAGCCCCAGCATGCAAGCCAGCTCCTTAAACGGTCGGTCGATTACAGGAAAATCGCGCTGAAACTCGTCCAGAAGGCGGCGGTCGATCGGGTCGGTAATATGGTCCATCGCCTACAACCCCGTTCTGTGCGCGCGGGCAGTAAAGAAGATACCCGAGGGGCTGTCGGCATCAATCTCGCGCAACTTTTCGAAAGTTCGCGTGTCGTAGACCATGACCTTGTTGGCATCGCGCACGCTGATCCAAACCTCATGCCCCCGAGGTGTAAACTCCATATGCAGCACTGCCGGACCTGGTTTTAACTCGTGGACAATCTCTTTGCTGACGCTGTCGATCACCTGAATCGTGTCGTTCAGCGGGTGGGCAAAGTTCACCCAGACCTGTCGCCCATCGGGTCGGGCTATGGCAAAGACCGGCTGGCCGTGCGTTTGGGTTCGCCCTGTTTCCTCCAGAGTGTCGGCATCGATCCACAGAACTTCGTGGTGGCCCACTGCGGGCAGAACAAACTCGCGGCCTGTCAGTGCCCAACCTTCCAGATGGGGCATTTTGTAAACAGGCATTTCTTCCTGACCGCGGCCGTAGTTCGGCAGTACGCGGATCGGTTCGGGGGTTTCGGCCCACAGATCCAGCGCGGTCAGCCCGTCTTCGCCGAACAGCCCGGTGATGTAGGTCCGACCATTGGCGGTGATCAGTGCGTCATAGGGGTTCTTGCCCATGTCGAGGATTTTGGTGATTTCGGGTGCGCCTGCCGAGAAGTCGGCAATCCACGTCTCGCCCGTGTCCCACATGGTAAACACAAACCGACGGCCCGGCGCATCGACCAGACCGATGGTTTTGCCCTCGGTGGGGATGTCCGCGACCATTTCCAGCGTGTTCGCATCAAAGACGCGCACGCCGCCGGGTTCATAATTCGATACTGCCACCAGTTGGCCATCGTCTGAGATTGCGCCGCCAATCGCATTGCCGGCCTGCACGACGCGATTCACGATCTGGCGGGTGACGATATCGACCTTGGTCAGCCCGCCATCGCGCCCGAACACGTAGGCAAAGCGCTCATCAGGTGAATAAACCAGCGAGGCATGGGACAGATCCCCTAACCCCTCGATCCGCGCCAATGCTGCTCGATCTGACTGATCCACCAGCAAGACCGAGCCTTGAGCCCGTTCAATCACCAGACCCAAGTCGCCTGTGGCCGTAGGTTCGGCATAGGCCGTTGTCATTATCAATGTGGCAGCCAGGCTTAGAAAAAGGTGTTTCATTCTGCCTCCTGTTCCAGCAGGTAGTGAGAGATCCATTCGGCCTCTTCTTCGCTAATGAGGGGTCGCCAAGGGGGCATCGCGGTACCGGGGATGCCGTCAAGAATGACGCCGGTCAGAACCTCTGCATCGTAATGTTCCAACGTTTTGGACCGCAGATCCGGGCCAAGGCCGCCTTTCAGAGACAAACCGTGGCAAGAGCCACAATCCTGATGGACAAGCCGTTTCAGCGTATCGCCATCAAGCACGTCGGCGGCCAGGGCCGAAGTGGCGACAAGCACGGCCAATGTCAGAAGCGCTGAAGGCAGCGACCGCTTGCTGGACGGGCCAATATTCGCATGTCCAAACTTAGCCATGAGCTTGCTCCAACAGGTCCGCGACCGGTCGGTTCGCAAGAAGCGACACAACCTGGCCGATGATGAACAAAGTCGGCGCTTGCAGCTTTGCCTTGCGCACATCCGCCGCCAGTTGGTCCAGCCGGGAAATCAGGCGGCGCTCATCTGGCGTGGTGGCTTTGCCCACTGCCAGAACCGGGGTCGAGCCGGGCAGGTTCTCAGTCATCAGCCCCATGGCAATCTGACCAATATTGGCGACACCCATGTAGATGACCAGCGTCGAGTCCGGATCGGCCAGCCGTTTCCAATCCAGACCCAGTACCTTGTCGGCCTGCCTGTGACCGGTGACGTATTGAACCGACGTCGCAAGACCGCGATGGGTCAGCGGCACTCCGGTGGAGCTGGATGCTCCTTGTGCGGCGGTGATGCCCGGTGCGTATTCAATCGCGATACCGTGGGCCATCAGATAGGCGGCCTCCTCCGAACCACGCCCAAAGATCATCGGGTCGCCGCCTTTCAAACGCGCAACGCAATGACCTGCGCGGGCTTCTTTGACCAGAATGTCGTTGATGCGATCCTGTGGCACTGAATGGCATTTGGGCGCCTTCCCGACTGGGATCAGTCGCGCGCCGGGGGTGTGCATTTCCAGAATGTCGGCCGAGACCAACCGGTCATAAACAACCACATCGGCCTCTTGCAGCATGCGCAGCGCGCGCAAGGTCATGAGTTCGGGGTCGCCGGGACCGGCACCAATCAGAAAAACCTTACCGCTCATGTGCAAACTCGCTTGGTCTATTTGTCTTCTGAACCCGGTTCCATTCGGCGAATTGGGGACGTCGCTGGGCCAACCGGGCGTGTCATGAAGGCAGGTT
Organism: Ruegeria atlantica; assembly: GCF_013033965.1. GTDB lineage: Bacteria > Pseudomonadota > Alphaproteobacteria > Rhodobacterales > Rhodobacteraceae > Ruegeria > Ruegeria atlantica_D. The sequence goes on from NZ_WQFE01000002.1 coordinate 478,435, forward strand.
TGCGCATTAACCGCGCTGTTTCCTTGACTAAAGTTAAGGAGCGCGGGATTTGCGCCCGCGCTCCTTGCTTCTTGCCTGTTTACTTGCCTCGGCTCAGGGTTCGACGGTGACCATTCCGATCATGTTCTGCGTTTCCCAATGCGGACCGCAAAGGTATTCCTGCGGGCCGGGTGTCAGGAAAGTCAGATCGACCGTTTCCTCGGGGAACAGCCTGTCACTTTCGGGTTCGCTGCCATCCTTAAGCAGGACCGAGTGGCTGGTCCGCTTGTCGACATTGACCCAGCGGACAGTGGTGCCGGCCTTCACGGTCAATTCGGCCGGGCAGAAGTTGTACTTGTACATCAGCACCACCTTGGCATCTTCGACCGTCGAGGATGGCCGGTCAAAAAGCTCGACATAGCGCTCCTCGGCCTCTGCGCAGATCTCGGTATTCTCATCCGCCCATGCGGGCGAAGACAGAAGCAGCAAGGTGGGAAGAAGGTGCCGGGGTTTCATCGTCCAAATCTCCTTTCCAAAATGAACGGGGCCGGAATGCCCGGCCCCCATCCGTTATTGTTTGACCACGTTGATGAACGCGCTGTCGTCATCCAGTGCGAGGCTGGTATCCAGCGTCACATGGTGGAACCGCGCGGCCGCAAAATCGTCGTGGATCGCAAAACCGACCGTGTAGGTCTGACCCGCCTCAAGCGGGACGTCGCCGGGCGCGCCTGAATTCAGCGGGCGGGTAAACACAACGGTCCACATGCCGCCAGCCAGATTGGCCGAGGCGGCAATCTCACCATCATTGACCACGCGTTGTTCCAGCAGATAACCGTTTGTCGCGCTGCCATCGGCGTAGACGCGCATCAGGTCAAGATAGGTTCCATCGGCCAGGTACTGCTCGATCTGAGCTTCTGCCTCCAGCTTGTCCCAACCGCCCAGAGCCTTGCCGCGGCGGCCTTTGACTTCGACTTCCGTGCGGCTTTCGCTGATGTATTTGGTCACTGTATCCTGCGTGGCCAGCCGGCCCGCAACGTCACCATTTGCAGCAATCGCATCCGCGCCCGGATCAAAGGGCATATAGCTGTTGTCGGCGTGGCACGACGCCCAGCAGCCCACCTGATCGCCCAGCTCAATCCCAGTGCCGGTGATCATCATGGCAACCTTGATCTGGTTGTCTGGGTCCATCTTGCCACCGTCCACAAACGGCGCAGGGTTATGACCTGCATCCGGCCATTGCAGGCGGATATACAGGTTTTCATCATCATGCGCTGCTTGAACAGTAGCGTCGATCACACCGCGTTTGCCGGGGATCGGGGTGGGTTCCAATTCACCGCCAGCAACGATCTTGTTGCCGATTGTGTCCAGTTCCTTGGCGTGGCAGGTCGTGCACTGATCGCCTCCTTTGGTCAGAGGACGCGCACCACCGTGGGACTTACCGTTCTGAACCCATTCAAACGAGGCTTGACCGGGGTAGAACAGTTTCAGATCGGCGGTGGCAACCGCGTTCCAGTCGATATCCGCGCCGACATCATCACCACCCCCGCTTGCGGGCGCTGCTGCTTCCTCACCGTTGGATTTGGCGCGTTCTTCGGCCACAGCCGCATCCACAGCAGCAGCGATCTGGGCCTGCACGGCTTCATGCTGCGCCTGTTTGGCGGCTTTCTCGGTTTCGGCTTCTGCGGCTTCCTTGGCTTCGATCCGTTCAAGGCTCGCCATGTATTCCGGCGGGATCTGTCGAATAAAGTCCGGGTTCGGTGCTTCGAGCTTTTCCAGGTATTCCTCGTCGGCCCGGTCGCGGGCATCCGAGTGCGCAATCCCCTTGTGACAGTCGATACAGGTCTGGCCCACGGTCATCGCGTTCAGGTGTTGCTGACGCGCGCGGGGTTTCTGGAATTCAGGCATCATCGATTCAAAGTCGTGACAGTTGCGGCATTCACGTGAGTCGGTGGCCTTCATCCGTTCCCACTCATTCATCGCCAGATGCACGCGTTTGGCTTCGAACTTCTCACGGGTGTTGATGGTGCCAACCACCTTGCCGTACAGTTCTTTGGATGCCTTGATCTTGCGGATCATCTTGTGCGTCCAGTCCTTGGGCACGTGGCAATCGGAACAGACGGCGCCCACGCCAGACCGGTTCACATCATGGATGGTGCCGGTGTATTCTTCGTAGACGAAGTCGCGCATCTCGTGACACGAAATACAGAATTCCTTGGTATTAGTGGCTTCCATGGCGGTGTTGAATCCGCCCCAGAAGATGATGCCGCCGACAAAGGCTGCGGCAATACCGGCCACGGGCATTCCCCACAGGAAATACCGGCGCCAGATCGGTTTTTTCTTTTCCGGTTCGGAAGTCATATCCGGGCTCCGTTTTGGCTGTCTTATCTGGCCTTGGATGGCAGGCCGGTGAGTTTGGCTGGGTGGTCAAACGAGGAAAGGGCGGGCGAGGGGCCCGCCCTTTCCGAAGTTGGTTGCGAAACCGTCAGGTGACGTGGTTCGACCGGTTGTAGACGTTGAATTTTCCGGTCGGTGCAAACAGCCCCTTCACGCGGCCGATCTCTTCCAGCGTCTTGGCGTCGTAGATCACGATCTCACCGTTCGCTTCTTTCGAGGTCGAGCGGTTCCACTTGGAAACCCAGACCTCGGAGCCGTCCTGATTGAACTCGAAGTGGACGGCGACGTTGCCTTCCTCTTCAGTGATCTGGATCGTTTTCACGATCTCACCGGTTGCCTTGTCGATGACCTGCACCGATTGCTGGACCTCAGGCTCGGGGTGCTTGGTCTGGTCGGCCCAGATGTAGTCCGAGTCTGGGTGCGTCCGAATGAACAGACCGGGCCCGTCGGTTTCCACCTCATAGCAGACCTTCCATGCATCATCGGGGCGGCCTTCGGGGTCGTTGCCCCAGACGGTGACCGTGCCTTCGCCCAGGTGGGTCGTGCCGGCGACCGGGCCACAATTCGGATCATCCCAGTTAGCGCCCGGACCGGGGTGCGGCAGCGGCGCCGTGTCGATCATGGCTTCCAGCTTGTGGGTTTCGGTATCGACCACGACCATCTTGTTCGACGCGTTCGCGGCGATCTGGAAGTAACGGCCCGTTGGGTCAAAGAACCCATCATGCAGGAACTTGGCGCTGTCGATCTTGTCGATCCGCAGGTTGTCCAGGTCTGAGTAATCCACTTGCCAGAGCTGGCCGAGTTCCTTCACGGCAACAATCCAAGTTGGCTCGTTCGGAGTGGTGTAGATCGCGGCCACACGCGCCTCTTCCACATAGTCCCCGTCCACGTTGTAGCCTCGGGTCGAGACAACCTTCTTGGGTTCCATTGTTTCGGCATCGACGATCGCGAAGTGCGGCGGCCAATAGGCCCCACCGATCACGTATTTACCGTCACCTGATACCGCCACGTCGCGAGCGTCATAGCCAATCGTGACCTCTGCAACCAGCATGTTTTCAGGGTTCTGCCACAGGTCGATCTTGGTCATCTTGCCGTCGCGGCCCATCGTGTACCAGAAGCGGCCCGGGTTTTCCGGCTCTTCCAGTTTATGGTGCTCGGACGCTTTCAGAACGTGCACGGCATAGCCTGTCGGAATATGCGCCAGCACTTCCTTGGTGTCGCCGTCGATGACGGCCACTTTGCCGACGTCACGTTCGATGACCACGAAGAAGTTTTCCCAGTTGCGGCCATGCAGCGGCTCGGTCGGGTAATCTTCGGGTTCGACATAGACCTTACGAGTCGCCATCATCTGTTCCAGCGACATTTCCGGCGGCTTGGGCGGTTCCATCTGAATGTAGGTCGCCATATTGCTGATCTCGTCCTCGGACATCACATCCGAGAAGTTGTTCATCCCGCCTTCGGTCCCCCAGGCGATGATTTTTTCGAGCCGTTCCTGACCCAGTTTCAGGGTGCCGGATTCGGTCACGGTGCCGTCGGCGTTTTTCGTTTCGACCAATGGCTCAAGGCTTTTGCCGGTCGCCCCTTTGCGCAACACGCCATGGCACCCGGCGCAGCGTTCAAAGTACAATTGTTTCGACGACTCAAAGGCTTCCTTGTCAAGCGTTGGCTCTTCGGCGAGTGTCGGAGCAGCGACGCTGCCCAGCAGCATCGCCAAACCGACCCCAAAGGCACGGCCAGTTTTTTTGTAGCTGATTCCAAGTGACATGATCACTCTCCATTTGCTGGTGAGGCAGGGCTAAGGTTGGCCCACCGAAGCCTTCGGCTCCTTGACGAAAGTCAACGGATGGGGCGTAAACCGGGGTAGAGATGCAAAAATTCACCCAAAAAAACCTCAGAAAATCTGTGTTTTATAGACATGTTTTCCGCCGTTTTGATTTTGGTTAAGTGCCGCGAACAAGCAGGCTGCTAGGGCTTGGAAAAACGACCTAGGAGAGCAGCCATGCCCGCAGTCATCACCCGTATTTTTGGTGAGGGGTTCCGCGTGTTTTTTCTGTCCGCCGGGCTGTATGGCCTGTTTGTCGGACTGGTCTGGGGATTGTGGCTGACGGTGCCTTACATGGCGCCGGATTACGGCATGACGCCGCCTATGTGGCATGCGCATGAGATGATCTTTGGCTATGCCACTGCGGCGTTGGGTGGGTTCTTTCTGACGGCGGTGCCAAACTGGACCGGAGCACCTGATGCGCGCGCGCGGTTCATCGCCCTCGCGGCAGGGGTATGGTTGGCGGGCCGGATGGCAATGTGGTTTTCGGGGATGCTGCCAACGGTATTGGTTGCCGTGATTGACCTAGCTTTCGTTCCGATCCTCGCAGCAAAAATCGCAACGCAACTGGTCCGCCGTCCGAAACCGCAGAACATGGTTTTCCTGCTGTTGCTTAGCTTTATCTGGATCGCCGACTTGTTCACGCATCTGGAATGGATGGGATTGACGGATGACACCCTGCAATCCGGGTTGCGGGCGGGTCTGCTGACACTATGCGCGATGATTGCCATTTTGGGCGGACGGATAACGCCGGCCTTTACCCGCAACGCCATGAAACGGGCCGGCGTGCCCGAGGCCGACTGGCCAATGTCGGTTGCACAACTGGACAAGCCAGGAATGGTTTTGGCCCTGATCCTGCCGCTGGCTGTGCTGCTATCAGGCACGCATTTTGTAGCAGGTGTCGTGGCACTGGCACTGGGCCTCGTACAAATCCTGCGCATGGCCCGGTGGCGGACCTTATGGGCCGCCCGGGAACCGATCCTTCTCGCGCTGCATCTGGGGCTGGGCATGCTGGCGCTGGGTCTGATCCTGTGGGGGATGGCAGTACTTGGGATTGGCAATGAAGTGGCCGCCCTGCACGTTCTGGGTATCGGGTGCGTAGGCGGCATGACGTTGGCGGTCATGAGCCGCGCCGCGCTTGGACATAGCGGTCGCGCGCTGGTCGCGCCGGGACCGATGGTTGTTGCCTATGGTTTGATGGCAGTAGCTGCGTTGTCGCGTTGGATTGGGGCCGAGCTGGATTCAGGCTATCTCGTTGCGATGCTCTTGTCGGACGGCCTGTGGGTCACCGCCTTTGCGCTGTATCTGATTGCTATGTGGCCCGCTTTGACCGGCCCACGTGTGACGCGAGGCTAGGCAACCTGTTGTTCCAAAAAGCCAAAGTCACTCGATCAATGATCGGCTATTCTTGATGTGGCGCTGCACCATGTGCCGGACCTGCTTGCCTTTGGCCGGGATCGGGCGCGCTGATGGTGGTACGAAACCCTCAGAGGCCAAGGCGGGAAACAGCTCCAGCATTTCTGCTCGCGCCGCAGCGGGCACAGTCCTAAGCGCCTCGGCTCCGGCATATAGGCTTTCGGACGGGGCACCTTCGGCGAAAACGATCTCATGCTGCTCGAAAAGCATGTGGTAATACGCGACCGTTTCTGCGTTTTCCTCGACCGAAATACCAGGAATGCCAACAAGCGCGTGCGCGGCCACCAAAATTTCACTGGTCTCGAACATACGGATTGCAATGGCCGAGCGCACCAGCATCCGGTGCTGCGGTGACACTAGCAGGTCGCGCAGCGGAAGTCCGCTGCCCAGTGCTCCGGCTGAGATGCGGATCGGGCGCAGTTTTGGCTTTTCCGACAGCTCATGGTCGGTCAGTGAGCGCGCGCCGATCCAGCGAATACGCTGCGGACCGCGGTCCATTGTCATCACCTCGTCCCCGACGGTCAGCGTCTCGATAGGGCGCATACCATCAGGCGTTTCGATCAGTGTACCTCGCGTGAAACATGGTACCACCGTATCCACCGGAATGTCCGGACCGTTATCGGTGAGTGCGATAATCGTCAGCGTCGTGTTCAGTGGCGGAACACTTCCGCCGATGAAGCCAAGAAAATAACCCTGCTCAGCGGAATTGGTGTTTATAGACCCATTGTTGTTGATGTCCCAATCCATGACGCCGATTTCATAAGTATTGCCATCTTCATCACGGACCCGAATGGTGTAATCCCAGTCAAACGCACGGCCCAAATAGGTCTGTGTCGGGTCGTTTGGCACTTCGTTGACCACGTTGTCACCGTCGATAATAGTGCCGTCGGCACCATCGGTGATTGTAATTTGGCTGTATTGCGAGATCTGGAAGGTGGTGTTGACTTGGTAAAGCTGCGCCTGACTGGTCGACATCGTCGAGTCAGAACGGAATGCACCGTAAATATTAATTGCCATCGTTACCCTGACCTTTGTGTGCTTTGCTTCTGCGAGGCCGCGCAAAAGCGACGCTACTGAGTACTCACGAAAAAGTGTTGCTGAGTCTGGCGACGTTTTTCAAGGCGTCAAAACGGCATTTTTGGGGTAATTGGGCCAGTTGTAGGCACAATAGTTTCCCGCAGGCCACACTCGGGCTGGCCTTTTTGTTGCGGGCTCTGGGTGCTTCATCAGCAATGTTTGCCAGTCTTGACTTTCGTTAAGGCGGTAAACCGGCCCGCGCTGCATTCTGCTCTCCACTAGCTAATCTGCGCAAAGGAGAGCGCGATGCGAGAAGTCATGACCAAGAGCATGGCGCGCAATATATTCTATGGCGGGTCACTGTTCTTTATTCTCATCTTTCTGGCCCTGTCGGCCCATTCACACCTGTACATCGTCAATTCCGAGAATGCCGCGAAACTTGATGACAGCGTGGTACGGGGCAAACACGTCTGGGAAAAACACGCCTGTATCAACTGTCACACCATTCTTGGTGAAGGAGCCTACTTTGCTCCGGAAGTTGCGAATGTGATGACCCGCTGGGGCGTCCTTGATGACCCGGAATCAGCCTTTGAAGCGCTCAAGGGCTGGATGGAGGCGCAGCCCACCGGCGTTCCCGGTCGCCGACAGATGCCGCAATTCAACCTCAGCGACGAAGAGATCCGTGATCTGACCAACTTCCTGATCTGGACGGACAATATCGACGCTCAGGACTGGCCGCCCAACGAGGCTGGCTGAGAAAGGGAACGGAGCAATGAAATACGAATCCCAAAAAATTGCCTACGCCTACTTTGCCGTAGCGATGGGCTTGTTCGCGATCCAGGTCATCGGCGGTCTGATCGCCGGATGGATCTATGTTTCGCCCAATTTCCTGAGCGAGCTTCTGCCGTTCAACATTGTGCGGATGCTGCACACAAATGCGCTGATCGTCTGGTTGATCCTGGGCTTCTTCGGGGCGGCGTACTTCCTGATCCCGGAAGAGGCCGAGCGTGAGATCCATTCGCCCATGCTGGCCTATTTGCAGCTGATCATCCTTGTGGTCGGAACGCTGGGCGTGGTGCTGACATATACCTTCAACCTGTTCGAGGGCAACTGGCTGCTGGGCAAAGAGGGGCGCGAATTCCTTGAGCAACCCAAATGGGTCAAGGCGGGCATCGTCGTGGCCGCGCTGATCTTCCTTTACAACGTGTCGATGACTGTTCTGAAGGGCAAGAAGACCGCGATCACCAACATCCTGTTGTTGGGCCTTTGGGGTCTGGCGCTGTTGTTCCTGTTTGCCTTTTACAATCCGGGCAACCTGTCCTTGGACAAGCAATACTGGTGGTATGTCGTCCACCTGTGGGTCGAAGGTGTGTGGGAGCTGATCATGGCCTCGATCCTGGCCTACCTGATGCTCAAACTGACCGGTGTAGACCGTGAAGTGGTCGAGAAATGGCTCTATGTCATCGTCGCGGCCGCGCTGTTCTCGGGCATCCTTGGTACAGGGCACCACTACTACTGGATCGGTACACCTGCGTATTGGCAGTGGATCGGATCGATCTTCTCAAGCCTCGAAGTGATCCCGTTCTTTGCGATGATGGCCTTTGCCTTCGTCATGGTCTGGAAGGGCCGTCGTGACCACCCCAACAAGGCCGCACTTCTGTGGTCGCTGGGCTGTGCCACGCTGGCGTTCTTCGGTGCCGGTGTCTGGGGCTTTCTGCACACGCTGCACGGGGTGAACTACTATACCCACGGTACGCAGATCACCGCCGCGCATGGCCACCTGGCCTTCTACGGTGCCTATGTCTGCCTCAACCTGGCGATCTTCAGCTATGCGATGCCGATCCTGAAGAACCGTGATCCGTACAATCAGGTGATGAACATGGGCAGCTTCTGGTTAATGACCAGCGGCATGGTCTTCATGACCTTTGTGCTGACCTTCGGTGGAACCGTGCAAACACACATGCAGCGCGTGGTTGGAGACTACTTCATGGACGTGCAAGACCAGATCGCGATCTTCTACTGGATGCGCTTTGGGTCCGGCGTCGTAGTGGTCCTTGGCGCGCTGCTGTTCATCTACTCGGTCTGGGTGCCTCGCAAAGAGATCATCGAGCCGGGCGCTGCTGAAACCCCAGCGGAGTGATGGAAATGGATGGCTCCATTCAAATGGGAACGGGGGCGGCCAGCGCCCCCTTCTATCTGCCCCAAGGCGACGAATGCGATGTGTTTGCTGCCGCCTATACCAACAACCTGCCGGTCCTGCTGAAAGGTCCGACGGGCTGCGGCAAGACCCGTTTTGTCGCGCACATGGCCGCCAGTCTTGGCCGCCCGCTTTATACCGTGGCCTGCCACGACGATCTGGCCGCCGCGGACTTGATAGGGCGCTACCTGCTGAAAGGCGGCGAGACCGTCTGGGTCGACGGCCCCCTGACCCGCGCGGTGCGCGAAGGCGCAATCTGCTATCTCGACGAGGTGGTCGAGGCCCGCAAGGACGTCACCGTCGTATTGCACCCGCTGACCGACGACCGGCGCATCCTGCCGATCGACCGCACCGGAGAGGAGCTTGAAGCCGCACCCGGTTTCATGCTGGTGGCCTCGTATAACCCCGGTTACCAGAATATCCTGAAAACCCTGAAACCTTCGACCCGGCAGCGCTTTATCTCGCTGGAGTTCGACTTCCCGTCGCCCGAGATGGAGGCTGAAGTCGTTGCGCAGGAAAGCGGCCTGCCGCTGGAACGCTGCAAGCCGTTGGTGCGCCTTGCAGGCAAACTGCGCGGGCTCAAGGGGCAGGATCTTGAGGAAGGCGTTTCCACTCGTCTGGTTGTCTATGCCGCGACGCTGATCGCCCAGGGCATGTCCACCGACCGCGCCATCCTTGCCGCAATGATCGAACCTCTGACTGATGACGAGGATATCAAACGCGGGCTCCTCGATCTTGTCACGGCTGTCTTTGGGTGAGGCCGGCCGATGGTCAAGATCGACTTTGAGCCATGGGAACCCGAAGAAACGATCGGGAAACTGTGGCACACCCTTGCCAGCCGCCTCGATGCACCTGAGGTGCATGATGGAGCCGCGGTCGACCTGTCACAGGTCGCGGGGCGGCTGGCCGTCCTCTTCCGAGGGCTTGGGGGTAGTCCGGGCGTCGAATTGCGCCCGGTCTCACCCGAGGTTTCCCGCCACCGTCTGAGTTGGCGTCGCCGGCTGGGGGCTGAGGTGGAATTGATGCCGCGCGCCTCGTTTGATGGCGAGGTGCTGCGACTGCCGGACCGTTTGGCAGTGTTTCCTGCACGCGAAGCAAATGGCGCACTTTATGTCTGGCTGGCGGCCGCTGCCGCGCATGCCGGGACGAGAATTGACGAAGATGATCCGCTGCGTGCTGATCTGCGCGCCCTGACCGCCGCGCAGGACATGGTCGGGGCAACATTGGAAGACGCCCCGGGCCTTCGCCCGCTTTACACCGAGCTTTGCAAAGGTGTTCTGCTTCAACGCGACACTCCCAACCTTCCGCCTGTCGAAGCAGCTGTCGAAGAGCTGATCCGGCACAGTCTGGGCGATCGCGCCGAATTGTCGGAGCAGGCCGAAAACCTGTTGGCGATGGACGATGAACTGACCGCACCGCGCGGCTATCAACCGATGCGCCCGGTCCCACTGTGGCCCGAACTGCGTGCGGTTGGCTTTTCCGAACATAACGAGGTCGAAAACCCCGATACCGAGGGTCCGCCCGAAGAATCCGGCGAGAAAACTCACCGTGCCCGCCGTCGCAAATCCGATCAGGCGTCCCGCAGCGACAGCTTTATCCTACACAAGTTCGAGGCGATCCTCAGTTGGGCCGAGTTCTTGAACATAAACCGGCGCATCGATGACGACGATCCAGACAACGCCAAAAAAGCCGCTGACGATCAGGAAGAGATTGGCCTTGGGCAGATATCCAAGGCGCCGCCCACAAAGCTGAAACTGCATCTCGACCTCGCACCCGAGGACGTGAACCGAGAACGTTTGTCAGGCCGTATCCTCTATCCCGAGTGGGATGTGCGTACGGGCCGTTATCTGCCCGATCACGTCAATGTTCTGCTCTCTGATGCAGAAATCCGCGAAGACGCGGCCGAGTTTGGCAAAGACCCAGCCACCGCCCGCCGTATCCGCGCGGTCAAGCGCCAGTTCGAGGCCTTGCGCCCCGGTCGTATCATGACACGCGGGCATCTGGATGGGGATCAACTGGATATCGAGGCCGCCGTACGGGCGCAGGTTGATCGCTGTGCAAATGGTGATGGAACCGAGCGTATCTGGATGCAATCCCGTCCCGAAGCGCGCGATCTGGCGGTTTCGATCCTGCTGGATGTCAGCCGTTCAACAGAAAGTGCCGTCACTGGCCGTGCAGTCATCGACATCGAACGCGAGGCTTTGGCCGCACTAGCCTGGGGCCTGAATGCCTGTGGCGACGACTTCGCCATCCATGCCTTCAGTTCACTGAAACGCCAGCGTGTTTATGTTCAACGCTGCAAACGGTTTGATGAGCCGATGGGAGCGACGGTCGAACAACGCATCGCCTCGCTGCGCCCAGGCCATTACACCCGGTTGGGGGCCGCGATCCGTCATTGCTCGACCGAACTGGCAGCGCAGTCGCGCAAGCGCCGCCTTTTGCTGGTCATCACTGATGGAAAGCCCAACGATCTTGACCACTACGAAGGCCGCCACGGTATCGAAGACACGCGGCAAGCTGTCCGCGAAGCACGCCGCGTGGGTCAATCGGTGTTCGGCGTCACCATCGACAAATCCGGCAAAAGCTGGTTCCCGCGTATGTTCGGGCAAGGCGGGTTCGCCGTCATCCCCGACCCGCACCGCCTGACAATGGCATTGCCGCAAATTTACCGCCAACTGGTCGGCGCATGAGCGATACGTCCCTGATTGACGAGCTTCCGGGTGAGTTATTGATGTGGGTGCTCATCATCTCGGAACTTCTGGTGTTCGGGGCAGGACTGATCGCATTCATGGGTGTCCGCCTGACCGACCCGTCTGGCTTTGCTGAGGCACAGTCGCATCTTTACCGAACGGGGGCTGCGTTCAATACGGCGGTTCTGGTCACCTCAGGTTTTCTCGCGGCGCAGGCATTGCACTGGCACAGGGCAGCGCGCCGTAGCGCCGCGCGTCTTGCCCTGATCGGTTCTGCCCTGCTGGGGGTAGTGTTCCTGATCATTAAAGGTGTCGAATACGCGGGCAAAGCGGCGCAGGGGATCACGTTTGAGACCCACCCGTTTTTCATGTTCTACTACCTGCTGACTGGCTTTCACGCCGCACATGTGTTGGCCGGGGTGGGTATCCTGCTGTTCGTCGCCTGGCGCGATGATGCCCGCAACATCGAGGCGGGTGCCCAGTTCTGGCACATGGTCGATCTGGTCTGGATCATGTTGTTTCCCGTGATCTACCTGCTGGGGTAACGAGCATGCGCGCTGCTTCATCTGTTCCCAAACTCTCCCGCCAATGGCCGCCGAGCACACTAACACGCGCGTGGGTTACCCTGCTGGCACTCAGCCTGGCCTCCACGTTGCTGACCACACTGCCGGCGCCCCCGGCTTTTGTTGGCAGCAGCATTTTGATCCTCGCGCTGATCAAAGCCCGGGTAATCCTTGCGCGTTACCTGGACCTTGCCGATAGCCCCACGTGGCTGCGCGGGTTCACTTTTGTCATGATCGCTTTTGGGTGCCTTATTCTGGCGCTGTTCCTGATCTGAAGCCCTCTGCCATAGTTCCTATTGGATGCTTCGCCATTCCGAACATGTCAGTTGAATGATCCACTTTTCATCGAACGGATCGGACCCCCAGGCTCGGGCTGCGGGCGCTGTTTTCACGACAGGGTTGCTGCCGGACTTGTCGACGTATTGAAACTTGTGGTTGAGCGCGATTTCACCCTTTGGGCAGTACGTTGCCCGCAGAACCGATTGAGCCAGATTAATAGCTGGGGTCTTGTTTTGAGAAGCAGAAAACGGCAAGTAGAACTGCGTTGAGTATTGTTCTTTTAATCGGGCATGAAACTTCTTTGTGAACAGCCGCGTGCTTCCTTGAGTGCACAGGTTTTCGGAAACCATAACGGTCACAGGCAAAGGGTCCCCGGTACCCGCTCGGGTGTATTGCGCCTTTGCACCACGTTTTGCCGAAATTTCGATTTTTGAAACGCCGCCCGTGTGCTGGATGACGATGTATCGACCTTTTTTGGGATCAAGGCCGTAGAAATCAGCGTCACCACTGGCATGTTTCTTGTAGTTGAATACGGGCAAACGCTTCATGCTGGTGCAGGCACTGGCTGCAGCGTGGCTCATGAGAACAAGAACCACAGCAGATAAAACAATCCTCATTTGCAACTCACTTTCTTGATTTTCTTTAATTCTTTGGGAAGATCGCATTTGCTGCGGTCATAAGGGATTTTCCCGGATCTCAGATTGAAGGGATCACCTTTTTGATAGGCAGTGACCAGATAGCCAGCCCGTCCCGTGTAATCGCAGCTCCAGGACCCGCCTCGCTGCAATGTTTGGGGGTTGAACGTGTTCGAACCGTAGCGATAGCAAATCTCGTCCAGCACGATTTTCCATTCACCCGACACAGCACTACGATTGCCCGGGTACCAAAGAAAAGCGCGCCCATTGGGATCCAGATATTCAATTTGATAGCCGTGGCCTGAGTCAAAGCTGGCATATGTGTAACCTGCGCTAGGAAAAGGCGTCTGAACGTCCTTTTGCGCACGCAATTCATCGAACATCTTGTCACGTGGGGTTTCTCGACTGCACCCAATTACGGCGAGAACAATACAACCTAAGAGAATAAACTGCTTCATGCTTTCCGGTTAGAATGTGAATTGGACAAAAGTTTGTCGCACCAAAAAAGCCGCCTCGGTGAGGCGGCAAATTTCCAAGAGAGGGGGTGCTTTGGCTACTGAGCGGCGATTGGCATCCGGGCGATCTGGCACCGTTGCCACAGGGCCGAAAGGGCGCCGACCAGATGGTCGATATCTTCATCCGTATGCACGGGCGAAGGGGTGATCCGTAAACGCTCGGTTCCTTTCGGCACGGTTGGGTAGTTGATCGGCTGGATGTAGATTCCGAACTCTTCCAGCAGCGTGTCCGAGATGAATTTGCATTTCACCGGATCACCTACCATCACGGGGATAATGTGGCTGGGGTTGGGCAAATGCGGAATGCCTTCGGCATCCAGCCGCGCGCGAACTTGCGCCACGCGGGCCTTTTGCAGGTCGCGTTCGGTATTCGATTGTTTCAAATGCCGGATTGAGGCAGCGGCCCCAGCCGCAATTGCCGGAGGCAGGGCGGTGGTAAAGATGAACCCGCTGGCAAAGCTACGCACGAAATCGCACAGCGCAGCCGAGGCGGCGATGTAACCACCGACCACACCAAACGCCTTACCCAATGTGCCTTCGATGACGGTCAGGCGGTCCATCAACCCCTCACGTTCGGCAATACCACCGCCACGCGGACCATAAAGACCAACGGCGTGAACCTCATCCAGATAGGTCATCGCGTCATACTTGTCGGCCAGATCGCAAATCTCTTTGACCGGAGCGATGTCGCCATCCATCGAATAGACGGATTCGAACGCGATCATCTTAGGCGCGTCGGGGTCTGCTGCAGCCAGTTTCGCCTCAAGGTCCGCCAAATCGTTGTGCTTCCAGATGACTTTCTGCGCCCGTGAATGGCGGATACCTTCGATCATCGACGCGTGGTTCAACGCATCCGAGAAAACGACGAGCTCGGGGATTTTGGCCGCCAGCGTTCCCAGTGCGGCCCAGTTCGAGACATAGCCCGAAGTAAACAGCAGCGCGGCCTCCTTCCCGTGCAGATCCGCCAGTTCGTTTTCCAAAAGCACATGGTCATGCGTTGTGCCCGAGATGTTGCGCGTCCCCCCTGCGCCGGCACCGCAGCGATCCAGTGCGTCATGCATCGCGCCAATCACATTCGGATGCTGCCCCATGCCCAGATAGTCATTGGAACACCAGATCCGCACATCGCGCTGCAGCGCTCCGTCGGTCTGGCGTGCGTTCGGAAACGCCCCGCAGTGCCGCTGCAGATCTATGAAAACACGATAGTTTCCTTCGTCCCGCAGATCATTGAGGCTCTGGGTGAAAAATCGCTCGTAGTCCATCTCACGCACTCCCGGGATTACTGGCTTTGGCCTGAGGTTAGGCATGCTGGCCGCGCGATGACATGACAATTGTCAAGTTGCCTCACACGAAAAGGCTGGTGCCGGGAATTCAGGTTTGGCATAGCCATAAAGTAGGGATGTACCGGCCGGGAGATCGGCCAGGGAAAAAGGGGGCACTTCTTGGCCCATGAAGCACAAAAGATAATCGCCAGGCAGTCACTGCTGCTGAAAAGCCTGCCAGAACACCATATCGACAAGTTGCTTAGTCACGCGATCTGGCGGCGCTACGACCGGGGCGAGACGATATTTCTTCAGGAAGAAGAGGCCAAGGCGGTACATGTCGTTCTGGCAGGTTGGGTCAAGCTGTTTCGCATGGCGCCAACCGGGGCCGAGGCAGTGGTCAGCGTCTTTACCCGTGGCGAAAGTTTCGGCGAAGCGGTCGCGCTGCGTAATGTGCCTTACCCTGTCTCTGCTGAGGCCGTTTCGGCTTGTGAAATCATGCACATTCCCAGCCCGGTTCTTTTGTCCCTGATGCGCGAAGACCCTGAGATTGGCGTGTCGATCCTGGCCTCGACCTTTACCCATCTGCATTCACTGGTTGCACAGTTGGAACAACTTAAGGCGCAGACCGGTGCGCAAAGGGTAGCTGAATTTCTGCTGAACCTGTCCGATAAGGTGTCCGGCGGTTGCGAGGTCGAGCTGCCTTATGACAAGATGCTGATTGCCGGCCGCCTGGGCATGAAACCCGAAAGCCTGAGCCGGGCGTTTTCGCGGCTCAAGCCTGTAGGTGTAAAAATCAACCGAAATCACGCCGAAATCGCGGACATTCAGGCGTTGCGTGACTACGCCGAAAGAGACTCCTCGGAAAAGTAACGCAATCGACACGGCAGTTGGGTTATCTGCACATAGTTTTCGATCCGGTTGCCAGGATAGATTTGCATGTTTGTGTGCAAAACGCCTAGGTCTGCCGCGTATTTCGGGCTGGGGTGGAACGACCGAAATGCGCGGCCCGGTTCTGTGCCGACTAGTTGATTGAAAGCTGCCCCGCAAAGCGTTGATTGCGGATGTCGTCCGGAGAGGCCTTGTAGTGCACGCGAAATGCGCGGCCCAGAGCGACGGTAGACGAAAAGCCCGTAGCGGCCGAAATCTCACGCTGCGACAGGTCCGTTGTCCGTAGCAACGTGTTTGCCCGTTCCAGGCGGAGTTCTCTGTACGTTGTCAAAAGCTTTGTGCCGGTTCTGTTCAGGAACCGGCGCTGCAATTGCCGTGTCGAAGTGCCCAGCGTTTGCGCCAGATCAGAGATCCGCAACGGATCCTCAAGATTATCAAGCATGGTGTCGACAGTTCTGCACACTTGTGGGTCTGCCTCGGATCGTTGGATCAGCCGGGTTGCAAGGTGGCTATTGGCAATCCTTTTGGGCTCGGACAGGCCAATATAGCCGCGCAGCGTGTCTGCCAGGTGCTCTCCGTGATCGACCGAGACGAAATTGGACAACAACCGCAGCGCGCTTAGCCTGGTTGAAGCACTGTGTAGCCGATTATCTCGGGCCATATGGATACCCGAACCATCTTCGATCAACCCGATTTCCTGCGCTGCAGCCGTAAAGTTGGGATGCACCGCGGCGACTGTTTTCTCGGCACGTCCGATCTGCGCAAGCAGCAAAACGGCGCCGCCAACAAGAATTGTGCGCGACGACAGGTTAACAACCTGTGAAGTCCAAGATTTCTCAGGTTCATTCAACAGCCAGTTTTCGTGGATATCCCCCCAAAACACAGCCGTTCTGCTAGACCAATAAAGCGGCCCTTCTGCCGGTCCTTCGGCCAGCCTGCGAATGTTGATGACATAGGAATGGTGTTCGGCAAGCCTGTTCAGGGCGTCGAAAAAGTCCAGGACGATCTGTGCCGATGCTTCGGTGTCCGTGCCAGAGAGGACAAGATCGACATGGTGTTTCCTGTGGGGGGTATGCCGTGCTGCACAGGCCTTGGGCGAACGACCGTTATTGAGGACATAGTGTTTCATTGTTCCTCCACCTGCTGGATTTGAGCCTTGCCTGTTGTGGCATCGCCCTCATTTTTTGACCGACCCCCGGGCGTTCGGGGATCGGTCGTGTCGCTCAGCCCTCTTACTCGGCGGCTTCTTCGTATGCTTCCATTGGGGGGCATGTGCAGATGAGGTTTCT